>OZ242271.1:0-3408706 GCA_965207185.1 Chloroflexota bacterium | reverse complement strand
GTCGACTTCGACCACGCCGACACCCAGGCCAAACACAACGACCGCCACAACTTCCTCGCCTGGCGCCAAAGCCTCACCCCCGCCGAATACCACGAAGCCATGACCAACGCCCACCAGGGCCACTGGACCCCCACCGACGACGAACACCTCGAAACCTGGCTCGCCGAGCCCTAGTCTTAATCCCTCTCCTGGGGAAAGGGTCAGGGTGAGGGGTCTTCCGCGCTCGGTCTTGCTCCGCCCGTGATCTCTCGGTCCACGTCCGAATCTTTCCGTAGTCTTCCGCGCACCCACCAACCCCGGACCCCATCCCGTTCGTGGTGAGCCGGCCTGGAGTCCGCGGAAGGCCGTGTCGAACCACAAGACTCCCAGCACCCAACCCGTTAGGCCGTCCCTCCGCGCCCTGCCCGCCGGCCCACCCCGTTCGTGGTGAGTCGTGTCGAACCACAAAACCCCCAGGCACCCTGGCCTCCGCGCCAATCCGTGTCCCCACCGCTCCCCGTGGTACCTTCGCCGTATGACACCGGACCTGGTTGACACGCTCAATCTGGCGGTGACCATTCTGGGCGGGCTGACCGGTTTTGGCGGCATTGTTTGGATCATCCGGCGGATGCAAGCCGAGATTCGCGACTTGCGTACAGACATTCGCGATATTCGTGCCGACTTTCGGCAGTTTCGCGACGAAAACGCGCGGCAGCACGACTACCTGACGGACAGGATCGATCGGCTCTTCGACAGTCGCACCGACTGAACCCACCGCGAGTCCTCACCACCAAGAACCACCCCAACCCACCCACGCAGCCCCTTCCGCCTCCGCCTCACCACACAATTCTCTCCGCTCACTACTTCCTCACCCCCCTTCGGTGCTGAGCCGGTCCGGAGTACCCACCGGCCTCCGCCGAACCACCCAGCCCCCAGCGCCAATCGCCCTCAATGAGTCCCCCCGCGAACCACCGCCCCCACGCGATCAATCAGAACCGGCAGATCCTCCCGAACCACCGACCACAGAATGTCCAGGTCCACGCCGAAATATCGGTGCACGATTCGATTGCGCATCCCCGTCATTTGCCACCACGGAATCTCCGGATGAGCAACCTTCGTATCCAGGCTCACCCCGGCCGAGGCCTCGCCAATCACCGTCAGTTCCCACTGCACGGCGCTTCGATGTAGACGACTCTGCGTGAACTCCGAAAACGTCAGTCCGCGCGCGTGGGTGCACGCTTGGTGCGCCGCGCTCAGAATGTCCTGCAGGTACGCCAGTTCCTCACGCGGCATAAACCGTCTGAGCCGATTCCAGGATGGCCGTGCGACGAATCGAGTTGTCGTTCCAATCGACAACCGACCGGTAGTCCACCACCTCCACGTCCCGGCCCACCAGGTCGGCCAGTTCCTGCTCCATGGCAACCGCATCGGCGTAGCGGCGCATCACCTCGGGCTGAAACCGCATCAGGAATTCGATAGGAGCGTCGGCGCCAGCGTCCGCCGTTGGATTGGAATCGATCAGTGATATCTCGACGATCTTCCACCGCTCGCAATACGCGGCCAACGCGTCCTGCGAGAGATCCAGGCCTTCCTTCGTCATGTCCATACTCGTCCGCATACCGGCGCACCTTCCCGTAACGCGCACACCGCCGGGACTCGGTCCGCCCCCTCCAAAGCCCTGCAGATCCTTCACAACCCGTCTCAGCGCCAGTCTATCGGCCCACCCCACGCAATCCCGAAGTGCCGCCTCGAGTCCCGCCTTCTCCGCACGCTGTTCTCCGCCGTCCATATCCGTTCTTGCGTAGGGGCCGCGTCTCAGACCGGCCTCTTCCGGGCACCCAACCCTCGGTCCACCCCTCAAGTTCGTGGTGAGCCGACCCAAAGTCCCCGAAGGTCCGTGTCGAACCACAAAGGCTCCACCACCCAACCCACCGAGGCCGTCCTCCGCGCCTCCGCCCCATTCACCTGTGAGATTGCGCGGCACGCGGATCGCTACCTTGAGGTTGAGTCCGCGCTGCACACCATCTTTGAACCGTCGCGGGTGCCGTCAGGGCGCGAGTTCTTTGAAGTGACTCTGGATCAGGTGGCTGCGGCGCTTGACCTGGCCGGCGGAGAAGACGTAACACCGGAGGGCGACGACGACGAAGTCGAGTTCGTCGTCGGGCAGACCGTGGTGGACAACGATGGTCGGCACGGCGAAATCGTGAAAATCACCAGGGCCATGTTTATCCTTCGAGATCCAGAAAGCGGTGAGGACTTCAGGCGTTTCTACATCCGACCCGCCAGCGACCCACCTCCCTCAATCACCTCACCAAAATCGCCTAATCCCATCCCCTCCGAGAACCAGGAGTCCTAGGCCCAACCCTCCCACTCACCGCCCTCCACTCGCGGCTAGCCTATCTCGCGTTGGGGCGGGTCCCCGACCGGCCCGTCTTCCGGTCGTTCGTCTACTCCGCTCTAGGGGCTGGTCTCAGACCAGCCTCTTCCGCTCGAAACTCATAACACCGCCCCGTCATCCCAACGTAGAGCCTGCCGCGGACCTCGATCCGAAACGGGGATCCCCCACCGCGCTCGCCCCCACTCTCATCCCGAGGTCCCCCGAGGGATCTCGCTTTGCACCCGCGTCCGATATCCGACTCAGTCAATATTCCGTGTGGCAAAGCTCGCCACTAGTCGCGATGCAGACTCGATGCCGCTTGTAACATTGTTGCTTGAGTGTAGGCTTGAATTGCCCTGAGCAGCGGCGCTTGCAGCAGGAAACAAGATTGGGAATATCTCCGGACACATCGCATCCTCACAACACTGCGCAATAGGAGCACAGATGGGAATACGCATCCAGCCGCTCGACATTGAAGTGCCTCAGGGTCCAAGTGAGGATCCGTTCGAGAACGACCTACTTGATCGAAAAGAGACTGTCGAGGTTCTCACGCATTTGGCTGGATCCATCGAAGGTCCATGCGTGATCGCCGTAGACTCGGAATGGGGAAGTGGAAAGACCACGTTCCTCAGGATTCTGGCGCAGTATCTACGAAACAACAATTTCCCAGTGGTTGAATTCAATGCTTGGGAGACCGACTTTGCAGGAGATCCTCTCGTTGCTTTCTCGGCAGAACTGACAGATGGATTCGAGGAGTACCTCGAAGTAGAATCAGCTAAAGTCGAAAGACTAAGAGTAGCTTCGAAGAAGCTGATCAGGATTGCTATCCCGCCGGCCTTGAGAGCCGCAACTGGTGGGCTAATGGATCTTGAGGCGATCCTGAGGCAATGGGACGAAGTTGCGGAGTCACATGCCGAAGTGAGATTGAGACAGTATCAAGAGGGCAAGCAATACGTCGAAGACTTTAGGGACTCTCTTGAGGCGATGGCAGCGACCCTCTCTAAGAGCCGGAGTGGTCGACCATTAATCGTCTTGATTGATGAGTTGGATCGATGCCGACCATCGTATGCCATCGAGCTTCTTGAGATTGCCAAGCACATATTCTCGGCAAGTCACATTGTATTCGTTCTGGCTGTGAATCGGGGCGAACTCGCGCACTCAGTCAAAGCCGTTTATGGACGTGACTTTGACGCGAAGGGGTACTTGCGAAGATTCTTCGATGTTGACCTAATGCTCCCGGAACCAGATCGAGCAAGTTTTATTGATGCTTTGTTGGACAGAACGGATTTCGACGGCTACTTCAGCAGAACTCAGGATGTCGATGGGCAGCAAACCTGGGGTCTTTGCAAAGCAATGATTGTTGATTACTTTAGCGATTCAGGTGTTAGCTTGCGTGGCGTGGCACAAGCAACGCATCGCTTAGGATTGGTATTAGGGTCGCTGGCCACCAATCAGAGGTCATTCGCAACAGCAGCTGTCATTGCTCTTATCCTAAGATTTCTTGATTCAGAAATATATTGGAAATTCATCCGTGGTGAAAGTTCGGATCGAGATGTGATTGACAGGATTCATCAAGGCGTCGAGGGAACAAATCTCAGAAGCAAAATATCTGCTTGTCAGTTTGAAGCATCAGTTGTCGTGGCGGGCCATGAAATTGCGGAGTCGTTGAGGCAAGGCTCCTATGAATCGCCACTGATCGAACACTATAGGCAGGTCATTGCTGAGAAACAGATGAAATCGCAGGCGTCGCGCTTAGACGAAGTTGGAAGGCACGCACAGTCAGTTGTCAGTCTATCGGAGGAGCTTCCACATAGGTTTATTCATGGTATGGGTTTTCTTGTGGCAGTGAAGAGAATAGAACTCATATCGGCCGGACTGATTTCTGACCCTGCAATCGAGGACGGCGATTCTTGAGGGATGCGGGAGCGCCTGTTGAGCATGAGTAGTGTAGGGACGGCGTGAAACGGTCGTGTCGGCAGTAACGATAACAGAAGATATGTAGTGTCGTGTGTCAGGGATATAGTCAGCGTTAGTAACGTGCGATGATGAGAAGGTGGGTGCTGGCCAGTTTGGCGTCTTGGTTCTCTTCGGTTCGGATATGACGTCAGAATGATAGGCGTTGCACAATAAGACGGAAGGCATATTAAGGCTTTGGCGACAGCGGTGTCCAAGTCTGCGTGCGCGTTGACAAGCCACTGAGGCCGCTCGTTATACAGATTTGTGAGCGTCCGCCGCCCTAGTTCCCGCACCGGAGCGGCCCGGGTCGGCACCGCCCGCTTTGGATACCCCGCCACCGGCTGCTCCATCCACTCGACCCACTTCGGCGGATACAGCCACCGGTCGCGTAGTTTGACTAACCGGCGGGCAGCATCGGCGATCGCAATGGCCCGCGGATCGTCGGCGTAGTCTGCAGCGGGAATGTCGGGAGTCAGACCTTCAGGGAACGGAAAAGTCTGAAACGTCGTGGTCGGCGTGTAGCGCGGACGATCCTCCAGGGTCGTGCCCAGACGCAACGACCACAGTTCGTGAAAGCGGCTGTGCAGGATGCCGAATGTCGTGTCGTCATCGCGGGCAATGACAATGAGCTGGTGATCGGGGCAAACGCTCCTGTCGTACCACGCGAACAGCCGATGCTTCGAGAGCGTCGGCGTGGCGATGTACCGTGACAGACCATCCAGCGACTGCCACATGGCCGGACGTGGACGCCAGTGCCGCCACCATTCCTTTCGAAGCTTCTTTATTCGGTTCCGCTGACGTACCGGCTTCACTTTGTCTGACACGTAGGCAAACGGTGCTTCGTAGAGCGCCGCTTCCGCCTCGCTCATAGTTGAGCCAAAGTCAACAATCCAGCCATCCGAGGGTCGCCGCGATAGGTCCCTTCCAATCGCTCTCGGCTTTAGTACGTCGGCGTTCGGTCGACCGTTCGGGTTAGACGGTAGCCGCAGCCATTCGCGCGCAAGGTCGCCCGAAATGTCAAACGCGCCGTTCTTGTTGACGCCGAGGAACGCAACGTCCTGATTCCTGTCCAGACGAGAAGCTTGCGTGATGTCTACGCTGCCCTCCGTCAAGTCGGCATGAATACGTTTTGCCGCTGCTCCATCTAGGTGGATGGCGTCGTCGGTGTCCTTGCTACCGAAGCAAATCAACGACACGCGCACTGCCGCGCCGTCGATGACCCAGGGTTCGTCCGACCATGCGTCGAAGATGGCGCCTTGCTCGACAATGCGGTCCAGCGCCGCTCGATTGTTCCCACCGCGGATCGAGTTCGTTGCTACCAGGCCGGCACGGGCGATCTTGCCTTGGCCGACCAATTCACCGGCCTTGGAGAACCAGTAGCACACGAGATCGGCTGATGCCGGAACCGAGCCACGGTACGCGTGCCTCAGTTGCTCTGTGTAACTGTGCCCCAGGCCATCCCGCATGACCCGATCACCCAAGAATGGCGGATTCCCAATGACTACATCCGCCTCGGGCCATTCAGGCTCCTCTCCGTCCTCCGTCAGCACCGCGTCCCGGCACTCAATCGACTCCAGGTCATCGAGGATTGGCCGGCGATTCAGGCCGAAACCGTTGCGCTGCATCCACTGGATCTCGCCGATCCACACTGCAGCCCGCGCAAGTTCGGCGGCGTAAGGGTTGAGCTCGATGCCCTTGACGCTGGAGGGACCGATCGACGGAAACTGGCGACCCAGCCCCAGCGCGTGCGCCTCCAGTTGAACCCGATGCTCCAGGTCCTTCAGCGCTCGCAGGGCGAGGTAGAGGAAGTTGCCAGACCCACAGGCCGGATCCAACACGCGGAACCCGCGCAACCGGCCTAGGAACTCGCGCAGCGTCCGCTCTGCGCGTTGGCGCCGCCTGTTCCCCTCACCTGCTTCGTCAACTTGGGCCATTTCGTGTGCAATTAGCTCTTTGGCGCGCTCCCACTTGGCCAGCCAGGGACGCACAATCACCGGTTCGACAATTCGCATGATCTTGTCGGCGTCGGTGTAGTGCGCGCCGAGCTGGGAGCGCTTGTCCGGGTCCAGCCCGCGCTCGAATAGCGTGCCTAGGATCGAAGCGTCGATTTCCGACCAGTCAAGGCGGGCGGCTTCCCGAACAATCTCGATACCGGGCCGGTCCAGCGGCAAGGCCTTGGAGTTTTCGTCGAAGAGCCCGCCGTTGAACCAGGGCACGTCGTCCACGCCGAACATGCCACCGGAAGCCATCCTGGCAAACAGGTCGCTGGCCAGCGGAGCGAACTGCTCGGGCCGACGCCGTACCGTATCCAGCAGGCGCCGGAACAGTTCGTCGGGCAACAGCCGCATGTCTTCGGCGAACATGCAGAAGGCCAGCCGAATAACAAAGCGAGCCACCTCTTGCCGGTCATGGTCGTTGCGCAGCTTCTGCACCAGGTCGGCGAATGTGGCTGCGGCCTGCTCTGTAACGGTCTGCCGCGTCTGCTCAGGCCGCAGCCGTTCCGGGTCGCTGAACGCCCACTTCAGCTTGTTCCAGGTTTCAGAATCGTCTAGGTCGTAAAGCGTGAATTCGTGAACTTGGCTGATGCTATTCGTCCAGTTGGTGTAAATCCGGAAGCGCCGCATGTCCGAGACGATCAGCAGCGGCGGATTCTCCAGCGCCAGCGCGTACTGCCGTAGCTGCTGAAACGCCGCGTCCAGATCCCTGCCCTGGCTCTTGTACTCCCAGGCGAAATGCTCCCGCTTCCACACGTCCGCCCAGCCGTCGCCACCGCTGTCCTTCCGCGCGAGCTTCTCGAAGCGGTACCACTCTTGGTCTGGGTCGGCTTCAACCGGCGTCTCCTCACCCAGCAACGCGCACAAGTCATTGAAATGCGACTGCGCCACCGCCCGCTCATTCAGCGCCACCGCCCGCCACTTCTCAATGAACTCCCCAGCCGTCATCCCATCAGCCAAGACACTTCCTCACAGCAGCGGCAGGACACAGCGGTGCCCACATTCTGCCCCGTTCTCTCACGGCACCTACCTCCGATCCACCACGCAGTCTCCTCGCTAGCCACCGACGGTTAGACATCTGTGCCCAGCTAGTGTACACTATCCGAGTAAACCCTGCACCCCACCCCCGCAATGCTCCTCGCCTACCTGGCGCTCCTCCTCTCCCCGCTCCTGCCCCTCTTCCGCCTCATGCCGCCCGCCGCGCCCCGGTCCACCCACCCCTCCACGCGCCGTCAGCCCGCCAGACCACATTCCCCCTTCCAGCCGCCTGCACCCAACCGCCAAACTGCCCACCACCACCCGGCCCTTCCGGCGCAACTCCGCGTCCTCACCCTCCGTGTCGCCCGCTCCCGGCCACCCCATCCCTGGCTCCGAAACCTCGCAAACTCGCTCCGCAAAACCCGCCAAAGCCCACGCCCGCCGGCCCGGCCTCCCCTCTGGGGAGGCCGGGCCGGCGGGCGTGTGTTCCCCCCAAAACCCCCGTCCCACGCCGCTGCCCGCTCCACATCCCGCTGCAAACCGGCCCCAGGTCTCCCCGCCTCCCGCACCACCCCCAGCCGCTACCCACCGGCAGCTTTATTTCTCCTCCGACCACACCATCCCGCGCCACCACCCTCAACAACCCACCGCCCACACCACGCATCCTCCCTAACCTCGTCCACCTCGCTCCTTCCCTCCCCTCTCACTCCCCTGCCCTCGCCCCTTTCCCCTTCCTCCCAAACCCCGCCAAAAACAACCCCGCCGCACCTCAAGAGTTTTTTGGAAAAAACTCTTAACGCGCACGAGGCCCCCAAATTCACCCCCGAAATTGACGCCCCCGCCGATTCCCTCCACCATCCCCTCACCGGCCGTCCACCCACCGCCCACCGGGAGCCCGCGATGTCCGACTACCAGCCCCTCAACCTCACCACCCTCAGCAACGCCCCCGCTGACCTCCTCGGCTCCGACGGCGCCGGCTCCCTCGGCCACCAGGCCTACCGCGGCGTCCCCTTCCACATCGGCGACCCCGCCACCGCCCAACTCCCCCTCCTCGGCCACGGCGGCCACACCCAACCCATCACCATCGACGTCGGCCAAACCGCCCACACCCTCGTCTTCGCCCACATCCTCGTCGACCCCCACCTCCACCGCAGCGGCGTCCCCGGCGACCACGTCGCCACCTACGTCGTCCACTACGCCGACGGCCGGCAAACCGAGCTCCCCATCCGCGAACGCTTCGAAATCGGCTGGCTCGTCACCGCCGCCGACCTCATCTCAGACGTCCGCTCCCCCGGCGCCCCCTTTCTCGCCATGCCCGACCTCGACGACGAACTTGTCCCCCGCGACACCGCCGAACGCGACCAGATGGGTCGCGCCCTCACCGAGGTCACCGGCGGCGTCTCCGCCAACGCCTTCAACCTCTGGCCCTGGCGCAACCCCCGGCCCGACGTCGATATCCAGCACATCGAACTCCGCCCCACCCACCGCCGCATCCTCCTCGGCGGCCTCTGCCTCGGCCACGTCGACGAAGACCCCTTCCGCCGCGCCGCCCGCCGAGCCGTCGTCATCGAGCTCCCCGACCCCAACGACGCCGACGCCCCATTCGACCTGGACGTCTCCGTCGAACGCGGCATCGCCACCTTCCCCCATCCCATCACCCGCGACCCCGCCGAGTTCCTGGCCTCCGACACCGCCGGCTTCGGCGAACCCCGCAACGAATCCAACAGCCCCGCCTACACCGAAATCGCCGGCGTCCCCTCCGCCCGGATCCACGTCGCCCGCGGCTCAGACCACCTCGGCTCCGCCCGCCTCGCCGACCTCGAAGGCGGTGCTGCAGTCGACGCCTCTCCCCGCCTTCGCCTGCGCCTGGCCGAGCAGGGCCGCAACTGGGTCCACACCCGCGTCGTCGACGACGCCACCGGCCAACCCCTGGCCTGCCGCGTCCACTTCCGCTCGCCCGAGGGCGTCCCCTACCAGCCCCACGGCCACCACAATCACCTCAACACCGGCCACGACACCTGGCACACCGACGTCGGCGGCGACCTGCGCATGGACCAGGCCACCTACGCCTACATCGACGGCCGCTGCCAGGGCTGGCTCCCCGTCGGCCGCATCCAGGTCGACGCCGCCTGCGGCTTCGAATACGAACCGCTGCGAACCGAGCTCGAAATCAAACCCGGCCAGCGCGAGCTCGAGATCCGGCTCCGTCGCTGGACCGACCCCAACGCCCGCGGCTGGTACTCCGGCGACACCCACGTCCACTTCCTCTCCGGCGACGGCGCCAACCTTGAGGCCGCCGGCGAAGGCCTCAACGTCGTCAACGTCCTCGCCTCCCAGTGGGGCAGCCTCTTCACCAACACCGAGGACTTCATCGGCCGCCCCCGCGTCTCCGACGACGGCCGCACCATCGTCTACGTCTCTCAGGAAAACCGGCAGCACTTCCTCGGCCACCTCACCCTGCTGGGCCTCAAGGAAGCGATCATGCCCTGGTGCTCCGACGGCCCCGGCGAGGCCGAGGCCGGCGGTTCCCTGGAAATCGCCCTCTCCCACTGGGCCGACGCCACCCACGCCCAGGGCGGCCACGTCGTCATCCCCCACCTGCCCAGCCCCAACGGCGAACCCGCCACCCTCATCGCCACCGGCCGAGTCGACGCCGTCGAAATGCTCCGCCAGCAGCAATTCCCCCACATGGAGTACTACCGCTACCTCAACGGCGGCTACCGGCTCCCCCTGGCCGGCGGCACCGACAAGATGTCCGCCGACGTACCGGTTGGCCTCTACCGCACCTACGTCCGTATGGCTGAGGGCGAGGACTTCGACTACGACGCCTGGTGCCGCAACATGGCCGCGGGCCGCACCTACCTCAGCGGCGGCCCGTTGCTGGAACTCTCCGTCGACGGCCACGACATCGGCGACACCGTACGTCTCCCTGAAGGCGGCGGCACCGTCACCGTCCGCGCCTGCGCCGAGTCCATCCTCCCCATCCACTCCCTGCAGATCGTCCAGGCCGGCGAAGTCGTCGCCGAAACCCGCGAAGTCTCAGGCGCCCGCCGCCTGGACCTCACGGCGGACGTGCAGGTAACCGACGACAGCTGGATCGCCGCCCGCACTGGCGGGCCCAACTACTTCGACGCGCCCGAGCACCACGACGGCTGGCATCGCAAGCGCTTCGGCCACACCTCACCCGTCTACGTCACCACCGGCGACGGCGACTGGTCCATGTGGAGCGACGAAACCGCTCGCTACATGCTCACCCTCATCGACGGCAGCGTGCAGTACATCCGCCAGCGCAGCACCCAATACCCCGCCGGCCACGCCGCCCATCACCACGGCCACCACGACCACCAGGCCTACCTCGAAGAACCCTTCCACCAGGCCCGCCAAGCCATCCACCAACGCATGCACGCCCTCGGCATCCCCCACTAGTTTTGCAGAGCTCGTGTATGCGCTTGAGAGCGGTCGAGGAGGAAGTCGCCCGCGCGTTAGCGATCCGCCAGGATCTGCATGTTTGTCGCGGCGTCCAGCAGGGCCTCTTGCGCCGAAATGCCCTCCAGCACGATTCCCGCGTCGATGGCATTGGTCAACACGCCGCGCTCCCGTCGAGACAGTCGGATGTACGAAGCGCTTGCCATGAGATCGACCAGCATCTGGAGCTCCTCGTCAAGCAGCCCGGGCGCAATCGCTCGCAACTCTTCAGGCGTGGACCTGGCGGCCGGTACGAACGCCACATCGCGAAGGGAGCGCTCGAGGGCGCGCATGGCGTCATACGCCATCGCAGGGTCCAAGGTCTTGGCCGAGATTCCGATCATCGTCCAGACGTCGGCGGGGTTGCCCACGGCGCCAAATGAGGGAAACGGCAGCAAAGTCTGGTTCGCGAAAGGCCCGGCGCGCAGCCAGGCGTAGCCCGGGCCTTGGATGGACTCGCCGAACATGCCAATGCTGCCCTCGGTATACGTGATCCAGACGCGGTCGCCGGAGCGTTCGGGTTTCGGCGCGAACCCGTAGACGTGGGCCATGTCGTGGAAGAACTGCGTGATATCCAGCGCCTCCGCACTACGCAGCGCCTCGAACGCCCCACTCGAACCACGCAGATCGCCCAGGGCCGCCTGCATGAACACGTAGGCCGGCGGCCAGCTCGCGTAGTCGCCGCCCGGACCCGGCCTCGGGTCGACTTGCAGCAGGAACCCCAGGGCATGCTCCCGTCCCTCGATCGACGGGCCGCCCTGCATCGCCAGTCCCGCCTGCAGAAACGCGGCGCGGTCAAATCCCTGGCGCTCGGGCATCTCGATCCCGGACTCCTTCGCGAGATCTCGATTGAACACGATGCTCCAGGGAGCCACCGCAACCGGCAAGGTGTACTGAACGCCCTCGTGGAATCCGGTCTCGAGTGTCCCTGGCCAGAAGGCATCGCGATCAAAGCCAGCATCTGACTGAAGGTATTCATCAAGTGGCAGCAGCTGCTCGGACGTCAGGAGATTCGGCAAATCGTGGGCATGGAACATCAGGAGTTCAGCCCCGCCGCCCGGCAGCGAATCTAGCTGCGCCGAGAGGCTGTAGTCGCTCTTGAAGTGGTCGGTGATCGTGCGCCCTTCGTAGCGATACCGACGCTCGCTGGCCGCCGACGCGGCAAGTCCCGCCGACAAGAGCATCGGCTCGATCCCAAAACCCCAGACGCTCCACGTCGGCGCGGTGAACGCCACACGCACCGGCCGCTGAGCGCCTGGCGCGGGGATGCCGCGCGTGTCACGTGGGGCGGCCTCGGTCACCGTGGCCGCAACGGCTCGCGCCTGCACGGTCTCCTGGCTCGCCGTCGGCGGCGCGGGGAGCCGATTGGCCAGCGCTGACTCCTCTTCGCCGCAAGCAGCCAGCATCGCCGCGGCGAAGCCTGCCGTGCCGGCGGCCAGGACTCGTCGGCGGGTAGTCACCGGCCCGCTGCCGGTCGCGACGCGCGATGGCGGGTGATCAGGGCTTTGGGTCTGCTTGAAGTTCGGACGCAACGGACCGCTCCTCGGATGAGGGGCGCGACGCTGGCCCGGGCGCGGCGAGCGGCCCAGACCGCTCGCCCCGGCGGTGCGCCGAGCCTGCCGTCTCCAAGGCCTGGCAGACCCGACGAGTTGAACGGCCATCATAACTGCCGAATCCCGGCCATCCGGGATGCGCGGGCGCGTCTCGACTGCGGCCGACGCTCATCCCCATCCCACCCAATCCACAGCTCGCTTACAGCGTCAGCACGCCAATGTTCTGCATCCCCGGACTGGCCTCCTCCTCGTCACTGTCTTCGGAAGCAGCCGATGCCGCGATCTGACCGTCGTCTGTTACCAGTCGCGCTTGCAGCGCCGATGCCTGATCCGGACTACACGTAATGACTCCAAAGTTATGAACCGCGGGCACCCGCTCGTACAACGCCCTCGGCTCCACGTCAGGGTCGATCTGGAGTACGCCCGTAACCAGCAAGGTCGCGGTGCCGTCCAGGAAGTCGAAGCGGCTCTGTCGCAACCTCTCCTCGCCGTCAATCCACAGCAACTCACCCTCGAACAGGATGGCTTTGGTCTCCACCAGGTTGCAGATGTTGCCCATCGTCGCCTGCAACCGGGCGGGGCAAATCAACAGATCCTCGGCCACCAGCGCTTCCAGGGCCCCCTGGAGTTCATCGGCCTCGATGTCGTTGCCGACGATCACCGTTTCGGGGCAATACAGCCGCCGGCCCGGCAACATCCCCAGCGTGGTGCGATTGAGTCGCAGCAGTCGGCGCACAGGCGTGAACCCTGCCGGGACCGCTCGAACGGTCGCGCCCATCGATCGATCGAGAACAGCCTGAATGGCCTCGGCGTTTTCCCCGCGACAGCGCACGTTCCCAACCATGATCTCCAGCGTCTCGATCTTCTGGGCAATCAAGTCGTTCGGGAGAATCTCCCGCGCGTCGACCGAACTCACCGCAACGATCTGACTTGCGTCCGGCAACGACCGCAGAAACGCCTCGTCAAGAACCAGCTTCCCGCTAATCAAGCGAGAACGCTCCCCACCGCGATACGTCTTCACCACCCCGGCGTGATACGTCAGCTTGGACTGCACGGTCCCGCTCAGCCGCTCCGGGCAGATAACCGCACCGGCCACCGCAAGTTCGCCCAGGCCTCCCTCAATCCCCTCCACCGTCACATCGTCCTCAATGATCACTTGACCGAGGACCGCAAGCGTGAGCGGCGTGGATCGATCCACCAGTGAGATGGCGGAGATGGTCATCTCACCCTGCACCAGTTGGGCGTTGGTCGGCGCCTCGAGCGTGACGCCGACATTTCGCATCGTCGCGCTCCCCAGGAGGTCGCGTGATTCGGGTGAATAGACCAACACCCCGATGTTTTCCAACGCCGTGGGGCGGCTGAACGACTCCGCAGTCGCCTTCCGCATATCCACCACGCCGATGTTCTTCATCCTGATCGGCTGCTGATTGCCGGCGCTCGCTTCTGACATGGAGCCGCTCCTTTCGCGCGCCATGCCTACGTGGCTGACGCATTCGGTGGTGTCAATCGCTGCTTCGTTGGGTTTCGTCCGCGCATCCGTTCCCGTTGCCGTATCTGCTTCGTCGCCTGGTGCAGACGCGAGCGAATCGTTGCCGCCGGCACCCCAAGCTGGCGGCCAATCTCCTGGCTGCTCATCCCCACCAGGTACCGCTGAATTACCAACGCTCGATGCTGCGGCGGCACCAGGTCCAGTACCAAGAAGTCGTCCAGCTGGTACGAGTCCTCGGCCGCTGTCTCGTTCCAGCGACTGAGCCGTTCGCTCAGCGCTTCGCGCCGCTGCCGCGCCGAGACCTCGTCCAGGTTGATGCGCTTCAGCGTCGTGAACAACCAGGACCGCCGCTGGTACCGCTTCAGCCGCCCCAGCAGCGGCAAGTGCGCCATCGCCCGCAGAAACGTCTCGTGAACCAGGTCCTCGGCCGCGTCCCGGCTGCCGCCAATGCTCGTCCCGAAGCGCAACATGTCCTGCTCGAACTCCTCGTAGAGCTCGCCTAGCTCCAGCTCAGGCATCCCCGGTCACCCAGCCCGCGTACCAACGGCATCCCGGAAATTCCCTTCGCCGTGGTCCGCTTCTTGCCTATACAACGGCCGAGCGACGCCAGGTGTTTGATCGCAATCGACACATGCTCATCACCACAATGGCTCGGACAGGCCCGCGGGCGTCGGGCACTTCCGCATGAATGCGTAGCGACGCCCAGGCGAGGCCTTGTGAGACACACCCCGGCCAACGGCGGGATTAGCCGTCAGCGGTTGTGCAGCCGGCCACCCGCCGCCGAGGTCTCGCCCGTGTCTCGACCGGTTGGCGTCCTACGCCGGGCTCAACCCCGCCTGATAGATCTCCCGCACCCGCGCCACCGCCTCGTCCGGCAGCGGCTCGCCGGAGGCCGCGACATTCAGGTCCACCTCGAACGGACGCATCATCCCGGCCACCACCGAGGCCACCGCCTCGTGCGCCAGCACGAACTTCAGCGCGCCTTCGGCCATCGAGCTAACCCCCGGCTCGTCCTCCAGGAACCGCATCTTCTCCGCCTGCTCCAGCTGCGCCAGGTACTCGTCACGCGGAATCACCACGCGCTTGTCGTTCCAGGCGAACTTGGTATCCGGCGTCAGTGTCCCGGTAAGGAATCCCGAAGCCAGCGGCACCCGCGCAAAGAGGCTCACGCCCTTCACCAGCATCGCGGACAGCAGTTCCTCGGCCGGCTCCTGGTTCAGGCAGTTGAACGTCGTCATCAGACAAGCGATGTCGTTCTCCCGGATCGCCTTCAACCCATCCGCCATCGACCCCAGCGCCACCCCGTAGTGCCGGATCTTCCCCGCCGCCCGCAACTCCTCCATCGCGCCAAACGACTCGTCCCACTCATGGTGATCCGGCGGCCGGTGCATCTGGTAGAAGTCAATCGTCTCCCGCTGCAGGCGCTTCAGGCTCAGGTCGCACTCCATCAAGATCGCTTCGCGCGAGAGGTTGTGCACCGGGCCGGGGCCGCCGGCCACGATGTGCCCGTCCGTATCCATCGGAAACGCCACCTTCGTGGCGATGATCACGTCGTCCATCCCCGCGAACGCCTGTCCCAATAGCTCCTCGCTCCGCCCCGGCCCGTACACGTTCGCGGTGTCGTAGAAGGTGATCCCCTGGTCATGGGCATGCCGCAGCACCGCCAGCGCGTCCTCGTCCGAGATATCGCCCCACTCCATCCCGCCCAGTTCCCAGGTCCCGAACCCAACCTCGGATACCTCGATGCCCGTATTACCAACCTCGCGGTACTTCATGTGCCAACCCAGCGTTGCGGTCCTCTGTCGGACCTTAGTTTCGGTCCAACGGTGCCGTCTGTCACGGCTGACCCTCGCCCGCAAGTGCTGTCCGCCACGCCTATCATGGCGGTGCCCACGCGCCACGGATCCCTCATGTGACTACCACCAGCGCCGTCCAGGTTCAGGTCAACCGCCGCGTGCGCATGCGCGACGGCGTCTATCTGTCGGCCGATGTGTATCTCCCCCGCGGCGCGGGCGAAACTCCGGAGTCAAGCCTTCCCACCGTCCTGATTCGCACCCCATACAACAACGCCTCGTACGAGAACATCCGCAAAGGCCGCAACCTGGCCGATTCCGGCTATGCCTGTGTGATCCAGGACGTGCGCGGGCGTTGGGACTCCGACGGCCCCTGGTCGCCCTTTGTGGCCGAGCCCGAGGACGGCTACGACACCCAGGCCTGGATCACCGAACAGCCCTGGAGCAACGGCCGCATCGGCATGTCAGGCCGTTCCTACTTGGGATCCGTCCAATGGCTCAGCGCGCCGTTGGCGCATCCAGGTCTCACCTGCTTGGCGCCGCAGTCCATCTGCGTCGACTACCTCAGCGGCCTCGTTCGCCCCGGCGGCGCATTCCAACTCGGCGTGCTCGTCAATTGGGGACTGCGCGTCGCCGGGCGCACCGCCCAATCCATCGACTTCGAAAACTGGACCGAAATCTGCCGCGTCCTCCCGCTCCAGGCCATCCCCGGCCATGTCGGCCGCGACCTGGACTTCTGGAACGACTGGCTCCACCTGCCCGCCAACGATCCTTATTGGGCCTCCATCGACACCCGCCCGCACTGGAACGACATCACCGTTCCGGCCTTCGTCATGGGTGGCTGGTACGACCTCTACGCCCCGCAGGCCTTCGACCAGTTCAATGGCCTGCGCCTTCACGGAGGATCGGCCGCCGCCCGCCAATCTCGCCTGATCATGGGCCCCTGGCCCCACCACCTGGGCAGCGATCTCCCGACTGCCCCGCGCACCGGCGACATCGACTTCGGCGCTGGCTCAGTCGTCAACATCAACGCCCTCGAACGCGCCTGGTTCGACCGCTGGCTCAAGGGCAACGGCGAGCCTTCGGCTGACGAACCCCCACTCCGCCTCTTCGTCATGGGCGCCAATCGCTGGCAGGACGAGCACGAGTGGCCCCTCGCTCGTACCGACTGGCAGCCCTGGCATCTGCATTCCGGGGGCTCGGCCAACTCCGTCCGCGGCGACGGAACCCTCTCGACCGACGAGCCCGGCGACGAACCTGCCGATACCTTCGACTACGACCCCAACTTCCCCGTCCAGTCCCTCGGCGGCGCCAACTGCTGTACCCCCCACATCGAACCCTGGGGACCCTACGATCAACGTCCCGTCGAGGCCCGCCACGACGTCCTCTGCTACACCTCCGCGCCGCTTGAGCAGGACCTCAAAGTCATCGGCCCCATCAAGCTCGTCCTCCACGCCGACACCGACGGCCTCGACACCGACTGGACCGCCAAGCTCGTGGATGTCTCACCCACCGGCTATGCCATGAACCTCTGCGACGGAATCCTCCGCGCCCGCTACCGACATGGGCAGGACCAGCCAAGCCTGCTCACGCCCGGTGCTGTAGAGGCTTACGAAATCGAAGTCGGCGTCACCGCCAACGTCTTCAGGCGCGGCCACCGCATTCGCCTCGAAGTTTCCTCATCCAACTTTCCCCGCTTTGACCGCAACCTCAACACCGGCAACGACCTCGCCACCGACGCCGAAATCCGCGTCGCCCACCAGACCGTCCACCACAACCGCGCCCACCCCTCACACCTTGTCCTGCCGGTGATACCAGCCGGAACCTAGCGGATTGCCCGCGGGCGGCAAGGTCAGTTCGAGGCGCCGCCGAACAGGGCCCGCAGCGCGTCTTCCGACGCTTCCACCGTCGGCGGCCGATGCGGCGGCTGTCCGCCCTTCAACCCGGTCTCCGAGAGCACGGCAACCACCGAAGCATCACGCCCAATCGCACCGCTCTCCGCCAGTCGTGCCAGCGCCGGCAACACCACACTCGCGGTCGGTCCGGCCCACACGCCTTCATTCCGCGCCAGCCACGTCTGCCACGCCGCAATCTCGATATCTTCAACTGCCACGCCAAACCCGCCAACCTCGCGCAGCTTCCGCAGCGCCAGGCGCCCCTTCGCCCCCATGTCGCCCACCAAGACACCGCCGGCGATGGAGGCCCGGGCTTCCACGGGCTGGTACGCGTAGCCGCCTTCAAGTGCACCGACAACGCTGGCCGACGCGCGGCTTTGCGCCACGACCGGCAGCGGCACAGCGTCGGTGAAACCGGCGTAGTCGTACTGCTCGAACCCTCGCGTCGCGGCCAGGAACAGGTCCCCGGCGCCCAACGGATACACAGCGACGTCCGGCGAACGCTCTCCCAGTTGCTCTACGATTTCGAACGCCAGGGTTTTCTGGCCTTCGCTGTTGTACGGGTTGGGGCTCGATCCGGCGTCAAACACCAGGCCTTCGTCAAAGATGGGCTGGATGGCGGCCGCCATCGCGTCGTACGGTCCGTCGTAGACGTACATATCGGCCGTCCCGGCCGCCATGTGATCGATCTGTCCCTCACTGGCGTACGCCGCGCTGAACACAAAGGCTTGCAGCCCCGCCCGCGCCGCGTAGTTGGCAATCGACGAGCCCATGTTCCCGCTGCTCACACAGCCCACGCGCCGGAAACCAAAGCCGCGTGCGGCGGCAATGGCGGTCGCCGACGAGCGGTCCTTCATGCTGCCCGTTGGGTTCACGCCTTCCAGCTTCAGGCGCACATCGCGTAGGCCAAGCCGGTCCGCCAGCCGCCTGGCGGGGACGAGCGGCGACATCCCCTCGCCAAGCGTGATGCGGTGGTCGTGTGCCGTCGGCGGCAGCAGCCTGTCCCAGCGCCAGATTCCGCCGCCAGCTCCATTCCCGATGCCCCATTTCGCAGCCATGTCGAGGTCGTATTCAACGACCACCAGCCCACGGCAATCCGGGCACCCACGCAGGTAATCCAGCGCGAACCCACGCCCACAGTTCACGCATCGCAGTCCCATTGCGGCCGATCGATCGGCCCACTCACCCGCGACCACTACTCGAACCACCAGTAGTTGACCGGACGCAGCGCACGCTCCGGGGCCGCCTGCTCACCGCAAAGCGGATCCAGGCCGGCGATGTCGTGCGTCCAGTTTCCGGAGAAACCCTCCCGAGCCGCGAGTGCCGCAAGCACAGCATCGCGCCGGTCGTCGTTCGCCTCACAAATGGTCCTTCGATCAATGGTCAGTCCGGACTCCCGAGCCAGCGCCCCAAATTCCTGGCGTCGTGCATGCAGTAGCAGCTTCGGATGCGCTTCAGTTACCGGTACTTCCGGGAATCGCTGACGCAACTCGGCCGCGAATAGGAAACCCTGAAGCAATACCCCGCCGAAAATGCTGTTGATAAGCATCACGCTGTTTCTGGCTTTCGGATATCGGCCTCGCAGCCACTGATCGGCACTCCGTGCACCCGAGATTCCCGACGACCACCACAGCGGCGCGTCGACTCCGACGCCGAGCAGATTCACATTCAACTCGGCAACCCACACCACAGCCTCGCGTGCGCAGGAAAAGCGAGTGGATTGCACGTCGCCATTACTCGACAGCGCCGCCACTCCGAACTTATTTCGTCCGCCCGGATCCGCGCCGATCCACGCCCCTTGAGACTCTGCGCCTTCAGTCCTCAAGGCCGGCCTGATCTTCCTCTAGGTTCAGGCAGAGGCCTGGCTCGCCGTGATCCGCGCGTGGATCGCCTCCACGGCTGCATGCGCGGCCAATGCGGCTCCCTCCTGCCAGCCGGGAAGCGCCGTTGCCTGGTCGCCGGCGAAGTAGATCGCGCCGTCGGGCTTTAGCAGCTCGGGCGGCGCCTCGTAGTTTCGCGGCCAGCCCCCCTTCTGGAATGGCACATTCAGCCAAGCCCGGCTCACGCCGGACTCGATCTCGTCCGTGTAACCCGGATGAATCTGTTCGCCCTCGGCCATGGCCGTGCGCAGCCGTTCCGGCGGTGTCATCTGGGTGAAACGCAGGCCCTGGCCGGGCTGGTCGTCCCAGATGTATGCGCCCATGATGACGCCCTTGCGCTGGTGGTAGCCGTTCGACGGATACCAGATCTGGGTGATGTCATGGTCTGTCCACGAAATCCCGCCATAGATGGCGTGGTCTTCTTCCCAGAACCGCCGCCGGGCCTGGAACCCGACCTTTACCGCATGCTCGAACTCGATTGACTCGATTGCGGCCTGCGTCTCGGGCGCGAAGTCGTTCGGGATGTCCTTCAGCACCGGCGCCGGAATCGTGCAAATGGCAAAGTCCGCTTCAATGGCCTCCTGCGCGTTGCGGCGCTGATTCCCGTAGACGATGCGGACACCCTGCGGCGTCTTGCGAATCTCTTCCACAACGCTCTGGAACTGAGTCAGATGTCCCACGCGCGCCCTGAAAGCCCTCGCAATGGCATCCATTCCGCCCACCGGCTGAAACATCGTGGGGTTCTGGTTGAGGAAGTGGCTGAAGTGAAGCTTGTACTGCCAGAAGTCCGACTTCAGCAACTCGCTGAAGTCCAGCGGGTCGTTCACGTTCCCTGGCGCGATCCCAGCATTGATCTGCTCGCCTTGATAGCCGCTGCGATTCGATCCGGCGTAGAGGTGGTCTGGGTTGAGCCCGCCGAACGAGGTGAGCATCGCCAGCACCCGCTCCTTGTCGTCACCCGACAGCTCGTCGTCGAGCGCGTCGCGGCTGACCGCCTTTGCCAGTAACTCGGCGATGTATCCGCGCAGGTCCGTCATCACTTGCCGACCCGTCACTGCCTCTCCGCCAAAAGCCTCCGAGTTGTGAAACAAGGCGCCGCGGTTGTCGTTGGTGAAGACTTCCAGCTCTACGCCGAATTCCTTGCAATAGCCCAGGATGGCCCGGTGGTGATACGGAATCCGGGCCGGCCCCAGGTTGGCGTAGAGGTGATCCTCCTGGTCGAAGTCGACCCACTGGCGGTTGTCGATCTCGCGAATCACGTCCCCGCCCCGCGCCGTCAGGTTTCGCCCCCCGGCGCGGCTGGTCGCTTCAAGAATCGTGCAGTCGTAGCCCGCTCTCGAAAGTTCATACGCCGCCGTCATGCCGGAAATCCCGGCGCCCAGGATCACGACGCGCTTGCCGTAGCCTGATCCAAGCGGTAGCTCCGGCGCCGTCGCCTGCGCCATAACTGGCCCAAGCAGGCCCAGCGCGCTCATCGTGTGATAGGCCGCACTCACCCCGGCGACCGCGCCGATGGATCGCAGGAAATCTCGCTTGGTCATCCCCATTGATGCGCCCCCTCGCGTTGGGCCTCTTAACATAATTCCTTATTCTCGCGCGGTCAGTACCAATCAGGCGATTCTGATCCGATTGGATCCAGTCGGCTTATCGCTCATTCGGTCGGGTGCCAGCAATGCTCAACCCGCCGTCCACCACCAGCTGCTGTCCCGTCACGTACGACGACTCGTCGCTGGCCAGGAACAGCGCCGCGTTGGCTATGTCCCCGGCCTCACCGATCCGCTGCAGCGGAATCCGCGAGGCTGACTCGTCGATGAGCGACTGGATGTCCGGCACGGCCGCAACCTCGGCCCGCCACATCGGCGTATCGATCCCACCCGGCAGCACCGCGTTTACCCGGATGCCGTGGCATCCGTAGTCGACGGCCATCTGACGCGTCAGCCCCAGCATTCCCGCCTTGGCCGAGGCGTAGGCCGAGTAGGTGTCGAAGCCCATGATCCCCTGCACGGACGACGTATTGATAATCGACCCGCCGCCCTGCGCCTGCATAATCGGCGCGGCCACGTGGCAGCCCCGGTAGACGCTCAGGAGGTTGATGTTCAGGCACTCCAGGAAGTGCTCCTCGCTGGCCTCGCCAATCAGGGCGTGGAAATTAACGCCGACGTTGTTGTGCAGCACGTCCAGGCGTCCCCAGCGGTCCGTCGCCGTTTCGATGGCCCGCCGCACGTCGTCCATCACCCGCACGTCGGCCGTCACGCCAACGGCGTGTCCTCCACCTTCCTCGATGTCCGCCGCGTGCGCCGACACGGCTTCGCCCATGTAATCGGCCAGTACCACCCGGGCGCCCTCGCGCGCGAACAACCGGGCCGTCGCTTCGCCGATCCCACCGGCCGCGCCGGTTACCACGGCCACCTTGCCCGCCAACCGACCTCTGCTCATGGCAGGCGGTAGAACTGCCGTGCGTTGCCGCCCAGCACGGCCGCGCGTTCGTCTGCGCTCAGCCGGTCCAACGCACCCGTAACCTGCTCGAATGTCTCTTCGTATCCGGCCGCCAGCAGCGCCACCGGCCAGTCGCTCCCCCAGATCAGCCGCTCGATCGGAAAGCCGTCCAGCACCGGATCCACGGCCGCCCGGACCGTCTCCGTCGTCGGCGACGTCGGGCACTCCACCAGCAACCCCGAAATCTTGATCCGCAGGTGTTCGTACGGCGCAAGCGCCAGGAAGCGCTCCTGCCACACCGCCATCCTGGGCGTCTCGAACGGCGGCTTGGCCAGGTGGTCCACGATCAGCCGTCCGCCCTCGTTCTCTGCCGCGATCTGCGGCACGTGCGGCAAGTGCGGTGTCTTCACCAGCAACTCCACCACGTGCCCGCGGTCCAACACCGTGCTGATGCCTCGCCGAACGTCCTCGCGCGCCAGCCAGCCCGTATCCGCCTGATCCTCGGCGCCCGCCCGGATTCCCTTGAACCACGGACTCGTGGCCAACTCGTCCACGCGGTCCCCAACGTCCGGCGCCTCCAGGTCCACCCACGCGATCACCCCGGTCACGTAGTCGTACGTCTGCGCCATTTCCAGGTAGGCCAGCTGGTCCTTCCACGCATGCGACGCCTGCACGATCACCGACTGCCCTACGCCAACCGCGTCCATGTGCGGCTTCAGGTCCGGCGGCAGATAGTCCTGGCCCAGTACCGGATGCGTCGGATCGTCCAGCCAGTACAGGTCGTCGGTCCCCACCCGCCAGTAGTGGTTGTGTGTGTCGATCACGGCTGCTTGCTCAGGCGCCATTGCGAACTCGGTGGACTCGCCAAGTGCCAGAGGCTAGCAGCGCCCTGCGCGTCACGCGCCCGCACCCTCGTCGTCGTGCAATTCCTCACCACAGTGCGGACAAATTCCAGCCTCGGCTTCATCTGCCCGCCGCCGATCCAACTCCTCCACGAACGCCGACCCCAAAATGCCGGCCGGCAACGCAAACAAGCCAATACCCAGCAGCGCCACTACCGCGCCGAATCCGCGCCCCAGCGGCGTAACTGGATACACGTCGCCGTAGCCCACCGTGGTCAGCGTCACCATGCCCCACCACATCGCCGCCGGAATACTTGAGAATCCCTCCGGCTGCGCCTCCCGCTCCGCGAGGTACATAACCGAAGACGCGAACAACAAGAGCACGAACCCCACGAACAGCGTCGAAATCAGGGAATCGCGCCGGTTCCGCAGCACGTCTCCGATGATTGACATGGAATCCGAGTACCGCGTCAGTTTCATCAACCGCAACAGTCGCAGCACACGCGCGAAGCGCAGGTCCTGGCCCACGTAGAACGGCAGGATTGCCAGCAGGTCAACCAGGATGAGTGGCTGGACGGCAAACCGCAGGCGGCCTTTCAGCGGGTGTGCGAAGTCCGGATCTTCCGTACATGACCACACGCGCAGCACGTACTCGAAGGTAAAAACCGCCACCGTGACGACTTCGATTACGCCGAAGGCTCCGGCGGCGGCCTGGCGGATCGGCTCGATCGTTTCCAGCACGATTCCGAACGCCGTAAGTCCGATCAGAACAAAGATGGTCTGGTCGAAAATCCGGCTCGCGCGCCCGCCGCCGTCCGGGCTATTCACAATCTGATGGGCGCGGCGCTTAGCTCGGGTATACATCGGCGCTTGGCTCACTCAGTCCAGGCGTGGGCTTTATCGACTCGTGGAATCACGCCCATTGCATACAGAATCCGTTCCGCCAGCGCATCCACCAGCGCCTCAACGGAGTCCGGACGCAGGTAGAACGCCGGGTCCGGCGGCAGGATCACGGCCCCTGCCTCCGCCAGCGTCGTCAGGTTCCGTAGGTGTATCAGCGAAAGCGGCGTCTCTCGCGGCACCACCACCAGTCGCCGCCGTTCCTTCAGCGTCACGTCCGCCGCCCGGTGCAGCAGGTTATGCCCCGCCCCCGAGGCAATCGCGCCCACCGTCGCCATGCTGCACGGCACAATCGCCATCCCGCGCGTCGGGTACGACCCGCTGGAAATCGGCGCGGCCACGTCCTGCGGCCGGTGCACCGTCACGCGCCCGCGCGCCGTCCAGCGCGCCACCGCGTTTGCAAACCGCTCGTCCGTCTCCTGGTGCCACATCAGGGCCCCGTAGTCGCTGCAGACAACCTCCAGCGCAACATCCAGATCCTGCAGCTTGCGCACCACCGCCTCGGTCAGCACCGCGCCGCTGGCCCCGGAGATGCCAAGCACCAGCCCAGGCGGATCAGCCAAGCCACACCCCCAGGATCGTGAACACCAGCGCTGCCACTGCCACGTACCCGTTAATGTTAAAGAACGCCAGGCTCAGACGGCTCAAGTCGTCGGGTTTCAGCAACCTGTTCTCATAGATCAGCAGCAGCCCGATCACCGCAACGCCCACCCAGTACGGCCACCCCAGCGCGGCCACAAAACCAAGCGCCAGCAAGACGACAATCGTGAACGCGTGCGAAGCCCGCGCCACCCACAGGGCCGTCGCCAACCCAAAGCGCGCCGGAATCGAGTGCAGACCCTCGGCTCTATCGAACTCCACGTCCTGCGTCGCGTACAGCACGTCGAATCCACCGATCCAGAATGTGACGACCAGCGCGAGCAACGCGGCCTCGGTCGAAAACTCGCCGGTCACCGCAATCCACCCGCCCACCGGCGCGATGCCGTCCGCCAGCCCCAGGATCCAGTGGCTCGACCAGGTGAACCGCTTCGTATAGGAGTACAAGGTGACCGCCACCATGGCCGCCGGCGCCAGTACCAGGGCCAGGCTGTTGAGCTGCCAGGCCGCTACGTGCAACACCACGAAGCCCGCCAGCGCGAGAAGCAGCATCTCCGGCCGTGACATGATTCCCGTGGGTATCGCCCGCTGCGCCGTGCGTGGATTCCGCGCGTCCAATCCGGCGTCGATCAACCGGTTCGCCGCCATCGCCCCGGTCCGCGCCCCGGCCATGGCCAGCGTGGTCCAGATGAACACCGGCCACCCCGGCCACCCCCGTGCCGCCAGCACCATCCCCAGGTATGCAAACGGCAACGCAAAAACCGTGTGCTCGAATCGAATCGCGTCCAGGTAGACGCGGGCGCGATCAAAGGTCAAGCGGGCTCTCACCTTTCATACAACTAGGAGCTGCGCAGGAGCGGTGCAGACGTTGAGCATTGGGGCTTCGTCAGATGTCACGAGATTTGCAGATTGAGTATAATAGATCAGGGTTTTCGCTGAGATCTTGGGCCGTTACAGAATGATTAGCCACAAGTGGCAGCCAGTTGCTCCGCTTTCAGGGATTGACGATCACAGCAAACTGGCGCTAGTGCGACTGAACAATACGTCCAGGGTTTGGAACTATTCGAGGCTTGAGTTGGCCGATAGTGATGCACTCGATAAGTTCTTGGAGAAACTTCACCGGTCAATTGCGGTTGAGACGGGAATAATTGAAGGCCTCTATGAGATGGATCGTGGCCTGACTCAAACTCTTGTAGTGCAGGGGTTCTCTCGAGATGCCGTAGAGCGTGCCGGAGAGTCGATTCCAGAAAACACTCTTTTGATGCTTAGGGACCAATTGGCAAGTCTTGACTCCATTATGGACTTCATCGGCCGTTCTCGTGAAATGAGCTCTGCGTACATACGCGAACTGCACTTTCTGATTACTCGGTCACAGAAGAAGTACAGTGCAATTAACAGGTTCAGTGGAGAAGAAGTTGAGCGTGATCTAATAAGTGGCACATACAAGACGGAGCCAAACAACCCCACACGACAGAATGGAACGGTGCATGAGTATGCACCTGTCGAGCAAGTTGCATCAGAAATGGACCGAATGGTTGATATGTTCAATCACGATGTTACCGATGAGCATCCAATTGTCGCCTCAGCTTGGCTGCACCATAGATTCGTGCAGATCCACCCATTTCAGGATGGTAACGGGCGAGTGGCGCGGGCTCTGGCATCGATAGTCTTGCTACGTGCGGAACTGTTTCCTCTGCATATTCGCCGGGAAGATCGAGAAGACTACATAGACGCACTGGAGGATGCCGATCGAGGCTCGCTAGATTCACTTGTTCAGCTATTTGCGGCGCGAGAGCGGGATGACATGCTTTGGGCGGTTTCAGAGATGGCTCGCGAGGCCGTTACGCCATTGCAAGGCGGGCGGACTGCAGACGTTGCGGCGGCGGTAGCTGGTGAATACGCGCGCAAAGCACGAGACGTGCTTGATCAGCGTCGCCAAGTTAATTTCGTCGCTGAGGAGCTGGTCAATTACGGAGCTGAGATTCTCGGTCAGAGTCTTGAGCAGGCGCGCGAGGCGTTTGCAGCCCAAGGGATCCAGTTCTATGCAAGCGTCGACCATGGCGGATCGAATGACCAACGTGGACATTGGTGGAGGTACCAAATCGTAGAATCAGCTAAGCGACTCGATCATTGGGCGAATATTCCAGAGAACAAGTACTGGATTTGTTCGCGGATCACGCTGGCAGATTTCCAGATGCGATTTGTCGTGTCTGTCCATCACGTTGGATACCAAGTATCTGGCTTTATGGCTGCAGTGGCGTTTGCGGAGATTCAGTACCCAGAGGCTGGCCCAGACGACCGCCAGGAACAGGAGCTTGTGCACTGCTCTGACCGTGCATTCAACTTTACGGAACACGACGCCGGCGATGAACTGAGCCGGAGTTTCGAAGCCTGGCTCGACGAGGCTCAGGCAGTTGCGCTGCGAATTCTGGGAACGGCGGCTATCTGAGTCTCAAGTCTCATCTGCTACTCAAGTGTCCAACCCAAACCACGGTCCGCTCGCCAACAACTGCTCGAACACCGCACGCTCTTCGGGGTCCTCGATCAGCTTGCCAGCCTCCCGCGCTGCGTCCCGCCGCAGTCCCGCGCCTTCTAGTTCGGCGCAGGCGTGCGAACGCGCCAGGCACTCCAGGGCCGCTGCTCGGTCGAAGGCCGTCTGCAGGGCGCCGTTGGCGTCGCTCAGCTTCATGCAGGCGTCGGCGTGGTGGACCGCCAGCTGGGTATTCCCGAGAAACGACACTGCCGTCGCCACCAGGTGCTCGGCTCGTTGCTTCTCAAGCGGCCCGCCAACCTCGAACCAGTGGCGGTGCGCGGCGTAGGCCCTCGACAGCAGCTCCGCCGCGTGCAGGTAGTCCGGGCTTGTCTCGATCAACTCCCAGGCCTGGTTGTTGTTCTCCACCGCCAACCATCGCCGGGCGTCCGCCACGTCAAATCCGGCGCCCGCGTCCTGCGCCCTTTCGCTAGATCCCATAACTCGACCACCGTTCATCGACCAGCTTCACCGTTGCTTCGTCCATCTTGATTTCCGGCGGCCACTCCCGCGGGAATCCCTCCTCCGGCAGCTTGCGCGTCGCGTCGATGCCCAGCTTCCCGCCAAAGTGCTCGGTGGTTGTGGCGAACTCCAGGTGATCCATCGGCCCGCGCGCCTGTTCCAGGTCCCGCGCCGGGTCCGTGTTGGCGCCCACCCGCCACATCACTTCCTTCAGGTTCTGTACGTCCACGTCGTGGTCCACCACGATGACGAACTTCGTGAACATCAATTGACCCACGCCCCAGATCCCGTGCATCACCTTGCGCGCCTGCCCAGGATAGCGCTTGTTGATCGAGACGATGCAGAAGTTGTGGAACACCCCATGCACCGGCAGGTTCATGTCCACCAACTCGGGCACGAACAGCCGGACCAGCGGCAGGAACAGCCGCTCCGTGGCCTTGCCGATCCAGGCGTCCTCCATCGGCGGCACGCCAACGATGGTCGATACGAACACCGGATCACGCCGGCGCGTCACCGCCGTCAGGTGGAACACCGGGAATGGCTCCGCCAGCGAGTAGTACCCGATGTGGTCCCCGAACGGACCCTCCAGTCGCGACTCCGACGGATCCACCCAACCCTCCAGCACTATCTCCGCGTGCGCCGGAACCTGGATATCCACCGTCTTCGCCTTCACCGTCTCCACCGGAGATCCGCGCAGGAACCCGGCAAACACCATTTCGTCGATATCCGGCGGTAGCGGTGCGCTGGCCGAATACATCAGCGTCGGATCGACGCCAATCGCCACGGCCACTTCCATCCGCCGACGCGCTTCCTTGCTCCGCCGCCAGTGCTCCGCGCCCCCCTTGTGTCGTTGCCAGTGCATCCCCAGCGTGCGGTCGTCGAACTTCTGCAGCCGGTACAGTCCCACGTTCCGCTTCCCCGTTAGCGGGTCGTGCGTCAGCACCAGCGGGAAGGTGATGTACGGACCGCCGTCCAGCGGCCAGCAGGTCGGTATCGGCAGGTCGGCCAGCGACGGATTCTGGGTGTCGAAGACCTCGTGCACCGGCGCGTTGCTCACCTCACGCGGCCCGATCCGACCCACCTTGATGATCTCGTTCAGCGTTTGCAGCTTGCCTAGCAGACTCTTCGGCGGCGGGCCCATGGCCATCGACAACAGATCGTCCAGCCGTTGTTCAAGTTCCGACCATTTCTCCATGCCCAGCGCCCAGGCCATCCGCTGCGGCGATCCCAGCAGGTTGATGGCAAACGGGATGTCGCTGCCCTTGACGTTCTCGAAGAGCAGCGCCGGCCCTCCGGCCTTCATCACCCGGTCCGCGATCTCGGTGATCTCGAGGTGCGGATCCACCTCGACCCGGATCCGTCGTAACTCGTCCCGCTCGTCCAGCAGGTCCAGAAACTCGCGCAGGTTCTTGAACGCCACGGCCGACTCCGCCTACGGCGCTAGCAGTAGGTCATAAGGAAGTTGATAAAGATTATTGATCACCAGGTCCGGCCGTAGCTCGCCCTCCGCCACCTCTGCTGCCGCGCGAGTCGTACTTCCCGTCAAGACCAGTACGCCCGTTGCCCCAATGGCGTTGGCTCCGGCAATGTCGGCGTCCAGCAGGTCGCCCAGGATCACCAGGTCCTCGGGCGCCACTCCGCTGCGCTCCGCCGCAAGATTGAACAGATGCGGTGAGGGCTTGCCCACCACCAGCGGCTCGAGCCCGGTAGCTGCGCTCAGCGCTCCCACGATGGCCCCCGCGCCCGGCATCGGCCCGTTCGACATCGGCAGCAGCGAATCCTGGTTCACGGCGATGTAGGCCGCGTCGTGGATTACCAGCCCCCGCGTCGCGCGCGCGAGCCGGTCATAGGTCAGGCCAAAGTCGCAGCCGGCCACCACCACGTCCACCGGCTCATCGTTGTCGAAGCTGGCCAGCTGGAACCCGGCCGCCTCGATGTTTGCCGCCAACCCGACCCCGCCCAGTACCAACACCGAATCCGGGCTGGGGTCCAGCCGCTTCAGGTACTCCACCGTCGCAACTACGGCCGAGATGATCTCCTCGGGACCCGCGTCCACGCCCATCTGCTGCAGCTTCGCCGCCAATTCCAAGGGCGCCTCACGCGAGTTATTCGTCACAAAGAACAGCGGTAGCCCGAGGTTGCGCACCGTCGCCACCGCCTCGGCCGCGCCGTCAATCAGTTGCCCGCCGCGGTACATCACCCCGTCCATGTCGAACACGAACGCTCGTCGCCGCGCAGGCACCACGGCGGGCTCGCGGTCGGAGTGCTCGTGTTCGTGGTGGCGCCGTTCGCAAGCACCGCTGACGGTCACGCGGGATAGACCCCGTTCACCACCATCTCGCAGTCCCAGTCGCCTTCCAGCACGCCCACCACATTCTTGGCGGCGCCAATGGCCATCCGCTCCACCGACTCAACGGCGACGCCTGCCATGTGCGGCGTTGGCAGCACCTTGGGATGTGCGGCCAGGTCGTCGCCCTCAGGTGGTGGCTCGCTGGTCCGCACGTCCAGCGCCGCACCGGCCAGATGACCCGAATCCAGCGCCGCCCGCAGCGCCGCCTCGTCCACCAGGCCGCCGCGAGCCGTATTGACCAGGAATGAGCCCGGTTGCATAAGCCCGAGGGTTCGTTCGTTCACGACCTCGCGCGTGTCGTCGTTCATCGGCGTGTGCAGCGACACGAAATTTGCGCGCCGGAACACCTCGTCGATACTCACCAGCTCCACCCCGTGCTCCGCCACGAAGTCCATGTCGGGGTACGGCTCGGCCGCCACCACATCTACCTCGAATCCCTGCAGCCGCTGCACAACCGCACGACCAATCCGACCAAGGCCGACTAAGCCGATCGTCTTGTCGCGTAGCTCGGTGGTCGGAGGGCGAACCCAGCCGCCCGCCGCCGTCGTCTCGAAGTATCGGCCCAGGTCACGCGCCAGCGCCAGCAACAGCGACAGCGTCGTCTCTGCCACCGTCGTGTCGTTCGTGCCCGCCGCGATCATTACCGGTACTTCGTGGTCTCGCGCCGCCTCCAGGTCTATGGCGTCGTAGCCAACCCCCATCCGTGCGACCACCTGCAGGTCCGGGAACATCCGGAAGGTCTCGGCGGTGTACGGCTCGCTGCTGGCCATCGTGCCGGCGATCCCGGCCAGCTGCTGATGCAATTGCTCGCCGTTCAGGTAGGCGCCCGGCACGGAGGCGATCACCGGCTCGTGCCCGGCCTCTCGAAGGATGTCCAGCGCTGCTTCCGCCGGGTTGGACGTAAATATCCTGGTCGTAATCAGTACGCGCGCCACGGATGGTCCTGTCAGTGGATGTGCGGATCTGCGCGCATTCTAGCCGCGAGCCGTGCGCGCTCCGCGGCACATGTCTCTTTGAAGAGATGCCCCGCTACAACCCCTCCGGCCGATCCACGATCGCAAAGCTGATCTCGCCCGAGGCGCACAGCTTCCCGTCGATGCTGGCCCGCCCGGCCGCCCGGCCAAAGCCGCGCCGGTAGCGGATTACCTCAGCCTCCAGCCGCAATTTGTCTCCTGGACGCGCTGGGTGCCGGAACTTCCACTTGTCCAGACCGGTCAGCATCGCGATCTTTCCGCTGTTCTCCGGCATCCCCAGCGCCGCCACGCCGCCCACTTCGGCCACCGCTTCCACGATGATCGCGCCCGGCAATACGGGAAACCCGGGGAAATGCCCGCTCAGCACGTGTTCGTGATGCGCCCCCACGTCGTCCATGATCCCCACCGCCCGCTGGCCGTATTCCAGCTCCACGATCCGGTCCACGAAGATGAACGGTTCCCGGTGCGGGATCAATGCTTCAATCCCCTCTCGGTTCAACAACGCGTCGGACATGGGCGGCCTCTTGCGAATGCTGGGTACCGGCCAGCATGGCATAGCCGGGTTTCCGCCTGTGGGTTCTCGGCGGGTGGTGGTCGCGAAGACGCCTCGGGAACTCGATCATCGCCCATCGGCTCGCTGCCACTTGCGCAAAACCATTCCAGACCGTATAAATGGAGCATCAAGTTTGTGAATCCGTTCACAAACTCGCCATATTCCCAATCGGCCGAGTTTGGCAAGGGCGCTGCCGGCCGACAGTTGAAGAGAGGTATTCCGATTTCCTCGCATCGCAACGGGTCCGCCAATGGGGCGGCCAACGGACACATCAGCCTTCAGGATTCCACCATTCACCGACTGCTGGTCGGATCGCACCGACTCGCCGGGCACCTCAACTCCGCCTGCGACGATGCCGGCGTTTCGCTGCCGATGGCGCGAGCCCTGCAGTTTCTCGCAGGCGCGCATGAGCCGGTCACGCCCACGCAGCTTTCGCGTGAGCTCGGCCGCAGCCCGGCGGCGACGTCCGAACTCATCAAGCGCTTGGTGAGGTCCGAGCAGATCACCGCCGACGTGGACCCGGATGACCGACGTTCATTCCTCCTTATGCTCACCGACGACGGCCGCGCCAAGTGGAACGAAGTCCGTGGCTCGCTCCAACAGGCCGAGGCCGTGATCGAACGCGGCTACGGCGGTGGTCGCCTCGAAGCCCTGGCCGGCGAACTCGACGAACTCATCACCGCCCTCGACAAAGTTCCCGCCTAACGAACCCGCCGCTGCCACCCGACAGCGGCATCCCGGCCCGTCCTCCAGCGCGAGTCTGAACAAGATTCCGTCTCGCGCTGGGGGACGCTTATTTCTTCCCCCAACCGGACCAGTACGATGCCGTCGGACTGAGATCGTGCCGTTCGCTCAAATCTGAATCGAGCGTCTCCGTTCGGCCTATCCCGCGCTTCACCCCGAGGTAGCGCACAGAATCCGCGCTCGCCCCTCCCCGTCCCTGGCCTCATAGAACATCCGACGCCGGCCGTCAGGTAACTCGATCACACACGGTTCCGACACCATGCGGCAATCCAAGGGGCTGTCCAGATCCAGCAGCGGCCGCGGCGATTTCGTCCACTCGATCCCGTCGTCCGAAACCGCCGTGAATACGCCTCCGTCGATTCCTTCGGCCCAGGCGGCGTAGAACATTCGAAAGCTCCCGTCACCCAGACGAACGACTTCCGGGGCATACACCGCATACGATTCCCGCTCGGTCTCCTGGGCGATACGCACGCCCGGCTCAATCTCAAAGTCGAGTCCGTCCATCGAGACCGCGCTCACGATGTGGTTTTGAGCGTCCAGACCCGAGACCATCGGAAACGAGTAGTGGTGAACGTAGAGCCGGTGCGCCAGTCCGTGATCCTTCGGGAAATACACGCAGCGCGGCGATCCATAGGACCACTCGCCATCGCCAATCCGCACCCCGTCTTCCAGCTCCCAATCCAGCCCGTCCGCTGACCTCGCACTTAAAATGACCGTGGGAGCGTCCGGGCTCCGTGCCTCGTAGTACATGCGATAGCCGCCACTCGGAATCGGCACCACGTCAGGACACAGCGTGCGCTGGGCTGCGTGCGGACTATGGACGTCGATCCTCACACCGTCGTCGTGCGTCCACGCCGACCCGTCAGGCGAGGAGGCGCTCAGGATGTGGCCCATGAGGTCGGTTTTCGTAACCCCTGGCGCAAAGCCCGTGTAGTACATCCGGTAGCCGCCCCCGGCCAGAGCAACCACATTCGGAGTCAGCACCCCGCTTCCGGGCGCCAGCGGGTTGAAGTCGATCGCGGGCGTCGCGTCTTTCGACCACTGCGTCCCTGGATCGGTTTCGTGGAAGTGAACCGCGGTCAGTGGATCAAACCTGACGTCAGGCATGGCCCCTGCCTATGCAGAGTGCTCTGAATGCGGGCCAAATCAGAGGTCTGGATACCACCCTAGTCAGAATCATGATCTAACGGATAGAGCGCCCGGCGCCCTATCCGTCCAGGTAACCCTCCACCGCCCCCGCAAACTCCTCCGCCTCAACCTCGTAACTCTCAAACGGATCCGGCATCTCGAAAATCCGCCCGCGCACCCCAATCCCGTCCCAGTCCACTAGGTACGGCACGAACGACCAGCCGCCGAACTCGTCCAACTCCCGCCAGTGCTCGATGTACTGATACACCAGGTACAACTGGTTCTCCCAGCTCGCCAGCGCGCCCAGGTTGTGCTGGATGTCCTTCCAGTCGATGTGTGAGTCCGCCCTCGCCTCCGAAAGCGCCCGCACGATCCGCCCACGCGCCCCGGCCCGAGTTCCTTCCGGGACAGCCAGTGGATTCACTGGTCCCGAAACCAGCCGGTACATCAGCCCCCGCCGCTGCAGTTCGCTGAACAGGCTCACCGTCGGGTCCACGTGGTGGTACGCCAGGTCCAGCTTCACCAGGTCAGGGTCCGCCCAACCTTCCGGCGAATCGTCCGCGTAGTCGCGCAGCTCCGCCAGTTTCGTCACCCAGTCCACCTTGCCCACCAGGCGTTCCGGGTCCGTCGCCAGGCCGTCCAGGCACTCGGTCCATGCCGCGAGCGTCCAGTCCGTATCCGTGTCGCGGCCCGCAAACGCCGAAGTCGCGGCCTCCAGGTAGACCCGCTGCACGTCGAGCGCCGAAATCGTCCTCCCGTCCACCAACTCCACCGGCCACGGCCCGCCCGGATTCCGTGAAATCGACTTGATCGACCGTACCGCCTCATCCAGGTACAGATCCGGATTCCACCCGGCCGCCAGCAACTGCGCTACCAGCGCGGTCGTGCCCACCTTGAGCGCCGTCGCGTACTGCGACTGGTTCGCATCCCCAACCACCACGTGCAGCCGCCGCAGCCCCGTCCGCTCGCTCAGCGGCTCGTCCCGCAGGTTGATGATCGGGCGCCCGCCAAACCGCACGCGGTGGCTCACGTCCACGGACACAAAGGCCGCCCGCTGCGACATGTGAAATGGCAGCCGTCCCCCGGCTTCCTTCGGATTCAGCGTCATCCCCGCCCCGGCGTACAACTGCCGGGTCGTAAGAAACGGCAGCAGCCCCAGCACCAGGTCCCGGCTCCGCGGGCTCGTCCGAATCGAGTAGTTCTCGTGGTACCCGAATGTATTGCCCAGGTGGTCCGTGTTGTTCTTGATGAAGAACAACTTCCGGTTCATCTCCTGCCGTTCCACCGTGTCCAGCAAAACGGCCGAGGCCGCATTCTCCTGTTCCACGATGTCCCGCAGCGTCCGGCACTCCGCCGAGGCGTACTCGATGTGCCCCGAGTCCAGGTACAGCCGCGCCCCGTTGAACAGGTGCCCGCCGTTCCCCGGTTCCTCGTCCCACTCTCGCGGCGCCGGATCGATCAGCCCGAAGCGACGGTCCTGGAACAAGATCGACTTCACCAGCCGCGCCGCCTGCCCCGGCGGCAACGCCCCGGCCGACGCGAATTCGATCTCAGTCCCGAAGACTATGTCGTCCATGCGCTGGCGCTATTGCCCGCCGGGTTGAGGCGTCGGATCCGGAATCTCTCGGATAATCCGCCGCCGCCGCTCCCGCAGGTCTTCCTCTTTCTCCGGCGCCGCCGGCTCAGTCGGAGCCTCCGCCGGCTTCGTCGGCGCCTCGGTTTCCGCACGCCAGCGGCGGCCGGCAACTACAAGATCCCGCATGTCATCACCCTCCCTCCGCGTCCAGCGCGGTCAGCAATCCCTCCAGCGTCTCCGCCCCCGCCACCAGCCGTCCCAGCCGGTCGACCTCCGGTCCCACAACGTCGTCGAATCGCAGTGTCACGTCATATCCGTTGCGACGGAACACCACCCGGTCCCACTCAACAGCGCTGATGTCCTCGCCAAATCGTCGCAGCACGTCTCCCCGCACCGACGCCCGCGTGCCCTCCGGCGGCTCCTCCAGCGCTCGGTCAATATCCGCGTCGCTCACGATCCGCCGCATCCGGCCTTCGTCCACCAGCATGTCGTACACGCACCAATCCGGATCCAGCACGTGGTATCCCAGATCGGCCCGGCGCGCATCCGCGTCCCGCCATTCCGCGCCAAAGTCCGCCCGCATCTCCTCAATCAGCCGTTCCTTCGCAGCCCAATCCACCCGATCCGCCGCCGTCGATCGGTCGCACCCCAAGTCGTCCAGCACGGCCGTCCACTCTTCCAGCACCCACGTCGTTTCGTCGTCGCGCCCGCGATAACGCTGCGCTGCTTCGCAATACCACCGCTGCACGTCCAACGCCGAAACCGGCGCCCCCCGCTCTAGCTCAACTACCCGGCCAAAGTCCAGGTCGTGCGACACCCGCCGCACCACCCGCACCGGGTCGGTCAGGCGCTCCGACGGTCGCCATCCTTCCATTGCCAGGTCCAGCACCAGCGCGGTGGTCCCCGCCTTCATCGCCGTCGCCCATTCGCTCCGGTTTGCGTCTCCCGCGATCACGTGCAGCCGCCGGTATTTCCCCGCGTCCGCGTGCGGCTCGTCCCGTGTATTGAAGATCGGCCGCCGCGCCGTCGTATTGATTCCGGCTACTTCCTCGAAGAAATCCGCCCGCTGCGACATCTGCAATTGCAATGGGTCGCCGCCCTCGATCCCAACCCGCCCCGCCCCGGCAAACACCTGCCGCGTGGCCAGGAATGGCACCGTCACCCGGATCAGGTCGTCGGTCGGAATCTTCCGCGACGTCAGGTAGTTTTCGTGGCAGCCGTAGCTGCGGCCGTGATAGTCCGTGTTGTTCTTTAGCAGCCGGATCTGTCCGTAGCCCAGCACCGCGTTCCGTGCAGTCTCCGCCGCGAACATCACCCGCTCGCCCGCCTTGTCCTGCGCCACCAGGTCCTTCAGCGTCAGGCACACGTCCGTGCAGTACTCGGGATGATTGTGGTCGTTGTACAGCCGCGCCCCGTTGCGCAGCACCGTGTTCGAGAGCAGCTCGTCCCGCGACATGCGGTCACTGCGGTCGGTAGCGCCCGTCAGGTCCCGCGGGTCGCGCTCCAGCCGATCCGCCCGTCCGCCCCGCAGGTCGCGGTACGGGTCCTCCCCCACGTAATCCCATCCGCGAAACGCGCCCTCAACCGGCGCCGCCTGGATCAGCCGAGCCGCCTCGTAGGCGAAATCGGGTTCGCCCGCAAAGCCCTCGCAGTTGAGCCCGTATTCGGTCTCGATGCCTGCGGGACGGTTCATGCGCTGCTCGTGCCGGGGAGTGACTCAATACTAGCGCCGGCGCTGGCTATGGAACCTGTCGCCCTCGTCCCGCGGCCTCCGCCCGCTCCACCAGCGCCTGCGCCATCGCGATGTCCCACAGCGCGATCCCCTGCGAGGCAAACAGCGTGATCTCCGCGTCGGCGGTCCGACCCGCGACCTGCCCGGCCACCACCTGGCCCAACTCGATCACCTGGCCCCACTGCAGCAGCCCGGCGCGCTCCGCCGCCATCAGGTCGCCGGCCTCCACGTGCGCCCCGTCCAGGTCGTCCACATACACCCGGTCCGCCCGCGCGACCGCGGCCGCGTCCACCTCGCCGTGAACCGGGTTGTTGCTTCCCATCGCCACCACGTGCATGCCCGGCTCGAGGTTCTCCGCCATCAGCACCGGCCCCGCCGCCGACGTCGCTGTCACCACGATGTCCGCCCCTCGCACCGCGTCCGCTACCGACGTGCAGGCAACCAACTTCGCGTCAACCCGCTCACGCATTGTCTTGACATAATTCTCGACATTTGCCGGATTCCGCGAGAAGACCCGCACTTCCGCCAGTGCATGAACGCCACTCAGCGCCTCCAACTGCGTGCGTGCCTGCCGTCCGCTGCCAATCAGACCAACGACTCGGCTGTCGGATCTCGCCAGGTACTTGCTCGAAATCCCACTCGCCGCCCCCGTCCGCAATTCACCCAACCGCCCGGCCTCGAGCACCGCCCGCAGCGAACCCGTCGCTACGTCAAACAACACCACCACAAACCGCGCGCCGCCGCCGAACGTCCCATAGATTTTTGCCCCCGCCGCGCCCAATTCCTGGTCGGCGCCGCCCATCACATTCAGCGACCCGGCCGGAACCGAGGCCCGCCGCCGCCCAACATTCGCTGCCACGCCCCGACCCTGCCGGTCGAACGCCCCCTCCACCGCCGCCAGCGCCAGCTCCATGTCCCCCAACGCATCCACGTCCGCTTCAGTCAGATAGAGGGGCATCACATCTCCAAGCCAAGGCTGCGCCACGAACCTGCGCCGATTCTAGGGACTCTCCCGGCAACGTGTTCCCCGGAACGATCAGGCGAGTTGAGCGCGCGACATTCGGCCTTCGGCCCTCGACCTACCAGATTGTTGGCACCTGCGGCGATGCCGTGAGGTTCTCACCCCGGGTAAGCACGGGGGCCTCAAGCGTCAGCGACTCCGCGGCGATCAGCGGATCGTGCATTTCAGGAATCTCCAGGCAGAGCTCCAGCCGTTCGAGTTGGGCTCGGCCCAGGTCGGACACCTCAATGCTGCCGACGGAATCCAATCTTGCTAGGAGTTCGGCGGGTGCGATGGACTGTCCCAGCTTCACCGACAGAAAATAAAACTCGGCCACGACAATTGAAGGGACCACGATGGTCGCGTTCCCGGTGGCGGCCAGCCTGAATACGGCGGTTGCGGCGGCGCTTAGTCGCTCGGGCGACTTGAGAAACCACCACAGGGCGTGCGTGTCTGCCACGAATCGAATCTGCCCACTTGTCACAGGTCCGCTACGACTCGTCAGGCTCCGGTGTCCCGGGCCTCCAGATCGACTTGATCTCGAGAAAGTCTTGGTAGGTCGCGTCGGGCAAGTCGGTCATCGCGCCCCGCAACGATTCGAGCGACGGCTTGTCGTCTGAAACGGGCAGAACGCCGGTCAGCCGCCCGCACGGTTTACCCCGCCGCGTGGTGATGACTTCGTCCCCTTCGTCGAGGTCCCGCAGTATTGCGCTAACCCGAGCCTTGAACTCCCGAACGCCGTATGTAGTCAAGTCTCTCGAACCCTTGAGTCCAAGAGCGCTGCTGATTGTGACTACATTTTAACTCGACAAGCCTCTCTTGCGAAGGGCTCGTAGTCTTCAAATCCATGTCTTTTTCCAAACGGAACTCCAACTTCGTCTGTATACGCCCTGACACATTGGAACGACTTACCCGGACCCCGCGTATTCATCTATGCCATCGCTTCACCCTGCCCTGAGCACGAGGCGGCAAATGACCGAGACACAGGCGCTTGAGCGCTGCCGGGACGGCGACCCTCAGGCGTTTCGCCATCTGGTGGACCAGCACCAGGACGTGCTTTTCCGCACCGCCACCCTGATGACCGGAAGCCAATCCCTGGCCGAAGTACAGGTCCGCAACGCCCTGCACTCGGCTTGGCATGGCCTTCGGGCCGTCAGGCGCCGTGCCCCCGTCAAGCCGTGGCTCGTGCGCATCCTCGTGCGCCAGGATTCTGATTGGGACCCTCGGGCAATCCCGTCGGTCCGTCCGTCCCACTACCCGCGACTACGGCATCTTCCGCCTCCGCTTGGTCCCGGTGAGGCGGACCCCCAGCGCCACGAGGTTCGCCGCGCGTTCGGTTCCCTGGGTCCGGCTGACCGTCATGCCCTGATCCTGTGCTACTTCGCCGATCTCTCTGACTCCCAACTGGCCAGCGTCCTTGGCCTGCCAGAGGACGCCGGGGAGCCCATCCGGCAACGGGCGCTCCGTCGGTTGCGCAATCGCCTCCAGACCAACGGCGCGTACGCGGCCGACGGGGCGGGTCCACTTGCCTCGGACCAGGCGCTCGTCGACGCTCTCCGCGAATACTTCACTTCGGCCACCGCCGCCCTTTCCGTCCCTGCTGACCTGTGGGACGTCCATGAATCCCGGGCTCCCAATCGTTCGTGTGTCGACCGAATTCGGCGCAAGGTCCTCGCCGCCGCTCAGCGCTTTTGGATGCCTCTGGCAGCGACCGGTGGCGCCGCCGCGCTCGCCTCGGCGATAGTCTGCGCGGCCACGGCCTGAAGGCGTCCGGATCAGTCGGCGCCGAGACGCGTGGCGGTCTGGTCGCGCCGGTTCCAGCCGCGACTAGTGGCGTCGCCGACTACTCGGTCGAGCAGCATGACGACATCGTCGTTCCGCTGGTCCGGGAAGCGTTGGACCACCTGAAGGACCGCTAACCCCACCCCGCCCGCGGCCAGCCGGTCCCCTCCCGCGGCCGGCCTCGTCGCGGGCGGGGACAGCCGCACCTCCCACGACATCCAATTGCAACCCGTGCTCCGCGCCCTGATCATGCGCCCTTGGCATGACCTTTCTCGCACTTCACGTCATCTTCAACGTCGGTTTCGCGCTCAGCACGCGCGTGGCCCAGTTCCGGCGGTACGACTACTTCCTCGTATCCGCCGTCAACTACTCGCTGGCGGCCGTGCTGGCCACGGTTTGGGCGCTCCTGCGCGGCGGTTGGGACTTCGACGCCCCCACCCTGATCTTCGGCGCCGTCCAGGGCATCCAGTACGCCGGAACCATGATCGGTGTCTACCTGCTGCTCGTTCGCTCCGGCGTCGGTATCACATTCATATTCCTGCGCTTGTCCGTCGTCGTGCCCACCGTGGCCGCCATCGTCTTCTTTGCTGAGCGACCCACCGGCCCCGCCATCGGCGGCCTGTTGCTCATGCTGGTTTCCATCCCGCTGCTCGTCGGCCCCAGGTCGGCGGTGCGCGGAACGCGCTCCCGCTGGTACTGGCCCCTGGTCGCGCTGCTGATGCTCTTTACCGGCGCCGGAATCACCGCGTCCAAGGCCTTCAACGAACTCTCCACGCCCGATCGCGCCCCCGACTTCGTCATGGTCGCGTTCCTGGTGTCCGTACCCGTCGCCCTCGCCGTCTTCGCCATGCGCCGGCGCTTCCAGGCCCGCACGCCCCCGCTGCGCCGGAGCCTCGCCACGCCCGGTCCACTGGCCACAGGTGCGGCCATGGGGCTGGCCAATGTCATCCAGTTGGCTTTCCTCGTGGCCGCGCTCGAACTTATCCCCGGCACGATCGTCTTCCCCATTCAGACCTCAGCCTCGGTACTACTCACCACCGCCGCCGGCGTCGTCTTCTGGAAAGAGCGCCACGGCCCCGTCATCTGGGCCGGCGTAACCGCCGCCGTCGCCGGCATGGTCATCGTCAACTTCTAGCCGGCCCAGCCGGCGCGACCGCTATCCAATGACGCCGAGCACGCCTCGCCGGCGCCCGACATTTCCCTCCGACCGACACGGCCAACATGTTTCGTGGCTTTGCAAACGCTCGTTCAGTCCAGTATGTCGTTCACCAGCGCCAGTCCGGTCGCCAGCCGCCGCTCCCAATCCGGCCGGATATTCCGAACCGTGCTCGTACAGATCCTTAACAGGCAAACCGCCACGCGCAGGTCAAGCTCTCGCTCGCTCCAGCCGAACCGATTCAGCGCCTCGCTTCGAAACATGCCGTGGTAAGTCTCTGCAGCGGCGGCTGCGCTGCCCCGGCCCAGCCCCGCCTGAATCCGGAGGTGCGCAAGAAAGTTTCCGACGTCCAGCATTGGATCCCCTGGTCCGGTTTCCTCAAAGTCCACCAGCGCGATCCGGCCGTCGGGCAAGATCAGCATCTGGTCGTCGTAGAAGTCGTTATGCGCAAGATTCGATGGCCGCCACGCGGCGACGAATGGGTCCAGGACTCTCGCGGCGGACTGAAGGCTGCGTCGAGCTTCGTCGCTGCTCCCTGTCGCATGTCCCAGGATCCGTTTCGCGCGTCGATAGAGGCCGTTCAGGTTGAATGGCCGTCCAGCGTCAGTCTTGATCGGCTCTCGCCACAGGCTGTCCAGTCCGTCGAGAATCACCGATGGATCCGGCTGTCTCCCGCGTCGGATGTACTGCCGCAAGTTCTTGCCTGGTATTCGCGACAGCCACACAACACCGCCATCGCCCCAGTGCCCGGCAAGACGAGGAACAACGAACTCCGAGCATCCAATCACCTCGGCGGCCGCGACCAAGGGGCCGACCGCCGCCGGCCGCATGACTCGCACGAAGAGCGTGACCTTGCCAATCGAGTGCATTAGCACCGCCCGGCTCCCCGGCCGGTAACGCACGACCTCCACTCGGACACGCCGTGCCGGGACCGCCAGCACATGGCGGTTGATCATTTTCAGAGCCGTGTCAGGGTCTACGGCATCGTCCAGTCCGGGCAGATGGCGGTCATTGGGAAAGCGCCACAGTTCCGGCGGCTTGCTCCCGTTGATCCTGACGCTGAACTGCTGGGGCGGCAGGTAGGCGTCGTCCGGCCAGTCGAGAACGTAGCTGACCGTGGCGCCGCGCCCCGGGCTGTGACTGAATTGCCGCACCCGAATCTGCTGCGGACCGACTTCGGACGATCCAAATGCCGTGCAATACGCCTGCCAGACCCAGGCACCGTCGAACAGTCGCGGCAGTGCCCGAACTCCGCGATCGGCGGGGAAATCGATCCGGGGTGCAAGCGCCACGGAGGTCGCCTTGGAGACGGTCACCGCCTAATCGCTGTCGTCGTCGCTGTCGTCCTCATCAGTGTCGTCGGTGTCCCCGTTCTCATTGCCTGTGGTGTCGAAGCCGTCGTGATCGGTGTTGGCGGTGGTATCGAAGCCGTCGTGATCGGTGTTGGCGGTGGTATCGAAGCCATCATTGTCGGTATTGGCGGTGGTGTCGAAACCATCGTGATCGGTGTTCGCGGTGGTGTCGAAGCCGTCGTGATCGGTGTTGGCGGTCGTGTCAAAGCCGTCGTTGTCCGTCCCAGGCGGGTCGTCGGCCGCGCGCTCGTCGCCGCTGCCGCCGTCGTCCTCATCGGAGCGTCGGTGTATCTGCTGCGGCTCAAATGCGTTCAGCTGCCCGGGCGTAAGGGGCGCCTCGGTCGCGTCGGGAACAATCACGTTGCTCAGTTGCTTTACCTTGTCCGGAAGGTTCTGAAGCACTACCTCGCCAGGGGTCGTCCCGGGCGCCGGCACGTTCCAGACCGCGAACACGGCCCGCTGCGCGCGCAGCAGTTGCAGTCCCTGCGGATTGCCATCGACTTCCCGTGCCTCGTACCGAATCGGCAGCCCGTACAGGTTGAGCCAGTCCGGTTCGCCAAGGAACCGCGCCTTGATTCCGGGGTTCTCATCCAGGATCGCGAGGTGGTTCTGCTTGACCGTCTCGAAGTCCGCGCCTACGTCCGCCGCCAGCACCTGGTGCGCCGGCACGTTGGGCAACTCGATGTGCGGGTAGCGGTTGGCCAACACGTCCAGTGTGTTGTAGTAGTTCATCCGTGCGTTGGCCGGGTCCCACTGCAGAATCACCTTCTGGAATGCCTGCAGCGTGAACGGTCCGTCCAGCCAACGCTGACTGATCGGGTATCCAATGGCCTCAGCCTCAGCCTCGCGCACAAAGTCCCACATCGGCACGCCATCCGCGTTGGTCACCCCATACCCGTCGTTCGGGTCGGGCGTGTCGCCGCCGGTGTTCGTGAACAGGCAGCCGTGGCTGATGCCTATACCCGCGCAATCCAGCGCCCGCAATGCGGTCGCCGGGCCCGCGATCGTCAGGCTGGCCGCGGCAACGGCCGCCAGCCCAAGCCGGACTCGTTCCCAAACTGTTGACCGTCGCTGTTCGCGCATTCTCAACGTCTCCGTCATGGCCCGAGCCTCCCCCAACTGGACACCACCGTTCCGATGCGTCTGTTTGCCTATCCTTTTGCGTAGCATTAGCAGTGCCTAAGATCTTCTATTGTGGTCGTGTATGATTGAGTGTAAGTATCATGATACATTACGAAGAAGCATTCTCTTTGATGGGTCATTGTTGCTCCTTTTAGAATTGCCGATACATTGCCTTGAAGGCCAGCCATTGTCAAGCATCGACGTGTTATGTGCGTTTTATGAGCGAAAGCGCATGGTCATTTGAGTGATGCCAGCGATCCAGGCAGTCGGTCAGCTCATCGTCAACGCTCTGATCGCGGTGCGCCTGGAACCCTGCGGTCAGCGCCGTCGCCCGTCTGAATCCCGACTTCTGGAGAAACCTGGGCCAACAGCGTGGTCGAGCCTAGCGCCTTGTCCTCAGTCGAACCGAAACCGCCAGATTCCGATCGCCGTGAACACTGCCGCAAAGATCAGCAGCACGCCCGCTTCCAGCCACACGCCGCCGACGCCCTGGCCTCGCACCAGCACGTCCTGGTAGCCCTGGATCGCCCAGGCTTGCGGTGTGATGTTGCCGATCTGCTGCATCGCCTCGGGCATGATGAAGCGCGGCACCATCACCCCGCCCAGTGCCGAGGTTGTCAGCACCACGATCACCGCCAGGCCCGTGCCCTGCGTCTCCGAGCGCGAGACTCCGGCCAACGCTATTCCCAGCCCCGTGGCCACCAGCGCCAGCGCCGCCGATACCACCACCAGCGCCGGCACAAACCCCAGGTCCAGCCCAAATGCCAGCCGCGCGATCGCAAACATGATCACGATCTGGATCAGGTTCACCACGTAGAACGGCGCCAATTTGCTGATCACGATCGGCGCCCGACCCACCGGCGCGGCCCGCAGGCGTCGCATCGCCCCGCTCCGCCGCTCCCGGAAGATCGACTCGATCATCACCGTGGCAATGAAGAACACGCCCATCACCGTGTAGCCGGCCGCGTTCTGCTGGAATTGGTCCGGGAACTGCTCGCGCTCGACCCCCGGCGGAACTCGCCGCCGCGTCGTCACGGGCAGGGCGCCCTCTCCCTCACCGCCCTGCCGCATCGACGCCGCCAGCTGTTCGCGTACCTCGGCCGGCAGACCGGCGGCTACCTGCTCAAACCAGGCCGCCGCCCCCGCCTCGCCCAGCCGCTGGCCCACGACCTGTTGTAGAACCGCGCTCAACGCGCCCTCCAGCGGACCCGTCACCTGCCCTGTGGTCGCCGGGTCCACAATGACCTCTACCTCCAGCGGCTCTACCTGCTCGCCCCGAAGGATGCGCGGATCTTCCAGGAGTGCCGTGAGTCCTTCGGGGAAAACGACCCCCACCGGGTACTCGCCATCCGCCACCAACTGAGCCACCTGATCCGCCGTTAGCGCCTCACCGTCCTGCTCGCGAACAATGGCCAGTCCTTGCGTTGCGTCCAGTTGCTCCACCACCCGTTCGGCCACCTCGCCTGCGCCGCCCGTCGCCACCGGTACCTCCAGCGCCCTGGCCGAACCTTCAGCCGCGCCTTCCTCGAACAGCCCGCCCAGCGCCAGGCTGAAGACCACCATGAACATCACCGGCATCAGGAACAGCACAAACAAGCCGCCCGGATCCCGCAGCAGCAGCAGGAACTCCTTGATCGTGAAGGCCAGCGTCACCCGCATTGCTCAGTCCCTCAGCCGGCGACCCGTAAAGCGCAGGAACACGCTCTCCAGGTTCGGCTCCAGGATTCGCACGGTTTCCACTTCGAGCGCCGCCGTGTTCATCGCCAGCATCACGTCCACCAGCGTGTGCCGCGCGCTGGCTGCTTCGATGTTCAGCGACCGCTCGTCCGGCCCCGGTCCCACCGCTTGCACTGTCTCCAGTGACGCCAAGGAGTTCGTTACCTGCGCTCGCTGCTCCGGATCGATTCCGAGCTGGATTACCCCGCCGCCCAGCGACTCAATCAGCGCTCGCGGCGTATCCAGCGCCACGATCTTTCCGTGGTCGATGATCGCTACCCGGTCGCACAGCCGTTCCGCCTCTTCCATGTAGTGCGTCGTATAGACGATCGTCACGCCTTGGTCGCGGTTCAGCCGCTCCACGTTGTCAAAGATGTGACTCCGGCTCTGCGGATCAACGCCCACCGTCGGCTCGTCCAGGATCAGCAACTCCGGCTCGTGCAGCAGCCCCGCCGCCAGGTTCAGCCGCCGCTGCATGCCTCCTGAATACGTCCCGGCCTGGTCGTTCCCCCGATCGCTCAGCCCCACGACGTCCAGCACCGCCTCCACCCGCTCGCGCAGGCGGCGGCCGCCCAGCCCGTAGACCCGCCCAAAAAACCGCAGGTTCTGCCGGCCGCTCAGCTTCTCGTAGAGCGCAATGTCCTGCGGCACTACGCCAATCCGTCGCTTGGCGCTCCGCGCTCCCGGCGTAACCGGCACGTCGCCCAGGTGCACCTTCCCGGCCGTGGGCGCAAACATGCCGCAGAGAATCCCGATCAGCGTCGACTTGCCCGCACCATTCGGACCGAGCAACCCGAACACCTCGCCCCGCCGTACCGCCAGCGAGACGTCGTTCACTGCCGTCAGGTCCCCATACCGGTGCATCACCCCACCGGCACGCAACAACATTCCGTTGTCCGTGGTACTCACGAGCACCGTCCAGACAGGGTCACAGCCACGTCAACACCAAATGCCTAGCCTGAGAGTTTGTATCGCAAAGTAGTTTGCATTGTGCCGGGCCGGTGTGCAAGTCACTCAGTCCCCCTGCGCCGCCGGCGCTGCCCACCGCCTCAGACTGTCCGAAGCCTCCAGCCCCGCGTCTTGCCCGCTCGCAAACGCGCTCGCGATCAGGTTCCGTTCCCCGGCCACGATGTCCCCCGCCGCCCACATTCCGGGAATCGGTTCGCCCGACGAATCCAGCACCTCATGGTCGTCGCTGCACCGCAGCAAACCGTCCTCAGCGTGCCCCACGTCGAACCGGTGCAGAAACTCGTCATTGGCCTTTAGCCCCTCGTCCACGAAGAATCCGTCGAAGAACAGCTCCCGACCGTCCGCCATCCGGAACCCCAGCAGGTTCAGCCCCTGTCCGATGTGGGCTTCGATTCGACCCTCGTCGAGCTCCGCCCCCCGCTCGCGCAGCGCCGCCAGCACCGGCGGCGACATGCCATGCGGCCGCCCATTCGTCAGCACCGTGATTCGATCCGTGAAATCCTGCGCCCCCTGCACCACCTCAAAGATGTAATCGCCCACCCCCACGATCGCCACGCGCTCGTCCACGTGCAGGTGACCGTCGCAGCGGATACACAGGTGCCAGCCTCGGCTGTTACCGGCATAGCGATACACCAGCTGATACTTCCGGTACATCCGGTCCGCCGCGTCATTGATCTCGATGTCGGGCCAGCCGTCCTCGAACCCGCTGGCTACCACCACCGTCCGGCCAAGCGCCGACGTCGTTGAACCCACGGTGCCGTCGCGCGAGAGCGGCTCCGTCGCGTACGTCAGCTCGAATAACCCGTCGTCCAACCGCTCCAGGTCCAGCGCGAAGCCATCGGCCCGTCGAATCCCGGCCATTCGTTCCTCGCCGCCGCGCTGGATCGTCCGTTCCGGCTGACCCTCCGTCCATTCCCGCAGCGCCTTCGCAAACTCAATGCCGGTTATCCCCGCGAACACCGGCGCGTCCTCGATCTTCACCGTCTTCGACCAGTACGCCCGCCCTCGCCGGCGGCTCACCTTGCTGGCGTCCAGCAGCAGCACGTGCCGCATCTGGTGCGCCGCGCTCACCGCAGCCTGCGTGCCCCCCGGCCCCGCGCCGACCACGAGCACGTCGAAAACTTCGCTCATCCGACCCATCCGCCTCGTGCCGCGCCCCGTCTCAACTCGCCGGCTTGGGCGCCCACTCCTCGGCCCCCGTGATCTCGTCGATCATTTTCATCGTACGCACGGCGTCATCCAGGGTTGGTGCCGGAAACGACACAGGCTCGCCAGCCTGAACCGCCTGCAAGAAGGCCCGCGACTCGCCCGGAAACCCCGGCTTCAGCCGCCGGTCGAGCCCCGTCAGGCCGAACCGAACCGGCTTGTGACCCTGCCGTTCCAGCGTGCACGAGCTCAAGCGATCACTGGCCGTCGCCCCAACCCCCGAGGTCAACACCGCGCTCGCCGTCCGAGCCTCATACCAGTGCCCCGTCCCCTTCGGCCCAAAGTGGTCCGCGATGGCCCGCCCCACCGCGCCCGACTCGTACTCCAGCAGCGCGCTGAAGCTATCCGGCTTCGGCAGTCGTCGTTGTCTCACTGCTGAGGTCACCTTTGCAACATCCCCGCCCAGGTACCGCAGCAGGTCTAGGGCGTGAATGCTGTTCGCGTAGGTCCAACGCGCCGCCACTTCCGGCGGAAACTTCGAACCTTCCCAGTGAGTCGCGGCGACTTCGTCGGCATGCACCGTCACCGAGACAATGTCGCCCGTATTCAGCAGCGCCTCGCGCCCCGCCTGCAGGCACGTATAGAAGCGACGATTGAGCCCCACCATCGCCGTCGTCCCAGTCTCCCGTACCGCCAACGCCAGGCGCTCCGTATCAGACGAATACAATCCGGGCGGTTTCTCAACGAACGTGGGAACCCCGGCCCGAATGAACCGTTCCGCCACGTCGGCCACCGCCAGCACGCTCACCAGCACGTACACCGCGTCGAACTCGCCCCACGCCAGCAACTCGTCGACGCTGCTGAACGTCGGCCCAACGCCAAACCGTCGCGACGTCTCCTCGAGGGCCTTCGGGTCGATATCGCACAGCGCCGCCACCTCCGCCTCCGGCAGCGCCTGCAAGACTGGTATGTGCTGGGCGGCAATGTTGTTTGTCCCGATGACGGCGCATCGAACGGGGCTCGGTTTGGCCATTTAACCCTCCGCGGCGCTTGCGGCGTATCCTCGCACGGCCCTCAGTATCTACTTATCAGACATGGTCCTCACTCGCGACCGTCTCGCCGCCGACCTGCGGCACCTCGGAGTCCAGCCTGGCGCCGTCCTCATGCTCCACAGCTCGCTCCGCAGCCTGGGCCATGTCGTTGGCGGCGCTGCAACCGTGGTCGACGCCCTGCTCGACGTCCTTGGCCCCACCGGCACCCTCGTCGGCCCGTCGTTCAACTACGAGACCGCCCAGACCCCCGACTTCATCTTCGACCCGCTTAAGACGCCGTCCGACATGGGCGCCATAGCCGACGAGGTCCGCCGCCGCGCCGGCAGCGACCGCAGCCGCCACCTCACCCACAGCGTCAGCGCCCTGGGACCGCAGGCCAGAGCCATCGTCAATGCCCGAGGCCAGACCGCCTGGGCGGCCGATGGACCGCTCGGCACCGTCTTCAAGCTTGACGGCCGTTTCCTGCTGCTCGGCGTCACCTATCAGAGCTTCACCGCCGCCCACGTCCTCGAAGTGGCGTTTCCACTACGCCACCGCAAGATCGACACCCTGCGCCGGCGCCTGCGCCAGCCCGACGGAAACCTCGTCCCTTTCGAAAGCACTGTCTATCTACGCGACGTCGGCTATCCCGGCTACGACTTCAACCGACTCGGCCAGGCCATGGAAGACGCCGGCCTTACCTGTGTCGCACCGGTCGGCAACGCCGTCGCCCGCCTCATTCCCGCCGGGACCATGCGCGCCTTCGCAACCGAGCAAATGCAGCGAGAGCCCGACTACCTCCTGCAGCGGGGATCAGGCGTCACACCCCTTCGCAACGGCTTCACCCTTAGCCTCCCGCGCGGTGAACTCTCCGTCGTCGATCCTGATGGGATCTTCGACTCGCATTCAACCTGATCGGGCGGCGTTGCGCGCCCGTTTATGCTAGGTGCGAGCCGAAGGGTTCGTGGAGAATCACGCATGCGTCGCGATCAACCCCAAGCCCGCGCCCGACCGCCCCGCATGACCCGCCGTCGCGCCCTGCTCGTCGGCCTGGTCGCCGCCGGAGCCCTCAGCCTGCTCACGGCGTGCGGTGACGAGGAAGTCGAGAGCGGCAAGTTCAAACTCCGCAGCGGGGCCAGTTGGTAGTACGCCCGGCCTGACATTCGCAGACAGGACTCACCGCCGGACGGTGATTCGTCGGAAGCGTGCGTGGCGATCAAGATCAGCTGATTGACCGCTGGCGGTGCTACGTTGGCCTGAACGCGTCCCGGTTGCCAGGCCGCCGGCTCGGTGCCGCCTTGAGTTGAGGCCGAGCCGATTCGTGGTTTCCGAAAGCTGTGCGCACGCGCTAATATCTGTTCGGCTGAGCCGAGGGCCCGGGGTCCTATGGGACGCAGGAGGGGATATGCGAAATCTGACACGTCGAGAAATGCTCCGCGCGGGGAGCGCGGGCGCTCTTGGAGCCGCCGGTATTGCGGTTCTGGCGGCCTGCGGCGAAGGCGAGACCATTGAGGTCGTCAAGGTCGTCACCCAGGTCAGGCAGGTCGAGAGGATCGTTGAGAAGGAAGTCCCGGTCACGGTCGAAAAGACCGTGATGGCGCCCACTGCCGCGCCTGTGGCGGAACCCGTCAGCGTGCGCTTCGCCACGGACCACACGTCCGGCCCGCGCGGAAACGCCATGCAATGGGGAATGGAGCAGTTCTCACGCCAGTTCCCCAACATTCCCGTCAAGATCGATGTAATCGGTGGCGACTACTTCGACGCCCTCAACCTGCAGTTCGCCGCTGGCAGCATGGCTGAGGCCATTCTGTTCGAGGGCAACCTCTACCAGGCCCACTACGCCGCCGGATTCTTTCCGGACATCACCGACCAGGTGGGCAAGCTCGGGTTCTCATTGGATGACTACTGGGTCCTGCCGACCGGTTGGCTTCCATGGGAAGGCGCCCTGTATCAGGCCAACGGTCGCCTGCATGGCCTTCCCTTCCAGGGCGGCATGAACGGCATCGTTTACAACGTCGACTTGTTCGAGTCCAACGGCGTGGATCAGCCCGCCGAGGATTGGAACTGGAACGACGCCATGGATGCATCCCGCGCTCTTACCGACCCCGACAGTGATCAGTACGGCATGTGGGCGCCCACCAGCGACCAGTTCGGCTGGGGCCCCATGATGTGGTCTAACGGCGTCGAGTACTGGTTCAATGAACAGGGTGTATCGCAGTTCGACACGCCCGAAGCCATCGAAGCCCTTGCCTGGACCCACGGCACCATGCACACCGAAGGCGTCGCCTTTACCCAGGAGGTTCGGCAGCGCGTGGCCGGTGAGTTCGGTGACCCGTTCTCCGCCGGCAAGGTCGGCATCTGGCCCGGTGGCCGGGTGTACAGCACCGGCTTCGGTATCCCGCGCATTAAGGACCGCTTCACGTGGTCTGTCGGACCCATGTACGCGTCGCCCAACACGGGTGTCGCGCGGCATGGCTGGAACGACCAGCCGCACATCGTCACGATTGCGGCCGAGCGGCTCGGCAACCTCGAGCAGACCGTGCAGTTGGTCACCTACCTCGCCGGTCCGGAATACCAGACCCGCGTGGGTATCGACCGCGGCCACTTCCCGGTCTTTAAGAGCGTGGCCGATTCGCCCGAGCAGCTCGCGGCTCCGCCCGAGGGCATGCACTGGCTCAAGACCTACGCCACTACGCCCGAACCGCGCACTCCGGGCTACTTCCCCTACTGGGACGAGTTCCGCGGCGCGCACGGCGTCTGGCAGTCCAAGCTCTGGGTCAACGAGGTTGGCCCCGAGGAAGCGGCCGTCAACATGGCCAACGACACCAACGCCGTCATCTCTTCGTACGACGACTGGACGCCCATCCCGGCCTAGTCCACGTCCGTTCGTCAAACGGCCCGCCGCTCACTGCGGCGGGCCGTTTGGCATTGCCGCCTCCGTCGTTTGCATGTTGAAACAGCCTCCCAACGTGGACTCTCTGTGAGGTGCGCGCAAGGGGCGCTTCAACTGTCATTTGGCGAGTCTGCGCCACATCAATGCCCGGGTTCGCACGCCGTGGGACGATCTCCACTACTCACCAGACGCGCCGGCCACGTGCCTCACCTTGCGCAACGCTGGATTTGCGGTGCGATCCCAGTGGACAACTCGGGCGTTAGGCCAGCTCAGGGATCGGGACGGCTTTGATCTCCGTGGTCTCGCACAACCAGTCCGTCCCGTCCCGTCGATTAGGGCCCTGGACACTCCAAGGTCGTCAGAACGTACAAGAGTTGACGTGAGGGTTCTCAATCCCGCGCCTCGATGGAACTGAGGACGCAAAGGGCTTCCGATTCGTTCGTTATTTGTTCGGTATAATCACCTGGGCAGGGGTCGTGGAAGGCTGCTGCCGTGCGTCTGGACATTCGCGAGATCACCTGCCGCAATGCGCTCAACCGGGTGCGCGGCATGCCGTTTGGGTGGAGCCTGAATCCCTACCGCGGCTGTAGCCACGCCTGCTGGTACTGCTACGCGCGCGAGACCCACACCTACTTCGACCTGAACGGGGGCCGCGACTTTGAGCGCGTGATCTTCGCCAAGATCAACGTGGCCGAACGGCTGCGCGCCCAGCTGCAGTCGCCGCGCTGGAAGCGCCCGACGGTGGCCGTGGGCGCCGCCACCGACCCCTACCAGCCGGTGGAGGGGCACCTGCGGCTGACGCAAGCCTGTCTGCGCGAGTTCGTGGCGGCGCGCTCACCCATCGGCCTGATCACCAAGTCCACGCTGATCCGGCGCGACCGTCACCTGCTGCAGGACCTGGCGCGAGCAGCCGGCGTCAACGTGACCGTCTCCATCCCCATCACCGACCCGCACCTGGCACGCCGTATCGAGCCGGGCGTCCCGCCGCCCGCCGAGCGCTTCCGGGTGGTTCGCGAGTTGGCCGACCTGAACCTGGACGTGGGCGTGAACATGGCGCCGGTGCTGCCGGGACTGACTGACTCCGACGCCGCCATCGCCGAGTTGATGCGGCTGGCGCGCGAGCACGGTGCGCGCCGGGTGGGCGTGCGCATGCTGCACCTGAAGCCCGAACCCAAGCGCTGGTTCCTGCACAACCTACGGCGCTACTTCCCGCACCTGGAACCGATCTACGCCGACCTGTATGCCACGCCTAACCCCTACGTGGACAACTCGGTCGAGGATGACCTGCAAGCCCGCGCCGGCGCCCTCCGCGACTTCATCGGGCCCGTGCAGACCGACACCCCGCCGCTCAGCCCGCCGCCCCCGCCGATCCAACTACCTCTCGCCAGTGGCTTCTAGGGGCGAACTCTCAGCCCAGGTCGGCGCGAATCTCGTCGATGCTCACCGCCCGGCCGCTCGTCAGGCTCATGGAGATGGCCTCCAGCGCCAGCAGATTCTCGTACCCGTCCCAAAGCGTGGGCTTGCCGGGCTCGCCACCCCGTACGGCGCCGGCGAAGGACGCCAGCTGGTCCACGTAGCCCCAGGCCTTTTCGGCCGGATATTGCCGGGGCACCTGCCAGGTTTGGCCCGGCATCACCTCGTTATGGATCCCGAGCCCTGGTTCGGCCGGATCCACGCGCCGGCGCCCGGCATCCTCGGGGCGCTGCAGATAGGTGATCCGGTCCAGATCGATCACGTCCACGCTGGTTCCGGCGCTGCCGGTGACGGTGGTGCGGATCTGAAAGTAGGGCGTGGCCGTGTTCTGGTCCAGCACCGCCAGCGTGCCGTTCACGAACTCCAGCATGACGACGATCGGCTCCCCGCTGGGAACGCTGCCGCTCTGTACCTGGTAGGCCGTGACTGTCTGAATCTCACCCAGGATGCTGCGCGACGTATCGACCGGATGCACCGACTGGTAGTAGAGCAATCCACGCACCAGCGGCTCCAGGCCCCAGAACGGCTCGGTTGGAATCTCGCCGCAGTACTTCGTAAAGACCGTCGTCGCTTCACCAAACTCCGGCGAAGCGGCAATGCGCCGCGCCGTGCGCATGGCCGGCGAATGCCGTTGGTTGTGGCCCACCTGCCCAATCAAGCCGCTGGCGTCCGCCGCTTCGGCCAGGCGGCGGGCGTCGGCGGGACACAGCCCGGGGGGCTTGTCGATGAGAAGATGGCACCCTCGTTCGAGGCACTCATGGCCAACCGGGTTCTGCATGGCCGGCGGACCGATCACGATGACAGCCTCGGGCTGCTCGTTCGCCAGCATTCGGTCGGATTGGGTGTAGACGGCGGAAACGCCCAGCCGTTGGGCGGTGGCGCGGGCGCGCGACTCGTCCAGGTCGCAGACGGCTACCACCTGTATCTGGGGCAGGTAGCGCAGGCTGGGATGGATGCAGTTGCTGGCGTGCCCGCCGCAGCCGATCAGCCCTACGCGTACCGGAGACAGCCCGGATTCAGCCACCAAGTCCTCGGCGTGCATTGGCGCCGCCCGTCATCTGCGGCTCATCAGGTGGCGGGATATCATAGGCGACGGCGACTTGAACCGCTGTGGCATGGTCGGCAAAGGACCAGCTGAGATGAGACTCGGTGGCCTCTACCCAGTCTTCGAGCCGGATGTCGCCTTGCGTCGAGACCCCGCCTACGCGCCGGTCACGCCGCCCAACCTGCTCTTTGTGCGGCCGGACTCGATCGCAGACTTTGATCACATCGCCCCCCAACTCGACCGCTATGGACTTTCCGCCATCGGCGCCCCAAGCGCCCTGTGGAACCGGAGCCGCGACGAATGCGCGGCCTTTGGCGAACGAGCACGCAAACTTGGAATCATGGTCGGCGAGGCCAATTTCAACGACAACCTGCTGGTGGCCGACCGGGAACTGGCGGACCAGCGGATCATGGACATCCGCCGTGGGCTCGTGAATGCCGACGCCATGCAGTGCCGCACGCTCCACATCCTGCCCGGCACCAAAGTCCCTGCCGGCGGCCTGCTCACGCCGCATCCCGACATGTTCACCGACGCCTACAAGGCCGAACTACGCGAGGTCGTGCTTCGCGTCATGGACGGGCTGGACCTGCGGCACACCCGCTTCCTGATCGAACCGTTCAATCACAGCTTCTTCTACCAGCCCGAGGACATTCGCGAGTTCTTCGACTCGGTGGATCACCCGCGTGTCGGGTTCCAGATGGACGTGGTGAACATGATCGCCATGGACACCTACTTCGATACCACCTCCCTCATCCACCGCACCTTCGACCTGCTGGGCGACTTCGTCTCCTCCGCCCACGTCAAGGATCTCCAATGGGACCACGGGCATCTCACGCTCAAGTGGGACGAGGTGCTCATCGGCGAAGGCACGCTGGACCTTGCGACCTACCTGCAACGTCTGGACGAACTGGATCCCGAAACGCCCTGCTACTGCGAGCACCTGCCCGACGAGGCCTCGTACGCGCACAACTTTGCGAAGGTGCACGAGGTCGCGGAGCAAGTCGGAGTGGTCGTGCAGCGGCGCTCGGGTGGCTAGCACGTGTGGGAACTGAAAGGTTGAGCCGATGATTTACGAACTGCGCGTCTACGAGATTCTCCCCGGCCGCATGCCCGCCATGCTGGCGCGGCTGGAACGCGCGTCGGAGGTTTTCCGCCAACACGCCTTCGATATCGCCGGCGTCTGGACCGAGATCGTGGATGGCAACCCGCGCCTGATCTACATCAACGTGTACGAAAGCCTCGAGGACCAAGAACGCCAGTGGGCGGCCTTCGCCCAAGATCCAGCCTGGGCCGCCATCGAGGCCGAGTCTGAAAAGGACGGACCCATTGTGGCTGGGGTCACCAGCACATTCATGGATCCTGCCTACTTTTCACCGCTGAAGTAAGTAAAGTCCCAGGGTGTATTGGCCGACGACGAGCGGTACTGGCGTAACGCGGAGGTGTCGGTGAACAGCCGCAGGCTGGGCATCGGGATCATCGGCGCCGGCCAAATCGCCCAGTTGGCCCACATCCCCGGCTATCAGGCGATTCCTGACCAGTGCGAGATCGTCGCGGCGGCCGACGTTTCGGAAGACGCACTCGCGGCCGCGCAGCGGGATTTCGGAATCCCGCGCGTCTTCAGGGACTACCACGAGATGTTGCGGCTTGACTCGGTCGATGCCGTCAGCGTCTGTGCCTCAAACCCCATCCATCACCCGGCCACCCTGGCGGCGTTGGCCGCCGGCAAGCACGTGTTCTGCGAGAAGCCGCTCGCGCTAAATGCCGACGACGCGCGCGAGATGGTCGAGGCCGCCGAGGCGGCCGACCGAATCCTCTCTGTCGACTTCCAGTCCCGCTTCATCCCCCAGGCCGTCGCCCTCAAGCGGATCATCCAGCGCGGCGACCTGGGTGAGGTCTACTTCGTCCGCGCCGCCTGGAACCGACGCCGCGGCTTCGCCCCCCGCACCAAGGGCGCCTTCCACTCCAAGGCCCTCAACGGCGGCGGCGCCCTCATCGACGTGGGCGTGCACGTTATCGACACCGCCCTCTGGCTGATGGGCGGGCCGAGCCCCGTGTCCGTGTCCGGCGCCACCTACCTGAAGATCGGCAATCAGGCCGACGGCGGCTACAACCCCTGGGGTCCCTGGAACCACGAGGAGATGGACGTCGACGACTTCGCCATGGCGATGGTCCGCTGTGACAGCGGTGCCACGCTCTCGCTGGAGTGCAGTTGGGCCCTGAACATCGTCGACGACGAGTACCACCGGATCTGGGTGGCAGGCGACCGAGCCGGAGCCGAGGTCATCCTGGGTCGCAGCGGAGAGTCAGGGCCGCTGCTGCGAATCCTGACCGCCGAATCCGATTCCTGGGTCGACCGCGTTCACCAGAACTTCCCGCCCACTCCCTGGCCCCAGCACGCGGCCATCGCCGACTTCGTCCGCGCCGTCAGGGAAGGCGGCCAGCCCAGATCGACTGGCCAAGATGGCCTCCGCGTCCAGCAAGTCGTCGACGCCATCTACGCCTCGGCCGACAGCGGTCGTGAGGTCAGGCTGGCCTAGGCGGTCCTAGAGATCGCGGAGCCGAGCGATGGCGATGCCGACCTCGACGGCCACGGAGTACAGCAGGAAAGTCTTGCCGTTCTCTCCATAGATTGCGGGGCCGCCGTTAATGCTCACTAAGCGTACAGACGTGGCGAGTGGAGACTTGTTGACGCCAGTCCAGACCGTGTTGTCGGGTCGCGAGTTGTGTTACTCGATCACTTGGGGTGCTTGAGCGCTTTTGTAGTCGGTCAGTACTTCCGCCCCATTGTCAGTGACAAGAACGAGGTCCTCGATGTGGTAGCCGGCGACGCCGGGATCCAGGTACGCCGGCTCAATGCAGAGCACCATGCCGGGCTGGAGCGGCTCCTCAGTGGTGGGCTTGAGCATGGGGTACTCGTGCAGGCCCAGGCCGAGCCCGTGGCCGATGTGGGCCATCTGGAAGGGTAGGCCGACCTTCTGATATGCGGCGTGGCAGATGGAATACAGGTCGCCGGCCCGGAGTCCGGGTCGGACTGCCTCGAGCGTCTCCACATGGGTCTGATACAGCCGGTCGTAGATGTCGCGCTGGCGACGGCTTGGCCTGCCGACGAAGGCGGTTCGTGCAAGATCCGACCAGTGGCCGACGAAGTTGCCGGCGACATCCGTGTGTAACACGTGGCCGGCTTCCAGGCACGTCGCTCCGGGGCGGGCGTGCCATTCAAAAGACCGCGTCCCCGTTCCGAGGAACATGAAGTTCAGGACGTCGGCGCCGGCCGCGGTAACGCCGGCGGAGATGTCATCCGCGACCTTTTTCTCCGACTCGCCGACGGATGCGCGTTCGAAGGCGCTGCGAATCGCGCGGTCAGTCGCTCGGCCGGCCGTGGCGAGAGCGTCGATCTCCACCGGCGTCTTGATCATTCTGGTCCGGTCCAGCAGGTCGCCACAGTCGACCAGCGTGGCGCCCGGGAGGCGCTCGCGCATCTGGTTGACATAACTGGCAGGTAAGGAGTGCAACTCCAGCCCAAGCCGTCCCTTGGCAAGCCCCTTTTCGGCAATAACGTCCGCCAGGAGATCCATCGGCGAGGTTACGAATTCCGTATAGCTGCGCATGTCTTTGATCTGGCAGTCATCCCGACAGGCGACATCCTCGCCCTTGCATATGACGATCGCCGGAGCACCGTCCGCCGGCCACAGGAGCAGCGCCAGCCGGTCGGGGATGAGTCGCTGCATGACCATTCGAGCGCCGGAGAGGTAGGAGACGTTTTCCAAAGAGTTGGCGATGACGGCGTCAAGTCCAGACTCGGCGAGCAGGACTTCAAACCGACCGACGTTCACGTAACAGCGTTCCGATGCACCAGGACATCAGACTACGGGGCGATGCCGTGAGGCGCGACGGCTGCTGGGACTGCAAATCACAGGACCATGCACTGGAAGTCGCGCTTTCGCAATGCGGCTGAAATCCGCCCGTCAGTGCGCGGCGCTACAGGGCGCTCGAATGACTGTCAGGTCAGATCGCCAGTCGAAGCCGGGGAGGCTCGCGTTCATGATGCTCATGGGAGTGTTTGTGTCGGTGAAAGGCGGCGCGCCGCTCAAGGAGATCGAGCGCTTATGCGCGGTTGCCAATCACTGGTTGAGTCCTGGCAGGTCGAATCTCAGCGTTCCGCGGAGTCGCACGCCTCGGAAAACGTGTCGCCCGGCCGCGACGTCCATTCCCGGCGGAGAACGCTGTAGTAGACGAGGTCCACGTGCTCACTTCTCATTTTCCAATGCTCACGTAGGACGCCTTCACGGGTCATGCCCAGTTTTTCCATGACGCGCCACGACCGCTTGTTAGCGACGTGTGCTCGGGCGTACACCTTGTGTAACTTGAAGCTCTGAAAGCCCCACTCCACCACAGCGCGAGCGGCCTCGGTGGCTAGTCCCTGTCCCCACCAGCGCTGTCCCAACAGGTAGCCCAATTCGGCGGTCTCGTGTTCGACATTCACGTGCAGGCTCAGGCCGCCAATGATCCGCGGACCAAAGACCGCGGCGAATTCCGGATTCGTGGACCAGTCGGTGCGCATCTGGTGGTTGACGAAGTCCAGCGCGTCGTCGCGGGTGTAGGGGTCCGGGAGCGGCCGAAATCGGGCGACCTCGGGATCCGAGGCGTAGACCAATACATCGTCGACATCCCCACTGTCGAACGGTCGCAATAGCAAGCGAGCGGTTCGCAGTTCGACTGGCTTATTCTGATGTCGGCTCATCGCTTCTCGTCTGGCCGCCCGTGGGAACGACGTGTGGGGCCGAAGGTACCGTCCACGTGGCTCGGGCTGACTGCATCATCACATGCCCCAACCGCGGGAAGTAGGGCTGCGTGTTCCACGGACTCGATCAGTATTGAGGAGTCATCCGAGTCAACGACTTCAGGTCGCCTCCACGCGTCGACAACCTGACCCGGAACACGGCTGGTCGACTGGTGCGGCGACTGGACCGGGGGCTTCCCGACTGGTCTGGTGGGGCGGCGAGTGGCGTACGGCTATGAGGTGCGGCGGAGGCGGCGCGTGATCGGGATGACGAGGTTGTGCGTGAGCGTGCGAATACGTTGAAAGCGTCGATAAAGCCCGATGTAGGTGAAGACCAGCATGATGACGTAGCCGGGCCAGTTGATGACGAAGCCGATGAGGGCTTGCATGAGTTCGACAGGCCCATCGCCGGTGGCCCCGCTGGAGAGGGCGGCCACGAAGAAGAAGGGCAGCAGAACCAGGGCGCCAATGATTACCTGGCCGATCAGGCCGACGATGGGCAGGAAGATGACATAGAGGACCGCGCGGATGCGACGCATGACGCGGTCAATGTCGTAGTCCTCAACCTGACCTTCACGACGAGCCTGGTAGGGGTCGAAGCCGCAGTGCCGGCAGGTGGGCGAACGGGCGGCCGTGTGGCGACCGCAGTTAGTGCAGGTAATGGTGCCCACGGGTTCGTGCCTTATTCCGGCGGTCGACTGATTGTGGCGCGTGTGAGCGGTTTTGGACAAGTGGATGCATTGCGTACAGCGCATTCCCCGCCGCCTGCTACCGCCGGATTTCCTCGGCCGAGCGACGGTGGGAGGTGACAGCCTGCGAGACCAGGGCCGCGCTGCCGGGGCAATGGGACTGGCGGACACTCCGTGGTCCAAGCGGCTCTCGAAGGGCTAGTGTCCGACTCACGACGAACGGACCGGAGCCCGGGACGGCCTGGGGTAGGCTTCCGCATTGAGGCGCAGGCCCGATCGCCGTTGCTAGGCGGGCCGGTGCCGTTGCGTCCGCACGGCGGGACGCTGAAGCCGGGGGAGGCTAATGATGAAGATCGTCCGCTATGGAACGGATGCCGGGCCGGGTCTTGGCTCGCTGGACGAAGACGGATCGGTCTTCGCCATCAATGGGGATATTTTCGGCGACTTTGACGTTGGCGGCCGGGTGGCGGATGTCGAAGACCTGAAGCTGCTGGCACCCGTGGACCCACCCAAGCTGATTGGCGTTGGCGGCAATTACCTCGAGCACCTCCACGAGGGTGGCGAGGATGCCTTCGTGCCTCAGTTCCCGATGGTGTTTCAGCTCCCATCGACGTCGGTGATCGGGCCGGGCGACTCAATTGTGATTCCGAATAAGGCGGGATTCACGCATGCGGTGAACGATCCAAATCTGCAGGACGAGCCGTTTACACCAGTTGACTACGAGGCCGAGCTCGTTGTGGTAATCGGCAAGGCTTGCCACCGGATCGATCCGGACGAAGCGCTGGACTACGTGCTGGGCTACAGCTGTGGGAACGACGTAAGTGCGCGACCGCTGCAGTTGGCGGAGATGGCGACCGGGGTGCTGATGCTGGGCAAGGGCCTGGAGACGTTCAAACCACTTGGTCCGGTGATTGCCACTGATCTGGATCCCACGGATCTCAGGTTGAGGGGTCGGCACAACGGCGTGGTGACGCAAGACACGAGTACGTCCGATCTGCTCTTCAGCGTGGCTTCGCTGGTTACCTACCTGGCGCAGGCGATCCGGCTGGAACCCGGCGACTGCATCTACACCGGAACGCCGTCAGGCGGCGGATCGCTGGTCCCCGGGGACACGATCGAGGTTGAGATCGAAGGAATCGGCGTGCTGAGCAATCCGGTCGTGGCGGGGTAGCCGGCAGCTGGCCTACGCTCGGCTCCCATCCACGCGGCGTTCGGCCAGCCAGTCGCTGCGATATTCGAGGCCGAAGCCGGGGCGGTCGGGTACCTGGACCATGCCGTCGACAATGCGTACGGGCTCGTCCCAGCACTCGTCGTGGGTGTGGCCGCTGGCCTCAAGGTAGATGCTGTTGGTCATGGCGGCGAGAATCTGGCAGTTGTGCTGCCAGCCGCCGTGGGTGGCGATTCGGACGTTATAGGCGTCAGCCAGCGCAGCCGTTTCCATGATTTCCATGACGCCGCCGGCGCGGCGGGCGTCGGGTTGCAGGATGTCCACGCCGCGCTTCTCGAGCAGGTCGAGCACGGCGTACTTGCCGTAGATGTTCTCGCCGGTGGCTATGGGCACTGACACCGCAGCTCGGAGTTCGCCGTATTCGGAATTCATCCACGGACGCAGGGGCTCCTCGTACCAGAAGATGTCGTACGGCGCATAGGCGTTGCCGCGCCGGATGGCTTCGTCCACCGGGTGGATCTGATTGGCATCGATCATGACGTGGATGTCGTTGCCGACGGCGTTGCGGACGGCTTCCAGGCGGCGCAGGTCGTCGGCCAGGTTGGGCGCTCCGACCTTCACTTTGACGGCGCGATAGCCGGCGTCGATGGCTTGCTGGCACTGGGCAATGAGTTCGCCTACGGGATAGTTAAGCCAACCGACCATGCCGTAGGCGGGAATCTCGGTGCGGTACTGGCCGAGGAGTTGGGCGACGGAGGCGTCCCGCGCCTTGCCAAGGATGTCCCAGACGCAATAGTCGATGACTGAAATTCCAAATACGCCGAGGCCGCTGACGCCGTAATACTCAGTCTGATCAAAAAGATGGCGTCTAAGGCGGCGGGGCATGGAGGCGTCCTGGCCGACGACCAGTTTCCGCATCTCAACTTCGAAGAGCTGGCGCGTGAGTTCGCCGCCGTAGCCCGAAATGCTGAGGGTGAAGGTGCCGTAGATGCCGCCTTCAGTGTGCAGCCGCACGATGAGATCGCGACCAGAGGCGATGCGGTGGATCGAGTCTTCGATGACCCGCGGCGGTCCCGGCTGTTGGATGACGATGGTCTCGAGTTCGGTGATTCGCATGTGGCCTCGCAATTGCTCGAGATGTGAGCGAATCGGCGCTTAATGTGACTGCGCAGTCTAATCGGCCGACGTAGTTTCACTGGCTGGCATGCAGTGGGCAGCGGCATCTGATGCTGGTCGGAGGGAGGCCAGGCCGCGGCGGGCGAATGACGCGTGCGACGATACGCGAAGTCGTGAGGTGGAGGCGTAACTGTGCCTGCCGTTGATGTCCCGCGGTTGTCATTCGTCGGATCGGGCCGGGTCTCGATAGACAGCGTGCGGGTGACCGACCCAGCACCGAACCAAATTCGCGTCCGCACGACGCAGTCGTTGATCAGTGCCGGCTCGGAACGTAATAGCTTTGAGTCGCCAAGCGCCGCACCGCGTTCGCCTGGCTATTCGAGCGTGGGGATTGTGGACGCTGTAGGGCGGCTGGTTGAAGGCTATTGCGAAGGGGACCGGGTGTATGCCACCTCACCGCATCAAGGTGCACATCTGGTGGAAGTGGATACGCCTCGGGTGGTTGACCGCAAAGAGCACTACCCGCCGCCCAAAGTGCCCGACTCGGTGACGGACGTGCAGGCCACGTTCTTGTCGCTGTGTGATGTGGCGTTGCACGGGGTCCGGCGAGGTCGTCCCTACATCGGCGACTCCGTGGCGGTGTTTGGCCAGGGCGTGGTAGGACAGCTGGTGACGCAGTTCGCGCGAATGGTGACTCCCTATCCCCTGATCGGAATTGACCTGGAGGACGACCGGTTGGAGCTGGCGCGTGAGAGCGGCGCGACGCACACCGTGAACGCGGGCCGGGAGAACGCGGTGGACCGGGTGATCGACTTGACGGGCGGCGAAGGCGCCCGCGTTGTCTTCATGGTCACGCGCACGCCGGCCATCCTGCCGGACTGCATGCGAGCCGCGGCGGCGGGAGGGACGGTGACGCTGACGGGTAGCCCGCCGGGCACGGTGGACATTCGATTGCAGGAAGAGTTGCTGCGCAAGGAGCTGACGATTACCGGCACCTACCAGACGCGGCTGTACCCGCTGACCGCCTATCACATGCAGCGCTGGACGCGGCCGGCCAACCGCGCCTACATCTACGAACTGATGGGTCGGGGCGGCCTGGCCCTCGACCACCTCGTGTCGCACCACGTGCCGTTCACGGAAGCCCAGGACATGTACGCGATGGTTGCCCGAGGCCCAGCCGGTTGGACGGGCATTGTGTTGGACTGGACTGACGCCGCGAATTAGAGCGGAACGGGCGGTGGCCCTGGGAAACCAGAACCGCCGCCCGATCGCTTCGTATCAGTCCTTTGGCAGCCGCGGCATCCAGTCGGGGCGGGGAAGCCGGCCCTCAAAGCTGTAGTAGGGGTCGTCCTGGTCGAGCGGCAGTTGGACTGTCGTGCCCGTGGCCGCGGACTTGTAGATCGCGCGTGTGAGTTCAACGTGTTGCCGCGCGACAGTCTGGGGGAATGGGATGGGTCGGTCTTCAAGGACGCAACTTGCCCAGAGGCGGCTCTGGTGGAGCTGGCTGGGAGCTTCCGGAATGTCCGTAAGATCATCGCCGAGGGCTTCGAGTTCAGGCACGACGCCCGGAGTGTTGGTGGAGCCGAATGAGAGGGTGTGCTTGAACACACTCTCGCGACCGGAGTTCAGCAGCACGGTCGGCTGCCCCCAGCCCAGGTGTTCGTGGGTCACCACCATTGACGCGTTCTGCCCCACGAACTCCCAGCGTGTCTGCTCCGTCTGCGGGTGTTCGTGGTGCAGCAGGGAACCCTGAATGATCCCCACGGCGCCGTTCTCATAGCGCACCAGGGCCAGGCTGTAGCTGTCGTGCTCGATTTCGCGCAGAAAGCCGCCGGAGTAGGCGGTGACCTCAACGATCGGCGAGCCCAGGGCAAATAGGAAGGGCTCAATGACGTAGCGGCCGTGGTGGAAAACCGCGCCGCCGCCCTCGGTGTCGAACTTCCCGTGCCAACCTCCCATGTAGTAGGACTGCTGGTGGTACCAGTTGATTTCGATCTTTGCCACGGCTAGCGGGCCCATGAGGCCGCTAGCGATCGCGCGCCTGGCGTGCTGCAACCCGCGGGTGTAGCGGCCGCCGCACTGGGAGACGTAGGTGACGCCGGCCATTTCGACGGCTGCCAGGATCTCGTCGGCCTCCTGCACGCTCTTGGCCATCGGGCCTTCGGTGAAGATGTGCTTGCCGGCCCGTGCGGCGGCAACTACCGGCACGCCGCGGATCGGTGGGGTAGTGAGAACGGCGACGGCATCGATTTCGGGGTCCTCCAGCAGGGCCTCGTGTCCGTCGTAGGTGCGGATGTCGTTGTCGGCCGCCGCCTGGGCGTGGACGGCCATCTGCCGGGCAGCTTCTCGGGACTCGTCGTCGCGCGCATTGATCGCCAGGGCGCGCTGGCGGGCGGCTTCGGCGGTGTACGCCTCGTGGATGGCTTCGGCCCGGTCTTCGGCCAGGCTGGGATAGAGGTCGGCCGTGGCGACGACCTGCGCCAGGTCGGTCATGCCCGCATAGATGTCGGTGTAGAGCCGAGAGATTCCGCCGCAGCCGATGAAGCCGACCTTGAGCTTTCGGTCCATGCCCGTTCACTCCCGCCGATGAGTTAGTGCGGATAGTAGACGAAACAGCGACCCTGGCGGCCAGGGCGAAGCGCGCGGCGGCACAGGGGCGTAGCATACGGGTCACGCCTCCGTTCGGATGGAATGCCGGCTCAAGGAGTTTCACGTATGTCTGGACTGGCGCTGCACGGCGGGACGCCTATCCGAACTGAGTCGTATAACGCCTGGCCGGAGTTCGACGAGGGCGAGATTGAGGCTGTGGTCAACGCACTCCGAACCGGCAACTGGGCGTCCGGCGAGGGCGACCGAAGCCTGACCAACTTCGAGCGGTCCTTTGCGGCTTACCAGGGAGCCAAGTACTGCTTGGCGGTGAGCAGCGGAACCAGCGCGCTGGAAATCGGGCTGCGAGCGCTGCGGCTGCCGCGTGGCTCTGAGGTCATTCTCTCGCCCTACACCTACATGGCCAGCCCGACCGCGGTTCTGAACGTGGGGTTGGTACCGATCTTCGTCGATATGGACCCGGAGACGTACAACATCGATCCGCGCTTGATCGAGGCGGCGATAACCGACCGCACGGGCGCAATCATGACGGTGCACTTTGGCGGTCTGGCTTGCGATATGGGCGAGATTCTGGAGATCGCGCGCCGGCACGATCTGAAGGTCATCGAGGACGCGGCGCACGCGCACGGTTCGACGTGGAACGATCGAGGTCTGGGCACGATCGGCGACGTCGGCTGCTTCAGTCTGGGACCCGGCAAGAACCTTACGCCAGGTGTGGGCGGGGCCGTTATGACGAATGATCTGGAGATCTATAAGCACGCCATCGCCTATTCTGAGATGGATATCGGCGGCCGCGTGATGCGTTTTGGCGAGGTGGGCTTGGACGAATCGGCCGCCGAGTCGGACGAGTGGTTCCCTTACAGTTCCGGCAATCGCCGTCTCGGCGGCGTACTGGCAGCCCTGGCCAGTGCACAACTGGACCGGCTGGAAGGGCAGACCCAGCGGCGGTCCGAAAACGGCCGGTATCTGGCCGAGTTGCTGGAAGACGTGGACGGGCTATCCTCGCGCCGCGAGGACTCCTACGTGACGCGCAACGCCAACCACCTGCACATCGTGCGCTACGACCCCGAGGGGTTTGACGGTTTGCCGCGGGATCGCTTTGTCGAGGCCATGCAGGCCGAGGGATTGGGAATCCGGGCCGGCTACCGGCGTCCCATGAATCGCGCAGATCTTTTCAGCGATCCGAACGGTGAACTCTCACTGGTTTGGCCGCGTGGCGAAGGCGGCCCGGATGTGGACTACGCCTCGATGTCGTGCCCGCACGCTGAGCGCGCCTGCGAAACGGAAGACCTCTGGATTACACAAAACATGATGCTCAGCGGACCGTCGGCCATGGAGGAGATTGTGGAAGGGGCCGAAAAGGTGCGAGATAACTTGGTGGCCCTCGGCGAAGAGTAAGAGTACGGCGATTCGCCCGGCCCGCTTCCGGTCAAGCTACGTGGGTAGTAATCGCTAGCCTTTGATTCCAGTGAGGGTGATGCCGCGCACGAATTGGCGTTGTGCGAAGAAAAACACCACGATGATCGGCACTACGGAGATCATGGCAACGGCCATTTGCAACGTGTGCAATTGCTCGGTGTACTGTCCGGCGGCGAAGTAGCGCAGCCCAACCGGTAGGGTAATCCTCTCCGGCGAGTTTAGGACTATGAGAGGCAGAAAGAACTCGTTCCAGTTGCCAATGAAGCCGAGTGCTGCAACTGTCGCAATTGCCGGCTTGGACAGCGGGAGGATGACCCTAAATAAAATGCCGATACGAGATGCGCCATCCGTCCGTGCGGCCTCGTCGAGTTCAATTGGAATCGTCATAAAGAACTGTCGCAATATAAAAATGTAGAATGCGCCACCGCCCAAGCCGGGAACAATCAGCGGCCACAGCGTATCGATCCAACCAAGGTCACGGAATATGATGACGACGGGAATGATCGTAACATGCAGAGGAAGCATCATCGTAGAAAGCAAGACCATAAAGATCACGCGATTTCCCGGGAAGTCAAGTCGAGCAAAGCCATAGGCGACAACACAACTAACGAAGGTCCCGACAGTCACGGCTATAAAGGTCACAATGAATGAATTAAAGAGCCACCAGGGAACTGGATGGTTCTGCCACACGTATGTGTAGTTTTCCCAGGCTGGGGGGAATGGCCAGAATAAGTCTGGATCATAGACTTGGCTGGTCGTCATAAAGGACCAGCGAACCATATAGATGAAGGGAATCGCGTATATGACGCTGCCGCCGAGGAGCAGCACGTAGATCAGGGCTCGAGTGAGCGCGCGAATCACCTGAACTGACTTTGAGCGCACCGTAACTGGCTTGCCTGCGTAGGCCGTTGGTTGTGCCTGCGCTCCGAGTGGGGATGTCAGGGTAGTGTCGAGGCCCGGCGTCGACGCCGATCCGGCCGGATGGGCCCGCGCCGATACCGAACGGTGCAGGGGTTTTGGCGCGAGCGCGTCGCCATTGGTCTCTCGATGACTCATTGCAAGTCGGCGCTAGTTGGTACCGCTCGAAGCGCTGAGTCTAGCAACCTCAGCCCTTGATGCCCGTCAGCGCGATTCCGCGGATGAAGTGCTTTTGCGCAAAGAAGAACAGGATCACGACTGGCGCAACGGCAATCAGGGCGATGGCCATCTGCAGATGGAGCCGCTGCGCCTCGTACTGTCCGGCCTGCAGCCAGCGCATCCCAACGGCCAGCGTCAGTCGCTCGGAGGATTGCAGGACGATCAACGGGAAGAAGAAATCGTTCCAGTGACTGATGAAGGAAAAGACGGCCACGGTAGCGACGGCAGGTTTCGAGAGCGGCATGATGACGGTCCAGAAGACACGCATACGCGACGCGCCGTCGATTTGAGCTGCTTCGTCGAGTTCCAGCGGGAGTGTGAGGAAAAACTGGCGTAGAAGGAATATGTAGAAAGGCGCGCCACCAAACAGGGGGACGATCAGGGGCAGCAAGGTGTCCAGCCAATTGAGTTCCCGAAATAGAATGACCTGGGGAATGATAGTCACGTGTTGCGGGAGCATCATGGTCGAAATAACAATGAGAAAGAAAATCCGATTCCCCGGGAACTTTAGTCGGGCGAATCCGAAGGCGACTATCGCGCTAATAAAGGTCCCAACAGTGACACCTACAAAAGAGACTATCGTGCTGTTTGTGATCCACCAAAACACCGGGCCGACCTGCCATACATCCGTGTAGTTATTCCACGCGGGCGGGTTGGGGACCAACGGTTGCGGAAGCTCGTAGAACATGTCGAGGCTCATCAGCGAGGCCCTGATCATCCATGCGAATGGAATCGCGTACATGATGCTGGCGCCGATGAGGACGACGTAGTAGACGGTTCGCAGTAGCAGCTGCAAAGCCTGGGCGCGCCGGGATCGGATCGTTCGGCCGCCGGGCGGCACCGCCGCTGAGGCCAAGCCAGTGTCTACCGTTCGTGCTGTCATGGCTTAGCGCTCCGTGGAGCCTTCGTAATAGACCCAGCGCCGGGCAACGCCGAACTGGATGATCGTGAACACCAGGATGATCACGAACAGTACCCAGGCGATGGCCGACGCGTAGCCCATCTGGAAATACTCGAACCCCGTGCGATAGAGATGGAGCAAGATGAACAACGTCGAATCCCGAGGCCCGCCGTTCGTGACGATCAACGCCTGCGTGAATACCTGCCAGGATCCGATGATCTGCAGCACGGCAGTCAAGAATATGGCGGGTGTCATCATCGGCACGGTCACGTGCCACATCTTGCGAATCACACCTGCGCCATCAACGCTGGCGGCTTCGTAGAGGTGCTGCGGAATGCCTTGCAGCGCTGCCAGATAAATGATCATCGTTGTGCCCAGCCCCCAGAAACTCATCAGGATCAGAGCCGGCATCGCCCAGGTTGAGCTTGTCAGCCAGTTTGGACCGTCAATCCCTACGAGTCCCAAGAATTGATTGATGAGGCCATTTGGCTGTAGAAGGAGAATCCACAGGTACGCCGTTGCCACGCCTGCCGTTACCGATGGCAAATAGAAGGCTGTGCGGTAGATTGGTTGACCTCTAACCTTTTGATTCAGCAGTATTGCTACGAAGAATGCCATGATCATGATTCCGGGCACATGTACAGCCGTGTAATACAGGGTGTTGATGATGCTGCGTATGAACTTGGCGTCGTCGGTGAAGAGCCTCACGTAGTTGTTTAATCCAACCCACTCCGGCAATCCAATGAACCGGTAGTTGGTGAAGCTTAAAAAAATCGATGCAATGAATGGTCCGAGCGTAAACCAAAGAAACGTGATCAGCCAGGGCGCAATGAAAAGCAGTCCGCTCCAGCGTTGCCATCGTGTCGTGCGCAAAGTCTCCTCAGTTCATAGGCGGCCGGGCGGGCGCCAAAAGGTGGCGCCCGCCCGGCACATCCACGTCATTCAATTGCTTGAATAAGCGTGAATCGTGCCTATTGCAGCGTTGCCAGGTGCTTGTCGCAGGCAGCCTGGGCGTTCAACAGGGCTTCGCGGGCGGGAATCTCGCCGACGATCGCGGGCTGCGTTTCGTCGTGCAGGATGTTCCACCACTGAGCCCAACCGCTGAAGAACATGAGCCCGTATGCGTCCGGACTCAGGAAGTGGTCCCGGATCAGGTTCATGCTGCGCGGCATTCCTGGCTGGAAGCCAAGATATCGGTCGCTGTTGATGACGGCGCGGTGCATGGGAATCGCTCCGCGTCCGTCGGCAACCAGACCCTGGAAATACTCACCCGCGATGAACGACGTGAGGATGACCGAAGCCTCGACCGTGCCGTGCTCAAGCGCCTTGACCGTGATGAAGTGACCCAACTCATTGGTGGAGTAGGCGACTTCGCCGGTCGGCGAGCGCGGTGACGGCATGTTGTCCCACTCGAAGCGGCCGCCGACTCGAAGCTTGCGGCCGCCCGGACCGTGAATGCCACCGGGCTCCATGCCGATCTTGCCGGTCGCGAACGGGGCCGTGATGCCCTCGGTCAGCAACTGGGAAAGCTCGCCGAGGGGAACGCCTACGCCCTCTTCGTAGGTAGCGTTGACGTACCACTCAAAGGCCTCAAGGCCACCTTCGGTGGCGAAACCGGAGGCCGGCGCCGGGCGCGTGCGCTCGGTGAACAGCCAGCCGCCGTTGGCGCTGATCAGGGGCAGCCAGCGGAACTCGCCGCCGGTGCCGTGGTGCAGGCCGTACTCACTCGTGTCGGCGTTGGTGAGTTGCCGGGCCGCCTCCAACTGCGAGTCCCAGGTCCAGTCAGCCGTTGGTGCTTCCACGCCGTCGGCATCGAACTTGTCGATGTTGTAGACGTAGCCGTTGACCGCGGACATGAACGGCATGCCGTACAGCACGCCATCGATGTCCAGGTTCTGGAGGCTCGGGTCGGCCGGGTTCTCGCGCGACAGGATCAGGTAGTCGTCAAGGTCGATGCCGGCCTTGTCAACGTGGTCCTGGAGCTGCACGAGGCCTGGCGCGAATTCGCGCATCCGGGCGCCGTTCAGCACGACGACATCACCAACCGTGCCCGCCGCGAACATGATGTTCACCTTGTCGCGGTAGAACCCGGGCGGGATTGGAATCAGGTCGTACTTGACGTTGGGGAACTGCTTGTCGAATTCCTCCAGGCCAGCCTTCATGGTCTCCCAGCGCGTGCCCGCCGCCCAGTAGTTCATGAACTGGATCGGCTCGGTCGGCTCCATCTGGGCTGGGGCTTCGACCATGACTTCTCGGGTCACGACCCTCTCGACCTCAACGACCTTCTGGACTTCGACCGGAACTTCCTTCACGACTTCCTTCGTTACGATCTGCTGAACCGGAACTTCCTTCTCGACGATCTTCTCGACCGGAACTTCCTTCTCGACAATCCTCTCGACCTCGACGACCTGGGTTTCTCCACAGGCCGCGAGAATGGCCGCCGACGCGCCACCAAGGGAACCAACCCCAAGGGCGCGGATGACCTTACGTCGAGTCACTGGTCCGCTCATGAAACCTCCCCGCATCGGTGGACTCACGCGACACACAACGAGCGCCGCTAGTCCGCTGAATGCAAAAAACCCCAGCAACCGCCCGGCTGAACGTCAGCCGCGCAAGTCGCCATAGAGCACGTTGTTTATCACTCGACCCAAAAGCCTGTCAAACGATTGCCGGCGGCCTGGCCTGGCCGGGCCGGGTCCGGCCTAACGCTTGGCACCCAGGTTTTGCGTGCCGCAGTAGGCGGACGAACCCCTGCAGGCTTCCGCCCGTTCCTGCTCGTCGCGCAAGCGGCCGCCAACGGAGGTCATGCGCAGGAACATGCCGACGGGCGGCGACTCCAGCGCAATTGAGTTCTCCTTGGCGGAGGTGATCGTCGAACTGTTGGCTTCCCAGTCCTGCTGATAGACCACGGCCACGGCCTGGTCGTCGGTCAGCATGGCGTAGATGCGGGTGAAGTCGGGCCGCACGGCCACCATCTGCGGCGTCTGACCGACCCGGATGTGGGCCAGGGCGCGGAGCTCGGACGTGTCGACGACCTGCACAAAGTTGTCGTCCGCGTGGCCGGTGTAGGCGTAGCTGCCGTCCATTGTGAAGGTGCCCAGGATTGGCTGGGTGCCGGTCTGGAGACGCTTGACCAGTTCCAGGGCCGTGGGCTCGTAGACGGCCACGGACCCCTTGCCGGCCTCCTGGACCCAGATCGAGCCGTCGGGGGACGTGGTGAGACGGGTGGGATGCCCGCCCGTCTTGGACTCGGCGGTGGCCAGGACCGACCCGCTGGAGGGATCGAGGGCGACGACGCGGTCACCCTCGCCGGTGGGATAGACGAAGCGTTCGACGCCGTCAGCGTCGGTGCTCAGGTCGGCGTCGGCGAGCACACCGCCATGGAGCGGCACGTCGCCGAAAGTATTGGTGACCTCGTGGGTGGCGGTATTGACGGTGAGGACTTCGCCGGCGGCCATCTTGCTGACGAGCAGGGTGCCGTTCTGGCGGGCCTTGCCGAGAAAGACGCCCTCGGCCTCACTGCCCAGGGAGACGCGGTTGCTGATGGTGAGTGAGTCGACGTCGAGGGTAATGAGTTCGGCGGTGCCGTCGGCGGCGAGGGTTCCGAGCCAGAGGTGGCGGCCGTCGAAGTAGTTGTTGTCGTCGTTCCAGGCCCAGGTGGTCAAACCGTCCAGGTCGCCGGTACGACTGACTTCCTCGGTGAGGATGTCAATGGCGGTGACGTGAGGGGACGTATTGCTGAAGACCAGGATCTCGCCGGCGTCGCCGACGGGGGCTTCGGCGACGCCCGCGCCGCCGCTCGGCGAACTCTCGGGGCCGCCCTCGCCGCAGGCGGCCGCAAGCATGGCGACGCCAAGGCCGCCCATGCCAGCCAGGACTCGTCGTCGCGGGAGCTGTGGAGTGATCATTGCTTCGGTCCTTTCACAGCCGAGTCCCTGCCCATACTCCGGCGGCCAAGCCTGGCCGGCTCGGCCTAGCGCTTGGTGCCCAGGTTCTGCGTGCCACAGGCGTACGATATCTTGCAGGCTTCGGCCCGTTCGGCGGAGTCGCGCAGGCGGCCGCCGACAGAGGTCATGCGCAGGAACATGCCGACCGGGGGCGACTCCAGCGCGACCGAGTTCTCCTTGGTGGATGTGATCGTCGAACTGTTGGCTTCCCAGTCCTGCTGATAGACCACGGCCACGGCCTGATCGTCGGTCAGCATGGCATAAATGCGGCTGAAGTCGGGGCGCACGGCCACCATCTGCGGCGTCTGACCGACCCGGATGTGGGCCAGGGCGCGGAGCTCGGACGTGTCGACGACCTGCACGAAATTGTCGTCCGCGTGGCCGGTGTAGGCGTAGGCGCCGTCGTACGTGAAGGTGCCAAGGATCGGCTGGGTGCCGGTCTGGAGACGCTTGACCAGTTCCAGGGCCGTGGGCTCGTAGACGGCCACGGAACCCTTGCCGGCTTCCTGGACCCAGATCGAGCCGTCGGGGGACGTGGTGAGGCGGGTGGGATGGCCGCCCGTCTTCGACTCGGCGGTGGCCAGGACGGACCCGCTGGAGGGATCGAGGGCGACGACGCGGTCACCCTCGCCGGTGGGATAGACGAAGCGCTCGACGCCGTCGGCGTCGGTGCTGAGGTCGGCGTCGGCGAGCACGCCGCCGTGGAGCGGCACGTCGCTGAAGATGTTGGTGACCTCGTACGTCTCAGTGTTGACGGTGAGCACTTCGCCGGCGGCCATCTTGCTGACGAGCAGGGTGCCGTTCTGGCGGGCCTTGCCGAGAAAGACGCCCTCGGCCTCGCTGCCCAGCGGGATGCGGTTGCTGATGGTGAACGTGTCGACGTCGAGGGTAATGAGTTCGGCAGTGCCGGCGTCGAGGGTGCCGAGCCAGAGGTGGCGGCCGTCGAAGAAGTTGTGTCGTCGTTCCAGGCCCAGGTGGTGAAGCCGTCCAGGTCGCCGGTACGACTGACTTCCTCGGTGAGGATGTCAATGGCGGTGACGTGAGGGGACGTATTGCTGAAGACCAGGATTTCACCGGTGTCGCCAACAGGGGCTTCGGCGCCGCCGCCCGCGTCGCCGCGCGGCGAACTCTCGGGGCCGCCTTCGCCGCAGGCGGCCGCAAACAGGGCGACGCCAAGCCCGCCCATGCCGGCCAGGACTCGTCGTCGCGGGAGCTGTGGGGTAGTCATCGTCTCGATCCTTTCACGGCCGAAGCCGCCGTTCGCCCGGGGATGCGGCTGATCGGGTCAAACCCATGAGACCAAACCGATGCCCCCAGTTCGGCGGCATCGCGCGTCGCGCGCTGATTTTTCCGTGCATGCATGCGCCTGAATCCACGCTGCTTATGTCGCGAATTCACAGCTCCCGAAAGTATAGCGTCGAGCGCGATTCCAACGGAAACGTACGAGCGGCGTGTTCGAAAGTTCGGATGGGGAGGCTGCAGAGCTATGCACTGGCCTTTAGGGGTCGCGCAAGGCAGAATCCCGCCATCCGCGCGGCCGTCGAGCCGCAGTGACAGAGGCAGCCGCTCCATGAGTGAACAACTGCGAGTTGCGGTGATTACTGAACCGACCGCCTGGCACCTGGGGGCGCTGGTCGACGCACTCCACAACGACGAGGTTGGCGAGGTCGCGGTTGGCGATGTGACCGGCGAGACGTTCGACGAGGTCCGTGAGGGTGGCGCGGGCAAGGTGTCGGCGACGTACACCGACCTCGACGAGCTGTACCGCGACTTTCAGCCACAAGTGGCGCTCATCACGCTGGAGCCGTGGCGCATGCCGCCGGTCATCACCCAGGCGCTGGAAGCCGGCGCTCACGTATTTCACGAGAAACCCGGCTACGTGGACCTCGACGACTATCGAGCGATCTACCGACTGGCCAAGAGCCGAGACCTCCACCTCGCAATCGCCTATATCTCACGCGCCTATCCAATCGTGCAGGAAGCGCGCCGCCTGATCGCCGAGGGCTTCCTGGGCGACCTGCTGTCGTTCCAGGCTTGGTTCGTGGCCGACCAGGAACGCACGATTCAGAATCCCGCGGCTCGTCCCCAATACGACGTTGCCGCCGGCGGCTGGTTCTTCTCGAAAGAGCTGGGCGGCGGCGGACACCTGACCATCCTCGGTTGTCACTACCTGGACTTGCTGCGGCACCTTGCCGGGTCCGACTTCAAGTCGGTCAGCGCCTTCTGCCGCAACGTCGGCGGCGAGGCAATCACGGTCGAAGATGCGGCGGTTGTGAACCTGGAGTTCCAGAACGGCATGGTCGGCAACCTGAACTCCGGTTATTACACCAGCAGCGCCGAGTACGGTTCGTCGCGGCACAACGGCCTCATTATTTGGGGGCGCGACGGCTGGCTGAAATTCAACCCGAACGGCGAGTCCAACCGGGAGCCGATGCAGTGGGCCTCCTACAGCGGCGCCCAGGCCAGTGCGCCACTCAAGTCCTGGACGTTCGACAAAGCCGGCGCGCTCAACAATCCGTACCGCGTCCTAACCGGCGACTTCTTCCGCGCCTGTCTGGGGCAAGGTCCGCCTCCCATCGAGCCCGAAGCCGGCATGTGGGTGAACGAAGTCACGACGGCCGCCTACGCATCCTCCGACTCGGGTCAGATGCTGCCGGTGTCCATTCCGGAGGTATAGACCGAGCCGGGAAATCTTCGTGAATACGATCCCCGCCGTCATCGACAGCATCCGCCTGGGCAGGAAGCCGTGAGCGCTCCGCCGCTGCGAGTCATCTCGGTGGGGTTGGGTCGCCGGGCGCGCCAGCACCTAAGCGCGCAGATGGCACTGCCCGACAAGTTCAAGGTCGTTGGCTTGGTCGATATCGTTCCTGAGGCGTTTGTGGACGCGCGCGAGACGAGTGGTCTCCCAGAGTCGGCTTGTTTCAGGACGCTTTCCGATGCGATGGCTGCAACGGCGTGCGATGCCGTGGGCGTGTTCACCCCAGGGCATCTCCACACGTCCTATATGGAGGAGGCCATCGCCGCCGGAAAGCACGTGATCGTCGAGAAGCCGTTTACGTGCGACCTGGCGGAGGCAGAACGCGTCGTGGCCGCCGCCGAGGCCAGCGACGTGCGAGTGGTGGTGACGCAGAACGACAGGCTGTTTCACCCCTATCCGCTGCTACGCGAGATGATCGACGACCACCGCTACGGCGAACTGGGCGCCATCACGATGGTGCATCACAACGCCCGCGGACGACCCTTCGAGAACGGCGAACCGCCGATGCACCTGTGGCACCAGGGCTCACATCAGATCGACTCGTTGCTCTCGCTCGTGCGGCGGCCGCCGCGCTGCGTCTGGGGCGTGAACGCGACCCCCGCCAACAGCAACTGGACGGCCGAGCCGCACGTCTGCGCCATCATCACCTTCGACGGACCGGTGGTCGTGAGCTACACCGCCACGTCGGACGCTCAGGCCTACGAAATGTATCTGCGCTTGGAATTCTCGGAGGCTGCGGTGACCTTGCACGGCTTCTCGTTCAACAACACGGATTTCCAGCTGAAAGTCACGCCGCGACAGCCGCTTGAGCGCTATCCGCGCTCAGAGGTTTTTCCCATCGGAAGGGCCGAGCGCAGCGGCCGCTGGGCCGACATCGAACGGGAAATCTGGCTCGGCTTCTGGAGTCACGTCATGGAAAGCCAGGACAACCCGTGCTCTGGACGCAATAACCTCAAGACGATTGGTGTCCTGGACGCCATAATCCGCTCAAGCACCGAGCGGATCGCCGTCGAGTTGTGACGTAGGGGCCAGCGCACCGGGAGGATCCGATGGGAAGCGAACTGAGAGCGGGCGTCGTGGGACTCACGGGCATCGGCGCCCGCCCTCCGATTCCGGCCGAGAAGCCCGGCTGGGGCATCTCGATGCCGCACTCGCACGCCTCGGCCTACCACTTCGTCGAGGACACCGAACTTGTCGCCGTCTGCGACCTGCGGCAGGAAGCGATCGACGAGTTCGAGGCCAACTGGCGTTCGTATCCAGTCGAAGTGAATTCGTACACCGACTATCGGGAAATGCTGGATCGGGAAGACCTGGACCTGATTAGCGTCGTCACCAGCGACCATGTGCATGCGCAGATCGTGATCGACGCCGCGCAGTCGGGAGTCAAGGGCATCGTTTGCGAGAAGCCGATCGCCAGCACGCTGGCCGACGCCGATCGCATGATTGAAGCCGTCGATCGCGCCGGCATCCCCATGCTGGTGGATCACACCTACCGCTGGTGGTTCCCCTGGGCCGACGTCGGCAAGCTGATCGACGACGGCGCCATCGGTGACGTGGTTCGGATCATGTGTAACCAGGGCGGACCGCGGGCCATGCTCTTCCGCAATGGGACCCACGTGTGCGACACGATCAACTGGTTCTCGACCGGCAACCCGACTGCCGTCTACGCCGTCGCCGAGAAGGGCTTCGAGAACTACGGTCCGCGCTACGCCAGTGACGGCGGGCACGACCCTGACACCGACCCCGCCCTCAGCATCCTGATCGAATACGACAACGACGTGCGGGCGTTCTGGAACGCCTGCAAAACGATGCCGGGGCGATACATCGGCCCCTTCGACATCTGGGGAACCCACGGCCGCATTCACATCACGAACGACTACGCCGTGCTCTACGACGATCCCCACGAGGGCCTGCGCGGCCGGGCGATTACTCCCACCCACTACACCCAGGGCCACATCGCCGGGCTGGTGACTGAAATGGTTGGTCTGATCCGCGAGGGCGGCGTGCCGAGCTGCGACGGACGCCAGGCCCGGCAGGCGTTGGAAGTCCTGCTGGCCGCCCTCCAATCGCAGGCTGGCGGAAACGTCCGGGTGCAGCTACCAATTAAGGACGCTTGATTGAACGAGACCGCTTCGCATTACGGAGGTGTGGCGCCTCCGGGAGTTGCTCGCCGGCGTGTATGACGTAGTAGTCGTCGGCGCGGGCGTAATGGGCAGCGCCACCGCCTACTGGCTCAGCCGGGCCGGCAAACGCGTGGCCTTGCTCGAACAGCACAGCCCCGCCCACGTGCGGGCGTCGTCCGCCGACGAGTCCCGCACGATCAGGTACCAATACCGCGGCCAGGCGGCCTACACCCGGATGGTGGCCGGCGCCGTGGAACTCTGGAAGGAATTCGACCGCCGGTCAGGCACGAATTTCTACCGGGAAACTGGGACGCTCACCCTGCAAACCCAACCGAACTTCGAACCGCTGCTCGACGGCCACCAGGGTCTGTGCGACCTGGGCTACAAGCCGCGCTGGCTGGACGCCCAGGACGTTCGCCGGGAGTTTCCGCAGTTCGCCAACGTGGACTCCGGCTACATCATGGAGGGTGTTGGTGGCTACATAACCGCAGGACCGGCGACTCGCGCACTCGCTGAGGCCGCCGCCGAGCAGGGCGCGGATGTATTTACGGGTGCCGAGGTCGTCGAGCTAAGCGAGTCCGGCGGACGCGTCACGTCCGTGACGACACGCGACGGACGCGCTTTTGCAGGCGAAGCATTTGTGATCTCAGCTGGACCCTGGACCCCGTGCCTGCTTCCGGATCTTCCAGTCCGGGTGCAACCAACCGCCGCTCGCCTGCACTATCTGAAGCCGGAGGATCCGGCCGCGTACGAGTTCCCGCGGCTCACGCCGTTCTCCGTCATGGACACTCAGTTCTATGGCTTCCCCGTGCATTGGCGCGGCTGCGTGAAAGTCGCCGACGACATGATCGGCGAGCCGTTTGATCCGGACCGCGACCGGGAGCACGAAGATCCCGTGGCGCTGGCCAAGCTTCGAGACTTCCTGGGAAGCCACATGCCGGGCCTGCGCGACGCCGAAATGGTCTACAGCAAGACCTGCACGTATTCGATGACCCCCGACTCCGACTTCATCCTCGACCGTGTACCGAACCTCGAAAACGCCCTGGTGGCGGCCGGGTTCTCAGGCCACGGCTTCAAGTTCGGCATCCTGATCGGCCAGATCATGGCAGACCTATCGACGCGCGGGACGACGACCTGGGACCTGAGCCGCTTCCGTCTTGACCGCAAGCCATCTGCGGTCGGTCAGCACTGGTAGGTCGGCTAGCAGCCCGGAATCAGTCCCGCCAGACCTCGCCGAACAACCGCAGCCAGTTGCCGCCCAGAATCTTGCGAGCGTCGTCTTCGCCGTAACCCCGCCGCAACAGTCCCTCCGCCACATTCACGAATTCCAGCGGACCCGCAAAGCCGTGCAGGTGACGGTACGGCTGCGGCACGTCGCCGGACTTGAGGAATGGCTCGTGGCCGTGCGAGGCGCCGATCCAGGCAAACCACTCGCGGCTCTGGCCCATGCAGAAGTCGGTGCCAATGGCCACCTGGTCCGCGCCCACCATGTCCACCAGGTAGTCAACCGCGTCCAGGTAGTCGTCCAGCGTTGACTCGTAGGCGTGGCGATGGTGATTCGGGAAGGCGTTGGCGCCAACCACGCCGCCCTTGGCGGTCAGCGCGCGAATCGCCTCGTCGGTCTTGTTGCGCGGGTAGTCCGTTTGCGAACGCGCGTTCGCGTGCGTAAACACCACCGGCTGCTCCGAGTGCTCGATGGTGTCCAGCACCGTTCGATCGCCCACGTGCGACAGGTCGATCAGGATCCCCAGCTTGTTCATCTCGCGAATCGCGGCCAGCCCAAGCACGCTCAGGCCCTCGTCCGTACGCTCCCAGCAGCCGTTCCCGAACAGATTCCGCTCGTTGTAGGTGAGCTGAACGACCCGCACGCCCAGGGCGTGAAACAGCCGAAAACGGCGAACATCGCTCTCAACCGGCGTCGCGTTCTGCCAGCCCAGGATGATCCCGGTCCGACCCTCCGCCTTGGCTGCGTGAATGTCGGCCACCGTGTGGACCGGCCGGATGTACTCGCTGAACTCCTCGAACCAGTGCAGCCAGGTCGTCAGGTTGTCCAGGGTCTCCTGAAAGTTGTGCCAGATGGCCGAAGTGGCGTTGCAAGCCGTGACGCCCCCATCGCGCAACTCGCGAAATATCTTCTCCGCGCCCCAGTTGCTGGTGTCGAGCCCGTCGATCACCACGGCCGATTCGAACAGGCGGCGACCCGCCGCGCTGGGAACCCACTGCTCAGTCGTCATCGCCGCCTCCGCCCGTCAGGGCCTGGCGCTTCGTCCTGCGCCCGCGAGCATAACCGGCGACGGGTCGGCCATCGGATCGGACGTCGCTGGCCGGCAAGCGACGCGGTGAATTCGGGCAAAGCCCTCGGTAGATGTTCGGCGTCATGCACCGGCCGAGCGGCTGGAACGCTCGGTCGTCGCCTCCGAAGCAGGCCACGCCTTCGCGACACACGGGAAACCTTGATAGATAGACACTCAAGTGATATAAAGTATCTGCGCGAAGGTATCTGATTCGGAAAACAACAGGTGCGTGGTCTGGCGGCGGAGAGTTACAGCCGTTCCGGCCACGCCCGAGACCCGAGGCCACGGGTGCCCGGCTACGTCGGCGAACAAGGAGGTTCGCAGGAATGGCATTTGACATAAACCGATTCACTGAGCGATCGCAGCAGGCCATCAGCCAGGCGGCGAGCCTCGCCGCCGATCGTGGTCACGCCCAAATCCGTCCCGAACACCTCCTGGCCGCACTGCTGGCGGACGCCGAGGGCATTGCCGCCACGACGCTCCAGCGCTCGGGAGCATCACTTGCGGATGTTCAGTCAGAGGCCGAGCAGGCGTTGCAACGGATTCCGCGGGTCAGCGGCGACGCCGCCTCGCCGCAGCTGGCGCAGGCCGCACGGGACGTCCTGGTTCGCAGCCATGACGAACTGGCGACCTTCGGCGACGAATACGTCTCCACCGAGCACCTGCTGCTGGCCCTGCGTGAGCACGGGGACGCGGCGTCCAATCTGCTTCGCGATGCCGGTGTCACCCGCGAGTCCCTGCTCGCGGCCCTGCGCGAGGTGCGCGGCGCGCAGCGAGTGACGTCGCAGTCGCCCGAAGCCTCGTTCGATGCCCTCGCCAAGTACGCCGTGGACCTCACGGACCTGGCCGACCGCGGCAAGCTGGATCCAGTCATAGGGCGCGACGAAGAGATTCGGCGCGTCATCCAGATCCTCAGCCGCCGCACCAAGAACAACCCCGTACTCCTGGGCGAACCCGGCGTCGGTAAGACAGCCATCGTGGAAGGTCTGGCCCAGCGGATCGTCCGCGGCGACGTGCCCGAGGGGCTGAAGAACAAGCGAGTCCTTGCGCTCGACTTCGGGGCCATGCTGGCCGGCGCGAAGTACCGGGGCGAGTTCGAAGAGCGTCTGAAGGCGGTCTTGCAGGAAATCACGGCCGCCGAGGGCGAGATCGTGCCCTTCATCGACGAACTGCACACCGTGGTCGGCGCCGGCGCCGCCGAAGGCGCCATGGACGCGGCCAACATGCTCAAACCGATGCTGGCGCGCGGCGAACTGCACGCCGTCGGCGCCACCACGCTCAACGAATACCGGAAGCACGTGGAATCCGACGCCGCCCTCGAACGACGCTTTCAGCCGGTCCTGGTGGACGAGCCGTCGGTCGAAGACACCATTTCCATCCTGCGCGGTCTCCGTGACCGCTATGAAACCCACCACCAGGTGCAAATCCGCGACACCGCGCTGATTGCGGCCGCCACGCTGGCGCATCGCTACATCGCCGACCGCCAGCTACCTGACAAGGCCATCGACGCGGTCGACGAAGCGGCCAGCCGCTTGCGGATGGAGTTGACCTCGGCGCCCGCGGAACTTGACGAACTCAACCGCAAGGTCGTGCAGCTCGAAATCGAGCGCGAGGGCCTGCGCAAGGAATCGGACGACGCGTCCCGCGAGCGCCTGGCCTCGCTGGAAGCCGAACTGGCCACCCTGCAGGAAGACCAGCGCTCGTTGCAGGCCCGCTGGGATCGCGAACTGGCGGCGGTTGACGGTATCGCCGACCTGAAGCGCCGCGTCGATGAATTGCAAACCGAGCTGGAACGAGCGACCCGCGACATGGATCTCGAGATGGCGGCGCGCATTCGGTACGGCGAGCTTCGCGACGCACAACAGGCCCTCTCCGACGCGGAGAACGCAATCGAAAGCGGCAACCGGCTGGTCCGGCAGGACGTCGACGAAGAAGACATCGCCGAGGTCGTGGCCCAGTGGACTGGCATCCCGGTCACCAAGTTGCTGGAGGGCGACGCTCGCAAGCTGCTGCAACTGGAAGAGCGGCTGCACGCGCGCGTGGTCGGCCAGGACAACGCAGTCCATGCCGTCTCCACCGCCGTCCGCCGTGCCCGCGCCGGCTTGCAGGACCCCAACCGTCCGTTGGGTTCGCTGCTGTTCCTTGGCCCCACCGGCGTCGGCAAGACCGAACTCGCCCGTGCGCTCGCCGAGCAACTGTTTGACGACGAACAGGCGCTCATCCGGCTGGACATGAGCGAGTACATGGAGCGGCACGCCGTCAGCCGCATGATCGGCGCGCCGCCGGGCTACGTCGGCTACGACGAGGCCGGACAGCTGACCGAAGCGGTTCGTCGCCACCCCTACAGCGTCGTGCTCTTCGATGAGGTCGAGAAGGCCCACCCGGACGTCCTGAACGCACTGCTGCAAATCCTGGACGACGGACGCTTGACTGACGGCCACGGCCGCCTGGTCGACTTCCGCAATGTGGTGGTCATCCTCACCAGCAACATTGGTAGCGCGGCCATCATGGACGCCTTGGCGGTGCGGCCCGAGGAAGCGGGCGATCAGGCGCTGGCTGCGGCCCGCGCGCACTTCCGGCCGGAACTTCTCAACCGCCTGGACGACATCGTGGTCTTTCAGTCGCTAACGCGCGACCAGCTTCGCGAGATCGTCGGCCTCCGAGTCGCCGATGTGAATCGTCGTCTGGCCGATCGAGGAATTGAACTGCAGTTCACACCGGATGCGCTGGACTTACTGGCTGAGCAGGGCTACGACCCGTCCTACGGTGCGCGTCCCCTCCGGCGCGCGATTCAGCGGACGCTCCTGGACACCCTGTCAGACCGGCTCCTGCAAGGTGAAATCACGGACGGCGCTCGCGTTTCGGTAAGTGCCAGGGACCAGGGCTTGAGCTTCGACACCGCGGAACCAAGGGCCGCGTAGTCACGGCACGCTCGACCAATCGAGTCAGGGCAGGCAGCGAGGATGCGCTGACTCGGTGCGCGGCTGCTACGGACGCGGAAGCCCGAGCCAGTTGGCCCCCGTCGCCTGTCCCAATGCCGACAGGTTCGGCTGTTTACGGCAGACTCCTGCGCTCTACGGTCGGCGAGTCCCTCATCGATTGCCGGAGCACTGTCCCGTGATCCTCACCGCGCCGGCCATGGTCCGGCAGCCCGGCCGAATGGCGACACGAATATCGGTGGTGTTGACGTTACTTGCCTTCGCCACGAGACCATCGCATCCCACGTCTCAACCGAGTACGGCGGCAAGCGTGGTCGTTCCCTTCTGAGCTTCACGGAGTCGCCTGGCACGAGCTGAGCGCGGCGGCGTGCGTGGCGCTCACTGAGTTTCGGGGCAAAAATCTCCGTGATAGGATTTTTCAGATTTCGTAGGGTGGCGAAGGGCCCCGACCCACGCTTCTCGGTTCAGGCAGCGTTCTGGGCGCGAGAGGCCGGAACGAGGCATGGTCGCGCCAATCGCCGCGAAGGCCCGGAGGAGGGGACGATGAGGTCAGGTATTTCGAGAAGGCGCATGTTGCGCGGCGCCGTGGTGGGGGTGACGGGTTCAGCCGGTCTGGCCGTTCTGGCGGCCTGTGGTGAAACGCAGGTGGTCACGAAGGAAGTCCCGATCGAAACGACCGTAATCAAGGAAGTCCCGGTCGAGAAGATCGTCCGTGAGACCGAGATCAGGGAAGTCCCGGTCGAAAAGATCGTGACCCAGCAAGTCGATCGGATCGTCACGCAGACAGTTGAGGTCGAGAAGGTCGTAGAGAAGGTCGTGACAGAGACGGTCGAAGTCGAGAAGGTCGTCGAGAGGGTCGTGGAAGTGATGGTGGAGGCCGAGCCCGAACAGCGAACCGTGAAGCTCGAGTACGCGACCGACCACACGTCGGGGCCGCGCGGCCAGGCCATGCAGTGGGCCATCCAGCGCTGGGAGCAGCTACGCCCTGACGTCAAGATCAAGTTCATCCCGCAGGACCACATCTTTTACGAGAAAATCGCCGTCGAGGTGGCCGCCGACACGCTGTCGGAGATCAACTTGCTCAGTGGACACTCGTACGGACAGTTCCTTGAAGCCGGCGCCTGGTTGGAGTCAAACGACCTCCTCGCGAAGAAGGATGGCTTCGTACCTGAGGACTACCTGTTCTCACCCGATGAGCACTCCGACAACCGGGACCAAAACAATTACGGCAAGTGGGACAAGGTCATGAACGGCCCTAACCACGGCATGATGTACCAGGGCGGCTCAAGCGGGCTGCTCTACAACATCGACGCCGTCGAGGCCGCCGGCATCCGAGAGCCGTGGGAGGGTATGCGCTTTGACGAACTGCTTGAGGAGATGAAGAAGGCCACCGACCAGGAGCAGGGAATCTGGGGATCGGATGCCGGCCTCGGCACAGCGTTCAATTGCGCCCTGGGCTATAACAACAGCCAGCGTCGGGTGATGGGTCCGGACGGCCACCAGATCGACGGGTACTTTATCGGTGAAGGCTGGCGGGGGCTGCAGTGGGTGGCGGACCTGATGTTCGAGCATCAGGTCGCGTTCAGGCCGGAGCAAAGGGCCCAGATTTCGGGCGAACTCGGGAGCCCGTTTGCCGCCGGCAATCAAGTCTTCTGGTGGGGCGCCCGGTTGAGCTCGGTGGGCTTTACTGCCCCCCGGATCAAGGACCGGTTCCGCTGGTCGCTTGCGCCGCAGGTTTGGGGCAATGTGACGGATCATCCGAATGTGGAATACGGCAATCAGCCGAATATCTTCGCCGCGTCGGCTGCCGTGACCGGCGTGGAGGAGCAAACCGTCGATTTCGGAGTCTATTTGGCTGGGCCCGAAGTTCAGGGCCGCGTGGGCATCGACCGGGGTCATCAGCCGGTGCATCACGATGTGAAGAACCAGCCGGATGCCGTCGCCCCGCCGCCTGAAGGCATGCACCACCTCTATGCGACGTATGACTCGCCGTACCTGCGTCACCCGCAGTGGTACGTGCCCGGTGGTCCAACGGCGCTGGAACTCATCCAACTGGAGTGGGCGCAGCTAAGCAGAGCTCTCACCGGCGAAGTGTCGGCGACGCAGGCAATTGAGGAGACGACGAAGGCCTCAAGCGCCATCATGAAGCGGTGGCAGGAGCGCCTGGATCGTGGCGACGTGACGCGCTAGGCGTCGGGACCGTGATCGTAGCCGGGAGGGCAGGCAGGCTTGTACGCCCTCCCGGCTTCTTGCCCGGACCGCGCCGCGAGATGTTCCGCAAGCCACGAGTCAGGTCGTCGCTGTCGGAGGCGACGGCGCCAGGCCCGGCCCGTTGGCCAGCATGTCCGCCTGCAAACCTGCCGGCGGCGCGTGGCTTTACGGCCCGTGATGATGGTCACGATGCTAAAGATCCGGCCCGTAGTCGGTTTCGGGGTTGCACATCAGGAACTTCATCGACTACGGGAAACGCCAGCGCGACCGCTGATCAAAGGGGTTGGAACGTGAAGAGGCGCCGCGCCGGAAGCCGGCTCGTCAATGCTGGTCGGTCAGGTAGCTATGAGCCGGCTCTTTCGATTTGTGGACGCGTAGCGTGACCCCGCCCATGCGCCGCTCGCGTCGTAGAGTCGGGTACTGTCCGGCGGAGCCGATCGTCTGGCGTGTTGGGAATCCCGCGACATGAAGCTGACCACCATCGTTCGTGCGGGTCAGGACCGGGCGGCGGTCGTGCTGGACCTGCCCCAGGGCTGGGACGGGTCAGGTCACATAGCGGAGCCGGCGCCGGCAGGCTCCGCGCCCGACCCAAACGCACCCACCCCGGGGTTTACCCGCTACTTTCTGGACGTGGCGGTGGCGCGGCGTGTCTTGGCGACGACTGGCGCCCGCGTCCGTTGGCCGGCCGCCATGGTTGGGCTTCCGTATGAACATCACCTAACGGTTCGCCGGATTCTGGCCGGCGGACCGCCGGCGCTGGCGGCGCTGCGCGACCTCGTCGAGACCATGCGCAGGTTGGCGCTCAGCGGCGACGACGACGCCCTGCTGCAGAAAGCGCTGGTGCCGGCGTCGTGTGCCCGGCTGCGGACGCCGGTGCCGGATTCGCCGCTGTGGATGGTGTTGCACGGCAACAGCCCGACCGTGTGGCGCAAGCAGGAGGAAATGGACCCGACGCAGCACATCATGACGCGCGTTCCGGCCAAGCGGGTGCGGCCGGTCACTTCGCTCTTGGGCCAGGACGAACCGCTCTACTTGCCGCCGCAGGCGGAACTCAGCTTCGGCGCGGAGTTGGGGTTCGTGATTGGCGCACCAGCCTATCGGGTCTCAGCCGAACACGCGTACCGGCACGTGGCCGGGTATCTCTGCACCAACGACGGTTACTGCAACCTGTACACCCCGCACGTGCCCGGAGGTAAATCCGGCGACGTGCGCAACACGACCCAGATTGCCGATAAGGCTGCCGACGGCTGCGGGCTGGCCGGACCGTGGATCGTGACGCACGAAGAGGTGGGCGATCCCCACGACCTGATGCTCTGGACACGCCAGGACGGACGCCTGCGCAATCGTTCGCACACGGGCTCGCACCTCCTGGGCGTGGAAGATGCGATCGAGCGCCTGTCGCATCTCTTCACGTTGCAACCAGGCACGATAGTGAGCTTGGGCGCGGCGGGCTGGGACGGGATCGGGGACATGCCCGCCAATCATGACTCCGGTCGCACGGTTATTGAAGTTGAGGCTGAGCGCGTGGGCGCCTTGCGCACCCCTGTCTTCTACCCGGATGCGCCGCAGCAAGCGGAGCGCATTGGCAAGAGCCCTTACTACTTCGTGGGAACGGTGGACGGCTCGTCGCCGCTGGACCGCCTTCGGGCCGATCGGGCGGCGGCGGACGATGCCGGACCTCCGGCATTGCCCGGTCTGCCACCGCCGCATGGCTTCTGGATGCTTCTGGGCAATCAGCGCGACGCGGCCTCACTCGAGCTCGAGGGCTGTGCGTCGCCGGCGTTGCCCGCGCCCGTGGCCGTTCCCGTCGCGAGCCTGAGCGTTGCTGCCGCCGCCGATACTGGCCAGGAGCGCCTGGTTGTAATTCCTGCCGATGCAGGCGCCGTTCGAGTCACCTGCCAGCTTGCAGTCGTCATCGGGCCCGAGCACGCGTATGCGGAAACTCCCGAGACCGCCGTGAGGCGCGTGGCGGGGCTCGCAACATTGGTAGCGATCCACGACGCCGGGCCAACCGAGCGGCTGGTGCCGCCGGTCACGGACTACGAGCGCCGCTTTTCCAGCTTTCTGGGCTACTGCGGAGATGGTCGGCACATCCTCGGCCAGGCAACGCCGGTTGGGTCCGAAGCCGACATCGACGCCGTCCGCGCAGCCCGTCTGCGGGTCAACGGCGTGACCCACCGCGCGTCGACGGCGGACTACACTCACGACGCCGCGGCAACCATCGCCTACCTGAGCCGAGCCATCACTCTCTTACCGGGCGACGTCATTGGGCTCGGGCCGCTGGGACCGGCGCTGGAAGTCCCAGCCGAAGGTCTGGTTCACGGTGTGTTGGTCGAGGCCGAGCTTGAGGGACTGGCGCCGGACCGTGTCCTGGTGCGCCGAGATTAGGCTGGAGCCGAATCCCGAATCACGCAGGTGCCTGATCAGCCGGCCGGATCGGCAAACTGAAAGGCATAGAGTTCCGCGTCTCGAATCTCGAACTTCAGCCGTACCTCACGCTCGGTCCAACTCGGATCGCCGACCCGAGCGCCCCAACGGACCGGCTGCCGCACACCGTCGCCCGTGATGGGAGTGCAGTCGGCCAGCCCATAGCCTGGTAGCGGCTCGCCGCTGGAAGTTTGGACTTCGACCCGCAACTCCCCGCCTGTCGCCACATTCGCGTTGACGGTGAGCTGGCCACCGCCCGGGCGCAACCGCCGTGTGGCCAGCCATCCGCCGTCGGGTCCGGCGTCCAGCGAAATGAAGCCTTCCCGTCGAATCTTCGCCAATCCGATCGCCGGAAACTCCCGGCGACCCGCTCGCACATCCTCCATGAATCTCTCGCGAATCACCGGGTCCGCGTAACTGATGGACGAATGCGCGGTGGGATGCCCGCAGTAGTAGACCCACCACTCGTCCCCGACGGTGAGCGGAAACGAGTGATAGAAGATCATGGCGCTGTCAAAGCTCTCGGGATCGCCCCGCGTGAGCACCGGCTGGCGGTTGCCTGCGCGGTGCCAATGCACCAGGTTTCGGCTGGACACCAACTGCACGTCGACCAGGGCTTGCTGGTTGTGCCCGCCCAGCCGGCTGCCCTCGAACGCTGCATCGAAGACCCAGAGCAGGCCCAGCATCACGTCGCCGTAGCGAAACGCGAGCATGCCGTAGAACTCGCACCGGTGGTCGTCGGGGTGGTCGTAAACCAGGAGTTCCGGGCTGGGCTTCGCGGCCAGCCGCTCATCGGTCATTTCGTCGTCACGTTGATCGGGCGCCAGGGCCAGCAGCGGCGTGCTCCACTCCTCGAACGGCCTGAGGTTGCGCACGGCCTCGGATGTGCACATGCCGATGCAGCGTCTTCGCCAGGGGCCTAGCGGCACATGGATCTTTGGAAACAGCGCGTACTTGCCGCTGGGAAATCCCGGCGGGTCGTCCAGGCTGTAATACGAGTCGCGCAGTTTGGCTGAGGTGATCGAGTCCCCATGCTCGCGTCCGCGAATCACCGGGTTTCCGTCGTGCGTCCGCCAGCGCAGGCCGTCGGGCGAGAAACTCGCGCCGTGCATGCCCTGCCCGTTGTCGTCCGACCCCATCCATTCGACGCTCTTGAACCGCTTGTCAGCGGGTTCCACGTCGGCCATCTCGGCGCAGTCCAACATGCCGTGGCCCGGGCCCACGCCGTCATTCAGGATGTTGTTGGCCGTGGAGCCGTTGAACTCCGTCAAGCCCAGGTTGGGTCGCTCGAAGTTGATCCCGTCCCGTGACGTCGCGTAGCACGACAGGCCCGGCACGCCCGGAAGCGATCCCGCGGTATGTGTCCGGCGGGCGTAATACCACAGCTTGAACAAGCCGTCGTCTGCGTCGTAGATCGCATTCACTGCCCCGGCCAGACCGGCGACTTCGGGTCGCTCCCATGGAGCCTCCGCCTTGAGCACCGGGCCTGGATGCTTCGCCATCTGATGCGTGTGCTCGGACAGCCCCTGGCTCATCGATACCAGGTGACCGTCAACGAAAAGCTGCGGCCGGGTCCCTACGTAGGCGGTTCGTTCGGCCATGTGCTCCGCCATTCGGCGTATCGCCCACTGCCGTCACTCGGCTCCGTGCCGACCAACGTGTGACCTGACGGTCAACGTGGGAGTCTACGCAGCCAGCCAGGCTTTCGTCCACGGACACGGTGCCCGACGCGGGCGTCGCGGACCTTATGGAACGGCGCCATCCTGCGATCAGCGAACGCTGCTGGACCGGCTGCCGGACCGTTGGGCGGCCGCTTGAAGCTGACGGATTGGGCGGTTGCAAGCGCGCTGCTCGCGCGGTCCACGGGCAACCGGCAATGCCTTGTATGCTTCGAGTCGGAACATGCGCGCCTGACCCGCACGCGAAAGTGAGCCTGCGATGGCTGATGAGTGGCAGGAACTCCGAGTCTCAAACGACGCCCTTGACGATCCGCCCGAACTCCGCGCCCGAATGGACACCGAGGGCTACGTCTTCCTTAAGCGGCTGTTTAGTCCCGACGACATGCTCTCGCTGCGCCGTGCCATGACCGAGAAGCTGCAGGAGCACGGCTGGCTCCAGGCTGGCACCGACCCGCTGGACGGCATTGCCGTTGTCGAGGCCCAGTGCACCGAAGGCGACGTGAACTACACCGACGTCTACCACGAGGTCTACAAGCTTCAGGAATTCCACCGGTCCGGGCACTGGCCCGTGATCCTCGACGCAATGGGCAAGATCATTGACGCGCCGGTGCTGCCGCACCCGATGAAGATCGCGCGCATCTGGTTTCCCCAGTACACCGACCACACCACGCCCGCGCACCAGGACTTCGTGCACTTCCAGGGAACCTTCGACACCTACACCTGCTGGGCGCCCGTCGGCGATTGCCCCGAAGAGTTGGGCGGCCTCGCGGTCGTGCCGGGTACGCACAAGGTCGGCGAGGTCGTCGATCACCACTTTTCACTGGGCGCCGGCTCATTGGTCGTGGACGACAAGGTTCAAAAGGGCCCCTGGCTTTCGACCAACTACGAGATGGGCGACGCCTTGCTGTTCCACAGCCTCACCGTCCACAAGGCCCTGCCGAACGTCACCCACGACCGCATGCGCATCTCGCTGGACAATCGCTATCAGTCCATCCACGAACCGATCGCCGAGCACATGCTCACGCCCCACCTCTCCCAGGAGATGGCGTACGACTGGGACGACGTCTACGCCAACTGGTCCGACGACACACTCAAGTACTACTGGACCGGCCGTGAGCAGGCGACCGTCCCGCGGGACATGAGCTACGGCGAGCGCGGCTTTGCCGAGGCCGTAGAGCGGGCCACGCAGGGCGATCCGGCGGCGCGGCTCCACCTGGAGCGAATCATCCGTCGAGACCCCGAGTCCGAGAATGGGCGCAAGGCGGCGGCGGCACTCCAGGCAGCGACCTGATTTAGGCGCCAGGGGCTCGGGATCTGGCGCGCCCCGGGGTCGGGTTTGGAAGTCGTCGCTGCTGCTAGCCCTGTGGTCCGGCTCCGGATGGTGAATTGCCGGCGGACGATGAAGACTGGCGGTCGACGCTCCGGGCGGCTGATCCGCTGATCCGCTCGACCACGATGCCCTGGTAATAGTGCGCCAGGATTTCGTCGAATGAACGCCCCGCCCGGGCCATGCCCTGCGCTCCCCACTGGCTCATCCCCACGCCGTGACCGAACCCTCGTCCGTTGACGATCAAGCGAGGCGGAAGACGAAACTCGGCGATCTCCAACGTCCCGCGTACAAGCCGCACACCGGCCGGCGCCTCGGCAAACGCCAGGCTGCGGCGCCGCTGTTCGAGTGCATAGCCGTCGGCTTGCAGCGCCGCCACGCGCCGCGGGGTTGGATTCAGCAGCACCAGGCGCTCGGCGGGCACGGTTCGGAATTCGGCGAACGCGCTGGGCAGACCCAGGGTGATACGAATGGCGTCACCGGAAAGGGTCACCGCGCCTTGATTGCCAAGCAGCTCTACCTCCGCGGGCTGCCCGCTCTGGGCGGTGCGCAGAACGCGGACCTCGCTGAGTTCCCCAAGGGCGCCGCTGGCTGTTTTGAGGTCGGCCAGCCGGTGCAGCGGGATGGCCCGCGTCCAGCGGTAGCCCTCCGCGCCCCAGCTGGCGCTCAGGGCTTCCGCGTCGCTTGGTGAAGGCACACCCCGCAGATACGGCACGTCCCGTCCCCACACGTCGGCCGCGCTGGTGGTGTGATCGCCCATATTCGAGGCGTAGTACGCGGCGATCAGATCACCCTCGTACATGGCCACGACGCCTGAGGTCTCTCGCACCGCCTGGATGGTCGACGGGTGCTCGCTCGCCACGCCGCCGTACGCCTGGCAGAACTGAGAATCGCAGATGTCATAGTCGGCCGACGGGTTCATCTGTTGCACGGCGTAGTTGCGTGCGGCCACGGCCTGGGCTTTGAGTGCTTCGACTTCCCAGGTCGGCGGTATTTCAGAGCCCACCACCGACGCCAGGTAGTCGGCCAGCCGCAACTCATTTACGACCTGCGGATCCCCGCCGCTGAAGTCGACGCGAACGTGCCCGCGATAGGGACGGCCGTTGATGGTCGTCACGTCAGACAGATCGGCTGGCTGGATTTCGATTAACTGCGGAAACGGCGCCAGGATCCGACGGCCGACATGCAAGCCCGCCCGCGGTGTTGCCAGGGCGGGTGAAATGCCCACTTCCGCGCGCACCACCCGACGGTCGCGGTACGCACGGTCGTCCCAGCCATACGGGCCGATCAAGAGCTGCCCGTCTGGCCGCGATCCATCGGGTGCGCGCGTGACCAGCGCGTCGATGACCGGCGTGGTGGCCACGGACGGCAGCCGCAAGTAGCGCAGGGACCAGCCAACGGTCATCGCGGCGGGCTCGGCCGGCAGCGGACGCGAGTCCACCTGCACCGTCGCCGTCGGCGGCGGGACCAGCCGCAGCGCGCCCGGCGCCACCGTCAACTGGACCCGAATGGTCTCCGGCAAAGTCGGGGCGGCGGCGGACGGCGGCGCCCCCGAAATGAACATGACCGCCAGCGCTAGGAAAGCACAAATGGCCCGTCCGGCCTTGCAGCCGGACGGGCCATGAAACCAGCGGCTAGCTGGTGGGCTCTTCCTTCTTCTTCGCTGGAGGAGTCTCGGCGTCGTCAGCCGCGGCCACGGTCTCCCCGTCGGCCTCGTCCTCGCCGTCTCCTTCGCCGTCTTCGTCCTCTTCATTGCGCGCCTCTTCGCGGAATTCGCGCACGCTGGTGCCGAGCGCGCGGCCAACGCCCGCAATCCGGCCAGCGCCGAAGACGGCGATGACAATGAGCAGAATGATGATGAGTTCGAACGGTCCAACGTTGAAGGGCATTTCCCTCCTCTTTCTCGTGAGCGATTAGCCGCCGGGCAACCCGCGGATCCCGCCTGCACCGTGCAGGCTGTCGGACCAAAACGATTCGGGTTGCGGGCCTGTCGGATGCACATACACCCGCAGGTCCGGTTCCCGAGGCGGCGCACCGGTCACCGTAACGATACGCGATTGTGCCACTCCAGCCGGAGTTGCACGCACAATTCCGCAACATCTAGCCGCGCGCGGCCAGCGCCCGGTAGCCAAAGTCCAGCAGGGTTTCGGCGTCTGCCAGACGATCGTCGCTTCCCAAGATCACGACCATCAGTCGTCGCGCACCTCGCTGAGCCGCCACAATGAGGTTTCCTCCAGCCTCCTCCGTCTGCCCGGTCTTGACGCCGATGGCGCCGTCGTAGGACCAAAGCAGCCCATTCAGGTTCCGGACGCTGTAGGACCGGTTCGCCGAGCCCGCGGGGATGACATGAACCTGTGTGGCCACAATCCGCGCCAATAGCGGAAAGCGATCGATAGCGTCCGCTGCCAGCACTGCCAAATCGAAGGCGGTGCTGTATTGGTCCTCGGCATCCCGGCCGCTGGGGCTGGCAAAGCGCGTATCGTTCAGGTCGAGCCGGCGGGCCAGGTCATTCATTTGCGCCACGGTGTAATCGTGGCCGCCTATGCCGTCGGCAATGCTGGCGGCGGCGTCATTGCCGGATGGCAGCAGCAGCGCGTACAGCAGATGCTCCAGGGTCAACACGTCGCCCGGCCGGAGACCAGCCAGGGCGGAGGGTCTGGTCGCCGCACTCTCGGGAACCTGGATACGCGTGTCCGGCGGCGCCTGTTCCAGCGCCACGATCGCCGTGGCCAACTTGGCCAGGCTGGCTGGCGGCCGGCGCTCCGCGGGGTTCTTGGAGAACACCACCGTTCGCTCACCCATATCCACCAGCAGGGCCGAGCGCGCTGAAATCGGTGGCGCTTCCACTGGGCGCGTAAACGGGCTGTCGATAAACGGCGCGGTGGTGGGCGCGCGTTGTGGACGGGACTGAGAGACCTCTGGCGACAGGAGATTGACCACGCGACCGGCGTCCGGAGGCGGAGGCTCGACGGACCAAAGCAACCGCACAAGCAGCAAGATCCCTGCAATGACCAACAGGGTGACGAACACGATGCTGGCCAACTGGCGCAGTTGGTTTCGCCGTGCGTGGCGTGCCTTGGCCACGGCTGATCGCTCGCGCAGGCGCGCGTGGTAAATCGGCGGCGGTATGGACGTGGGTCGTCGCCGCACCGGTCTGGCGAATAAGGCGTCCTGCGACCAGGCGTCGTCGTCCAGGTCCCGCTGGGTCGGAGCGCGCCGGCTCATCGCCGTTGCGCTTCGAGAAATTCCAGGCTGCGCCGATACTCGTCCTCGCTGATCAGGCGTTCGCTCATATAGAGGTTCAACATCGCCGGTAGCGTGACGATCGAGATTAAGCGCAGGCCGTGGTACTCCAATTGGCGCGCGGCGCCCACGTCGCGGTCCACCAGGACAATGACATCGCGCACCCGCAGCCCTTCGCCACGCAGCGCTTGAGCAGTCTGAATGACTGAGCCGCCCGAGGTAATCAGGTCGTCCACCAGCAGCACGTGCTGGCCCGGCAGGAACCGACCCACAATCTCGAGGCCTGCCGGATCGGACTCCGGCTTGACATAAATAAGCGGCATGTCGCAGGTCAGCGAGTACGCCGTCGCCAGGTGCAGACCGCCCATGGGCACGCCGGCCACCAGTTCAAACGGCTCGGCCTGCTGATGCCGGCGGGCCTGCGCCAGGTTCGCCGCGTCACGTACCAGCGCCGCCGCCGTCCGCAGCGCCGAGGGCACCGCCACCAGGCGCTTGGGGTCAACGTAGACCGGCGAATTCACCGTGGACCGGCCCAGCGTGTAACTGCCGAACTGGATACCGCCCAGTTCGTAGATCTGCCGAGCCAGGTCAAGGGCGCTTAGTTCGTCCGTGAGCGCTTCTCCACGTGTGTGGCAAACAGCGGCCAGCGGTCCCGCCAACGCCCCCCACGGCGCGGACCGAGCGTGCGCTGATTATTGTCAAGTTGAATTGGCGGGTCAAGAGTTTGGCGCCCGGCCCGCTCGGTGCCTCGCGCCCGTTCCGGCCCCAGGGCAAACCATTGCCCTACTTCGTGGCCTGAGGCGAGATTCGCAGGCCGCTCGCGTGGGACAATTGGCGAGCGGGCGGCGCCGGCGCGGCGCTCCGGCCAGCACTCACCACCAGGACACTTTCCATCAGGATTCTCTGGCGACTCATCCTTTACCTGCGCAGTCAGAAACTGCTGCTCGCCGGCATGCTCGTCACGCTCACGCTCGGATCGCTGCTGCGCACCCTGCCGCCAACCCTCAGCAAGATCGCCATCGACGACGGCGTCCTGGCCGACAACCTGGGCGTGCTCTTCGTGACCATCGGCTTCTTCGTCGGCGCCGTGATCCTGTCCAACGTGGCGATGGCGGGCCGTCTCTACGCCGCGCGCTACAGCGCCCAGAAGGTCATCCACGACATCCGCAACGACCTCTACACCCACCTCAGCGCCAAGTCGATGAGCTTCTTCGACCGGCACCAGACCGGCGATCTCATGTCCCGCGTCACCAACGACGTCAACATGATCCAGTTCTTCTTCACGATGGCCGGCACCGTCATCCTGTCCTCGATCGTCCTTACGGCCATGAACTTGATCTTCATGTTCGCGCTGGACTGGGTACTGGCACTGGCGATCTTGGGGCTGGTCCCGTTCTTTATCGCCATGCAGTCCGTGGCCAAGCGCGTGGTTCCGCTCTTTCGGCGATCGAATCAACAGATGGGCGTGGTGAACGTCGAAATCCGCGAGGCCATATCCGGAATCAAGGTCATCCAGGCCTTCGGCCGCGAGCAGTACCAGGAAAAGCGTTTCGACCGCGAGAACTGGACGCTGCGGGACCTGCGCACCCGCGTGCTGCGCACCTTCGCCCTCTACTCGCAGGGCATCGAGCTGATTGCCGGCGCCGCCACGGCGCTGATTCTGGGCCTCGGCGCCTGGCGGGTCGTTACCAGTGATTTCACCCTCGGCGGCCTCGTGGCGTTTCAGGGCTACCTGTTGCTGATGCTGGCGCCCACCCGCTTCCTCGGCTTCGCCGTCCAGATCACCCAGCAGGCCGTGACCTCCGGCGAGCGGGTCTTCCAGATTATTGATACGCCGCTGGACGTTCAGGAGAAGCCCGACGCACGTCCGCTGCCCGAAGTGCGCGGCGAGATCGAGTTCGACCGCGTCACCTTCCAATACGGCGACCGCGATCCAATCCTCCGCGATATCTCCGTGCATGTCCCTGACGGCGGCTCGCTCGCCATCGTGGGACGCAGCGGGTCCGGCAAGAGCACGCTGGCCAACCTGCTGCCCCGCTTCTACGACCCGACCGCGGGCGCCATTCGGGTCGACGGACACGACCTCCGCGACGTCCGTCTACAGGACCTCAGGTCGCGGATCGGAATGGTCATGCAGGAGACCTTCCTGTTCAACATGACCGTGGCTGACAACCTGCGCTTCGGCCGCAAGAACGCCACCCACGAGGAGTTGGAAGCAGCCGCCCGCATGGCCGCCGCACACGACTTCATCGCGGAATTGCCCAGGGGCTACGACACGCTGATTGGCGACCGCGGCGTGCGGCTCTCCGGCGGCCAGCGCCAGCGCATCGCCATTGCCCGCGCCCTCCTGGTGCGGCCCGCGATCCTGGTCCTGGACGAGGCCACCTCCAGCGTGGACACCCGCACGGACCGGGCCATCCAGCGGGCCCTCGAACAGCTGATGCAGGAGCGCACCACCATCGTCATTGCCCACCGCCTGTCCACCATTCGGCGGGTCGACCAGATTATCGTCGTCGACGGAGGCCGGATCGTCGCGCACGGCTCCCATGAGGACCTGCTGGAGAGCAGCGACGACTACCGGGCCATCTATGAGTTGCAGTTTCGTCTACAGGAGGAGTCCCGTGGTGATTAAGGTCCATGGGCAGGTCGGGGTCTAATGGGTATGCGTCAGACCTACGTCGATACCTCCAACCTCAGCGGCCGCGCGGTCACCAGCACCTTGCGCCGGCTCCTGTACTACGTCGGCCTGCACCGGAAGGCCATTGGAATCGGATTCGTGGCCCTTTCGGCAGCCTCGCTCCTGAACATGGTGCCGCCCTGGGCGTTGAAGATCACCGTCGACGACTTCATTCCGCGTGCCGACGCGGCTGGGGCCCTGCGCATAGCCGGGGCTCTGATGCTGATCTACCTGGCCCGCGCCGCGCTCAACTACCTGAACTTCTACCTCTTCGCGCGCAGCAGCCAGACCATCGTCTACGAGTTGTCGCGTGACATGTTCGTTCGGCTCGTGCGCCACTCCATGCGCTTCTTCGAGGGTCAGCGCACCGGCGAGACGGTCTCGCACCTGACGGCTGATGTCACGGCCGTCCAGCAGGCCATGCAGGGCCAGGTGCTCACGGCCGGCGCCGGCATCGTCACGATGGGGCTTTACCTGGTGGTCATGCTCACGCTCGACTGGCGGCTCACCCTCGTAATCCTCTCCGTGGTGCCACTCATGCTGATCGCCAGCGTGATCACCGCGCGGATGCTCCGAGTGCGCTATCGCCGCGTCCAGGAGTCCATCGCCAACATCAACACGGCCATCGAGGAGAACGTCAGCGGCGTTCGCGTCAGCCGGGCCTTTGCCCGCGAAGAAGCCGATACGCAGCGCTTCCAGACCGAGAACCGCGCCAACCTGCAGGCCAACCTCAACACCACGATGGTTGAGTCCATCGCCACGCCGCTGATCGAGGGCCTCAGCACCCTCAGCGTCGCGGCCATGCTGGCCTACGGCGGTTGGCAGATCACCATCGGCGAAATGCAGCCGGGCACGCTTATTGCTTTCTTGGCCTACATCCAGATCTTCCACCAGCCGCTGACCGAACTCGTGCGCGTCAACTACGTGGTCCAGTCCGGCTTGGCCGCCGCGGATCGGATCTTCCAGTTCATGGACGTGCCGCGCCACATCGTGGACCGGCCGTCAGCCGTGGACCTGATTGACCCGCGCGGCCGCGTTGAATTTCGCAACGTGAACTTCAGTTACGACGGCGTGACCCCCGTGTTGCAGGATGTGTCCGTGATCGCCGAACCCGGTCAGACCGTGGCGCTGGTCGGCGCCACCGGTTCCGGCAAGACCACCATGGTCAACCTCATCGCGCGCTTCTATGACCCAACCGAGGGCCAGATCGTCATTGACGGCAACGACTTGCGCGATCTGCGTCTGGAAAGCCTCCGTTCGCGGCTCGCCTATGTACCGCAGGAGACCTTCCTCTTCAGCGGCACCATCGCCGAGAACATCCGCTATGGAGACCCGGCGGCCAGCGACGGCCAGGTCGCCGCGGCGGCCGCGCTGGCGCGGGCCGACGACTTCATTGGCGATTTGGACGACGGTTACGAGACCGTCGTCGGCGATGGCGGTCTGCGCCTCTCGCGCGGCCAGCAGCAGCGGGTAGCGCTGGCCCGCGCGATCCTCGCCGACCCCGCCGTGCTTGTGCTCGATGAAGCCACCTCCGACATAGACACCGAGTCCGAATATGAGATTCAACAGGCGCTGGTCCAGGTCCTGCACAACCGCACCAGCTTCGTCATCGCCCACCGCCTCTCCACCATTCGCAACGCCGATCTGATCGTGGTCCTGGACGAAGGCCGCATCGTCCAGCGCGGATCCCACGAAGAACTGATCGTCCAGCCCGGCCCCTACCGCGACCTCCACGCCGCCCAATTCGACGACCCACCCGATCCCTCATAGAGGCCGGTCGCTAACCGGCCTCTTCCGGGCACAGCGCGCCCCTCTTTCGTAGGGGCCGTGTCCCCGACCGGCCTCTTCCGCTCGTGCTCTAACCCGACCCCTTTCGTCATGGGGTGCTTGCACAAGAGCCACTCACCCCCGTCCCCCGCGCCCCGCGCGTCCCCCGTGTTTCGTAGGGGCCGGTCCCCGACCGGCCTCTTCCGCTCGTGATCTACCGTCGCCACCCCCACCCCTAGTAGGCATGGCCCGCGTCCCCTACCCGCCCGTCTCCCCCGCACCCGTCGCCCCCAGGTCACACCCGTTCGTGGTGAGCTGCTCCGGAGTCTTTCGGAGATCCCGTCCTGAGCTTGTCGAATGGGAACGGCGTCGAACCAAAACCCTCTGCCCCCACGTCTAACCCGCTGTGGAGCGCGTAAACTGCTGCTCGAAGATCGAAGCCTCCAAATCCATTTGGCGGAGCGGATTGCATGACGACCGACGACGGTCAACTGACGACACAGGCTGATCCGGGGCCGGAAGAGATCGAAGGCCTGGGATACGACCAGCCCGGCTCTTGGGGCGATTACCCAATCGACACGCTGCTCATCCGAAACGAGCCGCGCACTGTGCACGACGTACTACGGCGGATCGAACAGGGCCGATTCGTTATGGACCCCGATTTCCAGCGTGAGTTCATCTGGGACGAGGACAAACAAAGCAAGCTCATCGAATCTGTAATGATGCGAATTCCTCTCCCAGTCTTCTATCTTGCCGAGGATCCTCAAGGGCGCATGGTCGTTGTTGACGGCCTGCAGCGCCTATCCACCTTCCATCGCTTCGTAAATAACAAGCTGCGGCTTCGACTCAGCGAACGACCCGAACTGAATGGGAAGAGATTTTGTGATCTGCCACCCAGGATCCAGAATCGTGTTGAGGACTGTAATCTTATCCTCTATATACTCGACGCAAAGGTTCCCGACCAGACCCGATTGGACATATTTGAGCGCGTTAACGGTGGCGTGCCGTTGACTCGACAACAGATGCGCAACTGCCTGTATATGGGCGACGCCACCCGGTTCCTTAGAAGCGAGTCGCGGACGAATCTCTTCAAGCGGGCGACTGGCGGAAGTCTCAGGTGGCAGACGATGCGAGACCGTGAGTTCGTCAACCGCTTCTGTGCATTCCAGATTATGGATCTTGAAAGCTACCGTGACATGGATGAGTTCTTAGCAAAGTGCTTGGTCAAGATGAACGAACACACAGACGTTTTGCCGGTGCTGTCGGAGCAATTTGAAACGACGCTTGGCAATAATCTCCGTCTGTTCGGTCGGCATGCCTTCCGCAGGCATGAACCAGGCCAAGAAAGACGAAGCGTACTTAACGCGTCTATCTGGGATGTAATGTCTACAGGTCTCTCGCGATATACGCAGCAGGTCGTCGAGGAAAACTCGTCGGACTTGCGAGCTGGATTCTACCGATTGATGCAAGACGACGACTTCGTAAGTGCGATCACTTACGGAACAAACGATGCAAAGAGAGTACACCTTAGATTCGAGATGTCAAAGGCTATGTTAGAGGACGTTCTTGGTGCTTACTCAGCTTGAATTACGCTCGTTTAAGTGCTTTGAGATCCTGCGGCTGCCTCTGGCGCAACTGACACTGTTGACGGGCCTTAACACCGCAGGCAAGTCTTCGGTCCTGCAAGCGTTAGTGCTCTTGCACCAAACCATGCGCGAACACGAGTGGTCGACTCGGCTTGCGTTAAATGGCGTTGGCGTTCGGTTGGGTGCGGTGGCCGATGTAGTCGACGAGCAGTCCAGCAGCACTGGATTTGAAGTCGCGCTAGAGGACGAGACGAGTTCCTATCGTTGGGAGTTCGTCGGCGACCGACGCGACATGTCTATGCAAGTCCGACGTGTTGCGGTCAATGACCGATTGATCGAGCAGCCCAAGGAGTTGCGCTACTTGCTGCCCTTAGGCGCACGCGATTCGATCGAACCGCTGGCAAGGCGCATAAGGGATCTGGCCTACGTAACGGCGGAGCGGCTTGCGCCACAGGACTCGTACGTACTTGAAGACCCGCACGTCGTAACCGATGTAGGTCCTCGCGGCGAACACGCGCTGAGCGTGTTGCACTGGGGTCGTGACGAGTCTGTGCCTGATCAGCTTACTTTGCCCGAAGTCTCTCCCCTCCGACTGCGGCAAGTTGAAGCACATATGAGAAGACTCTTCCCAGGCTTTGCGATTGATCTCCAGCAGGCGCCACGGGCGACCGTTGTGACGCTGGGGTTACGAACATCGGAGGCCGAGGAGTTCCATCGTCCGGTACACACGGGTTTTGGCCTTACCCAAGTACTGCCGGTTGTCGTTGCCGCCCTTTCAGCGGCCAAGGGCGATATCCTCCTGATCGAGAATCCGGAGGTACATCTCCATCCGGCCGGCCAGGCCATGATGGGGCAGTTTGTGGCCGACGCGGCGCGCGCTGGGATTCAGGTCATCGTCGAGACCCACAGCGACCACGTATTGAATGGCGTTCGCCGGGCGGTCAAGGCAGATCGTCTGTCTGCGGAGCAAGTGGCCATTCACTTCTTCAGGCCTCGGTCCGATCAAGGGCCCCAAGTGCTAAGTCCGGTGCTTGACGACACCGGGAACATCGACGATTGGCCCGACGGATTCTTTGACCAGTTCGATAAGGACGCAAACTACTTCGCTGGCTGGGCTGAATTCTAGTATGGAGCTGATCTTCAACGATTGCTCCATTCATGGACAATTCCAAGACCTGAAGACTTTTCAAGTGTCTATCGAGCGAGTGATGGCTATTCGTCACACGGCTCGACGCTTTGGAAGGAACCTGCAATGCCACCGGAATGTTTCCAGTGCGGAAGTCATGCCCGGCTGGATTATGCAGCGAGCCGTCCAAACGTTAGGCATGGATAAACGTCGCGTTGTGATGCAGTGGCTGAACCAGCTTGGGCCATTTTGGGACAAGTCTCAACAGCACTCGAGCGATGACTGGTTGGAATGCAATGGCGAGCCCGTAACTGATACCGCGATTGGTGAAGCTGCTCACTATCTTGCTCGCGGCATTGACCGCGGACTGGTTAGCATGAAACCCTCAGCCTGGCTGAGTTCACCACTGTCCGTGGAGTTTGAGAGCGGGCCGGTTAGGCAGGTTGATGTTCACAACTATTGGCATGTCAAGGCAGTTCAAGATGCCCTAGCCGCCGCTCCTATCCCGATCCAATCCTGGGACGACCTGGCTGCGACAGCTCGGGTTCGCTTTCCGGATCTGACATTTTCGACGGACAGCTTTGCTCCCCTCCGTGGCCATCCATTCGGCAGAGGCCCTGCCGAACGTTTGCTCTCTTTGTTGACTGTATTGCACGACTTCAAGAACTGCTTCAATGAGCAAGGCCAACGGACATCGGAAGGCCATGAGATATATCAACAACACTTCACGGGTGAAAAGGCTTGGTTTTCGGACTCGTCTGATACGGAAAAAGCGCAATTCAAGTCAGAGCTAACCTTCCCACATCCGGCAAGGTCAGGCGATACGCTATTCTGCACGTGGCATGGCAAAATCAATACACCCAAACTACGCATTCACTACTTCTGGACCATGAGATCAAATGCTCCACTGTATGTCGTATATGTTGGGCCGAAGATCACTAAGCGTTAATTTCTATCGAGACTTTGCTGGAGGCTATGAGTTTGTGAATCTAGTGGACTCTCCTGATTCTTGAGTGGTCAACAGAATCGCCCCAATCCGCCTCCCCACCTCACTGAAATACCCCACCTCTTCAACCCTAAGCGCCCGCCCCAACACCTTCCGCTCCCGATACGACAACCACTTCTTCAGCACCTGGTACCCACCCAACCGGTAGTTCCACACATTCGCCGGCACATTCCGCCAGTAGGCGTTGTCGTTCAGGTGGATGTCATAGGTCGTCTCGCCCAGGGCGTCCAGGGCTGTGCCCAGGGCCGAGCGCTCAGACCCCGTGTACGCCCGCTCCACCGCGCGACCCTGCCCCGGCATCACCGCCTGGCCCGACCCGAAGTGCCCCCAACCCGCCGTCAGTCCGGCGTCCCCAGCCAGGACCCAGCAGCAGCCCACACCCCGGGCGCCGCGCGGCCACCTCAGGCAACCCACCCCGTCAATCCTCCACCCTCTCCACTCTCCCATTCCCCATAGCCGCGTCCCCGATCCGCCCGTCTCCCCCTTACCCGTCGCCCCCAGGTCACACCCGTTCGTGGTGAGCCGCTCCGGAGTCCGTCGGAGGCCTGTCCTGAGCCGGTCGAAGGAACCGTGTCGAACTAGACTTCCCCAGCACCCAACCCATCTAGGCAGCCCTTACCCATTCGCGGTGAGCTGGTCCAGAGTCTTCGGCCGCGCCCTATAATCCCGTCGATGCAACCAAGTGAGTTGTCGCACTTGAAGCGGCCAGCCACGACCGGCGACACCATGCGAGCTGTATCGCTCTTCACGGGCGTCGGCGGCCTTGACCTTGGCGTCGCGAACGCAGGATTCACGCATGCGCTCGCTCTGGACAATGATAGGCAGGCGATCGAGACACTTGCGGACAACAAGACTTGCGTTTCGCAGGTGGCAGATTGGCCGCTTGAGCGAGCTGACGCGAATTCCTTTGATTTTGCTGGGTGTGTCGACGGCGGGGTCGACTTGCTAACGGCGGGTGTGAGTTGCCAGCCTTTCTCTGCCGGCGGAAAGAAGCTGGGTAGCCTCGACAGCCGTAATGTAGTACCTGCTTTTGTTCGCGCGGTTAGAGAACTCTCTCCTAGAGCCATTATCGCGGAAAACGTGAAGGGCATCGTTAGCAGGCGCTTGCGTCCCTACTTTGACTATTTGCTCTTGCAACTCACCCATGCCTTTCTCAAGCCTGAAGACGGCGAACCTTGGGAATGCCATGGAATTAGGCTTAGTCAGCTTGGTCCTACCCCGACAATGAGTGGACTCTCCTACGACGTCTCAGCTCACGTCGTTAACACGGCAGATTTCGGTATACCTCAGCGTCGCGAGCGGGTTTTCATAGTTGCCTTCAGATCCGACCTGGATTTGACTTGGCGAATGATTGAGCCAACCCACTCTCGAGATGCTCTTCTTGTGTCAAAGTACGTCAACGGCTCCTACTGGGAGGAGCATTCGGTCGAACCTCAGGAACCACTGCCTCGCGAGAGCAAGCGAGTCAAGAAATTGAGGAACGGACCGTTCGTAGATTCACATCGGTGGAGAACCGTTCGTGACGCTCTTGCCGGCCTACCGTCACCAAGTGATCAATCCTGTTCCTTACAGCATCAGCGGATTTCGGGCGCTAGGAGCTACAAAGGACACACGGGTTCGCCGTGGGACGAGCCGGCAAAAACCGTAAAGGCGGGAACCCATGGTGTCGCTGGTGGTGAGAACATGATCCGAAATGCTGACGGTACCGTTCGGTATTTCACGATTCGGGAACTCGCCAGATTACAGACATTTCCAGACGAGTTCATGTTCTCGTCCACTCGGAGCATAGCTACACGTCAATTGGGAAACGCTGTACCCGTAGCCTTTGCAGAGCAACTGGCGCAACGAGTTAAGTATTGTCTATACGAGTCTCAGTCGTCGCCTTAGTCGTTCTCTTTTGGCAGATCAATATCATACTGGGCCGTGAAGTAACGTTTCAGGATAGCGTAACGTGTACGAAGTGCGGCAGCATCGTTTGGGCTTTGACGGAGAGAATCAAACTGAGCCAAGTCCGGATTAACTTCGACGTCACTGGAGGCAAGATCACCGTCAGCCACCTTTCGAACGAGCGTCCTAGCTGTTGTTACCTCGCCTACGAAATGATCAAAGTGTGAAGTCTGTAAAGCCTCCGGCAAGCCACTCACTTGACTGATTCTAAACAGATGAAAATAAAGTGTTATCCATCCAACATTTTGGAGTAGTCCATCTTTGTGTCCAAAGAAGTGGGACATGTTGTCGAGGATTTCTTGCGCTCTTTGAAGGAGTACATCAGGTCCTGGGTGGAGATTCGGATCTGAGCGATACTCCTTGACGAATTTATCCAGCGCCATGCGTTTCGTGCTAACAAACCTATTTTGTAGAACTATGAACAAGCACTTAGCAGCCAAATCACGGTGTCGATAGCGACCGTCGCGAAACGGTACATTCTGAGTGAAAAAGTGGTGATTGGCTAGTTCCCTAATCCTAAGCGGCAACGGCCCACCAAAGGCGTTTCTCTTCTCTGGCGCACTCAAGGTGACTTGCTCATTCAGGCGGACAAACAATCCCTCAATCAGGACCTCATCCTCTGCGTGCATGACCGTCACTGGTAGAATAGTGTCATCGAATCTCTCACGCAGTGCGGGATACTCGAGAAGCAATTCTGAATAGGTCTTTCCAGCAGCCTGTTCTTCGTCATCGTGCAAGTACTCAAATTCATCGGATAGTGGGAAGTCATCATTTACGAAGCCACGAATGGTCTCCAGACGCTGTTTACCGTCGATGACACCATACTTGATTGAGTTAGGACCCAATTTGTCCGGTGGAAGCTCATGGAAATAAAGTTTCGTCAAGTCCATTCCGTTGATAATAGAGTCGATAAAATACTGCTTCTTATCAAGGCTCCATGCTCCGCCTTTGCGCTGGTATTGAGGATTGAAATCGATGAGATCCCAATCGTCGAGAATCTGTAGAATCCCAGGTCGTGGATACTCGCCGAATGAGAAGCGGAGGTCAGGCATTCAGTGCCTCCTCCGCTTCCCAGGCGGCGCTATCGAGGTCGCGAAATAGAGTCAGTCGATTGATTCCGGCTGTGCGGAGTTCAGCGCGTATGTCGGACTTCGAATTGGCGGGAATACAATAATTCCATACATGATCGCCATCATGCCAGTCTTCAAGCGTCTTCTGGTCCGCATGATGGACGGTAAAAGTGCTTTGCTGCGCCTCCATGCGTGGGAAGCTTCTGATAGCCTGTCCAGCGGCAGGCGGTACCGAGATATGTGAATTCCTGGCAACCTGGCTGGTCTTGTAAGTGTCGAGTCCGCTTCCTGGTGTGACGTCAAACATGGGAAGGATACTGGAGCCCTTGCCTTCCGGATCACGCACGTTAACCTTATGGTTGAGGGCCGTGGGAAGCAGGACCCAGACACTTCCGTTTGGCTGCGGGATGTCGGTACCCACGTTGCCCGGTTTTTCCTCGACGGCGAAATACAGACCGACAAGTGCACTCTCTGTCCAGTCTAGCAGTCTCGATGGTGCACCGTGGTGCCGCATAAGAAACGACCAATGCCAGCTAGCATCGTCGTTTGGAAGTTGAGCGCCCAAATAGTTTACGGCGTTCTGGCGAAAGCGGTTCAACAGTTGCGGCTCTAGATCAGGGGCTAGGCCGTGTCGCTTTAGGGTAGTCTCGAGCCTCCAGTCCGCGTCACTATGCCCGCGAAACCAAAGCGGAGTAGATTTAGGTCCGTCGTCGATGATTTCTCGGTGGTATGATACTAACTGCAAATAGCTCGCTATTGAATCGACTTCTTCTCTATCGAAGAGAATTGTTATCGTCCTCCTGTAGATCGAATGTGTCTTGCTTCACTAATGGAACGAGGAGATAAGGAATGTCGGCTCCAATAGTAAGAATGGGACAAATCTGCCGTCACTCTGAGAAACATGTGACCGACGCTTTGCTGCCGAAGAGTTACATGCCATCGAGTCGGGCACGCGTGGCTCAGGGATGCCGAGCTTCCTGTTTGTTTGAGCAGACTAGCTAGCTTACGAATCGTCACTGAGAAACTCGCGCAATCTCGCTGAAACGGCATCAGCATCACGTAGCTCACATTCCCATACGGTCGTGGTACGCCAGCCCACGGCTCTAACTTCGGCCTTTACGCGTCTATCGCGTGCGCGATTCCCCTCGAGCTTGGCAGTCCAGAACTCCCTGCGCGACTTTGGCAGACGTGCCAGCTTGCAGCCGGGATGCCGATGCCAAAAGCAACCATGAACCCAGAGCGCTTTGCGTCGTCCTGGAAAGGCGACGTCTGGACGCCCCGGCAACTTGCTGTACTGCAAGCGGTACCGGTATCCGAGCGCCGTCAATATCCTGCGCACCTCACGTTCGGGGCCAGTATCCCGATCGCGAATGAGGGACATTCTTTTGCTGCGTTCCGTTGAGTTGAGCGTATCTGCGTGCACAGTTGTCATTCCAGGTCGCGATTCGCTCCCGGGCTCTGGCACTATACCTCCCGCGCTTCGTTGACCAGTCCCGGATTGGCACTACGATTTCGAAGCACGCTGCTGCCTCATCAGCGTTCGGTCTGCGGCCGTCCGATCCTCGCCTTGTACTTCTCCGAACGCTTGGTGACCCGGCTTTCTTGCGGCAGGGCGAAGTATGGCTGAGCGTGTGAACTACTCTCCGGTGGTCACGAGCAGGATCGCCCCAATCCGCCTAGCCACCTCACCGAAATACCCCACCTCGTCCACCTTCAGCGCCCGTCCCAACACCTTCCGCTCCCGGTACGACAACCACTTCTTCAGCACCTGGTACCCACCCAGCCGGTAGTTCCACACGGCGGACGGCACATTCCGCCAGTAGGCGTTGTCGTTCAGGTGAATGTCATAGGTCGTGTCGCCCAGCGTGTCCAGCGCGGCGCCCAGGGCCGAGCGCTCCGACCCCGTGTACGCCCGCTCCACCGCGCGACCCTGCCCCGGCATCACCGCCTGACCCGACCCGAAGTGCCCCCAGCCCGCCGTCAGCCCAAAGTCGTCACCGAACATGTTGTGCCCGTGCGTCGTGGCCGGCACGGCAATCGCCGCAATCTCGGGCCGAAGCTGGCCCGTGGTGACGCCGGGAACTGGCGTCTCCGGATCCAGCAGCGCCGCCAACTCCCGCCCGCGAGCGACCGATCCGGCCAGGCTCTCGGAAGCCTCGTCGACCTTGGCCGCCAAGTCGTTCTCCCCGGCAGTTGCCCGTATTGACACTTCCGACCAGTGCGGCAACGGAATCCGCGGCCACTCCATGCGTAGCGCGCCAGCATTCGCTTCCCGATAGTCTGGGTCATGCAGCACCGCAAGCACGTAGTGGAAGAGGTCTTCGACGGTCAATTCGAGGCGATCAAGGTAGCGGCGGGCGGCGGATGTCAGGTTGGGGCGGCGTGCGCCGGGCTCCTCGACTCCAAACGGGTCTTCACTGAGCCAGGTGGGAATACACGTAGCGCCTCGATCCATCAAATCGAGGCATCCGATGTCTGAGAGAACCTGCGGTGGTGACCACTCCCGACGCGGTTTCTGCTGGCTGACCAGCCACCGGTTTCCCTTAAAGACATGCGGCTTGTACTCGCTCCGTTTCTCGTCGAGCAGCTTGGTTTCCGCTTCCCAATACAGCCAACGGTTGTCGAATGGCCGGTAGGCGTAGCGGACGAAACCGCTCTGGGTCGGGCAGCTGCGTTTTAGTAGCTCATCGCGAATTGCACGCGCATCGAAGCGCTGTCGGTTACGCATGACGCCCGGATTGCGCCGAGCAATTGCGTCATGGCTCACGTCAGGGTCGAAATATTCGGCAACGCGCGTCCGCAGCCGATCTAGGTCAATGTCGACCAGGAACGAATCGCGGCTGGTCTTCACTCCTGGAAACGATGTCGGAAACAGATCCGGCAGCGTAGGCCAGTCGAACCAATCCGCGCTGACCGCCACCGGTGCAAATGGCAGCCCAAGCGGCCGCACCGGCTCTAGCGCCTCGTACAGCGCGTCCGGTTCCGCCTCCGCCGTTTCTGTCAGCGCCGCCAGCTTGGTTTGACCCCACAGATTCCGAAACTCCACGTCCGCGGCCGGCGCATGCTCGGTCTTGCGCACCAGCGTCGCGATTGCGGTGCCCACCTGGATGCCCAACGGATCGTCCGGTGTCGAGAAGATGCTCGGATCCGGCGAGCCGTCGGGCGCCACCTTGCCGGTCCGGTATTTGTCGCCGTTCAGGTTGTCGATCCGAATCAGGTCAAACGCCTCCAGGTACCGCTCCCGCATCCCCGGACACGACAGGCTGTCTAGCCAGGAGTAGTTCGAGATAAAACACACCACGCCCTGCCCGGTCTTCTCGGCGATCCGCCGTTCGGCCATGCGGAAAAAGCGCACGTATAAGTCGTTCAGTCCCTGGCCCTCAGGACGCCGCACCCGCCGGGTGGTGCGGTAGGCGTCCGAGAGGTCCCGTTCCTCGTCCACTGCCATGCCAGCGAACCCGTTGTACGGCGGATTCCCCAGGATCACCAGGATCGGCTTCTTCTGCTTCACTTCTTCTGCGCGGTCGCGTTCTTCTGCCAGCTCGGGAATCGCAAGCAACTTTTGTTTCTGAGGCTCCCAGCCGGTCAGCGCGTTGGTCAGGAAAATGCCCGCCCGTTCCGCCCCGTCCTCCGCCAGCGGCGCGTCCAGGTCCTGCATCGTCAGACCCACCTGCAAGTGCGCCACCACGAACGGCGCCGGCATGATCTCGAAGCCGAACACCCGCTCCGTCGCCGCCTGCTTCACCCGCGCCCCGGTCAGCGCGCCCAGCCCCTGGCCTTCCAGGTTGTCGGCAATCCGCCGCAGCGTCTCGGCCAGGTAGGCCCCCGTGCCGCAGCACGGATCCAGCACGTACACGTTGTCGGCGGCCAGCCCCTCGGCAATCCCAAGGTCGTCCTTCAGCGCCTTGTCCACCCGCGCCACCATGTAGCGCACCACCTCTGGCGGCGTATACCAGACGCCCAACTGCTTACGCAGCGCCGGGTCGAAGGCTTGCAGAAACGGCTCGTAGAAATAGGTCACGGCCTGTCCCTCGTTGAACCGCGTGAAGAACGCTTCCCGCTCCACCCGATTCAGCGCCGCCGCCGTCCAGTCCAGTACCTCCACCAACCCCAACGGCTGCAGCCGCCCCGGATCCGACAGTTGCTGGAACAGCGCCCGCAGCACCGGCGCGCGCAGATGCCAGACCGCCTCACGCCAGTTGAACGCGCCCGGCGGCGGCGGCGTCTGCCGCGCCCACAGCACCCAGGCCGAAAAGACCCCGTAGAACAGCGTCTGCACCAGCGTCGACCGGAAGAACCGCGCGCCCCGCTCGCCCTTGAACTGCACCCCCAGCGCCTCTTCCAGCGCCGCCCGGACCGTCGCTAACGGCGAGGCCGCTGCGCCGAGCTCGTCTTCGGCGGCCTCCACCCGCGCCAGCGCATCCCGTGCGTGCGAGGCCAGCAGCTCGGCCAGGTCCCGCGGTTCCGCCAACCGTGCCCGGTGACTCAGCACCCGCCGCAGATACTCGCCCAACCCCACGCCAATCCGCCCCGCAAATGCCCGCGGCTTCTCCAACTGCCGCTCAAAATCCTCCGCGTCCGCCGCCAGCCGGAAACTCTCCAACCGCGCCGCGTTCCCGTCCGCGCCCTCGCCCACCAGCACGAAGTCCCGGAAATTGGTCACCAGCACCAGCCGGTAGCGAGCCCAATACCGGCTTACCTGCCCGCCCTGTGCCGTCAGCCACGCGTCGTCTTCGGGTGGCTTCACCTCCACCACGCCGTGCTCAGGCAGCTCGCCCACGTTCGTCCGACCGCCCCGCGTGCGCCCCCGGCTGGCGTACAACCCGAAATCGGGGTGTCCGGCCCCCTGGTCCTTCAATTGCCCAACGCAAAAGACCTTCGGCCTCAGCCCGGTCCCGATCGCATTCAACAGATTCTCCAGCGGCCCGTAGCTCGAAACCTCAGCCGTCGCCCCGCCCGACGCCCGAATGCGCCGCAGGTCGCTCAGGTACGTCTCGACAATCGCCGGAAACCGCGTCACAAACGCCCGCTCGCCGTACTAGCAATCCGAGGCCACGCTACCCCGCGACCGCGGTCAGGGCGAGCAGCCCGCACCCAGCGCCCACGCCTCGCCGTTCCCAGCATCCCTTCGCCCCCAACCACTCCAAGTTTCCCATCCGTTCCCAGATAGTGTACACTAGCCGGGTAAGCCTTGCAACCCACTCTCCAAATGCCCTCCGCCTGCTTCGCCCCGCTGCCGCCCCTCCGCCTCCCTTGGCTCAAGCTAATCCTGTCGACGTTCCTGTCGATCCTGTCGCCGTTCATGCTGAGCCTGTTGCCCTTGATGATGAGCCTGTCGAACCACCCGCCCCACTCCCCGCTGCCCCGTCTTTTCTCGCGTCTTACCGCGCTTCGCTCACTCCTGCCTCCCCTCCCCCGGCTGCGACCACCGTCAGGTGCTCCCCCTGCGTTCCAGGCGAACTCGTCGACCCACACCCCGCCCACCCACGCACCCCAACCGCGCCGCCCCTCCGCTTCGTCACCCATCCCGTCCAACCCCCAGCCCCCAAACACCGTCTGCACCCCTCCCCGCCAGCCTCCAAACCCCGCCAAAACACATCCCGCCGCACCTCAAGAGTTTTTTGGAAAAAACTCTTACCGCGCGCGAGACGCCCACTCAACGCCCCTCCAAAATCCCCGGCGCCCCCGCCCCCTCTCCGGTTCCCTCCGCCGGTCCCCTGTCCCAGGCCCGAGACCTTTGCAAAACTGCCTTGGCCATCAGATTCGGGGCTGCTCTTTCTCCGTCGCCCTCTGGGAGAGGGTTGGGGTGAGGGTCTTCCGGGCAACCAACCCGGGGTTACGCAAAGGTCTCAAGCCCGGGAAACCTGCCAACCCGCCCCCTCGCGCCTTCGGGTCCACCCACCCCGACGCCGGCCCCTCCCTCGGCGCGGTCGTCCCAGGCGTCGGAAGCTTGGGAACCCGCCAAAAATCCGCCCAAGCCGTCTCTCGCCAGCCCGTCCCCAGAGGGGACGGGCTGGCGAGAGACGGTTCCCCCCTTCACCCCCACGCTTCGCCGCGGGTCGCTCGTCGCCGTCAGCGGTACGATGAGCGTCAGGCTCCGATGTGCGGTGCCGTCGTCTCCGGGTTCCTGATGGACGCTCAGCCTTCCTCCTCCGTCCTCGACGCCATGGCCGGCCCCTACGACCCTGCCTCTGTCGAAGCCCGGCTCTACGACACCTGGGACGAGTCCGGCGCCTTCCAGCCGTCCGACGACCCCGACCGGCGCCCGTTCACCATCGCCATCCCGCCGCCCAACATCACCGGCCAGCTGCACAACGGCCACGTCCTCTTCGTCGCCTACCAGGACCTCATGATTCGCTGGCAACGCATGCACGGCCGCGCCTCGCTGTGGGTGCCCGGCACCGACCACGCGGCCATTGCCACCCAGAACGTCATCGAGCGCGAACTGGCCAGGGAAGGACTCACCCGACACGACCTTGGGCGAGAGGGTTTTGAAGAGCGCTTCTGGCAATGGAAGGACGAAGTCGGCGACAACATCAACGAACAGCTTCGTCGCCTCGGCGCATCGGTGGACTGGACGCGCGAACACTTCACGCTCGACGAGCAGCTCTCGCGCGCCGTGCGCGAAGCATTCGTGCGCCTGCATGAGAAGGGCCTAATCTACCGTGGCCGCTACATGGTCAACTGGTGCCCCGACGACCAGTCCGCCATCAGCGACCTCGAAGTCGAGCACCAGGACGTCGAAGGCTCGCTCTGGCACATCCGCTATCCGCTGGCCGACGGCGGGCATCTGACGGTGGCCACCACCCGCCCGGAAACCATGCTGGGCGACACGGCGATTGCGGTGCACCCCGACGACCAGCGATACGTCGCGCTCGTGGGTCAGACGGCGAGCGTTCCGGGAATCGGTCGCGAGATACCCATCATCGCCGACACCTTCGTTGACCCCGAGTTCGGCTCCGGCGCGGTCAAGGTCACGCCTGGCCACGACCCCAACGACGCAGCCATGGGCGAGCGCCACGACCTGCCCGTGATCAACATCATGAACGGCGATGGCACCCTCAACCAGAACGCTGGACCCTGGGCTGGTCAGGATCGTTTCGATGCCCGGGCGGCCTACCTGGAGTTCCTGCAAGCCGAAGGCCTGCTGGAGCGCATCGAGCCGCACACGCACCCGGTCGGCCACTGCTCTCGCGACGATGCCGTGATCGAGCCGCTGGTCTCCGAGCAGTGGTTCGTGAATGCTCGACCGCTTGCCGACGCGGCCGCGGCCGCCGTGAACGACGGACGTATCCGGTTCCATCCCGCGCGATTCAAGAATGAGTTCCTCCGCTGGCTGGACGAAATCCAGCCGTGGTGCATTTCACGGCAACTCTGGTTGGGTCATCGGATCCCTGTCTGGTACTGCCAGTCGTGCGACGCGGTCATGGTTCCGCGCGAGGATCCGACGACCTGTTCCGTGTGCGGCGGGAGCGATCTCCGGCAGGACCCGGACGTGCTCGACACCTGGTTCAGCTCGGGCCTCTGGCCCTTCTCAACCCTCGGGTGGCCCGACGACACGCCCGATATGCGGCGGTTCTACCCGACCGACGTCATGGAAACCGGCTACGACATCATCTTCTTCTGGGTCGCCCGCATGGTGATGCTCGGACTGGAACTCGTGGGCGAGGTGCCGTTTCACGACGTGTACTTTCATGGGCTCGTGCGTCACCTCGACGGCTCCAAGGTCAGCAAGACCAACTACCAGCCGGGTGACGACCCGCTCGAAACCATTGAGGCCTACGGCGCCGACGCCATGCGCTTCAGCTTCGTCACCGCCGCCGCACCCGGCAACGACATGCGCCTGGACCTGCGGCAGGTCGAGCGCGGAGGCCACTTCGCCAACAAGATCTGGAATGGCGCCAAATTCGTCATCGGCGCCATGGAGCGCACGGCCGGCAACGAACCCGGAACGCCATCACTTGTCGACCGCTGGATCCTCAGCCGCTTCAACCAGGTGCATGCCGACGCGATCCGCGACGTCGAACGCTTTCGCTTTGGCGAAGCCGGGCGGGCGTTGCACGACTTCCTGTGGACGGAATTCTTCGACTGGTATGTCGAGGCCGCCAAAATCCGGCTCTACAGCGACGACCCCGCTGCCGCCGCACGCACCGCCGCCACGCTCGCCACCGTGCTCGACGGTTCGCTGCGGCTGCTGCACCCGTTCATGCCGTACGTGACCGAGGAAATCTGGCGCCACTTCCGCGCCGCCGGCGGCGCGGACGGCGCGCCCGAGTTGCTGATTGATACGCCGATACCGGCAGCCTCCCCGGAGGTTGACGAGGACGCAATCGCTCGCGTTCGAGCGCTGATCGACATTGTCCAGGGGATCCGCAACGCTCGACACGAGTCGGGCGTGGAGGCGGGCCGCCACGTGGAGGCGCGCGTGATCGGTGGCGGCGCGGGACTGGACGCTGAGGCGGTGTTCATCCAGCGCCTGGCCCGCGTTGATCCGCTGACCTTCCATCCGGCCGGCACGACGTTTGATGACGCGGCGGTCACGGCACGCGCCGGCGGCGTCGAGATATTTCTGCCCCTGGCTGGAATGGTCGATCTCGCAGCCGAGCGTGAACGCCTGGCGCGCGAACTGGCCGAATCCGAGGCCACGCTCGGCCGAGCCGAGCAATTGCTGGCGAATCCTCGATTTGTGGAACGCGCACCCGAGGCGGTCGTGGAGAAGGAGCGCGAGCGAGCCCGCGCGGCGCGCGAGCGGGTCGCCCAGGTTAGAGAGCGGCAGGCGGCGCTGGTCGGCTCCCGCTAAGCAGGCGGTCGCTGGAGGCTTAGTCCTCGGCTCGCACGTATAGCTCGCGCATCGCCGTCGGCCCCCGCATCATCTCGCCCCGCACGCCCCGTTCCCGCGCGGCGGCCACGTCCTCGATCGCCGGCCGAACCTGCGACGAGAGCTGGTCGATGTAATGCAGCGCAATGGCTTCCGGCAGCATCGGCTCGGTCACCGCCGCGAACTCCAACAGCCCCTGGTGACTGAGCACCAGGTGCCGAAGCAAGGTCGCAATCTCACCCTCGCAGCCGGTCGCGGCCAGCGCCCGGTCGAGAATACGCACGCCCTGCACCATATGGCCCTCCAGGTTGCCGGCGTCCGTATAGACGATGCTGGCCTGCAGGTCCAACTCCTCCAGCTTGCCAAGATCGTGTAGCACGACCCCCGCCAGCAGCAGGTCGCGGTCAAGCTGCGGGTAAACCCGGGCCACCCGATCGGCAATCTGCAACATCTCCACGGTGTGTTCGGCAAGTCCGCCAATCCACGCGTGGTGCCGGGTCTTGGCCGCCGGCCACTGCGGAAGTCGCTCAACCACCAGCGGGTCCGCAATGACGGCGTTCAAGACGTCCTTGATCGTCGGCGACGTAATCGTGTCAATAGCGTCGCGGATTGATCCCGTCAGCTCTTCCGCGCTCCGGGTCGAGCGCGGCAGATAGGCGGTCGCGTCCCACGTCTCGTCCGAACGTCGCATCGTGTCGACCTTGATGTTGACCCGATTGCGGAACTCGTCGGCCCGGCCCTCCACCTCGTACGGTTCACCCGCCGACACGGCCGCAATCTGTGCCTCCGAGACTTGAAAGCACACGGCCTCAATCGTGGCGCCGGCGCGATCGCGCAGGCTCATCCGTAGGAAACGATTGCCGGTGCGGGCCTCGCGTACTTCGACCGACGCAACCAGGAACACCGCGTGCACGTAGCTGCCGGGTGTGATGTCAGATATGTTCAAAGGCGCGCGCTTACCGGGGCGGTTGGAGGACGCTTCATCCTACTGGCCGCAGCCACGCGAGGCGTGTCCAGCGCGACGGACTGGCTACCGGCGTCGGCGTAGCGCGTCGAGAATCCGTTGCCGCAACGATGGACGTTGGTCGGGTAGCTCAATCACCTGCCCGCGCCACATGACCGGGCTGCCGCGACCGCTCGGCGAGCGGGCCGACCGTCGCTCCATGATCCCGCGGAACAGCGCCGCCGCAAATACCACCGCGCCGGCCACCGCCACGATCGATGCGAACTGCCGCAGAAAAATCGACAAAAACAAAGCCGCGACTACCAGAACTGCCGCCGTAACCAGCATTTCGCCGGTCGTTGCAAAGCGGGACATTACCCACTGGCCCACCAGCTCAAGGTAATTCCTGGGAGGTTGGGATGGCTTCGGCGACCGCGAAGTCCTTCGCTTCGGCCGCGGCGCGGAAGCATCGGCCCGATCGAGGATTTCCTTGACTTCGTCCTGCCAACTCTTGGGCATAGCAACCTGCGTTCAGAGCCTTCAAGTTAAGTATATCGCCGCCCAACTTTGGCCGAATAGCACCGGTTTGCCGTGGTGCCCGCGGCGCGGGAACGCGACCATCGGCATACGCCGGAAAGCTGGCTATGCTGCACCCATGCCCGCCACCGAAACCGATCCCTTCGAGATCGAAGTCTTCCGACACCTCTTCGCCTCGGTTGCCGAGGAGATGGGGGTCACCGTTCAGCGCAGCGCCCACTCGCCCAACATCAAGGAGCGGCGCGACCACTCCTGCGCCGTGTTCGACGCCGAGGGCCGCATGATCGCCCAGGCGGCCCACATCCCCGTGCATCTGGGCTCGATGCCGGCCTCGGTAACTGCGGCGATCGAGGCGTACGAGGGCAAGGCGCCCACCCCGGGCGACGTCCTGATCGTGAACGACCCCTACCTGGGTGGCACCCACCTCCCCGACATCACCACCGTCTCGCCGGCGTTCGTCGGACCGAAGCGACGGCCCGCTCACTGGGGCTGGGTGGCCACGCGCGCCCACCACGCCGATGTTGGCGGCCTGGCGCCCGGCTCCATGCCGCCGTCGACCGAGCTATACCACGAAGGCCTCATCATTCCGCCGCTCAAGCTCGTGGATGCGGGCGTACTTGACGAGCAGTTGGTGGAAATCATCTGCCGCAACGTCCGCACGCCGGAGGAGCGACGCGGTGACCTGGAGGCACAACTGGCCTCGCACCGAGTGGGTGAAGCACGCCTGGCCGAGTTCGCCCGACGCTACGGCGCCGAGCCCCTGCGCCAGCGGGCCGAGGCGCTGCTGGCCTACTCCGAAAAACTGGCCCGGGCGCGCCTTCGAGTGGTTCCCGACGGCACGTACAGCTTTACCGACTACCTGGACGATGACGGTGCCGGGGGCTCGCCGATTCCGATCAGGGTCACGATCGCGGCCGGCGGCGGACATCTTCAGTTCGATTTCACGGGTACCGGACCTGCGGCGGCCGGTGCATTGAACGCACCCGAAGCCGTCACGCGGTCCGCCGTCATTTACGTCGCCCGCTGTCTGATGGGCGACGACGTGCCCGCCAACGACGGAGCCACCGCTCCCCTGGAGGTCATCGTTCCGGCCGGCACCGTCCTCAATCCGCCGCGGCCGCACGCCGTGGCGGCCGGTAACGTTGAGACGTCACAGCGTGTGGTGGACGTCCTCTGGGGCGCGCTGGCTGAGGCATTGCCGGATGTGGTCCCCGCTGCCAGCCAGGGAACCATGAACAATCTGATCATCGGCGGCTTCGATCCACGGCATGGCCGCGCGTTCACCTATTACGAGACCATCGCGGGAGGCGCCGGCGCTGGCCCGGCCGGCCCTGGCGCGGACGCTGTGCAGGTGGCGATGACAAACACGTTGAACACGCCAATCGAGGCGATGGAGTTGGCCTACCCGCTCTCCGCCCGTCGCTATGAGATCCGCCGAGGATCAGGCGGCAACGGCCGAAACCGCGGCGGTGACGGCGTGATTCGGGAGATCGAAACCCTCGTCCCCGCGGTAGTCACGATCGTGACCGAACGCCGCAAGCGCCAGCCCTGGGGCTCATCTGGCGGCGCGCCCGGAAGCTCGGGCGTCAATCGCGGGACGGTTGGCGGACGGGCGCGCGAACTCCCTGGCAAGGCCGCGCTGGATCTCGCCGCAGGCGACGTCATTCGAATCGAAACGCCCGGCGGCGGCGGATGGGGCGCGCCACGCTCGCGTGGCGAACAAGCCTAGAAGAAGCCGAATCGTCGCCGCGGCGGAGCATCCACCGAGACTTCGTCGGGCGCGAACGCCACCGAAACGGCCTCGTGATGTATGGCGCCGGACGGCGTGAGATCGCTCTCTATAAGGCTGATGTGAGACACCGTGAAGAGCCCGAGCCGATCGAATTCCATGGCCTCGAATCCCCGGCTGATGGCCCGTCGAGCCGTGGGCGCCGCCATTCGCCCAATTCGCGCAAGCGTGACGTGGGGACTGAAGGGCCGCCGGTCGACCCGCAATCCCAGTCCGCGCACGGCTTGCAGGACCGCAGCCTGCAGGTCGCGCAAAGCTTCCGTTTCCCCGCTGATGCCGGCCCATGCCACGCGCGGTTCTCGGTTGGCTGGAAACGTGCCGCCGCCGCTGAAGCCGAGGCTGAACGGGTGGCGTCCTCGCACGGCCGCCTGCATGCCGGACCGAACGCTGTCGGCGCTCTGCGTTGGCACGTCGCCCAAGAACGCAAGGGTGAGGTGCAGGTTCTCTGGCTTGACGGTACGTATGTGTGGCGATACGCGAGCCAACGACGCCGCTTCGGTAGCCAGCGCGTCCCGAAACGGCTTGGGGATCGTGACAGCCACGAATGCCCGCATGGGCGGCCAGTATAGTGGGGTGAAGGGAAAATCGGTGGCTTGAGTCTCGCTTGCCTGTCCGGTGAGCACCGGCCGACCGACAGGGCTTTCGATGACAGCTGCGATTCCTGAGCGCTTGGCGGCCCAGCCTGCCGTTTCGGCCAAGGCCGACGAGCGAGCCGCGGCAATTGAAGCGCTGCGCGAACAACTGGCCCAACGCCTGCCGCCTAGGTCGACGGCGCTCGCCGGCTCGGCCGAGCTGGCCGTGATGGTGGCCGGGACGGTGGCCGATCCGGCGCGCGATGTCTTTTGGGATCGAGCGGATCACGCCCTGGTCTACGACCTGCTGCTTCGAGGCGAGCCTGGGCGCCCGAAGCCGCAGGCGGCGCGGTCGTGCCGCCTCCCAGGCGGCCGGCGTGGCGGTGGCGCGCACGCTGCGGCGAATACGGCAACCCGTGGTTGCCGTCCTGGACGACGCCGGCCTGGGAACTGGCCTTGCATTCGAAGCCGTGAATCACGTGGGCCATTTGCAGGTGCCGTTCGTATTGGTCCTGGTGGATGCGCAGACGCCGCGCGGGCGCAACGCAGGGGCCATGGCCCGCTATCTCACCCGAGTTCGTGGCCACGCGCGCTACGCCGACGCAAAAAACCTGATCGAAACAACGCTCAGCCGCATGCCCGCCGGCGAACAGGCTGTGGAAGTGGCCCGAAGGCTCAAGAACTCCGTGCGCGAACTGCTGGTCCCGACCGAAATGTGGGAGGAACTGCTGGGCTTCATGTACCTGGGCCCGGTTGATGCTCACAATCTCGAGGCATTGGGCGACCTCTTACGTTTGGCGCTGCGGGTCGGGCGACCGGTGGTATTGCACGTGACGCTCGAAGGCCGAGCGCCGGCAAGCGCCCTCGCATGCGACAACGTCGCCCGCCAAGTCGAATTGGAGCAGGCATTGGCAGCTTCAATGGCAGCCGACGACCGATGTCTGCTGATTGCGACGGACACCGATGGCGTGCTCGATACCACCGCCTTGGCTGAACTGGCCCCCGAGCGTTATTTCGACCTTGGCCTCGGAGGGTCACACGCCGTGGCCTTTGCCGGCAGCCTGGCCGCGCAAGGCTATCGGCCGGTGGTGGTGCTTGGCGACGCCAGCCTGGAATCCGCTCTGGCGGCACTGACCTCTGAGCCTGAGCACCGCGACGGCGCAGTGACGGTGGTCAGTGCGGGCCGGGGCCTGGCGCTCCGTGGTCCGGTGCGCGCCGCCCTCCAGTCGACGGGCTTCGTCTGGCTTAGCCCGAATTCCGCGGGCGGATGGGCCGAGGCTTTGCGCTCAGCTAACGCCAGCGGCCATTGGTCGTTCCTCTCTTCTGAGGCGACGGACTCGGCCTGACCGCCCGTGCCGCTCCAGACGGCACAATGCCGCGCGGCGATAATTCAGGAATCTCACCCATTCCCCGGGCCGACGACACGAGTCTGACTGCTTCCGCGGGGATAGACGTGCACACGCATGTCGTCCCGCCGGACGTGGTAAACGGCCGCCGCCGCTACAGCCAGGCCGACCTCTGGTTCGGCCGTCTCTACCGCAACGACCGCCGGGTTCTGGCCACCGCGGACGACCTGCGCCGCAGCATGCGACGGGCCGGCCTGGCCGCCAGCGTGGCGTTCGGGTTCGCCTGGCGCGATCCGGGACTCTGCCGCGCCAACAACGACTATGTGCTGGAGGCCGCCGCTATAAGCAACCAAGGCGGAGAGCAGGTTCTCCCGTTCTGCGTCGTCCCGCCCGGCGACATGGACTTCGCCGCTGCCGAACTGGAGCGCTGCCGGGCACTCGGCGCCGTCGGCGTTGGCGAGCTGTTTCCGCAGGGTCAGGGCTGGAATCTCAACGACCGTTCCGGCCTCCGACTATTCATGGACGCGATGCGCTCATTGGGCCTGATCCTGACCGTCCACACCAGTGAGCCGGTCGGCCACCACTACCCCGGCAAAGACAGCACCACGCCGGCGGCGATCTGGTCGCTGATCGAAGCCGCGGAAGGCGACGTGCCCATCATCCTGGCGCATTGGGGCGGCGGCCTTGCCTTCTACGAACTCATGCCCGAGATCCACCAGCAGGCCCAGAATGTCTACTACGACTCCTCGGCCAGCCACCTGCTCTATCGGCCGGAGATCTACCGCGTCATGAGCCAGCTTGCTCCAGGACGCGTGCTTTTCGGCAGCGACTACCCGCTGATCCGTCAAACGCGAGCCCTTCGTCTGGCGCGCGAGTCAGGATTACCGGCAGCCGAACTGTCCGCGCTACTGGGCCGCAATGCCAGCCACCTGGGACTCGGCGACGACGCCGGCGAGGCAGACCCCTAGACCGTACGCACCTTCTCGCGCTCGATCTCGGCCATCAGCCGTTCGATGTGCGTGGGGTTGTAGCCGGCGGCTCGCGCTTGTTCCACCAGCCCTTCGGCCTCCATCAGGCCGTCGGAGTGCGACTCCGTGCCGGGTTCTTCGCGCACGGCCACTTGCAACGCGTCGCGCGCCCGCAGGTACATCGATCGGCCAGCGTCTTCGGCTTCGTCCGCGTCGCCCAACACGCCCAGCAGTCGCTTGGCCAGGATGACGGCAGATGCGGCGTCGGCGGCGTAGCCGTCGGCCCCGATCTCATCAGCGTAGCGCTGTGTGACCGGCGCGCCGCCGATGATGCAGTGCACTTGCTCGTCCAGACCGGCGGCCTCAACCGCCTCGATGGTGTTGCGCATGTTCGTCATGGTGGTCGTCAGCAGGGCCGACATGCCGATGATGTTGGCGTTATGCTCCACCGCGTTCTGGATGTACTCGTCCGGGTGCGTGTCGATGCCGGTGTCGTGCACGCCGAAGCCGGCGCCTTCCAGCATCATCGCGACCAGGTTCTTGCCGATGTCGTGCAGGTCGCCGCGGACGGTCCCAATGACCACCTCGCCAACCGGTTCAATGCCTGACGCGGCCAGGATCGGCCGCAGGATCGCCATCCCCGCCTTCATGGCCCGCGCCGAGATCAGCACCTCAGGAACGTAGTACTGGTTCGTGCGGAACAACTCGCCCACCACGTCCATCCCCGGGATCATGCCGTCATTGATAATCAACGAGGCGTCAACGCCTGCGTCGAGTGCCACCCGAACCGTGGAGTCCACGGTTGCGGCATCGCCGCGAATAATGGCGTTGCCCAGGTCCTTGAACGCTTGCTCAGTGTCGAAGCTGGACATCAACGCCCTTTCTTCAGGCCGGACGGCGGGACGCCAAGCCCGGATTTTGGTGGGTCGCCGTGCTACAAGCGGCGATACTGACGGGCGACGTCACGCAACAACTACGAGGCAACTCTAGCAATTAGCGGGCAAGTTGACGGCGAAACTTCTGCGGCTCGCGCCAGCGTTGTGCTGGCCAGCGGCAGCGCGCACAAGCTGGCCGAGTTCCGGCGGGTCTTCGACGGATCGCCGGTTGAGTTGCTCTCACCCCGGAACCTGGGTTGCCAGTGCGAGGTGGAAGAGACGGGGACGACCTTTGCCGAGAACGCCCGCTTGAAAGCTGTCGCCTATGCCGCGGCCTGTCGGCGTTGGAGCCTGGCCGACGATTCCGGCCTGGAGATTGACGCGCTGCAGGGGGCCCCGGGCGTTAGATCAAGTCGCTTCGCCGGCCCCGCCGCAACAGACGACGACCGAAATTCCCGCGTGCTCGAGCTCATGGCCGATATTCCCGACGACCGCCGAACCGCCCGCTACCGCTGCGTGGTCACCGTCTGTGATCCAGACGGCAATGTTCGGTATGAGTCCGAGGCCACCGTCGAAGGCCGCATTGGCCGTGCGCCGCGCGGCGGCGGCGGCTTCGGCTACGACCCGCTGTTCATCGTCGGCCCGGGTGAGACGACCATGGCGGAACTGCCGGGCAAGGCGAAGGATGTCATCAGCCACCGAGGTCAGGGCGGTCGAGCCGCCCGTGCCTTTCTGGAACGTCTGCTGCTCGGCGGTGAGTCCTGAGTCGCGGCTTCTCGCCGGCAGACGTTCACGCGGTTGAAAGGCCGGGCCAGCTTTGAAGACGGGTCGTTATCCGACCTCTGCTAGTCTCGCTACCCCCATGACGAACGACGCAAACGCCCCGCAGCCGCTTGCCGGTCGCACGGCGCTGGTAACCGGCGCCGGCTCCGGCTTCGGTCGGGCCATCAGCCGGCGACTGGCCCGCGACGGCGCCCTTCTCGGTCTGGCCGAACTCAACGCCGCGGCTGCCGAGGAGACTCGCGACCTGATCGAAGCCGAAGGCGGCGAAGCCCTGGTGCTACCCACCGACGTCACCGACTACGCCGCGATGGAAGCCGCCGTACAGGCCGTGATAGATCGTTGGGGCCGCATCGACATCATGGTCAACAACGCCGGCATCACCGTCCGAGAGCGGTTCCTGGACCTCACGATTGACGGCTACGACAAAGTAATGGCTGCCAATCTCACCGGCGTGTTCTACGGCGTGCGAGCGGCTGGCCTGCGAATGAAGGCGCAGGGCGGCGGCGTGATCATCAACATGTCGTCCATCCGCGCCAACGTCGGTGGATTCATCCACACCTCGTACTGCGCTTCCAAGGGCGGCGTGCGCATGCTCACCAAAGCGGCTGCGGTTGAGCTGGGACCCTACGGCGTACGCGTCTGTGCCATCGGTCCCGGGGTCGCTGAGACGCCGCTCACGGAGTCGCTGCTGGCCAACGCGGGGGCGCTGGACGAGCAGCTGGCTCGCGTCCCCATGGGTCGCCTCGGCCAGCCTGAGGACATCTCGGAGGTCGCCGCATTCCTGGCCTCCGACGACGCCGCCTACGTCACCGGCGCCACGCTCTACGTGGACGGCGGGGAGATGACCCACTGATGCAGCCGGTGGCTATCGTGACCGGCGCCGCCCACGGCATCGGCCGCGCCTGCGTCGAGCGCCTGTCGGCCGACGGCTACCAGGTCGTGGCGACGGACGTCGACGGCGAGGCCCTGTCCAGTTGGGTCGAACAGGCTGGCCTTTCAGGATCCGTCCAGGCCCGCACGCTCGATGTGGCCGATGTCCCGGCCGGCCAGGCCCTGGTTGCCGAGACGGTCGCCGCCCATGGTCGCGTGGACGCCCTGGCCAACGTCGCCGGCTACACCAGGCGCCAGTCACTGGAGGAAATCGACACTGACATCTGGAACGCCATGCTCGACGTGCACGTACGAGGGCCGGTCTTCCTGACCAAGGCCGTCGCCGAAGACATGATTCGTCGCGGTGAGCCAGGCTCGATTGTGCAGGTCAGTTCCATTCGCTCCGAGTCCGCCGAGCCCGGCCAAGCCCACTACTGCTCGGCCAAGGGCGCGTTGCGAACCGTCACCCGTGCCATTGCGCAGGAGCTCGCTCCGCACCAGATCCGCGTCAACTGCGTGGGCCCAGGATTGACTGCCACCCGCATGACCTCCGACGTTCGCTCCGACCAGGACCGCTACGAGCAGCGCAAGGCCACGGTGCCGTTGGGGCGATATGCGTCGGCCGACGAGATTGCGAGCTGCGTGGCCTTTCTGTTGTCCCCGCGCTCGGCCTACGTAACCGGTACGACCTTGTATGCGGACGGCGGATATCTCGCCGCCCTCGGCAAGACGCGAACCTGGTAGCTGTTGCGGCGCGACGTATCACGCCGCTGGTCCAACTCTGATTTCCTGACGCCGTCCGGGTGTGATACTGGGGCGTGAGCACCGCCCCGCGGGCGCCGTTCCGCCCGTCCAGCCGGCGCGGCCAGAATTTCCTTGTGGATCGGGCCGTGCAACGGCGCATTGCATCCGCCGCCGCTCTCCCGCCCGGCGCAACCGTTGTCGAGATTGGCGCCGGAACCGGCAACCTCACGGAGGCGCTGCTGGCGCGCGGCCTGCGCGTGATTGCCGTCGAAATCGAAGACGAACTCGTCTCACGCTTGCGCCAGCGATTCCGGAGCGTCGACGGTGTCGAAATCGTGTCGGGGGACGCCCGGCGGCTAAACCTGCGCCAACTCGCCGGTGCTCCCTTTCACGTCGTAGCGAATCTTCCCTATAGCGTTGGTACCCGCCTGGTGGTGAGCTTCGTCAGCGCCGCCGACCCCCCGCGCAGCCTTACGGTCCTCCTGCAGCGCGAAGTAGCACGACGGCTAACGGCGAAACCTGGCGATATGGCGCTCCTCAGCGTCATCGTTCAGTCCTACGCCAGGGCTCGACGCTTATTCGACGTCCCGCCCGAAGCCTTTCGGCCACGCCCCAAGGTGATCTCGGCGCTCGTCCGAATCGATCCCTTCGGTCGCTCTGAACTTGACACCGCGGCTGCCGAGGCCCGCATCGCCATTGCACGTCACGGATTCGCCCAGACCCGCAAGAAGCTGCGCAACTCCCTGGCCGCCGGGATCGGCCGACGCGAGCCCGAGGTTGGCGCGACACTCGAAGCTGCTGGCATCGACCCTGGCCGGCGCCCGCAGACCCTTGCGCTCAGCGAGTGGGACCAGGTTGTCGCTGCCCTCGGCGGCATGCCGCCATCCGATCAGTCGGAAGTCGGCGCGAAGTGAAGCGCTGGCTGCGCAACAGGCGCCGCCGGTCCGGTCCGTCGTTCAGACCGGCCCGTCTGATCGTCGGACTGGGCAACCCCGGGCCCGCCTACGCGGGCACCCGGCACAACCTGGGCTTTATGGTCTGCGACCGCCTGGCTTCCCAGGGCACGGGCCGTTGGCGTACCGCCCGCTACCGCGCCGAAGTCTGGACAGGTCTACTCGACGGACTGGCGGTGGCCCTGCTAAAGCCGCAGACCTTCGTGAACGAGTCCGGGCCAGCCGTTCAGGCCGCCTTGCGAACATTCGGCTTAGATCCCTCGGGCCTTATCGTGGTGCATGATGACCTCGATTTGGCATTTCCCCGCATCAGAGTTCGCCCGGGAGGCGGCAGCGGCGGACACAACGGCATGCGTTCGATCATTCGCACCCTCGGAACTGACGAGGTGGCGCGGGTGAAGATCGGCCTGGGCCGCCCGCCGGAAGGCGTTGATCCCGCCGACTACGTGCTGGGACGCTTCCTTCCCGCCGAACAGTCGGAGGCAAATGCCGCCGTGGAGCGGGCTGCCGATGCGGTCCAAACGCTCCTGACAGCAGACGTGGACTCGACCATGCAGCAATTCAACAAGACTGATGGCGCTCAGCGGCCTGCTTGACCTCCTGGACGAGGAGCCGACGCTGGCGGCCGCCGCGGCATCCGCGTTACAGGGCCCGCACCCGCTCACGGTCGAGGTGCGCGACGGCGCCAAATCCGCATTTGTTGGCCTGCTCGGGCGTCAGGCCAGTCAGCCGCTGCTCATCGTGACGGCCGAAGACGGGCGCGCGTCCGAAATCGCCCACGACATTGGCATGTGGACTGAGTCGCGTCCCGTCTTGCACTTTCCGGACCCTGACCAGCCCGCCTATTCCATGCTGGCCATCGGTGGGGAAGTGCTGGCCGAACGGGTTGCCGTGCTTGGTCACTTGTCCCGCGTTCGCGATTCCGGAGCTTCGCCGGCGCCAATCGTCGTGACCTCCGTGCGGGCCTTGCTTCGCCGCCTCGTTCCGCCCGAGGAGTTCCGAACGCACTTTCTGTCGGTCGCACCCGGGACTGCCGCCGACCTGCCGGACGTGGTCCGGCGGCTCGCCGCGCTCGGCTACGAGAACACGCCACTCGTCGAGCGGCCCGGCGAATTCGCCCACCGCGGCGGCATCGTGGACATCTTCCCGCCCGATGCCCGTCTGCCGGTTCGGGTGGACTTCTTTGGCGACGACATTGAATCCGTGCGCTTTTTCGACCCCGATACACAACGCTCCCTGGGTCGGGCCGACGAGGTGATGCTCACACCGGCCACCGAGGTTCCGATCTGGCTGGGCGAAGCCGTCGCCGGGCGGTTGCGGGAACTGGACCTGGACTCATTGCGGCCGGAAGACCGCGTGGTCTGGCGACGCCACCTTGAACAGCTTGAGGGTAACGAGTACTTCGACGACGCCGCCTTCTACACGATGAGCCTCCTGCCCGACGCCGCGTCACTGTTTGACTACGCGCCGAACGCGTTGATCCTCGTGGACGAGCCAGATCAGATCGCGGCCGCCGCGCGCGACGCCGAGACCACCGCCGCCGCCAACCGCGAGCGCCTGACGGCCAACGGTGAACTTCCGACCCACTTCGACTCACCCCTGTTTGCCGGTGCCGAGATCCTGCGCAGCCTGGATCACGCCCAGGTGCGCCTGACCTACGTTCCCGGATTGCCTGGCGAGGAAGGCTCAAGCCGCGCCGTGGTGGAGGGCTTCCAGGCTCAGCCCCCATACGCCGGTCGCCTGCAACACATGGCCGAGGACCTCTTGGCCCTGCGCGACGCCCGCGTCCGCACGCTGATCGTCAGCTATCAGGGCCGGCGCCTCCGACATCTCCTCGCGGAGCAGGGTGTGGCCGCCGAAGTCGTGGAAAGCCTGGGTGAGCCACCGCGGGAGGGCTCGGTCACCATCATCGCGGGCACGCTGGCCGAGGGCTGGCGGCATCCGCCGTCGGACCTGGTGCTCATCAGCGACGCCGAACTCTTCGGCCGCAAGCGCATCCGCCGCATCCGGCGTGGCGCGCGCGGCGTGGACCGCTCGTTCCTGGCCGACCTCGAGAAGGGCGACTACATCGTCCACGTGGAGCATGGCGTCGGGCAGTTCGAAGGCATCGTCCAGATGAGCGAGGGCTCGGGCGAGCGTGAGTACCTGGCCGTCAACTACGCCGGCGAAGACCGCCTGTACGTGCCGGTCGATCAGATCGGCCGCGTGCAGAAGTACGTCGGCATGAGCGAGCGCGCGCCCAAGCTCAGCCGCCTGGGTACCGCCGACTGGACCCGCGCCAAGAAAAAGGCGCAGCAATCCGCGGAGGAAATCGCCGCCGAACTCCTGGATATCTACGCCGCCCGTGAACTGGCCAAGGGCTACGCCTTCCCCGAGGACTCACCCTGGCAGCACGAGTTCGACGAGAAATTCCCCTTCATCGAAACCCCTGACCAGCTCGAGGCCATCAACGACGCCAAGGCCGACATGGAACGCGCGCGCCCGATGGACCGGCTGATCGCCGGCGACGTGGGCTACGGCAAGACCGAAGTCGCCCTGCGCGCCGTCTTCAAGGCGGCCATGAACAACAAGCAGGTCGCCGTACTCGTGCCCACCACCGTGCTGGCGCAGCAGCACTTCGACACCTTCGCCTTTCGCATGCGCGACTACCCGCTGAACGTCGAGTTGCTCAGCCGCTTCCGCGCGCGTGCTGAACAGGCCGAAGTCATCGCCGGTCTCGCCTCGGGCGACGTCAACGTAGTCGTGGGGACCCATCGCCTGCTTCAGAAGGACGTCAAGTTCGCCGACCTCGGCTTGGTCGTGGTCGACGAGGAACAACGCTTCGGCGTCAAGCAAAAGGAGCGACTGAAGGACCTTCGCCGGGACGTTGACGTGCTCACCCTTACGGCCACCCCGATTCCGCGCACCCTGAACATGGCGCTCAGCGGCTTACGCGAGATCAGCGTGATCGAGTCGCCGCCGGAGCGCCGGCTGGCAGTCAAGACCTATGTGGCCGGCTACAGCGACGCCATTGCCGTTGATGCCATACGCAGCGAACTGGCTCGTGGCGGGCAGGTGTACTTCCTCCACAACCGCATCCAGACCATTCGCACCTGGGAAGAGCGGCTCCGCAACCTGTTGCCTGACGTCGAAATCGTCGTGGGCCACGGCCAGATGCCGCCGCACGACCTCGAGGAGGTCATGTACCGTTTCGCCCGCGGCGACGCCCAGGTCCTGCTCTCCACCGCGATCATCGAGAACGGCCTGGACATCCCCAACGTCAACACGATCATCGTCAACGACGCCTGGCGCTTCGGGTTGGCCCAGCTCTACCAGTTGCGCGGACGCGTCGGGCGCAGCGCGACCCAGGCCTACGCCTACTTCCTCTACCAGAAGAACCACACCCTGACCGAGGAAGCCCAGAAGCGTCTGCAAACAATCCTGGAAGCCTCCGAACTCGGCGCCGGCTTCCGCATCGCCCTGCGCGACCTGGAAATCCGTGGCGCCGGCAGCCTCCTTGGCGCCGACCAGCACGGCCACCTCACCACCGTCGGCTTCGATCTCTACACCCGCATGCTGACCGCTGCCGTCGACCGCCTGCGCGGCAAGGAGCCCGACGAGCCGGACCTTGAGATCAGAGCCGTCGTCGACCTGCCGCTCGCCGCCTACCTGCCGGACGACTACATGGGCACCTACGCGGCCAAGATCCGCGAATACCAGCGCCTGGCCCGCTTGCACACCATCGGCGAGGTCGAGGAAGCCATCGCCGACATCCGCGACCGCTTCGGCGACCTGCCCGAACCCGTGGCCAACCTCGCCTACCTTCTGCGAATCAAGGCGCGCGCCATCGCGCTCGAAATCCCCGGCATCACCGTCTACGGACGCGAACTCATCATCCGCGTTCCGACCAGCCTCCGTGTCAGTCGAGGCGTCCTCCTTAAGGAAATCGGCCGCGGGGCTCGACGCGGCCAACAGGGTCTCCTCTGGCCCAACTTCCAGCGCGACCGCCAATGGCAGTCAAAGCTCCTCGCCCTCCTCGACGCCCTCCTCCGCTGGCACGACCACGAAGACGCGCCCGCTGCCCTGGCGGCGATAGGTGGCCGGCATCGTTAGTACGTAGCTCAAGACGACCTGGAATCCCTCGGGAATCCCAGCCCAGTTCTCGTAGGCGTTTGGCAAGCATCGGAACGCGGATTCACTCTGCCCTCGAACCGGAAAGCACCTGCTCGGCGCGTTCGATGAAGCGGACCATTCGGGCCCTGACCATGGTGACGTCGTTCGTGGGCCGGGTAAGCCGTTCCCGATCCGGCCCTTCATGGGCGCTCCAGAGCCAGCGCAGGGTCAAAAAGGCCCATCGTGTCGCGATCAGCCGGTCCCACACCGCCAGCCGCTCGTCGAAGCCGGGATCCCCTGTCGGCCGGGTGTAGCTTTCGCGTAGCCATTCGTGCTCAGCCGAACTGAGCCCGTCCAAAGCCGCGTGCCAACGTAGGTCGGCCAGATCCAACGCCGGGTCGCCCCATCCGCTGTACTCTCAGTCCACCCAGCGAAGCTGTCCGTCGTCGCACCGCAAGGCGTTCGCCAGGCCCGGATCGACGCGGCACAGTCGCAACGGCACGCGCTCCCGGCTCGGATCCGCCTGACTGCCCGCCACGAAAATCGAGCAGTCGTCCACGAGCCGGGTGAGCCGGTGACGCAACTGGCCTCCCTGCGCGTCGGAGCTGACCAGCCATGCCCCGTACTCGGTAAGCAGGGTCTTCAGTTCGTCGAGATATGGCGCGAAGTCGAACCAGTGGAACCAGGCCTCGCGCAACTCAACGTCGCCTACGTCGCCCGGCCCGATGTCATGCAAGCACTGGATGCTGTCGATCAGCGCGACACGCTGCTGCGCCGTCACGTCGGGACCGACCGGCGTCCCGCACAGCCAGCGGTAGGCAACCGCCGAAAAGGGAACGACGGAGCAACTCTCGTCCAACCAGAGCGGCTCCGGCGCAAGATCCAACTCTACCGCTTGCAGCACCTGAAGCGCGCCGTATTCGCGCCTGGCCCGCTGGCGCCCGTCGTCCACGCACAGCTTGCATGCGAAATGCTCGCCGTCGGCCTCCACGCGATACATCGCATTGTTGGCGCCCCCGGTGACTCGCCGCACCGTGGCCCCGCACTCGGTCCAGCTGTCCGCTTGCTCCCGGTGCGCGGCCGCGACGGCACTTAACCAGGCCGACGCTCTACGCATTCAACGTCTCCGCGTGGAAACTGCTTGCATCAACCGACAAGCTGCCCTCCACCAGGCTAGTCGCCCGCGCCCGCCGCCACCGATCCCGACCGAGTTCGCCCCGTGGGGATCATCCGACATAGACAGCCGCCTCCACGCTCCCGACAATCGCCGGCCACCTGGCAACCATGAGGGCGCAGTGAAACTCGGCTACTTCCACAACGGACACTTCCCGCCGATTGAGTTTGAAGACTTCGTCCGCTGGGGCGCGGCCAACGGCTACCAGGCCATTGACGTGCCGCTCTTCGAGCCAAACGTTCGCGCCATCTGCGACCGTCACGGCCTGGAGCCCACCTCGACCGTCGGCATGGTCTGCCAGCCAATCACGACTGATCCCGGACAGCGCGCTGAGGAATCGACCCAGGCCCGCCGTGCCCTCGACTACGCCGCCGCCGAGCACATTCCCAACGTCTGGCTTGGCCATGAGATGGCGCCGGACCTTGGCTTCGACGAAAACGTCCGCCTGTTCGCGGAAGGCGTGGCCCCGGTGCTCGATCACGCCGACCGCGTCGGCGTTCGCCTCGTCATGGAGAACTGGGCCAATGGCGGCCGCAACCTCGCCTATGCCCCGGCCCACTGGGCCGCCATCTTCGACGCCGTCCCCCACCCCGCCCTCGGCCTCTGCCCGGATCCGTCGCACCTGGTCTGGCTGGGTGTCGACTACCTGCGCGCGGTACGTGAATTCGGCTCGCGCGTTTACCACGCTCACGCCAAGGACACCGAATTCCTGCCTGATGCGCTCTATCAGTACGGCGTCATCGGTACCGAGCGCGGACGCATCGGCCAGGGAACCTACCGCTTTCGGATCCCAGGCTTCGGCGTCGTCGACTGGCCGGCCTACATCACCGCCCTGCTCGAAGTCGGCTACAACGGCGCCCTCGTCGTCGAGCACGAGGACGCTTTCTGGACCTCCCAGACCGACGCCCAGCACGCGCTCAACGGCCTCGTCCTGGCCCAGCGGTTCCTATCCCCGCTGCTGGTCTGAGTCGCTGCCCGTACACGTTCGGTGCGCGTAGGGAGCGGGAGTTTGTAGTGCGCTCAGCGTCCATGGTGCGCCAACCGCGATTAGGTTCGAGGCCTGATAGGCGGGAGTTGCCCACACAACGCGACGTCGAGTAGCGCCAGTCGCCGCCCCGCCGCAGAATCGCCCATGCCCTTTCGTCGTTCAGTCGCCGCCCTCGCCGGCCGCACCGCCGGCTCGCTCTCCCGCCTCACCCGCCGGGGCGGCGGTACCGCCGTCAGCGGCCTCGTCACCTCCACCATCGATCCCGATTTCGTCCCCGGAGCCCTGCGTCAGCTTCACTCCACCGTCGCCATCACCGGCACCAACGGAAAAACCACCACCACCGCTGCCCTCTGTGCCCTGGCCCGAGCCGCTGGCCAGCGCGTCCTCACCAACCCCACCGGTTCCAACCTCGAACGCGGCCTCGCCGCCGCCCTCCTCCGCCGCGTCGGCTGGACCGGCCAAATCCGCGAGGCCTCCCAAGTTCGCGCCATCCTTGAACTTGACGAATGGGCTTTCGCTGCCCTCGCTCCAACCGTCCGACCCCGAGTCGCCGTCTTTCTCAACCTCTTCCGTGACCAGCTCGACCGCTACGGCGAGGTCGACCGCACCGCAGCCGCCTGGCACAGCGCCATCGACAGCCTTGGCCCTGACGCAACCATCGTCGCCAACGCTGATGACCCCGCCGTCGTTGCCGTCACCCGCAGCCACCGCGGACCGCTCCTCTTCTTCGGCGCGGATGTCGACCGAGGCTCTACAACACCCGATGCCTGGGCCGATGTCCGTCGCTGCCCCATCTGCGACGGTCGCCTCGACTGGGCCCGCGTCGTCTACGCCCACCTCGGCAACTACCAATGCCGCTCCTGCGATTTTCACCGCCCCGAACCCGACGTACGCATCACCGACTTCCAGCCCAGGGGCCTCGCCGGGTCCAGTTATCGGATCGTGACGCCGGACGCCGATCGACAGGTCGATGTACGGCTACCTGGTCTGTACAACGCCTATAACCTGGCCGCCGCTCTAACCGGCGCGCGTGCCGCTGGGATCGACACCGCCGACGCGGTTAGCGTTCTGGAGTCCTTCCAGCCCGCCTTTGGCCGCGCTGAAACCATCCAGGCGCCCTGCGCGATCATTACTCTGCTGCTGGTCAAGAACCCGACCGGCGCCAACCAGACGCTGGATCTCCTTCGCAGTGAACCCGAGCCGCTGGATACGTTGGTGCTCCTCAACGACGGGGTGGCCGATGGTGAGGATGTGTCCTGGATCTGGGACGTCGAGTTCGAGCGCCTCGCTCCGCGACGCCTGTCGGTCGGCGGACGCCGCGCCGAGGATTTGGCCTTGCGCATGAAGTACGCGGGCGTTGCGCCGGCCGTTGACGATGTTCAGGTCCATCCGGGGATCGCGCCGGCGCTCGACGCCGCGATGGAGGCTGGACCCACGGACCAATCGCGTCGGCTTATCGTGCTGGCCACCTACACCGCCATGCTTGATCTGCGCGCGGTCTGCGTACGCCGCGGCTGGGTCGACCCCTACTGGCAAGAGGCAGCATGACCGAGTCTGGACCGGTTGTTCGAATCGCCTACCTCTATCCCGATCTCATGAACCTGTACGCAGACCGTGGCAACGTCACCTGTCTGGAGCGCCGCTGCGCGTGGCGCGGAATAGCGACCCCGGTCAAGCGAGTCGAATGGAACGATCGACTCAACGAGTCGGCCGATCTGTACGTCATCGGCGGCGGGCAGGACCGCCAACAACAGCTGGCAAGCCAGGGTCTAACGACGCACAACGCCGACCGCCTCCTTTCCGACCTGGGCGACGGCGCCGCAATGCTGGCTGTCTGCGGCGGCTATCAACTGATGGCCCACCGCTACCGCGCCGCCGATGGCTCGGAACTTCCGGGTCTCGGCGTGTTTGACGCCGAGACGATTCACCCTGGTTCCGATGTGCCGCGCTGTATCGGCAATGTCGTTTGCGACTGGAACGACACGCGGATCGTCGGCTTCGAAAACCACGGTGGCCGCACCTATTTGGGACCCGGCACGACACCGCTTGCACAAGTCGTTCGAGGACACGGAAACAACGCTGAGGATGGCACCGAGGGCGCCGTCGTGGGCAGCGCCATCGGTACCTATCTCCACGGGTCGGTGCTGCCCAAGAACCCGCATCTGGCCGACCACATCATCCAGACGGCGCTTGCTCGCAGTGCTCCGGGATTCAAGCTGGAGCCACTTGACGATAGTGCTGAGTGGGCGGCGCACCGTGCCGCCCTGCGCGTGGCCGGCCTACGCTGACGTCCCGTGCCGGTAACGATGGAAGAGACTGGCGCGTGAAGGATGCACGTCCGGGCTGGTCGCGCCGCAGCCTGATCGTTCCAGCCGTACTGGCGTTGGCTGGCGGCGCCGCGGCGCTAGCTTGGCGGCTGATCAGCCCGCCGCCTACTCGTGCATTCGGCGGGCTGGTGCGCGCCGGCCGGCCGCACGACTATGCGGTTGGCGACGTGAAGTCCTGGGCCAGCGGTCGCTTTTACATGGCACGAGGCCCCAGCGGCTTTGTGGCGCTGTACCGGCAGTGTCCACACCTGCGCTGCACCATTCCGCCGCCCGTCGATGGCATCTTTGAGTGCAAGTGCCACCTGTCCCGGTTTGGCCTCACCGGCGAGCTGTTGCGCGGCCCAGCGCAGAGGCCGATGGATCGGTTTCCAATCCGGCTAATCGGTGGTGAACTCGTCGTGACTACCGGCGAGGCTTCGGTGATCCGGCGAACTGAGTACGGCGATGCAGACGCCTTCGATCCCGGTCCCGTGGCATGATGCGGCGCGTCACCAATCGGCGTGGAGGTCTCCCGTGAAGCACTCGTCCTACGACCCGTCCTGCGGCATCTGTCATTCCAACGCCGGGGAAGAAGACTCCCCGGGCGGCGTGGTCTTCGAGAACGACCTGTGGCATATCCGCCACACCGGCGCGCCGTTCCCCCTGGCCGGCTGGCTCATGCTCCAACCGCAGCGCCATGTGCAGGGCCCGGCGCGATTCAACGACGCTGAAGCGACTAATTTCGGACCTGCGCTTCGGCACTTCATGCGCACACTGGAAGAGGTGACAGGGGCTGAGCGCAGCTACGTGGTGGCGTTTGGCGAGAGCGTTCCGCATATGCACGCCCACATGATTCCGCGGTACGCCGATCTGCCTGCCCCGGATGTGGCCTGGGGGCTGGCCGACCGATTTCGTGAGATCGGGGGCGGCAGCCGCGAGGGGATTCCCGAGGCCGAGGTTCTGAGGGTGATTGAGGCCTATAAGGCAGCGCTGGCGGAAAACCCGCCTCCGAGCTAAGCCTCGACGAGGGAGAACGCTGCCAGAAGGTCTTCGTCCGTCTCTCGTCGCCTGGTGACGCGGGCTTGGCCGTCGCGCACCAGCACGGTGGCCGGGCGGCCCACCAGGTTGTAGTTGCTGGCCATCGACATGTGATAGGCGCCTGCCGCGGGAATCGCCAGCACATCGCCGCGCCGCAGTGGCGGCAACTCGATGTCGCGAAGGAGCACGTCCCCGGACTCGCAGTACCGACCGGCCACGGTTACGAGTTGGGTTGAACCGTCGGGCGCTCGGTTGGCGACCAGGGCTCGATACTGGGCGCCGTAGAGGGCGGGACGAATGTTGTCGGCCATGCCGCCGTCCACCGACACATAGGTGCGCACGCCCGGTATTTCTTTGATCGTGCCGACCCTGTATAGAGCTACCCCGGCGCGGGCGACGATGGATCGGCCGGGTTCGATGAGCAGCCGGGGTTCGGGGCTGAGCCTGCGCGCTCGCAGGGTGGCGGCGATGACTTCCACGAACGAGCCGGCGGCTGGTGGATCGTCGGCTTCGCTGTAGCTCACGCCGAAGCCGCCGCCGGGGCTGATGTCGCGCAGGATCAGGCCGTGGCGTGCGGTCATCGCCGCTGCGAAGTCGAGCACGATGCCCAGGCTGTCGGCGTAGGGTTCGAGGTCGAAGACCTGGGATCCGATGTGCGCATGCAGACCCGTCAGGTCGATGGAAGAGGCGGCCTGCGCCGTTGCCACCGCTTCTTCGGCGGCGCCGGAGTGGAGTTGCAGGCCGAACTTGCTGTCGATGGCGCCTGTGCGGATGTACTCGTGGGTGTGGGCTTCGACCCCAGGGGTAATGCGCAGGATGACGGGTGCAGGCTGGCCAGCGCGTCGCGCCGCGATCTCGGCGATCAGGTCCAGTTCATCGAGGCTGTCCACGACGATGCGACCAACGCCGACGTCGAGCGCATACTCAATCTCGGCTGGCAGTTTGTTGTTGCCGTGGAACACGATGCGGTCGGCCGGCATGCCGCCGGCCAGTGCGACCCGAATCTCGCCGCTGGATACGGCGTCGGCGCCGAGGCCTTCGGCGGCCACGATGCCGGCGACGGTGGGGTCCAGGTGGGCCTTGGAGGCGTAGAGGGCGAGGCTGATCGGGTATTCGCGCGCCAGCGGCTGGGCGTAGGCCCGGCACTGGGCGCGCAGGGTGGCCTCGTCGAAGACATAGAGCGGTGTGCCGTGCGCGTCAATCAGGCTGTCCACGGGTGCCTCGCCGAGCACGAGCACGCCGCGCGCGTCACGCCGGGCGCCGTGTGGAAAGACCTCGGTGAGCAGTGCGTCTTCAGCGTCGTTCATATCAGCTAGCTCAGGGGCGGTGGGTGGGCGGCGACGGCTTCCTCGTTCAGGGCCGTGCCGAGGCCGGGAGCGTCGGGCAGGCGCATCCAGCCGTTCTCGATGGTGGGTGACACGGTGACCAGGTCGTCGCGCCAGGGGGCCGAGTCCACGTCGGTTTCCATGATGCGCAGGTTGCCGACGGCGGCGGCCACGTGGGCGCACATGAAGGTGGAGACGTGGCTGTAGTAGTTGTGCGGCGCCACGTGGACCTCGTGGGCAGCAGCGAGTTCGGCGATGTGCAGGGACTGGGCGATGCCGTTCCAGGCCACGTCGATCATCGCGACGTCCATGGCGCCGGCCTGGAAGAAGCGGGCGTAGTCGTGCACGGCCGTCAGGTTCTCGGCCGAGCAGAGCGGGGTGCGGATGGACCGGCGCACATGGGCTAGGGCCTCGGGGTCGTAGCTGTCGTATTCGATCCAGAAGAGCTCGTACGGCGCCAGCGCATCGGCGATCTGGATGACGGCGGCGGGGCGATAGCGGAAGTTCAGGTCGAGGCAGATGTCGATGTCTGGACCGACGGCCTCGCGCATGGTTTCAATCTGGCGCACGATGATGGCGAGGTCGCCACGTTCCAGGTTGCCGTCGGTCGGGCGGGCGAAGTGACCGGCCTCGGCCGGGCAGAGCGGGTTGGTCTTGAGCGCGGTGTAGCCGCTTGCCACGACCTCGCGACCGAGGTCGGCGAAGTCATCCCAGGTATTGATGGGCGGGGTGCCCAACACTTCCTGGTGGGCCAGGCGGTAGCTGCCGCAGTGGGACCAGTAGAGGCGGATGGAGTCGCGGGTGGGTCCGCCGAGCAGTTCGGTGATGGATACGCCGAGGGCCTGGCCCTTGATGTCCCAGAGCGCGGCCTCGATGCCGGCCAGTGATTTGCGGGCGACACCGCCGACGTTCTGGCGCATGCGAAAGGCCATGTCGTTCGTGCGTGCGACAACCTGTCGTGGATCCTTGCCCATGATGTCGGTGGCCAGGTCGTGGACGCCGGCGGCCAGCGCTCGGGGCATCTGCCAGTCGCTGCACTCGCCGTAGCCAACCAGCCCGTTGTCGGTTTCGACGCGCACGAAGGTCCAGGGGGACCAGCCGTTCGAGCATTGCAGGGGCTCGATGGAGACGATTCGCATAGGTTCCGCCTAGCTGCTGCCTGAGGAGAGGACGGACGTCGCAGTATTCGTCATGGGCAGGACTCGCCGGCGACGGCAGTTTGGCAGGCGGGCTCGAGGGCGTCGAACGGATGGGTTACCACTCGTGGCCGGTTTCCCGCAGGCTGACGAAGCCGCCGGCGCCGCGGCCGATGACGATGTGGTCGAGGACCTTGATGCCCAGCAGGTTGCCGGCCTCGGCGGCGCGTCGGGTCAGGGCCACATCCTGGCTGGATGGGGTGGGGTCGCCGCTGGGGTGGTTGTGGGCCAGCAGGAGCGCGGTGCAGCCGATACGCACCGCTTCCTGAAACAGGTCGGCCATGCGGGCGTTGACGGCGTTGACCGCGCCCTGGGCGACCTGGCGGACGCGCAGGACGCGATGGCGAGTGTCCAACAGGACGACCACCAGTCGCTCGTCGCTGGCGTCGTTGAGGTGGGCGGCCAGCACGCGGGCGGCGTCGGCGGGGCTCTCGATGGCGGGGCGTTCGTCGAGCGCTTCGATTTGCAGGCGGCGGGCCAGTTCGAGCGCGGCCTTGATTTCGGCGGCTTTGGCCAGGCCGACTCCGTGGACGGTGGTGAGCTCGTCGATGGTCGCGTCGGCCAGGCCGCGCAGGGAGCCGAATTTCGCCAGGAGGGCCTGGGCGAGTTCGAGGGCGCTGCCCTGGGATGAGCCTGAACGGAGGATGAGGGCGAGGAGTTCATGATCGCCGAGGCTGGCGGTGCCGTCGCGGGCGAGACGCTCGCGGGGACGGCGGGAGGCGTCGATCTCGCGGATGCGGACACCGTAGCCCGGTCGAGGTTGCCGCCCGGTTTCCCCCGTCACCCTCCGCCGCCGGCGCGCAGGGCGCGGGCGGCGGTTTGGCGGTATTCGCGGGCACGTTCGAGGATGAGGTGTCGGATTTCCTCGTCGGAGGTGGCGCGGACGGGGCGGGCGGGGACGCCCAGGAGGAGGCGGCGCTCGGAGAACTCCTTGCCCTCGCCGACCAGAGCGGCGGCGCCGACAATGGAGTGGCGGCGGATGCGGGCGCCGCTGAGGACGGTGGACTGGATGCCGATGAGGCACTCGTCTTCAATGGTGCAGGCGTGGACCACGGCCATGTGGCCGACGGTGACGTCGGCGCCGATCGTGAGGGGGAGACCGGCGTCGACGTGGAGGACGCAGCCGTCCTGGATGTTGGTGCCGGGGCCGATGTGGACGGGAGCCAGGTCGGCGCGGATGACGGTGTTGTACCAGACGCTGGCGTCGTCGGCGATGCGGACATCGCCGATGAGTTGGACGCCGGGCGCCAGGAAGACGTTGCGGCCGATGGTGGGGACGATGCCGTTGGCGGCGTGGAGCTGGGGGCCAGGCGTGGCGGCGTCCATTTCCTGGAGGAGGGTTTCCTCCTGGAGCTGGCGGAGGTGGGCGTCGTCGAGGGTTTCGGCGGGGCGGAGGAGCATGTAGAGGGGGGCGCCGAGGGGACCGAGGACGAGGACGAGGAGCGGGGCGAAAAGGCGGACGTAGATGTCCTGGGTGCGGCGGCGGATGTCCTGCCAGGCCCAGACGAAGGCGGCGGCCCAGACGGCGGCGCCAAAGGCAGCCAGCAACGCAAGGACGATGGCGATGGCCTGGCCGATGGATTCCACGCGTTGGGCCCGTGGGGTGGGGGCAGCCCTGGATTGTAGGCGGGCCGTGGTGGGGTGCGAAACGGGGCGGGTTCGTGCGCGTAAGAGTTTTTTCTAAAAAACTCTTGAGGTGCGGCGGGGTGGATTTGGGCTGCATCGGGGAGGCGCCCGGGCTGGGGCGGCGACGGATGGCTCGAGGTGTGGCGTGGGTGGGCGGGGTCGTGCCGGGGCGATGTGGCGAGGGCTGGGTGGGATGCCGGGCGGCGTGGACCGGCACGGCAAGGGGCGGTTGGGGGGATTGGACGGGGCTGAGGGCGGGTGCCGGGTGGCGGGGCAGGAAGGGGAGAGGGGCGAGGGCAGAGAAGTGAGACCGGACGAGGAGGGGGAAGGAGCGGAGGGGGAGCCGTTGGAGGAGGGGGAGGAGGCGGTGGAGGCGCGGGGCGGCGGGGGGCATGTGGGCGGGGGTGTGGACTTACTCAGATAGTGTACATTGGTGGGGAAGGGAAGGCGAGGGGAAGGCGTGAGCTGCGAGGGGAGGGCGAGCGCCTGCCCGGCGGGGCGATCGGGATGGCAGGTGGCGCTGGGGGGGTGGCTGCTGGGTCGCCGCCCTGCGGCACGCTCAGGGCAGGCGCTGCGCGGGGATGACGACGAGGGCTGGGTTGCGCTGGGCCTGATCATGGCGCTGGGTCCCGGCCCCATTCGACAGGCTCAGGGCAGGCTTGACGCCGGGATGGCCGGGGCGGCGCGGGGGCGACGGTGAGGCTTGGCCGGCGGCAGGGCGCGGGGTGGACGTGGGCGTGTATCGGTGTTCATACTGCGGGGTCTCGGTGACGAGACGTGCATAGACCGGTGGGCGGCCGGGGAGGTCGCTCATGGTGGGTTGGGTTCGGGGTGGTGGCGGTGGGGAGGCCGTGGCGTCGGGGCGTGGTGCCGGCGGCGCGGGTTCGGCCGCCGTGGCGGGGCCGGGCCCGACGTGAGGGCCGGGCGTGGGCGGCCGGGGCTGGCGACGGCCGCGCGGGTGGCGCGATGGATTAGCGGGTGGCCGGCGCGGCGGGTGGGGTTGGCGGCGGTGGCCGGCGGGTTGCTGGTCATGGCGGCCGTCCTCGGCTATGCCGGGCCGTTGCTGGCGCAGGACGGCGTCGATATCCGGTTCGGCGATCTCAGCAGCGAACCCACGGACACGACGGTCGACCGGTTCTTCGTCGAACTGTCCAATCTGACCGCGGCGACGACGTACGAGGTGGTCGTGGCCAGCGACCACGCGACGGCGTTGGGGATCGGAAGCTGCGGCGCGGCGTCGCAGACGCGGACGGTGACGGGGGTGGAGGCGCAGGACCTGACGTTTGTGGTGTACGCCTGCACGTTGGGCGCGGGGACGCTGACCGCGACGGTGCGCGAGGCCGGGGCGGATACCGCCGCGGCGACGGTGAGCCAGGCGCTGACGGTGCTGGCCATCCCGGCGGGGGCGCCGGCGGGGGTGCCGGGCGCGGCGGCCGCGGCGGCGGCGACCCGCGGGGCCACGCGGGCGGGGACGCCCGGCGTCGTGCCGAATGTCCGGTTCGACACCATCACGACCCATTCCGCCCGGGCGCGCTGGGCCAAGCCCAGCAACGGCGGGCGGGCGCTGACGGGGTTCGGGCTGCTGTTCTGGCGGAAGGGCACCCCCCAGCCGCCGTACAGCACCGCGTTCGTGGTGGGGGCGGCCTCGCGCAGCCACACCTATACGGGCTTGCGGGCCGGCGCGACCTACCGGTTCCGCATCCACGCCTGCAACGGTGCCGACAGCTGCGGCTGGTGGACGCACCCGCCCAGGGAAGTGCGAATCCCCACGCCGACGCCGACGCCCACGCCGACCCCCACGCCCACGACCACGCCCACCGCCAGTCCCACGGCGGCGCCCACGGTGGGGCCGCCCGGCCAGGTGCAGTCGCTCCGGACCAGCAACCGGACGGCGACGTCGTTCACGGTCCACTGGAGCCCCCACCGCGCCACCGGCGGCCGGCCGCTGACGGGCTTTGGCCTGCTGCGGCGGGAGCTGCCGAACGCCTGGCCGTCGCACGACCAGGCGACGGTGGTGGGCGCGGCGAGCCGGAGCCACAGCTTCACGGGGCTCACGTACGGCCGCGGGCAGGGGGTGCGGATCCGGGCCTGCAACGGGACCAATAGTTGCGGGGCCTGGTCCGCCGAAGTGACGGTGACGCCGCTGCCGGGGCCGTTGCCGACGCTCGCGCTGCCGAAGACGACGATCGCGATCGGCGAGCGGATCTCGATTGGCGCGAATGACGTGCCGGTGGGGGCGGTGGCCTACATCCGGCTGGAAGGGCCGATCCAGCCGGAAGGCCGCTGCGGGGTCAGCGGCGCCGCCCGCGCGCCGGCGGTGCCGCGCGCGCCGTCGCCGTCCACCGGGCCCGGTTACTACGACTCGATCTGGATCGACGGCTGTGCGCCGGGGGGCGACGACGCGGTGGTGCGGCTGGAATCGCAAGACGGCTCGGTGCTGTACGACCGCCGGACGCTCACGGTGGCGACGGCGGCGCCGGGCCAGGTGGGGCGGCCGGTAGTGCGTCCCCGCGACGCGGCACTGCACGTGGACTGGGAGGCGCCGACCGACGGCGGCTCGGCGATCACGCACTACGACGTGGGGCATCGGGCGGGCGCGGCCGGGGCCTGGACGGAGACGGAGGTGCGCAGCGGCACGTCGACCACGATTACGGAGCTCACGAACGGCACGAGCTACGAGGTGCGGGTGCGGGCGGTGAACGCGAAGGGGGATGGGGAGTGGTCGGAAACCGTGACGGGGACGCCGCAGGTCGCCGCACCTCCCGGTGAAATCGTCGGGCCGGCCCCCGGGCCAGTGACGACATTCATTCCGTGCGGCGTGACGACGACCGGCCGTCTGGCTAAGCCCGGGGACCTGTCCATCGTGCCGGTGCCGCAGCGGCAGGCGGTGTTGATGTGGAATGGCACGACTGGCACGGACAAGTACGTTGTGGAAGTTCGACGGTACGGGTCACAGTCCTGGAGCTATCCCGTGCAGGGCGATAGCGCCAGTGCGGAAGTTCGAGATGCCTGCTACACGATCAACCTCGACACCGTCATGACACTTACGGGAGGAGCGACCGAAGGCTTGGCTGACTATGAGGCCTACCAGTTTCGCGTCACGGCTCGCGACGCCACGAACGCCGGAATCGTCAGCGACACCGTTGCAATCATCGAAACACCGATCACGCGAGCCAACGGTGATAGTCGAGGTGCCCATAGCGCCATCGGACCAGGGCTAGCAACGATCACTTGGACACCGATTGACCAAAAAGTGTCCGCAATCCCGTCCGGCGGGGAGTATCAACTTCGTCATCGCCAGGCCGTTGGCGACCACACGCTGCCTGGGTGGGAACCGAGCAGCGTTAGTGCATTCGCGGCGCCCGTCGCAGATGCAACCAGTCCTCAGAGAATCATAAAGCTAAAACAACACAGGATATACGCCATTCAGTTGACCTACGACATCGACAACTCGGGGACACCAGACGTCTTTTCGGCGCGCGATGTCTACGTGTATCCAGCGAAGTACCAGGCGGATTCAGGCGATCGCATCGCAGGATTCCCGGTTGCCCAGTATCTGAAGGATAAGACCTTCTGGTTTCGAATCTGTTCCGAGACATTCGCCGTAGAAGGCGAGATGCGGAAGAATGCTTGGATCAAGCTCATCCGAGACGCATTTGGCCGTTGGCAGACTGCGCTGACTACCGATCTCGTGCGCATCATCGAGTTGAGCGGTTCCTGCACGACCTACGACGAGGTTGCCGCCCGCTGGGCGTCGGAAGTGAAGACCGAAGTTCAGCGCCTAACGCAAGGCAACCCACCAATCACCGATCTCGATACGCTTGCGGATCGTGCGGAGGCATTCGTGAAACGCATGCGAGAGGAACAGATGGGTGGGTGGCCGGCATTCCGAGCGCAAATTGCGAAGCTCAATGACCAGGATGAGCTACACAACGAGGTGCTCTTGTTCGACGATGAAAGTGGTGATCTGAAGACGCTTTTCAAGTACCGAATCTTTGACGAGTTGGCTAGTGATCTAGGCGGTGGGCTCTGCTGGTATAGGGACAGTCAGGGGCATCAGGGGACTGTTGCGTGTGCCGATACGCAGGTTTTCCACGGATTCCTTACAACGAGGTTTACCACTGATATATTTTTCCGACGCAGTGCCTTTACCGGAGATCCGCTAGAGGTGCCAGCAGTCGATGCACGAATGAATGTTTGTGGATTCGCTGGCAACCGTGCTGGCACTGGAAGCCCCTATGCCGCGGCTAGCCACGAACTCGGTCATGCGTTAGGAATTAGTAGCTACAGCAGCACAGAACCTGACGAACAATGGCGAGCGTACAGTTACAGTCACCCGCCAGACTACATCGTCGATTCGATCATGTCATACAACAGACAGCCACGTTGCGGACCGTATCCATTGGATCTCCTGGCAATCAATGCCTTGTATCAGACCGTGGACTAAGGGTGCGGAGCTCATCGCTATCATGACAAGGATCGCAAGTCTGTCGCGCATGCTCAGAACACTGACATGCGTGCTTACACTGTCCACTCTGAGCCTAGCCGCGTGCGGCGAATTGTCGGTAACTATCGTGGACCCTCCTCCGGGTACCACTCCGTTTCCTCCCCCGGCGCTGCCATGTGAGCAGATTTCGAAGGTGGAAACGATACTCTCCAAGCGAGTGATTAAGTGGAGCCCTGACGGTTCGCGCGTTTATTTCAACCATGGGACTCCCTTTGCTCGCCTATTGTCGGTCTCAGCTGACGGGGGTGAGATTCGGCTCGTGGCATGGACGGGAGCGATTGAGGGCAGCCGACCGTCGAATGCATATCTTGGCAGCTTCGACGTGGGGCCTGGAAGCGCTGGATTTGTCTATGCGGCCTGCTTTGATGACTATCGCGGGCCTGACGACATAGGTGATGAGTTTCTTGCGCATCACCATGGGTTCGAATTAGTGGTGCTGGGACCTGATGAATCGTCGTCTCGGAGGGTCACGACGGACAGGCACTTCGATAGTTATCCGGTGTGGTCGCCGGACGGCAGTTGGATCGCATTTCTCTCCAGCCGCGACACGCTGCCCCCGAAAGACGCGGAGACACCACCGTATCTGCGACTTGAGGCGATTCGGTCCTTTGGCTCGAGTCGCCGACTGGTGGATACCGGTCCCCTCGATGGTCTCTCGGCGGGACGCAATCTTCGAAAGCGCGGAGGCGTAGCGCACGTTCCGCCACGGTGGTCGCCCGACGGGAAACGCCTCGCGTTCGTCGTGATCGAGGGCAACGTAAGTCCTGAGGGCGACGGAACGTACGCCATCGTCGTAGCTGGCGTGTTCGACGAGGAGCGGCACCGTCTGACGCGCACGGTGAGCGCGCCGGCCTGGTCGCCGGACGGCACGCGGGTGGCCTTCGCGCGGGCCGGCCAGGTCGGCATTGGCCTCTACACAGTTCGTCCGGACGGTACTGATGTCCGCATTTTGACGCGGATTCATCGGTGGGAGGCGGCCCGCTCGGATGGACACCTGGCCCGGGTCTGGGTGCCCAATCTGGCCTGGTCGCCGGATGGCGAGCGTCTGCTGTTCACGTGGGACGACCGGGTACATGTCGTCAGTTTGGACGGCAGCACGCGGAGTTGGCGGCTCGCTGGTCCGGGCGCGCAGCCTGCGGCGGCCTGGGCGCCGGACGGATTGCGGATCGTGGTCGCGCTCAGCTACGACGAACCGCTGCCGACGTCCGACTCAACCCCTGCACGGGTCGTCCTGTACACCACGGCCGCCGATGGCAGCGACCGGCGGGACCTGGTCCGCGAAGTCGTGGGCGGGCGCCTCGTGGCGGCGGGCACTCGGGATGGGGCGGTTCGATGAGTGCCCGAATCCGCGCGGCGTTGCGGGCGCGGCTTTGGCCGTGGAGGCTCACGAGCGGCGCTGTCGGTGCAGGGGTCCTGGCAGTTGCAGGGAGAAGGCGATGGGGCGTGGCGACGGGGTTGTGCGAGGGGGCGCGACGAGAGCCGAGCCGCCGGGTGTCGCCCCGTCGCGTCATATCAATCGTGCTGATGGTGCTGGCCGTAGCCATCGGCGGGTGTGGTGATCAGGGTGCACCCCAGGCTGAGACGCCACGTTCGCCGCACGCAGAGGGATCGTCGGAGCTGGCGCAAGTGCCAAGGACGACAACGGGCAGGACGTTAGCCGGCGGCGACGGGCGGGCGAGTGCACGAGCGGGTGGAGATTCGACGTCTGCGAATAGGTCCACGAGGCCGTCGGAAGGTACGTCGAGCGCCGCCGCGTCCGTTGTGCCCAGCGAGGCGCCGACGGTGGAGGACCTGCTGGCGAAGGGCTTGCACCTGGCGGAGGCCTCGCCGGCGCACCTTGTGATCCAGGGGATGCCGGCGGCGCGTTCAGTGCGTTGCGCCTGGCGCGGGATCGCGCGGACGGCGCAGCAGCGAACCGAAACCATCCGGTTTTGGTTGCGACTCGGCCCGACCGACCCGATCCCCAGCGCGATCGAATTGGAGGTGCTGTTTCGGGTCGTGCTGGATGGAATCGACCCTGAGTTTCGCGAGACGGCGAAGGCGAATTTTCTGGCGATTGCGCGGGGCGGGGAGTCAAGGGACTACTTGTTTCTGACGTGTTTCGCGGATTACGCGGTGACGGCGTTCTTGTTGGGCACGGGCACGACGCCGGCGACGGTGACGGTGGCGTATGACCGGCGGGGCGAGGCGGCCAGCTACGACCTGTACGTGCGGGAGCACGAGGCGGGGACCTATGGATCCGAGCCGTTGCAGACTCGGGGGGCGTACGAAGCAGGGTTGCAGGCGCAGGTGGTGGCGGCGGAGGCGGCGCTGAGCGCGGCGATCGGGGGGCGCGAGGCGGTGGTGTTCCTGGCGCCGATGGGGGCGCATAACGCGATCGGGTTCGAGGCCTGGCAGGCGGTGGCGCAGTGGGCGGTGACAACGGACGACGCGGGGGTGGTGCAGGCGGTGCGGGACGACACGCCAGCGGGTGACCCGGAGCACACGCAGACGCTGGCGAACCTGACCAGCCGCATCACGACGGCGGCGGCCAACGACGGCCAGTCGGCCACCCGGGCCACCAGCGTGAGCGGGCTGACACAGGAATACCGGGACCTGGGGGCCTACGGCGATATCGCGCCCGGCGACGGGCAGACGACGACGTTTACGCCGCAGCAACCGCCGGCGGCGCCGACCTGCACCAACGGGACGGTGATTCCCAGTCCGGCCGACAACCGCGAACTGGTGAAGGACTGCGAGACGCTGCTGGCGGTGGGGCACACGCTGCGGGGGACGACGGCGCTGAACTGGGCCACCGGGACCGCCCTCAGCGGCTGGCCCGGGGTGACGACGGGCGGCACGCCGACGCGGGTGACGGGGCTGAACCTGGCCACCCAGGGCCTGAACGGCACGCTCCCGGCCGCGCTGGGGCAGCTGTTCGCGTTGACGACGCTGAACTTGAGTTCCAATCAACTGACCGGCGACATCCCGGTCGAACTCGGCTGGCTGGATCACCTGACCGAACTGCGGCTGTCGGGCAACGCGCTGACGGGCTGTATCCCCCTGCGCCTGCGATCGATCGCGACGAACGACCTGGCGTCGTTGACCCTGCCCTCCTGCGCGCCGCCGGCGCCGGCGAATTTGCAGGCGGGGACGCCGACGGCCACCAGTGTCGACGTCAGCTGGGCCGCGGTGGCCGAGGCCGGCGCGTACCGGGTGGAGGTGCGCGCGGGGCCGACGGGCGCCTGGACGACGCACAGCGACACGATCACGGGCACCAGCCACACGGTCGACGAACTGGTCTGCCAGACGGCCTACGCGCTGCGGGTGCGGGTGCGCGGCAGCGGGACGACCTACGGGACGGCCTGGAGCGAGCCGGCGGCGGTGGTGACGGTGACGACGGGGACCTGTCCGCCGCCGATGTTCGCGGAGACGAGCTACGCCTTCACGGTGGCCGAAGACGCGGCCGCCGGGGTCCAGGTGGGGACGGTGGCGGCCACGGCGGCGGGCGGGCTGCCGGTGACGCACAGGCTGACGGGGGGCGACCCGGACGCGGTGTGGACGCTGGACGCGACGAGCGGCGAGTTGAAGGTGGCGGGGACGCTGGACTACGAGACGACCCCCAGCTATCGCCTGACGGTGACGGCGGCCGTGGGCGGGGACGGGACGGCGACGGCGACGGCCGAGGTCACCGTGACGGTAACGAACGTGGACGAGCCGCCGGTGTTCGAAGCCGACAGCTATGCGTTCCGGGTGGCCGAAGACGCGGCGATCAACGCCAGGATCGGCACGGTGACGGCGAGCGACCCGGAGGGCGGCACGGTGATCTACGACATCACGGCGGGGAACGTGGGCGGCCCATGGGCGGTGGACGCGCTGGCCGGGACGCTGGTGCTGGGCGGCCGGCTGGATTACGAGAGCACGGCGGCCTACACGCTGACGGTGCGGGCCGGCCTCCTGGAATCCAGCCCGCGGACGGCCACGGCCACGACGACGGTGACGGTGACGGTGACGGACGTGGCGGACGCGCCGCCGGCGCCGACGGACGTGACGGCCACGCCGGGGGCGACCCGCCTGGCGCTGAGCTGGGCCGCGGTGCCCGGGGCCACGAAGTACCAGGTGGACTACCGCGTGGCCGAGGCCACGGCGTGGACGACGGCGGCGGACGACCTGACTACGACCACGGCCACCGTGGCCGACCTGACCTGCGGGACGGCGTACGCGGTGCGGGTGCGGGCGTACGGCAGCGGCGCCGGCTACACGAACACCTGGAGCGCGCCCTCGGCGCCGCTGGCGGCGACGACCGGGGCCTGTCCGCCGCCGGCGTTTGGGGCGGAGACGTATAGCTTCCGCGTGGCGGAAACCAGCGCCGTGGGGACGGCGGTGGGGACGGTGACGGCCACGACGACGGGGTCCGGCTCGGTGAGCTACGCCATCACGGCGGGCAACGAGGCGGGGGCCTTTGCGATCGACGCCGGCACGGGCGCCCTGACCGTGGCGGGGGCGCTGGATTACGAGACGACGGCCAGCTATCCGCTGACGGTGACGGCGAGCGACCCCGCGGGCGGGACGTCCACGGCGGCGGTGACGGTGACGGTGACGGACGTGGACGAGGCGCCGGGGTTCGGGGCGGCCGACTATGCGTTCAGCGTCGGCGAGGACGTGGCCGTAGGGGCGGCGGTGGGCACGGTGAGCGCGACGGATCCGGAGGACGGGGCGGTGAGTTACGCCGTCACGGCCGGCAACGAGGCGGGGGCGTTTGCGCTGGACGCCGCGACCGGCGCGCTGACGGTGGCCGCGGCCCTGGATTACGAGACGGCGGACAACTACGGCCTGACGGTGACGGCCAGCGACGCGGCGGGCCACACGGCGACGGCGGACGTGGCGATCACGGTGACGGACGTGGCCTATGCGCCGGTGTTCGGGGCGACGAGTTATGCGTGGTCGGTGGCGGAGGATGCGGCCATAGGAGCGGCCCTGGGCACGGTCAGCGCCACGGACCCGGAGGGCGGGGCGGTGACCTACGCGCTGACGGCGGGGAATGACGCGGGCGCCTTTGCGATCGACGCCAGCACGGGCGCGCTGACGGTGGCGGGGGCGCTGGATTACGAGACGACGGCCAGCTTCAACCTGACGGTGACGGCCAGCAGCAGCGGCGGGAAGGCCACGGCGACGGCGCCGGTGACCGTGACGGTGACGAATGTGGATGAAGCGCCGGTATTCGGGGCCACGAGTTATGCGTTCCGCGTGGCGGAGGACGCGGCGCTCGGGACGACGATCGGCACGGTGACGGCGAGCGATCCGGAGGGCGGCACGGCGGTGTATGACATCACGGCGGGGAACGCGTCGTTGACGTTTGCGGTGGATGCGCTGACGGGCGGGGTGGTGCTGGGGGCGCGGCTGAATCAGGCGGCGACGCCGAGCTACACCCTGACCGTGCGGGCCGGCAGCCTGGCGGGCGGGCCGTCGGGCACGACGACGGTGACGGTCACGGTCACCAGCGGAGGCTAAGGGCCCGGGGCGCGCGAGCGGGGTGCGCAACCGGGTCGAGAGGGGCACATCGTCCATTGCGGCGCGGCGGGGACGGCGGCCCTGTGAAAGAGGGAGAAGACGGCGGTTCGGGCACGGGTGCCGGCAAGGGTGGTTCGACACGGCACTCCGCGGACTCCGTGCCGGCTCAGCACGAACGGGGTGTGCCGGGGCTACGGGCGGAAGAGGCCGATTTGAATCCGGCTCGTACGCACGAGGGGCGTGGGGGGCGGGCGTCACGACCGGAAGACGGGCGGGTCGGAGACGCCACCCCTACGAAAGACAAGACGGGGTCGTGGGGTGGGTTAGGGGGTGGTCAGGTTGTGGACGATTTTGGCCGAGAGGGTGGGAGGGATTTCGACGTTGACGGTGGCTTGGCCGATGGTGGTGGGGAGGACCCAGCGGATGATGCCGTTTTGGACTTTTTTGTCGCGGAGCATGGCGTTGAGGACCTGGGCGGGGTCGATGCCGTGGAATGACGCGGGGAGGCCGACGGCGGCGAGGAGGTTGTTCTGGCGGGTGAGGTCGGATTGGGTCCAGTGACCGGTTTCTGCCGCGAGGCGGCCGGCGCCGACCATGCCGATGGCGACGGCTTCGCCGTGGCGATAGGCGCCGTAGCCGGCGACGGTCTCGATGGCGTGGGCGATGGTGTGGCCGTAGTTGAGGATGGCGCGGATGCCGCGGTCTTCGGGGTCTTCATCAACCACTTTGGCCTTCCAGCGGACGCAGCGTTCGACGAGTTGGGCGAGGAGGGCGGGGTCGTCGAGCTTGTCGGTTGAGGCTTCGATGAGGTCGAAGAGGCCGGCATCAAAGATGACGGCGGTTTTGATGACTTCGGCGTAGTCGGCGATGAGCTGGGGGCGCGGGAGGGTGGCGAGGGCGTCGGGATCGATGATGACGCGGTGGGCGGGGTAGAAGGCGCCGACGAGGTTTTTGCCGGCGGGCAGGTCGACGGCGACTTTGCCGCCGATGCTGCTGTCGATCTGGGCGAGCAGGGTGGTGGGGATCTGGATGAGGGGGATGCCGCGGGCGTAGGTGGCGGCGACGAAGCCGACGAGGTCGCCGGCGACTCCGCCGCCGAGGGCGATGAGTGGCTCGGCGCGCTCGGCGCGCTCGGACGCCAGCCAGTGGTAGAGATCGGCGGCGACCTCCAGGGACTTACTCTCCTCGCCGGGACGGATGGTGCGAGCCTGAACGCGCAGGCCGGCGGACTCGAAGGCGTCGGTCGCACGTTCGCCCAAGATCTGCATGACATTGTCGTCCGAGCAGATGAAGACGCGGCCAGTTGGGGCGACTTCCTTCACGATCTGGCCGGCGCGGGCGAGGAGGCCGCGGCCGATGGTGACGCCGTCGAGGGCGTTCATGGGGTGGGGTTGAGGGCGGTGGCGATTTGGGTGGCGATGGCGTTGATGGATTTGGTGGTGGCGTTGATGTGGAGGTGGGCTTGTTGGTAGGCGGCGAGGCGTTCGGCGCGGAGGGCTCGGAGGCGGCCGATGGGGTCGTCGCCGAGCATGGGGCGGGGTTCGTCGGCGAGGTCGGGGGCGAGGCGGCGGGCGGCTTCGTCGGGGTCGACATCCAGCCAGACGACGAGGCCGCGGCGCAGCAGGGTGGCGCGGGTGAGGGGGTTGACGAAGGCGCCGCCACCGAGGGCCATGACGTGGCGGGGGCGGGCGGCGAGTTCGAGGACGGCGGACTGTTCGAAGCCGCGAAAAACGGCCTCGCCCTTGTTGCTGAAGAGCCAGGGGATGGTGCGGGCGGTGCGGCGTTCGACCTCGGCGTCGCTGTCCTGGGCTTTCCAGCCGAGGCGGCGGGCGAGGACGGCGGCGACGGACGATTTGCCGGCGCCGCTGATGCCGACCAGGAAGACGCGGTCGACGCTGGAGGTTGTCATTCGGATTCGGGGGGTATGGCGTAGCCCTGGCGGAAGCGTTCCAGGTTGTCGCGGGTTTCGGGGAGGCTGTCGCCGCCGAATTTGTCGAGGATGGCGTCGGCCAGGACGAGGGCGGTCATGGCTTCGCCGATGACGCCGGCGGCGGGGACGACGCAGACGTCGGAGCGTTCGAAGTGGGCGGTGGTGGGTTGGAGGGTGGCGACGTCGACGGTGCGGAGGGGGCGGCGCATGGTGGAGATGGGCTTGAGGGCGCCGCGGACGACGATGGGCTGGCCGTTGGTCATGCCGCCCTCGAAGCCGCCGGCGCGGTTGGAAAGGCGGGCCCAGCCGCGGTCGGGGTCGATGGCGATTTCGTCGTGCACGTCGTGGCCGCGGGCGGCGGCGTTGGCGAAGGCAGGGCCGATTTCGGCGCCCTTGACGGCGTTGATGCTGACGATGGCCTGGGTGAGGCGGGCGTCGAGCTTGCGGTCCCACTGGACGTGGCTGCCAAGGCCGACGGGGGCGCCCCAGGCGACGACTTCGAAGACGCCGCCGAGGGTGGAGCCTTCAACGCGGGCGGCGTCGATTTCGGCGATCATCCGGTCGGCGCGCTCGGGGGTGACGGCGCGGACGGGGGAGGCTTCGACGTCGTCCCAGGGCCAGTTTTCGGGGCGGGCGTGGTCGAGGCCGGGTTCGTCAAATATGGGCCCGATGCGGGCGGTGCGGCTGCGGATGCGGATGCCGAGTTCGGCGAGGAATTTGCGGGCGACGGCGCCGACGGCGACGCGGGCGGTGGTTTCGCGGGCGCTGGAGCGTTCGAGGATGTTGCGCAGGTCGCCGGTGCCGTATTTGATCATGCCGGCGAGGTCGGCGTGGCCGGGGCGGGGCTTGGTGACGGGGGGGACGTCGTCGGGCCGGGCCTCGATGGCCATTTTCTCGCCCCAGTTGGCCCAGTCGCGATTCTCGATGAGGAGGGTGATGGGGCTGCCGAGGGTTTCACCGAGGCGGATGCCGCTGCGGATGACGGCCTGGTCGCGCTCGATTTTCATGCGGCCGCCGCGGCCGTAACCGCCCTGGCGTCGCGAAAGGTCGGGGTTGATGTCCTGGACGCCGAGGGGGACGCCGAGGGGCAGGCCTTCGACGATGACGGTGAGGCCGGGGCCGTGGGATTCGCCGGCGGTCAGGTAGCGGAGGTTGGCCATGGGGTCAGGGTGAAGTTTCGGTAGGGCCGGCGTCCAGCCGGTAGTGGGGCAGATTCACTGGCAAACGGAGAAGTCTCTCCAGTGAATTCCAGCCGACTGGAGACGTTTTCGCAACCCGGGGATTGGTGCCCGGAAGACCCCTCACCGATTTCGGCCGAAGACGCCCGAATCTGCCTCTCCCCTTGGAGAGGGTGAAGAGCGGCGTCTCCTGGAAGAGATAGACGCCGCGCACAGTTGCCATCCGCCAGGAGAGGAAGTAAGAGCCGCCGTGGCTTCGAGGGCGAGTGGCGCGTTGCAAGGATTGCACAGGGAAAGGGAGGAGACGACGGGCTGCCAGGTTGGGTCCGATCACGGTGACTCGCTGGCGTGCAGGGCGGTGCGGGCGGCTGTGAGCATGGTACGCGCCGGGGCGGGGCGGCCGGTCCATTGTTGGAGGCTGGCGGCGCCTTGCATGACGAGCATTTCGAGGCCGCCGAGGGTGGATGCGCCGATCTGTTGGGCGGCTGCGAGGAGGGGCGTGACGGCGGGGCGGTAGACGATGTCGTAGACGAAGAGGTTGGGGTGGAGCCAGTCGGGGGGCACTGGGCTTTCGGCGGGCGCGGGGCCGCCATCCATGCCGACGCTGGTGGTGTTGACGAGGAGTTGGGCGTGGGGCATGAGCAGGGGCAGGCGGCTGTCGGTTAGCGCATAGGCGTCAATGGGCGGGCCGTCGGGCGGTTCGAGGTTTTTCACGAGTTCGTGGGCGCGGGCGGGTGTGCGGTTGGCGACGATGATGCGGCTGGCGCCGCTGTCGAGCAGGGCCAGGACGGCGGCGCGGGCGGCGCCGCCCGCGCCGAGCACCACGGCGGACGAACCGGCCGGATCGAAGCCGCCGAATTGGCGGAGGGCTTCGATGAAGCCGTAGGGGTCGGTGTTGTCGCCGAGGAGGCGCGAGCCGTCGCGGATGACGGTGTTGACGGCGCCGGTGCGTTGGGCGGCGGGGGTGAGGCGATCCATGGCGCGGAAGGCGGCGAGCTTGTGGGGGATGGTGACGTTGAGGCCGTCCAGGGCGCCGGTGCGGACGCCCTGGAAGCGGTCGGATTCGGTGCCCGGGGGCGTGGGCAGGGCGGTGTAGGTGGCGTCGAGGCCGAGTTCGTCGAGAGCGGCCTGGTGCATGACGGGGGAGAGGGTGTGGCCGAGGGGCCAGCCGATGACGGCGTAGGCGGCGCTCATCTGGCGAGGCGGGCGAGGTCGTCCCAGAAGCTGGGATAGGAGACGTTGACGGCCTGGGCGCCGCGGATGGTGACGGGGCCGGTTCCGCTGACGGCGGCGACGGCGGCGAGCATGGCGATGCGGTGATCACCGGCGGCGTCGACGGTGCCGCCGGCCGCGCGGGCGCCGCCGGCGACGGTGAAGCCGTCGGGTTCGGCCTCGAGCTCGAGGCCGAGGGCGGAGAGGGCGCGTTCGGTGGTGTGGAGGCGGTCGGATTCCTTGACACGGAGTTCCTGGGCGTCGGTGATACGGGATTCGCCGTGGGCTCGGGTGGCGAGGAGGGCGAGGAGGGAGGCTTCGTCGATGAGGCGGGGGATGAGGTGGCCGCCGGCGTGGACCGATCTCAGGTTGGATGAGCGCGCGGTGACGGCGCCCGAGGGTTCCGGGTCGGTGGTTTCGATCTGTACGTCGATGTCGGCGCCCATGTCCTGGAGGGCGTCGAGGATGCCGGTGCGGAGCGGGTTGAGGCCGACGTTGCGAACGGTGATTTCCGCGTCGGGATGGAGGACGGCGGCGGCGATCCAGAAGGCGGCGGAGGAGATATCGCCGGGGACGTCGAGATCGAGGGCGTGGAGGTCGTCGGCGGGTTCGCAGCGAATCTCGCCGCCGGTGGTGTGGAGAACGGCGCCCTGGGCGCTGAGGATGCGTTCGGTGTGGTCGCGGGAGGGGGCGGGCTGGCGCAGCAGGGTGGAGCCGTCGGCGCGCAAGGCGGCGAGGAGGATGGCGGACTTGACCTGGGCGCTGGCGACGGGGATGTCCAGCTCAGCGCCGTGAAGGTGGCCGGGTGCGAGGGCGAGGGGGGCGTAGGCGCCGTTGGCGCGGCCGTCGATGCGCGCGCCGAGGGCGCGCAGGGGGCGCACGATGCGGTCCATGGGGCGGGTGCGCAGGGAGGCGTCGCCGGTGAGGACTGCGTGCAGGGGCCGCCCGGCGAGCAGGCCGGCGGCGAGGCGCATGGTGGTGCCGCTGTTGCCGCAGTCGAGGACGTCGGCGGGTTCCTTGAGGCCGTGGAGGCCGAGGCCGACGACGCGGAGCTCGTCCGCGTCGATCGAGACTTCCGCGCCGAGCGCCCGGACGAGCGCGGCGCTGGCGCGAGTGTCGGCGCCGAGGCCGGGGTTGCGCAGGCGCGAACGTCCGGCCGCCTGGACGCCGAGCAGGAGGCCCCGGTGGGTGATGGACTTGTCGCCGGGAACCGTGAGCTCGCCGCGCAGGCGGCGGGCCGGTTCGACGACGACGGCGCCCGGCGGGGCGGGGGCGTCGGTCACGCGCCGACCACTGCGCCGAGCGGGCGCCCCAGGGCCGCGGCCATCGGTTCGAGCTGGGCCATCAACTCGCTGAAGTGCCTGAAGCTGAGGCTCTGCTGGCCGTCGATCAAGGCGGACTCGGGCGAGGGATGGACCTCGACGATGATGCCGTCGGCGCCGGCCGCGACGGAGGCCAGGGCCATGGATTGGACCATGTACCAGTGGCCGGTGCCCTGGGAGGGGTCGACGACGATGGGCAGGTGGGTGCGGCGCCGCAGCAAGGGGATGGCGTTGAGGTCGAGGGTGAAGCGCGAGGAGGTTTCGAAGGTGCGGATGCCGCGCTCGCAGAGCATCACGTCGGGGTTGCCGGCGGCCATGATGTACTCGGCGCACATGAGCCACTCGTCGATAGTGTTGCCCATGCCGCGCTTGAGCAGGGCGGGGCGGCCGCAGCCGCCGACTTCGCGCAAGAGCGGGTAGTTCTGGGCGTTGCGGGTGCCGATCTGCATGACGTCGGCGTATTCGGCCACGACTTCGACCTGACGTGGGTCAAGGACCTCGGTGATGACCGGGAGGCCGGTGGCCTCGCGGGCCTCGGCCAGGAGTTCAAGGCCGCGGACGCCCATGCCCTGGAAGCTGTAGGGGGAGCTGCGCGGCTTGTAGGCGCCGCCGCGCAGCAGCTGGGCGCCGGCGGAGGCGACGTGTTGGGCGGTGGCGGCCATTTGCTCGGGGCTCTCGACGGTGCAGGGGCCGGCCATGATGGTGACGGCGCCGTTGCCGATCTCCATGTCGCCGACCTGGATGACCGAGCGCTCGCGGCTGTCGGTACGGGCGGCGAGCTTGAAGGGTTCGCTGATCGGGATGGTGGCCTCGACGTGGGGCATGCGCTCAAGCTGTTGGAGCAGCTCGGGCGGACGGGTGCCGATGACGGCGATGACGGTCTTGTGCTCGCCGGGCAGGACGCGGGTTTCCAGACCCTCGGCCTGGACGCGGGCTTCGACCGCATCCAGGGCCGCCTGGCCGGCGGTATTTTTCATGACGATGATCATCGGGCGGGCTCCTGATGTGGGCGGTGGCGGTGGGTTCTCGGAGAAAGAAAAAAGCAGAGGCTTTCACCTCTGCTGCCGGCGTCCGCGAATCGTTGGACTACATAGAGTCACGATCCGGCTGCGCCGGCCCTGGAAACGCAAAATAGACGCCGCAAGCTGGCGAGTGACCGTGGGTCATGCGTACTCGTAGCCCAAGAGTTCGAGGCGAGTGTGCGGAAGGATGCGGTGCGCGTCAATAGCGGGAGGGCGGGACACAATTGGGGCACACTAAGCTGTGAGCGTTTTAGTGCGCGGTGACGGAGTTGTCGTTGACGCGCGACGCAATCGGGGTCGGCGACCCGCCGCGGCCGGGGTCCGAAGCCGAACTGGTGCAATTGTGGCTGGAGGTTGCCTCGCGTGCCGGTCCCATGCGCGATTCACTGGGGCGATCGATCGAGGTGGTATACCCCGGCCGACGGACGGGCCTGGCAGGTCCGGACCTGCAAGACGCGATCGTAAGCATTGAGGGCGGTCCGGCGCGCCGGATCCACGTGGAAGTCCACCTGCACGAGGCGTCCTGGGGGGCGCATGGGCACGACGCGGACGCGCGCTACGCCGGTGACTTGTTGCACCTGGTCTGGACGGCGGCGGCCCGCAGCGACTCGACCCGGCCGCCGTGCATTGTGGCGACGCAGGCGCTGGCCAATCGCGGGGAGCGTCGAGGTCAGCGTGCGAAGCCGGCCGGGTGGCCGTGCTGGATCGCAGGATCGCGGCCGGCGGCCCGGGAGGACGTGCGCGCGACGGTGGAGGCGGAGGGTCTGCGGCGGCACAGGGAGCGGGCGGCGGTGCTGGAGAGCGACATCGAGGCGCTGGGTGCGGACCAGGCGCTGTATCGGGCGATTATGCGGGCGCTGGGATATAGCGCCAACACCGAGCAATTCGAGGCGGTGGCCGAGGCGGCGCCGATCGAGCTGCTGAGTTCGCTGGCGGGGCCGTCGCTGACGGCGCGGCGGATCCGGGTGGAGGCTGAGCTGCTTGGAGCGGCGGGGTTGCTGCCGAGCCAGCGAGGGCAGCAAGCGGAGCACTCGCATGAGCACGCGCTCGAGGAGGCCTGGGCCAGCGGCTCGCCGCGCGCGGCGCCGGCGGTCGAGGACTGGACGCTGGCGGCGGTGCGCCCCCACAACCGGCCGGCGCGGCGACTGGCGGGGGCGGCCAGGCTGTTGAGCATGGCGCCAATGGCGCGGCGTCGGCTGGCGGAGCGGCTGGCGGGGCAGGTGCTGAACGCCAACGACGAAGGGCGCGGTCGCGACCTGGTCGAGTGGTTCCAAGTACGAGTAGGTCCGGAGGACTTCTGGGCGCGGCGCCTGGACGTGGGGCGGCGGGCGGCGCGGCCGCTGCCGGCGCTGATCGGGCGCGGGCGGAGCCTGGAGGTGCTGGTGAACGCGGTGCTGCCGTTCGCGGCGGCGCTGGGGGGCTGGTCGCGGCGGCCCGAACTGGTCGACGCGGCCGCCACGGTGTTGGCCGGCCTGGGATCGGTTGGCTGGAACCGTCACACGCGCTACATGGCCGACACGCTGCGGCTGGAACGACGCGGGCTGGGATCGGCGCTGGCGCAGCAAGGGCTGCTGCGGATATACCGCCGCTGGTGCCGGGAAAAGTGGTGCGGCGAATGCCCCGCGGCAGGTGTGGCCACGGCCGCCCCGCCGGGCGTGGGGATCCGCGGTTAGGACAGGGCGGACGCCCCCGATCTCGCGGAGCAATCGTGGTGAGTGCCGGTGCGGGCGGCGAGATGATACTGACTGGAAGTAAGTAAGATTACTTGACAGTGACTCACTCAATACCTACTATCGTGCCTGATATGACTGGATCGAAACGCGCCGAGGCCGAAGCCGACGGCAGCGAGGATCAGGGAAGCGGGCAGGCGGTACCGCGGCGCACCGTGGTTTCGGTGCGTCCGGAGTCGACGCGCCTGCCGGTGGTGCCGTTGCCCGACTGGGTGGCCTATCCAGAGTTGACGATGCCGCTGCACGCCAGCCGAGCCGTCTCGGTGGACGCGCTGGCGGCGGCGGCCGACAGCGGCGACCTGGTCGTGGTGGTGACGCAGCGCCGGGCGCGCAAGACCGTGGATCCGGAGCACCTGTGCTCGGTGGGCACGGCAGCCAAGGTGATCCGGCGGCTGCGCATGCCGGACGGCGGCGTACAGGTGTTGCTGGAAGGCCAGTATCGGGCGTCGGTGGACGAGATCACGCAGGTGGCGGAGCACTTTGAAGCCCGCGTGACGCCGCTGACGGTGCGGTATAGCCCGTCGCTGGAGCTGGAGGCGCTGCGCCGGGTGGTGGTGACGCACGTGGAGGGGGTGGCGGAGGAGACGAACATGTTCGCTCCCGAGACGGTGGCCATGACACGCCGCGCCGGCGATCCCGGCTGGCTGGCGGACTATGTGGCCTTTTCGTCGGACATGTCGCCGCACGAGCGGCAGACGGTGTTGGAGACGCTGGATCTGACCGAGCGGCTGCGCTTTGTGGCGCGCTATCTGGCCAAGCAGGTCGAGATTCTGAACATTCGCAACAAGATCCAGGGCGAGATCCAGGACGGGATTGAGAAGGTGCAGCGCGACTATTACCTGCGCGAGCAGCTGCGGGCGATCCAGCGGGAACTAGGCATATCCAGCCCGCAGACGGACGACGCGCAGGACCTGAGCGACCGGGTGGACGCCTCGGACTTGCCGAAGGACGTGGCGGCGAAGGCGCAGCAGGAAATTTCGCGGCTGGACGCGACGCCGCCGACCTCGCCCGAGGTGGGAGTGATTCGAAGCTACCTGGACTGGCTGCTGGCGCTGCCGTGGGCGCACGAAACGCGCGACCACCGCAGCCTGGCGCGCGCGCGGCGTGTGCTGGACCGCGATCACTACGGGCTGGAGAAGCCCAAGGAGCGGGTGCTGGAGTTCCTGGCGGTGCGCGCAATTTCGTCCAAATTCCGGACCCCGATCGTTTGTTTCGCGGGTCCGCCGGGGGTGGGCAAGACGAGCCTGGGCCGCTCGATCGCGCGGGCGCTGGGTCGCGAGTTCGTGCGCATCTCGCTGGGCGGGGTGCGCGACGAGGCCGAGATCCGCGGGCATCGACGCACCTACGTGGGGGCGCTGCCGGGCCGGATCATCCAGGCGCTGCGACGGGCCGGCTCGCGCAATCCGGTGATGCTGCTGGACGAGATCGACAAGATCGGCCGAGATTTCCGGGGCGATCCCTCGTCGGCGCTGCTGGAGGTGCTGGACCCGGAATACAACCACAGCTTCTCGGACCACTACCTGGAAGTGCCGTTCGATCTTTCGCGGGTGCTGTTTGTGACCACGGCGAACACGGCCGAGGACATTCCGCCGGTGCTGCGGGACCGGATGGAGGTCATCGAGCTGAGCGGGTATACGGAAGACGAGAAGGTGCGGATCGCGCAGGGATACCTGTTGCCGCGGCAGATTCGCAGCCACGGTTTGCGGAAGTCCGGCATTACGTTTACCGATCGGGCGGTGCGCGAGGTCATTCGGCACTACACCCGCGAGGCGGGGGTGCGGAACCTCGAGCGCGAACTGGCGGCGGTGTGCCGCAAGCTGGCTCGCCGGATCGCGGCCAACAACCGAACGGCCGCGCGGGTGACGCCGCGCCGGGTGCGATCGGCGCTGGGGCCGGCGAAATATCTGCCGGAGGACGAGTTGCGCACGCCGGAAGTGGGCGTGGCGACGGGCCTGGCGGTGACGCCGGTCGGCGGCGAGGTGCTGGACGTGGAGGCGGCCTGGATCGCGGGCGCCGGCAAGGTGCGCCTGACCGGGCAGCTGGGCGACGTGATGAGCGAGTCGGCCCGCGCGGCGCTGTCGTTTGCGCGGGCGCGCACCGGCGTGCTGGGCGTGGATCCCGGGCTGTTTGCCGAGCGCGACCTGCACGTGCACGTGCCGGCCGGCGGGGTGCCGAAGGACGGGCCGTCCGCCGGGATCACGATGGGCGCGGCGATCATCTCGGCGATGACCGGCCGCCGGGTGCGGCGCGAGATTGCGATGACGGGCGAGGTGACCCTGCGGGGGCGCGTGCTGCCGATCGGCGGCCTGAAGGAGAAGGTGCTGGCCGCGCATCGGGCCGGCCTGCACACCGTGATCGCACCGGAAGAGAACCGATCCGACCTGGACGACATCCCCATGCGGGTGCGCAAGCAGATGCGCTTCGTATGGGTTGACGACATGGACACCGTGCTAGCAACCGTATTGATGAACGAATCCGCGGCGACGGATCAACAGGGACCGGCAGCCGCGTCCGGATCAGCCTAGGAGGCAGCAGATGGCGAGCAAGATCATTGGGATTGACCTGGGGACGACGAATTCGGTCGTTGCCGTGATGGAGGGCGGCGACCCGAACGTGGTCACGAACTCCGAGGGCAGCCGCCTGACGCCGTCGGTGGTGGCGTACGGCGCGGGCGGTCAGCGCCTGGTCGGGCAGCTGGCCCGGCGGCAGGCGGTGATGAATCCCAAGAACACGATCAATTCCTCCAAGCGGTTTGTCGGCCGGCGGCTCACGGAAGTGGGCGACGAGTCGGCCGCGGTGACCTTTGACGTGACCGAGGGCCGCGCGGGCGAAGTGCTGATCAAGATCCCGGAGAGCGGGCGCGAGGTGACTCCGGAAGAGATTTCGGCGGTGGTGCTGCAGAAGCTGAAGGCGGACGCGGAGAAGTACCTGGGCGAGGACGTGACGGACGCCGTGATCACGGTGCCGGCGTACTTCAACGACTCGCAGCGCCAGTCGACCCGCAACGCGGGCGAGATTGCCGGCCTGAACGTGCGGCGCATCATCAACGAGCCCACGGCGGCGGCGCTGGCGTACGGGCTGGACAAGCGCGGGGCCGAGACGATCCTGGTGTGGGACCTGGGCGGCGGGACGTTCGACGTGACCATCCTGGAGGTGGGCGACGGCGTGTTCGAGGTCAAGGCCACCAACGGCGACACCCACCTGGGCGGCGACGACTATGACCGACGGGTGGTGGACCACGTGGCCGATGGCTTCCTGCGAGCCGAGGGCATTGACCTGCGCAAGGACCCGCAGGCGCTGCAGCGGCTGATCGAGGCCTCGGAGAAGGCCAAGCAGGAGTTGTCGTCGGTACCGCAGACGCAGATCAGCCTGCCGTTCATCACGGCGGACCAGACCGGGCCGAAGCACCTGGACGTGGCGCTGACGCGGGCGGAGTTCGAGCGGCTGACGCAGGACCTGACGCAGCGCTGCGTGGAGCCGTTCCGGCGCGCGCTGGGCGATGCCGGCATCCGGGCCTCGGAGATTAACGAGGTGGTGATGGTGGGTGGGTCGACGCGCATGCCGGCCGTGCAGGCGCTGGTGCGCGAGCTGACCGGCAAGGATCCCAACCAGGGCGTGAACCCCGACGAGGTGGTGGCCATTGGCGCCGCGATCCAGGGGGGCGTGCTGGCCGGCGAGGTCGAGGACGTGGTGCTGCTGGACGTGACGCCGCTGTCGCTGGGCGTGGAGACGCTGGGCGGCGTGCTGACGGCGCTGATTCCGCGCAACACGACGATCCCGACCAGCAAGTCGGAGATCTTCTCGACGGCCGACGACGGGCAGACGGCGGTGGACATTCACGTGCTGCAGGGCGAACGCCCGATGGCGCGGGCCAACACGACGCTGGGGCGCTTCCGGCTGGAGGGTATTCCGTCGGCGCCACGCGGCGTGCCGCAGATCGAAGTGACGTTCGACATCGACGCCAATGGGATTGTGAACGTCTCGGCCAAGGACCTGGCGACGGCCAAGGAACAGCGCATCACGATCACGGCCAGCACCAACCTGTCCGATGATCAGGTGGAGGCGCTGGTCAAGGAGGCTGAGCAGCACGCCGCGGAAGACCGCCAGCAACTCGAGGAGGCTGAACTGCGCAACAACGCCGACAGCCTGGCCTATCAGACCGAGCGCCTGATCAGTGAGAACGGCGACAAGATCGAGGCGGCTGACCGGGAGGCGGCGGAGCGGGCGATCGCGGACGTGCGCAAGGCCCTGGAGGGCGAGGATCTGGAGGCAATCCGGAGCGCGGTGGCGGTGTTGCAGACCGCGGCCCAGAAGCTGGGCGAGCAGATGTACCAGGCGGCGCCGGGCGCCGACGGCGCCGAAGCGGCCCCAGACGCGGGCGAGGCTGCGGCGGACGACGATGTGGTCGACGCCGAATTCGAGGCCGCGGACGAGAAGTAGAGGTCCGATGAACGCTGATTCACGCGAGCGCGAGGCCGATGCCAACAGCGAGCGCGAAGCCGAACTGGAGGCGGAGGTGGAGGCGCTGAACGACCAGCTTCTGCGCCTGCGCGCCGAAATGGACAACTTTCGCAAGCGGGTCAACCGCACGACGGACGACCTGATCCAGCAGGCCAAGTCGTCGCTGTTGGGCGACATCCTGAGCGTGGCGGACGATCTTGATCGGACGCTGGCGGCGCTGGACGCGGGATCCGACGCGGCGAGCGCGCGGGAGGGCGTCCAGCTCACCCGCGGCCGGCTGGACGCGTTGCTGCAGGCGCGGGGGGTCCGCTCGATCGAGACGGACGGCGCCTTCGATCCTTACTGGCATGAAGCCGTGGCCACGCGTCCCAGCGCCGACGTGCCGGCAGGCACGATCACCGCCGAGCTCCAGGCGGGGTATCGCTGGGGCGACGACGTCTTGCGCGCGGCGCGGGTGGAAGTGGCCGTCTCGGACGACGGGACATAGGCGGCGCGCGTGGAATACAAGGACTACTACCAGACCCTGGGTGTTCCACGGAACGCGTCGCCGGACGACATCAAGTCGGCCTACCGGCGCCTGGCGCGGCGCTACCACCCGGACGTGAATCCGGACGACCCGGCGGCGGAGTCGCGGTTCAAGGAGATCAACGAGGCGCACGAGGTGCTGAGCGATCCGGAGAAGCGGCAGCAGTACGACCGCTTCGGGTCGAACTGGCGGCGCACGGGATCGTTCGACGAAGCGTTTCGGCAAAGCGGCGCGCGCATGGACGGGTTCGGCGACTTGTTCGGCGGCGGCGGGGCGTCGGGATTCAGCGACTTCTTTGACGCGCTCTTCGGCGGTCGCGCCCGGCCGCAGCGTGCGCAGCGACCGCAGCAGGCGAATGTTGAAGAGACGTTGCCGGTGAGCCTGCACGAGGTACTGAACGGCGGGCGCCGGGCCTTGACGATGCAGGTGCCGTCGCCCGACGGCCGCGTGCGCCAGCGGCGGATCGACGTGACGATTCCGAAAGGCGTGCGCGACGGGCAGCGGCTGCGGGTGGCGGGCGAAGGGGCGGTGCGGGCCGACGGTTCGCGGGGGGACCTGTTCCTTCGAGTCCGCGTGGATGCTGAACCCGGATTCAAGCGCACGGGCGACGACCTGGAGACGGAGGTCGCAATCGAGCTTACCGAGGCGGTGCTGGGAACCTCGGTGCAAGTTCCGACGGCGTCCGGCTCGTCCCTATCGGTGCGCGTACCGCCGGAGACGCAACATGGCAGAAGGTTGCGGTTGCGCGGTCAGGGACTGCCGCGACGCGGCGGCAGCGAGCGCGGCGACATGTTTGTGCGAATCCAGGTGCGCCTTCCGCGAAACCTGAGCGCGCGCGAACGCGAGTTGTTTCAAGAACTGGCGGCTATCCGCGGGGAAGTTCCCACACCCTCGGCGGTGAACTGACGTGGTGTTCGACCGCGACGGCGACGACCCGGACGACCTTCACTCACGGCCGGCGTACTTCATCGGGGTGGTGGCGGAGATCACCGAAATCCACCCGCAGACCCTGCGGCATTACGAACGGATCGGCCTGCTCACGCCCAGCCGCTCGCCCGGCAACGTGCGCATGTTCTCGCAGGAGGACATCGAGCGGGTGCGGCTGATCCAGCGGCTGACCTCCGAACTCGGCGTGAACCTGGCCGGGGTTGAGGTGGTGTTGAACATGCGCGACCGGTATCAGCGGCAGGCGGCGGAGCATCAGCGCGATCTGACGGAACTCCGGCAGCGCTATGAGGCCGAGATTCAACGACTCCGAAATGCGCTGCAGCGCGCGACCAGGGAGCCCGGCGCCGGTCGCTACCGAGACAGACGGCCGCCACGATGATGAATTTCGAGAAATTCACGGAGAAGGCGCAGGAGACGATCCAGCGGGCGCAGTCGATCATGCTGGAGAGCAGTCATAACCAGCTGGACGCCGATCACGTGTTGATGGCGCTGCTGGATCAGAACGACTCGCTGGCGGTGCGGATTCTGCAACGCCTGCGCGTCTCGCCGGACCTGGCGCGCGGCGAAGCGAAGCGCGCCCTGGGGGCAAAGCCGCGGGTGACCTCGGACCAGGCCGACGGACCAATTGCGCAGGGCCAGATGTTCGTGACGCCGCAGGCGGTGGCAACGATCCAGGCGGCCGGCGAGGAAGCGGACCGGCTGGACGACGAATACGTGGGCAACGAGCACTTGCTGCTGGCGCTGACCAAGTCGCAGGACACGCAGGCCGGGCGCATCCTGCGCTCGATCGGGATCGACGCGGAAGGGGTGTATCGGGCGCTGCGCGAGATTCGCGGCGCGCAGCGCTCGTCCACGCCGAGCGCGGAGAGCCGCTACGAAGTACTCGAGAAGTACAGCGTCAACCTGACGGACATGGCGCGCGCCGGCCGACTGGATCCGGTCATCGGGCGCAAGGCCGAGATCCGGCGGGTGATCCAGGTGCTGGCCCGGCGGACTAAGAACAACCCGGCCCTGATCGGCGAGCCGGGCGTGGGGAAGACGGCCATCGTGGAGGGTCTGGCGCAGCGGATTGCCGGCGGCGACGTGCCGGAGTTGTTGCGCGGGCGCGAACTGCTGGCCGTGGACATGGGCGCCATGCTGGCCGGCGCCAAGTTCCGGGGAGAATTCGAAGAGCGGCTGAAGGCGGTGATCAACGAGGTGCGGGCCTCCGAGGGCCAGATCATCCTGTTCTTTGACGAGCTGCACCAGGCCGTGGGCGCGGGCGGGGCCGAGGGCGCGATCGACGCGGCGACCATGCTGAAACCGGCTTTGTCGCGCGGCGAATTGCAGGCGATCGGCGCGACCACGCTCGACGAGTACCGGCAACACGTGGAGAAAGATAAGGCGCTGGCGCGCCGCTTCCAGCCGGTGCACATCGAGGCGCCGAGCATCGAGGAGACAGTGCAGGTGCTGGAGGGCGTGCGCGACCGCTACGAGGATCATCACGGCCTGACGATCAGCCACGCGGCGCTGCAAGCGGCGGTGGAACTGTCGGAACGTTATCTCACCGAGCGCTTCCTGCCTGACAAGGCCATCGACCTGATCGACGAGGCGGCGGCCAAGGTGCGGGTGGACATCTTCGATGCGCCGGACGAGCTCCGGCAGGCCATGAAGGTCATTGACGACCTGAAGGCCGACGAAGAGGCGGCTTGGCGGCGGCGCGATTACGAGCGGGCGGCCAACTTGAAGTCCGAAGTCCTGCAGAACGAGGCGCAGTTGGAGTCGGCCCGCAAGAAGTGGCTGGCCGAGCAGGACCTGACCGAGACAGTGGACGCGGACGACGTGGCGGAGGTGGTCTCAAGCATCACCGGCGTGCCGGTGGCGCGGATGTTCGAGGAAGAGGCGGAGCGCCTGCTGGGCATGGAAACGGCGCTGCACCGGCGCCTGATCAACCAGGATGAGGCGGTGACGGCGGTGGCCGACGCGATTCGGCGGTCGCGCAGCGGGATCGGGGATCCCTCGCGGCCGATCGGTTCGTTCATATTCCTGGGTCCGACGGGCGTCGGAAAGACCGAACTGGCGCGGGCGCTGGCCGAGTTCATGTTCGACGACGAAGCGGCGCTGCTGCGGGTGGACATGTCCGAGTACGGGGAGCGGCATACGGTGAGCCGCCTGATTGGGGCGCCGCCGGGTTACGTGGGCTACGACGACGCGGCGCAGCTGACGGAACGGGTGCGCCGCCGCCCATACCAGGTGGTGCTGTTCGACGAGATCGAAAAGGCGCACCCCGAGGTGTTCAATGTGCTGCTGCAGGTGCTGGACGACGGCCGGCTGACCGACGGCCACGGCCGCCACGTCAACTTTGCCAACACGATCATCATCATGACGTCGAACGTGGGGGCGCAACACATCCGGCGGGAGAACCAGCTTGGCTTCGGGGTGCCCGCCGGGGACGACGCGGCGGCCGAGGCGCGGGACCATCGCGAGATGCGCGCCCGCCTGATGACCGACCTGCGGCGGCGATTCCGGCCCGAGTTCCTGAACCGGATCGACGAGATCATCATCTTCCACTCGCTGACGCAACCGCAGCTGCGAGAAATCGTGGACCTGATGGCCTCGCAACTGGCGGCGCGGCTGGAAGGGCAGCGGATCGCCGTGGAACTCACTACCGCGGCCAAGGACCTGGTGCTGGCCATGGGCTGGGATCCGAATTACGGGGCGCGCCCGTTGCGCCGGACGATGCAGCGGGAGATCGAAAACGTGATTGCCCGGATGCTGCTGCGCGAGGAGTGTGGCGCGGGCAGCACCGTGCGGGTGGATGTGGTGGACGGTGAATTCTCGTTTGCAACGGACGCCGAGACCGGGGAGGAAGCGCCGACAGAAGCCGCCGTAGGGGCCGTCGCCGAGGGCTAGGCCGCCGGCGGCGCGACGACGGCGCGGGCCCGGTTCGGGGGCGGCCATCGGGACGTACGGCGCCGGCCGCGCCGCTGACCGCAGATCTGCGTTCGGGTTGCCTTGCCAGCGACCGCACGGCCGGGCACGATTCGCCGGATCGACGCTGCGAGGTCACCCGATGGCGTATACGGCGCTGGAACGTCTGAACCGTGATGAAGTTGGGGCGCGCGCGCCCGAGGCCGTGGCGATTCTTCCGACGGCAGCGATCGAGCAACACGGGCCGCATAACCCGATCGGGCTGGACACGATGTGTTGCATGGCGGTGGCGCGCGGGGCGGCCGAGGCGGCAGGCGAGCTTGACGTGATCGTGAGCCCGCCGTTGCACTTTGGCAGCTCCGATCATCACCGGCCGTTTCCCGGTGTGCTCACCCTGCGCAGCAGCACGTTCAGCCTGGTCCTCCTGGAACTGCTTGAGAGCCTGACGCTTTCCGGGTTTCGGCGCGTCCTGATCCTGAACGGGCACGGCGGCAACATCCTGTTGATTCAGCAGGCGGCCCGAGACTTCGTGCTCCAGCACCCGGACGTGCGGGTGGCCGCGGGCGCCTATTGGGACATCGCCCGGCCGCGACTGGAGGCGGTACAGGCCAGCCGCCAGGTGCACGTGCCCGGGCACGGGGGCGACTTTGAAACGTCGCTGATGCTGCACCTGGATCCGGACCTGGTGCGCGACGACCTGCTGCCGATCGAGCACGCGGATCGGGACGACCCGAGAAGCTCGGGGTGGCCAAAGTTGGGGATGTCCACGATGGGCGCGTCCGTGAACGTGGCGGACGTGGTGTACATGTCGTTTCCGGGCGCTCGAATCACGGGCCTGAGCGACGATGCGCGGGCCGCGACGGCGGACCTGGGACGGCAGTACTACGAGATTGCGGTGGAGGAAGTGGTCAGGCTGATCCAGACGATCTCGGCGGGGGCCCGATAACGGCTGACGCGGGTTCCAGGCACAGCCAAGCGCCAGGCGCGATGGAAAGGACCGGACACCGGAACATCATCGGCGTCGGGGGCGTGGTGCGGATGGACGGGGGCGTGCTGCTGGTTCGCCTTACCTACAGCGATATCAAAGGGCGCTTCATGTTTCCGGGCGGGAAGGTCGATCCGGGCGAGTCGCTGGAGGGGGCACTGGTTCGGGAGGTCGAGGAAGAAGCCGGGGTTATTGCCGAACCGGAGGTTCTGGTTGCGGTGCGGCATCGGATTGATCCCGGCGAGCTGAACACCTACCTGATCTTCAGCATGCGGTACGTGCGCGGCGAGCCGCGACCGAACGGTCGGGAGACCGACGGCGTGGCGGTCGTGGACATGAGACGGCTGCGGGAACGGCCCGAGCAGTTCGCGTCACTGGTGCCGGAGGTGGCGTTGCCGGTCCTCTCGGGATCGACGCACGGTCTGACGCGCCAGGATTACCTTCCGACGCACGGGCGATACTCGGCCGAGACGTTTCAACTCTATGCAGCGCCGGACCCGACGTTGCCTAAAAGCGGTCAGCGCCCCAATACATGAATGGTGAATTGGGAAACAGCCGGCGCAGATACACGTCAATGTGAGGCGCAAGGCCGGCGGCGTCCAGAGCCTCGTAGCCACCGGGCGCTCCGAGGAATAGGTCCAGGAACTGCCCGCTGGTGAGTTCGACGACCGGTTCATTACCGACAGCTTCGCCGATGACCATGTTGGCCATCGGCGTCTCGATCCTCACGTCTTCGCCGGCGACACGCAGAACGAAGGTGGGACCCGGCAAGGGGGCCATTCGTCGTCGGCGCCTGATGAGTTCGGGGACGACGCTTTCCAACGCCCCGCGCAGCGAGTTGAGCCTGACCATGTAGTGCTTGACGGGCTTGAGGCTGGCCCCGGCCCGCTTGCGCAACAGGTCGAACAGCTCGGATGCCGGGTGCAGTTCGCCGGTCAGACGGCTGACGCTGCGCGCCGCGGCGCGGGCCCGCCAGGCGCTCAACAGGGGGATGGCCAGGTCTTCGTACTGGATGCCGCCGTCCAGAATCTCCAGTTCGTCGTCGCCCAACTGGGTGATGGCGTAGGCCACGACCGTTCGAACCTGCACCAGCACTTCGAATCGGACCTCGGAATCCGGCTTCAGGCGCGGCAGCCAGTCCATCAACGCGAGCCAGTAGGCCTCGCTGCGTTCGAGCGGGCCGACGCGGTCAGCCGCGATGTCTTGGTAGATGCCGGCGACGGCGGTCACGTCATCGGCCTGAAACGGGCGGACAACGAAGCCGCCGGCAGACTCAATGTCCCCGCTGGGGAACTCGGCTTCGACCTGCGCGGTTGAAATGGCGTGCCATCCTCGTCGCGCGTAGACGTGGGGCTGGCCGGTCGAGAGCAGCGACAGCGGCTGGCCGTTGGCCTGCATTCGCTCGATCGCCGCGTCAAGCAGCCGACCGGCATAGCCTTGGTTGCGATGGGCCGGATCCACGCCCACGTCGGCAATGCCGCCGAACCGAACGCGCCCTTCGCCGTAGCGCATCGTCCGATCGGCGATCCAGAGGTGCCCAACGATGGCGCCAGCTTCCTCGACGGCCAGGCTTTGCGAGACATCCCAGGCGGGGTCGGCGCTTTGGTGCCGTTCGAAATAGTCGCGGGGCGTGCCGTCGAAGGCGCGATCGGCGACATCCAAGGCTTCGTCGCGTCGATCCGAGGTCAGGGGGCAGACAGTAGGGTTCATAGGCAAACGGTTGGTGGAGTCCGGGCACGTAAAAGCGGCCCGACGCGGTGGCGTCCGGGCCGGTACGAAATATAGCAGAGGCGACCCGACGTTCGCGGATAGACTCGGACTATCGCACGCGCACGAACTGCCTGGATGTTCCGAAGGCGCCCAATTCGACGACGCATCGTTTGCGTCCGTGGTCTCCAGGTGTGGAGCAGGGACCTGTGACGGGCAAACGCCAACTCGGCGGGCTGCTGACGCTGCGCGGGCTGCTGTTTGGGCTGCTTGGGGTGCTGGCGCTCTCGGTGGGAGCGCTGCTGCTGGTGCTGCTCACCACCGAGCCGGCAGGAGCGCCGCGGCCGCCGGCGCCGGGGTCCACGAGTCAATCCGGTCTTCTGAGCGAAGACGCGGTGCCAGACGTCCCGGATCGGAGTCGCGCTCCGCTGGTGCGATTGCCGCCGCGGCCGGACCCGCTACGGCTCCAGGCATTGGAGGCGCTTCCGATCAACATGGTCACCAATCCGGACTTGCGCTCGTTTCTGCGCGAGGCGGATCGCGTGATGACGGCACTCGACCCAGCCACCGGTTACCTGGGGATGCTGGCGACCCAGGCGCTTCGGGACGAGACCTCAAGGTTGCGAGTTATTGCCGAGAGCGGCGGAACGGCGGCCGCGCTTGCCGATATCGGCTCAATCCGCGCGACATCTGAGCTCCCCGCCGACGCCCAGACGCTGGCGCTGCTCTTGCGGTCGATCCTGACGACTAGTTCGGGCGGACAATCGAGTCTGCTCGACAGCTTGGCAGGACAGCCGGCGATTACCGAGCGCATTCAGCAGGCCCGGGAAGCGCGGGCGCTGGGCCGGTTCATCGAGATACACGACGCGCTGGAATTCGGCGCCGAATTACGCAACCACATCGTGGTGTCGACGGCGATCGACCGTCCCTAGCCGGCGGCCGGCTCGACATCGGGCAGCTGCCAGGCTTCGATGGTGCGTTCGGCGTTGGCCGTCAGCAGGAGGTTGGCGCCCGGCGCGGCGGCGACGGTGCGAATCTCGGACGAGGTCACGAGCTGCCCGAGCTGCGTTCCATCGGCACGAATTACGGTAAGCGCGCGTTCCGAGGTCTGCGCGATCACGTACGCGTCGGTAACGAGCAGTCGATCGACCGCGAGCCCGGGTACTTGCCACAGCTGAGTCCCAGTCACGCTAAACGCCGCCAGCCCGTTCGGACCGGCCAGCACGATGGCGTCGGCCACGGGCATGCGAGCCGCGGCGGACGAGGGATAGCCGATTTGCCACACGAGGTCGCCATGCACGCTGTCAAAGATCTGCGAACTGCGGTCGGTAACGGCCACGGTGTGTTCGCCGGTCTGCGTAAACAGCACGTGGTGCACCTGGCCATCGACGCCGAAGCGCTGGTCCAGATTGCCGTCGGGCGTGATCAGAACGACGTGGTTTTCCGCTCGGTGGGATGAAGCGACGGCCACGGTAGCGGTTTCAGGATTGAGGGCCACATCGGTGGCACTGATGTACGCCTTGGTGGGTCCCCAGAGCTGGCCGGATCGACCGAAGGCAAAGACGTGCCCGACGCCGCTGGCATTCGTGGAGCGCGCGACCAGCCATTCGCCGTCAGGCGCGAAGACCACGTCTTCGAGGAGTTGGTTGTCGGGGCGCGCGGGCGAGTGCCAGATCGGCTGGCCGTCGGAATCGAGCAGCAGCAGATCGAAGCCGTGGGCAGCCATGAGTTCGCCGTTGCTCGACACGGCCGCGCGCGACAGCGGGATGCTGAGATTGCGCGTCCAGCGGGCGTTGCCGCCGGGGCCAAACGCCGCGACGGCGCCGTCGCGTGCGATGGCGACCACGAGTTCGGCCTGGTCGGAGGCTGCGAGAGCGGTGATGTCGAAATCGGTACGAGCCAGCCAGGCGCGTTCGGTCCATCGACCGGCTGCGGGGGATCGGACGTCGGTGAGCGTGAAGGCGAGATCGACGACGTCTTCAATTCGGGTCGCGAATCCGTCGAGCTGCCATTCACGGGCGGCGGAGTCGGCTTCGTGCGCGGTGGGGTAGCGACCCGCCTCAACCCAACGCCGGAAGACGCGGGACATGCGAAGGGAAGGGAGGCTCCGCCCAATTCGGGCGCGCGCTTCGGTCTCGTCGTCGAACGGCCCAACCAACACGGCCAGCATGGGGACCCGGACGACGTCTAACTGAAACTCGCCCAGGTCGGCGATCGTCTCGAGCAGCCAGTTCTTCGTCCGGCCGGGCCCAATGACTTCGGCGAAGGCGCGGATGGCGGTTCGCGCGCGCCTCTGCAGGGTAATGACGTGGACGAGTCGCTCGGGTTCCTCGAGTTCTTGGTAGGCGCGCAGCGTGGGGATGATCTCGACCAGGGTGTCGACGGCGGTGGTGAGATGCTGGTGAGCCGTGGCGGCGGACGGGGGCGGGCTGAGCGGGACGAGGACCTGTCCCAGGGCGCCGATGGCCTCGAATCGAGCCTGCGCGGCGGCCGCGAACTGCTCGGGCGTCTGGGAGCCCGCTCCAAGTTCGCGGATGTTGAGTTCCAGCGTGCGCACCACGTCGAGCGAGTCGGTGGCGACCGTGAGCGCGGGTTCCCAGTAGGGTCGCGCCGACAAGCTGACCGACGAGGGGGCGGCCTCACCGCAGGCCGTCGTTAGAAGGGCCGCAGCGGAAGCGGCCAAGAAGGCGCGGCGCGACCTGCCGCGCCGCTGCCGTGGGCGCACCCGGCCGTCAGACAGTGGCGCCGGGGGGGACCGCGCCCCGGAGCGACCATGGCGTGGCCGCCGTGATCCGGACTGCATGCGTAGCACCGGGAACCAGGCGGGAATGATCCGGGGTGAAGACCAGCTTGTTCGTCCGCGTGCGGCCGCGCCAGCGCGGCTCGTTCCGCTCCCCCTTGCCCGGGGTGAGCTCTTCGAACAAGACCTCGGGCTGTTGGCCGAGGTAGGCGCGGTTGATGTCTTCGGCGATGACGGTCTGTTCACGCTCGATGCGATGGAGGCGGCGTAGCTTCTCGGCCTGCGGTACGTCGTCGGACCACTCGGCGGCGACGGTACCCCGGCGAGGCGAAAAGGCGGCGACGTGGACCTGATCGAAGCGCAGGTCGCGCACCAACCGCAGGGAGTTTCGGAAGTGTTCCTCCAGCTCGCCGCAGAAGCCCACGATGATGTCGGTGGTCAGGGCCACCCCCGGCACGGTGGCGCGCAGCATGTCGATCGTGTCGCGATAGAAACCCGAGCTGTAGCCGCGCGCCATGCGCTTGAGAACCCAGTCGTCTCCCGACTGCACCGGAAGGTTGATTTCTTCGCACACGCCTGGAATGTCGCGCATTGCCTCCGCCAGCGCCCGGGTCATATAGCGGGGGTGGGCGGTGGTGAAGCGAATTCGCTCAATGCCGTCCACGGCGTCCACGGCGTGGAGCACATCCGGCAGTCCGGTCCCGTCCAGATCGAACCCGTAGGCGTTGACGATCTGGCCGAGCAGGACAATCTCGCGCGCACCCTCGTCGCGGAAGCGGCGGACCTCGTCAAGGATTTCATCCAGGGGCCGGCTGCGCTGGGCGCCGCGTCGGAAGGGAACGATGCAGTAGGTGCAGCGCTTGTCGCAACCATAGATGACATTGACGAAACGGGAGACGGCTCCGGCGCCGGGCGCGGGTTGGGCTTCGACGTCCTCGTAGGCAGGCGCGTCGGCCGGGGCCGAGCGGGCCAGCCTGGCAAGCAGGGGCTCGGCGTTGAGGGTGTCGAACAGCACGTCCACGGGATCGAGGTGAGGCGCCAGTTCGGCTTCGTCGGCGTGCACGGTGCAGCCGGTGAGGCCGACGACGAGATGGGGCTTGGTTTTCTTGAGACCCTTGATCATGCCGAGCATGCCCCAGACCTTGCGGTCGGCGTTATCCCGCACGGCGCAGCCGTTGACGACGACCGCGGTGGCCTCGGCCAGGGTATCGGCGGATGCGTGGCCGGCGCGCTGGAGTTCGCGCTGAATCCGTTCACCGTCGGCGCGGTTCATCTGGCAGCCGATGGTCCAGATGAACACACGGTGGGCGGGGAGCAGTGTCGGCGGCATCGAGTGAATGGAGCCTTAGGTAGCGGCCGAGGGCCGAAGTGCCACGCTGGTATGATAGCCCTCCGGGGTATGCGCACCGGATACGCAGCCTGGACGGTAACTTTCTGCGCTCCCGATTGACACTTCTCCGCCGCCCCGCCGTGATGGCGTTTCTTGTGTTGGCGGCCGTTCTGACGGCCCTGGTCTTCATGATTTCGGCCGGGCGTGCCTTGGGCGTCGTGCAATACGCGGGACTCGTGGCGGTGGCGGTGGTGACGGCGGCGTTTGCGGTAGGGCTGATGTACGCCGAGTCGGGTCCCGACGATTCGGAGTCGTAGGGTGAGCGGGGCCACGGTGGTGACAGGCGCCGGCGGTCAACTGGGCATTGAATTGACACGACGGCTGGACGAGCAGACGGCCGTGACGTTGAACCGCTCGCAACTCGACATAACGAACGCATCGCTGGTCGAGCGAACGCTGGGTGAGATCTCACCGCGTCTGGTCATCCACACGGCGGCTGCGACGAACGTCGACGGCTGCGAGCGCGACCGGGCGGAGGCTTATCGGGTAAACGCCGTGGGGACGTGGAACGTGGCACGGGCCGTCGAGCGCGCGGGCGCGCAGATGGTGTACGTAAGCACCAACTACGTCTTTGACGGTCGGAAGCTCGGTCCCTATCTGGAATACGACGACCCGGCGCCACTGAGCGCCTACGGCTGGACGAAGTTGCACGGCGAGCGGGCTGCGCGCCAAGTGCTGGAGCGGCTCTACGTTGTCCGCACCAGCTGGCTGTACAGTCGTTGGGGCCGAAATTTTCTGAGTCGTCTCGTGCAGGTGGATGCGGCTGACGGCCCGCTGCGCTACGTGGGCGACCAGGTGGCCAATCCAACGAACGCCGGCGACCTGGCCAGAGCGATTCTGGAATTGACGGAGACCGAAGCGTTTGGCGTGCACCACCTGGTTAACGAAGGCGCGACCAGCTGGTACGGCTGGGCGGCCGCTTTTCTGACCGGGCTGGACCGCAGGGACGTCGCGCTGGAGGAGATCAGCGCCAGCGAGTTTCCGCGCACAGCGGCGGTGCCGGCGAACGCCGAACTCGCAAACGAAACCGCACGCGCCATTGGCGTGACACTACGGCCCTGGGGCGAGGCGCTGTCGGCTCATATCCGAGAGATTGCCGCCTAGGTGACGGCCGGTGGGGACACGGACGCACCGCGCTGGTCGGTCCTGATCCCGACCTGGAATGGGCGGCATCTGCTGGAAGAGGCGCTGGACGGGCTGGACGGGCAGCTGCTGCGCGACTTTGAAGTGGTGGTGGACGATGGTTCCGACGACGACACGGTGGCCTGGATGCGCGCGCAGCGGCCTGGCGATCGGGTCGTGGAGATTCCGTGTCAGCGCGGACTTGCAGCCGCGCTCAATCGAGGCATCGCGGTTACTCGCGGAAAGTTCATCGCGCTGCTCAACAGCGACGCCGTGCCGGAGCCGGGATGGCTGGCGGCGTTGGACCGGGCGTTCTCGACAACGCCCGACGCCAGCTTCCTCGCCTCCCGAATCCTGCTGTACGACGATCCGTCGCGCCTGCACGCGGCCGGCGACACGTTCAGTCGCAACGGGCTGCCGGCCAATCGCGGGGTTTGGCAGCCGGATGGACCGATCTATCGGGAGCCATGCGAGGTATTTGGCGCCTGCGCGGCCGCGTCGGCCTATCGGCGCCAGTTATTCGACGACGTTGGCGTCTTTGATGAAGACCTGGTGATGTACTGCGAAGACATCGATCTTGACTGGCGAGCCCAGATGGCGGGGCATCGTTGTCGCTACGTGCCGGACGCCGTCGTGCGTCACCGTTTGAGCGCCACGGCGGGCGGGCCGATCGCCAGTTACCTGGTGGCGCGTAACCGGCCGCTGGTTGCGGTGATGAATATGCCCGGGTTTTTGTGGCGGATTGCCTGGGCGCAGCTTAAACTGATGGTTGCGGCGCTGCGCGCGATTCAGGGACGAGCGGCGCGCGCCACGCTGGCGGGCCAGTTGGCGTCGATTGCGCATCTGCCCCGGGCCTGGAGCAAGCGGGCGCGCCGCCAGCGTTCACGCCGCGTGGCGGACGCTTATATAGACGCCTTACTCGAGCGTTGACGCAGGTGGAGGACGACGATGGGTTTTTTTCGACGAATCTTCGGCGGCGGCGACGGCGGGTCGAAGGAACCTGTTGACACCGCGTGGCATTTCTACGTCAAGAGCAAGTACGCGGACGAGATCATCGACGTTCGCGTGGACCCGAACGCCGACCTCTCGCCGGAGTTTGACGGGCAAGGCGATGGGGCGTCGCACTACACGACGAACAAGGACATCATTGGAGCCAAGAGCTTTCGAACGATCCACCTGTACCTGGTGTTCGATACGGGCCGGGCCTATACCGGTGACTACACCATCGAGGGCGGCGAGCTTGTCGATCAGGCCGCTTACGAAGCTTGGAAGGCACGGGAGACGGCCGCGAGCACCGGCGACGCCAACACGGACGACGGGTAGAGAACACCCGAGTCCGTACGTGTTCATGCGGTGACTGCGGCCAGGCTGCCCAGCGCAGGCACGCGGCTGACGATTCTCTCGGCGCTGGCTTTGGCCGCGATCCTAGCCGGCGTGCTTGGTGGGGCCAGGCCGCCGCCGGCGGCGCTGGCCGGTGGCGTTGCCGTCCTGGGGGCCGGGCTTGGTCTCATGCGGCCGGCGGCCGGCCTTGTGACGGCACTGGGCGTGGCTCTGTTGGCGCCTTTCCTGGTGGTTCCCCAGCGGTTCGGCGTGCAGCCGCCGGTTCTCGACGTCATCGTGGCGGCGACGTTCGCAGGGATTGCAGTGCGAGCGATCCGGAGCCGGCCCGCGGCAATCGGCGGATGGGAAGTGCCCCCCCGATGGTTCGTGGGCGTGGTAGCTCTGGGGGCGGCGCTGCCGTTGGCCGCCGGCGTCGCGGCACACGGAGCGTCAAGCGACGTCCAGGCGGGGCAACTAGCGGTGAAGATGTCGCTTTACGGCTTGGCGCCGCTGATGGTGAGGATGTCGGGTCTGGGACCGCGCTCGCTGCGGACCGTTGGTTCCTTCGTCGCCGTCGCAGCCGCCTGCCAAGCCGTTGTCGCCATCGGTCTGCACGTGGTGGGGGCGAAGGGAATCCGGTTGCTTGAGTCGCTCGGAACGGCCGGATACCCGACTACGGGCGTGGCGCGTTTCTTGCCGGACCAAGTGACGGTGCGAGCGACAGGGCTGTTGGTCGATCCCAACGTCCTGGGCGTCACCCTGGCGGCGGCGCTGCCGTTTGGGTTGGCGTGGCTTGGCGGCGGCCGACGGCGCTCCGCGCTGGGATTAGCCGCCGCAGCGCTGATTGGTGTGGCCCTGGCGTTGACGATTTCGCGCGCGAGTTGGATTGCCGCCGCCGCCGGTCTGCTGGTGTGGCTGGCGCTGGTCCGACCGCGTCTGGCGGCGGCGGCAGCGGCCGTGCTGGGCGCCGCGGTCGTGGCCGCGCCACTGGAGCCATTTGAACGAATTCGCCAAGGCTTTCTGGGCGGCGACCGTTCCGCGGCGCTGCGACTTGACGAGATTCGCGAGGCGTCCCGCGTCATCAGCCGATTTCCGCTCCTGGGCGTGGGATATGGCGACGCGCCGCATCCGGATATTTTTGCCGGGGTTTCAAATGCCTGGCTCTGGCTGGCCGAGCGCGCGGGCGTCGGCGCCGCGCTGACGCATCTGACCCTGATTGGCGTCACGACGTGGGCAGCCATCAGGTCGTCGGCCGCCGATCCGGAGGTCCGGCCGTTGCTGGCTTCGCTGGTGGCGTTCGCCACCGCGGGACTGTTCGACCATCACATCGCGAGCTTTCCGCACCTCGTCTACCTGCTTGGGGCGCTGGTTGGGTTGATCGTCACGCGAGTTGCCCAAGGGGCGTGTGAACAGCCATGACCTGCGTAACGCTGGACGGGCGAATGCTTCGACACGACCAGGCAGGGATCGGGCGCTACATCTGGCGTCTGCAAGAGGCCCTGGCCAAGCTTCCGCACACGGGCATCGACCTGGAGCTACTCGTGGATCGACGCGGCGGACTTCCCGGCCACCCGTCGCTCCGCGCGCGCCCGGTGGCGGTTCCTGCCCGCAACCGGCTGGAACGCGCGTTTCTGCCGCGGGCCCTGCGCGGCGCCGACCTGGTGCACTTTCCCGACCACGGGATACCGCACGGCGTCAATCGGCCCGCGATTGTGACCGTGCACGACATTTCGTTTCTCACTCAGCCTGAGACACATTCGGCAGCCAGCCGTCGGCACTATGCGGCCTCGATTGGGACGCTGCGTCGGGCGAGAAGGATTATCGTCCCGTCCAAGCACATGCGGTCGGCGCTGGTGGGACGCGACCTGGTTTCGGCGGATTGTGTGACGGTCGTTCCGTATGCGTCCGGGCTACCGGCGGTCACGGCTGGGCGCCAGCGCCGGGAATGGCCTGCGCCCTTCGCATTGATGGTTGGAACCATCCAGCCGCGCAAGAATATCGGGCTGGCGGCGCGTGCGTTTGGCGCCTCTCGCTTCGCTCGCCAGGGATCCCTGCTGATTGTCGGGTCGATCGGCTACCGCGGGTCGGCCATCATCCGAGCCGTCCGGGCCGAGCAGGGAACGAGCACGGTGCGGTTTCTTGGACGGGTGGCCGATGCAACCCTGGCGCGACTGTTTGCGCAGGCCGAGTTCGTGCTCATGCCCTCGCATGATGAGGGATTCGGCCTTCCCGCACTCGAAGCGATGGGATGTGGAACGCCCGTGATCGCGGCCCGGGCCGGCACGCTGCCCGAGCTTGTCGGCGACGACGCTCTGCTGATTGACCCGAACGATGCGGACGGGTTGACCGGAGCCATCGATCGGCTGGCTGACGATGCTGATCTGCGCGGCCGGCTGAGTGCCGGGGGCCGTGCCCGAGCGAGCGAATACAGCTGGGAACGAACGGCGCGTGACACGCTGGCGGTGTACAGGGCCTGCACGTGAAGGTCCTGGCGATTACCTCGACACCGCCGTGGCCACCGACCCACGGTGCGGCGCTGCGGAACAGCCTGTTGCTGGAAGCCCTGGCGGCTGAGCACACCGTGGACCTCGTCACACTCGATCGGCCGGGTGCGGCACCGGTTGAGGCGCCTTCGTCCATCAATCGTGTCATCCAAATTCGCGCGGCGCCGCCAATGGTCTGGCGGCGGCTGCTGGGCGGCTGGCGTGGAGGTGTGCCAGATCTGCTCATTCGTCACGGATCCCGCAGTCTGCGAGGGCGTGTCCAGCTACTGTTGAGCAGCGGTGCGTATGGGGCGGTGCATGTGGCGCAGGTGCAACTGGCTCCCATGATTCGCGACGTCTGGACCGTCACGCCGCGTCAGTTCAGACGACCGCGCGTCATCTACGACGCGCACAATATCGAGTGGGTGCTGCAAGAATCATTGGCACGGGCAGGTACCCTTCCACGCTCCCTCTGGGCACGCCGTCAGGCCGGGTTGCTGCGTCGGGTCGAGGGCTGGGTGGCACGATCCGCTGACTTGGTTTTGGCCTCGTCCCCTGACGACCGCGCAAGTCTGGCAGCGCTGGGCGCCTCGGCGCCGGAGTACCTCCCTCACCCCGTTCGGCTGGGAGCGGCGCCTCCTGGCGTTGACGGCCGAACCGGGCATCCGCGCGTACTGTTTGCCGCAAACTTTGCCTACCGCCCAAACCTCCTGGCGGCCGAATGGCTCTTTGGTCAGGTCTGGCCGGCCGTCACGCGTGAGGTGCCGAGCGCAGAGCTGCGCGTTGTTGGTCCGCAGTCGGACGATTTGCGTTCGATCATGCCGGTGCAAACTACGCTGGGCGGAACCGTGGACGATATCGATCGGGAATACCAACGGGCCTGGCTCGCCGTGTCGCCCACGTCGGTGGCCGCGGGTGCGCCATATAAAGTGCTGTCGGCTCTGGCCGCTGGCCGGCCGGTGGTGGCCCGTGCCCAGGGATATGTCGGCCTGCCGGCGAATAACGATATCGGCGTCAGGCGGCCTGCCCGGTCCGTGGACTTCGTGAACGCGGTAACGACCTTGCTTACGAACCCGGTGGCTTATGAGCAGGCGGCCGCCGGGGGATTCATATACGTCAAGGCCGAGCACGACGCCTCGATGGTTGGGCAGCAGCTCCGCAACGCCTATGCGCGTACGTGTACGCCAGCCGCGGCGAGAGCAACACCATGACCGTTGCCGTGTGCGCCACCGTGAAGAATGAAGCCGCCGACGCAGCGTCGATGGTGGCAAGTCTGGTCGAACAGGACCTGGCGGCCGACGAGATCGTGATTGTTGACGGCGGTTCCACCGACGGCACGTATGAAGCGTTACACGGGGCGGTTGCCGGCGACCCGCGATTCAGATTGCGACGGGCTCCGGGAACCAATATCGCTGCCGGACGCAATCTCGCGATTGAGGCGACAACGGCGCCGTTCGTGGCGGTAACGGACGCCGGCCTACGACGCTCATCGGGCTGGCTTCGGTCGCTCGTTACCGCCGCCCAGGACGAACCGCTTGCAGCGGGATCCTATGGCTACATTCTGGCCGCGCCGCAAACGACGTTCGAGGCGGCGCTTGGTGCGGTGGCACTACCGCTTGCGCGCCAGATCGACCCGACGCGCTATCCGCCAAGCAGCGGGTCGGCGCTCTTTCGACGCGAATGGTTGCAGCGTGTCGGCGGATATCCCGAATGGCTCGCCCACGGTGAGGATTTGTGGCTGGACCGCGAAATCTGGCGCAACGGCGGGTGGTTCCGCCATGCTCCGGGCGCCGACGTCGGTATTCGCCCACGTTCCAGCGTGGCGGCCTTCTTCAGGCAGTACTTTCTGTACGCCGCCGGTGATGGACACGCGGGCATGCTTATGCGGCGGCACGCCCTGCGGTATGGGGCCTATGCCCTGGGTCTTGCCCTGTTCCTCTACCCGTCGCCGGCGGCCCGGGCCTTCCTGACACTGCTGGCCACGGCCTATCTGGGCCGTTCCCTGCGGCGTGCTCCGACCATGGGCCGGCATACCGCCGGCGCCCAGCCGTTGGTGGTCCCCGCGCTGGTTCCGGTCCTACGGATCGTTGGCGATGTGGCCAAGATGGCGGGCTGCGTCGTCGGACTGTCGCGTCGGTGGCGGCAATGACCGCCGCCGATCCCGATGTTGCCGTCATCATCACTACGTACAACGTTCGCGCGCTGCTGGAGCGGTGCCTCGACAGTTTGGAGGCCGCCCGCGGCTCGCAGACGCTGGAGGTCGCCGTGGTGGACAACGGTTGTGGCGATGACACGTGGCCGATGCTCTTGGCCCGTAACGACGTACGAGCAATTCGCGGCTCGCCGGCCCTCGGATTCGGCGGCGCCAACAACATCGGAGCGACCGTCACGCGGGCGCCACTGGTGCTTTTCCTCAACCCAGACACGGAGCCGGAACCGGCATCAATCGGGACACTGGCCAATGAACTCAACCATCGCCCGGATGTCGCCGCGGCCGGCCCACGGCTGACACTGCCCGACGGTCGTCTCGATCCGGCGGCTCGCCGGCACTTTCCGCGACCGGCTAACGCGTTGCACCGACTGCTTGGCTCCCCGCGATTCCTCAGCCGAAGCGGCATCAAGCTCTACAACGCCGGCGACCCGGTGGACACTTCCGTAAGTGAAATTGACGCCGTATCGGGCGCGTGTCTCATGGTTCGCCGCACGGCCTTCGCAGCGGTTGGCGGGTTTGATCCGGAATTTTTCATGTACGGCGATGATCTGGACCTGCATCGGCGGCTTGCGAACGCGGGGTGGAAATCGCTCTTCGTGCCACAGGCGCGCGTGTGGCATCACAAGCGCCAATCGTCGCGGCAGCGCCCGCTTCGGACTCGATTCGAGTTCTACAGGTCAATGTGGCGCTATTACGCCAAACACCATGTCGGCGATCCCTGGCCGCTGCGCGCCCTGGTGCTGGCCGGAATATGTGTCCTTGGCTGTGGCGGTGTGCTGCGCGCGCTAGCGACGCACCGATCAGCAGAAACGGACAGCGCATCGTGCTGACCTGGGCGCGGCGCAACTGGGGCGGCCTCGTCTCCACGATGTCGCTCATGGCCGATGTCGTCGCCGTCGGATTGGCGCTGATCGCGGGCTACTACATGCGCTATCGCTTCGGATGGTTCGAGGGAACGCCCCCGAACCGCTTTCTATTTCTCGCGCCGGTCATCATCGCGTTTGCCGTGGCCACGGTGATCGGCGGTCTGTCGCTGGGCATGTACTCGCGATTTCGGACGGCGGGGCCCATCGATAGGGTTGCGCGCAGTGGGGGCATGGTCACGATTGGCGCTCTGCTTGCTGTAGCCGCGACCTTCTTTGTCTTTACCGACCGCCTGGAACCTGTGCGAAACGTCATGCCCATTGCTTGGCCGCTGGGCATTGTTTTCGTTGCGTCAGGGCGGTCGCTGCTCGCTGCGCTGCTGCGAGTTCTGGCCCAGCGCGGTGTCGGGGTCCAGCGGATGCTCGTAATCGGGGCAGGGACCGAAGGCCGCGAGGTCGGCGGGCGTCTGCTCGAGGATCCAAGCCGTCGTTATCAGCTGGTTGGATTTCTTGACGATTTTGAATCTCGCGTATCCATTGGCGAACGCCGATTCCCGGTGCTGGGCACATCCGCCCTGCTCTCAGAGGTGATCGCGGAGCACGAGATCGACAAGGTCGTCGTCGCCATCCCTTCACTTTCTCACGACGATCTGCTTTCCATCCTTGCCGAGGTTGAGGCGTCGTACGCCGATGTCTGGCTCCTGCCCGATCTTTTTCAGTTGATGGTTTCACCGGTTGTTGAAGGCGGCGTTCGGGGACTGCCCTTGATAGCGGTCAATGAAGTACGCCTGCGAGGACTCAGCCGTTTTACCAAGCGCTCGCTCGACCTCGTTGCGGCCTCGATTGTGCTGTTGCTGGCATCGGCCCCAATGCTGCTCATCGCCCTCATCATCAAGCTAGACTCCAAGGGTCCGGCCTTCTACGTGCAGACGCGCGTCGGCCGCGACGGACGACCGTTTCCAATCGTGAAGTTTCGGACCATGGTCAGTGACGCCGATGAGTACGGGCAGACCTGGACCGTCGCTAACGATCCTCGGCAGACGCGCGTCGGGCGGATTCTCCGGCGCTATTGGATTGACGAATTGCCACAGCTCCTGAACGTAATTCGCGGCGATATGAGCCTTGTAGGGCCGCGCCCAGAGCAGCCCGATTACGTGGCCACGTTCCGCGGTGAGTTCTCGCGCTACATGGTCCGGCACCGCGAGCGCGCAGGGGTGACGGGCTGGGCGCAGGTGAACGGCATGCGCGGCGACTCGTCAATCGCGGACCGCACGCGCTATGACCTGTATTACGTGGAAAACTGGTCATTGCTGTTCGACTTGCGAATCTTGTTGCGAACCCTGCTGATTGTGATGCGCGGCGATGCCGGCTAACTGGCGGCGAATCACGACTTCCCGACGGCGCGTTCTGGGTCTCCTCGCCGTCGGTTCGGCTGCCACAGCCTGCGACATTGGCGGCTTTGGCGCGGATTCCGCACCGTCCACCGATGGAAGCGCCGCCCAAACTCCGCCTGCCTACTTCGCGCCGATGCCACAGCCGTTGCCGCCGCCAGTTCGCCTGCCGGCGCTGATATCAGACTTCGCGGGCACCGGAGATATCGGCGATGCGGGCGATGGCGGCCCGGCCGTGGCGGCGCAGTTCCGAAGTGTCGGCGGTGTCGCGGTTGGCTCTGACGGACTGATCTATGTGTCCGATCCCAGTGCCAGTCGCATTCGACGCATCCGCACCGATGGGGTCATCGAAGCGCTGGCGGGTACTGGCACGCGAGGTTACGGCGGTGACGGGGGACACGCCCTGGCAGCGGACTTCACCGATCCCACCCGCCTGCTGGTCGATCAAGCCGGCACGCTCTTCGTGGCGGAACTTGATCGGGTGCGCCGAATCGATCCAACCGGTCTGGTGTCCACAATTCTCGGCGACGGCCACGCGGGCCTGGAGGGCGACGGCGGGCCAGCCGCATTTGCGAGGACCGCAGGCAATGAGGGCATGGCGATTGACGGCGATGGCAACCTGTTCATCGCTGAACGGGCGGCTCATCGCGTTCGCCGCGTCGACACGCGCGGAAACGTGGCCACGGTGGCCGGCACGGGTGCGCCTGGAAGCTCTGGCGACGGCGGTCCGGCCCTGGCCGCAACACTCAACCAGCCCGTTGATGTGGATGTCGATGGCCAGGGCAACCTGCTGATCGCCGAGCTGGCCGGCAATCGGATTCGCCGGGTTTCGACAAGCGGCGTGGTTGACACGATTGCCGGCACCGGGTTGCCGGGCGGCGCTGGCGACGGCGGTCCGGCCACCGCCGCTGAACTCCATGGGCCCCAAAGCGTTGTCGTGGACTCAAGCGGCGCAGTCTTCATCGCCGACTGGAACAGTCGGCGTATTCGCCGAATCCACCCTGATGGAACCATGCATACGGTCGCCGGTCTGGTGGGTGGTCGCGTGGAGTCCGGTGGGCCAGCGCTGGAATCTCGTCTGACGCTGCCGCTGGATGTCGTGCCGACGCTTGACGGAAGCCTGCTTATCGTCGAGCAGAGCGCGCGCCGGGTTCGTGCTCTGGTGCCGCTGCCCGGCGCCGAGGGGGCACAGCCCGCCGTGGACGTGCAGGCGGTTGGAGCGGTGGACGCTCAGCCGGCCGAACCACAGCCTGTAGCCGCCTATGTCCCGCCGGCGCCCGCCCTGACCGGCGGCGCCCCCCTTGCCGGTGCGTTGGTGGCCGAGATCTTTGCGGGTACAGGCGAATCGGGCAACGCAGCTGACGGAGAATTTCGACTCAGCGCCGCTCTGGCATCGCCGCGGGGCATCGCCATCGACGGCGTTGGGCGTCTACTGATTGCCGACACGGGCAACCATCGAATCCGTCGTATTGAGCCCGATGGCGCGTTGAGTGTCGTCGCTGGTACCGGCGATCCCGGGAGCGCTGGCGACGGCTTGACCGCTGTAGCAGCCCAGCTCAACCGTCCCTCAGCACTCGTCGTCGATTCGAACGGATCAATCTACGTGGCCGATTCGGGCAATTTTCGAATTCGCAAGATCGACCCGGACGGCGTCATCACTACGTTTGCCGGCGGTTCGCAGCCCGGTATTGGCGGCGACGGCGGTCCCGCTCGCGATGCCCAGTTCACCGAGCCCGTGGGCCTGGCATTAGGAGCTGACGGCTCACTTTTCGTGGTGGACGGGCCGGTCCACCGGGTGCGCGTCATTCGCCCGGATGGCCTCATTCACGCTTACGCGGGAAGCGGCGTGGACGGTAGCGGAGGTGACGGTGGCCCAGCTACTGAGGCCGCCGTCGGATTCCCGCAGCGTGTGGCACTGCATGCCGACGGGTCGGCGCTCATCACCCAACTCCACGCGGGCGTAGTTCGCCGTGTCGATTCCGATGGCGTGATCGGTACTTTGGCCGGATCGGGCCGGGCCGAGGCACCCACGGAAGGTCCAGCCCGCGAAGTTGGGCTGGATGCGCCAATTGGCGTCGCCACGGATGCGGTCGGCGCCGTCTATGTCGTGGCGAGCGGCAGCGGCCAAATCGCCAGAATCGATTCGGGCGGGCACGCGCAGATCATTGCCGGCAACCCGTTGGGTCAGGGGCAGCCCGGCGACCTGGCTCGCGACATTCCGCTGTTCACGTCGGTTGACATTGCCTTGGGGCCGGACGGGAGTGGGTATCTGCTCGAAGCGCGTGGGCTGATCTGGCGAATCTACTCTGAACAGCCAGGCGCGGGGCCGTCTTCAACGGGACAACCCGCCACGCCGACACCGACCGCAAGCCCCGGCGCGGCACTGGATGTCGCAGCGAACGAGTCGGCCGAGGCCAATAGCGTGGTGCTGGCCTTGCAGCTTGGGCCGGGACAGGAGCCGGTTCAGCCGACCCTGACGTTTCATCCCGGCGAGCGTGTCAACGTGTCGATTGAATTTGTGAACGTAGCGCGCGGTTCGCGCCTTGGAATCCGCTGGTTTGCGGGAGACGCTCTCCAGGGGACCTTCCTAACTGATCCGCAGCCTGCCTACGGGCAGGCGCGTTTCGGATTCTGGTTTGGACTTCCGCCCACGGCCGCGCCAGGAACTTGGCGAGTCGAGATTATGGTTGGGGCCCGCGCCATAGCGTCGGCGGATTTCGTTGTGACGCCTGGCGACGTGCGCATCGTTGCGCCACCGCCCTAGCCAGCTGGTGCGTGGATCGCGAGGTCGGCGGCTCTCCGGTCAGGCCCCAGTTCGTCCGTAGAATGTCGCTGAACGCTTCTGGAATCCCAATGCTGCATGGTGAGTGATAGGAATGGCGCTGGCGGCGCCGATGATGAACCGCCGATCGAGGTCAAAGTCTCGGACCATCGGTCCGCTTCCAACATTGATGAGGATCTGGCATCGACTCCGGACGAGGGCGGCGGCCCTGAGGGGCCGCTGGACGAGTTGGAGGATCTGAAGGCGCAAGTCGCACAGCTCGACGCGCGTCGGCAGGATCTTCTCAACCGACTCACGCGAGTACAGGCCGACTTTGCCAACTACCGTCGGCGTACGACGGAGGAGGCTCAAGAAATTGCCAAGTTCGCAAATCAGGCGTTTGCCTTTGAGCTGCTGAGTGTCATGGACGCGCTGGAGCGTGCGTTTGTATCGATTCCGTCTGAGTTACGGCTGCTCACCTGGATCGACGGCGTGGCGCTGATCCAGGCGCAACTAAACCGCGTGCTGGAGACCGTGGGTGTGACCGCGATTGCCTGCCGGGCGGGCGACCCGATCGATGTGGAGATCCACGAGGTTGTCATGACGGACGGGGATGAAGCCACGGTCGTTGTGACTGAACTGCAGCGGGGCTTTCGCATGCACGATCGTGTCATTCGACCTGTCCTCGTCAGGGCCGGACCGAAACCTGCAGCCGATGACGCGCCCGATGCTGACGTTGGGTCAGCCGATGCCTCGCGCGACGACGCCAGCGAGGCCGTGTGAGCGCCAAACTCGACTATTACGACGTATTGGGCGTCGATCGCACCGCTGGGCCAGACGAGATTCGCAAGGCGTATCGCGATCTGGCGCGGCGGCATCACCCGGACGTCAGCCGCGAACCGGACGCCACGGCCCGCTTTCAACAGATCAACGAGGCCTATGAGGTTCTGCGCGATGAGGAGAAGCGGGCGAACTACGACCGCTTTGGCCACGAGGGGCCCGGATCTCCCTTCGGTGCGGGGTTTGATGACTTTGGCGGGATCGGCGACGTGTTTGACGCGTTTTTTGGCGGCGGACGCCGGGCGAGGCCTGGAGCGACGCAGCAGGGAACCGATGCACGCGTTGAAGTGGAACTGGACTTCCTGGACAGCGTGTTCGGAGTTGAGACCGACGTTAGTTACCGGCGTCTTGAACCCTGCGGTACGTGCGCCGGCAACGGTGCGGCGCCCGGCACCACGCCCACGACCTGCGCGGCTTGCCGAGGTTCCGGACAGGTTCAGCATGCGCAGCGGTCAATCTTCGGTCAGTTCGTCAACGTTACGGTTTGCGACACCTGCGGCGGCGCGGGGCGGGTGGTCGAGAGTAAGTGCCCGTCATGCACCGGAATAGGTCTGGAGCGCCTTTCAGTGCAGCGCAAGGTGAGGGTTCCCGCAGGGCTACAGCCGGGGACCGAACTGCGGCTGACCGGCGAAGGCAATCACGGACCGCGCGGCGGCTCGCCAGGCGATCTTTACATTGGCATCGACGTCAAGCCGCATCCAGTCCTGGAGCGCGACGGTGACAACATCCTGAGCAACGTTGTGGTCAACGTCGCCGAGGCGGCCTTGGGCGCCACCCTTGACGTCGAGACCGCGGACGGTCCCAGTTCCATCAAGATTCCCGCTGGAACTCAGGCTGGCACGCCTATTCGGCTGCGCGGCAAGGGCGCGCCGCGCCTGCGGGGATCAGGACGCGGCGACCATTATCTCTTCGTGCACGTGGCCACCCCGACAAAGTTGAATCGCAAGCAGCGCCAACTGCTCGAGAGCCTGCGCGAGACCCTGCCGGGCGGCAGCGATTCAGGCGGACGCAGCTTCGTTGAAAAAATTCGAGCCGCATTTCGGTGAGCAGCCAGTGGATGTCGATCAGCGTGCCCATGCAACCGGAAGCCTTAGATGACGTATCCATGGCGCTGCAACGGCTGGTGGGCACGGCATTCGCCGTGGAAACCCGACCACAGTTGGCGGCGGAAGCGTGGCCTATAACCGCCCGTGCCTACGTGGCCCCGGGCGAGGGGCAGGAGACGACGAGTCGTGAGTTGCTGCGGGCACTGGAAATGCTGCGCATTGCCGGAGACGGCGCGGTAGGCGAGGCGTCTCAGGCGTTCATAGACCCGGACGCCGACCGTACGCGCTGGCGCGAGTTCCTGGTTCCACTCGCGGTCGGTCAACGCTTGTTGATCGTGCCCGCCTCGCTGGAGCTGCCGCCGGACCAGGCGGAGCGGATTCCAATCTTTCTCGACTCCGCGATGGCGTTTGGCACCGGACGTCATCCCACGACCCAGCTTGCGTTGGACGTGCTGGAGGGCTCGCTGACGCCGGGTGATGTGGTGGTTGATGTAGGAACCGGCTCTGGAATACTGGCAATTGCGGCCGTCAAGCTTGGCGCGGCCCGCGTTTACGCTTTCGATCGGGATCCTCAGGCAGGTCCGGCGGCTGCCGCCAATATCAGGCGTAACGGCGTATCGGACCAAGTTGTGTTGACCGTTCCAAGTTCCGCCCTCACCGTCCCGGAGCCTGCCGCGCTGGTTGTAGCCAACATCGTGGCGTCGGTGCACATGAAACTGATGCCGGAATACGCCCACCTGTTGGCGCCCGGGGGGCGGCTATTGCTGAGCGGAGTGCTCGACGCCCGTGTTGATGACGTGATCGCGGCCGCCCGTCCGCTTGGCTTTAGGCTGAACGCGGCCGCGGCGGCTGATGAGTGGCGGGTGCTCAGCTTCACCAAGGGAGCGCCGTCCGCTACGTACGTGGAAACCGTAGATGCCGTGAGAGGTCATAGCCAATGAGCACCGATGCGACGCACGAGGACTGTGTTTTCTGCGCCATCGCTGGTGGCGCCATCCCCAGCGACGGCGTCTATGCCGACGACCACGTCATTGCGTTCCGTGACATCAATCCGCAGGCGCCATCACACGTGCTGGTGGCGCCGCGTCGGCACGTGGCCAGCATTGACGGGCTAAAGGACGACCAGGAGCTTCTGGGTCGAGTGATGGCCGTGGCTGTAACGGTCGCCCAAGCCGAAAACCTCACCGAGTCGGGCTATCGCCTTGCGACAAACCACGGGCGCGACGGCGCACAGACCGTTGCCCATCTGCACGTTCACGTGTTGGGCGGACGCGCCTTGAGTGGGCGACTCGGTTAGCAACGGTCACATGCTCCGGGCGTGCGAGGCGGAGATGGTCGAATCTCAAGAGCCGAACGGCTCGAGGGGGCGACCATGAGTGTGCGACGTAGCCGGCCGGAGGCTTGGGTTGCAGGTCGCTTTGGTGGCTCAATGCGGCGTGGGGGCCCGTGGTCCGTCGATACCTGCGGGAGTCCCTTGGTACGGGGGCAGGCGGGAGTGGATTCCCGCGTGCGCGGGCAGCATGCGGGATCGCCGTCGCCCGTTCCCCAGGCTTGGCGCGTCGGCGTTGACGTGGTATCCTTCAGTTCAACGTGGGGGTGCCCGAATAACCGCACGGTCGCGAGTCAACTGAATAGACGCTGCCCAACCGGCGACAGCCGGTTGGGTTTTTGTGCCTTGCGACCAACGTGTACCTATTCGAAAACGGATGTGACGCGCTGACGCAGTTTTGTCGCAGGGTTCTCTGATGACGGCGGCCTGCCTACGTCGGCGCACTGCGTTTTCCTACCGGCCCCACGGTTCGTTGCATGGGAAGGCCCGTACGGTGCGTCGCGACTGCGGCGTCGACGGGCGCTATCGATTCCGTTCGTCGCAGACCTAGGGAGCAGGCGATTCATGAGTTCAAACGGCACGACTTCGGGCCTTGACGAACGGCACTATGGGCGCGTCCCGAGCATCCTGGAAATGCCGCACCTCGTCTCCACCCAACTCGAATCGTTCGAACGATTCAGGGACGAATACCTGCACGAGCTGTTCGCCGAGATCTCGCCGATCCAAGACTTCACAGGGAAGAACCTGGAACTGCACTTTGAAGTGCCGGACGACGCGTTCGACGAGCCGAAGTACAGCGAAGAAGAGTGCCGCGAACAGGACCGGACCTATCAGGCGCCCCTGCGTGTAAAGGCGCGTCTGCACAACAAGCAGACCGGTGAAATCAAGGAAATGGTCGTGTACATGGGCGACTTCCCGCTCATGACACGCCAAGGCACCTTCGTCTACAACGGCGCCGAGCGGGTGGTCGTGAGCCAGTTGGTGCGATCGCCCGGCGTCTATTTCTCCGCGGAGATCGATCCGGCCACCGGCCGCCGGCGCTTTGGCGCCAAGCTCATTCCTAAGCGTGGCGCGTGGCTGGAATTCGAGACGAGCAATCAGTCCGTGGTGAACGTGAAGATCGATCGCAAGCGAAAGCTGCCGGTGACCACGTTTCTCCGTGCGATCGAGCCGACTTTGAGTGAAGACGGGGCGCTGCTCGAAGCGTTTACCGACGTTGATGCCGACCCGGAGCATCGGTTCATCGAAACGACGATCGAAGAAGATCGCCGCGACGGGGTGTTCAATACCGACGAAGCTCTGATTCGCCTCTACGGCCGATTGCGCCCCGGCGATCCAGCCACGGTTGACAACGCCCGCTCGTTGATCGAGCAGACTTTCTTCGAGAAGCGACGCTACGACTTGGGGCCGGTCGGACGCTACAAGCTGAACAAGCGCCTCCAAATCGAGACGGACGAGGCCACGCGCACGCTTGAGCCGAATGACCTGGTTGCCATCGTGCGCGAGATCGTGCACCTGAACGTGACGCAGGGCATGCCTGACCACATCGACCATCTGGGCAACCGACGCGTCCGCGCCGTTGGCGAATTGCTGGCCGACCAGTTTCGTGTCGGTCTGCTTCGCATGGAGCGCGTGATCAAGGAGCGAATGAGCATTCAGAACGCGGCGGAAGCCACGCCGTCCGGGCTGATCAACACACGGCCCGTGACCGCCGCCGTGAAGGAGTTTTTCGGCGGAAGCCAACTTTCCCAGTTCATGGATCAAGCCAACCCGATGGCGGAACTTGCCCACAAGCGGCGGCTAAGCGCCATGGGGCCTGGCGGCCTCTCGAGGGAGCGCGCCGGCTTTGACGTGCGCGACGTGCACTACAGCCACTACGGACGCGTCTGTCCGATCGAGACGCCGGAAGGCCCGAACATCGGCCTGATCAACACCCTGGCGACCCTTGCACGTGTCAACTCCTACGGATTCATCGAGACGCCCTACCGCCGCGTGATCACCCGCGTGCCCGCCACCGACACTGACGGGCTGATCGGCAGGACCGTGGCCGAACCCTTCGGCTCGAACGGAAAGGGTGAGTTGCTGGCGCAGGCTGGCGACGTGATCGACGAAGCCCTCGCGGCCGCCATTGGCCAGATGGACGGCGCGGAGAAGTTGAGCGTTCGTATCCGGCCTGTCGTGACCGACGAGATCGAATACCTGGCAGCCGACGAAGAAGAGCGCCACACGATTGCTCAGGCCAAGACCCGACTCAATGCAAAAAACGAGATTGAACTTGAGCGTGTCTCGGTTCGAGAGGGTCCGAACTTCCACGAGGCAGACGCGAGCGAGGTTGAATACCTGGACTCGTCGCCGCAGCAGATCGTCAGCCTGGCGACGGCCATGATTCCGTTTCTCGAGCATGACGACGCCAATCGCGCGCTTATGGGCGCCAACATGCAGCGACAGGCCGTGCCATTGATCAAGCCAGTCGCGCCGCTCGTGGCCACCGGTATTGAGGAGGTCACCGCGCGCGACTCCGGGCACATGCTGCTGGCCGCTGCCGACGGCACGGTGAAACACGTGACCTCGCGAGAGATCACGATCGACCATGGCGACGCCGACGGCGAACGAAGCTACCGCCTCCGAAAGTTCGATCGCTCTAATACCGCCACGTGCATCAGCCAGCGGCCGGTAGTGGCTGCCGGCGACACGGTGGTGCCCGGTCAGCCGATTGCCGAGAGCATGGCCACGGCCGACGGCATGATCGCCCTGGGCCAGAATATCGTGGTGGCCTTCATGTTCTGGGAGGGCGGCAACTACGAAGACGCCATCGTCGTGAGCGAGCGCTTGCTGAAGGATGACGTCTTTACGTCGATCCACATCGAGAAGTACGAGGTGGAGGCGCGAGACACGAAGCTGGGAGCCGAAGAAATCACCCGCGACATTCCGAATCAGAACGAGGAGGCCCTTCGGAACCTGGACGACACCGGCGTGGTGTACGTGGGCGCCGAGGTTGGGCCGGACGACGTTCTGGTCGGCAAGATCACGCCCAAGGGCGAAACCGAACTCTCGGGTGAGGACCGCCTGTTGCGCGCGATATTTGGTCGCGACGCCCGGGAAGTGAAGGACACCTCGAAGCACGTGCCGGCTGGCGAGTACGGCCGCGTGATCGATGTTCGCCGGTTCTCAGCGGAGGAGGGCGACGATCTTCAGGCCGGCGTGACCGAGATGATCCGGGTCAGCGTGGCCTCGAAGCGCAAGCTGATGGTTGGCGACAAGATGGCGGGCCGTCACGGCAACAAGGGCGTCATTTCAATGATTCTTCCGCAGGAAGACATGCCCTACCTGGCGGACGGGACCCCGGTCGACATCATTCTCAACCCGCTGGGCGTCGCGTCGCGTATGAACGTGGGCCAGACGTTGGAAACGCACCTTGGGTGGGCCGCCGACAAGATTGGCTTTCGTGCCATCAGCCCGGTCTTCGACAGTGCCGATGAAGACGTTATTGCCGATGCGCTGCAGGAAGCCGGCTTGCCGGCCGATGGCAAGGCCGTCTTGTACGACGGGCGCACGGGCGAGGCATTCGACCAGGAAGTGACCGTTGGCGTCATCTACATGATGAAGCTTGGTCACATGGTGGACGACAAGATTCACGCCAGATCGACCGGACCGTACTCACTCATCACGCAGCAACCGCTCGGCGGCAAGGCACAGATGGGTGGGCAGCGCTTCGGCGAGATGGAGGTCTGGGCGCTGGAGGCCTACGGGGCGGCGCACACGCTGCAGGAGATGCTGACGGTTAAGTCCGACGACATTCTCGGCCGTGTCAAGACCTACGAAGCCATTGTGAAAGGCGAAACCATCCTCGAACCCGGCATCCCGGAGTCGTTCCGGGTGCTGGTGAAGGAACTGCAAAGCCTTGGCGTTTCCGTGGACATCCTGGACGACGCCGAGGAGGAAATCGCGCTGGTCGGCGAACACATGCACGACCAACTGCCCGACCTGGATGGCATCAACATCCAGGGCCGTGAATACCGCCTCTAGGGGGACCCGAACGAATGCTTGAAGTCAACAAGTTCAGCGCGATTCGGATCCATCTGGCGTCGCCCGACCAGATTCGCTCCTGGTCCTACGGCGAAGTCGCTAAACCGGAGACGATCAACTACCGCACGCTGAAGCCCGAGCGGGACGGGCTGTTTTGCGAGCGGATTTTTGGCCCGACCAAGGACTGGGAATGCGCCTGCGGCAAGTACAAGCGGGTGCGGTTTCGAGGGATCATCTGCGATAAGTGCGGCGTCGAGGTTACGCGCTCGCGCGTTCGGCGCGAACGCATGGGGCACATCGAGTTGGCGGCGCCGATTACCCACATCTGGTTCCTCAAGGGCACGCCCAGCCGCATCGGCCAGGTGCTGGACATCACGCCGCGCGACCTGGAGAAGATCGTGTACTTCGCGTCCTTCATCATTACCGATCTGGACGAAGAAGCCCGCGACGAAGCCTTGGGTCGGCTCGATCAGGATTTGAGCGACCGTATCGAGGAAATTGAGGACTCGGTGGCGAGGCGCCTGTCCGAAGAGCACGAGCGTCTAGAGGAGCAGACCGCGCAGCTCGATTCACAACTTGCAGAAGAACTCAAGCGACTTGACGTCGAGTCCCAGGCCAGCGTTGAGTCCATAAACAAGGAAATCGCCCGGCCGCGCAAGCTGCTGACCGCCGTAGGGCAGATGAGCCAGCAGAAACTTGAGCGCGACATTGCCTTGAGTTGGATGAGCGATCCCCTCATCGCCGCGGGCGAAAAGCCACCGGCGGACGCGCTGGCGCAACTCGACGCCGCGGCTGAAGCGGCGATCGCCGACGTCACATCCCGTTTCGAAGCCGAGAAGAGTGGTGCCCGCGAGCGCTTCAGCCAGACCAAGGCCATGGAGCGCCGTGAAAGCGAACAGACCGTCGCCCGCATCGAAGAGGACAGAGTTCGGGACATCGGCGACGCTCGCGAGTTCTATGAGGAACGCCGCAAGGATTTGGGGACGCTGGAGCGAGGCCAGTTACTCTCGGAACCTCGTCACCAGGATCTCACTCGCACCTGCGGCGATGTGTTGGACGCAGCCGGTCGGGTGCGTCATCCGAGCGTCTTCGAGGCCGGCATCGGTGCGGAAGCCATTCGTGACCTGATCGCCAACGTTGATCTCGATGCGTTGGCCGAGTTCTTGCGTGAGGAGTTGGAAGCCAACTCCATTCAGCGACGGAAGAAAGCCGCAAAGCGGCTCAAGGTTGTCGAGGCCTTTCGCCGCTCGGGCAACCAGCCCGAGTGGATGATCTTGAACGTGCTGCCCGTGCTGCCGCCGGAGCTGCGGCCAATGGTTCAGTTGGACGGCGGGCGCTTTGCCACCAGCGACCTGAACGATCTCTATCGCCGGGTCATCAATCGCAACAATCGCTTGAAGCGGCTGGTCGAGTTGGGGGCACCGGAGATTATCGTGCGCAACGAGAAGCGCATGCTCCAGGAAGCCGTGGACGCGCTGATCGACAATGGCCGGCGCGGCCGGGCAGTAACCGGCTCATCCAACCATCCGTACAAGTCACTGAGCGATCTTCTGCGCGGAAAGCAGGGTCGGTTCCGCCAGAACCTGCTGGGCAAGCGCGTGGACTACTCCGGTCGTTCCGTGATCGTGGTCGGTCCGCACCTGAACCTCAATCAGTGCGGTCTGCCCACCAAGATGGCCCTGGAACTCTTCAAACCCTTCGTCATGCGCAAGCTGGTGGATGACGGGCATGCCAGCAACATCAAGAGTGCCAAGCGAATGGTGGAGCATCCGGAGCCGCTGGTGTGGGATGCGCTGGAGGAGGTCACACGCGACCATCCCGTGCTCCTCAACCGCGCGCCGACGCTGCACCGGCTGGGGATTCAGGCGTTCGATATCGTGCTTGTTCGTGGTAGCGCCATCCAGATTCATCCGCTGGTCTGCACAGCATTCAACGCAGACTTCGATGGCGACCAGATGGCTGTCCACGTGCCGCTCAGCCGGGCGGCCCAAGACGAAGCCCGCCACATCATGAAGAGCACGCACAACATCCTCTCACCGGCGGATGGGACTCCCATCGTCAGCCCCACCAAGGACATGGTGCTGGGAGCCTATTACCTGACCCAGGAGAAGCCGGACGACCGAGACGAAGCCAAACTCCAAGCTTTTGCCAATTTCGCCGACGCCGTGTTGGCCTTTGATCACAACGCGGTGGACCTGCAGGAGAGAATCCGCCTTCGGGTTACGCCCGAAGACTTCCCCGACGAGACGTCTGACCAGGGCGGCCCCGCATTCATCACGACCACGGTCGGCCGAATCATGCTGAATCAGGCCATCCCGCGGGAGTTGCGGTTCGTCAACGAACAACTGGACAAGGGCGGTCTGCGGCGCGTAATCGAGTCGGTCTTCTTCAACACCGACATGGACATCACCGGGGACGTTGCTGACCAGTTCAAAACCCTGGGCATGCATTGGGCAACGCGCTCGGGCGTGACGATGGGTATCAAGGACCTGGAGATTCCCAAGGTCAAGCGCCAGGTGGAGCAGGAGACTGATGCCCATGTCAGCGGGATCAGGGCCAGCTTCGACGATGGCCTGATCACGGACGACGAGCGTTACCGCCTCACGGTTAAGGCCTGGACCGACGCGATGGCTACGGTGTCGAGTTCGGTTGAGGAGAGCTTGGATCCCATGAGTCCCGTTTTCATGATGGGCAACTCGGGCGCGGCGAAGGGCAACTTTGACCAGATTCGGCAGATCTCCGGTATGCGGGGGCTCATGTCGAACCCTTCCGGCCGAATCATCGAGATGCCGGTGCGCGCGAATTTCCGCGAAGGGATGTCCACGCACGAGTATTTCATCTCCACGCACGGCGGTCGGAAGGGACTGGCCGACACGGCGCTGCGTACGGCCGACAGCGGGTACCTCACCCGGCGCCTGGTGGACGTGGCCCAAGACGTGATCGTGATGGGCGAGGACTGCGGGACTCTCGCGGGTGTGCCGGTGGAGGTCGGCGCTGCGGATGAGGTTCTCGACTCCGTCGGCGTGCGCTGCTTTGGAAGATTTCCAGCACAACCGATCGTGCACCCGGAGACCGGCGAGATTATTGTTCCGTTGGACACGCTGATCGACCACGAGTTGGTTGGAGTGATCGATGCGGCCGGCGTGCAATCCGCCATGGTTCGCTCGCCGATGACATGCGCGAACGCCCGAGGACTCTGTCAGATGTGCTATGGCATGGACCTGGCGCGTCACGAACTGGTGGCCGAAGGGACGGCTGTTGGGATCATTGCCGCCCAGTCCATGGGCGAGCCGGCGACGCAGCTGACCATGCGCACCTTCCATCTGGGCGGTATTGCCACGGGCGCTGACATCGTGGACAAGGAGCAAGGCCTGCCGCGGGTGCAGGAGCTCTTCGAGGCTCGGATTCCTAAGGGCGTCGCGATAATGAGCGACATCGACGGAACCGTCGAAGTCATCGAAGAGGACGAGCGGCGGCGTGTACGGGTGGTCTCAGCCCATGTGCACGAGTACGACTATTCGCTCGCCCCTGGCATGGTCCCGATTGTCGAGGATGGCGCTGACGTTGCCAGGAACGCGGTTCTGGCCGTGCCCAAGGCTCAAGCGGAGGATCTCCTGGCTCGCAAGGCCAAGAGCAAGTCCAACACCATCAGCAAGCGCGCATTGGCCAAAGTCGCCGGCATCGGGGTTACCGCCGAGGCGGATGGCGTGGTCGAAGTCCATGAGGGGCGGATCGTCGTGCGCGCCGAGGAGGAGGATGTCAGCGAGTATCCCGTGTCGCTGGCCGCTGAACTGCGCGTGCACAGTGGCGAGTTTGTCCGCAAGGGCGATCAACTCACCGAGGGCCCGCTAAACCCGCACGACATCCTACGGCTGCGCGGACGGCCCGAGTTGCAGCAGTACATCGTCAGTGAAGTCCAGCGCGTCTACCGCATGGTCGGCGTGGCGGTGAACGACAAGCACATCGAGATCATCATCCGGCAGATGCTGCGTCACAACGCCGTCGACACGCCTGGCGACACCTCGCTCTTGCCGGGCACACTGGTTGACGGATCCACGCTTGCGCAGACCAACGTTCAGGTCGCGGAAACGGGTGGTCGTGGTGCGGATTCTCACGAAGTCTTGCTGGGTGTGACCAAGGCCTCTTTGAATAACGAGAGCTTTCTGGCCGCCGCATCGTTCCAGGACACCACGCGCGTTCTCACCGAAGCCGTGGTGGAAGGCAAGACCGATCAGCTGCATGGGCTGAAAGAGAACGTCATCATTGGCAAGCTCATTCCCGCCGGAACTGGCTGGGATCGGTACCACGGTCCTGCACTCGAAGCTCCCGGGCAGTCAGACGTCCTAATCGATACCGAAGCCATGCACATGGCCGAAGGTGTACCTCTGGATGACTTGCACGAGCCAGTCAACGGCGCCGATGACGTTTCCGATTCGGACGACAGCGCCCAAGCCAGCGTTCCGGCGGCCGGCGCACCACCGATGGATGCCGCCGAGAGCGATCTGTTGGCTGGTATCGAGACATCGCCAAGCGGCGCTGGCGACGAGTTCGCAGATTTCCTGCGTCCCGTGGACGACGAGGGGATTAACGAGTCATCGGTCGTGCGCTTGGACCCAGTGTCGGAAGGCGACAACGTTGACGGTGGTAATAGCCGATGATAGGCTTTGACACATCGCGGCTGGTTCTGTGCTGCCGCGCCTTTTCTGTGTAAGGGATCCCTAGGTCACGTCGTGCCCACGATCAACCAACTCGTCCGCAAAGGGCGCAAGAAACGTCGCAGCAAGCTCAAGGCGCCAGCGCTGCATTACTCGTACAACGGCTTGCGGCGGCGCATGCAGTGGAGCGATGGCTCGCCTCAGAAGCGCGGTGTGTGCACGTTGGTGCGCACGGTTACGCCAAAGAAGCCCAATTCGGCGCTGCGAAAAGTGGCGCGAGTTCGGCTCTCGAACGGGATCGAAGTCACGGCCTACATTCCGGGCGAAGGCCATCGGCTTCAGGAGCACTCGGTGGTCTTGATTCGCGGTGGGCGCGTTCGTGATCTGCCGGGCGTGCGCTATCACGTCGTGCGCGGAACGCTCGACGCCGACGGCGTTGAGGGACGGCGACGCAGCCGATCCAAGTACGGCGCGAAGCGCGGCGCATAGCCCGCAGATACGAACGCATTTGCCGATGACGTTGACCACAGTCGCCACCCAGCGGATGAGTAACGCCTGATGCCGCGCCGTAAGCGCCCAGAGCGTCGGGTGATTCCGCCCGATCCGCGATTCAATAACCGCACTGTGCAGCGGTTCATCAACAAGATCATGCATAACGGCAAGAAGTCGCTTTCGCAGCGGATCGTCTATAGCGCCTTCGATGTCATCGAAGGACGTACCGGTGCGTCAGCAATCGACGTGTTCGAGGCCGCCGTCCGTAATGCCATGCCCCAGATCGAAGTCAAGCCCCGTCGCGTTGGTGGCGCCAACTACCAGGTTCCCGTGGAAATCCGCGGAGACCGGCGCTATTCCCTGGCCGTACGCTGGTTGATCGACGCCTCCCGTAACCGCGGCGGCCGTTCTATGTCCGACCGCCTGGCGGCTGAACTCATGGAGGCTGCGGACGGACAGGGCGGCGCCGTGCGCCGGCGTGATGAAATGCACCGGATGGCGGAAGCGAACCGAGCGTTCGCGATTTACGCGTATTAGCCCGTCTGCCTGAATCCCGAAACACGAGGACCATGAACACCCTGGATATTTCGCGTACCCGCAACATCGGGATCATTGCGCACATCGACGCCGGCAAGACGACCACCACCGAACGCATTCTGTTCTTTTGCGGCCGGATTCACCGCGTGGGCGAGGTGCACGACGGCAATGCCCAGATGGACTGGATGGCGCAGGAACGCGAGCGCGGCATCACGATTGTGGCCGCCGCTACCACGGCGTCCTGGAACGATCACAGGATCAACATTATCGATACGCCAGGCCACGTTGACTTCACCGCTGAAGTGGAGCGCTCGTTGCGTGTCCTCGATGGTGGTGTCGTCGTGTTTGATGCGGTCAATGGCGTTGAACCACAGTCGGAAACCGTCTGGCGGCAGGCTGACCGATATAGCGTTCCACGAGTGGCCTTCATCAACAAGATGGACCGGCGCGGCGCGGACTTTGACGCAACGGTCGATTCGATTCGCGACCGTCTTGGCGCCAATCCCGTGCCCATCCAGATCCCAATTGGCTTTGAAGCGGATTTTGAAGGTGTGGTCGATCTGGTGACCATGCAGGCCATTCGCTGGTCGCAGGACCGTCTCGCGGCGCCCGTACGAGGCCCGATTCCGCCTGAGCTTGAAGCACCCGCCCTGGAAGCGCGTGAGCGGATGGTTGAGGCGCTGGCCGAACTCGATGACGACGTGGCCGTCAAGTATCTCGATGGCGAGGATCTGAGCAACGGTGAACTCAGGGCAGCCCTGCGTGAAATGACGGTTCGAGCGCAGGGGGTTCCGGTACTCATGGGATCCGCGTTGCGAAACAAGGGAATCGAGTCGTTGCTCGACGCGATCACGACCTATTTGCCTTCGCCGCTAGATGTTCCGCCAGTGACTGGAATCAACCCCAAGACTGGCGCGGAGGAACAGCGCCGATCGGCTGAGGATGATCCGTTCACGGCGATTGCCTTCAAGATCGTGGCTGATCCACATGCCGGCAAGCTGGCGTATTTCCGGGTGTACTCGGGCTCGATCGAGCCTGGCGGTACGGTGCTCAACACCACCGCCGGCAAGCGGGAGCGTCTGTCGCGAGTGCTTCGCATGCACGCCGACAAGCGTGAGGAAGTGTCGGAGACGATCCGCTACGGCGACATTCTGGCCGCCGTCGGTGTCCGCTCGACCAACACCGGGGATACCCTGACGGATCCCAAATACCCCCTGCAACTGGAATCCATCAGCTTCCCAGAGCCGGTGGTCACTATCGCGATCGAGCCAAAGAGCCGGGGCGACCAGGACAAGATCATCGATGCGCTGCGGCGTCTTGGTGAGGAAGACCCGACATTTCGGATTAGCGCCAACGAAGAGACTGGACAAACGCTGATTGCGGGGATGGGTGAGTTGCATCTTGAGGTCATCGTGGACCGGCTGCTGCGTGAGTACCGCGTGGGCGCCAATGTTGGGCGGCCGCAAGTGTCGTATCGGGAGCGACCGCGCAAGGAAACCACCGGGCGCGGGCGCTTCGTGCGTCAGACCGGCGGACGTGGGCAGTACGGAGATGTCACGGTTGAACTCGAACCGCTACCTCTGGGCACCGGAGTTCAGATTGAACGTCGCATTGTCGGAGGCGCTATTCCAGTGCAGTTCATTCCAGCCGCCGAGCGCGGGGCCGCGCGTCGGTTGACAAGCGGGCCGCAGGGTATGGAAGTCACTGACGTACGCATAACGCTGGTGGATGGGTCGTACCACGACGTCGACTCTTCAGAACTCGCATTCGAAATCGCCGGCGCCATGGCCGTGGAGGACGCGCTCAATCGGGCTCGGACCGACGTGATGGAGCCGATGATGGGTGTCCAGGTTGTGGTACCGGAGGACTACGTGGGCGACACGTTGGCTGGTCTGGCCGCCAAGCGGGGCACCATTCACGGTGCGGACATGCGCAGCGGATCGCACATCATCACGGCCGAAGTACCGCTGGCGACAATGTTCGGGTACGCTAACGAGTTGCGTTCGGCGACCCAGGGTCGCGGGACGTTTTCCATGGAGTTTTCCCACTACGCGGTGACTCAACGAGCGGGTACCGCGGATGGCCGTCTGACGCCGGTTTCGTAACCGCGTACTGCGCAGGAGCACAGGAGCGAATGGCACGCCAACACTTTGAACGAACGAAGCCGCACGTGAACGTCGGCACGATTGGGCACGTCGACCACGGCAAGACGACGCTCACCGCCGCAATTACGAAGGTTCTTTCGTACAAGAACCTGGCCGATTTCATGGCCTTCGACGAGATCGACCGCGCACCGGAGGAGAAGGAGCGCGGAATCACGATTTCGATCACGCACGCCGAGTACGAGACTGAAAGTCGGCACTACGCGCACATTGACGCCCCAGGCCACCGGGACTACATCAAGAACATGATCACCGGTGCAGCTCAGATGGACGGCGCGATCCTGGTCGTCGGTGCGGACGACGGCCCGATGCCACAGACCTACGAGCACGTGCTACTGGCGCGCCAAGTGGATGTGCCGGCGGTTGTGGTGTTCCTCAACAAGGCGGACATCGTCGAGGATGAGGAATTGCTAGAGCTCGTCGAACTCGAGCTTCGGGACTTGCTGAATAAGTACGACTTCGACGGAGACAACGCGCCGATTATTCCCGGCAGTGCGCTGCTGGCGCTGGAATCCGAGAGCACTGATCTGGACGCGCCCGAATACCAGCCGATCATCGAGCTGATGGAGGCCGTGGACTCGTATATCCCGCAACCCGAGCGTCCAATTGATCAACCATTCCTGATGCCGGTTGAAGACGTGTTTGGGATCAAGGGCCGTGGCACGGTAGTGACGGGCCGCGTGGAGCGCGGCAAGGTCACGGCAGGCGAGCAGATCGACATTGTCGGCATGCGCTCGGAGATCGACCAGCGAGTTGTCACCGGCGTTGAGATGTTTCGCAAGACGCTCGACGAGGGAGTCGCAGGCGACAATGTCGGTTGCCTCCTGCGTGGGATTGAGCGTGACGAGGTTGAGCGCGGAATGGTGCTGGCCAAGACCGGCTCGATTACGCCGCACACCGAGTTCTTGGCCCAGGTCTACGTGCTCACCCGAGACGAGGGCGGCCGTCACACGCCATTTTTCAGCGGGTATCGACCGCAGTTCTACATTCGAACCACGGACGTGACCGGCGAAATCGAATTGCCGCAGGGGACTGAAATGGTTGTGCCCGGCGACAACGTGGAAATGACTGTTCGCCTGCACCAGCCGATCGCGCTGGAAGACGGCGTGAATTTCGCGATTCGTGAAGGCGGCGTGACCGTCGGTGCGGGCGTCGTGACGAGCATCGTCAAGTAACCAATGGCACAAGCGCGCGCTCGACCCCCGCGGCCGGCTCCCATAGAAGCCGCTGGTCGGCGTGCGCCGGCACGCCCGCGGCGTCAGTCGCCCACGCAGCGGATCCGTATTCGCTTGAAGGCTTATGACCACCGCGTACTGGACGACGCAGCCCGCCGCATCATCGAAACGGCGGGGCGGACGGGCGCCGATGTGCGTGGGCCGATTCCGCTTCCTACCGAGCGCAAGACCTGGACGGTGATTCGCTCGCCGTTCATCGACAAGGACTCGCGTGAGCAATTCGAAATGCGGACGCACAAGCGCCTGATTGACGTCATCGATCCAACACCTCAAACGATGGACGAACTCCTGCGGCTGCAGTTGGCCGCGGGAGTTGACATTGAGTTGAAGTCATAGCCATGTCCGTAGGATTGATTGGCCGCAAACTCGGCATGACGCAGATATTCGACGAGCAGGGTCGTGCATTTGGCGTGTCGGTAATTCAGGCTGGCCCTTGTCACGTCACGCAAGTGCGAACCGCGGCCAGCAATGGCTATTCGGCGGTTCAGCTCGGATTCGACCAAGTGCCGGAGCGCCGGCTTACGCGTGCCGAGCGCGGTCACCTCGGCCGTCTTCCGGCCTACCGAATCCTTCGCGAATTTCGGACCGTTGGCCCTTCAGACCTTTCGGTGGGCGATGAGTTGACAGTTGCAAACGTCGATCTCGGTTCAAGGGTTGACGTGATCAGTACGTCCAAGGGGAAAGGGTTTGCGGGCGTGGTGAAGCGTCACGGGTTCAGGGGCGGAAAGCGGACCCACGGACAGTCTGACCGCGAACGCGCTCCGGGATCGATCGGTGCTGGAACGTCACCCAGTCGGGTCTTCAAGGGGACTCGCATGGCCGGGCGAATGGGTGGCGCCCGAACGACGGCCCGTAACCTGACGGTGGCAAAGGTCGACGTTGAACGCGGCTTGGTCCTGGTGGTTGGGGCGGTTCCTGGAGCGCGCGATACGGTGGTGGCTATTCGACCGGTCCTCACGTCAGGTCGGAGAGCGGATTGATGGTTGCCGAAGCTGCATCCCCAGTGGCGCTCGCACCGGTGGGCATCGATTGCTTTGGCTCGGCCGATGCCCCGGCGGAACTATTGAAGCGCATGCTGACTGTGCACACCGCCAACCAGCGACAGGCCACAGCCAACACGAAGAGTCGCGGCGAAGTTGCGGCAAGTACGGCCAAGCTTTTTCGACAGAAGGGTTCCGGACGCGCACGCGCAGGTAGCGCCGGCTCGCCAGTCCGAAGGGGCGGCGGCGTCGCTTTCGGACCCAAGCCGGGTCGGACGCGCGTACGAATCAGCCGACGGGAACGTCGACGGGCGGTACGTGCACTCTTGGCAGCCAAGGCCGCCGACGAGCGAATTTGCGTGGCGGCGTCGTGGGGGGATTCGCCCAAGACTCGTGACCGAGCGGCTTGGCTGAACGCTGCCGGCCTGTCTGGTCGAGTGTTGCTGGTTGACGTTGACCCCTCAGAGGAGTTGCGTCGCTCGACGCAGAATATTCCCAATGTGGACGTTGAGCGGGCTGACTCGCTGAATTTCTACGCCGTCGCAGTGGCCGATCACATTGTGGCTAGCCAGGCAGCCCTGGATATGCTGCAACAGCGGGTCGGCGCATGAACCCTGCCGACGTCATCACACGCCCAATCGTGACGGAGAAATCCACCGCGCTCAGTGAGTTCGGAAAGTACGTATTCCAGGTCCGCAGCGGCGCATCCAAGCACGCCGTTCGGCGCGCCGTGGAGGCCATGTTTCACGTTGAGGTGTTGTCGGTCAACGTAATGAACGTGCGTGGGAAACCGCGGCGTATGGGACGCTCTCAAGGCCACCGGCCGAGTTGGCGCAAAGCTGTGGTGACCTTGCGCGAGGGCCACAGCATTGAAGTGGTGCCAGGGGTCTAACCGATGGGTCTGCGCAACTTCAACCCAACGTCGCCGGGTCGACGTGGCTACGTCGCCGTTGACAACGCGGAGTTGTCAGGCGACCGGCCGCTCAAAAAGCTGCTACGACCGCTGGCCAGGCGCGCCGGCCGCAACAACAGCGGACGGATAACCGTGCGACATCGCGGTGGCGGCGCGAAGCGGCGCTACCGAATAATCGACTGGCGCCGTGACAAGCCTGGGGTGCCGGCCGTGGTGGCCAGTGTCGAATACGACCCGAATCGATCGGCGCATATCGCCCTCCTACACTATCGCGACGGTGAGAAGCGATACATCCTGGCGCCCGTAGGGATCGACGTAGGCAGCGAGCTCATCTCCGGCCCAGGCGTTGAACCCCGACCAGGAAATGCTATGCAACTGGCCCGCATCCCGGCGGGTACCGAGGTGCATGCCGTTGAGATGACCCCTGGACGCGGCGCCCAACTGGTGCGTTCGGCCGGCATGGTGTGCCAGCTCATGGCCAAGGACCGCGGCCTTGCAACGCTTCGATTGCCGTCGGGCGAGATGCGCCAAGTGTCCCAAGCCTGCATGGCCACGGTGGGGCGCGTGGGGAATGTGGACCACAGTAACCAGTCGGCCGGAAAGGCCGGGCGGATTCGCTGGCGTCGTCGCCGCCCGCAAGTGCGGGGTGCGGCCATGAACCCCAGCGACCATCCGCACGGCGGCGGCGAGGGCAAGGCGCCGGTTGGCATGCCCGGACCGAAGACGCCGTGGGGCAAGCCGACTCAGGGGCGGCGAACGCGCATCGGGCGGCGTCCCAGCGATAAGTTCATTGTGCGCCGGCGGAATAGGTAGGACTGCATGTCACGTAGCACCAAAAAGGGTTGGTACATCAATCCAAAGCTTGAGAAGCGTGTTGCCGAAGCCGCACGCAGTCGCCGCAAGCAAGTCATCCGCACCTGGAGTCGGGCCAGCGTGATTCATCCTGAAATGGTCGGGCTCACCATCGCCGTCCACGATGGACGGCGTCACGTTCCCGTATATATCTCTGAGAATATGGTCGGGCACCGCCTTGGCGAGTTTGCACCAACGCGCACGTTTCGCAGCCATGCGCGCGGACGCGCTACGGCGCCGATGGGACACTGACCCATGGAGGTTTCCGCAACCGCCAAGTACGTGCGCATGTCGCCCCAGCGCGGACGGGCGATCGCACGGGAGTTGTCTGGTCTTGAGATTGACCAGGCCATGGCTACACTGGCGTTCATGCCCAACCGAGCCGCTGCCGAGATCGCCAAGGTGGTCAAGTCGGCGGCAGCCAACGCCGAGCACAACTACGCCCTGGACCGCGATGCGTTGCGAATTCAGACAGTCGTGGTCAACGACGGTCCTGCGCTTCGGCGCTTTCGACCAAGGTCGCGTGGCCGCGTTGGGATGTACCTCAAGCGCTCTGGTCACATTAGCGTGACCGTAGAAGACGGGATGGCGTAGGCATGGGGCGCAAGGTTCATCCCACCGGCTACCGCCTGGGCTACACCACGCGTTGGGAAAGTACGTGGTACGCCGATCGCGACTACACGGAGTTGTTGCTGGAAGACTTGGCAATCCGCGATCTGGTACGTCGGTACCTCGAAGCACCCAACGGGCGCAATGCGGCTCGCCGCGGTGGCCGCAGGCGTGGCAGCTACGGGGCCGGGGTATCCAAGATCGAGATCGAGCGCCAGGTCAGCCAGGTTCGAGTCGTCATCCATACGGCACGGCCAGGCATTGTGATCGGGCGAGGCGGTAGTAACCGCGAGGAAATTCAGAACCGAATTGAGCGGCACACCGGCAAGCGCGTGGTCGTGGATGTCGAAGAGATCAGTCAACCCGAACTCGACGCGTTTCTCGTCGTTCGTAATGTCGCCGATCAACTGGAGCGCCGGGTTTCTTTCCGTCGGGCAATCAAGATGACGGCGGAACGAACCATGCGTGCCGGTGCGCAGGGCGTAAAGATCATGGTGAGCGGACGCTTGGGTGGCCGCGAAATGTCGCGTAGCGAGTTCGAGCTGCTGGGCACCGTTCCGCTCCAGACGCTGGATGCCGACATCGACTACGGCTTCACTGAAGCTCGAACGACAGCGGGCCGGATTGGTGTGAAGGGGTGGGTCCACCGCGGGGCAGCGCGGGATGCCGCCGAGTTCTTGTCGGAGTCGGTATCACGACCGGTCGCAGGCCGTCGACGTCGGCCACCGCGAGGTTAGCCATGTTGATGCCCAAGCGAACGAAGTTCCGCAAGATGCACCGAGGGCGGCGCCGTGGCCGGGCTGGACGTGGCAACTCGCTCGTCTCCGGTGACTTCGGGCTGCAGGCCACCACCGTGGGGTGGGTCGACAGCCGCGAGATCGAAGCGGCCCGTCGGGCGATCACCCATTCGGTTCGGCGTACAGGCCAGCTTTGGATTCGTGTCTTTCCAGACAAACCCGTCACCCAGAAACCGGCCGAAGTCCGCATGGGCAGTGGGAAAGGCAACGTTGAGAGTTGGGTCGCCGTGATCAAGCCAGGGCGCATTCTCTTCGAACTTGCCGGCGTTGAAGAAACAATGGCCCGTGAGGCCATGCGTCTCGCGTCGCACAAGCTCTCGGTTCAGACTCGTGTCGTGTCGCGTTCTGCGGAGGTCGCCGTTGGCTAACGCTAATCAATTCCGAGACCTGAGCGATGACGAACTGGAGACTCGAATTTCGGAAACCAAGGAAGAACTATTCCGCCTGCGCGTCCAGCACGCGACGCTGCAACTGGCGGATACCTCGCAGCTTCGCCACGTGCGGCGCGATATTGCGCGCATGCTGACCGTTCAGCGCGAACGGGTGTTGGCCGCTGTCGAGATTGAGGAGGCCTAGCCAGTGCCTGGGGCTCGTGCTCGCCGAATCGGTCGCGTTGCCAGCGATCGGGCGGACAAAACCATTACCGTCGAGGTGGAATCAATCCGCCGCCATCGGCTGTACAAGAAGCCGGTGCGCATTCGCCGTAAGTTTATGGCCCACGATCCGGAAAACACCTGCCGCATTGGTGATGTGGTGCAGATCGAGGAATCGCGGCCTATGAGTCGGCGCAAGCGCTGGCGACTGGTCGAGGTGCTCGAGCGCACCCAACTTACCGACGAGGAGCGTCAGGCGGCCTTCAGTACAGGGGCGGCCGAGGGCGAAGCGAACGCCAACTTCGAAGTCTCCGAGCAGGTCTAGCGGCCATGATTCAGCAACAAAGTCGGCTGAGAGTGGCCGACAACAGTGGGGCGCGCGAGATTATGTGCATCCGCGTGCTGGGCGGGTCGTCCCGCAAGTACGCACGCGTCGGCGATATTATCGTGGGCAGCGTGAAGCAGGCGGCTCCGAACAGTGCCGTGCCCCGCGGGTCCGTTGTGCATGCGGTTGTCGTTCGGGTCAACAAAGAGTATCGGCGGCCAGACGGGTCGCGCATTCGCTTCGACGACAATGCTGCGGTTCTGCTTGAGGGCGACGTGCCGCGTGGCACGCGCATCTTCGGTCCGGTAGGGCGCGAATTGCGTGACCGCCAATTCATGCGCATAGTTTCCCTCGCGCCCGAGGTCCTGTAGACATGTCCGTGCGGCGATTTCGAATTCGAAAAGGCGACACCATCCAGGTCGTGCAGGGGCGTGACGTGGGCCGGCGCGGCGTCGTTGAACGCGTGGTTCCCGCGACCGGTCGGGTCGTAGTAGAAGGCGTCAATGTCCGCAAGCGCCATGCCAGGCCGCGAGCAATCGGACAGCCGGCGGGTATCATTGACTTCAACGCACCGCTTGATGTCTCGAACGTCATGTTGGTGTGCCCCGTCTGCGACCAGCCGGCCCGAGTCGGATACAGGCTGAGCGACGATGGTGTGAAGCGGCGCAGTTGCCGCAAATGCAACGAACAGATTGACGTGTAATGGCTCGTCTCCTCGCGCGCTATCGGGAAGAAATTCGACCGCAGATGATGCGGGAGTTTGGGTATTCCAACCCGCTTGCGGTCCCGCGCCTGGACCGAATCATCGTGAACGTCGGGCTGGGCGAAGCGCTCGAAAACGATGCAGCCGTGGACCACGTGGTCCGTGATATCGCCACCATTACCGGGCAACGTCCAGTGGTTACGCGGGCACGCAAGAGCGTGGCGGCCTTCAAGCTACGCGCCGGGCAACGAGTTGGCGTGAAGGGTACGGTGCGCAGTACCCGAATGTATGAGTTCTTGGACCGACTCGTCACCGTCGCTTTGCCCCGTATGCGCGACTTCCGGGGCGTTCTGCGTACATCGTTCGACGGCCGCGGGAATTACGCGCTGGGGTTGACCGAGCAACTCATTTTTCCAGAGATCGACTACGATCAGATCGATCGAATCCGTGGCTTGCAGGTCATCATCGTGACGACCGCGCCCACGGACGGAGAAGCCCTGCGGCTGCTCGAACTCTTCGGCATGCCGTTCCAACGCCTCGAAGAGGCGGCCTGAGGTTCGGACATGGCGAGAAAGGCAAAAGTTGAAAAGTGGAAACGCGAGCGCGAGGCCTGGCTGGACCCTGAGTTTGAGTCCAAGTCTATTCGGGGGCGCAAACTACGCTTCAAAGTACGCTACCGCAATCGGTGCCGACTCTGCGGGCGACCGCGCGCGCATATGCGCAGGTTCGGTATATGCCGAATCTGCTTCCGGGAACTCGCCGTAAAGGGGCATATCCCGGGCGTGACGAAAGCGAGTTGGTGAGCCGACCATGACCGACCCGATTGCGGACATGCTGGCGCGGCTGCGGAACGCCGTGGCGGCTCGTCACACCAAAGTCCGCATCCCGCATTCGAAGACCAAGGCCCGAATCGCGGCACTCCTTGCTGACGAAGGCTTCGTCGGATCCATTGAGACTATCCACGAAGGCCATCGCGACTGGTTGGAAGTAAGTCTGCGCTACCAGAACGGCGAGCCGGCGTTCGGCGGCGCCAAGCGCGTCAGTCGTCCCGGTCTCCGCATCCATACCCGGTCGCGCGAGATTCCGCGAGTGATGGGTGGCATTGGTACCGCCGTTATCTCCACCTCACAGGGCATCATGTCCGGCCGCGAAGCCGCCAAACGTCGCCTCGGCGGCGAAATCATCTGTTTCGTCTGGTAGGGCTATGTCTCGCATTGGTTTGACTCCCATTGATGTGCCGGATGGAGTGACTGTCAGCTTCGATGCGGACAACGTCGTGACCGTGAAGGGGCCCAAGGGCGAGTTGGTTCAAGCCCTTCCGCAAATCATCAAATTTACGCCCGACAACGGTCGCCTACTGGCCAGCCGTCCTAGCGACGAGCACCGGATCCGTGCCATGCATGGGTTGGCTCGCCAGTTGGTAGCCAACATGATCCTTGGCGTCACGCAGGGATATGAGAAGCGACTCGAGATCCAGGGCACCGGCTACCGAGTCCAACTCCAGGGCAGCACGCTCGACCTGCAGTTGGGGTTCACTCATCCGCAGCGGCGCCAGGCACCTCGTGGCATTGAGTTCGAAGTGCCCGACCCGACCCATATCGTCATCCGTGGTATCGACAAACAGGCGGTGGGCCAGATTGCGGCGGACCTTCGAGCAATCCGACCCGCCGATCCCTACAAGGGTCACGGACTCCGTTACCAGGGCGAAGTCGTTCGGCTAAAGCCCGGCAAGACCGCCGCAACAACTGTGGCATAGGTGAATTGACGAATGGCACCTGAGAACCGACAAGCGGCGCGCAAGCGCAGGCACCGCCGAATCCGCCGGCGGGTCGTCGGTCGCCCCGGGCGGCCTCGCCTCGCAGTATTCCGTAGCCTTAAACACACCTACGCACAGGTGATCGACGATGTGGCTGGACATACGCTGGCCGCCGCCTCCTCGCGTGAATCCACAACGCAGGGCGCCACCAAGCTTGAGCGTGCGGCGGATGTTGGTGCGCGTTTGGCCGAGCGCGCGAAGGAACTTGACATAACCGCTGTGGTGTTTGACCGTGGCGGCCACCGCTACCACGGACGCGTTAAGGCGTTGGCTGACGCCGCACGCACGGGGGGCATCGCACTATGACCATCGACACTCGGCATGCCCCAGGCGGTCCAGACGCCGGGGACCTTCATCGTCTTGATGACCGCGTTGTGCGAATCAAGCGCGTGGCGAAGGTTGTTAAGGGCGGGCGCCGCTTCGGCTTCAACGCCATAGTCGTAGTCGGCGACCGTCGCGGGCGTGTCGGCGTAGGTATCGGTCGCGCCAACGAAGTGGTAGCGGCCATTCGCAAGGGCCAGGAACGCGCTCGCCGATCCCTGATTGAGATTCCCCTAACCGACGACGGCTCAATCCCGCACTATGTTGAAGAGAGCTATCGGGCTTCCAAGGTCGTGCTTCGCCCCGCTCGCCCCGGTACCGGGGTGATCGCTGGTGGCGCGGTACGGGCGGTGCTTGAGCTTGCTGGCGTTCGCAATCTGCTCACCAAGATCATCGGTTCAACAAATGCCGTGAATGTGGTCCGAGCCACGGTCAACGGCTTGGCCAGCCTGCAGATACCTGAAGAAACCGTAGCCCGCCGCAAGCAAGCGGTGGAGGCGTCCACCGATGACTGAACTGTGCCTGCGTCAGGTGCGGAGTTCCATCGGATCTCGGGACTCGCAGCGCAACACGCTCAAGGCCCTGGGTCTAGGCGCGGTTGGCCGTCGGTCATCTCGGCCCGACACGCCGGACGTGCGGGCCATGGTTAGAGTCGTGGGGCACCTCGTCAAGGTTGAGTCGGACGCGCCGAACAGCGATCAGTCATGAAGCCGCATCAGATAACAGCCGACGCACCACCGCGAAAGCGACGCCGTCGCGTTGGCCGCGGCGAGGGGTCCGGCAAGGGCAAAACAACTGGCCGGGGCACCCTGGGGCAGGGCGCTCGAAGCGGCAGCAACGCATACCCTGGATTCGAAGGCGGGCAGACGCGCCTGCTCATGCGCTTCCCCCAACGTCGCGGGTTCACCAACCATCGGTTTAGACGCGACTACCAGCCGATCAACGTGGGCGCGCTGAATGTCTTTCCCGAGGGATCGGTGGTGGGGCCTGAGGAACTCAAGGGAAAGGGCCTCATTGAGCCCGGCCTGTTCAAGATCCTTGCCGGCGGTGACCTTGACCGCGCATTGACAGTGCGCGCACCTAGATTCTCGGCGGCGGCCAAGGCGAAGATCGAAAGCGCCGGTGGCTCCGTTGAGGAGTTGAGCGAGTGATCGAGACGGCCGTCGCGGCCTTCCAGCTTCCCGACGTTCGTCGCAAGATTCTCTTCACAATCGGCCTGCTGGTCGTATTCCGGGCCGTTGCGCACATCCCGCTCCCCGGCGTGAACACGGAGCTGCTGGCCGACTTCTTCGCCGGAAACCAGTTGCTGGGCTTCATGAATTTGCTGTCCGGTGGGGCGCTGGAGAATTTTTCGGTCGTCGCGTTGGGTGTCTATCCCTACGTAACCGCCAACATTGCCTCGACAGTCCTGGTTCCGTTGATCCCACCGCTGCAGGAACTCTCCCGCGAGGGCGAGGCCGGGCGTCGCAAGATCGCGCAGTGGACGCGTCTGGCTACGATCCCGTTCGCCATGCTGCAAGGGTTTGGCCAGATTCAGATCCTGCGCTCAGCTCAGCAAGGCCTGTTGTCTCCCACCCTGGGCGCGTTCGACATCCTCGTGATGCTGATCGTTATGACGGCGGGAACGATGTTTCTCCTCTGGATAGGCGAATTGATCACCGAGAACGGCATCGGCAACGGCGTCTCGATCATCATCTTTGCTGGAATCGTGGCCGGCGCCCCTGCCGCGTTGGGCCAGTCGCTCTTTGCTGGCGAGAACATCGGCGGCTTCATTGCCGTCGTAATTATCGGGCTCATCATGATCGCAGCCATTGTCTTTGTGCAGGAGGCCCAGCGCCGAATCCCGGTCCACTACGCCAAGCGCATCCGGGGAACCCGAATGTACGGCGGGCAGAGCACACACATCCCACTCAAGGTCAATTCGGCGGGCATGATCCCGCTGATCTTCGCCTTCTCGCTAATGCTGCTTCCGGCGACGGTTGCCAGTTACTTCGAGACCTCAGACGTCTCGTGGCTGGCAAATGCAGCCGGAGCCATTGCGCTCACCCTTAGTCCCAGCAATGGCATCTACTGGGTATTCACCTTTCTCCTCGTCATCATCTTCACGTACGTATACACGCTGGTTGTTTTTCAACAGCAGAACCTGGCCGAGAATCTACAGAAGAACGGCGGCTTTATCCCGGGTATCCGCCCAGGCCGTCCAACGCACCAGTATCTCACCGGTGTTGTCAACCGCATCACGCTGGCGGGAGCGGTGTTCCTTGGGATCATCGCTGTGGTTCCCTTTGTCGCACAGTCCGTGACCGGCGCGGACGCGGTGGCCATCAGCAGCACGGGAATGCTGATCGTTGTCGGAGTTGTGCTGGACACCATGCGTCAGCTTGAGTCTCAATTGATGATGCGCAACTACGAAGGATTCATTCGGTAGCTGAATGGGCGAACGTCCGGTGATTTTAGTGTTGCTCGGGCCGCCGGGCGCTGGCAAAGGCACCCAGGGTGAGCGGCTGGCTCGCCGTATCGCGCTCGACCATGTATCCACAGGTGATCTCTTTCGTGACGCGGTCACCGCCGGATCGCCCGCTGGCCTGCGGGCCGAGTCTTACCTGCACACCGGCCAGCTTGTGCCAGACCAAGTGGTACTCCAAGTGATCGAGGAGTATTTGGGCGGTGCCCGCGGACGAGACACGTGCTTTGACGGCTTTCCCCGTACGCGCAACCAAGCCGAGAAGCTGGACGACCTCCTCATTCAGTTCAACCTGTCGGTAACGGCGGTCGTATATATCAACGTGCCCGACCATCTGGCCCTTGAACGACTGCTTGCCCGTGGGCGGGCGGATGATACAGAAGAGACGGCCCGCTACCGCTTGCAGGTCTACCACGAGGACACCGCGCCGCTGATTGACTACTACCGTGAGTCAGGCGTCCTTGCGGAAGTCAATGGTGCTGGCGGTGTAGAAGCCGTCGCGCACCGCGTCTGGATTGCGCTCAAGGCGGCAATCCGATGATGTCGGGGGCCATAAATTCCAAAAGTCCCGAGCAAGTTGAAGCAATGGCAGCCTCAGGCCGTGTGCTGGCGGGCGCACTCGACGAAATCGAGGCCGAGATTCAGCCAGGCGTTACCACCGGGGAGCTTGACACGATCGCGGAGACCTATATTCGCGACCATGGCGGTATCCCCTCGTTTCAGGGCGTGCCGGCGGCGGACCCGCAGGTGAGTCCGTTTCCCGGCGCAATATGCGCGTCAATCAACGATGCGATCGTGCATGGAATTCCGGGTAGCGCGGTGCTGCGTGAAGGCGATATCATTGGGCTGGACTGTGGAGTGATTCTTGACGGCTGGCACTCCGACTCAGCGCGTACGCTCGCGGTTGGCGAGATTGACCCTGACGCGAGCCGCCTGCTTGATGTGACTCGCGTCGCACTCACTGAAGCCATTCGCGCGTCGGTCGCGGGTGGTCACATTGGAGACATCGGAGCTGCTGTGCAGAAACTCGTCGAGGAGGCTGGACTCACCATCGTGAGACGTTTCGTCGGTCATGGGATCGGACGCACCATGCACGAGTCGCCCCAGGTGCCGAACTTCGGACGGCCTGGCGGCGGGCCAAAGTTAGTGCCGGGAACCACATTGGCCATTGAGCCGATGGTAAACATTGGCTCATCTGGGGTAGTTTTCGATGCCGACGGCTGGACCGCTCGTACCGAAGACGGCTCCTTGTCCGCCCACTTTGAGCACACCGTCGCAGTTACCGAGTCGGGCCCACGCGTTCTCACCGAGGTAACCTGAGGTTCATCATGGCATCGCCCAGAAGTCGAAATAACGAAGCGCCGGCTCCGCCGGAAGAATCATCGAGCAAAACGCCGGTTATCGAGATTGAAGGCGAAGTGGTCGACTCGCTTCCAAACACAATGTTCCTCGTCAAGCCCATAGGGCCGAACGGTCAACCACTGCGCATCCAGACCGGGGACGGTGGCGATGACGAGCCCAAGGCCATCCTCGCCCATCTGGCCGGCAAGATGCGGCTGCGCTTCATTCGCGTAGGCGTCGGCGACCGCGTGCGGATGCAGCTCTCGCCGTACGACCTTTCACGCGGGCGAATTACTTGGCGATTGCGGGCTGATCAACGAGTGGAACGGTAGCGATCGTGCGAGTCTCGGCTTCCGTCAAACCACGGTGCGACCGCTGCCGCGTTATCCGGCGGCATGGGCGCGTCATGGTCATTTGCTCCAATCCGAAACACAAGCAGCGGCAAGGCTAAGAACGGGGGATACATGGCTCGTATTGCCGGCATTGACATTCCGCGCCAAAAGCCGGTGGTCATTGCGCTGACCCACATCTATGGCATCGGACGCACGACAAGCGCACATATCGTCCGGCAGGCCGATATCAACCCACAGACTCGCGTCAGTGACTTGACCGAAGCCGAACTTGGGCGGATCCGCGATTTGATCGGTCGCGAGCGAGTCGAAGGGGACTTGCGCCGCGTGGTGCAGACCAGCATCGCCCGCCTGCGTGAAATAGGCTCCTACCGGGGACTACGACACCGCATCGGGCTCCCAACGCGCGGACAACGCACGCGAACCAACGCCCGCACGCGCAAAGGGCCGCGTCGGACCGTCGGCATTCGCAAGCGCGTGATTAAGCGAGGGTAGACCAATGGCCGAACGTTCAAGCCGGGCCCGACGTCGCAATCGTGCACCTGTGCCGCGAGGCGCCGCGCATATCCACGCCACGTTCAACAACACCATCATTACCATCACCGACCCTATGGGCGACACCATCGCATCGGCTAGCGGAGGCACCATCGGTGCGCGTGGATCTCGAAAGAGTACCCCCTTCGCCGCCCAGCAGGCTGCCGAGCAGGCCGCGCAGCGCGCTATGGACGCCGGAATGCGCGACATTAACGTATTCGTCAAAGGGCCCGGTTCGGGTCGCGATGCCGCCGTGCGCGCGTTGCAGTCCGTTGGCCTCAATGTCTCTGGCATCTCGGACGTCACGCCAATCCCCCACAACGGTCCGCGGCCGCCCAAACGCCGGCGCGTGTAGGCCGCAACCAGAACACAGGGAGACGAACTCGAATGGCCCGCTATACAGGACCTGTCTGCCGCCTCTGCCGGCGGGAGGGCGAAAAGCTCTTCCTTAAGGGCGACCGCTGCCACACACCGAAGTGCGCCATTGAGCGCCGCGGTGACCGCGGCGGTCCCGGGGCCCGCAGCTTCAGCCGACGGCGGCCTACAGAGTACGCCATTCAGTTACGCGAAAAGCAGAAGGCCCGCCGGATCTACGGAGTGCTCGAACGCCAGTTCCGTCGTCACTACCGGATGGCAGGCAAGCAGAGCGGCTCCCGTGGTGAGCGTCTGCTTCAAGTGCTGGAACTACGAGCGGACAGCGTCGTGTATCGAATGGGCTTTGGGCTCAGCCGCGCGCATGCGCGTCAACTCATTCAGCATGGTCACATCCAACTGAACAACCGCAAGCACGATATTCCATCGGCGGTTCTGAGCGTCGGCGATAGAATCCGGCTGCGCCAGAAGAGCCGCAACATCGACGCTGTCAAGAATGCCCTGGACCGCGCCGAAGCGCTGGGCCGTCCAGCCTGGCTGTCGGTGGATCCTGAGGCGTGCGAGGGCACCATCAACGCGATCCCTGATCGCAACCAAATCGATGCGACACTCAACGAGCAGTTGATCGTGGAGTTCTACTCGCGCTAATTCGTGCGCGGGAGTCCGTTCAAGCGGACAGGAAGGTAAGGACCAGCGGTGTTTCTTGGACCCGTTGAATCTACTCAGGCCGAAGCCGAAATCCAGCCGACCGTGCACATGGTCGAGGTTGGCGATAACTACGCGCATTTTCAGATCGAGCCGCTGCGCCGCGGTTTTGCGCACACGCTGGGCAATCCTTTGCGCCGCGTGCTGCTCTCGGCCCTACCCGGCGCGGCAATCGCCACCGCTCGCATAGACAGCGCACTCCACGAGTTCAGCACGCTGGACTTCATGCGCGAAGACCTCGTTGAGTTCCTTCTCAACGTCAAAGGAATTCGACTCAGATCACATGACTCCGATTCCGCCATCCTCTATTTGGAGGCCGAAGGTCCCGCCGACGTCACCGCCGGCGATCTTGAACTGCCGAGCGGAGTCGAAGTCGTAAACCCTGGACACCATCTGGCGGCACTCACCGACGCCGGATTCCTGCGAGCCGAGTTTTCCATCGAAGCCGGCGCCGGATACATCGGCAGCGAGACGCGAGGAGACCTGCCAATCGGCGTCATTCCGCTGGACATGGTGTTCAGTCCCGTCACCAAAGTTGAGTATCACGTCGAACCGGCGCGCGTCGGGCGCGAGTCCGAATTCGACCGACTCGTGCTCAAGATCTGGACCGACGGTGTCATGACCCCGGCGGATGCCCTACGCGGCGCCGCTCAGCAGCTCATTGAGTCCTTTCAACTCATCGCAGGTGTTGATGAGACGGTGGACGTGGTGACTTCAGCATTCATGCCGCCGATGCCGGAGGCTGAAGGCGACCCGCTGGAAGACCTCAAGCTCTCGAACCGAGCATTGAACAGTCTCAAGCGGCACGAACTTGAGACTGTGCAGGAGCTTGTCCGCCTGTCCGAAAATGACCTGTATGAACTCCGAGGCATGGGTGAGCGTCTCGTGAACGAGATTAGCGAGGCTCTTGCTTTGCGCGGACTCACGCTGGCTAACAACACGCCGGCGCCTGACGAAGGCCAGGAGTAAGTCCAATGCGGCATCGCCGACGCGGACGCCATCTCGGCCGTACTCCCTCGCAGCGCCGTGCGCTGAAGCGCGGCCTGGTCAGGTCGCTGATTCTTCACAGTCAAATCGACACGACTCTGGCGCGCGCCAAGGAGATTCGACGTGACGTCGATCGGTTGATCACGCTCGCAAAGCGCGGCGACCTTCATGCCCGACGGCAGGCTATCGCTCGCATTCCGGACCCGGAAACGATCGAGCGTCTTTTTGAAGATTTGGCCGATCAGTATGCGGACCGCCCGGGCGGCTATACGAGAATTCGTCGCGTGGGCGTGCGCCTTGGCGACGGTGCCCCTCTGGCCCGCATGGAGTTGGTGTGAGCGAAGCACGAACCGTTCGTGCCACGGTCGAATATGACGGTGCGGAATTTCAGGGGTTCCAGCGGCAGCGCAGTGTTCGCACGGTGCAGGGTGTACTGGAATCCGCCATTTTGGCGGCCACCGGAACTGAGGGTACCGTCGCCGGAGCTGGGCGGACCGACAGTGGTGTTCACGCCCTGGGTCAGGTGATTGCGTTTCGCGTGGCTACGCAGCTTGATGACGCTACGCTTCTCAAAGCGCTCAACGCCCACTTGCCGGCCGATGTCGCGGTTCGCGAGCTTACAACCGCAGATTCGGAGTTCGATCCCCGGCGCGACGCCACGACAAGGGTTTACGAGTACCGAATCGAGCAGCGCCCGGTGCGACCCGCGTTGGACAGGAACCGCGCATGGCACATTGCGCAGCCGTTGGATGTGGCCCGGATGCGCAGCGCGGCGACCCGACTCGTCGGCTCTCACGACTTTGACGCATTCACTGCCGGTCGCCAGACGAGTACGGTGCGCGAGATCTACGCGCTCGAAGTCTGGCGAGAAGGCTCCACCATCTTCATCGGCATAGCCGCAAGTGCGTTTCTGTACCGTATGGTGCGACGAATCGTCGCGACGCTCGTGCGCGTCGGTCGGGGAGAGATTGACGTGGCTTCCGTTGAAGCACTCTTGCGGCCTGCTCCCCGCGCACATGTTCGTGGAACGGCTCCCGCGCATGGCTTGACCCTCGTACGGGTGGAATATTCCGGCCTCGCGCCTCGATACAATCAGCAATGCACGAAACAGGCGGTGATGACGTGAGCGCAGAGAGCCGACGGCGATGGGTCGTGGTCGATGCCTCCGGGCAAACACTGGGGCGTTTGGCTACGCGCATCGTGCACATGCTGCGTGGGAAAGATCAGCCGACATTTACTCCCAACATTGACGATGGCGCTGGCGTCATCGTGATTAACGCAGCTCGCGTTCGCGTTACTGGACGCAAATTGGAGCAGAAGTTCTACGCTCGGCACAGCGGGTATCCGGGCGGTATCCGGATGACACGTCTGGACGACATGCTCGCCCGACGGCCTGACCGGGTGATTCGGCTGGCGGTGAAGGGTATGTTGCCCAAGAACACCCTTGGCCGACGCGCCCTGAAGCGCTTGCGCGTATACGATGGTCCCGAGCACTCTCACGAAGCCCAGCAACCCCAGACACTTGAGGTACGTGCATGACCCTCGAAGGCCACTATTACTACGGATTGGGTCGCCGCAAGGCGGCGGTGGCGCAGGTCCGTGTCTTCACCGGCCACGGGCCATTTGTCGTCAATGGTCGTCCGATCGAGGAGTTCCTCTCCGTTCCCGACCACCGCTTCCACGCGCTTGAGCCGTTGCGAATGTTGGACGAGATGTCAGTCGGTATCTCGGCCCGGGTCACGGGTGGCGGCACACGTGGACAAGCCGGAGCTATACGGCTTGGCTTGGCGCGGGCGTTAGTGGCGATGGATGCTGAGAACCGACCGAAGCTCAAACAGGCCGGCATGCTGACCCGCGATCCACGAGCCAAGGAGCGCAAGAAGCCGGGCCTGGTTCGGGCGCGCAAGGCCAAGCAGTTCACCAAGCGCTAGACGTCCGGCGACGGGTTGTCCGGGTCGTCGGGAGCAAAGCCCAGATCAAGTTCTGGTAGCTGGTCCAGCGACGTGAGACCAAAGTAGGCGAGAAACGTATCGGTCGTCGTAAACACTGCCGGCCTGCCGGGAGCGTCCAGGCGACCTGCTTCCCGAATGAGGCTGCGTGAAAGCAGCGTGGCCAGCGCACTGTCGGAGTCCACGCCACGTATTCGCTCAATCTCGGCGCGCGTTGCCTGTCCCCGATAAGCCACGATTCCCAGCGTTTCCAAGGCTGCACGTGATGGCTGTCGGTGTTGGTCCAGCCCCAGAAGCCGGCGGCAGAAGTCCGCAAGGTCGGGAGCGGAGACCAGCCGGAAGGCGTTGCGGTGCTCCAACAGGATGATGCCGCGGGTGCGGTAGTGCTCAGTCAGTTCGCTCAGGGCCACGCGGACTTCGGACTCCAACGCGCCGGTAACAGCGCCAATCTCGGCCGCCGAGAGTGCGCGATCGGCCACGAAGAGCAGAGCTTCGATCGTGCGGGCCAGTCCGAAGTCGTTTTCCAGGCCGTCAGTTACGGCGTCACGCTCCGACTCGGCGCCGGCGTCGTTATCCGCCGCCATGCCCATTGGTGGATCTGAGGACAATCGAGCCAAATGAGCCCGACTGCTCCACGGTTGCCGTGCGCTGCTTGACCAGGTGAAGGACTGCGACAAAGGTGGCGATAAGTTCCGCGCGGTCGGCGCACCCGGCGGCAATCGCGTCGAAGGCGAGCGTTCCGCGGGATTTGAGCAGGGCCTGCAAGTCGCGAACTTTGTCGGCCACACGGAAGCGTCGCGTCGGCGTCTCGATGAGCGACTCGACCGGGGTATCGACTTGAGTCAGCCACTCAAGGGCCTTCAGCAGTCGCGCCAGGTCGCCGGCGCCTGGTTCGGGCGACGGCTGGGGGAGATGAGGCTGCGCAACCCGGATGAACGATGACTGACCGGCGCGTAGACGTTCGTCAAGGTCCGTCGCCACCGATTTGAACGCCGCGTAGACCCGAAGACGCTCTGCAAGGTCGTCGGCCGTCTCTTCATCGTCCTCCGGCTCAGCTTGTGGCAGCAACGCTCGGGACTTGAGCAGGGCCAGCTGCGATGCCACGAGCAGGAATTCGGAAGCGGCTTCGGAAAAGCGTTCATGCAACTGATGTGCGTACGCCACGAACTGGTCAGTGACGGCCAACACCGATACGCCGGTAATGTCCAGGCCCTGCCTCTCAATCAATTGCACCAGCAAATCGAGCGGACCCTCAAAGTCCTCAAGGTCGATTTCGAATCCGGCAAGCGCGCTGGCCTGACCGGCGGGTCCCCAAGTCGCGGTCATAGCCGAGCATCCAACTCGGCCAGCAGTCGTCCGCGTGCGTGCTCGCGGAAGCCGTAGTGGCGAAGCGTTTCCACCACATCCGCGCGCGATCCGGCCAGTTCGGCCAGCCGTGCACTGGCCTCGGTGTCGCCAACGAGGCGGGCGATTCGTCCCCGTCGTGAAGTTGGCGGGTGGAGCTGCCAGCGAAGCAGCAGCCAAGGCGCCAGCGCCTTGGTCAGCGTCAGGCCGGTACGGTCCGCCAATCCTGGCCGACCCTTTCCAACGTCGTGCAGAAGCGCCGCGATGTGCAGCGCCTCGTCGTGCGGCCAGATTTCTTGAGCGGCCTCGCACACGGTAATCGCATGGCGCTGATCGGCGGGGCTTAGACGCCGAAACAGCGTCCGCTCATCCTCGTTCAGCCTAAGCATGGCCTGGTCGCGTGCAGTCGCCGGGACGCGCGGATCAAAAAACGCCAACGCTTGCCGCAGCCGGTACCTAACCCCCAAGAAGCAGCCTCGTGGCCCAAAGCACCGGACGGCTGATGATACCGGCGGCCCCGGGAACAATAGCGATCAGCAGAAAGAGACCAATCAGAAGTCCGGGACCGAACCTCCGCAACCCGTCCAACCGGCTGGCCGTTTCACGCGGGACCAGGCCGATCAGCACGTTGAAGCCATCGAGCGGCGGCAGCGGGATCAGGTTGAAGACGGCCAGGAAAAGGTTAAGTTGAATGATCAGCACCACCGCGATAGTGATCAGATCCGTCCCGGAACCAGACGCAAGCTCCCGGGCAACCGGCGCGAGCACGAGCGCAAGGGCCACATTGGACGCCGGTCCGGCGGCGGCGACCAGGGCCATGCCCCGATGCGAACCGAAGCGCAGACGATAAGGATTGACCAGGACCGGCCGCCCCCAACCGAAGGAGGCGATGACGATCATGATCGTCCCAAGGAGATCAAGATGCCGAAGGGGATTCAACGTCACCCGGCCCTGAAGCCGGGGTAGATCGTCGCCCAGCCACGTCGCCACCAGCGCGTGGCTCGCCTCGTGCAGGGTAATCGCGATCACGAAGGCGAGCGCAACGATCAGAAAGAGTTCAGGGTCTTGGGCCAGGCGCAGGAGCATGCGGTTCCGTTAAGCCTTCTAGTCGTCGAGCGGCGAATGCGGTGCACACGCAAAATCCACGGGTCGAGCCATCCAGTCACGCGACATCTCACCCGACAATCGTCGCCGCGGTTCAATCATCGGCATGCTGAACGAACACGGCGTCGCCGATGCGACATTCCAAATCCTCGACGGCTGAGCCGCCCGGAACGGCGATCTCCAGCAGATTCCAACTACCAACCAGCGCTATCGGATCGGCGCCGGCACGGTAAGTTTCGGCCAGGCCGTCGATACGTGTGGCGCCCACCTGGGTTTCCAACATGGACGCAGTCTGCACGAAACCGGCGGGAATGTTCGTGATCAGGTTTCCATAAGCGTCGATATGGATGACCTCGCCCCTGGCGCTGGACGCGTCAATGCACGCAGAGGGCCGGTCGAGTCGCACCGGATCCTGGACTGGCGAACCGAGCCAATCGGGGCGTTCGAAGTTCGCCAGACGCGCGGCGACCGGCGCAAAGATGTCGCGGGCATGAAACGTCGGCGTGACGTTGCGACGCCACGTTTCTGGACGGTCCAGGCTCCAGCACCGGGTGTCGCCCTCGGTCGGCGTTAGCAAGCCATTGTCTGGACCGACCAGCCAGCGGCCGTCGCGTCGAACGATCAGGCCGCGCCGCTTGGTGCCCACGCCGGGATCGACCACGGCCAGGAGCACGGCCCCGCGAGGCAGGAACTCAAGCGAGGCGTCGACGATCTGCGCGCCGAGCTGGATGTGCTGCGGTGGGACGCCATGCGTCAGATTGACGACGCGCGCATCCGACGCCGCGGCTATTACCGCGGCCACCTGCCCGGCGTAGGGATCGTCCGTGCCGAAGTCGGTCAGCAACGCAATCAGGCGGTTCATGTCCGCGCTGCTGGCAGCCCATAGGCGGGTTGCGCCCGCAGCGCGCCCTGAACAATGGCGGCCGAAAACGCCTCGGCCGCGGCATGGCCCACTGCAGTGAGATCGAAATCCCCGGCACGGGTTCCCACGGACACCGCAAAGATCGTGTCGCCGTCATACATGCCATGCGCCGGACGCACGGCTCGCGCCAGACCGTCGTGCGACATTTCGGCGACCTTTCGAAGCTGCCAGCGTTCCAGCACGGCATTCACGGCCACGATGCCGATCGTGGTGTTTTGGCCAGGACCCGCGTGCGTCGCGCTGGAAGCCGCGGCCAGCTGGCGCCCGGTGTTCGGGTCATGGACCGCGCCCGCCGGATTTACGACCGCCAGGGCGGCCGCCACGACGTCTCCGCTGCGCGACACGGCGCTGCCAAGGCCGCCCTTCAAGCGCCCAGCACCGAAACCGATGGTGGCGCCGGTTCCCGCGCCCACGTTGCCTTCCGGAATCGGCTCCACGGATGCCGCGGCGGCGGCCGCCTCGCCCGAGCCGGCGTTTGGCCGGACTGATGGGTCGCCAACCGACAAGTCGTAAATGACGGCGGCCGGCACGATGGGCACCGGTCCGGCTGCCGTAGGAAACCCGCGACCCTGTGCTTCCAGGTAGCTCATCACACCATCGGCCGCGGCCAATCCAAAGGCGCTGCCGCCGGTCAACAGAATGGCGTCGGCCTGCCCGACCAATCCTCCCGGATGCAGCGCGTCAGTCTCGCGGGTCCCGGGGGCCGACCCGCGAACATCTACCGCCGCCGGCACGGCACGCTCGAACAGCACCACGGTACAGCCGGTTCCGGCGTTCGTGTCCGTCCAATGTCCGACCCGCACGCCTGGCAGCGCGGTGAGCGTGAGGTTTGCGTCGGTCACGCGCGTTCCCGGACGTCTCGAAGGTGTGCGCTGATTGTCACAGACGTACGCCCGCACCCGCATAGAATCGCTCATGGCGCGACATTTCTCGCGACGCATGTTTCTAACCGCGGCGGCACTCGCTACTGCCGCGTGCGGTGCCGCGGTTCAATCAAACGATGTCACCGAGACTCTGGTGGTAGCGGCCGGCGACGAGCCAACGGTCGACCTCTCAACAGCCGTGGTCACCGATCGCGAACTGCGAGCGAGTCTGATGTCCGATGCAGCCAGGCTGGCTCGACTGGACGCATCCTCTTCGTTGCGATCGTCAGATCTTGGGACGGCGTTGATCCGCTCCATCGGTGAGCTTGGCCTGGACGCCGAACGTCGAGACTTCCTGGCCGCCGGCCGCGGTCTCCCATCCGTAAGCCTGCGGGTAGACGGCGACTTCTTTCTTGCCGCAGGCATGATCTACTCAGCCATCGGCGTGGTCGAGGGTCCGCTGCGCGAGGCCGAAGTCGACGACGAGGGAGCGTTGCGCGGCTCAGGCTACGACGGCGCCGTCGTGCTTGTGGCTCGCGGAATCACACCCTTTCGTGAGATTGGCCGGCTGCTTGAGGATGCCGGCGCCGCGGCCGTGATCATCTACAACAATCGGCCTGGGCTGCTCTACGGCACCCTCAGTCAGCCGTCCGGCATTCCCGTGGCATCCGTAACTGAAGAGGCTGGCGAAGACCTGGTTGAGCGCCTGGAGCATGGCGAGGCCACGGCCGTCGTGGATGTCTCGGCGCCGCCACGGTCGTTCGAGGGCGCGAATGTGATCGGGCACCGGGCCGGGCCACTGCGCCGCCAGCTCGTTGTCACCACTCCGGCCGACGCTCGCTTAGGCGACTATTCGGACGGCGGCAACGCTGATGGGCTTGCGCTGCTGCTCGCGCTGGCACGCCATGCCGACGAAGTCCGCCTCAGGCATTCGATCAGCTTTGTCGCGTTCGACGCTACGCATCGTGGATACGTTGGCAGTCGCTGGTACCTGGCTCACCTGTCGGAGGACGAGCGTGAGTCCATTGACGGCGTCCTCGCGTTCGATCGACCGGGACGCTCGCAACCCTTGCAAGTTGGCGCCTCGGCCACCCTGGCCCCGCTGATCGATCAGCGACTCGAGGCCCTTAGCCCCGACCTGCGGGTGATGCCTGACTTTGGCGTCGGACGTGGCGACCACGACGTGTTTTCCGCCCGCGGGGTGCCCTACGTATTTCTTACGCGCACCGGGGCAGGGCAGATTTCGGAGGATCACCTTGCGGGTGCCTTCCAGGTTGCCGCTGCCTCGCTGGAGATTCTGGACAGTCTGGATTCGAGCGAAACCAGCTAGTCACCAACAGTTGGCTGTCCACGGGAGAGCGACGCGTTCCAGGTTGCCGTGCCTGGACTAGCCCCGACCGTCGCTGTTCGACAGTCGTTCTCGCAGTCGAGCGTTTGCGTCTCGCAGCGCCGTATCCAGATTGATGTCTGCCGCGTCGGCCCGCGCGGCCACCCACAGCAGGGCCTCGCCCAGCGCTTCCGCGTCGTCTCCCGACATCAGCGCCGCCAGGGTCTTCGCATGTGCGTCCGCCGGGTCCTGTGGATGGCCGGCGCGTCGGAGGGCGCGAACGGCCGAACTTGAAAAGGCCAGGCTGGGCAACGAATCCGGCAGGCCGCCCAGTGGGCCCGATGTGCCATCGTGCTCCGTCGCCTTGATCTGGGCCCACGTCTTAGCCAGGTCATCCAGGTCTTCGAACCGTGCGTCGCCGAAGACGTGGGGATGTCGCCGAATCATCTTCGCGCTGATGGCTGCCACCATGTCCGGCCAGTCAAACCCGCCGCGCTGCCGGGCGATTTCCGCGTGAAGCACGAGATTAAGCAGCACGTCGCCAAACTCGTCCGCCATGGCGCCGTCATCCCCCTGCTCAATGGCAGCGAGAGCTTCGTGGGCTTCCTCAACCAGGTACGGGCGTAGCGTCCTGTGCGTCTGGCTCTTGTCCCAGGGGCAGCCGTCGGGACCGCGTAGACGTCGAGCGATGTCGCGAAGCGTGTTGGTATCGCGAAGTCTCGACTGTTCCGTCGGCAGCCCTCGCAGCGATGTCGGGAAAGTCAGAGTTCCTGATGACCCGTCCGCGCGCCACCGCGCGCAAGACCACGGCCTGACTTCGATAAGCGCGTCGGACCCGTAGGCGGCGCGGAGGCGACTCCGCCAGGCGTTCAGTTGGCGATCGTCGGCGATCCCGCGCACTACGGTCTGCATCCCGGGCGCCGGCCGCCAGTCCAGGCCGGCTGGACCGGTAACCGTGGGTCCATCGACGGCTGGCGCGGTCTCCGGTCCCACGGTCAGGCTGATGGTCCCTCGGTCCGCCAGATCCCTGAGAACGGCAATGGCTGGATCATCGTCCGTACCGTGGCCTGGCGCCAGGTAGAGGGCGCCTTTTGCTTGCAGGTCATCGAATCCCCGTGCCCAGGCGGCCATGCTCGGCGGCGTGGGCAACTGCACAGCCGTTGGAGCGCCTGGAATCGCGATCCACGCGACAAGCGTCTCAGCGGGAGTCGGCGCCGCGGACGCTAATGGAACTCCCGTCCCGTCCCTGATAAACACCACGCGCACGGCGACGCTCATCAATGAGTACTCGGTTCATCCTGTGTCGCCATGCGCTGCGATATTCTAGAGCTTGGCCCTGACTGGCTTTCCCGGTGAGTTCATGTACCCAGACGACCTTGGCTACACGCGCGAGCATGAGTGGGTTCGTGATGAAGGCGACCACGTGCTCGTTGGCATAACGGCCTATGCGCAGGAAGAACTCGGGGACGTGGTGTATGTCGAGTTGCCTACACCCGGCGAGAGCTTTGCCGCCGGTGACGAGTTCGGAACGGTCGAGTCGGTCAAGGCGGTCTCTCCCCTCTATGTCCCGATGTCCGGTGAGATTCTCGAAGTCAATGAGGAGTTGGAGGCCCAGCCCGAACTCATCAACGAGGATCCGTACGCCGCCGGCTGGATGATCCGGCTCGGTGCCAGCGACCCGGGCGAGCGCGATAGTCTGCTCGACGCACAGGCCTACGAACAGCTGGTGAATGAGCTACGCGCCTAACACCGACGCCGACCGGGCGGCAATGCTCCGCGCGGTCGGCGTTGAATCCATAGACGACCTCTTTATAGATATCCCGGTCCGGCACCGCGATCCCACGCTTGACGTGCCGCCGGCGCTGCCGGAGACGGATGTCATCCGCCACCTGCAGGCGCTGGGCGCGCGCAACGCCACCTCCGAAAGCCTGCCTTCGTTTCTTGGTGCCGGGTTCTATCGGCATTTCGTGCCGGCCTTGGTCGACCAGCAGTTACTTCGGTCCGAGTGGTACACGGCCTACACGCCGTACCAGCCGGAGATGGCGCAGGGCACGTTGCAGGCGATGTATGAGTTCCAATCCCTCGTATGCGACCTCACGGGAATGGACGTTTCAAACGCCTCGCTGTACGACGGCGCATCGGCGCTGGCGGAGGCCGTACTCCTCTGTCGTGGCCTCACCAGGCGACCGCGCGTCGTCATTGCCGACACGGTGCATCCGGCCTACCGCAGCGTCACCGCCACCTACACGAGTGCGCTGGACGTCGATCTCCAGGTAGTGCCGGCCGCCATTCGCGACGGTACCAGCCTGCGACCCGACATTCAGCCGATGGTCGAGGCCATCGACGACCAGACGAGTTGCGTCGTTATCCAGCGTCCGGACTTTCTGGGCATGGTGGTAGACCCTGACCCCGTCGTCGAGGCCGCGCGCGAACACGGCGCTCGCGTGGTTGTTGTCGTTGGCGATCCGGTCTCGCTTGGCTTGCTGGCCGCGCCGGGTGACCTCGGCGCGGACATCGTGGTCGGGGAACTGCGTTCGCTGGCCGGTCCACCAGCCTACGGCGGTCCGGGCGCCGGCATGTTCGCCGTCAGGTCTCAGTTGATTCGACGCGTTCCGGGTCGAATCGCCGGACGAACGGTGGACCTGGACGGCAAGAACGCCTTTGTCCTGACTCTCCAGACGCGCGAGCAGCACATCCGCCGTGAACGCGCCACATCCAACATCACGACGAACCAGGCCCTGGTGACGCTGGGCGCGACGATCACGCTCTCCGCGCTCGGGCGTCGCGGTCTGCGCGAAATCGCCCAGCAATCCCTGTCCGCTGCCCATCGCGCGGCCGAGGCTCTCGCGGATGTCGGCGCTGTGATTGCCACCGATGCCCCGTATTTCAACGAATTCGCGGTCCATGCCCCCGAGGGCGCAGCGGCCCGGCTTGATCGCCTGCGACGCGACGGCAGTGTGCTGGCGGGCGTGGATCTTGGCTGCGTGGCTCCAGAGTTCGACGACTTGATTCTCGTCGCCGCCACCGAACTCACCACCACCGAAGACGTCGAAGCATTGGCGTCAGCTTGGGCGAGGACGCAATGACGGACGAACCTCTGATCTACGACCTCTCCAGCGCCGGTCGGCGCGGTGTGCGTCCGCCGTTGCCGCAGTTCGAGCCGGTGGACCCGTCGTCCGCGTTGCCTGCGTCGCAGCTCCGGTCCGACCTGCTGTTGCCCGAAGCCTCCGAGATCGACGTGATGCGTCACTTCCTGCGCCTCTCGCACAAGAATCACAGCGTGGACACGGACATGTATCCGTTGGGTTCGTGCACGATGAAGTACAACCCCAAGGTCAACGAAGTAACGGCGCGCATCCCGGGGCTTGCCGACATTCATCCCAGCCAGCCGACCGAGACCGCTCAGGGAGCCCTGGAGCTGATCTTCGAACTCGAGGCGTTGCTGGCTGCGATTACCGGCTTCCCGGCGGTCTCTACCCAGCCCGCCGCTGGTTCGCAGGGAGAACTCTGTGGGCTGCTCAGCATATTGGCGTGGCACGAGTCGCGTGGTGAGACGCGCACTCAGGTCTTGGTGCCCGACTCGGCCCATGGCACGAATCCCGCCACCGGAACAATGAGTGGGCTTGAAGTCATCAGCCTGCCGACAGCCGATGATGGCGGTATCGACCTCCAGAATCTCGAGGAGAGCCTTGGCCCGGGTGTTGCGGCCATCATGCTCACACTGCCCAGCACCCTGGGACTGTTCGAACGCCGCATCCTGGAAGTGATCGAACTGGTACACGCTGCGGGAGCGCAGGTCTACTGTGACGGCGCCAACATGAACGCCATGTTGGGCCGTGTCCGTCCCGCCGATCTGGGCATCGACGTGATGCACCTGAATTTACATAAGACCTTCAGCACACCGCACGGCGGTGGCGGTCCCGGTGCCGGGGCACTCGCCGTGCAGGCTCATCTGGAACCGTTCCTGCCCGAACCGCGCGTAGTTCGGAACGGCGATGCCTTTGCGTTGGCGGGTTCGTCGGCCACCAGCATCGGTCGCGTGCACAGCCACCTCGGCAACTTCGGCAACCTGGTTCGCGCCTATACCTACATCAGGTCGCTGGGCGCCGAGGGTCTCCGCGAGGCCGCTGACGATGCCGTCCTCAACGCCAACTATCTGCGCGCCTCGCTTTCCGACGACTACGACCTGCCCTACGACCGCATCTGCATGCACGAAGTCGTGCTGGCCGGTACGCGTCAGCGGCGCTTGGGCGTTCGCACACTCGATATCGCCAAGCGGCTCATCGACTACGGCATCCATCCGCCGACGATCTACTTTCCGATCATCGTGGACGAGGCCCTGATGATCGAGCCGACCGAGACCGAGTCCCGCGAGTCGCTCGACAATTTCATCGACGTCATGCGCCGCATCGCTCGTGAAGCCGAATCTGAACCCGACAAGCTCCACGACGCTCCCGTGAACGCTCCGGTTCGTCGACTCGACGAAGTCACCGCCAACCGCCGCCCCAACGTCCGCCGCCAACTGTCAGCCAGCAACGACTAGCCAACCAGGTTGCAAGTCGGGAGGCGATGCCATGGCACCGGCAACCGGTAACTGACCGGCCGCAACTGCTCGGCGCCTGTCGTCGGCTACTGAAGGCGAATCATGCCGCTGCCTAAAGCCCCAATGTCGCGCCTCAAATGCGAAACTCCCGCGGTGTGCGCGAGCGGTAGGGTTGCCATGAAAATCGTTTCAGTTGAGCGGATTCCGGTTGACGCCGGGCACACGGAGCGCCCCGGTCGGCACATGCGCCGCAAGTGCGCGGACTGGTCGATCATTGAGGTCTGCAAGGTCACGGCCGACAACGGTCTGGTTGGCTGGGGTGAGACAGTCCCGCATTACACGTGGGGTCGGGTGTCGGACGAGGCCGCGGATCGGGCGATCGGGCGTAATCCTGCCGAGTTGATGTGGGACGACGGCTCGGGAGCCGGGTTGCAGCAGGCGCTGTTCGACCTGGCCGGCAAGGCGCTGGGCGTGCCGGCGTACCGCCTGATCGGTCACAAGATACGCGACTGGTGCCCAATTGCCTGGTGGTGCTGGGACATGCCGCCGGACGAGTGGGTCGGGGAGACGCAGGACGCGGTGGCGGCCGGATACGCCAGCTTCAAGCTGAAGGCGCGGCCCTGGCACGACTTGCGCGCGGCGACACAGGCGATCAGCGAGGCGACGCCGGACCACTGCACCTTCGACTTGGACTTCAACAGCCTGCTGGTGTCCGCGGGACAAGCCGAGCACGTACTGGAGGACTTAGAAGCGTTCCCCAAGGTGCACTTCTTCGAAACGCCGATTCCGCAGCATGACGTGGAAGGCAACCGGTCGCTGCGGGCGAAGTTGCGGCGACCGGTGGCGATGCACTTTGACAACCCGCCGTTTCTTACCGCCGTCAAGGAGGGCGTCTGCGACGGCTGGGTACTGAATCAAGGGGCGGCGCGCACCATGCACCAGGCGGCGCTGGCGGATGAGGCGAATATGCCGCTGTGGCTACAGCTTGTGGGTACGGGGATCACAACGGCGTTCACAGTTCACTTGGGCGCGGTGCTACCGGCGGCCCAGTGGCCGGCCATCACCTGCCTGAACACCTACCGGGACGACCTGATTCGAGAGCCACTGAAGATCCGGCGCGGCCATGTGCGGGTTCCGGAAGCGCCGGGTCTGGGGATCGAGGTTGATGAGGAGGCGTTGGAACGGCTGCGACGGCCGGACATTTCACAGCCTGGATTGCCCCGGATGATTCACACCGTGCGATGGGCGGACGGCTCTTCGGTGGCGTACACCAAACACGACGACATGGAAGCCGACTTCCTGGCGGGCAGCCGGCCGGCCTTTGAGCGTGGCGTGACGTTGACCACCGAGGAAGACGACGGGAGCACGGCGTTTGGCAAGCGGTGGGAGCAGGTGCGGCAGGCCGGAATCCTGACGCGATATGCGTAAGCCACAGCTTTACATAACATGTCGTAGTAGGTAAGCGAGTACGGTGGCGCGGAAGAAATCCAGAGGCTGAGAACGAGGCCTCGACCGCCACACCAGCTTTGCTAAGGCGTTGGTGAGTCTGTCGTGCGCGTCGGATGAAGCGCCGACCCTTGCAGCAATTGGCTGCTCGGCGCGAACGCAGTTGCGCCACTGGCCTGAGTCGAGCGTTGCAACGACATGCCGGTTGGAGCGCTCGACCATCTGGAAGCTTGGATCCACCGAACGCTGATGGTCCTCGGACTGTAGCTCTAACTGAACCGAGGACCCGGATGGTGACGGAGCCTGGTCCGGCCTTCACCCCGGGCCTCCTATAGCGAATTCCCGGTTAAGCGACCCTCAGCAGGAGGTTTCTTTCGATCGATCCGGCACTCAGCCCGCCAATCACACTGGCGGCTTGGACCTGGCCGTTCACCTGCTAGCCGGACTGCATCTGACACCTGCCCGATGGCCAGGTTGCCGTTTACCCCCGCTCTGTCTACTTCCGCCAATTCGGCCAGCTTGACCTCACCGCGAAGAGGCGATGTACCAGCGCCAGAGAGCTTCCGCGCTCCATGGACATCCAGCGGGCCATTGACTGGCCCGGTCAGGTCAATATCACCGATCACGTTGCGCGTCGGCAGTGAGCCGTTGACGGCGCTGAGCAAAGGATCGCGCTCGCTGCCTTGCAGCAGCAGGCACCCATTGACATCGCCGAGTTCAAGGTGACCGCCGGCGGAAACCCGGACCGTCGACATTTAACTCAGGCCTATCGTCGTGGAATCGTCTTGTCTGGTGTTGTTGACGCCGCCAAGCCTTTCCACGACCCCGAAGCCGGCTGCGGTACCCCGAACCTCAAGCGGCCCACGCGCATCCTTGAGAATTATTGTCTCGGTCACATTGAATTGCACGCTCTCAATCAGAATTCCTGGCTAGCGTCGAGCGTCGACATTGGTTCGGTTTTCAAGGGAGAGAGAAAGCGCCGGGTCATTCGGCATGTCTTCGGTTTCCGTTTTCGCGGGACGGCCAGGGCGCGCTTGCCCCGAGGTTTGCCGGTCTACACGTGCCGGGATGCTTCATCGATGTCGATCTCGCCCTTCCAGAGCGCTTCGATGGTGCGTCGGCGGTCTATCGAGGGCCCTGGCGGCTGAGGAGCCAGCGCCTCGGCTATGACATCCAGTCGTCTGCGGACAGTGGGTAGGAGCCTCCCAGTTCGGCTTAGACTTCGCGCAATTGACTCAGCTATCGTCAAGTTTCTATGTCAGGATTGCCTTTTCCTCTCTTTTCTTTACATAACGCGCAAAGTGTGGGGCCAGAAGATCGACGTGCCTTTGGTGGATGGACGACGCGCTGGACTGTGAACGCGCTGCATCCAGGCACAGTTGAGGGGGCACAGGCTCGGCGGCGGCGCTGGCGCCGACGGTTGGTATGCCCCAGACCCAGTCCGCGCCGCGGGATTCGATACTGTCGCCGCCTGCTGCCTGCGACACCCTTGTACGCATGTGGCCGTGCCGAGGCGCGATGACGCATCCGTTTGTGTGAAACGTCAAGTGCGGCCTGGGCGCGCCCGGAGTTCCAGGTCGGCGCTGATTACTGGTCCTAGAGGCTTCTAGGCTGAAGGACCCTCGACCGGCCAGCGGCGTTGGCGGCTTGACCGAGCGACGCATTGACTTCATTAGTAGAACTAATACACATTAGTTCTACAACTTGGATCTCGTGGCGCTAGGCGCCGTGGGTGGGGGCAGTGCCGAGCGCGGAGATTCCGAAAAGCCTCACAAGCGTTAGTGAGCGCGCCACGTCTCGGCACTCTCCACGTAGCCGTGGCCTCGGCGCGTCGACGGCACCCCGGTAAAGATGGCGTGACCAGGGATCGGTCGTGGGGCTTTGACATACGTAACCCTTGTTCTGCTTGCACGCTTGCCGTGGACGATACGTCGTCGGCGGCGTCTTGAAGGTAGACGAGCCTGAATCCCCAGGGAGTCCGCGTAATGTCGCGAGGTGCCGAGTGGTCGTACGGATTCGAAAAGTCTCGTGACAGAGTTGGCGGGGCGCGCTAGATTCAAAGTTCCCACTGTGTCGTGGGTGGTACTGATGGTGCATAGATGACTCTGGATTGGAGTCCATGAGTTCGACTTTGCAGGCCGCAACGGCAGATTTTTTGGGTGCCATGCGTGCCAAGTCCCCGAGCACGAGGGCGACGTATGGGACGGGGTTGCGGCGTTTTTTGGCCTGGCGGGGTACCGAGACGTCGCTCGACGAGTTGGACGACGGCGTGCTCGAGCGGTTTTACCTGGAGTTGGTGGATGAGTTTGGACGCGAGCGGCAGGCCACGATTTCGACCTACTTGGCGGCGGTTCGTGCTTTTTTGCGGCATTGCCTGCGCTCCGGTGCGCTGGACGGGCTGGAACTCGAACGAGCGGTGGAGCGATTGCGGGCGGTCCGCGACAAGCCCGGATATCGGACGCCGCGGGTTGAGGATGGACTGGCGATAATTGTTGATTATGTCAAGAACGAGTTGCCGGGATTGATTGCCGATTCAGCTTCGAAAGATGCCCGGCTGCGGGTCTATCGGGACCGAGCCTTGCTGCTCCTGCTGTTTACCACCGGCATGCGCCGGCGCGAGGTAGCTCGGCTGGACCGCAAGGATGTGGACGACGGGTGGGCGCAGCAGGCGCTGATCACCGGGAAAGGCGACCGGGAGCGCGTAGTCTTTTTCGACGATGACACCCGTGAGGCGATTCGGGCCTACGTCGAGGCACGACACGACGCGTACGCGCCGCTGTTCACTCGTCATCACGGAAAGCCCAAGAACCCCGGGCGTGCCGGCGAGCGGCTGCGCCTGTCACCGCAATCGATCTGGAAGATCGTGAAGACGTACGCGTCGGCCGTTGGCGTTCCGGCCACGACGCATGACTTCCGGCATTTGAAGGCCACGTCGCTGTTGAACCGCGGCGCAAACCTTTCGGAGGTCCAAGACATCCTGGGGCATGCCTCGCCGGATACGACGAAGCGAATCTACGCGCACTATGAAACCGCCAGGTTGCGCGAGGCGTTCGATCGCTACAGCCCGACGGTAGAAGAGGCCGCGGCGGCGGCGCGACGAGGCCGAACGCTGGCGGAGTCAGGGTAAGGCGCGATGGCCACCGAGCATCAGCGCCACGCCAGCGGCCTGACCACGACAGCCCAGGTGACGCCTGGAGCGATCTGGTTGTGTCGGGTGTGCCATCGGACCAATGCGCGGGGCTGGCAAGTGTGCCGGGCATGTGGCGCGGAGCGTCCGGCGCGGCGCGCGTGGATGCAGACGCGGACCTTTCGCTCGATTGCGTTCTTGCTGACGGCCGTCGGCAGCGGGGCGATTGGGGTTGTGGTGCTGAGTGCCTGGGGAGCGGTGATCAGCGGGCCCTGGGTGGTTCCGGCCATTGGGATCTGGGTGCTGGGTTGTATGGCAACTCTGGTCATCGTGTGGATGAGGCGGGCGTTGAGCGGCGACTAGTCGTCGCCGAATAGTTGGCTAATTGAGGCCAGCGCAGCCTCGCGCAGGTTGTCGCCACTGGTCGGGTTCCAGGCGGCGGGATGACCGTACCAGCGGTGGGCGTCGTCGACTTCGTAGCCGCCGGTGGCTGTGGCTCGACGGGTTGGCGTGTAGCCGACGAGGCCGTTGCTCCAGCCAGCCACCATCAACTCGGGCGATGGGGTCTGAGCCCGCAGGGCGCGGCCGTCGGCTGAGAAGAACTCCGAGGGTATGGCGACCAGCGCGAGGTCGCCGATCCGCAGGGCCTGAATGTCGACGGTGAGGCCGGGGCCGTCGGACGGTTGCCAGTCCAGGACGCGCCGGGCGAAGTCGACCTGGTGCCACTGGATGCGCAGGCGTTGGGCGGTTCCAGTGGTCGCCTCCACGGCGCGCTGACCCTCCGCGAGGATTCGGCGGGCTTCGGCCTGGCTGATTGGATCGGCGTAGTGCAGGTCGGCCGGTGTTGACGCGGACGCGGCGTGAGCGGTTGTCGAGGGCCGCAACTGCGAACGGAGGTCGAGGACGGTGCGGCCAAGGGCGACGCCGTGGTGCCGGGCGTTGGAGACGCTGCGGTAGCCGGCGCCGTCGAAGCGCTGGTTGACGTCGCCGCCGGCACCGTTCACGTATGTACAGGGCGCGCCAGTGGCGGCGCTGACGGTGCGACGCATGTGGCCGGGGTAGTCGGAGGTGCTGACGGATTCGCGGGAGCCAGTGGGGTGGCAGCTGTAATTCACGAGCGTGACGATGGGATTGCCGTCAGCCCCGCGGAATTCGGCCACGACGACAGCCGCGTCGATGTCGTCGATGTGGCCGTCCTCGGGTCCGCCTGGACGAAAAGCGGCGGAGCGGCGGTTGGCGCCGACGTAGGACTCGCCGCGGGACAGCCAGAGGTTTGCCGTGACCATGCGGTCCAAGGCCTCGATAGCCGCGGCAACTGCAGCCTCTTCGACGGAGGCCAGATAGCTGGAATCCTTTTCACCCATACCGGGAAGCACCCCGGTTTCGGGTCCGCCGTGGGTGTGGGTGCAGGTCCACATCTGATTCGCGCCCGGCACGCCAGTCGCCGTCGCTGTGCTATCGCGGAGATGGACCAAGTGATCGAGGGTGAAGCCAATCAGGTCAAAGGTGAAGAGCAGCAACGTCCGGTCGCCATCAGCGACGGCGATGACGCCGACTTCCAGCGGCTCGAGGGAGCCGAGGCTGGCGCCGAAGCGGAAGCCGAAGCCGCTGAGGTCGATGCCGGGCGGTGGGGAGATGTCGCGGCTGGCGAAGCCGACCTGGAGTTGGCCGGTCATGGGGAGGACGCCGGTTCAACACGGTAGGAATCGAAACGCCCGGCCAGAGCAGCCGGCACGGCGCCGCGAAGGCGGGTTCCGGACTGGCCGAAGGATTCGTCCTCGACGTTTCCGTGCTCGTGGAAGAGGGCCACGAGACGGCTGTCGTCGTACGGAATCTCGACCTCAATGTCGACCGTGCTGACCCTGTGGATATCGGCCAGCCGCTGGAGGAGGTCGTCAATTCCCTCGCCGGTGGTCGCCGAGACGGCCACAGCGTTGGGGTACTCGGCTGGGTCCGGCGCTAGCGCGATATCGACCTTGTTGAGCGCCGTGATGATTGGACGGCGGCCGGCGCCGATGTCGCGCAGGGTGTCATGCACGACTTCGATCTGGCGTTCATAGGCTGGATTCACCAGGTCGACAACGTGGATCAGCACGTCGGCTTCCAGCGCCTCTTCAAGCGTTCCGCGGAACGCCTGGACCAGGCGGGTGGGCAGGCGCTGGATGAATCCGACCGTGTCGGTGACCAGGATCGCGCCGCCACCCGGCAGGTCGACGCTGCGGGTCGTAGGGTCGAGCGTGGCGAAGAGGCGGTTTTCGGTGAGGACGCCGGCGCCGGTAAGAGCGTTGAGAAGGCTGCTCTTGCCGGCGTTGGTGTAGCCGACCAGAGCCGCGGTGAGGAAGCCGGATTCGCGCCGTCGGGCGCGGCCCCTGGCGCGGCGAGCGCGTACGCCGTCCAGCCGCTTGTCCAGCATGGCCATGCGGCCGCGGTAGAGGCGGCGGTCGGTTTCGATCTGGGTCTCACCGGGACCGCGGAAGGGTCCGACGCCGCCGCGCTGCCGCGAGAACTGGACCCACAGTTCTGACAGGCGGGGCAAGAGATACTCCAGCTGGGCGCGCTCGACCTGGAGGTGCCCCTCAACGGTGCGGGCGCGGGCGGCGAAGATGTCGAGGATGACGCCGGTGCGGTCGAGAACCTTGCCCTTGTAGGCGTTTTCCAGGTTGCGCTGCTGGCGGGGCTTGAGGTCGGCGTCGATTACCAGGACGTCGGCGTCGTGGGCGCGGGCGAGCGCTATGGCGTCGTCGAGCTGGCCGCTGCCCATGAGGGTTGCGGCCACCGGGCGGCGGACGCGGTACAGCGTGCGGCCGACGACTTCGGCTCCGGCCGTTTCGACAAGCTCGGCCAGCTCGTCAAGCGAGGTGTCGGCAGGCCAGTCGCCGAGTTCCGGTAAACCTTCGAGGCCGACCAGGTATGCGCGTTCGGGACGCGCATCCAGCAGCCGGCCGGTGACATCAGTTTCGGACGGCCCGGTCTGCGGACGGCCGTTAGAAGCTAACGGTGGCAATGCGCTCCAGCGCTTCGTCGAGCCGGTCGTCCGGGGTGGTGAGAGAGATGCGGAAGTGGCCCTCGCCGTAGGTTCCGAAGCCGACGCCGGGGGTAACGATCACGCCGACCTCGGCGATCAGGCGGGTCGCAAAGTCGACGGAGGACATGCCGCCGGGGGTGGGGCTCCAGAGGTAGAGGCTGGCCTTGGGGACTTCCGGCGCCACGCCCACATCGCGCAGGGCGCTGAGGACGCGGTCGCGGCGCTCCTGGAGGTGGGCGTTGCGTGCGTCGATCCAGTCCTGGTCGATATCAAGGGCCGCGATGCCGGCGTGCTGGACGGCCTGGAAGATTCCGGAGTCGACGTTGGTCTTGACACGTCCCAGGGCTTCGACCACCTCGGCGTTGCCGGCCATCCAGCCGATGCGCCAGCCGGTCATGTTGTAGGTCTTGGAAAGAGAATGGAACTCGACGGCGACGTCGCGGGCTTCGGGAATCTCGAGGATGCTGCGGCAGCGGTAGCCGTCGAACACGACCTCCGAGTAGGCCGCGTCCTGTGCCAACACCACGTTGTTGGCGCGGGCAAACTCGACGGCCTCCTCGAAGAACTCGAAGGGGGCCACGGCCGCGGTGGGGTTGCCGGGGTAGCAGAGCCAGAGCAGGCGGGCGTTGGCCAGCGCGTCAGCGGGGATGTCGTTCAGGTCGGGGATCCAGCCGCGTTCGGACGTGAGCGGGAGGGAGTGGGAGATTCCGCCGGCGAGCATGGTGCCGATGGCGTAGACGGGATAGCCCGGGTCAGTCATGAGGACGGTGTCGCCGGGGTTGACGAGCGCCAGGGGCAGGTGGGCGATGCCTTCCTTGGAGCCGATGAGGGGAACGATTTCAGTGCCGGGGTCGAGGTTTACCTGGAAGCGGCGGGCGTACCAGGCGGCGATGGCCTCGCGGAGTTCGTCGAGTCCGTAGTACTCGGGGTAGCGGTGATTGACCGAGTCGCGGGCTGCGCGGTCCAGGGCCTCGATGATCGGGTCGGGCGTTGGCAGGTCCGGGTCGCCGATGCCGAGGCTGATGACGTCGACACCCTCGGCCCGCTCGGCGTCGCGCAGCTTGTCGAGTTCCGCGAAGAGGTAGGGCGGGAGGTTGGAGATTCGGTCGGCGAACTGGATGCTCACGTCAGCGGGCCTCCGCAGCGTTGGTAGTGGGCCAGGCGCCTTCGAAGACGGTGGCCGCCGGTCCACGCAGAATCAGTTCGTGGCCCGGTCCGTTCCAATCGACTCGCAGCCTACCGCCCGGCATGTCCAAATCGACCGTGCCGGGATCGATGTGGCCCTCGAGCACGGCCGCGGCCACTGCGGCCGACGCGCCAGTGCCGCAGGCGAGGGTGATGCCGGCGCCGCGTTCCCAGACGCGTACCGACAGGTGGCCGGGGGCCAGAACCTGAACGATCTCGAAGTTGACCCGTTCAGGGAAAGCCGGGTCGTGTTCGACCAGGGGGCCGATGTGCTCGAGGGGGAAGTCGTCGACGGAATCCTGGAAGGAGACGGCGTGGGGGTTGCCCATTGAGACACCGGTGACACTGAGTTGCGTGCCGTCCGGGTTGAGGGTGGTGCGGCTTTCGGGGCCGTCGGTGTGCATGGGGATGTTGGCGGGGTCGAAGTCGGGGACACCCATGCCGACGGCAGCCAGGAAGGAGCCGTTGACGTAGCCGCCGACCTGGATGGGGCGGGGGCCTCCGGCAGTTTGGACCGTGACCGGGCCAGTGGACAGCTCGCCCTGGTCGTAGAGCCACTTGGCGAAGCAACGGATGCCGTTGCCGCACATCTCGGCGAGGGAGCCGTCGGAGTTCCAGATTTCCATGTGGTAGGGGTGCGACGTGCCGTCGCGGACGACCAGGAGCTGGTCGAAGCCGACGCCCATGTGGCGATCGCCGATGGCGCGGGCTACGTCGCCGAGATCGGACGGCAGGTCTGCGCGGCCGTCAAGCAGGACGAAGTCGTTGCCGGCGCCGTGCATTTTGGTGAAGGGGAGAGTCATGGTCGGGGGGAGCCTGGGTGGCGTGGGGCCAGCGTACTTGGTGGCGGGGTGGGCGTGGGGGGCTTCGCGCACGTAAGAGTTTTTTCCAAAAAACTCTTGAGGTAAATCCGGGGCGCTTTGGGGCCGGCGAGAGGCGACGCGGGGCGAGGGTTCAGCGACGCCGTTCGGCAGGCTCAGGACAGGCGCTTCGGCAAGCTCAGGTCGAGCGGGAGAGTGGGCGGGAGGCATCCGGAATTGAGGTTGCGGGGACATCGGGTCTATTGTACACTAAGCGTAGACGGACAGCAATTGACCCATCCGCGGGCAGTCGGCGAGGGCTGCCGGCGGGAGAGGGTTTCTGGGATGGCGGCTGCTGACGGCAGCCGTCGTGGAGTCACGCCATGCAGCTTTTTTCGTCCAGGCGGGAGCGGCGGTTGTGGTTGTGGACGCTGGCGGTAGCCGTGGCGATTTATTCGACGCTGGGGCTGACCGGCACGCTGGCCGAGTGGCTGCGCGAGCATGGCTTTTTGGATGCCGCCGTGTTCTTTCTGCTCGGCATGTTCCTGGTGGGCGCCACGATCGTTACGCAAGGGGTGAGGATACGGATCGGCAGGGCGGAGATTGCCGTGGCGATTGGAGTCGTGGCGGCGTACTTGATGGTGTTCACGCGGATGGCGATTCTTGAGGAGCGCTCGCACCTGATCGAGTACGGGGTGCTGGGCGTGTTCATCTATGAGGCGCTGGCCGAGCGGGCGCGGCAGGGGCGTCGCGTTCCGGCGCCGCCGCTGTTGGCCGCGCTGGCCACGGCGGCCCTGGGCGTGGTGGACGAGGGCATCCAGTGGTTTCTGCCCACCCGGGTCTTCGACCCACAGGACATCCTGTTCAACCTGCTGGCGGGCTCGATGGCGATTGGCGCCGTCATGGCCCTGGCGTGGGCGCGGCGGCGGACGAGTCGCGCCAGACGCGACGCGTAGGGCGTGCGCTTGTTCTCCTCACCTCGGGAGCGGCGGCTGTGGCTGTGGAGTGCGGCTGTCGTGGCGGCGATCTACTCGACGCTGGGGCTGGCGGGCACCCTGGCTGAGACGCTGCGCGAATACGAGCTGCTGGAGGTTTCGAGCCTGGTCCTGTTCGCCATGTTCCTGCTGGGGGCAACGATCCTGACGCTGGGCATCAGGGTGCGGCCCGGCGGGGCGGAGATCGCCGTTCTCCTGGGCCTGACATTCGTGTACCTGCTGCTGTTCCTGCGCACTACGGTGGGTCCGGCGGAGCGCACGCACCTGATGGAGTACGGCGTGCTGGGCGTCTTCGTTCACGAAGCGCTGGCCGAGCGAGCAAACCAGGGGCGGCGCGTTCCCGTTCCGGCGGTGGTGGCCGTGGTCTTGACCGCGGCACTCGGTGTGGTGGACGAGGGGATCCAGTGGTTTCTGCCGAATCGGGTCTTCGACCCAGTGGACATGCTGTTCAATTTTTTGGCGGCTACGACGTCGGTGGCGGCGGTTGTCGTGCTGGGATGGGCGCGGCAGTGGACCTTGAGACGACGCCGGCAGCGAGGGGCTAGCGGTGGTCGGCGGCGAGGTGGTGGAGGGCGGTTTTGAGCGCGTTGTCGGGTGGGCGCCAGTTGGTGGGGAGTTGGTGGCGGCGGAGAAGGTGCTGAGCGCGGAGATCGGGGGGCGGGAGGCGGTGGTGTTCCTGGCGCCGATGTGGGGCCTATGACGCGACTGGGTTCGAGGCCTGGCCGGTGGAAGGGGTGAGGGAAGAGCAGTGAGTAGTGCGAGAGGAAACAGCGGGGGCCGGGTGGCGGCGTAGCGGCGGCGGTTTGGGCGCGCGGGTGGCGGCGAATGGGAACATGGCTGGGCGGTGACGTGATGGATTGGGAATGTCCAGGGTGACGTTGGGGATGCGTGGGATGGTTTGTGCATAGAAACACGGTGATAGGAACGGTTAGGAAGCCATATCCGTGAAGAAAAGAGGTGTGATTGACCGATAGCGCGCGTGTGTATGACGGTCGCTGCATGATACGACCGAACCGCCGGGGCCCTGTGCCTGGATGGGTCAGGGTGGTGAGACGGGCCGGCTGGACCGGGGCGTGGCCGGCGCGGCGGGTGGGGTTGGCGGGTTGCTGGTCATGGCGGCCGTCCTCGGCTATGCCGGGCCGCTGCTGGCGCAGGACGGCGTCGGCATCCGGTTCAGCGACCTGACCAGCCATCCCACGCACACGACGGTTCACCGGTTCGAGGTGCAGCTGTCCAACCTGGACGCGGCGACGACGTACGAGGTCGTCGTGGCCAGCGACCACGCGACGGCCCTGGGGATCGGAAGCTGCGGGACGGCGTCGCAGACGCGGACGGTGACCGGGGTGGAGGCGCAGGATCTGACGTTTGTGGTGTACGCCTGCACGTTGGGCGCGGGGACGCTGACAGCGACGGTGCGCGAGGCCGGGGCCGCCACGGCCGCGGCCTCGGTGAGCCAGGCGCTGACGGTACTGGCGATCCCGGAAGGGGCGCCGGCCGGCATCCGCGGCGCGCCGGCCGCGTCGGCGGCGACCCGCGGGGCCACACGGGCGGGCACGCCCGGCATCGTGCCGAACGTCCGATTCCCGCAGAACCACATCACGTCCACGACAGCCAAGGCCACGTGCACCGAGCCCAGCAACGGCGGGACGAAACTGACGGGGTACGGGTTGCTGTACTGGCGGAAACTGGACCAACAACAACCGCCGTGGAGCCAGGCGATCAGCATCGGCGTCACGACCGAGCAGGAGCTCAGCGGCCTGCGGCCCGCCACGACCTACAAATTCCGCATCCACGCCTGCAACGAAACGGACAGCTGCGGCCATTGGACCCACCCGCCCGTGGAATTCACCACGCTGTCCGCGCCCACGCCCACGCCGACGACCGTGTCCGCGCCGCCAGACCCGACCGATCCGCCCAATCAGCCCGATCCGCCAGATCAAAGTCCCGGATTTGGTACGTCAATGGTGACAGATCAGCTTTATCAAGTGGGCAACTCCGTCTCCGTACAGTTCCCGCCCGCCAGCGGCGGCGATGGCCGATTGACCTACCGGATCAGTCCGGCGTTGGCGAACGGGCTGGCGTTCAATGCGGCCACGCGCACGATCAGCGGCACGCCGGCAAGCGCCGCGCAGACCGTGCGATACACCTATGAGTCGATCGATGAGGACGGCGACACGGTCCAGCAGGACTTTGACCTAACAGTCTTCGATGTCCGGGTGCTCGTACGGTCCTGGATTGCGCCAGAGGAGGACCTGCCGCTGGCGACCGAGCGGTGGACGGTACTGGGCTATGCCTTTAGCTGGGTTGACGATCCGCTCACCAGAACCGATCACAACCGCTTCCGCTTCAGTCTCCGCCTGCCGGCCCGCACGGGCCTGCAAGCAAGTCGAACGTGCGCCTGGCCGGCGGCGGGACCCACGGACACGTCGACGGTGTCGACGTCCTGGGTTCCCTTGCGCTGGGGGTTCTATCTCACGCGTTGCGCCATTGGATCCAACGCCGCCGCCAGCGCGGAGGTTTGGATTCAAACCCTGGGCGTCCAGGGGGCCTCAGTCCGGCTTTCTACCTTCGCGCTGGCCACTCCCCAGGCTTGGCACGAGGCCGACCACTGGGTGAGCTACTACGTTGTCGGAACTGATGGGGACATGGTTGAAGGCATCCAGCAAGGCACCACGGAGGGCATGTTTCCAGCGACCAAGCCGCCGGGCATTGAGGCGGGATATAAGCCGAACCTGGAATTGCTCAAGCTGGCGAATTATGACCAGGCGGCCGGGGTATGGACCGCTGTCGCGAGCGCCACCGTCACAGTGGAGCGAGCAAGCACGTCCTCCAACGTGAATGTGCTCATCGTTGGTTACTGGGATCCTGCGGCGTCCGACGCTTCAGGCGGCAGTGACGGCAAGTGCGGGGAGAGCATCGCCTGTATCGAAATAAGCGGTTCGTCCTCGCATCTGGTCCACGGCCGTAAGTTCTGGATCGAGGAACCCGCGCATTGGGGTAATGAAAAACACATCCGAATTTGGACAAACAACTTTGATTTACGGTACGCCACCAATCCCTGGTACCAATACCTTCCCGCGGTCCTAGTCCACGAGTTCGGGCACGCGATTGGCCTGGGGCACAGCTTGCCCGTGCAGCATGCGGACGGGATCGACATCATGGCCTCGGCGAATCGTAAGTTCGGACCGTGCGGCACCACCGACGCCAAGGAGTGCGGCCTGTCCACCAACGACCAGAAGGGAGCCGGCGCCATTTATGCGCCTCGGCACCATGTGGCGCACTAGGCGGATCCCGATGGCACGCGCGGCCCGCCTCTTGCGGCCGGGTGCATGGCGCCTCGTCGCGCTGGGTGTGGCGCTGGGGGCGGCTGTGGCGCTGGGCGTCGCGCTGGGCGTCGCGCTGGCTACATGCGGCGCCAGGAGCGGCGCCCCGAGCAGTCCCACACCCGTCGCGCCGACGCCAACTCCCTACTCAATCATCGTGCCGATAACGCACCCGAATTGGCGCGTGCCGCCATCGCTTGAGGAACAGATTTTTTCTTCAACGGTGATCGTGCGGGCCACGCTGCAGTCGACCACGGCGGCCGCCGAGGCCCTCCCTGCCGACGGCGGCTACCGGCGGGTGCAGGAGTTGCGGTTCACAACGCACGAGTACCTGAAGGGGAGCGGGCCGGCGACCCTGCTGGTGGCGGTGCGGGACGACGCGACCTATGCGACCGTGTATGCGACCGTGGAGGGGGCGCGCGCCGGCGCCGAGCTGGTGCTGGCGCGGCGCGTCACGACCTGGGACGAGCGGCAGGCGGTGCTCTTCCTCGAGACGCCGGCACGGCCGTACACCCCGGCCGCCGCCAGCGGGGGGCGGCTGGAACCTCGTCCACCCCGTCCCCGTCCGCCTTGCAGTTCGTGTTATCAAACTACGACCAGCCGAGCTGGGGCTACAGCGTGGACACGCTGAGCCGGGCCTGGCTGCCGGCGCAGGATACGCCGGCCGATGGGGAGGCTCCGACAGCCTTCATCACGGACGGGGCACAATCGCCGCCGCCGACGATCGCGCTGGCCGACCTGCGGGCACGGGTCGCGGACCTGGAGGCGGAGCTCGCCGCCGGCGCGGGGGTCCCGGGCTTTCGCCAGTGCATCAGCGCCAGGATTGCGGGCGAGCGAGGCCGACGGGCCGAACCCTGGTCCCCCCGCCGCCTCGACGTCTCGCTAGGTTCCGGGTCTGCGGCTGCGACCGAACTCTATCGGGAGCAGCACGACGTTCGCGAGCCCCAGTATTTCCGCTTCTGGCTCAGCGGCCCTGATGCGGCGTTGTTCGAGCCGGCGATCATCGATGACGACAGCCAGTCGAGCACTGGCTATGCGCATGGGCCGCGCACCACTCGACCGTTACCTGCCGGCGAGTACCGGCTGCGCTACAACGCGGACCATTACGGTTTCTTCCCCTGCAAGTTCGTGCCATTAGACGGCTATTCTGACGTCACGTTGCAGGTCACGGCGCCGGCCGGGACGGTGCACGAGGCGTTCTTCGATCCGGCGGCGCTGGGGAGCGGCGTGGTCGGGCGGGACGCGGCCCACGGGGTGCTGGCGCCGGCGGCGGTCGGCACGGCCGGCGGCGCCGCGGGCGCCGCAGCCAGCAGCGGGGCCAGCACGACGGCCGCGACCCTGCGGCGGTTGACCTGGGACGCCGGGCAGTTGCGGCTGGACGTGAGCGGTACGACCCTGGCCGGGCAGCAACTGGAGCTGATCCGCCTGGACGGGACCGTGGGGTTGACGCTGCGCGGCGACGCCGCCACCGCCACGGCCACGGCGGGCGGCCACGAGTTGCGCTGGCCGGTCTGTACGCAACCCTGGCAACCGGGCGAGCGCCTGATGCTGCGGATCCGTCCCGCCCCGGCGGGCGACCCGCCGGCGGTCCCGGCCTGCCCCGGCGCCCCCGCCCTGCCCACGGTGACGGTCGACACGACGGCCCCGGCGGCCGGCGCGCTCGCGACGCTGACGGCGGGGGTTCCGAGCGCCGCCGGCGCCGCGACCTACCAGTGGCAACGCGACGTGGGCGGGGTCTGGACGCCGGTGGACGCGGCGGGCGCGGCCTACGAAGCGCGCGCGCTGACCGCGATGACCGGCGCCTGGCGGGTGCAGGCCCGCTACGCCTCCGGGGCCCTGGCCCACTCGGCGCCGGTGACGCTGACCTGGCCGGCGGCGGCCACGCCCCCGTGCCGCAACGGGGTGACGGTGCCCAACCCCACAACCAATACGGGCCTGGTGCAGGACTGCACGGCCTTGCTTGAGGCGCGGGACGCGCTGGCCGGGCCGGGCCGCCTGAACTGGGACGGGACGCGGGCGCTCAGCGCCTGGACCGGGGTGAGCGTGGGCGGCACGCCGCAACGGGTGACGGCGCTGCGGCTGGGCGCGCAGGGCCTGACCGGCCCCGTGCCGGCGGCGCTGGGCGCGCTGACCCAGTTGACCGCGCTGGACCTGCGCGGCAACGCCCTGACCGGCGCGGTGCCCGACGCGTTGGGCGCCCTGACCCGGCTGACCGACCTCCACCTGGCCGGCACCCGCCTCACCGGCTGCTTGCCGGCGCCGCTGGCCGGGGTGGCGACCACGGACGCGGCGGCGCAGGGCCTGGCCGCCTGCCAGGCGGGGCCGGCGTTTGGAACGCCCCGCTACGCGTGGATCGTGCCGGCTGGGCTGCCGGCGGGCGCGGCCGTCGGCCAGGTGCAGGCGACCGATCCGGCCGGCGGGACCGTGACCTACGCGCTCACGGCCGGCAACGACGCCGGCGTGTTCCAACTCGACGCGGCCACCGGCATCCTGTTGGTGGCGGGGCCACTGCCGGCGGGCGGCGCCGGATTGACGGTGACGGCCACGAACGCCCAGGGGGGCTGGACCCGCGTACCGGTGGCGGTGGCGGTGGCGGACGCGGCCCAGCAGCGGGCGCCGCCGGTGTTTCCGGCGGCGGGCTGGAGCTTCCGCGTGGCGGAGAACGCGGCCGTGGGCACCGTGGTCGGCACCGCTGCCGCCCGCGACCTGGACGGCGGCCCGCTGACTTACGCCCTGACGGCCGGCAACGAGGCGGGGGCATTCGCACTCGACCCGAGCAGCGGGACGCTGACGGTGGCGGGCGCGCTGGACCATGCGACGACGGCCAGCTATGGCCTGACGGTGACGGCCACGGACGCCCACGGCGGCACGGCCACGACGACGGTGACCGTCGCGGTGGTGGCCGTGCCCCCGCCGCCGGTGTTCGGCGAGGCCAGCTATGCGTTGACGGTGCCCGAGGACACGGCCGTCGCCACGCAGGTGGGGACGATCCGGGCCACGGTGGCCGGCGGGGCCGCGGTCACGCACACGCTGACGGCGGGGAATACGGGCGGCGTGTGGGCGCTGGATGCGACGACGGGCGAGTTGAAGGTGGCGGGGGCGCTGGATTACGAGACGGCGCCCAGCTACCGGCTCATGGTCGAAGCCCGCAGCGGGCCGGCGGCGGCGGCCGTGGTCCCGGTGACGATCACGGTGACGAACGTGGACGAGCCGCCGGTGTTCGAAGCCGACAGCTATGCGTTCAGCGTGGCCGAAAACGCGGCGATCAACGCCAGGATCGGCACGGTGACGGCGAGCGATCCGGAAGGCGGCACGGTGATCTACGACATCACGGCGGGGAACGTGGGCGGCCCATGGGCGGTGGACGCGCTGGCCGGGACGCTGGTGCTGGGGGGCCGGCTGGATTACGAGACCACCGCGGCCTACACGCTGACGGTGCGGGCCGGCCTGCTGGAACACAGCCCGCTGACGGCCACGACGACGGTGACGGTGACGGACGTGGCGGACGCGCCGCCGGCGCCAACCAACCTGACGGCCACGCCGGCGGCGACCAGCCTGACGCTGACCTGGGCCGCGGTGACCGGGGCCACGAAGTACCAGGTGGACTACCGCGTGGCCGAGGCCACGGCCTGGACGCCGGCGGCGGCCGACCTGACCAGCGCCAGCGCCACGCTGGGTGACCTGACCTGCGCGACGGCCTACGAGGTGCGGGTGCGGGCCTACGGCAGCGGCGCCGGCTACACGGACACCTGGAGCGCGCCCTCGGCGGCGCTGGCGGCGACCACCGGAACCTGTCCGCCGCCGGCGTTCGGGGCGGAAACCTACAGCTTCAGCGTGGCCGAAAACAGCGCGGCGGGCACGGCCGTGGGGACGGTGACGGCCACGACCACGGGGTCCGGCTCGGTGAGCTACGCCATCACGGCGGGCAACGATGCCGCGGGCTTCGCGCTGGACGCCGCCAGCGGCGCGCTGACGGTGGCGGGGACGCTGGATCATGAGACCACGCCCAGCGTCAGCCTGACGCTCGAGGCCCGCGCGGGGGGCAGCCAGGCGACGACGGCGGTGACGGTGACAGTGACGGATGTGGATGAGGCGCCCGCGTTCGGGGCGGCCGACTATGCGTTCAACGTCGGCGAGGACGCGGCCGTAGGGGCGGCGGTGGGCACGGTGAGCGCGACGGATCCGGAGGACGGGACGCTGACGCATGCCATCACGGCCGGCAACGAGGCGGGGGCGTTTGCGATCGACGCCGGCACGGGGGCGCTGACGGTGGCGGGGGCGCTGGATTACGAGACGGCGGACAACTACGGCCTGACGGTGACGGCCAGCGACGCGGCGGGCCACGCGGCCACGGCGGACGTGGCGCTCACGGTGACGGACGTGGCCTTCCCGCCGGTGTTCGGGGCGACGAGTTATGCGTGGTCGGTGGCGGAGGACGCGGCCATAGGAGCGGCCCTGGGCACGGTCAGCGCGACCGATCCGGAGGGCGGAACCGTGACGTACGCGCTGACGGCGGGTAATGACGCAGGCGCTCTTGCGATCGACGCCGGCACGGGGGCGCTGACGGTGGCGGGGGCGCTGGATCACGAGACCACCAGCAGCTACAGCCTGACGGTCCAGGCCAGCAGCGGCGGTGGGGCGGCCACGGCCACCGTCCCTGTCACCATCACCGTGACGAACGTGGACGAGGCGCCCGCCTTTGCCGCCGCCAGCTACGCCTTCAGCGTGGCCGAGGACGCGGCGGTGGGGGCGGCCGTGGGCGCCCTGACCGCGACCGACCCCGAGGGTGGCACGCTGACCTACGCGCTCACGGCCGGGAATGACGCCGGCGCCTTCGCGCTGAACACCGGCAGCGGCGCCCTGACGGTGGCGAAAACGCTGGACCGCGAGACCACCAGCAGCTACAGCCTCACCCTGACCGCCAGGGACGCCGCGGGCGGGACCGCCACGGCCTCCGTCTCCATCAGCGTCACCACCGCCGGCACGCCGCCCGTCTTTGGGGCCGCCAGCTATGCGTTCAGCGTGGCGGACCGCGTGACGATCGGCACCCGGATCGGCACGGTGGCGGCCACGGACCCGGAGGGCGGCACGGTGGTGTACGACATCACGGCGGGGGACGACGCCAGCCACTGGGCGGTGGACGCGCTGGCCGGGTACGTGGTGGTGGCGGCGCAACTGAACCACGCGACCACCTCCAGCTACAGCCTGACGATCACCGCCAGCACCGGACGCGACCGCCCGTCCGCCACGACCACGGTGACGGTGACGGTGACGGGCGGAGGCTGAGGGCGCTGAAGCCAGCGTTAAAACGACCAATGGGGTGCGGGTAGGACGTTTAAGGCACCGTGCGGAGCCTGGGGTTAGCGGTGGTCGGCGGTGAGATGGTGGAGTGCGGTGTTGAGGGCGGTGTCGGGTGGGCGCCAGTTGGTGGGGAGTTGGTGGCGGAGCCAGGTGCGTTGACGGCATGTTCATGTCGCCCCAGCGTTTGACGAAGAGATTCCGTTGGCGGGCAAGGACTGGACGGTTGAGTGAATCTTTGCGCATGGCGCGATGAATCTTGTAGCAGGCGTTCACACCCTGGAGAGGACGCTGGGTGTGCGTGTCGGCACGGAATCGATTTCGACGCGCCAGGTCGGTCGCCAGCGACCGGGCGTGTCTCCGGCTTGGGGGCCGACGGCGTCTTGGGGCGGGCTATGCGACCAGGGAGTTAATGGCTGAGCTGAGACAGGCGATGGGCCGGCCGGCGCAGGTTCTGCATCGTGCTGGGGGCACGGTCGCTACACGGTTGGAGCCGAAGGACCGGCCGTGGGCGAATGACCACCCGTGCAATCGGGAATCATGTGGGTGTCCGCCCAAGCTGCGACCGAGCGATTGACGCTGTGATGGCGAGGCTGTGGACGGCGCGTTGGTTATGGGCAGCAGACTCGGCGGGCTGGATCAGGGAAGGCCGGCACCCGGGCGGCGGGCGCGGCCGCTGGCGGTGGCCGGGTTGGGGCTGAGCGCGGTGGCCGTCGCAGCGATCGCGGTCACCGTGGCCATTGTGGTTGGCTGTCGCGACCAAAACCCTGGCGGCTGCATGGACCCGCGACGGCCAGAAACCGTTATCTACATGCCACACGGACTGTTCTACGCGCAGGCGCCTGCGGAGTATGCGGCTCTGCTGCACGCGGAGATGGACCTGCTGGTGGCGGCACCGACGGCCTACGCCACGTTGAAGCAGACCATCGCGGACCTCGTACGCATGTCGCCAGCCACCTATCACCACTTTTACTCCTATGGCGGGTACTAGTGAGCGCAGCGGCTGGGCGGTTGTGAGGCGTGGGATGCGGGCGATCCGTCGGTTCCGGGCGGTGCTGGTTGCAGGGTGGTCGCTGGCGCTGGGGATGCTGGCGAGGGGGCGGCTATATGCTGAGTGTTCCACTCGGTGGTGTATTACTAAAAAGTTGTCATGATGGCGTTGGGCTTGCACCGAATGCGTTGGGCGTTGGCACGGGTGGTTGCAGCGCTGGCCATCATGGCGGTCGTGTTGGCGGGTTGCGGCAACGATGCCAAGGCGGAGTTCTACTACCGTGAAGCCTTTGCGCAAGCTGAGCGTATCGAACGCGATCCCACCAAGGAAATTCGCTTCCTGCGGGCATCCGCGCGCCTTTTTGCCAACCCAGAACAAGTCGCCGCCGCCCGGCGCAGCCTCGGGGTCTCGCCAAGGGAGGAGGGCTTTGATGTCGCGTGGGCGGCCGAGTTGCTGGCGCGGGCGGAGGCGATCGAGGCGGCCCCGGCACTCTACGCGCAGACGGAACGGTGCGCGGCGGACATCGTCGCCGAGCGGTTCAGGATCGAAGAGTACGGTCGGAGGGGACCGCAGCCGGAGTGTGGACACTGCGTACGAGCGCCGATGTGCGAGTCGTGGCGTCCAAGCGTTCATGAGACGAGGGATGCGCATGGTGTATCGGTTCCGGCCAGCGCTGGTTGCTGGGTTGTGTCTGGCGGTGGGGGCGCTGATGGGTTGCGAGGGGTTGGAAGAGAAGGCTCGTGCCTACTATGAAGCCGAATACCAACTCGCCCGCCGGATCGAGTTGGATCCAGCAGGGGAAGCGGCCTTCCTGCGGTCATTCGCCGATGGGCTCGAGCGGGACCAGGACGGCTTTTTCGACAGAGCTAGTGCGGCGGGGGTGGTGCTGGAGGGTGTGATTCGAACGCGCCCGGACGCCGTGGTCGCGGAATGGCGGGCGCGGGCGGCCGCGATGGAAGCGGATCCGGAATTGTACTTGCTGGCCATGCGTCGAGGGGCGGACGCCGTAGCCGCAAGGTTCGAGCCGGGGAACAGGCCTTGGCCGCGGGCCAAAGACCACCCATGCAACTGGGAACCCGACGGGTGTCCGCCCGAACCGCTGCCGAGTGGCTAGTGCCGTGGTGGATTGCGCAACGATGCGGGGCATGGGCTGGGGCGTGCCGATGCTGGTCGCGGGCTTGGGTATTCCGATCGTCCTGCTCGCGCTCTGGGGCTGGCTGATCTGGCTCGCGGCGGTGCGGTCGCAGGCAGTCGTGGTGGACCACGCGGCCTCGAACAGCACGGCGAACCTGCCGACGTTGTTGACGTCGGACATGGTCATCGCCACTGATGGCCGCGATCCACGGCTGCCGGACAACAAGCAGTGTGGGGCAATCTTCGAAGGGCGCGGCTCGGGTAGGGGAGGGAGTAACTGGAACACGGCGCCAGTATCGCCCGGATACCTCCTTAGACGCGGCTACCGCATTTCGATTGGGGATGTTCTGAGCAGTGAGGCATTCGCCGAGGCGTTGCGAGGCAAGACAGACGAGCCTTGGCCCCACGGTATGCGGGTGTGGAACAGAATGAACTTCACCGTGATTGACGGCGTCTACTACGGGGATGACATCGTCTTTACCACGGAGGGCTGCCTGCCGTGGCGGGTGGAGCCGGCGGGCTGATGGCTCCGATCGTGGCTCGGAGACGAGACGGCGGTGCGCTGTAGCACCGCAGGCTGCGAGCGGTGCAAAGGTTCGACATTCTACGGGTACTGCCAGCAGCCGTTGCAGCGGTACTTCTGATTGCGCTGGCGGTGGGCCTGGCGCCGGCGCCTTTGCGATCGACGGCAGCAGCGGGGCGCTGACGGTGGCGCCGACGCTGGACCGGGCGATCACCGCCGACTACAGCTCGACGATCACCGCCAGCACCGGGCGCGGCAGCCCAACGGCCGTGACCACCTTGACGGTGACCAGCGGAGGTTGAGGGGGCTGAGGCCGAAGCCAGGACGACCAGCGGGGCGCGGGCAGGACGTTGGGGCGCCGTGCGGCGCCTGGGGTTAGCGGTGGTCGGCGGCGAGGTGGTGGAGGGCGGTCTTGAGGGCGGTGTCGGGTGGGCGCCAGTTGGTGGGGAGTTGGTGGCGGAGCCAGGTGCGTTGACGGCGGGCGTATTGGCGGGTGCGGATGGTGGTGCGTTGGATGGCTTCGGCTAGGGTCATTTCGCCGTCGAGGTGGGCCAGGGCTTCGGCGTAGCCGACGCCGCTGAGGGCGGGAAGGGTGCGGTCATAGCCGCGGTCGCGGAGCCGGCGGGCTTCGTCCAGGAGGCCCTCTTTGAACATGCGCTCGGTGCGCTGGGCGATGCGGCCGGCGAGGATTTCGGGTTTGACTTCCAGGCCGAGGACGTGGGCTGGGATTGGCGTGGTGGTCCTGGGTTGTGGCGGCCTGGGCTCGCGGGCCTGGATCTCAGCGATTTCGAGGGCACGGATGAGGCGGCGGGGGTTGTTGAGATCGATGGCGGCAGCGCGGTCGGGATCGATTTCGCGCAGGCGGCGGATGAGGGGGTCCGGGCCGCCGTCCTGGAGTTGGCGGGTTAGGCGGTCTCGCACGTGAGGGTCGGGCGGCGTGGCGCCGAGCGGGGACCCAGTGAGCAGCGCCTGGATGTAGAAGCCGGTGCCGCCGACGAGGACCGGACGCGCTCCGCGCGATTCGATGTCGGCAATTGCGGTGCGGGCCATTTCCGTAAAGCGGTGGGCGCTGAATGTCTCGCCTGGGTCAATTATGTCAACCAAGTGGTGGGGGACGCATTTTCGTTCGGCGGTTGTGGGTTTGGCCGTGCCGACGTCGAGGCCGCGGTAGACCTGGCGGGAGTCGGCGGAGATGACTTCGATGGGGGTGTGCTCGGCGAGGTCCAGGGCGAGGCGGGTCTTGCCGGTGGCGGTGGGTCCGGCGATGACGAGGAGGGGCGGGCGTTGGACTTCCTGAGCTGCGTGCACAGGGCACCTCAAGTTTGTGTCGAGTCTTGGGCAGGAGGGAGACTCTGGATATTCCCACGGCTTTGAGCTATCCGACGAGGCCTCTGACGGCGTGCGGCGTAGCCGGGCACTTCTGGCTGATCGTTGGCGACGGGCGCTTCAAACGGACCGCCACGTCGGATTGGGTCCCTCGGCTGGAGCCCTTGCCGTCTAGCGCTGGCCCTGGACGCTGTTCCTGATCTGCGTGCCGAATTCCTCCCAGCTCGCTTGTCCGTCCCCGTCAAAGTCCACAGTGAGAGCCGGGTATTGGCTGGCCAAGCCAAAGTCCCAGACTTCGATCAGTTCCGCGGCCATGTGATACGCAAAGATCGGAATGCCCGATTCGTCTGAGTGGCGCCACGGCGCATATATCCCCGCGTAATCTGTTGGCTCCTGCAACTCCGAGCTGGTCTTACCAACGAATTGCACGTTTCCGTCCCACCACTGCCTGGGAAAGTGGGCAGCATTTGATGGTTCGTTTTGACCGAATCCGGCCGCCTGACCCGATGCCTGCGTGTCCCAGAAGCTGTTTATCACAGCGCTCCGATTCACGCCCACCAAGCCTCCCACCAGATCGTCGCCGACAACATAGGCCGTGGTATAGCTGTCGACGACCACCGCGGGACTCTGACTCCCTCCGTTCCAACCGACGAGTCCCCCAACATGCCGCTGGCCAGAGACGCGTCCCATCGAGTAGCTGACGATGACATCGTACTCATTGTTTCCGACCAGGCCACCGACCTGTTCACCACCAGACACCTCGGCGTTCGCGTAGCTTGAGTCTATCGTGTCGAAGTTGTATCCAACGAGTCCGCCAACTGAGGTCCTACCCGTCACCTGGCCGGTCGCGTAGCTGGCACGCACCTTTCCTGAATTCCCGCCGATGAAGCCACCGACAACTTCGTCTCCAGTGACGACTCCGGAAGCGTATGAGGCATAGACCGTTCCATACAGCAGTCCAATGAGGCCTCCCACATAGTCTGTGCCTTTGACATCCACCTCTGCGTAACTTGACTCTATTTGCCATCCCTGACTATCATCTTCCGAGTCCCGGTTGTATCCCACAAGCCCGCCGACGTGGGTAGTTCCTGATACCAGCCCCGTTGCATAGCTAGAGCTGATGATGCCCAGATTCTCGCCGACTAACGATCCCACCGACGCCAGCCCAGTGACGCGCACATCAATGAGGCCAATACCGCGAATGACGGCGGAGGGACCCGTGAACCCGAAGATCCCCGCTGCCCCAGCATCTTCCAAAACCGTCGTTCGATAGACGAATAGATTCCGAATTGTATGCCCATTGCCTTCAAAGGTGGCGGTGAATGAAGTCTCGCGAGATCCAACTCCTATAGGTAACCAACCACTACCCTTTGTCCACAGAGGATTTACCGTGCCGGACGAATAACTCTCGAGATTTTGAAAGTCAAGTGGACGCGTTAATTCGTAACCTTTGCACCCGCTGCAAGGGTTGGACGCCGCAGCGGGAAAGGCCGCCGCGAATGCCTTGCCCTCGGAGCCATCGGGGATCCCATTGCCATCCAGATCGTAGCGGACAGCATTCAGCTGCTCTAGATTCGAGACTTCGATCAGTCCGTCGGAGTCAGAATCAAGACTCTGGCCAGCTGGCACGGTCGCTACCGGGATCGGGGCGGGCGCAGGCGTCTCCGGAGTCTCCGGCTGCGTGGCGGACGGGACTGTCTGCGACAGATCGCGCCCCTGGTCGCCGAATTCCTGCCAGGTTGCAACGCCATCCCCATCGACATCGGCTTTGAGCACGGGGTACTGTTGAGTGGTACCAAAGTCCCAAAAGTCACCGGCTCCCGTTTCCAAGGTATAGTCGCCATCCGCATTATCCAGATCGATGTTCCAGGCGCTGAAGACTCCAGTGAATCCGTCGGGCGATTGAAGCTCGGCCGTGGTCTTGCCGGAGTTCGTCGGGACATTGCCCTCGCCAGCACCGTTGGACTGCCCGGATACGTCCGTGTCCCAAAAGCTGAGGATCAGCCGCCCAGGATTCCGTCCGGCGAGTCCGCCGACGGGACCCTCGCCACTCACGAAGGCGACGGCGTAGCTCGCAATTACGGTTCCAGGGCCACCTTCGTCCCATCGATCAACCCACGGCATTGAATTGTCACCGACGAGACCTCCAACGGCCGCTGTCCCCGTCACGCTGCCGGTTGCGTAGCTGGCCGCGACAGAGCCTGAGTTGGCCCCGGCGATACCGCCAGCAGCTTCGCGAGCCGATACATCCCCGGTGGCGTAACTGGCCGTGACGTTGCCAGGGTCGTTGCCCGTGACATTGACCCCGACGAGACCGCCTACCCTTGAGCGTCCAGTCACGGAACCGGTTGCATACGTGAAGACGACATGACTTTCTTCGTTGCGGCCGACAAGACCGCCGACCTCTGAGTCGCCGGACACGTTCGCGGTGGCAAAGCTGGCGGTAACTGACGCCTCCTGACCGCGGCTACCCTCGGTGCTCCATCCGACGAGTCCACCTATCCGTGATTCGCCGGACGCCTCGGTTGCGGAGTGGCTATTCCTGATGAGGCGATGGTTAGACCCGACCAACCCACCCACATTGTCCTTGCCGCTGACTCTACCGGTGGTGTAGGAATTGATAACTTCACCCTCGTTCGTAGCAGCTAATCCGCCCACATTATTGTCACCGGTGATGTCTACGTTTGTGACGCCAACATTGCGCACCACGCTATCTTCTTCCACATCCGCAAAGAGTCCTGCGGCATCACTGGTTCGGCCGTCGAGACCAGATACGTTGGAGTAGAGGTTCCTTATGACATACCCGTTACCATCGAATGTGGCCGGAGAGCGAAAATCGCCAAGAGTCATTGGCCGCCAGCCTATGCCGCCCCGCCAATCCGGGTTCACGACTCCGGTCGCGTAACTACCAGGATTTGCAAAGTCCAGCGAGCGCGTGAGCTCATATCCAAAGCAAGACTCGCAGACCTCTTCATTGTCCGAAATGGGAAACGCTGCATAAAACTGTTTTCGCACCGCCGAATAGTCGGGGCGTCCATTGCCGTCCCTATCCACACCCATTGCAGCTAACTGCTCCAAACTGGAGACTTCAATCAGCCCATCGGCATCCTTGTCGTACTTACGGTTTTCGCGTTGTATTTCGGCAATTCGACTCTGAGGACCGAACTCTTCCCAGGTAGCAGTCCCATCTCGGTTGGCGTCGACTTTCAGCGCCGGATACTGGTCTGGTCGACCGAAGTCCCAGACGTCATCAACGCCGGTGTCGGCGTTTTCATCCGCATCCGCGTTGTCAACGTCCAAGCGCCAATTCTCGAAGGGGCCGGAGTAGTCGGTCGTACCCTGGAGCACGGAAGTTGGAGCGCCGCGACTGTTGGGGGGATTGCCTTCGCCAACATCGTTCAATTGACCTGCGATGTTAGTATCCCAGACGCTATCCTGGACAACCACAGTCACCCAATCGTCATAGGGTACGTTTCTTCCGATCAGAGCACCGACGATGCCGTTGCTCTCGACGCGCCCGACACTAAGTGTCGCCCGAACCGTACCGGCCTCATTTGATCCTACAAGACCTCCGACAAACGTAAGTCCCGAGACGTTACCAATTGCGTACGCTGCAACTATGTCCCCAGTGTTAAGCCCAACTAATCCGCCGGACGAGTCAGTCCTGGCTCGCACGTCGCCAGTGGCGTAACTTATCATTACGAGGCCACTATTGTAGCCGATCAGACCACCGACGTCCTCTGCTCCAACGATCCGTCCGGTGGCATAGCTCTTGGAGATTGTTCCTTCACTCAACCCAGCCAAGCCGCCGATTCGCCAAACTCCCAACACATTCCCACTCGCGTAGCTTTCGACAATCTGCCCCTGATTGCTGCCTATGAGTCCTCCACAGCGACTATCGGCGCAGGCGACACTGCCTGTCGCGTAGCTGCCTGAGACGCTGCCCCGGCTGAAGCCAACCAGGCCTCCAAGCTCGTACTCGCCGGAAGCGCCACCGTTGGCATGACTGCGCAGGATCGATCCGAAACTGGTTCCGGCAAGACTGCCGATCTGGGACCATCCGAGTACCCGTGCCGACGACGAACTATCCTGAATGACTCCGTGGTTCTCTCCGACGAGACCACCAATTTGATCGATTCCGTCGACATTGCCAGAGCTGTGGCTGCGATCAATCGTCCCCTGGCTGTAGCCAGCCAAGGCTCCGACCATACTGCCGCCTATGACGTCTGCCTTCAGTAGACCTACTCGCGTAACAACTGCCGTGCTATCCAAGTAGCCAAAGAGTCCTGCCGGTCGTGGATCGACGTTCGCTTCAAGCTGAAAGATGTAGAGGTTGGAGACGACGTGCTCGTTGCCTTCGAACGTTGCCGCAAAGGGGCTGACTTCCGTGCCGATAGGCGTCCAGCCGTCGCCTGTTTTCCACGCTTGGTTCGTCGCGCCTAGCCCATAGCTATCCGGATCGCTGAAATCCAAGTCCCTGGCCAGTTCATATCCCCGGCACGTGGGTGTGCATGAAGCCCCCGACGAGGACTGCGAGAAGGCACGGTAGAAAGCGTCCCCGGAACCAGGCGCGTCGGGCTGTCCGTCGCCATTGAGATCGTGCCGAATGGCGTTAAGCTGTTCGAGATTGTTGATCTCGATGAGACCGTCGTCATCCAGATCGTGATCGCCGATGGCCGCCTGGACTGTGGTGGCAGCGCTGCAAGCCAGAACAGCCAAGAGCACGACGAGCCAGAGCAAGCCGGGCACCAGCCGCGTGTTGGCCCGGCCCAGAATCACGGCCGCCCAACTGTTGGGGCTCAAACTGGAGTATCCAGGGCGACGACGCAATGGCTGAATCTCTGGTCCAAGTACCCTGGCGGCGTCCCACCAGGCCCGTGGGTCCGCCGTGGCGCGGGCAACTCACCGGCCGGGGCGATTCTCCCAGGCGGCCACATGCGTAAGGGTTCGCATGGGGTAGGCCTACCGGTTTCCACGGCTTGAGACTCCGAGAATCTGCACCGAAGTTCAGCGCGCCAGCGGCCTCGCTTCGCCCGGGCCAGCGTGAGCCGAATGTGCCGGGCGTGGGTAGCTTGATGCAGCACCTGCGTCACGGCTTCCTCTGGCGCGCCGGCGACTATGACGATACGCGCATGGTATCCGGCTAAAACGTAGAGTCGTGCATACAGCCATTCCGCTATGGAGTGCCGGGCGACGCAGCTAGCTGCTCAAGCCTGGACAGCTGTTGGTCCCCGTAGACGGCGGCGTTGCGCCGAGGGGGGCCGGCTGTGAGTAGCGCCTGGATGTAGAAGCCGGTGCCGCCGACGAGGACCGGACGCGCTCCGCGCGATTCGATGCCGGCAATTGCGGTGCGGGCCATTTCCGTAAAGCGGTGGGCGCTGAATGTCTCGCCTGGGTCAATTATGTCAACCAAGTGATGGGGAACGCGTTTTCGTTCGGCGGGTGTGGGTTTGGCCGTGCCGATGTCGAGCCCACGGTAGACCTGGCGGGAGTCGGCGGAGATGACTTCGATGGGGGCGTGCTCGGCGAGGTCCAGGGCGAGGCGGGTCTTGCCGGTGGCGGTGGGTCCGGCGATGACGAGGAGGGGCGGTGGTGGATCTCCCTGATTTGCCAGCTGCACGGACCGTGATCCCAACTCTTGAGGATTCGCAGGACCCTGGAACATACAAGGCGTGAGATTGGGTAGCCCCGCAGGGGAAAGGGGAAGTAGCGAGATGGGGCGGTGCAGTGTCGATGATGCGCGGGTTGAAACGTGGGCGGCGCGCCTGGCGGCCCGGGGTCGGTCCCGAGTTATGCTAGTTCCAGGAACAGCGAGGCGTACCTGATGGCAACGACTGTCGACACGCGGCCCGAGCGGCTGCCTGACGAGTACGAGCACGTTGTTTTGACGCGCGAAGAGGTCTGGGCGGAACTTGACCGAGAGGCGCGGCGGCTCTTCGACCTGACGGCCGACGAGTTTCTCCGCATCTTCCGAGACCCGCCCGAGCGATACCACGGGGACCCGGTGTTCAATTCGCTCTGCTTCCTCGCCGATCTGATTGCCGACCCCAGCGACCCGTAGCGGACAGCGCGCGGCCAGGGACTTTCTTCGTCGCATTCGCGAGGTATACAAGCTCATCGCGGCTGCGGAGCTCAGCGAGGCGTGGATGGGCTCCGGCATGAGGACGCTGATTGTCGGTCACGGAGTATCCCGAACCACTCGTCGCGGCCGGCCAGTCCCACTCAGCAATGGGATGTACTTGAACGTCCAGATGACCTTGCGCCTCAACCGCACACCCGAGGCCGGCTCGCCGCGAGTACAGACGCTGCGCTCGGCTTACCGATACCAGGCTGGCCCTGATTTGGACGACCCGAAGCCGCTGTTCGTGTACGAGTACGACCGGTATGCCCCGCCGCCATATCCGCGATGCCACCTCCATGTATTTGCCGCGCCGAAGGACTACGAACTCAAGCGACCGTTCCCACGCCTGCACCTGCCAACGCGGCGCATCACGCTTGAGCAGATCGTCTGGCACCTGATCCAGGAGCACGGCGTGCAACCCCGCCGTAACGACTGGCAGCAGGTGTTGTGGCGGCACGAGCAATGGTTCCGCGATCGCCAGCGGGACAGCGACTGGCCCTACGGACGGCCATTCGATTCGCCCCACGAGCACTGAGCTCTTAGGTCTTTACCGCCGATCCGGCTGAGCCCTGTTCTGAGCTTGCCGAAGCGGGGATGGTTGGACGGCTGGGACGTATCACCGACGAATGTGGGGAATTCGGCCCCTGGCGTATTTGGCCGAGTGTGGGAATCGCGTCGTGGGGGTGTTTGGCGAACGATCTGTTCAGATGGCTGAGACGGGTAACAGGGGACGACGTGTTGTGCGAGGTCTCGGCGAATGGGTCGAATGCTGCGGGTAATACGGAGATTTGGATCTGAGACCGGCGCGCAGAGATCCCAGGCTGCGCGCAGCCCGGGCTACCCGGTCTGGTCCCCACGCGCTGGTGTTTTGAGTCGACGATGTGTAAGATTCATACACATTCGGGGCTGGCTGAAAGGCCACGCATGGCACGAGTCCAACTGATAATCCCGGACGAGGACCGCAACCGGTTCGTTCGCCAGGCGCGCAGGGAAGGGCTGACGTTAAGTGCGTGGTTGCGGGCTGCGGCCCGTGACCGGCTGGAGGATCGGCAGCGCGCTCAACGGTTCCAGTCCCGGGAAGACCTGCAACGGTTTTTTGCGGAGTGTGACGCGCGGCGAGGCCCAGGGGTGGAGCCTGACTGGGAAGAGCACAAGCGCGTAATCGCAGAATCGCGGATGCACGGACTGCCCGACGTATGACGTTCGTGGACACCAATGTCTTCATGTATGCGGTTGGAAAACCTCATCCACTCAAGTCTCGCGCCCGAGATTTCTTCGACGAGTCTCTTGGCACTTTCAGGTCGCTTTATACATCCGCCGAAGTACTACAAGAGTTGATGCACGCCTACCTGCCTGTGCGGCGAAGCGACGAGTTCGAGGATGCCTTGGCCCTGATGGAACAAGCGGGCGTGGAGGTGTGGCCGCTGGAAGAGGCGGACGTGATGATGGCGCGCCAGCTGCATGACCGGTATCCCACGCTGCAGGCGAGAGACCTTTGCCATCTTGCCAGCTGCCGGCGGCGCGGAGTGCGAGAGATTATGACGTTCGACCGGGCCCTGGCCGCGGCGGCGCCGCGAACCTGAGCGGGCGCTCCAGGCCAAGAGGATTGCGGTCTTAGCGGACGAGTGGGACGGGCTCGAGGTGGGCGCTCGCGATACCATGGGCGGCGTTCCCGCGTTCAGGCAGGCCCTCTTATTCGCATGACTTCGGCCGAGTCCGGCGATACGACCATCGCGGCATCCGCACCGTATAGCCACCTGCAGGCGGTGCTAGCGGCGGGGGAGTTTGCGGTGACTTGCGAGCTGGGGCCGCCGCGGGCGCCGGATGCTTCGGACGTGCGGAAGAAGGTGGGGATTATCCGCGGGTTCGTGGATGCGGCCAGTTGCACGGATAACCAGGGCGCGGCGCTGAAGATGGCGAACTGGGGGGCCGCGCTGCTGTGCGCGCAGGGCGGGGTGGAGCCGATCATGCAGTTGTCGTGCAGGGACCGGAACCGGCTGGCCATCCAGTCGGACGTGATCGCGGCGCAGGCGTTTGGCGTGCGTAACTTTATGTCAATCAGCGGGGATTCCCTGGTGCTGGGGGATCACCCCATGGCGAAGCCGGTGTTCGACCTGCAAGGGGTGCAACTGGTGCGCCTGCTGCGGCGGCTGCGGGACGAAGGCAAGACGGCAGCGGGGGATCCGATCAAGGGGAACTTCGGATATTTCATCGGGGGGGCGGCCAACCCGTTCGCGCCGCCGTATGGGTGGCGTCCGCTGCGGCTATTGAAGAAGGCGGAGGCGGGGCAGGAGTTTGCGCTGACGCAGATGATTTTCAACGTGGAGCGGTTCGAGGACTGGATGTCGTATGTGCGGGACGAGGGGCTGGACGAGCGGGTGCACATATTTGCGGGAGTCGGTCCGTTGAAGTCGGCGCGGATGGCGGAGTTCATGAAGTTCAAGATTGCCGGCATGGAAGTTCCCGACGAGGTGGTGGAGCGCATGCGAGCGGCCAAGAAGCCGCGGACGGAAGGCGTGAAGATCTGCCTGGAGATCATCGAGCAGGTGCGGGAGATCCCGGGGGTGCATGGCGTTCACATCATGGCGATTGACTGGGAACGGGCAGTGCCGCGGATTGTGAAGGCGGCGGGGCTGAAGCTGCCGCGGCCGGTGCCGGAGCCGTCGCTGGCTCCAGGCGTGCCGGCGGCCGTGGCTGCCGCCTGATCGTGACGGATTCCACGGGCGGCTCGTTGGCTGAGTTTCTCGATGCCCTGGGGTCGTCGGCGCCCACGCCAGGCGGCGGGGCCGGGGCGGCAGTGGCGCTGGGGATGGGCGCGGCGCTGGTGGCGATGACGGCACGGTTGACGACGGGGCGGCGCAAGTTTCGAGCGGTGCAGGCGGACATGGAGCGGGTGATCGAGCGTTGCGACGTGATTCGAGGGTCGGCATTGGAGCTGGCGGAGGCGGACGCGGAGGCCTATGGGAACGTGATGGCGGCCTTCGGATTGCCGCGCGGTTCGGACGGCGAGCGGTCGGAACGGCGGGCGGCGATTGCGAGGGCCTGCGAGGAGGCAAGCCGGGTGCCGCTGCGGGTGGCGGCGGCCGCGAGCGAGGTCATTGAGCTTGCCGGCGAGACTGCAGAGAAGGGCAACCCGAACGTGATCAGTGACGCGGGGGCGGGGGCGGCGCTGGCGCGGACGGCGATTCGGATATGCGAGATGAACGTGCAGGCGAACCTGGGATCCATCAAGGAACCGGCGGTGCGAGACGAACTATCGCGCGCCCTGGCCGAGGCGCTGGCGGCACGGGACGCGGCCGACGGGGTGGTGGATGGCGTGCTTGGGAAGGGTTCGGCGTGAGTGCGGCCGAAGTCTGGTCGGGTCGCGGGCCGGCGCGGGCGCTGCGCAAGGCCGTGCAAGAGCGCGTGGCACAGCTGGAAGACGATGGGCCGCTGACGCTTCGGATGATCCGGGTTGGGGACGATCCGTCGGCGCGGGGATATGCGCGGGCTGTGCAGCGCGGATGCCAGCGGGTGGGCGTGCGAGCGGGGATGGACGAGTTGCCGGACGATTCGTCGACCGACACGGTGGTCGAGCATGTGCAGGCGTTGAACGCGGACGACGGTGTGCACGGGATATTGCTGGGGTTTCCGCTAGCGCCGGACCTCGACGATGCCGCGATTGTGGAGGCCATTGACCCTGGCAAGGACGTTGACCGGCTAACCACGGCGGCGGTTGGCGAGCTGTTTGGCGGTCACACATCAGTTGGGCCGGCGACGGCGGCGGCGGTGATCGAACTGCTTGACTACTACGAGGAACCCATCGAGGGTCGGCGGGTCGTGGTGGTGGGGCGGAGCAACGTGGTGGGCAAACCGTTGTGGGCGATGTTGCTGGCACGGAATGCGACGACGACGGTGTGTCATTCGCGGACGGTGGATTTGCCCGCGGTGACGTCGCAGGCCGAGATCCTGGTGGCGGCGACCGGCAGTCCGGGGCTGATCGGGGCCGAGTGTGTGGGCGCCGGCGCCGTGGTGGTGGATGTAGGAACTACATACCGCAACGGCAAGGTGTTGGGCGATGTGGACTTTGACGCCGTTGTCCCGCAGGCTCGAGCAGTGACGCCGGTGCCGGGGGGGATTGGGCCGATTACGAACTATTGCCTGATGCGGAACCTGGTTGAGCTTGTCGAGCGCGGTCACAAGAAGCTATGAGCAGCAAAGCCCCTTGTATGGTCCCAGGCGAGAGGAACGAAGGAGCGTTGCTGGTACGCGAGACCTCGACCGGAAGACCCCTCACCGGTTTCCGCCGAAGACGCCGGAACCTGCCTCTCCCCCAGGAGAGGGTGAAGAACGGCGTCCCCGCAATGAGGTCGACGCCGCACAGAATTGCTCTCCCCCACCCTCGTAGGTTCCCAGAAGTAGTACGAGAAAGACTACGGATCACACCCGGATGCAGTCTGTTCAACGTGATTCGTTACCGAACGCCGTAGCTAGTCACCGGAGATCACATGAGTCCATCGCAGCCGCCGGATATTGAAATCGCGCAGAGCGCCGTGTTGAAGCCGATCGAGGAGGTGGCGGCGAGCCTGGATTTGGGCGCGGACGAGATCGATCCGTACGGGCGGACGAAGGCCAAGGTCACGCGGGCGGCTATTGACGCACGGAAGGACGCGCCGGACGGGGACCTGGTCCTGGTGACGGCGATTACGCCGACGCCGGCGGGCGAGGGCAAGACCACGACGACGATCGGGCTGACGCAGGCATTGCAGGGGCTGGGGCATCGAGCGCTCAGCGCCACGCGGGAGCCGTCGCTGGGTCCGGTGTTCGGGGTGAAGGGCGGAGCGGCCGGCGGGGGCTACGCGCAGGTGTTGCCGATGGAAGACATCAACCTGCATTTCACGGGCGATTTCGCGGCGATCAGCGCGGCGCACAACCTGCTGGCGGCGATGCTGGACAACCACCTGCACCAGGGGAACGCGCTGGGGATCGACGCGCGGCGGGTGCTGTGGCGGCGGGTGATCGACATGAACGACCGGGCGCTGCACGGGATCGTGGCGGGCCTGGGCGGGCGGACGCGCGGGGTGCCGCGGGAGACCGGGTTCGACATCACGCCGGCCTCGGAAGTGATGGCGGTGCTGTGCCTGGCGCGGGACCTGGAGGACCTGAAGGCGCGGTTTGCGCGGATTGCGGTGGCCGAACGGAGGCCGGGCGATTACGTGACGGCGGCCGACCTGACGGCGCATCCGGCCATGGCGATCCTGATGCGAGAGGCGGTGCTGCCGAACCTGGTGCAGAACCTGGAGGGCGGTCCGGCGCTGATTCACGGCGGGCCGTTCGGGAACATCGCGCACGGGTGCAATTCGCTGGTGGCGACGCGACTGGCGCTGAAGCTGGCGAACCTGGTGGTGACGGAGGCGGGGTTTGGGGCCGACCTGGGGGCGGAGAAGTTCTTCAACATCAAGTGTCCGGCGGGCGGGCTGCGTCCGCGGGTGGCGGTGTTGGTGGCGACGGTGCGGGCGCTGAAGCTGCACGGCGGCACCAACAAGCGCGACCTGTCCAGCGAGGACCTGGATGCGTTGCGGGCAGGCATGCCGAACCTGGACGCGCATGCGGAGAACCTGCGGAAGTTCGGGGTGCCGGTGGTGATTGCGGTCAACCGGTTTCCGACCGATACGGATGCCGAGGTGGACGCGGTGATGGCTGCATCCGAGAGGCTGGGCGCGCCGGCGGCGGTTTCCACGGTGTTCAGCGACGGCGGGGCCGGGGGCGAGGATCTGGCCCGGCAGGTGGTGGCGACGTTGGCGAAGGGCGAGGACGACTTCAAGCCGCTGTACGAGGCGGAGGCGCCGCTGACGGAGAAGATCGAGACGGTGGCGCGCGAGATCTACGGAGCGGACGGGGTGGACTACGCAGCGGGCGTGGCGCGGCGACTGCGGCGATTGGGCCGTGGGGTGGCGCGAGGGTTTCCGGTTTGCATGGCGAAGACGCAGTACTCGCTGTCGGACAGCCCGGGGTTGCTGGGGCGGCCGAGCGGATTCCGAGTCACGGTGCGGGACGTGCGGTTGTCGGCGGGGGCCGGGTTCGTGGTGCCGCTGACGGGCGACATCCTGACCATGCCAGGGCTGCCGCGGCGGCCGTTTGCCGAGGATATGGACATCACGGCCGACGGGGTGATTACGGGGCTGGCGTAGCCTCGCCCGGGCACAGCCCGGTTTGCCCCGCTCGAGGACAGCCGGTTCGGTGCTCCCTGACTAGGCGTCCGCTGGTCGTACCTCGTCGACTGCCCAGTAGAGGGCGGCGAGGATGATCAGGGGGTCGAGGATCTGCCAGAGGGTTCCGTTCTGGAGGAAGGTGGCGTTGACCAGGTCGAGGAGGCCGAAGGCGAGGGCCAGTAGCGCGCCGACGCGATAGGCGATTCCGCCGCGTTCCCACAGGGCGAGGGCTCCGGCGACGCTGAAGCCGACGACGAGGGCGTTAATGGACTCCCAGACGGTTTGCGTGTTTTCGCCGAAGGGGGAGGCGGAGAAGTCGGCAGAGTGGTCGCCGTAGTAGTTGACGAAGACCACGACGGCGAAGCCCACGAGGATGAGGGCCCAGGCGGATTTGACGTTGCGGGTGTTACGCCAGAGCCACCAGACGCCGGGGATGGCGATGAGCAGGGCGGCGAACTGCCAGATCTTCCAGGCCCAACTGTCGACGTTGATCCGGGTTTCGGAGACCACGCTGCCGGCGTCGATCCAGGCGTAGAGCATGGCGGCCACGACGGCCGCCGCGGCCAGGGAACCGGCGAATCCGAGATTGTGTCGTTCGAGCCAGCAGCGCATGACGCTACCCTCCCATTCCCGAGTCAGGCCGAGCGCTGGACTTGAGCGCCGCCACAGACCACAGCATGAAAACCAGAGCCCGCAAGGGGTTGAGCGCGTCCCACAGCGTGCCGTCGTTGACGAAGTAGGCGTTGATGAACAGGACGGCGCCCATAGCCGCGAGGAGCGCCGCACCCAGACGGTCCAGCAAGCCGCCGCGATTCCACAGGACCGTAACGGCGATGAGCGTGCAGCCAAGGAACACCGGATTCACGGTCTTCCAGATGTTGCCGAAGTTGCCTTGGAAGAGTCCGTCGCCATAGGAGTTGAGGAAGACGCCCAGGGCAAGCACGCCCAAGATCAGGCCGCGCGTCCAGACCACGCGCCGGGTGCCTCGCCAGAGCCACCAGACGCCGGGGATGCCCATGAGCAGGGCGCCGACCTGCCAGAGACGCCAGGCCCAGTTGGAGGTGGAGGGCAGGCCTTCGCGGTCGAGCATGCCGGTGGAGGCGCCCCAGGCGAAGAGGGCCACGAAGAGGATGGCGGCGTAGAGGAGGGCCTCGGAAGCGCCGAGATCGCGGGGGCGAATTGGATTACGCATTGCGCTGCTTCCTCATGTGGTCGTTACTTCGATTTCAATCGCTTCCCACGGGCCCGCCGATGTCCGGGCTGAGTCCGACAACCGCCCAGAGCAGGGCGACCAGCATCATGAGCGGGTCAAGGGCGCTCCAGAGAGTTTCGTTGTTGATGAAGAGGTAGTTGATGAACACCGGAACGCCGGTGATCGCCGAAATCGCGGCCATGAAGCGGCCGCTGTTGCAACCGGATCGCAACGCCGACAGGGCGATGACGGCGGCGAGGGTGACGAAGAGGCCGTCGACGACCGCCCAGACGGCGCCGAGGTGGTCGCCGAAGATCTCGTCGGTGTAGGTGTTGAGGAAGATGACAAGGGTGAGCAGGACCATCGCCAGGGTTCGGATGCGGGGTTGGCTCTGGCCGTTGGACCAGAACCAGGCGGCGCCGACGGCGGCAATGACCAGGGTTCCGATCTGCCAGAGCTGATAGCGCCAGTTTTCGGGGCCTAGCTGATCAGGGTCGACGACGGTGGATTGCTGATTCCAGCCGAAGAGGGCGACGACGATGAAGGCAGCGCCGAGCGAGAGTTCAATGGCACTGAGGTTGCAGCGTTGTGTCAGAACCTGCATGGGCGAGCCTCCGCGTCGAAGCCACAACACCCACGCCGCCCGCGTGGGCGAGCCGACCAAGCCACGGAAAGTCTAGCCCGACGGAGATTGTTATGTCGACTCGGGTCGTAGGTCGTCTTGAGCCATGCGCAACGAAGCCCTTGCCCACAGGGCGAGGGGCACCGTGGACCGAGTCGGCGCGTGGGGCCTCGACCGGAAGACCCCTTGCCAATTCCGAGAGTCTTGGACCGTCCACGACAATCGCAGGGCAGGGAAAGACCGTAAACCCCCTGGTCCCGGTTGGTCCGGCCGCGCTCAGTCAGCCGCGATCGCCTCGCGCAGCTCAGCGGCGACGCGCAGCGCGCGCGCGGCCTGCTCCGAGGCCTGACGCGCGCTGTCGCCGGTGTAGCGCACGGGGTCCAGCATTTCCGCCAACCGCTCCGCGCTCAGGCGCACGACGATTTCCTCGTCCTTCGCGAGCAGCGAGGCGAAGGACGCCCCGCTGGTGGCGGCCTCCTGCGCCGCCTCGTAGATGACGTCGTGCGCACGCTGCCGCCCGATCTCGCGCCCCAATTCCAGCATCAGGCTCTCCGACATGATCAGTCCGCCCGAGAGTTCGAGGTTCTCCCGCATCCGCTGCGGGAAGACGCGCAGCCCCTCGGTCACGTCGAGCAGCCGCACGAGGATGTCGCCGGTCAGCTCGACCGCCTGCCGCAGCGCGCGGTCGATCATCATCGAGCGGCTGCCGTCGGCCTCGTGGTCGCCGAGCATCGCCTCGATTGCGAGCGGGACCAGCGATCGCAGGTGCGTCTCGTCGGCGATGATGTCCATGCAGAGCTTCGGATTGCGCTTCTGGGGCATCGTGCTGCTGCCGACGGCGCCGGGCGGCACGGGCTCCTCGACCTCCCCGAACTCCTCCGCCATCAGCGTGCGCACCTCGCGCGCGGCCTTCCCGCAGCTGGTACCGAGCATGGCGAAGGCGAGGACGTACTCGGTCAGGTGGTCGTAGATCGTGCGGCCGGGCAGCGGCATCGAGCCGAGCCCGAGCAACTCGCCGATCCGCTGCTGCAGCGCGGCGGCGTGGCCCTCGAACGAGGCGGCCGTGCCCGCGCCGCCGCCGAGCATCGCGACGAAGGCGCGCGGCTCCAACTGCCGCAGCCGCTCCGCGTGACGGCACAGCTCGTCGATCCACACCGCAACCTTCGCCCCGAAGGTCGAGGGCACGGCGTGTTGCCCGTGCGTGCGGCCGGCGATCGCATCGTCCTTCGTGCGCTCGGCGAGTGACGCGAGCGCCTCGAGCAGGTCGGCAAGCTCGGTGAGGACGATGCGGTGCGCCTTCCGCAGCTGCAGGATGCTGCCCGTCTGGGTGATGTTCTGGGTGGTCGCTCCCCAGTGGACATAGCCGCCGGCGTCGCCCTCGCAGAGCCGGTCGAGCTCCCAGACGAGCGGCACCAGGCCGTGACCGGTGACGCGCAGCCCCTCGGTGACGCGCTCGAGGTCGAACAGTTCGAGGTGCGCCTTGCGCTCGATCTCCGTTGCGGCCGCCTCGGGAATCATCCCGATCTCCGCTTGCGCCCGGGCCAGCGCCACCTCGACGTCAAGCCAGGCCTGCCAGCGCGCCTGCTGCGCGAACAGCGCGCGGATGCCGGGGTCGCGGACGCTCAGCGCGGTCGGTCGTTCTCCGCTCATGTTGTGCTCCTTGGACGCGCGGCGATGCCAGGTGATCGGCCCCGAGCGCCGGGCGAGGCGGACAGGCGCTACGTTGCGGGCGGCGTGAGGCTAACGAGTCGTTGGCGCCCGAACGCTACCGGCGGCTGTTGGACCGTGCACTTTATAACGGACGAGCTCACCACCATCGATCTCCGCGAGCCCGCCTACATGTGTGCACCGTTTCCCCGAACGTCGGTAAATCATCTGTCCGGACTGGACACCCAATGGGCGAGGGATCAAGAGCGAACGCGGCCTGAGGGCGAGGGGCATTTGCAAGGGTCTCTCAAGTGCGGCCGAATTCGCGGTCGAGGAGTTCGCGGCTGAGGAGGATGACGGTGGGGCGGCCGTGGGGGCAGGTGATGCCGAGGTCGCAGGCCTCGAGGTCGCGGATGAGGGCGGACATTTCGTCGAAGGCCAGGGGGGCGCCGGACTTGACGGCGGCGCGGCAGGCGAGGGTCCAGCGGAGGCGGTCGGCGGCGGCGAGGCGTTGGAAGTCGGGGGTCTGAGCTTCGGCGACGACTTCGTGCAGGTAGGTGGCGGCGTCGATTCGGCCCAAGGCTGACGGCACGGCGCGCAGGAGCCACGCGGAGGGACCGAAGGGCGTGACGTCGAAACCGAGGCCACGGAGGTCGTCGGCGTGGGCGGCGACCCAGTCGCTTTCTTCGGCGCTGAGGTCGACGCTGGTGGGGTCGAGGAGGCGCTGGGTTGGGGCGTCGGCGGTGTTGCCGAGGCGCTCGAAGAGGACGCGTTCGTGGGCGGCGTGCTGGTCGATGAGGTAGAGGCCACGGGGGCCGGCGGCGACGATGTAGGTGTGCTCGACCTGGCCAAGGGGGCGCATGACGGGGGATCGCAGGCCTGGGGCCGGTTCCGGTGATTGGTCGTCCGGGGGCGTGGGCGGCCCTCCGCCAGCGCCGAGGTTGCGAGTGGGCGGAGGTGGGCCGGATTGCCAACTGGCGCTGCCGGTGGGGAAGAAGAACTGGTCGACCACGGGGCGGTCGAGGCGGGCGGGGGCGATCTCGGTGGAGGCGGCCAGGGCGCGGCGGACGGTGGCGGAGAGGCGGCGGAAGACTTCGCCGGAGCGGCGGAAGCGGACCTCGGCCTTGGAGGGATGGACGTTAACGTCGACTTCCTCGGGGGGGATGGTCAGGTTGAGCACGAGCACGGGGAAGCGGCCGGTGGGCATGACGCTGCGGTAGGCCTCGCTGATGGCGGCGGAGAGGAGACGGTCGCTGACCCAGCGGCCGTTGACGAAGAGGGCGATGTCGGCGCGGGAGGAGCGCTGGAGGTGGGGCTGGGAGATGAAGCCGTCGATACCCAGGGTCTCGCCGGGCGGGAGTTCGATGAGCTGATCGACGAGGGCTGCGCCATAGATTGCGAGGAGGGCGGTGCGGAGGTCGCCGTCGCCGGGGGTGCGGACGCGCTCGCGATGGCCGTCGTGGAGGCGAAACGCGACATTGGGGTGGCCGAGGGCGGCGCGGGTGACGGCGGCGACGATGTGACCGAGTTCGGTGCGTTCGGCCTTGAGGAACTCGAGGCGGGCAGGGATGGTTCGGAAGAGGCCGCGCACGGTTATTCGGGTGCCGCGAGCGCCGCCGACGGGGCGTTCCTCGATGACGCGCTCGTCGCGGGCGAGGACCTCCCGGCCGGGCTGGCCCTCGGCGGTGACGGATTTCAGCGTTAGCTCGGCGACGGCCGCGATGCTGGCGAGGGCCTCGCCGCGGAAGCCGAGGGTCTGAATGCGGGCGAGATCGTCGACGGTGGTCAGCTTGCTGGTGCTGTGGCGCTCGACAGCGAGGGCGACCTGGTTGGGCTGGATGCCGGAGCCGTCGTCGGTGATCTCGATGAGAGCTTTACCGCCCTGCTCGACCGCCACGTCAATGCGCCGGGCGCCGGCGTCGAGGGCGTTGTCGAGGAGTTCGCGGACGACGGAGGCGGGGCGCTCGATGACCTCGCCGGCGGCGATTTTGCCGCTAATTTCCGGCGGGAGGCGCCGGATGCTCACGAGCGGAGGGTGCGCTGGAGTTCGTAGAGCGCGGTGAGGGCGTCCAGGGGGGCGAGTTGCTCCAGGTCGAGGGAGCGGAGATCGTCAAGGACGGGGTGTTCCGGGGGCGGCAGGAGACTCATTTGCAGCGGCGTCGGGCGGCCGTTGGACTGGCTTTCGAGGTCGCTGAGGATGGCGGCGGCGCGGCGGATGATCGTGGAGGGGAGGCCGGCCATTTCGGCGACGTGGACACCGAAGCTGCGGTCGGCGGCGCCGGGGGTGATGCGGCGCAGGAAGACGACCTGGCCGTCCTGCTCGATGGCCGAGGCGTTGAGGTTGTGGACGCGGGGCAGCAGATCGGCGACGGCGGTGAGCTCGTGGTAGTGGGTGGCGAAGATGGTGCGGGCGCGAAGGCGGGGGTGGTTGTGGAGGTGCTCGATGACGGCGCGTGCGACGGAAATGCCGTCGTAGGTGCTGGTACCGCGGCCAATCTCGTCCAGCACGATAAGGCTGCGGGGGGTGGCCTGGGCGAGGATGGCGGCGAGTTCGAGCATCTCGACCATGAAGGTGCTGGCGCCGGCGGTGAGGTCGTCGTGGGCGCCGACGCGGGTGAAGATGCGGTCAACGATGCCGATGGTGGCGCGGGCGGCGGGGACGAAGCTGCCGATTTGCGCCATGAGAACGATGAGGGCGACCTGCCGCAGATAGGTGGATTTGCCGGCCATGTTGGGGCCGGTAAGCACGGCGATCTGGCGCTCGGCGGTATCAAGGAATGAGTCGTTGGGGACGAAACGCTCGTGCTGGGCGAGCTCGACGACGGGGTGGCGGCCGGCTTCGATTTCGAGGGAGTCGTCGTCGTTGAGATCGGGGCGGACGTAGTCCTGGCGTTCGGCCACTTCGGCCAGGCTAGCGGCTACGTCCAGGGCGGCCAGGGCCTGGGCCGTGCGCTGGAGGGCGGGGCCGTCGGCGCTGAGGCGGTCGACGACTTCGTCGAAGAGGGTGCGTTCGAGTTCGGCGATGCGTTCCTCGGCGCCGAGGACTCGGGACTCGTACTCCTTCAGCTCGGGAGTGACGTAGCGTTCGGCGTTGGCGAGGGTCTGACGGCGCTGGTAGGCGTCGGGCACCTGCTCACTGTGGGCGCGTCCGACTTCCAGGTAGTAGCCGAAGACACGGTTGTAGCCGACCTTGAGGCCGCGGAGGCCGGTGGACTCGCGTTCGCGGCGTTCGAGGCCGGCGATCCAGCCCTTGGCTTCGGCGGCGGAATCCACGACGCGATCGAGTTCGGCGCTATAGCCGGGACGGAAGACACGCTCGCCTCGTTCGGTGATGGCACGTTTGATGAGGCCCCTGGCCTCGGCGCAGGGGTCGAGCGCGTTGCGCAAATCGGTGAGGGCCTGCTGGTCGGCGGCCAGCGTCTCGCGCAAGTCGGAAACGGCGTCAAGGGCGGCGGCCAAGTGGCGGACGTCGGAGGTGGAGACCGCGCGACGCACGACGCGGTTCGCGAGTCGTTCCAGGTCGCCCACGCGGTCGAGGTTGACCTGCACCCGGTCGCGCAGGTCCGGGTCATCCTGCAGGGCCTGGAGGCGGTCAAGGCGGGCTTCAAGGCGGGTGCGGTCGATGAGGGGGCGGCTGATCTGTTCGCGCAGGCGGCGGGCGCCCATAGGCGTGTGGGTTCGGTCGAGGACCGCGAGGAGGCTGCCTTCGCGGCGGGCGTCGCGGCCGGCGGTTTCCAGTTCCAGATTGCGGCGGGTGAAGGCGTCCAGTTCCATGAAGTCGGAGGTGCCGTAGACGCGGACGCCGGTGAGGACGTGGAGGGCGGAGGGGTCGGTGTCTTCGACGTAGCGCAGCAAGACGCCGACGGCGTGGGTGGCGAGCGGGCGGCCCTGGAGGCCGAGGCCTTCGAGGTCGCGGACCTGGAAGTGGCGGGTGACCATTTCGCGAGCGGCGGCGGGATCGCGCAGCCAGGCCTGGTCGTCCTGGGGGACGCCGGTGGGGACTTCGCCGTCGGGGATACCAAGGGTGAGGGTTTCGCGGGCATCGATGCGGAAGAGTTCGCGGGCCAGGGCCTGAGCGGTGGCCTGGCAGGCGGCCAGGTCGCCGGTGGTGATGTCGGCGTAGGCCAGGCCACGGGCGTCGCCATCGCCTACGGCTACCGCGAGGTAGTTGTTGGACTCGGGTTTGAGCCAGTCCTCGTCGACCACGGTGCCGGGGGTGATGACGCGGGTGACCTGGCGTTCGACGAGGCCGCGGCCGACCTCACCAACCTGGTCACAGACGGCAACGCGCAGGCCGGCCTCGATGAGGCGACCGATGTAGGTGGGGGCGGCGTGGTAGGGGACGCCGCACATGGACACCCGGTTGCCTTTACCGAACTCTCGGGACGTGAGGACGATCTGGAGGATGGCGGCGGCGCGTTCGGCGTCCTCGTCGAACATTTCATAGAAGTCGCCGAGGCGGAAGAGCAGGATCGCGTCGGGCTGCTGCTTTTTTATGTCAAGAAACTGGCGACGCAGCGGCGTCAGTTTCGGCTCGGTCGTCGTCAAGCGCCTCCCCTTACGCGCTGCCGGACAAAAACCGAACTTTCGATCAGCCTAGCACCGGCCCGGCTGTCACTCTGTCCGCCCACCGCGTGTCAGCCGTCGATCAGTCCACGCAGGTAATCGTGGGCCTGGGCGGCGTAGGTGAGCGGGTCGAGGCCGTCGAAGTTGGGGCTGTGCATGACCAGCCAGCCGTCGTAGTCGATGGCTTTGAGGCACTCGACCACGCTGGGAATGTCGACGCCGCGGGAATCGTCCACGCGCAGGTTCTGGTATTGGACGTAGCCGCCCTGGGCGCTGATGGGGATGCCTTCGTTTTCGCCGACCAGCAGCATGTTCTGGACTTCGGCGTGCTTGATGTGGGGGGCCAGAGCTTGAACCGCCGCCTGGCCGTAGTCCTGGCCTTCGATGTAGAGGTTGGCAGCCTCAAAGACCAGCCCCACGTTGCTGCGGTTGACGCGGCGGAGCATGTCGAGGGAGCCGGCCACGCTGTTGAAGGGGGTGCCGTGGTGAGTGAACTGGACGAGGTCCACGCCGAAGGCGGCGGCCTTGTCGGCGGCTTCGCGGACCTGTGGGATTTGCTCGATGGAACCGATGCTGGGGCGGATGCGCTGGGCGCCGATGCGGAGGGCGAGGTCGAGATACTCGTCGAAGCGGGGGGAGAAGCGGCCTTCGGTGGCAGAGTCGGCCACGAGGCAGCAGGCGGCCAGACCGTTTTCGTCGAGGGCCTGGCGGATTTCGGTGACTCGGGCGGCGGTTGCCCCTACCTCGAGCTGCGAGTTGCGGACTTCAAGGGCACCGTAGCCGATGCGGGCGGCGGCCTCGGCGAGTTCGGGCAGGTCGATCAGGGCCCGGGTCTTTTCGTGCGGGGCTTCGACGACTCGTCCGGATAGGGCCAGCTTCATCTCGGTCTCCTGACGTTGCGCGTATGCGTAGCGGAGGGGTGCGAGCCGGTGGCGGCTTCCAGGCTAGGCATCCATCTCCAGCAGGACTTTTCCGCATTGGCCAGTTTGGATGGTATCCATGGCGTCTTCGAATTGGTCCAGCGGGAAGCTGTGGGTGAGCATAGGGTCCAGAGCGTCGCCGTGCCGGATGAGGAATGCCTCGGTGCGGTACCAGGTATCCCAGATCAGGCGACCGGTTACGCCGTAGACCTCCAGGCCCTTGAACAGCAGGTCGTCCGCCAGGTCAATGCTCACCGGAGTTGGCGGGATTCCCAGTAGCACGACCTTGCCGGCGTTGGCTGAGAGTCGAAGGGCCTGGCGGAAGGCGTCGGGGTGACCGGACATCTCTAGGCTCACGGTTGGGCGACTGCCCAGGGCGTTGAAGAGATCTGATTCAAACGACGGTGAGGCTGCATCGAGCGTGGCGTGGGCGCCCATGGTTTCGGCCAGCCCACGCCGGTAGGCGGAGACGTCGCTGGCGACAATCGGGTAGGCGCCGACCGAGTGGGCGACGGCAATGGACATGAGGCCCATCGGACCGCAGCCGTAAACCGCGATGGGTTGGCCCGAGACGTCGAAACGCATGGCGGCGTGCACGGCGTTGCCCAGTGGCTCGAACAGGACGGCGCGCTCGATGGGGATTTCCGGCCGCACTTTCCAGGCGACACGCGCGGGGATCGCGACGTGCTCCGCGAAGCCGCCGTCCACGTCGATTCCGAGGATTCGAAGGTTCTCGCAGACATGGGCGTTGCCAGTGCGGCAGGCCCGGCAGACGCCATCGAAGATGTGGCTCTCGACTGCGACCAGTTCGCCCACGTCAAATCCCTGTGCGGCGGCACCCACCGCCGCCACTTCACCGACGATTTCGTGACCGAGGGTGAAGGGCGTGGGGAAATTGAGCTCGGCCCAGGAGTCCCAGGCATAGAGGTGACGGTCGGAGCCGCAGATGCCGGCACGGCGCACGCGCAGGAGGAGTTCGTCGAAGCCGGGCTCGGGTCGTTCGACCCGGGCTACTTCCACGCCACGCTCGGGGCGCGCTTTGCGAATGGCGAGCATTGTCAGTCAGAAGCTCCTCACGTTGGTTTACCGCCGAGCAGGCGCTCGCCGGCGCAGGGTGGATGGTTCAGGTCGGTCCGGCTCGCGGCCCCTGGTCGCGGCCTTTGGGGTGGTTGGCCAGGCGGTTCTCGGCAGCGCATTCAACGGTGGTGTTGATGCGCCGGGTGCGAGTTGGGGCGGTCCTGGCTGATTTGATCCACCAGAGGATGTTCTTCTTGGCCGAAGCCGAGAAGCGCGCGAAGTTTGTCCCTGCGGCCGGATCGGACTCCAGGGCCGCGGCCAAGTCGTCAGGAATGCGAAGGTCCTCAATCTCGTCGGAGATCGTCCAGGCGCCGTTTTCCCTGGCGGCGTCGACCAACGCCTGGCCGGCGGGTTGCAGACGGCGTTCCTCAACGAGCCGGGCGATCTTGGCCCTGTTGATGCGCGACCAGGGGCTGGTGGGTTTGCGAGGGCAGAACCAGCGCATGGCGCGTTCGTCGTCGAGCCGGTTGGTGCGCGAGTCGATCCAACCGTAGGCCAGGGCTTCGTCGACGGTGTCGGAGTATTCCAGCGCCGGCTTGCCCGTGTGCTTCTTCCAGACCACCAGCCAAACGCCGCTTGAGGAGTCGTGGTTCGCCTGGAGCCAGTCGCGCCATTGGCGCAACGACTCGGCGTGGAACATGGGCTTGCCGTCGCGGTGTCGTTCAGCCGCGGGCGCTGAACCCCGGCTCGCCACTCGGCTCAGGAGACCTCGGCCGTTTCGGCCATTGCCACTTCGAGCTTGCCGATTTCTTCCGTCAGCACGGGCAGCATGTCGGCCTCGTCGACGGTTTGCAGGATCTCTCCATGGCGGAAGATCACGGCGCGGCCCTTGCCGCCGGCGATGCCAAGGTCGGCGTCCATGGCTTCGCCCGGGCCATTGACCACGCAGCCCATGACCGCAACCTTCATGGGTTGCTTGACGCCCTTCATGACGTCCTCCACTGCGTCGGCCAGGCCGTAGAGGTCGATTTCGCAGCGGCCGCAGGACGGGCAAGAAACCATGGTGGGACCGACGGTCTTGAGGCCGAGCACCTTGAGGATTTCGTTGGCGACGCGGACTTCCTCGACCGGATCGGTGGTGAGCGAGACGCGCATGGTGTCGCCGTAGCCGTCCCAGAGCAGGCTGCCCAGGCCAACCGACGAGCGAATGATCCCGGTACTCGGCGGGCCGGATTCGGTGATGCCGATGTGGAATGGGTACATGACCAGTTGGGCCAGCTGCTTGTAGGCGTTGATGGTGACGTCGACCTCGAAGGACTTCATGGAGATCTTGATCTGGTCGAAGTTCATGTCCTCGAGGATCTTCACGTGCTCGACCGCATCCTCAACCATGAGATCCACGAGCTCATCGCCTTCGGGACGGCCGTCGAATTTCTTGGACCAGGCTTCCTGAATCGACCCTGAATTCACGCCGATGCGGATGGGGATTTCGCGCTCTTTGCAGGCTCGGACTACCGCTTCCACGTTCTCGCGTCCACCGATGTTGCCCGGGTTGATGCGGAGACAGTCGAATTCGGCTTCGGCCGCCATGAGGGCCAGCCGGTAGTCGAAGTGAATGTCAGCGACGAGCGGGGCGTCGGTGCGGGCGCGGATGTCCTTGAGGGCGGCCCCGGCGTACTTGTCGGGCACGGCCAGGCGGACGATGTCGCAGCCGTGTTCCATCAGGCGATCGATCTGGGCCACGGTGGCATCGACGTCGCGGGTGTCGGTGATGGTCATCGACTGGACGGCGACGGGCGCGCCACCGCCGATGGGCACGTCCCGCACCTTGATCTGGTAGGACCCGCGTCGCTTGATCATGCACTCAGGCTCTGCGCTGTGGCATGGGGTCGTCTTTTGAAGCGTACCCCGGATTCGGCGTCCAGACCAGATCGCCCCGGGGCGGGAAGTCGAGGCTAGAGTCGGAGGCGCCCGATTCCGTGCGGGCCTGCGGTCCACCCATCTGCTGGTAGCCAGCGGTTACGCATCGCTCTCGAGCGCTTCGATGATGCGCTGCGACGCCCTTGCGATCGCTTGCCGCTATTGGCCTGAACTGATCGAGCGCACTCTAGAATGACAGGCGGACACTTCGAGGGCGGTTGTGTGTTTCCAAGGCTGATGCCGTGCAAGGACTGGGCGAAGGGAACGGAGAGGCCCCCGCCCCCAACTTGCCGGGCATCGACAACCTGCCGCGGCGCCGGCGCCCGGCTCAGCTTCACGCACATTCGACTGTTTGCAAGCAGGGTGCGCATAGGAGATACAGATGACTAACTCGAGTCATGGGCGAATGGCCCGCATGTTGAGTTACTGGGGGCGCGGCGGTCTGGCGGGGCTGTTGGCCGGGCTGCTGGCCATAGGTGTGAGTGAACTGTACGCGGGGATCTTCGGCGGTTTGCCGTCGCTCCTCGTCTCCATGAGCGGCCGGATTGTCGACCTGAGTCCACGGGCCATGGAAGAGTTCGCCATCAGCGTATTCGGCACCAGCGACAAGCTGGCCCTGGTCATTTTTCTTGTAGTGCTGAGCGCAATCTTCGGAACGACTCTCGGCGTCGTGGCCTTGCGATCTCGACCGGCGGCCGTGGCGGGCTTTGCGGCATTCGGAATCCTGGCAGGTCTGGCGAACGCATTCGACGCCCAGTCAACGCCGGCTCATGCGGTGGCCGCGGCGACCATTTCGGTAGGTGCGGCGATCGCGGCGCTCTTGTGGTTCATCCACGTGATTCAGGCGCCAGCAACTGCCACCGTGGCGACGGCGGACCTCCCGATGCAGCGACAACGACGGCTTTTCCTTGGCACAGCCACACTGGTTGCGGCGACCTCGGTCGTCACCGGCGTCGTCGGACGCAATCTGATCGAGCGCGCCAAGGTGGCGGTGGCCAAGCGCGAGGATGTGGTGCTGCCTTCCGTGCGCAGCCCAGGGGCAGTGACGCTGCCAACGCCAGCTGCAGGCGCTGCGGAGACCGCCGCGCCTCAGGCCGCTCCCACAATCGCGGCGATCCCGACGCCCGGCTCCCTGGCGCCGCCCACCGCCACGCCGGCGCCCACGCCGGTGACTGTGGCGCGTGCCGCCGAGACGGCCGCGCCGACGGCGCCCCCGACTGCATCTCCGACGGTCGCGGCGACCCCGGCGCCGACAGCCACGGCGGCTCCATCACCGACGGCTACCCCAACGTCTGCGCCCTCGCCGACCGCGGCGCCGGATCCGACTGCGACTCCCACGCCGGTGACCGTAGCCAGCGCCGCCGAGACAGCGACGCCGACGGCACCTCCGACTGCATCTCCGACGGTCGCGGCAGCCCCATCGCCGACGCCCGAGCCCACGCCGACACCGCAGCCCGAACCCACGCCCACGCCCCAGCCCACGCCAACACCGCAGCCCACGCCAACACCGCAGCCCACCCCGACACCCCAGCCCGAGCCCACACCGACGCCGGAGCCGACGCCGACGCCCGAGCCAACGCCCGAACCAGTCCAGCCGCTGACCACGACGACGGTTGGGGTGGACGGAGTCTCGCCGCTCGTGACGCCCAACAACGACTTCTACCGCATTGACACGGCGTTCTCGATTCCACGCGTTGACGTCAATTCCTGGCAGCTCAACATCACGGGCCTGGTGGAGCGGCCGTTCAGCATTTCCTTCTCCGAGCTGCTTGGGCTTTCGGTCTTTGAGGAGTTCATCACGCTGTGCTGCGTCTCCAACCAAGTGGGCGGCGAACTCATTGGCAATGCGACGTGGCAAGGAGTGCCGATTTGGCACTTGCTGAATCACGCCGGGGTGAAGAGCGAAGCCACCCAGATCGTTGGACGATCGGTTGACGGCTTTACGGTTGGATTTCCGCGCGATGTGGCGTTTGATGGACGTCCGGCGCTGGTCGCCGTGGGCATGAACGGTGAGCCGCTGCCGTTCCAGCACGGCTTTCCGGCGCGTCTGATCGTGTCAGGCCTTTACGGGTACGTATCCGCTACAAAGTGGCTGCAAGAGATCGAGCTCACAACCTGGGAAGGGTTCAACGGCTACTGGATTCCGCGCGGGTGGTCGAAGCTAGGGCCCGTCAAGACGCAATCCCGTATTGACGTACCCAGGCCGGGGTCGACCGGCATCAGGCCCGGCTTGCAGCCGATTGCCGGTGTGGCGTGGGCGCAGAACCGCGGCATCAGCAAGGTAGAGGTCCAGATCGACGGCGGTGAGTGGCGAGAAGCGAGGCTGGCTCTGCCGATCAGCCAGCACACGTGGGTGCAGTGGGTGCACGAATGGGAAGCGACACCCGGCACGCACGTCGCCAGGGTGCGCGCGACCGACGCCAACGGTGAGACGCAACCCGAAGGTCCCAGACCGCCAGCGCCGAACGGCGCCGAGGGTTGGCATCAAAGCAGCTTCCAGGTCGCCGGCTAATGACGGCCGTCCAGAGAAGTCGGTCTGGCGGCTCTTTCGACTGCCCGTACGTCAGAGGATGCCGCCTGCCCGGCACATGAGGCCACCCGGCGCCTTGAGCCCGACGCGCGCTTGGGTTGGCTCGGCGCTGGGTGGGAGTGCTCAGGCTCCGGCAATGCGTTGCACGTCGCCCACGGTGATTACGAGCACCAGCGTGAGCAGCACCATAATGCCCACGAAGTGGAAGGCTGCTTCGCGGCGCGGGGGGACCCGGCGGCCCGTGAGGAGTTCGACCAATACGAAGATCAGGCGTCCACCGTCCAGTCCCGGCCACGGCGCCAGGTTGAGCAGGCCGATCTGGGCCGTCAGAAAGGCGGCCAGGATAAAGACGATTTCGGGCCCCTGACGCGCGGCGACGCCGACGGTTTGGACGATGCCGACAGGTCCCGCCAACTCCAATGGTTGCGTGCCAGCTATCGCCTCGCCGATGACCCTGGGCAACAGGAGCAGAGCATCCCACGTGCGCTGAAAGGCGCGCGGGACGGCTAAATGGAACGGCGCAGGGCCGACCGTCGCTCGCAACTGGATGCCTAACGAGCCCTGGCCGGGCGGTGGATTGAGACGGGGGGTGGCGACGACCGCATGCTCGGTCTCCTGCCGCTGGACGACGATGGTCACTTGTCGGCCGGCGGCGGCGCGCACGGCATCACGAACGTCAACCGGCGAGACGATGTCACGCTCGCCGATGCGCAGCAGTTGATCGCCCGTCCGCAAGCCCGCCTGGGCTGCAGGCGAGTCCGGGACGACGCCCGCGACGACGCTGCCCGTTACGTCCGCAATCATGGCGGCGACCAGGAAGAAGAGGGGAGTCAGGAGCACATTCATCAGCGGTCCGGCTAGCAGAATGAGGCCGCGCTGCCAGGCCGGGCGGGTCACGAAGCTGCCGGGCGCGTCGAACTCGCCACTTTCGCCGGTCATGCGCACGTAGCCGCCCAGGGGCAATACGTTGAGCGCGTATCGAGTGACGCCGATGCGCACGCGCACCTGGTCCCGGCTATCCGCATCTCGATACGTCTCCAGGAAGGCTTCGCGGCCTGCGGCGTCGGCGAGCAGGGTCGCGGCGTCATCACGGCCAATGGCGACTACCGGGATCGCCATTTCCGAAAGTTCGGTCGCGTCGTCGATGGCCAGGGGCTCAGCGACAATGAGCCCGGCGGCCGAACTCGCGGCCGCGTGGGCGGCGTCTGCCCGCAGGTACGCGCCCTCGCCGTCCAGCACGACGACCGCTCTGGCGAGGTTTGCCGCGGGATCGCCGCTCCAGAGACGAACCAAGCGCCCGTCCACATTGATGGGATCCGGCGTCAGCCGAACGGCGGGGTAGGCGTTGCCACCACGGAGTACCGACTTGAGACGCGGCGGGAAGCCGATGGCGAACTCCTTGACGTGCACGCCGAATTTGCGAGCGGCATAGAAATGTCCCAGCTCATGGAAGAAGACGATGACGCTGAGCACGATCAGCGCCAACGGCAGCGTGACCAGCAGGCCCGCCTCGCTATTGAGGAGGGCCGCGAGCGGGTTCACGCGTCAGCCAGTCGCGCCTGTACGAACTCGAATCCGCGGCGGTGCGCCGCCAGGGCCGCATCCAGGCTGTCCAGCGGCTCGGCCGGGAAGGCGTCCATCGTGGCCTGGATGGCGTCGGTCATTGCGCCAAACGACCCACCGCTTTCGATGAACCAAGCCGTCGCCGCGTCGTCGGCGCCGCAGAGGATGGCCGGAGCCGTCCCGCCGGCCGCACCGGCCGCGCGCGCCAGCGCCAACAGGGGAAACCTGTGCTCGTCCGGCTGTTCGAAGTTCAGTTGCGTGAGCGCGTGTAGGTCCAGGGGCGCGTGCGCCTCGGGAAGGCGCTCGGGAAACCCGACGGCGTATTGGATCGGCAACCGCATGTCGGGCACTCCAAGCTGGGCCTTTAGGGAACCGTCATGAAATTCAACCATGGAGTGCACGATGGATTCGGGATGAACGATTACGTTAATCGCGCGATAAGGCACCTGGAACAGCCAGTGGGCCTCGATGATTTCGAGGCCTTTGTTGAGCAAGCTGGCGGAGTCGACGGTGATCTTCGCACCCATGTCCCAGTTGGGGTGTTCAAGTGCCTCTTCGGCGGTAGCCGTGCGAATGTCGGGCAGTGTCCAGGTGCGGAAGGGTCCGCCCGAGGCCGTGAGGATGAGTCGACGTACGCTCTCGGGGGCTTCGCCGGCGAGACACTGCCAGATGGCGCTGTGTTCGCTGTCGATGGGCAGGATGGCGGCGCCGGAGGCGTCGGCCAGCTTGCGAAACAGTCCGCCGCCCATGACGAGCATCTCCTTGCTGGCCAGGGCTACGTTGTTACCGGCACGGAGGGCGCTTTCGGTGGGGCGGAAGCCCGCGTCGCCGACCGTGGCCACGACCACGATGTCGGCTTCCGGGAGTCCGGCCATCTCGGCCATGCCCTGGGGATAGGCAAGTCGCTCGGTTCCGGCGGGCCAGTCGCCGGCGGCGGGGTCGATTTGCCGGACGCAGGCAAGAGGGGCGCCGAATTCACGTATCTGCCGGTATAGCAGATCGCAGTTCGACCCGCAGGCCAGCCCCAGCACTTCGAAGCGGTCCGGATGGGCGCGCAGCACCTCGAGGGTCTGGACGCCGATGGACCCGGTGGATCCCAGGATCACGACGCGCTTGCGCCGGGGCGAACGGTCGGCGGCAGACGTTGACATCACACTGCCAGCTTGGCGAAGGCGAACACCGCGGGCGCGACGAACAGCAGCGCGTCCAGCCGGTCCAGCATGCCGCCGTGACCGGGAATGAGTCGGCCGGAATCCTTCTGTCCTGTATCCCGCTTCAGCATCGAGGCCACCAGGTCACCCGCTTGCGCGGCAAGGCTCCAGAGGAATCCTAAGGGAAGGGCCAGCCACCAGGCGTAGCCGAGCACGGGCGCGAAGGCGCCGACGACGATGATCGCGACCAACAATCCGCCAGCCACGCCCTCCCAGGTCTTGCGGGGTGAGATGTGGGTCATGAATCCGTGGCGGCCCAAGCTGCGACCCACGATGTATCCAAAGGTGTCATAGGCCCAGGTGACGGCGAGGGCCAGGGCCACCCACCAGAATCCATCGGGCAACTCTCGCAGCAGGACCACAAACCCGAGAAGACCGCCGGCGTAGGCCGCGGATGCGAGTGCCAGCGCCCAACTGGTAAACCGCCCATACATGCGCGGATGCCAAAGTTGGCGCAGCAGCGTATAGGCGGCAATTACTCCGATGGCAAAGTCGGCCCAGGGTTGCTGCTCAGGCGCCACCGTCCACCGGGCCACGATCGCGGCAGCGAGGAGCGCGCCGGCTCCGCGGGAAACCCTGAGACCGCTGGCCGCGTACATCGTTCCAATTTCAAACGCGATGGCCGCAGCTGCAAGAGCCATCGGAATCGCGAGCGCCAGTGGATGCCACCAGGTCAGCGCCAAGACGGCCGGCGCCAGGACGAGGGCGCTAGCTACACGAACAGCCAGCGGCGTCAGGCGTCGCTCGCCGCAGTGGGCGCGGCCACGGGAACGCGTCCGAAACGGCGCGTCCGCGAACTGAAGTCGGCCAGCGCCTCTTCGAACGCGTCCCTGGTGAAGTCAGGCCACAAGATAGGCGAGAAGTAGTACTCGGTGTAGGTGGACTGCCAGACCAGGAAGTTGCTGGAACGCTGGTCGCCACCGGTTCGGATCAGTAAGTCGGGGTCGGGCTGGCCGGCGGTGTACATGGCCCGGCTGACCAGGTCTTCGGTGACGTCTTCCGGACGAACGCCGTCGCGGATGAGGTTTCGCAGGGCCCGGACGATTTCCGCCCGGCCGCCGTAATTGAAGGCGATGTTCAGGTCCAGCGCGTCGTGGTGCGCGGTTTGACGGACGATGTCCTGTACCGCCACTCGATCGATCAGCGGCAGCGTTTCAATTTCGCCGAGCACGCGGACGCACACGCCCTGCTCGAAAATCATGGACCGCTCGGCTTCGAGGCGCTCAGGGATAAGGTCCATCAGAAAGCTGACCTCGTCGGTTGGACGGTCCCAGTTCTCGGTAGAGAAGGCGTAGATGGTCAGGACACGGACGCCGTAGTCGATACAGGCAGCGGCGATGTCCCGTACGCGACGGGCGCCTTCGCGGTGACCGGTCTGGCGTTCGAGGCCGCGGTGCTGGGCCCAGCGGCCGTTGCCGTCCATGATGATGGCGACGTGCGCCGGCACCCTTTCGCACTCACCGCTCAGACCTGCATCACCTCGGCTTCCTTCTGCCGGCTCAGTTCATCAATCGCGGCGACGTACTTGTCCGTTACGTCCTGCAATCGCGACTCGGAGCGGCGCAGGTCATCCTCGGAAGCTTCCTTCTCGCGGACGAGTTCGCGCAGGTCGTCGTGAACATCGCGCCGAACGTTGCGAACGGCGATCTTCGAGTCTTCGGCGCGCTGACGCACGATGCGCACAAGATCGCGGCGACGATCTTCGCTGAGTTGAGGGATCGGCAGGTGGATGACGCTGCCATCGTTGGACGGCGTAATTCCGAGATCAGACGTCATCAGGGCCCGTTCGATGTCGGGCAGCGCGGACTTGTCCCAGGGCTGAACGACCAGCAGGCGGGCCTCGGGGGCGGAGATTCCGGCAATTTGCTTGAGGGGCGTCGGCTGGCCGTAATAGGGGACGCTGAGGTCCTCAATCAAAGCTGGCGAAGCGCGGCCGGTGCGGATGCCGGCCAACTCGTGCCGAAGATGCACGACGGCCTGGCTCATACGCCGCTCGCCATCCAGCAGGAACTCGTCGATCATTGGTCGTTCAGGCCGCCACCAGCGTGCCGACCTTGTGGCCTGCCAGAACCCGAACAAGACTGCCCTCATCCTCGAGGCGGAACACGATGATGGGCAGGTTGTTGTCCATGCAGAGGCTGAAGGCGGTGGCATCCAGAATCTTCAGGCCGTTGTTGAGGGCCTCAAGGTAGGTGGTGCGTTCGATGCGGGTGGCGTCTGGATTCGTCATTGGATCATCAGTGTACGCGCCGTCGACTTTGGTGGCCTTGAGGAGCGCTTCAGCGCCAATCTCCATGGCGCGCAGGGCGCCGGCGGTGTCCGTGGTGAAATAGGGGTTGCCGCTGCCGGCAGCGAAGATCACGAGCCGGCCGGCCTCCAGGTGCGCGACAGCCTTGCGGCGAATGTACGGCTCGGCCACTTCTCGCATTTCGATCGCGGTTTGCACGCGCGTGGGGACGTCCAGCCGTTCGATGGCTTCCTGCAACGCCATTGCGTTCATGACCGTGCCGAGCATTCCGATGTAGTCGGCGGTGGCACGGTTGATATTTCTGTGCTCACCGCCGCGCCAGAAGTTGCCGCCACCGACGACCACGGCAAGTTCGACGCCTAGTTCAAGCGCCTCGACGATCCGCGCGGCGAGCGCCTGCACGGCAAGCGGAGCAATCCCAAAGGCTCGTTCACCCGCCAGCGATTCCCCGCCGATCTTCAAAAGCACGCGGCGGTACTTGAGGCCAGGTGCGGCCATCAGCCCTCCAGTTCGCGTCGGCGTGGACGTACTTAAATCTCGAAGCGGCTAAAGCGCCCAACCTGGATGTTTTCGCCCAGCTTGGCAACCGCCATCTGGATGACTTGCTCCACGGTTTGCGATCCGTCCCGGAACCATGGCTGGCTCAGCAGCGCCGGGCCGTCATCGTCCGGGTTTCGGTCATCGTCGTCGCTGACGCGCGTCGGCGCCATGGCCGCGATGTGCATGGCGATGTCGCGGGCGAGCGCCGTGAAATCGTCGGTACGGGCGACAAAGTCGGTTTCGCAATTGAGTTCGAGCAGCGCACCGAGCGGACGGCCAGGATGCACGTAGGCGGTGACGAGACCCTCCCTGGTTTCGCGCTCCGCTCGCTTGGCTGAGAACTGCGAACCGCGCTGGCCCAAGAGTTCGCGAGCCTTGTCGAGGTCGCCATGGGCGTCCTCGATGGCGCGCTTGATTTCCATCACGCCCGCGCCGGTTTCGGCGCGGACCGCGCGAATGTCGGCGACGGATGCCTTGTGCGCCATGACGGTCAAGCTTCCTGGTTGCGCGGACGTGGGCCTGTGCCGCCACCACTCGCTCCGGTGGGTCTACGCGACCCGGGCCGGGCTCGCCCTCGGGGCCGAGGTCCACCCTCACCTGCGCGAGGCGAAGGGCCGGTCGGTCGGCGTCGGCCTCCGCGTGCCTGCGGCGGCGGTCGGCGTCGGCCCCTGGTCGCACCCTGGGAGTCGGCGGCTGGACTTGCGGCAGGCGTCCCGGGAGCCTGCTCTGGAGCCCCCGGTACGTTACCGGCTTCACTCGCTGCGGCCAGCATGGCGGCTTCAATGTCACCCGCCGTCTCGCCGGCCGCCTCGGCCCGCGCGGCCGCGGCCAATGCGGCTTGGGCCTCGCGCGCGAGTCGTGCCTCACGCTCGGCCTGCCGATTGCGAAACTCTTCCCGACCCGCGAGAACGGCATCGGCAACGAGGGCCGTCACGGCGGCGATGGAGCGGATGGCATCGTCATTCCCCGGGATCACGTAGTCCACGACTTCCGGGTCGCAGTTGGTGTCCACGATGGCCGCGATAGGAATGTCGAGCTTGCGTGCTTCGGTCACGGCGTTGGATTCACGCTTGGGATCAATGATGAAGAGCCCGGCCGGCAGTCGTGATATGTGCTTGATGCCGCCCATCTTCTTCGTAAGACGAGCCAGTTCCACGCGCAGGCGTTGGGCTTCCTTCTTGGACAGGGTTTCGAACTCACCGGCGGCCTCGCGAGCCTCAAGTTCACGCAAGCGCTGCAGGCGCGTGCGCAACGTCTCGAAGTTTGTCAGCGTGCCGCCCAGCCAGCGGTGCTGAACGTAGTGGGCGCCGCAGCGTTCCGCCTGCTCGCGCACGACTTCCTGCGCTTGGCGCTTGGTCCCGACAAAAATGACCTCGCCACCGCTGGCGGCCGTGGCGCGCATGAAAGCCGTAGCTCGATCAAGGGCGCGCACGGTGTGCTGAAGATCAATGATGTGCACGCCGCCCCGCGCGCCAAAAATAAACGGCGCCATTTTGGGATTCCAACGCGGCGTTCGGTGGCCAAAGTGGACGCCCGCGGCGAGCAAAGCTCGCATGGAGGCTGCCGACATGTGCGTTCCTGCCTCTCTGTCCTTTAATTGTCCTCCGCTGCCGTCATTCGCATACGGGACCGCGGATCGCGGCAGGACCCCGGGGCGTCGGGCAGCGTGTGTATTCGCCCGTAGAAACCGGACGTGCGCCAAGCATATCGCACCGGACGCGTGTCGAAGATTTCAGCGTGTGCGACGACGGCTTCCAGTTCGCCGGCGACGGCGGCCGCCCTGGGCCGCCACGCGCTCGGCGCGGGCGGCAAGCAGCGCGACAGCTTCATCGAGCGTAACCGAGGTTGGATCGCGACCCCTTGGCAGGCTGGCGTTGAGTTCGCCGTCGGTGACATACGGGCCGTAGCGTCCGTCGCGGACGGTGATCGGCGCGCTGGAGGCAGGATGGGCGCCAAGCTCAGCTAGCGCGGCTTGTCCGCGCCGCCGCCGCGGCTGTCGCGGCGCCTTGAGCAGCTCCAGGGCCTCAGGCAACTCGATGGACGCCAGCTTGGCGTAGCGCGCATCGCCCTCGCCCGGCAGGCTGCGAGATTCCTTACCGCACTTGACGTAAGGGCCATAGGGGCCGTCCTGAACGGTAACTCGCTCCCTGCTTTCCGGATGCGCGCCCAACACCTTTGGATAGGCCAGCATGTCCAGGGCCTGCTGCAGGGTCAGTGTGTCCGGCTTGTGCATAGGCCATACGCTGGCTGTCCTTGGTCGCTTGCGGCCGCTACCTCGACTCTGGCCTAGCTGGAGATAGGGACCGAGACGCCCGGACTTGAGAAAGACGGGGAGGCCGGACTCCGGGTCGGTGCCCAAGGGTTCGTCGCCGCTGGCTGCCTTGGCCAGCAGGCCGGCGGCGACTTCGGCAGTCAGCTGGTCAGGCGGCAGGTCGTCCGGCGCCTGGGCGCGGGCCCCGCTCTCCGGCGCCTCCAAATACGGGCCGTAGCGACCGATGCGAACGGTGATCTGGGAGCCATTGGCGCCGGGCAGCGGGATTGTGCAGACGGCCCGCGCATCGATGGCGTCCTGGCTGGAGTCGATGCGTTGCCGCAGGCCGTCGCCGAGCATTCGCTCGCCGCCACCGGAGGAGTCACCGTCCGCGCCGTTGTAGAAGGCGGACAACCATGGCAGCGGGTCGAGGGATCCGTCGGCGACCCGGTCCAGGCCGTCTTCCATGCGGGCGGTGAACTGGGAGTCGACAAGCTCGGGGAAGTGCGACTCCAGCAGCTGGATCACGGCGAAGGCGTTCCAGCGTGGGACCAGTGCGCCGTCCCTGCGCTCGACGTATTTGCCCTGAACAGTTTCCAGGATCGTGGCATAGGTCGACGGGCGTCCGATGCCGAGGCGCTCGAGTTCGCGGATCAAGCTGGCTTCAGTCCAGCGGTCGGGCGGGCGGGTTTCGCGCCGCCCGATGTCGATGGTCTGGACCTGGAGCGAGTCGCGCTGAGCTAAGTCGGGCAGCACGCGCTCATTGCCGCGTTCGCCAGCGTAAATCCGCAGAAAGCCGTCGAAAACGACGATTTGTCCGTTGGCCTGGAAGACGGCTGTCCCGTGTTCACCGGCATCGGCAGCGATATGCGCGCGGGTCTGTTCGAATTGGGCGTCCCGCATTTGCGAGGCGAGCGTGCGCTGCCAGATGAGCCGGTAGAGGCGACGACCGTCGGCGTCGACGTCGGATCCCAGGTCGTCGGGGTGGCGAAACTGCTCGCCGGCCGGTCGGATGGCTTCATGAGCTTCCTGAGCACGGGCCGAACCGGCACGGTAGCGTCGCGGTCTCTCCGGCAGGTAGTCGCTTTCACGTCCTGCCGGAACTTCGGGCCGTACCGCCGCCCGGGCTGCGCTAATTGCCTGCGCGGACAGTGTGGGCGAGTCGGTGCGCATGTAGGTGATGTAGCCGTTCTCGTAGAGCTGCTGGGCCACGCGCATGGTCTGGCGGGGGGAGAAGCGCAGACGGGTCGAGGCGGCGCGTTGCAACGTGGAGGTGATGAACGGCGGCTGTGGGCGGCGGATGCGGGGCCGCTTGGTGACTTCGGTTACCTGGAACGACGCGTTCGAAAGCGCCTCGACAACGTCGCGTGCGTCGGCCTCGGCCAGCAAGCGAGCCTTGGTGCCGGACTTAAGGTTGCCGGTGTCCGGGTCGAAGTCGGCGGCGGTCGCCAGGTTTTGGCCGTCCAAGCTCAACAGGCGGGCCTCGAAGGCGTCGTCGGCTTCGCCGGTCGGGCTGAACGTGGCCGTTGGAATGCAGTAGGCGGCAGAGACGAACGCAATGCGCTCGCGCTCGCGCTGAACAATCAGCCAGAGCGCGGGAGTTTGGACACGGCCCGCCGACAGGCCGCTTCCGACTTTTTTCCAGAGCACGGGCGAGACGAGGTAGCCGATGAGCCGGTCCAGGACACGTCGCGATTCCTGGGCCTGTACGAGCCGCTGGTCGATCTCGCGGGTGTGCGACAGCGCTTCCGTGATGGCCGAGCGGGTGATTTCGTGGAACACCAGGCGCCGCGCGGGCGTTCGCGGCTTAAGTACTTCCACCAGGTGCCAGGCGATGGCCTCGCCTTCGCGGTCCTCGTCCGTCGCCAGGAGAAGTTGGCCGGCACCCTTGAGTTCTCGGCGCAGGTCCGCCACGACGCGCTTCTTATCAGATGGAATTATGTAAACAGGGCGGAATCCCTCGTCAACGTCCACGGCGAGCGTGGCCCAGTCCTTGCCCTTCAGGTTCTTCGGGACCTCGGCAGCGCTGGACGGGAGGTCGCGGATGTGGCCGATCGAGGACGCGACGGTGTAGTCGTCGCCCAGGTAGCGCTTGATGGTGCGCGCTTTGGCGGGCGATTCCACGATCACCAGCGTCTTCGCGTTGGAGTCTTGCCGCGTGGCGCGGCGTTGAGCAGTCATAGGTCGGGGTGGTGGGTGGTTTTGGCCTACGAGGGTGGATTGATTGCGGCGCTTAGCATAAGGCGTCATGTCAAGTGCCTTTGGTGACGTCGCAGTCCTACGCTTGAAAAGCCAGGCTAAATTGCCCTGCGGAGCGTGGGCCAGGGGTCGATGAGACGGCTGGCGCGATATGGTCGGGGCGGGGTGGGTTGTGCTTGTGTAGTGGAGTGCCATGGGCGTCAGGCCAGTGACCGAAGCAGCGAGCGTTGCAGCGGTGCAGGAGGTCGTGCGGACTGCGCGGGCGGGTGGGTTTCGGCTGCGCGTTGTGGGGGCGGGACACGTTGAACGGTTCGAGCAGCGAGCGATTGATACTGCGGAGTTCGTGTCGATGCGGCGGTTGGGCTGTATTGAGATTGCGGCGCGGGACTTCACGGCGTGGGTAGGGGCCGGCGTCACACTAGTGGATCTCGATGCGGCGCTACGGCCGCTGGGGCTAGTGTGGCCGCTGCGGCGGTTGGAGGCGTCAGGGACGGTAGGTGGGCTGATCGCCTCGGGACGGGCGACGACGAGCACGGCGCAGGACCGGCCGGGGCGGCGCTGGGTGCTGGGTGCGCGGTTGGTGGACGGCACGGGCGAGGTGCTGACGGTGGGCGGGGCGACGGTGAAGAACTCCATGGGCTACGGCGTGACGCATGCGCTGTGGGGATCACAAGGGCGTTTGGCAGCCATGGTGGGATTGACGCTGCGTGTGCGGCGACGACGAGCGGAGGACGACGAGGCCTGTCAGACGCTGGAGCGTGAGGCGCTGGGAGCCGCGGCGGCACTGGTGCGGTGCGACGACCTAGCGCCGGGGACGGAGGAGCAGGCGGTTGCAGGACTGTCGGGAGCGATACAGGCGGCGTGCTCCTCGGACGGCTTGCGGGCGGTTGGGTGCTATGCCAAGCGAGGCGCCGCGGAGGCGGACGCCGCGGGTTTGTGCGCCCAGGGGATAAAGGCGCAGGTGGAGCCGAGGGGAGATCGGAGGGTCGGCTCGGCAGCTCTTGCGACGGCGCGGGCAGGATTGGATCCGGACGGGGTATTCGTCTAGGGCTTTGCGGGCGAAGTTGGGGCTGACTGCAAACACTCGCCAAGTGTTATGTCAACCATCGAAATGAACGTTTGAAGGGGAAGCGCACCTGACGAGTCCGCAGTCGCCTATACTCTGGGCTTCCTCGGGGCGTGGCGCAGTCTGGTAGCGCGCATCGTTCGGGACGATGAGGTCGGAGGTTCAAATCCTCTCGCCCCGACCCTTATTCCCGTACTCAGTAGCTTGCTGCATTGGCGCATGGGGCCGATCCGCTGCGCGTCGAACCATCTGGTCATTTGCTGCTCGGCTCAACGGCCCTTCCTAGTCGCCGTAAAAGTGCTTGAGGTCAACGTTGTGTTCAAGGCGGGCTTTGAGGCTGGCGAAGAAGTGGGTCCAGCCGGAGCATTGATCGAAGGCGCTGGCGAGCCCGGGCTCGTCGCGGCGCCAGCCGGTTTCGCTGACGACGATTTTGGTCTGATCGCCCTGGGGTTCGAATTCGAAGGTGAAGCGGGTGTGGTAGCCGACGTCCCTGGAGGCGGGCCAGTTGGCGACGATACGCCGATTGGGGATGACGTGCTCGACCTGGACGGCAACATCAATGTCAAGGTCTTCAAAGCTCCAGTGAACGGTGGTACCCGCAGACAGTGGACCGCTGGAGGCGTCGGTGAAGAAGGTGTTGATGGCTTTCTGGTCGGTAATGGTGTTGAAGACTCTCTCGACTGGCGCCTCGATAACGCAGGTGAAGGTGAAGCCGAGGTTGTGTTGATCGGCCACCTCAACGGCTCCCTGGTGATCCGGCAAATCTACGGTCGCAGCAGAGCACGGGATTAGACCTGGGCGCCGAGTTCTTCGAGGCGGTGGATGAGTTTGGTGAGGGCTTCGTTGGCGGAAAGTTCGTCGCGGATGATGCCCGCGTCGAGCTGGTTGACGAAGGCGCCCCATTGGGGGCGGTCGACGGTGACGTAGTTGGCAGTCTGCATTATGTCAACGACCATTTGGGCTGCCTCGTCGCTGTAGCTAACGAATAGGCGCCGGAGTTCTTCGGGTGTCAGGCGCCGGGCGGGGACGTTGGCGACGCGCTGGGTGTTGCGGTCGAGGGCGCGCAGGGCGTCGTAAGCGACTTTGGGTTCCTGGGTGCCGTTGCCGATGCCCATCATCATCCAGACGCTGACGGGGGCGCCGCCGGATCCGAAACGAGGGAAGGGGTAGAGGACGTTGTCGGGACCGCGGCTGCTGGTCATCCAGCCGAAGCCGAGGCCGCCGAGGGACATGACGAGCATGGCAATCTGCCCCTCGGTGTAACGGAACCAGAGGGGGCGGCGGCTGGAGTCCGAGCCCTCGGCGAGGCCGTAGGTGGTGGCGAGGTCGTAGTAGGTTTCGGCGATGGCTTTGGCCGGGTCGGAGCGCAAGGGGGCGAAGGTGCCCTGGCTATCGGGCAAGGCGCCGAGGGCGGACTGGAGGAAGAGGAAGCTAGGGGTCCAGCTCCACAGCTGGTCGGGGGCGCCCCACATGGGTTCGACGTTGAGAAGAAGGCCAAGGGCGTCGCTGCCGCCGGGGGCTTCGGGGTCGCCGTGCATGGCGAGGGCGGCTTCGACGAAGGCCTGGCCGTCCCAGGCGCTGCGGGGCGGGATTTCGTACTCGGCGGCGGCGGCCAGATCGCGGTTGACAACGGTGATCCAGGGCGAGGCGGCGACGGGGAGGGCGTATTGGACGCCTTCGACCTTGCCAGTTTCGAGGATGCCAGGCCAGTAGGCGCCGGGATTGAAGGTGAAGTCGCTGGTGAGGTGCTCATCAAGGGGCAGGAGCTTGTTGCCGGCGACGAGGTTGGCGAGGTCCCACTGTTCGAGCATGACGAGGTCGGTGCGGGCGTTGCCGGAGCCGTCGTCCACGGTTGAGGCGTAGTCCCAGCGGTAGCCGAAGTTGGAGGGGAGGGGGGTGCGCGAGTATTTGTAGCGCTGCTCGGTGTCCTGGCGGGCGGCGACCTCGGCGGAGAGGAGGATGGGTTCGACGTCCCAGTTGCCGCCGGCGAAGGTGGGGAGGGCGATGGAGATGGGGCGGTCGGCGCCGGCCTCAGGAAGGCTGCCCTCGCGGCTGGGGGCGCGGTCGCCGATGGTGGCGACAACGGTGGGTGGGGGCGTGGCGGCAGATTCGACGCGCTGGGTGGCGGCGGCCTGGGTTCGCTGGGTGGAGGGGAGGACGGGGGGTTGGATCTTGGGGAGTTCGGGCTCGCCACACGCGGCGGCGAGGGCGCCGGCGCCGGCCACTCCGACCAGGCGCAGGGCGCGGCGGCGGGTGAGGGCTCGGGGAGACGCGGGTGGTTGGGTGGATTGGGTTGGGTGTTGCTGGGTCACAGTGATGCCTCCGCCGCCCGGTGGCCGCAGGTCACTTGGGCGGGACGGTGGAGCGGTCGGGGTCGGGACCGGTTGGGCGTCCGCACGGTTGGCCGGCGGGTGTTGGTTCTAGTTTATAGCGGGGAGGGGCGGCTGGGGTGCGGCGGGTGTGAGGCGCGCGGTGAATCCGGCTTCACTACGACGGCGCGGACCTCTTTGCGCGTGAGCCGATGTATACGTGGGTGAGGTTGGGTCGGACGTTGGTCGGGATGTGTGTGGTCGGGCGACGAATCTCATTCGGTTGGCGGAGATGTGAAACGCGTCCAGCCCCCGGGACGCATTTGAAGTCTCGGCGGCGCCGAAACTTGAGTCCCCGTGATGTGTATCCGCTGCTCGCAAGCGCCAGCGCGAGCACCTCAGAGTCGGAAGCATGAGGGGCCAGCCCACTTACAGATTCAGCGTCGTGTCCCAGGTCGTCGAGCGTGGCGCGCATGCTGCGCGAGGCGGCGCAGGCGTTCAGGAGGAACTTCAAGCGTTGTGGATTGGGACGCGGTCGTGGACTCGTTCACCGGCTATGGAGCAGTGGGCGAAGAGCAGGCAGGCCTGGATGTCCTCGGGCTCAAGCAGGGGGTACTCCTGGAGAATCGTTTCGACGGTGTCGCCGGCGGCCAACATTCCGAGCACGTGTTCCACGGCGATCCGCATGTCGCGGATGACTAGCTTGCCGCCGAAGACGTCGGCGCGCACGGTTATCCGTTCGAGCAGATCGGGGTGCGTGGTCATCGGTCCGGCACTTCCTGGGCTGCTACTTACCCGCAGCCGCGCGTGCCTGTCAGCCCAAGGGTAATGGGACGTACCGGTCGTGCGTGGGGATGCACCGGGATACCTCGAATAGGCGCCGGACGGGCTTTCGCTTGGCGGGCGCTAGCCGACTGCCGCAGTGGTGGTCGCCGCTGGGCTTAGAACGAAGCCCGGATAGCCGCGGCGGGCTATCTCGTCGCAGCGTTTGCGGTAGGGGCCGACGCCGCCGGGGTAGGGCATGAAGACGCGGGGTTTGCCGGGGATGTTGGCGCCGAGGTACCAGGAGTTGGCGTGGAGGTAGAGGGTGGTGTTGGCGACTTCGTTGACGTGGGCGACCCACTCATCCTCGGCCTGGGGATCGGCTTCGGCGGTGTGGATGCCGCGTTGGCGCATCCAGGTGATGAAGTCTGCGATGAAGTCGATGTGCTGTTCGATGCTGACGGGCATGTTGCTGAGGACGGAGGGGCTGCCGGGGCCGGTGATCATGAACATGTTGGGGAAGCCGGCGGCCTGGAGGCCGAGGTAGGTCCTGGGGCCTGCCGCCCACTTGTCGCGTAGCGCGAGGCCGTTGCGGCCGCGGATGTCAATCTTGAAGAAGGTGCCGGTCATGGCGTCGAAGCCGGTGGCGAAGACGATGATGTCGAAGGCGAAGTCTTGCCCGGACGTGCGTATGCCCGTAGACGTGATCCGTTGGATGGGGGTGCGGCGCAGGTCGACGAGATGGACGTTGTCGCGGTTGTAGGTGGCGTAGTAGCCGGTGTCGAGGAGGGAGCGCTTGGCGCCGAAAGGGTGGTCGTGGGGGAGTAGCTTCTGGCAGGTTTCGGGATCCCTGACGATTTGACGGATCTTGTTGCGGATGAAGTCGGCGGCGGTGTCGTTGGCGGCCCTGTCGGTCATGAGATCGGCAAATGAGCCGCCGATGAATTCGTGGCCGCCCTTGTTCCATTGCTCCTCGTAGATCCGGTTGCGTTCAGCTTCGGTGACGTCGAGGGCCGATTGCTCGATGGGTTCGCGCGGTCCGCCACCCTGGCTCCAGCGGGCTCTCTCGAGGATTTCCTGGTAGTTGGGCTTGACCTCCTGCTCGATGAACTGGCGGTCGGCGGCGCGGTGGCGGGCGGGGACGGTGAACTGGGGGGTGCGCTGAAAGACGGTGAGGCTGCCGGCCTGGCGAGCGATGACGGGGATGGACTGCACGCCGCTGGAGCCGGTGCCGATGACGGCCACACGCTTGCCCGAGAAGTCGACGGGGTCGTGGGGCCAGGCGCCGGTGTGGTACCAGTCGCCCTGGAACGAGTCCAGGCCCTTGATCTTCGGAACGTTGCCCGTGGAGATGCAGCCGATGGCGGTGATGAGGTATTGGGCAGTAACGCGGTCGCCCTGGTCGGTCTCTATCTCCCAGAGGTTGCTGTCTTCCTGAAACACAGCGGCCGTAACGCGAGTGTCGAACTGGATGTTGGGTCGGAGGTGGAAGCGGTCGGCGACGTGCTCGAGGTAGGAGAGGATTTCGGGCTGTTCGGGGTACTTGCCGCTCCAGGTCCAGTCCTGGAGCAGTTCCTTCGAGAACGAGAAGCAGTAGATGTAGCTCTCGGAATCGCAGCGGGCGCCGGGATAGCGGTTCCAGTACCAGGTGCCGCCGACGCCACTGCCGGCTTCGTAGACCTGGACGGAGAGGCCCATGACGTCACGAAGCCGGTGGAGCATCCCGAGTCCGGAGAAGCCGGCGCCGATGACTACGGCGTCGAAGTCAGCGCCGTTCTTCAGGCCAGCCACTTGATTGCCTCTTGAGCTTCAGGCATCTGACCGGCTCGCACGTCTTGGCCCCACGCAGTCCTACTGTACGCGCAACCAGGCTTCCGGAATGCGCGCGGAGGTTGGATGCAGTGAGCGGGGCTCCTCGGTTTAGCGGAAGCCGCGCATCTTGTAGTTGCCGCTTTCGTCTTTTTCGGCCCCGGGGAAGGAGTAGTCGTCGCGGGTGAGTTTCTCTTCCTGACCGCACGCGGCCAGGGCGGCCAGTGAAGCGGTGGAGGCGGCGAGGAGGAGGCCGAGACGGCGACGGGAGAGTTGGCCGGCAGGGCGGTGGGTGGCTTCAAGGTCGGACGCGTGGCGGGGAGCCAAGTCGTTCATCTGGGTTCTTTCGTGCACGGGTGGCGATGCGATGGACCGTCGTCTCACGACCTAGTTTACTGGGGCTGATTTCGACGGGGCTGAGTTGGGGCTGCCGGCCTCACCCTAGCGTCGGATTACGGAGCTATTGGGCGTTGCGCATCTGGTAGTTGCCGGTGCTGTCCTTCCTGGCGCCGGGGAAATCGTAGTTGTCGCGGGTGAGTTTCTCGTCGCCGCCGCAACCAGCCAGGGTGGCTAGCGCCCCGGTGGAGGCGGCGAGCAAGAAGACTAGGCGGCGGCGGGGAAACTTGGTCGCGATGCGCAGGTTGTCGGGCCGTGTGAACGCACTTCGCAGGTCGGGTGACTTCATAGGTTTGCTCCCCAGCGCACGCGCAGCGACAGCGCCGACGGATGGTGCGCGCATATTAGACCCACCCGTGCTCCGGGGCGATGACCTGGCCGGTGGTCTGGACGTTGTGCCGGGTTCCGCCGTCGAGGGTGACTTGCTGGCCGGTGATGGAGGAGCGTTCGGCGGCGAAGAGGATTTCCATGATGTGGCGGCCCCACTCGCCGGAGGTGGGCGGTTCGAGGTCTTGCTCGATCGAGCGGGCGAAGGCGCGCCATTCCTCGGTCATGGTGGCGGGTGGGTCTTCGAAGGGTACGCAGGTCCATTCGTTGCCCTGGCCGACGGCGACGAAGCGGTCACCCGAGCCGCTGATGCGGACGCCGCCGCGGGTGCAGATGATCTCGGACTGATAATTGGGTGCGCCATCCCGGTAGCCGATGGCGATGGCGATGCCGGGGACGCCGTTCTTGTAGTCGACGAAGGCGACGCCGTAGTCGTCACCGGCCTGGTAGTGGCTCTTGGTTCCGATGCGGGCTTTGACGCTGGCGGCCTGGGAGCCGACGAGCCAGGTGAGCCGGTCGACGATGTGGACGCCGTTGGTCATCCAGTAGCCGCCGCCGTGGAAGCGGCTGCGGTATTGGGGACGGCGGTTCGGGTAGCCCCAGTTCTTGACGGAGTAGCAGACGGCGGTGATGAGGGGACCGAGCTCGCCGGAGTCGAGGATCTGCTTGGCTTTCATGTTGGGGCCGAGGAAGTGCTGGGTGAGGCCGATCATGAGCTTGACGTTGTTGCGACGGGCGGTCTCGATCATGTCGTCGCACTGCTCGAGGGAGAGGGCCATGGGCTTTTCGACGAGGACGTGCTTGCCGGCGTTTAGGGCATCCACGGTGAGGCGGTGGTGGAGCTGGTGGCCGAGGGTGACGGCGACGGCCTGGACTTCGGCGTCCTCGAGCAGTTCGGTGTGATTGGGGTAGGCGCGGGGGACTTCATAGCGGTCGCAAAAGGCGCGGCGCGGGGCTTCGAGGAGGTCGGCGGCGGCGACGATTTCGACGTTGGGGAGGGTCTCGATGGCGTCGCCGTGGGCGCTTGATATGCCGCCGAGTCCGACGATTCCAACTCGGAGCATGGCGAATTCTCCCGGACAAGAGCTGTTTGGGTTGGAAGGATAGCGGCCAAATGCGTAACGGTCGCGTGGTTTTCGAATGCGGACTGGCCTCTGCTCGCCGCCCGGCCTGGGCTGGCAGGCCTCCCGGAGTGTCGGGGGGCGCTGGTTCGCACGGCGGTTGGCGGTTCGCGGTTTGCCCGGCTACAGCTGGCGTAGGTGGCACCGTAGATGCCGTATAGCAGGCGGCGTACGCTGTATGTCGCGCGGCCTCCCGGTCAGGTCACCGCCCGGGAAGAGGGATGGGTCCGATGCGCAGGCACCGAACGCCGGCCTCAATGCCCCGCATTCGCAGGGGAGTGAAGAAATGAAGCTTCGTGCTCTACGACACTTGTCCACCCTTGGCGCAAACCGTCGCCCCGCCGGCCAGATGTCGCGTCGGCGGATGGTCGTCCTGCTCGGTGTTTCCGCCGGCGCGCTTGCCACCCTGGCCGGTTGCGGTGGAGACGACAATCTCACTCGCGAGCACTACGACTTCCCCGGCGCCAAGAAAGACGAGACCGGCCGCTTCAAGTCGTCGCAGACTTTGTAGTGGCTCCTGGTCCCAATGGGAGTCGTAACCCGAGCCGCACGGGACCCGGCCCGCGAGGGTGATACGGATGGGCGGCTGATGGCTGTTGACGAGCGCTTTGGCATCCCTGGGGTTCCGTTTCCGGTGGGGGTGGAGTATTACCGGGCGCCGGCGCCGAAGCCGGCGGTTTGGGACGAGGATCTGGCGCGGATCCGAGCGGGCGGGATGCGGATCGTGCGCAGTTTCACGATGTGGAACTGGATGGAGCCGCGACCGGGGCAGTACGAGCTGGACGAGTTCGACCGGCTGTTCGACCTGGCGGAGAAGCACGACCTGTATGTGTGGCTGGACATGGCGCTGGCTACGCACGGGGCGGGTCCGGAGTGGATGACGCGCGATTACCCGGACATGCGGGTGGTCAATCAGCAGGGTGGGGCGGCGACGCCGGTGGCGAGCGCGGCGATGCCCCAGGGGTCGCAGATCCACTGTTACGACCACCCGCTGTGGCGGCAGTTCGGCGGGAGGCTGATCGAGCACGTGGTGACGCGCTACCGGGACCGGCCGAATCTGCTGATCTGGGGGTTGTGGGATGGGATTGCGATCTCGTCGGCGTTCAGCCGCCAGACGGACGGGCTGCCCTGTTACTGCCCGCACACGCTGGCTCGCTACGAGGGGTGGCTGCGGGAACGGTTCACGCTAAGTGATCTGAACAACCGGCTGTTGCGTCGATTCCGGCGCTGGGAGGACATTGAGCCGCCGCGCTCGAATGCGAGCCCGGTGGAGATGCTGCTGTACCGCCAGTTCCACTACGAGAACCTGGCCGGTCACCTGGCGTGGATGATCGGCGAGACGAAGCGGCTGGACCCGGTGCACGAGACGCGGACGCACGGGGCCTGGTATCCGCGGCCCTGGGACGAACGGTGCGCGGCGGTGGCGGATAGCTGGGGGATGTCGATGCCGTCGAGCAGCCTGTTGACAGTGGAGGACCCGTACCAGATTGCGGATCGGGCGTTCAGCTTCGACTGGTCGCGGAGCGCGGGGAAGCACGGACGCTGGTGGAACGAGGAGATTTACGCGGGGATGTCGCCGGGGGGTGTGACCTGGTCGAAGCAGGCGGACCCGCGCGAACTCACGACGCTGTTGTGGATGACGCTTGCGTGCGGGGCGGCGGGGGCAATGTTCTGGCAGTACCGGCCGGAGTACATGAGCTTCGAGTCGCCGGGATACAACCTGGCGGCGCTGGACGGTACGCCGAATGCACGCTTTGCGGCGGCGGCGCGGGCGATCGAGCAGATCGACGGGCTGAGCGAGCACCTGCCGCTGGAGTGTCCGCAGGCGGAGGTGGGCGTGGTTTACCACCCGGAGTCGCAGGAGCTGTTTGGCTACAACGACGAGGACGATCGCTTCCTGGCGGACATGCGGGGGACGTACCGGACGCTGTGGACGGAGGGCTTGACGCCGGACGTGATCTCGCCGCGGATGGACTGGTCGGGGTACCGGCAGCTGTTCCTGCCGAACGTGGCGTTGATGGACGAGGCGGCGCTGGGGATGGTTCGGCAGGCGCTGAGCGATCCCGAGGGGCCGCGGCTGGTGGCCGAGGGCAGTCTAGGGCTGTATTCGGCGGACGGGCAGTCGAGCTATGGGCCACCGGAGGGGCTGGCCGAGGAATTGGGCGTGCGGGTGGCGGATTTCTCGGCGGTGACGGCGTATGACATCGAGCAGGGGCGGAATGTGCTGGAGACGCCGTATGGGCCGATGGAGATAACGTCACCGTGCGGGTACGCGGTGCTGGAGCCGACGGGGGATACGCAGGGGATCGCGACGATCGCGGGTCAGACGGTAGCGGTGCGGAGCGGGGACGGGCGGTTTACGTGGTACGGGTTGACGCTGTCGGCGGGGTTCGGGGACGTGGGGCAGCCGGACCTGGTGCGGGGGTTGACGCGCGAGGCCGGGGTTACGGCGCTGGTTACAGCGGAGGGTGACCGGGTGGTGCCTATCGTGCGGCGGTCACGGCTGGGCGGGTGGTTGGTGTTCGTGTTCAACCTGGAGCGGGGTGAGGCTCGAAGCCGGTTGCGACCGCGTGGGCGGATTAGCGGGGTGCGGGACTTGCTGGCGGATCGCGCTGTTGACGTCCAGGACACCGACTTCGACCTGATAATCCCGCAATGGGACGTGGCCGTGGTGCATTGCACGGACGGGTAAGGAGTTGCGAATGAGCGCTTCGGACCTGTCGGCGTATGGCAAGGACGTGCTGCGGACGTCGCCAGATTTCGTGGCGTATGTGCCGCGGGGCGGGGCTGCGAACGATTGGACGAACCAGCATTTCCTTGTGGTCCGGTCGTGGAGCGGGGCGTTCCTGGCGGTGTGGACGATGGCGACGTTCGAGGGCAAGCCGGACCAGCGGGTGGTGTTTGCGCGCAGCGACGACGCCGGGGTTACGTGGAGCGAGCCCGCAGTGGTGGACGGGCCAGTGGGGAATGACGGGCGGATTGCCTCGTGGGGGTTCCCGGTGCTGGCGCCGGAGCTACAGCGGCTGTACGTGTTCTACACGAAGAACATCGGCGTGGTGGACGTGCGGGAGGACACGACGGGGTTGCTGGCCTACAAGTATTCGGACGACGAGGGGAGGACCTGGAGCGAGCGGCTGAGCCTGCCGATGGAGCGGTCGGCGATCAGTCCAACGGAGCCCGGGACGCCGGAGAACTGGATCTGCTACCAGACACCGATCCTTAATCCGCGGGGCGAGGTGATGTGCGGGTTCACGCGGTGGGCGAGTACCGAGTATCACGTGGAGCCGCACCTGTTTCAGCGGCACTCGGAGTGCTGGTTCCTGCGGTTCGACAACATCCTGACGGAGAGGGATCCGGCACGACTGCGGGTGAGCACGTGGCCGAAGGCGGGGCACGGGATCCGGGTGCCGAAGCCGGGCGATCCGGAGCACAGCATCGCGCAGGAACCCTCGATCCAGAACCTGCCGGACGGAAGGATGATCTGCCTGCTGCGGACGTTGACGGGGTATGCGTGGTGGTCAGTATCGGACGACGCGGGCGAATCGTGGTCGGAGGCGGAGGTGTTGCGATTTGCGTTAGGCCGACGGCCGGTGCCGCATCCGATTTCACCGTGTCCGCTTTACCGCTTGAGCGACGGGCGGTACGTGCTGATCTTTCACAACAACGTGGGAACGGCGCACGGGGGCGAAGGTCCGCATGATTCGAAGCGGAACCGGCGGCCGGCGTGGTTCAGCATCGGGACAGTACGGGATTCGGCGGTAGGGCAACCGCTGGCGTTCGGCGAGCCGCGGGTGCTGGCAGACAACGACGGGGTGGCGGTGGCGCCGGAGGGTCAGACGCAGGTGGCGACGTATGGGAGCTTGTTCGAGCATGAGAGCCAGGCTATCTGGTGGTACCCGGATCGGAAGCATTACCTGGTGGGCAAGATCTTGAACGATCTGCTGGCGTGACGAGCCAGAGATCCAGGAGAGGCTGACCGCATGTCTGTATCCAAGGCGAATGGATCAACGCCGTTGCTTCCGCTGAATTGGGAGCGGTTGTTGCAGGGATTTGTGGACATTTTGAGCGTGGACAGCTACTGGGGGAACGAGGATCGGGTGGTGGCGATCATCCAACCGCGGCTGGAGGCGGCGGGAGTGGTGTGCCGTCGAGACCAGATTGGGAACCTGATTTGCCGCTGGCCGGCAAAGGGCAAGGATTCGACGCCGATCATGCTGAACGCGCACATGGACACGGTGCTGCCGACGCCGGAGATGACACCAGTGGTGAAGGCGGACGCGGTGTATTCAGACGGCTCGAGCGTGCTGGGGGCGGACGACAAGGCTGGGGTGGCGGCGATTGTGGAAGCGGTGGCGATGGTGGACGAAGCGGGACTGCCGCACGGGCCTATCGACCTGGTGTTCACGGTGGGAGAGGACGTGGGGCAGTTTGGGGCAGCCGCGTTCGATCCGAACGACGTGGAGGCGCGGGTGGCGCTGGTGCTGGACTTCGGCGGTCCGGTGGGCGTGATCTGCGACCGGCAGGCGGCGTCGTGCAACTTCGACGTTACGTTTCACGGCAACGCGGCGGCGGCGGCGCATCCCGAAACCGGGAAGAGCGCCGTGAGCATGATGTCGCGGGCGATCGATCGGATGCCGCTCGGGCCGGTGGACGAGCTAACGGTGGCGAATGTGGGGATCGTGTCCGGCGGGGAGGCTCGGAACATCATTCCGCCCGAGGCGAAGCTGGTGGCGCAGGCGCGGGCGCTGACGCAGGCGGCGCTGGACAAGCAGGTGGCAGCGATGCAAAAGGCACTAGAGGACGGGGCGGCGGCGTTTGGGGGCCGAGTGGAGATCGAGACCGTGCAGCGGTTCAAGCCGACGCGCTTTGGTCACGACCACCCGGCGCTGCGGGTGGCGTATGCCGGGGTTCAGGCGGCGGGGCTGGATCCGCAGTTCGTGCATACCTTTGGCGGCAGCGACGCGCAGAATTTCAACGAGAAGGGGATCGATTCGGCGATCCTGGGCACGGGGTACCAGGACATCCACTCGGTGAATGAGTGGATGCCGCACGCGGAGCTGCGCAAGCTGACGCAGGTGACGGCACAGGTGATCCTGAACGCCTAGGCGGCGACGGCGGCAAGCCGCTCTCGCTGTAGTTTCTAGCTTCGGCCGCACCGCATGGTGGCTGCGGTGCGGCCCGCGCAGGTTTACTGCTGGACGGCGGTGGCGACGAACTTGATGCCGAGGAGGACCTCTTCGCTGACGTCGGTGACGAAGGGCACGTTGGGGATGATGAGGTTGTAGGTGGAGCGCAGGACGGTGGCCTCGGCGGTGCCTTCGAGGCGGTCCTCGGCGACGACATTGACCGTGGCCTGAAAGCGGGCCTCGGCGGTGACGTCGCGGATCTTGAGGTCGCCGACGATGGTGAAGCTGGCCGTGTCGCCAACGCCAACCGTGGCGGGCAAGCCTTCGAGCGCGGTGGGCGTGAAGTCCACGAATTCGTACGCGGCTTCGGCCGACTGGAGGATGCGGGAGCGGGTGGCGCGGTCGCGGCGTTCCTCATCGGTCGCGAGGGTGCGCACGTTGATGCGGATGACGCCGACCTGTGAGGCGGCGGCATTGGCGAAGTCGAGGATGATGTCGCCGGCGACCTGGTCGGTGCGGCCGACGACGCGGAAGGGTTCGCCGCGCAGGATTTCGTCGATTTCGTAGCGGGCTTCGGATTCGTCGGGGACGATGCGGTAGAGCGTGGCCTCGCCGGTGGCCGGGGCGGCCGCGGGCGACTGGGTGGCCTGGGGCTGTGGGGCTGCCGTGGACGCGGCGGCAGTCGCGGGAGCGGCAGTTGCCGGAGCGGCCGTGGCGGGGGCGGCGATTGTTGGAGCCTCGGTGGTCGGGGCAGCCGTGGCCGGGGCCGCGGTGGTTGGCGGCAGGGTGAGTTGGGGCGCGGAGATGGGCTGGCTGGCTTCGCCGGTGCCGCCGGTGAAGAAGATGAAGAGCCAGGCGATGCCGGCGACGGCGATGCCCAACAGGACGGCGATTGCAGCCGCCCGGACCAAACGGTTATTCATGAGCTCGCCCATTAAGTTGACCCGTCCTCAATGCGACGCAGGATTGCGCACGCCGCATCGGCCGTCTGTGGTGAATACTCCAATCATCGCAGGCTGTGGGCTGGGTTGGGCAATCGGTCTTTTTGGCGGCGAGTGCGCCGCGGGCTTCCGGGAAGGAACCGGCGACTGGCGAGGTTCTCGAGTTACCGGGCGAACAGGCCGATAGCAGGTAAGCCTTGGAAGTGCCGAGAGCTTGAGTCGCGATGCATCGGGCGCCCCAGATGACAAGGAGTGGCGAGTGACGGACAAGGCCGGGCGGGAAGCCTATTTCCGCGAGAGCGAGCGGGCCATCCGCGACTACTACCTCGCCGGCCCCAGCAACCCGTATCGGCAGTCCGGCAAGACCGGCGGGGCGAAGCACTGGGCGATCACGCGCCGCTGCATTGCGCAGGCCGTAAACGCTAACGGCGACTATCTTGACCTGGGCTGCGCCAACGGCCTCCTGCTCGAATCGCTAGTGGGCTGGTGCGCCGATCGCGGCTACACGATCACGCCCCATGGCGTCGACTTCGTCCCTGAACTGGTCGCCCTGGCCAGGCAGCGCCTTCCGACCCACGCGGCCAACTTCCACGTCGCCAACGCCTTCTTCTGGCAGCCGCCGCGACGCTACCGCTTCGTCCAACTGCTGTTGGATGCCGTGCCGCCGGCTGACGAGCGCGCCTACGTGGCCAGAGTTCTGCGCGAGATGGTCGCGTCACCGGGCCGGCTGATCGTGTCGGTATACGGTCAGGGGACCTCGGCCACGCCCGAGGTGGCGGTGAAAACCCTGCAAGGTCTTGGATTCAAGGCTTCCGGGGCCACGGCTTGCGTCTCGGCTACGGTGGCATGGATAGACAAGGCCTAGTGAGTCAGCGGTTAGGGTCGATTGCTATGCTTCCTTCCCCGGCCGAATCTTCGCGTTGCCGTGATACTCGCAAATGGCTGAATCACCCTGCGGCGCACACCAAGCGGCTCGGATTCCGTTCGATGCCTGACCCAAAGATCTCGACCCTTGAGTCCGTTGATGTTCGGAGCGTCTGGCCGGATGAGTCGCGCGACTTCACGCCGTGGCTGGCTGATCCTGGGAACTTGACGAGGTTGGGGGAGGCGCTGCGGCTGACGCTGGAACCGCGGGGGACTGAGCAGGCCGTAGGCAGCTTCAGCGCAGACATTCTCTGCCGACGACTTGATGGTGGGAGTGATGAAGAGTCGTGGGTTGTTGTCGAGAACCAGTATGGACGTACCGATCACGACCACCTGGGCAAGCTGCTGACCTATACCGCTGGGCTAAACGCGCGGACCATTGTGTGGATTGCTGAGGAGTTTCGTGACGAGCATCGGGCGGCGCTGGACCTGCTGAACGCCAGCACGACAGGAGACTACGCGTACTTTGGCGTGGAGATCGAATTGCTGAAGATCGATGACTCCAAGCCAGCGCCTCGATTCAACATCGTCGTCCAGCCGAATGATTGGACAAGGACACCTGAACCAAGCGGAGCCAAGCAGCTTCAGCTCGAATTCTGGACGGACTTCCAAATGCTGATGGACTCCGACACCGCAATCCCGTGTTCGCGTCCGAAAGCGACCTCGTACATGCTTCACTCCATTCCAGGTGCTCTAGGAATCCGGGTTGCGTCGTCGTACTCACCCCTCAACTCAGTTAAGCGGACCTTCTCCATCGGGGAGTTGCGGGTTGACCTCGTCTTCGGGCGCGCAGCCGACCAATCGCTGTTCGATCAACTGCTCGACGCACGCGAGGCCATCGAGCAGCAGGCAGGCCAGCAATACGAGTGGAAAACGCCCTCCGACGAGAACAGGGCGCGGATCTTCGTCCAGCGCGATGCGCGGTTTGCGAACCGCGCTGGGTGGCCCGAGTACCAGGCGTGGCTGAAGGCCGAGGTCGAGCGAATGTTCGAAGTCCTGGTTCCCAAGGCCAAGGAACTCGCCGGTTGACCGCCTGAGTCGGTACTTAGTGGTTCTTAGGGTTCGCCGAGGGCGTCGCCTTGGACGGGGCCGCTGGGGAGGGTGTTGTAGCGGAAGGCGGCGTCGAGGATGCCGTTGAGCCGCCGGCGCCTGGTGCCGGCGTCCACAGTGTCATTCGTGGGTCGCACGGCGACTAGCCAGTACTGCTGTGCGGACGTGCCGTAGTCCCGAAGGACCTCTAGCAGCCTGAGGTGGTAGACCGAGGCAACGGGAGGCGGCGTGTGTGTGCGCACGCCTTGCTCGGTCGCCCTGGCGAGGTCGGCCAACGCCATCAGAGCGACGAGGCGCCGCTCGTCGCTAATGGCGCCGCGCTGGTGGGCCACGTTGATGAGGCTGACGTACGCCGCGCCGTCTTCGAACTGGCGGCGAAGCCGGCCCGTGGCCTCGGCGTAGGCGGCGAGGTTCGCGCCCAGGGGCCGCCAGGTTGGCGTTGGATCGACGCGAACGCCCAACGTCTGGCTGGCCCGGCGGAAACTGGATGCATCGATGAGCGGAGCGACCGCGGCCGGCGCGGGCGTGGCGGTTAGCGGCGGCGTCCGAACGGTGTCGGCCGTGGCCGGCCGCCTGTCCGGGGATGGTGCCTCCGGGGAGGTTCCTGCGAGCACGGCCAAAGCGGCAACGGCCGTTGCCACGCAACCAAAGACCACCAGAGCGATCAGGGTGCTGCCAGGAAGTGGCAGGCGGCGGACGGCAACCTGCCGCGCCGCGTTTGCGCGCCGGAGCACGCGGGGCTATCCGCTCGTGGCGCCGGCCGCGGCCGGCTGGTGGCTTTCGAGGCGGGCGATGAATTTCTCAGCTTCCATGGCCGCCTGGCAGCCTTCACCCGCGGACGTGATGGCCTGGCGGAAGTAGTGGTCCTGCGCCTCACCGGCCACAAAAACGCCTTCGACGTTGGTGTGCATATAGCGATTGGAGATGACGTAGCCGTCGTCGTCCATTTCCAGCTTGCCCTTGAAGATTTCCGTGTTGGGGTCGTGGCCGATGAAGATGAACAAGCCCTCCGTGGGGAAGTCGGATTCTTCGCCGGATTGGACATTCCTGAGCCGGAGGGCTTCGACGGCCTGGTCGCCCTGGACGCCGGTGACGACGGTGTCCCAGATGAAATCGATCTTGGGCTCGGCACGGGCGCGGTCCTGGAGGTACGGACCGGCGCGCAACTGATCGCGCCGATGGATGACGGTGACTTTGGAGGCGAAGCGGGTGAGGAAGAGGCCTTCCTGCAAGGCGCTGTCGCCGCCGCCGACAACCGCGACCGGCTGGTCTTTGAAGAAGGCGCCGTCGCAGGTTGCGCAGACGGAGACGCCGCGGCCCCAGAGTTCCTGCTCGCCGGGAATATCCAACAGGCGGGGGCTGGCGCCGGTAGCCACGATGACGGCGCGGGACCGGTAGGTGTCGGCCCGGCCGGTGAGGGTGAACGGCGGGCCGTCGAAGTCGACCTCGGTGATCTGGTCGTAGACGATTTCAGCGCCAAAGCGTTCGGCCTGACCCTGCATTCGCTGGGTGAGGTCGGGGCCGGTGATTTCCTCGAAGCCGGGGTAATTCTCCACGTCGTAGGTGGTGGCGATCTGGCCGCCCAGGGCGTCGCCCGTGAAGACCAGGGTGGAGAGGTTGGCGCGCGCCGCGTAAATGGCGGCGGTCAACCCGGCGGGACCGGAACCCAGAATCGCGACATCGTGCATCTGGTCCTCCCGTACCTGACGCTCGAGGAAAGTCTCTCACCTGCTCACGTAGCATCGTCGCATGACGACTGATCAGGCTCTGAGTAAATCCTGACACACTCGGCGCAAATATCCCGCATAGCACCTGGGCCGCGTCGATGCGGCCCGAGTCGTCGGCAGCTGCTGCAAGCGAGCATGGCGGCTGGGACCGCGCTGGCATTGGCCGCCTGCGGCGCGCCGATTGTCGTGGAACGAGTCGTCGTGGTTCCCAAGATCGTGGAGCACGAAATCGTGGTCGAACGGCCGGTCATTACCGAGCGCGAGGTGATCGTCACGCGGGAAGTCGTCGTTGAAAAGGAAGTGGTCGTCACGCCCCCGCCGACACCCGCACCGGTACGGTCATCGGCCACGCATCTGACCACCGTGGCGCCGGAACCGCCGGTTCAGCCGATGCGGGCACAGCTCCGTGCCGCCATCAACCCAGCTTTCGCGCGGGCGGGCGCACTGGACATCAGTGCCGTCGACACCATTGCCGACATGCGGCTGGAGGTGCTGGACGCAGCCGCGGATAGTCCGGCGCGTCTGCTGGCACGGGCGGCAGGGGGGGATCTGCCTGACCTGCTGATCGGCGTACCGGGCGGCCTGGTGACAGCGCTGGATACGCTGGAGGTGTTGGCGCCGCTGGACACGGCGCTGGGCGCAGCGCATGCATTTCTTCCCGAGATGCTGGCGTTGGGCCGGCGCGATCGCGGGTTGGTGGGGATGCCGGTCAGCGGCCACGCCACCTACTTGCTCGCCGGCCGGCGCGGGCTGGATCTCGCCGGGGCAACCGAGGGGAGCGCCACGTACGACGCCCTGGGGGAGACAGCCCGCCGATTGACTGACCCAGAGAGCTATCGCTATGGGTTTGGCGTAGTTGCCGGATTGCCCGAATTGGAGACTGTGGCGGGGTCGGCCGGCACGTTTCCATCGGACGAGGCCGCGAGGCGCGCCTGGCAATGGTATGCGGACCAATGGCTGCGCGAAGGCACGTCGCCGCCACCGAACTCGTGGGACGGTCAGGGCGCGGCGGGCGAGACGCTGCTGGATGGGCGCATCGCGCTAGTGATCGCCCATGGTCGGGCGTTGTCGCGCTTGGCGGCGTTGCCGCCAGACAGGCGGGCGGAGTGGCAGGCGCTCCCGTTGCCTGCCTGGCCGGAGGCCGAGCGTCGGATTCCGATGTCGGCGGCGTTCATTGCCGCGAGGCAACGCGACGATGAGAGAGCTGTGGAAGCAGCCGTTGCGTTGGCCGGCCCGGCGAGAACACTCGACAGCAGGGAGGCTACGCCCGCGTGGACGCTGGCACTGGATGATGCCACGGCGCGGCTGGGGCTGGACCTGGACACCCTGCTGGAGGCTCGAAGCGCATGGAGCACGCCGATTGTCGAAACCGCGGACTGGCAGGCGCGAGCGCTCGATTTGGATGTCGCCGTGCACAACAGCCTGACCCTGGGCCAGCCAGCGGCTGAGGCGGCGGCCGCTTTGCAAGCCGCATCGGTGCAAACCGAATCCGTTCAGGGGTAGGCGTCGGCGGCCGAGGATCCGGTCGGCAGCGCAACCAGCCGGCCAGTACTATGGCTTGGACGCCTACTTGCACATAATCACCCCATGCCCGCCATCGCCATTCCCTGGGATCCCGACCTCTTCCAGATTGGGGCCTTCCGGTTTACCTGGCACTCCCTGTTTTCCGTGCTGGGCATTCTTGCAGGCATGTGGGTGGCGCAGCGACTGGGGCGTCGGACGACGATTTCGGGCGATCAGGTCACCACGCTGGCGCTCTGGGCGGTTGGCGGCGGCATCGTGGCTGCCCGTTTCCTGTTCGTAATCGACAATCTGGACCTCTTCTCCAGCGACTGGGGGCGGATATTTGCGCTGAATGATGGGGGAATCACGGTCTGGGGCGCGCCGCTGGGCGGCGGATTGGCGCTCGCGCTGGCCGCCTGGTGGATGAAGCTGGACGTGCGCAGCGGATTGGACATCGGGGCGCCGGGCCTGATTGTGGGCATGGGCATCGGCCGCATCGGCGATCTGATCAACGGCGAGCACCACGCGCTGGCGACCGAACTGCCCTGGGCGGTGTATTACACGCATCCGAACGCGATAGGCCAGATCACGCCGGTGCATCCGGCCACGACCTACGAAATGTTGGGCGACTTTGCGATCTTCGGGATCGCCATGTGGCTGGCCAGCCGATATATCGGGCGTTTGTACATCTTCTGGACCGTGTTGGCGGGATACGGAGCCATGCGGCTGGGCTTGCAGTTCCTGCGAATCGACCAGCCGGAACATCTGTGGGGCCTGCAGCAATCCCAGATCATTGGAGTGTTGGTGCTGCTGGCGTTTGCTGTGTGGGTGGTGAACACACTCCGGACCTGGATCGCGACGCCAGCGGACACACCGCAACGCGAGGCGCCGAAGAGGACCGGGCGCTGAGCACGACACGCTAATCTGACCTCTCCGCGGGCCGTGTGTGAGACGATGGCCGGATGATTCACTCTAACGGCGCGACGTTCCCGTTCGCGGCGATCGTCGGCCAGGATCTGATGCGCCTGTCGCTGGCGCTGAATGCGATCAACCCCAGCATTGGCGGGGTGTTGATTCGTGGCGAGCGAGGGACGGCGAAGTCCACGGCGGTGCGTGGGCTGGCCGCGGTGTTGCCGGAGATCGAGGTGGCGACCTGCACGTACGGGTGCGCGCCCGGATCGTTGAACGTATGTGAGGAGTGCCGGGAACAGCGCCAGAACGGCGACGTGGAGTACACGACGCGGCAAGTTCGCGTGGTCGATTTGCCGGTGTCGGCGACCGAGGACCGGGTGATCGGGACGCTGGACCTGGAAGCGGCACTGGCGCGGGGCGAGCGAAAGTTTGAGCCCGGGTTGCTGGCCGCGGCGCACCGCGGATTGCTGTATGTAGACGAAGTCAATCTGCTGGACGACCACCTCGTGGACACGCTCCTGGACAGCGCAGCCTCGGGCACGAACCTGATCGAACGCGAAGGAGTTCAGTTCCGGCATCCCTCCGAATACATCCTGGTCGGCACGATGAATCCGGAGGAAGGCGACCTGCGGCCGCAGTTGCTGGACCGGTTTGGGCTGGCGGCCGAAATACGCGGCGATACGCAGCCGGCGATTCGAGCCGAGATCGTGCGCCGGCGGATCGCCTACGACGCCGACCCGGCGGCTTTCCTGGCCGAATGGACCGGGGCGAGCGCGGAACTGCAACAGCAGATCGTTCGGGCTCGGGAGTTGCTGCCGTCGGTGGACGTAGCCCCCGAGATGCTGTCGCTGATCATCCACATCGCCATCGCGATGGGGGTGGACGGGCATCGGGCGGACATCGTGATGCACAAGACGGCTTCGACGATCGCGGCATGGGAAGGGCGCGACGAGGTCACGCAAAACGACGTGCGGCGCGCGGCCGAGCTGGCGTTACCGCACCGGCGACGACGGGATCCGTTCACGCCGCCGCACCTGGATCCGGACGAGCTTGATCAGGCAATCCAGTCATTCGACGCCTCGCGGCAGGCCAGCGGCAGCGAAGCCGCCGAAGCCGGGATGGAGAAGCGGCAGATGTCCGCGACCGGCGAAGAAACAGTGGCGGCATCGGATCAGAACGCGGGCGCGCCGACCCAAGCCGGCGCCGAGCGACAGATTGATCCTGACTCGATTCCGGAGTCGCCAACGGTTGCAGCCCATGAGCGACTGCCGATGACGCGGCCGCGGTCGGGGCGTCGAACGCAGCACGAGGTGCAGGGCCGGCGCGGTCGTTCGGTTCGCAGCCGGCATATGAAGCCCAATGACCCGCCGGACGTGGCGCTGCTGGACACGATCAGGGCTGCCGCGCTGCGCGGGGTTGGTGACGGCGCACCAACGATCAAGCAAGACGACATTCGGATCCGACGGCGCATGCGCAAGGTCGGGAACCTGATGCTCTTCGTGGTGGACGGATCGGGCAGCATGGCGGCGCAGCGGCGGATGCAACTGACTAAGTCGGCCGTGTTGTCGCTGCTGGCGGACGCCTATCAGCGGCGAGACCGCGTGGGGCTGGTTACCTTTCGCAAGACGGACGCGCACGAAACGGTGCCACCGACGAACAGCCTGGACCTGGCGCACGCGCGGATGCGGGAACTGCCCACGGGCGGGCGCACGCCGCTGGCGCAGGGGCTGGACCTGGCGCGCCGGGTGATCCTGCGCGAACGGGCACGTGACGCCGAAACAAAGCCGATCGTGATCCTGCTGACGGACGGCGTGGCAAACGTGGGAATGGAGCCCGGATCGGACCCGATCGACGACGCGATGCGCGCGGCGCGCCGGGTGGCGCTGGACCGGATCCCGGCGCTGGTGATCGACGCCGACCGGCGGCGGGCGCGGCTGAGTCCGCTGCCCGACCTGGCGAAGTCGATGATGGCGGCGCACGTGCGGCTGGACGCGCTGGCGTCGGGCGAATTGACGAGCCTGATCCGTCTCGCCACCGCTTGAGCCGAGCGATTCGGTCCGGCGGCTAGCCGCCATTCCCGCTTTCAATGCCTGAGTATCGACCCAAACGCGTTTGGGTCTGCGGGCTGTCGGGTTCCGGCAAGACGACCGTCGCCCGCCGGCTGGCGCGAGTCCTGGACGTTCCGCACGTGGAGCTGGACGCCCTGCACTGGAGGCATCGGCCGGACTGGGGAATGCCGAGCGACGAGGAGTTCTTGCCAGACGTTCACCAGGCCACGGCCGGCAACGCCTGGGTGGTGGAAGGCAACTACAGCCGGTCGCGGGACATCTACTGGCGGCGGGTGCAGCTGATGGTCTGGCTGGACCTGCCGCTGCATACGGCCTGCTGGCGGGCACTTCTGCGAACGCTGCAACGGATTCGGAGCAACGACCAGCTGCTCTGGGGCGTGCAGCGGGAAACTGTTCGTAACGCGCTCCTGACCTGGGACGGGCTGGTGCTCTGGAACCTACGCGTGCATCGGCGGCGGCACCGGACGTACACGGGGCTGATGCAAGAAGCGCTCGTCCGTGGAAGCGAGGTCGTCCGGTTGCGGAGCCAGAGTGACGTGGACGAATGGCTGGCCGAGCTGGAGAGACGGTCAGGAACCGGGTCGGAAGGGTAATTCGGCACGCCAGCGGCGGCTGACCACTTCGGGTGGGCGGTATAGGCTGGACCGGTACCCGCGGCCTATGCGGCCCTCGGGTCAGTGCCGGTGGGCCGCCTCTGAATCGAGCGCGCCCGTGAAGATCCAATCGGTTACCACGCTCACCTTCAACCCCGAGGTGTACTACGGTCGGGGGTCCTTCAATTACTGCTACGTGAGGATCGAGACCGAGAACGGGCTGGTGGGATACGGCGAGTGTTCGCTGATGCCCGGGGCCGTGGCGGGCGCGGTGGACACCATTGGCGACTACCTGATCGGACGCGACGCACGCCGCGTCGAGCAGATCTGGTCGAGCATGTACTACATGTGGCACAACGTCCGCGGCGGCGTGGTCTACATGTCAGCGATGAGCGGCATCGACATTGCGCTGTGGGACATCAAGGCCAAGGCGGCAGGGCTGCCGATCTACGAGATGCTGGGCGGGCCGATGCGAACGCGGCTGCGCTGTTACCGGGGCGTAGGTGGCGCCACAGCGGACGAGCTCGTGGAGAACTCCAAGGACGCCGTGGCCGACGGGTGGACGGCGATGAAATTTGATCCGCTGTCGACGGCGGGCTATTACCTGTCGCCCGCGCAATTCGAGGAAGCAATCGCAAAGGTCGGGGCAGTTCGCGAGGCCGTGGGGCCGGACGTGGACCTCATGGTCGAAACCCACGGCCGGCTGAACCTGGCGATGATCCGCAAGCTGGCCGAGGGGATCGCCGAGTTCAAGCCGATGTTCCTGGAAGAACCGTGCGGACCGGAGTACACGAAGGCCATGGAAAAGCTCTCGCAGGAGACCACGGTGCCGCTGGCGACCGGCGAGCGGCTCTACACGCGCTGGGGGTTCCGCGAGCTGTTCGAGCGGGAGGCCGTGGCCTACGCGCAGCCGGACATCGGGCACTCGGGAGGCATCTCGGAACTTCGCAAGGTCGCCAGCATGGCCGAGGCCTACGGAATCGCCGTGGCGCCACACAACCCGTTTAGTGTGCTGAACTTCGTGGCCTCGGCGCAGGTAGACGCGTCGATTCCCAACTTCCTCATCCAGGAGAGCGGCAACTTCGGGATCGAGGGCCTGCTGAAGGAGCCGGTACGGATCGTAGACGGCCACTACGACCTGCCCACGGGTCCAGGCCTGGGTGTCGAGCCGGACGAGGCCTTCATCGCCGCCCACCCGCCGCGGCCGGTGGAACCGGAGCGGTGGCGGGAGCAGTCGATGGGCCGGCCCTATACGTTTGCGGGTGGCACCGACGAGCAGTAGCCGCGGAGCGCCTCGGCACCAATCCACCTGAGGGGCGCCGAGCGAGCGCCGCGCAGCGGGAGGATCAGCATGGCAGCGATTCGGATGGGGATCATCGGATGCGGGAACTTTATGTCAACCCACATTCCACGGCTGCTGGGTATCGAGGATGTGGAGATCGTCGGTCTGGCCGATCCCAGTGCGGCGTCCATTGCGCGGATGAAGGAGCGGAATCCGGGGTTGGCGGGAGTGGCCGAGTTTGGGTCGCACCACGACCTGCTGCGGGAGGCAAGTCCGAGCGCGGTGGAGATTGGGTCGCCGCACGCGCTGCATATCGAGCAGATCGTGGATTCACTGGACGCCGGCTGCCACGTGATGACCGAGAAGCCGCTCGCCTGCACGGTGGCGGAGGGCGAAGAAGCGCTGAGGCGCCGCGATCGCGCAGGCACGATCCTGATGGTGTCGTATCAGCGGCACTATTCGCCAGCCCACCGCTACATCCGTGAGCAGATTGAGGCCGGCGCCATCGGCCGAATCCAGTTTGTAACGGGGCTTCAGCACCACGGGTGGTACTGGGAGCAGCGGGGGCAATGGCGGCAGGACCCGGAGCTCTCGGGCGGCGGCCAACTGATCGACTGGGGCAGCCACCTGATGGACTACGTGATGTACGCGACGGGGCTAAGAATCAGCGCGGTGATGGCGCAGGAGAACCGGTACGACCTGGACGTGGATGTGGACATGACCATCAGCACCCGGTTCGAGAACGGCGCGATCGGCAGCTTTGCGCACGTGGGCAACGCGTCGGCGCCGGCGGCGGAGGACATGGGGTTCTACGGCAGCGAGGGAACGCTGCTGGTGCGGGGCGTCGAATACAACTCGCTGGACGAGCTACGGCACTACGACGCGAAGCAGGAACTGGTGGAGATTGGCGAGTTGCCAGCTCAGTCCAGCCCCGATCACAACTTCGTGGACGCGATTCTGGGTCGCGACGAGGTGCATTCCAGCGGCGAGGGTGGGCTCGACGTCTTGCGAGTGAATGAGGCGTGCTGGGAATCGGCGCGGACCGGCTGCGAAGTTGCCGTGAGTCTTACAGACGGCCTCTGAATCTTGGATCTAAGTAGCGACGGCCTCGATGACCGTCTGACTGAGCGTCGCCGATCCGGCTATACCCTCCGTCGCAGGCGTGGGTTGGCCAGTTCGTCCAGGCCGTGGCTGATGAGAAACAGCCCAATGAATAAGAGGACGATGACCACCATGGGCGACAGCCACCACCACCAGAGGCCGCGAATCACGGCCGAGTGCAATTGGGACCAGTAGATGGTCATGCCCAGGGTGTTGGTGGTCTGGGGACCGAGACCGAGGACCTCCAGACCAATGGCGAAGAGGATGGCCGTGGACACTGCGGCGACGAAGCTGGCGCCCAGGTACGGGAGCATGTTGGGCATCAACTCTTTGAAGATGATCTCCGGCCCGGACATGCCGTTGAAGCGGGCGATGGGAACGAAAGCGCGTTCACGAAGGCTGAGCACCTGGGAACCGATGGCGCGGGTGGTGCCGGGCCAGGCCAGCAGGGCGATGATGATGGCCATCGACTCCACGGTCACCTGCCGCACCTGGCTGGCCACGGTGATCAAAATGAGCAGAGCCGGGATGGTGAGCGTGATATCGGTGACCCCGCGAACCGAGGTCCCTATCGGTCCGCGGTAGTAGCCCTGAATGAAGCCCAAGGCTGAACCGATAATCAGTGCCATGAAGCCGGCAATCAGACCGATCTTCACCGTCTGCGGCGTCCCCACGATGATCAGCGCCAGCATGTCGCGGCCGAAGCTGTCGGTGCCCAAGGGGTGGTCAAGGCTGGGCGACAGGTCCTTGGCAAAGGCTGTGGTGCGGGTAGCGTCCTGGTCGATGATGAACGGCGCCAGCAGGCCAAAGAGCACGATCACACCGATGAGTCCCAGCCCGGCGATGAGGGTGGGATTGCGCCGGCCGTAGGAAAACCACTCGCGGCGGCGGCTCCACGATTCCGGCGACCGAGATTCGACCGGAGCCGGAGCGGCGCTAGCGGCGGACATAGATGATCCGGCGGTCTACGAACGGGTAAATCAAGTCCAGCACCAGCATCGCGAGCGCCACCGAGACCACCAGCACGAACACAATGCCCTGGATCAGGAAGTAGTCGGTGTTGCGAATGGCGCGCCAGAGAATCCAGCCCATGCCCGGGTAGTCGAAGATCACCTCGACCAGCACAGAGCCGGCAATGATGCCGCCGAATGTCAAGGCCAGGCCGGTGACCTGGGGCAGCATGGCGTTACGCATGGCGTAGCGCAGGAAGATTCGGAGGGGGGACAGACCCTTGGCTTCGGCCATGATCATGTAGTCCTCGCCCATGTTGGTGACCATCATGCCCCGCATGCCCAACATCCAGAATCCGGTGACGGACAGGACGATTGACAGCGCGGGCAAGATGCTGTGGTACAAGACGTCGACGGCGAAATCCGGGGCTAGTTCGATTTTGGCGCCGGTGCTATAGGCGCTGCCCAATGGGAATAGCTTCATACTGAACGCAAACGTGAATATCAGAATCAGGCCCAATAGGTAATACGGAATGGCCGATAGTGGCATCAGAATGGGTACAAGCCACCTCACCCAGCGAGAAGATCCCGGCCACCCGAGCAGGGCGCCAAGTAGGTTTCCGACAATGAACGCAATGATGGTGGATGCGGTGAGCAGCCCAATCGTCCAGGGCAGCCGCTGGACGATCAGGCGTCCGATGTCGGCCGGGAAATATGAGATCGAGGGTCCGAAGTCGAATCGCGCCACGTTCCACAGATAGGAGAAGTACTGCTCGACCATGGGGCGGTCCAGGCCCAGCCGCTTTTTGTACGCCGCGACAACCTGGTCCATGCCCGAGGTGCGGATGCCCAAGGTCTCGAGTTGCGCGAACTGGGCCTGGATGGGGTCGCCGCGGGCCAGGCGCGGGATGACAAAGTTGATCGACGCCGCGACCCACACAACCAGCAGGAACATGCCGACCCGCCGGAGAAGGTAGCCCAACGACACGCGTGAACCCTCCTGAGCTGTGCCAAGTCAGCCCTGCGGGGCGTCGAGTACTGGTTCGCGGCACAGCCGCTCGAACTGGTTTCCGAACGATTAATTCGACGGCGAAGCCTCGTTGAGTATATAGGGAGCGCGCGCACCGACCTTCCATCCAACCGCCGCGTGTACGCACGTGCGACAGGCGTGATCAGACGGCGCTGCTAATTCAGTCGCGAAAGACTTGACGCCAGCTGGTCAAGCGCAGAACATTCGCGAAGGCGCGGGCTGCGTCCTGTCTCAGCTTGTCGCCAGGGGAGGCAACCCGTATGAGTTCTCTGAACGGATTGAGCCGACGACGGCTACTTAAGCTTCTTGGTGGCGGAGCAGCGGCAAGCGCCGCTGTATTGATCGCCGCGTGTGGCGAAGACGAGGAACCAGCCCCGACGCCCACGCCGGCAGCGACTGCCGTGGCCGAAGCCACCGCGGCGCCCGCCACGCCAGAACCAACGCCTGAGGCCACCGCAGCTCCAACGGCAGCGCCAACTGCGGCCCCGACCGCAGCCCCAGCAGCGACCCGCGCGCCCACGCCTGAACCGACCCCCGAGGCCATGACGGAAATGATGGGGGCGACCGGTCCGCGCGAGAACGTGCCGCGCAACCGGACGCTGATCGGCGAGAACATCTCGGGCCGCAATGCCAACCCAGAGGTCTTCAACCCGTTCAGCAACAGCATGACGATGCACACGGGTTCGCAGCAGTTGGCGATCGAATCCGTGATCTACATCAACCTGCAGACCGGCCAGGAAGAGCTCTGGCAGATCGACGGGTTCGAGTACGACGAGGGCTTCAACGGCGTCACCATGAGCGTGCGCGACGGCGTGGAGTGGTCGGACGGCATGCCGTTTACGGCTCACGACATCGCGTTCACGCTAAACATGCTGCGCGACGGCACCGCCGACCTGCGCTGGGCCGTGGACGTTCAGGAATGGGTGCAATCGGCCGAGGCCATGGACGACAAGAACGTGCACATCACGTTCAACAAGCCCAATCCGCGGTTCATGTCGCAGATGTTCGCGACGCTCTACTGGTCGGTCTACATCGTTCCCAAGCACATCTGGGAAGGCCAGGACCCGGCCACCTTCACCAACTACGACCCTGAGCAGGGCTGGCCGGTCTTCACCGGTCCGTACACGCTGACCTCCACCACCGAGCTCGAGACGGTCTGGGACCGGAACGACAACTGGTGGGGCGCCAAGGCGGCGCCGTCCATCGGCGGCGTGGACCGCCAGACGCCACTGGCCCTGCCGAAGCCGGAGCGCGTGATCTTCGTGGGCGTCGAGAACGCCGAGAAGCGAGCCGCCAAGGCCATCGCCAACGAGCAGGACACGTTCTGGCACATGCCACGCAGCGTCTACGAGCAGGTCAACCAGGAGAACCCCAACATCAGGGCCTGGTTCCCGGACCTGCCGTACGCCTACTTCGACCCGGCGCCGCGGCACCTGGCGTTTAACCTGAAGGCGCCGCCGTTTGACAACGCGGACGTTCGCTGGGCCATCTCGTACGCGGTCGACCGCGAAAAGATCGTGGAGTTCGCCTACGAGGGCATCACCACGGTCACCGACGTGTTCTTCCCGCACACGCCGGCCATGGACGTCTTCTACCAGCACGCCGCGGACCTGTTCGAGCAGTACCCGGCCAAGGAGTTCAACCTCGAAAAGAGCGCTGAACGCATGGAGGCCGCGGGCTACTCCAAGAACTCCGACGATCTCTGGGCCGACGCCGACGGCAATACCGTCGTAATGGAAATCAACGTGCGCGGCGGTGAGGAAGACCAGCAGCGAGTCGCGCCGATCCTGGCCGACCAGTTGCGGGTTGCCGGGTTCGACTCCACGTTCAAGATCACCGAGGCCGGCGCCTTCTTCGACGGCATCGCCCGCGGCGACATCCTGACCAACATGCAGTTGGTGGGCGGCAACACGGTCAACGTGGCGGACCCATGGGGTACCTGGCGGCTGCTCCACAGCAGCCACTCGGCGCCCATTGGCGAGGTCGCGACCGGACAGCGGTCGCGCTTCGAGAACGCCGAGTTCGACGCCATCGTGGATGCGATGGCCGGGTTGACCACGAGCGACCCGGAGATGAAGAGCCTGTTCTACGACTCGATGGAGATTATTCTCCGCGAGATGCCAATCGTGTCGCTGGTCCAGACGGCGTTGTTGACGCCCAACAACTACACGTACTGGAGCAACTGGCCCGACATCGCCAACGACTACCAGGCGCCTTCGCAGTGGTGGGGCAACTTCTACCACAGCGTCCTGACCATCGAGCCCACGCAGTAGCGTTGGCCTGATCGGCAGGGGGCTTCCCGGCTGCGGGAAGCCCCCCGCCGGGTACTATCGAACCAGGGACGTCTTCGTCTGAGATGCTCGAGACTGGCTCCAGTGAGGCCCTGCGGACGGCATCCCGCTGGATGGCAGCCGTATGGAGAGGATGCGGGCTTTAGACCCATGAGACGCAGCACATTCACGCGCCGCCGGATGCTGGCGGCGACCTTGTTCGCCGGGGTTGCCGGCGTTGCCTGCGGGGCTTCGCCGAGTGATACGTCGGAGTCGTCGGACACGTCGGGATCGACGACGGAGCCCACAAAAACACCGACGCTGGACTTCTTCCGCGCCGGCGGCCGCAACCCGAGTTACCCAACGCCCACGCCTCAGCCCATTCCCGGGCAAAAGCAGTCCTGACCCGGCCGTGGCGCCGGGCGCACGTGCCTGACCTGATGCCACGTCGAGGACGCATGACGTGAACAACGGCGCGGTCCTGACGGTCAACGACCTGCGGGTCTACTACGACACGCCAGCGGGCACGGTGAAGGCCGTGGACGGCGTGAGCTTTGATCTACGTCCGGGTGAGCGCCTGGGCCTGGTAGGCGAGTCCGGCTCGGGCAAGAGCACGATGGCGCTGGCGCTAATGCGCATGCACAAGCCGCCGGCACGTATTGCCGGCGGCGAAGTCCTGCTGGATGGCGTGGGCGACGTAATGCAGCTGGACGACGACAGCCTGCGGCGCATCCGCCTGGATCGGCTGGCCCTGGTACCGCAGGGGGCAATGAACTCCCTGAATCCTGTAATGCGGGTCCGCGATCAGCTGGCCGACGGCATCAAGACCCACGAGCCCGGTGATACCCGCGAAGTTCTGGCGGAGCGAATCCAGGCCCAACTGGCCCGGGTGGGCTTGGATGCCGAAGTCGGCGGCAAGTTTCCGCACGAGTTGAGCGGGGGCATGAAACAGCGTGTGGCCATCGCGATCGGCACGTCGCTGAGTCCGTCGGTGATCATCGCGGACGAGCCCACCAGCGCGCTGGACGTGGTGGTGCAGCGGCAGGTGATGGAGACGCTGCGTTCGGTGCAGGAAGAGATCGGCGCCTCGGTGCTGATCGTCGGTCACGACATGGGGCTGATGGCGCAAATTGCCGACCGCATGGGTGTGATGTACGCCGGCAAGCTGGTGGAACTGGCGCCCGTGCACGAGTTGTTCACCGACCCGCAACATCCCTACACGAAGCTCTTGATCGAGAGCGTGCCGACGCTTACGGCCAAACGCGCGCTGGCGAGCATTCCGGGTGCACCGCCAACGCTGATCAACGTGCCGCCGGGTTGCCCCTTCCATCCACGTTGTCCCAGCGCATTCGAGCCGTGCGACTCGGAGGTTCCGGAGGCGATATCGCAGAACGACCGCGCGGTGGCCTGCCACCTGTATCCGGGAGAAGCTGCATGACGGCGTTCCTGGAGATGGCCAACGTCAGCAAGGTCTTTTCGGCCGGCATCATTCGGCGTCGCCGCACCGTGGCGGTGGACGACGTGACGATGACCATCGACGAGCAGTCCCCGTCCATCCTGGCGGTGGCCGGAGAGAGCGGCAGTGGCAAGACCACGCTGGCCCGGTTGTTGCTCGGGGTGATACCGCCGTCGGCGGGCGAGGTGATTTACCGCGGACAATCGGTGGACGACCTCTCGCGCGAGCAGCGGCGGACCTACCTGCGGGAGATCCAGCCGATCTTTCAAGATCCGTTTGAGTCCTATAACCCGTTCTACAAGGTGGACCACGTTCTTACTGTCCCCGCCAAGAAGTTTCAGCTGTCCGCGTCCAGGGAGGAAACCACGCGGTTAATCGAAGAGTCCCTGGACATGGTGGGTCTGCAGCCGGCCGAGACGCTGGGACGGTTTCCCCACCAGCTGAGCGGCGGCCAGCGCCAGCGGGTGATGGTGGCGCGCGCCATGCTGCTGCGGCCGCGCCTGATCGTGGCCGACGAACCGGTCTCAATGGTGGACGCCTCGCTGCGCGCCACGATCCTGGAGAGCATCCGGCGCATGAAGCTGGAGCTTGGGATCTCGGTGGTCTACATCACCCATGACCTGACCACGGCGTACCAGATCGCGGACAACATCCTGGTGATGTACAAGGGTTCGGTGGTGGAGGCCGGATCGGTGGAGCAGGTGATTCGTGACCCCAAGCACCCGTACACGCAGTTGCTGGTGTCGTCGATTCCGCAGCCCGACCCCTCGATTCCCTGGGGCGCGGAAGCCGAGATCGCCGGCGACCCCGAGTCCATGGAGGTCGCGGACACCGGGTGCAAGTTCGTGGATCGCTGCCCCGTGGCCTTCGACCCCTGCCGCGGCCAGCGCCCACCGCTCTACCGCGAGCACCCCTCCCGAGCTGCCGCCTGCTTCCGCTACAACGACGCGCCGGAGCTGGAAGACGACAACCTGGACTTGGTCTTCGAACGCCAACTCACCTCGTAGTCAGCCGGAGGGGGCGGGATTTGGCGCCCCCGGCAGGATTCGAACCTGCGACCCACGGCTTAGAAGGCCGTCGCTCTGGTCCACTGAGCTACGGGGGCTCGAGCGAGTCTGGCACAGGACCAAGACCAACTGCTTCTGGGCGCACTTGCCCACCGGAAACGGCCGACCGGCGCGAAATCTCGGACTGAGCGGGGCGTACACCGTCGGTTGCGAGCCGGCTGAGTCTTCGTGAGCTTCACCAGGCTCAGGTTGAGCCTTCCCACGACAAATCGCAGCCCTCGGCCACGGAAACCGTTCCCTGGAAAGTCAACGGCAGCCAGATACGAATCGTCGATTCCGGCGTCAATCAGGCGAGTGGAACGCTAGCGGTATGCGTCCTGAATCCGCGAGATGTCCTGCCCGGGCGTGGCCAGATCTAGCAGGCTCTGAGTTCCCAGCTCCGGCAGGCGACCGGCGAGTCCATCCTCGTAGGTCGGCGCGTCAAGCTGGTACAGAACCCCGATGGGAATCCGATCGCCCCACTCAAATGACTTGGCAATCGCCGCCTGCTGCTTGGCAACGACTTCGTCGGTATTGCTCTGGTCGTGTACGCGACCATCAAACCCTTCGTCCGCGAGCCGATACGTGCGGCTATGCCCGATGTCCCGGCCTCTGAAGAAGTCAATGGTCATCAAGTCGTTGTAAATCGGGCAGGGCTGCAGGATGTCGATCAGGGCTGTTCCGCGGTGCTGCACGGCCTGCACTATGAGGTCAACCAGGTCCGGCTGCGCCATGGCATAACCACGGGCGATAAACGTATAGCCGGATGCGATAGCCAGCCCAATTGGATTTACGCTCTCCTGGATCGCCGCTTCGGCCATACCCTTGGTCTTCTGGCCGCGGCGCATGGTCGGTGCGGCTTGCCCCTTGGTCAGCCCGTAGACCCCGTTGTTGTGGACCAGGTAGGCGATGTTGAGGTTGCGTCGCCCGGAGTTGACGAAGTACCCGGCGCCGATTCCATATCCGTCGCCGTCGCCCCCGGCCACCAGGACTTCCAGGTTTTGGTTGGCGAGCTTGACCCCGGTGGCCACGTTCAGCGCACGCCCGTGCAACGTGTGCAGCCCGTAGGAGTTGATGTAGTGGGGGAGCTTTCCGGAACAACCGATACCCGAGATTACCGCGACTTCGTGCGGCGGACGCCCAAGCTTGGCCAGCGCTTGCTTGACCGCGCTCAGAATCCCGAAGTCGCCGCAGCCGCCGCACCAGTCCGGATGCGAGTCCTCAACCCCAAAGGTCTTGGCCGTCAATCGTTCGGTGTCAGCGACTACCACGTTGCTCCATGCCCTTCCTACGGATGCGAAAGCACCAGCCGACCGAGGTCGGCCTCGCTGTGCTCGCATACGGCTTCAACAACTTCGTCCTGCGAGAACGGGCGCCCGTCGTACTTCAGCGCCATCCGTTCAAGCTTAATCCCGGTCTGCTCCGCGATCAGCATGCCCAGCTGACCCATGTAGTTGTCTTCCACCAAGACGACCTTACGGGCGCGGCTCAGCTTCTCGCACACGACGGTGGCGGGAAACGGTCGCAGCAGCCGAATCTGGAGGAAGTTGGCGCTGATGTCATGTTCAGACGCCAAGACCGGCAGGGCGTCCAGGATCGGTCCGCGCGTCGAACCCCAGCCGACAATCGTGACGTCGGCGTCGTCCGGACCAACGAAGTCGTACTGCCACTCGTCCGGAATCTCCTCGGCCGCCAGTTCGAGCTTCTGCATGCGCTTATCCATTTGCGCCATGCGGTTCTCGATCTGCTCGTCGATGCGGCCACGCTCCGTGTGCTCGTCGCTTGTGGTCACGTACTGTCCGCCAAGCGTGCCGAAGACTGCCCGGGGGCTGATCCCAGACTCGGTCAAGCGGTGCCGCCGGTAGGGTTCCGAGCCGTTCATTTCCAATGTCCAGTATTCACCGCGATCGATGGGTAGCCCGTCCAGGCCCAGGTCATCTAGCGTGACCAGCGAGTTCGCCAGAAACTTGTCCGCGATCACGACCACCGGCATCTGGTACCGGTCACCCCAGTTGAACGCCATGTGCGTCATGCGCGCCGCTTCGCGAGCATCACCCGGCGCCACGACGATGTGCGGGAACTCGCCGTGCGCGGGCTGCAGGGCGAAGCGCAGATCCTGCTGTGACTGCCGTGTGGGAAGCCCCGTGCTCGGACCGCCGCGTTGCCAGAGAATCACCACCGGGCCTGCAGCCTCGGTGATCGACGCGAAGCCCAGGCCCTCGGCCATCAGGCTAAAGCCCGGCCCGGCGGTTGACGTTGAAGCTCGAACGCCGGCGTGGGCCGCGCCGACGGCCATGTTCATTGAGGCGATCTCGTCCTCTGCCTGGAGTACCACGATGGGATACGACGTCTGGTGGCGCTCCAGCATCACGCTCTCGTCCGACGCCGGAGCAATTGGGTAGTACGTCTGGAGCCCGCAGCCGGCATGGATCTTGGCGATGCCCACGGCGTCGACGCCCTTGATGAGCATGTGTCCGTTGCGCTCGGGGCGCGGACGCAGCGTGACGTGAAACTCTTCCTTGGCGTAGGCGCGCCGAGCCTGCTCCGCGGCGTGTTGCAGCACGTGGCGGTTCATTTCAACCATGTCTTGTCGGTGGGCGGGAAGCACCTCGGCGACAAGCGACACCACGTGGCTAATGTCAAAGTCCAGCAGCGCGCAGCAAGCGCCAATTGGAACCATGTTGCGCATCACGCTGTGCCGCCGGGCGTTGTAGGTCACGCCTAATTCCTCGACCGACTCTCTGACAAGATCGTCGTAGGCCAGGGCGACCACGTGAATGTCGTCTCGTTCAATCGCGGAATGGTCAATCTTGGCCTTGGCATCCAGAATCACCACACCGTCCGGGGCCACGCGGTGCAAGTGGCCGCCGTGCCGCTGGTAATCCTGATACTCGGGCGTGCCAAACAGCGTCTCGGCGTCTAGCGCGAGCAGCAGGTCCACCTGTTCCAGGTGGGAATGGACCGGGGTGTCGCTCGTGCGCACCCGGTAACTGATGTGGCGACCCATGATGTTCGAGTGGTACTCGATGTTCGAGAACACGAACAGGCCAGCTCGGGCGCAGGCCTTGGCAAAGACCTCAGCCGAACTGTTGACGCCGCCCGTGAGGGCAGGGCCGCCAATCATCCACGAGAGGGCGTTTTCTTTCATCGCGTTGTCACCGGCTGTCGGTCATCGTGGATGGCCGCATCAGCCGATGCTAGCCACTCCGGGGTCTTCACGGTTCCGTCCATTATCACCAGCCGGACACTCTCCTACCTATCGAAGTCGGTCTACGAGCAAGCGGGCAGCGTGCTCCGGAGTCTCGCCTACGAGCACACCGGCGGCCCGCAATGCGGATTCCTTCGCGGTCGCACTGCCGGACGTGCCTGACACAATGGCGCCCGCGTGCCCCATCCGGCGTTCCGGGGGTGCGGTCTTTCCGGCAATGAATGATGTAACGGGCTTCGTCATTCGCTCTTGAATATACGTTGCCGCCCGTTCTTCGTCGTCACCGCCGATTTCACCTAACAAGACTACTCCATGAGTCTCGGCATCTGCTTCAAACATTTCCAACACGTCAATGAAGCGCGTGCCAATGATGGGATCTCCGCCGATTCCCACGGTCGTCGTCTGCCCGGCGCCCAGGTCGGTCAAGTGCTGCACGACTTCGTAAGTGAGCGTTCCGCTGCGACTCACCACGCCCACGTGCCCGGGCGAGTGGACGGCCCAGGGCATCACCCCCACCTTTACCCCATCCGCTGGCGTGGTGACGCCCGGACAGTTCGGCCCGATGAGCTGCGAACCCGAGGCGCGGACGCGAGGCATCACGCGAAGCATATCCAGGACGGGAATCCCCTCGGTCAGACACACGATTACGTCCAGGCCAGCGGCCGCGTCTTCCAGAATGGCGTCGGCGGCAAAGGCGGCGGGTACGAAGATGCACGCGGTGTTGGCGTCGGTTGCCTGTACCGCTTCCGTAACCGTGTTGAAGACCGGAACGTCCTCAAGGCCTGCCACCGAGGCGCCGGCGCGACCCGGAGTAACCCCCGCCACAACCTGCGTGCCCGCCTCGCGCATCAGCCGCGAGTGGAACGACCCCTGGCTGCCCGTCATGCCTTGAACAAGCAGCCGCGTCGAGGCGTCGAGAAGAATGCTCATCGCGCCGCCTCGACAACCAGCGCAGCGGCCGAGTCCATCGAACGCTCCGCTCCGATCCCTGCGCGTTCCAGAAGCTCCAACGCCTCGGCCTCACGGGTGCCGGCGACGCGAACGATCAGCGGAACCGGCTTCTTCAAACGTTCCCGGGCGGCAATCACTCCGGCAGCCACATCGTCGGCCCGAGTGATGCCGGCAAAGATGTTCACCAGGACCGCGCGCACATTGGGGTCTTCCAGAATGATCTCGAAGGCAGTCGTGATCTTATCGACGCCCGCCCCACCGCCGACGTCGAGAAAATTTGCCGGCTCCCCGCCGTAGTGCTTGATCACGTCCATGGTCGCCATGGCGAGCCCGGCGCCATTGACCATGCATCCGATCGTGCCGTCCAGCTTGATATAGCTCAGCCCGCCGTCGCGGGCGCGGCGCTCGGCCTCGCTCTCTTCGTACGGATCCCGGAGTTGCTCGATTTCCGGATGACGGCCAAGCGCGTTGTCGTCTATGTTCAACTTTGCGTCAATCGCCTGCAGGTTGCCGGCGTCGTCCACCACGAGCGGGTTGACTTCGGCAAGGGACGCATCGACGGCCACAAATGCCTCGACGAGGCCCTGCGCCACGCGCACAAACTGGCGATTCTGCGGTCCGTCGAGGCCAAGCGCGAATCCAATCTGTCGCGCTTGCCAATCGGGCAGGCCGGCCAGCGGATCGACGGCTTCTCGAAGGATCGCGGAGGGATTTGTCGCCGCCACCTCCTCGATGTCGACGCCGCCCTCGGCGCTGGCCATCAGTACCAGCGACTGCGCGGTCCGGTCGATGACTACACCCAGGTAAATCTCGCGGGAAATGTCCACCGCCGGAGCAACCAGCACCCGGCGCACCGGTTCGCCACCGATTCTGAGTCCCAGAATCTGCGCGGCGACCGCGCCAGCTTCCTCGGGAAGATTCGCCAGCTTCACGCCGCCGGCCTTTCCGCGCCCACCCGACAGCACCTGGGCCTTTACGACGACCTGTCCCCCAATGGCCGCTGCCGCCGCCGATGCCTCATCGGCCGACGTCGCCAGGCGCGAGTCGGGGACAGGCAACCCGTGGCGTCGGAAGATCTCTCGGGCGTCGCATTCGTGGACTTTCATGCGCTAATCCCGGTCAACGGTGCCCGTGGCTGCAGGAGTGCTCGCTCAGTCCGACTCATGCACCCATCGATCAAGCGGTCGATCGTAATCCAGCACCTCGTCAGGCTCGAACCAGTGAGAGATCTCGCGCGCCGCGGTTTCCGGCGAGTCGGAGGCGTGGACGAGGTTACGAAGACCCGCCAGCGCCAGATCTCCTCGAATCGTGCCGGCCGCGGCCTCGTGCGGCCTGGTGGATCCCACCATCGCGCGCACCACCGAAATCGCTTCGGGGCCTTCCAGAACGGCGGCCACAACCGGCCCGCTCTGCAGATGGGCCACCAGGCCGTCGAAGAAGAACTTCCCCTCGTGCTCGGCGTAATGCTCGCTCGCCTGCTCGCGGCTCGCAGCTACCAGCTTCAGCCCGACTAGCCGCAGCCCGCGCTGTTCGAATCGCTGGAGAATCTGCATCGCAATCGCGCGTTGCAGGGCGTCGGGCTTCAGCAGGATCAAGGTCCGTTGCATTCGAATTCCTTCCGTTGGACGCCCATCGTCAGGCGTCAGCCTCATCGTGCGCCGCGAGAAGGCTGGTCAGCCCGTCGCGAACGTTGTCTACGTCCATTTCAAGACCGCCAACCACGACGGCCTGCCACTGTCCCGCTCGCAACGCCAGGCACTGGGTGTCCTTGGTCACGAACCAGATCTCCTCGATCTGTCCCAGGCCCATCGTCTCAACAGCCTGTTCCATCGTCCCGATACTGGCGGACAGCAGTCCAGGGCCGACCGACCCGCCATGTCCTCCGAGGTCGCCAGTCGGGATTCCACCAATTCGCCAAACCGCACTACCCACGACACCGGGCAAGCGCTGGATTCCCTTGTGCAGGTCTGAGATGGACTTCATTCTGTCGTTTGACCTGCGACATTTGCCGCTCGCAGATAGGCGTCGGCGGCGGGCTGCGGACGGCCCGTTTGCATGTAGTGGTCGCCCAACAGCTTCCAGGCCGATCCGCGAAGTTCACGATGTGCGACGGCTTCCAACAGCAAGCCGTCAACACGGGATTCGTCGGGTTCATTTGCCGCCACGATGTCGGTCAAAACGCGCTCGGCTTCCGTCCACTCTGAGTTCTCAATCAGGTGCCGCGCCCAGTCAAACGTCGAGAACGACGCACCTTCGGTGAACTCATTCTGACTCGCAACGGGCGCCGCCGCCGCCTTCGGCGATCCCTCGTCCCCGGCAGCTTCATCAAGCCGCATCTGCTCGGGCAAATCGGTAGCGTCATCATCCTCCGTCGGCAAACCACCGTCTTCGTCTACAGGTGCCTCGGAGTCCGCAAGGCCCTCGTCCGTCGGCGAAGGCTGAACTTCGACGGCGGGCTCGGCAGGCGCCTCGACCGGCTCTTCGTGACCGTCGGCGCTCTGGGTTTCCGCTGGCGCCGGATCGGAATCCGGCAGAGCCGCTGACGGAGCTTCATCAACTGGCGACGCTTCGGCATCCAACTCGGGGGCCCCGCTGGACGGCCTGGTGAACTCCAGCGGCAAGTCGATGTCGACCATGTCCGGCAGCACGAGACGATGGACTTCCAGCGTGCCCAGCAATTCCCGTGCTTCGCGGAATTCCGGGTCGACCCGACCGATCCGGTCCAGGAGTTCCTGACCCTCCGCCGTACGCCCTCTTTCCGAGAGGATGTGGGCGCGCATCACGGCAGCACGCACGCACTCCTCGGCCTGATCGGCTACGACGCGGCACTCAGCCTCGCAGGCCCGAAGCCGCCCAAGCCGCCACAACGCCTCGGCCAGCGTGAGGCGGACGTCAACGCGCTCCGGACTTTCGCTCACGGCCACGCGGGCGTGGCGCTCCGCCAGGTCCGGCCAGCCGCAGTTGAGATGAACGCGTGCCAGTACCGCGGCGCTCGTGTCCAGCGAGTCAGGCTCGACATTAAGGATTTCGAGAGCGGAATCCAGCACGGCGGGGTCGCTGGGAATCAATTCCACCGCCTGTCGGGCCACCATGCGGGCTCGGTCGGTATCGCCTCGACGTTGAAACAGACGTGCCTGTGCGGCACGGGCCTCCGCGTTCGTCGGCTCCGCGGAGGTAACGGCGCGCAGGTCATCCAGTGCGGAATCGCTGGCGTTTGCCGCTTCGGCGAGCAGTGCGCGCACTAACCGCGCGGGTGGGTAGCTGCCAAAGTCGGCCAGGAGACGATCGGCAATCGAACCGGCCAATTCAGAGTCGCCGTCAGCCAGCGCCTGTCGCGCCAGGTCCGCCGCCTCGCTTGGTCGCATGTCAGCCGACGCCCTTCAGCGCCAATGCAGTGGGTAGCTCAGCGCTGTCGTCGATCGGGCCCGCAACTGCGATCACCGGCCAGTCACGTGTGAGGCAGGCACGAGCGGCCGCGTTTACATCGTCGTGCGTCAGCACACGTAGTCGCCGAACCAGAGCGTCCGGTGCAAGCGGAGTGGACTCCAGCGCGTGCTCGCGGGCGTACCAGGCGGCCACAACGGCGGAGTCCTCCAGAGACCGCACCAGGCCTCCGATGACATAAGCGCGAGCTCGCTCAAACTCGTCCACCGTTACGCCGCGCTCAACCACCCCGGAAAGTTCGCCAAGAACGATGGTAATGGCCTTCGTCAGCAGATCCGGGTCGGTGGCCCCGTCAATCGCCAGAACGCCCTGGTCGCCGCAGTGCCCAACATCCGCGCTGATGTCATACGCCAAGCCGTGTCGCTCGCGGAGTTCCAACACCAGCCTGGCGCCGAAGCCGGCGCCGAGTACCGCACCCAGCAGCTCTAACGCATAGCGGTCGCTGCTTGACCGACCGGGCGTGAACCCGGCAATGGAAAAGTAAGCCTGCTCGGCCTCGCGCCGAATGATCCGGATTCTGTCGGTTGTCTGACCGTTGGTATGGACCGCGGGATAGAGTTCGCGCGATCCGGCGGGCGCTGTGCCAAACGCATCGGCGAGCAAGTCCAACGCCACAGCCGGATCGAGCGCGCCCGCCACGCTGACGATCGTATTGCGGCCGGCAAACATCGCGGCGGCTCGCCGAAGCAGAGCCTCACGGGTCAACGAACCCACAGTTTCCGTCGTTCCGGCGATTTCACGTCCGAAGGGATGCATGGGCCAAAGGGCCGCAAGCACGGCTCGGCGAGCAGACTCTTCCGGAAGATCGTCAAGCAACGCCAACTCGTCGAGGATGACCGTGCGCTCTTTTTCGATGTCTTGAGGGTCCATCGCCGGCTCATGCACCATTTGCGCCACGATCTGGAGCGCGTCGGGCCAGGCCTCGGCGGGGACTTTGGCACCGACGACGGTCAGTTCCGGTTCGGTGGCCGCATTAATCTGCCCGCCCAGGCGCTCGATCGCGCAGGCAAATGCGCCGGGTTCGTGCGAGCGATCCCGAAACAGCATGTGCTCAACGAAGTGCGTCACACCACTCAACTCGCCCGGCTCGCTTCCCGAGCCAGCTCGTGAGGCTACGTGCAAGCTGACGGCCGCGGTGTGCGGCACGGGAGCAGCAATGAGATGGGCGCCGTTCGGCAACGTGCGCTGCACGGCCGTGGACGCGGCAATCATCGAGACGGCAGGTGGCCGGACGGCCTAGCCGCTATGGCTGCTGACGCGACCGTCGGCGAGAAGGCGTGCTGTCTGCGTCGCGCTCAGCCTTGCGGCGCAGGCGATCGCGTTTCTTGGTGCGGCGGTGCTTGCGCCAAGCCACGCGCTTACGCTTATTCAAAGGAGGCGTACGCCCAATTCTGATTTACCAAAAGCTTCGTGAAATGATAGCAGGAACGTTGTCTGGCTCTGCTACGCTGCCGCCCCGAAGGAGCAGGGCCTAATCATGAAACTGTCCGCACAGGTACGACTGGCTCCAGGAGACTCGGTCGCGGAGCGGATCGACTGTCTTGCCGCCGCTGGTTACGAGGCTGTCGAAATCCACAGCGACGCGGTGAATCACGTTGCCGAATACCGCGGCGCGCTTGCATCGGCCGGCATCCCCGCCATGAGCATGTGCCCGGACGGACGCGGCCTGGACCTTGTGGAGGATGAGTACTCGCAGCGCCGCCGCATCGATCAGACGCGACGCGCCCTCGACGCCTGCCACGAACTGGGGGTCACGGCCTTGATCTCCGTGCCGGTGCGCGGCCCGCTGCCGGACGGCATCGTCGCGCAGGACCAGGCTGACAGCTACGTACGAGCCCTGGAGCAACTGGCGCCGCATGCGGAGGCCGCGGGCGTAACCATCACGATCGAACCGCTCAATCGTTACGAAATGCACCTGATCAACACCCTGGCGGACGGAATCGCCATCGCCGAGCGGGTTGGAAGTCCGCGGGTGAAGGTCCTGGCCGACGTATTCCACATGGGCATTGAAGAAGACAACAGTGCCGCCAGCATTCGTGCGGCCGGCGACTGGATCGGTCACGTGCACTTTGCGGACAACCAGCGGGCGCACCCGGGCACTGGCTCGACTGACTTCGGCGCGATCTATGCCGCCCTGCGTGACGTCGGCTACTCAGGCTCGACGGCCCTGGAGTGCCGGCTGCGTGGGGATCCGGCCGAGGCCTTGCGCCAGTGCGCCACCTACCTACGCAAGGCGCGCGGCTGATTGATGGGGGCCTCAGGCCCGACCATTGAACCCAGCCGCGCCGCCCAAATCCTTGACCGTGCGGCCGGCAAGCGGGTCATCGTGCTCGGCGACATGGTGCTGGACGAGCACATCGTCGGCACGGCTCGGCGACTCTCGCGCGAAGCCCCCCTGCCGGTCATCGAGCAGCACGAACGTCGGCTGATCCCCGGAGGGGCCACGAACGTGGCTACCAATCTGAGCGCTTTGGGTTGCGACGTGGCCGTGGCAGGGGTCGTTGGCGCCGATGCCATGGCCGACCGACTGCGTGAGGAACTGGAACAGCGGGGGATTCGTACCAATGGCCTCCTGCCCGATCCGGATCGCGTGACCGCAGTCAAGCTGCGAATCTGGGCCGGCGGCGACCGCCAGCGCCCACAGAGCATGATCGCCCGCGTGGATACGCTCGACCGCAAACCCGTCTCGCACGAGATCGCTGAGGCCATGTCCACCTACCTGGCATCCGCGGTCGCCCACAACGAAGCCCTGGTGATCTCCGACTACGAGACCGGCGTGATCAGTTCATCCATCCTGGAAACGGCCTTACCCGCGGCATGCGCTGCCGGAATGGTCATTACCGCCGACGCACACGGCGACTTGGCCAGGTTTCGCGACGCCACACTCCTCACGCCGAATCAGCCCGAGGCTGAAGACGAACTCGGACGCGAAATCACCTCGACCGCCGACGCGCTGGTCGCGGCCGGTGAACTGAGGCAATCGGTGGGAGTCCAGGCTGTCCTGGTCACCCTCGGTGCGGCGGGCATGGCCTTGGATGCAGGCAGGGACGGACGGACGTTCGTTCCGGCGGCGGCCACGGGCCGCGTGGCCGATCCCTCCGGGGCTGGCGACACCGTGGCCGCAACCATGACGACCGCGATCCTGGGCGGCGCCACGCCGCAGGAAGCGGCCGTCCTCGCGTCACTTGCGGCCCGGGTCGTAGTTCGCCAGCTTGGTGTGGCCGTGGTGTCGGCTGAAGAGATCGTGTACGAGGCCCGTGAGCAAGTCGCTTGACGCCGAGGTCATCCGCACCGGCGACCTTGAGGACTGGGGAATTCGGGCACGCGCCGCCGGCCGGCGCATCGCGCTGACCAACGGGTGCTTTGACCTGATCCACCCGGGTCACATAGCCCTGCTGCGCGGCGCCGCAGCCGCCGGTGACGTCCTCGTAGTCGGGCTGAACAGTGACGCCGGCGTTCGCAAGCTGAAGGGTCCCGACCGCCCGCTGGTGTCGCTGGAGGATCGACTGACGGTTATTCGCGCGGTCCGCTGGGTGACCGCCGTGACGCCCTTCGACGAGGCAACCGCCGATCGACTCATTGAACAGCTTCGCCCGGATTATTATGTCAAGGGAGCGGACTACGATCCCGAAGCGGGGGGACGGACGTTGCCAGAGACTGCCACCCTCCAGCGACTTGGAATCCCGGCAGTCTTCGTGCCCCTCGCGCCAGGCCATGCCTCCAGCGAGTTGATCGCTCGGAGTCGTCGCACGACGTGAACACTGCGACGACCAGGCGAGTGGCCACGGCCGCCGCCCTGGTTGCGGCCGGCAACGTCCTCAGCCGGCTGCTCGGCTTCGTGCGCGAGCCTGTAATTGCCGCCCTCTTCGGCCTATCCGGCGCGACCGACGCCTTCGAAGTCGCAACGCGAGTCCCGCAGCTGGTGCACGAACTCGTGATCGGCGGCGCCGTCTCGGGCGTCCTGATCCCACTGTTCAGCGAAATGGCTGCGGACGATCGGCGCTTGGCAAGGACCTTCTCGACCCTCATCGCCTCCGTGGGCCTGGCGCTGGTCGGCGTGACCGTTGTGCTCGTGCTCTTGGCCGAGCAACTCGTTGCCGCGGCCGCGCCAGGTCTGCCAGAGGCGACGCGAGACCTGGCCGTGATTATGACCCGAATCACACTTCCGGCGGTGCTCGTTCTGGGGCTGTCCGCGGTCACGGCGGCACGGCTCTACGCCCGCGATCGATATGCCGCGCCGTCGTTTGGCCCGGCGTCGCTCAACGGAACGCTGATCGTTCTGGCGCTGGCGCTCACGCCGACTGTTGGACCGGTTGGGGTAGCCATCGGCTACCTGGCCGGCGCGGGCGCCCATCTGCTGGTCCAGGTTCCGGCGCTGGTTCGAGATCGAGTTCGACTTGCGCGGCCCACCTGGCGGGGCAACGCCGACACTGCCCGCGCGCTTCGACTGTATCTGCCAATCGCCGGCGGCCTGGTGTTGGCACAGGCGTTGGTCATCGTGGACACCAACCTCGCATCTCGCACTGGTGAGGGCAGCCTGGCGATCATGCGCTTTGCTACCCGGCTACAGCAGTTCCCGTTGGGGCTGATCGGATCGGCGATCGCGCTGGCGTTTCTGCCCGTGCTGGCGCGCACCGCGCCCAAAGACTCGCGCGATCTGGTGAACGCCGACGAGTTCAAATCGGCGCTGGTAACCGCCGGCCGCAGCGCGTTCGTCCTCATGATTCCCGTCACCGTCATCCTCACTGCGTTGAGCGTGCCGGTGATACGCGTGGTCTACGAACGCGGAGACTTTGACGCGGCAGCGACCGACCTGACGGGCCTGGCCCTATTGATCTATGCGGTTCAACTTCCCCTCACCGTGCTGGATCAGATATTCATTGCGGCCTTCTATGCCACCCGCAACACGCTTACGCCCGTACTCGTCGGAGTGGGAGGCGGGCTGGCCTACCTGGTAGTGGCGCTGGCGCTGGTCGAGCCGTTCGGCGTCTTTGGACTGGTCGCGGCCAATTCCGTACAGAACAGCTTGCACGGGGCCGTTCTGGGCTGGCTGCTGTGGCGCCGGCTGGGCGGCTTTGGCGATACGAGCCTCTGGTGGTTCGGCGCCCGCGTCATCACCGCCGGGGCCCTGGCGGCTGCCGCCGGTCTCCTTCTGCGCGAGTGGTCCACCGCTGCGCTGGCTCCCGACGGCGCCGCTGGCTGGCGAGTGTTGCTGCTAAGCGGGGCGGGGATCGTGGGCGCATATACGGCCATGCTGGCCGTGCTGCGCGTGCCGGAGGTTCCGCAACTGGCACGCATTGTCCGGACACGCCTCTCGGCAAGCCGGCGACCAGGCCGCTGAAGCAACGCGCGGTCGGCTACGATCAGCGCTCGCAGCGGCTTGGCAGGAGTTCTTGAATGGCAGTGATGACCGGCTCCGACGCCGTGGTCCAGAGTTTGATTGCCGAGGGCATTGACCTGGTGTTCGGGATTCCCGGATATCACAGTGAGCACCTGTACGGCCGCCTGATGCGACAGGACAAGATCCGCCATGTGCTGGTGCGGCACGAGCAGGGCGCCGGCTACATGGCCATCGGAGCGGCTCGCGTCACCGGCAAGCCGGCCACGGTGCTAAGTACGGCCGGCCCCGGAGCGCTGAACGTGGCTACCCCCATGGGCGAAGCCTACGGCGACGGCATCCCGCTGCTGAACATCATGGCTGAAGACATGTCCGCATACCTCTACCAGGACCGCGGAATCGTCCACGAAAGCAAGGATCAGTTCGGGGTTTTCAGCCGCCTGAGCCAGTGGAGTCGGCAGGCCATGTCGCCCGGCGAGATTCCGGCCGCCATCCACGAGGGGCTCCGCCGCATGCAGGTCAATCGCCCCCGCCCCGTCGTCGTCGAAATCCCGGTTGACGCCTTTCAGGGCGACGGCGAGGTGGAGCTGCTGCAGGAGGAAACGCACCAACCGCCCCAGGGCGATTCAACCGACCTGGAGCGCATGGCGTCCATTCTCGCCGCGGCCGAGCGCCCGATCATCTGGGCCGGCGGCGGGGTGATGATGTCGGGCGCCTGGGACGAATTGCGGACGCTGGCCGAGACGCTCGACATCCCGGTCATGCTGACGACTACCAGCAAGGGCGCGATGCCCGAAGACCATCCGCTGGTTATCGGCAATTTGAACCAGCACGGCCCGGTCCGGCGCTTCATGAAGCAGGCGGACGTAATGCTGGCCGTGGGCGCTCGGTTCTCGTATCTCTCCAGCGGCCGCTGGACGCTGCCGGTTCCTGAGCGGCTGCTGCACATCGACATCGATCCGACCCAGCCCGGGAAGAATTTCCCCGCCGAGATCGGTGTGCACGCGGACGCGAAAGCGGGATTGGCCGCACTGGTGGAAGCGACGGCCGATGCGCCCGAGGTCGACCGTGACGAGTGGGTTGACGAAGGTCGCGCGGCGCGAGACGAAGTCCGCGCCGAACTGGCCCAGCGCGCGCCCCTGGAGTGGGGGCTCATGAAAGCCATTCGAAACGCCCTGCCCCGCAACACCATCGTGGCCAGTGATCCGCACTTGCTGGGGTATTGGAGCCGTGAGCATTTGCCCTTCTACGAGCCGCGAACCTGGCTCTACGGCCTGGCGTTCGGAACCTTGGGCTACTCGTACCCCGTAGCGCTCGGCGCCAAGATCGCGGCGCCTGAGCAACCGGTTATCTCGCTGACAGGCGATGGAGGCTTTCTGTTTACCGCCCAGGAAATGGCGACCGCCGTGCAGCAGGGGCTGAATGTCCCGGTTGTGATCATCAATGACGACGCCTATGGGGCAATCAAGGAAGACTTCTTGCGCGACTACGACAACGACTACGAGGTCAATCTCAGCAATCCCGACTTCGTGAAGTTCGCCGAGTCCTTCGGCGCCGTCGGCATGCGAGCCACACCCGAAACCCTTGAAGCTACGTTGCGCGATGCGCTCGAGCTCGACCGACCATCGTTGATCGACGTGCCGGTCAAGTGCCGCCGGCCGCTCCAGGTCAGCTAGCCGTTCCGACGCTGGCCGGACCCGGCCGTGGCATGGTTTCCGGCAACTTGCTGTCTGGGCTATGCTCGTACCCGATTAGGGCATCAGTGAGCCGGGATCATGCCAAGCCATATCCCTCGAGTCCTAGGCCGACGCGCGGTGATCGGCGCGCTGATAGTTGGCCCGGCCCTGATCGGGCTCGGCGCCTGCGCCGACAGCGACTCCTTCGAGTTCAAGCCCTCGGGCCGCTGCGGACGTGGATGCGTTGGCGCGACGGACCACGAGAAGGACGCCGAAGCGCGCCGGTCCGGTCTCGATCAAGCCAAGGCGGCCAAGGAAGCCGATCAGGGCAGCTAGCACCGCTTCGCGGTTGAAGCATCGCCCTCGGCCGGCCTGGTGGCCCGTGTAACCACTCACACAGCCGTTGTAGCTGAAGGGGCGTTCGTATGAGTCTTGCTGGTCGAATCGCGCTCGTCACCGGCGCCAGCCGGGGAATCGGACGCGAGATTGCACTCGGTTACGCACGCGACGGCGCGCACGTGATCCTGACGGCGCGTGACGAAGCGCGGCTGGCTGCCGTGGCATCAGAAATCAATGACCTGACCGGAACGTCCGAAGTTGTTCCATTGGACGTCAGCGACTCGGAGGCCGTGCGCCAGGTAATCGACGGCGTCGTCGGGCGTCACGGACGTCTGGACGTACTCTGCAACAACGCCGGCGTGAGCACCGCCCGAGGGCATGTTGCCGATGTCTCACCCGAAGCGTTCGCCGGCGTCCAGGCCGTCAACCTGATCGGACTGTTCGCCTGCTGCCACGCGGCGCTGCCACACATGATTGAGGCGGGCTACGGGCGTATTGTCAACGTCTCGTCCGGCGCCTGCATCATGTGCAATCCCGGCGAATCGGCCTATGCCGCCTCCAAGGCCGCCGTCAACGCGCTGACGATTTCGATGTCCAAAGAGGTCAAGGCGTCGAACGTACTGATTAACGCCATGAGTCCCGGCTCGGTCAAGACCGACATGAACCCAAACTCAGACGTGCCCCCGTCCGAAGCCGTCCCCACGGCCGTCTGGCTCGCCTCACTGCCGGACGGCGGTCCGACCGGGCGTTTCTACCGGTTCATGCAGGAAATGCCGATGGTTCCTGAAATCGACCTGGATTGGTCGAGCCGCTAGTCCGGCGGGCGGTCGCGGCCTAGTCCCAGAGCGACTCCAGCGTCCAGGCCTTCAGCGAGCTGACCGTGCTCGGCGCTCCCTGCGAACGCAACGACACGCCCACGCTGTCTTCGCGCTCCGGGTAGACGCGCACCGCCAGGGCCTGTCGCCCATTCGCGAACACCTCCACCGCGCTTCGGTCAACGAAGACTCGTAGCCGCAGCGGTTCGTCGGGAGCGATTAGCACCTGCGCGTTTTCCGGCGCGCGCGACAACGCATCCGGCGCGATCGACGAATACGACGTGTCGATTGAAACCTGGCTCAGGTGCGTCCAGAGCGGTCCGACGATTCCCTGGGTGAAGTGGTTGGTGCGATAGCCGCGGTCGCGGTAGAAGGCGACGCGCGTGAACTCCTCGCGGTCCGGCGATCGCAGGACATTGAGCTCGACCATCGGCGCAGACGACGGCTCGACTTCCAACTCCAGCTCCAGCGCGTCGCCGGATGTCCCGTCCAGCACAACCTCCTGGTTGGCCGGCAGATCCATTGAACCCAGGTCCTGCTCAGCCTGCCGCAAGGAGGTCAATGTCTCGACGGGTTCCACATACACAACGTCGCCGTCGACTGTAAGTCGACGAGGCAGCGTCATGATCTGGTTCCAGCGCGGCGTGGGCTTACCCGGGTTCATATTGAAGATCACGATCAGGCCGCCCTCGCCGTCGGGCGTGGCCGACGGTGCGTGCAAACCCGATGGCCCCGACGGCCCGAAGTTGAACTTCGCACCGTTCGTCACCACGAACTTGTCGCGCGTGGTGTCGTAGTCGCCCAGCAGGTATTGCCCGCCGCTCGTGTGGCTGTAAAAGAGCAGCATGTGGCGGTCGCCAATCGGCCAGAAGTACGGGCAGGCGCCGTCGTCGCCCACCATGGAGTAGTGGTCGTCTTCGACGAAGGGATGCAGGTATTCCCAGTTCTCCAGATCCTCGGACCTGAAGAGAAAGTTGGCCCGGATCGGCTTGCCGGCCGGGCCTTCGGGCTTGGTTCCCGCGGACAGCGAGTAGTAGGCGCCGTCCTTCATCCAGATGCAGGGATCAAAGACCCGGTAGGGTGCCGGCGGACCGTCGCGATCCGGCATCGGGATCACGGGCCGGTTGCCCACCTTCTCCCAGTTCAGCAGCAGCGGATCGCTGGACGTCGCGACCATGTTGCCGGCGCCGACGCCGTGGTAAATCGCAATCACCCGGTCGTCCTCAACCAGGGTCGAACCCGAGAAGCACTTGTCCTCCGGGCTCGGATAGATGGCATACGGCAGATCGCGCCAATGCACCAGGTCGTCGGACACCGCATGCCCCCAGTGCTGCCGATCGTCCTCCGGGGGGTATCCCTGGTAGAACAGGTGCCAGCGCCCCTGCCAGAAACAGAGCCCATTCGGGTCGTTCAACGTCGACTCGGGGTTGACGTAGTGATACGCGGGCCGATGGCGCAGGCCGGCGTAGGACTCGCGTGACGCTAGCAGGCGCTGCATCAGCGGGTTCGTGGCGAGCGCCGCTTCCTGCTCGGCCAGCGTCGTCGGGTAGGTGTACGCGGGTACGCGCGACTTTGGTGCGATCACGTTGCCTCCGGTCTCGGCGGTGCCCGAGCTCACGACTATGGACTGGTCAAGAATCTAGACGGCCGCGCATCCGGCGACAAGCCCACCAGGACGCTTTCGCCCTGAGTAGCGGGCGAGTGCGCTATTGACCTATCGGCGCCACCACCTCGCCGTCGCGAACCACGGCTGCGGCGCTCCAAATTCTGCCCGGGCGCTCGTTGCCGCTGACATCCCGCAACGCAACCGGCTTGCTGTTCTCGGTCAGGACCACCAGGTCGGCGCAGGCCCCGGGAGCCAGCGTCCCTACCTCGCCGGCAAGACCCAGCACTTCAGCCGGGCGCGACGTAATCCGCGGCCAGGCGTCTTCCTCACGCATCCCGACGGCCAGCAGCTTGGATACGGTCAGAGGAAGGTCGTGCTGCGGGTTGGATCCCACATGGCGCCGGTACTGGTCTGTCGAAATCGTGTCCGGTAGGAAGCCTTCCCTGATCACCGTCTCGGCAACCTCAAAGTCGAACGATCCCATCCCGTGGCCGGTGTCGAACAGCACGCCGCGCTCGCGGGCTTGCCAGACGCAATCCAGAACCCGCCCGTCCCGCGCAATGCGGTCGACAAGTCCGTGCAGGCAATACGTCACCACGTCCCCGGGCCGCAACTGTTCCAGCAACTCGTCAAGCGGAAAATCCTCGTCGTGGCGGGTGCCCACCAGCAGCGGACGATCGGTCGCCTCGCCGACCTGGATTGCGCGGCCCAACATCTCGCGCGGGTCGCTGTCCCCGCATACGGCCTCGGCCACGTTGATGGCAATGCCCCAGATCAAGTCACCGCCATCGCGGATTGCATTCACGCAGGCGTCGACATCGGCCTCGGCCAGATCCCCCAGGCTGTGGCCCGGGTTGGACTCCCCGGAGGCCGCCAGATTGATCGCCATCCGCACCCGTGTTCGAGCACGCTCGATCACCCGCTCGCGGTACCTCGACCAGTTCCGGGCGCCCGCGTCACCCTGCGACATGACAGTCGTGGAACCGCGCGGCAGGAAGTGCTCGTCGGGATCGATCCCATACTTGGAGTCCTCGACGGCCGGGTGCGCGTGCATATCCACCAGCCCCGGCAGCAACACACCGTCAGGAAAGTCCAGTCGCTGCCGAGCCTTCGGGACCTCATCTGCTTCCGTTCCAATGACGGCGGTCGCAATGCGACTACCGCTTGTCGCCACAAAACCTGGTCCGCAAAGGCCTCGCGAGGGGTCCTGGATGCGTCCGGCCGTAATCAGCAAATCATGTTCCACAGGTGGTGTCGTTTCGGTCTGGGATGATTTGGGGGGGGGGAAGCGTTCATGGTACTTTGGCGCACGGTGCCGCGCTGGTGCGGCGCATTCTAGGGGAGGCTCTCGGTATGGGCATTAGTTCACACATGACCCGCCGCCGGATGCTACGCATGGCCGGTGGTCTGGGTGTAAGCGCGGCGGGCGTCGCGGCGCTGGCGGCCTGCGGCGAAGCCGAGCCGCAAGTAATCACCAAGGAAGTCCCGGTCGAGACGACAGTCATCAAGGAAGTCCCCGTCGAGACCATCGTGACCAGGACCGAAGTCAAGGAAGTCCCCGTCGAGCGCATCGTCACGCAGGAGAAGATCGTTACCCAGCAAGTCGAGGTGCCGGTCGAGCGTGTGGTGACCGAGATCGTCGAACGAGAAAGGGTCGTCGAGAAGGTCGTCACCAGGGAAGTCGAAGTGATGGTCGAGGCGCCAATGCAGAAGACGCCGGTGCGGCTGGAATTCTCCACTGACTGGGGCTCCGGCGTTCGCGCGGCCACGCACCAGTTCATGGCCGAGCAGTACAACAAGGTCAACCCGCATGTGACGGTAGATATCCTCATCATCTCGGGCTCCGGCGGCAGCACCGCCGTTGGCTATTCCGGCATCCTGACGAACCTGCTGGTGGCGGGTTCCGGGCCGGAATTGATGTCCGAGCTGTGGTGGAACGCTGACCTTTACAACCTGGACCTCGAGCCCCATATGGAGCGAGCGGGGTTGACGAAGAACGACTTCTGGTGGCACGACGGCTACCTGGTCGACAAGGACGGGGTCACCCGTGGCGTGCCCTACGGCGTGTACGTGGGCGCCATGATGGCGAACCTGAGCTTGGTCGAGCGCTTCGGCGTCACCATTCCCGACAAGGACTACTCGTTCGACGAACTGCGCGATCTGGCCGCCCAGATGCGCGACCCCGAAACCAACGTCTGGGGCTTCGAGCGTCAGACCTACAGCTGGAACCAGGGCTTCGCCGAACGCTTCGCCAGCGAAGGCGCCGAGTGGTACGACACGGAGACCGAGACCTCCACGGCTTCGATCGCCACACAGCCTGGCGGCAACTCGGTTGAGGCCTTCGCCGACTGGTGGAAGTTGGCCTGGGAAGACGGCGTGTCGCCGAACACCGACGAGGTGCAGGCCACACTGGAGTCGCCGGCCAACACCTCCGGCTCCAACAACCTGTTTGCCAGTGGCTTAATCGGAATGTCGGGCTTCGGGTACAACTCGGGCGGAGGCATCAAGAACAACATTGGCGGTCGCTTCGACTTTCACGTGTTCTGGCCCTACCAGTCGCCCTACTCGGGGCTCCGCGGCTACCACAACGAGACCAACAACATCGTGGTCAATCGGGCCGCCGAAGAGCGCGGCAACGCGGAGGAGGCCGCCGGGCTTGCCTTCTTCTGGCACGGCGACATCATGGCGCCGTACCTGGCCGAGTTCCAGCCCGTGGTTCCCGCCGTCAAGAACATCTGGAACAGCCCGTTCATCACCGAATTCGCCAGCGGAACGGACAACTTCCCCGACTTGGCAGCCGAGGCGGAGGCTGTGGGCCAGTTCCGTGAGAACTGGGTTCGCGGCACACACTCGCACCCGAACTGGCTCGAGTGGTTCCGGCTCTCCAGGGCCAAGCTGACCGACCGCGCGTTGGTCGGTGGCGAGAACCCGTACCAGATGATGGAAGAGTTGGACGCCGAGGGAACCGAAGCTCTCCGGCGCGAGATCTAGGCTCTCAGGATTTTTTCCGGTGGGGACGTCCATTCGGCGTCCCCACCGGCTGTCCACAGGCAACCCGGGCCAGGCGCTTTGGTTGTCTAGATGCAGACGGGCCGCTGGCCCGGAGGTGAAGCGTGGCGTCGACCAGCCTCAGCCCTAAGACGGCGGGTCTGCGCACCGCGCCGGCGCGCGTGTCACGCTGGCGCGTCATTCGCAAGTGGATGGCCAGCCAGGAAGGTTGGATCTTCATCTTCCCCTGGGTCCTGGGGTTCATCTTCCTGGACCTTGTGCCCTACGTGTTCGCCCTCGTGATTTCGTTCTTGAACTGGGATGTTGGTCGACCGCCTACATACATTGGCCTTCGCAACTATCAGGCAGCCCTCGCGGACCCGCTGGTCGCCAAGAGCCTCTGGAACACCGTCTATTACACCCTGTTTCACGTCCCCGGATCCACAGTGATCGCTTTTGCGGTGGCCGGCCTGCTCAATCAGAAGGTCCGCGGGATGCCGATTTGGCGAACCATGTACTACATCCCCTCGGTGACCTCCGGAGTGGGCATGGCGTTGATCTGGATCTGGTTGTTCGCGCCGCGCGGGGCACTCAATGGGATGTTGGGCTGGTTTGGGATTGAGGGCCCGCGCTGGTTGACCTCGACCACGTGGGCCATGCCGGCGCTCATCATCATGAGCTTCTGGGGCGTGGGCGCGTCGATGGTGATCTTTCTGGCCGGACTGCAAGGCGTGCCCCAGCATCTCTATGAGGCGGCAGAAGTCGACGGCGGCGGCTGGTGGGCGAAAGTTCGCCATGTGACCATTCCGATGATGACGCCCTACATTTTCCTGAGCCTGATTCTGGGCGTGATCGGCTCGTTCCAGTCCGTGACTCAGGCGCTGCTGATGACAGAGGGCGGGCCGGATAATGCCACGCTGTTTATCCTGCTCTATATCTGGATCATGGGCTGGAATGCCTTCAAGATGGGCTACGCCTCCGCAATCTCCTGGATCCTGTTCGCGATCATCTTTGCCGCCACGATCGTGCAGTTTGTGGGCGCCCGGCGCTGGGTCTACTACGAATACCAGGAGCCCGGCTAGATGGCGGCAACGACGGCGAGATTGAAGACTCGCGGAACGGCCATTCTGCGCGCGATTCGGTGGACGCGTCGCATCCTGCTGTACTCAATCGTCGTGGGCGGCGCATTCGTCTACATGTACCCCGTGTTCTTCATGCTGCGAACCTCGCTGACGAAGGAATCCGACCTCTACGTAATTCCGCCGATAATCGTTCCCTTGCCCCCGGTCTGGGAAAACTATTCCGTCATGTGGCAGAACGGGCCAACCTGGTCATGGATGAAAAACTCCGCGATCGTGGTTTCATTCAGTGTTGTCGCCGAGACGATCACCAGTGTCTCAGTAGCCTATGGCTTTGCTCGCACGCGCTTCGCGGGCCGGGACAAGCTGTTCTTGGGTGTGCTGGCAACAATGATGCTGCCGGGCGCGGTGACGCTGATTCCGCGCTGGCTCATCTTCCATCGCCTGGACATGATTGACACCTTGTGGCCGCTGCTGATTCCACGCCTGTTCGGTACGGCCTTCTACATCTTCATCATGCGGCAGTTCTTCCTCACGCTGCCCCGCGAGCTCGACGATGCGGCCCGCATCGACGGCGCGTCGCATCTGCAGATTCTGCGCAAAGTCGTCATCCCACTCTCGGTGCCCGCCATCGCGACCATTGCGGTCTTCTCGTTCATGAACCGCTGGAATGACTTCCTCGAACCGCTGATCTACCTCCTGCGCACCGAAAACCTCACGCTGGCCGTCGGCCTCAGGTTCTTCGTCTCCAGGTTCGGCACCGAATATCACCTCCTCATGGCCGGCGCCATGCTGCTCATCGTCCCGATGATCGTGGCCTTCTTCCTGGCCCAAAAACAGTTCATCCGCGGCATTGCGCTAACCGGAATCAAGGGCTAGCGCCCGTCTCCCATTGCGGCTCGCCCGGGCCGTTCCCTCAGACCGGCAGCCCTGGTCGCATCGGTTTCCCAGGCTGTCTATCCTGACAGCCAGATCCACCTCAGCCTCAAAGGTCTCCACATGAGCGCCAACCCAGCCAGCACCGATGGCTTCCTTCTATTGGACCGCGTGGATTCCTTCCACAACGTCGTCCGAGCGGTCTGCCAGGCCGAAAAGCACCCGCTCAACCCCGTGCTCCCGCTGGGCGATATCCAGGAATGGGACTCCACCCACTGCGCGCCCTGGTCCTCCCAGAGCGTCATCTACGACGACGAGGACAAGCTCTTCAAGGCCTGGTACGCCGGATCCGATATGGGCGGCGCCAGCTGGTGGGCCACCGGCTATGCCATCAGCGAAGACGGCGTCAATTGGCACAAGCCGAATCTTGGGATGTTCGAGTACAAGGGCAGCAAAGAAAACAACATCGTCATCGAGGGTCGCGGTCCCGTCATGAAGGACGAGGCCGAGCCTGACCCCAACAAGCGCTTCAAGGGCATCAAGCGTCTGCACAGCTACGTCGGCGAGCCTGCTTACAGCGAACACGGCGCCCGCGCCATCTTCTCCCCGGACGGCATCAACTGGACCACCGGCGAGCGAATCCTGCTGCCGCAGTGGGGCGGACGCCCGCCCGATGTCGGTGTCCTCGTGCGTGACGATCAGGATCCCGACCCCAGCCGACGCTTCAAGACCGTCTATCAGGCCATGGTGCCACTGGACGAGCCGCACCTGAAGCAGTTCTCCAAGCGCAATCCGTCTGAAGGCCGAGCGAAATTCCTTGCTTACGGCCCCGACATCGAGAACTTCCGCTACGCCGACGAAAACCCGCTGATTTCACCCAACGACGGACTCGAAGAAGAGGACCACCACGTCATGCTGTCGCCCTACGGCGGCGCCTGGATCATGGCCTACGAATACGGCTGGTACGTCCCCAGCGATTACGGGCTCTACGGCATGTACGCCGGCGACATTCGCCTGGCCGTCAGCTCTGATGGCGCCAACTTTGAGCGCGCAAACCCCCACCAGCCGACCATCCCCCGCGGCGCTCACACCGAGTGGGACGGCGGTCTGCTGGTCATCTCCGACAAGCCCGTCATCAAGGACGGCACCATTTACCTGTACTACGGCGGCGCGGCTGAGGACTTCACCACCTGGCCGCCCGAGAACTTCATACCCGGCATCGACTACGGCGGCTCCGGCAGCGGCTCCGGCCGAGTCGTGCGGATGGGCCTTGCCACGCTACGCGAGGACGGCTTCACCTGCCTCGAAACGCCGGACCGCGAGACTCCAGGACACGCCACCACGACGCCCATTGAGGCCGCTGGACTGTCCAGCCTGACCATAAACGTCGGCGACGTTCGCCAGAACCGCAGCTGGATCGAAGTTGAAGTCATAGATCCCGAAACCAACGAGCCCCTGGATGGCTTCACCCGCCAGGACTCCGGCGACATCTTCATCGACGGCCTCCGCCGCCCCGTGTCGTGGAATGGCAAGAATCTGTCGGATCTCGGCTCCAGCCGAGTCAAGCTCCGCTTCTGGCTCTACGGCGCGGCCCGCCTCTACGCCTACGCGTTGTCGTAGCCCGCGCTCCGCTTTTTAGCAAAGTCGACCCAATGAGTCCTCGCTACCCACCGCAGCGCCTGGCCGAATCAATCAACCTGCAGGACCGGCGCCTCGCTATTGATGCTCCGCCGGGCGGGTTGGTCGTGCGCGAGCACCTGGGGCTGATAACCGCCCCGGCCGTCGACGGCCAGATCGTCTACCGCACCGAGCGCGGCACCCTCTTCGAAACCCGGGCCATCAAGACGCCCGGTGGCGACTATCTCTTGATGTTCCCCACCAACACCGTGGCGGCCCCCGAGGGCCGCTGCCACTACGGTCGCCAGGAACGGAAGGCGAACGACCTGGTGGCACTCCGGTCGAGCGACCGGGGAGAAACCTGGCACGGGCCGACGCGGCCCATCGACATCGACTACAACCTCCACGGCTTCATTCCGCTCACACCCCGAGCGGGCAGCGGCGTCCCCAAAGGCCGTATCTACTGCTTCGGCACGCAGCCAATCTGGGCCCTCCACACCACCAGGCGCGGCCTGCACGAAAACGCGCCAATCGGCTACCGCTACTCCGACGACGATGGACACACCTGGTCCGAAGTCCGACTGATTCGCCCCGCCAACGACCCCGGCTTCACCGGCATGTCGGTCATGCGCATGTGCGAAACCGAGGCGGGAACCTGGCTGCTCGGCGCCCACGAAGGCGACTGGTCCTACCGCCCCCTCATGACCCGCCAATACATCCTGCGCTCCGAGGACCAGGGCCAGACCTGGGAGCTCCTGCCCGACGCCCGCCACGGCGGCTGGCATGCCGGCGGCTTCAACCGCATGGACGAACTTCGCCCAATCGACCTCGGCAACGGCGAGATCTACGCCATGGCCCGAACGCCCGAGGGCCACCTCTGGAACCTCCGCAGCCACGACGACGGTCGCACCTGGTCAGACCCCGAATCAACTCCACTTATTCATCCCGACGCCCCGCCCATGCTCTTCAAGCTCTCCAGCGGCCACCTCGCGGCCTTCCACCACAACCGCCACCACGACCTTGACTACACCGGCCTCAGCGGCGACAAGGAATCCCTGATGGGCGATCGCTCCGAAATCTGGGTGGCAATCTCATCGGATGGCGGCCGCACCTGGGGCCAGCCGCGCTTCGTCTTCGCCAACGCCCTCGCCCCGGAATACGAGATGCCCTTCATGAACCACCAGTGCTCCTACATCGACGCCTTCGTCGACGACGGCGTCCTGAACATCTTCGTCCCCCACCGCTGGCATCAGGCCCTGCACCTGCGAATCCAGGAAGCCGCGATTCACGAGTTGCCATCGACCGCGGAGATTTTCTGAGGAAGCTGTGGGCGTCGCGGAGTTTGTCCCGGCCTAATACCCCCGCTCGAGATCGCAGATATACGCCAGCGGCCGCCCCTCAACGAAGCGACGCACCTGGTCCTCAAGCGTCTGCCGGCGTTGCTTCCAATTGCTGGGCGTGACGCCCGAGCAGTGCGGCGAGATCAGCACGTTGTCCAAGTCCCACAGCGGGCTCTCGTCGGGCAGAGGTTCGACTTCCGTGGCGTCGAGGCCGGCGCCAAACAAGTGACCCGAGCTCAGCGCCTCCGCCAGCGCGTCCTCGTCAACGATGCCACCGCGAGAAATGACAATCACCGATGCCCCTTGCTTCAGGAGGCCGATTCGACGGGCGTCGATCATGTTCCGGGTGCCCGCCGTGACGGGCACGGTGACAACCAACCAGTCGGTGTCAGCCAGCAGCGCATCCAACCGGTCCTCGCCGCCCACCTCGCGAACCCCCGCCGGGACATCCGTGGGATTCGGATCGATCGCCGACACCTGCATGCCAAAGCTCTGCGCCCGCTGAAACACGGCGCGTCCGATGCCGCCCAGCCCAATCAGCAGCATGTGAGAGCCGTCCAGGTCCCGCAGTTGGCGTTCGTACGACCCGGCGTCCCAGCGCCGCGCCCGCTGATCGTCCAGCAGTCGTCGACCCTGGTGCGCCAGCGAAAGCACAAAGAACATCACGTGGTCGGCGATCGGGCTCGTGTGCGCCCCTGGCGAATTGGTAACCACGATCCCGGACTCCGCGATTCCCGGACTGCGCATCGTGTTGTTGATGCCCATCCCCGGCACGTGAATCCAGCGCAATCGCTGCGCCGCGGCTATGGCTTCCGGCTCCGGCCAGCCCAGGAACGCATCGGCATCCACGATCTCGCGCACCTCTGCGGGATCGGTTAGGGCCATGGTGAATGTGGCCTCGGGAAAGCGCGCCCCGAGTTTCTCCGCATAGTCTTCGCCAAACTGGCCGGTGCCAATCACAATCTTCATAGGCGCGCCATCCCTGGATTCCCTGCGTCCGAGCCTTACGGCAAGTCTATGCCGACCTGCGCTGCGGCTAGCCGGTGACCTCAAATCCAAACAACGACGCCTTCCGCATCTTGAATTGAAGAACAACCGGACCGTGCGCCGAGAGCCCGAGCGTTGAACTGCCGTTCCAATCCACCGGCACGCTCAGGTGATCTCCTTGAATCGACCGGCTCTTACCCACCTCGACCCACGCGCCATGACCCGGCCGCGACGTCCATCCCGCCCCGCGCTCCAGCGCCGTCACCCGGACCTCGCCGTCGGCCGCCGTTCTTATGTTCAGTCGAATTTCCCGCCCGTGCAGCAGCAGTTGCGGCGTCGCGAACTCCCCGTCGCCCTCCGCAACCAGCCCCGCAATCCGCCCGCGCTCCCACGTGGCGTACGCCGTGGCGCTCTCGAGCGTCTGACGCGGGTACTTGTGCGGCAGGTTGTTACCCGAATACGGCGTGCCGATTCGGTTGGTCCCAAGCTCGATCAGGCCCTTGCAGGCAAAAAGACAACCCGAATCGAAGCTGCCCTCGTCCCCTGGCTCCAGCACCGGTCCGCCGGGCGCCCAGTTCCACACCACGTCGTCCGAACTCGTCGCAACCGCGATTGACGTCGTGTCCAGCGCCCGGTCGTACAGCGTCGGAAACATGATGTGCGTGGACGCATCGCCCGGATACGTCACCTTGCCGTTGGTGTAGATGTCCGTGAATGCCAGGTCATCCGGCGGCGTGGTCAACACCTGCTCCGGCAGCGGCCAGGCAAAGAAGTCGCGCGTCTCGGCCCGCGCGATCGTGCGCCGATCCCACGACCAGCCCCGCGAGTACCACACGTAGCTCTGCCGCTCGTCGTTCCAGTCCACCACGTTCATGGTGTCGCTGATGTAGATCACCACCGGCTCCGGGTGCGGCGTCCACTTGATTCCATCCGGCGACGTGGCCACGAAGATCCCGCGATCCGGATACACCGCAATCCACGGATCGACTTGCTCCGGCCGCTCCCGCGCCCATTGATTGATGACGTCCTTCGATAGCCGGCCCATGTATATCGCTTTGAACCGCTCATGCGCTGGCGCACCTGGGTCCAGAAAAACCGATTGCCCGTGAATGCCCGGCTCGCCTGCCAGCTCCCGGCCAAGCACGATGTTCGTGGCCCCTTGCCCCTGCCACTCGTACTGCCCGCAATCGGGCTTTCTCCATTCGAACCCGTCATCGGATTCCGCGTAGCAAAGAAACCCGCCCCAGTCCGGCCCCCAGCCAATCGACGGCGCGATCTCGGGATCCCAGTGATCCGGCGCGATCGCGTGGTACCACATCCGGTACAACCCGCCGTCCCGAATGATCGCCGGCCCGCCGTTGTTGTACTCCCATGGCTCGGTGCAGGTCAGAATCGGCTCCGACCGATCCGCCGGCTGCGTCCGCAGCTCGATTCCACGCGGCACGTTCGCGTGCTCCGCGCGGATTTCGTCCGGGTCGGTCGTCTCCCAGTAGTGAATCGGGTTGCCATCCGCCCCAACCCAGCGCGGTTGCCCGGCGCCAACGAACCGGTAGTCCATGATCGGGTGGTACCCGGCGGCGACCTCGAACGGCGGCACTCGGCCTGGAAGCAACTCAGCCATCACCTTCGTCCCTGTAGCAAATCCCGACCGTGACGCTGACTATATGCCCAATCCGTTCGCTGCGCCGTCCACAATGGCTACACCGAACCAGGCTCTGGCACGTGCTGGCGCGACCTCTGCTCATCCATACGCCATAATCACGGCGCGTCTGCCGAATCAGGTGCCGCACCTTGGCTGATCGCCGTCCGCACATCATCTTCATCACGACCGACCAGCAACGCGGCGACGCCCTCAGCATCAACGGCGCTGACCCGCTTGCAACGCCCAATCTCGACTTCCTGGCCGCCAGCGGAACCAATTTCACGCGCGCCTACGCCGAAGTCCCGTCCTGCATCGGAGCCCGCCGCACCATGCTCTCGGGCATGCGGCCCTTCAACCACGGCATGGTCGGCTTCTACGGCGGCGTCGGCTGGGCACTCGACCACTCCCTGCCCGGCGAGTTGTCCAAAGCCGGCTACCAAACGCAACTGGTCGGCAAACTCCACATGTACCCGCAACGCAAGCGCTACGGATTCGACAACATGATCTGGGCCGACAGCCAGCGCGACAGCAACGACTATGCGGAATGGCTGGGCGACAATGGCGCCACTTCGCTGGAAATGGGCCTGGCCCATGGCGTGTCCACCAATGGCTGGGTCGGGCGCCCAAGCCATCTGGACGAACGCTTCTCGCACACCACCTGGTGCGTGAACGAAGCCCTCCGCTTCATCGGCCAGCGCGACACCGACGCACCGTTCTTCCTCTGGGTCTCGTTCGTCGACCCGCACCCGCCGCTCACCCCGCCGCTCGTCTACTGGGAACGCTACGACGCGATGGACCTGCCCGATCCCTACGTCGGCGACTGGGCGCCCCAACTCGAAGCGCCGCTCCCCGGCCTCAATCCCGACGCCTCCATCATGCGCCTGCGCGAGGACGACCTCCACAACTGCCGCGCCGGCTACTACGGCCTCGTCAACCACGTCGACGACCAGATCTCGCGCCTGCTCAAGGGCTTCCGCGAGAGCGGCCTGCTGGACGACACACTCGTGATCTTCACCAGCGATCACGGCGAGATGCTGGGAGACCACAATCTCTTCCGGAAAACTTGGCCCTACGAAGCGTCCATCCGCGTCCCCTTCCTCGCCCGCGCCCCCGAGTGGATGGACTGCACCGCCGGCCTCACGATCGAGCGCCCGGTCGGCCTGCAGGACGTCATGCCAACCATCCTCGACACGGCCGGCGTCCCGATCCCCGAGTCCGTCGACGGCGCCAGCGTCCTGCCGTTCATGCGCGGCGATGCACCAACCTGGCGCGACTACCTCCACGGCGAACACACCGCCTGCTACGAGCCCGACCAGGGCAACCAGTGGGTCACGGACGGCCACGAAAAACTGATCTGGTACACCCAGACGGGTCAGACTCAATTCTTCGATCTCGACAACGACCCGCGCGAAATGCACAGCGCCGTCGACGACGCCGACGCAAGTGAGCGTGCGGCCGTATGGCGCCAACGCCTCATCGACGAATTGGCCGCTCGCCCTGAGGGCTTCGTCAGCGACGGCCGCTTGGTGGCGGGACAGCAGGAACTACGCCCTGAACAGCTCCAACCCGAAACCAATCAAGTGAGCGCATGACTGCCATGCCCCGCCGACCGCACATCCTCCTCATCACCTCGGACCAGCAGCGCGCCGACGCCCTCGGTATCGACGGACACCCGGTCCTGCGCACCCCCAACCTTGACTACCTGGCCGGCAACGGCGCCTGGTTCCGCTCGGCCTACAGCGAGTCGCCCACCTGCATCCCCGCGCGGCGCGTCATCCTCTCGGGCCAGGCGCCCTTCACCAACGGCATGGTGGGCTTCTACGGCGGCTACCACTGGAACCTCCGCCACTCCATCGCCTCCGAGCTCTCCGACGTCGGCTATCAGACCGAGCTCATCGGCAAGACCCACTGGCACCCCGGACGCAAACGCTTCGGCTTCCAACACATGCTCGTCGCCAACAGCCAGCGCGACGGCAACGACTACACGGACTGGCTCAACGACCAGGGCCGCCGTGAGGTCTTGGCCGGCAAGCTGCACGGCGTCGAGACAAACAGCTTCAACGCCAGGCCCAGCCATCTGCCCGAGGGCTACGACCTCACCACCTGGTGCGTCAACGAATCCCTGAAGCTCATCCAGAAGCGCGATCCCGAAGCCCCCCTGTTCCTGTGGCTATCGCTGGTGGACCCGCACCCGCCCTTCACCCCGCCCAAGATGTACTTCGACCGCTACATGAACCAGGCAAACGACATCCCCGAGCCCTTCATCGGCGACTGGGCCAGGCAATTCGACCAACCAAACCTGGGTCTCAACATCCAACCCGTGGACATCAACTTGCCGGATGCTTGGATGCGCCGCATGCGCGCCGCCTACTACGGGCTCGTCAATCACATCGACGACCAGGTCAACCGGCTATTTCGAGCGTTGTCCCAGGCCGGCATGTGGCAAAACACGGTGGTGCTCTACACCAGCGACCACGGCGAAATGCTGGGCGACCACAACCTGTTCCGCAAAACCTGGGCGCACCAGCCCTCGGCCAACATCCCCTTCATCCTTCGGCTCCCCGAATGGCTCGAACCAGACCCTGGCGCCGTAATCGACCAGCCGGTCGGCCTTCAGGACGTCATGCCAACCCTGCTGGACGCGGCTGGCGTCGCCATCCCGCACTCGGTCGACGGCCGCAGCGTCGTCCCGCTCGCCCGCGGCGAGCGGCCGGACTGGCGCCCTTACCTGCACGGCGAGCATCACGGCGGACGCAGGGGAAAGATCAGCTTGCGCTGGTCGGACTATGCCCCGGCCCATCAGTACCTGACCGACGGCCGCGAAAAGTACATCTGGTATCCCGCGGACGGCCAGGAGCACTTCTTCGACCTGACGAGCGATCCCCACGAACTGCACAACGCGATTGACGATCCAAACTCCGCATCCCGCGTGGCCCTCTGGCGCCAGCGCATGCTGGACCAGCTACGCGACCGTCCAGAAGGATTTGTGGACGGCCAACGGCTCGTCGCGGGACGTCCGCAACTCCTGCCCGACCAGATCCGGCCCGACCTCAACCGACAAGGCGAGTCATGGTCTCTAGCCGCTGCTATTCCCTAGCGTCGCTGCTTAGACCCGATTTCAGTCCCACACTCACCGCGCGGTATCGTCAGTGCAACCCGGTGCCTCGTGCGCCAAGCAGGGAGTCCCCGCCATGCTGAATTCCGGCGATTTCACACTGCTGTTCTGGGACGACAACTACCTGAGTCGCTGGAACAACTGCCGGCGGGGAATCGGACAGCCGGAGCTTGTTCCCGAAGCCACGCTCGAAGAGCCTGGATTCTGGCTCGGCTCCGGCTACCCCACGGCCTTCAAGCACGAGTCGGGCGTCTGGCGAATCCTCTACAACGGCAAGTCCGTCGTCCCCGAGGAACAGCCAGACAGCTACGCTCTCGTAGCCGAGAGCGACGACGGCATCCACTGGGAAAAGCCCGATCTCACCGACCGAGTCCCCCTGCCGGACCGCCGCTACCCCAACCAGGTGCTGTCCAAGTCCGAGGACTTCCATCAGTGGGATTGCTACTTCGACGAGCGCGCCGAGGATCCCAACGAGCGCGTCAAGGGTTTTGCCGTCGGCAAGGGCAACCACCTGTGGACCTCGCCCGAGGGCCTGAACTGGACGCGCGTCGAAGGCGTGGAGTGGCGCAAGCACAGTCCCGACCCACCCAGCACCGCCTACTGGAACCACGTGCGCGACTGCTACGTCATCAGCGCCCGCCCCGCGCCCCACGCGCATCCCCGGCGAGTCGCCCTATCCGAGACAAAGGACTTCCGCACCTACAGCGAGCCCGAGTTGGTGCTCGCCACCGACGCCCTCGACACGCCGCTCGCCGAGATCTACGGCATGGTCGCGTTCCCCTACGCCGACAAGTTTGTCGGTCTGGTCTGGATCTATCACACCGATCCCGTTCCCCTGGTTAAGTACTGGGGCGGCAAGACCGACTGCCACTTGGCTTACAGCTACAACGGCTGGCACTTCAACCGCTCCATCCGGAAGCCCTTCATCCCCAACGCGGAACAGGGCGAATACGGCGCCGGAACCATGCGCCCGCACAGTCTCGTCGTCGACGACGACAACCAGATCCGCATCTACTCCAGCGCATCCAAGCTCGAGCACGGCTACCACATCAACCCCCACGTCGGACCAAAACGACTCGAGCGCGGACCGGCCGGCGAAGGCAACGACACCGGCGCCCTGCTCATGCACCAGCTGCGCCTGGACGGGTTCTACTACGTCGAGTCCTGCTTCGGCCCGGGCATGATCGGCACCCGCTCCCTCTACTGGCAGGGCGGCGAGGCCAGGTTCAACATCCAGTCCGGCCTAGAAACCCGCGTCCAGGTCACCGACCCGACGGGCGAGGTGATCGAGGGCTACAGCTACGCCGACTGCCAACCCTTCACCGGCGACGCGCTCGACTGGTCGCCGCGCTGGACCGGCGGTCGCGGACTTGCCTCCTTCGCCGGCCAGGCGATTCGCCTTGAGGTCGAAATGAACAACGCGCGCATCTACGCCATCCGCGGCGATTTCCTGCCGCTCTCCGGCCGCGAGCTGAGGTCCTTCATGGACAGGGGCGAGAAGCCAATCCCGCGCCCCGGCTTCTAGCATGGCTTCAGCCTTGAGCGTCGGTCAGAAAGACCATTGGTGCTGATCCCGTCGGCGATTGCTCCAGCAACCGGAGCAATTCAAGCGGATCGAGCGGGCATGCCAATCAACCTGCCCGAAGAGAGGCGATAGCCATGGCGGACGCAAACTCACGCATTCGGATCGTGGTCGAAGGTCAGTTGGAGTCGCCCGCCCGCGTGGCGCTCGACTGTCTGCAACAGTCGCTGCACCAGCGCGGCTTCTCCCTTGGCGACGACCCCGCTGCTGTCACGATCCGCGTTGGAACCGCGGCCACGGAGGAACCTGGCACTTCGCTGCGTACGTCGGGAGCACCACTGGGCGACGCACCCGAGTCCCTGGCCCTCGCCTTCGCCGATGGAACGCTGCTGCTCGGCGGCTCGGACGACCGCGGCCTCGCCTACGCCCTTCGCGAAGCGGCCCGTCGCATCGACCTGGCCTCGGCGCCGCTGGACTGGGCCGGCCTGTTCCCGCCCACCAGCGAGTCGCCGTTCCTCCGCAAGCGCAGCGTCTGCATCTTCCCGCACAACGAAGCCGTCGACGGCCCCTGGTACTTCAACCCGGAGTTCTGGGCGGCCTACTTCGACAAGCTCTCGCTCTACCGCTTCAACGCCTTCAGCCTCACCTTTGGGCACCAGACCGCCTACCTGGTTCCGCCCTACGCCTTCCTGGTCCCGATGCCCGAGTTCCCCGATGTCACGGTGCCGAGCCTGACCGACGAACAGCGCGAACGAAACCTGGCGACCCTCCAGATGATCTCGCGCACCGCTGTCGAACGCGGCATCGACTTCACCTTCGGCGTCTGGCAGCAACACAGCTACGAATACGGCGAGTCGCTGGTCGAGGGCCTCAGCCTCGACATCCTGGCCGACTACTGCGAGTTGGGCATGGCCAAGGTCCTCAAGGCCTGCCCGGACATTTCAGGCGTCCAGCTTCGCGTCAATTCCGAGTCCGGCATCGAGGCCGAGGACAGCCCGGCCTTCTTCCGCTCCATCTACAGCGGCGTCGTCGCGGCTGGCCGCGAAATCGAAATCGACTGCCGCGCCAAGGCCATCGCCGACGACACCTGGGAAGGCGCCCTGGAAACCGGCCTGCCCACCACCGTCTCCACCAAGTTCTGGTGCGAGCACCAGGGCATGCCCTATTCCGCCGGCCTGCTGCAGGACTTCGACCGCATGGACCGCCGCCACTCCTACGGCGACCTGCTCAAGTACCCCCGCGAATACGACTTCCTGTTCCGCATGTGGAACCTGGGCACCAACAAGTTCACCTTGTGGGGCGACCCCGCCTGGGTCCGGCGCTACGCCGAGGCCTGCGCCCTGGGCGACTCCAACGGCTTCGAAGTCTGCGCGCCCTTGTCCAACAGGGGCTTCCGCAACGTCGGCGGCGCCTGGCCGCTCTTCAAGCCCGACGACATGAACTGGTACGACTTCGAAGACGAACGCTACTGGTTCTGGTATCTCCTCTTCGGACGCCTCGGCTACGACCCGAACTGCGATCCCCGCGCCTGGGAACGCGAGTTCGAACACCGCTTCGGCGCCGACGCCGCGGCGGATGTCCTTGAAGCCGTCGCCCAAAACTCCCACTACCTCCCCTTCATCACCGCCGCCCACCTCCCCTCGGCCAGCGTCTTCGGCTGGTGGGCCGAGCGCGACACCGGCGGTTTGCTCGACGCCTACCTGGAAGTCGAACCCAGCGACCTCGCCGGCTTCTACGGCGCAAGCGAGTACGTCGAGGACTACCTTGCGGACGCCGTTCGCGCCAAGCTCACGCCCCTGCAGATCGCCGAGCGCCTGGATCGGCACGCCGCCGCCGCTGAAGCTGCCCTCAACCGGGCCGATGGCTCGGTTGGTGACGACGCCCGTCCCGAGTTTCGCGGCATCGAGGCCGACGTCCGCCTCTGTTCCGGCCTCGCGCGCTACCACGCCCATAAGCTGCGTGCGGGCCTGGACCTCGCCTTCTTCTACCTGGCCGGTGCCGCCGACCGTCTGCAATCGGCAAAGGACCACATGCAGTCGGCCCGCGCCCAGTGGCAATCCATCGTCGACCACACCGATGGCCTCTACGACGACGAAATGATCTTCGGCCCCGTCAAGGACGAAGCCGGCACCTGGAAGCGCCTCACGCCCTACCTCGACCACGACCTCGCACGGCTCGGCGAAGTACAGGAAGTCTTCGATCGCTTCGGCCTCTTCGCCGATGGCTTCGACTTCGGCGCCGAGCCGGTCGACCCGCGTCCCTGGATTCCCCGAACCATGCAGTCCGCCTGGGTCGAACGACGCTTCCGCGCCGTCTCGCCCGAGACTCAGTACACGCCCACCCGCGGCGTCGGCTGGAAAATGACACGCGACATCCGCGCCTTCAGCCCGCCGCCCCCCGACAACGGCGACCTGCTGGGCCGTAATCGCGAACCTGGGGATCTTCCCCTCCGCCTTCTGGAAGACGACTTCCAGCACCGCGGACCCAACCCCGGCTACGTCGAGCACACCTTCCGCGCCAACGTGCCGCCCGGCCTCTACGACGTCACCGCCGTCATGGGCGACACCAGCCCCGACGCCGTCGACCGAGGCCCCATGTGGCTCACCTTCCAGGGCCGTCACCAGACCGAACGCTTCACCATTCCCGCCGGCCAGGTCATCCGGAAGACTCGACGCTGCAACATCGCCAACGGACGCCTCGAGCTCGAAATCAACTCCCACCCGGCCTCCGACTGGGTCATCAACGCCCTCGTCGTCCGCGAAGCCGCTCCCCAGATCGGCCACGTCCCCATCCGAACCGCGGCCCCGAGCCCGCTCGACCTGGCCGCCACCGTAACCGCACCGGACGGCATCGACAGCGTCGACCTGGTTTGGCGATCCGGCGACGCCCCCTGGCAACGCACGCCCATGTCCGCCGCCGGCGCGGTCTATTCCGCCGGCATCACGCTCCCCGCCGGTCGCGACGCCGCCTACTACATCGAAGCCACCGACACCAACGGTGAATCCCGATCATGGCCGTCTGCCGGCGCAGACGCCCCTCAACCCGTGGCCGTCGCGAATGCGGTATCTGCTCCATCCCTCGACGTGGAACGCGCCTCCCTCGCCGTTCCCGGCCAGGACCTCACCGTCACGGCCCGCGTGGATTCCGACGAAGACCTGCAGTCCGTAACCCTCTACTACCGCGACCTCAACCAGCGCGAACTCTTCACACCAGTTCCCATGAGTGTGACCAATGGCCTCTGGTCCGCCACGATCCCCGGAATGGACATCGTGTCCGACTGGGACCTCATGTACTACGTCGAAGCCATCGACCGGCTCGGCAACGGCGCAATCGGTCCCGACATGGACGTCGAGACTCCCTACGTCGTGGTCCCGGTCCAGCGCTAGTCGGCCCAATGTCACGTCTCAGCCGCGAAGTGCGTACGATAGGCGGCGTGGGCGAATTCACGGAGTTCCGCATGCCTCGAATCAAGGCACGGAAGTTCATTCCTCGACGCCGCGTCGTTGCCCTGCTCGCCTCGGGCCTTCTGCTGGCGGCCTGCGGCGGTGAGGAGAAGCAGAGCGGATCGTTCAAGATGCACAAGACCATCGGCGACGGGCCGGGTATGTAGCGCCTTCTAGGCGGCTGGGCGGGCCGCTCCTGGCTCATGCTTGGCACCGTTCACAGCTGCGCGATCACCGGCCTTGACGGCGTCGTCCTCGACGTCGAGGCCGACATCAGCAACGGCTTGCCCAAACACAACGTGGTCGGGCTACCCGACGCGGCTGTTCAGGAAGCCCGCGAGCGCACCCGTAGCGCCATCCGCAACAGCGGCGCGGTATTCCCCGAGCGCCGCCTCACCGTAAACCTCGCCCCCGCCGACATCCGCAAGGAAGGACCCGTCTACGACTTGCCCATGGCCGTGGCGATCCTTGCCGCGACCGGGCAGCTCGAGGGATTCGACGACAACCAGGCCGTCTACCTGGGTGAACTGTCCCTCGACGGCGGCGTTCGCCACACCCACGGGGTTCTCCCAATGGTGGCCGCCGCCCGCGACGCCGGCGTCGACAAAGCCTTCGTACCCGCCGTTGACGGCGCCGAAGCCGCCGTCGTCGAGGGCATATCCGTCTACCCCGTCGAATCCTTGCAGCAGCTCATCGCCCACTACATGGGCCTGGTACGCATCGAACCGCTGCCCGTGACCGAAATGTCTACTAAGGCCGCCGGCTATCCCGTCGACTTCGCCGACGTCCGCGGCCACGAGCACGCAAAGCGCGCCCTCGAGGTCGCCGCCGCCGGCGCCCACAACGTGCTCATGGTCGGCCCGCCTGGCTCCGGCAAGACGCTCCTGGCTCGAGCCCTGCCCTCGGTCTTGCCGCCCATGACCCTCGACGAAGCCATCGAGGTCACCAAGATCTACAGCATCGCCGGCCAGCTGCGCGATGGCACGGGTCTCGTCGTCGAGCGCCCCTTCCGCGCCCCGCACCACACCGTCACCTACGCCGGCATGGTCGGGGGTGGCGCCTCACCCAGGCCCGGCGAGATCAGCCTCGCCCACCGCGGCGTGCTCTTCCTGGATGAGTTCCCCGAATTCGGCCGCCAGACCCTTGAGTCCCTGCGTCAACCCCTGGAAGACGGCCACATCACCATCACGCGCGCCGCCTACAGCGTGGACCTGCCGGCCCGCCTCATGCTGGTCGCCGCCATGAACCCCTCCCCATCAGGCTTCGCCGCCTCGGACGGCCCTGGCGGCGGCATGAGCGCCGAAGCCGCCCGTCGCTACCGCAACCGCATCTCGGGACCGCTGCTCGACCGCATCGACGTCCACATCGACGTCCCCCGTCTTGAATACGCCAAGATGGCCGACGACACCGAGCGCGAACCGTCCTCCCACGTCCAGGCCCGCATCGCCCGGGCGCGCAAGATCCAGGAAGAGCGCCTCGCGCCTTACGGCTTCTTCACCAACGCCGAACTCACCGCGCGGCTGATCTCCAACATCTGCATCCTCGAACCCGACGCCGAACGACTCCTCCGCAGTGCCCACGACCGCCTCTCCCTCAGCGGACGCGGCCACCACCGCGTCCTCAAGCTGGCCCGCACCATCGCCGATCTCTCCGAGAGCGAGACCATCCGCATCGAACACCTGGCCGAAGCCCTGCAATACCGCCCCATGCTCGACGAATCCTGAACAGGGCCGGTTCGAACCCGCCCTACGCCTCCGCCAATCGCGGTATCGGCCGCTCGTTGATCGGCAAGTGGATCAGCGCGGATGCAATGCCAAGCGCGATCCCGGCCATCCACATCCCGTCGTACGTCCCCGTCGCCTCATAGATCGCCCCGGCCAACCACACACCCGAGAACGACCCGAGTTGATGCGAAAGAAACACGAACGAGAACAGCGTGGCCAGGTACCGCACCCCAAACACGCGCGCCACGATCGCGGTGGTCAGAGGAACCGTCGCCAGCCACAGCAATCCCATCAGCGAGGCAAACATGTAGGCCACCGGCTCGGTTTTGGGAAGCAGCAGAAACGCTGCAATCACCACGGCCCGGCTCGCATAGATAAAGCTCAGGCTCAACCGTCGGCTGAAGTGCGTCCCCGCCATCCCTGACAAGAGCGAACCCACGATGTTGAAGAGACCGATCAGCGCTAGGGCGATAGCACCTACATACGGCGCGAAGCCCAGGTCCAGCATGTACGCCGGCAAGTGCACCGTGATGAACGCCACGTGGAACCCGCACACGAAGAACCCGATCGTCAACAGCACGTAGCCCCGATGCTCGGCCGCCTCGCGAATCGCCGCGCCCACGCTCTGCCTCGCCGACTCTTCAGCCGCCACGTCCGGGCTCGCCGGCAGCAACAGCGCCAGCGGAATGATCGCCAGCGACCCCACCGACAGGATCACCAGCGCGTCGCTCCAGCCGAAGGCTCCAATGAATCCCTGCGTAACCGGCGAGTAGATCACCTGGCCCATGGATCCGGCCGCCATCCCCAGCCCCATCACCAGCGGGCGTCGTCGCGGATTCACCATCCGCGACATCGTCGCGATCACCAGCGAGAACGACGTGAAGGCGGTGGCCGTGCCCACCAGCAACCCCGCCACCAGCAGGAACACCACCGACGCCTCGACCAGCGTCATCAGCCAGACGCCCAGGGCGTAGACCAGCGAACCGGCCACGATCACTCGTACCGGACCAAACCGGTCGGCGGAAGCCGCCGCCAACGGCAGCACAAGCCCGTAGGTCAACTGCTGCGTGGCCATCGCGATGCTGAACGCATCGCGCGACCATCCGCGCGCCTCGGTCATCGGCGGCAGAAACAGCCCAAACACCGAGCGTGTACCAAACCCGATGATGGCGATCAGCGCGCCCGCCGCGATCACCAGCAGCGGCGTCTGCCACCGCGCCAGTCCGTTGGGGGCCTGAGTCCTCGCCGCGGCCGAGCCCATGCCTAGAGTCGACTCGTCAACATTATGTCAAGCAGCTCTCGGCCAAATCCCCGCGGCGCCTACCGCAGAATGCGCTGGTCGATAAGGTCTCTACCGCCCACGCCGTGCGTGATCGTCGCACCCCGGTATTCCTTGACCTCGAGTTCGTGCAGCGCGTTCACGATCATGTGCTGCGTCGGCAGGTCCTCCCACCGCGCCCGTTGAAACGTCACCGCGCCTTCCCCCTGCCAGCGTTGCGGTTCGCTCACGGGCGGGTTTTGCGGACTCAGCACCGCGTACTCCGCGTCGGCCTCGCCCCAGTCGCCCGTCTTGGGCACGTACTTGTAGTGCAGCGTCCCCTGCAGCTCCCCGTTCTCCGGATCCCCCGCCGAAACCGCGCCCGCGGCGGCAGCTACTGGCTTCATGCTTGTCAGCCGCATATCCATGAACCGGAACCCCAACCAGCTGGCCGTGCACTGCGTCTCGCCTCCGTGAATCACCGGCTCGGGCAGCTCACAGTAGATCTTCGAGAACCCCAACTGCTCCCGCCCTGTCAGAATCGGGTCCGTCAGGTTCTCCCACAGCACCAGCAGCAGCGGTCCCGTAGCCCGGTCGCGCGTCCCATTGAATCGGGCTTGAAACGTAACCCCCAGCGTGTTGTACCCGCGCCCCGCCAGCCAGTCGATTCCCGTCATGTGTGTCTGGGCCACAGTCACCACCGGCTCGCCCACGACTTCAAACCCCGGAGGCGCCAGCGCCTCGAGTTGCGCCTGCTCGCTCAAGAAGCTGACCGCATACGTCCGCGTCTTGCGTTGATCGACGTCAAACGCACCCATCTCGCCGCCCGGCCCCTGCCGCGGTCCGCTCATCGGCCCGAAGTGCGTCGGCATCAGGTACATGGTCTTGGGCTTCAATCGGTACGGCATTCAGGCGTCTCCTGGATCGGGTTCCAAGTCGGGCTCATTGAGTAGATCATGAGCAAGCAGCGGCTGCGCCGCAAAAAGCCCTCCGTCCACCGGCAGCGTCACCCCTGTTATCCACCGCGACTCATCGCTCGCCAGAAAAACGGCCGCCCAGGCAATATCCCACGGAGTCCCTTCCGTCCCCAGCGGACTCACCCGACGCCGAAGTTCGCGGTCCACCGGCTTTATCCTCGACTGGTACGCCGACTGCAAGTGCCCCGGAACGAGGCAGTTGGCCCGGATCCCCTCGCGTCCATGAAAGGCCGCCGTGTTCCGCGTCAGGATCGGCAGCGCGCCCTTGGTGACGGAGTAGGCCACACCTCGATGTCGAGCCCCGGCAATCCCGTCGATCGACGACACGTTGATGATTGACCCGCCCCCCGACGCCACCATCGCCGGTATCGCGAACTTGCTGGCCAGCACCGCGCTCTTCAGGTTCAAATCGAAGGCCCGCAGCAACACGTCCTCGTCGATCTCCGCCACGCCCTTGCGCAGGTCATGCCCGCCCCAGCGAAACCCCAGGTTGTTCATCAGCACGTGCAGCCCGCCGTACCGTTCAACGGCCGTCGCTACCATCGCCTGGCAGTCGTCGCCCGAGGTTGCATCCCCAACGAAAACCGACGCCTCGCCGCCCGCCTCCACGATCGCGTCCACGGTTCGCTGCGCGTTTTCGGCGGTGATGTCCGCGACCAGGACCCGCGCCCCTTCCCGGGCCATGCACTCGCACGACGCCCGCCCCGTGCCAATCTCTCCGGGCTGGCTCCCGCCGCCCGTGACCACGGCCACCTTGCCCGCCAACCGGGCTTCACTCATTGGTGACTCCGGCGACCGGAAGCGGCTGCACTCAGAGCGCGCATGTCAATCCTGCTCCAACTGGCAAGGTCCGCCCAAGCCTACGCTGTCCGCTATCCATCCCTCGTGCCCCGCCCTTGACGCGAAAGCCCCACCGGTCCAGATTGCGCGGTGACCAGCAGCAAATACACACGCGTCCGGCTGCACGGTCGGCAGTGACTGGACGGAAGGAACTGACATGCGCGTAGGCGTCGCCGGAGTCGGTCGCATCGGACGCCCCCATGCCGAACGTCTCATGGCGCATCCGGACGTAACCGGGATTCTTCTGCAAGACGCCAGTACGGACCTTGCCATGTCCGTCGCCGGCGATCTGGACCTTCGCTACGTCCCCACCTACGACGAACTGCTGGCCTCCGTCGACGCCGTCGTCATCGCCGCCACCACCACCGCCCACGCCGAACTCCTGCAAGCGTCTGTCGAAGCCGGCATACCGACCTTCTGCGAGAAGCCAATCTCCCATGACCTCAATCGCTCGCGCGAAGTCGTGGCCCTCATTCACCAGCGCAACGTCCCCGTGCAGATGGGCTTCCAGCGCCGCTTCGATCCCGGCTTCCAGGCCGCCGCCGACCTGGTCGCCGCCGGCGGGCTGGGCACCCTCTACACCTTTCGCACCCTCGGCCACGACCCTGAACCCGCCACCGAGGCCTACATCGCCGGCTCCGGCGGCATGTTCCGCGACTTCAGCGTCCACGACTTCGACGCCATCCGCTTCGTCACCGGCGAAGAGGTCGTCCAGGTCTTCGCCCAGACCACCGTCCGCAAGTGGGACATCTATCGACGCTTTGACGACGCCGACACCGCGATCGCCACCTGCACCCTGTCCGGCGGCGCGCTCGGCCTGCTCAGCTACACCCGCCACAACCCGCGTGGCTACGACGTTCGCATGGAGCTGTTCGGCTCCCGTGACAGCGTCGTGGTCGGCTGGGACGCTCGCGCGCCGCTCCGGTCGCTGGAACCAAACGGCCCGCCGCTCGCCGCGGAGCCGTATCCGGACTTTCACGACCGCTTCGCCGACGCCTACGCCGCCGAGATCGACGCCTTTCTGGACGTCGCCCGTGGCCGCCAACCGTCCCGCAGCACGGCCGACGATGCCGTCGAAGCCCTCCGCGCCGCCATCGCCTGCGACATCTCCAGCCGCGAGAACCGTCCCGTTGAGCTAACGGAAATCCCCTGAGTAGCCCGAGCTCGGCATCGCCCCGATCCGTCGCTCAGCCGTCCGTGCGCGCAAACCCCAACTCGGCTAGCACCGACTTCCGAACCTTGCACACCATCGTGTAGGCCGGATCGAACATGTTGCCCACGTCGTACTCCACGAACCGACCGAGCAGCATGTGCGCCTCGCGCGTCGTCAGCCCGTAGTCCGTTTCCAGCCAGCTCACCATCTCGGTCGTGGCGTGCTGCACGGCCTGGTCCAGCGGCCGCACGTTGCCGCACGCCACCAGGAACGTGTCGTCCTCGGCCCGCGGCCATCCGATCGTCTTGCCCTTGATCAGGTCCAGGCTGAACCGCACGTCCATCGAGATCTCAACCCCCGTGCCGTCCATCTCGCCGTCGCCCTGCAGCGCGTGCCCGTCCCCCAGGAAAAACAGCGCGCCGTCGGCAAACACCGGCAGGTACACCGTTACGCCCGGCTTGATCCCGTTGTAGTCCATGTTCCCGCCATGCGCCGCCGAGGTCATGGTGCTGATCGCCTCGCCGATGTCCGGCGCCACCCCCACCGTCCCCAGCATCGGCCGCAACGGCAGCGGTTGCCCCGTCAGGCGATTCTGTGGATCGGTCAGCGTCACCGTTCCGGCGTCGACATCCACGTCCCAGGTGGCCAGTTCCACGTCGCCGTCGAGCTCCGCCTCGTACCCGAAGTCCAGCACATTCGGCGCCAGCCGTCCCGTCGTCCAGCCCATCCGCCGGTTCGGCGTGACCTCGTGCAGGCGCAGCACCAGCGTGTCCCCCGCCTCCGCGCCCTTCACATGGAAAGGACCCGTCTGCGGATTCGGCCGTCCCGCCCGCTCCACGTTCTCGTGATCGAACCCTCGGGCGTCGACCGCCGTCGTCGCTATCGAATCGCCCGCCTCGACGTGCAACGCCGGCGGATGCGTCCCCATCGTGTTGTAGTACGTCGTGGGCGAAAACTCGTGGTGCGCCATGGTCAGCCTTCACTTACTTCGGCAGGGGAACTCTGGCCCGCAGTTTGGAGCATTCACCTGCCCTGAGACCAGCCGGAGACTCCCGTACAGGTGTGACGCCACAATTACGCACTGGCGCACACCTCGCTCAGCCTGCTAGCCGCGCAGGCCGCTCCACGGTTCTTGGTCGGCCACTTCCACCACCTCGTAGCCAATCTCACCTACGCACGGACCCAGAATCGCGAGCACCTTGGCCGGTTCGTCACCCTCGTTGAACGTCGCATGCACGCAGTCGGCCGGGATATACACGGCGTCGCCCGGACTCAGCATCCGCCGCTCCTGGTCCACCCACTGCTCCACCGTCCCCTTCACGCACACGATCGACTCTTCCTGGTCCGGGTGCTTGTGAAAGTCGTGCCCGTTGCTCGGCAGCAGCTCCACGTCGATAACCGTCAGGTACTTGCTGCCAGTGACTGGCGGATTGCTGAGCCAGCCCAGTGATCCCCAGTCCAGTTGATCGCGTGGGGTCTCTGACTGAATGAGAAATCGCTTCATAGGTGACTCCCGAGCACGGCAACATCGCAACGGTCTGCGATAGTACAGCGCAAGCATCTTTGGCCAGCCATCGGACAACTGGAGGACGCGGGCTATGCGATCGGTCATCTGTGTCAACGAGCGATTTGATGCCGCCTGGCCCTTCGCGGCCGACTACTGGCACGAGCGCTGGCAGCGCCAGGGCGACTGCGAGCTCTACCGAACCCAGGATCCTGAAGCCCGCGCCCCGCAACTTGTCCCCGATCCCGCGTCCGTCCATCGCCTGGCGCTTCTCGGACCTCCCGCCGCTCCCGAGGACCTCGAGCCGTTTAGCGCGCTCGAGGAGTGCTTCCACCCGCGCTACCTCCTCACCAACTGGTGGGGAGACTCGTCGACCGATGGCATCGAGGCGGCCATCGCCCGCAGCGTCAGCTTCATTCCCCACCGGCTCGACGTCTACTGGGGACAGTCCGTAGCCGAATACGGGCTCGGACTCACCCTGGCCGCGCTTCGCCGAACTCCACAGACCTACACCGCCATGCGGCACGGGCACGAGACCTGGAAGTACCGCCCCGAAGTCGGCCGCCCGGGCCAGCGCGGCGAACAGTATGGCGACGACCCTCGCTTTACCAGCGGCACCCTCGCCGGCAAGCGCGTGCGCGTCGTCGGCGCCGGCAACATCGGCGCTCGCTTCGCCTCCTTTTGCGCGGCCGTCGGCGCCCAGGTCGCAATCTGGGACCCCTACGCGCCCGACGCCACCTTCGCCGCGGCCCGCGTCCGGCGCTGCTTCCACCTGTCCGAGCTCGTCAAGGACTCCGAAATCTTCGTGCCCATGCTTCCGCTCACCGACAACACACGCGGCCTCATAACGGCCGAGCTGATTGATGCGCTGCCCCACGGCTCGCTGGTCGTGCAGGTCACCCGAGCCGCCGTCTGCGACACCGACGCCCTCTATCGCCGCGTCCTCAACGATGAACTGGCACTGGCTGCCGATGTCTTCGCCGAAGAACCCGTCCCCCTCGACTCCCCCCTGCTCGGCCGCCACAACGTCGTCCACACCCCCCACAACGCCGGCCGCACCCGCGACGCCAACCACGCCTGGGTCGACGACCAGATCGCCCGCTTCAAACCCCGCCCGTAGTCTGGCGTGTCGGTGATGCACCCGGCATCGCTACGGCGACCCGGGTGCCGGGCTTCGTCCGGCCAGCGATAGCCAGGCAATATGCGGTCGCCGCGCCGCCTGGTCACCGCGGCGCCTCGCCTTACACTCTCGGTATGAGCGAACCTGACGCCGCCACAGACGCGCGTCGCCCCATTCTGTTGTACGACGGCTCGTGCGGCTTCTGCCGCCGTAGCGTCGCGCTGCTGGTCCGGCTGGATCCTGATCGCCGAGTAGCACGGGTGGACATGACCTCGGCGGTGGCCGAGCCGTTGATGTCCACGATTTCACCGGGTCGCCGGCAACAGAGCATTCATGTGATTCGGCCCGATGGCCGCGTCCTCCACGCTGGCGTTGCCCTGCGCGCCGTTCTTTGCCAGGTGCAGCCCGAAGCGTCCTGGCGATCCGTCGGGTACTGGCCACTGGTTGGGCTACTGATCGACCGCCTCTACGATCTCGTCGCGTCATTGCGCCGTCCGCTGGGGCGTTTGACCGGGTGGCTGCCCGAGCCGCCGCCGGATGATCTACGAGATACCGACTGGCCGTTGCTTCATCCCGCCGCATCAGGCGACACTGACCCGCCCGACTCGACGCCGTAGGTACCTCATGTCCCGCCCCGCATTGCCCGACAGCAGCGAAGCCGCCGGCCGATCCAAGGACGTCTACGGGCGTGTAATGGCTGCCAATCGGCAGGAAGCCGTCGACGAGGTCCCGCCCGTGGTGTGGGCCTCGGAGCCATTTCTCTCCGGCTACGCCGGCGTCGGACGCCTGGAGTACTACGAATCCGTCGAGGCCAAGTACTACGCCCAGGCCAAGTTTCAACTCGACTTTCCCGACATCCTGCACCTCCCCGGCGTCGCCCCTGACTACGGCTACGCGCCGGAGACCTCAGCGTGGGGATCACCGATCAAACAGGAAGAAGACGGACCCCTCGTGCCGTTCGCCGCGGTCAACGACATCCACGAACTTCCCGCCCTGGAAATGCCCGATCCCTGGACCGCCGGCCATATGGCCATCGCTCTCAACGACTACGCCTGGTACGCCGACCACATGGATCCCGTGATCGCCAGCGCCTGGGGCCACTTCGAGGGCTACGGCCGCTGCATGGGCGTCGAGTCCGGCGCGTTGGTGCTCGGCTACGAGCGCTACCTCATCGAGCTCTACGAACACCCCAAGCTCATTCATGACTGGAACAAGCGCGTCGTGGAGGCCAACATCGCCTACGTCCGCGCTCAGGAACGCATCACCGGAACCATCGATCGCCTCCTCGTTACGGACCACCTGGCCGGCCAGGTCGGACAGGCCCACTGCGAAGAGTTCGTCTACCCCTACCTCAAGGACATCTTCGACGCCTTCCCCTCCGCCGCCTTCCGCCTTTATCACAACGAAAACCTGGTCCCCGACGCCGCCGTCGCCGCAATCGCCGACATGAACTGCACGGTGTTCATGTTCGGCATCGAGATGGACATCGCCGCCGAGCACCTCGGCGGCCGCGTCTGCCTCATGGGCAACGTGCCCCCCATCCACGTCGTCCAGCATCTCGAACCCCCCGAAATAACCAGCGACTGCCTGCAGCGTCTGGCTGTGGGCGCCCCTTCGGGCGGGATGCTGCTGTGCACGGCCGGAGGCCTCTCGCCTGACACCCCCGCCGAGCACATCCGCGCGTTCGCCGACTCGGTTGAGGGAATACCCGGCGCCGCCGGCCAACCGGGCAACTAACCGGCCAAACCTCGACCACAACGCCCTGGCCAGCCGCAGCCAGAGCGCCCGCCCGCCGTCCTGCGGGGCTCGGCTCGGTATCCTGCCCAAACGGGCGCCGGCCGGCGCTTGCAAACCCAGCGGGGAGCTTGTTCATGGCTGATCGGCTCAAGGTGATGGTGACCGGCGCAACCGGCAAGATCGGTCAGACCCTCATGGAAGACCTCCCCGACTGCTTCGACGTCACCGGCACGTCCCGCAGCCCCAACGACGACCCGCGCTTCATCCAGCTCGACTTCGACGACGTGGACACCATCGCGCAGGCCTTCGCCGGCCAGGACGTCGTCGTCCACATGCACGCCAAGTCCAACCACAACACCGATGAATTCGAGCCATACGTGCAGCCCAACATCGTCGGGCTCTGGAACGCCTACGAAGCCGCTCGCCTGGCCGGCGTTCGCCGCTTCATCTACGCCAGTTCCAACCACGCCACCGGCTGGTACGAGATTGTCGGCGAGCGCTGCGACGCCGAGTCGCTCCCCCGGCCCGACGGCGTCTACGGCGCCGCCAAGATCTGGGGCGAAGCCCTTGGCCGCTACTTCTCCGACCGCCACGGCATGGAAGTCATCGTGCTCCGAATCGGCAGCTACGAATACCGCCAGAAGCCGACTGACTTCAGCATGGGCCCGCGCATCCTTTCCACCTGGCTCAGCGACCGCGATCTGCTCAACCTGGTGGAACGGTCCATCGTCGCCCCCGGCATCAAGTACGGCATCTACTACGGCATTTCCGCCAACGCCCGCGCCTACTGGGACATCACCAACGCGGTCAGCGAACTCGGCTACCGGCCGGTCGACAACGCCGAGGACTATGCCGACGAGGTCCTCCCCAAGGGCGGCGTCTACTCCCTCTGGGGCTTTGAAGTTCCCGGAATGACCTGATGCCTCCGCAGGAGACTCCGCTCCCTACCCGCCGTCTCGGCCGCCATCCCGATCGGTTCTCGATCATAGGCCTTGGCGGAGGCCACCTTTCCCGCTCATCCGTCACCGACGCCGAAGCCGGCCGCATCATCCCGGCCGCCATCGACGCTGGCATTACCTTCATGGACACCGCCTGGGACTACGGCTACGGCGTCAGCGAGGAGCGCTACGGCCGTGCCATCCAGGGTCGCCGCGACGACGTCTTCCTCATGACCAAAGTCTGCGCCCGCGACGCCAAAACCGCCCGCTCGCAACTCGACGACAGCCTGCGCCGCCTTCAGGTGGACTACCTCGACCTCTGGCAGTTCCACGAGGTCAACTACGACAACGACCCCGAGTGGATCTTCGAAGCCGGCGGCGCCGTCGAGGCCGCCCTCGAAGCCCGCGAACGCGGCCTCGTCCGCTACATCGGCTTCACCGGCCACAAGAGCCCCCACATCCTCCGAGCCATGCTCGAATTCGACTTTGAGTGGGACGCCTGCCAGATGCCCATCAGCCCCTTCGACGGCGCCTTCCGTAGCTTCCGGTCGGAGATCTTGCCGCTGCTCAACCAGCGCGGTATCGCCTGCTTGGGCATGAAGTCGCTCGGCGGCAACGGCCAGTTCGTTGGCGTCAATGGCCTCACGGCGCAAGATTGCCGCCGCTACGCCCTCTCCCAGCCCATCGCCGTGCTCATCTGCGGCATGGTCGACGAGCGCGACCTCGCCCAGGACGTGGAGATCGCCCGCACCTTCACCCCCATGTCGGCTGACGAACAGGCCGACCTCCTGGCCCGCATCCACCGCGAAGCCACCGACGGCCGCCACGAGTACTACAAAACCACCACCTACTTCGACCACGAGTACCACCGCGAGGCCCACGACTTCCCCGCCTTCGCCGAAATCCGCAACCGCTGACCTTGCGCCTGGCCCTCTGTAACAAGACGCTGGACGACCGCCCCATCGAGGCGTTCTTCCAGCTGGCGGCATCCACCGGGTTCGACGCCGTCGAGCTCATCCCCGGCTCCCTCGGTACCCCGGTCTCCGACCCCGATCCCGCCATGCGCGTTCAGGTACGCCAGGTCGCCCGCGCCCACGGCCTTGACGTCGTCGGCTTCAACTCCCTGCTGCAGCACGCACCCCACCTCAACCTGGTCACCCGCGATCCCGACCTGCGCAGCGCCTCGGCCGCCGAACTGGTCGCCATCGTCCAAATGGCCGCCCATTTCGGCGTTTCCGTCATCGTCGTCGGCTCGCCTCGCCAGCGCCGCGCACCCGACGACGCCACATTCGACGAAGCCGCCGAACTCTTCATCGACGAACTCCGGCCAGCCGCCGACCAGGCCGCCCGCCTCGACATCACCCTCTGCCTGGAACCCCTCGTCGCCTCCCTCACCAACTTCATGAACGACACCCTGGAAGGGATCGCCGTCGCCCGTGCCATGAATCACCCTGCCGTCAAACTCGTCCTCGACGTCAAGCAAATCAGCCAGGAAACGCAGACTTTCGAAGAAGCCGTGGATCTCGCCCTGCCCTGGCTGGCCCATGTCCACGTAAACGACGCCAACATGCACGCCCCCGGTGAAGGCGACACCGACTTTCGGCCAATCATTGGCAAGCTGCGCTCTGTGGGCTACGAAGGCCTGCTCTCAATCGAAGCTTTCGGCTTCGCCGACGATCCGGCCGTCGTCCTCCCCAGGTCCCGCGCCTACCTCGAAAGCATCCTCGCCGCCGCCTAGTCGTCGTCCCCGACCGGCCGCGTCATGTAGATCAACCCGGCCGCCCCGGTCATCTTCCGCAGCCCTGCCGATTCCCGCCGTCGCCGTTCCTTGTAGCCCGCCTGCTCGTAGAACTGAATTGCGGCCGTGTTGCCGATCAACACCTCCAGCCCCACCGTCAGCGCCCCGGCCCGTCGCGCCCCCGCGTGCGCATGCCTGAGCAACTCGGTTCCGATACCCCGCCGCCTATGCTCCTCCGCCACCGCCAGGTTCCACACGTTATAGCTGTTCCGCACCAGCGCCGGCTCCGCCGACACCATGTGCCGCATCCGCCACGAAAGCGCCAGCGAACCGAGCACCCCATAAATCCGCAACGTCGCCAGCGTTGATCGCAGCGACTGCCACGGATCCGTACGGTCCGCCATGTGCGCAATCACCCCGAGAACCCTCGCGTCCTCGCAAGCCACAAAATGATTGTCGGAGCCGCCCCAGCACGCGAACATCCCCGCAAAGCGCTCCCGAGTGCGCTCAATGCTCCCGCCGCCCCAAATCGACACCGCCAGCGGCCCTGCCGCATCCGCCAGCAGATCGCCCGCCACGTCCGCGTCGCTGGCCGTGGCCGGTCGAATCGAGATACCCGGGACTTTGCCTACGTCCCCGCCACCGATGCCCACACCGGCAAATGGTCCGAAGCCAGCGACTGTCGCGTCTCGGCCTCACGGACGGTCAGGTCCGGCGTCACGAAGATGTAGTCGATCCGCTCCTCCGGCTCATCCGCCGGATACGTCAACGGACCGTCGGGACTCGCGTCTACAAACCCCGCGTTCGCCAGCGTGCGAATCGCCACCGATCCCGGCTCGGAGTTCAGGTCGCCCAGCAGAATCGTCCGTGGCGCCTCCCCCCAGTCCTCCAGTATCCGCACCACCTGCGCGTTGCGTACCGTGTCCCCGTCATCTTCGTGATCCAGGTGCGAGTGCAAAATCGTGATCGGCGCACCGGACGTCTGGAGACTTATCCGCTGAAAACCGCGCGGAACCCGACCCTCGCTATTGAAGTGCGTATTCGAGGCCCCAAACACCGGCAGCCGCGTCAGCACCGCGTTCCCCCACAGGTCTCCCAGGTTCGACCCGTAATACGCCGGCATGTCCAGCCGCAGCGACAACCACGCCAGCGTATCCACGGCGCCTGAAATCACCCAGCCTCGTCCAACTTCCTGCAAGCCCACAATGTCCGTCGGACGCTTCTCGATCTCCTGTGCCACCGCCTCCAGGTCAAACTGCCCGCTCGATCCGAATCCCTGCCGGATGTTGTAGGTCATCACGTTCAGGTTGGCCCCGGCCGCTATCGGCGCCGAATCGCTCGTCGGCGCGCCCGAGATCACTCCCACCACGAACGGCGGCAGAATCAGCAGCGGCGCCCACACCGGAATCAACCGCTTGCCTTGCAGTTGATGACGGCTCAACGACGACCCCAGCGCGAGCACGACCGTCGCCCCAACCGACCCGGGCAATACCCACCACGGCGCGTAGAACGAATAGAAAATGAACAACAGCGCCACCAGCAGCACCCCGCCCACCGTCACGTTGACAACCGACCAGGCCGACGTCCGCGGCTTCCGGTCCTCGGGAAACAGTGCGGTGACCACCACCGGCAGACCCAGCCCCACCAGCGCAAGCCCCGGAATCGTGCTGCTCGGCGCCGAGCTCGCCAGCCAGGCGCCAAGCGCCATTGCGATGGAAGCGACGACAACATGAATGAAACTCATTCCCCGACCCGACTTCGCCGACGCCGACGACCACGCCAGCCCCGCCGTCGCCGCGGCCCCCACCCAGATCAGCGCCGCCCGTAAGTCCAGTCCACCCGGCGCCGCCGTCTGCCCGAAGTTTCCGCTGAACGCCATGAACACCATCAGGGCGGATCCCAGCCCCAGCAACGGAATGCTCCGCAGCGGACCGCCAAACTCGGCCGTCCGCCCCGCCGCCCGCCAGCCGCCGCCCAGCGCAAGCAATGCCAGCAACGCCACGATCCCGGCTGCCCAGGGTGAGTCGCTGAAGGGCGCGTCCACCGTCCGGAACACACCCCGAATTGCTACGTCCGCCGTGAACGCCAGGGCAAGTCCCTGCCCGGCGGCGCGACCCACGCTCGCCACCCACAACGCCAGCACCCAGCCGAAAGCTACGGTGCCGACTCCGCCAATCCACATGTCGGCCGTTGGCGACCCCGAAAACTGGCCCGCCGCGGCCAGCCCTGCCAGGAGCACGATCGAAATGCGTCGCGCATGGCCTATTCCCAGGAACCGCGCCAGCGGCCCGGCCAGTCCCCAAAGAATCACCGCGCCGAACACGATCGCCGCCAGCAGCACCCGGTCCGAGGTCTCCCCCACCACCCAGAACATGTGGCTGGTAAAGACTCGAAACGCCTGCAAGCCCAGCACCACCGCCGCCGCCACCGACAGCGTCCCCACATCCGGCCGCCGCACCATAGTCATCACCATGAGCTATCCACCCCCGGTCCGTGGAGGCACGTCGGCTCTTTCCCCCTCTCGCCGTGGGAGAGGGTTGAGGTGAGTGTCCTCCGCGCAACCACCCCGCCACGCATCAAGGTCCGTCGGGGTGCCAGTTCTTCACCCTCTCCGAGGGGAGGGGCAGAGCCTGTCCCGAGCCTGCCGAGGGGTTCGGCCGTCTTCGGCCGAAACCGGTGAGGGGTCTTCCGCGCAACCACCCTCGGGCTACCCAAAGGTCTCCTGTCGAATAGGGTCATTGCGCGGATCCCAGCCCATAGCTACCCACTACTCGCGGCTCGTCTGCCCACCCGCGTTCGCCGCGCGGGCACTGACCCCCAGCACGCCCAGGAATCCCTCAGAATCCACATGGTCGAAGTCTCCGACGCCCTCCATGCTGGACGCATCACTATAGAGCGAATGCGGCGCGTCCTCCGCCCCCGCGAACTGCGCGTGACCGCGGTAGACGTCCACGTGCACCGTACCCGTCACCAGCCGCGTGAACTCGCCGATGGCCCGTCGCAGCGCCGTGCTCCCCAGGTCGTACCAGTAACCCTCGTAGATCTGACGCCCCAGCGCTGCCGACAACGAGTCGAACACCGGCCGCGCCCGCCGGTCCAGGATCAGCTGCAACAGGTATTCATAGGCGCTCCCCAGCAACTCCATCCCCGGCGCCTCGTACACCCCGCGCGACTTGATCCCCACAAACCGGTTCTCCACCGTGTGCAACCCGATCCCGACTCCATTGGCGCCACCGATGGCGTTCGCCCGCTCAAACACCTCCAACAGCGGCCGCTTCTCGCCATCTATCGCCACCGGCACGCCCGCCTCAAACCGTATCGAGACACGCGTCGCTTCGTCCGGCGCGTCCTGCGGATACACCCCCATCTCCGGCTCCACGAACTGCGCGTGCGTGCTCAACTCCTCCAGCAGTCCGGCCTCATGCGTCAGTCCCAACAGGTTGGCGTCCGTCGAATACGGCTTGTCCAGCGTCGCCCGGATCGGAATGTCCTCGGCCTCGCAGTACGCAATCATCTCGCGCCGGCCCGGAAACTGCTCAAGAAAGGTCGGATCGCGCCACGGCGCATACACCTGCACGCCCGGCGCCAGCATGTTCGTCGCCAGTTGAAACCGAACCTGGTCGTTGCCCCGCCCGGTGGCCCCGTGACTCAGCACCGTCAGCCCGCGCGCCGTCAGTTCCGGCAAAATCGCCGCCACGGTCGCGTACCGCGCGATGCCAGTGGTATTCCAGTAGCCGCCCTCGTACTTCGCCTGCGCCTGGATCACTTCCAGCCCGGCCCGCGCCAGCGCCTCGCGCGCATCCACAATCAGCGCTTCCTGCGCCCCGGCCACGCGCATCCGCTCGGCCACGTCGTTAATGTCGTCTTCGTCCGGCTGACCCAGGTCCGCCGTCAGCGCGACAACGCCCACGCCCTCCTCAAGCAGCCAGCGCGTAATCGTGCAGCTATCCAGCCCGCCCGACGTCGCCGCGCCAATCGTCGTCCCCGCCAACTCATCAATCCGCACAAAGCCCCTCCCACCAACCAAACCTCCGCGAGCCTACCCCCTCACCCCCCATCCCCGCCCATCCCGCCTCCGGCAGAGGCGCCCCTTGCGGCTGCCCTCCCCCCGCGCCGCCCTCAACGTGCCCACCAACCCCGGCTGGCACACTGCCCATGCACCTGACATCGCGCCGATCCGCGAAGCGCCCACATTGACCAATCGTCAACCGGAAAGTGGTTGATCATGACGTGGCACGAGTACATATCCGTAGATCCGAATATCTGTCATGGCCAGGCCTGCATTGCCGGCACCCGCGTCATGGTCACCGTCATCCTGGACAACCTCGCTGCCGGATTGACGGTAGACGAAATCGTCGAGAGCTATCCCTCCGTTTCCGCCGATGCGGTATCCGCTGCCCTGCACTACGCAGCCGAGCTGGCCAAGGAGCGGATGGCGCCGTTGGGTGCTTAGCGATTCCCTATGCGCTTCAAGCTGGACGAGAATCTGCCGCTTCAGCTAGAGCGGTTGTTCACGGAATTCGGCCATGACGCGGTCACGGTCCTCGACCAGGGGATGGGCGGCACTGCGGACTCGCACGTAGCCTCGGCCTGCCTTCGTGAGGACCGGGTGCTGCTAACCCAAGACACAGACTTCGCAGACATCAGGATGTATCCGCCAGGCGAGTATCCCGGAATCGTGGTTTTTAGGTTGCCCAGCCAATCTCGGGACGATCTCTTGGAAGTCGGGGCGATGTTGCTCGAAACGCTGATCAAGTTATCCCCCAATCGTCAACTCTGGATTGTTGAAGGTTCACGGATCCGAATCAGGGAGTGACTGGTCTCCAACCTCACTGGGGCCGACCCCTCAAGAACGGTCTCTGTGGCCGCCGTTCAGCGCCTCGCTCCGTCCCCGCCCGTAGCTCAAGCTGCGTGTCGCCGGGCTGCAGAGAATCCCCAGAGTCGGCCCGGTGGCCACCGTCGCCTTTCTTGGGGAGAGGCAGAGCTTGCCCCAGATCCGATCCGTCACTCCGTCGAGTTCGCCGGGAAGTCGTCCCCGCCAGCTCCTCAATCCGCTCAAAGCCCCTCCCACCAACCAAACCTCCGCGCGCCTACCCCCTTACCCCCCATCCCCGCCCGGATGCCTCACGCTGTTTCGCCCACGGGAACTGAATGGGCGGTTCGCGAACCGTCCTTTTCGACCCTGCGCCCCGGGCAAGAGACCGTATCGCAACCACGAGCGTGAATCAGTGCCCGATGTGCATCTGAACACAGCCGTAAGCAAGCACTTCACCGTCGGCCGTACGTCGTTCGCCATGACACAGGCGCGTCGTGCCGGGCACATGGGCACTGACCAAGGCCGAGCTTTCTCCAGCCAACTGAAACCCTAGCCTGCAGACTGTCATCGTCAGGGTTGTTGTGGCTGACTGGCCAGAGCCTGTTGATCCGGAAAGCGAGGCCGAGCAGGTCGACCCAGACGTCGTCGCCTGAGCCCTTGAGCATCAGAACAGTCTGCAGGATCAATGCGTCGTCACCGACTGCATGGTAAACCGGCTGCTACTCGAGGAATGGACCGCCAATGTGTACGACCACTACGCAGTCCGCCTGATCACCCTTGCCAGACTCCTCGGATCAGATAGCTTCGATAAACCACGCGCTTGTCTCGCGGGCAAGGGCCGGCGAGCGTCCCAAAGCTAACTCCCCAGAGGGTTCACAACCTCCAAGAATGGAAACCGCTCAAAGTCCCTATCCCGCGTGCAAATGCGACGAACCCCGTGCTCCCGCATTAGAACCGCCGTATGCAGGTCGTATATCAGATTTCCGCCAGCCTCCGGTACGTCGGCAAGCGTCTGCGCCAACACCGCCCCATGCCGTGGCGTGGCCAGCAACAACCCAAAGCCCGGCGTGCTCAGCAGCGATCCCAGGAACTCCCACGCCCGTGTCGGCGTCCAGGGCGCCCGCAATACGCCGCGCGGGTGTGTCGTGATCCGCAGAAACTCGTAGCACACGTTCCACGTCAGTAGAACGGATGACCGTTCACGCCGCCAGAGGTCCAACCGCTCGGAGCACAGGACGTGAAACTCCGAACTCTCGACCGCCGCGTCAAATAGGACATTGGTATCGAGAACCAGCACTCAGTCGGCGTCCAGCACCTCGTAGAGCTTCCGACGATCGGCAACGTCCACCAGCGGCGGACCGCCACCGTGCCACGTCGGCAACGGAGGCAACGCCCCGTCGTTGTCGCGCGCGGCCATAGCTCTTTCCAGTGCTTCGCGGTCCGCCACATCCGCGACAAAGCCACCGCCCTTCCCGGCGGGCAGCGGCGCAAGACCAGCGTCCATGCCTTCCTCGGCAACTCTCGGCTCCGGTGCGTCCGTATCTGCAGCCTCGGTCTCCAGCACCTGCCACAAGCCAGCCGCCACGAGCTCGGACACCGAGATCCCCCGGCGCGCCGCCTCGCCGCGTGCTCGACGCATCAGAGTGGAGTCAATATCAAGAATCGTCTCCATACCCAAACCCTAGACGCCCCACCACCCGCTGGCAACAGACCCGACCACGCGCCAATCCCCGTCCCTGAGCGCACCGTTCATGACCTGTCGGCCCAACCGCCAAGAAGAGGACAACGTTCTCCTCGCCCGATTCTCCGGCGACTACGGCCTGGGCGCCCGCGCCGAGCGCCGCAGCCGCCCTATTCGCTAACCACAAGCCACATTGAATGCCCCAAGAGTCTTGGACTGGCTGCGGTCACAGCCGAGGACGCCTGCCTACCCAGCCGCCTCAATCCTCGCCAATTCCCCCGGCAACCAGTCCGCATACCGCAGCTTCCCCCGCTCCGGATCGGGTTCCGGCAGCCCCGCCTTCGCCAGCTCCTTGCGCAGCGGGTGCTCCCCCCGCTCCAGCGGAAAGTCCACCCGCGACCGGCTGAAATGCGAAATCCAGGCCCCATCCATCTGCCACTGTCCAGCACGCGAATTCAGCGCGAATCACCACTCACCCGGCCAGAAAAGGCAAAGGGCGGGCCGTAGCCCGCCCCTGCATTTTGTGCATCTTGGGGCGCTGCCCGCAGGCGGCGCCCCTCAGCTTGTTAACGGCTGGTCCCCGATCTCCCATCGACGAAACCACAACCGCATGCCTTTCGGCGAGTCAAACGTACCATGAAGCAAAGAACACGACTATTCGGGCGGACATGAAGAAACAAGCACGCGCTCGGTATCGCCTCGGACTTGATTTAGGAACGAATTCCGTAGGCTGGGCCGCCATCCGGCTCGATGCCGACGGCAATCCCTGCGGCATTCTGAACATGGGCGTGCGCGTCTTCCCCGACGGGCGCGACGCCAAATCCAAAGAGTCCAACGCGGTGACGCGGCGCATGGCCCGCGGAGCCCGCCGCCGTCGCGACCGCTACCAGAAACGCCGCTCGGACCTGCTAAAGCAACTCATCGCCTGCGGCTTGATGCCGACCGACGAACGCGAGCGCAAGGCCCTGGCCGAGCGTCACGACCCCTACGAACTCCGTGCCCGCGCGCTCGACGACCCGCTCGGCCCCCATGAACTGGGCCGCGCCCTCTTCCACCTCAACCAGCGCCGCGGCTTCAAGTCCAACCGCAAGGCCGAGCAGGACAGCGGTGAGTCCGGCGTCATTAAAGAGGCCGCCGAGGCACTCGAGGACCAGATGGCGCAGTCGGACGCCCGCACCCTCGGCGAGTTCCTCGACCACCAACGCCAGGCGGGCCAACCCACCCGCTTCCGCAATCTGAGTACGGGCGCCACGGCCAAATATGAGTTCTACCCCACCCGCCAGATGCTGCTCGACGAGTTCGACCAAATCCGCGCTGCGCAGGCGCCCCTCCACGACCTGGATCCCGATCAGTGGGACGTATTGAGAAACCAGGTCATCTTCTTCCAGCGCCCGCTCAAACCTGTCGATCCCGGCTGGTGCCAGTTCGAAGCGAACGAGCCACGCGCCGCCCGCGCCCTTCCGGTCGCCCAGGAATTCCGCCTGCTCCAGGAAGTCAACAACCTGCGCATTCGCGTTGGGATCGAACCGGAGCGTCGGCTCAATCCCCACGAGCGCGAGCACGCCCTCGAACGGCTGCGGTCGGGCAAGGACATTAACCTCGCCAAGCCGACCCGCGACCTCAAACTCCCGTCGCGGACCAAGTTCAACTTATCCCGCGGCGGACGAACCATCGTCAAAGGCGACGAGACCACCGTCCGTCTGATGTCAAAGAAAGAGAGAGGGAAAGCGCGACAAACCCTCTTCGGTGACCGCTGGCTCAAGATGCCGCTCGATCAACGCAACCAAACCGTGCGCTTCCTTCTCGACACCGACGACCCGGCAGAGGTCCAACGCAAGGCCCTTGAGGACTGGGGCTTGAACGAGACGCAAGCCAAGACCATTGCTGACATCGGCCTGCCCGACGGCTACACGAATCTCAGCGAAAAAGCCATTCGCAAGCTGCTGCCGCATTTGGAGCGCGGACTCGTCTTCTCAGATGCCGTCCAAGCCGCCGGCTACAAACACCATTCGGACTTCCGCAGCGGTGAAGCACATGAGCAGCTGCCCTACTACGGCCAGATTCTGGAACGCGACGCCATCGGCGCGGACCCGGCCAAAGACCCCAAGATCGACGGCGAGCCCGCCCGCTACGGTCGCTTCCCCAACCCCACCGTCCACATCGGCCTAAACCAGCTTAGGCGCGTGGTTAACCGTCTAATCGACGTCCACGGCAAGCCGGAAGATATCGTGGTTGAGTTGGCGCGCGACCTGAAATGGAACCGCGAGCGGAAGCAGCACTATCAGCGGCAGCTAAGAGAAAACGAGAAACGCAATCAGCAATTCGAGGAAGACATTCAGTCCGCAGGTCAGTCGCTTACCCCCATCGTCCTTCGAAAGCTGCGTCTTTGGGAGGAACAAGGTCCGCCGCAGGCGCGTCTCTGTCCGTATACGGGTACGCCAATCTCGTTCAGTATGGCAGCTTCCAGCGACACGGAGATTGACCACATCCTGCCGTTCTCTCAAACATTGAACGACTCGATGGCGAACAAAGTCGTGTGCACGGTCCAGGCGAACCGCGACAAGGGCGACCGCTCGCCCCATGAGGCGTTCGGCCACAACCCGCCTGGCTACGACTACGAAGCGATCCTGGCTCGCGCCGCAACGCTCCCCGGCAACAAACGCTGGCGCTTCGATCCGGACGCGATGTCGAAGTTTCAGGAAGACCGCGACTTTTTGGACCGCCAACTCAACGAAACCAGCTATCTGGCGCGAACAGCCTGTCGCTATCTCGCCCACCTGTACGACGAAAAGACCGAGAGCCGACGGCGCGTGCGCGCCATCCCCGGCCACATGACCTGGGTGTTACGCCGCGGTTGGGGTCTGGAAGGCATGTTGCGGGTGACACCGGACGGTGAAATCGCGCGCAAGCAGCGCGACGACCACCGTCACCACGCTATCGACGCCTTCGTGGTGGCGAATACCACGCAGGGATTACTCCAACGCTTCGCCCAATCCTCCCGTTCTCGTCGCCAGCAAGCGGCGGAACGGCTGGCCGCGATCGCGGGCGACGTGCGCCCCTGGGACGGCTTCAGCCGCGAGGATCTCCAACCGTTCCTGGACCGTTTGGTCGTCTCCTACAAACCCGACCACGGAACTCGCGGTCAACCCGGCCATACCACCGGCCAACTACACAACGAAACAGCCTATGGGTTGGTCGAAATCTCCGAAACCGGCCCGTCTGAAGTCGTCATTCGTAAACCCCTGACGTCGATTAAGCGCAGCGACCTGGTACCAGTACCCGACGACAAACCCGCAAAAGGCGTACGTGACTTGGCGTTACGGCAGGCCCTGCTGGAGCTGTGGGACGAAGTCGGCGGTAAGTCCACCGAATTCGCCGAACGGGCCTCGACTGAAGGCGTGCGAATCAATGGCCGGACTCAGCGGGTGCGACGCGTCAGGATGCTCGACCAACAGCGAGTCATCTCAATTCGCGACGCAACAGCCAAACCGTACAAGGGATACCTGCCAGGCGGCAACGAATTCGCCGATGTATGGCGCATGCGCGACGGTAGCTGGCGAACTGTCGCCGTTCCGACCTTTGACGCTAATCAACCCGAATTCGACATTGAGATGTTCCGTCCGTCGGACAAGAAGACCGGCAGACCAGATCCCACAGCAAAGCGGCTCATGCGGCTGCATATCGACGACCTCGGGGCGCTGGGCGAAGGACAGAGTCGCCGAATCGTGCGCCTGCGCAAGATAACGAATGCCAAAACCGGCGTGTTTGTTGTTCTGGACGATCACAATGAGGCAAACGTCGCCGATCGAGTAGGTAAGGACCTGCGAGAGAATCGCTATAGTTCCCGCCAACTCCAAAGGCTCGGCTTCCGCAAAGTCCGCGTTGACGAAATCGGCCGCGCCCTGGACCCGGGACCTTCTGAAAAATGATCGGTCGCGTCATCGAAGTCGCCAGCGAAGGCTGCTACCTCTCGCGCTATCGCGGCTTCATGACGGTTTCCAGGCAGGGCGTCGAGCAGGGCCGCGTTCCCTTGGACGATATCGGAGTGCTGCTCTGCAACGCCCACGGCCTCACATACTCCAACAACTTGCTCACTGAGCTGGCCAGGCGCGGCGTGGCCGTGGTGTTGTGCGGGCCCAACCATCTCCCCGTGTCCTGGCTCTGGCCGCTGGAGGGCCACCACGTCCAGGCCCTGCGCATGCGCCGCCAGTTGGAAGCCTCCAAGCCGTTGGGTAAGCGGCTCTGGCAGGCCATCGTGCGGGCCAAGATCACTCAGCAGCAAAATGTCCTGGAACTCCTGCAAGCCCCCGGCGAAGACTTTCCAGCCCTGGCCCGCAAGGTGCGCTCCGGCGACCCGGAAAACGTGGAAGCCCAGGCCGCCCGCCGCTACTGGCCCCGGCTCTTCGGCCCCGACTTCCGCCGCGAACGCTTCGGCGCCTCACCCAACCCGTTTCTGAACTACGGCTATACCGTGCTGCGCTCCGCCGTGGCGCGCGCCATCGTCTCCGCCGGCCTCCACCCCTCCCTGGGCGTCCATCACCACAACCGCGCCAACCCCATGTGCCTGGTGGACGACCTGATGGAACCCTTCCGCCCCCTGGTCGACCACACCGTCGTCCAACTGGTCATCGAGGGCTACGCCGAGGTCACCCCCACCACCAAGCGAGCGCTCAGCGGTGTGCTGACCATTGACTTGGCCACGGAGCGAGGCACCACTCCGCTGGCTACCTGTATCGAGCGCGCCGCCCAGTCCCTGGCCCAGTCCTACCAGGAAGGCCAACCGTCCCTCGTCTTTCCCGGACCGCCGCTGATCGACGCCCTCCAGGCCGCCAGTTGAGCAACGTCCCGTGCTCTCCGGCTATCGCCTGATGTGGATGCTGGTCATGTTCGACCTGCCGGTGATGACTAAGCCAGAGCGCCGGGCCGCCGCCAAGTTCCGCATGTTCCTGCTGGACCAGGGGTTCCAGATGTGTCAACTCTCGGTCTACCTGCGCTTCTGCGCCGGCAAGGAGCAGTCCCAGGTCTTTACCCGCCGCGTCCAGCGCGCCTTGCCGGCCGCCGGCAACGTGCAAATCCTCTACTTCACCGACAAGCAATACGAAAACATCGTCAGTTTTGACGGTCCGCGCCGCCGCCGCGCCAACCAAAATCCGCAGCAGTTCACGCTGTTCTGAGGCCCGCGCGCCCGTTTTTCAGCGCTCGGAGCGGCCCTCCGCCCGCCTATCCGAACCTGTTAGGGGCCGGTTCCGGCGGGCGGAACAGTTTAGCCGATGGGAGATCGGGGACCAGCCGCAACATTTTCCTCGTCCCAGTCAACCTTGTTGACAGTTTAGCCGATGGGAGATCGGGGACCAGCCGCAACTCGAATACGTCAGTATAGCATACGCTCCGAAGTTTAGCCGATGGGAGATCGGGGACCAGCCGCAACCCGGCTGGTCCCGGAGCCGGTCTGGCACGTGTTTAGCCGATGGGAGATCGGGGACCAGCCGCAACCATCCGGGAGCGCAAGCGTAGCTTGACCAAAGTTTAGCCGATGGGAGATCGGGGACCAGCCGCAACAACAACGATTTCTTAGGGCATTTCAGCAATAGTTTAGCCGATGGGAGATCGGGGACCAGCCGCAACGTACAAAACCTTTGGGGTCAACGTCCCGCAGTTTAGCCGATGGGAGATCGGGGACCAGCCGCAACTGTGACGCCGCCAATTGCCGCGCGCCCTGAAGTTTAGCCGATGGGAGATCGGGGACCAGCCGCAACAGCGATGACGTCCAGGCAGCAATCGCCGTCAGTTTAGCCGATGGGAGATCGGGGACCAGCCGCAACACAACTGCTTCCCGGCTAAAGGAGGCTGCAGTTTAGCCGATGGGAGATCGGGGACCAGCCGCAACACTCAGCTGCCGTGAGTGCTTCGCCCAACAGTTTAGCCGATGGGAGATCGGGGACCAGCCGCAACAAGAAGCGTCCCTGAGCCATGCGCTCACCCAGTTTAGCCGATGGGAGATCGGGGACCAGCCGCAACCGGAGGTCGCTGGTTCGATTCCAGCCATCGGAGTTTAGCCGATGGGAGATCGGGGACCAGCCGCAACACCGTCTACGACTGGACGTTTGCGCCGCCGAGTTTAGCCGATGGGAGATCGGGGACCAGCCGCAACACGTAACTCAATGGACAGAGTAGCGGATTTAGTTTAGCCGATGGGAGATCGGGGACCAGCCGCAACAGTATCAGGCATAGGAGCTAGCCGCCTGCAGTTTAGCCGATGGGAGATCGGGGACCAGCCGCAACCACGCGCGTACCACACTCGCCGCACGCTGTAGTTTAGCCGATGGGAGATCGGGGACCAGCCGCAACTAGATCATCAGCGGCAAGCCGGCCGCCCAAGTTTAGCCGATGGGAGATCGGGGACCAGCCGCAACCTCACTCCGAGCGGGTCTCTCTCCTTTTTCAGTTTAGCCGATGGGAGATCGGGGACCAGCCGCAACCGTGAATCTATCGTCGGCCCTTAGCCTGAAGTTTAGCCGATGGGAGATCGGGGACCAGCCGCAACTCAGCCGACGGGACGGCCGTGACGGGGTTTAGTTTAGCCGATGGGAGATCGGGGACCAGCCGCAACCAGTACGGGTTGCCATGCAGGGAACGGTGCAGTTTAGCCGATGGGAGATCGGGGACCAGCCGCAACGACGTATCCATGCGCGACATCGTCACGAATAGTTTAGCCGATGGGAGATCGGGGACCAGCCGCAACTGCCAGACGGCATGGTAGATAGGCAAAACAAGTTTAGCCGATGGGAGATCGGGGACCAGCCGCAACGAGGGCGCGCGACTGAGCTACAGGACTTCGAGTTTAGCCGATGGGAGATCGGGGACCAGCCGCAACATCAACGACCAGTCGGTACCGTTGGGGCCAGAGTTTAGCCGATGGGAGATCGGGGACCAGCCGCAACGGTCAACGTAGGTGATGTCGGGCCGGAACAGTTTAGCCGATGGGAGATCGGGGACCAGCCGCAACACGGTTTGCCATCGTTCACGGACGGTTGAAGTTTAGCCGATGGGAGATCGGGGACCAGCCGCAACCCACGGCGCCGGCGAATAGGACCGCCGCACAGTTTAGCCGATGGGAGATCGGGGACCAGCCGCAACCGCAGCTGTGCGGTGAGCCACCCGCCGGAAGTTTAGCCGATGGGAGATCGGGGACCAGCCGCAACGCATTGTCAGACCGTGTGTGTGTGTATTCTAGTTTAGCCGATGGGAGATCGGGGACCAGCCGCAGTCTATGCCGGCAATTGTATTTAGTGTCCTATTGAATTCTAGCCAGAACTATATTCGAGATGTGACAGAGAATCCGATGACCTCATTGTCCATATATTTAGTTGCTTTCCCTGTACGCTATTATGTCCGAACCTGTTCCTTTTTCCCTCCGCAAGCTAATGGCATGACGATGTGGAAGTGCGCCTTTGTTGCGCAGCGGATAAGAGACGTAAAAACCAATGCCAAATTCGCGTCCGCGAGTCTGCGCAAGCGTCACCCGAAAGCACAATCCTAGCTGATGCGGGTCGCAAACCGGACGCTATATAACTTCGGCAGCGGCTTCCCAGTACCGCAGGAGTCCTCAGTCCGTCTCAGCCCTGCGATTGCCTGGATGGTCCAAGACCTTCAGACCAAACAAGCCTCGGGATACGCAGAGGGTCTCCCGGTCGAAACCCCACGCATTAGCCCGGTTCCCTCACCTCCCCGCTCGTCGGACTAAAACGGCGAGAGCGAGGGGACTGACAACTATCCGCTAGCCGCCTCAATCCTCGCCATTTCTCCCGGCAGCCACTCGGCATACCGCAGCTTGCCCCGCTCCGGATCCGGCTCCGGCAGCCCCGCCTTCGCCAGCTCCTTGCGCAGCGGGTGCTCGCCCCGCTCCAACGGAAAGTCCACCCGCGACCGGCTGAAGTGCGAATTCCAGGCCCCGTCCATCATCTCCATCACCGCGCGACCCTCGATCCCGCTGCACTCATGCTCGCGGTCCTCGTCCAGCACCCGCACCGTCTCCTCCGCCATCCACAGGTCGCCGCCCACGTGGTCGTAGTAGTCGTGCCCGTGCAGGAACCGGTCCTCGTCAGCCAGCTCGTACTTCTCCCACGGAACGTCGCCAACCACCGTGTCACGTCCGCGTCGGATGAACAACTCGCGCGAGTTGTACAGGCAAAGCGCCCCGTCCTCGCCGTAGATCTTGATGTGCACCCAGCCGCTGCCCGGCTCGCTGCGGCGGTGCATTTCGGCAAAGGCCGTCAGGCCGTTCTCGAACTCGTAGAGCGCCGAAATCTCCTCGCCTGCCAGCAGACCGAAGCCGTAGGAACCCTCCACGATGCCCGCGGCCGTGGTTGGGTGCCCTCCGGTCCGGCACATCGCCACCACGCTGCGCGCGGCGCCCGCGAACCGCCGTGTGCCGTTCAGCATGTGGGTCCCAATATTCAGCATGTCGTATCCGCCGTAATAGCCCTTGCCGCGAATCTTGATCGTCGTCAGCGGCCCGATCTCACCCGCGTTGACCAGTCGCTCGGCCACGTTGAACGTCGGCGTCGTCCGCATCTGGTGATGAATCGCCAGCCGCGTCCCATTCGCCTCGGCCAGCTCCTGCATCCGGTCGGCGTCGGTCAGGCTCGTCGCCATCGGCTTTTCGACGATCACCGCCTTCGGCGCCCGGTGCTCCAGCACCCCGATCGTCAACGGCGCATGCAAGTCGGTCCGGGTCGGAATGTTGACGATGTCCAGGTTCGCCTCGTCCAACATCGCTCGGTAGTCGCTATACGTCCGCTCCACCCCAAACTCCGCCGCCGCCTCGCCCAGCCGCTCCGGGTCCACGTCGCACAGCGCCACAATCTCCACCCGCGGATGCAACATGTACGCCCGCGCCTGGCTCAACCCCCGCGGTCCAACACCCAAAAAACCGACTCTGTACGTAGTCATGGCCGCTCTCCATCCCGCACTCCACCATTGACCGGCACCGTAGCAGACCCACGGGTCGCCGCTCCCGACGTTCTTCGCGCCCTCGTCGAACAGCACGCCCCGCCGCACACCCTGCCTGCCAGCGAACCGTGCCTTCTCCTGTCACCAATGCGCGGCCCGCCCCCTGTCATTCCGGGCGCAGCACAGCGGAGTCAATGAATCTCCCCTTCCGTCCACGCCCCATCCCCAACCACGGCCACCGCCGAGAACTGGACACATCCCCCTAATTACTGGACACATCGGGCCTGAAACTGGACACATTCACCCCAAGACTGAACACATCACCCCCAAGACTGAACACATCCGCCCGACCCACTGAACACATCCCCGTCATCCCGGCGTCCCCGGCCGGGACCCAGCGCCATGATCAGTCCCAGCGCATCAGTGCCATCCCGACCTCCCCACCATCTCGAGCGCACGCCCCCTCACTGCTCTCAGCTCAATCATTCCTCTCCCCCTTTCCCGTCGTAATCACCTAGTGTACAATTGGCCTGTTCCCTTGACTTACCCCGGAGTTTTCCTCTGTTCGCTCCCCTCGCCCACCTGAAATCCAGCTTCCTCGGTCTGGTCTCCCTCCTTGCGCGGCTTCCGGGCGCCTCGCCCTCAAGAGTCGGCAATCGCCCCAACACATCCAACCCTGGACCTGCCCGAATCCCGGAAACCCCGACCCGCCGTTCCCTCGCCGCCGCCAAAAATCTGCCCAAAGCCATCTCTCGCCAGCCCGCCCCCGCAGGGGGCGGGCTGGCGAGAGATGGCTCCCCCTTCACCCCCACCCGAATCCGACCACTCGCAACCCCCGCCTGCCGCGCCACTCCGCACCTCAAGAGTTTCTTGGAAGAAACTCTTATTGCGCGCGAGGCCCCAACGTCCGCCCGTCTCGGCCGCCGTCACCACCGGCCCGGCCCCACCCCTGACGCCGCCCGTCCCGCTCTCACTCCTCTGCCCTCCGCCCTCTCCCCTCTCCCCTTCCTCCCCCGTCCCGCTGCACCTCAAGAGTTTCTTGGAAGAAACTCTTACGCGCGCAAAGCCCCAACATCCGCCCGTCTCGGCCGCCGCCGGTTGACGAGCCGGCATGACCGCCCCACGATTGGCCGCCAGCCGCCGACCGGAAACCGCCCCATGAACGTCGTGCTCGTCGTCTTCGACACCCTCCGCAAAGACCACCTCGGCGCCTACGGCAACGACTGGATCCGCACCCCCAACTTCGACACCTTCGCCGCCCAGGCCATCCGCTGCACCCGCGCCTTCCCCGAGGCCCTGCCCACCCTCCCGTTCCGCCGCGCCCTCCACACCGGCCAACGCACCTTCCCCTACGTCGGCCACCGCGACTACAAGGGCGACTTCTCCGGCGCCCCCGGCTGGGGCCCCATCCCCGAGGAGCAGGACACTGTCTCCGAACTGCTGACCGACGCCGGCTACCGCACCGCCCTCTTCACCGACTGCTACCACCAGTTCAAGCCCAGCAAGAACTTCCACCGCGGCTTCAGCGAGTGGCAATGGATTCGCGGCCAGGAAACCGACCGCTTCCGCTCCGGCCCCGCCCTCCCGCCCGATGCCATCCGCCGCCACGTCCCCGAACGCCTGCCGGAGAAGCATCAACGCCGAGAGTTCTTCACCCAGTACCTCACCAACAACCTGTTCCGGCGCGAGGAAGCCGACTTCTACCCGGCCCGCCTCTTCAACGACGCCGCCCGCTGGATCTACGACAACGAAGACGCCGACAGCTTCTTCCTCGTCGTCGACTCCTTCGACCCCCACGAACCCTGGGAACCGCCCGCCAGCTACCGCCGCCTCTACGACCCCAACGACGACGTCACCGACATCATCCAGAGCCTCTACGCCCCCAACGGCAACGTCCTCAACGAGCGTGAAGTCAAGCGCATCCAGGCCAACTACGCCGGCGAGGTCACCCTCTGCGACCGCTGGTTCGGCCATTTCATGGATCAGCTCGAACTTTCGGGCCGCGCCGACGACACCATCGTCATCGTCGCCTCCGACCACGGCCACAACCTCCGCTACCCCCACGACAAAGACCTCATCAGCAAGCAGGGCCACCCCCTCACCCGCGCCGTCGCCGACCTCGTGCTGCTCGTCCGCTATCCCGATCGCGCCCGAGCCGGCCAAACCTACGACGGCCTCGTCACCAACACCGACATCGCCGCCACCGTCCTCGCCGCCGCCGGCATCCAGGCGCCCACCGAGGGCCGGGACATCAGCCCCGCCCTCCGCAAAAACCTGCCGTCCCACCGCTCCCACGTCAGCATCGGCTGGGGCCCGCTCATGACCGTCGTCACCGACGACTGGTGGTGCAACGCCACCATCTGGGGCGAAGAGCCGCTCCTCCACAAGCTCCCCGACGACGAAATGCTTCGCACCAACGTCGCCCCTGACCACCCGGAGATCGTCGAAGAACTCATCAACCTCGCCATCGCCGACGCCGGCGGCGCAATCCCCGCCCAATTCGCCGAATTCAAAGACCGCCCCGGCTGCACCCCTTACCTGACCGCCATCCAAAAAGGCGACGACTACGTAGCCCGAAGGCGGTAGAGGCTAGGCGACGAACTCCTCCAACCGCACCGTCCGCTGCTCATCGCTGCTCCGCACCCCCGCCGCCGCAATCCGAATCGAATTCAGATTGTCCCGGCTCGAGGTCAACGGCTCTCGGCCCTCGTTCAGCGCCGCCATCAATTCACCCATGCTCCCGCCGAACGCCTCTGGGAACCACGACCCCTCGATCGGAAATCGCACCCGACGCTCCGGTTCGTCTCGCTGCGTCACGTCCACCCACTGCGGGCTGCCGGTGATCGAACCCTCCGCGCCGTCGATGTGCCAGAACTCCGAGTGCCCCGCCTTGCTCTGCACGATGTTGTTGAAGTGATCGATAGCCGTCAGGTCGCCGCTGTCGAAGTGCAGCGCCAGCGTGTGACTCAACGGCGAAACCGCGTTCTGTCCCTGCATCATCGCCGTCGTCGCACTCACCGCGTCCGGCGTTCGCCCGCTGAAGTGACGGATCAGGTCCAGGAAATGCACCCCGTGGTCCACGATGTTGAAGTTCACCACGTCGCGCCACCACTTGTCCGGCTGGTCCTGGTACCCCCGCCGCACGTGCGCCACGCTGAACAACGGGCCACAGATCCCCGACTCGATCAGCAGCTTGATCGCCGCGTGCGCCGGCGCCCAGCGCGCCTGCTGGTTGATCATCAGCGTCACCCCGGCGTCCCGCGCCGAGTTCGACAACCACGCCGCGTCCTCCCATGTCATGGCAAATGGCTTCTGTGACAGGATCGGCTTCTCCGCCGCCAGCAGTGCCGGCCACAGCTCCAGCCGCGCATGCGGATGCACCGCCAGGTCGATCACCTCCACCTGATCGTTCTCCAGCACCACCCGCGAATCAGTCCCCGCCGCCTCGATCCCCCACCGCGCCTGCGTCGATTCCACCGCCGCGGGGTCAATGTCGCTGCAAGCCACCACCTCGTACCCAAAGTCTCGGTACGCCGGCAAGTGAGCCCCGTTCGCTATCCCACCACACCCGATCAACCCGATCCGGTAATGCCGCCCGCTCGGCGGCTTCGGCCGGTAGTCCTCGGGAGTAAGTCGCAACTCGTCCAGTTTCATGCCCGCTACCTCAGCGGCAATCCACGAGAGAATGCCATGCCTCCACACTTCATCATCGACTCCCACCAACCTTTCTGATTCAAACCCGGCATCATTGACCCCAACGACCGCCCAACTCGCAACCCGAGGTGACGGCTTGATCACGAACCCGCTGGACCGACGCGCACCCGACGCCGGATATCAGGGTTCGCACCGCGCGTACGACTCCGTCGTGTTGCCCGACGTCCTCATCCCGGCGCGCGACGGCGTGCAACTGGCTGCCGATATCTACCTGCCGGCCCTCAACGGCCGCCAGGTTGACGGGCAGTTTCCGGCGCTCATCGAGCGCACCCCGTATCTCAAGGACTCCGGCCGCTACGCACGCAAGGCGCACTGGTACGCGCGTCGCGGCTACGCCGTCGTCATCAACGACGTCCGTGGCCGCGGTCGCTCCGGCGGTGAGTGGTATCCCTTTGCCAGAGAAGCCCCCGACGGCTACGACGCCGTGGAGTGGATCGCGGTCCAGCCCTGGTGCAACGGCCGCGTCGGCACCATGGGCAACTCCTACGCCGGGTCCGACCAGAGCGCCCTGGCCACCCTCAACCCGCCGCACCTGCGCGCCCAGGTCGTTGGCCAGGGCGCCAGCAACTACCTGATCTCGTCCATGCGCCAGGGCGGCGCCCTCGAACAGCGCTTCATCAGCTATGCCTACCGCATGGCCGTCACCAGCCAGGAAGCCTGCGCCGATCCCGACCTTGAGCGCGTCCTGCGCGCCGAGTTCGAACGCGTGCCCGAAATCCTGGGCCCACCCCTGCGCTTCCGTCCAGGCCGCACCGCACTCCGCTTGCTTCCGCTCTACGAACAATGGGCCTGGGACATCCTCACCCACGGCGGCAGCGGCACCTACTGGTCCCAGCGCGGCTACACCATCGATGAGTATTGGCACGAGCACGCCGACGTCCCGGTCCTCTTCCAGAGCGGCTGGTATGACACCTATCCACGTAGTGCCATCGCCAACTTCCACGCCCTCCGCCGCCTCAAGTCCAGTCCCATGTCGTTGCTCCTGGGCCACTGGCGCCACGGCGAGCCCACGACCGAGGAAACCTCCGCCGGCGACGTCGACTTAGGCCTCGAATCCGCCCTCCCCCTCTACGACGATCTGCGCCTGCGCTTCTTCGATCACCACCTCAAGGACATGGAAACCGGCCTGGACCGCGAGCCGCCTGTCCGCTACTTCGTCATGGGCGGACAACTCGGCCGACCGCCCGCCGATCTCGAAGGCCGTCTCTGGCACGGTGGCCGCTGGGAATCAGCCGACAAATGGCCGCCTCCGAACGCCGCCGAGACCGCCCTCTACCTGCAAGCCGACGGCTCGCTCACCAGCGAAACACCCAACAAGCCGACCGGCCCAACCCGCTTCACCTACGACCCGCGCAATCCGGTTCCCACCACCGGCGGTTCCATCAGCGCCGCCGAGGAAGCCCTGCCATCCGGCGGCTTCGATCAGCGCGGCCAGCCCGGCCGATTCCACGGCCACCACGACACCCTCTCCCTGGCCAGCCGCCCCGACGTCCTCAGCTTCGAGACTGCTCCGTTCGACGCGCCGTTCGAGATCGCCGGCCCCGTCGAGGTCGTGCTTTTCGCCTCCAGCAGCGCCATCGACACCGACTTCACCGCCAAGCTGCTCGACATATATCCGCATAGCCACGCCACGCCCGGCGGGTACGAGCTCAACCTAGCCGACAGCATCCTCCGCGCCCGCTACCGCAACGGCTACGACCGCGAAGAGTTTCTGCAGCCGGAGGAGATCTACGAGTTCCGCATCGTCCTCTACCCCACCGCCAACCGCTTCACCCCCGGCCACCGGCTGCGTGTCGACATCTCCTCGTCCAACTATCCCCGCTTCGACGCCAACCCCAACACCGGGGAGCCGCTTGGCCTATCCCGGCGCGTCGAGATTGCCCACCAGGCCGTCTACCACGACCCCGACAACCCCAGCCGCCTGCTCGTCCACGTCCGTCCGGTCGCGGAATGAACGCCGGCTGCCTGGAGGAAGGAACATGACCGAGCTAAAGATCGGAAACACCCGCTTGACGCTCGTCCAGGGGGACATCACCGTTCAGCAGGTCGACGCCATCGTGAACGCCGCCAACGCGGCCCTCAGGGGCGGCGGAGGCGTGGATGGCGCCATCCACCGCGCCGGTGGACCCGACATCATGGCCGAATGCCGCCGGATCGGCGGCTGTCCTACCGGCGAAGCGGTCCGCACCACCGCCGGCCGCCTCCCCGCCAACCACGTCATCCACGCCGTCGGTCCCATCTGGACCAGCGGCAACGTCGGCGAGCCTGATCTGCTCGCCTCCGCCTACCGCTGCTCGCTCCAGATCGCCGCCGCCCACGGCGCGCGCACCGTCGCCTTCCCCTCCATCAGCACTGGCGTCTACGGCTATCCAAAGGACCTGGCCGCCGAAACGGCCCTCAGCGCCGTCACCGAAGTCCTCCCGAATCTAGACCTCGCCGAAGTCCGCTTCGTGGTCTTCGGCGACGAAGACCTCGCGGCCTACCGGCAGGCGATGCAGGCCAGGGCTTCCGAGTGACTGACGACGCCGAACAACGCGCCAGCCGCCGCACGCGCGAGCATTGGGAGGCCAGGTACCGGGAACGCGAAACGCCCTGGGACGACGGTCAACCCTGGGGCCCGCTTCCCGATCTGCTGAACCGCTTCGCCCCACCCGGTGGCCGACTGCTCGACATCGGCTGCGGCCTCGGCGGCAAAGCCGCCCAGATGGCCTCACTCGGCTACCGCGTCCTTGGCGTCGACATTTCGCAGGCGGCAATCGACGAGGCCCGACGCCTGACCGCCGGCCTAGACGACGAGCTTGAACTCCGCCGCGCGAACTTTCTTGAGGAATCCCCCGACACTCCATTCGACCTCGCCTTCGACCGCAGCGTCTGGGCCACATTCGACGAGTCTGGCCGCGCCGCCTTCGCCCGCCAGGTGACCAAATGGCTCGCGCCTGGAGGCCACTGGATCAGCCTCACCGGCTGCGCCGACAACCGCGATCCCGAAACCGGTGAACCTGACCCGCGCGGCTACCCCCGCCACTCGCTGCAAGCCATCGTCACCTGCTGCGAACCCCGCTTCGAGATCCTCGAAGTCAGCCGCCAACCCTTCGGCGCAACTCCCGACACCGACTTCACAGCCTGGGTAACAGTCCTGCAAGCCCGCGTCTAAGGCAACACGAAGCCTTGTTTCGCCATGCGAGTTACTCGCTGGCGGCTACATATCTGGCCTTGGCTCCACGTCCTGATTCATGGCCCAATGCGGGTAGTAGTTCACCATCCGCGCCCCCGGATACGGCCGCCCCAGTGGCTGCGCCGGCATCGGAAACGCCCCGTCAAACCATCAAACGACATCATCTGCGTAAACGAGTACCGCAGACCCGCCGAACGCAACGTGCGCGCCGATGGCACATTCCACGGCGACGTCGTGGCCAGCGCCAGGTTCCCCCGCTCGATGATCGCCGCACCCGCCGCTCCCACAACCGCTCGACCGATCCCGTGCCCTCGCGCCTGCGGCATCACGTCCATCCCGATTTCTTCAACGCCCTCGGCGTGGTGAAGAACCGCCGCCAGCGCCACCAGTTCGCCGTCCTGGATCAATCCGTAGCCGTCGTGCGCCTCGCCGTAATAGCAGTGCCAGAATCGCTTGTAGTCCACGGCCGTCAGGTCGTCCTGGCTCAACTGAACCACGCGCGGATCCGCCGGATCGTTCCAGGTAGAGGCGTCACCGAAGAAGAAAAACACCGGCCCCCAGGCGCTCTCGCCGTCAGGCTGCGTCACCCGCGCCAACTCGTAGGCGCCAAACGTCGAAAAGAGGAGATCGGCATGCATGTTGGTCACCACCGGCCGCAGCTTCTCCAGCCAGTCGTTCCGAGCGCTCACCAGCGATCCACGGTCCAGCCGAATCGCCGCCAGCGCCAGACCGCCGGTGCCCGCAGGTCGCCCTATCACGGGAATGGGATCGGAGCCAAACGCATCCAGACCCGCGCCCACGGTGGACTCAATCATCGCCACCGCCCGCGGCGGTAGAAACTGCCCCCAGCCGTCCTCAAACATCGGCATCACCCTCAGCAGTCTCCCTTCCGAATCAACTGGCCGGCCGCAGCTGCGCCGGCAGGTATGGCGCCCAGGTCGGATCAAGCGCGCCGTTAATGAGTCGACCCAGGAGATGCGAATACTGATAGCGTGGATGCGCGGGCTGCCGCCGTAGCCGCATGTTGGCTCCGCTCGGCGTGCGACCGGCCTTGCGCAGATTGCACGGCCGGCACGCCGTCACCAGGTTGTCCCAGCGACGGCGTCCCCCAAGCCGCCTCGGCATCACATGGTCGATGGTCATGTCGGCGCCGTTCGTCCCGCAGTACTGACAGGTGTGAGCGTCGCGAACCAGAACCTCGCGTCGGCTCAGCTTGATGGTCGGTCGGGGCCGCCGCACGTAGTACCGCAGGCGGATGACGCTCGGACGGGGCAAGTCACGGGAGGGTGTGCGTAGTGGCCGCTCGTGGTGCGCCAGCGGTTCCGCCTTACCCTTGGCCAGCAGCACGACTGCGCGGCGCACGCGGCAGACGTTTAGCGGCTCGTAGTTCTGATTCAACAGCAGAACCGGCGTGTCCACATGCCCCCGCAGCGTCGCGCGTAGCCGTGGCCATGGTACAGGGCAACCGCCACATTGCAGTGAGGCCGCTCTTCGATCAGTACCACGCCACCCATACACCTTATCCTTGCGCGTGACATCGGAACAAGAAGCGCCGGACTGCTGGTATCTGGTCCGCTTCACAAAGGCGGGCGCGGCGCGCTTTCTATCCCAGCACGACGTCCGGCGTGCCTGGGAGCGTGTGACCCGGCGCGCCGGCCTCCCACTCGCCTATAGCCGCGGCTTCAGTCCCAAGCCGCGCCTTAGCTTCGGACCGCCGCTCCCGGTTGGCGCCGAAGGCCGCCGCGAGTACATGACCATGGCGTTGCGCGATGCACTGGATGCTCTGCAAGTTCAAGAGCGTCTGGCCGCCGCCGCCATCCCCGGTATGGCGGTCATTGAGGTCACTCGCGCTTCTGGCCGCCGCGTTCGCACCACTTGGGCCAGCTACGAATTCACCGTTAATCCACCGCCGCCCGACCTGACCGCCCGCGTGGAGCGATTACTGACACAAGACACTGTGGAGATTGAGCGCGCTCGTGACCCTGAAGGCGTGAGGCGTGACATCCGAGCCGGTGTGGGATCGCTGCGATCCGAGAATGGCCGAGTCATGGCACGGCTTCGGATCGCCCAGAATCAGATCGTAACGTCGCGCGACCTGGCGCTCGCGCTTGAGATCGAACCCGCTACAACCATCCGCACCGACATTGAGCTCGAGCCCGTCGGCTGACACCGAGACACGGCTGACGGCCGTGCTGGCCGCCGCCGGCCAGACGATTGCGCCCCAGAGGCTCACCCTTATCCGTCCGAGTCTCTGGCGCTGGCGGGGTCGTCAAGACGATCTGGCCGTCAAGCTCTTTGAGGGTTCGAACGCCACGGAGCGCCTTCGCACCGAGGCCGCGCTCTACCGCGAACTCTGTCGAGTTGGCGCCCCCGTCCCCAGCCTGGTTGCCACGAATCAGGAGTCGATCGCCCTGGCCAGAACGTGGATTCCGGGCTCGACCCTGTACGAGCGCCTGCTAGCCGACGAGCTTCCCAACCAGTCCGCGGCAGCGGCCGTGCGCGCTGCCTGGCTGCAACTGGCTAACGCGCTGACCCCGTGGGACGCACGCATTGCCCCGGCCCGTCGACAGGCAGCCCGACGGAAACGCTGCACGGAACTTGGGGCAGTCGCCCAAGCTGTGGTGACCTCCATTCCGACACTTCCCGCCGACGCGATTCATTCCCTGAGCCAGACCGTGGCCGCCAGTGACCTGGTTGTTCTTCCGCTGGACGCCTCGCCGTCCAACATCATCCTCGATGGAGACCTGGTCACATTCATCGACTTGGAATTGCTTGGTCTTGACTTCGCGGAATGGACCTACGCGAAATACGTAACTGCTATTGACAAGGACGGCGCAGTTCGGAGCCTCGCTGCCAGCCACCCGGACGACCCGGCGCTGCTTGGCCTCGATGCGGCGGTCACGCTACTGGCGCTGGCGCGCGCCGCCGGCCTGTGGGACGCGCCTCGGATCGAGTCCGCATCACTGGCGGGCCTGCTTCCAGGTCGCTCACCGGCGTCCAGGCGGATACTTCAAAGTCTTGGTCTAGAATCAAGCGTCATGCCTGATAGCGGATAGCGGAAACGAGCGAGCAATGGCTGCTAGCAACGACTCCGGGACCAACCAAACCTTCCAGCCGCGGGGACGCGATCTGGTAATCGGCGGCATACCCTGGATCGCCCGTATGTCGGACAAGGCCCGGGCCAAGGCGGATGGGACGATCGACGACTACATCTACCCCTGTCCCATTGACCGGCGCGTGCTTGGTGAGCTTGGAATGAGCGCCGACGAATTCATGCACATCGCGGTGGACTCCGGCACGGACGCCGAGTTGGTTCGCCAGGTGCGCGAACGCCGCCGGTCGCCCGAACCGGCCGCTGGTGCCTGAACCCCGCGACGACCTCGTCACCCATCTGAATAAGGCTCTCGAAGTCCAGGCGTTCCCGGACTACGGCCCGATGGGTCTGCAAGTCCACGGACGCGAAGTCGTCGAGCACGTCGTTACGGCCGTGTCGGCCAGCCGCGAGCTGTTTGAGGCCGCAGCCGAACGCGATGCTGGGATGGTCGTCGTCCACCACGGGCTCTTCTGGGACAAGGATTCGCGTGTGGTCGGCCCCATGCTTCGCGAACGCCTACGCCTGCTGTTTGACCACGACATCAACCTCGCGGCCTACCACCTGGCGCTGGATGGCCACCCCACCCTCGGCAACAACGCTCGGATCATCGAAGCGCTCGGGTTCCGAAAGGAACGCGTGGGCTTCGCGCATGTCGGCGACCGGCCGGTCGGGTGGTTCGGCTCGGTTTCAGACCCCGTGTCGGCCGACGAGTTTGCTGATCGCCTCGAAGATGCCGTTGGCCCGCTGCACGCCAACTACGCCAACGGCCCGTCCGAGATTCGACGCATTGCGGTGTGTAGCGGGGGCGGTCCTGGCTACTTTCCCGAGATAGCGGCCAGCGGCTGCGACGCATTCGTGACCGGCGACATGTTCGAACCAGCGGAAATGTGGAGCCGCGAACTCGGCGTCCATTTCGTGGCCGCCGGTCACTACGCAACAGAAGTCTTTGGGGTCCAGGCGCTGGCCCAATTTATCGCCGCCGAACTCGACTGCAGCGCCGAATTCATCGACCTGCCGACCAACGCGTAATGCCCCAGCGTCAGGCGGCGCTGCCGGCTTCGACGACACGCACGGCCTGCCTCGCCGCCGGGGCCGCGAGCATCCGTGTGAGCAGGCTTGCCGCCCCGAACACCAGCAGCGAGGCAACCAGCGCCACGAGTGACGCACTGGTTGATTCACCGGAAACCGCCGTGCGGCCGAGTTCGATTGCCGCCGAGGCGGCCGCCAAGCACGAGGCAAGCCAGGCACCGCGGACCGCGACATAGACGAACGTTAGAGGAGCAGCCGCCAATACACTGACACCGTGGCTCCGCAGCCGGGGGTAGCGCAGGGCTCCAACAGTGCCGTCTCGGTCATTGGCGGCAGCATGTAAAGCGCTGCCTGCGCCAGCCTCGGCCACCAGCGCCTCGAAGGCCCGTAAGCGTCCCGGCAGGCACCAGAACGATTCGTAGTCCACCGCCAAGTTGGTCATTGTCCAGCCGAAGAAATACCCAATAAGCACGATGGCCAGCCCGTAGATGACTGGCAGACTGGCGCCCCAGCTGCTCGGATCCTCCGGATTGAGAAATCCGTCGGCTACCGCGCCCAATGCATAGAGAGGTCCCATCCCCACGGCCGTGAAGACCAGGATGATGACCATCGCCTCAAGGAGGTCATGTCGGATCGAGCGCATTTCACCCTCACCCGGCCGGACCCTCCGGCCCTAGCGCAAATACTCTACCCGCGCGGCGCCGGCGGCCAAGCCGGGTGAAGTGCTTCAGGACCCAGCGCGCGACCGGGCGCGCATGCCCTCCAGCATTTCTGACAGTCGAGCGTCGAGCAGATCCATCGACTGCGCCACATATCCGTCGCCCGCCCGCTCGGCGATCACGATGGCCGCCGCGCCCACGTCAGGCACGATGCCATCGCCGAGTTCGCTGATGTCGACGGTTACCTGGTTGCCCAGCACCGTGAACATCTCGATGGCCCCCTCGCGCACAGCCGTCACTTCGCCAACGGCGATCACCATTCCGCCCGGCTGCACGACCCGCCGTTCGGGCACGACCTGCTCGGTGCGGCGGGACATTGGAGAATCTCCACGGAAAAACGGACGTGGGAACGCGTCGAGTCGCGGCACCACGATTACGCGCCGCGAGCCCCACCAGCCGTGGGATCTGCCGCGACTATCCTCACTCCGCTCATACCGATCGGCAACGCGCTTTCGCTCGGACTTGTCATAGCGGTCTGAGTCGCGCTTATCGTCACCCCGCCTAAACATTCGAGAATCAGCCTTTGCCTTTGTGTCAAGCCGCGCTTTGTCCATGTTCGAGACGACCTGTTCCGGCGCGTCGGCCGATCCGCCACGCGCCAGCGCGAGCCCCAGCGCGGCTCCGCCGACGGCCAGCGAGACCACCGCCAAGACGATCAACGAAGTCAGACGAGCCGAGAACTGCCACCGCATGAGAACACCTATCGAAGAGTCCGCCACACCACCATCGTCTCACCTTATTGCCGGACGAATCGTGAAGCGTCTCACCAATCCCCCAAAAGCACCGGAGTCGCCCAGCGTATTGCTAACATCGTCAGCGGCGCTCGCGGCCTTCGGCTCCGAGAACGCCAGAGCCTCCGTAGCTCAATTGGAAGAGCAGCTGACTCTTAATCAGTTGGTTGTAGGTTCGAGTCCTACCGGGGGTACCAAGAACAGCAACATTCTTAGCTGCGCAAACCGAAGGTCGGCCCATTTCTCCCATGTGTCTTGCGAACGCCTCCCGTTCTCGATCAGCGGTGTGGGCCAGCCGCGCCGAAGAGCGGACTGCCAACCTGGCCAACTGGAACGACCGAGTGGCTGCGCATCTGGCCTCCCCCGGCTACGACGTCGAAGGCTTCATTGCAGACCCCGAACGGGTCAGTAAAGCTGTCACCCTGGATCGCGAAGAGCTCGGCGACATGAGTGGCCGATCCCTGCTGCACCTGCAGTGCCATATCGGCCTCGACACGCTCTCCTGGGCGCGCCTCGGCGCCCAGGTCACGGGACTCGACTTCTCGTCGCCAGCGATCGATGCGGCCCGCGAAATCAGCCGCCGTGCGCAAGCGCCGGCGGAGTTTGTGCTTGCCGACGTGTACGAAGCGCCCGAAGTGCTGGGTAAGACCTACGACATCGTCTATGCCAGCGAAGGGGTCCTGTGCTGGTTGCCAGATGTCGCCGCCTGGGCACGCGTCCTTCGCCGCCTGACCCGCCCCGGCGGAACGGCTTACATCCGCGACGGGCATCCGATCTTTCATGCGCTGGATCATGATCGATCTGACGGCCGGCTTGAACTCATCGGATCGTACTTCGAAGGTCCGGCCTCGCGCTACGACGAGCCTGGAACCTACGTCGACTCCGATGTAGCGATCGCGCACACCGTGAACTATGAGTGGGACCACGGTCTCGGCGAAATCGTCAACGCATTCATCGACGCAGGATTCCGGATCGACTCGCTGCGGGAATATCCGATCTCGGCTTACCGTGCCCTGCCGAGCATGACCAAGGGGCAGGATGGTTGGTGGCGTCTGCCGGCAGAATCTGGCCAGGCACCCTCGTTGTTCTCGCTTCGAGCGACGCTTCCGGAATAGCCGGGGCCGGCGTTCGGCGTGCGTCTGTCGGCTAACGCCCGCCAGCGTCTGTGCAACTCCACATAGAAGGAGGACGACTTGAACCAGCTCGATCGACTTAATGCACACCTGCAGGCTCGACTGCGACGCGAAAACATGACTGAAGCCACTCTGCAGGAGGCGGCGAGTTGGATCCGCGAAGCGGACTTACTTCCGAGTCATGCTTTCCGCCGAGACGGCCCATTACGGTTTCTCATCCAATCCGGCTGGATCGAAGGCGGGGAGCAGGCCCGGCGACCCGGCGGACGGTATCGGATCCGGAGAACGAGCGCGTAGCTCAGCGAGCGCCTACCAGCAGCGATGGTGAACTCCGCCGATAGTCCGCAGCCGAAAGGATTCCAGGCGTTTCGCTAGACTCGCGGCGTTACGCGTTGTCAGGCGTTGGTTCGGCGGTCGTCCCGGCTGCGGCTGGGCGCGGCGTACGGACCGCCGCGAGGTGCAAGTGCAATGGCGCAAGACTTCACGATGTTTGTGGGTACGGTCGGCGGCGGCCTGAATGTGAGTTCCGATGGCGGCTCGTCATGGGCGCAGGTCCGAAGCCCTGTCCCTACGGAAAGCAATGTCCGAGCCGTCACGGTCTATCCCAACGACCCGAACCGTGTCATTGCCGGTACCGACGTGGGCGTCTTCCGAAGTGACGACCAGGGAGAGACCTGGGAACCGGTCGACTCGCCCATCAATGGCCGACACATTTGGTCCGTGACGGTTGATCCGGTTGAACCCAGAACAATCTTTGCCGGGACCCGCCCCGGCGTCTTCAGATCCCAGGACGACGGCCAGACCTGGGCAGAGCTCCCGGTAAACGTGAACATGAACGGCCCAATCGACCCGCCGCGCACGACCACGGTGCTCGTCGATCCACGTGACCATCAGACCGTCTGGGCCGGAGTCGAAGTCGCTGGTCTCTATCGCAGCAAAGATGGCGGCGACTCCTGGACGGCCTTGGCAAACGTTGGGCCAGAGATGATGTACGACGATATTCACGGGCTGGCCATTCGGCCGGGCGACCCCACGCTGGTCTACTCAACCAGCCCATTCGGACTGGCCATCAGCACCGACGAGGGCGATAGCTGGGACCATCACAAGTTCCCCAGCTTCGATCCCGGCGGCTCGTCCTACTGTCGAAACATCCTGGTGCGCCCTGACAATCCTGACGTGATGTTCGTGGGTAACGGTAACGGGATTCCCGGGGTCACCGGAGCGATCCGCCGCACCGTGGACGGAGGGGCTACCTGGGATACGCCCGAGTTGCCCGTGACGCCGAACTCGGTCGTCTACTGCTTCAGCGCACACGTCGACGTCCCCGACTGCATCGCCGCGGCCAGCATTTATGGGTACATCTACGTGAGCGATGACGGCGGCGAGACCTGGCGAAAGCTGGAGCGGGAGTTTGGAGAGATTAGGGCGGTGGCGATCAGTCCCAACTAGCGGTGTCTCGCCGCCATCGGCGGAGTTGTTGGTGACCGGCTGTGGTGGCGGTGAGCCACGTACCGTCTACCGCGTCCTACAACCGCCCCGCAAGGAGTCACGCCGTGCGCGATCCTGAGGAGATTCGCTCGCTACTCAGCGGCCCGGTCAACCCGCTGCCCACAAAGTTCCACCGGGACGGAACGATCAACTTCGCCGGCATGCACGCGGTGATTGACCGATCGCTCGAGGCCGGCTGCCAGGTCATCATGCTCACCTGGGGCGAGACGCTTGTGTCGCTCTTGTCCGACGCGGAACTGGCCGAGGTTCACCGGTCTGTCATCGGCCATGTCGGCGACCGCGCCCTCACCATCGCCTGCGACAACATGTGGGGCCTGCCCCAGACCCTAGAGTTTGGGGACCTTGTCCGGGGTCTGGGCTTCGACCTCTACATGGTTCGGCCGGCCGAGTGGGCCCGAGGCACACCAGAGTCGCTGGCCGACTTCTATCGCGCCGTGACCGGACGTACCCGCGTGATGCTGGTTGGTGACGTTCCGATAGAGACCTGCGAACTGATCGAAGACGAGCCCGGCGTTCTCGCGTTCAAAGAGGACACCCAGCTCGACTATGCCCACGAGGTACTGATGCGCTGGGGCGACCGCTGGCCGATGGTCGGCGGGGGCGGCATGAAGCGCCACTTTCTGCTCTGGCCCCATGGCTGCCGCTCATGGCTGGAGCCATTTGTCCGTTGCTATCCAAAGCCGGCCATGCGCTATTGGCGGGCACTGCAGCGTGGCGACACGGATGAAGCCTGGAAGGTCGTCATGCGAGTTGAGAAACCAGTTCGAGAGGCGGCGCACCGCTTTCCAGCCGGTTACAACGGTTTCTCCCAAGCCATGATCGAGATTTACGGTGTGGCGCCCCGCTGGCGCCGCCCACCGGCGCCAAACGCGACGGAAGCCGAAATGGACGACGTTCGCGGACTGCTGCGACGACTGGGAATAGGGCCGTGACCACGCGCGTGAATTCCGCACCCGCGCCCGACTACATCGCCGACCACGGCTTCAGTCAATCGCCGATCTATCTCACAGACCTTGATCGATGTACACCTGTCAGCGCGCTTTCGCCAGAACCCCGTCGCCACGCCTGGCGCATGCTGCCGTACAGCACGACCTCCTTCAGCGGCGTCATGCTGCTGGCCGGTCCCGAGACCGCCGCACCGCCAATTGCCTATCCGCTCAAAGCCACGGGCTGGCACGCCGTATCGATCGGGGTGCATCCCTTCTGGTCCGAGCCTGAGGGCCGGCAGCTTGAAATACAGCTCAAGCTCACCGGGCCCGGTCCGTTCACCATCCTGTCCTGGCCGCGCGTCCCATTCGGCGGCCACGCCGAGGTACTACACGAACACTACTGGGGCGTGGCGGACTTGACCGGCCACGACCTTGTGATCGCGCAGCCAACAGCACGCGCCTCTCCGGGCGACGGTCCCGGATCGTTTCTTGGCCAACCGGCGCGCGTAGCTTATGTCAAGTTGGTGCCGCTGACGGCCGCGGAGGTACGCCAAGTCTCGGCCGACCGCGCTCGCGACGACACCCGCCGACTCTTCGCCCACCAGGACGCCCACGGCCCTCACTCCTCCTGGCGGCTAACCAGCGCCGCCGAAATCCAGCGCGAAGTCGAACCGTATCGCCACACCGACTTCGCGCGCCTGTACTGGGAGTGTGGCTCTGGCGATCTGATGAACTACTTCACGGAAATCGGCCGCACACCATCTCACGACGGCTTGCAGGACTTTCCTCGCCAGGGCGACCGTTTCAACGCGGAGAGCTGGCGAATCTTGCGCGACAGGGGAATCGACCCGCTGCAGGTGGCCGCCGAACACGCGCGCGACATTGGTCTCGAGTTTCACGCCAGCTATCGCGTGGCCGGATTCCACTACCCGCCACCTCTGGATCACTTCACTCACGGCGACGCGATCTACAAGCACCGTCCTGAGTGGCGCGGTGTCGACCGCGACGGTCGCCGCACGCCCCGATTTGCCTACTCTTTTCCCGAAGTTCGTGCCTACGTCATCTCGCTCTTGCGCGAGGTCGTTCAGTACCCCGTCGACGGTGTCTGCATGCTCTACAACCGGCGCCTCCCGCTGGTGGAATACGAGCCGCAACTGGTGCAGGGATTTCGAACTGCGCATGGCGTCGATCCACGCACGCTCGATCCGCACGACCCGGCTTGGTTGCGCTATCGATCAAGCGTGCTAACCCAGTTTCACCGCGAGTTGCGTGCCGCGATGGACGAAGAGACGCGACGACAGGGGCGTAGCCGCCGCCTTCAAATTTCGACCGTGATCGCCGGCAGCGAAGCGGAGAACTTGAACTTCGGGGTCGAACCTGGGGCATGGGTGAATGAGGGCTTGGTCGACACCCTGATTCCGTATTCGTCGGCAACGAACTTTAATAGCAGCGTGGACGCCTGGGTCGACCCGCGGACGATTGACTACTTCGTGAATCTCGCGCGCGGCAGCAACACGATCATCGCGCCGAACATGATGCCCCGCCAGGTTTCTCCGGAGCACTTGCGCCACCGCGCATCAGGTCTGTACCGGGCGGGCGTCCAGCACCTGTTCTTTTGGGACTGCGCCGGCGGCGATGGCCGTGCTAACTACAGCGACATGTGGAGCGCCCTTCGGCGGCTTGGACACAGAGACGAAATCGATAACTGGCACGCCGCCGGGGAGCCGGATTTGACTTCGCCTCGTCACGAATTGCGCTCGCTGGGCGACTGGAACCTCAGGTACCACACGCCAGGTTAGAAAACCGGGCGCGGTTTCAGGCTGGGGCGATCCGGCCTTCGTCAAACCACGCGGAATCTTGGCCCTTGCCCGGCCTCGATCCGGGCAATGTTGTCGCGCACCACTTCCGTCGTTCCGCGCAGAAAGATGTCGCAAGCTGATGCCCCGTGCGGAGTCGCAAAGACCTCGCGCTCCAACACCGGATCGTCGGGATCGACGGGTTCCTCCCAGAAGACGTCCAACCCGGCGGCCCGCAGGCGGCCGCTGTCGAGCGCGTTGAGCAGAGGCCCCCGTTCAACCACCGGGCCGCGCGATACGTTGACCAGGACGGATCCGTCCGGCATGGAATCCAGTACGGACTGGTCGATCAGGCCGTGCGTCTCATCCGTCAGCGGAACCGACAGCACTACGAACCCGCAGTCGCGAACCGCCTCCGTCAGGAGGTCGGCGGTGTATAGCTCGGTCAGCCCCAGCCGTTGAGCCAGCTCGGGATCCGGCGTTCGCTTCACGCCGATCAGGGTCGCCCCGAACGGCTTCAGCAGCTTGGCGATCTCGCTGCCAACGCCTCCGACACCCACGATGCAGACGCGCGCATCGAAGAGCGACGCGCCGAACGGCACGGCAATTGACCGGGCCGCCAGCGTGCGCAAGTGCGTAGGCAGTTGCCGCCCGGCGGCAATCAGGTGCATCAGCGCAAACTCGGCCACGGCCTTGCCGATCCCCGAGGGGCCGGCTGGCGCGTTCGCCACGGGCACACCTCGGGCGCGCGCAGCTTGAAGGTCGACGTGATCGACCCCGATCCCGAACTGTTGTATCAATCGCAGTCGTGGAGTGGACGCAATCACGGCCGCATCGATAGGCGTACGAGCCGGGATGATTACCTCGGCGTTCGGCGCCTCCTCGGCGAGGGCGTCAGGTTCGGTCGGCACAATCTCGTGATTGGGCAGTGCGTCACGTAGCACCTCCGTGATCGCCGCCAAGTCCGGGCTGCACATCAGTACCCGCATTGGATGTCCTCCCTGAACTTCCTGCGTTAGCCCGACTTCGCCTTACAGGCCCCCAGCGCCTCGTCCACGATCTCAAGCGTCCGATCTACGTCGTCCTCGCCGTGCGCGATCGAGATGTAGAACTTCTCGTTCGGCACGATAAGGATGCCGCGCTTCACGCACTCGATGGCGAATTGCGTGCCCATGTCCCGGTCGTTGTCCAGCAGGTCGACCCATTGCGTCGGATTGGCGTTTTCCATGAAGCGCACGCCGAACACCATGTCCTCGCCCAGGGCATGCAGAGGAATCCCGTGCCGGCGGCCGGCCTCTTCGATTCCCGCTCGCAGACGCCCGCCGACGCGGTGCAATTGGTCGTACACACCAGGCTCCCGCAGGACGTCCATTGCCGCCAACGCTGCCGTGGCCGCCACCGGGTTGCCATTGAACGTCCCACTGGCCCAGGCAATCGTGTTCGGCGCCCGGCCTACGTTGCCGTACAGTTCCATGATGTCGCGGCGTCCGGCAATCACAGCTAGCGGGAAACCGCCAGCCATCGCTTTGCCGTAGCAGGCCATGTCCGGCACCACGCCGTACGCTTCCTGGGCACCGCCCCAGGCCAGGCGAAATCCGGTGACGATTTCGTCGTAGATCATCACAATGCCGTGCCGGTCACAGGCCTCCCGAATGGATTCCAGAAACCCAGGCACGGGCCGTAGCACCCGCTGCAGCGGCTCGATGATGATGCCCGCCAGTTCGTCCGCATACTCTTCGATCACCTGCAGGGCGAATTCGGTGTCGTTGTACGGAGCCACCAGAATCTCGTCTGCCAGCACACCCGGCACGCCCAGTGAATCCGGATCGGCGTGCGGATAGTCGCTAGCTTCGCTAGGGACTGTTCCGAACATCGCGAAGTCGCCGGTCCCATGCCAGCCGCCCTCGAATTTCAGGATCTTTGGCCGACCGGTGAATGCGCGCGCGGCCCTGAGTGAAAGAAAGGTGGCGTCGGAGCCGGTCGTCACATATCGAACCTGCTCGGCACACGGGACCGCATCGATCACTTGCTCGGCCAGCCGGATAGCCGGTTCGTTCAGGAAATAGAAGGTCGTGCCTTGCCGAATCTGGTGCTCCACGGCCTCCAATATTTTCGGATGGCAGTGACCAACCAACATCGGGCCAGAGCCCATCAGGTAGTCGATGTACTCCCGGCCGTCAACGCTGACCAGGCGGCTCCCTCGGCCCTCGCGAATGACCACGTCCTCCGAACGCGGGAGCATGAGGAATCCGAGGGCCCCGCCGCTCATCACGTTACCGGCGAGTTCGAGGAGCTCGCCGTTTGAGGCCGAAGTCTGTCCCGGTTGTGTCGAGGCTGCCACCGCTCACCTAGTCTTCTGGGAATCGCCGCAACAGCCGGCGGCGTTGGGTCGCGCATACTACACGCGGCACCGAATCGACCGGTTGCCGAACCCGGGGCGCGGAGGTTTCGAAATGGCGAGAATCAGGCTGTGAGCGGCAGTATCCCCGGGTCCTCCTGCGTTCGGATTGCGCTCGTAGGTGCTGGCGGCTTCGGCACGTATACCTGCGAGCTGATCGATCGGCAGCCCGAGATCAATCTGGTCGGGGTGGCCGACACCGACGGCGGCAAGGCCCGGCGCCTCGGCAACGATCTCGGCGTCCCGTACTGGTCGGACCATCGGGCGCTTCTGGACGAGTGTGACTGCGACGCCGTTGCCATCGTGACCACCCACTCCACCCATCGCGATATCGCGGTGGACGCCGCGGCGGCGGGACGCCATATCTTCTGCGAAAAGACCATGGCCATCACCGTGGCCGACTGCCACGACATGGTGGAAGCCGCCGACACACACGGCGTCAAACTCATGGTTGGCCACAAGCGCCGCTTTCGTCCCGCCTCGGCCGCAATTCGACGTGCACTAGATACCGATGGGCTGGGGCGCCCTCTCGCCGTCAACGTTCGCGGCTTCTTTGGCCGACGCATCACCGGCTTCTGGCGCGAGCAATCCCTGTGCGGCGGGCTGCTCTATTGGGCCGGGGTTCACGACGTAGACACGCTCCGCTATCTGTTTGGCGACGTGGCCTCCGTATACGCCGTACTCGGGCCCAAGGTGCGCCCCGAAGTCTCGGATCAAGAGGACGTCATTTCTGTCGCCCTTACGTTTCGCAGCGGAATGCTCGGCTCACTGCAAGTCACCACCCTCTATCCGATGGCCACGTATCAGACGGCATTCGGCTTCGACATCGTCTGCGAGCGTGGTGGCGTTAGCTACAACCCGCACGACCTCACCATCACGACCCAACTCGAGGACCGGCCCGCCGGAGTGGTTCGCCTTGAACACAACTCGCCCGACGCCGCCTATGACAAGGAGTGGTCCAGCTTCGCCGCCTGGGTGCTCCGAGACGAGCCGCCGGTGCTCACCGGCGAGGATGGACTCCGCTGCGTCGAAATCCTGCAAGCCGCCTACCTGAGTGCCGACATCGGTGCCCGGGTGGATCTCCCACTCAACCGCAACGAACGGCGCCCGTTTGAGCTACAACGCTAGCGCGGTATGCGAATAGCCTGCGCGCAGGTCGCCACGGTCGATGGCGAGATAGACGCCAACCGCGCACGCGCACTACGCCTCACGGAGAAAGCCCTGGCCAAGAGCCCGGACCTGGTGATCCTTCCGGAACTGGTCACCACCGGCTATTGCACCGACGACTACGCCACCGTCGCGGAGGAGATCGACGGCCTAACTATTCGGGCCTTCGCGGACCTCTCCGCTGCTTCCGGGTCGAACATCGCTGTGGGCCTGGTAACCCGGGTGGCTGACGGTCGTCCCCAGAACGGGAGCGTCCTAATCGGCCCCAACGGTGTCGTGGGGACGTACGCCAAGTCGCATATGTGCAGGAATGACGACCCGCGCGTGGATGAGTCCGCGGCGTTCGCCCGCGGTGAGGCGCTGGGGCTATTCGACCTCGCCGGGACGAGGATCGGAGTGATGATCTGCTACGACGGGCACCACGGCGAACTGCCGGTGGCCCTTGTTGCCAAAGGTGCCGACCTGCTGATCTGGCTGAACAACCGCACGCATATGCCAGTGTGGGAGGCCGCCGCCATTGCCCGGTTCAATCGAGTGCCCGTCGCCGCCGTCAACCGTGTTGGCAAGGCCGGCTGGCAGCCGGCCGGCGCGCCGCCAAGGCTGTTTACGGGAGTCTCGGCGATTGTCGATCATGAAGGCGAAGTCCTCGCGGCCGCTGAAGGCGGGGAAGAAACTGTCGTCATCGGCGACGTAGACATCCTGGCCGGACGTGTCCGACGGGATAGTCACGTCTTGAACACCCTGCAGAGTCGGCGGCCGGACTTGTACGCCCTTGCCTAGTCCGGGCAGTCGCTACTCCTGCCCCTGTAATTGCTCAATGCGGCTATGATGCGCGCCGGTATTCCAGCACCATCCGCTGAATCGGGGCCATAGCGTGGCAGTAGTCGGGCAATTCGTGGGTCAGTCCGCGTCGGAAGCGCCCGTCCGTAGCGAGTGGAATCTGGCCTGGCGCCGTTTGCGACGCAACAAGGCCGCCATGGCTGGTCTGGCCGCGTTGCTCATCATCTCATTGGCCGCAGTCTTTGCTGACGTCATTGCGACCGAGACGGAGAATCACTTCGACATTGCCTCATTGGGGCTGCCGCCGCTCGCCGAACGACTTGAACCAACCGATGACTGGCGCCCCTGGGGACAGCGGCATTTGTTAGGGACCGACGACATTGGACGAGATGTATTCAGCCGAATCGTGCGAGGTGCGCGGATTTCCCTGCGGATCGGATTCTCGGCGGTCACGATCTCACTGCTGGCGGGCGGCATCCTCGGTCTTGTCGCCGGTTACTTCCGCCGCTGGCCGGACATGGTTATCAGCCGGATCCTTGACGTGATGCTGGCTTTCCCCGGGATTCTGCTCGCGATGACTGTGGTTGCCTCGCTTGGGCCGGGGCTTAACAACGCCATGCTGGCCCTCGGTGTAGCAGGCATTCCGTTCTATGGCCGCGTCGTGCGCGGTACCACGCTCGCCGCGCGGGACCTCACGTACGTTCGTGCGGCACGCGCCGTCGGCATGTCCGACGTGCGCATCATGCTGCGCCACATCCTGCCCAACGTCATCAGCCCCGTTCTGATCATGGCGACACTCGGCCTGGGAGGCGCCATCCTGGCGTCCGCGACGCTCAGCTTCTTGGGCCTCGGCGCGGAATCCCCGGCGCCTGAATGGGGCTACGAACTTTCCAAGAGCCGCAATCTGTTGCGTGAGTACTGGTGGATAGCCACCTTCAACGGATTCGCCATTGCGACCACCGTACTCTCCATCAACCTCCTGGGTGATGGGCTACGTGAGGCTCTGGATCCACAGGCAAGTTCTTGGTCCGACTAGCCGGATGCTAAGGGTATGGCGTAGTGCGCGACCGTTCGGTAGGCTAGCGCGGTTGTCGAGGGGCGCTACTTCGCGCTTCAAGGGAGGTTGCATATGTTGAAGACGCCGAGCGTAAGTCGGCGACAAGTGATCCGGACTGGACTGGCCGGCTTGGCCGGTGGCGTCGGGGCAGCCGCGCTGGCGGCCTGTGGTGAGACGCAGGTCGTCACGAAGGAAGTCCCGGTCGAGACGACGGTTATCAAGGAAGTTCCAGTCGAAAAGATCGTCCGAGAGACCGAAGTCCGGGAAGTCCCGGTTGAGAAGATCGTGACCCAGCAGGTCGATCGAATCGTCACCCAGACGGTTGAGGTCCAGAAGGTCGTAGAGGTTCCTGTCGAGGTCGAGAAGATCGTTGAGGTTGAGAAGATTGTCGAAAAGGTCGTGGAGAAGATTGTTGAGGCAGCGGCTGAACGCGCGCCCGGCATCGACATCCATAACCTCGACGCCTCCGTGCCAATCGGCCTGAAGCCTTGGGACCCCAAGCCCGGCGGCGAGGTCAGCTACATGACCTTCGGCAACCCCACCGGCTTTGACCCGGCCACCTGGGGTGGCCGCAGCGCCGAGCCGGCAGCGGTGATGTACGACCTGCTCTACACTTACGGTAAGGGCAACCTGATTTACCCGCATCTGGCCTCCGATCTGCCGGAACCGGCGGACGACAAGCTCTCGTGGGTTATCCCGCTGCGTAACGACGTCGTCTTTCACGACGGCGAACCGTTCAACGCCGACGCGGCCGTCTTCAACTTCCAGCGGTTCCTGGATCCGGAGTTGGTTCGGGGCCACGTGATCCGAGATGTTGCGTCGATGGGTAGCGTGGAGAAAGTGGACGACTTCAAGATTCGCATCCACACTCCGCAGCCGCAGTCACCCCCGTCGTTCCTGCACTCCATTGCCCACCAGCACACGGGGATGGCATCGCCCAAGGCGGTCACGGAGCGTGGCGAGGACTTCAGCCGCGACCCGGTCGGAACCGGTCCCTTTAAGTGGTCTGGCGTGTGGGAAGACGACGTAAAGGTCGTCTTTGACCGCAACGAGAACTACAACTGGGGTCCTTCGTTCCTCGCGCACCAGGGCGCGCCGTATCCGGACCGGTTGCGTATCCAGATTCTTGGGTACAACATGACCGACAACGCCGCAGCCTTTGAGGCTGGCGAGGTCGACATCTGTCTGAACTGGTCATTCGCGGACTACAAGCGGGTGTCCGAAGATCCCAAGTACCACGTGATCGGCTACGCCGCTCCTGGCATGGGTCAGTACATGCCGCTGCACACGCAGCTTTGGCCGCTGGACGACCTGAACGTGCGCAAGGCGTTGCTGTTTGGCGTCGACCGCCGCACCGTGACGGTGCGCGCCAACGGCGGCACCGCTCCGCTCAACATCAGCAACCTGCTGGTGCCGGGCACGATCGGCCGCAGTGCTGAAGCTGGCAATCTCTACACCTACGACGTCGGCAAGGCCAACCAGATCCTGGACGAGGCCGGCTACGCGAAGGGCGACGACGGCTACCGTTACGCCTCCGACGGCCGGCGGCTGGAAATCAGCTACCCCGACCGCGGCGACCCTGTGGTTGAGTTGTTCAAGCTGGACGTGGAGAAGAACCTCGGCATCTTCGTGGACATCCCGAAGATGGACGGCGCCACGCACCGCGAAGGCGCCTCGCAGGGTCTCTACCACACCACCTGGATCGGCGTAGCAGCGCCCAGCGGCGACGTGATGTACGACCGCTTCCACACCGCCTCGTACGGCGGCGCCAACCGCTCGTACTCGTTCTTCGAGTATGACGGTATCCCCGAGTCGGCCACGCCGAACGCCAAGATCGACGGGCTGCTTGAGGCGGCGCGCGCGAGCTTCGATGCGGAAGAGGCCAAGGCACTCTGGGAAGAGGCCGAGCTCTACCTGATGGAGAACGCGGTTGCGATTCCGCTGGTCCACGACTACCTGCCGTGGCTCACGAACCCAGACCGCATCGGCGGCGAGTTGTTCCTCGGAATCGACTACCTGCCGTTCTTCGGTCAGTTCTACAGCACCCAGGAGTAGGTCCGGACGAAGTGCGAAAGGCGTCCGGCCGGCTAGCGTCGGCCGGACGCCTTCTCACAACGCAACGGTCGGGAGACGTCTGAGCGATGGGCGCCTACATTCTGCGACGCGTTCTCTACACCATTCCCGTGCTCTTCGGGGTGCTGTTGACCGTGTTTATTCTGATGCGGCTCGTTCCCGGCGATCCCATTGCGCTCTTCTACGCAACGGGCGGTATAGGCGGATCTTCGGGTGCCACCGCCGGTTCCGGCGGTGAAGTCAGCCGGGCGGCGCTCGAAAAGCTGCGTGAAAGCTACAACCTCGACAAATCCGTGCCACACCAGTTTGTGCTGTATGTGTGGGACGTCTTGCGTGTCGACTTTGGCGACTCAATCCAATACCGTCGTCCGGTCACGGACATCATCAAAGATCACGCGCCCGCCACCATCCAGCTAACGATCGCTGGAATGGCTGTGGCGCTTGCCATCGGATTCGGGGCCGGCATCATCTCGGCTATCCGTCGCCACTCGATTGCTGACTACAGCGCCCAGGTATTCGCCATCCTCGGGGTGTCGTTTCCCAGCTTCTTCCTGGCCACAATCCTCATTTTGTTCTTCGCTATCAACCTCAATTGGTTGCCTGTGATCTCCAATGGCATTGGCCCCCAACTCATCATGCCGGCCATCACCCTGGGCGCTGGCGCGGCGGCCATTCTGGCCCGGCTCACGCGCTCATCGATGCTCGATGTCCTGTCCCGTGATTACATTCGCACGGCGCGCGCCAAGGGGCTGCAGGAGCGAGTCGTGATCTGGATTCACGCGCTTCGTAACGCCCTCATTCCGGTCATTACCGTCGTAGGACTCGAGTTTGGCGCCCTGCTGGGTGGTGCCGTCGCAATCGAGGCTGTCTTCTTCCGCCAGGGCCTCGGAATGCGGCTCGTCGAGGCCATTGAGGCCCGCGACTACCCGGTGATACAGGCGCTGGTCTTGCTCGCCGCGGTTGTCTACGCCGTAGTCAACCTCCTGGTGGATATCCTGTATACGTACGTTGACCCGCGCGTACGCCTGACCGATCACACCTCGAACTAAGTCTTCCGTTCCACCGCGACTCGCGCACGTTAGTCTCGCCACGTGAAACTTTGCATTTCCACGGCGTGTTACCGCTGGATGCTCGACGCGCACCGGCGCCGCGACCGCCCCGAGCATCGCAACTTCGGCTGGCCCCCTGCCTTCCTCCAGTCCCTAACCCCACCCGCCCGAGAGATCGTCCGACATGACTGGATGTTGGAGAAGACGCGGGATCTCGGGCTGGAGGGCTTTTATATGCACGCCGCCGACGTTGGCGCTGGCCCTGCCGTCGAGGATTTCGGCGCCCGCATGCGAGCGGCCGGACTGACTTTCAACGGCGGTCTCAGCGCCAACTGGGCGGCCGCGGCCAACGAGTGGGACCACGACTACCGCGAGCAAGCCATCCAAAACGTCGAACTCAACGCCCGAAGCGGGGCGACCATCGCCACCGTCACCCACATCCTGGCCGGGGTCCACAATCACTTCAGCACCGATCCGCCCATCGAAGAGCAGATCGAGCGGGCAATCCGCAACTTCAGGACCATTCTTCCGGCATGCAGGCAACACGGCGTTACCTTGGCCTTCGAAAACCACATGGACTACCGCCTCAGCGAAGTCGTGGCCATCGTCGAAGGTCTCGACTCCGACTTCGCCCGCATCACGCTCGACACAGCCAATCCATTCCTGGTGCTTGAGGATCCACTGCAGGGAGCGCGGCTCGCAGCGCCCTATACCGTGGCAGTGCATATGAAGGATTTCACTGTCCATCCGCTTACCGAGACGTGGGAGCCCGAACTGCACTGGGCGCCCGTTGGCCGCGGCGATTCGCCCATCGCTGAAATCCTGGATCTGCTCCAGGCCGAAGCGCCCGACCCGGAAAGTCTTCTGGCCCACATCGAGATTGCCGGCCTGCCACAGACCGATCCTGACCGCTGGGTTCGCGCTAGCGCCGCTCACCTGCGCCGGCACGCCGCGGACCACTTCCCGAACCAGGCCTCCGAGTGATGCTTGGTCTGGCGGCCGACACCTACCGCTGGATCGCTTTTCCCTGGATGCGGGTGGATCGGCCGGCCTTTCGCGCCACGAGCCACTACGCCCCGCACATCCTCTCCGTCACGCCGCCGGAGTCTGGCGCGGACATTCCCGCCTGGCTTCTGGATCGAGTCGTCAACCATGGGCTCGCGGCACTATCAATGGACCTGGGCCTGTTGGGAAGCCGGCCCCGTGCGTCGGACTTCGGAGCCCGCAGCGCGGACGCCGGCGTCCGCCTCCTAGGCAGCGTGTCAGTCGACCTGGTCGCCGGACCCGACCGCTGGGGGGATGCGGCGTCCGACGATGCGGTCGCCCGCTTCGACCCAAAAGCAGCAGGCGTCCTGCAGTCCGGGTGGGTCGGCGACAGCGAAGCATCAATTGCCGCCACGGCCGTTCGCCTGGCCGCCGCTGCCGATGTGTCCGTGCTTAGCCTCGTCCACGGGCAGCCAGATCGCGCCAACCGTTATTCGCCGGAGCCCACCCTCGTTCACCAGTTGCAGCGCATCGAGACCAACGTCCGTACGCTGCTGCCGCTCGCGGCGGACGCGGGCGTCACGCTGGCCCTCGAACCCCACATGGACTATCGCAGCGCCGAGCTCGTATCCGTCGTCGAGGCGATTGGGTCGCCGCATCTTCGTCTCGTCCTGGACGTGGCCAGCCCCCTTGCCGTAACGGAAGACCCGCTCGCTGCAGCCCGCCTCGCCGCTCCATACGTGGTCGCCACGCATCTTCGCGACATGCGCGTGCAGGCCCTGACCGAAATCGCCACCGGGGCCCTATTCCACACCCCGATCGGTGAGGGCCACGTCCCGGTTGATCAGATCTTGGACATCGTCAATGACCGGTCAGCCGACCCCGACGAGCTAGTCCACTGCCTTAAGATCGTCACCCGTCCGGAACACGACGTCGAAGCCTGGCTCAGTGCCTCGCTGGCTACGGTTCGGGACTACGCCTCGCACAAGATGTCTCATGGCGCGGCGTGATGTATCCCGTCGGGAGGAATGAATGAACGACCACGACCGCTACCTGTTCGACTTACAGGGTTACGTCACCGTTCCCAATGCAATTGACGCCGAAACCGTCGCCGCGTTGAATGCGATCCTGGACCAGAAGATCGCTGAGGAAACGCCCCGCGACGCCAACACCCATCGATTCGTCAATCTGCTGGACTGGGGCCAGCCCTATGTCGATCTGCTGGATCCGCCGAAAATCGTGCCGTACCTCGATGCCATCCTGGGTCCCAGGTTCCGGCTCGACCACACCTATCTGGACATCATTCGCGGGGGTCTAAGCCCCATTGGCGCCACGCTCCACGGCGGCGCCATGCCTTTCAACCCGGTGCAGTACTTCCATTACAGCAACGGCGAGTTCCACAACGGCTTGTCGGTCGTCGCGTTCAATCTGGCCGACGTCAACCCCGGTGACGGTGGCTTTGCCTGTGTTCCCGGCAGCCACAAGAGCAACCTGCCCTTCCCCGACGAGTGGAAGGACCTTACGTATGAACACGAGACCGTTAAGCGTGTGACCGGACCTGCCGGCACGGCGATCATCTTTACGGAGGCGCTTACGCACGGTCCGCTGCCATGGACCGCGAATCACGAGCGCCGCACGATTTTCTACAAGTACAGTCCGAACCCCCTGGCTTGGTGGGGCGAGTACCCGACGCCGGAGGGCCTGCAAGGACTCACCGAGCGTCAGCGGGCGATCCTGGAAGGCCCCAACGCACGTTATCCCGAGCGCGGTATCCGCTAGAGCCTTAGGTCAGGTGAGCGGCGGAAAGTAGGCCATCCCCGCCCCCAGGTCGTCCATCGCAACTACGGAGTCGCCCCGCAAGCGCGCCCCGATGTCGTGATCCTGGTGGCGAATGGTGAGGTCGCGCTCGACAAGCGGCAACTCGATTTCCAACGCACGGCCGACCGGAGGGCGACGGATGCGGATCCGCCCGTCGACAATGAACCGGTCGGCCGGTTGGCCATCGACCATCATCGCGTTCAAGTCTGCCCACGACGGCACTCGCACTGAAACATCCCCGGCAATCTTTGGGGTGATCCGCAGCGCAGTGCCCGTATACGGCGACTCGATTCGCACCGCAGCGCTCTCGAAGTCAAACAGCATGTTGACCCGCGTCGTCCCGCCGCTGGCTGTTGCCACTGCGCGCTGCGCCGCGCACAGCGAGGCCGTTGCGCCACCCACGATGTCAATGCTCGGAGTCACTTCGTTCTTCCCGAGTGGCAGATGACCGTATACGGCACTGAATCCAAACAGTCCCAGCAGGCGTGTGCGCAGGTCGCGCCGCTCGTCGCCCCCTGAAACCTCGTCCATAAAACTCAGATCCCGAACCTGCGACGGCAGCAACTGCGAACGCAAATACCGCTCGGCGTCCTCAAAGTACGCGTCCCCGAAATAGCCTCCCAGAATCAGCGCCGTCTCAATCACATCCCCAACGTTGTTCATCTCACCCTGCTCGGGGTGGAAGTTCGGATGGTGACGCTCCCGCACCCAGCCCACGTCGTCCCGGATCACGCGAAGCCCGTTGTCGTAGAACGCCCGCACGCGTCCAAGCAGCCCCACGTCGTCCGTCACACTTCCGAGTAATGCCATGCCGGAGAGCGTGCAGGTCGTCGAATGTGTGTGCGCCCCCAGCCGGTCCGCGTCGTATGAGCCATCCGACAGGAAAAATCGGTCAATTGCATGAGCGGCGAGATCCTGCGTCAGCTCAAGCGCCGATTTGGATCCGGTCGCGGTGTAGATCTTTGTCAACGGCCCAATGGCCCGCCCGACGCCCTCAACGAAGGTCGGCCGCGCCGTCATAGGCAAGCCGTACGCTGCCCTCACGCCGTCCTGGTCCCAATCGGAGTCTGCCCGCCAGAATCGCCGGATGTCGGCAATTAGGGCCTCGGCGGCCTCCACGGCCCGGTCGGAGGCCCGAAAGCGCGCGAGCGCATGAAGTCCGTGAGCCGCTTCTCGAATCGAATGCTCGTCCACCGTCGCTAGCGGTCCGCCGGGCGTGTCGTGATTGCACGGCAGTGGCCCGGCACCCAGGGAGAAGAAGCTCGCGTCCGTGTGGCGCGCGATCACGTCCTCGTCCAACTCAACGCCAAGGGCGTCCTCGGCCGTCAGCAGCGCGTCCAGGTGGCGTCCCGATAACTGAATTGCCCCGTGATACGGACTAAACCCCAGCCACCCGTCCGGCCAGATGCGGGTGTACATGTACGGGTATCCGTTATCCGCGGGGTTGAATACCTGGCCCATGGCCCGACACGCCAATGCCACGGCGGCGGGAATGCTTGTGGTGTTGACGCTGCCGACCCGGGCCGGTGGTGTCCGAGATTCGTCAAACGGCGGCCCTGGGATAAAGGCGTGGGCCGTCGGCGATGGCGGTTTGCGCAGTGGCTCGTCGCTCATGCGGGGCATTTCCACAGCTCGCCGCACCCGACTGCGGCGTAAAGCGTTCGCTTGTTCGCAGCGGCCTCGGTAATGCATACGCGCTCCACGGCCCGACCTGCCAGAGGCCCATCCATTCGTGACCAGTCATGACCTTGGGAGTTGGAGAGATAGACCCCGTCACTGGTGGCCGCGGCAACCAGGCCGTCCTGTTCGAAATCGGGCGAAACCGTGACCTGCCGAATCGCTACGCCTCCCTCCGCGACCCGAAGTCCCGACCACGGACCGCGGCCTGAAGCCGGTGGCATCGCAATGCGGTCACGCGCCGCCAACAGCACGGGCCCGACGTCGGGCGTGAAGGTCGGGGGTATTGCCAGCGAAGCCCACCCCAGGGACGTGTCGTACTCCACCCACGGCATCCACGTCTCGCCCGCGTCGCTCGATCGGATAACGACTAGGCGCTGGGCGTCGCCAACGGCCGCAACCATCGCGCGGTCCCGGCCGAACTTCGGCGAATGGGCCAGCGCCAGGACTTCGCTGCCGTCGAGTCCCGTCCAGATCGATCGCCACGTATCCCCTCCGTCCTGCGAGAGGTGCAGCATCCCGTCCTGCGCACCCACCGTAATCTGGCCATCGGAGGCGAAGTCCGGCGAAAACTCCAGCAGGTTTGCAGCCGACTCGTCGGTTAGTCCGCCAATTCGCACCCAAGATTGGGCGCCATCGTTGCTCCAGAGAATCTGGCCGCCCGCAACCCCGCCGGCGATCCCGTCCTGGACAAAGCGCGGCGACAGGCGCATCGAGGTGACAGGTCCAAGTCCCGGGTCGTCCAGCGTCGACGACCAATTCAGCCCACCATCGGCCGATACCAGCACGCCGTCCTGCAACGTTCCCAGAACGATCGTGCAGCCGTTGGCAGTCGACTGCGAAACCGATAGATCCAGAATCGGGCGGTTCACCAGGCCGTCGTTTGCCGCGGTGGGCTTACCGTTCTCAGTCAGACGGTAGACACCGACGCGATCGGTCCCGACAAGCACACGCTCGTTGGAGATTCCCACGCAAAGGGCCGAAACCGCGACGTCCTTCGTAATCGGCTGTTCATTCCAGGTCAATCCGCAGTCGACCGATTGCAGTAGCCGTCCTCCGCCCGTCGCCGCAACGATCCGGTGCCCTCCGCTCGGAGACTCGGCAACGGCAATCCCGTTTACCGTGTCGCCAGCCGCCCGCCAGACCGAGTCCCAGCGCTGGCCGCCATCCACCGAACGCAGCAACCGACCGGAGACCGTTCCGGCGAAAGCGGTATCACTATCGATCCAGGCGCAACTCTCGATTGGGTCGGCTTCCAGGCCGTCCACCCGGTGCCAGCTTCGGCAGGAGTCCGTCGACCGCAGCAGAAGACCGCTGTCGGTCGCGGCCAACACCGCGCCGCCGTCCGACGCTCCAGGTGCGATGGCCAGCGCCGAGACTTCGGTGCCGTCCAGGCCGTCTACGAAGCCATTCCAGCTCTGCCCACGATTCCGGGAAACAAATACGCCCTCATGTTGAGTTCCCGCCACGATCATCTTGTCGTGGCTGAACTCCGGAGAGATGGCAACGCGGGTAACCGTCGGCCGAATGCCCCAGAATTCGCGTCGGAACCAACTCTCCCCACGGTCAAACGACATGTGCAGGCCAGAAACTGCGGTCGCTGCGACGACAACTCCGTCGCGCTCGAAGTCGGGCGACACGGCCACGTCCTGAGCAAACGGGCTGATCAGACCCTTCCCGGTCCACTCCCAACGCTCGCCGCCGTTAGTGGTCCGAAACACTCCGGCCAGCGTCGCGGCAAACGCTGTACCGGCTCGATCGCCTGCGCAGGCAATTGATCCGACCGTCCCGCCTTCTAGCGCGAGCAGGCGTTCCCAGTTCATATCGACACAGGGCGCAACTGACCGGCGTCACGCATCGCCGGCCTCAGTCGCCGCGGGCTTCGCCGCCGCGCAGTGCTTCCGCTGCGGTCACCGGTGGTACGCCGCCTGAGTCCTCGATCTCTCGCCAAAAGTGGCATGCCACCCGGTGCCCGTCTCCAGTCTCCGCGAGTGGCGGTTCTTCGGTCGCGCATCGTTCCCTGGCCCAGGGGCAGCGGGGATGGAATCGACACGCCGAGGGCGGATTCACCGGGCTCGGTACATCTCCGGGCAAGATGATCCGTTCGCGCTTGGCCTCGACAACCGGATCGGCCACCGGGACCGCGGAAAGGAGGGCTCGGGTGTACGGATGCAGGGGACGTTGGTACAGGGCGTCGCTATCTGTAACTTCCACCAGCTTGCCGAGGTACATCACCGCGACCCGGTGGCTGATGTGGCGGACGACCTTGAGGTCATGTGCGATGAAGAGGTAAGCGACGCCCAGGCGCTGCTGCAGATCCTGCAGCAGGTTAATGATCTGGGCCTGGATTGATACGTCCAGCGCCGAAACCGGCTCGTCGCACACGATGAACGTCGGCTCCACCGCCAGCGAGCGAGCTGTGGCTATTCGCTGGCGCTGCCCGCCCGAGAATTCATGCGGATATCGCGACGCCTGCGAACGACTGAGCCCAACAAGCTCCAAGATTTCCCGTACGCGATCCCGCCGATCCTGGCGGCTCGCATACAGCTTGTGGACCATCATCGGCTCTTCGATGATTTTGCCTACCGACATCCGAGGATTCAGCGAGCCGTACGGGTCCTGAAAGATCATCTGCATCCGGCGTCGTGCCCGCCGCTGCTCGTCCCGCTTGAGGCTGGTTAGCGTCTGGCCCTCGAAGACCACCTCGCCTGACGTTGGGACTTCCAATTGCATCACGGCGTTGCCGGTGGTGGTTTTGCCGCAGCCTGACTCGCCAACCAGTCCCAGCGTTTCCCCAGCCTCGATGCTGAATGACACATCGTCAACGGCTCGCACCCAGCCGGCGTGGCGTCGAAGCAGCGCCCCGCGCGTGACCGGAAAGTGCTTGACCAGGTGCTTGACATCGAGAAGGGCGCCGTTGGAACGGGCGGCCGTCGCGGGTGTGGCTTGGGCCGAAGCGCTCAACGCAACTCTCCTGTCGTTGGATCGACGATGCACCGAACCGGATGGCCTGCCCCTCGGTCGGCCAGGTCCGGAACCATCGCGTGGCACGCGTCCCGCACATAGGGGCAGCGCGGTGCGTACGGACAGCCTTGCGGCAATCCAATCAGGTCCGGCGGCGAACCGGGAATGTTGGACAACTCTTCCGTCCGGTCGCCCGTGATCGAAGGCACGGCCTGCAGCAACCCCAGGGTGTACGGGTGCTGAGGCCGCGCGAACAACTCATTCACCGGCGCGTACTCCACGATGAAACCTGCATACATCACCGCAACCCTGTCACAGAACCCGGCAACGAGCGCCAGCTCGTGGGTGATCAGAATGACGGCCATTCCCAGCTCGCGCCGAAGCTCCGCCAACAGCTCAATAACTTGGGCCTGAATCGTCACATCCAGCGCGGTCGTCGGCTCGTCCGCGATCAAAATGTCCGGCTGGCAGGAAATCGCCATCGCGATCATGGCTCGCTGTTGCATGCCGCCCGAGAGTTGGTGCGGGTAGTCCTTCACCCGTTCTTCCGGCGCTGGAATGCCTACCGTGTCCAGCAGCTCCACCGCTTTGGCACGGGCCTGGTCCTTGTCCATTCCGAGATGCAGCCGCACCGACTCCTCAATCTGCCGGCCAACCGGAAACACAGGGTTCAACGAACTCATGGGGTCCTGGAAGATCATTGCGATCTGTTTGCCGCGAATGCCGCGCATTGCGTCCCCGTCGACATCCAGCAAGTTCTGACCCCGATACTCGATGGAGCCGCGTGAGACCTTTCCGGCCGGCCGGGCCACCAAGCCCATGATCGCCAGCGAGCTGACGCTCTTCCCGCAGCCGGACTCGCCCACAATCCCCAGCGATTCGCCTGGGTTCAGCTCGTACGAAACGCCATTTACGGCGTGAACCACGCCCTCATCGGTATTGAACTCCACCGCCAGGTCGTCAACGCGCAGCAGCGTGCCGTTCTCTGTCATTGAACCCTCGCGTCTGCTCGCTGCCCATATCTCGGCAGCCAGTACGTGCGGTAGCGCGCGTCGCAATCCCGCGAACAAAACTGGTGGCCGTCGCCCGCCCGCCAGATCTCGCTCGGAATGACTTGCCCGCAAAACTCGCAATTGATCACGTCGGTCTGCCACCAGTCGCCGGCCACGCGCTCCCAATGACCGCCCTGGGGCGGTTGTGCATCTGCAGCCGGTCGCAGCGGACTACTGTCGCTTCGCTCCGGGCCGGAGTTCTGCTCCGAATCCCCGCGTAGGGCTTGCGTAGCTGTGTCGTCAATCAGGTGCCGCCCGTCGACTTCGTCAATCGCCACCCGATACACCTGGCGCGCTGCCGCGACCGAGACAAAACCCTCCTGGACATCCCGCAGCACCTGCCCGGGGTCTCGCCGCTCCGGCGCACCATAGCCGCCACCGCCTGGGCTGCCGATCAACACCTCGTCACCCTCCCGAAGCTCGATATTCGCGATGCGCGAGTTACTCGTTGTCCCAAACGCTTCGCCAAAGGTCTGGAAAGTCGGCAACCCAGCTCGGCGTACGAGAAGTCGCGACGAATCGCCGGTGAGCCCGCCATACAGCCCCCAGGGCCGCGAAACCATCCGGTCGAACAGCGCCGAAACGGTGATGGAAGGTGCGCGGACCTCCAGGATTCGATCCGAACCAAGTCCGCCGCGCTGAGCACCCGCCCCACCGGAGTCGGTACGAAGCCGATAGGCGCGCGCCATGAACGGATAGCGTGTCTCAAATATCTCCACCGGTGTGGCAGGGCAATTGCCGTTGGGGACGACCTGATGGCTGTTGCCGTCGGCCGCGGCCCGACCGCCCCAGCCTACCCCGTCGAAGTGGTAGTGCACGTAGTACTGCCCGGTATCGGGGTGCGTCCCACCAAATAGAAAGTTGCACGACGTGCCGCCGGTCGCCGCCGACACCCGCTCCGGCACCGCCTGCGCCAGCGCCCCCATCACGATCCCCCAGATACGCGGATGTGTTTCCGTATTGCCACCCACTGAAGCGCCGGGATGAACCACGTTAACGATGGACCCCGGACGCGCAATCACCGTGATCGGTCGATAGGCCCCGTCGTTGTGCGGCACGTCGTTGTCCGCGAAGTGGAAAATCGCGTTGTACACCCCGGAAGCCGTTACTCCGTACGTGCAGTTCAGCACGTGGGCGGCCTGCGGATCGCTCTCGGTGAAATCAGCAACGATTTCGCCGTCATTGACGATCAGCCGTAGCCGAATCCAATCCCGGGCCGGCGGGTCGCAGGCGTCTTCCATGTGGTCGGCGAATTCGTACTCGCCGTCTGGGATCGAACGAATCTCGTTCCGCATCCAGCGCTCGGCGTGATCCATCAGCGAGCTACTGACGTTTCGCACCGTCTCCATTCCGAATGCGTCCAGCAGTTCATGACAGCGACGTTCGGCCACGGTCAGCGAGGCGATCATTGCGTGCAGGTCGCCCCATGTGTACCGTGGCGCCCGGTGGTTGGACATGATCACGCGCCACACGTCGTGGTTGTATTCGCCCTCTCGCATCAGCCAGACCGGAGGCAGCCGCAGGCCCTCCTGGTAGACCTCAGTCGCCGTCGCGGCGAACCCGCCCACGGCCATGCCCCCGATCTCAACCAGGTGCGCAATGTTGGCCACGTAGCCGAAGAGCTCGCCCTCGTAGTACACGGGCTTGATCACCACGTGCTCCGGCATGTGCACGCCCCCGCGGTAGGGGTCGTTGTGCACGATCACGTCGCCGGGTTTTACGGCGTCCTCCCCGAGCTCGGCAATCAACCACTTCACTACGAAGCGGATCGCACCCACCTGGGCTGGGCAGAACTCCGTCTGTGCCAGCATTCGACCCTCGCGGTCGAACAGCACGCACGAAAAATCGCGGCTCTCGCTGAAGATTGGGGAATACGCCGTCCGCATCATCGTCGTGCCCATCTCGCGGCACACCCCCACCAGCCGGTTGTAGAGCACCGTCTGCGTCACCAGGTCGCGCGCCGGGTCTGTGCCCGCGGCTACCTGGGACCCACTCACGCCCACACCAGGCTGGCCAGCCCGCGCTCGCCAATCGTTAGCGTCTGACCCGGATGCACGAGCGTCGTCGAGTCCAGTTCTTCAATCACCGCCGGACCCTCGACAACGTCGACTGGCGACAGAGCGCTCCGCTGGAAAATCGGACACTCGACCGGTTCCCGCGGATCGAAGAACACTCGTCGGCGCGCCTGAGGTGTTGCTGGCGGCTGCGCCGCAAGCCTTGATAGCCGTGGCTTTGAGGCCTCGCCCACCGCGCTCACATTCAACTGCACGATTTCAATAACCTCGTTCGCGATGCGGTATCCGTACTCGGCCTCATAATGCTGCTCGAAGCCGTCAATCAGCCCCTGCCAGGCGTCCCGCGACAACGGCCCGTCCGGAATCGGGATCTCCTCTTCGTAATTCTGCCCCAGATAGCGCATGTTGGCGGACTGACGGACAACCGCCTCACCGGCGAATCCTTCGCGACCAAGGTCATCAACCGCTTCCTGGACCAGCGCGTGGAGACGCGCATCCAGATCGGCCAGGTCCGGCGCATCAGAGCGCACCAGGTGCGTCCACGTCTTGTCGACTCGAATGTCCGCCAGCAGCGTGCCGTAGGCCGAGCAGAGGCCTGGGTGCGGTGGAATCAACGTCGCCTGCGTGCCGATGACGCGCGCAATGGCTGCCGCATGCAACGGCCCAGCCCCGCCAAACGCCACCAGGCTGAAGAGGCGCGGGTCCAGTCCGCGCTGAACCGTCAGCAGCCGCATGGCCTCGGCAATGTTCTCAATCGCGATCTCGACCACGGCATGCGCGGTGTCAATCGGTGGCAGCCCCACCTTCCGGGCTGTGCGCTCGATCGCTCCAAAAGCCAGGTCGGCATCCAACGGCAGGTCGCCGCCCAGGAAGTTGTCAGGGTTCAGCCGGCCCAACACCACGTTGGCATCCGTCACCGTTGCTTCCTGACCACCTTGGCCGTAGCAGGCGGGACCTGGAACCGCACCAGCACTCTGCGGCCCGACTTGCAACAGGCCACCCTTATTGACCCAGGCAATCGACCCCCCGCCGGCCCCCATGGTCGTCATTTCGATAAAGGGCGCCGCCACCGGCAACCCGAACTCGATCTCCCAGGCCGTCGTATACCCAACTCGCCCGTCCGCCACCACGCCCACGTCGGTGCTGGTCCCGCCCATGTCGAAAGTAATCACGTTCGACTGACCAGCCTCGGCCCCAAATGCCTGCCCGGCTATGATTCCGCCGGAAAGCCCGGACAGCACGGTCTGCACCGGACGTTCGCCGGCCGTCTCCGCCAGCATCTGCCCGCCGTTCGACTTCATCACCGACCACGACCGCGCAAACCCACGCTCACGTAACCCCGTGTCCAGCGACCCGATAAAGCGGCTCAACAGCGGCTTCACCGCAGCGTCGGCAATCGTCGTGCTGGCCCGCTCGTACTCGCGCCAAATGGGAGCCACCTCGTGCGAGGCTGAAATCGGAAGTCCCGGAAAGGCCTGAGTCAACGCCTCGCGCACCTTCGCCTCGTGGTCCGGACGCACATAGGAAAAGAGAAAATTCAACGCGATGGCCGAATCCGTCGACTCGCCGTCCACTTCGGCCAGGCGCTCACGAACAGCGTCAACCAGGTCCTCGATGCTCTCGGCGGTCAGCGCCGTCACTGTCTCGCCTCTGTAGTCAATCCGCTCCCGGATCCCCAGGCAGTCCCGCCGCGCCACCAGCGGCAGCGGACGCTCCCAGTCCAGGTCATAGTGAAACTTGCGATCAACCCGCTGCAAGAACGGCACGTCCTCGAAGCCTTCAGTCGTTATGTAAAGCACCCGAGCCCCGCCCCGCTGGAGCAACGCGTTCACCGCGACGGTCGTTCCCAGCACGAAATAGGTCGCTGACGCCGGGTCGACGCCCGCCTGCTCCAACGCCGCCAGGATTGCCCTGCTCGGTTCATCCGGAGTCGAAGGCAACTTGACGATATCGATTCGTCCCGTGGCCTCGTCCATCACGACCAGGTCGGTAAACGTGCCCCCGGTATCGATCCCGATCCGTACACCCAAGCGACGATGTCCTTCGCCAGCTGCGCGCGGCGGCTGATCGGTTCGGACGTCAGCCCGCCGCGCGTCGACAACAACACGCCGCGCCCCATCTATGGCCGGACCGTCGAGGCTAGCGCGGCCGGGCAACCTATCGACTGAGGCGCCGAAACGTCAACCGGTCCGCTGCTCGGCTAGGAAGACAAAAGGCGCGTAGCATACGCGGCGAACCGATACACCACGGTGCAGCCACGAACCAGCAACGCACAGACGCCACTCGTCCACCCATTCGCGCCGCCGTCGTCGGCCCCGGAACTATCGGGCGCATCCACATCGACGCGCTCCGTCGCATCGGTGTGGAGGTCGTCAGCGTCGTGGCCTCAACGGCAGAGCGGGCACAGATCGCCGCCGACAGCTTGCGCGTGCCGCACGCTGACGCAAGTCTCGCCGCGGCACTCGACCGCGGACTCGACGCCGTCCACATCTGCGCGCCCAACGCCCTTCACCGCGAGTTGGTGCTCGAAGCCCTGGAGGACAACGTCCACCTCGTCTGCGAAAAGCCTCTTGGTATCACCGAAACCGAGGCGTCGGAGCTAGCGGCTGCCGCACGCGCGGCCGGCGTCGTGCACGCCGTGTGCTTCAACAACAGGTTCTACCCGCTCATACAGGAAATCGCCGCCCGGCGGCACGAGGGCCTACTCGGCCGACCGTTCCTCGTGCGTGCCTCCATCGCGGACGACACCCTCTGGCACCGCAATGACTGGGACTGGCGGCTCGATCCGTCCATCGGGGGCCCCACGGTGGTTACCTCCACCACCGGCAGCCACTTAATCGACCTGGTGGTGTTTCTGCTTGGCGATCGCCCGACTGCCGTCTGCGCGGCCTTCGGCACCGCGCACGCCGACCGGCGACCGCCTGGAGCCCAGGAAGACACTCCATCGATCCCGACGGGATCAGCCGGCGACGACTTGGCCGGTCTCCTGGTTCGTTTCTCCAGCGGCGCTCAGGCCGTGCTGTCGCTCTCTCACGTGTCGGCCGGGCACCCCTATCGCGTGCAAGTCGAAGTCGATGCCGAGCTGGCCGGTGTCAGCTGGGACTCGGAAACACCCAACGAGCTTTGGATCGGACACCGCGACGAACCCAACGAGTTGCTTGTGGCCGACGCCCGCCACATGCGGCCCGACGCGCGTCGCTTCGCTGACAAAGCCGGCGCCTACCGCGAGGGCTTCGACGAGACCTTCCGGCTCCTCTTCCGCGACGTCTACGCGCACATTGCAGCCCGCCCGGCCGCTTCAGTCCCGTATCCCACCTTCACCGACGGCCACCGCCAGCTCGTGGTGCACGAAGCAATCCAGACCAGCGTTTCAGAACGCCGATGGATTGACCTCGACTGGACCGGGTTCGACCGCGACGCCTAACCTCGGAAAACTCGCTGTAGGAACGCATCGCCTGGCCATGCCGTACGGCATCTGAGAGGCCCGCACGACCACGCTAGGCCTGGAGCCAGCCATACGAGTTTGGACGGCAGTCGTGACCGACAGCGGCGGTACCCGCCCGACCTCTTGTTGATACTCTTTCGGCTCTGGCGAACCACCGCCCTGTCTACCCGCAGGCGCGCACAGAAACGAGCGGCACCGTGGCACGGAGCGACTGTCTTTCCATGATCCTGGACGACGACATCGCCGAGCGTGACAACTTCGGCTGGCGCGTCGAGCCCGCCACGCCCGATCCCGCCAACCCCCTCATCGAACCCGAGATGCCCTGGGACCAGGGCGCCGTCTTCGCCCACGGCACGTTTCTCAAAGACCCGATCGATGGGCTCTGGAAGGGCTGGCACGTCTGCACCCCGGCCGAGGGCCGCAACTTCGAAGCCTATCGACGTCTCTGCTATTCGGAGTCCGAAGACGGCGTCAACTGGACGCGTCCCGAACTTGATCTCAACTCGTATCAAGGGCACCCCAAGACCAACATAATCTTCGACTTCGACTCCGGCGGCTCCTCGCAATACGCCTCGGTGCTGGTACACCCCAACGCCGAACCGGACCAACGCTACGAGATGTTCATCATCCGCGCCCCGTCCCGCCGTCCTCAGAACCTGGGTTCAGGCTGGATCCCCGGCCTTCCCCGCGAGCCCGGCGCCGACTCGCACCCATACGCGACCTATCGCTACCGGTCGCCGGACGGCATTCACTGGACGGCCGTCGAAGGCCCACTCCTCAGAATCATGGCCGTCGGCGACCGCTTGATCATGCCCTACACGACCCCCATGGGCGGCGCCGACCAGGCCTCGTATTACCTGCTCGAGGACGGGACCTACGAGTTGATGCAGAAGGTCGGGACCGAGATGCACCCCGGCGGCTACGTCCCCTACGACTGCTTCTTCCCCTACGGTCGACGAGTGCTGGCTCGGCGCACCAGTCCCGACGGTTCGAACTGGACGCCCCCCGAAGTCATCGTCGAGCCCGACTGGATGGACCCGCATGACCAGCAGTTCATGGAACTCATGCCCCACACGGTTCGCGGCGGCTACATCGGCCTGCTCTGCTGCTACAACGTCCGCGAGCAAACCATTGACTGGCAGTGGGCCGGCAGCCGGGACCGACGAATATGGAACCGCCCGTCTCGCCGGCCCACCCTTCCCAATGCGCCGCTCGGCGATTATGGCGGCGGCATGCTCTGGCCCACCCACCAGTTGATTGAGGACGGCGATCGCGTCTACATGTACTACAGCGGTCTGGAAGGCGTACATGGCGACATCTACAGCATCGAGCCGTCCCTCAAGACCTTCTACGGCGCCATCTGCCGCGCCAGTTGGGAGAAGGACCGCTACTGGGCCGCCGTCTCAGCCACCGGTGGACCCGAAGCCGCCATCCTCACTACCCACGTGCTGCCGGTTGGCGGAAAGCGACTGGTCCTGAACGCCGCCACCTCGACCGTCAGGGAAGGCGAATTGACCGCCGAACTCGTCGACGCGTCCGGCCAGCCAATCGAGGGCTTCAGCGCCAGTGACTACCAGCCCTGGCACGGCGACTCAAAATCTCAACCCGTACGTTGGGCTGGCGGCGACGTCTGCCCCGTCGACAATGCGGCGGTTCGCTTCAGCGTCCAACGCTCGCGGCTCTACGGCTTCGCCTTCGAGTGAGCGTCCGCATCGCGCTGCCGGAAGGCGTTCGCTGCGCGATCGCTCTCAGCTACGACCTCGAAATGTGCGCCGGCTACTCGCCGACGCTGGTCAACCACGGCCGCATCATGCCGCCGCTCCGTGACTACACCCTCGATCTCTGCGCCACGGCCGAAACCTTCAACGTTAGCCTGCAGTTCTTCTACGTCGGCAACGGCCTCGAGGACCCGGACATCGACTACCTCCACGAAATCCTCCACCGCGGCCATGTCATCGATAACCACACCTACAACCACGTGCATTTATCCCTGCCGGACATTGACCTTCTCCGCCAGGAACTCGAACTCACCAACCGCCGGCTGCGCGAGCGACTGGGCGTCGACTCCACCGTGCTCCGCGGACCCGGCGGCCTCCCAGGCGGTCTCACCATGCTGTACGCCAATCAGCAAGCCATCTTGGAGAGTGGATTCCGCTGGGTCAGCAGCCACATGGACAGCACCATGGGCCTTTACGGCTTCGAGCACGATGCATCGGCGCCGGCGCGACTCCAGGCCTACGCCTACCCTAACGGCCTGATTGAGCTACCGATTCAGGGCTGGATGGACCGAATCTTCTTCGACTTTCACCGCTGCAACGACCTCGACGCTCAGGACGCCTGGCGCCGTCGCGACGGCCACCAGCCAGTCCCCAGCGACTGGACCTGCCCCTGGACCGATGCCACCGCACTCGACGACTGGATCGCCTACAACCTGGCAGCCCTCGACTACGCCTACGAGCACCGGCTGCTCTGGACGCCCGTCTGGCATCCCTACACGCACTACCTCCACGACCCCGACAACCGCGCGCTGCCAGCGCTGCTGGAACACGCGCGAGCCAAGCCCGACCCAGTCCTCGTATGCACCGTCCGGGACGCCGTCACCTTCCTGGAGACCACCACGGCCTGACTCCGCTCGCTGGCTCAGCCCTGCCCCGGCGGCAACCCAATCGTCGGCCTGCCCCGCGCCTTGTATCCATAGTCGGCCATCAGCACCGACTCGTCCCTCCAGGGCTCGGTCTCGTACTCCTGCCGCTTTGTACGCGCCGCCAGGCCCGAACAATGCTGCGCCAGCACCTTGAAGATCTCGTTCGCTACAACCCGGTGTCCCAGGTCGTTCGCGTGCACCCCGTCGTGATGCACCAGCCACTCCGCTCCGCCGTAGGCGTTGTACACGTCGGCAAAGAGACAGCCGGTGGCCTGCGCTACCTGCGCCGTCACAAAATTGAACGATTCAAACACTGAGTGATTCGCCAGGCCGAAGTGCTCGTACGACGTGAAGTCCGTCATGAAATACGGCCCCGGCAACACGATCAGCGGGTCGCATTTCTGGCGAATCGCACTGATGACGCTCGTTATTTCTTCCCGAAACATCTCCACCGGCGTTCCGCCCCGCGCGTCGTTCAGCCCGTACGAGACCACCAGCAGGTCCGGATCGTGCGCGATCACGTGCTTCCCGATGCGTTCGTTCGCCGCCGGCTTTCCCGAGAACTCGTACAGGGGGGCTCGTGTCGAAATCACGTTCGCCCCAATCCCGCTGTTCACCAGCTTGACCGGCTCGTCCTGAAAGTCGCTGATCAGGTCGGCCAGCACGTTCGCCCAGCACCGCTCACGCGACGAACTCCACCCGCCGGCCGTTGTGCTCTCGCCCAGCGTCACCAGCACCCGAAACGGTTCCGAGTGCCAGTCGCGCACTTTCGAATTGGATTGCACGCTCAAAGCTCCTGTCTTTTGCTTAGCCCGGACGCGCGATCGTCGGCGGACGCCTGTGGTGGTCAACCCTCGGCAAGTAATCCCGCTCCGACATCTCCCGCCCAAACTCCACAAGGTTGTTCACGGCCTCCTCGAACAGCAGCTTGCCCTTCGCCGCCGTGGCAACCGTCGGGGTGCCCTGCGTCCCGTCCGGGGTGTACGTGCTCGTGTACCCGTCCATCTTCACCGGGCCGGATCCGAACAGGTCGACCCAGTGATACTTGGACTCCTGCTGGTTCGTGTCCGTGACCTGATCGACCGCCAAATCCATGCGAACGGCGTCCGGATCCATGTGCAAGGCAATGGCCGTCTCCGCCTCGCCCGCGTGGGCGGCGCCGCCCGGAAACTCCGAATCGCGCCAGGTCTCCATGAATCCCGAGTTCGCCTGCGTCAGATTCCACCAACTCGCCATCCCCACCCACGCGTCCGACTCCAGCATGATCCGGCGCGCCGCCAGCTCTGTCGGCTGCTGGTTCGAGCCGTGCCCGTTAATGAAGATCAGTTTCTTGAATCCGTGGTAGACCAGGCTCAACCCAATATCCACCAGGTATCGAATGAACGTTTCATGGTGAATCGTCATGGACCCAGGAAAGTCCATCACGTGCGAGGTGTAGCCGTACGACACCGGCGGCATCGCCAGCAACAGCCCGTCCGAGCGTCGCGCCGCTTCGTCCACGATCGAGGTTGACGTCCAGCGGTCGATCTTCAGCGGCAAGTGCGGCCCGTGCTGCTCAATCGTCCCAACCGGCAGCACTGGAATCCGACCGGCCTCCACCGCGTCATTGACCTCTGGCCACGTCAGATCCTCGAAACGAAAGTCCTCAAGCATGGAGTGGGCTCCTCAGCAGCGCTATCCGCGTAGGATACGCACCGCGAACGCCCCTTCGCCTGCCCCCGGAGGACCACCGGATGTCCCCAACCCGCATCGTGCCGAGCCTCCACGGCGACGTGAAACTCGGCGACTTCCGCGAAGTCCTCGCAATACCCGGCCGCTATCTCAACGACCATTGCCTCATCCGTCACAATGGCCTTTGGCACATGTTCGGCATCACCGGATCGGTGGAGGATCCCACCCGTCGCGAAACCGCCTTCGCCCATGCCACCAGCCCCGACCTCAAGCGCTGGGAGATCCAGCCGGACCCTCTTCAGGCAACCGGCGCCTGGCCCGAGAACATGGGCATCATCGCCCCCTACGTCATCCAACACCAGGGCCGCTTCTTTATGTACTACAGCGGCATTGACGAATGGACGATCCAACGTCTCTGCCTGGCTACCTCGCACGACCTCTATACCTGGGACCGCTATCCCGGCAATCCCATCATCGTCCCCTCCCTCTTCTGGTCCAAGTGGCCCGGATTCGGCCTGCCACACACGTCCGAACTCGGCGTGTCCGCCCTTGACATGGGCGGCCCCGGCCGCCGCGAATTCTCCCGGCAGATCGGCGGCACCTACGGCGGTTGCCGCGACCCGCACGTGCTCCAACTCGACGACGGCACCTTCGCCATCTACTGGGTCTCCCGTCTCCAGGACAAACTCGGACCCAATCGCGTCTGCATCGCCGCCTCGATCTCGCCGGACCTCATCCACTGGCAGGAAGTCGGTCCGATCTTCTCCATGGAGGCCTGGCCGTTCGACGAAGAACCGACCCTCGAAGTTGAGTCCCCCTGCGTCGTCCGCAACGATGGCCGCTATTGGCTCTTCTTCAAACACGGCTGGTGGACTCACTACGTCTCGTCACCGTCCGCGCTCGACTTTTCAGGTCAACCCGTGTCCCGCCTCGGCTTCGCTCACGCCGCCGAAGTCTTCCACTGGCAGGACACTTGGTGGATCACCCACTGCTCAGGCGACCCGGCCGAGTTCAGGTACCGGAAGTCCAACCGAACGCGCGGCATCTTTCTGGGCCGGCTCGACTGGCCGACCGGTGGCGAGCCAAGGCTTGCTCAAGACTAATCCTGCGCACTCGACGTAGCCGTAGCTCAGTCGGCTATCTAGCCCCAGCCAAACCCGCTCCGCGATTTCTCGTAGGGGAACGGATCGTCGCGAGTTCCTTTGGAACTATCGTCCCCGCAAGCCGACACCACCACAAACGCTGCGGCAACCAGCACGGCGACAACTGACCGAATCAGTGCTTGGCGAGTCAAACGTTGCATGGATGGATCCTCAGGGTAAACGCGCGGGCGTCGAGCGGCGTTCGCAACCGCTTCGCGAACTGCCGAATGCGGGATCTGTCAGTTCCCCCAGCTAATCCCGCTCCGCGGCTGGAAGGCGCCGCTCTTCTCGCCGCCGTAGCGGCTGTCGTCCCCGCCACACGCGGCGGCAACCAGAACGGCCGAAGCAACCAGTAGCGCAGCAACTACCACCCGCAAGGGCATGGGTCGAAAATGAATCCGCATTGCGCCTGGAAACGAGAGAGCCTATACAGTCCAGCGTAGCAAAGGCCCTTGTGTGTCCTGACGAAGCCCGGTGACTGCCCCAGCACGCAATTCGCCCAGGCGTAGCGCGACGCCGCTTGACAGAATCCGCAATCTGTCGTGGACTAGACTCAAGTACGCCATCGATCCGGAAACGGGTTCTGGTGAGTCAATGGCGGTGAAATGTCTAACCTGCGGCACGAGGCAACCCCTCGTGCAAGAGGCATTTAGGGCTGGCTGGCTACGCGTCACGGCTGGCGATGGCAAGACAGTGACCTGGTATTGCCAGATGCATCACCCAAAGCCAGCGCCCCGCCCCCCCCGGGCCCCATTCCAAACACCGCTCTCGAGCAACGCCCAGCGATCGTCCAAGCGCTAGCGCCGGGCTGACGTCAGCGTGCACGGTCGCTGGCCTCTAGTAGCAACATTGCCTTGAGGATTCACCACTCAGACTCGGATACGGTCCCGAATACGTGCGCCTCGCGACGGTGAGTGGCGGTCTGGCGCCGCTTCGAGCATTGTTCCTGTCTCGCTGGTCTCCGGGCCTCGGCGTCGCACTCGTGCTGGCTGCGTTCTATTGGTCCAGTGCGGCTACACGCGCCGGCGGTGGGGACTGGGGTCAGTTCCAGACCTTTGGATATATGGGGGGAATCGCTCATCCCCCTGGATATCCGCTCATCATCGGCAGCACGTACCTGGCCACCCGCGTCGTCGGATTCGCTGAGCCGGCCCACGTAGCCAACATTGTGGGCGCTACGTATGCGGTCGCGGCCGGTGTTGTGCTGTTCTATGCAAGTTGGCTGCTGACTCGATCTCGTTTGGCCGCGTTGCTGGCCACAGTTGTGTTCGCCACGGGCTACAGCATCTGGGCCGAAGCGACGCAAGTTGGCTTCGTTAGCGTGCAGACCCTGCTGGTTTTTTTGCTAGTTGGGACGCTTTCTGCATACGACGATCAGCCAACGGCGTCTCGACTGATCGCCGTCGCGTTCGCCACCGGCCTGTCGCTCACAAACCATGGACTCAGTATCTTCATGCTCCCAGCCACCGCCATGTTCGTCGTCAGTCGCCGTTCCCCCGGGATCGCGAGCCCGGGCACGCTGGCCCGTGTCGCGGCGGCGTTCACACTTGGGCTCACACCCTGGCTCCACGTTCTTCGGGGTCTCGTGGTGCCGGTGCCGATCGACCGACCGGAAAAACTGACCCGGCTAAGCCTCCTCGACCTCCGACGTCAGGTGATTGATCGATCGCTCGCAAAGGAAAGCCAGTCCGGCGCGTCTGACCAGCTACTGGAGACCGGCCGACAGAAACTGCTCGCCGAGTGGCCGTCATTTGCCCACGACACCCTTCGCGAATACGGCCGGGCTTGGATCGTGCCAGCGCTTGTCGGTTGGATCGTGTTGACGCGTCAACGTCCACGGCTAGCCGCATGGATTGCGTGGACCGGCCTCGCAACCTTGTGGTTTTCGCTGGTCACACCTCCCCTGCTGGACAGCGATCGCTACTTTTCGGTGATCTTTGCTCTACTAGCCGTGTGTCTGGCTGTGGGAATCAAATGGGCCATGCGTGAAGTTCCCAGAATCGTCGGTGCAATTGGCCTTGACCGACTTCAGATGGCTTCACTTGTCGTCGGTCTCGCAGTCGTACTTTCAGTCGGTCTACGCATCCACCAGCAACTCACCGGGCCGGCCCGCATAAACGTCGTTCGCCTTCGCGAGAACGCCGAGGAGCAGGCCGAAATGGGCCTTGGAATCGTCCGCCATATGGAGCGTGGAGGCGTCTACTTCACAAATTGGACATCCTCATGGTACCCGCGCTATGCGAGACACGTCCTGGGCGTCGACCGTGATCTTAGTATTGAGACTGTGGACTATGGGAGCATGGGCTTCGAGCGGGCTAATGAAATCCTTGCCAGCGGCCGCCGCCTCTATCTCCAACGCTCCACCCCGCAGTACGAAAGAGCATTCAATCTCGTCAAGCGTTCCGGCGTCTTTTACGAAGTGCTCCCCAAGACCTAGCCGGCATGCGTCGACACTGACGATCGGCATTGGCCTCGCAGCCCGACGGCGGCTCGCCGCCGATCCGGATCCTTGGCAACGTAGCCCGCGCAATTCCTACTTGGCCCAGCTGATGCCGACCGAGGGAATCTCTTGGGCAGGTTGGTCCAAGGCATCGCCGTTTTCAATTCCCCTGGTCCTGAGCATCTGAGCAATTGATCCGGTGAAAAGAACCCGAGCCGAGGCTCAGCGTGCCCTGTGCTCCCGCTGGTTGCCGGGGGTGCCGGCAGTGTTAGTCATTGGTCCGTTCTATTGGCTCAGCGCGGTCACACGAGTCGGTGGCGGTGACTGGGGGCAGTTCCAGACATTCGGTTACATGGGTGGTATCGCGCATGCACCCGGCTATCCGCTCATGATCAGCAGCATCAATCTAGCGACGCGGGTCATCCGTATCGGCGACCCGGCGCATGTTGCCAACATCGTCAACGCCTGATTTGCTACCGCGGCCGGCATGGCGCTCCTTTACCCCAGCTGGCTTCTCACGCGCTCGCGACTGGCGCCGTGGTCGCCACCATCGTATTCACGACGGGTTACAGCATCTGGGCGCAAGCAACTCAAGCCGGACACATCAGTGTGCAGACATTGCTCTTATTTCTTGTCGTTCTGACGCTTGCGGCCTACGACGAACATCCCAACCCGACCAGGCTGGCTGCGGTTGCCTTTGCCACCGGGCTCTCGCTGACCAACCACGGCCTCAGCATATTTATGCTTCCAGCGACGGCGCTCGTTATAGCCACCCGACGTTTTCCCGGCATCGCATCCCCACGCACATTGCTAACCGCCGTGGCGGCGGGATTGGTGGGCCTGACACCCTGGCCCTATGTCCTGCGCGGTCTGCTCGTTCCGGTTCCCGCCCATCGCCCCGAAACCATTCAACGCCTCAGCCTCGGGGACGTTGGGAACCTCCTGGTTAGAAAACCACTGGAAGGAGTTGGCGAGAGCGGCGCCGTCGCGTCGCCGCTTGAGAATGGTCGCCTGGCAATCCTCGCCGAGTGGCCAACGTTTGCGCACGACGTGCTTCGCGAATTCGGCTGGTTCTGGATCGCTCTCGCGCTGCTTGGCTGGCCATGGCTCGCAAGCGTTCACGGATGGCTGGCTGGATTGCCTGGACCGGCCTTTCCACCGTTCGGTTCGCTCTGGCAACGCCGCCCTTCCTCGACAGCGATCGTTACTTCTCAATCGTCTTCGCGCTGATGGCGGTCTGCGTCGCCACAGGAGTCGACGCGGCGATCCGGGGAGCCTTCCGGCTAGGCAACACGTCGGCGCCATCCCATCGCCGCCACCTTGTTCTTGCCGTCGGCCTGGCCTTCGTCATAGCCACTGGTCTCCGCCTGCACCAGCAGCTCACGGGTCCGGCACGAATCAACGTCGTGCGGCTGCGCGAAAACGCTGCCGAGCAAGCCGAGATTGGCCTGCGAATTGTGACTACCATGGAGCCTGGCGGCGTCTACTTCACCAACTGGACTTCATCCTGGTATCCGCGATACGCCCGCCATGTCTTGGGCTTTGACCGCGATCTGCGCATCGAAACTGTTGACTTCTGGTCCATGGGAATCGACCGGGCGCCCGAGATCCTTGCCAGCGGCCGACGCCTCTACCTGCAGCGGTCAACGCCGGACTACGAGCAAGCCTTCAATCTCGTCAAGCGCGCCGGCGTCTTCTTTGAAGTCCTGCCCAAGACCTGAGTCTCGGGCCGCCAGTCCCGGCCCTTTTAGGCACTGCCAGCGGATATCCTGCGCACATCATCCAGCGCCGCCGGGCAGGAGAGGATCGACACCGCATGCCTGACACGATCGACCAGATCACTGTGGCGCCCATTCCCGCCCGCCATTGGACCGAGCTTGGCCGCAACGCGTACACGCCCGAAGGCCTGGGAGAGACCCGCACCGAGTGGCTCGTCCGCGCCCGTACGTCCGGCGGTGTTGAAGGTTATGTCAACGCCAAGCACACCGTTTCTCAGGAAGGCGGCAGCGTTGCACGCCTTGAAGCCGACCTTCGGGAGGTCTTCCTTGGCCGATCGGTCGACTCGCTACTTGAAGTCTCAAGCGGTCATGCCGTGGCTGCCGGCGCGGAGGTGCGCGCGGCGTTGATGGCCTGGGGCTGGATGGACATCCTGGCGGTCGTCCTTGTGGCGCGTACTCGTGGCGAATCGGTCGCAAGCCTCCTGGGCGGACGCCGCCGCGACCGCATCCCCGCCTACGAATCCACCACCTACTTTCAGGACCTGCTCCATCCCCACCGCGGCCTCGACGAGGTAATCGCCCACGCCCGCCGCGGCTTCGCGGACGGTTTCCGACAATTCAAGATCAAGGTCGGACGCGGCGGCCGAGCTATGACACCGGCGGACGGTCTTCGGCGCGATATCGACGTCGTCCTTGCCATTCGCGACGCGCTCGGACCCGACGTCAAACTGATGGTTGACGCCAATTTCGGCTACGACGGCCACCCTGAAAACCTCGCGGAGTTCATCCGAGTCACCAGTCCCGCCCGGCTCACCTGGCTTGAGGAGATGGTCACCGCCTCCGTGGAGGCCTACCATGCTCTCCGCGACCTCCAAGCCACCCACTGCCCCGAAACCCTGCTGGTGGCTGGTGAAGTGGACAGCAACCCGCCCTCGGGTGCATTCGTTGACCTCATCGATCAACGGCTAATCGACGGTTACCAGCCCGACATCGTCCGGATCGGCCACCTGCGCTGGAAGCAGCTGGAGTCACGCCTGGCCGAGAAGTCCATCCTCCCCATCCCTCACAACTTCGGCAACGGCCGTTTTGGCCTCATTGCCGGGCTTGCCCTGGCGACCAGCCTCGACAGTTGGGTCGCCCTGGAAGATGAGCGCATCCGGCCGAACGTCTATGCCGACGACGCGCTGACGTTGGTCAACGGCGCTTATCGAGCACCCGACGGACCCGGCCTCGGAATCGAGGTCGACGAGGACGCCTACGCCCGCATCGGCGCTCCTAACGAAGTGGTGATCCGCGCATGAGAATCCTGATGACCGGCGCCACCGGACGCATCGGCGCCAACGTCGCACGCCGCATGCTCCAGAACGGCCACAGCCTCCTCGGCTTCACCGTTCCCAACGACCCGCAGGCGTCCAAGCTGGCCGACATCGGCGCCGACATCATTGAAGGGCATCTGGAGTCCATGGACGACATCCGGCGCGCCTTGGCCGGCATCGACGCCGTCTTTCATCTCGGCGCGGCCTTCCAGGCCGGCGGCCCCTTCACGCCCCAGCAATACATGCAGATCAACGTCCAGGGCACCTTCAACGTCTTTGAGGCTGCCCGCGAGCGCAACGGCGCCATCCGCCACCTCGTCTTCTCCAGCACCGACGCCACCCTCGACAAGTACCCGCCCGACGGAAACCCCGAAGTCCTCAACGAGCAATCGCTTACCCAAACCCAGACCGACTGGTACGGCTTCACCAAGATCGTCGGCGAACGCCTCGCCGACCGCTACGTCCGCGCCGACGGCCTGCCCATCACCGTATTCCGTTTCCCCTGGGTATGGGGCGCCGGCGAGTTCCTCGACTTCCCGCACTTCCGGCTGTCGTTCTTCCTCGAGAGCTTCTGCGGACGTAGTGACCCGACCGCGAGAGAAACGCTCGCCGCGCTCGAATCACTTGACGACGGCAGCGATCCGCTTGTGATCGCCCTCGACGCCAACGGCCGTAGCTGGAAAAAGCACACCCTTGATGTTCGCGACATCGTCAATGCCTTCGAGCGCGTTCTCGGTGTAGAACAAGCCTTCGGTGGCGTCTATCAGCTTGGCGGGCCCGAAGCGTTCACCTGGCGCGACGCCGTTCCCCTGGTGGCCGAGGCCCTTGACCGGCGCGTCGTCGAGGCGCACCTGGCTGGGATGCCCCCGACCTATTACGAATTCGACCTCGCAGCCGCGCGCCGCGACTTCGGGTTTCAACCGCAATTCCACTGGCGGTCCACCCTCGCCGAGGCTGTGCGCTACGTACGGTCGGGCGAAAGCGCGATCGTTCCCACAACCGTAGCTGCTACGGATCCATCGACGTCAGAACCCGGCGAGTGAGCGGAAGAAACGGGACGGACGCCAGTCAGTCCAACAAACCCGGCCAGGGATCCCAGGCCGGTTCTGATTCAACCAGGCTCGGCCGCTTGCACTTTCGTGAACCGCCGTGCCTGACCCGACCATTGGCCTCTAGGCGCCGACGGCCTGGCAGGAGCCTGCGATGAGCACGCCCCTGTTTCGAAACCCCTGCGTCGTCCTCAATCCAGAGGCCGCCAGCGGAAGAGCGCGGCGTCTCTGGTCAAGTTTGCGTCCAGTCGTCGAGAGCACGCTCGGTCCGGTTGACGTTCGGTTTACCGAAGCACCCAACCAGGCCACGGCACTCACGCGGACATTCCTTCAGGGCGGCGCGGACCTCGTCGTCGTCGTGGGCGGCGACGGGACATTCAACGAGGCTGTCAACGGCTACCTCTCCCAGGGACTCCCGATCAACCCCGATGCCTCCCTGGCCTTTTGCCCGGCTGGCACCGGCAGCGACTTCAGGCGATCCGCTGGCATTCCCAGGTCGCCCCACGAGGCGGTCAAAGCGATGGCAGTGGCGCCGCTGAGAAAGATCGATGCGTGCAGCGTCCGCCTGACGACACCGGACGGAGACTCAACCACGCGCTACTTCGCGAATGTCACGAGCTTCGGTGTCGGTGGAGAAGTCAGCGAGGCTGCCAAGTGCAACTTTCTAACCGCGGTTAACGGACGTGCCGCGTTTCTATGGGCGACCACGAAAACGCTGCTGCGGTATCGAGCGAAGGGGGTATGTCTGAGCTTCAACGACGAAAGGCCTGATCGGTCGCTGCGCGTAATGCAGGTCGCCCTTGGCAACGGCGCCTACCACGGCGGCGGCATGAACGTCTGTCCGCTGGCCTCACTCGAATCTGGCTACATCGACGTAACGGTTATCAGTGAGACTGGATTCTTCGATTTCCTGCGCTCGATCCCGCTTCTCTACTCGGGCAACATCCTCTCGCATGCCAGATGCGCCCACCACCGCGTCAAAAGCATCACGGCCACGTCCAGCGACACCGTCCTGGTCGAAGTTGACGGCGAGGCTGTCGGACAGCTGCCCTGTTCCGCTTGGGTGCTGCCGGGCGCCCTTTCGGTAGCTGGAACCCGCATCCCTGGTTAGGCGTAGGGCGACGGCCCCGAGACCTCTGGCCGACTAAGCGTCGTCTCAACGTCTCAAGCGCCGCCGGCAGCGATTCAGTCTCGCCTAGCTCCCCCTGATCAGCGCCGCCGCCTCACGTCCGGCAATTCGACCATACGCCACGCCCACCGCTAGCCCGCCCGTATAACCGCGGGTATACAACCCACCCACGTCCGCGCCGGCGGCAAACAGGCCGGGAATCGGGTCACCCGCCAGGTCCAGGACTTGCGCCCGTTCGTTCGTATGGGCGCCCCCGTACGTGAACGTGGCGCCCGGTAGGCACCTAATGGCCCGGAACGGCGGTGAGTCCAGCGGCTGCAGCCCACCGCTACGCGGCACGCTCAGCATCGTCAGATCGTCGGCGGCCGCTGCCGCGTTGTGTTCGTTCAACGTGGCCATCAGCGGCCCGGGCGTCACGCCCCAGCGTCGCGCCATCGCGGCGGCCAGCGACTCCAGGTCCGGCGCCTCCAGAATCTCGCCGCCTGCGTTCCGAATGTTCTCCATCCGTCGATCAACCGCGCCCGGACTCTCCCCCATACCCGTAGCCCGGACCTTCCGAACCCGTTCGTCAAAGATGATGAAGCACAGCGCTTCAGGCTGATGCACAACCGCATGCACCGTCACCTCGTCACCTAGAAACTCGTCGTCGAACCGTTGCCCATGCAGATTCACGAATACGGAATAGGGGCTGAAATCCGGCTTGATACTCGCGAAGTTATGCACCCCGGTCTTAGCTGGCGGCGCCGGAATCATGTGCCCGTAAAACCGTCCGAAGGGGCCGGCGGTCCCGGCGCCAGCTTCCACAGCGGCCACAAAGCCATCGCCCGTGCTGTAGGCGTTGCCGCGCACAATGACGTGATGAGCCCAGCGGCCAAAGTAGCGGGCGCGCAGGTCGGGACTTGCCTGAAACCCTCCAGTCGCCAGCACAACGGCTCGGGCGCCGATCTCCACAGTCCGGCCGCCGCCGCGCGCCTCAACGCCGCACACCGAGCCATCCAGCCCAAGTCGAATCGATCGTAGACCCGTACTGGTCACCACGGTCCCACCGGCCGACTCCACGCTTCCTGTCAGATCGTTCATGAAAGTCCGAGCGTCCGGCAGAAAGTTGTGAACGTAGCGCGCAAACTTGTACGGCGTGGGGTCGGGTCGTTCTTGAGCCTGCAGGCCAAGGTCCGCAAACCACTTCACCCCGTCCAGGTAGTTTTCGACCAGGGCCTGTCCCATTGCCGGACTACCACCCGGCTGCACGCTCAACCACGCGTCCACGTTCGCGGCCGTCCACGCCGAACCGCCGGAAACCGCCGCCGACCCGCCGATTTCGGGCGCCTTCTCGATCACCAGCACCGACGCGCCCTCTGCAAGCGCCGTGCGAGCGGCCGTCAACCCGCCAATACCGGCGCCGGCCACCACCACGTCCGCCTGCAGGTGATCGAATGCTTCCTTCATGTGCTCAATCTCATGTCGTCGCGCGCCAGCGCCAAGCCTACGGACGCGCCGCCGTCGCCGTCACCTGGATGTCAGCCGCCCGCCGGGTATCGTGCCCGTGCGACGACCCTCACATGCAGCGAATTCCTATGACCGACGCCGACGCCTCGCCTGCCAATCCACGCATCGTCCACCTCGGCCAGGGCATAGCCGAGCGTTCCGACTGGGGAACCATCGAGTGGCTGGCCAACCGCCGCCTCACGCCCGGATCGGAAATGACGTTCGGCCACGTCCGCCTCGAGCCGGGTGCTTCCAACCCGCGCCATCTCCATCCCAACTGCCACGAATTGCTCTTCGTGGTCGAAGGAGCCATCGATCACGAACTTGATGGCGCCACGGTCCGGCTTCAGGCCGGTGACCTGCTGCATATCCCCATCGGTGCGCCACACCAGGCCCACAATCGCGACGACCGGCCGTGCGTCGTGGTCGTGACCTATTCCACCGAAGACCGTCAGACAGTACCGGCGTGATGGCAGGGCCTCCCGGCGATCGCCGCTTAGCGCCAGATGCCCGACTCCCGATACCAGGCAACGGCGTCGGCCAGCGTCTCTTCCACCGGTCGCACCCGAAACCCAAGCTCGCCCACGGCCCGCGAATTCGAGAAATATAGGTAGCGCGCCCCCACGGCAACTTCGTCTGGAGTCAGCGGCGGCCGCCGCCGTAGCCACAGCCCCGGCCGCTCGAGTAGCGCCGCCAGGATCCGCAACCCTCCCGAAGGCAGCCTGACACGCGGCGACTGTGCCCCCCGCGCAGCAGCGCCCAGATCTGATAACTCGGCGTACGTCAGATTGTGTCCAGTCAGCAGGTAGCGCCGTCCCGGCTGGCCAGCCTCAGCCATCCGCACGAATCCAGCCGCAACATCTCGCACGTCCACGACGTTCACGCCCCCTGCCGGTGCGAGCCTAATTGGCCCCTTGGTTAGCGGATTGAGCAACTGCGCGGCATGCCGTCCGTGGTCCCACGGACCCAGCACCGTCCCTGGACTTGCGATTGTGACGGGCAGCCCGCGTCGCATCGCCGCCAAGGCCAGTCGCTCCCCGGCACGCTTGTGTTCCGCGTACATCAGCCCCGCGGACGCCGGCTGAACATCCGTGTCTTCGTCCATTACTTCGCCCGGCGAGTCCGCCAGCCCAATCGCCGTCAACGAACTCGCGTGGACAACGCTCGTGGCGCCGCTGCCTGCCGCCCAGTCCAGCACGTGGCGCGTGCCATCCACGTTCACGGCTCGCTGCTTGAACTCGTCCCCCCGCCAGAAAGACTGATCCGCCGCCAGGTGAAACACCCAATCAAAGCGAGCGCTAGGAAGCGTCGACGCGTCGGTCACATCGCCGGTAACCCGCGCGACGTGAAGTCGGGCGAATGCCGCATCGGCCCAGGAATCGTCTTGCAAGACCAGGGCCGTGACATCGTGCCCGTCGCCCGCCAGGCGTCGAACCAACGCTGAACCAATGTGACCTGACGCGCCGGTCACAAAGCAGCGCACGTCGCTAGTCGCTCACGGGCGCGTCCTTCACGCTGAAGGACAGTTCCCCCAGGCCCTGCACTTCAAAGCCGATCGTTATCTCGATTACGCCTTCCGGCAGATCGATTCCGTTGCCGCCAAGCACCGAGGTCCGATTCAGAGCCAGGCTAAACGGCGAATCCGGTGTCACGTCCGCAAACGCATGGCGCTCGCCGTCGACTTCAAAGAAACAAGCCTCAAGCGGCAGTGCCTCACCGTCGACTTTCAGCGGCAGCAGCCGTCGCGCGTAGCCCGATCCAAGCGTGTTCTTGAGGTCCAGCCGGAACCCCTCATCAGTCCGCCGCAGGCTGCCCCGCACGTACAGTCGCCGCAGCAGAAACCCCGGAACTTGCAACGGCATTACAGTCCCCCCTCGCCCTGCAACAGACGATAGAGCTCAATTTCAGATTCAACAATATCGGTCGGAAGTAGATGTGTGCCGGGACGCGACGAAGCTAGCAGCCAAATCTGTGCCAAACGCTCCATCAGTCGTGTCATTTCCAGGGCATCACTCGGGTCCCGACCCACCGCTAACGTGCCATGGTTTGCCAGCAGCACTGCCCGACGTTCGCCGAGCGCCGCGACCGCATTGCCCGCCAATTCCTCAGATGCGGCCGGTGCATAGTCGCTAACCGCAACGGCGCCCCCGAGGTACACGACCTGCTCATCAATAAACGCCGGAATCGCCTCGCGCCGCACCGCCATTGCGCTCGCATGTATTGGATGTGCGTGAACCACCGCCTGCACATCCGGTCGGGCAGCGTAGATTGCCCCGTGCATGAGGGACTCCGACGACGGTAGACCCTCACCCTCGATCGGATCGCCTTCAAACGTCACCGTCACGACGTGCTCCGCCGTCAGATCCGGATACGGAACGCGAGTCGGCGTGATGTGCATAGCACGGTCGCCCTCGGCCCGTGCGCTCACATTCCCCGCGGATCCCACCACCAGGCCCTCGCGATGCATGGTCCGGGCAACTTCCGCCACGGTTGCCTTCACGCCAGCCCCCATCTAAAGCGCATCCTGCACGAAAGTCTCCAACCGCTCCCGCAAGTCGAGCCAGCGTTGGTAGTGGTCCACGTACGCCGGTGCTGTCGCCATGTCCGGCTCGGACCAGGTGCCAGACGGCGCCAGCGCGTCAGCCGCGGCGGGTAGTCCGCCGAAGTCCCGCGCCGCCGCTGCCATCGCCGCGCCCCACGCCGGCGCGGCCATTCCGGGAAACGAGCACACCTCGCCGCCCGTCACGTTTGCCAGAATCTGACCGGCTGCCGGTGCCCGCGCGTACCCGCCGGTCAGCCGGACGGCGCCCGCCGCAGTCTGTACCTCGTCCAGCACCAGCCGATTCCCGTGAACTGCGAAAGCCAAATCCTCCAGAACTGCGGTCCCCAGCACCTCGGCCGTCGGGACGCCCGTGACGAACGGCGCCGGGCTCAGCATTCCCACCACGCTTAGGCCGGGTGCATTCCAATCCATCACTCGCAGGCCCGACAGCACAAACACGCCCGCATCGGCCGCCGTCGCGTCGCTCAGCGCCTCCATCGTGAGTTCACCGGACGAATGCTGCGCCCGCAGCCACCCGTAACCGGTGCCGCCATCCCCGGCATTCGCTTCCGCTACCAGCCCTCCGCCCAGGCGCCGACCTCGCCATACCGGCGCCGAGGGCTTGGGAGTCGCGACGGACCGCAAGATCGTCGTGCTCCACCCCGCCGCCACGCAGTCCACTTCTGGCGCAGCACCCCGCGTAGCGAAGTCCGCGGCATGGGTGTCCGGCCATCCGGCCGAGACCAGGCAGTCAGCATTCAAACTGCTTTCCGCTCGGACCCGTGCCGGGATCGGATCGCGTTCGACAGAAGGAAGCGTCGACCGAGCCCAGTCGGGTAGGAGATCCATTGCCCAGGCGTCTGCGGCGAGGTCCCACGCCCCTGTCTCGACGGCCGAGACGTCGGTCAATACTCGCTCCGCCCCCAACCGCTCGGCTACCCATCCCTCCAACGTCGTTATCCGAGCGGCGGCGTCACAGATATCGGGTCGTTCCTCCGCCAGCCAGCGCAGCTTTCCGGGCCAGTGAATCATCGCCGGCGTGTGCCCTGTCACGGCCAGTAGCGGGCGTTCGCTCTCCGACTCCACGCTCGCCCCGGCCAGGGAAGCCCGCACGTCGTCGTTCCCAGATGCGAACAGCACCTCATCTCGCGGACCCAACACAACGAGGCTGTGTCGGCATGCCGCCACGCCGATGGCCGCCACCGGTCGTCCTGAACTGACCTCGTTTAGCACCTCAAGGCAAGCACGCCAGATCCCATCAAGGTCCAGGTCGCGCTCGAAATCCATCAAGGACATCGGCGCCTTCGCCCGCTCGCGTCGCGCAAGTCCCGCCTCTCGCCCCTCTGGCGTAGCGGCCACCGCTCGAATCCCCGACGACCCGATGTCAAGGCCCACGTAGACCCGCTCAGCCATAGGTGCCCAGGACTTCCGGATTCACGATCCGCTCCGGACGCGAGCCATCGAGAAACGCCAGGAAGTCATTAACCACCATCGCCGAGTACCTCTGCACCGTGGCGTCCGTCGCGCCCCCGATGTGCGGCAACAGCAGCGCATTTGGCGCATCAAGCAGCGGGTCGTCTGGCCGAATCGGATGCGTATCGAACACGTCAAAGGCGGCTCCGGCCAGGTGTCCGTCCCGCAGCGCCGCGGCCACGTCATCCGACCGCACCACGCCTTCGCCCGTAGTCGCGACTAGGCGCGCGCCTCTCGGCATCTGGGTTAGCGCTTTCGCGTCAATCATTCCCCTCGTGGACGCTAGCGACGGGCAGTGCACAGCCAGCATCGTGGACATCGCTAGCAGGTCGGCCCAGGCCACTGGCTCGTATCCCGCCACCCGAATCTGCTCGTCGTCCAGCGCCGGGTCGAATGCCAGCACACGCGCGCCAAACGACTTGGCCAGCCGCGCCGTATGACGCCCAATCCGCCCTAGCCCAACGATTCCCACCACCTGTTGACCCAGTTCCGACCCGCGCATCTCGACATAGGCTGTCACCGGATCAACCCAACGGCGCTCCTGCACGTACGCGCCCGCGCCGGGAACACCCCGCAGAAGTGCCAGCATCATCGCGATTGTCAGTTCCGCTACCGCCGCGGCGTTGCGCCCCGGCGTATGTGTCACGACGACACCAGCTCGCGTCGCTGCCTCAATGTCCACGTGACCCGAGTCTCCGCGGCAGATCCCCACGAAGCCGAGCCCCGGCGCCGCCTCAAACGTCTCGCCAATCAGAAAGTCGGCCTCGACGAACAGGCCAAGCACCTGCTGTGCCACGAGTTCCTCGGCCAATTCTTCGGGATCAACCAGCGCAAGCGTCTCAGTCCATGGCCTGACCTCGACCTCGGCGACCGCCTCAAGACGCCGCCGCTGGTCGCCGTCCAGTTCAACCAGGCTCAACACGCGTGGCCGGACCGCCGCTGCCATCACCTGAATGCGCGCAGCTGCCGTCGGACGCTAGGGCACATATCCCCAGCGAGCCTCGGCTTCATCCGCGGCTTCCACAGCTTCTGCTAGCGACCTGGCGCTCGCCAGCGCGGCATCGGGCGGTGCCGTGCCGACGAGTACGTGAATCTCAGCCGCTTCTTGGCTTAGCGCGCGCACACGCTGAACCCACGGCGCCAACTCGATGTCGCTATAGGAGTGCGCCACAGGCTCCACGGGCGACTGCAGCGTCCGTGACCACGCTTCCGCGTTTTGTCCATGGAGGCGCACCACCGCCAGGTCGTCCACCGTCGTCATGTCGAATGGCGGATACCACTCATCGCTCTCCGACGGCAGATCAACAACGACCGTGCCGATCTCAAGCTCGATCAGCGTCTCCAGCGTCGACTCCTGGTTCACCGGCACCTGCCACGTCGGATGTCGAAACTCGGCAGCCAACGGTAGGCCCGGCAGCTCGTCGCGCACCCGCCCCAGGTACTCGCGGCCGGCCGAGCCTGCCTCGAACCACGGCGGGAACTGCAGGATCACCGCGCCCAACCGGCCTCCGGCCTGCAGCGGCTCCAGCGACTCCAGCAGATCCTCGAACAACACGCCCGGCGGCTCCACCGCGATTTCCGTCCAGGACTTTTTTCGCCGCGGATCCGCTCCCGGCCGCCGCTGGTACAGCGTCAGTCCTCCGAAAGCGACAACGTCGAACTTGAACCCGTCCGGCGACCGATCGACCCACTCCTGCACCCGCTCCGGCTTAGGGATCCCGCTAAACACGTTCTCGGCCTCTACCACCGAGGCATGTTCGGCGTAGATGCCCAGCATTTCATTGGGACGCGTGCGGGGCGGATAAATGTCCTTCAGCCGCTGCCAGCCCCGCGTGCCGTATCGCCGGTCCGCGGTCACGCGGTCATTCCTGCGTCGTCGCCATCGCTCGCTCGATGCCTCGTCATTCGCTCGATCTCACGCCGGTATTCCCGGTCCCGCCAGCCCTCGATTGCCCGCATCCCCGGACCAAACAGCACCGCCACGTGCGCGGCCAGCGCAATCAGCCAGAACAGCATTGGCCAGAAAAACCACAGGCTCTCAGGCGTCGTGACCAGGTTCAGGACCATCAGCAAGAGCCCGATCGCAAGGTAGACCCCAACGTGCGCCGCGAATCCGATTCGCGCGCGAACCCGTTCCGTCGCGCGACGAAAGGCAACGTCCTCGTCAGCAGTCGAAAGGTCGGCCATTGGCGCGGCCCCGGCGGGCGGGCGCGGTGATTCTAGCCTTCACCATCCCGCAACTTTCGCGTCGGCTAACGTCAGAGCGCCTGCAGCGTCTCCCGCAACGCGCCTTCGTCCCGCGGCAGCACCGTCCGCACATCAAGGCGCACGCCGCCGGCATGTATGCGCCCAATCACCGGAGGGGAACCCGCACGAAGCCGTTCGGCCAGGGCCGCGGCTCCAACTCGCGGACTCGTCACCTCAATCGCCACACTCGGCAGCGTCTGCCCAGGCAGTGCCCCGCCGCCCACCGCCGCGCTTGATTCGACCAGCTGGACGCCGGTCAGGCCCGCGATTAGGCGATCCGCCCGCACTCGAAGATCATCAACGCTGGACGCAATCATTTGCCACACCGGCACGGACTCGACAGCCTCGTCCCGCAGGTAATGACCGAGAGTTGCGCGAAGCCCCGCAATCGTCATCTTGTCCGGACGCAGTGCTCGCGCCAGCGGTCGCTGCGCAATTGGCTCAACGACTTCGGCCGACCCCACGATCACGCCGGCCTGCGGTCCACCCAGCAACTTGTCGCCCGAAAACGTCACCAGGTCAGCTCCCGCCTCCAGCGCCTCGCCGATCAGCGGCTCCCGCGCCAGCCCGTAAGCCGTCGTGTCCAGCAACGCCCCGATCCCAGGTCATTGATGAGCCGCAGTCCGCGCTCACGCGCCAGGCTGGCCAGTTCGGCCGGATCCGGCGACTCAGTGAATCCAACCTGGGCAAAGTTGCTCGGATGCACTCGCATAATCGCGGCCGTTTCGTCGGTCACCGCCTGCGCGTAGTCCTCCACCCGCGTCCGGTTTGTCGTGCCCACGTCCCGCAACTGCGCCCCGCTCGCTCGCAGGATGTCCGGAATCCGGAACCCGCCCCCAATCTCAATCGACTCCCCCCGCGCCACCAGCACCTCGCGACCCCGCGCGTGCGCTTCCAGCGCCAGAAACACCGCCGCCGCGTTGTTGTTCAGCACCAGCGCCGCTTCCGCCCCCGTCACCTCGCGCACCACCTCCGAAATGTGGTTCGACCGCGACCCGCGCCGTCCCGACGCCAGGTCATATTCCAGGTCGCTGTACCCGCCCGCCGCCGCCCTGACTGCCCCCAAAGCCCGATCACTCAGCGGCGCCCGCCCCAGGTTGGTGTGGATGATCACTCCCGTGGCGTTGATCACCGGCCGCGGCGCATCCTCGAGCACAAGTCGTGCTCGCAGCACTCCTGCCTCCGCAATCGCATCGACGGTCGCAGCCTGATTTCCTCGCGCCACCGCCCCGCGCACCAGGTCGATCTCATCGCGAGCAGCCCGTACCGCCATCCGTGCCGGGACGTCGGGCGCTAGCCGCTCAATCGCCTGCGCCGCCGCTTCGACCGATGGAATCGCCCGAAACCTCGACCCGTCGCTGCTCACCTCACGCCCCAAACTTCTGCAGCCGCCCGCCATGCGCCAGCATCAGCGCCATGATCGACTGTGCCGGAAACACACCTAGCGACCCCTGCCCACACGCACGCTCACCAAAGCTCCGCACCGTGTCTGGCAGCACGTCCGCGCCCCAGAACAGGCATGGCACCGGATGCCACGAATGCTGCTGCAGCAGCGACGGCGTCGAGTGGTCGCCGGTCACCACCAGCACGTCCGGCCCAAGCTCCAGCAGCGCCGGCACCCGCCGGTCCATCTCCTCGATCGCCGCCGCCTTCGCATCGAAATCCCCATCCTCGCCCCGCGCGTCCGGCGCCTTGTGATGCACGAAGAAGTAGTCATGGTCGTCCCACACCGCCGCCAGAGCAGTCACCTGCTCGTCAGCCGACGCCAACCCGTCAACAACCGCCATGCCCGCCACGCGCGCCAGACCCTTGTACATCGGATAGGTCGCCAGGCAAACCGCCTGCAGCCCATACATCGACTTCAGGCTTGCCAGTTCCGGCAGCCCGGCGTATCCCCGCATCAGCACGGAATTCGCCGGCGATTCGTTCCCAATGCAATCCCGCACAGCCTCGGTAACCAGCCGCAGCACCGCACTCGTGTGTTGAGCGGTCGCGGTCAGCGGTTCCGGTTCGAGTGGAGGTACCCCCACCGCCTGCGGGTCAGTCTCTTGAACCTCCGGGGACAGATACGCGCCGCGAATGATCAACACCGCCCGGTGCTGCGACTCAGTGGCGAACTCCATTTCCACTCCCGGGACTTCGATCGCATTCAGCCTCGAAACCAGCGCCTCGTTGATACGCGTATCGATTCGCCCCGCCCGGCGGTCAACCACGTATCCCTGGTCGTCAAGCGTGCAAAAGTTCAGCCGCACCCCAAGGTCACCCGCGTCAAGCCGCAGGCCCAGTCCCAGCGCCGACAATGCGCCGCGGCCAATATTTGAAGCCACGGGGTCATACCCAAACAGCGCCAGGTGCCCCGGTCCGCTCCCCGGCGTAATCCCCAACCCAACCGGTTGGCTCAGTCCGGCCTGCCCTTCGCCGGCCAGCCGGTCTAGGTTCGGCGTGCTGGCGGCTTCCAGTTCAGTCGGCCCGCCCGGCTCGCGCGGCAAGCCGCCCAGTCCGTCCAGGACCAGCAGCACCAGCTTCGTCGGAGCCGGCTGAGCCAGCGTCTGGAGAAGTGCGGGATCAACCAATGGACAACACACCGGTGAATAGCTCTCCCACATTATCTGGCCGCCCCGCCCCCGTCGCGACCCGCCGGTGGACGCACCAGGCAGACCGCTACGCGATCGCCTGGCTCACGCCCCGCCTGCCGCAGAGAATCAACACGCTCTCACCGGCCCCGCGGTGCTAGCCTCAACCGAATTGGTCCACCCCCGTGCCCAGCCATGCCGTCCCGAGTCCTCGTTGCCATGAGCGGCGGTGTCGACAGCTCCGTCGCCGCCGCCCTGCTCGCCCGCGACGGCTACGACGTCATCGGCGTCACCTTCAACCAGTGGCCGGCTGATCTCATGGCCCGCTCCACCGGCAACGGCTGCTGCACCCCCGACACCATTGACGACGCCCGCCGGGTCTGCGCGATCCTCGGTGTCCCCCACTACGTCATCGACTACCGGCGCGAATTCGAGTCCGCCGTCATCGAACCCTGGATCAAGGCCTACCTCAGCGGACAGACCCCCAACCCCTGCGTCATGTGCAACCGCACTGTGCGCTTCGGCTCGTTTCTCACCAAGGCCGACGAGCTCGGCGCTGACTTCATCGCCACCGGCCACTACGCCCGCATCAAGACCGACAAGACCAGCGGCCGTCGGCGTCTCCTCACGGCCAGCGACCCCGCCAAGGATCAGTCCTACGTCCTCCACGTCCTTGGCCAGCGCCAACTGGCACGCACCCTCTTCCCGCTCGGCGACCTCTCCAAGACTCAAGTGCGCCAACTGGCCGCTGACTTTGGACTACCCGTTGCCCTCAAGGCCGACAGCCAGGAAATCTGCTTCGTCCCCGACAACGACCACGCCGGATACGTGCGCGCCCACGGCTCCACCGGCGCCGGCGACATCGTCGACACCGAGGGCCAGGTAATCGGCCGCCACAACGGCCTTGAAGCCTTCACCCCTGGTCAGCGCCGCGGTCTCAACCTTGGTGGTGGCTCGTCCCGACGTTACGTCGTTGACCTGGATCCTGCCGGCAACCGCGTCACGGTCGGTACGCAGGCTCAGTCCACGGCGCGACAAATCAAGGTTCAAGATGTCAATTGGATTGCCAGCGCACCCCCGTCAGGGCCCGGCCGTGTGGGCGTTCGTACCCGCTACCGAATGCCCCTGGCTGAAGCCACCCTCGTCATCGCGGCGAACGGCGTAACCGTGGAGTTTCACGACCCGACCTGGGCGCCGGCACCGGGACAGTCAGCCGTCTTTTACGACGGCGATGAAGTCCTGGGTGGAGGAACCATCGCATCGGTGACAGCCCGATGAACGCCAACCCGAGTGTCCAGGGAGACCCTTACTGCCCGCGCTGCTTCCGACTGGTCCTCAACGGCGACGTCTTTTGCCAGTTTTGCGGACAATTCGTCCACCAGAACGCCCCTGCCGATTCCCGACCCTGGGACTCGCGCCCTCCCGACATACCCGCCGCTGCACCCGTCGCGGCGCCCGCCGCCCCCAGCATCGACCTCCCTGAAGACGCGCTCCCCTATGGTTCGCTGGGAGGTGCCGCCGACGACGAGGCGTCCGACGAATCTAGCGCGTCGCCGCCACCGGAGGCCTCCGAGTCGCCTACTGAAAAAACCGATACCGAATCAGCTTGAGCACAGCCTCGGGCCCGTCCACCCACCACCGCAGCTTCTTCTTCTCTTCACGAGCCTCGTAACTGATCGGTACCTGGGCGATCCGCTCACCGCGCGATACGAAGGCCGCCGTCAGCTCCACTTCCAGGTCGAACGAGTCGGCTTCGAGCGTCACCCCTTCCAGCACCTCGCGCCGCCACATCTTGTAGCAGGTCTCCATGTCCCGAATGGCCACGCCGTAGAGCAGATTGGTCAGCAACGTCAGCGCTTGGTTCCCGGCCCGCAACATGAACCGCTGGCTGCTGAAATCGCGGTAGCCATACACGACCCGCGCCTCGCCGGACTCGATGAGATCGAGCATCGGAATGAAGTCCTTCGGGTGGTATTCCAGATCGGCGTCCTGGATCACAATCACGTCGCCGCTGACCTCGGCCAGCCCTGTTCGAACCGCGGCGCCTTTTCCTTGGTTGACAGGATGGCGAACGACTCGCACGCCCGGAATGTCAGCCTCGGTTATCGCGTCCAGCGTCCGGTCGGTCGAGCTGTCGTCCACCACGACAATCTCGGTGTCGAGATTCAGCGCCGACACCCGCTCCAGCACTAACGCGATCGTCTCCGCTTCATTGAATGCGGGGACGACCACGCTTAGCTTGACCTGAGACCTCGCCATAGCTGAATTATGTCAAGAAAAGAGTTCAATATCACCCGCGGACTGTTGCCGGATTGCACGCCGGCCTGCCGCGGATAGTGCGTCACGCCAACCTGCGTGAAGCTGTGGCCGCCCCGCAGCGCGCGAGCGATCAACTCTGCCGAAATCGCTGCGCCGCGACCCGAAATAAAGTCCTCCACGGGCACCGCGTCTCGCCGATACAGCTTGAAACCGCAGTCAAGGTCCCGCACCCGAAAACCCAGCAGAATCCGCACGGACAATCCCCAAAGCCACGCGTTGAGCCGCCGATAAAACGGATCCGCTCGGTTAATCCGATATCCCAGGACAAACCCATGGTCGTCCAGCGCATCCACAACGGCCGGCAGGTCCGCCAGCGAGAACTGCCCATCGCCGTCCGCACAAAAAATCAGATCACCAGTCGCCGACTCGAACCCCGTCCGCAGCGCCCGTCCGTATCCGAAATTCGTCGGGTGCGAAACGACCCGCACCCGTGGGTCGTTCTCCGCGATGGCGCCGGCAATCGCAGCCGTGTCATCGGTCGACCCGTCATTGACGATGATGACTTCAAAGGCATCGGCAACGCCCGGCAGGTACTCCAGCGCGTTGGCGATCACCCGCTCGACGTTCTCTGCCTCGTTGTGGCAGGGAAAGAAGACACTGATCGAGGCCCAAGGTCTGGGCGCGTCAGAAGCTTGCTGCAAGTCGGTCCCCCAAGTCAGAAACCGGCTGGGCGCGAATCTATGACCCACCGCCATTCGTCCGCCGGTGACTATGGCACACGACCGCCCGCCACTGATAAACGGCATAATTCCAGGTCGCTTCCACAAGGGATCGGGCCTATGCGCGTCACTTACACCACGTACTCGGCACCCGCCTGGTCGCTTGAGCGCCACGTTACCGTCGCCACCGAGTTGGGCTGTGACGGCCTGGAGCTTCGCAACCTTCAAGGCCAACCCATCGATCCGGCAATGTCTGAGCCGGACCGCGCGTCAATCTTCGAAAAGGTCGCAGACGCCGGCCTTGAAATCTGTGTCGTTGGCAGCGGCGCTCGCTTCGCCATCCCGTCCGCTGCTGACCGACGGCAGGCTGTGGATCAGGCCGTCGCTTTCGTCGAACTTGCCGACGCGTGGAACGCCCCGATTGTTCGCGTCTTTGGCGGCAACTACGATCCCGGCCCCTCCGATGACGAAGTCAACGGCTGGGTCGCCGAAGCCCTGCGAGAGGTCGCCCTGGCGGCCGACGCATACGGCATTCGCATTGCCCTTGAAACCCACGACGCCTTCTCGACCGGCCAGCGCGTTCGACGGGTGCTCGACCTCGCCAACCACACCGGCATCGGTGTCGTCTGGGACTTCGCGCATCCCGTTCGCAACGGCGAGACGGTCAACCAGACCTGGAATCTGATCCACCGCGACGTCATCCACGCCCACTTCAAAGATATGAAGCTCACCGGCGGTGGCCGCGACGGCTGGGAATCCGTAGCTCCAGGCGAAGGCGACCTGCCATTGGCCGACATGATCACTCGACTTGCACAGGCCCGCTACGACGGCTACATCTCCACCGAGTGGGAAGGCCGCGACCCCGACGGCGCCGACGACCCGACCGACATGCTCCGCGCCCATACGGCGTCCATCCGTAACCTGATCGCCCAAACGCACGCCGGCTGACCTCTCGGCTTCGCGTCCAATCTCCCTTTGTCAGCCACACCAGAAATATCCGTTGACGCACTGGCATGCCGCGCCTAGGCTTGCCACCGGAAAGGCGTTGATCGGGACGAGTACGCGCGACTTTCCACGCCAGAGAGCCGGACCCTGTGCTGAAAGTCCGGTCGTGGAAGCAGCGTCGAATGGCCCCGTGAGCCGCGGACTGAACGGCATCGCCCAGTAGGCTCCGACGGAGGCCCACCGTTATCTGGGCAGGGTATCGAGCCCTTGGCTCCGTACCTGTGAGGAGCGCCCTCGGCGCTTGAATCAGGGGTGGCACCGCGAAGGCCACAGACCTCTCGCCCCCTTTGTTGGCGAGAGGTTCTTGCTTTAAGGCGCCGGAAGGAGGGGCCACATGCTGTCCACTGCACCGTCCCGCGCGGACACATGCGTCTGGACGCTCGAGCAGTTGCGTGCCGGGCGTGGCGTCCCCGTCTTCCGCGACCTCCCCGCCGACCTCGACACGCCCGTCGCCGCTTACCTCAAGCTGCGCGGCGACGGGCCCTCCTTCCTTTTGGAAAGCGTCGAGCGCGGCGAAGCCGTTGGTCGCTACTCATTCGTGGGAGGGTCTCCGCGTGTTGTTGCCCGCCTGCGTGACGGCCGGGCCACGGTAGTGAACGGAACTGGCGCCCCCGAGCCGCAGACCTACGACGACTCGCTCGACTTCATCGCCGCACTCCAGCACCCGTTCCCTATCGCCACCCATCCCAATCTGCCGCCCTTTCAGGGCGGCGCTGTGGGATACCTCTCCTACGATCTCGCGGCAGACTTCGAACGCCTCCCGGTCCCGGACCGGGACACTCTCGGCGTGCCCGACGCCGTCTACATGTACTGCGACGACCTCGTCGTATTCGACCACGTCACGCAGGTCATCCGGCTCGTGACCCTCGCGCACCCCGTCGGAGACGCCGAGCTAGCCCTGTCAGACGCCGACGCACGCCTTGATCGGTTAGCCCAACGACTCGAGGGTCCGTATGCCGCGCCGCCGACGCTTCCGGTCCCGAACAGCGAATGCCCCTCCCAGAGCATGACCCAGGCCGAATTCGAGGACTGCGTTCGCCGGGCCAAGGAATACGTCGCCGCCGGCGACATCATCCAGGTCGTGCCCTCCATTCGGTTCAGCCGCCCGCTCAACGTCGATTCGTTTCAGGTCTATCGTTACCTGCGCCGCGTGAACCCCTCGCCCTACATGTTCTTCCTGGACTGCGGCGATCTGCAGCTGGCCGGCGCCTCGCCCGAAATGCTTCTGCAGGCAGTGGCGGGACATGCCCGCACTCGCCCAATCGCAGGCACGCGTCCCCGTGGCACGACACCGCAGGAAGAAGCCGAACTCGAGCGCGACCTCCTGGCCGACCCTAAGGAACTTGCCGAGCACGTCATGCTCGTCGACCTCGGCCGCAACGATCTCGGTCGCGTCTCCAGGCCCGGCACGGTCAACGTCGACGACCTCATGATCGTCGAGCGGTTCTCACACGTCATGCACATCGTCAGCGACGTGAGCGGCCAGCTCAATCCTCGCTATAGCGGCGTCGATGCGCTCCGCGCCTGCTTCCCCGCCGGCACGCTCACCGGTGCCCCCAAGATCCGCGCCATGGAGATCATCGCCGAGTTGGAAGACCTCCGGCGCGGCCCCTACGGCGGCGCCGTCGGCTACATCAGCCATTCCGGAGACGTGGACACCGCCATCACCATCCGCACCCTGCTCGCCCACAACGGACGCGCCCACGTCCAGGCCGGCGCCGGAATCGTGGCGGATTCGGTTCCCGCTACCGAGTATCAGGAATGCGTCAGCAAGGCTCGCGCCGTCATGCAGGCAATCGAACTCGCGGAGGAGGCGGCTCGTGTTGCTCGTGCTGGATAACTACGACTCCTTCACCTACAACCTGGTTCAATACCTCCAGGTCCTGCAGCCGGATGTGACCGTGTACCGCAACGACGCAGTCACAGTCGACGACGTCCAGGACATGTCGCCGGACGCCATCGTCATTTCGCCTGGCCCCTGCACACCGCACGAGGCCGGCATCTCCGTCGACCTCATCCGAGCCCTTGGCCCAACCGTACCCACGCTGGGCGTCTGCCTCGGCCACCAGTCCATCGGCGCGGCCTTCGGTGGGCAGGTCGTCCGTGCGCCGGTTCTCATGCACGGCAAGACCTCGCCCATCGCCCACGACGGTCGTCGGCTGTTCGTCGATCTGCCCAATCCGTTCGACGCCACTCGCTACCACTCGTTGATCGTGGCACGCGACAGCCTGCCAAATGAGTTGGAAGTCACGGCGCAAAGCCCAGACGGGCTTATCATGGGAATGCAGCATTGTTCGCACCCCATCTACGGCGTGCAATTCCATCCGGAATCGATCTTGACGACCGCCGGGCCCGCCCTTCTGCGCAACTTTCTCAACCTGGCCGCAATCCCTGTGGCCGCATGATCACCGAAGCCATTCGATCCGTCGTTGACGGAGACGACCTCGATCGCGCCACGGCCGCGGCCCTCATGGACACGATTCTCGAAAACGAGATGACCCCGGCCCAGTTTGGCGCGCTCGTAACCGCCCTCCGGCTCAAGGGCGAGACCGCCGCCGAGATCGCCGGCTTCGCCTCCAGCATGACCCGACACGCCCGGCGTGTGGATGTGGACAGCACCACGCTCGTCGATACCTGCGGCACCGGCGGCGGCCGCACCCGTTGGGTTGGTGTGTCCACAGCCGCCGCCATTGTGGCCGCCGGGGCCGGCGCGGTCGTCGCCAAGCACGGCAACCGCGGTGTCACCCGTCCGGCCGGCAGCAGCGACGTATTGGAAGCCCTGGGCGTCAACCTCATGGCCGGACCCGACCTGGTGGCCCAAGCGCTGGGCGAAGCCCGCCTGGCCTTCATGTTCGCGGTGGCCTTCCATCCCGCCATGCGCTTTGCCGGTCCGCTTCGCCAGGAAATCGGCATCCGCACCGTCTTCAACATCCTCGGACCCCTCACCAATCCCGCCGGCGCCCAACGGCGCCTGCTCGGCGTCGGCGACCCCGCCCTCGCCCACACCATCGCCGAGGCCCTACGTCTGCTGGACATCAGACGCGCGCTCGTGGTCCACGGCCACAGCGGCGTGGACGAAATCTCCCTTACCGGTCCAACCCATGTCCTCGACGTCAGTGACGGTGCCGTTACCCCCTACGACCTAACGCCGGCCGACTTCGGGCTTCAGCTCGTGGATCCCTCGGAGCTCCAGACTCACGACGCGGAAACCGTTGCCAACCGCACCCGCGAGGTCCTTGCAGGCGAATACTGCGGCCCTCGCCGCGACGTGGTCCTGGCTAACGCCTCGGCTGCCCTCGTCGCCGCCGGCATCGCCGACGACTGGCGCGATGGCGTTACACGAGCCTCGGACGCCATCGCCAGCGGTGCGGCCTTGGCCTGTCTGGATCGCCTCGTCGAAGTCTCGAACAGGAGCGGCGGAGCGTAAGACGTGATCCTCGATGAGATTGTCGCCCGCAAGCGCATCGATGTGGCGGCCCGTGCGGAGCGCGCAGATCTGGCCGAGCTTCAAACGCGTCTCGCCCAACGCACCCCAACGCGCTCGCTCTGGCACGCCCTGGATATGGAGGGCGTTGGCGTTATGGCCGAAATCAAGCGCCGTTCGCCTTCAGCCGGGGTGTTTGCCGAAGACGTTGATCCCGCTGCCTGGGCGGCACGCTACGAGGCAGGCGGCGCCATCGCTATCTCCGTCCTGACAGATGAGCCCTTCTTCGGCGGTTCGCATGACGACCTGGTGACAGCGCGCGCTGCCACGAACCTGCCGGTTCTCCAGAAAGACTTCGTAATTGGCGACTACCAGATCTTCGAAGCCGCCGCTTTCGGTGCCGACGCGGTCCTGCTGATTACCGGTCTAACACTCGCCCCAGGATCTAGCCGGACAGATAAACCTCGTCCATCGCCTTCAAATGGAAGCCCTCGTTGAAGTCCACACCGAGGACGAACTCGACGAAGCCCTGCTCGCCGGGGCCCGCATCATCGGTATCAACAACCGCAATCTCCGCGAGTTCACCACCGATTTGGCCCGTGACTGAGGAACTCTGCAAGCTGATTCCCGAAGAAATCACTGTTGTCAGCGAGAGCGGCGTTCATACGGCCCGCGACGTGGAGCGACTGGCCGCCGCGGGCGTCAGCGGCGTCCTGGTCGGCGAGTCCATCATGAAAGCCGAAAACCCCTTGGACCAGCTCCGCCTGTTGGTCGAGGCCGGCGAGTAACCCGCGCATGCTTGTCAAGATTTGCGGCCTTTTGGAACCGGCCGATGGTCATGTCGCCGCGTCGGCCGGCGCCGATCTGCTGAGTGTCATTTTTGCGCCCGCCCGCCGCCGCCGAACACTCGCCCAGGCCCGCGCAATTTTCGACACCGCGCCCCCCCATGTGGAGCGCGTCGGCGTATTTGTAGATGCTCCCCAACAAGAGGTCTACGACGTCATTGACGCCTGCCGGCTCGACCGCGTGCAGTTTTCCGGCGCTGAAACCCCCGACTACTGCCGCGCATTTGGCGAGCGTGCGATCAAGACCTTGCGACTGCCCGGCGACCGCAACGAGCTCCCGCGGTATTCAGTTCCGCTATTCAATTTGGACGCGGACGTCGAAGGCCACGCCGGCGGCACCGGCGTGAGCTGGGACTATACGCTCGCCAGCGAGACAGCCCACGCCTACCGGGTACTCCTCGGTGGCGGCTTATCGCCGGACAATGTGGGTGCGGCCATTGCCGCCGTCCGCCCATACGGTGTGGACGTCAGCAGCGGCGTCGAAACCGACCAGCGCAAGGACCACGACAAGATCGAGCAGTTCATCCGCAACGCCCGAGCAGCCTATGCCTCGGCGGTTGCGTCATGAACCGCCTCCGCCTCGCCGCCCTGGGCCTTATGCTGCTCGCCCTTCCCGCGTGCACCCACGGGCTCGAACTCGAAAACGGCCAACGCCCGGTCCAGCCGATTACACGCATCAGCTTCCTTTTCTCGGAGGACCAGGCCGACATCGTTCTCACTACGCCCACGGGCGTCGAACCACAGGCCGAAGCCACTGGCCCGGCGCCCGCCTCAGTCAGCGCACCCCCCGCGGCCACCCCTTCGACGGCGCCGACCACGACCGCTCCCGCGCCACCCTCACCCTCAACGCCCGCCCGGGATGCGCCAGCCGAGCCGTCACCCGCCGCCGCGGCGGCGACCGCGGATCCGACGCCAACGGCCGAACCCACGCCGCTCCCCGAAGTCGACGTCGCGGCTATTACCGCCGACGAAACCGCCCGGTCGCTGGTCATTCCGGCGACCGAGGTCGATCCCGGGCTGGAAATCCTCGACGAATCATCCGACCCCAGCGACTTCCTGTCCGAAGAGCTCATGGCCCAATCCGGCCTGGTGAGCTTTTATGTCAGTGGCAGCAGCCGGCAGCCCGCCGGCGGGACCGGTGGCGGCCGTCCGGTGCAACTGGTACAGCGCCTGTTCGTCCACGCCAACACCCAGGGCGCGTCCCGGATGTTCGACGAACTGGTCGACAGCGCCGCCCCCACCTTCGCCATCGCCGCACTGGGCTTCTTCCGACAGTTCTATCCCGACCTTGAGCCTGGCACGCGCACGTCGGATCAGTTCACACTGGCTGATCAAAACCGGCTGATTGAAGTCTCCATCGATCCGAAAGTCGCCCCCGAGGAACGCGAACTCGGTCCCGGAGACCCCCACATCTATTACTTGATCATGCGCCAGGGTCGCGTGTCCGCCATATTCGAACTCGTCTACCTGAGCGCCCAGGATCCGGGCGTTGTCACGGTCCTGGGCGAGCGCCTGATCAACCGGATTCCAGGCGAACTCACGGAATCGCAGCCCTAGAGTGCTCGGCGCGCAGACGCTTCCCGACGAGTCCGGCTACTTCGGCCCCTTCGGCGGCCGCTACGTGCCCGAGACGCTCGTCGCCGCGCTCGACGAACTCGAAGCCTCGTTCCAGCGCCACCATCGCGACCCCGCGTTCGTGGACGAGCTTGAGAACCTCCTGCATTTCTACGCCGGTCGCCCCACCCCCACCTACCACGCGGTCAGGCTCAGCGAACAACTGGGCGGTGCCCAGCTTTATCTCAAGCGCGAAGACCTCGCCCACACCGGTGCCCACAAGATCAACAATGCGCTCGGCCAGGGCCTCCTGGCGCGCGTGAGTGGCAAGCGGCGTGTCATCGCCGAAACCGGCGCCGGCCAGCACGGCGTCGCCTCGGCCACCGTCTGCGCCATGCTCGGCTTGGACTGCGTCGTCTACATGGGTGAGGAAGACGTCCACCGCCAGGCGCTCAACGTCGCCCGCATGCGCACCCTCGGCGCCGAGGTCGTTCCTGTCACATCGGGCACCCAAACCCTCAAGGACGCCATCAACGAAGCACTGCGCGACTGGGTCACCAACGTCGAAACGACGTTTTACTTGTTTGGATCCGCCACCGGTCCGCATCCCTATCCAATGATCGTCCGCGAGTTCCAGCGCGTCATCGGCCGCGAAGCCCGCGCCCAAATCCAGGAACTAGCCGGCAGCCTGCCCGACACCGTCATTGCCTGCGTCAACGGTGGCAGCAACGCCATCGGCATTTTTTCCGCGTTCATCAAGGACCCTGACGTTGCGCTCATCGGCGTCGAGGCCGGCGGCCGCGGTGGCGACCAGGGCGAGCATGCGGCCACCGTCGAAAGCGGCACCCCTGGAATACTTCACGGCGCACGCAGCCTTCTCCTGCAGGACGAGGGCGGGCAGATTATTGGAACCCACAGCATCGCCGCGGGTCTCGACTATCCGGGCGTGGGTCCGGAACTCGCCTATCTCCATCACGTCGGCAGGGCGGACTTCGCCACTTGTGGTGACGCTGAGGCGATGGATTCCCTGCAGTTGCTGGCCCGAACGGAGGGCATCATTCCCGCCCTCGAAAGCGCTCACGCCGTCGCCTGCGCCATCCGCCTTGCGCCCGAGGCAGGCAGCGATCACGTCATCCTGGTCAATCTCTCGGGACGCGGCGACAAGGACATGGAGACCATCGCCGCCCAACTCGGGACCAGCCCATGAACCGCATCGACTCGTCCTTCAAGTCGGCCAGGGCCGAGTCGCGCCTGGTCCTGGCCCCCTACGTCACCGTTGGGTATCCGACCCGTGAATCCGCCGTCGAATTGGCGCTCGCCTACGTTGAGGCCGGTGCCGACATGCTCGAGATCGGCATGCCCTTCAGCGATCCCATCGCTGACGGCCCCACGGTGCAATTGGCCTCACAAATCGCACTGGAAGGCGGCGTCTGGCTTGAAGACGCCTTCCAAATGATCAAGCGGATTCGTTCGCAAACCGACATTCCCCTGGTCCTGATGGGCTACGCAAACCCCTTCATGCAATTCGGCTTCGGAGCGCTGGCGCGCGAAGTCTCTGCAGCCGGCGCCGATGGTTTGATTGTGCCGGATGTCCTTCCGGAACACGCCCGCGACATCGAAGCCGCAAATGCCGAGCACGGCCTGCATCTCATCCGCTTCGCCGCACCGACCACGCCGCAGGAGCGACTGAGTCAGGTCGGCCATGGGGCGCAGGGCTTCATCTACTGCGTCAGCGTCACCGGCGTCACCGGCAGCCGCGCCGAACTGTCGGACAGCCTGCCGGCCTATCTGGCGCGCGTGGGCCAGGCCACTACCATCCCCCGCGTTGTCGGCTTCGGCATCTCCAAACCCGAGCACTTGCACGCGCTCCACGGTCGCGCCGAAGGCGCCATCGTCGCCAGCGCCCTCATCGACATCGTCCAGGCCAGCCCGCCGGGCCAGGGCGTCGACGCCGCCGCGGCCCACGTGCGCAGGCTCGCCGCCGCCACATGACCCGCATCATCCTGCTCGGCCTCGGCCTGACGGCGGCCGCCTACGCGCTGATCGTCGTCCGTACCGCCTGGCTCATCGTCCACCCCAACCGCACCTGGCGCCCGATCGACTGGGACCCGCCGCCCCTCAACCCGGCGCGTGTGCGCTTCAAGTCAGCCGATGGCACGCGTCTCGCTGGTTGGATCAAACCCCACGACAACCCCATTGCCACCGTCATCCTCGTCCACGGCCTCGGCGTCAATCACACAGTGTTGGCCAACCGCGCCTACCGCCTCTGGCAGCGGCGCTTCTCGGTCATGCTTCTGGACTTTCGCGCGTGCGGTGAGTCCGAAGGTTCAACCAGCACCTGCGGCGTCCGCGAAGTCGAAGACGTGTCGGCCGCCGTCGACCTCTGTCTGCACCAGCCCGAATTCGGCGGCGCACCCATCGTCGCCCTTGCCGACTCCCTCGGCGGAACCGTCACCCTCGCCGCCGCCGCCCAACGCGCCGAAATCCAGGCGGTCTTCAGCGACGCCGCCCCGATATCCCTCGAGTCAGCCATCGACAAAGGCTTCGGCGCCTACACCGGCCTGCCGGCGCTGCCATTCCACCGCGCCGTCGTCTGGGCCGCCGAGCGCATGACCCGAGAACGTGTTGAGGACTTCTCCGTCGAACACGCCATCGCCCACATCGCCCCTCGCGCCATCTGCCTGGCCCACGGGCATCTGGATCCCCTTGTGGACGTGGACGACGCCCACCGCATGTACGAACGCGCCGGCGAACCCAGGGAACTCTGGCTCGAGCCCGAAGTCGGCCACGTCCTCGCCAGCCAGGTCGACCCCGAACTCTACGCCGACCGCGTGGCCGACTTTTTCAAAAGGGCCGTCGCTCCCAAGCCGCTCTCGCCAGGCGACGACACCAAAATCGAGTCTCGGCAGTCGCCGCCTTTGCGGCCCCCGTCGAGCCAGGAGACAAACGGGGCCGACTCGACCGTCTCAGCCGCAAACGCTCCGCGGCCCTAGGCGCCCTCATCCCAGCGCGCTGTCCGCTCGTCCGTCTCGAAGTCCGGCGTGCTGTAGGCCTCGGTTTCCAGCAACTCCTTAAGCTTCTCCAGCGAAACCGTCATTACCAGGTCGGCGTCCCGCTTGGCCTTGCCGCCGATCCCAAAGAAGCTACGGCCCTCGTTGTCCAGTTTCAGCACCCAGTCCACCTCGGTGCCCGTCAGCGAGTGTTTGACCTGCACGCTCGCCCGGTGCGGCTGAAACTCCGCGTAGCGCGTCGGCAGCCGGTACGAAATCACCCGGTTCTCGGCATCGAACTCCAGGATCTCAATCTCCGCCTCCGCCGCGCCCCTCATGGCCACTTTGGTCCCCACGCCCAGCGGCTCGTCGCCAATCTTGCGAACTTCGTTCACGCCGGGGAACCAGCGCACGAACTCCGAGCCGACGATCAACGACCGCCACGCTACATCCGGGTCCGTATGGATGAATTGCTCGACCTTTTGGCCGATCACGATCCGCTGCGACTCCATGCTGGCTCCTCGTCGGCCACCGTTCGTGTCCTCAGCGCTATGGTACGCGCCACGAGCTTTCTGTGGGCGACTCCACTGGCGGTAAAATCACTGCGGAGGGGTGCCCGAGTGGTTTAAGGGGCTCGTCTCGAAAACGAGTAGGCGTGATGAGCGCCACGTGGGTTCGAATCCCACCCTCTCCGCCAGCCACTGACACACGCCGCGCTTGCTAGCATCCTTCCTTAGGAGAGGTCGCCTAGAGGCTTAGGGCGCACGCCTGGAAAGCGTGTAGGGGGCAACCCCACGTGGGTTCGAATCCCACCCTCTCCGCCACCGTTCCCTGCTCGTCAGGAACGACTCGCGGCCTGTCAAGGCGACAGGATCGCGCCCCCATCAGCCACGAACAGCGCCAGAAAAATCTCTTGACTTAGCCAATACTAATATCTAATCTTCGCCGCGGCTAAGTTAGCCAACACTAATACGGAGTGTTAGGCAATGCTTCACGTCGAATCAGCGCAGCGGAACGACTATCCGGCACCCGGTCGCCTCAGCCGGCGCCGTCTTCTCCGCATCGGGGCCATCGGCGCTGCCGGCTCCGCCGCAGCCGCCGCCCTCGCCGCCTGCGGCGAGTCCCAGGTCGTCACCGTCGAAAAGATCGTGACGCAAACGGTTGTCAAGGAAGTCCCCGTCGACCGCATCGTCGAAAAGGTCGTCACCGTCGAGAAGCTGATGGCCCCCAAGCAACAGACGGTCACCGTCTACTCCGGCCGCAGCGAGTCCCTGGTCGACCCGGTGCTCGCCCAGTTTGGCGAGATCTCCGGCGTCGACGTCCAGATTAAGTACGCCGGCACCCCGGCCCTCGCCGCCACCCTCCTGGAAGAAGGCGCTAACTCCCCCGCCGACCTCTTCTATGCCCAGGACCCTGGCGGTCTGGGTGCCGTTGAACCACTCTTCGCCCCGCTGCCCCAGGACATCCTCGAGCGCTCCCCCGAATGGGGTCGCCACGCCAACGGCCTCTGGACCGGCGTCACCGGACGCGCCCGCACCGTCGTCTACAACAACCAGGAGTTCACCGAAGCCGATCTGCCCGACGACATGTTCGGCTTCCACGACCCCGCCTGGAAAGGCCGCATCGGCTGGGCGCCAACCAACGGCTCCTTCCAGGCCATGGTCACCGGCATGCGCGCCGTCTGGGGCGAAGACCGCACGGCCGACTGGCTTGAGGGCATCAAGGCCAACGAGCCCATTGACTTCCCCAAAAACACCCCGCAGGTTGCCGCCGCCGCCGCCGGCGAGATCGACGTCGGCTTCGTCAACCACTACTATCTGCACCGCTTCCTCTCCGAGGAAGGCGAGTCCTTCAACGCCCGCAACTACCACGTACGCGGCGGGGGGCCCGGCGCCCTTATCATGGTCTCCGGCGCAGGCGTCCTCGCCTCGGCCGCCAACCCCGAACCGGCGCAGGCCCTGATTCGCTTCCTGCTCTCCGACGTGGGACAGAGCTACTTCGTGTCCAACACCTTCGAGTACCCGATGGCTCCCGGTGTCAAGACGCATCCCGGCGTCACGCCGTTGGACACCATCAATCGGCCCGATATCGCGCCGGCTGAGCTCACCGATCTGCAAGGCACGCAAGACCTCCTGCGTCGCCTCGAGATCCTTCCCTAACCAGGGGCCTAATGGCCTCGGTCCCCACCGTCGAGACCTTCCCCGGGTCGTTTTCTCCCCGCCAGTCCCCGCCGGTAGGGCTGACGCTCCTGGCTGTGGCGGTCACCGCGCTTCTCGTGTTGCCGGTGATCTACCTGGGGATCCGGTCCTTCGACGCGGGGACCGAGGCTTGGCAGCTTCTCGCGCGGCCGCGCATCGCGGCCGTCATCGGGCGTAGCCTACTTCTCGTCGTATCGGTCACCGTGGTGGCCACCGCCCTCGCCGTACCCATCGCCTGGCTGCTCACCCGCACCGACCTGCCCGGTCGCCGCTGGTGGACCGTCGTCATGGTCCTGCCCCTGGTCGTGCCCAGCTTTGTCTACGCCCTCGTGGCCGGCACCGCCCTCGGCCCGCGCGGCCTTCTGCAGAAGGCGCTGGAAGCACTCTTTGGGGTGACCGAACTCCCGTCCATCTACGGATTCCCGGGCGCCCTGCTCGCCCTCGCGCTGCTCACCTTTCCCTACGTCCTGTTGCCAACCACCGCCGCCCTCCGCCGCCTCGATCCAGCCCTTGAGGAGGTCAGCCGCTGTCTCGGCCGCGGTGCCCTGCGAACCTTCGCCACCGTCACCCTCCCCGCCCTCCGCCCGGCCATCGCCGCCGGCGCGCTCCTGGCCGCGCTCTACACCCTTTCCGACTTCGGCGCCGTTTCGCTCCTCCGATACGAAACCTTTACCGCCGCGATCTTCGTGCAGTACGAATCCGCCTTCAATCGGGCCGGCGCGGCTGCGCTCTCGCTAGTCCTGGTTGTCACGGCCATAGCTATCGTCGCGCTCGAAGCCCGCAGCCGCGGCCGCTCCCGCTACCACGCCCTCGGCCCGGGCACGACCCGTGAGTACCGCCCCATCCCGCTCCGTCGCTGGCGCTGGCCCGCGCTCGCCGGACTAAGCCTGGTCGCCTTCGCCACCACCGTCGGCCCGGCCGCCGTGCTGCTCTACTGGCTCGTCCGTGGCCTCGCCGCCGGCCAAGTACTCCTCGAACTGGTCCAGCCCCTCGTCAACTCGGTCTGGGTGTCGATACTGGCCGCTGGAGTCCTTCTGATTGTGGCCATCCCCGCCGGCGTGCTCCTGGTGCGCTACCCCAGCCCAGTCGCGCGTCTGGTTGAGCGCAGCTCCTACGTTGGCTTCGCCCTCCCCGGCATCACCGTCGCCATTGCCTTCATCTTCTTCGGCATCAACGTGGCGCGGCCGATCTACCAAACCCTCGTGCTCCTGCTCGCCGCCTACGTTGTCCTGTTCCTGCCAACCACCTTGGGCGCGGTGCGCGCCGGTCTGCTGCAAGTTGACCCGCGCACCGAGGAAGCCGCACGAACCCTTGGCAAGAATGCCCGCCAGGTTCTCTGGCGAGTCACCATCCCCGCCGTCCGCGGCAGCTTGGCCGCCGGCGCTGCCATGGCCTTCCTGCTCGTCATGAAAGAACTGCCGGCCGCCCTTCTCCTGGGACCGATCGGCTTCCGCACCCTCGCCACCGTCACCTGGGCCGCCGCCGACGAAGCCTTCTTCGCCCAGGCCGCCTCCTCGTCGCTCCTGCTGATCGTCGTAGCCTCGCTCCCTCTTGCCCTCATCCTCGCCCGCCGCGGCCCCACTGGAATCCTGCGCGCTTCCGGCTAGACAGCCCGCGTATCATGCGGGTCCCGGCCCCCTCGCAGGACGCGCCATGTACGACCCGCACCTGCATCTCCTGATCGACGACCACGAAGTCCTCTACCGCTCCAACCTCACGCGTTTTGTGGAGCACCCGCAGCGAACCTCTCTTGACCCCGTCCTCCATGCCGAAATGCCCTGGGAGCACCAACACGTCTGCCTCTGGGGCTCCGTCGTGCACAACGGCACCGAATTCCAGATGTGGTACATGGCCCTGCCCCCTCAACGCCGCCGGGGCTTCGACCGCATCTGCTACGCCACCTCGTCCGACGGCGTGAACTGGACCCGAGGCGACTTTGATCGCTACCCCCTCCCCGAAGCTCCTCGCAACAACCTCGTCTACAGGGACGAGCAGCAACCGGAGATCCGCCGCTCCCACCCCTTCACCGTCATCCGCGACCCCGTGGAGCCCGACCCGCAACGCCGCTACAAATTCGTCGGCTACATGAACGACGCCGACCACAACCGCGGTTATTCCGTCGGCTTCAGCTCGGATGGAATCGACTGGACCTACGCCCCACGCGTCCACCTCCCCCGAGGCGACCGCACCGCCGTCGGTCAGGACTTCGTCAACGGCGGCTTCGTCATGACCTCCCGCGGCGACAACCGGAGCCGTGACCGCGAGGCCGGACACAGAACCCGGCGCGATATCGCTATCTCGCGTTCACCCGACCTCTTGGACTGGACCCCCGGCGTCCGCGTTTTTGAGGGTGACGACGACGACCCGCCCGGAACCGAGTTCTACGGCATGCCCCTCTTCATGTGGGGCAACCAGTGGATCGGCTTCCTCGAGTACTACGACCCGCGCAACGAAATCCTCAACGTCCAGCTCACCACCAGCCGCGACGGCGACCATTGGGAACGCGCCTGCTCGCGCCGAACCTACTTCGACGTTGGTTCCTCCGACTCCTGGGAGAGCACCTGGGTAGTCTTTCCACCCTCGCCGCCCATCGTCGTCGGCGACGAGATGCTCCTCTGGTACACCGGCCGCCCTGTCGCCCACCGCCGTGCTGAGGAAGTCACCTTCGCGTCCTCGATCGGACTGGCCCGCGCCCCGCGCGACCGGTTCGCCGGCCTGCGCGCCGGACCCGACGGCGGCCAACTGACCACCGACTGGGTTGAAGTCGGCGGCCCGCGCCTGCTGCTCAACATCGGAGCCGCCGCCGGTCCGCTTACGGTCGCCGTCACCGGCGACGACGCAACACCCATCCCCGGGTTCGACCACGCCGACTGCGATCTCGGCATCGAAAACGGCGTCGACGTCGAAGCCACTTGGAACGGCCGAAACCTCGCCTCGCTCGTCGGCCGCCGCGTCCGCCTCCATATCAAGATCACCTACGCCACCCTCTATGCCTACCGATTCACCGGCGCCTGAAAGTAGTGATCTGAATGAGTGACCTCGCCCTCCTCGGCGGCCAGCCCGTCCGTTCCGAACCCTTCCCCGAATGGCCCATCGTCGAGGAGTCCGACGTCCAGGCCGTTGCCGAGGTGGTTCGAAGCGGCGCCTGGGGACGCCTCGGCGCCAACCAGGTCCACGAGTTCGAAAAGGCCTTCGCCGCCTACCAGGGCGCAGCCTTCGGGCTCAGCGTCAACAGCGGTGGCGTCGCCCTCGAACTCGCCCTCATGTGCCTCCACCTGCCGCGCGGCGCCGAAGTTCTTGTCCCCGCCTACACCTACATGGCCACCGCCACCTGCATCCTCCGCGCCGGCCTCACCCCCGTCTTCGTCGACATCCACGAAGACACCTACAACATCGACCCCGCCCGGCTCGAGTCCGCCGTCACCGACCAGACTGCCGCCATCCTCGTCGTCCATTTCGGCGGCCTGTCCTGCGACATGGACGCCGTCCTCGCGGTCGCCGCCAAACATGACCTTCGCGTCGTCGAGGATTCCGCCCACGCCCACGGCGCAACCTGGCGAAATCGCGGCCTCGGCACCATCGGCGATGTCGGCTGCTTCAGCTTCCAGGCCAGCAAGAATCTCAACGCCGGCGAAGGCGGCATGCTCCTCACCAACGACGCCCAGGTCTACACGCGCGCCATCGAGTACCACGACCTCTGGGCCGGTGGCATGCTCGAACGCGAGGGCCAGCTCGGCCAGGGCAGCATGCGCTCGGGCGCCACCTGGGACTACCCCGTCGCCGCCTCCAGCAACCGTATGCCCACCTACCAGGCCGTTCTGCTCCACCGCCAACTCGAACGCCTCGAGGAACAGACCGAACGCCGCGCCGCCAACGGCGCCTATCTCGACGACCTGCTTGACGACCTCGAAGGCATCCAACCCCGCCGCCAGGACGACTGGGTCACCCGCAACTCCCAGCACCTCTACATCTGCCGCTACGACGCCGACGCCTTCGACGGCCTTCCCCGCGAAACCTTCATCAAGGCCCTAAACGCCGAGGGAATCCCCGTCGCACCCGGATACGGCCGAGCCCTCCACCGCACCGCTCTCTTCGAGAACCGCAACGGCGACCTCGCCCGCTTCTGGAACCGCAACGGCGGCGAGCCCGATATCGACTACCAGTCAGCCCCCTGCCCCGTCACCGAACGCCTCTGCGCCGGCGAAACCCTCTGGCTCAGCCAGAACGTCTTCCTCGACACCCCCCAAGGCATGACCCAGATCGCCTCCGCCATCGAAAAAATCCGAGCCACTGCCAGCGAGCTCCTGGATTCAGGAGCGTGAACCGTCGAACAGGTATTGCAGACGCCCTAAACGTCAACTACTGTTGACGGAGCGAACCCCGACAGGCTCTGTGCCAGAGCCTCGCGGGGTTCCATTCATTTGATGGCCGGGGATTTGCAGCCGGCCTTCGCTTACAGGCGCGAGAGGCCCGCAACCGGACTTCGTCGGACCGAAAGACAACCCACTGTTCTGAAGCGCGCGGCGACTAGGCCAAGCCTCGGTCATCGCGCGGTGGTGGGGCAATTTGATCGGATTCGCTTCTCAGGAGTGATCCGGCTTAGTTCTGCCACTTTCGAGGTGGGCATCGGTGTGCGTTGAAAACTGCTGCGGGCCTGCCGATCTTCCCCTCTCCGAGGGGAGAGGCAGATTCGGGCGTCTTCGGCCGAAATCGGTGAGCAACTGTATTTGGGGCAGCCGGGGTTAGGTCACGGTGGGATCCCAGGTGGTTTGCTTCTGACAGAGGGCGTTGCAGACCACCAGCAGCTTGCGCATGCAGGCGGTCAGGGCCACTTTGGCGGGCTTGCCGGCCGCGCGCAGGCGCCGATAGAAGGCGCGGATGACCGGATTGGCCCGGGTGGCGGCGACGGTGGCCATGTACAGCACGGCGCGGACGGCGGCGCGCCCGCCCGCGATGCGGCGCTGGCCGCGCCAGGTGCCGCTGTCGCGATTGAAGGGAGCGACCCCAACCAAGGCCGCAATCTCCCGGCGCGAGAGCCGGCCGAGTTCGGGCAGCTCGGCCAACAGGGTGGCGCTGGCGGTGGGGCCGATGCCGGGAATGCTCTGCAGCCAGGTCGCGCGGGCGCCCAGGGCCGGGTCGGCCTGCAGGGCCGCGGCGATCTCGATCTCGAACTCGGCCAGGCACTGGGCCAGCCAGGCCAGGTGGGCGTCGATGTTGGCCTGGCCGCGGGGCTGAGCCAGGGGGCGCCGCTGCTGCTCGGCCACCCGATGCGTCAGGAGTTGGCGGCGGCGGCGCACCAGATCCTGCAGGTCGCGACTGGCCGCCGAGGGCCGCGGCCGCAGCGGCGGGCGGACCTCCGCGGCAAAGCGCGCCAGCAGCTGCGCGTCCACGCGGTCCGTCTTGACCTGGACGTTGCGGCTGCCGGCGAAGTCGCGCCCCTGGCGCGGGTTGATCACGACCACCGGCAGCCCGGCGGCCGCCAGCGCCGCCGCCACGGCGCGCTCGTGGCCGCCGGTGGCTTCCAGCACCAGGCGGCCGGGCTGGTGGGTCTGCGCCCACGCCACCAGGCGGGCGTGGCCCGCCGGCGTGTTGGGCACGCGCCAGCCCGCGTTGGGCGGATAGACCGCCACCTCCAGGGCATCACGCGCGACATCAATCCCGACAAACTGCGGGTCCGCCATTCCGGTACCCTCCCGTGGACGCTGGCGTCCCGCCCGGCCTTGGATCTTCGGGCTCGCGTCCGCGGCCCCGGCAACTGTTCGGGCTCTGCGCCAGCGTGAAGGGCCGGGACGACCTCGCTCACCGACGGTCTCAAAGGACCCAGGGGTCTACGGTCTGTCCCGGCCCTACGCTTGTCTTGGACGGTCCAAGACCCGCGGAACATACCTGCCCCCGAATAGACAAGGGGTCTTCCGGTCGAAGCCCCACACGCCAACTCGATCCCCTGCGCCCCTCTCTCAGTCGGACCGGGCTTTCGCTACTCATAGCTCAAAAGGACCCACTACCCATCGCGCTTAGTCGAAGCGTCCCAAACTGAACCAGTGGTAGCCTCGCTGCGGAACCTTGCGAGACTCTGTGCCGGAGCCTAATGAGGTTCCACTTTCTTTGTACAGCGCCGGCACCGCCTTGAATAGACCGAGCCGCCGTACTACCCCCAGTCCCCCGTCGGCTCCGGCCACGGCAACTCCTCCCGCGACCCGCCATTCGGCCCCCAACCAAAGTCCGCCCATCCGCGCGAGACATACAGCCGCGGTGCCGGAAACCCGTCATACAAGTGCACGTGCAGCGGCGCGCCGTCCTTCCCGTCGCGACCCCTGAACAACACGTAACTCCCCCGGTAATCCTCGAACCGCCCAATCTGCACGCACTCCGCAAAGCGCGTGGGGTCCTCGCCAAACACCCGCGCCGCATGCTCTAGCGCCGCCCGCGCGTCCGTCCCGCGGTCCGCCGGCGCCGGCGGCCAGATCACGTCGCACCACAGCGGCAGATCCCCCGCGTCCTCCGCGCCCTCGGCCGTCGTCACCCAGGTCGGCGTCGACCACGCAAACCCGCTGTTCGCCTGAGTTACCCGCACGTAGTACCAGGTCTCTCCCGCCAGCGGTTCCGGATCCGTCCAGTCCACGCTCGCATCCAGGCTGTCGGGCAATACCGTATGCACCAGCCGGTCCCCGCGAATTATGTCAACACGATCGATCGACGCGGTCCCATGCACCGCCACTCGCAGGACTACGGACGCCTCGCTCGCAACCTCCGACCCCGCCGGCTCGCCGTTCACCTGCACGTCCAGCAGGATCCGGTCCCCAGTCGTCGCATATGTCCGTCGCCCAAAAAACGCGTCCCGCACGCCTTCCCTCGTCAACTCCGGCGCGAACACCGCCGTCAGCGCGCTCCGCACCGCAAACGGACGTCGCGGCGTCTGGCCCTGGCCAAAGCGCGGCCACACGTCATACCCCGGGTGTCCCGCGTGCTCGTCGGCCATCCCCACGCTCGCGAACTTGTACCCGCGCTGCAGGCCCTCGAACACGTACCACTCGGCGTGCTGATGCATCGCCGAAATCTCGATCGTCGGCATCACATCCTCAACGCCGTCTCCGTATCGCTCCCAGTCCGACCGCTGCGCCGCGTGCGACCCGATAAATACCCTCCCGTTCGTCGCCCGCACGGCCTCGATCGTGTCCGCGATCGTGTCCTCGATCACCAGGTCGGCGTCGTCATCCATGAACCACACCGTCAGGTCCCCGGCCGCCCGCCGACGTTCCCATGGCGTCCGCTCGTAACCCAGGAATGTCACGAACCGCCCCGGCTCGTGCCAGTCCCGCGCCGTCCGTTGCAACTCGCCCCACATCTTCCGCACGTCCAGCACCGGCGGGCGGTTGAACGCCCCTGTCGCCCGACCCGGCGTCGAGTAGATGTGGTCCGTCAGGCTGTAGAAGTCCAACCGCGCCTTGTTCCGCGCGTAATCGTGATTCCACTCCGCCGTCCCGGTCGCGTCCGCGTAGTCCGCATGGCAGTGCATGTCGCCCCAGTAGACCCGCTCGCTGGGCTCCACCCGGCAACGAATCGGGTTCGACGTCCCGGACAGCGACCCGTCCCCATTCTTAACCCTCAGCCGATGCACGCCCAGCCGGTCGAGTTGCAGGCCTTCGATCTCGACGATTCCGCAGTCGTGATCAGCCACTGAAGCAGAAGCCAGCTCAATCCCGTCCAGGCGTACCCGCAGTTCGCCCACGTACGCCGCCCCTGGATTCGAGTTCGCGTCTTCCGCCCGCACGTGCAGCGCAAACGGCTCGTCCAGGCCCACCACCGAGAGCGCCGTCACCCCCAGCTTTGCCGCCGGACCCGGCACGATCGAAGCCGTCACGCAGTACGGCAGGTAGGTCCAGGTCCCGTCGCCCGCGTGGTCCACCGCCGCGTAGTAGTTGATCCGCTCGATGCTGTACGCAGGCGCCGCCGTCGGCTCGCCCGCCCCCACCCGCAACGTGACCGAGTCCCCGTGCGTTAGCTCGCCTCGAACGACCCGCACCTCGCAGAACCGGTTGTCCTTATACGTCCGCGCCAGATGCACAAGCTCCAGTTCCGCATCCCCGTCCGTCTCGACCGTTACGTAATCCCAGCCACTCGGATCGTCGGTCTGCGGCAAATACGCACAGGGCACATTCGTCTGGTCGTTCCAGAAACTGATCCCCCCGCCGTCTCTTACCGGCTGATCTCCGCACCGGTACCTGAACGTCCAGGTCCCCAGGCTCCCCGCCTCGATCGCAATTGCATGCCCGGGTTCCCCATTGAACGCAACCGTCAAGTCCTCCTGGTAACAGTCGTCCCTCGGCAACTCACCCACAACACCCTCCCTCTCCTTGGTCACGCGCTCAACGAGGCATAGCCGCATGGTCCACAAATGCGAACGCGGGGTGGCAATTGCCACCCCGCGTCCGGTGAACCTCTCTCGCAGATTCCCGATCGTGGTCAGCCTGTCGAACCACAAGCCGACCAATAGCTCGAAGTCTCCAGATGGGCCTTACACCCACCCGTGCTCGATATTCACCGGCGACCCTGTCGTCTGCGTTGTCCAGTCGTACGCGGACTCCAGCACCACCTCTTCATTGGTGATTGCCGACTGCTCCGCCGCAAACAGGATCTCCATGATGTGCCGGCCGTACGGTCCGTGCGTCGGGGGCTCGATGTTCTGCTCGATGCTGTCCACAAACCCCTTCCACTCGTACTTCATCTCGGCGGGCGGATCGTCAAACGGGCGGTCTTCCCATTCGTCGCCCTTGCCTACACGAACGTAGCGGGTGCCGTGCTGGCTGAAGCGCAGCGTCCCATTCGCGCAGATCACCTGGCACGAGTAGTCCGGCGCGCCGTCGGCGAACCCAACCGACACCGCAACGCCCGCCAGCCCGTTCTTGTACCGGATGAAAGCCGTCGCCGAGTCGTCGCCGGCCTGGTAGTGCGCGCGTGTGCCGATCGCCGCTGACACCGACATCGCCTGCGACCCCATCACCCAGGTCAGCCGGTCAACCACATGCACGCCGTTCGCGAGCCACATGCCCCCGCCGTGGTAGCGGCTGCGGTACTGCGGACGCCGCCCCGCGTGCCCCCAGTTCTTCGACATGTAGCAAACCGCCGTGATCAACGGTCCCAGCTCGCCCGAGTCCAGGATCGCCTTCGCCGCCAGGCTCGTCCCGTAGAAGTGCTGGCTCAGGCCCACCATCAGCTTGCGGTCGTTCGCGTCCGCCGCCTCGATCATCTCGTCGCACTGCTCCAGGTTGATCGCCATCGGCTTCTCAACCAGCACGTGCTTCCCGGCGTTCAGCGAATCGATCGTCAACCGGTGATGCAACTGGTGCCCAAGCACCACCGCCACCGCGTCGATCTCGTCGTCTTCCAGCAACTCGGTGTGGGACGTGTAGCCCTTCGGAATGTCATAGGTCTCCATGTAGTGCTGCCTCGGCGCCTCGAAGAGGTCCGCCACGGCAAGCACCTGCACGTTGTCCAGCGACTTGATCGCCTCACAGTGCGAGCGGGCAATCCCACCCAGCCCAATGATCCCCACGTTCAACATAGGACCCGACTCCCTTGGAAAGCAGCCCCAACCACAAAGCGCAGCCTAGGCCATTTCCCCCCGCCCCGAAACCAACCACCGCGCGCGCTCGCAGACGCCAGCCTCAACCCCGCCCCCCGTTCGTGATGAGCCGGGCCGCCGTCTTCGGCGGTCCGTGTCGAACCACCCTCAAGATTCACCATCCACTCGTGGCACGATGTCCTGCGGATCACGATTCGAACTGGACATCTCCAGCATGATTCCTGCCGTTACAGAGAAGGCCGACGAGCTCCGGCGTCTCTGCGTCCGCTATCGCGTCCTCCGCCTCGGCCTCTTCGGCTCGGCCGCTACGGCCACCCACTTCGTCCAGACCAGCGACCTCGATTTCCTGGTCGAGTTTCTGCCAATCCCCGTCGCCGACTACGCCGACGCCTACTTCGGCCTTCATGAGTCCCTTGAAGATCTCTTCGGCCGCTCCGTCGATCTCGTCGTCGAGTCCGCCATTAAGAACCCCTACTTCCGCCAGGCCGTCGAAGAAACTCGGACCTCACTCTATGCGGCGTGAGACCGCCAAGTACCTCCACGACATTTGTAACGGCCCCCAAATTGACGAGGCTAGGTCGGTCACGTCGTATCTAACAGGCGCCTGAGACACGGCAGCATCGCCGGAACATTAGTCCGAACGATGTCCCAGACGACATCGTCGTCGATGCCGAGGTACGCATGGGCCACGCGGTTTCGAGCCCCTACGATGCTTCGCCACTCGATCTCTGGGTGCGCCTCGCGCACAGATTCGGGAACATGCGTTGCGGCTTCGCCAATCAGTTCAATGTTTCGCAGCGTGGCGTCATATGTGAGTTGATCAGCACTGAACGTTTCTTGATCCATCCCGTCCGTGTAGGACAAGACCCTTTCCCCAAACTCGATCATGTCCTGAACGTAAAGCCGCCAGGATCGCGCTCCTCCCCGGTCGTCAGACACCCACTGCCTCCCGCTCGACGTAGGGACGAAGCTCGGAACGCAGCGCCTTGTCGGTCACGAGATCCACCTTGAGACCGAGCAGGTCTTCGATATAGAACTGCACCCCAAAGTACGTCCGAGACGTGGCTGGCTTGAGGAAGCTGACCAGGATGTCCACATCGCTCGCATCAGTGGCCTCGTCGCGAGCAAACGACCCAAACACGGCCAGCTCAACCACCCCAAACCGCTCAACCAGCGTCGGCCGGTGCGCCCGCAGCCGTTCAAGTACCTCCGCTCGCGTCATCGCCGCATGATCTCCGTTTAGCCTCAGCCCTCTTTGGGTCGGCACTCCAGGTTCAGGGCAGTTCCGCCGCCGAATCTGCTGTCCCACCTTCGATTAGCCTAGCGTAGCGGTGTGGTGGGTCCTTCCTCCCGTCCCGGGCCCGCACGTTGCCCCTCGGAATCCCTTCTGTAGTGCGCGTAACCTGTAAGCCGCCAGGACAAGCAAACCCGTCGCAATCCCTAGAAGCCACCCCCCATGCACAACCCCCACCTCCATCTCCTCATCGACGACCACGAAATCGCCTACCGCCGCGGCCTCACCCGCTTCATCGAACGCCCCCACCGCGTCCAACCCGACCCCGTCCTCACCGCCGACCACCCCTGGGAGCAAACCCGCATCAACCTCTGGGGCTCCGTCTACTGGGACGATCGCGAAGACTGCTTCCGCATGTGGTACCTGGCCGACAACAAGGGACGTCGCAACCAGTACCAAAACTCCCTCTGCCACGCCACCTCGCCCGACGGCGTCACCTGGACCCGCGGCTCGTATACCCACGTCGACCATCCCGACGGCGTTCCCAACAACGTCGTCTACGGTGAACGCCGCCGTCCCGAAGTCCGCCGCCTCGGCCCGCCCACGGTCCTCATCGACGACCTCGAATCCGACCCCACCCGCCGCTACAAGCTCGTCGCCTTCTTTACCGATCACGCCGAGAATCGCGGCTACGTCGTCGCCTTCAGCCCCGACGGCATCCACTGGAACCCTGCTCCCGACCGCGTCTACCTCCCGCGCGGCGACCGCACCTGCGTCATGCAGGACTTCAACCGCGGCGGCTTCGCCATGACCACCCGCCACGACAACGCCCTCCGCGACCGCAGCGGCGGCCACGCCTTCAAGCGCGATATCGCCATCTCTCGCTCAGACGACCTCCTCACCTGGACACCATCAACCGTCATCGTCGATGCCGACGACGACGACCCGCCCGCCACCGAGTTCTACGGCATGCCCTTCTTCAATTGGGGCAACCAGTACATCGGCTACCTGGAGTACTACGACCCCATCAACGAGATCCTCAACGTCCAGCTCACCACCAGCCGCGACGGCATCCGCTGGGAGCGCGCCGTCTCCCGCCAGACCTACTTCGACGTCGGCCCCTCAGACGCCTGGGACAGCACCTGGGTCGCCTTCGCCATGAATCCGCCCTCGGTGCGCGGCGACGAAATGCTTCTCTGGTACACCGGCCGCCTCATGGCCCACCGCCATCCCCGAGTCCCTCGCGGCTCCATCGGCATGGCCCGCGCCCCCCGCGACCGCTTCGCCGGCCTCCGCGCCGGACCCGACGGCGGCGAACTCACCACCGAATGGATCCAGGTCGGCGGCCCCCGCCTCCTCCTCAACATCGGCGCAGCCAACGGCCCCGTCTCCGTAGCCGTCACCGGAGACGACGCCAACCCCATCCCCGGCTACTCTCACGCCGACTGCGACGCCCAGATATCCAACGGCGTCGACGTCTCAGTCACCTGGAACGGCCGCAACCTCCAACCCCTCCTCGGCCAGCGCGTCCGCCTCCACCTCAAACTCACCTACGCCACCCTCTACGCCTACCGCTTCGCCCCCTAACCCTTCGCGTTCGCCCCTACCGTTCGTGGTGAGCCGGGCCGGAGTCCGTCGGAGGCCCGTGTCGAACCACTCCCGCCCACTAGCCCCAATTCGCCCTGAGCGTTAGCCTCCCCAACAACCCATCCAGCCCATACCGCATGCCCCCCAACTTCCTCTTCATCACCACCGACCAGCAACGCTGGGACACCCTCCGCTGCGCCGGCAACTCCGCCATCCGCACCCCCCACCTCGACGCCCTCGCCGCCCGCGGCGTTCGCTTCACCCGCGCCTACCCCACCACCCCCATCTGCATGCCTGCCCGCGCCAGCATGATCACCGGCCGCAGCCAGCGCGGGCACCAGGTCTTCGAACACGAAATCAACCTCAACGAAAACATCCCCGTCCTCGGCGACGCCCTCCACGAAGCCGGCTACACCACCGCCCTCTTCGGCAAACCCCACTTCAAAGTCTGGGAAATCGAAGACGCCCTCCCCGAACACCCGCCCGAAGGCGCCGCCGTCAACCCGCACGACGGCCTCTGGCACGGCCCTTACTACGGCTTCGACCACGTCACACACTTCACCGGCCACCGCAAACCCGGCGGCCACTGGCGCGTCTGGCTCGAACGCGAACACCCCGAAAGCATCCCCCTCTGGGAACCCGAAGCCTCAGCCAAGCCCCCGGTGCGCCCCGGCGCCTGGCACAACGCCATTCCTAAGGAACACCACCACACCCACTACCTCGCCGACCAGCTCATCGACTGGCTCGACACCCGCACCCAGGCCGCCGACACCCAACCCTTCTTCGCCTGGCTCTCCTTCCCCGACCCCCACGGCCCCTTCTGCCCGCCCGCCCCCTACAGCGACATGTACGACCCCGCCAACATGCCCCTCCCCGTCCCGGCCAACGACGACTTCGACCTCAAGCCGCCCCACTACCGCTGGTCCGTCGACGGCAAACACTCCTGGTACGGCGGCGGCATCTCCGGTGAACAGTCGGACGACAACCGCCGCCAGGTCCGCGCCCTCTACTACGGCATGATCACCTTCATCGACGACATGATCGGCCGCGTCCTCCGGGCCCTTGAGAACCACGGCCTCGCCGACAACACCCACATCATCTTCACCTCCGACCACGGCGAAATGATCGACGACCACGGCCAGGGCGGGAAGCCCCCCATGACCTACGAATCCGTCATCCGCGTCCCCATGCTCTGGGCCGGTCCCGACATCCCCGACAGCCGCGTCCACCACGGCCCCACTACCCACCTCGACCTCGTCCCCACCGTCATCGACCTTGCCGACGCCCCGCCCCTCCCTGGCATGGAAGGCCGCTCCTTCGCCCCCCTGCTACGCGGCCAGACCGACACCCACCGCGACGCCGTCATCGTCGAACGCATCGGCATCGAACGCCACACCAGCGAACCCGTCGTCCGCCAGAAAATCCTCGTCACCTCCCGCTACAAGCTCGCCCACTACGGCTCCGCCTGGCCCGGCGAGCTTTACGACCTCGACAACGACCCCGAAGAACTCACCAACCTCTGGAACGACCCCGCCCACGCCCCCATCCGCGCCCAACTCACCGAACGCCTCCTCACCGAAATCATCGACGACGAACTCGGCGACCCCGTCAACATCTTCCTCCGCCAGCCCCTCAGCCCCTTCGGCTCCTTCCGCGACCCCGACCTCCGCCACCCCACCGAAAGCTACCGCCGCCGCACCCTCAGCCCCACCTCCCGCCTCTACAAGAAAAAAGACCCCCGCATGCTCCAAAACGAAGCCCTCGCCGAACAACGCCAACAATCCGAGGAGTCCTAGGCACCCCACCACCCGCGCACACGCGGCGCCCCCACCGTTCGTGGTGAGCCGGGCCGGAGACTTTCGCAGGCCCGTGTCGAACCACACCCTCAGTTGAAGCACTAGAGCCCTCTTCTCTCGCCCCCCCTCTCCCCATTCCCGTACCCTGCCCCCACCCCCCAACCCACCCCAAACCCCATGTCCTGGACCCAAATCTCCCCCCGCCTCTTCCGTTGGACCGACACCTGCAACGCCTACTGCATCACCGCCGGCGACCGCGCCATCCTCATCGACGCCGGCTCCGGCGACCTCGTCGACCACCTCCATGAAATCGGCGTGAGCCAGGTCGAGTGGGTCCTCCACACCCACCACCACCGCGACCAGTCCTGGGGCACTCCACGCCTTCGCGACCACGGCGCCAAAGTCGCCGTCCCCGAACACGAACGCCATCTCTTCGACCAGGCCGAACTCTTCTGGCGCCACAAGCGCGTCTACGACAACTACAACGACCGCAACACCTTCTTCACTCTCGCCCAAAACGTCCCCGTCGACGCCGATCTCCAGGACTACGAAACCTTCACTTGGCGCGACGTCCAGCTCCAAATCATCCCCGCCAAGGGCCACACCCACGGCAGCAGCATGCTCATCGGCCAGGTCGACGGTCGGAAAGTCGCCTTCACCGGCGATCTGCTCTGCGCCGGCGGCGTCCTCTACCAGTACCACGCCCTCGAATACGGCTACGGCGACCAGCAGGGCGCCCTCTTCACCCTCCAATCACTCCAGGCCCTGCGCCGCCACGCCCCCGATCAGGCCCTCCCCTCCCACGGCGACCTCATCCAGGACCCCGTCGGCGACTGCGCCCGCCTCGAAGACCGCCTCATGGCCCTCGCCCGCCTCGGCGGCGGCATGCGCTTCCTCGGCGGCAACTGGGACCACGGCCTCGACATCCTCCCCGACCCCAAATTCATCCAGGTCTCCCGCCATCTGCTATGGGGCGGACCCCAAACCTGCTCCAACTTCTACGTCCTGCTCTCCGAAAGCGGCAAAGCCTGCTTCATCGACTACGGCCACTCCTTCTGGGCTCACATGGCCATCGCCCAGGAACGCGAAGACGGCGACACCATGCGCTTCGTCGTCCACCACCTCGATGAGCTGCGCGACACCTACGGCATCCGCGAAATCGACATGGTCCTCGTCACCCACATCCACGACGACCACACCGCCGGCATCCCCTACCTCGTGCGGCATGAAGGCGCCCGCGTCTGGGCCCTCGACGAAGTCGCCCAGGTCCTCGAAGACCCTGCCGGCTGGTGCAGCACCCCCTGCACCCTCCCGAGCCCAATCCCCATCGAACGCAAGCTCACCGACGGCGAACGCTTCCAGTGGGAGGAATTCGAATTCGAAGTCCACCACGCCCCCGGCCAAACCGAATTCCACTCCGTCCTCGCCACCCACGTCGACGGACAGAAAGTCGCCTTCACCGGCGACAACATCTTCCTCGAACTCGCCCCCGGCCACACTGGCGACATGACCGTCCAGCTCTTCCAGACCACCGTCCTGCGCAACAGCCTCCAGCTCTGGATGCACCGCCGCTGCGCCGACGTCATGGACTTGGTCCAACCCGACCTCGTCTGCCCCGGCCACCGCGAACTCATCCCCTGGGACACGCGTCGCGCCGCCGAATACCGCGACTTCATCGCCCGCAAAGAACGCGTCGTCCGCGCCCTGCTCGACGACCCCGTCGACCAGGGCGTCGACCTCTGGTGGGCCCGCCTCGTCCCCTACCTGCGCACCGTCCAACCCGGCGAAACCTGCGAATACCGCCTCCTCTTGCGCAACAACACCGAAAGCCCCGCCCGCCTCGAAGCCCGCCTCCTCGTCCCCGATGGCTGGCAAACCCCCGACACCTTCCAACCCCTCGACCTGGAAGCCGGCGCCCGCGGCGAACTAACCCTCACCGCCACCGCCCCACCCCACCCCGACACCCGCCGCATCCTCACCGCCGAACTCCGCATCAACGGCAAATCCCAAGGCCCCATCCCCGAAGCCCTAATAACCGTCCACCCCCCCGCTCCCTCACCCTGACCAACCCCACCGTTCGTGGTGAGCCGGCACAGAGTCCCCGTAGTGCCGTGTCAAACCACCCTCGCCAGCAACCATGCCCGAGCCACAGTCTTCTCCGTCTTGCGTAAGGGCGGCGTCCCAGACCCGCCCGTCTTCCGCTCGAAGCCCTCGCAACCAGCAAATCACCCGAGGCGGCACCCACCCAAGTACGAGTCTCCGCCTCAATCCCTCTCCAGGACGAGAGGGTCAGGGTGAGGGGTCTTCCGCTCGAAACGCTTCCCTACTCCTCCACTCCCGACACCCCCCTGCGCAGGCCTGGAGCTCAATCCTTCTCCTGAGGAAAAGGGCTAGGGTCAGGGATCTTCCGTGCAGCCAAGCACCTACTTCCCAAACCCGCTTGGCGCCCCCGTTGCGCACAGCCACGTCCCCTCGTCCCTCCGACTTTCAGCGACGTAGAGTGAAGGGTCTTCCGGTCGAGGCGCCCACGCACACCAGCTACTTTGTCGCATCCCGACCCTCCCTACGAAGCAACTCCACCCCAACTCATCAAGCTGGCGCGCGCCCTCAGAAAACGCCAGACCCGTGCGGAACTCGTGCTGTGGTGGCTCGTGCGCAGCCGCCAGATGGGCGTTAAATTCCGACGCCAGCACCCAATTGATCCATTTGTGCTCGACTTCTACAGTCATGAATTGCGCCTCGCCGTTGAGGTGGATGGCGGCCAGCACGTTTCGGCGGCTGGACGCGTGTCCGATGAACGACGCACCGAGATTCTTGCGGCTCGGGGAATCCAGGTCCTGCGCTTCTCGAATCTTGAAGTTCTTCAGGAAACGCGAGCCGTTGCCGAAACCCTCTGGCAAACATGCCAAGAGCGACGCGCAGCCCTCCAACAACCACCACCCAACGCTCTGTAATCTCAAACCCACTCCTGAGCAAAAGGGCGTCTTAATCCCTCTCCTGGGGGAGAGGGTTGGGGTGAGGGGTCTTCCGCTCGAAACGCGTCCTGACCTCTTCACCTGCGACGCCCCCAGCGCACGCCTGGGTCTTAATCCCTCTCCTGGGGGAGAGGGTAGGGTGAGGGGTCTTCCGCGCAAAACGCGTCCTTACTCCGCAACCCGCGACGCCCCCAGCGCACGCCTGGGTCTTAATCCCTCTCCTGGGGGAGAGGGTAGGGTGAGGGGTCTTCCGCGCAAAACGCGTCCTTACTCCGCAACCCGCGACGCCCCCAGCGCACGCCTGGGTCTTAATCCCTCTCCTGGGGGAGAGGGTAGGGTGAGGGGTCTTCCGCGCAAAACGCGTCCTTACTCCGCAACCCGCGACGCCCCCAGCGCACGCCTGGGTCTTAATCCCTCTCCTGGGGGAGAGGGTAGGGTGAGGGGTCTTCCGCGCAAAACGCGTCCTTACTCCGCAACCCGCGACGCCCCCCAGCGCACGCCTGGGTCTTAATCCCTCTCCTGGGGGGAGAGGGTCAGGGTGAGGAGTCTTCCGCGCAACCTGCCTCGCCCCATCCCCACCGTCGCCACACCTCACACACCGAGCCACCGCCCGGCCCCTCCAATATCATGAAACCCAAATGCAAGTCCTAATCATGGGCTCCGGCGGCGTCGGCGCCTTCATCGGCACCCGCCTCCTCCAAACCGGCCACCACGTCACCTTCGTCGCCCGCGGCCCCCACCTCCAGGCCATCCGCGAGCACGGCCTCTGCATGCGCAGCGAAACCGGAACCCGCCACATCCACCACGTCACCGCCGTCGAACACCCCCAGGACACCGCCTCAAAGCCCGACCTCATCATCTTCGCCGTCAAGTGCTACGACACCCGGCAAGCCGCCCTACTCCTCCTCCCCGCCCTAAGCGACCAAACCGCCGTCCTCACCCTCCAAAACGGCATCGACAGCGTCCCAATCCTCTCGTCAATTCTCGGAGCAGACCACGTCATCGGCGGCGCCACCTGGCTCACCGCCCACATCCTCAAACCCGGAGTTGTCGAATACCAGGACGCCGAAGTCCGCGCCGCCATCGGCGAACCCGCCGGCGGAATCACCAACCGCGTCCAAACCATCGCCCGAGCCCTCCGCACCGCCGGCATCGAAACCGAGGCCAGCGACCACATCCACCACATCCTCTGGAACAAACTCGTCCTGCTCGCCGTCCTGGGACCCATCACCGCCGCCTGCCAGCTCCCCCTCGGCCCCATCCTCGCGACTGAGGGCATGCTCGACCTGTTCCGCACCATGTTCAACGAAGCCATCGCCGTCGCCCGATCCCAGGGCATCCACCTCCCCGACACCACCACCAACGACCTCATCGACCTCATCCAGACCCTCCCACCCGACAACACCACCTCCCTCCAGGTCGACTTCGCCCACCAGCGCCGCGTCGAACTCGACTACACCGCCGGCGCCGTCCTCCGCCGCGCCCACGAATCCGGAATCCCCACCCCCACCCTCCAAACCCTCTACCTAACCCTCAAATCCCGCGCCCAATCCTTCGGCGGCCTCTGACCACCCCCGTTCGTGGTGAGCCGCCCCGGAGTCCGTCGGAGGGGCGTGTCGAACCACATCCTCAGTTCACTCCCCGTTCGTGGTGAGCCGGCACGCAGTCCCCGCACTGCCGTGTCGAACCACACCCCGCCACGCTTGAAGCCCAATACCGAATCCCCAGACCGAATTAAGAGCGCCACGCGCTGTCTCAATACCCAGCCCCCTGCCCGAAGCCATCCCATCGCCCCCAATGAACGCTGTCAAATGAGACCGAAACGCTATGCTCAGACTTCGAGCTTCCCGTAGGGGGACGACCGACGTCGCAACCGCCTCGCTTGCCCCAAGTCGCGAGATCGAGCTGTTGACGAGAGCTGTGTCTCACCCACGGGTGCAGGACGCCAAGACGCCGTCAGAGAACCTCGAATGATCCGAGTCGACGTCAAACCCGAGATACTCCGCTGGGCACGCGAGCGCGCTGGCCTCAGTCGGAAAGACTTGGCTGGCAGGTACCCAAGGCTCAAGGACTGGGAGACCGGCGCCGTACAGCCCACCCTCAAGCAGCTTGAGGCATTCGCCCGTGCCGTCCACGTTCCGGCGGGCTACCTGTTTCTCGATTCGCCGCCCGATGAGCCGGTCCCCATTCCCGACTTTCGAACAGTCGCCGGGCGCCACGTGACCCGCCCCAGCCCCAACTTGCTGGACACCATCTACGCCTGCCAGGAGCGGCAGAGTTGGTATCGGGAATACGCTCGCATTTCGAGCCAACTCGAGCTTGACTTCGTCAACAGCGCCACGCTTGCAACACCGGTCACCACCGTGGCGGCCGACATGCGCCGGAAGCTCGACTTCCAGGCTGCTGATCGCAAGGAGTGCCCGACCTGGAGCGACGCCTTACGGCTGTTCATTCAGCGCGCCGACGACATCGGCATTCTCGTCATGGTGAGCGGAGTCGTCGCAAGCAACAACCACCGGCGTCTCGATCCCTCCGAGTTTCGCGGCTTCGCGCTTTCCGATCCCTTGGCGCCGTTGGTTTTCGTCAACGGCGCAGATACCAAAGCCGCACAAACGTTCACGCTTGCGCATGAACTGGCCCACATCTGGCTCGGATCTTCGGCCTTGTCGAACGTCGGAGCCGAACCCGTTCAGAGCTCTCGGCGCGAGGAAGTCTGGTGCAATGCGGTAGCCGCCGAGTTCCTGGTCCCTCTGGTCGCCCTGCGCGACGAATTGAGCGACGGCGAGCAGCTACTTCACGCGATGTCGCGTCTGGCGCGCACCTTCAAGGTCAGCACGCTGGTCGTCCTGCGCCGGCTCCTGGACGTGAATTGGATTGACCGAGAGACCTTCGAGCTGCACTGGCAGATCGAGAGCGAACGCCTTAGAGCATTGAATCGGAGCAGCGGCGGGGGCGGCAACTTCTACAGAACTACCCTTGCGCGCGTAAGTCGACGATTCGCTCGTGCCCTGGTGGAGAGCACACGCGAAGGCCATACCCTCTACCGCGATGCCTTCCGAATGGTCGGCGTCTCCAAAGTCGAAACCTTCAACAACCTCGGGCATGAAGCAGGCGCATTGGATTGACGAGGTATCTGCTCGACGCAAACGTCTTCATCCAGGCCAAGAACCTTCACTACGGCTTCGACTTCGTCCCGGCATTCTGGGATTGGCTGCTCCGGGCGAATCACGAAGGCAAGGTGGCAAGCATCGAGAAAGTGGCGGATGAACTGCGCGCTGGTGGCGATGAGCTATCGGAATGGGCTGAAGAGCGAGCCGACACGTTCTTTCTCCCCACGGATCCCGCCGTCCTGCCTGCCCTCGACAGAGTCAGCCTTTGGGCCAGCAGCCAGAATTACGATCGCGCAGCCATCGCCACGTTTCTACAGCTGGCCGACTACTGGCTCGTCGCCCACGCGCTGGCGCACAACTACGTCGTCGTAACCCACGAGACTCCTGCGCAGACCATCAGAAAAATCAAGATTCCAAACGCCTGCATCGGCCTCAACATCCGCTGCATCAATCCTTACCAAATGCTGCGACAAGAAAGAGCCCGGTTCGTACTCGGCTAAGTCAAATAGCGTCGCAATCCAGACGAAGCCGGTCAGCGAGATACCTACAGAGCCCGCTCAAGAGCCAAGAGGCTCTCCATCATCGACTCTTACGCCTCGACCCGAAAGACTAAGGTGCCCAGACTCTAAAGCTGCGGAATCCAGACATGGGGCTGTACCCACAGATCGGCAGCGAACCCTGCCACCGTCACTCTTCCGAGCTATCGACCTCGTCAAGCGTATACAGCTCGTAGCTCGTCATCCGAGCACCAATTTCGTGCTCAGCCAGCAGCACCGCGAGTTGTTCCCCGCCGATGAGCGCCACCGGAGCAGTGTCTGAGCGCTGCGCTTCCTCCTTTGCCCCAGCACTGAAGTCGCTCGTCGTGATGATGAGCCCCTGTTCGTGCGCGCCCAGCGAGCCCCTAACCTGCTGCACCACCGGTTTCTGAACATTATTCTTCCATCGCTTCGCTTGAACTGCCATTCGTATTCGGATCGATCTGCCTACGACCAGAGTGCCTCGGACATCGATACCACCGTCACCGGAGCTGGGTGTCACAGCCACACCCTCGAATCCCATTGCCACGAGCAACTGCTCGACAAGGCTCTCGAAATCGTCGGGCGATGCGCTGCGAGCCTGCGCAAGCAGCGCTTGACGAACCTCACTATTTCTCTCTTCGATGAGCGAAGCAACCTGGTCGGGTAGCCACGAGGCAAGACCAACCACTCCACGCCCATGGCGGACAAAGCGGGGCGATTCGTTGCGGTCTTCACGTCGACGAATCTCAGTCAGGATCATCGAGTACATCGTTGCTGCGGGCGTCCGGCCTTCCGTTTGGATTAATCCGCCCTCAAGAGCTTGTTTCGCAATTTCTGCGTAGTGAAGCGGCTCTTGGTCGCCTGACTCGCCGAGAACCCATTCGGCTGCGTCAGTGAAGGACATGCCTTTGGCAGCAGGCTCGCTCTCGCTCCTCGGTTGATCGCCTTCGCTTTCTGAATCAGACTCGACTGTGACACTCCCCCTGAGTGCAATTCGGCCTTGGTCAAGTCGAATGAAGTGCGACGAAGCACCCCGCCTCTTGATGTCTTGGCCAATTCGGGCGGTCACCGTATTCCACGGTGTCATGCCCTCAGTTGTCCATAGCCGCCGTTCCAACATTCGATCTGAAAGCTCCCGGTAGTGCAGCGGCTCGCCCGCGTCTCGCAGCACCGTCGCGGCTGCGTCTAGGATGTCCACGACTTCACCTCTGATAGCACCTCGCGAATCCCCCCTTCTGGCACGTATTAATCACTGCTGAACTCTCCGAATTCAAATGCTGTCACTCAGAAAACGTGCGTTCCACTCGGAACATATAAGAGTAGGCATCGGCCCTTCTTGACTTTCCGGCAATTGACCCAGCAATCCCAATGGTCAAGCCCAATCCACTAAGAACGAATCCGAGAGGGTCGCCAGACGTTACCGCCCACGAGCTTCCGGCAATCCCAAGCGACCATGAAGCAAGGTTGGTCCCTAATGATGTGCGGGTCGACCGCTGGAGTTCGTGTCCGGCGTCAGAGATATCCTGACGTCGCTGCCTTAGCAGCTTGTTTCTTTCATCTTGTAAATCAATGTCAGCAAGCTCAGCCATGAAACCTCGCAAGTTACGAATGTACGCTCGGTGTTCAGCCTGATGCTCCGACCGAAATTCCAGCAGTTCGTCGATTGGAACTTGGTCAAGATTGAAGCTCACCGGTTCGAGGTCGAGAGCAATCACGCCCCCGCGTGATGGCATTCGGTCCCTCGAGAGAGTCTCGACCAGATCCCCGATGGCACTCAAGTTGTTGGTTGCTGGATGAATGGACTGGTTGCGTTTGCTGCCAGCCGAACGAGCAAGCTGAGCGAGGGTTATCAGGATCGTGGTTCGTACAGTCGGGTGGAGTGGAATCGAAACTCCATCTTCACTTGGTCGTGCCAGACCCTTCGATTCGAGTTTCTCCACCAGCGATCGAGCGAGGTTAAACTCAGCACCGTAGCCAATGCGAGAATACGACAGTTCCTGAAACACCGCTTCCTTCGGTAAGTCATCGAATGCACCGTTGGCTAGCAATCCGCTAACTACCGTGGCTATACTCTGTGCCATCTCTTCGTCGATCCAAGTGTTCGGCTCAAGCACCTCCAGCAGGCCCAAGTCCTCAAGAGGCTCAGCCATTGACGGGTCTGCGACGTGATGGCGACCGTACATATAGCCGGGCAATAAGATCGATATCCTGTCGAAGAAAAGTAGAAGAGTTTTCACCCAGCCGCCTTCGCGCCATCCCCAATAAGGTGCTGGGTAGTAGTACGCGACATCCAATGGTGCGCCCATCGCAATCACCTACCTTTGGTATTTTCCACAGGTCCACGTCCAGAGGTCGATATTGACCAGCATGCGCTTGCATCCAGCGGTGTCGTCTTGTGAATGACGGTGAAGACTCACGACGGCGCGGAGGCCTCTTTCCCGACTAGTGTCAGCTTCGGCGAGTAGTAGCTAGTAGATTCTACCCTGTTCCGCTCTCGATTCGCGCAGGGACGACGCACGGAACTCCCGTTAATCGATCAGCGTTCAGCCCGAGCATCGCACAACGGTCATCGGCAGAATTGCTGCAAGCTATATCCATTTCGTTGGAACCGAGCTTTCCATGTGGCCTAGGCTGCGCGCAGCCTAGGCCTTGGGATCGTCGGTGACACGTCCAAGGCAGCGAACCACCCTGCTGATTAGTCGACTCAGGCAAGCGACCGCCACTCAACCGCCCTCACAGAGCCCAAACTCCAACCGACAGGAATGGGCTGGAAACCCTACGCGCGGCCCACATGGATGAGGGCGACCCCGTCCGAATCCGGGCCGGCCGTGACTCCTTCGCTCCATAGCGCGCGTGTCGCGGTCAAGTTGACGGGCCTTCCGCTGTCCCTGGGTCCGAATTGGCTCCTCGATACAATCCAATCACGGCGATTCACGCCCAGCGCACTTCCGTTGGGCACCTTGAATGCGTAGCCAAACGCCCGCTGAATACGAGACGCGCACCGAAATGACGGAGGCGCTCAGAGCGTCCGGTCTCGAAGAGTCGGCGGACCGGCTTGGCTATCTGCAGCGCCTGGCGGATGAGGACCCAAACGAAGAATCCATCGCCATTGCCTCGCTGCGGCACCTGACCTCGTTCCTGATGGACGAACGCAATCTCGGCCAGCCCGAAATCGGCGTCAGCCCACATGGGGTGGCACTCGCACAATGGCACGTAGTGGGCAACGGAGTCCTGGCCATGGAATTCCTGGGATCGGGACTCATCAGGTTCGCGGGTACGTCAGGTCCCGGCAGCCAGGACGGTGAATCGTTGCGCGTCAGCGGCACCCTCCCGAGGACCAAAGCGCTACAGGCCATCCACTCGCTTCTTTCCTGACGTTGACCAGTGCAAGGCGACCCGCTCCCAGACGATGACCGCGTCGATCCGAAGGCGGCCAACGCCCGCTTGCAACAGGCCCACCGATCACTCAGTCCCCAACCGCCCACCTTCTAATCGGCCCATACGCCAAGCAGCGCGGACTACCGACAGCGCTATAGGGAATGATCAGCCTCGGTTCAATGGTCAATTCGGCCGTCGTGCCTGCTAGCCAAGCAACGCGATCAAAATCCCCGTCACCGTGCCCAGCACGTTAATCACCACCAACAGTAGAACCCCGGCGAACCACGTCGTCAGTCGCGTTTCCAGATTCGCCAGGTCGGCCTTCGTCGCCAGGTGGTTGTACGCCCCTTCTAGTCGGGCCAGGCGCTCCGCTTCTGAAGCCATCGGTTCCTCCGCATTGAAGGTCCCAGTGCCCCGAGGTCACGCGCCACGGGCCAGAGTTGAGTAGACAACCGCCCGTGCAGAACTGTACCCGCAAGTGTCCAACTCGAGCCCCTGCCCTAAGCGCACTCCACGCATAACTCTGCCGCGTCGTTCCCAAGTCCCTCGGCAATCCCACTCCGCCTCCGAATCTCACTCCTCACCACTCTCCGCTCACTCCTTCCGCAAGCCGGCGTCTCTCACCCGCCCGACTTCCTCTCCCCTTCCCGCATCCAACCAAGCCCCCGTGTCCTTGTATGTTGCGACAGCCTCACCAGGTGGCCGATTGCTCAGGTGGGCGTCAGGGGCGCGTCGCCTGTCATGAGGTGAGCCAGGGGAACCTGGCAACGCGCCACGGGTCCCTCGCTATTGCCAGCCTGCGCCCGGGCGAAGGCCCGGCCTGGCCGTCAGTCTTCGGTAAAGGGGTTGTGAATCGTCAGCTGCTCCACCCGCTGGCCGTGGTGCATGTCTTCACTGAAGAGACGGGTGCAGCCCGCTTCCAACGCGGCGGCCACAATGAGTGAATCGTAGAAGCTAAACCCGAATTGCGCGTGGAGACGCAGGCCGCGCGTGTACAGCGAGCGCGTGGGATTGACCCGCCACAGGGGTGCCAGCACATCGTCCAGCAGCAGCCGCGCGCTGGCCGGCTGCGCGCCCAGCTTGCGGGTCACGACATGCAGCGTCTCCTGAACGACCTGATAGCTGATGCAGCCCGTCCCATGTTCCAGGCTGCGGCGCACGAGACGTTCAGCGCATTGACGCTTGTCAGGGGTGGTTTCATCGAACAGAGAAACGAAGACGTTGGTGTCGATAAAGTCTTTAGCGCTCATTCATCTCATCGCGCGTGAACCTGCGGCCTCCGGTTGCAATGTCTCCACGCAGAAGACGAATGGTTGCCATGGCAGCGTCGGCTTGGCGCTTGCGCCCGGCGTAGTCCTCCAGCCAGCGACGAAACTGAGCGTTCAGGGTCGTGCGCTCGTCCGCGGCGCGTGCGCGCGCTGCGTCAATCAGGCTCGCATCGGCGCTCAGCGTGACATTCTTCACTGGAGGGCTCCCAGCAGTCAACTCACGACTCTAGCGTACACGGCGCCCGTGTTCACCTCATCGGGAGGATGGCCTGACAAGCGCTGGGCAGAGCCGACCCGGCGGTCAAGCCACGGACTTGGTCGCGCGCAGCGGCAGAGCCTCGGTCTCCAGCGTCGACAGGTCCAGGCGCTTCGACGCATGGTCGATGTCAAAGCCCACTACCTCGCCGCCGGCGTCCAGATCGACATTCAGCCCGTCTGTCACCTCACGCGTCTCGACGCCCGGCCCGTCCTTGAACTCGACGTAGAGGCTGTCAGTCTTCCGGGTAGTAGTGGAGTCTCATGCGTCGTCCTTCCGAAAGCGTCGATCAAAGAATGCGTCATGGATCGTCTCGCCGTCATCCGAGCACCAATCTCATTCTCCGCCAGCAGCCCCGCCTGCTGCTCCCCCAGGAAGCCAGCACCGTCGCCCACTCCCAGGGCATCCACCTCCCCGACACCACCGACGACCTCATCCAGACCCTCCCACCCGACAACACCACCTCCCTCCAGGTCGACTTCGCCCACCAACGTCGCGTCGAACTCGACGACACCGCCGGCGCAGTCCTCCGCCGCGCCCACCAATCCGGCATCCCCACCCCACCCTCCAAACCCTCTACCTAACCCTAAAATCCCGCGCCGAATCATTCGGAGGCATTTAGGCGGACCTTCATTGCACGTACAACGGCAGAAATACTCTCGGGACCTTCAGGTCGACTCCAAGAATAGCGTCTCCACATTTGGTATCCGTTATCCGCTCAAATGAAACCCCCGTCAATGCTCTAAGGGACCGAGTAGGTGTTAAACTGAGGAAAAGTACCTTTGAAGCCTAGAAGTCGCCACAGCAATGCCACCGCCGTCCATGTGATCTCGTGATACGTGAGACGACGCAATCTGTCATCACCCCGAACACCTTGCTGAAAGAATCCCGTGTGAACAAGTGCGTTTCGAGCACTCGCAATTGTATCGATCGGCACTTCCACAGGAAGGTCGTAGTGGTCCACCAGCCAACTCAAGGAGTCCTTGTAAGACCTTCCACGCGAAACAGTGATTGAACCAATGTTTTCCCCAATCGTCTGAATGGTGATTTGTGACAAAGTAAGACCATGTGCTACCATCCACGAATTAAGGCTGCTTCGTAATTCTTTAGCTAGACTTCGTCTTAGATTTCGAGGCAAGACAGAGCCGCCTGTGCTCTGTAGAGAATGTCGAGATATAACAGAATCAAGCAATGTACAGGCCAAGAGCGCCCTGTATTCCGGATGACGTCTCTCAGAGTATGCATCCAAGAAGTAATGAATCAAATAGCCCCACTTTTCCAATTGACCCTTGTTGCCTTTTGAAAGTGCCAGGTTCAAGGCATCCTCACGCCACACTATTCCATCACATACATTCTTGGCTGTCATGGAGAACGGTCTTGATAGATGATTCACCCAATGCTCCCAAGACGTTGAGTGTTTAGTGAACTGCACACTGGATACCCAAACTGAGGATAAGTTGAGCAATCCCAATATCATGCAGATACGGTCGCATAGAGTTAGCCACGACGACGTTCCACGATACCCCGTCCGCATACTCTCGAGTGTTAGCTCATAGGTCTGTCGGTTTCCGCCTCTATTCTCCAGTTCCAAGCTGGCCGAACCATACTCATCGATCGGAGCTAGAGTTGCCCTTACCCCGAAGTTCTCGCTTGAGAACCGCGGATAGCGATTTGACCGCGAACTCACTGGTCGAAAGTTGTGGATCTTCGCTTGGCACTGTCTTGACTCGAGATCACGCAGGCGACTGGCCGACTCAGAACGCACGATAACCTCAGATGCGGCGCCTTCAATTGTCGCGTATATCCCTCCTGGAAATGATCGCCGAGTGCTCGCTCTCACTCTCGACTGGATGCGCGTCGCGAAGGCCACGCCCCTGCTTTGAATAAATACCTTGGAATTGGTTCGCTCAACGCCGCAGAATGACGCCACATCCAGATCATCGCCACTGAGATCTTGATATCTCTCGGCAAAGTCTGCAATAAAGAGGATATCTCCGTTTTCTCTCTGTATGACGTCAATCGGGCATGGAATCCTACCGCCTCCACGCAGATTTAAGACCCCATCGATACTTACGGCATTCAATGGGACACTTGATATGCTGTCAATACGCACATTGATCATCTTATCAACACCATTCAATAGTCCCTTCGCTTTGTGAAGTGACTATCTGACTCAGCGGCGCTCCTCTCCAACAGATCTACTCGCATTGCTCCAATAATGCTTCGACCATACTCTCGATTGCCTTACCCTCGTCGTTCAGCCGCAGCCATTGTCGCAGTTCCCGGCGTACTATCCGGTAGCTGGGAGCTGTACGGCTCTGCGATTCGTACAGCCTGGTCAGCTCACGCGCCGCACCAGCCTCCGCGACTTGACCGGCCTCCGCAATGGCCACATGTAGAGCATTCTCAGGGTCGTACTCCAAGATTGGGAGTCTCCAAAGGTGCTTCTGGAGGTGACGCGCTCCGTACTGCCCCTTAGGCATAAGTGGCTTCACCGCCGAATAAAGCGTCTGACTGTTGATTATGGCGAGCAAATAAGCGGCCTCTTGATAAGTCCTGCAGGTGACCCAAAACAGTGTGTAGTCAACGACGATTTCGTCGTCCCTGAGCAATGCTGCCGTCGGTCCGCCCGAGCTTGTATAGGCTATCCGGATTGGCCGAGCTCCACGATCAATCCGCCACTTCAGCTGAGCTGACAGTTCTTTGTGGTAGTCGAGGCGGCCTAGGGCGCTTAGCCGGTCATTGGCTTTCTTGTGTCGATCTCTTAGCTGACTGACGATTCGCCAGCGACTACGCATTCGCCGCTCGAGACTCGAGATTCGAATTCCTCCGATCCCGTCATTGTCAATTGGTAGCGAATTATCGGTCTTCTTCAGAGGCAACACCGCTTTGAGCGGACTAAGCGTCACATAGGGTGCGATAGTGACGCCCATATGGACATCAAACACATGACTGCTCTCTATCGTCTGATTCGTCAGATCTCGCAGGTCCACCCGAGACCAGGGTTGTTTATCCTGCCCACTGCGTCGCGGATTCACTGTCACAGTCTGCCCGGCCTGAATTATGGCCGGGTTCTCGGTCTCTTCCACGAAGAAAAGACGCCGTGGGACGATGCTCGCGCCTTGCCGCGAAAGCTCGGCGTAACGAGATCCGCCTCCCGAAGATGTATCCGTAATCGGTGCCTGCATCCGCCTGACGTTGGACGCCCCTGCTTTGCCGACCCAGCGCTCGACTTCGCCTTCCAAGGCTACGGACGCGCCCGCCTTACCGTTCCGCCTGGCAAATACCACCGATGCTGGAATCGGAAAAAACGTGTTGGGGTCCAGCCGTTCTAGATCCCAGGCGCATTTCCAGCCAAAGTCAACGACCAAGCCGAAGAACTTCGACACCCAGCGGCCGCTGCGCCACTTCGAGTACTGGCCGGTCTGCAGCGCGCTATGAGGCATCACCATGCCGATCACGCCGCCATCTTTGAGATAGAGATCCACACAGCGAGCGAAGAAGAGGCCAGCGACATCCTGGTGCGTGGCGTACCGCCCGCCGACCCAGATACCGTATAGGTTTCTACTTTGTTCTTCGAGAGCGCGGCGTAGCGTGCTGGCCGTCTTGTTGTAGTTCAGCCACGGCGGATTGCCCAAGATGACGTCCACCTTGCCGCGAGCCAGGGCGACGGGACGCACCAGGTTGCGAGTGTAGTAAGCCCAGATATGGTTCCGACCGGCAGCGTGAAGTGCTCGCATAAGGCCGATGGTCGTTTGCATGGTCTGCCGTTCGTCGGCATCCGCGATGCCATGATCGTCCAGCGCCACACCTGGATCTTCGCCTTGCTCGATATACGTGGCGATGTCGCTCATCAACAGGTCGAAGGCATCGGCGCGTTCCACTAACCGCACCGGGAACACCAGTTCCGACATCCGTTCGTCGTCTACCGGGAGTATCACTTCGTGCTCGGAGAACATGTCCCCGTTACGGAATCGCATCTGCAAGGCGTCGCCCAAGTACACAGGCACTGAAACCGTGGTTCTATGGCCAGACGCTCCCGCAGCCTGGATGGCCGGGCGAGCGGCAAGTGCCCAGGCAGCCCGAGCCAGGTGCACGGCGACCGGATGCACGTCTATGCCTGTGACAGACGCCCGCAGTCGGTCAAGTGTCGCCCGAGGTTCCAGGCCAGCCTGTCCGGCGGCACTGATGAAGTGCGTGACCGCCTCCGCAATGAAAGTTCCGGAGCCGCAGGCCGGATCGAAGACTTGCTGGCCAAGCGGATCGGCCACGACCTCTTCGACCATTGTCCTGGCGAGCCAGTGCGGGGTGTAGTACTCACCCAACTGGCGCCGCTCGGCCGGAGGGATGACAGTCTCGTACAGGATGGCCGCGATGTCCGCCGGGGCGTTGGGCCAGTCGAAGTGAGCCACGCGCAGCGCCAGGGCGCGCAGGATAGGGTGACCATCGACTTCCAGGGGCCAGGTGAAGAAATCCGACTCCACGATGCCCTGCAAGCCGGTGTGGTCCCGGAAGCGCCGCCCCAGCAGCAGGTCAGCCGGATCGTCGCGCGCCAGTTGCGCAATATCGACGCCGAAGGAGGCTTGGACCGCCAGCCCGATGACCGCGCTCAGATATGTGTGACGGATGAAGAGGTCGTCCATCTCGCCTGACTGTTCGGCCACTTCGCCCAAGGCCGCGCGCAAAAGGTCGCCCCACAGCCGCCGCTTGATTCGCACGGTTTCGGACTCGGCACCGGCTTCGTAAAGCCGCGCGAAGGCCACTTTCTCCCGCTCATAGAGCGGACTGTCAGGCCCGAAACTCCGTGCGACATTCTCGCGACTGGGCTGGATCCTCGTTTCTGAGAAAAGCGCGTTGTCGCGCAGCCATTGGTAAAGCAGGAACCACCGACCCGGGTTATCCAGCGTGAAGGCGTGCGGAGGCGCGGTCCGGACTGGTCCGGCACCCGGCCAGCGCAGAAGCCAGTGGCGACCGTCCGTAAGCACGCCCATGCGGAACACGTGGCCGTCCATCTCCGCCTGTGCTAAGTAGTCGTCCAACTGCCGGATGTTCTGCGGGTCAGGCTCGGCCCCACTCCCAGTTCCAATTCGACGCTTCACCTCGAAGAAAGTACTTAGAACGGTCAGATCGACCGAATCTTGGGAACCTCCAGCCGGTCGAACTTCCTCATGGATGTCGCCGGTTGTGACCAGCCCAGTTTCCAGAAGAAAGTCGCGCACCGCGCTGGTGATATTGGCCTCGGCTTCGTATAGATCGTGTCGGCGCAGGATTGCGGCGGCGGCCTCCGGATACCGCGGATCTTCAAGGTTGAGGTGCGTCGTTCTGTCGATGTGTCGGCCCAGGCTTCTTTCTCTGGCATTCTCAGCGCCGCCTACAGTTTAGTGTTACCGGAGTGTGGCGCGTGCCAGACCTGGGTCGCAGGTTTGCTAGCGCCGCGTAGATCACGCAGGTTTTTCCCCATAACTGCATCGCACACCTGTGTCGAAGCCAGTCAGATCCCAGCGAACACGGACAATGCGATCGAATGACCGCCACTCACGACTGCCTCTTCACCCCGTCACCTGAAGGAATGATCAAAGACCGAATGAGCCTCACTCCTGCCCCCCATACCTCACCCCCGTCGGCAAAATCCCCACCTCCTCCCCCCTTCTCATCGCCTCCGCCGTCTCCACCACCCTCAAGACATCATGCCGAGGCGCATACCCCAGCAACCCCTCAATCTTCCTCAGGTCGAACTCAAAGAAATTCGACTCCGGCAACCGCGCCTCCACGAACTCCAGCCCATACCGCTCCGCAAACCAGGGCACATGCTCCTCCCACCGGAACACCGCGGCCCCGCCCAACGTGAACTCCTCGCCCACCGCCGCATCCTGCTCCAGCGCCAGCACCAGCCCCTGCACCACATCCCGCACGTCCACGAACTCCTGCTTGTACGCCACCCCATTCGGACACCGGCTCACCAGCAACTTCTCCTCGCCCGTCCACAACGACCGCAGCTCAGCCAGAATCTCCTCCACTTCCGGACTCTCCGCCGCCTCGCCGCCAAACCGGTCAATAGCCGCACTCAGCAGAAACCGCCCCGGCAGCCCGTCCGCATTCAGGAACTCCCCCGGCTCAATCACCGTCGCAAACCGCATCGACGTGGCCGGAACCCCGTACTGCCGGTGATACGTCATGCACAGTTCCTCGCCCACCCACTTCGTCAGGAAATACGGCATCTGCTTGTACGGGCTCACCATCGCTTCCGTAATCGGCTCCTCGAAATAGCGCCCCTTCTCCGCCAGCCGCCAGTAAATCGCCTCCGTGCACGCATACACCAGCCGCTGCAGATTCGGAACGTCCGCCCGCACCGCCTCCAGGATGTTCAGCGTTCCCATCCCGTTGATATTCAGGTACTGCCGGTTGTCGAAAGGACCGCCAAACGCCGCCGCCAGGTGATAAATCGCATCCACCCCCAGCACCGCCCGTTGCACGTCATCAAAGTCCCGCAGGTCACCCTCAACCACTTCTACGCCGTCATACCCCGCCAGCTTGTCCGCCCGACTCGCATCCCCCGGATACACCAAACACCGAACCTCATGCCCCCGCCCCAACAGCTCCACCGACAAATTCCCCCCAATCCGCCCCGTCCCACCCGTCACCAAAACCTTCATCCCAACCCCCACTCATTCACACCCACAACAACCCCAACCTCCCCCATATTCCCCACTCCAGCCCAACCCTGGGAAGAAGCCGCGCCCCAGGACCACCCGTCCTCCGCGACATCCCGCCCCACTCTTTCGTACGGGCCGCGTCTCAGACCGGCCTCTTCCGCGCACCCACCACTTGAGGCATCCACAACCTCCGGGGCCGCAGTTCTTCACCCTCTCCGAGGGGAGAGGCAGGTTCGGCCGTCTTCGGCCGAAACCGGTGAGCAACTGTGTTGAGGCGCCTGGCTCTTCACCCTCTCCGAGGGGAGAGGCAGATTCGGCCGTCTTCGGCCGAAATCGGTGAGGGGTCTGCCGCTCGTGCTCTCACGCCCACCCCGTTCGTAGTGAGCCGGGCCAGAGTCCTCGGCGGCCCGTGTCGAACCACACCGCCCGGATGAAGCACCCAACCCGTCCGCTCCGCTCGGCTCCGCATCTTCACCCTCCCCAAGGGGCGAGGCAGCACCTGTCCTGAGCTTGCCGAAGGATTCCGCCGTCCTCGGCCGAAACCGGCGAGGGCCTTCCGGTCGAGGTCTCCATCCCGCCAAGCACCGGCGGCCGCCATCAAATGCCGGCCGCGCCGTTCCTGACCCTCTCCAAGGGGAGAGGCAGATTCCGCCGTCCTCGGCGGAAATCGGTGAGCAACTGTATTTGGGGCAGCCGGGGTTAGGTCACGGTGGGATCCCAGGTGGTTTGCTTCTGACAGAGGGCGTTGCAGACCACCAGCAGCTTGCGCATGCAGGCGGTCAGGGCCACTTTGGCGGGCTTGCCGGCCGCGCGCAGGCGCCGATAGAAGGCGCGGATGACCGGATTGGCCCGGGTGGCGGCGACGGTGGCCATGTACAGCACGGCGCGGACGGCGGCGCGCCCGCCCGCGATGCGGCGCTGGCCGCGCCAGGTGCCGCTGTCGCGATTGAAGGGAGCGACCCCAACCAAGGCCGCAATCTCCCGGCGCGAGAGCCGGCCGAGTTCGGGCAGCTCGGCCAACAGGGTGGCGCTGGCGGTGGGGCCGATGCCGGGAATGCTCTGCAGCCAGGTCGCGCGGGCGCCCAGGGCCGGGTCGGCCTGCAGGGCCGCGGCGATCTCGATCTCGAACTCGGCCAGGCACTGGGCCAGCCAGGCCAGGTGGGCGTCGATGTTGGCCTGGCCGCGGGGCTGAGCCAGGGGGCGCCGCTGCTGCTCGGCCACCCGATGCGTCAGGAGTTGGCGGCGGCGGCGCACCAGATCCTGCAGGTCGCGACTGGCCGCCGAGGGCCGCGGCCGCAGCGGCGGGCGGACCTCCGCGGCAAAGCGCGCCAGCAGCTGCGCGTCCACGCGGTCCGTCTTGACCTGGACGTTGCGGCTGCCGGCGAAGTCGCGCCCCTGGCGCGGGTTGATCACGACCACCGGCAGCCCGGCGGCCGCCAGCGCCGCCGCCACGGCGCGCTCGTGGCCGCCGGTGGCTTCCAGCACCAGGCGGCCGGGCTGGTGGGTCTGCGCCCACGCCACCAGGCGGGCGTGGCCCGCCGGCGTGTTGGGCACGCGCCAGCCCGCGTTGGGCGGATAGACCGCCACCTCCAGGGCATCACGCGCGACATCAATCCCGACAAACTGCGGGTCCGCCATTCCGGTACCCTCCCGTGGACGCTGGCGTCCCGCCCGGCCTTGGATCTTCGGGCTCGCGTCCGCGGCCCCGGCAACTGTTCGGGCTCTGCGCCAGCGTGAAGGGCCGGGACGACCTCGCTCACCGACGGTCTCAAAGGACCCAGGGGTCTACGGTCTGTCCCGGCCCTACGCTTGTCTTGGACGGTCCAAGACCCGCGGAACATACCTGCCCCCGAATAGACAAGGGGTCTTCCGCGCAACCAGCTGGCCCCACCCACCCCGTTCGTGGTGAGCCGGGCTGGTGTACCCACCGGACCGTGTCGAACCACAAAGCCAGCAGCAACCAAGCCTCTGAGACAGTCGGTGCCCCCCGTTCGTGGTGAGCCGGGCCGGAGTCTTTCGGAGGCCCGTGTCGAACCACACGTTGCAGCAACCAAGCCCCCCCCGCACCCCACCCCGTTCGCATTAGGCCTGTCCTGAGCTTGCCGAATGGCCCGCCCTGAGCTTGTGGAATGGGGCCGTCCTCAAAAGGCCCGCCCAACCACCAATGTCCACCCCTGTCCGCCGTCCCGCGGGTCGGCCACCTGTGCGGAACACCCAATTTATGAGCGTTCCGACCGCACAATGTCGGGATACTGAACCAGTGACGACCTCAATTCCGACTCAACCGTTTGGGACCTCTCGCCTTACAACCCTGCGGAGGGCTCTGGTGGCGGCCCTTCTCGTGACCGCAACCGCATTCGCCTGCGGCCCGGCGAGCGGAGGTCAGCCGGCCGAGCGGGAATGGCCGGGCGCTTGGCCAGTTCCGCCATTGCCGGTCATGTGGATGGAGCACCCGAGCGGGTCGATCTGGGGATCTCCCAGCTCCTACTGCTGGCGTGTGAAGGACGGAGGCGGTCGCGTCTGTCACGAGTACAAGTTCTGGTCGGGGATCGACGACTACCCTGAGACCGCCCCGGGCAAGCAGATTCCCATCGGGATCGAGTCCGAGACCACGCCGGACAGGGTGTTCGTCCAGGTGTTCACCCGGCAAGGGAATCTCATGGCTGACTTCGTGCAACTTGCGCCGACGTATCCCGTGCTCGATCTCGGTCTGGACCCCGGGGACTACAACATTCGCGTGATCGGGCAGTGGCAAGACAACCCCGGCGCCGCCTACGTCGATCGGCGCTACAACGAAGTCGCCTACGAGTTCGGCCTCCGCGTGCCTGGGGTGGTCGAGTTGATTGCCGAGTGCGCGAGTACATTAATCGGGGGCGACGTCAGCATCTCGCTGGGTTCGCTCAACGACCCGTTACGTACAGCCCCTGACAGCGCCAACCACGCCGGCTGCAGATTCAACAAGCCCATCGCGCGAGTCTCGTTGACCCTGGACAAGGGCGCCCAGTCCTATACGGAACTCTTCCACATAGACCCGCCGTCCCTGAGTGTCGGCTTCCCGCTGCCCGCGGAGTTGGTCTCCGAGACGAGCGGCGACTCGCTGCCACCCAGCGAGTACACGCGCCGGATGGTCGCGATTAGCGATGACGGCGACGAGGTGGAAATGGCCACCATGGGCGCGTTCCTTGCCACCGTCACCCTAGCTGCAAGCTAGCCCCGCCACCCAGCCCCCAACCCTTCTCCTATACCGGCGATCCTTGTGGCCGCCCGTCCCCGCCAGACTTCATCCTCCTCCGCCATCCCGGCGTCCGCTGACCCAGCAGCAACCAGCCGTCAAACCTCACCCACGCCACCCCTGGCGCCCGGCCGGACCAATTGCTCCCAACCCCCGCCCGTGCCTGTCCACCGGCACGTCGCCGACCACGCAAGCCCTGCCGGCGTTGCCTGCAACGCATGCAGTGATTGCGTTGCAAGCATTGACATCACCCGTCACCACCGGCGCCGGCTTGACCCACGCCCCCTCGACCACCCCCACACCCGCCCTCGCCACAAACCACAGACCACAAACCTCCAGCAACCATATCCACCACCGCCTCGTCGCCTGCCCACTTACTCGGATCTTGCCCGCTGTTCCCACTTAGTGTACACTCGCCGTAACCGTCCCGCAACCCGAGATTCAGATGCCCCGCCCGCCGCTCCCCCCTGCCACCCCGCGCCCGGCAGCACGTCCCCGCGGCACAGCCATCATCCCCACACCCCCGTCCCAACGACCACGCCCCCACGCGCTCCATGCCAGCCAGCCATCCCACCCGCCAGCCGCCCCAACCCACCAAATCCGCACCCCAGACCACCCCGCCACGCTATCCGTCACACCCACCGGAACCCGCTCCAGCCTGCCCGGAACCCAATCCGGGAGACTCCCTCCAGCGCGCCCATCCACCCCTGCCTCACCCAGGCCCCAATCCCAGCCAAAAACCACCCCGCCGCACCTCAAGAGTTTTTTAGAAAAAACTCTTACGCGCGCAACCCCACCCCAATTCGCGCCCCGTGGCGCCTGCGATTTCCGCCTAGTTCAGCAACCCCAACTCCCGATCCGCAACGTCCTGGTACTCGCTCAGCGAGCCGTCCACAACTTCCTGCAGCGTCACCGGCCGCCCCGCCTCCGACGACTCATGCGCCGCCATCACCAGCGCCACCGCCGCCAGCCCAACCTCCGCGTCAACCTCCACCGTCCCGTCGCCGTCGATCGCATCCAGCAACTCCGCCATCTCAATCGCAATCAGCTTCAGATCCGCGTTGCTCCCCACGTTGCTGTGATCGTTGTCATACCGGGCCAACCGCTCCCCGCCAAAAAACCGCGCCGTCCGGTCATCCAACCCAAAGTCCGGCGCCAGCCCCAGCACCTCCTCGTCTGGCAACGCCTCCTTCGACCGTCCCAGGTACACCTTCAGCGGCGCTCCCTGCCGCACTCCCGGCATATCCACCTGTCCCTCGCTCCCCCAAAACGTGAACCGGTCAAACCCAGGCCCCTGCGCCGCCCGCTCGTACAACCACTGCCCCAGCGCCCCATTGGCGTACTCATACGTCGCCATCAGCACATCCGGCGCATCCGCCAACTCGCTCTCCGGATACTCCGCCGAGTAATGCTCGTGAAACGGCTTCACCTTCTCGTCCCGGTAAAACCGCAGCGGCTCCCGCAGCCGAACTTGCCCATGAACTATGTCGATGTCACCCCCGAAGTACAGGTGCAGGTCCGCGTTATGCACCCCTGCCTCCAGCAGCGATCCACCCTGCACCCGCTTGAACTGCCATCCACCGGCCATGGCCCCGCGACCGCCCCCGGCCGAGTAGTCCACCACCGTCCGCAGCTCACCAATCCCGCCGGCATCCAGCACCGCCCGCAGCAATCGCGCAATCGGGTCCCGCCGGTAGTTCTCGGCGACCGACAACACCCGCCCATTCCGATCCGCTGCGCTCTGCATCGCCCGGCATGCCCGCACCCCCGGCGCCATCGGCTTCTCGCACAACACGTGCAACCCGGCCGCCGTCGCGGTCTCCACCACCACGTGATGCGCCGCAGCCGCCACCACGACGTCGACGACATCCAAATCGGGCGTCGCCGCAATCGCGTCCTCAATCGACGTAAAACACGCCGGCCGCGTTCCCAGGATCTCCTCCGCCTCCCCCGCCAGGAACTCGGCCCGCTCAATTTCCCGGTCAACCACAGCCGCCAGCTCCAGCCGCCCCGGCTCAAAGTCCTCCAGCGTCCGATACGCCCGCATATGCCGCCGCCCCATGCCCCCGCACCCCGCCAACACCAGTCGTCGTCGCATTTCCGGCTCCCTGCAACTTCGCCTCTGGCCCCGGTCCCCACCGTATCCCACACGCGGTTAGCCACATCGACGCACCCTCTGCGATACTGCCCGCTGTTGCTTGCCGTGCATCTTGCGGGCGAGTTCTTGGCTCTCGCTGCCAGGACCCGCAGGGCCTAACAGAAGGAGCGCGCATGCCAAAAGCAATCAGCCGCCGAAGTTTCGTACGGGCATCGGCCGTCGGTGCCGTCGGCGTCGCTGGCGCTGCCGCCCTGGCAGCCTGCGGCGAAACTCAAGTCGTCACCAAGGAAGTCCCGGTTGAGGTCGAGAAGATCGTCACCCAGGTTGTCGAAAAGATTGTGACGCAGACCCAGGTCAAGGAAGTTCCGGTCGACCGCGTGGTCACCAGAGTGGTCCAGGAAGTCGTGACCCAGACCGAAGTCCAGCAAGTCGAGGTCGAGAAGATCGTCACCCAGGTCGTCGAGGTCGAGAAGGTCGTCGAGGTCGAAAAGATCGTGGAGGTCGAAGCCGCGCCGCAGGCCGTTCCAGTGGCGTTCGAGCACATCAGCGACCACACGTCCGGCCCGCGCGCCCAGTCCATGCAGTGGGCGCTTGAGCGTTACGCCCAGGTGGCGCCCCACGTCACTGTGGTGTTCACGCCCAACTCGGGCAATATCGGCGACACGATTCCCATCCGAATCGCCGCCGGCACCATGTCCGAGTCGGCCCTGCTGGACGGGTCCTTCATTTTCCTCTTCGGACCCGACGGCGTGTTCCGGCCGATCAACGACATTCTGGCGAAGCACCCGGACTTTGACCCGGGGAACTACGTCTACTTGACTGACCAGTTCACGGCCGACCTCGACGTCACGTGGCCCTATCGAACCGAGTGGGACACCAGCACGCCGATCTTCGGTATGCCGTATCAGCACGTGGCTGGCGGCATGGCCTGGAACATCGACATGTTCGAGGCCGCCGGGATTGACGCGCCCGAGGACAGTTGGACGTACGGCGGCGAGTTTCGCGAGACCGCCAAGCGCCTGACCGACCCCGAGACCGGAAACTTCGGCACCCTGGTGCTCGGCGGCAATGACATTCACATCTGGACGCCGATGGCCTACGGAATGGGCGCCAAGCAGCTGATCAACCCTGAGGCCACCCACACGTCAATCTTCGACGACGGTGGCATTGACGGCCTCCAGCTAGCCGTTGACCTTGTGTTGCAGGATGAGGTTTCGCCGCCGGTCGAGGCCGCGCGCGAGCTTGCCGGCGAGTTCGGCAACCTCTTCCAGGCAGGCAAGGCCGGCATGTGGCCGCGCCGTGCGGACGGTACCGGCTACATGGTGGCGTCCATCAAGGACCGCTTCCGCTGGTCGCTCGGCCCGCAGCCGAAGGGCGATGTCACCGGGACATCGGCCAACCACCGCCAGGACCAGCCGCATCTCATTACCGATGCGGCGTTCAAGCGTGGCACGGAAGAGGCAGTTGTTGACTTCCTCGTCTACATGTCAGGTCCGGAAGTCCAGGCTCGTGTCGCCGTTGACCGCGGGTTCGCCCCGGTCAACTGGGAAGCAATGAGCACTCCCGCAGCCACGGCTCCACCGCCCCTGGGTATGGAGTGGCTGGAACACGCCCTGCGCAACTACGACGCTCGACGCTGGCCCAAGTACCACCCCTCGTTCCTCGAGTGGCTGGCCTTCCGCGGCATGGTTCATCCCTGCTTCCTCGGCGACGAATCGCCCGAGGAATCCGCGGCCAACGCCGTGGCGCACGGAGACGGAGTCCTCGAGGCCGGCCTCGAAGGCTTCCAACGCGTGTCCGACTACTTCGGAGGCCCCACGGGCTAACTCAAGCTCTCTGGCCAAAACAACGGCGCGGGCGCCAATGGCGCCCGCGCCGTTCTGTTTGGCCGACCAAACCGGCAACAACGCTCAGCGTCCGCCAGCCGCCATCCGCGCCGCCACGCCCACTATCCCGGCGGCGGCGTCTTTACCTTCTCACCTTCGAACTGCGACTGTAGTTTTGCTCGTTCTTCGTCAGAGATGTACCCGGAATCACTGGGCCGAGCTCCGGGAAACTTGTATCCCCCGGCGAGTCCTTCCTTTTCGAGGGCAGGACGACTGCCGCAACCAGCCACCGCTAGTGTCACCATCCCAGCCACGAGTACACCAAAAACTCGGCGCCGGGCAACCAAGGCACTCACAAGCTTCGCTCCTTTGCGACCATGAACTCTCGCGCTCCAAGCCCTGCGCAATGATAAATCGTCGACTATCACCAACGCCGCTCGACCTGGGTCGCCGGCAGAATTCCGACGAATACGCCGTTAGGAATCCGGTTCAGCCCCAATCTACGCGGGCAACCAGCGATAGCTATACAGGCTCGAGCTCTGAAGGTTGAATCGCAGCAGGACCTCACCGTCCGGCTGCGGCGGAACAACCGAACCGCCGCGCCAGTGCACCTCCACATCCACTGCGTTCACTGACGAGAACCGGCAATCCGCCGCTGAGAACCCTTCAACTCCCTCCCCCGTCGCCGACAGCACTTCCACCGAAGCCGCTCCAGTCTCAGCCCGCAGGTTCAACGTCAATCGCCGCGGCTCTCGCGCATCCAGGGGACCGCACACCATCGAACCGCCGAACATCTCGCCTTCCATCGACACGAAACCGTCCCGCCGAATGGTCGCGATCCCAAACGCCCGCCGATGAAGATCCGCCGCCCCGTGGTGAGTGCACGCACCGGCATACCAGAAGCGCAACCGGTCCCCCACCGGCTCCGGCGGTGTGCTCGCCAGCATGATCCAGTGCGAGTCCCACGCGCCCTCGCCGCCGAGCGGCATCACCGGCTTGCGGCCAGCCACCCGCCGCCAGCGCCTCGCGTCGTCGCTCCACGCCAACTGCACATCCAGCGTTTCCTCGGCCGTGTGATAGACCTCGATGAACCCCAGGTATCCCGGCCCATAGGCCGCCGGAAACATGCTGTAGAACTCCGTGTCGGCCGGATCGTCGTCATCCGGCCACAGCATCCGCCCGCGATGCGTCCACGCCAGCAGATCCGGGCTTTCCCATAGGTCCATGTCCCGTTTGAGTCCCTGCACACCAGCCTGACGCTGCACGCTCAAGTACCGATGTCGAGTCAGCAACATGCAGGTCTGCCGCCGCGGGTCCCACGCAAGCTGCATGCGGTCGCCCTGCGCGGGCAGCGTCGGCTCGACATCCAGCTTCCAATCCAAACCGTCGTCGGACACTCCCCGGTACATTCCGCGACCCGTCGGCGTGCCGTCAGGATCGCGATGCACCTGGTAGGTCATCGCTTGATAGCGCGGTCCCGGAACGCGATCCAGCAGCGTCAACAGCGTCTGGGTCGATCCGTGCTCCCAGGGCAGGACAACGTTAGTGCGCGTGCCGTCCGGCAGGGCGTACACGTCAAGTTCCGGCTTTTCCCACTCCACGCCGTCCGACGAAATGGCCACGCATACGCCGTGAAACCTTGAACCAGCCGGGTGCGCCACATAGAGCATCTTGTAGTGATCGGCCTGCTCGTCATGAACAACTGAAATCCAGCCGCCTTGCCAGGCCGACTCCCAGGGCCGGTCGCCAACCAGAACAGGCTCAGACTCGCGGCTTAGCGTATTGACCCGGCGCCCAATCCCTTCCCGCGCCAGCACCTCGGCATCGTCAAAGAACAGATGAAGGTCATCATCAAGAAGATCGGGAATCATGGGAGTCGCCTTTCCCGCAGGCCGCGAGTGCTTGGCCGCCGCATCCTACCCAGCGCACGCACGTCGCCAGGCGGCCCCAACGTCACGGGTCCCGGCTTGGTCGTAACTCTCGTCCGGTACCATGCGCGCCAACACCGGGCACGGCAACGAAGCGAAGGCGTCACATCGATACATCAGCCGGACAGCGCGACGGTTTCGTTCTCCTCGACGGAATCGAATCCACCTACCACCTTTCGCACCGAGCTTGCGAAGCGACGAAGCACCCAAACAACCCTGTCCTACCACTAGGCGACCTCCACGAGTGGGACGCCACTCAGGCCCGTCCCTGGTCCTCGCCAACCGTGATCTGGGACGACGAGGATCGAGTCTTCAAGGCCTGGTACTCCGGCTCCGATGCGGCACCGGAAAAGTGGACCGCCATGGGCTACGCCACCAGCCAGGACGGGGTCACGTGGGAGAAACCGCACTTACACCTGTTTGACTGGCGGGGATCCAGCGCAAACAACATCGTGGCCCTTGGCTACGGCCCGGTCCTCAAGGACAACGCCGAGCCAGACCCTGCCAAGCGCTACAAAATGTTCAAGCGCGGTCCTCGCCTGCGCACTGACGACGCCATCACCGCGCCGGTACCCGACTACAAGGGATCTCGGGCCAACTACTCGCCCGACGGCATCCACTGGACCGAAGGGCCGAAGATCGATATCCCCGAGTGGGAAGGCCGCAGCCCCGACTGCGGAAACCTGATTCGGGACGACCAGGATCCAGACCCATCACGCCGTTTCAAGCTGATCTGGCAGGCCCGAACCCCTTTGAGCCGACCTGACAAACCCTGGGGCCGAGCCAAGCTTCTCTGCTACGGCCCGGACATGGTGAACATCCGCAACGCCGATGAAAACCCGCTGCTGGATCCGGATGACGGGTTCGAGTACGAGAATCATCACGTCTTGTATGCCCCCTACGGCGGCGCCTGGGTGATGGCCTACGAATACGGCTGGTACGTGCCCAACGGATACGGCATCTACGGCTCCTATTGCGCGGACATCCGATTGGCCGTCAGCCGCGACGGCCTGCGGTTCGACCGACTCGATGTGCCGCAGCCGGTCATTCCGCGAGGCCGCAACGACGAGTGGGACGGCGGCTTGCTGGTCATCGCCGACAAGCCAGCCATCAAGGACGGAACCGTCCACCTGTTCTACGGCGGCAACGGCGAGGAATGGACCAGTTGGCCAGGCGAGAACACGCCGGCCGAATACCCGTTCGCAAGCACGGGCCAGATTCGCCTATCACGGCTGGGTGTCGCCTCCCTTCGAGAGGACGGCTTCACCTGCCTGGAAACTCCGGACCGCGAAGTCCCCGGCTATGCCATCACGCAGACCATTGATCGCAGCGACCCCACAACCCAACTGACCGTCAACGTGAGCGACGTCCGGCAGAACCGCAGTTGGGTCGAAGTCGAGGTCCTGGACGCAACGACCGAACAACCGCTCGAAGGCTTCGGCCGCGCGGACTGTCGTGATCTGTGCACAGACGGCTGGCGAGAGCCGGTCAGTTGGCGCGGAGGTGGAATCGGCGACATTCCGGCCAACCAGTTCAAACTCCGTTTCTGGCTTTACGGCGCCGCCCGGCTCTACGCCTATGGGTTCGACGCCGCGTGACGCCTGCGGATTCCCGGAAGACCCGCCCAAGCAAGTCAATCACGCCAGCCCGGCGATCCACACGGGCATCCCACAAGGAGTCGTCAGATCAAGATCACTGACGTCCAGCCCGTTCTAGTCACCGTCCCCGAACCATGGCAGCACGGCATTCGACCCTCGACCTACGGGCTCATCCGCGTGGAGACGGACGCCGGTATCACGGGCTACGGCGAGTCATACATCGCCTGGTACGCGCCGGAGGTCTTCCGGGCTCTGATCGAACACTTCGGCGCCGTGGTCGTCGGCGAAAACCCGTTCGACATTCACGCGCTCTGGCGAAAGATGCAGGTCAAGGCGCTGCGCTGGGCGCCGACGGGTCCAGCCATTTCGGCCCTCGGCGGCGTGGAAATCGCGCTGTGGGACATTCTTGGCAAGGCCCTGGACACGCCCGTCTACCAGCTACTTGGCGGTAAGGCCCACGACGAGCTGCGCTGCTACACAAGCATTGCCAACGCGAACAAGCCCCAGGCCGAGCGCCTGGTCAATGAGGGCTACTCGGCCCTGAAGGTGGCCCACGTTGGCGAGATGCTTCAGGGTCGCCACATCAGCATTCCGGATCTGATTTCGCAGGAGCGCGCCAAGGTCGAGGCCATGCGCGAGGTGCTGGGCACCAGCGTCGATCTGATCCTGGACCCGGGCATGCCCTTCAACCGCAAGCCGTGGCTGGCTGACACGGCGCTGCGCGTAACCCGAGCCCTTGACGAATACCAGTTGCTCTGGATGGAGCAGCCGGTGCTCCAAACAAACATCGACGACTATGTTCGGATTCGTCAGCTCTGCGAGACCCCGCTGGCCGCCGGCGAGAACGAAACTTTGCTTCACGGCTACAAGCCGTTTTTTGAGAAGCGCGCCATCGACATCGTGCAGCCGGACGTCACCTGGTGCGGTGGTATCAGCGAGGACATGAAGATCATGGCCGCGGCCGACGCGCACGACATGCGCGTGGTAACCCACAGTTTCAGTTCGGCCGTCGGTTTGGCGGCCAACTATCACGTGGGCTTCGCCAACCGGAATTGCTTCATGGTCCGATACCCCGAAAAGGACAACCCATTCGCCAAGGCCATGATCGGCCAGGCCTTTAGATTTGACGACGGCTACATCTCACCCACCGGGGCGCCGGGGCTGGGCATCGAAATTCCAGACGACCTGATCGAGGCGTATCCCTTCGTACCCAACAGCGGCATCTCACACGCCCGTTCACCGTTCCCACGTCCAACCGATCCGAAGTGGAGCCCCTCAAACCGGGACATCGCGTCGTGGTAAGCGGTCAACCGGAATCACCAGAAGGGCTTCTCAGATGACCAAGATCTTGGTAACGGTTCCTGAACTCGAAGGCTCTGCTGACGCGATCGACGAGATCCGCAGTGTCTCGCCCGACCTTGAAATCGAGCAACGGACCTGTCGCTCAAATCCGGAACTCACTGAACTGCTCGGCGATGCCGAAATCCTTTACACCCTCTGGTTTCCCACCCGGCTTGATCCAAATGCCGGCCTCCGCTGGCTGCAGATGACCTCAACCGGCGTGGACAACAAGCTCTCGAATCCGGTATTCGATCCGGCGAACGGCGTAACCGTGTCCAGCGCCGCCGGCTGTCACGCCGTGCCGATCGGCGAATACTGCATCTTCGCCATGGGCCTGTTGGCACGGGGCCTGCTGGGTTTCTACCGCGACCAGCAGCAGAAGGTCCGCAACCGAGCGCACAGCACACTCACCGATCTCACGGGACTGACCGTTGGCATCGTGGGTTACGGCCAGATCGGCCGGCACGTGGCCCGACTGTCGCAGGCGTTCAACATGCGAGTCCTGGCCAGCAAGCGCAATCCCGATGTGCGCGAGGTGAGCGGGATGGACTTTCCAAACGTCGGCGACCCCACGGCCGCGCTACCGGAGAAGATCTTTGGACCGGATGAATTGCCGGAACTGCTGGCCGATGCCGACTTCATCGTCTCCACGGTGCCGCTTACCTCCGAGACTGCCGGTCTGTTTGGCGAATCAGCCTTCCAGGCCATGCGACGCGACGCCTATTTCATCAACGTGAGCCGTGGCGGCGTAGTCGATCACGACGCCCTGGTTCAGGCCCTGCAGAGCGACGAGATTCGCGGCGCCTGCCTTGACGTCCTGCACACGGATCCCAATCCACTGCCACCGGAGAATCCCCTCTGGGACCTGGACAACGTGCTCATCACCCCGCACGTGTCCGGCAATCGAAACGCCGCCTACATGCGGCGCGCCCAGGATCTCTTCATCGAGAATCTGAAGCGCTACCTGGCCGGCGAATCGCTGTTGAACGTGGTGACGCGGGACAAGGGCTACTAGCTCGGCAGCAGGTCCTCCGGCCAGTAATACTGGCCGTGGGCGCCGATGTGCGCCTGGCGACCCTCAGGGGCCAGGTCTCGCAACCTCACGCGTCGCACCTGGCTGGCGCCGGGGCTGCCGTGCGCGAATTCGACAGCTTGAGCTTCACTCTCAATTGCGATTGTCTTGCCGTCTGCATCCGTGAAGGCATAGAGCACAGCATCCGGCCCGGCGATGAGCGGCGGTGCCGTCGTCGGCGCAGCCGTGGGCTGGTCCTCGAACGCGCTGGTGAGCTCTCGCGGCGCTTGGTGCGCTGCCAAGAACTCAAGCAGCTTGTTCTGAAGCCGTCGTGCCTCGTCCGGATGCGCGTCAACAACATTCCGCTCTTGCGACGGATCATCTTGCAGGTCGTAGAGTTCCGACACGTGACCCCGTGGCGACGCAATCAACTGCCACCGAGCGTCACTGACGGTCAGCGGTTCCGGCAGGTCCTCGCGCCCGACGAATCCATCGTGGTCAGCGCCTCCGATTTGCCCGCTCGTCAACAGTCCGGGCGGAAACCGGCCACTGAATGCTGTCTCACGGCCCCACTCGGTTTCCCCGTGAACGAGCGGCAATAGCGATTCACCATCGATCCCGTCCGGCGGTTCCAGGCCGAAGGCGTCCAGCACCGTCGCAAAGATGTCCACGTGCTGGCAGACCTCGCCGCGGTTCGTACCGGCGCCGACGCCTCCCGGGTGCCGGATGAACATCGGGCAGCGCACGTTCTGGTCGTACAAGCGTCCAAGCTGGCTGCCCGGCTTGCCTTGCAGGTCGTGATCGCCGAGTCCATGGCCGTGATCGGTGAGCCAGATCACCAGCGTGTCGTCGGCCAGGCCTAGTGCATCCAGCTTCTCGAACAGGTGGCCGAGCCAACGGTCGGTGTAGGTGCAAAGCGCGGCGTACGAGGCGCGCACGTGTGCGCGTTCGTCGTCGGTCATATAGGTCCCACGCCCGTAGGCCGGGTAGATGAGCCAGTCGCCGTCGAAGCCCGGCGCCTCATAGCGCGCCTGATCCGCGGGCGGCGCATCGAACGGCTCGTGAGGGTCCCACATGTCGATGTAGAGGTAGAAATCCTGGTGAGCCGCGTTGCGTTCCAGCCAATCCATGGACTCGAGAATCGACTTGCCAGCCATCCATTCGGCCTCATGCCGCCGATCCAGCACGTTTCGCAGGTAGGCCCTCACACCGCGATGGTTCTTGTGCTTGTGCGGAGCGCACGGTCGCCAGACCTGCCCGGGGTCGGTGCGCCAACTATCGCCATGCTGGCCACGCACCCGCTCCCAGCCCATGAAACCTCGCTGGAAGTTGTAGCCGGCGGCCGTAAGGCCCGGCGTATCGTGAATCAACATGCTCGGACGGCCAGCCGAATTCAGGATCTCCGCCAGCGTCAAATCCTCACGCTCCAACGGTTGCCAGGGACGAGTGGGAAACCCAAAGCGGCCGGTCCACAGGTCGTAGCGGGTGGGGATGGTCGGGTATGAGCCGGCGTAGAAACGGTCGAAGCGCACGGACTGGCGGGCGAGATCATCCAGGTTCGGTGTATGGATGCGCCCGTGGCCGGTGCCGGGATTGGCCCACGGGGCCTCCAGTCCGTAGGCGCCAACGTGGTCGCGACGAAACGTGTCGTTCATGATCGTGATCACATTCATAGCGACCTCTCCTTTTGGCCACACAAGGCCTCGCGGCGCGCGGTGGTTTCCCTGTAGACCAAGCGCTTATTTCTTTGCGCCGGCTTCCTGGCTGGACACCTTGGCCTGATACTGCTCCTGGAGTTTCATCAAGTCCTCGTGGGTGGCGGTCTTCCCACCACCGCCGGCTCTTGCGCCCCGCACTTCATTGATTGCCCGGTCGCCGCTGATCTTGTAGTCAAAGTCGCCGCCGCAGCCCGCGAGGAGTGCGCCGACCAGCGCGGCCAGGAGCGACACACGTCCAGTCAGGGCGCCACTGAGGCTTGGCTTTCTGTTCCCAGACATGGCCGCCTACCCCCGATCGCCTTACTTCTTGCCGGCCTCCGCCTCAAGCTTAGCCTTGTATTGCTCCTGGATGCTCATGAGGTTCTCGTGCGACGCGGTTGACGCTCCGCTGAATTGCCCGGTGTTGGCACGAGTCTCACCCTGAAGGCGGTCGCCGCTGGTCTTGTAGTCGAAATCACCTCCACAACTCGCGCCGAGCGAGGCAATCACGGCCGCCGCAAGCAAGGCCCCAACCCTACGAAGCCTGCGACGGAAGTACGGCTGCACCTGGCGCATCGTCACAATGCCATCCCTTCCTCCTACCGCTGCCCAGTCTCGGCCTTCAGCTTGGCCTGGTACTGCTCCTGGATGCTCTTCATTTTCTCGTCGGAGGCCGTGGATGCTCCGCCCAGGCCAGCTGCGTCCGGGTTGTTGAACTCGCTGGGACCAACGTTCTCCTCGCTCGTCCGGTCACCGCTGGTCTTGAATTCGAAATCTCCGCCGCAGCCCGCCAGCAGCGAGGCGGCCACGAGCGCCACGAGGGGCACCCGACGAAGCCATCGCCAGAGGCGCTGCAGTGTGGCTGGCTGACGCACGATCAAACGGCCCCCTAGTCTGACCTACTTCTGCCCACTCTCGGCCTTCACTTTAGCCTGATACTGCTCCTGAATGCTTAGCAAATTTTCGTGAGACGTTGTCGAGGCGCCGTCAAAGTCCGAAATCCCACCCCGATCTTCGCCGTCGATTCGGTCGCCGCTGGTCTTGTATTCGAAGTCCCCGCCGCAGCCTGCCAGCAACGAGCCGACGACGAGCGCCAAAAGCGGCGCGCCACGAAGCCATCGCCAGAGTCGCTGCCACACGTGAGGTTGGCGCATTACCCAACGCCTCCCATGTCGGACTTACTTCTGGCCACTTTCGGCCTTCACCTTTGCTTGATACTGCTCCTGGATACTCAACAGATTCTCGTGAGAAGTCGTCGAGGCGCCATCCCAGTCAGCAATCCCGCTCCGGTCTCCGCCGTCGATGCGGTCACCGCTGGTCTTGTATTCAAAGTCGCCACCACACGCCGCCAGCAGCCCGGCGAACAGTCCTGCAGCCACCGCAGCGCACCCTCGCCTGATGGACGAACTGCCAAGCATTGACCCCACCTACGGCTCGCGGCAACTGGCTCCGGCCCGATGCTGGACCGTTTCGAGGCTCCGCGATCTATATATCACCGTACAGCATTCGGGCGCGGTCTTGCAGACCGCGCCCGAATGCTTGTACTCCGTTTTGGCGCTGACGACCTAACCGATTAGGCCGTTCGCCCCCAGCGCTCGATACGCTGGTTCAGCAAGTCCAGGTCCTGCTGAAGGATGCGGTCACCCTCGGTTACGGCGTTTTCGATGGCCTCTTCCGCCGATGCGTCGCCGGTCATGGCCGTGTGAGCAATCCCGCGCCAGGCCAACCACTCCAGCTGGTTGGGGTGGTAACCCTGCCAGGTCCGGAACTCGCCGCGCACGAAGGTGGCCAGCAGGTCCTGCCGCTCCGGCGGGGCCGCCAGGTTCTCCGGCGACTCCAGTGCGTCCCACCGGCAGGGCAGGAAACCACGGTCGATCGCGGCCCGCGCCTGCATCTCGGGGCCCGCCATCCATACGAGGAAGTCTACGGCTGCCTCAACCACGCCCTGGCGTTGCGCCGAGTCGAGCACATAGTGCCCCTGGTTGGTGCGGTGTACGGCCACCGTGCCAGTCACGTCACCCTTCGGCTGCGGCGCCAGCGACCAGCGGAAGCGGTCGCCGATGCCAATCACGGCGTTGCCCTTGGCGTCGCCGCGCCGCAACTCGGCCCCCACCTTGCCGGCCGTGAAGAGGTCGCCAAACTCACCCGCCAACTCGCGCTGCGCATCGGTCGGCGCCGAGACCTCGTGCTTGTGAATGAGGTCGACCCCGAACTTGAAGCCCTGATCGCCACCGTCGTCAAACTGACTGGTGTGCGTGCCGTCAGGCGAGATGAACTGCTTGCCACCGAAGCCCCAGGCAATCGGCGTCCAGAAGTGGATGTCGCCACCACCTGAGATTCGGGTACCCCAGATTCCGTTGTCCGGATCGGTGGACTGCTTGGCCGCCTCGAGCCACTCGTTGCTGTAGGTCCAATCGGCCGACGGCTCCGGAACACCGTACTGTTCATACAGATCAATGTTGTAGTAGTGGCCGCTCACGTTGCCCTGGTAGGGAAGGCCGAAGGCAGCACCCTGCCACGTGTCCACGAACGGGTAGTCGAGGTCGTAGTTGACCGTGTAGGAGTCCGGCTCGAAAATCTGCTCGGCCCCATCAAAGGTGGGGTGTCGGTCCAGCACGTCATTGATCTGGGTAAACGATTCCTGGTGGGCGCCGAAGAAGCTCCACTCGAGCAGAGCAGCGGCCGGCGCGCTACCCGCCGCGATGCGAATCGCGAACGTCTCGTAGAACAGGTCGGCCTGCGGTGTGAACTTGATCCTGATATCGGGCCGTGCCTTCGCGAAGTTGGCGAGCGCCCAGGTGGTGGACTTGCCGCGCACGCCAGAGACGTGGTCGCTGATGAACTCGAACTCCACCGTCTTGGACTGAGGCGCCGCCATCGCCTGTGTGGCGACCTTCTCAGCAGCGACCGGGGCTTCCTTGGTCACCGCTTTGACGACTTCCTCTTGAACCGCCTGCGTGACGCTCTTCTCGACGGCCTCAGTCTCGCCACAAGCAGCCAACGTGGCCGCGCCCGCGGCGCCGATGCCAAGTGCCGAAGTCACCTTGAGGAATCGCCGTCTCGATATGTTCAGGATCATTTGCCTCAACCCTCCCTGCGTGTCAGACCGAATACGTAACGGCGCTTCGAGCTCAAACTATATAACAACGAATGAGGCCCAGCGAAGTTGCGTTATGACAGCATTCGGGCGCGGTCTACAAGGCCGCGCCCGAATAGCCGTGCGCCGCGTAGGCGCTTACGACGAACGAATAACTAAGCCGTACGTCCCCAGCGCTCGATGCGCTTGTTCAGCAAGTCCACGTCCTGACGAAGGATTCGGTCGCCTTCGTTCACGGCGCTCTCGATGGCCTCTTCAACCGACGCCTCGCCGGTCATGGCCAAGTGGGCTCGACCGCGCCAAGCCAACCACTCGCGCTGGTTGGGGTGGTACCCCTGCCAAGTGCGGAATTCGCCGCGCACGAAGCTCACCAACAGGTCCTGCCGCTCGGGCGGCGCCGCCAGGTTCTCCGGCGACTCCAGCGCGTCCCAGCGGCAGGGCAGGAAGCCACGGTCGGTGGCCGCGCGTGCCTGCATCTTGGGACCCGCCATCCAGACCAGGAAGTCCACGACTGGCTCAACCACGCCTTGTCGTCGCGCCGAGTCAATGACGTAGTGCCCCTGATTGGTGCGGTGCACGGCCACGGTGCCGGTGACATCACCCTTCGGCTGCGGCGCCAGCGCCCAGCGGAAGCGGTCGCCAATGCTGATCACCGCGTTGCCCTTGGCGTCACCGCGCCGCAACTCGGCGCCAATCTTGCCGGCCGAAAAAGCGTCGCCGAACTCGCCCGCCAGCTCGCGCTGTGCGTCCGTCGCCGGCGAGACGCCGTGCTTGTGGATGAGATCCACCGCGAACTGGAAGCCTTGGTCGCCGCCGTTGTCGAAGTGCTCGGTGTGGGTGCCGTCGGACGAAATGAACTGCTTGGCGCCGAAGCCCCAGCTAATGGGCGTCCAGTAATGGATGTCGCCACCGCCGCCGATCCGGGTGCCGTAAATCTCGTTGTCCGGGTCGGTCGCCTGCTTGGCGGCGTCCAGCCATTCATTGCTGTACGTCCAGTCAGCGGACGGCTCGGGCACGCCGTACTGGTCGTACAGGTCAATGTTGTAGTAGTGGCCGCTGACGTTGCCCTGATAGGGCAGACCGAAGGCGTGCCCCTGGAACGAGTCCACGAACGGCCAGGTCGTGTCGTAATTGATCGTGTAGGAGTCCGGCTCGTAGATCAGGTCCGCCCCGTCGAAGTCGGCGTGGCGGTCCAGCACGTCGTTGATCTGGACGAACGAGTCTTGATGGGATCCAAAGAATCCCCAACTCAACAAGGCCGCAGCCGGGGCGCTGCCCGCCGCGATGCGAATGCCGAACGAGTCGTCAAAGCCCCCGCCCTGCGGCGTGAACTTGATCTTGATGTCCGGCCGTTCCGCCTGGAAGTTGGCCAAAGCCCAGGTGGTGGACTTGCCACGCACGCCCGAGACGTGGTCGCTGACGAATTCGAACTCAACGGTCGTGCTGGCCGGCGTCATGGCGGGAGCCGCCGTGACCACCTTCTGGACGACGACCTCGACTTCCTTGGTCACCTCTTTGATGACTTCTTCTTCGACAATCTGCGTCACGATCTTCTCGACGACCTGCGTCTCACCGCAGGCTGCCAGCGTGGCCGCACCCGCGACGCCGACACCCAGCGCCGAACTCGCCTTTAGAAATCGCCGTCGTGTCAGATCTCGAGCCATCTGCCTCATCCTTCCCTCAGTACGCCAACCCGCCAAGGCGGGATCAACGGCGTAGTCTATACCAACGGCGAATATCTGCCCACCGACCTCGGCGGTGAAACGGCTAAGAAGCGCCCCGGATCAGCAGGTGCAACTGCCTGACCTGCCAGTCCGCGGCACGACCGGACCGACGAATCGCCGCTACAACGTCTCGGCTAGCCGCATGCGGCTTCGTGCATCAAGGTAGGGCTCGCCAGCGGCCCGTACGTTCGGCGCGATCTCCGTCACTGCGGAAAGGCCCACAATGCAGGTCGAGACTTCGGGATGCCCAAGCACGTACTTGATGGCCGTATCGGTCGGCGGTTCGTCGCGAAGATCGGCGAGGGCCTCCAGGCGCTCTGCCACAGCGGCGTCGGCAGCTACTCGTGCCGGGTCGTGAAAGTGCCGCCAGTCGCCGGCATACAGCGCCTGCCGTTGCTCCGAGGTCAGGATCAGGTTGCCGCTCGCGAACGGGCTGCGAGCCAAGACTCCGGCGCCTGACGCCGCCGCGACGGGGAAGAGCTCCTCGGCGGCCTGCGGGCTGGCCGCGTTGAACGGCGTCTCCACGACCTGTGCACCCCAGCGCCTGACAGCCTCGGCGACGACTGACGGACTCGACGAGACTCCCCAGGCGCGGATCTCTCCTCGATCCTGAAGGCGGCGGAGTTCGGCAAATGGCTCTTCGTGCATCACGACTTCCATGGGCGGATCATGAAGCAGGTAGACGTCTATGTAGTCAGTCTGAAGCCGTTGCCGCGAGAGTTCGCAGGCTCGGCGGATCGAGGTTGCCCGGTAATCCTGCGGCTGCTCGTCGAGCAGCATTTGGGCGCCATCGACGCCTGGAAGGTATCCCGTCTTGGTAATGAACGTGACCTCGTCACGTCGATCTCGCAGAGCGTGACCGAGGATCACCTCACTACGGCCGTTGCCGTAGGCTTCCGCGGTGTCGAACGCGGTGATTCCAGCGTCGGCCACAGCCCGCACCAGGTCCGCGGCCTCCGGTGCAGGCATCGGTCCCCAGGCCAGCCCACCGATTTCCCAGCATCCCATGGTGAGGGCGCTGACCTGTATCCCTGTGGTGCCTAGCGGTCGACTATTCACAGCGGTCTCCTTACAGAGTCACGCGACAAATCGCTCCACCCAACGCATGAGGTCATCGCCGACGGATTGCCAGCCCGGTTCAAGGTTCAGCATATGCCCGCGTCCTTGATAGAAGGTTGGGATCACGCGGTACCTCGAGGCAATTCGACGCGTGACCCACGGGACGATTACGGGATCCTCATCGCCCGCACCGACGAAGACCGGACACCGGATCTGAGACGCCCTGACGATTGGCGGCCAAAACGCCAGCTGTCGAGCAAGGCGGCGTGGCTCCGGCACACGGCGAGCCGTCAAAAGGGCTCGCTGCTCCTCATTGAGATGTTCAAGAAAAGCGTCATCGGCAAACGGGTGCATTGGGTCGGATCTGAAAGGTCGGCCAAAGCAGTTGCGGATACCGGTCGTCAGAAGCGAAAGGCGAGGAATGACGGGTATGCCAAACGGCGGAGCACTGGACAGAAGTATGAGACCGGCGGGATCGGTCATGGTGGCGGCGATCTGAGCAATCAGGCCACCCATGCTCTGCCCGACGAGTACCGGGGCGTCCAACTCGCGCACTGCCGCGGCTACGTCTTCCGCGTAGTCCTTAAGGCCCAAGCCTTCAAGCTGCCCATGATCCGATCCTGGCTGGTGATGCCTCAGCCACACCGCGTAAGACTCGTATCCCTGCGAGGCAAGATACGCGCCGAATTGCTCCCAGACGTGCGCACCCACCCAGATGCCGTGAATGGCCAATACTGTCTGAGGCGCCTTGAGATCGGTTGTTTGCCAGTGCAGCGCCCGAAGCGGACCGAGGTTGACCGTTCGCATCTGGTATATGTTACGGAGCGCTTCAGCGTTGGGGCCTCGACTGCCGGGCAATGTTTCAGCCGTGGTCCTCGATGAGGGCAGGGGCGAATTGACTAACCCGACTCCTATCCTCCAGGTGAGGGACGTCACGAAGGACTTTGGCGGCGTTCGAGCGGTGGATCGCTGCACCCTGGACGTGTCGCCGGGGACGATCACCGGGCTGATTGGTCCCAACGGCGCCGGAAAAACCACGCTCTTTAATTTGGTAGCTGGGGCGCTCGCCCCGACCAGCGGGCGGATTCTCTTTGAGGGTCAAGTCGTCAGCGGGCTGCGACCCCACCAGACGTTTGCGCGTGGCCTGATGCGCACGTTCCAGATTCCCAGGGAATTGAAGCGCATGACGGTGTTGGAAAACTTGATGCTTGTGCCCGCGCGGCAATCCGGTGAGCGGCTCTGGTCAACCTGGCTGACGCCCTGGAACGTCGCACGCGAGGAGCGCCGTATCCAGGCTCAAGCGCTCGACGTCCTGGAACTGGTCAAGCTTGCCCATCTGGCGAACGAGCTGGCCGGCAATCTTTCGGGCGGTCAGAAGAAGCTGCTGGAACTCGCACGGACGCTGATGGCCGAGCCCAAGATGGTATTGCTTGACGAGCCGGGCGCCGGGATCAACCGCACGCTCCTTCGGGATCTCTCCGCCAACATAGTGCGGGCCAGTGTCGAGCGAAACGTGACATTCTTCATCATCGAGCACGACATGCGCTTCGTTATGACCATGTGCGATCCGGTAATTGTGATGGCCAACGGTGGGGTAATTGCGGAAGGCCCGCCTGTTGACATCCAGCGAGATCCGCGGGTCCTGGAGGCCTACTTGGGCGGTCGAGTGAATGGCCCTGCTTGAGGCATCCAATGTTGTAGCCGGATACGGCGAGACGGAGATTCTGCATGGTGTTTCGATCGCGGTGAACACGAGCGAAGTCGTGACGATCATTGGACCCAACGGCTGCGGAAAGTCAACGCTCATGAAGGCGATCGTTGGGCTGGTGCGAGTTCGAGCCGGCTCCGTGCGCTTTCGCGGCGAGGACATTTCGGAGCACGGCCCCGAGCAGACGGTGCGGAGCGGGCTGTGCTACGTGCCACAGTCGGACAACGTCTTTCCCTCCATGACGATCCGAGAAAACCTGGAAATGGGAGCCTTCGTGCGGCGCGACGACTTTCGCGATCGAATTGATGAGATGTTTCAACTGTTTCCTGACCTGCGGCGCAGCGCACGAATGAAAGCAGGCCGGCTGTCTGGTGGTCAGCGTCAGATGCTGGCTATCGCCCGAGCATTGATGCTGGATCCTGTGCTGCTCCTCCTGGACGAACCGTCCGCCGGTCTGGCGCCGGGTCTGGTGCACACGGTGTTCGAGCGTATTCGCGATATCAACGAAACCGGTATGTCGATACTGCTGGTAGAGCAAAACGCCAGGGAATCATTGCGAATGTCCGACAGGGGCTACGTTCTTTCCGGTGGCGCCAATCAGCTTGAGGACAAGGGCCCGGCCCTGCTCGACAACCCCGAGGTCGGCCGCCTGTATCTCGGAGGCTAGGACGGTACTCATGCACCATGTGTCGCCACAGCCACAGAACCTGGCAGGGAGCCCGCCGAGTCGTTTGTGGCGACTTGGCCTCACGCTGTCACCAAACCGAATTGCCGCTTTGATCGTGGCTGGATTTGTGATCTTGGGATTGATGCCCTTCATCAAGTTAGGACTCGTTGTCAACGGGCTCATCTTTGGATCTGTGATCGCGCTCGGCGCGATTGGTCTGACTTTGGTCTACGGCATTCTAAAGCTGGGAAACTTCGCTCACGGAGACTACATGGCGTTTGGAGCCTATGTAGCCTTCTTCATCGTCGACGGAGTGCTCCCACGAATTGGTATTGAAGGCGCGGGACTTGGTCCATTTACGTTCGGTTTTCCAGTATTGATCGCCCTTCCGCTCTCGGCAATCGTTGTGGCACTGGGAGCTATCGCCCTCGATCTGGTGATCTACCGCAGACTGCGGGATCGAGGAGCGAGCACCGCCATACTCATGATGGCGTCGTTGGGCGTGGCGATTGCCATTCGCGGGCTGGTCCAGCTGATTTGGACCGGCGACACGCAACATTATCCGAGAGAGTCGCGACAGGTCTATCACTTGCCAATGGACGTTCGCATCCCTCCAGACGGCGTGTTTGTCGCCCTAGTCGCCGTCATCCTGGTAGCTGGAGTCTATGTGCTGCTTACCTACACGAAGATGGGCAAAGCCATGCGAGCGACCTCCGACAATCCGTCCCTGGCACTCGTGACTGGAATCAACACAAAGCATGTTGTCTGGTGGACATGGGGAATTGGAGGCGCGCTCGCCGCCATCGCGGGCGTACTCCTTGCCGTCGTACAGGCGCAACTGCTTCCAATCATGGGGTGGAAGTTTCTGATACCTCTGTTTGCCGCCGTCATCCTCGGTGGGATCGGCAATCCCCAAGGCGCCCTGATCGGAGCCCTGATTGTCGGGGTGAGTATGGAAGTATCAACGCAGTGGATCAATCCCAGCTATAAGCCGGCCGTCGCATTTGCCATCATGATCGGCGTGCTGTTGGCAAGGCCGCGCGGCATCTTCGGCGAATCACAATAGTGGATAGCTAGCATGGATATCGGCGGAATCATCGACTATTTGATTGGCTTCGCCATCATGGCGATGATCTACGCGATCTTCGCGTTGGGCCTAAATGTCCACTGGGGATACACCGGACTGTTCAATATCGGAATTGCCGGCTTCTTCGCGCTCGGCGCCTACACGGCCGCTCTATTGACGTCACCACCGCCGGATCGCGAGCAGTTCGAAGACTTCATCTTCGGCGGCAACCTTGCGGAACGCGGCTTTCTTGACTTGGGAATTGATCTGTGGTTCTTCGTAGGAATCGCGGCAGCCGCCGCTGTTTGCGGAGTCGTCGCCTTAATTATCGGCACTATCACGTTGCGGCTGAACGACGACTACTTGTCGATAGCCACGCTTGGAATCGCGGAGAGTGTGCGCTTGTTTTTCCTGAACGAGAAATGGGCCGCGAATGGTTCCAAAGGGCTTTATCGGATTCCCAAGTTCCTGGGCGATCTCATTCCGGCTGAGAGCTATGACTATCTCTACGTGGTTGTCGTCCTGATCGTCCTGGGAGTCCTCTTCGTGGCAGTGCAGCGTGCCGTCAGATCCCCTTGGGGCCGCGTGCTACGAGCAATCCGCGAGGACGAAGTGACGACGGCGGCGAGCGGCAAGAACGTCTTTCACTTCAAGCTCCAGTCGTTCGTGTTTGGCGCCATGATCATGGGGATCGGTGGCGCGCTCTTCGCCCATCACGTCCGTTTTCTGTCGCCGCTGACTTTTGATCCGCTCCTTGCCACCTTTGTGATTTGGGCAATGTTGATGGTGGGTGGCTCGGGAAACAATTTTGGCGCGGTGCTCGGCGCCTTTGTGGTGTGGGGGGTCTGGGCCGGTACGCAGTTTCTTCCTGGCATCTTCTCCGATCCGAGTTTTCGCCTGCTCATGATTGGCGTGCTGATCGTCGCCATCATGCTTCTCAAGCCCGGCGGGCTGCTTGGCGAGTGGCGGCGCATGGTTGCGCGCAGTCCAGCGCCGTCGGCCGCGGGAGACTCAGGCGAGCCCGACTAGCCGGGGCCAGCGCGTTTGGAGCCTGTTTGGGGCGAGGGGGCTACCTGAACAAGGGGCGGCCCATGGGCCGCCCCTTGTGGTTGTGTGGAGTGGTTACGAGTTAGGGAAGTTCAAACCTTCCGGTGGACGTAACCGCATCGTTTTCGACGGTCCAGACTTCGATTGGTCCGGACACGTCGCCGTTTTCGTCAAAGTCCACAGGGCCGGAGGCGCCCTCGTAGTTGATGTCCTGACCGCTGGCGATCAGGGCCAGGGCCTTCTGGATGCCGGCCGCGCCGGGGCCAACGATTTCGCCCGGAGGGTTGGCTACCTCGCGCAGCGCGTCGCGGATGGCCACGGAATCAGTGGTGGTGCCGGCCTTGGCGGCCGCGAGCGCGATCAGCACGACGGCGTCATACGTCTCGGCCAGGTACGGTTCCTGCGGCGCTTCCACGCCGAACGTGAGGGTGTAGGAGTTGTAGAACGCCTGGCGATCGGGGCTGTCGGGGGCTCCGGGCGCGGTGCCCAGGGTGCCGTCGAGCTTGCCGCCGCCGATGGCCTGGACCATGTCATCGGACTTCACACCGTCCACGAACAGGAATGTGTCCGCGTAGTCGCCTTCCAGCGCCTCGCGGAGGTAGATCTCCGCCTGGCCCGGATAGCTGACGGTGACCAGGACGTCCGGGTTGCCCTCAGTGGCTTTCTCAAGTTCCGACGTGAACGTCGGCTGGCTGTCCTCGTGCGGTACCGACGCCGTGACCGTTCCGCCCAGCTCAGTAAAGGTCTGGGTGAATCGCTCGGCCAGGCCCTGCCCGTAGGCGTTGTTGATGTACATGATCCCGGCGCTCCTGTAGCCCTGCTCCCAGGCCAGCCGGCCAAGGACAACGCCCTGCGCCGCGTCCGAAACTGTTGTTCGGAATAGGAAGTCGTCGTCTTCGAGCGCCGTGATGCTCGGGGCCGTGGACGAGTGCGAGATCTGCAGCGTCTGGTTTGGCGCCGTTACCGAGGTGGCGACCGGGATGGTCACGCCGCTGGCCAAGGCACCGACGATGGCTGCCACGCTTTCGACGTCTACCAGGGCACGGGCCGCGTCAACGCCCTGCACGGGGTTGACGCCGGTGTCGCGGCTGATGATGACTACGGAGCCGCCCTGGATCCCGCCAGCGCGGTTGACGTGGCTGGCAGCGAGATCGGCGGCGTTGCCGTGGGACACGCCGAAGTAGGACAGCGAACCGGTGAGGGCGTTGAGGTGCCCGATGATCAACGGTGGCAGCGTCTGCGCTTCCTGCATGACTTCGACGGTGACCTGGCGGATGACTTCAACCGGTTTCTCGACTTCGACAACGCGAACCACTTCCTGGACCACGGGCCGTTCGACTTCGACGGTGACCACACGTTCGACTTCAACCGTGACGGCCCTTTCGACTTCGACCGTGCGTATCACCTCGTTCGGCGTGCTGTCGCTCTCGCCACAGGCAGCCAGGACCACGGCGAACGCGGTGATGAGTAGTACGAATGCGATTCTGAACTCTCGAGACATCAAAACCCCTTCCACGACTGTTTCGTCAGGTTGAGTGATTGCGAGTCAGCCCCATCCACGATCAGCCGGACAGAATGTATTACGCGGCGATAGAGCGCGAGCCTGGTAATCATGCGCTCGCCGAGACTGCCGTGGCAGCATCCGCAGCGGCTGCCAGAATGTCTGCCGCTTCGTCGATCTGCGCGTCGCTGACTTGATGGTGCGTGACCAAGCGGAAGGTGTCTCCGCGAGCACCGCCAACACCGACGCCGTGCCTGGCGGCCTCCTCGGTGAAGACTTCCAGGTCGAGCACGTCGGGATCCCAGGTCACGAAGATCAGGTTTGTGAAGACGGGCGAAACCAGACGCAGGCCGGGCAAGTCGTCGATGATGTCGCCAAGCTGTTTGGCCCGGCGGTGATCGTCGGCTAGTCGCCCGGGGCTGTCGCGAAGGGCGATGAGGCCCGCGGCGGCCATCACCCCGGCCTGGCGCATGCCGCCGCCGACTAGCTGACGGGTTCGGCGGGCACGATCGATCAGGTCGCCGGAGCCGACGATCATCGATCCGAAGGGGGCGCCGAGGCCCTTGGACAGGCAGAACTGGACGGTGTCGGCGCCTTCAGCCAAGTCGGATACCGGAAGGTCCAGGGCGGCGGCGGCGTTGAAGATGCGGGCGCCGTCGATGTGGATTCGCAGACCGTGGCGCTGGGCCAGGTCGGCGAGTTCGCGCATGACCTCGGGGCCCCAGGCCACGCCGCCGCGCCGGTTGTGGGTGTTTTCGGTCCAGATGATGGCCGGGTTGAGCGAGTGGGTGGTGACGGGTCCGACGTGGGGCTCGATGTCGGCGGGGGTGAGCCAGCCGGGGGTCTGGATGGGGATGACGCTGCAGCCGGCCAGAGCGGCGAAGCCGCCGGCCTCGGCGAGGGTGACGTGCGACTCGGGATCGACCAGGAGCGTGTCGCCGCGGCGCGAGAGGGTGAGCAGGCTGACGAGGTTGCCCATGGTGCCGCTGGTGACGAACAGGGCGGCGTCCTTGCGGAAGAGCTGGGCGGCGAAGTCTTCGAGCTCGCGGACGGTGGGGTCCTCGCCGCCGAGGTCGTCGCCGACCACGGCCCGGGCCATGGCCTCACGCATCTCCTCGGTGGGCGTGGTCTGGGTGTCGCTGCGGAGTTCGATGCGAAACGGGGGCACGGGGGCCTCCGGCCAAGGGTGGCGAATGGGGGTCATTCTAGTGGCTGGGGGACGGGTCGCGGGACGAGGTGGCGGGGGTGGGACATGGGGCTCTCGCGCGCAATAAGAGTTTTTTCTAAAAAACTCTTGAGGTGCAGCGGGGGGCTTTTTGGCTGCACCGGAGACGGGACGGGCCACGGGCTGTGACGGACGAATCGGGGGGTAGGTCGGGAGGGCAGCGGGGCGCGAGTGGGCGAGGTCTTGCCGGGATGGCGCGGCGCGGCAAGGGGCGGTTGGGGGGATTGGATGGGGCTGCGGGTGGGTGGCGGGCGTCGGGATTTGGGTGGGGGTGAAGGGGGAGCTATCTCTGGCCGGGTTTTTGGGGCGGGTTGGCGAGGGAGGTTGGGGTTGGGAGGGGGTGGCTGGGCGGCGCTGGAGAAGTTGGGTGGGCGCGCGTGGACTGGGGTCGGGGTGCCGTGGCGAGCGGAAGAGGCCGGTTTGAAACCGGCCGGTACGCAAGATTGGGAAGGAGCGGAGCGTGAGACGTTCGAGGAGGCGGTGGAGGAGCGGGGGCAGGCGCAGGGCGAGGAAGGCGGCGGGCATTGGGGATCGGGTTGCTAGGCTTACTCAGTTAGTGTACACTATCTGAGCATGGATGGGAAGGCTGGTGGGGGCAGGCCCGGGTTCGGAGACGGAGTTCCGGCGCCGGGTAGATGGCCCAGGAAATTCGGCTGGGCGTAGGATGTTGGGCCGTTTGGGCGTGGGGCGGATGTTGGAGGGCGGGTGGTGGCGGTGAGCGCGTTGAATGTGAGTGGGTTTATCTGGGGGATCGCGGACGACGTGCTGCGGGACGTGTATGTGCGGGGCAAGTACCGGGACGTGATCCTGCCGATGACGGTGATTCGTCGGCTGGACGCGGTGCTGGAGCCGACGAAGAACGATGTCCTGCAGATGAGGGATCGGCTGGACGACGCGGGCGTCACCAACCAGGACGCAGCGCTGCGGCAGGCGGCCGGCGAGGCGTTCTACAACGTGTCGCCGTTCCGGCTGCGGGACCTGACGTCGCGGGCGACGCAGCAGCAGTTGCGGGCCGATTTCGAGGCGTACCTGGACGGCTTCTCGCCGAACGTGCAGGAAGTGCTGGAGAAGTTCAAGTTCCGCAACCAGATTCCGACGCTGATGGAGGCCGACGCGCTGGGGTTCCTGATCGAGAAATTCCTGGACCCTTCCGTGAACCTCAGTCCGCGACCGGTGCTGAATGGGGACGGGTCGGTGCGGCTGGAGGGGCTGGACAACCACGGGATGGGGACGGTTTTCGAAGAGTTGATCCGGCGGTTCAACGAAGAAAACAACGAGGAAGCCGGGGAGCACTTCACGCCGCGGGACGTAGTGCAGCTGATGGCGCGGCTGGTGTTCGAACCGGTCGCAGATCGGATTCCGTCGGGCACTTACCTGGTGTATGACGGGGCCTGCGGGACGGGCGGAATGCTGACCGTGGCGGAAGACACGCTGGCCGACCTGGCGCGCGAGCATGACAAGGAAGTCGCGGTCCACCTGTACGGGCAAGAGGTAAACCCGGAGACGTACGCGATCAGCAAGGCCGACCTGATCCTGAAGGGCGAGGGGGTCGAAGCGGACAACATCCACTTCGGCTCCACGCTTTCGAACGATGGCTTTCCGTCCCGCGAGTTCGACTTCATGCTGTCGAATCCGCCGTACGGGAAGAGCTGGAAGACGGACCTTGAGCGGATGGGCGGGAAGTCAGGCTTGTATGACATGCGGTTCATCGTGGAGCACGCCGACGACCCGGACTACTCGCTGGTGACGCGTTCGAGCGACGGGCAGATGATGTTCCTGGCGAACATGCTGAGCAAGATGAAGCGGGACACGCCGCTGGGGAGCCGGATTGCGGAGGTGCACAACGGCAGCTCGCTGTTCACCGGGGACGCCGGACAGGGCGAGAGCAACATCCGGCGCTGGATTATCGAGAACGACTGGCTGGAAGCCATCGTGGCCTTGCCGCTGAACATGTTCTACAACACCGGCATCGCCACCTACATCTGGGTGCTGAGCAACCGGAAGGCGGAGCATCGCCGGGGCAAGGTGCAGCTGATCGACGCGACGCAGTGGTTCCGGCCGCTGCGGAAGAACCTGGGCAGCAAGAACTGCGAACTGTCGAGCGAGGACGTGCGGCGAATCTGCGACGTCTTTGAGGCCTTCGAGGAGACCGAGGAGTCGAAGATCTTTCCGAACGAGGCGTTCGGTTACTGGAAGGTGACGGTGGAGCGTCCGTTGCGGCTGGAGGGGATCGATCCGGAACGGGCGTACAAGGCCAGGGAGATCAAGGTTCTGAAGGAGGAGTGCGAGCGTTCGGAGACTACGCCGCCGGTGATCAAGCGGGTGCATCGGCAAGTTTCGGAGCCGGATCCACTGCGGGGGCTGTTTGCGGCGACCGTCAACGGCAAGCCGGCGGTCGTGGAGTACGAGGCGGACCGGGAGTTGCGGGACACGGAGCAGATACTGCTGATGGAGGAGGGTGGGATCGAGGCGTTTCTACGACGCGAAGTGCTGCCGTACGCGCCGGATGCCTGGTACGTGGCTTCGAGCGTGAAGGTTGGGTATGAGATCAGCTTTACACGGCATTTCTACAAGCCGACGCCGTTGCGGTCGCTAGAGGAGATACGGGCGGACATTCTAGCGCTGGAGCGGGAGACGGAGGGGCTATTGCCCGAGATCCTTGGACAGCCCGCCTATGACTGACTCCGGCGAGACTCCTGAAGACAGTCGCGCAGCAATCGACCTCAAGCTTCCGCCAGCTCCCGTCTCGCTCCTTGAGCCTTGGAATGACGACGTACTTGAGCGCTCGCAATTGGCTGCGTCTCTAACTGATCTTCTGAGAACGCAATTTGAACCATTCACCATTAGTATCCACGGCCATTGGGGTACAGGAAAGACCTTCCTATTGCAGCGGTGGCAACAGGAATTGCAAGCCCACGGGTTCCAGTCCCTCTATTTCAACGCCTGGGAAGACGACTTTTGCGACGATCCACTGCTCGCAATCCTTGGCCAATTGTCCGAGCACTTCAAAGAACCGCGCCTGAATGAGCTTGCCAGCGCTGCCATTCATATCGCCGGACCGCTATTTCGACAGAGCGCCCTGACCTTGGTAAAAGCCACCACCGGACTAAGTCTCGATCTCCAGCAGAACCAAGAACCTACGCTTGTAGATCTCTACCTCGACCAGCGCCGAACCAAAGACCAGCTCAAGGAACATCTGGGGCGCCTCGCGGAGGCCGTGCACAAAGCGACCAAACGTCCACTTGTGTTCATTATTGACGAACTCGATAGATGCCGTCCAACGTTTGCGATTGAACTCCTCGAAAAAGTCAAGCACATATTTGACATCAAACACATGGTGTTCGTCTTTGGGATAAATCGGAGCGAGCTGTCAAAATCGCTTCGCTCAATATACGGTGATATCAACTCAGATGTCTACCTTCGCCGATTCTTCGATATTGAATTCACGCTTCCTGAAATCGACGGGGCGAAATATTGCAATCATGTTATGGATAAACATGGGTTGCAGACGTTCTTTTCAGACCTTAGCTCGGAGTCGAGTAGCAGCATTCACGCCGATGACTATCGTGCTTTGTACGATACATTTCCGTCGATCTGGTCTCGCTTCGGACTGTCGCTTCGCGATATTGAATACTGTGTTGCATTGATTGCGCTCGTGGCCAGGAACGTACGCACGGGCCACCACGTGTATCCCATGGTGCTTGGCCTGCTCATACCGATAAAGCTAAAGAACCCAGATCTCTATCATGGCTTTGTCCGGCGAGAGAGTCTCGCGAGCGAAGTCATCGATTATGCTGACGAGCTCCTGTCTTCACAGCCCGTGGACACGCGGCAGATCGGAGTACTAGATTGGATTGAAGCTCAGTTGTATTTCGTCGAGAACACGACTGTTTACGATCTTGAGAGGCCCCCATCAGCGATGGATCAGCTTCGTTTACTTGCCCAAGGCGAAGAGTTGAGCAGTCCAGAGTATCTATCGCAGAGGGTCAGGAGTGCAGATCAAGAGCGCATGTCACGTATGTTACGCGTTATCGATGCAGCGAGTAATCGGTATTGGAGTGGAGAAGCAATTGTTCCCTATATTGCATCACTGATTGACTTTCATCAGGACGTACTGCGAAGATAGGGACTTGGATTGCACGCCTACCCCGATTATGTGATTTCCGGCGCCGAATGGATCGGTGACGTGCCAGCCCATTGGGAGGTGCGACCCTGTCGGGGAACATTCGCTGAGATCGACGAGTACGGCTACGAAAACGAGGAACTGTTGTCGGTGACTATCGCTGCTGGCGTCATTCGGCAGCTAGAACTCTTGCGTAATACCAGCAAGAGAGATGGTTCGCGGCTGGACAGATCGTCCTACAAGCTTGTGTGTCCAGGAGATCTCGTGTACAACAAAATGAGAGCATGGCAGGGCGCGGCTGGTGTGTCGCTTTACAGGGGAATCGTTAGCCCAGCGTATGTGATCCAGCGACCACGATCCTGCTCTGAGCCACTTTACTTTCACTACCTGTTTCGGACTCCGGCCTTCGCAACAGAGGCCGAGCGATGGTCGTACGGAATTGCTTCCGATATGTGGAGTCTACGACCCGAACACTTCAAGAATATTAGTTGCTGTCTGCCGCCGCTCGCAGAACAACGGGCCATCGTTCGGTACCTGAGTTATATGACTAGCAAGGTTCGACGGTATGTGAGGGCGAAGGAGCGGCTGATTGGGCTGCTGGAGGAGGAGAAGCAGGCGATTATCAACCAGGCGGTGACGCGGGGGCTTGATCCGAGCGTTCGGCTGAAGGCGTCGGGGGTGGAGTGGTTGGGGGATGTGCCGGAGCATTGGGAGATATATGCGGTCAAGAATCTCGCCCGTTCAGATTACAAGTCTTTTGTAGATGGAGATTGGATTGAGAGTCCCTATATCACCTCGGATGGAATTCGTCTCATCCAGACAGGAAACATCGGTGTTGGCGAGTATCGAGAGAAGGGGTTTCGGTATATTAGCGAACAGACATTCGCGTCATTCAAGTGTACGGAATTTTTCCCCGGAGACGTTCTAATCTGCCGCTTAGGTAATCCTGTAGCGAGAGCATGCTTGGCACCAAAACTTGGCAGGCGCATGATAACATCGGTTGATGTTTGCATTCTAAAGCCACGTGCTAATATTAATTCCGAGTTTGTTGTGTACTCAATGTCTTCGCGACAATATCTTGACTGGGTGAGTTCGCTAGTCAGAGGTAGCACGAGGGATCGAGTCAGTCGCTCAATGCTCGGTTCCTTTCCGATCCCGGTTCCCCCCTTTGGAGAGCAAGCCGCCATCGCTGAACACCTCGACAGAGCCACCTCAGACATCGACGCCCAAATTGTCCGCGCCCATCGGCAGATCGATTTGATTGGGGAATACCGCACGCGGCTGATCGCGGATGTGGTGACGGGGAAGTTGGATGTGCGGGAGGCGGCGGCGGGGTTGGGGGAAGAGGGGGAGGATGAGATGGGTGATGGTGATGGGGTGGGGTGTAGCGCGGCCTCACGAGCGGAAGAGGCCGGTTAGAAACCGGCCCGTACGCAAGAGGGGGCCCGACCGGGAGAGGGCGGCTGGAGACCGGGCCGGACGCAAAAGGGAGCGCACGAGTGGAAGAGGCTTGGGGTTGATCCAGGGCGTGACGAGCGGAAGAGGCCGGTTGGAAACCGGCCGGTACGAAAGATGAGGGCCGTACGCGGGAGGGAAGGATGTGCGGACGTGGGATTCATGCTTCGCCATGAGGGTTAAGTATCCGGGGCGGCCGCGGCGGTTGGGGGCGTATGACTATGCGCAGGATGGGGCGTATTCGGTGACGATCGGTACGGCGTGGCGGAAGCAGCTGTTTGGTCGGGTTACAGAACGTGGGATGGAGTTGAATTCGGCGGGGCGGGCGGTGGAAGAGGTCTGGCAGGGGTTGCCGGAGCATTACCCGCACGTTGAATTGGATGTGTTTGTGGTGATGCCGGATCACGTGCATGGGATTGTTGTTTTTGTGGGTGGGGGTTTGGACGGGCGGTTGGAGTCCGGCCAGGGGTTGGGGAGTTTGACGGGTGGATCACGAGCGGAAGAGGCCGGTTTCAAACCGGCCAGTACGCAGAAGGGGGGCACCGCGCGCGAGGGCGCACGGGCGGAAGAGGGCGGTTGGGAAGCGGGACGGACGCAGGAGGGACGCGGGACCAGTAACGAGGCATCTCGAGCGGAAGAGGCCGGTTGGAAACCGTCCAGTACGCAGGAGGGCGGCGGGATCGGAACCGACGCGACTCGAGCGGAAGAGGCCGGTTATAAACCGGCCAGTACGCAAGGGGGGACGCAGGAGGAAGAGACTGGTTGGAAACCGGGCCGGACGCAGCACGGGCGTGGGACCGGAGCCGACGCATTTCGAGCGGAAGAGGCCGGTTATAAACCGGCCCGTACGAAGTCGGAGGGACCGCGGCGGCATGGGTTGTCGGAGGTGGTGCGGGGGTTTAAGACGTATTCGGGGCGACGGGTGAATGAGGTGCGGGGGACGCCGGGGGCGGCGGTTTGGCGGCGGGGGTTCTATGAGCATGTGGTGCGGAATGAAGAAGACATGAATCGGATTCGGCAGTATTTCCTGGAGAATCCGTTGCGGTGGTGGTTGAAGCGGGAGAATGAGGGGGTTGAGGGGCGTGGGCCGCGGAGGATTGGGTAGGGCCGGTGGATCGTGAGTGGGGCTTGCAGGTTGCTCGGAAGAGGCCGGTTTCAAACCGGCCGGTACGCAAGAAGGGGCACGAGCGGAAGAGGCCGGTTTGAAACCGGCCCGTACGAAGAAACGGACGAAGAAGGGGCGGGATGACTACGGATACATCTGAAAAAGGGTTGGAGCGGCGGATTTGTGAGGTGTTGACGGGTGGGCCGTGTGAGGTGGCGTTGGGTGATGGGGTTGGGGAGCGGCCGGGGAGTTATGGGGTTGGGTGGGTTTGTGGGGATCCGCAGGACTATGACCGCGGGTATTGCGTAGACCTGGTTCAGTTGGCGGCGTTTCTGCGGGCGACACAGCCGGAGGTGGCGGAGGGGCTGGACCTGGGGAATGACAGCCCGACGCGACGAAGTTTCCTGGCGCGGTTGCAGGGGCAGATCAGCAAGCGGGGGACGATTGACGTTATCCGCAGGGGCCTAAAGCACGGGCCGCACAGCATCGACGTGTTCTATGGGACGCCGTCGGCGGAGAACCTGAAGGCGCAGGAGTTGTACCGGCAGAACCGGTTCAGCGTCACGCGCCAGTTGCGCTACAGCCAGGACCAGACGGCGTTGTCGCTGGACCTGTGCCTGTTCATCAACGGGCTGCCGATCGCGACCTTCGAACTGAAGAACAGTCTGACGAAGCAGACGGTGGACGACGCGGTGGAGCAGTACAAGCGGGACCGGAACCCGCGGGAGCGGTTGTTCGAGCTGGGACGCTGCCTGGCGCACTTTGCGGTGGACGAGCACGAGGTGAAGTTCTGCACGCAACTGCGGGGCAAGGCCTCGTGGTTCCTGCCGTTCAACCGGGGTTGGAACGACGGGGCGGGCAACCCGCCGAACCCGAACGGGCTGAAGACGGACTACCTGTGGCGGCAGGTGCTGACGCGGGACAGCCTGACGAACATCATCGAGAACTACGCGCAGATCGTGGAGTCGCGGGACCAGAAGACGGGGAGCAAGAAGCGGACGCAGATATGGCCGCGGTATCACCAGTTGGAAGTGGTGCGAAGGCTGCTAACTCATGCGTCGGTGCACGGGGTGGGGACCACCTACCTGATCCAGCACTCGGCGGGGAGCGGGAAATCGAACTCGATTGCGTGGCTGGCGCATCAGCTGATCGGATTGGAGCGGGAGGGCGGGACGGTCTTCGATTCGGTGATCGTGGTGACCGACCGCAGGCTGCTGGACCAGCAGATCCGGGACACGATCAAGCAGTACGCGCAGGTGGGGTCGGTGGTGGGTCATGCGTCGACCTCGGCCAACCTGCGGGGGATGCTGGAGACGGGCAAGCGGATCGTGATCACGACGGTGCAGAAGTTCCCGTTCATCCTGAAAGCCATCGGCGACGAGCACCGGGGGCGGCGGTTCGCGATCATCATTGACGAGGCGCACTCGAGCCAGGGGGGAAGGACCTCGGCGGCAGTGTCAATGGCGCTGAGCGAGAACGGCAGCGTCGAGGACGAAGACGAGACGACCGAGGACAAGATCAACCGGCTGATGGAGTCGAAGCGGCTGCTGACGAACGCCAGCTACTTCGCCTTCACGGCGACGCCGAAGAACAAGACGCTGGAGATTTTCGGCACGAAGGACGCCGGCGACCCGGAGGCCAAGCACCGGCCCTTCCACGCCTACACGATGAAGCAGGCGATCCAGGAAGGGTTCATCATCGACGTGGTGTCGAACTACACGCCGGTGGGCAGCTACTACCGGCTGGTGAAGACGGTGGAGGGCGACCCGGAGTTCGACACCAAGCGGGCGGGCAAGAAGCTGCGGCGCTACGTGGAGGACCACGATCACGCCATCCGGCTAAAGGCCGAGATCATGGTGGACCACTTTCACGAGCAGGTGGCGGGGCAGCGGATTGGCGGCCAGGCGCGGGCGATGGTGGTGACGAGCAGCATCCGGCGGGCGGTGAGCTATTACGTGGCGATCCGGGATTACCTGGAGGAGCGGAAGAGTCCGTACAAGGCCATCGTGGCGTTTTCGGGCGAGCACGAGTTCGGGGACGAGAAGGTGACCGAGTCGTCGATGAACGGGTTTTCGTCGAGCCAGATAGCGTCGACCTTCCAGAAGGAGCCGTACCGGTTCCTGGTGTGCGCGGACAAGTTCCAGACCGGCTACGACGAGCCGCTGCTGCACACGATGTACGTGGACAAGATGCTGTCGGGCGTGAAGGCGGTGCAGACGTTGTCGCGGTTGAACCGGGCGCACCCGAAGAAGCACGACGCCTTTGTGCTGGACTTCATGAACGACGCCGAAACGATCCAGAACGCGTTTGCCGACTACTACCGGACGACCGTGCTGGCCGAGGAGACCGACGCCAACCGGTTGCACGATCTGCAGGCGACGCTGGACGACACGCAGGTGTACAGCCCCGAGCAGATAGACGAGTTGGTGGAGCTCTATCTGAGCGGAGCGGATCGCGAGGTGCTGGATCCGATTTTGGACAAGTGCGTGGAGGTCTACCGGGAAGACCTGGACGAGGATCGGCAGGTGGAGTTCAAGGGACGGGCGAAGGCGTTCCTGCGGTCGTACGGGTTCCTGGCGACGATCCTTTCGTACACGTATGCGGACTGGGAGAAGCGGTCGATCTTCCTGACGTTCCTGGTGCCGAAGCTGCCGGCGCCGGTGGAGGACGATCTGTCGAAGGGGATTTTGGACGCGATCGACATGGACAGCTACCGCGTGGAGAAGCAGGCGGTGCAGGAGATTCAGCTAGCGGACGAGGATGCGGAGATCGATCCGGTTAGCACGGAGGGCGGGGGACAGCGGCCGGAAGCGGAGATGGATCGGCTTTCGAAGATCATCCAGGACTTCAATGAGCTGTTTGGGAACATCGAGTGGAAGGATAAGGACAGAATCGAGCGGTATATCACCGAAGAGTTGCCCGCGAAGGTGGCCGAAGACCGCGCCTATAAGAACGCGATGGCGAACTCAGACAAGCAGAACGCGCGGATCGAGCACGATAAGGCGCTGGGGCGGGCCGTGACCGAAGAGGTTTCGGATCACACGGAGTTTTTCAAGCAGTTCAGCGACAGCGAGTCGTTTCGACGGTGGGTATCGGAAAAGGTGTTTGAGGCGACGTATCAGGGCGGGACGGCGCAGGCGGGGGGTTGAGCGGGGGCGGGGAGTGTGGTTCGACACGGGCCTTCGGGGGATTTGGGCCGGGTCACCATGAACGGGTAGAGGACCGGCAATCGGATCGGAGGCTTGGTTGCCAGGGCTCTGTGGTTCGACACGGGCCTCCAAAAGATTCCGGCCCGGCTCACCACGAACGCGGTGGGAGCACGCTTTCGGCAGGCTCACCATGAACGGGGGGCTTGGGCGTTGACCGGGTGGGGGGGGCGTGACAGTATCGAAGTGAGGCCGTGCTAGGTGGGGAGCTAGCGGTGCCCTTGATCCGCAATCCGCTATAGCGGGCTGAATCCCCGCCAGAGGGCCGTTTGCAACGTGTCTGCCGCCGACGCTCGGTATTGAACGCCGGGCCTCGTGCGACGAAGGCCTTCCAACCCCGTCAGGTCCGAGAGGAAGCAGCGGTACGAAGCCCCCTTCGGGCGCCGCGAGTCCACCTGGCCGGAGCCGCGGCCCGACGGTAAGGCGTTGTTGGGCGGTTCGACGGCGGGTGCGCGGCCTCTATCTCTATCATGACGCTGCCGTCATGCCGGGAGGATCCCGTGGCCGCGTCGCGTCCGCCGTCGTTTCAGGCTCTGTATAACCGCTACCGACCGCAGCGGTTTGACGAACTGGTTGGCCAGGAGCATGTGGTACGGACGCTGCAGAACGCGCTGGTGCATAACCGGCTGAGTCACGCGTACCTGTTTTCGGGCGAGCGAGGGACCGGCAAGACGACGGCGGCGCGGTTGCTGGCGAAGGCGGTGAATTGCCTGGAGGGTATCCAGGCGGAAGCGTGCGGCAGTTGCGAGCACTGCCGGGCGGTTGCCAACGGCTCTTTTCTCGACCTGATCGAGATGGACGCGGCCTCGCACCGGGGGATCGACGATATCCGCGAGATCCGAGAGTTGACGCAGTTTGCGCCGGGAGCGGGGCGTTACCGGGTGTACATCATCGACGAGGTCCACCAGCTTTCGGCGCCGGCGAAGGACGCGCTGCTGAAGACGCTGGAGGAACCGCCGCCGCAGACGCTGTTTGTGCTGGCGACGACGGAGCCGCACCGGGTGCCGGCGACGATCCGGTCGCGGACGCAGCACCTGACGTTTCGCCGGATCGGGGTGCTGGAACTGACGGCGCAATTGCGCAGCATTGCCGAGACGGAGGGCGCCCAGATCGAGGAGGCGGCGCTGCACACGCTGGCTCGAAACGCCGGCGGCAGCGCGAGGGACGCGGTGAGCCTGCTGGACCAGGCGCTGGCGTATAGCGATAACGACGCGACGTCTGAGGCCGTGAATTCGATGCTGGGTCTGACGGGGCGCGACGCGGTGATTCAACTGCTGGGCCACCTGATGGACGGGGACGCGGCGGCCGGACTGCAGGCGATCGGTCAAGCCATCGAGGACGGGACGAGCCCGAACACGCTGCGGCAACAGATCATCGACATTCTGCGGGACATCCTGATCTTGAAGACCAGTCCGGAGACGACCGCCGTCGGGCATCTGACGGAGGACGAGGCGTTTGAGCTGTCGCGGCGCACTGAGCGGTCGAGCTTGCGTGACATCGTGCGCACGCTGGAGGTGTTCGCGGAGCCGGACCCGCCCTCACGGACCGGCGTGGACGCGACGCTGGAACTGGAATTGGCGTTTGCGCGGGCGGTGCTCTCGATTACCGAGCCGGTGGCATCCGCGGCGCCCGCAGCGCCGGCCAGCGGGACGGCACCAGAGGTTCGCCCTTCCCCCGCGCCCGCGCGGCCGGTGGACTCGCCGGCCGCTCCAGCCGAGCCTCCAGCGCAGCCGGCACCGGCACCTGTGAGGGCCACGGCTGCCGGCGATGGTGAGCTTTCGGCCGCGATGATCGCCGCCCGCAAGGATGAGTGGGTGTCGGTGATCCGCCAGGAGGCTCGCGAAATCGCGCCGTACGCAGGCGAGGCGGAGGTGCTGGACTTTGCCGACGGCACGGTGACGTTGGGGTATCGCAGCCGGTTCCTGTTTGACCGCGTGCAGCAGCCGGGCGCGCTGCGCCAGGTAGCGCGGGCGCTGTCGCAGGTGCTGGGCCGCCCGATCCAGGTTCGCAACGAACAACGCAGCGCTTCGACGCCAGCCCGACGCCCGTCCACCAGGACGCCGGTCGACGACGATCCGGTGGTGCGGGTGGCGATGCGCGAGTATGGGGCCAAGCCGATTCCAGGCAACTCAGCAAACGGAGGTTGACGCATGTCGATGAAGATGTTCCGGCAGTTTCAAAAGCAGATGGAGAAGGTTCAGGACGAACTGAAGGCGATGACCGTGGAAGCCACGGCGGGCGGCGGAGCCGTCAAGGTGGTGGCCACCGGGGATCAGCGGGTGGTCTCGATTGACATCGATCCGTCGGTGATCGATCCGGAGGATGCCGAGTTTCTGTCCGAGCTGATCCTGGTGGCGGTCAACGATGCGATGGAGCAGTCGCAGGAACTGGCCAAGAGCAAGCTGGGCGGGCTGACCGGCGGGCTGAAGATCCCGGGCCTGGGATAGCACGTGGCGGACGCGCTGCCCCGCGCGGTGACGCGGCTGATCGAAGAGTTGTCGCGGCTACCGACCGTGGGGCCGAAGACCGCGCAGCGGCTGGCCTTCTTTCTGCTGCGCGGGTCGGAGGGCCAGGCACGCACGCTGGGGACGGCTATCGCGTCGCTGCATGACGGGATTCAGACCTGCGAGCGCTGTCGGAACTTCGCGGATGCGGACCCGTGCGCGATATGCCAGGACCCTTCCCGCAATACCGCATTGATTTGCGTGGTTGAGGATCCGTTGGACCTGGTGGCGGTTGAGAATTCAGGGGGATTCAATGGGCTGTACCACGTGCTGCATGGGGCGATTTCGCCGCTGGAGGGGATAGGTCCGGACGATTTGACCATCGATTTGTTGGTCAGGCGGGCCGGGCGAGAGGGGATCGGCGAGGTGGTGATTGCGACCAACGCGACGATCGAAGGGGATGCCACGGCAATGGAGATTCGCCAGCGGTTGAACGACCTGGGCGTGCGCGTCACGCGGTTGGCGCGGGGACTCGCGACCGGCGGGGACATCGAGTACGTTGACGCGGCAACCATCGCGCAGGCGCTAGAGGGTCGTCGTGAACTCTGAACTTTCGTCGCAACCCGACGCCCCGGCCGTCGGCGAACCGACGCGGCTGCGCTGGCTGGGTCACGCGACGTTTCTGCTGAGCAGTCCCGGCGGGGTGCAGGTGCTGCTGGACCCGTTCAACGTGGAACTCGGCTATCCGGTGCCCGAGTTGCCGCCAATCGACCTAGTAGCGGTCAGCCACGAGCATGCGGATCACAACAACGTGGGGCTGGCGCCGGGGACGCCGAAGGTTGTGCGGGGGATTTCCGACACGGGCTGGCATCCCGGCACGGTGTCAGTCGGGGACGTGACGCTGAGCATGATCGGTGGGGCGTACCACGACGAAGCGCAGGGTCAGCAGCGTGGACGCACGGCGTTCATGTCGGTTGAAGTCGACGGTCTACGGATTCTTCACCTTGGCGACCTGGGGCACCGGCTGGATACGAACCTGCTGGCCCAGTGCCGCGGGCACCAGGTGCTGTTGATTCCGGTTGGCGGCTTCTTCACGATCGATGGCGAGACGGCAGCCGCGACGATGGATGAGATTGGACCGTCGATTGCAATTCCGATGCACTACCGGACGTCGCGCCTGCCGGGACACCCCACGGCGCCACTGGACGAGACCGGGTTCCTGGTTGGCCGCGAGGTGCGACGCGTAGCGGGGACTGAGATTGCATTGCGGCCGGAGGAGCTACCGGCGCGGCCCGAGGTGGTGGTGCCGGCGGTGCCGGGCGGCTAGCTTCCGGGTCGGCGCGGGGGCAGGCAGGTTACGTCGGATTCCTGGGTAAGGTCGTCGAAGTGGGCCTCACGGACGTTGCCGACTTCGACGGAGGTGATCCTGGCTGAGACCCGCACCGGCTCTTCGACAAGGCAACGAAGGGCCGACTCCCAACGCAGGGTGACGCCGGCGCGCAGCCGTTCGGGCACCCAGGTGAGGGTCTTGGTCTCACGGGCGCTGGCGCCGATCTCGCGTCCGCTCTCGTTGGTGATCTTGGCGCGCGTGGTGGGACTGTAGTCGCGGTCCGAACCCGCATTTTCGGGCAGCGTGAGGGTGGTTTCGATCAGGACATCCGTCAGGCCGATGTTCGTGACCAAGAGAATGACGTTGGTGCGGCTGGGGCCAACCTGTTCGGTCTGAATCTCAAACTTGAGCTCGGGCGCAGGCGTTGGGGTGGCCAGGGGTTCCATGGTTCCGGCGCAGTCAGCGGCCGCCAGTCCCGTCAGCAGGATCGCCAGCGAGGCCACGACCAATGCCAGGCGCCGGCGATGGGCAGTGAATTGGAAGTTCATGACATAGAGCTTAGTGCAGAATGCGCCGCAATCGGGAAAAACTGCGCTGAGCTTTTGGCGCGAGGACTCTGAACATCGAACGCCCGCTGACCATTACGCTGCTTTTCTTGCGGCTGGGCCTTACGGCGTTCGGCGGTCCGGCGGCGCACATTGCCATGATGCGGCACGAGTTCGTGACGCGGCGCGAATGGCTGACGGACCGGCGATTCCTCGATCTGCTCGGGGTTACGAATCTGATCCCCGGTCCGAACTCCACCGAGATGGCGATTCACCTTGGCCGCGAACGGGCCGGCTGGCGGGGGTTGGTGGGCGCCGGGGTGGCATTCATCGCTCCGGCCGCGGTGATGGTTTCAGTGTTGGCGTGGGTTTATGTCGAGTTCGGATCGACTCCGGCGGTGACCTGGGTGCTGTACGGCGTGAAGCCCGTCGTCATCGCGATCGTGGCGCAGGCCATTTGGGGCCTGGGACGCGTGGTGGTGCGTCGCTGGCAGACGGCGCTGCTGGCCGGGGCCGTGATTGCGCTTGGTCTGCTGGGCGTCAATGAGCTTGTGCTGCTATTTGGCGGGGGCGCGGTGGGGGCGGTCCTGCAGCGGCCGCGTTGGCTGACGGGACGGCTCTCGGGCGTCTTGTTTGCGCCGCTCGCCAGCGTGGGCGCGGTCTCGGCGGTGCCTACAACGTTCAGCCTGCTGGGCATGGCCTTGCTGTTTCTGAAGATCGGCGCGGTGCTCTACGGCAGCGGCTATGTGTTGCTGGCCTTCCTGCGAGCCGATTTCGTGGAGCGAATGGGATGGCTCACCGAAACACAATTGCTCGATGCCGTGGCGATCGGGCAGGTCACGCCGGGGCCGGTGTTCACGACGGCAACGTTCATCGGATTTCTGCTAGCCGGGGTTCCCGGCGCCGTGGTTGCAACGGTCGCGATTTTCCTGCCGTCGTTCGTGTTCGTGGGGGCCATTCACCCGCTGGTCGAGCGTTTGCGGTCGTCCAGCATTACCGCGCCGATTCTTGACGCCGTCAACGCGGCCGCCGTGGGACTGATGACGGTTGTGATGGTGTTGCTTGGACGCTCGGCGCTGGTGGACGTACCGACGATCCTGGCGGCGCTGGTTGCGTTGGCCGTCCTGATCTTCACCAAGGTCAACTCGCTGTGGCTCATCCTGGCGGGAGCGGCCATGGGCGCCGTGGTCCAGGGCATTGGCCTGGCGGCGTAACGGAGCGGTTGCCCGGAAGACTCCTCGCCCCAACCCGCTCCGCCACGAGGGGGATTATGAACTGCCGCTCATTCGAGGGGCTGGGGGGTGTGCAAGGGTCTCCCCGGGGAACGGGAGCAAGAGCGGCTTAGGTATAGCGCGATACACGCCCCGCACGAGTTGGCTAGGCGAGCGGGGCCGATTCCGCGCATACTGATTGAACGTGGTAACGGCGCCTGGGAGCAAACCCGGCGCTGAAATGGGCGGTGGAGGCCCTGTGGCAAGCGCACCGTCCGAAGCCGGACCGTCAGTCACCCTGCAACGGCCGTCGATCGTCATCCTGTTGGGTGTGCTGCTGGTGGCGGCGATGGTCACGACGTCGCCGATTGCGTACTGGCTGCTCTACTCGCTTGGCGGTCTGGTGATTCTTTCGTACATGTGGACGCGCCATGCCGCCCGCTCGTTGCAACTCCGCCGACGGCTGCGCGGGCATCAGATCACGGTCGGCGACGAAGTTCAGGAAGACTTTGAGCTCATCAATACCGGCCGCCTGCCGATTCTGCTGGTGGAAGTGGACGACCACTCGGAACTGCCGGGCTACCAAGCGTCGGTGGCCGAGAGCCTGGGACCGCGCCAACGCAAGCGCTGGATTTCGCGTGGCGTCGCCAATCGCCGCGGCTTGTACGGCCTGGGACCGATTGATCTGCGCATTGGCGACCCGTTTGGGGTCTTCGCCTCGGAACGGCGGATCGACATACGCAACACGATCGTTGTGTATCCGCCCATTTCGATCATGGCTGACGTGGAGATTCCCGCCGGGTCGATGGTGGGCACCTCGCGCTCGTCGATCCGAACGCACCAAGTCACGTCGGACGCCGGTGGAATACGGGAGTTCCAGCCTGGCGATCCGCTCAAGCGGATTCACTGGCTGTCCAGCGCACGGCGCTCAGAGCTCCTGGTCAAGGAATTCGATCTCGAGCCGACGGCCAACCTGTGGATCGCGCTGGACCTGGACCGGTCGGTGCAGGCTGGACACGGCGACGAGTCCACGGAGGAATACGGCGTCAAGATCGTGTCCTCGCTGGCGCATCAGTTCGTGCGCGACAACAAGGCCGTGGGATTCGTAGCCCTAAGCCGCCAGGGGCGCTACCTGATCGAGCCGCAAAAGGGTCTCAAGCAGCTTTGGCGCATCCTGGAGACCCTGGCAGTGGTGCAGGCCACTGGCACCGCGCCGTTTCATGAGTTTCTGACCGCCAGCGCGGCCGGGCTGGGTCGTGGGACGAGCCTGGTAGCGATCACGCCGTCGGCGGACTCGCGCTGGCTGACCAGCCTGACTCAACTGGGTCACCGTGCGATCTACCCGATGGCGGTCGCGCTGGACGCTTCGACCTTCGGGCCCGCGGAATCGAATGCCGGCCTCAGCCAAGCGGCGGCGGCTTCCGGAATCGGCTTTTTCGGTGTCGACCGTGGGATGCGATTCGAAATGATCCGAGCCGACGGCCGTAACCTGGCAGAGTTTGAACGCACCCAGCGACGGCCAGTGACGCTGGCGCCCGCGTGAAGCTGCGATGAGCACCGCCGTCGCCAGTCGTCCGCGCCCGCTGGCGCGCGCCCTGCAGCTGCCCCGCACCGCATGGTTGCCCCTGACCCTGATCGCGACGACCACGCTTGCCCCGCTGATCAGCGTTCACACTGTTGGCTGGGCGCCCGGAACCGAGGTGCTGCTCTCGGTAGCCATCGTGGCCATTCTGGTTGGGTTCGCGCTGTCGCGCAGCCGTCTGTCATCGCTTTGGATCATCGTCATCGGGATGGTCAGCGACCTAGGCGTGGCTTACGTGGTGGCCTCGGAAGCGTTTCCGGGACCGCTGGACGGGATTCGGAATTTCGTCCTGCTCTTTGGCGACACGGTGGAGTGGGTCCAGTTGCGACAGGCCGGAAACCTGGTGCGCGAACAGCCGCTGGCAGCGGCCGTCGGCGAGAGCGCCGGCCTGTTTCAAGACTTGTTCTTCCGACTCGAGTCGTGGTTCCAGGCAGCATTTGCCTTCCAGGTCAGCCGCGACAACGTGGTCTTCCTCTTCTGGATGACGATGGCCGCCTGGGGCATGGGATACACGGCGGCCTGGGCGGCCTTTCGCCTTCGCAACGCCTATCTCGCCGTTGCCCCCGGCACGCTGGCTATCGCCGTCAACATCACTTACGTGGGACCCGATTGGCCGCCGTTCGCGGTGTTTCTGATTGCCGCGCTCGCCCTCACGGTGCACACGCGGCTGGCCTGGCTGGAAGCTCGCTGGGATGACACGCGGACGGACTATTCCGAGGAGCTTGGGCCCACCATTCTGATCGTGAGCGCCATGCTGATCACCGCCGTGGTCTTTCTGGCGCTCATCCTGCCGCGGGCGGCAGGGAATCCCCTGGCCGAGGCCTTCTGGACCTACATGGGCGACGGCTGGGGCAATGTGGAAGCCGGAATCCAGCGTGTGTTCGGAGGAGTATCCAATCCCTCAGGTTCCACGCTGGCTGGACGCGAAACGCTGGCGCTCACTGGACCCGAGCCGTTTGCGCGCAAGGAGACGCTAATTATCGAGAGCACCGTGCCCTCGTACTGGCGCGGTCAGACCTTCGACACTTACACCGGCCAGGGATGGCGCAGCACGATGCGGCTCCTGGAGGGCCGCAAGGCCAACCAGCCAATTACCGAGAGCATCAATTTGAAGTCACGGCTTGCCTCGCGCTCAAACATCGAGATTCTGGACTCCGGTTCGGCTGTCTTATTCGCGCCAGGTGATGCCCTTCGACTGAACAGGCCGTACCAGGTGCAAGTGTCGGAACGAGACATCGCCATCGACGACTATGCGTCGATCCGTGCGACTCGACGCGTGGGCCAGCGGCTCGTGTATTCCGTGGACTCGACCCTTGCCGCGGCGACGACGCAGCAGCTGCGCACCGCGCCCACCGTCTACCCCGAGTGGGCCGACCGGTACATTGAGCTCCCTGAGTTGCCGCCGCGTGTTCTCGAATTCGCCTCGCGTTTAGCCGAAACCAGCGAGACCGCACTCGACCGCGCGCGCGCGGCCGAGTTTTTCATGCGACGTTTTCCGTTCGCGCAGGACACAGAACCTCTGCCACTGGACCGGGACGCGACCGACTATTTTCTTTTTGACCTGCGACGAGGGCACGCCACGCAGATAGCTTCCACGATGGCCGTGCTAGTTCGCGCCATGGGAATCCCGGCACGCCTGGCCACCGGCTATGCGCAGGGCGTCTTCGATCCGGTCACCCAGCGGTATATCGTCAACCCGATTGACTCGCACACCTGGGTGGAGGTGTTTTTCCCGACCTACGGCTGGGTGCTTTTTGAACCATCGGGTTTTCGAGCACCCGAGGTACGCGGCGGCGCTACCGAGGGCGTCGAAGGCGAGGGGCTGAATCCGGACGCCGCCGACTTGTCGGTCGTCGATGATTTCCTGGATGAACTTGAGGACGTGAACCTGGGCGACTTCCAGCCGCTGGACCCAACCGAAGGCTCGAATCCCATTCAAGGGTTCCTTGCCAACCTGGGCGGCGCCGTTCTGGCGCTGGTGATGATTGGCGCTGCGCTCGTCGGGCTGGGGACGCTCTATCTACTGGGCTCGCTGGTCCGCGACCTGATCCAGAGTCCACGTGCCGCCGTGAGCCGACGTTATGACCGAATGGTTCGTTGGGCGGGTCGTGCCGGGTACAATACGCGCCGCGGGTTCACGCCGGTAGAGCTCGGCCGCCAACTCGCTGCGGAGTTGTTTCCGGCGCCCGCCACCGGAGCGCCAACCAGTTCTCCCGCCCCGCCCGAGGTTGTTGCGGACACGTATGTTCGCGCCACGTATGGCCGACGGCAGATATCACGCTCGGAGCGACGCATGGTTGACAAGGCCTGGCGGCGGGTGCGCCTGAGGCTCGCGGCACGGATGATCAGTCGGCCTTTGCGCCGCCTCACGCCTTCTCGAGCCTGAGCCATGGATTTGGCAGGCGTTCGCGACATCGCGGTGGTCGTACTCGCGGCTGTTGCTCTGGTTGCCACCGTCGTGTTGCTTATCACCGGAATGCTGGTCTGGCGTCTGCTGGCGGCGATCCGGACTGACGTCGCGCCGATTATTCAGTCGGCTCGGGAGACCGTGGACACCGTCAGAGAGACCACGGAGTTGGTGAGTGACGTGGTGAAGGACGGCACGAGTTCGACTTCGGGCGCCCTCAGAAAGTTCCGCCGGGTTCTGCAAATGGCGCTGCGCTGGTGGCGCTGAGTGGAATTGCACATGGCCTGGATATTGATTGGCGCAGCCGCCGGGTTCTTTGTAGGCGGAGCGATAGGAACGATTGCGGCCCCGCAGCAGGCGCAGAAGATTATGGATACGCTGCCGGAACGGCTGAGCGCGATTCGCAGCGCGGCAGAGCAGGCGGCCAACGAGGCTGAAGCAACGGTGCGCCGCCGTCGCTCCCAGCGCTCGCGCGGGCGCCGTCGCCGTCGCAGCCGGGGACGCCGCGGGCGGGGCTAGTGGAGATCGCACGCGACATCGCGATCGTCGTCCTGGTCATCCAGGGGTTGATTATTGGGCTGGCGGCGTTCGTGGCCGGGGTGCTGGGAGCCATCGCCATCGTGGAGGCCACCGTGAACGTACGGCGCGGACTGCGGCGGACCGCCGTAAAGATGGAGCGGGCAAACAAGCGCGTGGATTCAATTGTCGAGACGCGCGTTCTGCCGCCGATCATCCAATACCACCGCGGACGGGCGGCGGCGCGATCCACGCTGGACCAGGCGCGGCGGGCGTTGGACGATCTGAAACGGACGGCGGGGATGGGCAGCCAAAGCTAAGCCGCACGAATGTCGCAGGCGTTCTTCAGGCGCTCTTGAGTTCGTCTCGCAGCACTCTGAGCTCTCGGAAGCAGTTGACAAGGTCATCAAACGAGTAGCGCGTGTTCAAGCCGCTGGGACTCGGAACCAGGAACACCACTGACACTGCCAGCAGCCGATTCTGACGTCCCGGCTTCGGCCGCGGGGTCGACGGCAGGCCCTCGCCGTACCTGAGGTAATTGCAATAGCCGCCGATACCCTGGAAGCAGGCGATGCGGGGCTGGAAGCGCCTGATCTTGTCCTTGAGCACCGGCGCCCAGCGGCGGTAGTCGTCGGCGTTAAGGTCCTTCGTCGTGCGAGTCGGGCGCTTGACGACGTCGGTAAGTCCGATGCCGAACTCCAGGACGCGGGCGTCGGTTTCGGGCCTTAAGGGCTCGCCGAACAGCCCGGCCCGGTTGGCGGCATTCCAGAAGCGGTTGCCGGGCCCGGCGTAGTAGTGCCCAGCCCGAACTGAGGAGGCGCCGGGATTGATGCCGACGATCACGATGTCGAGTCCGGGCTCAAGGTAGTCAGGCAGTGTGGTCACAGACTCAAGCGCATTCGCCGGTCGAGCTTTGACACGCCGTTTGCGGCATCACGGCAAAACTCCGCACACTTTTTTCAGATCGCCATTGAACCAAACGGATTGCAAATCACCGAGACATCTCGGGATCGCGTGACAGTCGCCGCAGCAGCGGCGGGCGCGGCGTCTGATGTTCACTTGCCGGCGGTCATTTCCGCCGACGACATTTCGCAGCGCGTTGGTGAGCTTGGCAGGGAAATCTCGGCGGCGTACGCGGGCCGAGAGCCCGTTTTGGTGTTGGTGCTGCACGGGGCGTTCATCTTCGCCGCCGATCTGAGCCGCACGCTCGCCACTGCGTACCAGGTGGAATCGCTGGCGCTCGCTTCGTACGACGGTCGAGAGTCGAGCGGTCAGGTCCAAGTCGTCAAGGACCTGGGTTGCGACATCGCCGGGCGGGATGTGCTGATTGTGGAGGACATCGTGGATACCGGCCGTACAGTGGCGGCCGCGCTGGCGTTGCTGGAATCCCGCAGCCCGCGTTCGATCGAGGTGGTGACGCTGCTGGACAAGCCCTCGCGCCGCGTGATGGAGGCCACCCCGCGCTGGGTCGGGTTCGAGATCGAGGACATATTCGTGGTTGGCTACGGGCTCGACCTGGATGGGCGCTTTCGCGGGTTGCCGTATATTGCCAACGCCGACGCCCTGGATTCGAAAGGCAATCGATAACCCAATGCCCCTGGTCACCGTCGATAACCACCGCGTGTCGCTGGACGTGCGAGGCAGTGGGAGCACCACGGTCCTGTTCATCCACGGCATTGGTCCGGGTGGCGCCGCCTGGGACCTTGTCACCCAGGGTTTGGCGGACGCGTGCCGCGCGTTTGTGCTCGACTTTCCCGGTTTCGGCAAGAGTGAACGCGGGAATGCGACAGGCTCCGTGGACGACGCAGCAACGCTGGTGCACCGCGTGTTGCATGCGCAGGGATATACCGAGGCGCTGCCGATCGTGGGCCACGCCTATGGTGGGTTGGTGGCGCTGGCATTTGCCGCACGCTTTCCGAGCCATGTGACCAAGCTGGCGCTGATTTCGACCGCCGGATTCGACAGCAACCCGGCGGCAACCCTGGAGCGACGGGACAGGATCACCGAGGCTGGATGGGACGCCGACACAGCCGACGACTGGCTGCGCGCAGGTCTGGTGGAGGACCTGGCCGAGGCGCACTTTGCCGCCATGCGCGACGCCGCGGCGGCAGTGGACGCGGACGTGATCTCCAACTGTCTCACCAGCAGCGCTCGGCGCGTGTTGCTGGAGGAAGCTTGCGCGATTGAGGCGCCCACGCTGCTGGTGCATGGATCCGACGATCCGCTTGTGCGCGGAACGGACGTGCAAATCCTGGCAGCCCGACTGGCCGGCGCCGAGGTGATTTCCACGCCGGGCGTCGGGCATTGGCCGAGCCTGGAAGCGCCTGACGAATTGCGCGCTGAACTGGTGCGGTTCCTCGGGCTCTGACCACGGAGAGGTAGTGCTAGCCTTCGCGCTGATGCGGGCACCACACGACGGACCCTGGGTATGAAATTCGTTCGTTACGCCACCGAATCCGGGCCGGCCCTTGGCTCTCTCAAGGAGTCGGGCGCGATTTACGCCGTCAGCGGCGACATGTTTGGCGACTACGACGTGGGAGCGCAGGTCGGCACGGTGGACGACCTGGACCTGCTGGCGCCGGTGGATCCCGGCAACGTGATCGCCGTGGGGGCCAACTACCTGGCGCACATCCTGGAAGGCCACGACGAAGACGCCATTCCGAAGTTTCCCATGCTCTTCATGAAGCCCACTTCGGCCATCACCGGTCCTGGCGCCCCCATCGTGCTGCCGGACCCGGCGAAGTTCACCCAGTCAATGAACGACCCAGACCTTCAGAAGGACCCGTTCGGCGAGGTGCACTACGAGGCCGAGCTGGTGGCGGTGATGGGGAAGACGTGCCGAAACGTGTCGGAGAACGAGGCGCTGGATTACGTGCTGGGCTATAGCTGCGGCAACGACGTCAGCGCGCGCGGCTTGCAGTTCAAGGAAATGGCCACCGGCGTGCTGCTGATGGGCAAGGGCATGGACTCGTTTGCGCCGCTGGGGCCGTGCATCGCCACCGACCTGGATCCGACCAACCTGGAGATCATGGCCCGGCTGAATGGCGAGACTAAGCAGCACAGCAACACGGACGACCTGCTGTTCGGCGTGGCCGCCCTGGTTGCCTACGCCTCGCAGGGCATCACACTCAGTCCCGGCGACTGCATCTACACGGGCACGTGCGCGGGGCCGTCGGCGCTCTCGCCGGGCGACGTGATCGAGATCGAGGTGGAAGGCGTGGGGGTGTTAAGCAACCCGGTGGTGGCGGCCTAGCGCGCCACCGGCGCCAGCGGCATGATCCGCAGCTTTGATCTGCCCTACGGCGATGAGACGCTGGCCGTCGGCACGGCCGGCGTTGACCTGACGGGGGTCTACACGCCCCGACCGACGCCGCCGGCGCTCGCGCCCGAGGCCGTTATCCGGGAGGCGCTGGACAACCCAATCGGGTCTGAATCGTTGCGCCAGGCGGCGCGCGGCAAGGCCAGCGCCCTCGTCCTGATTGACGACATCACGCGGGAGACGCCGGCGAATCTGCTGCTGCCGCCGATCCTGGACGACCTGGAAGCGGCGGGAATCGCGGCGGACGACATCCTGGTGATGATCGCGCTGGGAACGCACCGGCCGATGACGGACAGAGAGATTCGACACAAGGTTGGAGACGAGGTGCTGGCGCGGGTGCGGGTGACGCAGCACGACCACCGCACGGCACCCCTGCGTGACCTGGGGGTGACGCCGAGCGGGACGCCGATCGAGGTGAACGAACTCCTGTTCGAGGCCGACATCGTGATTGGGACCGGCGCCGTGGTGCCTCATCACATTGCGGGGTTTTCGGCGGGCGCCAAGATCGTGCAGCCGGGAGTCTCGGGCGCCGCCACGACGGCCGCGACGCACATGTTCAGCGCCAGGGCGCGGACGCCGCTGCTGGGCCGGGTCGACACTCCGGTGCGCGCCGAGATGGAGTTGATTGCTGAGCGCTGCGGCATGCGGCAGGTGCTGAACGTGACCCTCAATGCCGACGGACGGATCGTGACCGCTCGCTTTGGCGCGACGAGGCCTACCTTTCGACGGGCCGTCGAAGACGCCCGGCGCATTTACGGCGTTCGCGCACCGGCCGGGCTGGACGCGGTGGTGGCCGGGTCGCATCCGTGCGACATCGAGTTCTGGCAGGCCCACAAGAGCCTGTATCCGGCGATGCTGATGGTGCGGCCCGGCGGAACGATCATCGTGGTGACGCCCTGCCCGGAAGGGGTGGCCGTGACGCATCCCGACATGCTCGACTACACGGCGCAGCCGGCGGACGAGTTGTTGCGACGCTACGAGGGCAACGAGATCGACGACCGCGTGGCCGCCTCACTGGCCGTGGCCTGGGCCAGGGTTAGGGAATACGCGCGCGTGGTGCTGGTCTCGGACGGCATTGCGCCGCACGAGGCGAAGGCGCTGGGGTTCGACACGGCGCCGGACGTGGAAACGGCGCTTTCGGCCCTGGCGCGGACAAGCGATTCCATGCCGCAGGTTGGGGTGTTGACCCACGCACCGGACACGCTGCCGCTGGTGGCCTGACCAATGGAGCGTTGGGCCGTCATCGCCGACGACCTGACGGGGGCGCTGGACACCGCGCTGCAGTTTCGGAAGGCCGGTAAGCAGACCATTGTTTCGACTAGTCCCGGCGAATGGCCATCCGGCGGAACAGTCGTTGCCCTGAGCACCGAAACCAGGCACGTTGCGGCCGCCGATGCCGCCGAGAGCGTGACGGCAGCGTTTCGCACGCTGAAACGCGGACCGTCGGCGCGGATCTACAAGAAGACCGATTCACTGCTGCGCGGGAACATTGGGGCCGAGTTGCGAGCGCTGTGCGAGGTCGCCGGCTCAGGGCCGCTGGTGTTTGCGCCGGCATATCCGACCGGTGGCCGGACGACGATCGATGGAATCCATCGGCTGGACGGAGTTCCAGTAGCCGAGGCTGCCGCGGGGCGCGATCCGCTAACTCCGGTTAGGGAGTCGCACATTCCCACGCTCCTGCGGGACAGCGGGCTGAGGGCCGAGGGTGTTTCGCTCGATGTCGTCCGGGGAGGCCAGGACGGGCTCCTGGCAGAGATGGAGCGGGCAGGCCGGACCGGCATCGACATCCTGGCGCCGGACGTTGAGACCGACGACGACCTGAACAACATAGCGTCAGCCGTTCGTGCGTCGGCCGTTGGACGCGTGAGCGCGGGTTCCGCCGGGCTCGCTGAATACCTGGCGGGGCCCAATCGAGCTTCGGGCAAACCCAGCTACCTTGCCCAAGCGGCATTCGTGGCGGCCGTGGTGGGCACGCCGAGCGCACATACCACGGCGCAGGTCGAGCGCGCGCTGGCCGCGGGCTCTGCACAGCGCATCCGAATCCGACGCTGCGAAGATATTCAGGCCGCAATTCAGGAGACGCGCCGAGTCCAGGTGGCCGATCGCTTGTTGATCTTCGACACGACGATTGACGGATCAGCACCCGGGCGAGAAGAACGACGGGCGCAACTTCGCCTTGTCGGCAAGCTCTGCAGCGCCCTGGTGGGCGCCGCCGATCAGCCGGGGCTGATTCTCACCGGCGGGGATACCGCACGCGCCGCGCTGGATGCGCTGGAGGTGGATGCGATCGAGGTACTGGGTGAGATCGAGTGGGGCGTGCCGGGCGGGGATGCGCTGCGCGGTACACGCCGGGTGGCGTCGATCGTCACCAAGGGCGGGAACATGGGAGGCCCGGACGCGCTGACGACTGCCTTCAGGCGCCTATGCTCCAAGGTGAGACACGCAGCATGACGTCGCGGTTTGCTAACGAGCGCCCAATGACGCGTCACACGTCGCTGAGGTTTTGATGTCCGCCGACCCGCGTCCGCTGATTGCCGTGACCATGGGCGACCCTGCCGGCGTCGGACCGGAAATCACGGCGAAGGCCCTGGTAAATCCGAAGATCCGCGCCGTATGCCGCGCCGTGGTGGTGGGTGACCTGGGGACGATGGAACGGGCGGCCGGTGCCGTGGGGGTCGACGTCGCCGCCGTGGACGTGGACGCGTTGGACCGCGGAGGTGATGAGATCCAGGTCTATGACCCGTGGGGACGCGATCTGAGCGAGGCGCCCGTAGGGATGGTGGACGCCAGAGCCGGCGCGGCCGCGGCTGAGGCGGTGATTGCGGCGACGAAACTGGCACTTGATGGCCGGGTGGCGGCCATCGTTACCGCGCCGATCAACAAGGCCGCCATCAACTCCGCCGGGTACCACTACGCGGGACACACGGAGTTGCTGGCCGACCTGACGGACTCACCGGGCGCGCGCATGTTGCTGGTTGCGCCGGGGCTCCGGGTCATCCACAACAGCACGCACGTCTCGCTGCGGGAGGCGATTGACCGGGTGACGCGGGAGAACGTGCGGCATGTGATTGGGCTGCTGGATGCAACGCTGCGGATGATGGCCATTCCGGAGCCGCGAATCGCCGTTTGCGGGCTCAACCCGCATGCGGGGGAGGGGGGCCTGTTCGGTCACGAGGACGATGCGTTCATTCGGCCGGCCATCGAGGATGCGCGCCGCGACGGTATCGACACGTACGGACCCGAGCCGGGCGACACTGTCTTCAACAGGGCTCGAAACGGGACGTTCGACGGGGTGGTGGCGATGTATCACGACCAGGGACACGTGGCGGTGAAGGTTGCCGGCTTCTTTGACGGCATCAACGTGTCTGTCGGTCTACCCATCATTCGCACCAGCGTGGATCACGGCACTGCCTTCGACATTGCCGGGCAAGGCGTGGCGCGGGCGGATAGTATGGAGATGGCCATTGAAATCGCCGCCACCATGGCCACCAGCGACGGACGCTCGGCGGCTCCGGAGACTGCCTAACCCAATGAACGCCCCTCTGCAGCTAGCCCAACTGGCGCTATCCGTGATTGTGATTGCCGCGGTTCTGATCCAGTTGCGGAATACGGGGATGGGCTCGGCGCTGGGCGGGAGCGATAGCTCGTTCTTTCACGCCCGGCGTGGCGTCGACCGGTTGACGTTCAACTTTACGATCGGCGCGTCAACGCTGTTCTTCCTCGTTTCCATCCTGGCGGCCGTTCTCCAGTAGCTCGTCGCGCACGAGCGATACCTCGCACAGCAGGGCATACGAACAGCGGCGACAGACTGAAGGATCCTCGGCTCGATTGGGCGCTCGCCAGAACGGATCGAAGCGGGCCGCCTCAATGCCAACAACGATTTCAGTTGCTCGGGCCGCAAAGTGTTCCAGGTCCTCGCGGCCATACGACCCATGTAGCTGCTGGACGAATGGGGGATCTTCGCGAACCAGCACGTCAACGCGGACCTGAGGTATGAAGAACGGCGCGGGCAGGTTGCCGGGACGAATCCGCGTTCCCGCTCTGAAGACTCCGTAGCCGATCGCGTAGCACTGTAGTTGGAGATCCCGATCGGGATATGACTCGGGATAGGCCCGCCACGAGGTCTTGTGGTCGATCACGACGCCGTTCCGGTCGATGAGGTCGACGGTGCCCACGAGCTGGACGTGGACACCTGGAATGTCGAATCTGAATCGATGCTCAACCAGGTGCGGAATGACGCCGAGAGCGACTTCGGTCAGGTAGAGCTTCAGAACCGCATGGCCGGACGCGTAGGCCTGCTCGAACTCGTCACCCGATGGTCCTGATGCAGAACCGGGGGGAAGGCGGGCGTCCCAGACGTCGTCGTAGGTCTCGGCGGCCTCAACCAAATCCAGGTCATGGCCGCCGCGGCGTTTCTCCAGGAAGTTGCGCTCCAGGGCTGCATGCACGGCCTGACCCACGAGCGATGCCGGGGAATCTACCGTCGGAACGCGCTCGACATAGCGCATCCGATACTGGAGCGGGCAGGTGTCGTACGTGCGTAGCTGGGTGGGGGAGATCGACCTGAGTTGCCGTTGCATGCGCGATCCGACGCTGCCTGACGTCGCGGCAAGCGTAGACGCCGGGTGGTCGCCGCGCTTGGGGAACTCGGCCATGCACGAAGCGGCGACCGGGTCGTGACTGAGATTCCCGAGGCCTCGGTCGTCATCGTCACCTGGAATGGGTTGGGCCATCTGCGGCGCTGCCTGCCGGCACTGCACGAGCAGACCGGGGTGAGGTTCGAGACCATCGTGGTCGACAACGGCAGTACGGACGGCACGGCGGAGTGGCTTGCCTGCGAGTATCCGCAGACCGTGCTGGAGCGTCTGGACTCGAATCAGGGGTTTGCGGCGGCCAACAACGTCGGGTTTGGACTGGCGCGGGCGGAGCTGGTTGCAACCCTCAACAACGATGCGGTTCCCGATCCAGATTGGTTGCATTTGCTGGTTCAGGCCGCGCATGAGCATCCCGAGGCCGGGTCGTTCGGCAGCCGGATCGTGCTGGACCGGGATCCGAACATCATCGACTCCGCCGGCGTGGTGACGGACGTGCTGGGCATCGCGTGGGACCGGCACAACGCAGAGCCGGTGGGCGTGGATGCCGGCGGGGAGGTCTTCGGCGTGTGCGCCGGGGCCGCGCTGTATCGGAAGTCGTTGCTGGACGAGACCGGTGGATTCGACCCGGCGTTTTTTGCTTACCTGGAGGATGTGGACCTGGCCTGGCGCGCCCGCTGGCTGGGCTGGACCGCGCGTTATATCCCGGAAGCGCGTGTGGTGCATGCGCACTCGGCTACGGGAACGGAAGAGTCGCCGTTCAAGACGTTTCACCTGGGTCGTAACAAGGTCTGGACGATTGCAAAAAACCACCCAGGTCGAGCGCTCTTGATCTACGGTCCGCTGCTGGTCGCTTACGACCTGGCCTCACTGCCGATCACAATGGCGCGTCAACGCAACCTGGCGGCGCTGCGTGGACGGCTGGCCGGGCTGCGCTCGCTCGGTCCGGTGCTGAGGCAGCGGAAGCAAGTGGCGGCTCGCCGCCGAGTCGGCTGGGATGAGATTCGGCCCTTTGTGGCCGGGCCGTCGTGGCCGTGGGACGTGTGGCGCCGCCAGCGGCGGCTGCGGCACGCGGTGGCAGCCGATCGCTCGCCGACCAGGCCGGAGGCTCGCTGATAGACTCGCCTCACCGGGGCGTGGCGCAGGCTGGTAGCGCACCTGACTGGGGGTCAGGAGGTCGCCGGTTCAAATCCGGCCGCCCCGACCAGTATCCGCGCCTGTTACGTGATGGACATTTCACTCCAAGCTTGTCGTGCGCCATCCGAAGTGTTCCGCTTTGGGCCTAGGCGGCTGTGCTCCAGCTAGCGATGAAGTCGTCCACGCCAAAGTCGGCGGGCATGTGTTCCTGCGCGTAGCGGGTGGGTTTGCTCGAGAAACTGGGCACGAAGTGCTCGGTCTCCAATTGGAGCCTGGCGTCCAACGGTGCAAAGCGCTGTCCGAGCAGCTTCGTTTCAGCGGCGGTGAAGCGCCGAGCCAGCGACTCGAGATTGCTGATGCTGAAGACTTGCTCGCCTACGGCTGAGGCGCGCTCGCGTTCAGGAAGATTCGCGGTTTCCGGGCGATTCAGTGTGCCGATGCGGCGAGCCAGCTTTGACAGCAGGACCACGCAGACCATCCGCCCGATGTCGCCTGGATGCAGCAGGGCCAATGCCCGCCGGAATGCTTGCGGATCCTGGTCGAGGATCGCGCGGTAGACCACTTCAATCCGATCGTCCTCGCGTTCAGCCAGCTCGATGAACCGATTGAAGACCGCTTGTCCTTGCTTTGACAGGTGCTTGACGAAACCCGGCTCCCAGAGGAAGCGGGAGCCGTAGGGATAGAGCGGGCTACCGAACGAGGTGTACCGGAGATGGATGATGCGACGCAGCTTGGTGCTGTAGTTGCTGGGCCAGTGCAGGATGGTGTTGACGTACATCACGCCGTCGCCGGCCTCGAGACAGACCTGCTTACAGTTCGACAGCTTTGCGCGGGGGTCGTGCAATAGCTCCCGGTTCTCCCGCGCCGTGTTCAGGTGCCGATGACTGCCGGGGACGACCCACAGCACATCGTCGTCGTACAGCGGGATGTTCCACTGCACGGAGCCCGGACCGTTGGCCAGCATGTCCGCCTGGAGACCTGCCAGGGGCGCGTTGTTGGTTGGCCCGTGACTTACATCGCGATGCCACAGATCCGGTCCGTAGGCGGTCTCGGGGTTGCACAGGAGGATCATCTGCTTCAGGCCCACGTCGGGTGTGCCGAGCGCTTGCCGGCTTACGCCGAGCGTGTTTTCGTGGAGGCAAAACTCCACGGCGTTGGCCGTCGCCGCGTCTATGACGGTCTGAAATGCGAGGCGCGGCTGCTTGGCCACGTAGGCGAAACAGCCCGGGTCGTCGCGATCGCGCGCCCAACGTTCCTGCTGCCGGTCGACCAGGGTCTCGAAGCTGGCACGTAACTCGTCCAGCCGTTCGGGTGGAACGACGTTCTTCAGAATCACGAAGCCGTCGTGGAGGAATTGCCCGGGATCGATCTGGATGGGCTGTGCTCCACCGGCGCGGCCACGGCAGTCTAGCCCGCGATGCGGCCTCAGACAGTTTGCTGTCGGGCTGCGACGGTTTGCCTGGTTCGTCTCAAGACTGGCGCCGAACCGTGGTGAGATCAGAGCCGACGCAGGCCGCGGCTGGCGGGATTGGGATGGTTGGTTCCACCGCTGAAGCCGCAGCGGGCCTGGGCGGTCGTCGGGTAGCTCTGCGTTCGTCCGCTAGCGACCGTAGGTTCGGCCTTTCCAGCCGCCGCCGACGCCAGCGTAGTGGCGGCGCGCCGAGTCGAGGGTCATGGCGACGTAGATGACGGCGGACAGCGGCAGCGTGACAGCCCGCAGCGGGGAGCCTGCGTACCAGCGTGTCATCGGGAGGTAGCTGTAGGTCATCAGCGTCCATCCGAGGATTCCGGTCACCAGGGCTGCCGCCGTTGCGCCAGTGTTGACTCCAATCGCGAGACCTGCGCCACCGGCTACCACCGCGACTAGTGGCGCGGCGAAGGCCAGCAGCAGCGCGACGACGGTGCCGACGAGTCGTATGGGCGAGTAGGCAAGCTGGGTGTAGGCCGTGCGCGCCACAACGTGCCAGACGCCGGATAGGCCGGCGTAGCCACGCTCGCTGCGAACGTCGCGACCCAGCCCCAGCCAGGTCCGGCCTCCGGCCTGCTTGATGCGGGCGGCCAGGGCGCAGTCGTCGATGATCTGGTCGCGGATCAATTCCAGGCCACCGATTCGTTCGAGCATGCGCCTGCGTACCAGTACGCAGCCCCCCGCGGCCGCCGCCGTTTCGCGGTTGGGATCGTTCGACCAGCGGAATGGGTAGAGCAGCCCAAAGAAGTACACGAAGGCCGGGACCAGCAGCCGCTCGAACGGCGTGACTGCACGCAGGTGCGCCATCACGGACGCGAGGTCCAGGTCGCGGTGGTAGGCCATGCCCACCAGGCGCCGGAGGAGGTCGGGGGGATGGGCAATGTCAGCGTCCGTCAGGAGGATGTACTCGCACTCGCGGTCCAGATCGGATGTCGCGCCGGTGTGCATGGCCCAGACTTTGCCGGCCCAGCCGTGCGGAAGCGGAGGCGCCGTGACTACATCGACGTCACGAGCGTCTGAGTGTGCGCCGAGACTAAGCGCAACGTCCGGTGTGCCGTCGGTGCTGGAGTCGTCCACCACGATAATCCGCACGCAGCCCGGATAGTCCTGCCTGAGCAGCGTGGGAAGCGTTGACGGGAGTACTTGCGCCTCGTTGCGCGCCGGCACGATGACCGTCACCGATGGCCACCGGGTTGGCGAGGTATTGGGTGACGATGCCGGCAGTTGCACATCGGTGCGCCAGAACCATCCACGACCGACCAGCAACCAGGCCCACGCGCCGGCGGCGACAGCTGCCAGCCCCGTGAGGACTATTAGCCAGACTTCGATTGGCGCTCGTCCGTTGACCGGGCGTGGTCAGTCAACGCGGGTGATCCAGAAGCGCAGGGCTCGGTCGTCGCCGACCGTGGCAAGCAGCGCGCCATCGGGGCTGTAGGCCAGCGCTCGGATCCAGTCAATGTGCGCATCAATGACTCGGCCAAGGCGCAGGCTGCCTGTCGGGTCACGTAAGTGCGCACGCTGGTAGGCGCCAATGGCCAGTTCACCCAGATGTGGCTGATAGGCCAACGACGTGATTAGCCCCGCTTCCGGCTCGATCTCTCGAAGCAGACTGTTCGAGCCGCTCTCCAGAATCTTCACTGTCAAACCATCGGCCATTGCCACCTCGTTGGCCTTTGGATCGAAGCGGATGGCGCGAATCCAGTCATCCAGCCCTGTCAGTCGCAGCCGCTCAGCTCCAGTCGCCGCATCCAGGAACAACACTTCTTGAAACGTGCCAGCCGCCGCAAGTCCGGAGCGGTTTTCCGCGAGTGCCGTTACGGGGCCAGAGGCCACAACGGCCCAGCGCACAGCGCCACTGCTTGCATCCAGTCGTCGAACAACGCCGCGGGCGTCGCCCGCCAGCAGGTCACCATTCGACGCAAACCTCAAGGCGGTCACGCTGTCCGGCACCGCGGGCGCTTCGGCCAGCATTACCCCGCGCTCGGCGTCCCACAGCCGCACCCGGCCGCCGTCTCCGCCCGAGGCCAGAATCGATCCGTCGGGCGAATAGGCAACGGTGCGCGCCGGTCGATCGTGGGCTGCGATGGCACCACGCACGGCACCGTCGGTGCCGACGATCACAAGCGAGCCGTCATCTAAAGCGGTAGCAACCGTGGCCCCGCGGGGACTGAAGTCCATGGCATTGACAGGAGCTGCCAAGGTGGTTTCGGCCGCCAGTTCCGACAGCGCCGTCGGCCAAACCCCCACGTCACCGTCCCAGCTCCCGGAAATCAGAAGGTCGCCGTCCGGACTGAAGGCGAGGCCTTGCACTTCAGACCTGTGGCCCGTCAGGCTGTACAGCCTCGTTGCCGTAGCGACATCCCACACGGCCACGCTGTAGTCGCCAGCGGCGGTGGCCAACCTGCGCCCGTCGGGGCTGAACGCCACCTGCCAGACTGACTCGTCGTGGCCCGTCAACCTGGCCAGGACCGTCCCATCGTTGGCGTCCCACATCACGGTTGTGTTGTCGTCAGCACCCGTGACGATGCGAGCACCGTCGGGACTGATTGCCAGCGACAGCACGGCCCGCGTGTGGAGCTCGGTTAGCGCCAGCAGGCGCTCGCCTGTTGCCGTATCCCAGATGTCCGCGCCGGCCCAGCCGGTCGTGACCAGTCGGGTTCCGTCGGGCGTAAAGGCCACACCATTTGACCAGGCGTCGATGTCCTCAAACTCAACCAAGTGCTCCCCCGTCGCCACATCCCACATGTGCGCCGCGCCGTAGGTGGTCGCCGCCACTTTGGCTCCATCTGGACTGAAGGCAACGCTCGTAAACCACCGCTCGTCAGCTTCCAGCACGTGCAACGGTTGACCCGTGCGGGGATCCCAGAGCCGTACCGTGTCATCCTCGGAAGCGCTGGCGAGCACCGAGCCATCGGGCGAATAGGCGACTTCGTAGATTCCGTCGTAGTGGCCTTCCAGTTCGAATACGGGCGTCAGAGTCGCCCGGTCCCAGATGACGACTCTCCGGTCGAATCCGCCGGTAGCGAACTGAGCGCCCGACGGGTCGAAGGCCACGCTGGTCACCAGCAGTCGATGGGCATCAAACACCGGTCGTGGAATGCGCGGTGGCGCAACCGGCACCGTGTTTGCCGCCGGGATCATCCCGGCCTGCTTGAAGTGGTCGCCGGCTGGTGCCAGTCGAACTTGGCCGTTGCGAAGGCGCAGGACGGCTCGCTGGGCCCGGAGCACACCGCCGTCGGCACCGGATGCGTAACCCAGCGGCAATCCAAAACGACTCAGAGCATTCGGAGCCTGGCTCCAGAACTCCTCGATTTCCGGCGCGACCGTCAGAGCGTCCAAGCGAGTCAGCGGACCGGCATCAAGTGGCAAATGCGTGGCCGGCGGCACACCCTTTACCGTCTGCAGCCAAGGATCGTGCCCGGCCGCGGACAGTAAGTCGTAGATGTTGGCCGGTCGGACCTGGCCGTCGGGAGCAGCCTGAAGCAACGCTCGCTGAAACGCCTGAAAGGTGAAGGGTCCGTCGCGCCACGGCTGTGAGACGGGATAGCCAAGAACCTCGTGACCGCCAAGGTCCTGAAAGGCGGTCCAGAAGCCAGCTCCTGGCTCGTCCCGAACCGCGTAGCCCAAACCTCCATCGCCGCCGGTCTGCGTATAGAAGAAACCTTGATGGAGCGGAAAGCTGGCTGGGCCCGCCGCCGAACCTGTCCCCGACAGGGCGACGAGCGCGACTACGCCGAGGCCCACAGCAGCAATCTGGCACTTGCGGACCGCGATCAAAACTCGAGCCACCGGCCGCACGCCCGGAAACCGCCGGACGATCACCGTGCTGCTGGCCGAGTGCGGTAATTCACCGGCGGTACCCGGGCCTAGCCTGATCGGACCGCCGCGCGCAGCGCCGGTTCCAAGTGTGGCTGGCGAAATTCGTAGGCAACATCGAGCAGTTTGCGCGGGAGCACTCGTTGACTTGAAAGCAAGGCCTCGCGGGCGAAGTCGCCGAGCGCCGCTCGCAGGACAGGCGACGGTAGCGGCAGCATGACCGGCCGGCGCAGCACCCGCCCCATGGTTTTGACGAATTCGCGGTTGGTCACCGCCTCGGGCGCCGCCACGACTATCGGACCGCTGAGCGTCTCCCGCTCGATCGCCAGACGGAAGACGCCCACCACATCGTCCAATGCGACCCAAGGCCAATAGTGCCGGCCAGACCCAAACCAGCCGCCCAGCCCCAGCATCACGGGTAGCCGCATTCGTGCCACCACGGGAGATCGGGCATCGATTACTGGTGCCAATCGAGCAATCGCAACCCGAATCCCCGCCTCGGCAGCGGGCCGGGTTGCAGCTTCCCATTCGACCGACACAGCGGGGAGAAATCCCTGTCCCGGGGGGCTTTTCTCGTCCAGTACTTCGTCGCCGCGGTCACCGTAATAGCCAGTCGCGCCAGCGCAAACGAGCACCGCCGGCTTGCGGGACAGGCTCGCGATCGCCTGAGCCAAGATCTGCGTTCCGCGCACGCGGCTTTCGCGGATTCGGCGTCGCTTGTCATCCGTCCACCGCAACGCGCTGATCGTCTCGCCGGCCAGATGTACCACGGCGTCCGTGCCTTCCAGGCTCGACTGATCGATATCCCCGGTTTGCGGGTCCCAGCGGATGTCGCCGGGCTGCACGGTTTTGGTGGCTGGCCGCACCAGTCGAACGACTTCGTGACCGTCAGCGTGCAGGTTCGCGACGAGCGCCGCTCCGACCAGCCCGGTCGAGCCGCTGACGGCGATGCGCATTTATGTCAACTCACGCTCAGCCGGTTCGAGCGCCTTCGTCATATACGTGCGCCGGCGGTCGCCGCAGATCCCAGATGAGGCCTGTCCAGCTCAACACGGTGAGCAGATAGTGAGTCACGTCGATCTCCCACCAGAAGAACCCGTTCCGCTCGGAGCCCGGGTAGCGATGGTGGTTGTTGTGCCAGCCTTCGCCCAGGGTGACCAGCGCCAGCAGGAAGTTGTTGCGGCTGGTGTCCTTGGTAGGAAAACGACGGCTGCCCCACATGTGCGCTCCGGAATTGATCAGATAGGTCGTGTGAAACAACATGACCGTGCTGACCAGGAAGCACCACACGAACACTTGGCCCCACGTCACACCCGTGGACCCAAAAGCTCGCTCGAGCCAAACTCCCAGCGCAATGGTCCCGCCCGCGTAGAGCAGCGTGCTGCCGAAGTACCACCGGTCAAGCCAGCGGAGTTCGGGGAACCGGACCAGGTCCTTGACCTCTTCCCAGCGCGTGTCGTCGCGGTTGTAGGCCAGCAGCCAGCCGATGTGCGCCCACCAGAATCCGCCCTTGAGCGGTGAGTGCACATCCTCTTCCTCGTCGGAGTGCCGGTGATGAAAGCGATGGTGGCCCGCCCACCACAATGGACCCTTCTGAATCCCCAACGTGCCCAGTAACGCCATGACCGCCTGAAAAACCCGCGTGGTCTGGAAGGTCCGGTGAGAGAAATAGCGGTGATAGAACCCGGTAATGAAAAAGACGCGCATCCAGTAGAACCCGAGGCAGGCCACCACGGCCGGCCAACTCACTCCAACAAGGAACGCCGCGAGCACGCCGAGGTGCAGGGCAATAAAGCCCCAGTTGTGCCGAATGGCCTGCCAGGCCGTATACCGCTGCTCGACGCGTGTCGGCAGCTTGATCTCTTCCGGCTTCAGGTCCCTCGGCGAAGCCTCAAGGCTTGTGTCGCTCACCAGCCAACCATCTCCCTACATGCAGAACCGCTCGCGCGGCGGCCAAGATACGTCCAAATCGAGGATGCGCAAAGCGCAGGCGGCTCGCAACCCCGCCTCAGGGGGTCACCCGCGAACAAGCAGCCATTGAAGCGGGGCACGCTGAATTATCCGGAAGCCATGCACCCGGCACGCAGCGTTAGAGCTTACGCGCCAGCGCGCGCTGCCGAGTTCGGTGAATCGGCTCGCTCGATCAGCACCTGAACGTCGCGCACGGCCTTCGTCTCAAAACTCGCGGCGCAGGACGCGAGATAGAAGTCCCACATGCGAATGAACCGGTCGTCGAAACCGAGTGATCGCACTCGCGCTTCGGCCCGCCAGAACCGACGGCGCCATTCATCGAGCGTCCGCACGTAGTGCGGCCCGATTTCCTCGATGGCCCGCACCGCCAGGGCCTGCCCTCCGCGCCGCACCGATTGCCGAATCTCGACCACCGCCGGCAGGACGCCGCCGGGAAAGATGTACTTGCTGATCCAGCCCGAGGCGCGCATCCCGGAGACGGCATCGCGGTCCTGAATGCCAATCGTTTGCAGCAGCATGGCCCCGCCGGGTCGCAGGACGCGCTCGCACGTCGCAAAAAACTCGTCCCAATACTCCCGGCCAACGGCTTCGAACATCTCAATCGACACAACCTTGTCGAACGTCCCCTCGACATCGCGGTAGTCCGAGTAGACGATTCGTACCCGGTCATCCAGCCCGGCGGCAGCGACCCGCTGGCTGGCCAGCCGGTGCTGCTCACGCGAGACCGTAATGCCGACGACCTGGCAACCAGTGGTGTGCGCGGCGTGCATGGCGAACCCGCCCCACCCGCAGCCGACTTCCAGAACCCGATCGCCCGGCCCGAGATCCAGCTTGCGGCAGACCAGGTCGAACTTCGCCTGCTGGGCTGCGCCCAGGTCCTCGCAGCCGTCCCAGATCGCGCAGGAGTACGCCAACGACTCATCCAGGAATAACCTGAAGAACTCATTCCCTAGGTCGTAATGTGCGTGGATGTTTTGCTCGCTACCCGAGCGCGTATTAGGTCTGAGCGTGTGGCGCCACAAGTCGAGCCCGCGTCGAGGCAGTGACAGGGCAGCATCAAACCGAACCCGGCGCGCATTGGCCAAGGCTCCGCGAAGCAAGGCACGAAGGTCCGGGCTGGACCAAAGCCCATCCATGTAGGCCTCACCGGCGCCGGTCGACCCTCCAACCAGAATCCGAGTGAAGGCGTGGTCGTGGTGGACATCGATCCGTGCCACGTCGCCACTCGATGCGTCGCCGAACGCCATCTCGGTTCCGTCCGGCAGGCGCGCCTCAAGCCGCCCGTGGCGCCAGCCTCGAAGCCGGCTGACGACGAGCGTGCGCGCAAAACGGTCGATCGCAGAAGCGAGAATCAGACGACTAGACCCCATTGGCTGACTACTGATTTTGCCAGTCGCGCTTCGGGGCTACGGTGGACCGTCGGCCACAACCCTGCCGGCCAGCATGATCACGCGGTCGCACTTTTCCGCTTCGTCGAGGTGATGCGTACATAGCACGACAAGCCGTCCGGCCTGCCGCTCTTCGTCAATGACGTTGAGGATTCTGAACTGGCTTGCGAGGTCTAAGCCCGTAATCGGCTCGTCAAGAAAAATGCACCTGGCATCCGCGGCCAGGGCTGCGGCCATCCGCACACGCTGACACTGGCCGCCCGAGAGTTCCCCAAAGCTGCGAGCAGAGAGATCCTCGATTTCCAGTCGGTCGCTGGCCTCGGCGACTCGGCGACGATCATCGCCTCGCAACGGACCCAGCAGACCGCGATGGCGGTACTGCGACATCGAGAGAACCTCGGCTACCGTCAGCGGCATCCAGGGATTCGTCTCCAACCAGTTCATGCGGAACGCGCTATTCGCAGGCGTGCTGGTCGTGTTGACGACATCGAGCGTGGGCACCTGGGTTGTCCTGCGCAGCATGAGTTTCCTGGGCGAAGCACTGGCGCATGGCGTTCTTCCCGGCATCGCGATCGCCTTCATCATTGGCGGCGATACCACGGTGGGCGCCCTGATCGCTGCAATTGCAATGGTCCTGGGAGTCAATCTTGTCCGGGCACACTCGCCATTGCCGACCGATACATCGATCGGTGTTCTTTTCGTGGGGTTTCTAGCTCTTGGCGTTGTGATTCTGTCCAGTCAGTCAGGTTCCTACGTCGGCGACCTGAACCGGTTCCTGTTTGGGTCGATCACCGGAATCGAGCGGGATGACCTGCTGCGCCAAGCCATTGCGGCGGCAATCACCGTGGCTGCCGCTCTAATCTTCTACCGAGCATTCCTGGTCCTGACATTCGACGAAACGCAAGCGCAGTTACTTGGTTTGCGACCCAGACTGACCCACGTTGTATTGCTTGTATTGATTGCCGTGGCGGTTGTCGCATCATTTGAAGCTGTCGGAAGCCTGTTGGTGGTCGCGTTTCTCATCGCACCGGCTGCTACGGCCACGATGCTGCTGCGCCGGGTGCCAATCATCATTGCGACGGCCATCGGCATTGGTGTGTTGTCAGTCTTTGTTGGTCTGCTGGTGAGCTTTCACTACGACACAGCGGCTGGCGCGACCATGGCCCTGGCGGCAGTGTCGATGTTCATGTTGGCGTTGGCCGCGCAGACTATTCGGCGTAACGTCGTGCGATTCAGGCGTGGCGTCTCTTAGAGCACAGACGCCCACCCAACGCCGGCGCGTCGTCTCGCGAGTAGGGCAAGCCAGCCTCGGCGGTCAAGAGGGTCGTGCGCGTGTAACGTGGACGGCGTGGTGATGCACATTCCGGGCTGAGAGGTGTGCCATGGTCGAGAAGATGCGAATCGCGACGGGCCAATTCAGCGAGCCCACGCCGGACATTCTGCAGTTCGCCGCGCAAATGGGGGTCAGCGGCATCGTCCTCAACTCCCCGCGACTGCCCGGCGGCGAACGCTGGGAAGTCCAGGACCTGGTGCGGCTGCGCCAACGTGTCGAGGCGCATGGCCTGAAGATTGAGTCGATCGAGAACGTGCCACACCATTTCTACGACCTGGCCATGCTGGGGCTGGAGGGGACGGACCGGCAGATCGCCAACTACCAGGCGACCGTCCGCCATATCGGCGAGGCCGGGATTCCGATTCTCGGCTACCACTGGATGCCGAACGGCGTGTGGCGCACGGAGCCGAAAGTTATCCGCGGCGGCGCCGTAGCCACGGCCTTTGATGCTTCGACCGTTACCTGCGAGGCGCCCACGCATGGCCGAACATTCACCGCCGACGAGATGTGGGACAACTACGCACGCTTTACCGACGCGGTGCTGCCGGTGGCCGAGGCCAGCGGGGTCAGGCTGGCGCTGCATCCCGACGACCCGCCCGTGCCGTCGCTGGGGGGCGTGGCCCGTCTCATGCGTTCGTTCGAGGGCTTCAAGCGAGCCATGGCGATAGCCGACAGCCCCAACAACGGGCTGGACTTTTGCATGGGTTGCTGGTCGGAGATGGGCGAGGACGTGCTGGCGGCCATGCGGCACTTCGTGGCCGAGGACCGCCTGTTTTACGTGCACTTTCGTGATGTTCAGGGCACGGTTCCGGTCTTCAACGAGTGTTTTCTCGGCGAGGGCAATGTGGACATCGCCGCCGCCATGCGAACGCTGTATCACGCAGGCTTCACCGGCTTCCTGATCGACGACCACGTGCCCAAAATGGTGGACGACACGCCCTGGGGACACCGCGGCCGAGCATTGGCGACCGGCCAGATGATGGGACTGCTGGAGGCGATCAAGGCGGAGGGACCACCCAGCGCGTCCAAAGCCGCAGCCGCAGCCGCCGCCTGACCCGCAGCCTGGGAGGCAACACCGTGCGAATCACGCAGGTACGAGCCGTCAACCTGGACATTCCGCGAACACCGCCCACCTCCAAGCCGCGACGTCCAGGTTGGAACACGCACGCGCGGCGTGCGCTGCCGATCAACAAGTACCCGGAGTTCTCTCGAATGCACGGCCGAATGCCGGGCGCCAATACCTGGGAACGCGTGTGGGTGCAGGTGACGGCCGAGGACGGCATCTGGGGCCTGGGTGAATGCAGCTTTGGCGAGCCGGTGGCTGCCCTGGTCGACTTCCACTTCGGACCGCTGCTGGAAGGGCGGGATTGCCTGGCGCTGGAGTTCCTGAACGACCTGATGTGGCGGTCGACTCAGCGGTTTGGCGCGGGCGGCATTGCGACGGTCGCGCAGTCGGGAATCGATCTCGCGCTGTGGGATCTGAAGGGCAAGCTGCTGGGCCAGCCGGTGTACTCGCTGATCGGCGGTCCCTGCCGTGAGAAGGCGCTGGTGTATTGCACATCCGACGATCTGGACTGGTCGCAGGAGCTTGGATTCAAGTGCTTCAAGGTCTCGAATCCCGCGCACTACGACGAGGGTATCGAGGGCATCAACCTGGTCGAGGAGCACATTGCGAGGGCGCGGGAGGCCGTTGGGCCGGATGCCGAGCTGATGTACAACCCGGTCATGAGCTTCAACGTGGAGTTCACGATTCGGCTGGCCGAGCGATTGCGCCCGTACAACCTGCGCTGGCTGGAAGAGCCGTTGATTCCGACCGATCTCGAGGGACACATCGAGCTGCGCAAGGCGATCAACTGGGTGCCGCTGGCTACGGGCGAGGACCACCACGGGCGGTGGACGTTCCGGCAACTCGTGGAACACCGCGCGGTGGACGTGCTGCAGCCCGACATGATGTGGTGCGGTGGGCTCTCGGAAGCGCTAAAGATCTACACCATCGGTGAGGCGGCGGGGATTGTCACGATTCCCCACGCGGCGGTCGCCACACCCTGGGGACAGCATTTCGCGGTTTCAATGCCCGAATCGCCGATGGCGGAGTTCTGGATGGGCAGCGATCCCGGTATTCCGCTCGAAGAGGTATGGCCCATTCCCGGCCTGGCCGTACCCAGCGACGGCTTCATCAGGCCGAACGACGCTCCGGGCTGGGGCATGGACATTGACGAGGACTGGATTACGCCGTGGGATCACTCAGCGGCGCCGAAAGCGCGAGGCCTCCTCTAAGAACTCGTCGGTCTATCGCGATTGTGGCGCTGCTCGGGCAGGGTCCGGCGGGACTTGGACCGATGAACTTGACCGCACACCCGAGAACGCGGGATTGTCGCTTTTACATATCACGGGCTCGAAGCAAATCTGATACAAAAGGGCTCTACGTAGTCGACCCGCGGGACCTGCGGGTGGCGGACGCCGAGAGGATCAGCCCATGCAATTTGAACCACGCGCCTGGCTAGCCGAGTTCGTCGGCACATTAACGCTCATCTTTATCGGCTCACTGAGCGCGGCGGTCGCCTTCGAAGCGCTTGACGGCGGTACCGGCGGCGTCGTGTTAGCCGGACTGGCTCACGGTCTCATCCTGGTCGCCTTGATCTACGGAATCGGCGCCGTCTCTGGTTGCCACATCAATCCGGCCGTCAGCATCGCGTTGGCCGCGATTGGCAAGTTTGACTGGCGCTCACTTCCCGGCTACATCGTGGCGCAGCTCGCCGGCGCCGTCGTTGGCGCCTTGCTGCATGCCGCGGTTCGCGCCAAGGGCGCAACCCACTACGGTCTTCCTCTGCCAGGAGCCGATGTCGGCGCTGGGCAGGCGCTTGTTCTCGAAGCCGTGCTCACATTCTTCCTGGTGTCGGTCATCGTCGGCGCCGCGGTCAGCGGCAAGGCGACGAAGGGCTTTCACGGCCTCGCCATTGGTCTCACGCTGGCCGCCAGCTGGCTGGTTGGCGGAGCGCTGACCGGCGCCGCGCTTAATCCCGCGCGTTCGTTCGGCCCCGCCATCGTGGCCCTCAACTTCGACTCAATCTGGATTTACTGGGTCGGACCGATTGTTGGCGGGCTTATCGCCGCCGGCGTCGGTCTCTACCTGCACAATCTCCGCCAGGAGAGCGAGGCGGGCTAGGCGCAATTGAGCGTCGCGTCTTCCGATTGCGGAGGCGCGGCGCTCAATTGATCCGGAAAGAAGGGCTCAGGCAATCAGTTCGGCGTAGCGCTTGGCCTGGGCGATGAAGTCCACGCCGACATCCTCGCTGAAGGCATCCGCCAGGCGTCGATAGACCGCCCCGACGTTGCCATCCCCGATGGGCGACCCGTTGAATCGTGTGGCGGGAATCAGGCAGTAGGGCGTGGTCGTGAAGAACGCCTCATCGGCCGTGGCCACGTCGTAAGGCTCGAAGTCGGTCTCGCGTGCCGGGATGCCGAGTTCGCTCGCCAGTGCCAGGGTCGTGTCGCGGGTGACGCCGCGCAGCACGCTGTGGCCTCTGGACGTGAGCACTTCGCTGTTGCGCACGATGAAGAAGTTGGAGCCGGTGCCCTCGGTGATGAAGCCGTCTTCGCCTTGCAGCACCACGAAGGTGTCGGCGGCCTGGGCGGCGACTTCCTGATTGGCCACCTGGTAGTGAAGGCGCGACCGGCTCTTGATCTTGGGATCCAGCAGCCGGGAAGGAATCGCGCGCTGGCGCGGCACGACGGCGTTCAAGCCCTCGTCGTACAAGTGGGCCGATTCGCCCAGCATGCCGTCGAGCGGATAGGTGTAGATCAGCACCGACGGGCCGGTGTGCTCGACCGAACTTCGGTAGCGCCCCAGGACTCCAGGAGAAATCTGGTGCACGATCGAGAAGTCGATTTCGGGATCGTAGGCCTCGCGGTTGCGCTCGATTAGCTCGCCGGTCAGGTCGGCCAGTTCGTCCATGGAATCGTCGCAGGGCACGCCCGCGGCGCCCAGCGACGCGTCCAGCCGCTCCAGGTGCGCGTGCAGCCGGAAGGGCTCATGCAGAAATGTGCGCGTGGTCTCGAATACGGCGTCGCCCCAAACGAGGGACGAGTCAAAGATCGATATCGCGGCGTTGCGCTCGGGCACCCAGGCGCCGTTGAGATAGACGATTCGCTCGGGTGCAGACTCCTCGCTCATGCGCCGTACTCCGCGGTGTAGATGTCCTGCACGACCTGGAGGGCGCGCAGGCTGGGTAGAACGTCGCCGATCGTGGGACTGGGTGCTCGCTGTTCATCGAGCGCGTCGAAAAACTCACGGTCCTGGGCGGTGATGACGTCGTGCGGCACCACTTCGGTCATGCCGGCGTCGAAGATCACCCCGTCTTTGCCGACCAGCGTCCCTGTTGCGTAATTGGCCGCGATGGTGTCCTCTTCGCCAATGAAGAACGCGTCGTCGAGCGCCTGGTGCGTGTTGTAGGACAGCGAAATACTCCCCACGACACCGCTGGCGGTCTTTAGCGAAATGGAGATGTCCATCGGAATCTCGAGGTGGTGATGCGGCGGACCCAGCTTGGCAGCAACCTCAACCTCGGAGACGCCCAGCACCCACATCCAGGCATCCATGGCGTGGCCGCCGTGGTGCCATATCAGGTTGTCGGTCCAGCTTCGCTGGTAGCCGACCCAATTGACATTAAGGCGACGGATGAATCCGTATCGCTGCAGCGCGTGGTGAACGGTCAGCGATCCGTCCTCGATCATGGCCCGCATACGCAGCATGGCCGGCTGGAAGCGCCGAGTGTGAGCCGCCATTACCAGCGTTTCCGCGGCCTGGGCGGCCTCATGCACGGCTTCGGCGTCCGCCAGCGACGTGGCCAAGGGGATCTCAAGCAGCGTCGGCAGCTTGCGCTCCAGGGCCGCTTCGGCGTGGGCCCGGTGGAAATCGCTGGGCGACGTGATGACGACGGCATCGACGGCCGGATCGTCCAGACCGCGCTCCAGGTCGATGCCGTGGCTTGCGTAGCCAGTCTCGGCGGCAAACTCGGAAACCTGCGATTCGCGGCGACCCACCACATGATAGAGGGTGTGACCCAGCTCGCGAATGGCGCGCGAGTGGAAGCCGGCGATGCTGCCTGACCCCACCATCAAGACGTTCACTACGGTGTTTTCCTTCAGAGCGACGGCAACTCAACCCGTAACCTAGGATGAGCCGTTCGCAGCAGCGTTAGCCTACCGTGCACCCTCGACTCTCCGTTTGGGCCTACCCCTGGGACCTCGCCGACGAAGGCGTCGATCAGGCGTTGGATTGGCTGGTCGGCCACGGGTTCGACGCGATTGAACTCTGCCCCAACTACCACGCGATATCGACGTTTTCGCCGCGTAATCGCCGGCGCTCGCAGTTCTATTCGGAGCAGGGGGCGGTGTACTTTCCCGCTCGAGCCGAGCGATATAGCCGGATCAAGCCCGCACTTCATTCCGAACCGGAGGTCCTGGCGGCCTACGAACAGACCTCCCGCGGCGCGGAGTCCCGAGGAATGCAGCTGAACGCCTGGGTCATCGGGATGTTCCAGCCTTGGCTCGCGCGTGCGTACCCCGACACCGCGGTCGAGAACGCCTTCGGTCACCGCAGCTTTGCGGCGACCTGCCCGGCCCATCCGGACATCCAGACCTACCTGCCCGAAATGCTGGCCGACGTTTGCGACCAGTATTCGATTAGCGGCCTGACGCTCGAAAACATCGGCTACCCGGACTTCACCTATGGGTGGGTGCGCCCGCGAATCCTGGTGCACATGGACCCGTGGACGCAGTTTCTGGCGGGACTCTGCTTTAACGAATACTCGATGTCGGCGGCCCGCGCCCACGGCGTCGATCCCGAGGACGTGCGCGTATCCGTGGCCCGCGAGCTTCGCGAACGCCTCGAAGCTGTGCCGGACCCAGATGCGGCTGACAAAGACCTCCCCACGCAGGTTGCCGAACGCTGCGAGGCCGACGAGGAGTTTCGCGGCTACCTGGAAGCGCGTGAGCAATCAGCGACCGGGCTGGTGAAGGCCATCCGCCGCGCGTTACGGCGCAGCCGCGTGCGAGTGGGCATCAGCGAAGCCTCGCTCGGCTGGGCCAACCACGGCCTGCGCCTCACCGACCTGCTGGAAACGATTGATGCGCTCATGATTTCAGATCCCACCGATAACGCCGAAATCGCCGACGCACAAGTCCGCACGGTGCGTGATGCCGGCGCCGACATAGAGATCACCGTCAATCAGACCGCGCATCACGATGTCGATCCGCATGGCCCTGGCTTCGTGGCGCGTGCTCGGCGCCTACGCGAAATCAAGCCCCACCGCGTGATGGTGTACAACTTCGGGCTTCTGGCCCCCGACACGCTCGCCCACGCGGGCTCGGTTCTGCGCGAACATCTCGGATAGCTATCTGCCCACCTGCCCTGGAAGGAATCGTCAATGCCGCAATACGTGTCGATCCGCTATTACAAGCTGCGCGCCGACGCTGATCCAGCCGCCTTCGAGCAGGCCTTCAAGGAAGTCCGGCCGACCTGGGGCATTGAGCGAATCATGCTGCTACGCGGATTCAAGGCTGAGACCCACGCCCTTGCGCCGAGCGAGTACGACTACGGCAGCGTGCACGTCTATTCGGATTTGGATGACGCGGTCAAGACGGTGGGAATGGCCGGCGACCTGTCCGAGCAGGACGAGATTCCCGACGCTCTGCAACCGTTCGTGCGGTTCTGGCGAACCGCGCACGCCGGCCCGATCGATGAGGGTGTGGTCAACGGTTTCACGCTGATCTCGGAATCACCCTAGGGCTAACGTCGGCTACAGGCCTATCGCTTCCAAGACTGGCCCTAGTGCCGCTTCAAATTCCTCTGCGTCGACGGACCGGGACTTTGGCGGCGGGTCGACCGAATCGGTGGCCATCCAGTCAATCTGGATCTCGCCAGGAGCTCTCATTCCGGGTCGCGCCAGGCGAATGTGAACCGGCCGAAGTGTGCCTGCGTCAACAAACAAGCTGGCGAATTCAAGCTCGGGATTCGTAAGCACGAAGCACGTCCCGATCTCGGGACACGGTTCGGCTCCGCGCTCAGTCCAACCAGCGGCGCGAACTGAGCCGGCGATGTCTCCGACGACGGGAAAGGCTCCTGCCAGTGACTCAACACGCGGCGTGTCGGCGCCGGCGGCGTTGCGATCGGTTGAAATCCACTCGCCATCGGCGTCCGCCGGTCCCTGGCGAAAGTAAGTCGTGTCGCCGACTTCCATAATCTCGAAGGCGACTTGCCCTGATTCGCGAGCAATTGACACGGCCAGGCGAATCGTCGTGTCGGACGGACGGCGATCGACTTCGACCCGTACGTCGCCGTCACCGTCATTCGTCGGCGATGTCAGGCGGGCCGAAACGGAGAGTTCTCCGCCAGCGAGCACGTCGGCATAGGCCGAGTGGTTGAAATCGGCGGTGGTTAGCTCAGCCGGGACGTCAGCTGTCGCCGCGCTCTCGCCGCACCCGGCCAGCAGCCCGGCGGCGACGGTCGCACCCACGAGCAGCAGCCTCATGCATCGCAACCACCGTTCGCGCAGAGCCACCGCTAGATGTAAGCAAGCATGCCGTCGGCTTTCGTGGGACGGCCTCGGCGCCACGGCCGGTAGGGGTACTTCTCCAGGATCCCATCGCTCAGTTCCACGCCCAGACCTGGGCGTTCGGGGATGCAGACGTAGCCGTCCTCCAACTGGATCGGCTGATCCAGCACCTCGGCACGAACACCCGCGTCGTCGGCGTGGTACTCGAGGATCAGGAAATTCGGCGCCGTGGCCGCAAAGTGGACGTTCACCGCGGTAGCCAGCGGTCCGAGCGGATTGTGCGGCGCGACGCTCACGTAGTGCGCTTCGGCCATGGCCGCGATCTTCTTCATCTCGGTCAGGCCGCCGGTCACGCAGACGTCAGGCTGAATGATGTCCGCGGCGCCAGTGGCGAGCAGCCGCTGAAACTCGTACTTCGTGTAGAGACATTCCCCGGTGGCGATCGGAATCGGCGACTTGCGGGCCAGCTTTGCCAACGGCTCAAACTGCTCCGGCCGCACCGGCTCTTCGAAGAAGAACGGTCGATACGGGCTAATTCGCTCCGCCATTTCAAGAGCCCGTGCCGGTTCGAGGATCTTGGCGTGCGGGTCAACGCCAATGTCGATGTTGTCGCCGACAGCTTGACGCACAGCCGCCATCCGTCGCTCAGCCGTGTCGAGTTGCGTGCCCCACGGCTCGGCGTCGCCATTTGGTGAGGACGGGCCGATTTTGAGCGCCGTGTATCCGTACGTCTCAATGAGCCACCTGGCACGTTCGGCCATGGCCTCGGGCGTCTCGCCGCCAGCCGACTGGTACACCCGCACCCGGTCCCGCACCTTGCCGCCAAGTAGCTGATAGACGGGCGTATCCAGGGCCTTCCCCTTGATGTCCCACAACGCCTGGTCGATGCCGCTAATCGCGGCCGTGATCACCGAGCCGGTCGGAAAACGACTGCCGGCATACAGCTCGTGCCAAATCCGTTCGCCGTCGAACGGGTCAAAGCCAAGCAGCCAGTCCTCAAAGTAGCGAACCGTCTCGGCCACCGCCTTGTCGGGGCCGACCGGATAGGCCTCGCCGATACCCGTATAATGCCGGCATCCGTCATCACTCGCACGATCGGCCAGTTCCGCGAGCCGTCGTTTATGAAGTCGCAGGTTAGACCTGTGATTTGCAACGCCCTGTCCTCCCTGCCGAGCCACCCTGAAGCCTAGCGCGACAGCACATCACATGACATGCAGTCAAAGCAGAAAGAACAAGAGCACGAAATACCCCGTGACCAGCAGCGCTGGCAGCGCAAGGCCCAGGACAACTGGATGCGGCAGGCGATGACGCGCCTGGGCACGCAGTCCTTGGACTGCGGCATAGCTAATCACGTGCAGCAACACCAAGAGCCCGGCGCCGACGACGACTACGCCCCGGTGGCTTTCCCACCAAACGGGCAGACGGCCGAGCACGGACTGCCGCCTGAGCAGCTGGTACGCGAGGTCTTGGTCGGCATATCCCGGAGTGCCCGCCAGGAAGAGCCGGCTCCCTGGATCCTCATCATTTCGCTTGGCGGCCACGAAGACTGGGAAGGAGGTCTGACGCGGAATTTCAAGCTCGAAATAGCGCGGCTCGCCAGCCGGCACGGAGCGAGTAAAACGGAACTCAGCCATCTCAAATTCGCGCTTGGTGGATATCACAGCCACACGAGCTGACTCGGCTACGAGCTCTCCACGAGGTCCTCCGGATCGCACGCGGACTTGAAGATTGGCCGTACTGCCAAATGGCCCGCCGATTCGCACTGGCAGCGTAAGTAGGTCAAACGGTTCTGAAACCGCAAACGTCTGGCCGACTGTCACGTCCGCTGATACGGGACCCAGCCGAAACACGGTCCGAGTGGATGGGCTGATCGCCCACTCGACCGGAAGCGTCAACACAACGGCCCAGAGACCCAGCACCACCACCATGACGAGCGCGGCGACTCGGGCACGGCTATCCAGGACGACCGGTCTCCACCTGATAGATGACCCGTACCCCATTCGGACTCACGAATAACGGAGTGATGGTCCCACGTTCCAGGGCGGCGGCTAGCACCTGCGCCTGTTCGGGCGTGAGCTGATCCTGCGCCGTGTAAATTAAATCGATCCGCAGGTCGGCTAAGACCTCCGGTGCCAGAGTCTCCTGCGCCTGGGCGTACCGCGGAGCGTAGCGTTCCCACTCCCCCCGGTTGTCGAAGCCCATAGGCACCCGGAGCCGGCCGAAGGCAACGGCATACTGGTGCATCGCATCGCTGAAGTCACCCTGAATTTCGCTGAAATCACGCGGACCGGGCAGCAAGACCGCGCGCTGGGGATAGGACAGTTCCGCGGCAAAGGACGCGGCGGCTAGCTCATCACTCAGCACGGGGCTTCGATGCCTGTAGACAGCTGCGGGATGCAGCCCGAGCGTGACTATCCAGGTACCGGCGGCCAGTAAGGCAAGCCCGACGGCGCCTAGTCGTACCACGCGACGTCCGGCCCACCGCCAGCGCCAGAGTTCCATCAGCACGATGGCAAGAGCTGCAGGCGCCAGGAGCAGGCCAAGTCTCGCGAAACGTCCGGGGTTTTGAGGGTTTAGGTCATCGTGCAACACCCCCGGAATCAGCAACGCCACGACAACCAGGGCGGCTGGAATTGCCAACGCGGGACGACGGCGCACCGCCGCAATCGTGGTTGAGCCGGCTAGCGCTATCAATGCCCAGCCATACTGCTTCCACATCAGCGGCGCCAGCAGACCCAGCCGGGGCGGGTCGTCCGAGGCAAAAATGGTCCGCCCTCCGTGCGGGCCAGTGGTCGGCAGAGTGAACAAGTCCTCGGTGTCCAGCCGTAGGAAAGAGCGGGCGGTGGGCGCCTCCTCGCCGCGAACCACGGTGGCCAGTGGACTCTCCGGGATTAGCGTAAGCCCGGCCGCCGCCACGAGCATGGCCGTTAGCATGACCGACGGCCCGAATCGGCGGACTACGATCAGCCATACGATGGAAAGCGCCATCACGGCGGCCAGCACTGGGCCTAGATGCTCGGCGGTCACATTCATCCCGGCAAGGGCCGCGCCGCCCACCAAAATGCTGGGAACTGGCCGGGCACGTTGACGCCCCATTGCCACGGCCAATGCGCTCACGCCCCCAAAGGCTGCCAGAGCAACGACTTCGGCATTGCTTGAAGCTATGAGCCGCTCAAATGGGCGGGCCAAGACATATCCCTCCATGAGCACGTCGCGGCTTGCGGTTAGCGCAGCGGCGGAGGAAACCGTTAGTTCGTCGAATGGGGCCTTGAAAAGCCCGAGAAAGTTCTGCGGCCCTGCAACCGCGGCCAGCAGAGCGGCTAGCAATCCCGTGGCCCGATCACTCAGCAGAATCACTGCTGCGGCCCCACCCCACAGAAACACCAGCACGGCGACGAGCGTGACCGTCAGCCCTGCCGCAAAGACATCCGCGCCAGCCGTCAGCGCCACGGCCGCCATCCACAACGGCCCTCCAAAGCGGTAAAACCACACCGTGTCCGGCTCCCACGGGTTCACTGGCGGCCAGCTGCCGGCCACGAAGTGACCGGCCAAGACCAGCCGTATGAATAGGTTCTCGCCGGCGCCGCTGGCATACCAGACGCTCGCGGTGTACTCGACCCCTGCCACGAAAAGGACAAGCAACAACAGCGCGCCAATTAGCCAGGCCCAGCGACCCAGATCCAATCGCAGCGGATCACGCCGCCATTGCCAGACCAGCCATCCCGTTAGGACCGCGCTGGTGGCATTCACCAGAATCGCGGCAGCCAGCAGCGGCATGACTTGTACCAGCGCTGAGATTCCAAACGTCACCAGGCCAACGCCGAGGCCAGCCCCAAGGCCGCCGACTACCAGCAAGCGGCGCTCCTCGGGCACCAGCCAGCGAGCAATCTGCACCCCTGCCGCGCAGGGCAGCAGGGTGACCAACAGAGAGGTGACGTACTCGTATGGCTCAGCCATCAGCAGGGCGGTGCCGGCGCGCAAACCGTGTCAGCGTAACCCGGTGCGTCCCCTCACGACCTGCGGCTATGCTCGCCTTCCACCGCTACGCCGGAGCCCAACATGATTGACTTCTCGCGGTCATTCCTAACCTGGACCCACCATCCCCACGAGCCCGATCCGGTCTACAAATACACCGGCGGGCTGTTAGCCGATCCGGGCGATGTCATTTGTGTACGTCTCAAGGCAGACGCGCGACTGACAATTACACCCGACGCTGGCGAGCCTTTCACCTGTTACGTCATCGCTCCCTGCCGGGCCGAGTACACGATCGTCAGCGACAACCTGTTCCAGATTCCCAGCGGCGAGTATCGAGCGGTCTTCTCCGAGGCGTTTGGCGTACCCATCGGGAAACGGCCCTCAACCGAAGCTGAGAACCTCAGCCGCCATTCGGTGGCGGAGAAGTACCAACGGTTCGACGTGGACATTCGCCACTTTGCGAATGCCGAAGCGCTGAAATCCGTTCCCGAGGTCATCGAAGCCACCTGGGCCGGCGCGCTGTTGAACGCCGTCTGCGACTATCGCGACGAAGCTCGCCAACTGACGGTGACCATCGAGTTTCCGGTAGAACTCATCAACTTCGACGAGCAGAACGAGAAGTTCCAGGTCTGCACCGAGCCGGTGATCGTCCCGGATCTGGCGACCTGGGACGGGCATGGTCTGGATCGAGTCTTCCTGGCCGGCGTGGCGTTCAGCGACTTTGACCGCGTCGAGTTCATCCTGCGGCGTGAAATTGAACCGGCGCCCAGCGAGCTGTCGTGGTACCACCAGGTCCGCGGTCGCGACCGCAATGAGCTCCTCGAGGGTACCGTCGAGCCGCCCAACGCGGAACGAAGCAGACCCAAGCCACTGGTCTTCAACGAGGTCTGGACGCGCGACGCCGAGATCACAATCGCCCGCGTGTCTGGCGAGCGATAGCCAGGCGGGGCACACTCTCCAATTACGGCGTCGCGGTTTGCGGCGCGCCCGTCGGGAGCCGTCCTGTGAGCGATTCGCTGCGCGTCGCGCTAATCATCGAACCCACCGGCAATCACCTGTCGTCCCTATACGCGGCGGCACGGAATCCCGAAGTCGGGGAAGTCGCGGTGCTTGACGCCACCGGTGAAATGTTCGACGCCGCCAAAGAGGCCGTCGGCGACCGGGTCACGGCCACCTTTACCGACCCCGACGCCCTATTCAGTGAGTTCAAGCCAGCCGCCACCCTTGTGACGCTGGAAGCCTGGCGGATGCCGGCCATGATCGAGGCGTCGCTGGATGCCGGCTGCCACGTCTGGCACGAAAAGCCGGGATTCGCCGACCTGGACGATTACCGTCGCATCTATGGCAAGGCTCAGGCCGCGGGTCTCAACTTTTCGATTGCGTACGTGAGCCGTCAGCGGGCCATCGTGCAGGAAGCAAGGCGCATCGTGTCCGAGGGTCTGCTGGGTGACCTGTTTGCCTGCCAGGCATGGTTCATTGCCGACCACGACCGGACGCACCAGTGGGAAACGCTGCAAGGGGGCTGGATCTTCGACAAGGCGCGATCCGGCGGCGGCTACCTGACGTTCCTCGGCTGCCACTATCTCGACCTGATGCGCTACATCACGGGCGATGACTTCGCGTCGGTCAGCGCAGTCACGGGGGTCGTGGGCGGCGAGCCGCTGCCGGTTGAGGACGCGGCCTCCGTTACGGTCGGATTCAAGAGCGGGATGGTCGGCAATCTAAGTGCGGGGTACTACGTCACACGCCAGGAATACGGCTCAGGCCGACACTCCGGCTTCATCCTCTGGGGCCGCGACGGCTGGCTTCGGTTCAACCCTGGTGGCTCGCGCCGCGGTGACCCACTGGAGTGGATGTCGCACACGGGCGCTCACGCTGGATCCCCGCACAAGTCGTGGAGCTTCAGCAACGAGGACGCAAGGAACGACGAGTACAGCCTGATGACCAGCGCATTCTTCCAATCCTGTATGACCGGCGGTCCGCCGCCGCTGGAAAACGAAGCCGGGATGTGGGTGAACGAAGCCGTGCAGGCGGCCTACCGCTCGTCGGAGACGGGCATGCGCCAGGCCGTCTCGATTCCTCAGACGCCGTAGACCGGCTAGACGCAGCCTTCAAACGAGCGGCCGCGGATCTGTAGCGGGGGCGGCACTCGTGGCGCTTCCAGAGCGGCGGTGCGTCGGGACTCGGCACGCATGTAATGCACGGCGTAGCCCCGGCGGCGGGCGGTACTGGTGTTGGCGCGGCTGGCATGCCAGGTCAGGCTGTGGTGAAAGCTGACACTCCCCGAACGCAAGGGCCCGGGTTCCGGCATGAACTCGGGAGCGTTGCCGATCAGGGAGCGGTGCTCGTCCATCTGCTCGTTGCTCAAGAGACCCCAGCGGTGGCTGCCCGGGACGAACTCCAGGCAACCGTTCTCAAGCGTCGCGTCGTCGATGGCGGCCCAGGCCGTCACCAGGTCCATCGGATAGATGTCGATAAACGACTTTGAATCCTGGTGCCAGGGTTGCGCGGCCCCGATGGCCGGCGGCTTCATGAACAGCTGGTCGGCGTAGAGCTTGATGTCGTCGGTGTCGAGCAGATCGGCGATGACGTCCACGATGGCGGGGTGGCGGGCATGGGTCTGAAGGACTTCGTCCTGGCCGGCCAGCCAGTACAGCTTGCGGACTTCGAGCTCGCGGGCTTCGGCCTTGGCTTCGCCTTCGCGAACGACCTTCTCAGCCTGGACGCGACTTGGGTCGGCGTCGGTTTCGCCGCGCGCGATCTGGTCGGCGCGTTCGCCAAGACGGGCAACGTCGTCGGGCGACAGCAGATCTGCGACGACCAGCCAGCCGTTGCGCCAGAAGCTGTCCACCTGTTCGCCGGTGAGTGTGCGGTTCGGGGAACTCATCACCGACCTCCTCTATGCATAGCCCTGCGGCGGTTGGTCAGACTCGGCCTGGGAACGAGCGCCCGCGGACCTGCTTGAACGGGGGCATCTTGGGCGCGTCGGTCACTTCCTCGTCCTTGTAGGAGCTGGCGCGCATGAAGTGCGTGGCGTAGCCGCGGCGGCGCATGCCGGACGTATTGGCGTTGCTCTGATGCAGCACCAGGCTGTGGTGAAAGCTCACGCTGCCCGGGCCAAGCGGCGCTGCCCGAACCGGCCATTCGTCAGTGCCCAGGTCGGCCAGCAACGGCTCCAGGCGGGGTCGAGTGAGCATGCCCCAGCGGTGGGTGCCGGGGGCGAAGTTGAGACAGCCGTTTTCGGTGGTGGCATGGTCGATGGAGGTCCAGGCGGTCACCAGGTCCATCGGCAGGATGTCGCGCCACGACGCGGAGTCCTGGTGCCAATCCTGGGCGGCGCCGATTTCGGGGGGCTTCATGAAAAGCTGGTCGCCGTAGAGCTTGATGTCGTCGGTGCCCATCAGGTCGGCGATGACGTCCACGAGCTTGGGGTTGGTGACGTGGCCCCAGAGGAGATCGTCATACACGGCGAGGTTGAAGAGCTTGCGGACTGACAGAACCTGGTTTTCGACCTCGCGTTCGCCTTCGCGGAAGACACGTTCGAGCTGGATGCTCTCGTCGGGAATGTGATCGGCCTTGCCGGCGGCGATGAGGTCGGCGCGTTCGGCGAGGTCCGCCACCTCGTCGGGGGTCAGCAGGTCGGGCACCGCCAGATAGCCGTCGATGTGAAACTGGTCGACCTGTTCGGGGGTGAGTGTGCGCAGTTGTGGTTCCGCCACTGCCATGTGAGTTCTCCTGACGCCGTCAGCGGATCGCCGAAACCCTGTGTGGCGATGCTACACGGTTCGGGCGCTTTTGGGGTCTCGGACCCGCCGAGCACGCCCGTCCGAATAGTCAAGCCCGGGATGACACGGTGTGGTTCGTAGACTGACCGCGGGCCTGGGCAGCGAGGATCTACAGCTGGTAGCTGAGGCGGTTGAAGGGGCGTTGGAACAAATAGGGCGGGCCGTGGCTCTGCGCGAGGAGAATCCAACGGAGGCAGCCGGCGCGTTGCGGGCGGCGGTTGCGGCGCTGAGTGTTGAGACGCATCCCGTGGAGTTCGCGCTGGCGAATTACGACCTGGCCGGGTTGCTGCTGGAGGGCGATGCTCCGACCCACACCTTGGAGGAAGCGGCCCAGGCGGCGGCGCGGGCGCTGTTGGTGTTCGATCCGCGGGAGTTGCCGGACCTGTTTGCCGGAGCCAGCGAGCGGCTGGGGTCGGCGCAGTGGCGGTCGGGCCGTCGCCACGATGCGCAGCGCACGTTTGCCCAGACGGCGGGTGCTCTGAGGGCCGCGCAGCGTCATGCCCTGGAGGCACGGTTGCTGGCCAGCCATGCGCGGTTGCTGGGTCGGGCGGCCGGATCGGAAGATGCCATCGGCGCGGGTGAGGCGATCGGGGCGTACGACACGGCGATCGAGGCGGCCCGGCGAGCGGATTCGACGGCGTTGTTGGCGTCGCTGCTGAACGACTCGGGACGGCTGATAGCGTCGAATCAGGGAGCCGAGGGCGCGCCCCATGCAGACGCGGCGTTGGCGCGGTTCGACGAGGCGGCCTCGTTGGTTGACGACAGCGACTTGGGCGCGGCGCTGCCGGTCCATGGCAACCGGGCGGCGGCGTACGGGCTGCGGGAGACCGGCGACCGGGACGAGAACCTGCGGCAGGCGATTACGAGTTACCAGCGAGCGGTGCATCTGCCGGGACTGGCGGAGCATCCCGCCGACGCCGCGCAGCTTTATCGGGCGCTGGGCACGGCCTGGGCGCAGCGGCCGGGCGGGGATCGCGTCGAGAACCTGCGGCAAGGGGACGGGGCGCTGCAGGCGGCGATCGAGCGCCTGCCAGGCGACACGCATCGCGCCGAGCGGGCGTCAATGTGGAACGTGCGGGGCCTGTCTCAAGCGGAACTGGCGCAGCGGGGCATTCCGGGAGCCGTGAGCGCGACGGTGACCGCGTTTCGCGAGGGTATGAATGCGGCCAAGGGGAGCCAGGCGACGGCGCTGGAAGCTCAGCTGGCGAACAACCTGGGATCGGCCATCATGACGGCGGCCAGCCAGGGGCAGGAGGCCTCGCTGGCGGACGCGGCCGCGGCGCTGGATCGAGCGGCGGAGTTATGGACGTCGCTGGACCAGGCGGAGGACGCCGGCGGGAGCCAGTTGAACGCGGGCCTGGTGTACATGACGTTGCATTCGACGGAGCGGGACGCGGTGCACCTGGACCGGGCGATCGAACGGCTGCAAGGCGCGAGTACGGCGCGCCCGCTGGGAACGCATCCCGCTCCGCACGCGGCGGCGCAGTTCAACCTGGGAATGGCGCTGGCCATCCGGGCCGGGGGCACGAACGAAGCTGATCTGGCGGCGAGCGTCGAGGCGTTTCGGACGGCCCTGCGGGTCTGGACGGGTCCGAACGCTCCGCCACAGGCGGCGGTTGCGCACGCGAACCTGGGCAGCATGTTGTTCGGCATGGCCAAGCAGAACGAGCCTGAGCTATTGCGCGACGCCGCCTATCACTACGAGCAGGCGCTGGCGGTCTACACGCCGGCAACGAATCCGCAGCAGCACCAGGTGATTTCCAACAACCTGGCTTTATTGCGGCGGAGGCAAGGGATGGGTGCAGCGAATGGAGCGGTTTGACTGCATCGCCGTGGAAACGCTCCAACGGGGCAGCGGCCGCTGGATCCCGCATTCCAGGTTGGATTGAAAGGCAGGATCGGTCCTTCTCCCCAGGCGGCAATGGAGTTCGCCGGGATGTCGGAGGCGGGAGCGAATGCCGGAATCCCTTGAGATGCGTGGGACTGGCAAGGTCCGGGGATAATGCCGGAGCGAACAAGGCTGGAAGTGTGGGGAAATGCAGGCTGTCGAGACTGACGTTGCGGTAATTGGCGGGGGGCCGGCGGGATCGTCGCTAGCCGCGTTGCTGCGGCAGCAGGGCTACAACGTGACGCTGCTCGAACGGGAACGGTTTCCGCGTCCGCACGTGGGCGAGTCAATGCTGCCGGGGGTGCTGTTCGCGCTGGCGAAAACGGGGGCGCTGGAGCGGGTCGAGAAGGCGGGGTTCACGCGAAAGTACGGGGCAACGTATATCTGGGGTCGCGGTCGGGAGCCCTGGACGATTCGATTCTCCGAAGTTCCACAGGACCGCACGTTTACCTTCCAGTGCGATCGCGAGGTGTTCGACAAGCTGCTGCTGGACCACGCGCGGGACGAGGGCGTGGACGTGCGCGAAGGCCACCAGGTCACGCGCGCGCACATGACTGACGGCCGGGTTTCGGGGCTGTCGTTTACGAATGAGGTCGGGGAGTCGGGTGAGGTTCGGGCGCGGATGTGCGTGGATGCCTCGGGACAGTGGTCGGTGCTGGGGCGGCAGTTCCGGCTACGCGAGCACAACCAGAACCTGCGGCACGTGGCACTGTTCGGGCACTACCACGGCGGGCCGACCACGCTGCCGGACGTACTCAACGACATGGAGTCGACGGACGCGGGGAACGTGTACGTGGTGGCGGTGGACGATGGCTGGCTGTGGCATATCCCGCTGGCGGGCGGTCTTCGCAGCATTGGGCTGGTGACGAACCCTGACCGGATCCGCGGGATGACGCGGACGCAACGGCGGAAGTACTGGCAACGGCAGATCGAGTCGTGCGAGGAGTACCGGGAGCTCCTTGACGGCGGGCGCTGGGCCGGTGATTTCGACATCGTCTCGGACTGGTCGTTCATCTGCCGGCAGTTTCATGGGCCGGGGTACCTGCTGGTGGGCGACGCGGCGTGCTTCGTCGATCCGATTCTGGCCTCGGGCATCGCGCTGGCGCTTCAAGGCGTGCTGCGGGCGACGAAGGCGATCCGCACCTCGCTGGAGGCGCCGGACCTGAACGGGCTGGCGATGGACTGGTACCAGGAGGGCTACCTGCAGCAGGCCAACGATTTCGTGGATATGGCAAATCACTGGTACCACGGGCAGCGACTACAGGAGTCGTGGTTCTGGACGGCGCACCGGCTGGTGGACCCCAGCCAGAATCTGTCGCTGCGTCAGGCGTTTGTGTTCATTTCGTCGGGATTGACGAAGGAGTCGCCGGAGGAGTCGATCCGCTACATGGGCGGGTTTACGCCGGGCCAGCTGGCGGTAACGTACGAGGCGCTGGCAGACGACGACGCGACGGGTGTGGCGCAGCCCGCGATGGAGGCTTCAGCTCAGGGGTTGACGCCACGCGGAGTCACCTTGACGCCGGAACAGGCGTTGGCAGGGCGGCCGGCGTTTGTGCAGGGGACGGACGTTCGGGCCTGGATGCAGGAGACCGAAACGGGTTTGCGGCCGGTGACTCGCGTGGAAGTGCCGGGGGTGGCCAACGGAGATTCGCGGGAGATTTTGCTGTCGCTGCCGACATTGTCGGTGTTGAACCTGCTGGACGGTCGGCGAAGCGGCGCCGAGGTGGCCCAGGCCATGGCGGAGCGCTTTGCAGGGAGCATGCCGACGGACGCGGCGGCACTGCGGCCGATTGTTGGGTCGGTGATCGCGGGTTTAGCGGCTGAAGGGGCGGTGGAGTTGGGGTGACGGCGGGTGGAGGACCCGCGTGATTCTGTCGTCCCATAGTCACTGAACGTAGGTGCGTACCGCGACGAGTTCCCAACGGGTTGAGGCGGGCACCGAAGTTTCGACACAACGCGCCGGTTGCCCCCGGCTGCCGCGGCAGAGCCACAAACTCCGCCCGCTGATCCGTCGGTCTCGAACGGCACCCTCCCACACCCTCGGCGCCTCCGAATGTGTCCACCATGTCTCCGAACGGGTGTCCATGATGTCCACGGTCTACGCCCAGAGAAGAGGCGTCCGGTTTGGCCTTCGCTACACGTCTGCCAGCGCCATCTGTCGCCGCGCGGCGTAGGGGTTGTCGCGGACCTGGAGGGGGAAGCGGACGGTCTGCCGGGTCAGGCCGGCTTCGTGGACGGCCATCACCATCTCGACGATCCAGCGACCGTCAACAGCGTCGCAGACGGGGCGGCGGTCTTGTTCCACGGCCTGGATCAGGTCGCGCGTCATGGTGGTATGCAGCAGTTGGCGGACGTCGGCAGTGCCGTCGCTGTCACCGAGTGCCTCGGCATCCAGCGGCGGCGCCGGGACGGCTTCCCAATTGCTTTGCAAGCCCGGATCCAACTCAGGTCGACGGTTGATCAGCAGCGGCTGGTCGGTGGTGGGCCCGCCCCGCAAGGAAAGCAGGCCGGCGGTGCCAACCAGCTCGATGCCCATCTGGCGGTGCATGCCCGGGCCGGTGCGGACGGACGAGAAGGTCCCGACAACGCCGTGGTCGAACTGATACGTGGCAAGGATCTGATCGCCGGCCATCAGCCCCAGGTTTTCGCTGCCTTCATGAACGTCCGGCAGACCCACGGGTCGCCCGGACTGCATCACGCTGGCGTTCATCTGACGCGGGTCGCCCGCGAATTGCCGCATCAAGTCCAGCTGGTGCACGCCGAGCACCGCCAGGTCCACGGCGCCGCCCCGGCGGGAATCGTTCTTGCCGGTGGCGTGCATGGCCACGAGTCGACCGATTTCGCCATCACGGACCAGTTCGCGCAATCGGCAAACCTTGGGATCCACGCGCCAGTTGTGGGCAACCTGGATCCTGGCGCCGCTGCGGCTGGCCGCGGCCACAATGGCGTCGGCCTCAGCCGGCGTTCGCACAAAGGGCTTCTCGCAATAGATGCCCTTGGCCCCGGACTTGATGGCGGCAAGCATCATCTCGGCACGCAAGTGCGGCTGCCGGTTGCAGACGGTCACGAAGTCCGCCTGGACGCTGCTGAGCATGTGGCGATAGTCACCAAATGCCTGCGGCGCTCCCAGCTGGTCCGCCTTCGCTCGCGCCGGTTCCTCGTCCACGTCCGCCACGGCCACCACCTCGACCTCGGGAATCAATTGCCAGGCGAGGTCCAGGTCATGCCCATAGTTGCCAGTACCCGTGGCTCCGATCACGACGGCCGTGTACATGAGATGTGCTCCGTGACTCGTGGCGATTCCACGCGGCTAGGGGTTCGGGACAGCCTGGTGCCCGGTGCTCATCGTGCGGCCGGGGCGGTTGTCATGGCTTTGCGTCAGCGGCCCTACGCTCCGGACCTCCTTAGACGTCGGCGAGAGCCGTCTGACGGCGCGCCGCATACGGGTTGTCCCGCACCTGCAGTGGGAAGCGGACGGTTTGCTGGGTGAGGCCGGCTTCGTGGACGGCCAGGACCATTTCGACCGTCCAGCGGCCATCGATGGCGTCGCAGACCGGGCGTCGCTTTTCCTCGACGGCTCGAAGCAGGTCGAGGGTCATGCTGGTTTGCAGCAGTTGCAGCTCGTGGGCGACGCCTTCGCTGTCGCCAATGGCGGCGGCGTCCAGGTCGGGTACCGGCACGACGTCCCAGGTGCTGTCGACGCCGGGATCGTCGCCCGGGCGCCGGTTGATCAGCAGTTCGCGGCCGCGTTGTCCGTGACTGCGCATGGAGATGATGCCCTCGGTTCCGACCACCTCGATGCCGAAGGCGCGGTGCATACCAGGGCCGGTGCGGACCGAGGAGATGGTGCCGATGACGGCGTGGTCGAATTGGTAGGTGGCGAATAGTTGATCGCCGGCGATGAGACCGATTTTCTCGTTGCCTTCGTGCACGTCGGGCAGGCCCACGGGGCGGCCGGACTGGAACACGGCGCCGCTCATCTGGCGCGGATCGCCGGCAACCTGGCGCATCAGGTCCATGAGATGGACGCCGAGCACCCACAGGTCTTCGGCGCCGCCCCGGCGGTCGTCGTTCTTGCCGGTGGCGTGAACGGCCACCAGCCGCCCGATCTGGCCGTCGCGAATCATCTCACGCATGAGGATCACGGCGGGGTCGATTCGCCAGGTGTGGGCGACCTGGATCTTGGTGTGACTGCGGCTGGCGGCGGCGATGACCGCGTCGGCCTCGGCCGGCGTGCGGACCAAGGGCTTCTCGCAGTAGATACCCTTTGCGCCGGCCTCAATGGCGGCGTGAATCATCTCCGCATGCACGTCGGGCTGGCGGTTGCAGATGTTGACGAAGTCCGGCTTGACGCTGGACAGGGCCTCGCGATAGTCGCCAAAGGCGTGGGGCGCTCCCAGCTGGTCGGCCTTGTCCCGAGCCGACTCCTCGTCGACGTCCGCCACGGCTACCACGTCGACTTCCGGAACCAGTTGCCAGGCGAGGTCCAGGTCGTGTCCGTAGTTGCCTGCGCCGGTGGCGCCGATGATGACGGCGGTGTACATGTGGTTCGCTCCTGGTCTTGCACCGACTGAGTTGAGGGAAGGATAGCGCCGGCGAGTCAGACGGGAGCCGTCGTGCCGGCCAACGCTCTGGACTTTCGGTTTAGCATCAGCGGGTTGGCGTTGGGCGGATCGGAGCAGTCGAGCGGTGTCGGAGCAGTGCGCCGAAGGGTTGGAGCCACAGCAACTGTGCATGCTGATCGATGAGGCCGGCGTGCGGGACATGCCAGTCGTCGGCGTGCCAGCCGGATATGCCCTGCGGACATACCGAGAGGGTGACGAGGTCACTCTGGCAAAGGCGTTGCAGTCGGTGGGATTCAGGGACTGCGGAGTGGATCGCGTGCTGGACACCCTTGCGGACACGGATCGGCGGGCGGGGTCGGCGCTAGTGGGGTTTGACGGATTGATCGTGGCCTCGACGTTTGCCTCCCGGATGTCGAGCGACTCGGTAAGCCCGGTGACGGGCACGGCGGGCGATCCCAGGCGGGAAGGCGTGCTGGACTACGTGGCCACGCACCCGGATCACCAGGGCCGCGGGCTGGGTCGCGCAACCTGTACCGCCGTGTCCCGCTACCTGGTGGAGCAGGGCTGCGAGACGGTGTCGCTGCTCACGGACGACTGGCGCCTGCCCGCCATTCACCTCTACCTCTCGCTGGGCTACCGGCCGGTGATGAATCGAGAGGACATGCCGGAGCGGTGGGACAGGGTTATGGAGACGTTGAGGCGGTCGGGCTATTGACCGGGGCGCGTCCGCGCTTCACGTGTCCTCACGAGGACCCGAATGCATGAGCATCGTGTGCACGCAAGCCTCTCACCGGCGCATCTGCCCAGACTGGACACATCGAGCCCGGGGCCAGGCGGCAGTCCGTGCATGTTCCACGATCCTTGAAAGGTCCAAACTGATAACAGATGGGCCTGGACAGACCGCCACGCCCTTGGGTCTCGTGAACCCGTGGATCGGCGCGTTCGTCCCGGCCCTGCCGTCAGCCCGGACCTCAAGCCGCTACCGAGGCAGCGGCTCGAGTCCGGAGCGCCGTTACATCATCCTGACTCCGCCAAAGGGAACCGCCGGCAGTAACTGATAGGTCGTCAACTCGCCGTTCGTAATCGTGCCTGCGTTGGTTGCGACCGAGTCGCCGTACCAGATCGTCACGCGACCATTGCCACCGGAACCACCACGCCTATCGGACGATCCTCGACCCGCGGCGCCGGTCAGCGTAATCGTCACGCCACTCGCCAAGCTGTAGCTTCTCGCGACAATGGCGTAATACCCACCGCCGGAGCCGCTGCCGGCTCGGTCCGATGCACTTGGCTGATTCCCGGTGAACGTGCGGCTGGTGGACTCGGTGAGGTTGCCAGCCGACAGACGCACGATGCCGCCGCCAGCATTGCCTCCCGTCTTGCTGCTTCTTGCACCGCCGCCGCCACCGCCCATGGCAAGATGCTCGGCGGTCCAGCGTTCGGCGGACGTTCCGGTAGCGACGAGCGCTGCAAACGCATACGCGGGCGGAACAACGGGGCCTCCGGCAGCGCCTTTGTGGCCGTTGCCGCCAGCGGTTCCGTGTCCGCCCCCTCCGGACGAGACGGCCCCCCTGTTGTAGGTTTCGCGCCCGGACCCGCTGCCACCCCCGGGACCCGCTCCTCGAGCCCCGGTGTTGTCATCGTATCCACCACTCCCACCGGAGAACCCGCTAACCGCGGTGCCGTCCTGCGAGTCATCAAGCGCCAGTCCGCCAAAGGACCCCGCCCGACCGTCGCCTAGAAAGAGCTGGGTGGTAGCCCCACCGCTCAGCCCATGCAGTAGCCGGTACCAGTACGCGGACTGGATCGGGGGAAGCCGGTCGAGGCGTGAACCGGGATAGGCCACCCGCAACGCCGCGTCCAGGCGCTCCCGCCCGGCCCCCGCCGCGTTGAGCAGCCAGTCCACCCCGCGCTCGACCAAGTCCCGGTGCCAACGATCCAACACAGGCCAGCGGGTACGCACCGTGCTCGCCGCATGTGCCTCCACTTCGATCAATCGCTCGGACTGATCCTCAAACGCCCAGAACGCAGCTGTAACCGGCTGCGGCTTCGGCATGTGAATAACCATTGTTCTTCCTCCTCGGAAGTAAAAAGTGAAAACTGTCCGGCGACGCGGTCGGACATCGGCCGACGCAGTCGCGGCCTGCCAATGCCAACCGCCGCCTCGTCATTCCGGTCGCAGCGCAGCGGAGCCGAGGAATCTCGCCTTCCGCCCTCCGTCAGGCCCCCAACGTGCTAGGTCTGCCGGTCAATCAACCCGGGGGCCGTGCGTACACCTACGAGCAACGAAATCGGCTAAGCGAAGTGTTGGGACGCCGTGCCTTCATCCCCGGAGTCGTCCTCACCGCGCCAACACCGCGCCCAGCACCGTTCCAAAGAGACCCAGGTTCAGAATCCCCAGCCCCAGGCCCACCTGCCAGCTCAGCCGGCGCGCGTCCATCACGCTCTGCCACAGGTCGGACTCGCGCCGGTCCAACTCGTCACGCGGCACCAGCTTCGTCGCCACCTCCACCTTGAAGCACTCCAGCGACCGCCGCATGTCCTCCAGCACCAGCCGCTCATCGTTCGTCATGCGTCCCTCACCATGGCTCCAGCGGACGCCTGCATCACCGGCAGGTCTGAGGCGAATCGGGTAGTCATCGCGTCACGTCTGCCGCAAAACTGCGATCAGGCACGCGTCCGCGGCCACCGCAACGCTCGCCACGGTGCCCTCCACCAACGATCCGCCAAGCCTCATTTCAGTCATTTCCCAAGTCCCTCCTGGGCTTCTCCGTCCGCTGCTAAATCGGGTAGGACGATGCCGTTGCACATCGCTCCGGTGCTCGCCCCCCGATCCCGCTCGGCCGACCTCTGTATTCGATTCGAGTACATCCTATTCCCCGCCGCAACCCCTGTCAAGCACGAGCTTCCAAGGTTCCCTGAACCCGTCCCTCACCTTGCCTGCAGTACGCCTGTCGAGTACACTCAACGCGCTACCCTGCATGTCATCCCTGATGCCTCATCTCCCCGCCCCGTTGCCCGCTGACGCCCAACCGTCCCCTCCCGGTACGCCGATGCAGCGACAACCCCAGCCCGCCCGGCGTCTCGTGCCGTCGACTCGACTCCGTCCTTGCAATCCCGCCGCTGGACGCCGCTCGTGCCCCGGCATGTCCCACTCGCCGCCGAAAAGTGCCCGCCGGCACGTCAAGAGTTTTTTAGAAAAAACTCTTATGCGCGCGAAGCCGCCCCATTTCACCGCCGGAGCCCCTCGATGACCGCCCCTCTCTGGCGCCCCGGCTCGGCTGCGCTCACCGACAGCGCTATGGCTCGCTTCCGGCGCGCCGCCGAGGCCCACACCGGCCAGCGCCTCCCCGACTACGCCGCCCTCCACCGCTGGTCGGTCGAACGCAGCGCCGACTTCTGGTCCTTCTACGCAGACTTCGCCGGCATCCGTTTCACCGACCCGCCGGCTGCAATCAAGGGCCCCGACCGCATGCCCGGCACCGAGTGGTTCCGCGGCGCCACCCTCAACTACGCCGAGCACATGCTCCGCCGCAACGACGACAAAATCGCACTGATCTACCGGACCGAATCCGGCCAAACCCGCCGCCTTACCTACGCCCAGCTACGCACCCAGGTCGGCCGCTGCGCCAGCGCACTCCGCGGTCTGGGCATCGAACCCGGCGACCGCGTGGCGGGTTACCTGGTCAACGGCCCCGAGACCGTCATCGCCTTCCTCGCCTGCGCCAGCATCGGCGCCATCTGGAGCGCCTGTTCGCCGGACTTCGGTGCCGCGGGCGCACGAGATCGACTTGGCCAAATCGAGCCGTCCCTGCTGATCACGACCGATCGCTACGTCTACAGCGGCCGCCGGTTCGAATGTATGGCCACGATTCAGGAGTTGAGTGCCGCAGTTCCCTCGCTTCAGCACGTCGTCGTGGTTCCGTTCGCCGACTCATCCAACCCGGAGACGCCGCACGATTGGCTGACCTGGCGGGAACTTCTCGACCTGGCATCCACCGACGAACCCGAGTTCACCCCGCTGCCCTTCGATCACCCGCTGTACATCCTGTACTCGTCGGGGACAACCGGCGCGCCCAAGTGCCTGGTTCACGGCGGCGGCGGCACGCTCCTGCAGCACCGCAAGGAACACCAGCTCCACACCGACCTGCGGTCCGACGACACGATCGTCTATTTCACCACCTGCGGCTGGATGATGTGGAATTGGCTGGTCTCGGCGCTTGCCACCGGCTGCACGCTGGTCCTCTACGAGGGCAGCCTGAACCACCCCGATCTGTCGACCGCCTGGCGTCTGGCCGAGGAGCTTGGCGTCAACGTTTTCGGCACCAGCGCCTCGTTCGTGGAAGCCTGCAGGCAAGCCGGCATTCGACCTCGCGAGCTAGCCGACCTCTCGACGCTTCGTACGGTGCTCTCAACCGGCTCCCCCCTGTCGCCGGCCGCATTCCGCTGGGTGTACGCCAACGTCAACGACGATCTCCACCTGGCCTCGATTTCGGGCGGAACTGACCTGGTGTCGTGCTTCGCACTTGGCAATCCGTTGCTGCCGGTCTTCGCCGGCGAAATCCAGTGCGCCGGGCTGGGCATGGATGTCGCCGCCTATGACGAGCAGGGGAATCCAGTGCAGGGTCGGCAGGGCGAACTGGTCTGCCGCCGACCATTCCCCTCGATGCCGGTGCGCTTCTGGAACGACCACGACGGCAAGCGGTATCGCGCCGCGTACTTCGAGATGTACCCGGGCGTCTGGCGCCACGGCGACTTTATCGAGATCACGCCGCGCGGCGGCATCGTCATTCTGGGACGCAGCGACGCAATCCTGAAGCCGGGCGGCGTCCGCATCGGAACGGCTGAGATCTATCGGCCGCTTGAGTCCATTCCCGAGGTTGTTGCCGGTCTGGCCACCACCGTTCATCGCGAAGGCCGCGACGAAATCGTGCTCTTCGTGGTCATGCGCACGCAGGACAAGCTCGATGAAGACCTGAGGGCGAAGATTCGGGAATCAATTCGCACGTCTGCGTCACCCCGCCACGTACCTCGCCAGGTGCTGGCCGTGCCTGACCTGCCCCGCACGCGCAACGGCAAGTTGGCGGAACTGGCCGTCAAGCGCACTCTTCACGGCGAACCCGTGACCAACCGCGAGTCGCTGGCGAATCCGGAATGCCTGGACGCCTTTGAGTCGCTCCGCTCACTGGTGCTTGCACCGGAACCGGTCCATGCCTGACCAGCCCGAAGCCGTCATCCTGACCGCCCGGCGAACGCCCATTGGCAGGTACCTCGGAGCGCTGGCCGAACTAAGCGCCTCCGAACTCGGGCGTCAACTCGCGGTGGACCTCCTTCGCGCCGCGCACATCGAGCCCGAGCAGATCGACCATGTGATCGTCGGATGCGCCCTGCAAGCCGGGTTGGGTATGAACGTGGCCCGCCAGATCGCGGTTCGTGCCGGCATCCCAGTCAAACGCCCGGCCTTCACCGTCAACCAGGTGTGCGGCAGCGGATTGCTGGCGGTGCAACTGGCCGCCCAGCAAGTTTGGCTGCGGCAGAGCGAAGTCGTCCTGGCGGGCGGTGTGGAAGGCATGTCCGGCGCCCCGTTCCTGGCACAGCGAGATTCCGAGGGCGCTCCCGACCTGACGGCAGCCCCGACTGATTCGCTGCAGGGCGACGGGCTGGTGGATAGCTTCGAGCACATCCACATGGGCTGCACCGCCGAACGGATCGCTGCCAGGCTGGGAATCTCGCGTTCCGAACAGGATGCCTTTGCCCTCGAAAGCCAACGGCGCTACCAGGCAGCCCGTGACCGAATGGCCGAAGAGATCTGCCCGGTTACCGTGCCCGATTCCAGCGGACCCCTGCAGATCAGCCTGGACGAGCATCCGCGAGCGACCAGCGGCGCAGCCCTCGCGGGGCTCAGCCCCGTCTTCCAGGAGGACGGCACCGTCACAGCCGGGAACGCCTCGGGCATCAACGACGGCGCGGCACTGGCGGTCGTGGCGTCCCGCGATTGGGCGGACCAGCAGGGTCATCGCTTCCACCACACGCTGCGCGGCTTCCACTCCGTAGGTATCGAGCCTGGGCTCATGGGGCTTGGTCCGGTAGAGGCCATCCGCGGCCTCTTGGACCGGCACGGAGTGAAAGCCGCCGACATTGACCTCTTTGAAATCAACGAGGCGTTTGCTGGTCAGGTCTTGGGAGTACTACGCCGCCTTGACCTGGATGCATCCAAGGTCAACGTCAACGGCGGCGCTATTGCGCTGGGGCACCCCATCGGCGCCAGCGGCTGCCGGATTCTCGTGACGCTGACCCACGAGATGCGACGCCGCAACGCGCGGCGCGGTGTCGCCGCCCTCTGCGTCGGCGGTGGCATGGGCATTGCCGCCCTAGTGGAGGCAGCTTGGCGTGGAGCAGAATAAGGCCCGACTAAATCACTCCATTCTTATTCATCCAGGTAGATCTTAGATGTCCAGTAGTAAGCAATCTCAAATTGCATTTGATTCATATCCTAACTCGATTCCAAAATCCACGACTTGGGAAGCGGACAGCTTGAGTGGGCGAGCCTGCGAATGTAGACTGCCTTCAGCCCAACTCGACATACTTACGGATTAGCTATGCCGCAATTCTCAAGCAGCGTTCTCGAGCAATACGGTCGAGATGTGTTCACCGCCGCCGGCTCGCCGCCCGATATCGCGGACGCCGTGGCTCGCTCCCTGGTGCTGGCGGACCTTTCGGGGCATCCGTCGCACGGGGTCATGCGCATCCCCGACTACGTGACCTACATCGACGAGGGACTGGTGGATCCAGGAGTCAGACCGTCCATCAATCACGTCAAGGAAAACGCGGTATTTGTCGATGGCCATTGGGGTTTCGGGCAGATCACGGCCGCCGACGCCGTGGCGGAAGTGGTCAAGCTGGCCAAGGCGTCCGGCATCGCGATGGCCGGAATGATGAACTGCAATCACGTCGGTCGGGTGGGCGAGTGGGCGGAGCTGGCGGCCGAGAGTGACGTGCTCGCCATCATGGTGGTCGGCGGCCCCTCGGACATCGTTACCGCACCATTCGGCGGGGCCGAGACGGCGCTCAGCACCAATCCGATGGCGGCGGGAGTACCGGCCGGAAACCGCGATCCCATGATCCTGGACTTCGCAACCTCCGCGCAGGCCGTCGGCAAGATCCGCATCGCGCAGGCGCGTGGGACTCAATTGCCTGAGAGCTCGATTCTCGACTCCGAGGGAAACCCAACGACCGATCCTGACGACTTCTTCGACGGCGGTTTGCTGCTCCCCTTCGGCGGCCACAAGGGTTCGGCTCTTTCGATTCTGATCGACGCCCTGGGCAGCGGAATGACGGGATCGGAACTGACCGACCGCTATCACAAGCTCGGCGCCATCCTGATTGGCATCGACCCGGCGGTCTTTCGGCCCAGGGACGAGTACGGAGCAGCGGTGGACGGGCTTTTCGACCGAGTTACCGGCGTGCGGTCCGCGCCAGGGTTCGACGAGGTTCTGATTCCTGGTGAGCCGGAACGTCGGGCGCGAGCGGAACAACGCAGGTCGGGAATCGAGGTGGCGCCCGCCACGCTGCAGACGCTGCTGGACACAGCCGAGAAGCTGGGCATCGACGCCGGCGCCCTGAGCGATGAGCCCTAACAGAATCGCGCGAGTCGTTGGCAGCACGCGCTCACGCGAGACGCGCGACGGCTTTGACGGCATTTTGCGCTCGCCGTACGCTTCCGCCGACGCACAGGCGTCAAATCCATGAGCGAGGCGATCGCATGAAGCTCGGCGGATTCATGATGCCGTTGCATCCACCCGGCCATAACTTCACCGAGACGATCGCCGCCGATCTCGAGCAAATTGTCGAGGCCGATCGGCTCGGTTTCTCCGAATACTGGATTGGCGAGCACTTCACAGCCGAATGGGAGAACATTCCGGCGCCCGATCTCTTGATAGCCCAGGCCCTTGGCCGCACCAAAAACATCATCCTTGGCACGGGAGTTACCTGCCTGCCTAATCATCACCCTTTCGGCCTGGCCCACCGGATTGCACAGCTCGACCACATGGCTCGAGGTCGGTTTTATTGGGGCGTTGGATCAGGTGGTTTTCCGGGCGATCTGGAAGCCTTTGGGTTTGACCTCACGTCCGGCGAAAACCGCAAGATGACCGGACAGACCATTCAGGCCGTCCTGGATATCTGGAACGGCCAGGCGCCGGGCACCTACGAGTCGGCCTACTGGAAGTACACGATTCCCGAACAGGTGGATGCCGTTGGTCTCCGCCTGCACTTGCAGCCGTACCAGAAACCGCACCCGCCCATCGGTGTGGCCGGCGTATCCCCGTCATCCGGCACCTTGCGCCTGGCCGGCGAGCGCGGCTGGATCCCGATGTCGATCAACATCATCCCGCCGGTCACGCTGAAGACGCACTGGGACGCCGTGGAAGAGGGCGCCCAGAAGACGGGCAAGCAGCCCAGCCGGGCGGACTGGCGGATTGCCAGAACGATCTACGTCGCCGACACCACGGAGCAGGCGCGCCGGGAAGCCATCGAAGGCAGCATGGGCCGCGACTTCCGCGACTACTTCTTCCGGTTGCTACCGCTGGCCGGGATGTTTGACCTGTTCAAGACCTCGCCTGACATTCCCGATGAAGACGTGACACTCGACTACTTGTGCGACGAAGTCTGGATCGTTGGCAGTCCCGACGAAGTCGAGCGCCGGCTGCGCGCGCTCTACGACGAAGTCGGGGGATTCGGGGTCCTGCTCGCCATGGCCCACGAATGGGAACCGGCCGACGGCTGGAAGCGTTCGCTGCACCTGCTGGCCCAGGAAGTCTTGCCGCGGCTTAAGGACCTCGCTCCAGCGGCCTGAACGGGGCTCGACCAGGTGTACTAGCGGCGGCCGGAGAACTCGCGGCGCCAGTAAACCAGGGGCTGGCGGTCCTCGACGTTTCCATCCACCGCCGTCCCAATCACGATGGCGTGATCGCCATGTTTCACAACGAATGATCGCCGGCAGATGAGCGTGGCCAGACTGTCGACAATCAGCCGAAGTCCATGCGGACCCGACACGCTCTCACACTGCTCAAACTTGCCGTCGATCTTTGAGGCGAACAAACGCGCTATGTCGGACTGATCCTCATTCAGGAGGTTGACGGCGAAGTAGTCCCCCTCCGTCAAGCCTCGGTAGCTCCGGGTCGACTCATCGACGCAGACGATTACCGAGGGTGGACTGGCTGAGTAAGACGCAATTGATGTGACGGTCATTCCGCATGGACCAGACTCGGGATCAACGCCGGTTACCACGGCAACGCCCGAGGCCAGGGACGCCATCGCCTCCTTGAACACATCGAGCGCGTTCTGCGCATCGGACAGTTCTGGAGTCACTGCCAAGCGGTCCCCGAGGAACCACGAGTCGCGTGTGGCTGGTCGCTAGGGTGAGTCGACGCGGCGCCCACATCTACTCCGTGAAGTCCCGACGCTGGGTCTCACGTTCCTGGTCACCGCCACGCATCGCGGCGTCGCCGCTGTGAAACTGGTCAACCATGTACGCCTCGTGCGATCCGATTTCGCGAATTGCCCTTCCGGCGTCCGCCAAGGCGCGCACGAGCACCCGCGCCACGATTCGAATTATCGAGATCGCGGACCGCCTTCGGAGAGCGCCACGCCGCACAAGCGTGCGCCTTATTCAGACCGCTCGCAAGCCGTGGTCGAAGACTTCAGGCAGCGCGCAATTAGCTAGACCGCGGCCTTCATCTCCTGGTATGCCGCCAGCATGTGCGCGTTGGCGGCGAGCGTGGTCTCGAGCGCCTGGCCGAGCTCGCTCAGCTGTTCGCCGGGTATTGTGGTCAGGGTGTAGGCGTCTGGAATCTCCGTGAAGGTGCGCATGCCGGCGCAGCCAACCGACAGGGTGGCCGACCCGCTGTCTACCGCGCGCGGAAGCGCCGCACAGGCAGGCCGCCCCAGAATCGAGCCGCCGACGCCGTGCCAGTGGGTACCGCCCAGCGCCTCCTCCAGGAGCATTGCCTGGCGCGGGGTCGTCCAAACGACTACAGCGTCGGGGGCCAATGGAAAGTCGGCCAGCGGGCCGTAGACGATGCCGCCGGCCGGCGGATCGAAGTGCGGGATGTTCGCAACTTCCGCTTCATCGATGTAGTTGATGGAGCACATGTCGCCAACGAGGCTCATCAACTCCGCGCTCTTGGCTTCGTCCAGCTCGAAGCCCATCACCATGGCCCCGATGGGACAGGCCATGTGCGACTGGGCGTCGGCAAAAAACACGCCGAGCTCCGCACGGCGCCAGAAGGTGCAGGCGGAGGGGACGGCGGCCGTTGCCTCGGCGATACCGTCCGGGGCCTCAGCAACGCGGGTCAGCGCTACCGGCGGAAAGTCAAGCAATAGTCCGGACTGCAATTGGTCCGCAAGGTCGGCGTGTTGCGCTGTCATGGCACGAGTTCCCAATAAGTTGACGCAGCTCCTGGCCGGAAGGCTGCGGCTATTAGCTGACGGTCAGCTTACTTCTTGGCGGCTTCGTAGTAGGGGTTGGCGCCTGAGGCGTGGTCAGTCACGTCTACGACGCGCGAGATCTCGGGCACGCTCTCGCGAAGCGCAACTTCGATGCCCTGAGACAAGGTGACGCTGGCCATGCCACAACCCTGACAGCCACCCGAAAGACGCAGGTAGGCAGTGTCATCCTCAACGGCAACCAACTCGGCATGCCCACCGTGAGCCGCGATGGCCGGGTTGATCTGCTGATCGAGGACGTGAATTACACGCTCGGCTACGGGCCCGGTGGGTGCGGCCGTGGAAGGACCGGCGCCGCTCACGGCCGGGCTGGGGCTCTGGGGATTACGAACGAACAGTCCGCCGCCTCCAGGGGAGTCGGACAGGTCGATGGTCGAGCCGCGCATCTGGTCCACGCTGCCGGCCGGAACAACAACCTGCAGTCCTTCGGCGACCGACACGACAGCATCATCTGCAGCCGCGTCATCGACTGTCTTCAGGTACATGTCGTAGCTGAAGCCGGACCCGGAAACGCCAGTAATCTCGACCCACATCGCCAACCGCTCGGGGTTGGGCTTGTCGGAGTGGCCGCGATAGGCCAATACCAAGTCTCTTGCGGCATCGGTGATCTGTATCAGCGGCAGATCTGGCTCCGAGGTGTCGAACGTCATCCCGTTTTCCTGTGAGCGGCGATTCCAAGCCTCACCCCTATGATAAGGGCGTGGCGCACGTTGTCCTATTGCTTCACAGCGAGAGTTACCGAGCCGCGGACTTTCTACAAGCCGCACGGCAGCTTGGCGTTAATGTCACGGTGGCCTCAGACCGGCGCAACCCGGCCGCGGCCGACGAGGATGACGGCGTCCTCGAAGTGCACCTGGCCGAACCCCACGTCGCTGCTTCGGCAATCGTCGAGTATGCGAGCGAAACGGCGGTGGACGCCGTCGTGGCGGTGGACGATCAGGGAGTGGCGACGGCCGCGCTGGCCAGCGAGGAACTTGGCCTGTCGCATAACCCACCTTCCGCTGTATATGCAACGCGCAACAAAGCCGACATGCGCCGCCGCCTGGACTCGCACGGCGTGGCCCAGCCGGCGCACCGCATTGTCGAACGCGTTAGCGAAGCGCAATTGGCCGCCAGCCAGCTGGGATACCCGGTAGTGGTAAAGCCGGTGTCCTTGTCCGCCAGTCAGGGTGTGATTCGCGTCGATCAAGCCGATGAGATGTCAGCGGTCGTCGAGCGCATCAGGTCAATCGCGGAAGCAAATGGTCGCGGTCCGGAGGAGCCGTTGCTGGTTGAGCAATTCATCCCGGGGGCAGAAGTAGCGGTGGAAGGGCTGGTTCGAGGTGGGTCCTTAGAAATACTCGCCGTATTCGATAAGCCCGATCCGTTGGACGGTCCGTACTTCGAGGAGACGATCTACGTCACGCCGTCGCGCTTACCGGCCCCGGCTTTGGCCGCCATCCGCAGCGTCACGGCTGCGGCGGCCACGGCGCTCGAGCTTGCGGAGGGGCCAATTCACGCCGAGCTGCGGGTGGGTGAATCTGAAGCCTGGCTGCTGGAGATAGCCGCGCGCTCAATCGGAGGTCTCTGCGCGCGCTCGCTCAGGTTTGGCCTGGGCGTAAGCCTGGAACAGCTCATTCTTCGACACGCCCTGGGACTTCCGATTCATGATCTCGCCCGCACCGATGCCGCCGCGGGCGTCATGATGCTGCCCATCCCGCGCGCCGGCCGGCTGCGGGCCGTCGGCGGAGTCGATCGAGCAAGGGCAGTCGACGGCGTAGCGGGCGTGGAAATCACGATCGGCCCGGGGCAGGAACTGGTCCCCTTGCCGGAGGGCAGCCGTTACCTTGGTTTCGTGTTTGCACGGGGACGCAAACCGGTTTCGGTCGAAGCGGCGCTGCGCGCGGCTTTTGCAGAGTTGGAATTCGAGATTGAAGCGATCTAGCGCAAGAGCGCGGAAAAACCCCTAGCATTGACTGATGCGAGCACTCCTGATTTCCACCTACGAACTCGGACACCAGCCGCTGCATTCGGCATCGGCGGCCGGCGCGCTGTTGCAGGCTGGCCACGAGGTGCGCTGCCACGATCTCTCGATAGAACCTTGGGACGACGCCCGCGTGGGTTGGGCGGAGGCGATTGCCATCTCGGTGCCGATGCACACAGCCACGCGCCTGGCCGAGCGAGCGGCGCGGCGAATCCGACAGATCCATCCAGGCATGCCAATCGCCTTTTTCGGGCTTTACGCGGGCATGGAGCACCATCCGGAAGGCACCAACCTGGCCGACGCTCAGATCGCCGGGGCATACGAGCACGGTCTGGTCGGATGGCTGAGCCGGCTGGATTCGCGGTCTGAGGCGACCGAGCGCCAGGTCGATCTCGGCCGGCAGTCCAGCGTGGTCCCGGCCAGGCACCTGCTGCCCGACATCTCACGTTACGCGCAACTGGCGGTTGGCGAGGACGAATCGCTGGTGGGCTACACGGAAGCCAGCCGCGGTTGCGTGCATACCTGTCGACACTGTCCCGTCCCAATCGTTTATGACGGGCGAATTCGAATCATCGAGCCTGACGTGGTGCTCGCGGACATTGACCAGTTGGTCGAGGCCGGCGCTCAGCACATCACGTTTGCCGACCCCGACTTCCTGAACGGCGTGCGGCACTCGGAACGCGTGGTGCGGGCCATGCACGCCAAGCATCCGAACCTGACGTTCGACGTGACGACCAAGGTTGAGCACATCCTGGAGCATGCGGAAGTCTGGCGAGACTTCGCGGCCGCCGGCTGCCTGTTTGTCGTCTCGGCGTTCGAGTCCGTGAACGACGAGATCCTGAGGAGGCTGGACAAAGGCCACACGGCAGCCGAGGGGGCGCAGGCGGTTCGGCAGTTGCGCCGGCACGGCATTGAAATCCGCCCGTCCTGGATGCCGTTCACCCCGTGGACGACGCCGGCTGACGTGCTGGCCATCCTGGAGTTCGTGCGGGATCACGATCTGATTGCCAACGTGGATCCCGTCCAATTCACGATTCGGCTGCTGGTGCCCCAGGGATCGCTGCTGCTGGATCGGCCGGAGATGATTCCGCACCTCCGCGGCTACGACGAGGAGCGGCTGACCTTTGAATGGCGGGCGGCCGATCCACGCTCCGACGAACTGCAGGAAGAACTGGCCGGCATCGTCGAGCGCGGGGTCGCTGAAGAGTCGTCCGACGCTGTTCTGTTCGAGCGGATGTGGACGGCCGTCCGCGCTGCAGCTCCCGAGGCCCCTGCCGAATCCCCTCCCGACATCTCCGCCCATCCACTTCCTTCCCGGCCAAAGCTCACCGAACCCTGGTTCTGCTGCGCCGAGCCGACGGACATGCAGTTCAGCCCGCTGGAAGAGATCCCGGCGTAGACCCATGCCAGTGACCGTGGACTCGTGCGGCGACCGGGGCCTGATCCACCGGTGACCTCAGACCTGCCCGTCGATCTGTATGACCTGGGGTGCATGGCATACCGCGACGCGCTGGCCTGGCAGCAGTCGAAGGCTGCCGCGGTGCGTACCGAGACCTCAGTGGACGCGTTGGCATTGCTGGAGCACCCGCCGGTGTACACCATGGGCGCCCGCGGTGGGGATGACCACATGCTGCTGGGCGGCGACGCTCTCCAGGCGAGAGGCGCCGACCTGATCATGACGGACCGTGGCGGCGACATCACGTTTCACGGCCCTGGCCAGTTGGTGCTTTACGCCATCTTGAATCTGCGGCGTCGATCTTTGCGTCCCGTCGACCACGTACGGTGCCTGGAACGCACGGTCCTGGACACGCTGGCGGCCTTTGACTTGCGCGGGCGGACGGTCAAAGGACGACCGGGGGTTTGGATCGGTTCGCGAAAGATTGCGGCCATCGGCGTCTCAATTCGAGGCGGCGCGACGATGCACGGCGCCGCTCTCAATGTCACGAACGATCTGACGTGGTTCAATGCCATCGTGCCCTGTGGACTGCACGGACTTGGCGTCACCTCAATGATCCGCGAGCTGGAGATTGCGCCGCCGATAGGCGATGTAATGGCCGCGGCGGCCGCCGCATTCGCCGAGGTCTATCAGACCGAGGTGCGTCCGGCTGCACCGGCAATGGAGGCCATACATGGCCACTGAGGTTCGGGTAGCTCGACCTTCCTGGCTGCGAGCGCGAGTTCCAGGCGGCGAGCGCTTCGACAACTTGCGAGACCTCGTGCGCTCGGAGCGCCTGCACACGGTCTGCGAAGAAGCTCGGTGTCCAAACATCGGCGAGTGCTGGAATGCCGGCGAGGCCACCTTCATGATCCTGGGCGACACCTGCACCAGGGCCTGCGGCTTTTGCGCGGTCACCTCGGGACGACCAGGAGCAGTTGATCCGCTTGAGCCCTTTCGGGTGGCCCAAGCTGTTGCGCAGATGGACCTCGATTACTGCGTGATCACCTCCGTTAATCGGGATGACGAGCCTGACGGCGGCGCCGCGATATTTGCCGGATGCATCCGCGCCATTCGCCATCGCACGCCGCAGGTGGAGGTAGAAGTTTTGATTCCGGACTTCCTGGGAAATTGGGACGCGCTGGCAACCGTTGTGCGCGCCAGGCCAATCGTCCTGAATCACAACATCGAAACCGTGCCGCGACTGTATCCGCGCGCGAGAGCCAAAGCGATCTACACGCAGTCCCTGGAATTGCTGCAGCGGGTCAAGCGAATCGACCCGACCATGATCACCAAGTCAGGAATCATGGTCGGGCTGGGCGAGACTCGAGACGAACTGTCGAAGACACTAGCCGACCTGCGAGACCACGATTGCGACCTGCTGACGATTGGGCAATACCTGCGCCCGTCCCGCAAGCATCTCCCGATCGTTCGCTACTACGAACCGGACGAGTTCGATGACTTGGCAGACGAGGCACGCGGCCTGGGATTCGCCCACGTTGAGTCCGGACCGCTGGTGCGAAGTTCGTACCATGCGGGGGAACAGGCCCGCGCGGCCCGAGAGCAAGCAGCCAGTCTGGAACGCGAACGGTAAGAAAACCTGTGCGCGCACCCGGCCAGGGGCGCTAGGCTCGGACCGGTCCGGCTATCGACTGCGTAAGGTGCGGCGCCATCGCAACCATTGACGTCAACGGACAGGCTGACGACTCCGCAATCGAGTCCCTGGAAACCCAAGACTGGCTGGACTCGCTCGACGACGTTTACGTGCTGCGAGGCCCGGAACGCGTCGCCGGCCTGCTGCGCGACTTGCAAGTCCACGCGCAACGGGACGGCGTCTCGCTACCCGTCACCTCGCGCACGCCTTACGTCAACACCATTCCGCCCGAGCGGCAACCCGATTACCCGGGCGATCGGGACATTGAACGAACGATCAAGAGCATCATTCGTTGGAATGCCATGGCCATGGTTGTGGAAGCCAACAGCAAGTCGGACGGCATTGGCGGGCACATCTCCACCTACGCGTCGGCGGCCACGCTGTATGAGGTCGGCTTCAACCACTTTTTCCGAGGACCGAATCACCCGGACGGCGCCGACATCGTGTATTTCCAGGGGCACGCCTCGCCCGGGATGTATGCGCGCGCGTACGTGGAGGGTCGGCTCCCCCCCGCAAAGCTGCATAACTTCCGGCGCGAGATGGCGAAAGAGGGCGGACTGTCGTCGTATCCCCATCCCTGGCTCATGCCCGACTTCTGGCAGTACCCCACCGTTTCCATGGGCCTTGGACCGCTCATGTCCATCTACCAGGCCCGGTTCATGCAATACCTGGCCGATCGCGATCTGCGTGCGGACACGGGGCGGCGCGTGTGGGCGTTCCTTGGTGACGGGGAGTTCGACTCACCTGAGGCCAGCGGGGCGATCTCGCTGGCGGCCCGCGAGTGCCTGGACAACCTGACCTGGGTGCTCAACTGCAACCTGCAGCGCCTGGACGGGCCGGTGCGCGGGAACGGCAGCGTGGTTCAGGAACTGGAGGGACTGTTCCGCGGGGCCGGCTGGAACGTCATCAAAGTGCTCTGGGGCAGCGACTTCGACGAGCTGTTCGCCAACGACACCGAAGGGGTCCTTGCCAAGCGAGCCACCGAGGTGGTCGACGGCGAGTACCAGAAGTACTCAGTCGCCGGCGGCGCCTACATCCGCGAGAACTTCTACGGCGTGGACCCGCGACTGTCGGCCATGGTGGCCGACCGCAGCGACGACGAACTTTGGCGCATGCGGCTGGGTGGCCATGATCCGGTAAAGGTCTACGCGGCCTATCACGCTGCGGTTCGCCATAAGGGTGCGCCGACCATCGTGCTGGCTCGCACCATCAAGGGCTACGGTCTGGGCGAGGCCGGCGAGGGTCGGAACATCACGCACCAGCAGAAGAAGCTCAACCTGGACGAGTTGCTTTCGTTCCGCGACCGGTTCCATATCCCTCTGTCGGACGACGAGGTCATCAGTGCGCCGCTCTATCGACCGACGCCGGATAGCACCGAGAGTCGATACGTCGCCGAGCGGTTGGGAGCGATGGGCGGACATTTACCTACTCGCGCCCCGTCTTACAAGCCGATCTCGCCCCCAAGCACCGAGGCCTACGAGGAATTTTCGGCAGGAACCGGAGCGCGCGAGGCCTCAACCACCATGGTCTTCGTCCGGCTGCTGGCCAAGTTACTGCGAGACCCTGAGATCGGTCGGCTCATCGTGCCGATCGTCCCGGACGAAGCGCGGACCTTCGGCATGGAGGCGCTCTTTCGCCAGGTCGGGATCTACTCCCACGTGGGTCAGCTGTATGAGCCGGTCGACTCCGACACCTTGCTCTACTACAAGGAATCGACCGACGGCCAAATCCTGGAAGAAGGGATCACCGAGGCAGGCTCCCTGTCGTCCTTTATCGCGGCGGGGACGGCCTACGCGACCCATGGCCTGCCGATGATTCCCTTTTACATCTATTACTCGATGTTCGGCTACCAGCGGGTTGGCGACCTGGTGTGGGCGGCGGCGGACAGCCGCACCCGTGGCTTCATGATCGGCGGCACTGCCGGGCGAACCACGCTGGCCGGCGAAGGACTACAGCACCAGGACGGGCATAGTCACCTGCTGTTCTCGGCCGTGCCCAATTGCCGCGCCTACGACCCGGGATTCGCCTACGAGGTAGCCACGCTGATCCGCGACGGCATCCGACGCATGTACGCCGACGGCGAGGACAGTTTCGTCTACCTGACGGTGGGTAATGAGAATTACGCGCACCCACCGAAGCCCGACGAGCCGGGCGTGGACGAGGGCATTCTGCGGGGAATGTATCGATTCCGGCGGGCTGCCGTTGAGCAACCCCGAGCCCGCGCGCAGTTGCTGGGCAGCGGCGCGATTCTGAACGAGGCGATCAAGGCGCAGGCGATGCTGGCTGAACGATACGGCGTTGCCGCCGACGTTTGGTCCGTAACCAGCTACACGGAATTGCGGCGCGACGCGCTGGACGTTGAGCGCTGGAACATGCTGCATCCGCACGAAGAGCCACGCGTTCCGTACCTCACGCGACAGCTGAGCGGGCTGCCGGGCATCGTTGTGGCGGCCTCTGATTATGTCAAGACGATGTCGGACGCCGTGGCCAAGTGGATCCCCCAGCCGCTGATCTCACTGGGCACCGACGGTTTCGGCCGTAGCGAGGACCGCGAAGCCCTGCGCGACTTCTTCGAGGTCGATGCGCGGTACGTTACGCTGGCAACGCTGTATGCGCTGGCGCGCGAAGGCGAGCTTGATCGGGAAATCGTTTCCGAGGCTCTTGAGAACCTCGAGATTGACCCGGCCAAGGCCAACCCCCGGCTCGCCTGACGCTCACGCCACCGCCGCGACGGAACCGGCATGGCGACTGAACTGAAGCTCCCCGACCTGGGCGAAGGCATTGTTGATGCCGACGTTCTGAGTGTGCTCGTCAGCGCGGGCCAGGCTGTTGCCAAAGACGACCCGATCATTGAGATCGAGAGCGACAAGGCGACACTGGAAGTCCCGGCCGAGTTGGCCGGTACGGTTACCCAGATCCTGGTGAGTGCCGGCGACACGCTTCAGGTCGGACAGGCGATTCTCGAACTGGACGAGAGCGACTCGGCGGCGGACGGCCGGCCAAAGACCACTTCGCGGCCGGCGGCGACCAACGCCACCGAGACACCGGCGCCAGCGCCCTTCCCCACGCCGGCTCCACCGTCACCTCAGCCAACACCAGCCGCCCCGACCCGAGTCGCACCGCCGCCGCCACCCCCGACCGGCGGCGACATGCCGGTCTTTGCATCGCCTTCGACCCGCGGATTCGCTCGCGAAATCGGTGTCGACATTCGCGAAGTTGCCGGATCAGGGCCTGGTGGGCGGATCTCGATCGACGACGTCAAGGCCCACGCGCGGTCGCGCCCGGCCACGGTATCGGCCGCCCCGGGCGAACTGATCGCTGCGCCCTTGCCAGACTTCGGCAAGTACGGCCCGGTCACGCGCGAACGAATGAACCGCGTGCGCCGCGCAACCGCAACCAACATCGCCCAGTCGTGGTCGAGCATCCCCCACGTCACGCTCTTTAACGAGGCTGACATCACGGCCGCGGAGGCGATGCGGCAGCGCGAAAAGGACCGCGTGCGGACCAAGGGTGGCAGCCTCACGATCACGCCGATCTTGATGAAAGTCGTGGCTTCCGCGCTGAAGGCGCATCCGAAGTTGAATGCCAGCGCCGACTTCGCCGCCAACGAGATGGTGTTGAAGGACTACTGCCACCTGGGCGTTGCCGCCGACACGGAGCGCGGGTTGCTGGTTCCGGTCATTCGCGACGTGAACGGAAAGAGCATTACCGAGTTGGCGATCGAGGTGGTTGAGGTTGCCGGGCAGGTTCGCAAGGGTCGGCTGCCACCCGAGCGGCTGGAGGGCGCCTCGTTCACCATCAGCAACCTGGGTGGTCTAGGCACAGGGCATTTCACACCGATTATCAACCCGCCGGAAGTCGGAATCCTGGGCGTTGGGCGCGCAGTTGAGCGGCCGGTGTACGTTGAAGGACTGTTGCGGCCACGGCTGATGCTGCCTCTGGCCCTTTCGTTCGATCACCGCGCCGTGGACGGAGCAGACGGCGCGCGTTTCCTTTCCTGGATCGTAGATGCGCTGGAGCAGCCCCTGATGCTGGCGATGGGGGACTAGCCGCGCCGTGACATCCGACGGACGGCAGCCGCGCGTGGCCGTGATAGGCGCGGGGCCGGGAGGCTATCCAGCCGCTTTTCATGCCGCCGAGTTGGGCATGGACGTCACGCTCATCGATCCCGAGGCAAACCCGGGGGGCGTGTGTCTCTATCGCGGCTGCATCCCGTCAAAGACGCTGTTGCATGTTGCGTCGCTGCTAGGTGAAGCGAAGGATGCGGCCGACTGGGGCGTGAGCTTCGGCAAACCTGAAATCGACCTGCACCAGCTCCGTGGCTGGAAGGACCAGGTCATTTCCAAGATGACTTCGGGCCTTGGACTCCTTACCCGGGCGCGTCGAGTGAACTTCCGGCAAGGATTCGCCAGATTCGACGGTCCCCACTCGCTGCTTGTCGAGCCAACGCAGGGCGGAGAAGCGGAACGCCTCGAGTTTGACCACGCGGTCATTGCCACAGGCTCGCAGCCAGCGGCCCCGCCCGGCTTCGAGATCGACGGCGACCGTGTTCTGGATTCAACCTCGGCTCTGGAGCTGGCGGACATCCCTGACACGCTGCTGGTCGTGGGCGGCGGCTACATCGGGCTTGAACTTGGATCGGTTTACGCGGCGCTTGGATCGAAGGTGACGCTGGTCGAGATGGAGACCGGCCTGCTGCCTGGGGCCGACCGCGACCTCGTGCGACCGTTGGAGCGAAGGCTGGATTCGGCGTTTGCCGAGATTCTGCTCAGCACGCGAGTCGCGAGCCTGAACGTGCGGCCGGACGTCGTCGACGTGGAACTGGCGGGGGCGCGCGTTGAAGAGTCCTCGCGGCGCTTCGACAAAGTGCTGGTCGCAGTCGGACGCCGCCCTAACAGCGCAAACCTGGGCCTGGACGCCGCCGGCGTGGAATCAGACGCGCGAGGATTCGTTACGGTCGACCACCAGCGCCGTACGTCTGCTCCGCACATCTTTGCCATCGGCGACGTTGCCGGCGAACCGATGCTGGCGCACAAGGCCACGTACGAAGCCCAGGTGGCGGCCTCCGCCATCGCGGGCCAGGCGGCGACGTTCGACGCGCAAGCGATTCCGGCGGTTGTCTTCACTGACCCGGAAATCGCCTGGTGCGGACTCACCGAATCGGAAGCCCGAGAGTCCGGCCAGCCGCACAACGTCACCACCTTTCCCTGGGCGGCGTCCGGTCGAGCCACGACGCTGGGGCGGAATGACGGGCTGACGAAGCTGATCCTGGAGCCCACGACCGAGCGCGTACTTGGCGTCGGAATCACTGGGCGGGGCGCTGGCGAACTGATTGCCGAAGGCGTGCTGGCGGTGGAAATGGGCGCGCGGGCCGACGACCTGCGGTTGAGCATTCATCCGCACCCGACCACGTCCGAGACTCTGATGGAAGCCGCCGAGGTGTTCTTCAACACCAGTCCTCATTACATCGCGCGGAAGCGCGGATAAGGGGACGAAGCCACTCCCGGCTCAGTACTCGATCACGCGGCCGACGGTCCACTCGACGGTCGGCAGCAGTGGGTCCTCGGTTTCCTTCAGCCAGTTCACGATTTCATCGGCTAGCTCCGCGCGAACGTCGGCCGTCGACGGATCGTCGATCAGGTTGCGTGTCTCGTGCGGGTCGGTGTGCAGGTCGTACAGCTCGGGCTTGTCGTACAGCCATAGGTTTAGCTTCCAGCGGTCGGTGACGGCGGTCTTGACGAACATCAGGTCGTCGCGAAGTCCGGCTTCGATATAGAACTCGCTGAATACGACGTGGCGTGGACCTGGAGCCTCGCCACGGACCATGGCGCTCTGATCGATCCCGGCGCCAGCGCTGATCGGAACGCCGCACAAGGCGCCAAGCGTGGCCGGCAGGTCCACGGTGTTGAACAGGGCGTCGCTTTGGCGTCCGGCCGCAATTGCAGCCGGCCAGCGCATGATGAGCGGAATCCCGATCGACTGCTCGAACATGGCCGGACCTTTTCCAGCCATGCGATGGGCGCCCATCATTTCGCCGTGGTCTGACAAGAAGACAATCAGCGTGTTTTCGCGCAGGCCCTGCGCGTCCAGGTGAGCGAATAGCCGTCCCACTTCAGTGTCGATGTGGGCGTTCAGTCCGTGGTAGTGGGCGATAAAGCGTCGCCAGTCGGCCTCTGACATGTTGCGCACCCAGCGGTGCGTCAGGCTGCGCTGGTAGGCGTCGGACTTTCCGCAGAAGTCCTCGTCAATCGTCGGCGGCAACTCGACGTCAGCAGGGTCAATGCGATCCGCAAAGTCGCCCGGTGAGATCACTGGCGGATGCGGATCCTTGATTGAGAGGGTGAACGCCCAGGGGCGTTCGTCGCGACCATCGATGAAGTTGATGGTCTCGTCGACGGACCATGAGGTGCGGGCATGCTCGACCGGAATGGCCGACGGTCCTGAAGGCACTACGCCTGACCTTGTGCCCTCGCTGAAGCCGAACACCTGGTGTTCGCGCTTGAACAATTCGGCCAGGCCGTGTCGTTCGAGATGCTGGATGTAGTAGTCGCGACCGTTCTTCCAATAGCGATACGTGCGCCAGTGCTCCTCCCAGCCGTGATGGGGAATCTCGTCGTTGCCCATGTGCCAGGGACCGGTGTAGCCCATGCGGTAGCCGGCGTCTCGAAACGCCTGGCCTAACGACGGCACTGATTCCGGAAGCACGGCACGTTGCCGCACGGTGCCGAAGCGCTCGTCCTGACCCGAGCGAGGCACGCAGAGCAGATGGTGTTGATGCGGATATAACCCTGTGAACATCGAGGCACGGGCCGGCGAGCACTGGGGCAGCGGAACGTAGGCGCGGTTGAGCGTCAGCCCGTCGGCCGCCAGCCGGTCGATGTGGGGCGTCTGTGCTACCCGGTTGCCATAGGCGCCCAGGTAACTGGCGTCCAGCTGATCGCAGAGGATGATCAGTAGGTTCGGGCGAGTTAGGGGCACGGTGTATTCCTCCCGGGAGCGTCGCAACTTAGCGAAATTGGTAGCGTCCCTGCCCATTCAAGGGCCAGAGACCTGGTACCGCCGGTGCGTTTGACGCCCTGCTGCGCTCGGCGTAGCGTGAGAATCATTAGGGCCTAGAGTACGTTGTCCCGTAAAGTACGGGGTCGAATCCAGGGAGGGCACTGATGACTCGACGAAGCATCCTGAGGGCACTAGGCGTTGGAGGCTTCGGGGCCGGTACCGCCGCATTGCTGGCGGCCTGCGGTGAAACCCAGATCGTGACCAAAGAAGTCCCGGTCGAGAAGGTGGTGGTCAAGGAAGTTCCGGTCGAGAAGATTGTGACTCAGACGCAGATTCAGGTCGAAGTTCAGGAAGTCCAGGTCGAAAAAGTCGTCACCGAGGTCGTCAAAGAGGTAGTCGAAGTCGAGAAAGTCGTTGAGAAAGTCGTTGAGAAGGTCGTGGAAGTCGAGGCCCAGCGCCCGCCCGTGGTGCTGACGTTCGCGACCGACCACACCTCCGGCCCGCGCGGCGCGGCGGTGCAATGGGCGGTCGAGAACTGGGCCAACAGGCGGCCGGACGTGAAGGTGCTGGTTGAGCCGGTTGGCGGGGGCTATTGGGACACGCTGTCAATTCGCGCGGCGGCCGGCACACTGCCGGAGATGGTGCTGTGGGATGGCCACCTCTTCAATGCGTGGCGTGACGACAATACGGTGCTCCAGCTCAACTCCGTCCTCGAGAAGATGGACGGCTGGAACCAAGACGAGTACTACTACATCCCGAACCTGTGGACCGACAACGGCCAGGCCGACGACCACACGTTTCCGCCGCCGACCCAATTGCACGGCAACCAGTACGGCATTACCTACCAGGGCGGAATCAACGGCTTCATCTACAACCAGACGCTGGTCGATGAGCTAGGCGCCGGTCATCCCGACGACAGCTGGACCTGGGACGACCTTTTGGAGAACGCACAAAAGACCACCGATCCAGAGCAGGGCCTGTGGGGTCTTGATGGCGGGGGCAATTGGTACTCCTGGCATCCGCTGATCTGGTCGGGCAATGACGAGTTCTTTCGAAGCCCGGACGACACCCGGTTCACGATGTACGACAACGGTGGCGACGCCGGCATTCAGTTCATCCACGACGCGGTGTTTGAGCACGAAGTCGCTGTGCCCATTGCCGAGATCAGCGAGACGCGAGGCGAGTTCAGTTCGCCGTTCACTGCCGGCATCCAGGCGTATTACCTGACCGAGCGCGTTCGACAGACGGCGCGTCCGCTGGTGCAGATCAAGGACCGGTTCGAGTGGTCGCTGGCGCCGGTGCCCGTCAACCCGGCAACCGGCAAGTCGGGCACCTTCTGGTCCTGCCAGTTCCACGCCGTAACCAGCGGCGCCGAAGCTCGCGGAAACGTGGCGGAGACGGCCGAAGTCTGTCTCTACTTCGGGACCGAGGTGCAGCACCGCGTGGCCGGCGTAGACCGAGGCCATCTGCCCATGTGGCGGCCGGCGCTGGAAACTGCGGAGGCACAGTCGGGTCCGCCGAACAACATGCACTTCCTCAAGCAGTACGCGGACGGGACCGAGAACCGCCACCGCCAATACCGGATGCCGAACTGGGGCGAGTGGTACCAGAGTTGGATCGGCCTGGAGCAGCTCTACATGCTGGGCGAGGTGACGCTTGACGAGATGATCCAGAACGTCAAGACGGCCGCCGAAGGCAACCAGGCGCTCCAGATCGACGAGATGCGCAGCCGGGGCTGGATCTAAGCTAATGGACCTGCAGGCAGGCACGAGCTTCGCGGCTCGTGCCTGCCTTCGGCCGCCTGGCCGAGCTTGCGGGAAAGGAAAACGAGGAACGGCTGTGCGCCCTCGCCGGAAACTGCCACTGATGCTTGGAAGCATGGTGGTTTGCGCCACCCTGGTCCTTGCTGGATGTGGCGATTCCAAGAGCGCCTTCGAGGACTATTCATTTCCCAGAACCAGCTCCGAAAGTGGGCGCTACCTGTCCGACGAGGAGCACACCCGCCTGCGCCAGCAGTGGCAGGAGAAGCAGGACGCCCAGGGCGCGACGCCGCCGGCACAGGCGGCCGGAGGGAGTTGAGGAACCCGATAGCCGCGACACACTTGCAACGATGCTTGAATAGTCACGGTGTCACGCCGGACGGTTATTACCGGCAACAGGAGGCTGAGCGTGGCTGACAGACCGAATCTACTGTTCATATTCACGGACGAGCAGCGCGACGACACGCTGGCTTGCTACGGCAATCACACCATCCAGGCGCCGAACCTCAACCGCCTGGCCGCGGACAGTTTCGTTGTCGATCGTGCCTATTGCACGCAGCCGGTCTGCACGCCCTCGCGGTCGTCAATCATGACTGGGTACTACCCCCACACGACTGGATGCCTGGAGAACAACGACCCGCTGCGGCCGGACCACCTGACGTTGGCCGAGCGAGTGCCTGACGACTACCTGTGCACCTACTACGGCAAGTGGCACCTGGGCAGCGAGCTCGTCGCACAGCGCGGGTTCTCGGAGTTTGTGGGGATCGAGGACGGTTATCGGGAGCATTACACCGATCCCGTCGAGGCTCGGCGGTTGAGCGACTACCACAATTTTCTGGTTGAGCACGGATTCGAGCCGGATTCCGGGAAGTCCCAACGCGGTGACTCGTCGGCGGATACGGGAACCCTACGGACCTTTTCTCGGCAGTACGCCGCTGAACTTCCCGTGCCGTATACGAAGGCCAGCTTCCTGGGCGAGCGTTCGGCCGAGTTCATTCAGTCCAATGCGGATAGGCCGTGGGTTCATTATGTCAACTTCCTTGAGCCGCACATGCCGTTTGACGGGCCGCTCAACGAGCTGCACGACCCTTCAGACCTGGAAACCGGGCCGGCTTTTTTGCGCCCACCGGACGACGACGTCTCACTCATCCACCAAGCACTAGCCGCCTACTACGGCAACACGGACTGGCGAGGGTTTGATCTAAAGGACGAAGCCTCCTGGCGCAGAGTCCGGCGCAACTACTGGGGGCTGGTCACGCTGGTGGACCGCGCGGTTGGCCGGATTCTTGAGGCTCTGCACGAGTCCGGCCAGGCGGATCGCACCATCGTCGTCTTCACGTCAGATCACGGCGACATGATGGGCGACCACAACATCCTGGCGAAGTGCACGCTCTACGAAGAGGCCATGAGGGTGCCGCTGCTCATGCGGGTTCCGTGGCTGTCTGGCAACGGACGCCGGATCGACGGTGCGATGAGCCTCGTGGACCTGGTCCCCACGCTGATGGACCTGATGGGCCTGGACGCGCCCGCCGAGGTCCAGGGCGAAAGCCGGGCAGGCGTGTTCGAAGGCAGCGACGATCTGTCCACTAACGACGTCATCGTCGAATGGAACGGCAGCCACAATTCCTGCGTCTGGCCGCCGGATGCTCCGCCCGAGGCGCACCGTGTGGAGTCGGATCCCTGGCGTTCCATCCTCAGCCACGACGGCTGGAAGCTGAACGCCAGCGCCACCGACCAGTCGGAACTGTTCGACCTGAACACGGATCCCCACGAACTCACGAATCGGTTCAACGATCCCGGCCAGCAGGGACGAATAGCCGAATTGCTGGAGCGCATTCGCGCCTGGCAGGCCACGGTCGACGACACCGCGCCGCTGCCCACCGTCTAGAAGACCGTCTGCCCGACATGGCTTCGCCGTACCCCACGTCCGTCGAGCTTGCGGCCGAGGCCGGCCGCACGGCATCGATCGTTCACCTAGCCTGCGCTGCGGAAGCGCAGCCTAGCACCGACGGCGCGTCCGTCGGCGCCGGTGATTTTGCGGCCGCCAGCGAAGCATCCCTCGCGCAAGCTTCGCTAGTCAGCCGGGCGCGGCGGCTCGGTAGACGGCAGTGGGTCGCTTTGCCCCATACGGACCTCGGCCTGGGAAGAGACCCTCACCCCAGCCTCTCCCTTCCAGGGAAAGGGAGCCGGAGACTCTCACCCCGGCTCGCGGCACTTGACACACGCATCACGGGGGGGGGTACATCTAGCTCGGTCTGACGTCGCGAATCCTTACAGGGAGGCCACATCCGTGACACGACGAACGATTCTTCGAGCGCTAGGGGCTGGCGGCCTGGGCGCCGGCGGCGGCGCGCTGCTGGCGGCCTGCGGCGAAACGCAGATTGTGGAGGTCGAGAGGGTCGTCGAGGTCGAAAAGGTCGTCACCCAGGAAGTCGAGAAGGTCGTCGAGGTCGAAAAGGTCGTCACCCAGGAAGTCGAGAAGGTCGTCGAGGTCGAGAAGGTCGTCACCCAGGAAGTCGAGAAGGTCGTCGAGAAGATCGTCGAGGTCCCGGCGCAGCTCGCGCCGGTGGCGCTGACCTTTGCGACCGACCACACAGCGGGTCCGCGGGGGCGCGCCGTGCAGTGGGCGGTCGAGAGGTACGCCAATAAGCGGCCGGACGTCAAGGTGCTGATTGAGCCCACAGGCGGGGAGGCGAACTACTGGGACACGCTGTCGATCAGGGCTGCGGCCGGCACGCTGCCGGAGATGGTGTTGTGGGACGGTCACCTCTTCAACTCCTGGCGGGACGAAGGCGCGACGGTCAAACTCAACGACGTCCTGGCGAAGATGGAGGGCTGGAACGAGGAGGAGTACTACTACATCCCCAACATCTGGACCGACAACGGGCATGACGAAAACAACAAGTTTCCGCCGACGACCAGGCTGCACGGCAACCAGTACGGGATCACGTACCAGGGCGGCATCAACGGCTTCCTCTACAACCAGACGCTGGTGGACGAGCTGGGCGCCGGACATCCTGACGAGAGCTGGACCTGGGACGACCTGCTGGAGAACGCGCAGAAGACCACCGATCCCGAGCAGGGCCTCTGGGGCATGGACGGGGGCGGCCACTGGTATTCGTGGCATCCGATGATCTGGTCGGGCAACCAGGAGATCTTCCGCAGCTACGACGACACCCAGTTCACGATGTTCGAAAACGGCGGCAGCTCCGGGATCGAGTTCATCCACGACACGATATTCGAGCACGAGGTCGCGATTCCGGTTTCCGATTTCCGTGAGGTTCGCGGTGAGTTCACCACGCCGTTCAACGCCGGGATCCAGGCGTACTACCTGACCGAGAAGGTGCGGTTTACGGCGGGCCCGCTGGCGCAGATCAAAGACCGGTTCGAGTGGTCGCTGGCGCCGGTGCCGGTCAATCCAGCCACGGGCAGATCGGCCACGTTCTGGTCCTGCCAGTTCCACGCCGTGACCAACGGCGCGGAGGCGCGCGGCAACGTGGAGGAAACGGCTGAAGTCTGCCTCTTCTTCGGAACCGAGGTGCAGCACCGCGTGGCCGGCGTCGACCGCGGCCACCTGCCGATGTGGCGGCCGGCGCTGGAGACCCCGGCAGCGAATGCCGGCCCGCCCAACAACATGCATTACCTCAAGACCTACGCCGACGGCACCGAGAATCGGCACAACCAGTACCGCATGCCCAACTGGGGCGAGTGGTGGGGGAGTTGGATCGGACTCGAGCAGCGCTACATGCTCGGCGAGGTAACGCTGGAAGAGATGATTGGTGACGTCAAGACAGCCGCCGAGGCCAACCAGGCGAAGCAGATCGAGGAGATGCGCAATCGCGGCTGGATTTAGGCCTGAACTCCGGGCAGGCGGGGGCGCTCGACCCCGCCTGCCCTCGGCCAGCGGACGGCTGGGCGCGGAGCCAAAATGCTGAGACGCCGGAGCGTCATGCGGGCGGTTCTTGCCTCAGTCGTGTCTGTCGGCGCCGGAAGTCTCGTTGGCTGCGGCGACTCGGAGAGCTACTTCGAGAACTACACGTTCCCACGCTCCAAGGCTGAGTCAGGCCGGTATTTGTCGGACGAGGAGCAGGCCCGCCTGCGGGAAGATTGGCAAGCCAAGCAACAGTCGCCGACCGGCCAGCCGACGCCGGCCAGCGGAACGAAGTAGCCTTGACGCGCACATTCGAGCGTGCATCCTCAGGTCAGGTCATTAGCGAGTCGATCGTCAGGAGCGCAACGCATGGTTGAGAAACCCAACTTGCTGTTCATCTTCACGGACGAGCAACGGGACGACACGCTGGCCTGCTACGGCAACCGCACCATCCAGGCGCCAAACCTGAACCGGCTGGCCGAGGAGAGCTTCGTCGTCGATCGTGCGTATTGCACGCAACCCGTCTGCACGCCCTCGCGCTCATCAATCATGACGGGCTACTACCCACACACGACGGGCTGTCTCGAAAACAACGACCCGCTTCGACCGGAACACCTCACGATGGCCGAGCGAGTACCCGACGACTACACCTGCACCTACTACGGCAAGTGGCACCTGGGCAGCGAATTGATCGCGCAGCGCGGATTCTCGGAGTTCGTTGGGACTGAAGACGGCTACCGGGAATACTACGCAGACCCAGTCGAGGCTCAGCGTCTCAGCGACTATCACCATTTCCTGGTGGAGCAAGGGTTTGAGCCCGATTCCGGGACGTCCCTGCGCGGTGACTCGTCGGCGGACACCGGCACGCTACGGACGTTCTCTCGGCCGTACGCCGCCGAGATGCCGGTGCCGTACACGAAGGCCAGCTTTCTGGGCGAACGTTCGGCCGAGTTTATTCGTGGCCACGCGGACACCCCGTGGGTGCATTATGTCAACTTCCTCGAGCCGCACATGCCCTTCGACGGCCCGCTCAACGAACTGCACGACCCAGCGAACCTGGAAACCGGACCCGCCTTTCTGCGCCCACCGGACGACGACGTTTCGCTGATCCATCGGACGCTGGCCACCCATTACGGCAGCACCGACTGGGAAGGGTTTGATCTAAGGGACGAAGCTTCCTGGCGCAGAGTTCGTCGAAACTACTGGGGACTCGTGACCCTCGTAGATCGGGCCGTGGGACGCATCCTCCAGGCCCTGCATGACTCCGGACAGGCGGATCGCACCATCGTCGTATTCACGTCGGACCACGGCGACATGATGGGCGACCACAACATCCTGACGAAGTGCACGCTCTACGAAGAGGCCATGCGCGTGCCGCTGCTGCTGCGCGTGCCCTGGCTACCCGACAACGGACGGCGAATCGATGGCGCGATGAGCCTGGTGGACCTGGTTCCGACGCTCATGGATCTAATGGGCCTGGGTGCCCCGACCGAGGTACAGGGGGTGAGTCGGGCCGACGTGTTCGAGGGCGATGCCGACCTGTCCACCAACGACGTAATCGTCGAGTGGAACGGTAGCCATACCGGGTGTGACTGGCCGCCGGACGCTTCACCCGAGGCGCACCGAGTCGAGTCCGACCCCTGGCGTTCGATCCTCAGCCACGATGGCTGGAAGCTGAACGCCAGCGCCACCGATCAGTCCGAGCTATTCGACCTGAACACGGACCCGCATGAACTCACGAACCGCTTCAACGATCCGGGCCAGCGCGAACGCATTGCCGATTTACTGGACCGCATCCGGGCCTGGCAAGCGACAGTTGACGACACGGCGCCGCTACCCGGCGTATAAAAGGCTGGCAGCGTCCGGTGCCCTCGCTCTATTCAACATCCGTTGAACTTGAGGCCACGGCTGACGGGTCTGTGCTTGTCCTCGAATCGGCAGGCCATCCGATCGGTAACGTGCCACCGGCGCGCATCCTTGTTGGCAGATCGGGCGTGCCCGGTGACTTTGAGGAGAAGACCGCTTTGCCGGCGGATCGAGAGTTCAAGTTGCGACTTGGGATTCACGGAGCCGCGCGCCTGTTCGGATTCGGCTTTGTGGGTGCACGAGGCAGCGCATGAGTGGTGGCCGCCGGCCCAACATCCTGATATTCGGGCTGGACACCACACCGGCCGGTCACCTCGGTTGCTACGGCTATCCGCGGCCAACGTCACCCAATATCGACCGTCTGGCGCGGAACGGCGTGCTATTCGCCGACGCCAACCTGACGGGGCTGCCGACTACCCCGGGCTGGACCAGCATGCTCACGGGCGTGCATCCGCTGAACTCCGGCATCGTGATTCACGCCGAGCCGCCGCAGCAGCATGCGCTGGCGCCGGACATCGAGTTTCTGCATGAGACGCTGGCCCGGCACGGGTACCGCACGTCAGCGCTGGAAGGACGCGGACGCGCCTTTCGCTCGCCGTATTGGATGCGCAACTGGGAGACGTACCTGGACCGTGGCGGCGAAGCCACCTATGGAGGTGGTATCCCAGCCGAACACATGGCCGACATCCTGGTGGAGTGGATCGAGTCGGGCGACGCGGATAACGGCCCGTTTTACCTGTTCACCCACTGGTGGGATCCCCACTGGCCTTATTTTCCGCCGGCACCATATGACCGAATGTTCTACGCCGGCGACGAGCACAATCCGGCCAATACCAGCCTCACCAAGTTCCGTGAGCATCCGTGGTGGAAACATCGAACGAGCGGCGGCGCGGGCAGGCGCGACCCCCGCCAGCAGTCGCACATCGACCTCGTGCGCGATGTAACCGACCTGCAGTTTCTGACTGCGTTATTCGACGGCGAAATCGCCTATATGGACGCCATGATCGGGCGCGTGCTTGCGGCTCTTGAGACACGCGGGCTGGCCGACGACACGCTCACGATCGTTGTCGCCGATCACGGCGAGTCCATCGTCGACCACGACATGTTCTATAACCACGGCGACTTGTATCAGACGAACGTGCAGATCCCCCTGATCCTTCACCACCCGGCGGGACTGCCCGCTCGCCGAGTGGACGACACCGTCGAGCACATTGACCTGGTGCCCACCATCCTCGACCACCTGGGCATTGAGTCGCCGACCTGTGTGGATGGAATGAGCTTGCTGCCAGCAGTTCGCGGACAGGAACTTGCCCATCCGCCGCTCTGCATGACCAACAACAATTTCGGTATGAACCGTGGGTGGCGCAGCGGGCGCTGGAAGCTCATCGAGCACATGTCGGACGGACATCTTGGGGCAACGCCCGGGTCAATAGAGCTCTACGACGTTGCCAGTGATCCGTATGAGCGAACCAACCTCATTGCCACACATCGGCCGCTGGCGGAGACGTTGCGAGACGAAATGCACGCGTTTGTGGCTTGCATGCTGGACGGTCGGCCAGACCCGCAAGTGACGTACGCCAACCATCCGTCGGCAGCCAGCGTTCCTTACTAAACCGCCGAAAGCCCGCGAGCCTGCCGCTTCAGTCGGCGATGGTTAGCCGCTCGGCCTCCACCTCTTCAAACCACGACTCGAGTTCCCGGAGAAGGCTTGCGGCGCGCTGTGGTTGGGCGTTCGCCAGGTCGTTCTGCTCCTCCGGGTCGAGTTCGAGGTCAAACAACATCGGATCTTCTGGAGGCGCAAATGCCCGCTCCGCCAGGTCGGCCGGAATAGTCGTCTCGTGAAGCTCGGGACGGTACTTCAGATCCCGGTCCATTTGCGAGTGCTCGGCTCTGACCTTCATTAGCTCGGCGATTCTTGGCCGAACCAGCTTCCACCGGCCGTCACGAATTGCCGCGTTGCACTCGACCTGCGGCGTGTAGCGATTCCACTGCCAGAAGCGACTCGGAGCGGCGGATGGCGGCTCGCCCTGGAGCGTGGGCAGCACGCTGACGCCGTCAATTGGCAAACCATTCACGCGTGAGGCTCCGGCCGCCTCCAGCAGCGTTGGAAGCCAGTCGACATAGTGGACCAGTGCCTCATTGCGCTGACCACCAGGAAGCCCTTCCGGCCAGCGCGCCAACATGGGAACGCGGATTCCGCCCTCGAAGACGTTGCCCTTGGCGCCGTTGAAGTTGCAGTTGAAGCGATGCGTGTCCACCTCAACGCCCATCGTGTAGTCGAACCCGTGCGAGAGCTGGGGCCCGTTGTCACTCGTGAACATCACGATGGTGTTGCTGGCGCAGCCGCTGCGTTCAAGCGATTCGAGGATCTGTCCCACCCCAGCATCCATGCACTCGTTCATGGCGTAAATCAACGCCACGCCGTGCGAAAGTCCAGCATCCAGATAGGGCTGGACGAGCTCCTGTGGCGCCTGCAGCGGCGTGTGCGGTGCATTGAAGGCGACGTGCAGAAAGAACGGCTGCCGTGCGTTGCGCCCGATGAACGCCGACGCCTCCGCGGCGAACACATCCGTCAGGTAGCGGCCGTCGGAATGCTCGGTTGTCCCGTTCCGGTCGAGCCGCCACTTGTAGTAGTCCGCCCAACCACCACGAAAGCCCAGAAAGTCGTCAAACCCTCGAGCGTTTGGGTGGTACCGCGGATCCAGGGCTCCCAGGTGCCACTTGCCCACCATGCCGGTCGCGTAGCCAGCCGCCCGCAGATGGTCTGCCAGCGTGGCCTCACGCAGCGCCAGCCGGTCGAGCCCCTGGCCCTCAAGGGTGTCGATGGCCCCCGTCCGATGCGGATACCGCCCCGTCATCAGCGCGGCACGCGCCGGCGCGCAAACACACGAGCCGGAATAGTGCTGGGTCAGGCACACACTCTCGTCCGCCAGCCCGTCCAGCACCGGCGTCCGCGCCGGACCGTCATTAAACAGCCCAAAGTCGCCGTAACCCATGTCGTCAGCGACGATCAGCACAATGTTGGGCTGGGTCATTGGTCGCTCCCCACCACTAACGCCACCGCATCATCGCGGACGACAGCGGACAACGCGAATCAGTGTTGCCATAGCTGCCTGGTCAATTTCAAATCCGGAGGGCATGGCAGCCCGGGCTCGCCGAGGCCGGGCGAAGAAATAGATATTCTTCCGTCTAACCTCTCCTGTGTACTTCACCATTCGCACGCGATCGGGCGCACCGCCATGCCTCAGTCCCGCGTTCGCGACGATTCGGAGGAGAGCTTGCGCTCGGGACCACCAAAGCATCAGCCCTCTGAATGACCGTTGATCCAGACGTTCTGCCGGGTCTAGCTCTTCTCGTACTCGAGCTTCTGGTGCTCGCGACGGCCGGCTTCGTTGTCGCTCGCGTCGCGCTACGTCAGCGTCACGACCTCTTGGCGCTGGCCCAGGGACTCGCGGTAGGGCTGGCGCTTTGGGGCTTGATCGCTAATCTAGCCATGTATCTGCTGCCCGGGATGGCGGGTGCGGTCACCGCCTGGGTCGCCACCATCGGCATCGGAGCCGGGCTGGCGTGGCGGACGCCCTTGCCATTGCGCCTTTCAGCGCGAACAGCCGCCGTGTTCGTCGCCACAGCGTTGGCCGTATTCTGGCTTGCTCTGGCCGGACGCCAACTCCTCTCGCTTGCCGACGACGAGATTCGCCACGGACTAGCCGCTTCCATACGCGCCGGCGGATTTCCACCGGTTGTGCCATGGAACCCATGGCAGCCGGCGACGTACCACTACGGCGTCGTCATGCTGGTTGGGCTCTTGTCCCCGCCCACGGGCCCAGACCTGGCGTTCGTTAACGAAATCCTGGGGGCCTATATCTGGACAAGTCTTGCCCTCGTTGTCATAGCCAGCATTCACAAGCATGGGGGGTGGGTCGCTACGCTCGTGCTTAGCCCCCTCCTTCTGACTGCGGGCGCGTGGACACTGTTTGGCTCACCGAACCCACCAAGCATCGTGCAGTCTCCCGTGCCGATCGGATCTCCGGGGGTAGGGATTCGCACAGCGTTAACAGAGGTTTACTGGCCGTCATTTGATTTGCCAGTGGATACAAAATCCGACGTGTCACCTCCGAACAGTTGGAGACCGTCTTTTCCACTCTCGTATGTGTTAGTTTTTATTGTTCTGGAACGCATTGCTGTTGGTCGCGTACGGTCGTGGACAACATCATGCGCGCTGGCTGCAATACTCGGGTTTGCGGGGCTAGTAGACGAATCGGTTGCACTTGTTGGACTAGCGCTGTGGATTGCGTTTGAGATTTTCCAGACCGTCAGGTTCTTCCAATTGCGTCAGCGCCTTGTGACGCAGCAGCAAGATAGTGATGCCAACCCATACCAAAACGGTCTTTGGACCGTCATACTGCGGGCGGTCGTCGGACCAGCACTGACGGTTGTCCTGCTGACTGTAAGCGGCGGAGTCGTCACGGGACTGCTAACCGGCTCGTCGCATGCCGGGTTTGCACTTGCATGGCACGAGAATCCTGCCAGCCGCCGACCATTGGGAGAATTGGCGGAACTGTCCGGCGGCCTCGGAATTTTGGGGCTTGGGCCGCTGGTAGTTGCTACAGCTGCCGTACTGCTCGCGTGGCGCAACCCTTTTATCCTGCTTCTGGCCATCGGAAGCGGTGCTTTCCTCTTGGCCGCCCTTGCTCTGCGCTACGAGCCATCCCCGGCGGATATCAGCCGCCTGGACGGGCACGCCCGCAACTTTGCCCTGTTGGCGTTGCTAATTGCACTTGGCCTCCGCCTCGACGCTCTCAGAACGCGATATCGCTATGTCGCTGCGGCGGGTCTGATTGCACTGGTCACTTGGCCGACTGCTGCAGCACCGGCCCGTAGTCTCAGCCTGGGACTTGAGCGGGGACTACAACTGTCGAATATGCCGCTTGGTCCGCGGGAATTCTACGAGTGGTTTCAGGGACGACACGCGGTCAAACGGTTTCGCTCCGAAAAGGTCGCCACCTATATCCGCAAGCACACGCCAGCAGAGGCACGCGTCCTTTCGCCGCATCCGCATGAGATGACGATCGCAACAGGCCGGCCGAACGCATCTGGATTTGTAAACCTTCAGCACTTCCTTAAGGGATCCGGTCCCGAATACAAGGATGCAATTCGGTTCCTTGAACCCGCGGCGATTCGGAAACTTGGTATCGACTATGTGCACGCAACAGATACCTGGCTGGCCCAACTTCCAGACCGCGCCGTGCGCCGGTTGAACGATCCGTTGCTATTCGAATCCGTTTTCCGGGATGGCGCCGACGCCCTCTACCGCATCACACCTGCGTTTTATGAACTCGACAGCCCGCCTGCGGACCATTCGTACGAAGCTCTGGGACTCGCTGTTCCAGCTACTTCCTCAGTCTATCTATCGCCAGACATGGACGCTCGGGATGCCCTACGTGCTTCCGTCGCCTTGTCACATGCTCAGCAATTCGGCGACGTCGACACGTCGGTCCTCCACCTGCTATCCAAACTTTCGACGGAGCCGCTCGGAGATCGAGAACCCGACTTCGTAGTAACATCGTCTCACGTCGCGCCGGCTGCATTCGCGCCCGACGCGCGTCGCCCTATTTGGTGGAACAACTCGCTTGCCGTGTACGCTCCTTCTGGCGGAATTGAACCGATCACTGGCCCGCCGCCACGTCACTTCAGCGTTGAACTCTCGGACCTTCGCAGAGTCGACGAGCGCATTGCCTTTACCACCACATTCACCGATCGCGCTTCCGATCGGTGGACGGGGCAGGATTGGGTAGTCATATCTGTCGAAGACTCGCCGTGGGGGTTCCCTGACAGGTCAAGGACATCCCGACGTACACAAGCACCAGCCCGGACGTTCGCTGGACAGATTCAGCCAGTGGCGGAGACGAATACGCACGAATACTTCTACCTGTACGAGTTTCATGCCAATACGGCGGATTTGACCGTATGGGATGGAAATAGCTACGTGAGACTTACTGAACTTAGTCGCTACTTCGGACCCGGCGCCTGGATGCTTGCTGTTCGTCTGCTTCGTGGCAGTGAGGAAGTTGCCTTAGTTCCTCTGATTCGTTTCGAATTGAATGCCAACGGAGAATTTTCTTACAGATCCTATGACGGTCCACTCAACAACATGTTGCTCCCATGAATTGCGTGCCCGAACTAGCCCGACGAACTACCAGCGACTGGCTGGTCGAGAACGGAGAATCGACGGACGATCCGGTGCTTGTCAGGGATTCGAGTAGAAGTCTTGTTCGATGACGTTTGATCCGAGTATTGCGCCGGGCCTGCTGCTTCTAGCTCTCGAAATCCTGGCACTCTCAACAGTCGGCTTTATCGTCGCCCGAGTTGCATTACGGGAGTCGGACGACCGCATGGCACTGGCAGAGGGATTAGTGATCGGACCTGCGATCTGGGGCTTGATCGTCAACCTCATCCTATACGTCAGACCCGGCTTAGGCGGCGCACTGATTGGATGGATCATCACGCTAGTCATAGGCGCAGCCTTGGCCCGGCATGCCCCTTGGAGACTACGAATCCCACGACGCACGCTGGCTGGATTCGCATCGGTCACCTCGGTGCTCTTCATGGTCACGCTGGCCACCCGGCAGTTGATGAAAATCCCCGATCCGGAATTGCATCTGGGTCTGGCCGCCTACATCAGGAACGGCGGCTGGCCACCAATCGCTTCCTGGATTCCCGACTTCAATCTCTACTATCACCACGGCGTCGACTTGCTGGTCGCGCTGCTGGCGCCGCCATCGGGACCGAATCCTGCGTTCATGATTGAGCTACTCGGGGCTTACCTGTGGACCAGCTTCGCACTCGTCGTGACAACCGCGATGCTCAACCGAGGAGGTTGGCTCAGCACGCTCACGGTCTCCCCGCTGCTGCTTACCGCCGGCGCGTGGACACTCGTCGGGACTGTCGAAAACCACATTCCCAATATTCTGCAGATTCCCATCCCGGGGGGAGTACAAGCAGCGGGATTACGCAGCTCATTTGCCGACCTCATATGGCCCGAGCCGCCGCTATCATGGCCTTCTGAGTTCAGCGGCGCGCCAGGGAATATCTGGAAGCCGCCCTTCGTTTTAGCTTATGCGCTGGCGTTCATCGTGCTTCGGCATGTAACAGCCAGCGGCCGCCGTTCCCGCATGACCGCACCCACGCTTGCAGCGTTGGTCGGATTTCTCGGCATCGTAAGCGCGGAGATCGCGTTATTGGTTCTCGGCTTATGGGTCATGCTGGACACCGTCAGAATAGTCTCGCTGCCGATGGATCGGCGCATGGCACCGACAGGACTCCTCAGGGCGGCTGTGGGACCTGGAGTGGCCATACTGCTGCTGGCTATTGGCGGCGGCGTGCTGACCGGAATACTGGCGGACGCACCTCGAGCCGAACTGTCGCTTCAGTGGATTACCGACCCTTTGAGCCGCCAGACCCTGGGACGCTTTGAGTTCTTACCAGGCGGACTTGGCCTCCTTGGTGTCGGGGCCACGTCGACGGCAGCGATCGCGGTGCTGCTCGCGCGGCGTGACCGCCTGGCACTCGCTCTTGCTGTCGGAAGCGTTCCATTGATGATCGGCGCGCTGACGCTTCAGTTCGAACAATTCCAATTTGACGTGACACGGCTAGATGGACACGCCCGAAACTTCGCGTTGCTGGCGTTGCTGCTGGCGCTGACCAGCCGCTTGCCCACCCTGCGCCGGCGCTGGCGCATCGGAGCCTGCGTCCTGATCGTCGCACTTGTGGTTTGGCCGACGATCGCGTTGCCCGTCCGAACTATTGCCCAGGGCGTGAGCCGCGGCGTTCAGCTAACAAATGCGAAACCAGGAGTCCGAGACACGGACTCTGACCCGTATCACTACGATCTGCGGCGTTTTGTCATCGAACCCGCAGTGTCCGACCGTGTAATCGGATATATTCGCAACCATACTCCTGTCGACGCGCGCATCTTCTCGCCTCATCCAAGCGAAATGACCTACCTCACGGGTCGTCTCAACGCCTCGGGGCTTGAAGGCCACCTCCATCTCACATACCTCAAACCGCTTACCGGCCCTGGATACGACGACGTGGCGCGCTATCTTGAGCCTAGAGCAATTCGCCGGCTAGGATTCACTTACGTACACGCTCCTAACGCTTGGGTCGGCTCGCTGCCTGCCCGTGCCCAGCGCTGGCTGAAGGACCCCCGATTCTTCGAACCACTAGCTCGCAGTGATACTGACGCGCTCTACCGCGTCCAGCCACAGTTTCTAAGCCTGGATGAACCACCGAATCCGGATTCCTTCGAAGTCCTTCGGCGAGTTATTCCCCCGTCGGCTCCGGTGTATCTCGCACCGGGGCTTGAGCCAATAGCTAGCATCCGAGGAGCTGTAGCGCTGTCACATACGCAGTTGCTCGGTACGGTGGAGCCGGGAGTGATTCACTTGATTACCGAATTCTCGACAAGGCCCCTTGGCGCGCAGACTCCGGACTTTGTGGCGGTGCCGGCCCGGCTGGCCCCGTCGGCCCTACCCGAAGACGCACGCCAGCCCGTCTGGTGGAACCGCGAGTTTGCGGTCTACACGTCCGACGGTAGCGTGATTCCAGTTACGCCCCTGCCGCCGCGTGACTTCAGCATTCAACTCGCTGACGTGCACATGACCGACGGGCATATTGCCTTCACCGCCATCTTCACCGACCGTGCCTCCGACCGTTGGCAAGGTCAGGACTGGGTCGTCGTCGCCACTGACGACTCACCCTGGAACCTTCCCTATCGGTTCGGCACTGCCACGTTCACCTCAGCGTTCGTCCGCTGGTTCGACGGCCAGGTCCAGCCCGTCCCGGAAACAGCGACCCACGAGTACGTCTATCTCTACGAATTCGATCCATGGACAGGCAGCCTCGCCGTCTGGGACGGGACCGACTACACCAGCCTTGCCAAGCCGCAACCCGCCCTCGGCCCCGGTGACTGGCTGCTCGCCGCGCGGCCCAATATCGATGGCCGGGAAGTCGGTCTGATCCCGGTCCTGCAATTCACGCTTACCAGCGACGGGGACCTGACCTACACGACCTACCAAGGCTCGCTCGACGCCATGCTGGGTCCTTAACTCGGCGCCATGGATCTGTTTGAAGTCAGAGCTCTCGCCGATCGAACCCAGAGTCTCCCAAGGCGTTCAGGCACCGACGCCGACAAAGACCCGCGACGGAAATTCCCTGAGTGACGGTTGATCCAACAGTCCTCCCGGGCCTCCTGCTCCTGGTCCTGGAACTGCTGACGCTTGCGGCGATTGGCTTCGTTATCGCGCGGGTAGTGCTGCGGCAGAGCGACGATCGGATGGCGCTTGCGCAGGGGATGGTGATCGGCCCTGCAGCGTGGGGACTGCTGGTCAATTTCATCCTTTATCTCGTGCCAGGGCTAGCCGGAGCACTGGTGGCCTGGCTCATCATGCTGACGCTCGGTGTCGGGCTGGCCTGGCACGCACGCACACGGCTTCAGCTGCCACTACGCACGTTGGCGGGATTCGCCGTGACGACGTTGGCGCTCCTTTGGGTCGCACTGGCCGCGCGTCAACTGTTGAAGATTCCCGATGACCATATTCATCTCGGGTTGTCCGCGCTGATACGAGCCGGCAACTGGCCGCCAGTGATCCCCTGGAACCCTTGGATCCCCGCCCCTTATCACTATGGGGCTGACATGGCCATCGGACTGCTGACCCCACCGTTCGGTCCTGACCTAGCCTTTACGACTGAACTGCTGGGCGCCTTCGGATGGGCAGGACTCAGTCTGGTCATAGCAACCACCCTGCTTCGATATGGAGGTTGGACCAGTGTGCTGATCCTGGGTCCCCTGACTCTTAGCGCCGGTGCCTGGACGTTGGTCCTTGTCGGCGAAGCACCCACCATCTTATGGGTGCCCATTCCGTTGGAACTGCCCACTACCGAACTGCGCTCATCGCTTGCCGACCTGTACTGGCCAACCGTGGAATTGCCGTGGTCCGAGCCTGAACCGGACGCGTCTCCTCCAAATATCTGGAAGCCCCCGTTCACACTTGCCTATGCACTCGCACTCGTTGTTTTGGAACGCGCAGCCGACGCACCTAGGCCAAGCCGCTGGGCTGGAAATACAACGCTTGCCGTATTGATTGCGTTCATTGGACTTATGGAAGAAACCGTGGCTTTGGTTGTACTTTCGCTCTGGGTTGTACTGGAAGCTGCTCGATTTCTGCCGAGGCCGACTGTCCGCGCACGCGCCCATGCCGACCAGCATCGAACTTCCGTCACGAGTCCGAGATCCGCCGTCAAGTCAGCATCTGCCCCACGATTCGCAGCAGGAGATCCGCTGATGCGGCGCACACTGGCACTAGGAGCCGGAGGCCCAATCCTGGCCGGGCTGCTGCTTGTACTTAGCGGCGGGGCGATTACGGGGGCATTGGTCGGTAACATCGGAAGTGGCCTCACGATCGAGTGGATCAACGACCCAGGTCATCGCCATCTGCTTGGACTATTCACGACCTTGCCAGGCGGTCTCCGTGTGTTGGCCATCGGGCCCATTGCGATAGCAGTCGCCGCTGCACTACTGAGTATGGGCCAGCGGTTGGTACTGGCGCTGGCAATGGGAAGCGCCTGTTTCGTGATCGCAGCACTCACGCTCCAGTACGAGGTCTCAAATGACCTGGTTCGCCTTGACGGTCACGCGCGCAACCTGGCCTTGCTAGCTTTCCTGGTTGCGCTAGCTCATCGCGTCCACTCCCTACGCGAGCACTGGCGCTACATCGCTGTGGCCAGCATTGCCGCTCTCGTTGTCTGGCCCACTATTGCCGCGCCGGTTCGCGCGCTCGGTATCGCACTCCAACGCGGCATTCACATGGCCAACGCACAACCGGGACCAGCAGAGTTCGACTCTTGGTTCCGTTGGATGGGGCGTTCCACGGTCACCCCGTTTGCCGCGGAAGGCGTTCGAGCCTACATCCGTGACCAAACCGCGGCTGACGCACGGATCTTTACACCCCATCCAAACCCGATGAGCATCGACACAGGTCGCCCAAACGCCTCGGGCCTCGTTGGACGCATCCACCTATATCCTTTTGTCGGTCCCGAATACCAGGATGTGCTGCGTTATCTGGAACCCGCGGCCGTACGTCGACTCGACCTCCGCTATGTGCATGCCACCAACGCTTGGGTCGCCTCGCTCCCCGACCTTGCCCAGCGACGGCTGGCCGATCCCCGACTTTTCGAGCTCCTGGTGCGCGATGGGACAGACGCCCTTTACCGCATCAAGCCGGAGTTTCTGCGCCTGAATCGCCCGCCAACCATGGGCTCTCTCGAAGCCCTACAACACGTCATTCCGACATCAGCCTCGATCTATCTCGCACCCAGCATTCCTCCGAGGGATGCCGTCCGGTTGGCTGTGGCCCTGTCACATGCGCGAATACTCGGTACGGTGGACCTCAGGACTTTCTACTCGCTGTCAGATATCCCGACGCGCCCATTGGGCACCAACTCTCCAGACTTTCTTGCAGTGCCGGCTCGGCTGGTCCCTTCGGCTCTTCCCGAGGATGCACGCCGGCCCGTCTGGTGGAATCAAGACCTAGCCTTATATGCGCCGAACGGACCAGTCGATTCCTCTCGTGCTGCGCCGCCGCGCGACTTCAGCATTCAACTCGCTGACGTGCACATGATCGACGGGCATATTGCCTTCACCGCCATCTTCACCGACCGTGCCTCCGACCGTTGGCAAGGTCAGGACTGGGTCGTCGTCGCCACTGACGACTCACCCTGGAACCTTCCCTATCGGTTCGGCACTGCCACGTTCACCTCAGCGTTCGTCCGCTGGTTCGACGGCCAGGTCCAGCCCGTCCCGGAAACAGCGACCCACGAGTACGTCTATCTCTACGAATTCGATCCATGGACAGGCAGCCTCGCCGTCTGGGACGGGACCGACTACACCAGCCTCGCTGAACCGCAACCCGCCCTCGGCCCCGGTCACTGGCTGCTCGCCGCGCGGCCCAATATCGATGGCCAGGAAGTCGGTCTGATCCCGGTCCTGCAGTTCACGCTTACCAGCGACGGGGACCTGACCTACTCGACCTACCAAGGCTCGCTTGACGCCATGCTGGGTCCCTAGGCCGACCGTCTGAGGTTCCGCGTCTTCGCGTCCATCTCACAGGCCGAGCCTTCTCAGGTTCTGCCCCAGTGGGTCGAGCGACCGTCCCAAGCGATGTACCCCAAGGAGAGCGGGGCGTGTGATCAGGAGTGGTTGTCGGAAAGACTAGCCATCCGGCATGCGGTCAGGACGGCGAGACTCTGGACTCTTTTCGCGCTTGGCAGCCAGCACTTCCGTGGTAAGAGCAAAACCTAGCACGGTCAGGAGCGCTGCCACCAACAGCACAATCGTCCACCCACCCATTCGGTGTACGAAATAGAGATCAGGTCCTATCTGGCCGTCCAGCCACTGCCGAGCTAGCCGCAGGTGTGCACCGATGAGTGAGAAATGAGGGTTCCACAGGATCTGTTCAGGCCGTGCGCCATGGTCCCAGAGGTTCCGCCAGCCGGTCTGATAGTCGAAGAGAACCCCAAGGACCGACAGACCTAATGACCAAGCCACGAGTCCGCCCGTTGTCAGACGCATGGCCAGGGTTGTAGAACGCGCTTGAAGCACCGCAGCCGTACCAAGCGCCAGGAACGGCGCCACGGCGGTTAGATACCGAGGTCCCCATGACACGCCGCCAGACCAATCGCGGAACGAGCCATATCCAACGACCGCCATCACAACCAGGGTCACCATGGCTAGCCAGACTGGCTGGCGTGAGTCCATGCTGAGCAGCCCCCATAGGCCAACTGCTGCCGCAGGCATGAAGACCAGCACGCCAAAGCTTGGACTCGCTAGCACCCCAAAAACCCCGATGTAGGCTCGCTCGGTCTGCCAGAGAATCGAAGCCGTTCGATAGCCAACATCAAAGAAGTCGCCGGTCCGATACAGGTTCCAGAGTCCGACGCCCGGAATCGCCACTGCTGTCCATGCAACGCCATAGGCCAGCGAGTGGAAGAGAGCCGTCCGACGTCCGTGCCTCCATCCGAGGCCGCTCAAGATGCCAACGATCGCCCCGAATGCTATGAACTCCGGTCGCGTAACCACCGTCAACCCCGCGAGAGCGCCAGCGCCCGCCCAGTGGCGCGCGTCAGGTCGCGAAAACGTAGCCAGCAGACATGCCAACACGGCTAGCAGGGCTGCAAGGGGGATGTTGGCCAACCCCTGCGCATAGACCCACAGCGGACTCGCGAACGCCAGGATCAGCGCGGCGGCCAACGCGTAGCGCGGACGCAAACCTAGATTGCGGCCAAGCAAGAACGTCGCGCCAACCAGCACAGCCGCCACTATCGGGCCATACAAGAGCGCGGCTACCGGACGCACCGAGTTTGGCTGAGGAAATGCCGGCGAGGGTGGTGGCGGCTCGGATCCAATCCAACTGGCTAGCAGGTAGGCAGGCGCAATGGCCGCCCACGACAAGAGCCCGTAGCGACCTGTGATCCGATCAGCCGACGGATGGCTAAGTGTCAGCAGTTGCTCGCGAGGGAATGGCTGCTCGCCCGCGAGGTCGGGGCTGCCGGTTTCCACCAGCGCCCGGGCGGACGCGTAGTTGGTGATCTCATCTACGCTATAGGCGTGCGCTCCAGACGACAACAGGTAGACGAGACTGGCCAGCAGGGCGACCACTGCGGCGCGAGCGAAGTCTCGCCGTGAGGCGCCATCCCCTCCTGAGGTGGCTTGGCCGTTCGGCGCACAGATCGGGCCGGTGGCGGCGTTGCAAGAAGAGGCCTCGGCTTGTCGCATAAGTGCCAAGCGTACGCCCATATCGCCACGCTTCGTATGTCAAGGTCCACAGCCCACCCAAATCCACCGGGCATCAGGTTTGCACGAATTGAAGATGCCGGAGCTCCTGGCCGACCACCACGCGGCCAGTTGACATGAGGCTGGCACGGTCGAGACTCACCAGGTTGCTTAACTCGGCTTGGTTGCATGTGGCAACACCGCGTGCCCTGGGCGTAACCGCCGTGGCGGTGAGCGCCATTATGTTGCTGACGAAGCTTGACGCCTTTCCGCCATTCATCGACGAAGCCGTCTACGCTCGCTGGGCCGTTCGCCTGGCTGAATCGCCATCGGCTGACACGTTGTGGCTTTCGACCCATGACGACTGGAAGACCCCGGCCTTCATGTGGATTCTCGCCGTTGCGTACCGCTGGCTGGACGACCCAATCTTTACCGGGCGTCTGATTACGTCCCTGAGCGGTGGGTTGACCGTAGCGATGGTCTATTGGGCAGGCATACGCCTTGTCGGGGTGTGGCCAGCCGCAATCGCCGCAATGGTGATCGCTCTCTCGCCGGCCCTCGTCTTTACCAATCGGCTGGCCTTGACCGACGCGCTGATCGTGATGCTGACGGCGCTCATCTGGGGCCTGTCCGTACCTGCGACGCGAGGAAATGCGCCCGCTGCCTTTGGCGCAGGAGTCATAGTCGCGCTCGCGCTATGGATCAAGCTCAGTGGCACTCTGCTCCTGATCATTCCGCTCGTCGGCATCCTGCTTGCCGGCCAGACCACACTCCGATGTCGTACGAAGTCGCTCGCGTTTCTTTTGGGCCCGCCGAGCGTCGCGTGTATCGCGTTCCTTCTGGCCCCAAAGTCACAGCAGACCTATGAGCACGCGCGAGGATTTGTGCTCACTCCCGACCGCCTTGTAGCAATCCCCTTGGAGCAGTGGGTCGAAAACCTGTCCCAAATGGGCGGATGGGCATTGGCCTATCTCCCGGCGGTCTCGATCATTGCCGCTGCCGCTGCCCTCGTTCTCCCATTCGTCACTCGTCGCCGCGAGGACTGGTGGCTCTGGGCCGTGCTGGTGTTTTGGCTGGGGTTTCACATCTTTTTGGGAGCGAAGCTCTATTCTCGCTACGCGCTGCCCGCGTTGGTGCCGCTTGCCCTTCTGACAGCCCGCGTGATCGCGACGATCGGTACCGCGCTTCGGGGCGCCCATCGTGAACGCCTAGCCTCAGTCTGGACGCTTGGTGCGCCCCTGGCCGTTGTGCTCTCGCTCGCCATTCCCGCAATTGTGATCGTCGCCGACCCGCTCCGTGCCGCTCTTCCCCACGATGACCGAGCGCAATACATCGAAGAATGGTCAGCGGGCTTCGGGCAGACGGAGGCCCTCCAATGGATCGCTGACACCACTGCCGCGGAGCCTGGTTCCGCCATCGTGCTCACAAACCACGTGTACGGCGCGCCCAGGGATTTGGCAGTCCTGGCACTCCGGAAACGAGCTGACGTGGCCGTGCATGTGGAGACTCGCATTCGGCATCCCGCCGGTGGTGTTGCGGATGCCTGGCGAGGACATGGCGTCCCTGTGTACGCCCTCATCAACGGCGATCAAGACGACGGAGCGCAGTTCCTACGCCTTAATCCGGAATTCACGCCGGTAGCTGCCTTCGAACGGCCCGGGGCGAAGACTACGGTAACTGTGCTCGAGTTGAGACCAAGCTGAGTTTGCTGCGGTGCATCTCGCGGATGACTCTATCAGGGCTCCGCGAGGAGTAGCGCACCGGCCGGCGGGTCGTAGAAAAGAAAATACTGTTGGTCACCCACGACAGACTCTGACATCAGACGCGTCACGACCAGCCTACTGAACGTCTGGACCTCCAGATCTGAACGACCATACGTGATCCTGAGCGCCGCCGGGAAGCCTTCGCGAAACACGTAAGCACCGTTGACGGTGTTCGGCAGATCCGCAGCAATAACGGTCGCTCCCACTGGCAGATCACCGAGTTCAGCGTGGGCACTCTGCACGAGCCGATGACTGAGGCCGGACGCGAATTCCCAGTCGTCGAGACGATCATGCGTCTGCCAGGCCAGTAAACCCGCCGCGATGACCACGAGCCCGGTAGCCGCTACCCAGGACCGCGTTGGTGCTTTGACGACAACACGACAAGTGCCCACCAGAGCAGCGACGCCGAGGCCGAGGGCAAAAGCGGCCGGCAGGTAGGCAAAGTGAAACATGGTTCCGCCAAGCAAAACGAACGGCGCTTCAAGGGCAAGCACGGCACCGATAGCTACCCGAGCCCATCCTGGTCCGCGAGCCAAAGTCAAGGCGGCCGCGACAATGACCGCAAGATGCGCGGCGAGCACTGGTACGGCGTGCGCCGTAGCCACCGCATCCGCGAGTGATCCGCTCCCGTCGAGCACAGCAAGCAGTCCACGATGGACATCGAACAATTCCGGCTCGGTGAACGGCGCCACAAGAACCGTCGGATACCAGACCGCATTGAGGAGCATTTGCGAGCCGACGCTATATCCGTAGCCGCCACTTCCGGCCGCCACGCTCAGCGCGGAGGCCTCAATGACTAGGTACGCGCCTGCCAGGGTCAACAGTGGAATGTATATCCAATGAGCGCTCCAGCATCTGCCGAAGCCGCGGGTGAATCGCCAGAGATCAAGCAATACAACGAAGCCGAGGATTGGCGCCGCCGTAGGGTTAGCGCCGAGCGCCAGGCCGTAGGCCGCAACCGTGGTCCATGCCCAGCGAGTGCGACCTGATTCACGGAACCGCAAAAACGATAGCGCCGCCCCTAGCGCGAGCACGCCGGCTACCACTTCGGCAATCGAGCCGAACCACGCCACTGTCTCCACATGCGCGAAGTGCAGCCCGAACACCGCTGTTACAGCTACACCAATCCAGTTTGAGCGGATAAGGCGGCTGGCCAGCGCACCCGCCAAAGCCGAGGCCGCCAAGTGCCCCGCAATCAACACCGCGTGATACCCGGCCGGCACGTCGACGCCGAACAAACGAAACAGCAAGTTGACGAGCAGCGCCGTGGTGGGGCGGTAATTCCAGGTGAACGGGTCCGCAGGGTCGACAGCGGACGGGTCGGGCAGTGCAAATACGGCCTGGATCGTGCCGTTCGACGCCGCGTGAAAACCGTAGGTATACAGCCAGTCGAAGTCGTCCGACTGAAAGTAGTTGTCGAGGCTGCGGGCGTAGACCGACGCAATCACGACCAGGGCCACGCCGGTCACCAACACCGTCGGCGAGATCCGAGTCACGAGCCGATGGCTGTGCCTTGGTCGCCCCGCCGTCACTTCCCGATCACTTCAGCAGCAACGGGCGCGCGAGTTGACGCGTTCTTTTGAGACATCGCGGCGAAGAAATCCAGGGACAGGAGCGCCAAGACAGGAGATCCGCAATCGGGGAGGGGGGGTGGGGATGACCGGGATTGGAAGCACCAGGATATGAAGCCGTGATATCCATCGCACTCTTTCCGAGTATTCGTGCGGGCCTCTTCGAGGTCAGAGATGCAGGTCGCTCCAGACAATAGGGCGGCGCTCAGCAGGCCGATTCCCGCGTCGGTCCATGGTAGGGAAACGGCAAGGGGCCGGATGGCGGATCTGTGCATCACCCAAGCACCGTGGACGGGTTTTCGGGGAGACAACAGGCCAACGACGGCCTGCTTACGACCGGATCAGGTGACCGTGGGACTCAGGGTTACGGCACCACGATCCGCCGAACGGAACTGACGGATCAATCTGTAGCCAGCACCGCTTGTCGAGCGCCGTCTCCAAACGTCGGGATGCCTTGCCCCTGTCAGCGTGCCGCTGATGCTCTCCACCGTGTGTTGGTTCAAACCTGAATTGCCCCCCTGGCAGAACCCGGCGGCCCCTTTTGATCGCACGGCTTTCCCGCGCGCACGGGACCTATTGGCCAAGCCGACTCCGGCGAATGCACTCAGACTGAAGAGAAACCGAGGCTTCAATGGCCTGCGAGCAGCTCGACCAATCGCTTGGAGGACTAACCCTCCTCGGGAAGCAGCACCACCCGCACATAGCGGTCATCAGTGAGATAGCGCTCGGCCGCGGCAGCGACTTCCTCAAGCGTCAGAGCGTCCAGGCGATCTTCGAAGTCGAGGGTCCCGGCCAGGTCCTGCCCCCATCGCTCGGCGGTCTGAATCTGACCGAGCCAGAAACCGTTGTCCCGTAGCTGCTCCTCGCGTGGCGTACGCAGAAGCTCCTTCACTGTGTCCAGGTATTCTTGCTCGCCTCCATCGCGCAGCCAGGCAACTTCTTCAAACACTTCCATCAGGAGTTCGTCCGCGCGCGCGGGATCACTGCCGAAACCGATGGAGATTCGGTACTCGGCGTCCGGTAGCAGACTCGCCCGAGCGCTCGCGCCGACGCTATAAGTGCCGCCCAACTGCTCGCGCAATCGCTCGCGCAGTCGGATCGTGAGCATCTCTGCCATCACCGTCAGTCTCAGCGCCTCCTGGCGGTTCCACTCCAGATCCCCGGCGAAGTACACGCGCGTCCGACTGCGTGGTTCGATGCCGCTATGCACGACGTGGTCCTCCAGACCCGTCGGCGGATCGACCCCGACGTCCCGCCACTGCTCTTCACGCCCCGTGGCCGGCAAGCTGGCCAGGTAGGTCTCGGTGAGTGAACGCAGGCTCTCCCACTCAAACGCGCCCACGAACACGAAGGTTGCGTCGCCGAGATCCGCAAACCGGTCGGCGTACACCGTTTCCGCACGCTCAATGCTGAGTTCGTCCAAGAGTTCAAGCGTTAGCGGTCGCCTGCGGAAGTGATTCTGGCTCAGCACGCTGTTCACGGTGTCGGAGAAGACAGCGTCCGGCTGGTCGGCGCGGGTCTCGGCCAGCGTGCGCAGGCTTGCCTCGTACGTTGAGAAGTAGACCGGATCCAACCTGGGAGCCGTCGCGTACAGGGTTATCAATTGAAACAGGGTTTCAATGTCTTCCGGCGAGGTTTGGCCCCGGAAGCCCTCGTACAGTTCCCCGATGTAGGGCGACACCGACACCCGCTTACCGGCCAGCAACTTGTCCAGAGCCACGTTGTCGTGCTGGCCAACGCCGCTGCCGGCCACCAGCTGACCCGCGTACACGGCCGACACATGGTCGGCGTCGTCAACCAGCGAGTGCCCACCCGGACTGAATGCGCCAAACACAATTTCGTCGTTCTTGAAGTCCGTCTGCTTGGCTATCACCGTTATCCCGTTGGACAGCGTCCACCGCACGGCATCGATCGACTCGATCGGCTCTTCCGAGACGATGGTCCCGGGCGTCGGCAGTTCCGCGAGCAGCGGGACATCGGCAAATTGGTCGGCATAAGGCTCGACAATCAGCGAGTCGGTCTCCGCGAGTTGCGCCTGCAACACCGAGGCCAACTCTTCGTCGTCCAGCTCCTCGCCTCCTTCGGGACGCATGACCAGGAGCACCGTATTGCCGGGCTCTGACCAGGTCGCCGCGACGTCGTTCACGTCCGTTAGCGATATCTGGGGAAGCAGCGCCTGGTACAACTCCCACTCAGCCTCGATGCCTGGCGCCGGAATCCCGCGTAGGAAGTGGTCCGTGTACTCCTGGGCAAAGGCCGCGGACTCTCGCTGATCCCGTTCCTTATAGATCCGTTCGACGGCACTCAGCAGGTTGGTTTTCTCTCGAGCCAGTTCACTTTCGGTGAAGCCATGCTGTCGAGCGCGCTGCGTTTCCTGCAGCACGGCCGCGAACCCGGGCTGAACGCCATCCTGCTCCACCCACGCCCCGAACTGGACGACGTCAATTGGGTCTACAAACGGGCCACGCGAGCCGCCCGCTCCGAGGTAGGGAGGATTCTCGACCTGTCCCCGCTCGAAGAATCGAGCGTTGAGCATCATGAAGGCAAGCCGTTCCACCACGATGCGCCGAAGCGCCGCCAGGTCTTGGCCGGTCTCGGGCGACAGCTTTCGCAGTAGGAACAACTGCGTACCCGGCGCCTCAGGGTCACTGAACACATTCACACGGGGCGCCTCGTGCTCGGGCACCTCGAAGCGTGGCCGACTGCTCGGCGCCGCGGCGGCGGCACTGGCCTGGGCGGCTTCGCCCTCGGGCGGCGGTGCAAAGTGTTGGCGTATCTTCGCTTCAATAGCCTCCATGTCAAAGTCGCCGACGGCAATGACGGCCATCAGATCCGGCCGGTACCAGCGCTCGTAGTACCCCCGCAGGCGCTCCGGCGGCGCGGTCTCGATGACCTCCAGCAACCCTATGGGGCTGCGCTCGTTATAGCGAGAGTCGCCGAATATCAGCGGAAACCAGTTGTCTTGAAAACGCGCGCCGAATCCTCGTCGGAGACGCCACTCTTCCACGACGACCCCGCGCTCCAACTCCACTTCTTCCGCATCGAACGAAATCGCATAGGCCCAGTCGCTGAGAATCTGGAATGCGGTCTCGAGAATCTCCGGATCGTCAGTCGGAATCTCAAGAAAGTAGTTGGTGCTGTCGAAGCCCGTTGAAGCGTTCAAGTCGGGTCCAAAGTTTGTGCCAATGGACTCCAGGTATTCGACAATCTCCTGCTTGGCAAAGCGCTCCGTGCCGTTGAACGCCATGTGCTCGACGAAGTGTGCGAGACCTCGCTCTTCTTCTTCTTCGAGAATCGACCCCGCCTTCACGACCAGTGACAACTGGGCCCGCTCGCGCGGCTCTTCGTTGTGCCTGATGTAGTAGACCAGCCCATTGCTTAGCGTGCCGCGAATGACAAGAGGATCAAAGTCAAGCGCAGCGTCGGGTTCGGTTTCCGGTTCGACCGCAGCCGTCGGTTCCACCGTCGGTGCGGGTGTGGCGACCGCAGGCGTGGCCACTGCCGTCGGTTCGGGACTTGGCGTGGGTGTGGGCGTGGGCTCCGGCGCCTTTGGACTTGGGGTCGGTGCCGGCACGGTTGGAGTGGCCGTCACCGCCGGCCGCGGCCGTGCCGTTGGGGCCGCCGTGGCCGTGGGCTGAGGGCTCGCCACGGCCGTCACCACGGTAGGCGTAGCTGTTGCCGTCGGTTCCGGATCGACGGTCGGCGCAACAGCAACTGCCGCGGTCGTGCGCGTCGGCTGCGGTTCCGAGGCAGATGGGCTGGGATCACATCCCGCCAACGCCGCGGCTACCAACGCCGCGCAGGCCGCTATCAGCACTGACTTCAATCTTGCGCTCATTTATCCCGTCTTTCGGCGCTCAATGCCCCGCACTAGGCCTCAGTCGAAGATTAGGAATCTCTCGGCCTTGTATTTGTCGCAAATGCTACCAATAGAGATTTCAGATCAGCCTGGTCGCCTCTTCACCTGGGTATTGATCAGTGTTCAAAAAGTCCTTACCTGAATCGAGGCTCCGTACAGAGTGGCCGTTGCTTCCCTTCCAAATATTCATTGGACGAATCTTATATCAAGGCCCACCTGATACCACGCCGGAATCGTGGCGTGCCGGCCCCCGCTGGATCCCCCGCATGTTCACGTCAGCCTGCTGAGGCTCTGCATGTGCACTGTTCGACTCTCTAGCCGTCGATCCTTGATTGGCGAGGCACAGCCGGAGTCGACCGCCAGGTTCCGGCCACCCCAATTCCAAAGCCCGATCAGGCTACGGACCGCCGCCGGGGGAGGCCAGATTTGCCTGCCAACGCATCGTCCACCGGAGCCGGTTCAGACACCAGATTCTCGCGACGGCGGCTAGGCGCCACAGCGCCTTCAGCGCGTATGCGGAGCGGGGGACGGGATTCGAACCCGCGACATCCAGCTTGGAAGGCTAGCGCTCTACCATCTGAGCTACCCCCGCCGGCAAGACTGCTCCCGACGCCCGACGTACCAGGGAGGTGCGCCGCTGCCGACAACCGTCCTGACCGCATTGATCGTACCGAACCTGCCGCCTCGCATTCCTCCGCCACCCAACCTCGCCATTTCCGCTAACATGCTGGCCGCCAGACGGGCGCGCCCCGTATTTGGAGCGCAGTCCCCGCACATCGGTTGGACGACCATGACCTGTTATCCTCAAAGCCAGCAGACAAAGGCACTGTCGCGCGAGTGAGCGAGCTCCATTTCGGCCACTTTTCGGCCATCCCCGAGTACCGCCAGGTCAATCGGGACCTGGTCGCCCGGCTGTTGGACTGTCTGCCCAACCCGTTCGTGCACCTGGACGTGGCCACAGGTGCTGGCCTAATCCCTCAGCTCATCGTCGATGAGGCCACCGCACGTGGCTATCGAGGGCGTGTGATTGCGCTTGACCGGAATCAGAAGGCGCTGGAGATCGCCCGCGAAACCGTGCTTGGTAACGACCACGTCAGCGTCACCTTCGTCCATGGCGACGCGCGCGACGTGCGGGTGTCCGTGGAGGAGCACCTACCGCCCGAGGGCGTGGACTCGGTCAGCATTCATGACGCAATTCACGAGATTGAAGGCGTCGACAATCAGCGCCGAGTTTTTAACTCCCTGGCCGACGTCGCCCGCAGCGGCGCCTTCCTGTCCATTAACAGTTCCTTCACCTCCACTTCTATGGCCGTCGGTCACTCGATGCGCGGCCACGGCGAATGGAAACTGCACTTCGTTCGCCTGACCGGCGCCAAGCGCGAGCGCCGCATCCAAACCCTGGCCTACCGGACGCACGACGATTACAAGCAGATGATTCAAGACGCCGGTTTCCGCGTCGTGCACGAGGAAGACCGCGAAGTCTTCCTTACCAGGACCGCGCTCAAGGCCATCGCCCGCTATCCCGAGTTCGTGCGCGGCATGGCCCGGGATCTTACGTTCACGCGCGACGTAAGCCTCGCTGAGCTCAGCGACGCGATGAGCGCAGCAGTCGACAAGATTCGGTTCGACGGTATGCCCCGGCTCTGGTACGGGGTCATTGCGCAGAAAGTTTCGGCCGCCCCGGCCTAGCCCGGCAGCGCCTCTCTACGCGGCTCCGGCCAAGTAGCGCCACCACGCGCGCCAGGCTTGAGCCATCGCGACAAACCCGTCGCCCGCCCATCGGGACCGATATTGGCCGGCCGCGTCGTTGTAGAACGCGTCGACCTCCGCGGCATCCCAGCCGTCCGTGTCGAACAAGCCCTGCTGCGGCACGCGCGGCAGGTAGCGGATCTTGAACATGAACCGCCACTCGTCGGTCTGGTTCGGCTGCGCGCAGTGCCACAGCGACTCGTGCATGAACGCGATCCGACCTCCGGGACCGATGAGCTGTCGCTGCCCCAGAAAGTTCTTGTAGCGCGTCACATCGTGGTAGCTCACGCGTCGCACGTGCGAGCCGGGAAGCACCAGCGTGGGCCCCATCTCGGCCGGCGCGTCATGGGGGAAGTAGCAGACCAGGATGTCGAACTGCCGCGGATGGTCCTCGGCCAGGCCGGAGTCCACATGCCAGCGCTGCGCCTCGCGCTTGCCCGGAGCGACCGTGTGCAGGAACGAATGGTCGTGCACCGGATTGGACCCCACCAGGCTCGCAACCACGCCATTCACCGCCGGCAAGTCGAAGACCTCGCGCACCGCGTCGGAGAAGTCCCAGAACTCGTTGGGTCGATTCGGGTTGTAGCTCCGGTTCTTTGGATAGGCCAACGCGTCCCGGTGGACTTGCGCGTTCAACTCGGCAGGAATCAGATCGCCGTATTCCACAAAGCCGTCGACAACGAAACGCGCCATGTCAATCGCCCGCAGGCGGTGGCTAGTCGGAGTGGTTGTCGTCATCGGCCGGCTCCAGCGAAACGAAACGCTCCAGGACATATTCCCACGGCAGCGGGCCGGTTTCGTGCTCGGCTCCCCGCGGGTACGTTGGCAGCTGCGGAAGTTGCAGCACGCGCCAGCCGTGGTACATGGCATCCACCACCGAGGCGTAGGGCGGTTGCGGCTGGTTGCCAGCCTGCATCTGCTGATCACCGGCCGGAAGCGCCCCGTCGTAGAGCGCCCAGGCCACGGTCGACGAGCCGAGGTCGGGTTCGGCCAGGTGCAAGATCAGAATCTGCTGCCGCGTTTTGGACATGGCGATGAGCTGTGGGCGTTCAGGGCATGTGCATCAACGGTGCCATGGTAAACCGCCTGCTGGTCCAGGGTGCCGCCGCCGAAGGGCCAATCTGTACCGGTCGTGGGATGCTAGGCAACTCGCGTCGCCCCGTCAGGAGTTGACATGCAACTGGTTCGGTTTACCAAGTTCTGGGAAGACTTGAGCGTTTGCCAACTCGGTGAACGTGCAAGCGAACTCGGCTATGACGGCCTGGATCTCGCCGTTCGCGACGGCCACGCCATCAGCGCCCACAACGTGACCGACGAATTACCCGGCGCCGTGCGTACCTGGCGCGACCTCGGCGTCGACTGTCCCATGATCTCCTCATCCACAGATCTCGTTGACCCTGACGCCGACGATGCCATGACCCTGTTCGCGGCCGCGGCTGCGGCCGGTGTGCCGCGAATCAAGATCGGCTACTTCAAGTTCGATCCCGGCGACGCATTCGAGGAACGCTGGTCTTTCGCCCGCCGCCGGCTGGACGGCTTCGAGCGCCTCAGCCGCCGAACCGGCGTCCAGACGATGTACCACACGCACAGCGGCCAGTGCCTTGGCTCCAACTGCGCCGGCCTGCGCCACCTCCTGCAGGACTATGACCCGCAACACGTAGGCGCCTACGTGGACCTCGGCCACCAGGCCATCAACGGCGAAGACGTCCAGATGGGCCTGGCCATGTTGCGTGACCGCCTTTCGGCCATCGGCGGCAAGGACGCGCGGCACTTTCCCGACGAGCGACCGGACCGAAGAGCGAGATTTTCCGATGGCTTCGTCTTGCTCGGTCAGGGCGCCGCCGAGTGGCCCGAGGCGATCGCGCTGCTCAAGGCCTGGGGCTTCGACGGGCCCATCACCATTCACACCGAGTACACGACCGATCAGGACGTCATCGGCACCGTCGGCGCCGGCGAATACACGCCCGAAGCCATCGCGCTGCGCGCGCGCGGCGAAGTCGAGGACCTGGCCTATCTGCGCGGCCTCATGAGGTAGTCGAAATCAAATCACTCGCTCTACGCCGCGTCGCCGTCGGCCAATTGAGCGCCGAGAGCCTCAGGCCGCGAGCGTGCGGATTCCATATCGCGGAATGTTGGCGTCCCGCGTCACCAGGATCAGCCCTTCCGCCTGCGCCTGCGCCACCAGCATCCGATCGAAGGGATCCCTGTGCAGCAACGGCAAACTCCCCGCCTGCTCAGCGTGGAACGCTGTTATTGGCAACTCGCTGAACCCCACAGTCCCAATTGCCTCGATGAGGTGTGGCGGTCCTCGAAGCTTGTTCAACGCGCGCTTGATGGCCACTTCCCAAACGCTAGCGGCGCTGACGTACACCGCGTTGCGTGGGTTGGCAATTGCCTCGCGGGCCGGCGCGACCAGTACGCCCGGCGACTCTAGCGACCACAGCAAAGCGTGGGTGTCCAGCAACAACCGCTGGCCGCCTACGCTACTCAGGGTCGATGCTCTCTCTGCCTTCGAAGTCATCGATCACTTCCTGCGGCGTCTCATCAAAGTCCGGGGCCATCCAGATCTGGCCCTTGAGCAGTCCCAACGGGCGCGGCTTGGCCGAGCCTCGGTAGGGCAAGAGGCATAGATACGGCTCGCCGTTCCGGGCAATCACCACTTCCTCCCCCTGCCAGGCTCGCTCCCCGAGCTTGGACAGATGGGTCTTGGCCTCATGCATATTCACCTGCACAGCACTCCTCCGTCCAGGATTAGCTAGTCTTAGCTAAGGCAATCGGAAAGCTTATCAGCCTATGCACCAGGCGCCGGAGGCACCGAGAATTCCGGCAACGACCTCCCTGCGTTACAGCTAGACCCGGTCATCGGCTCCAGAGCCTTCAAATGCGTCGATCACTTCCTGGGGCGTCTCGTCAAAGTCCGGCGCCATCCACACCTCACCTGTCCAATTGCCCGGCCGCCGCGGACTGGCAGCGCCTCGGTACGGCAAGAGGTACACGTACGGCTCGCCGTCTCGGGCGATCACCACTTCCTTCCCCTGCCACGCCAATTCACCCAGCTTGGCGAGTTGAGTCTCCGCCTCCCGAATGTCGACGATCACACCGTCCCCACGAGCACCTAGCTAACCTTAGCTAAGCATAGCATCCCAGGCACCATGCCCAGCGCCGGAAGCGTCCGCACCCTGTCTCGTCTAGCCGCCGTCACAAAACAAGGGGTAGCCTTTCCCATGGACTTCCCACATCTGAACCTCCCCGCCCGCTTCATCCCCAACCGCGTCCTCACGCACCAGAACCTGCCGCGCGGCGGGCCAATGACCCTGGCCAACCTGGAAGGCGCAGGCTGCATCCGCCGCATTTTCGTCGCCACCGTGCGGCGGCCTTCGCCCGGCAACCAGCGCCAGACTGTGCTGCGGATGTTCTGGGACGGATCGGACACACCGGCGGTTGAAGCGCCCCTTGGCGATTTCTTCGGCCAGCTTCACGGCCTCCCGCCGTACCCCCTCAACTCGCGATATCTCATCTCGCAGGCCCACGCCGGCTACACAGCCACATTCCACATGCCGTTTGCACGCGGGGCGCGCATCGAGGCCGAGGCGGGGCCAGACGTCGACCCGCCTCGAATCATCCTCTTCGTCGACTGGCACGCCTACCCCGACGGCGCGCTGCAAGAGCCGCTCCGCTTCCACGCCCAGTTCCGACGCGAGAACCCTTGCCAGGCCTTCGGCCGCAACTACCTCCTCTTGGACACCGTCGGCCGCGGCTACTTCCTTGGTTTCAACTACGGCGTCGCTGTGCGCGACGGTCGGGCTCGCTGGTCGCACGCCGGGGCCGAGAACATCTACATCACCAACGAGACCGGCGCGCCCGAGGGAACATTTGCCTACCTACGCGGAGGCGGCGGCGAGGACAGCTTCGGCGCGTCCTACGGCGGCGTGCTGCACCAGCCCTCGTCGCACCCGGACCAGGGCGTGCCCTACTACGCCCAGGAAGACCTTGGCCCCGCCTTTGCTCGGCACACCCTGGCCGCCTACCGCTTCTTCGCGTCCGACGCCATTCCCTTCAATCGTTCCATCCACGTTCGCTTCGGCTCGATGGCCAACGACATCTGCAGCACCGCCTACTGGTACCAGGAGCCGCCAAACCAACCGTTCTTCAAGATGCCCAATTGGGATCACCTGCTACGGGGCGCTGAACTGCCCTACGCGGCCACCGGAGCACCTCAGCCAGAGCCTCGCTGGCGAGTGCTCGGTCCATTCCACCCCGACGCCTCGGCAGCCCTGGACGCAGCTGCGGACCAAGACGACCTCGACACGGTCACTCAGGACACAGGTTACGCAGGCGATTCACCCTGGCGTCACGAAGACCGGCATGTCGCTCGTTGGGTTCCCGCCGAGGATATTCACGGCTTTGTAGATTTCGGACTCGCCTTCCGCCCGTCTGATCCCGGCAATTCCGTCACCTGGCCCGCCATGGGCCTGGCGCAGTCCTGGCTCCACGTTGATGCCGACACCACCGCGACCCTGCACCTTGGATGGGCGCACGAGTTGCGGCTGCGGGTTGGCGACGAACCTTGGCAGTCAGCGGGGAAGCACGCCTACTTTCGAAACGGCATGCATCGCGTACATTTGCGCGCCGGCTGGAATCGCTTGCAGGTCACGCTCGACAGCCCGGAGACGGGCATCGAAGGAACGACCTGGGGTGCTTGGACATTCGGGCTGCGTGCCGTCGGTCGCTCTGGGCACGAGATCGAGCCCAGACTCGACCCAACGTCTGAGGACACGTCCGCACGAGTTCGCCGTCCGTACGGCTCACGCTAACCCGCGTCGAGCCTCGTTCTCGCTTCTCGGCTATCCCAATCTGGTCGGGGAGGCGAGATTTGAACTCGCGACCTCGGCGTCCCAAACGCCGCGCGCTGCCAGGCTGCGCCACTCCCCGTGTCCGCCCATCGTATCGCCGCCGGGCCGCGAGTGAGCCAGGGAGCCAGCCCACGTCTCCGAACCAACAGCGCCGCGCTCGGAATCAGCAGGCGTTGCTCCGCCGTCGCAAGCCCTATCCTGCTGGCGCGTCGGGATCCGACGGAACGCCCGGCACCTTGGTCGCGCCCCAGCGCGCCGCCTCATCCTGGTTCTCGTCCACCCACTTATTGAAACTCACCGGAAACCTCTCCCGCGCTTCGTCAATCCCCACCACGAAACGATTGGGCCAGGCCTCATAAGTGGAGAGGAAGGTGCCGGTTCGGGTCTCACCGTCGGCCAGCACGACAGTGCGGGTAATCGAGGCCTTTACGCCGTCCTTGGCAAACTCCACCTGCTCTTCAAAGTCCGGCTCTTCCTCGCTGTTCACAATGCCCTCATCCGGCGGGGGCTCTTCCCATTCCCAGAGGCGCGGCTTGCCCAGGGTGACGCTCCGGCCATCGGCCGTACCCCACAGCTCGAAATCCAGAGTCGCAAGCCGACGGTCGATCAAGACGCGCAGCATGATCGGATGCGCATAGTCATTCGTGAACTTCAGGTCGATGCCGGGCGAGAAGATCGTCGAGTCATACCCGATCGAAAAGCCGCCCATCTCGTAGTAGCGGACTCGGTAGAGATGAGGCCAGCGCTCCTCAATTGGCAGGCCGGCCGCCAGCGCGGCACGAAACAGCGTGGTTGAAACCTGGCAGATGCCGCCACCGATCCCTTGTTCCGTCCGGTCTTCAACAATCACGCTGCCTTCCACCCAGCCTTCGGCCTTGGTAAAAGCGCCGATTCGCTCGTTGAACGAGAACGTCTCGCCAGGACGAATGATCATGCCGGCCAGCTTGGCTGCCCCCACCGCAATGTTGTGATCGCGATAGTCCGGCGAGCCCTTGTAGATCGACGAACCGACGCCAAGGAGATCCTTGATTCCCAGGGGGTTCGCAAACGTGTCGAATTCCTTGTTCAGCAGGATCACCGGAATGTCCACGCGCCGCTCGCCGGGCTGCTTGGCCGCGTCCAGGATGGCGCGTTCCAACGCCGGTCGATCGAGCCGTTGACCAGGGTGACCCGGCTGAAAGGCCAGCACCCGATCTTGCTTCTCATCGAAGTCGAACTCACCGTGTCGGGGTTCGGCGCTCAGGGTGTCCTCGATCCGCTGGAAGACATCGTTAAAGCGCGTGACCTCGATGCGCGGCGCATACCCGGTGTCATCGCGATCAAGCACCAGCGCGTCCCGTAACTGCGATGGTTCAATCATCCAGCCCCCAGTGCCGTGCACGAGCCATATGGGCTGCCCGATCATCTGACGCACCGTCGCCAGCGCGGCCTCCGCGTCGGACATGGAAACGGCCGGCTCGTCTTGGCGATAGCCGAGATCGACTACGTGGCCCACCGCACGCTGCGCCAAGCCGACCTCCATATCCGCCAGGGCCCGCGCCACGTCCACGACTCGGCCCGGTTGACTTGGGGTCAGGCTCACCCGTCCGTCGTCGCGTAACTGCAACGCGGCGTCGACTGACGGCTGGTCGAAGCCGACGGCAAGGGATTGCAAGTATTGTCGAGCAACCTCGCGGTCATACGAAACGACCGGCGTTGTTGGACTCGTGGCCGCGGGCGGCTCTCCCATCCGGTCAAGCACGCCGCCGCTGCCTTGTGATCCCACGAATTCGCGCAGCGGAGCTTGAAAGTCGGCCCGCAGCCCGATTTCGGCGCCCGACGGTCGCCACGCACGACCATCGAGCCGAAAGACGACCGGGCTGTCAAGAAACGGTCGCCACGCCGCCTCGACGCGCTCGAGCGCTTCCTGCGGGTTGAGTCCGCCAACGTCAACTCCGCCAACGCTCACACCTGCCGGCAGGCCGTCCGGGCGGCTGGTAAGCAGAGTGGCCACAAAGGCGGCAGGGGCGGCGGCGACAGCGCTCCCAAGTCCGGCAACGAGCAGCGTGCGACGGTTCATTCAGAAAGACTCACTCGCCCCACAAACCCGGAACGGCAGCCCACGACAGTCACAGGCTCCAGTGTAGCGACACATCGCTCAACGGCAGCCCTCGAACTGGCTCGCGGTTCCGCCAAGCCCCTGATACGCGAAACCTTCTAACGATCGGAGCCACGTTTAGGGAACCGTGGGACCGCTGCGGGCACCGAATTGCGCCGTGTCCTTCTGGCCCGCGCCCACGGCCGGAAACGCGAACGGCGTAACCTCGGCCGGTGGAGGCTTGTCGGCACAGGCTGCAAAAGCAACGGCGAGCAGCACGCCCGGCGCCGTCAACAGCACGCGTCGTCGACCGACGTCGCATCTGCGACCGCTGCCGCTGCGAAACATCGCCGGCCTATCCGTCGCTACCGCCGCCACTTGCCCAACGACGATTCCTGTCTCGCTTCGAGCCTCCATTTCGCATGCCCTTCTTCTGCCGACTGATTGGCTCTTGCCGTGGGGATCGAGCACCGGTCTCCACACCTGGTGCCCTTCCGGGCCGCGCGCCGAGTAGTCGCCGCGAAGTTCACTCATTACCCGCCAGGTGATTTGGCCTGCAACTAAACAATGCGCAACCAATTTCAATTACGATAGGTCACTTGACGTGTAGTTCCAAATAGAACAAGCTGACTCCGCAAAGTACGGTGCATTGAGGCAAACGTCCACCGACGGTGCGTGCTCCGACTGGTGTCGGGGCGTCGTCAGGTGATGGCGGCAGTCGATTGTCGATGGCTGACGCGCTTTGCCTCCAGGGAGGGAACGCATGAGCAATCGCCTATCTAGGCGCACAATCCTGCACGCTGCGGGCGTCGGCGCCATTGGCGTAAGTAGCATGGCCATCCTGGCTGCCTGTGGTGAGTCCGAACCCGAACCTGAACCTGCGGCGCCCGCGGCAGCCGCAGCGCCGGCACCGGCCGCCACAGCCGCGCCTGCCCCGGCGGCCGCTCCGGCTCAGGCAGCGGCGGCGCCTCAGCCCGAGACAGTCACGCTCAGCTACGTTGGCGACCACACCTCAGGTCCGCGCGGCGCGGCCATGCAGTGGGGGCTCAAACAGTACGCCAGCCTGCGGCCGAACATCTTCGTCAAGTTCATCCCGCAGCCGGCCGACTACGCCACCAGCGTATTTCCGTTGCAGATGGCCGCCGGCACCCAGGCTGAAGTGGCCATGCTTGACGGCGGCATGCTCGGCGCCTTTGTCAACGACGGTGGCTTCACCCAGATCAACGACGGTCTGGCCAAGCGCGACGACTACGTCCCCGAGGACTACTACTTCATTCCCGACCTGTACACCGTCAACCACGACCACGCCCACGACGAGGGGTCAAACCCGTCTAACGTGATCGAGGGCGCGCAGTTTGGTATGCCGTTTCAGGGCGCGCTCGGTGGCATCGTAATGAACACCACCATGGGCGAGGAGTATGGGGTCGAATTCCCAAGCGAGGGATGGACCTACGAGAACGAGTTCCTTGAGTCCTGCAAGAAGGTCACGGATCCCGACATTGACCAGTGGGGCACCTGGGCCCACAACGGCTACGAGTTTCACTGGAGCCCGATGGCGTTCATGTCGGGCGCCACGGCCATGCGCAACGCGGATGAGACGGAATTGGCCGTCTTTGACAACGGCGGCGACTTCGGTCTGAACTTCTCAGTGGGACTGATCCACAACGAGAACGTGTCCTTCCCACTCGCCGACAACAAGCGGTTGGCGGGTGAGTTTGGCAACCCGTTCGCTGCGGGCAAGGTGTGGTCCTGGTTGAGTTCCGTCGTCTACACCACCGGCTACCACGTGCCGCGCATCAAGGACCGCTTTAAGTGGTCGCTGGGCCCCATGCCGCTGGCGTCGCTGGGCAAGGAAATTCACGAGTGGAACGACCAGCCGCACTTGGTCACCAACGGCGCGCAGCGCTACGGGACCATTGAGGAGGCGATCGACCTCATCTTGTTCCTTGGGGGGCCGGTCTATCAGGGCCGCGTGGCTATTGACCGCGGCCACCTGCCCATGCATCGGGGCGTCTTCGACTCAACCGAGGCCAAGGCGCCGCCGCCCGAGGGTATGGAGTGGCTCAAGGCCTACGCCGACGTTGGCAACGTCAACCGCCACTTGATGATGGCGCTCCCCGCTTGGTGGGAGATGTACGAGTGGCGCAAGACGCCGGATGCCGCCTACTTGGGCGACAAGCCGGTCGACCAGGTGATCGAGGAAGCCAAGAACCTGGTGCGTACCTCGCTCGCCGGTCAGCGCGATCTGCTCAACGAGGGTCGCCAGAAGTTCGGCTTCCCACCGCTCTAAACCTGGCCAGCGTCCATTTCTTGGACGCCGACAGAATCAGGGCCCGGCGCTTCGGCGCCGGGCCCTGATCTTTGTTCACTCGCGTGCCGCTGACACCGAAACCTCGAAGTCAGGTCCGGCGAAAGGCCTACGTGGACCAAGTCACAGTCAGATCTCGGCGTAAGCAACGCGGCGGCAGACGCGTCGCAGGGCTACATGCGTGTACGCAGCCGGTTGGTTCGCTCTTCACTGTACGGGAACGGGTTGTCACGCGTGCCGGCGCCTTCGTTTTCCGGTGCGCAAGCCGCCACCGCAAGCATGGACGTGACCGCGGCGCTCAATGCCAGAAGCCGCCGTCGCTGGATTCGCGTGCCGGCGCGAAGTCCAGTCTGAGTTTGTCGATCTGTGTCGTTCGCCATGAGAACCTCGCGAGCGCGCAATCAGCCCCTGCTATGACCTCGAAGTATATCCGCACCGTGGGAATCGCTGGCAGCCGCGCCTACGGAACCGTCGTCCGGCGCGTCAGCCGGCGCCATTACTCAGTGGCGTCGCGGAACTGGTGGCCGCGCTGGAGCTGTGCCGCGCCTACGAACCGCCGCTCGGCTCGTACTCCTGCCGCAACCGCTCGCGTTCCTGCGGGTCGTACTCGTAAGTTCCCCGCGGTCGGGTGCGGGCGAACTTGTAGTAACCCTCTTCGTCCCGCGACGAGTCGCCGAAGCAGGCACTCACCACACCGCCGCTAGCCACCACGACGGCCGATACTGAGGCGGCGCGCAAGATCTGCCGTCGTGCCAATTGCCGAGGTGCTGTGGTACCGCGAGCCATCTCCGTGCATCCAACCTCAATAAAGCCCGACCCATCCTACGCGAGCCGCTAACCGGAGTTGTAACCGGCCGCCGCCCTACGGATTCACCGGATCACACACAAACCGAGTCGGACCACCGTAGAACCAAGACTACCCCTCAACCTACGCCTAACTCGCCTCCAGTTACCTCTGTCCCCCAGCACCCAAGACACTGGCTCGTCACCGGCAAGCAGCAACACCACATAGCCGCCTCCCGCCCCGCCGGATATCCTGCCGCCATGGCAGCCAGACGCCGGACCACCCGAGCCAGGAAAAGCGCGTTCGCCATCCGCCGTTGGCGCGAAGCCAAAGCCGTCCGCCGCGCCCGCGCCGCCGAGATCATCCGTCGGCTACGCGAGTTGTATCCCGAAGCCGCCGCCGAGCTGGAATACCGCAATCCCTTCCAATTCCTCATCGCCGTCATCCTCTCCGCCCAGACCACCGACGTCACCGTCAACCGCGTCACGCCCGAACTCTTCCGGCGCTATCCCACGCCCCAGGCCCTGGCGGCCGCTCCGCAACTCGAAGTCGAGGAAGTCATCCGTCAGACCGGCTTCTTTCGCAGCAAGGCCCGCGCCATTCGCGAAACCGCCGCCCAGTTGATGCACGACTACGACGGCGAAGTCCCCCAGACCATGACCGAGTTGCTGCGCCTCCGCGGCGTGGCTCGAAAAACCGCCAACGTTGTGCTCGGCGAAGCCTTCGGCATTCCCAGCGGCGTCGTCGTTGACACCCACGTCAAGCGCCTCTCCCAGCGCCTCGGCCTCACGCGCGCAACCGACCCGGTCAAGATCGAACGCGACCTCACCGACACCCTGAATCAGGATGACTGGATCTTTGCCGGCATCGCCGTCATCTGGCACGGCCGCCGTGTCTGCGACGCCCGCAAGCCCGATTGTGAGGGCTGCGTGCTGAACGACATCTGTCCCTCGTCCACCGCGCCGGTCCGACCGGCCACCTCACCTTTCAAGGCAGAACGCGCATGAAGATTACGAGAATCGACGTCGTCATCAAGTTCGTGCGCTGGCGCGAGTGGCTCTTCGTCCGCGTCTCCACCGACGAGGGCCTCTGCGGCTGGGGCGAAGGCTCAACTTCCGACCGCGGCCCCGCCGTGGCCGCCGTCATCCAGCAATTCACACCCCGCTTGCTCGGCCGCGACTCCTCCGCCATCGAACTCATCTGGCGCGACCTGTACACCGGCTGGCGCGGCGGCCCCATCGTCAACAGCGCCATCTCTGCCATCGACGGCGCCCTCTGGGACTTGCAGGGGAAGCGCTACGGAGTCCCAGTCTGGAAGCTCCTGGGCGGACCCATCCGCCGCAAAGTCCGCGTCTACGCCGGCGGCGTCTCACGCTGGATGGACTCCGTGGCCGACCACGTCGAGGGCGCCATCCGCGCCCAGAACCAGGGCTACCGCGGCGTCAAGGTCACCCCGTTCGGCTCGCCCGGCCAGCGCACCGACGTTGCCGCCATCCGCTTCGCCGCCGAACTCGTCGAAGGCATCCGCGAGGCCACCGGCCCCGACTTCGAGATCCATATCGAATGCGCCGAACGCCTCACCCCCCGCCTCGCCATCGAAGCCTCCCAGGCCCTCGCGCCCTACCGTCCCGTCTGGCTGGAAGAACCCATCCCCGCCGAGAACGTCAAGGCCATGTGCGCCCTGGCCCCGCGCATGGCCACCCCCATCGCCTGCGGCGAAAAGCTCTTCAGCCGCCACGACTACCGTGAACTGCTCGAGGGTCAGGGCGCCGCCTTCATCCAGCCAGACCTGACCCACGCCGGCGGCATCACCGAAGTCCGCAAGATCGCCGCCGCCGCCGAGACCTACCACGTCCAGGTCGCCCCCCATAACTCCGGCGGGCCCATCTCAGCCGCCATGGCCATGCAGATCGCTGCCGTGACGCCCAACTTCCAGGTGCTCGAAACCGCCTACCCCGAGGCCGAACTCCGCCGCCGCGTCGCAGGCGAAGCTATGGAAGTCCACGACGGCTACATGCACCTCAGCGACAAGCCCGGCCTTGGCATCGACGACCTCAACCTCGACGCGCTCGAGGATGAAGCCGACGGCCCCGAACCCGCCTACCCCTGGCGCACCTTCATCGAGTAATCCCAGCTCCATTCAAAGCTAGCCCCCGTTCGTGGTGAGCCTGCCCGGAGTCTTCGGAGAGCCGGCCCTGAGCTTGCCGAAGGGGCCGAGTCGAACCACACACCGCGCGCCCTAGGCTCATTCAACCACCCGCGCACGCTCTAGAGGCGTACACTCTCCCCAAATCTGTAGGCCGCCCCTGGAGGCCGCCATGTTCGACGCCGTTCACCACATCGCCTACGTTGTGCCCGACCGCGAAGCCGCCCTGGCCCTGTTCCAGGAAAAGCTCGGCATGACCCCCTTCAAGATCTGGGAGTCGGAAGAAGAGGGCAACGCCTACGCCGCGCTCCAAATCGGCGACACCGACAGCTATCTCGAGATCATCTGCCCCACTAACGACGACGTCAGCAACTTCGCCGCCCACCTGCACGAGCATGGCCCCAGCGTCCACCACGTCGCCTTCCGTGACGACGCCATGGACGACACGCTGGCAACCCTGAGCGGCGAACACGGCATCGGCGGCACCGACCCAATCGTCAGTTCGTCCGACTGGCGCATCTCGTTCCTCGACACCGACAAGACTCTGGGCGTGGGACTGCAACTGGTTGACGGGAGGCATCTCTAATGGCTGCTATGACAGTGACGGCAAACGGCGTGGAGGCCGACGTAGGCCCTGTGACCCAGGCTCGACTCACCGAACGCGGCCCCGCCATCTGGCTGGCCGGCGACCCTGAAGACCTCAAGGTCTGGCTGCCCCGCGGCGGCTACGGCATCGTCACCAACACCGTCGTCCTGGACGACATGACCCAGAAGTACGGGCAGCTCACCGAAGTGATCCGCCGCTACCTCGACATCACCGACAAGCAGGTCGTGGTCGAGATCGACGGCCACACTACGGCCGAACTCCTGGACGTGGCCCACGTCTTCACCAGGATGTCCGACCAGATCATCATCAAGATCCCCTGTGCCACCCAGGGCCTCGAAGCCTTTTCGACCCTGGCCGCCGAGGGTGTCGAGACCTTCTGCACGACGACATTCAGCCTCACCCAGGCCGCCGTCGTGGCGCAGGCCGGCGCAACCCACATCCTCCCCTTCTGCGAACCCTACAAGGACGTGGGCGTGGACCCGGTCTGGCACGTGCGCGAGTGCGCGGACATGTTCGCCGGCTGGGAGCAGCGGCCCTACATCACCGCCGCCCTCGTCCGCTCGGTCGATGTCGCCAACGCCGCCCTTCAGGCCGGGGCCGACGGCATCATCGTCTTCTGGGAAGTCTTCCGCGACATGCTCCACAACCCCCTCACCGACGAATGGAACACCACCTTCCTCACCGCCTGGGAAAAAATGCACCAAGCCGGCCTCCTCGAGGGAGTCCCGGTAGCTGAGGCGTCCCACTAGACGCTTGGTCGACGACATGAAGGGCGTATGAGGACGGCGGGAATGGCAGAGGCGGGTCAAGAATGACCCGCCCAGTGGAGGTTGAGCCTCGCGACGGCTTCCGCATCTGGATCCGCTACGACGACGGCGCCAGCGGTGTCATCGACCTGTCGCATCTGGCTGGCCGCGGTGTCTTCGCGGCCTGGAACGACCCAGGCCGCTTCGAAGACGTCCACATTGCGCCACACGGGGGCATCGCCTGGCGATCCGACATCGAACTCTGCCCCGACGCCCTCTACCTAGAGCTCACCGGTACTCCGGCCGAAGACGTGCTTGAAGGGCTCCCTAGCCTCGGCGCTAATGCCTGAGCTATGTCGCTTCTACGGAATCGTTATTCGCATGTACTTCAACGATCACGGGCCGCCGCACTTTCACGCCTTCTACAGCGGTGACCAAGCGGTAATAGGCATCGACACCCTGGCAGTTCTTTCCGGTCGCCTACCGCCACGCGCTCAGGGTCTTGTCATCGAGTGGGCAGTGCAGCACCAGGGCGAATTGCGTGACGCGTGGACGCGCGCTAGGCGCTTGGAACCGCTCGGCAAGATCGAACCCTTGGACTAGCGCCAAGATGCCTGACATCAGAGGCGAAGTTCGAGGCCGTCAGCAGTCTCGGTCTGTTAAGAGCTTAGACATCAAAATGCCCCGCGCAACCGGCCCACCCGTCACCGCCCCCGACGGCATGGTCGTCAACCCGATCGACGTCACCCCCTGCGCGCACCTCGCCCTGGCCGAGGGCGACATCCAGCCTGGTCACACCTATGGCATCCACGCCCACCTCACCCTCGAGCAAGTCACCTACGTCCTCGCGGGCCGCATCCGCGCCATCACCCACGACCCACAGACCGGCGAAACCCACGAGACTGTGGCGGCCACTGGCGAGTCGGTCATAACCCTTCCCGGCCAGTCTCTCCAGTTCGCCGCGGCCGACGACACATCCGCCCGCGTCCTCTTCATCACCAGCCCGCCCTACCCCGCCGACCACAGCGACACCGTCACCCTTGATGCCCACCGCCCGCTCAACAACGCCGAGTGCGCCCTCGTATCTCAGCGGAGGGACCGAGTCATGGCCGAATTCGGCCGCGCCATTGAACGGCCGGGGCTCCAAGCCGATCGCTAAACGCAGCCGGTAGGTCCTGAACCGCTTTCCAGGCACTGCGGACGTAGGCTGGCGTTGCCTCACGTGCGTCATTACTCGCTGCCGCAACCAACTTCGAAAGGCATCCCGGATGATCAGGCACCTCGCCGGAATCGCAGAAATCGTGGACGACCTGGAGGCCGCAGTTAGCTTCTACCGCGACGACCTGGGCCTGGAGGTCGACGACTCGGTCTCCGCCGACTACGCATCGGTAAAAGTCCCCGGCGTCATCCACTTCGGCCTCTGGAGCCGCGAGGCCGCTGCCGAAGCCACCTACGGAGACAGGACGGCGGTCGACCGGATCGCTCCAGGCTTCACCGTCGAGTTCGAGGTCGATGAAGTTCCGGCAGCCTCCGAGGCCCTCGAACGCCGGGCGCTCACCCTGATCCACGGGCCAAAAGCGGAGCCGTGGGGACAAACCACCGCTCGCTTCCCATCACCCAGCGGAGTGATCTGCGGAATCGCGGAAACACCCTGGGCAAGGCGAATCGACGAATAGCGGCCCGTCGAATGTCGGCTGGGCAATGTCGTCCACGGCGAAAGCGACCTACCTAGTTCAGACTCACCGTCTGCGGCTCCGCCCGCGTCGGCGGCCCATACGTCATGTGCAACCGCCCCGCCAGCGGCTCCGCCACGATCGCCGAGTTCGTCAGGATGCCGTCCACCTCCGTCGTCTCGCGACAGATCGACTTCGGATGGTCAGTCTGATCCGACAGGACGGCAAAACCGGCCGCCACGTCGAACGCGCCCCGTCGCTCGGCCAGCGCTGCATTCACTCGGTGGTGGCGCGCACCGGCGCTCGGGCATCGCGTCGGGTAGCAATCCAGCGCCCGATCCGCCGGATCCGGCGAGACGATCATGTTCGCGTGCCCAATCGAGTCGCGCCCGCCGTCCAGCCAGATCTGCCGGCCTGGTAGCCGTTCCAGCACCCCCCACGTTTCCATCGGCGTCGCTAAAGCCAAACGCGCCAACGTTCTCGCCCGAAATCGAGTCCGCCAGTTCCCGCATCGCCGACACGCTCTCGCACTCCAGCAACATCCGCTTCAGCAGCGGATTGGCACCCGACCCCGGAGCTGCCACGTACAGCGACATCCCCCACAGCGAGACCCCGGTCGAACTGATCCCAATCTGCGCCAGGTGCCCCGCGTAGCTGAAACTAAGAATCGCCGGCCGTCCGGCTGGCCGGACCTTCAGCACGATCGACCGCTCGTTCGCTCCCGGCCCCGTGTCCTTCGTCTGCCCCGCGTACACCGTCTCGTCGCCCGTGAACTCCGGCCCCACCGCAAACGCCGTGCACGCCTCCGGCGCCCGCATCCCCCACTGCAACCACAGCGCCGCCCGCGCATCGATCCCGGCCCCGTCCGCAATCCCCCGCACCTCATCCAGCAAATGCGGCGCCCAGTCCCTTAGAAACGCCTCCACACCCGCCACATGACGAAACGCCGCATCCCGATCAAGTCCGCCCAGCCGAGCCTCAACCTCCGCCCGAACCATCCCGCCCACCGCCGCTCCATGCACCCGCCCAACCTCATACGGCGACCCGGCCGCATCAACTACGGGGAATTCAGCCATTTGTCACTGACCAATCGCAATTCACCAGACCTAAACTTGAGCCTAGGCCTTCGACCGCTGCAATGCCACGAGACCATCCTCGGGAATCAACCGAAGCCCGGCGAGCCCCCATAACGCACTCGTCGAGAACGACGAAGCAGACATGCAAACCGTCGTGCTTCACACCGGTGCATAATGACCGCCCTTTTCCACAATCCAGATCCTCATACCCGAAGAAAACGACGCCACCGGCTGGCAAGCCTTCGCCGCCGAATACATCCGCTTCATCGACGAAGGCGACTCCAGCCGAACCATGCTCCTCGATGCCGTCATGCTGGAGGAGTGCGGAAACGTTGAAGGCCAACTCGTCCTCGACATCGGCGCTGGCGAGGGACGCTTCAGCCGCATGCTCGCCCAGCGCGGCGCCCGCACCATCGCGCTCGACCTCTTCTGGCCCATGGTTCAGACAGCCCGCACGCGTGCAGTTGGCAATTGTGCCGTCGTCAGGTCCCCTGCCACCGCGTTGCCCATCGCCTCATCCACCGTCGATACCGTCGTCAGCTACATCGTCTGGGTCGATGTCCCGGACTTCCGGACGGCCATCGCCGAAGCCGCCCGCGTCCTCAAGCCCGGTGGCCACCTCGTCGCCGCCAACCTCGGCTTCATCACCGCCTCCCCCGGCTGGAAACGCTCACCCGACGGCCGCCGCCTCTTCCGGCCGATCGACCAATATGTCGACGAGCGACCAATTACCCTCGACTGGCGCGGCCACAAAGTCGTCAACTGGCACCGCCCCCTCAGCGCCTACATGCACGCCTACCTCGCGGCCAACCTCATCCTCCGCCGCTTCCTCGAACCCGTCCCACCCGACGACACCCTCCGCCACAACCCCCGCTTCGAAGACTGGTACCGCATCCCCGAATTCACCCTCATGCGCTGGCAAAAACCCTAACCCCACCGCCTCCGCGGCTGATCCGGTGGCGGCACTCCCGTGGGTGCCCTCCTTTCCACTGATCGCGCCCTGCGCGACGCCCCCTGCACAGTCAAGCGCTTGACGTATTCTCCTCCTGCCAACAGTGCGGGCGGACACGATGGCGCGAGTTGCTGGGCATGAGCCGGTTTACGAAACCGCAGAACGTTGGGCGGAGAGTGCGCTGCGCAGCGACGATTCTCTCTTTACCCCTGGCCAATCAATTTGGTCGCTGGAAAACCTGAGCGACCTTCACCGGCGCTTTGTCGGAAACCCTGACACCTCGGGAAGAGGTTTCATCCAGAAGTTTGCCGATCAGTTGGCCGAAGCGCCACACATGACCGTTCAGCTCGCAGCCGAAGTTCTATACGTCTACTACTTGATTATCTGGCCAGGCAAAATACCCCGGGCTACGAAGCGAGCCAGAATTGATAGTGTTCTTGCCTGGACGAGCCCGCAATTATCGATTCCAGATCCTCTCGACAGCGCCCTCGATGCTGGCCTAATCGATTTGGGACCCGCTCTTGGTCAAATTTATGCAAGCATTCGCGTAATCATTGAGTTCTGTCAGCGCTGGAAGGATCAACCTGAAAAGCATCGAGCTAATGCGCTTACCGACCCTTGGGTATTCAAAGACGACATTGACTTGATTGACTTTTTCTTATGCCTCAACGCAAAAGAACGCGTTACTTCATTTGGTCCATCCTAGCTATTTCGAACCTGTTACTTCTATGGGTCACAAGCGTGACATTGCAGAGTCCTTTTCTAGCCAACTGAGTCGACAATCCGGAGATATCGACAAGGACTTACTAGAGATTCGAAGTCAGCTGAACGACACATACGGCGAGGGCTTTCACTTCTATGATGAAAGCAAACGCTATGTATGGGATTCCAGCATGTCCACCCTCCAACGGTTCGTTCGCTGGGGATGTCGGTTTTCCGATCACCGAACATTCGACGAATATGAGATCGACTACAAGCTAAAGACTGTTGGAAGGCTTCAGAAAGCAAAGGCTTTCCTTTACAGATAGCACTGACGATTGGCTGTCTCATTTGAAAAAGGCATTTCAAGGTCAAACATTAGTCTCTTTTCGTACTCATGACACGTTTCTCAAGTGGTGTGCTGAGGATCCATCTGAAGCTAGGTCCGCTCTTCGTGAAATATGGAACGATAAAGCGAGTATCGAACAGGCGGTTCGAGGCTTTTCGTCAAGATACCCGACGACATTCCGTGGCGGTGTAGGCACACGGACAAGACTGATTTCATTTCTAGCTATGGCAGTTGATCCACACAAGTATCCCATATACATGTTCTCACTCTTCGATAAAGCGTATAAGTTGGTCGGACATAGTCCGCCCGATGGTACTGCCGATGAAGCTACAGTATATTCCCATGCTCTGAGCTTTTTGGACAAACTGCTAGAGGAAGCGAGATCACATGGGCTTGTCCTCCAAGATCGTTTGTATGCACAGTCGTTGCTTTGGTCAATGTTCAGTGATGACGGTCGAAGGGATGTGCTACCGGAGGTGGAGCATGCCGCATTCCAACGGTTCACCGTTGTCGACGATCCTGTAGTTAAGCCACCCAAATTTGACGAGTCGATCGCTCACCAGGAGTACATGCAGAATCGCGCAATCCCGACGCTGGATCTTCCGTCAGCCAGCGCCGGAGTCGAAGAGCCGTCCTACGAGCTTTCCCCGCCACCACCGGCCGGACTCACGTTTGACTCCGACACCCGCACTCTGCGAGGAACCCCGTCAGCGGCACAGGCCACTACGCGCTACACGTACACAGCGTTGGATGACAATGACGAGTCAGCCAGTCTTACGTTTTCAATCACCGTGACATCGGAGACCCTCGAAACCCTCGCCGCCCGGCTCTTTTGGGACCTCCACCACCTCCGAAACATCCACCGCCTGCTCCAAGACAAACGTCAAGTCATCTTCTACGGTCCACCCGGCACCGGCAAAACCTACGTCGCCCAGGAGCTCGCTCGCCACTTCGCCGGCGCCGAAGGTAGTACCAATCTCGTTCAGTTCCATCCGTCCTACGCCTACGAGGACTTCGTGGAAGGCTTCCGTCCGGCGGACCAGAACGGCCGGCCGGGCTTCCAACTCCGCGAAGGCCCGCTCAAGCGCATAGCCAACAAGGCCTGCGCCCAGTCGGGCGCAACGCACGTGCTGGTCATCGACGAAATAAACCGAGGCAACGTGGCCCGCGTCTTCGGCGAACTTTACTTCCTGCTCGAATACCGTGACCGCCAAATGTCACTTCAGTACTCCGAAGCGGAGGATCGGTTCTCACTCCCCGGGAACCTCTGGTTCATCGCCACCATGAACACCGCCGACCGCTCTATCGCCCTGGTGGACGCCGCCCTACGCCGCCGCTTCCACTTCGTCCCGTTCTTCCCCGACAGGCAACCCGTACAGGGTCTGCTTGGCCGGTGGCTCGACAAGGAAAAGCCCTCAATGAAGTGGGTCGCCGACCTCCTCAACCGCGCCAACAACAAACTTTCCGACCGCCACCTGGCCATCGGCCCCAGCCACTTCATGCACAAAGACCTTGATGAGGAGTGGGTGAAGCGAATCTGGGACTATTCGATCCTTCCCTACGTTGAGGAGCAACTCTTCGGCCAAAACGAGCGCTTGGCGGAGTTCGAATTCTCCAAGCTCCGAGCTGAGATCCAGGCGGCCGCTTCCGAGGCCAACGCGGACGGCGATGCGGCGTCTCCAACTAGCTGAACACCAGACCTGCGAAGACGTACGTCTCACGTCCCAGCAAATTCATGCCCTCCAGCGCATCGCACGATCAGTTGACGTCTCTCCTGCATCCTCAGGCGGCCGTTGGAATCTTCGCCCTAACTCCAAGGTAGGCGTCATCCGCCTCCTCGATCTCACCGTCGAAATCCGGCCCAAGCTCCCCATCCACCGTGTCCTGTTCCTGGCCTCGTACGCCCTCGACGCCTTCAAGCTCAAGCCCGACCTCGCGGACATCGATCGATCAACCGATCTGGTGGAAGCCATGGTCCAGCTATTCCACGCCGCCGTGAGGCAAGCCACCGCGCGCGGTCTGCTCCAGGGCTATGAGACCCAGGAAGAAACGCTGAACGTCGTCCGTGGACGCATTCGCATCGAAGAGCAGTTGCGTCGGCGCTTCGGCATCGCGGTCCCCATTGAGGTCCGCTACGACGAATTCACGCCCGACATCCCGGCCAACCGCCTCCTCAAGGCCGCCGTGCGCCGGCTGGCCTGGCTGCCGCACCGCTCCCGCAACACCCCGCCGGCTGCTGAGTGTCATGCGCGCCGTCTTCGCCAACGTGTCGGAGGTCGAATATCGCTCGAACGATATCCCCGACATTCCCATCACCCCGCTGAACGCCCACTACCGGCCCGCCCTGGCCCTGGCCCGGCTCATCCTCAAGTCGGGCGCTGTCGAACTCGCGGCCGGCAAAGTCGAATCCGCCTCATTCCTGATCGACATGAACCAGGTATTTGAAGACTTCGTGGTCGTCGGCCTGCGCGAAGCGCTCGGACTGACCGAATACACCTTTCCGCAGGAAGCACGCGGCCGCGAACTCTGGCTGGCCGCGGGCCAAAATGTACGGCTAAAGCCCGACATCTCCTGGTGGCAAGACAGCCGCTGCATCTTCGTCGGCGATGCCAAGTACAAGCGCACCACCGCCCACGGCGCCCAAAACCACGACATCTATCAGGCCCTCGCCTACGCCGTCGCCGCCGGGCTAACCAGCGCCCTCCTCATCTACGCCCACGACGAACAGGAGCGCGTCGCCCCTGCCGTCTACGACATCCCGCACGCCAACAAGCGCATCGAGGTCTCAGTCCTGGACCTGCACGGCTCGCGGGCCGAACTCATACAACGCATTCGAGTCCTCGCCCGCAAGGTTCGCGCAAACGTGGCGCCGGTCACGGCTGCGCACCTCGCCGCCTGAGCCAGCCACGGCCTCGGGCGCGTCGATGCCCAACGGAGGCAAGCAACTCCTAAGGATTCCTTAACAGTTCGAACCGCGGGCACACCGAGTCAAACGACACCTCGGCCACGACAGCTCGAACCCGTCGTCGCGATCGGTCTCGGGATAAGAATCCGGTGCCAGGTGCCCTGGCGCCGCTGGACTCGGGCAACTTGTGCAGAATTTGCACGAGTTCAAGCTGAGAGCGGCTGAGCCATCTCCCGCGAGGTTGACCATCTCAGTCTGTACCTGAGAGCCTCTGTCGGCTCTTGAGTCACGTCGCTGCCCAGGCTTGGTCTGGCCAATAGGCAATCCGTACCCCGCGCGAGCGCTTGTCCGCGGCAGTAATTCGAACGAGCGATGTCTCGCCGGGCTGAGGCCGCGAGATCCAACTACCGAGGAAACCTCGGTAGTTCAATCCGAAGGCAGGCGTCAAGTCCGGCGAACCCCAACGCACGACAACCTGGATGCCATCATCTCCTTCGGCTACCGGATCAACTCCCGACGCGCCGTGCGCTTTCGCCAGTGGGCCACCCGCACCCTCAGCGAGCACCTGGTCCGGGACTTCACCCTCAACCAGCGCCACCTCCCCGGCCATTCACGAGTCAGACTCCCGCCCACCCCTCACCAACCACCCCGCCAACGCTAAAATCCCCCATGGCCAGCCGCGAATCCCTCTTCGCGGCCGACCGCTTACCTGCGCCCTCGGGGCGCACGCCGGAAGACCTGTCCGCGTGGGTGGCGCTGAGTTCGGTTCCCGGACTTGGGTCGGCCACGTTGTGGAACCTCATCCGCGCCTTCGGCGACCTCAGCCAGGCGTGGACCGCCAGCGCCGCCCGGCTCCGGGCCGCTGGCGCGTCGCCGGCCGTCGCCAGGGGCGTTGAAACCGCTCGACGCGAGAAATCGGCCGACCACGCCCTGCAAGAACTCGCCAGGCACGACGGCCGCGCCATCGCCTGGCATGACCCGGCCTATCCCGCCCAACTGCGAGAAATCCCCGACCCTCCACCGCTGATTTATGTCAAGGGTGACCTGGCCTGCGCCGACTACCAGCGCACCGTCGCCATCGTCGGCACCCGCCGCATGACCGCCTACGGCAAGCAGGTCACCGCCCAACTGGCCGGAACTCTGGCCCGCGCCGGCATCTGCGTCGTCAGCGGCATGGCCTCCGGCGTTGACGGTGAAGCCCACCGCGCCGTACTCGACGCTCAGGGCGCCACCGTCGCCGTCTGGGGCACCGGCCTGCACGAAATCTACCCCCGCGCCAACCGCCGGCTCGTCCCCCGCATCTTGGAACGCGGCGCCATCGTCACCGAGTATCCGGTCGGCGTCCGCGGCCTCCCCGAGAACTTCCCTCAGCGCAACCGCATCATCAGCGGCCTCTCCCTCGCCACCATCGTCGTCGAGGCCCCGCTCGAGAGCGGCGCCCTCCATACCGCCCGCTACGCCATCGAGCAGAATCGCGAGATCCTGGCCGTTCCCGGCAGCGTCTTCGCCGCCGCCAGCCGCGGAACCAACCGCCTCATCAACCGCGGCGAGGCCCGCGCCGTCACCTCGGCCGAGGATGTGCTCGAAGCCCTCCAGATCGCCGTCAGCCCCGAGCAGTTGGAAATGCCCCAACTCGTCAAACCCACCACCGAGGAACGCGCCGTCCTCCGCCACCTCACCACCGACCCTGTCCATATCGACGAACTGGTGCGCCTGGCCGCCCTACCCGCCTTCCGCGTCTCCGCCCTGCTCGCCGTCATGGAAGTCAAGGGCCTCGTCCGCAACCTCGGCAGCGCCCACTACGTCACCGCCCAACCGCAAGATCAATGACCCCCGCAGGCCATCGCCCTGGCGACTTCCCAGCCCCTGGAGCAGCCCTCGCCCTACCAGGCCCACTGAACACATTGGCCCGTCAACTGAACACTTTGCCGGCCAAAGTGAACACATTCGCGGTCAAACTGAACACATTGGCGAGTCAGGGTGAACACATGGTGTCGGATGGCGCTGGCGGCTGCCCCTTGGCGTCGTCCGCCCGCCAATCCCGGACCGTCCCTGACCGCTGGGCCCCGAGCGTACGCGCCGCTTGCCGGTCGTACTTTTTTTGTATACAATAGGGAGCTTTACCCTGGTTCCTTATGTCCCCCATGCCACTCCTGTCACATCTCCGCAGGCCGTCCACGCCGCCCATCCCCGGCAGCAGCCCTCGTGATCCCGCCGCTCCCACGCCTGCCGGCTGCCATCTTCGCCCCAACTCCGGCCCCCAACACTCGGCGTCTGAGCAAAAAAATCCGCCTCAAACGCTCGCGCGCCAGCCCGACCCCCAAAGGGGGTCGGGCTGGCGCGCGAGCGTTCCCCCCTTCACCCCCATCGTTGAACCGCCAATGCCTCATCCCCAACAGCCGGGGCCGGCCTTACGGACGCCGCAGCGTATGATCAGCGCTGGTTTCGCAGGAGATTGCTGAGTCCGTGCGTAGACGCCAGTCGGCAACGCTTGCCTTCATCGCCATAATCTTCGGCTTCGCCTTGTACGTGTCGCTGCCTGGCACGCCCGGCCTGCCGATCGAAGTGGCGGGTCGTGACCTGTCCGACCTGCGCTTCCGGCAGGGCCTGGACCTGCAGGGCGGCCTGCACGTGCGCTTCCAGGCCAGCCCCCCGCCCGACCAGCAGCTGCAAGACGGCGACATGGACGCCGTCAAGCGCATCATCGAAAACCGAGTTAACGCCCTCGGTGTGGCCGAGCCCCTCATTCAGATTGAGGGCGACAACCGCCTGATCGTCGAACTGCCCGGTGTCGAGGACCCGGAAGAAGCCATTCGCGTCTTTCGCCAGACCGGCCAGCTCTTGGTCATCAACACCGGCTTCGATTTCATCGACGAGGGAACCATTCTCCCCGCCGACCCGTCCCAGACCGTCCTCCGCGGCCGCGACCTGCGCGACGCCCGCGTCGGCTTCGACTCTTTGGGCGCGCCCATGATCGAGTTCGACCTGCAGCCCGACGCCGCTAACCGATTCCAGACCTACACCGCCAGCCACCTCAATGAGGTCCTCACCATCACTGTTGACGAAGTGGTCATTAGCTCGGCGCGGATCGAAGCCGCCATCCGCGACAGCGGCGTCATCCGCGGCTCATTCACGGCCGACGAAGCCCGAAACGTCGCCATCCAGCTTCGCTACGGTGCGCTCCCGGTCCCGCTGGAAGTGGTCGAGACTCTTAGCGTCCGGCCCACCCTCGGTCAGGAGTCCCTTGCGGCGAGCCTTAGAGCCGGCATCGTTGGCGCCCTCCTCGTCCTGGTCTTCATGGTCGCCTTCTACCGCATCCCCGGCATCGTGGCCGCGCTGGCCTTGATCGTCTACGCCTCCGTGGTCTTCGCAGTCTTCAAGCTCATTCCGGTCACGCTCACCTTGTCCGGCCTGGCCGGCTTCATCCTGTCGGTCGGTGTGGCGGTAGACGCCAACATCCTGATATTCGAGCGCACCCGCGAGGAACTTCGCTCCGGCCGCGCCATCCGCGGCGCCGTCGAGTCGGGCTTCAACCGCGCCTGGCCGTCAATCCGGGACTCCAACATCTCCACCCTCATCATTTGCGCCGTCCTCTTCGGCTTCGGCAGCGGCGGCGTTCGCGGATTCGCCGTCACCCTCGCCATCGGCGTCGCCGTCAGCATGTTCAGCGCCATCACCGTCAGCCGAAACCTGCTGCGCCTCGCCATCACCTGGCCGGCGCTGACCCAGCCACGCCTCTTCGGCGCCGGCGCCTCCCCAAACTCCAAGACCTGATGTTTGCCATCACGTCCCGCCGCGGCTGGTGGTACCTCCTGTCGCTGGCACTACTGCTGCCCGGTGTTATCGCTCTCCTCACCGGCGGCCTCAAGCCCGGCATTGACTTCACGGGCGGCTCGCTTGTCCAACTGCGCTTTGACCAGGAGATCACTCAGCAGGCCGTGCAGGCCGCCGCCGTTGACAATGGATATCCGGGCGCGACCGTGCAACTCACCGACGACCGCGGAGCGCTGGTGCGCACGCCGCCCCTGGAAGTCGAGGCCAAGAACGCGCTGGTCGCTTCAATCCTTGAGCGCGTAGGTCCCGGCCAGGAACTCGGCTTCTCCACCATCGGCCCGGTCGTTGGCGCCGAACTCACGCGCGCGGCGGCTATCGGCGTGGCCGTGGCTTCCGCACTCATCCTCCTCTATGTCATGTGGGCCTTCCGCCGCATGGAACGGCCTATCGTTCTCGGCCTGGCCGCCATCGGCGCACTCTTGCACGACGCCCTATTCCTGCTGGGTCTCTTCGCTCTTCTGGGCCACGTGGTCGGCGTTCAAGTGGACGCGCTCTTCGTCACCGCCATCCTGACGGTCATCGGCTTCTCCGTGAACGACACCATCGTCGTATTCGACCGCATTCGTGAGAACCGTCAGCGCCACCTGCGACTGGCTGATGCGCAGCGCCCCAGCTTCGAGCAGACCGTGAACTTCAGCGCCAACCAGAGCCTCACCCGCTCGCTTAATACTTCGCTCACCGCGTTGCTTGTACTTCTCGCACTCATCGTGCTCGGCGGACCCACCATCCGCCTGTTCGTAATCGCCCTGGCTTCCGGATTCCTGATCGGGACCTACTCGTCGATCTTCGCCGCCTCGTCGGCCCTGGTTTCCTGGGACCGGCGCGACGCTCCACGCATCTGGGAGCGGTTTCGAAGCCGGCTGACGCTCGTTCGCTAGTCCGCGTCCGCGCTCCGGCGCAATTCAGCCAGCGGCTGTCCGTACTCCACGACCTCGCCGTCGTGCACCAGCAACCGCTCAATCACGCCGTCCTCCGGCGCGCACACGTCGTGTGCCACGCCCAGGACGTCCACGTATCCGATGGTTTGGCCCTCGTCCACGGCGTCGCCGATCCGCACCTGCGGCGGCGCGCCAGGTTCGGTCAACGCCATGAACACGCCAACCTGCTCCGAGGTCACAACCACCAGCCCTGCGTCTGCCGCTCCCTCGTCGGCAGCCGCCGTCGTCTCGGCGACGATCAAGCCCAACGCCCTGGATCGCCGCACTCGGATCGTTCGAGCGGCGTCGCCAATCTCGATTTCTTCAGCGCCCGTCTCCCGCAATAATCGCGCGAGCCGCGGCACATCCTCGTCCAGCGCAGCTTCCCACTCCGGGTCGGGGGTCATCAACGCAAGCGGTCGCTAGACGCGCGTCTGGTACTCGCCGCTCCGCGAGTCTATGCGCAGCACGTCGCCAGTCTCCACGAAGAGCGGTACCTGAACTTCCAGTCCAGTCGCGACGCGCGCCATTTTGGTGGCGCCGGTAGCCGTGTCGCCCCGAATGCCCGGCTCTGTCTCCACCACCTCGATTTCCACGTTGATCGGCAATTCCACGCCCAGCGGCGCGCCTTCGAACGACGTGATCTCAAGATCAAGACCATCCGTCAGGTATTGAGCGGCTCCGCCAACAGCATCTTCGGAGAGCGTCATGTCTTCGTACGTCTCCATGTCCATGAAATGAAAGCCGGATGCGTCGCGGTATAGGTACTGCACTTTGTGCGTATCCAGAATCACGCGTTCAAAGCGCTTTGAAGCCTGAAAGGAGCGGTCGGTCGTCGACCCGCTGCGTATGTCGCGCACCCGCAGCCGCACATTCGCCGATCCTCGGCCGATCTTCTGGTGTTGAAAGTCGATGACCTGGCAGAGGGCGCCGTCCATTCGCAGCACCCATCCCCGCCTCAGTTCGCCTGCGTCAATCACCTTCTGGCCTCCCAACCTGTCGGTCTCGATGTATGCGCCGCATTGTGGTCGCCGGTCACTTCCGAGCCTGCGTCAGCACGTCCAAGCCCTCGGACTGAACCACAACCAGGTCCTCGATCCGCACCCCGCCCCAGCCCGGGAGATAAATGCCCGGCTCCACAGACACCACCGCACCGGCTTCCAGCACGTTTGTACCTCTCGGAGATAGCGTGGGCGCCTCGTGAATCTCAAGACCCACGCCGTGGCCCGTGCCATGGCCGAATTCGCGACCGTAGCCCGCGTCCGAAATCACCTGGCGCGCCAGCGCATCGGCCTCGCGACCCGTCATTCCGGCCCGCGTCCCGGTCTCCGCAGCCGCTTGAGCCTTCAGCACGATCCCGTAGATCTCATCGAATGGGCCGTCCGCGGATCCGGCCGAAAACGTGCGAGTGATGTCCGAGCAATACCCGTCCAACTGAACACCCAAGTCAACAATCACCGGCTCGCCGGCGCCAATGGGGCGCGTACCTGGCGAATGGTGCGCCATCGCGGCATTCGGCCCGCCCGCCACGATCGTCGGGAATGATGGTCCGTCACCCGACTCCCGGATGCGTCGCTCGAGCTCCAGCGAAAGCTCACGCTCGGTCATCCCGGCCGCCAGGATCTCGCCAGCCGCCGCCATCACGTCGTCCGCCAGCCGCACCGCTTCTCGCAAGCGCGCAAGCTCCGACTCGTCCTTCACGATCCGCTGCGCCTCCACCAGGCCATCCAGCGGCTCCACCACCGCCGCCTGCGACTCGTCGGCCAGGCGCTTCAACAATTCACGATGCTGCTTCAGCGACGTGTGTTCCGACTCCACACCAAGCCGCCTGACACCGCGCTCGCCAACCCACGCCGCCACGACGCCCAACGCGTCGACGTCCTCGATCACGTCGAAACTAGGGGCTTGCTGCTGCGCCTGTTCCGTGTACCGGGAATCTGTCACCAATCGCCGGTCCTGCTTAGAGATCAGCAGCGTGGCCGCCGTACCGGTAAACCCGCTCAGGTAACGCCGGTTCGCCTCGCCGGTCACCAACATGGCGTCCATGCCAAGCTCGTCCAGCTGCGCCGCCAGCCGCGCGGACCGGGCGGCCGTCAGTTCAGATAGCGCTCGATGTTGCGTGTGTGTTCCTCCAGCGTTTCCGAGAACGCGTGTGAGCCGTCGCCGCGAGCGACAAAGAACAAGTATGGCGTGGATTCAGGTCTGGCCGCCGCAATGATCGAGGCCAACCCGGGCGCGGCTATCGGCCCCGGCGGCAGCCCGTTGACCGCGTACGTATTGTACGGAGACTGTGTCCGAAGGTCCTCGCCGGTGATGTCCGGCTTCCACCACCGGCCCCCTGACCCCGTACGGCCAATCGCATACTGGGCGGTCGGATCGGCCTGTAGTGGAATCCCGCGCGCAAGCCGGTTATGAAAGACGCCGGAAATCACCGGCCGCTCCTCATCCAGCACGGCTTCCCGCTCGATGATAGATGCCAGCGTAATCATCTCGTGCACGGACAGCCCGTTGTCCGCCGCGTCTGCGCGAATTTCCGGAGTCACCACTTCGTCGAACCGCCGCAGCATGCGCTGAATCAAGCTCCGCGCGTTGGACGATCCATCAATCTGGTACGTGTCTGGAAACAGGTAACCCTCCAGCGACTGACCCGCCGGCATGCCCGCAAGGAAGTTGAACTCCTCCGCAAAGGTTGAAGCTCCCTCGCGCGCCAGCCGCAGGAAATCCAAGTCGTCTAATTCCGTCTGGTCGCCCAGCCGTTCCGCCATCTCCTCCAGCCGCCAGCCCTCGGGGAACGTCAGGGTCTGCTCCACAACGCTGGCGGAACTGAGCGTGTGCACGATCTCGTCCAGCGTCATGTCCGGGCGCAACAGAAACGTCCCCTGGCGGAAAGCTCCTTCCAGCCCACGGCGTTCCACCAGCACCTGAAACAGCAGATCGCTTCGAATCAGGCTTGCCTCTCGCAACCCCTGGGCAATGTCCGAAGCCGTCGCTCCGACTGGAATTGTGAAAGGCACCGTGCGCGCGGCGATCGGCGAGGGCGATTCTGCGAACCGGGCCGCCGCCGAGTACACCAGCAGCAGCACGCCAGCCAGCGTTAACAGCCCAATTCCAAACGCTTGGGTGATCGCACTAACGCGGCTCAGCATGAGGTCCGACTCCTGAGGTAATCCAGCAGAAGTAGTTCCGCGGCCCGGGCGTCCACGTCGGCGGCGCCCGCGCCTCCCTGCCTTGCGGCCTGCGTGGTCAAATGCTCGTCCTTCCAAACCACGGGCTCGTTGCGCCCCCGGAGGAGCTGTGCAGCCCAGCGACGGCTGCGCGTGGCCTGAGCGTTTTCCGTTCCGTCCGTGTTTAACGGCAGTCCAATCACTAATGTTGCGCCGGGGTAGGCATCCAGAATTGCCCCTAACGCCGCCGAGTCGCTGTTCGTCCCGGATCGCGTCAGAACCTGCCGCATCGACACGAACGAGCCGCCCGCATCCGTCATCGCCATGCCAATCCGTCGCTCCCCAAGGTCCAGCGCTCCCACCCGCCGTCCCAGCGGCGGTGGCGGGAGCTCAGGGTCATGGAGTCGAAATTGCGATTGGTTGCGGCGCTTCGACCTGGACATCGATGCGAAATCCGATCCTCGGAAAGTTGGACGTATCGGTCGGGTCGTGCGTCACCGTCACCTCGTCCACCCCTGGCAGCGCTCGCAGCGCTTGCAGCCCTGCGCCCAGCGACTGCCCGGCCGCCGTGTTGCGGATCTGGTTGTGGTCGATCGTATCCACGGCTTCCGCAACTGCTTGCACCCGCAGATCCAGCACGCCTTGGCTTTCGCCCAGCACTTCCGTATCGACCAAGCGAACCGAGTCGATCTCGAACGTCTGCCCCTCCAGCGAATCCCGCAGACGCCGCCGCAGCACGGCTTCCAAATCCTCCGTCGAGAAAGCCGTTCCCAGTGCCCGAATCTCCATCGAGAGCGAGAGGTCGGTCGCATGCTCGTCCGGCGCGGCGCTGAATTCGCGCCGCAGAATCTGGGGGTTGCCGGTGGCTGGCGACCACACGATCAGCGTCTGGTTCGCCGGGCGGTCACGCCGCAGGTGCTCGATAGCCGCGCTCTGCAAGCGCTCCGTCAACAGCGCGTCCAATTCGCTGAGGTCGCGTTGCGACACCAGCGCCACTTCCAGTTCCGAGCCACCCTCCAGCGGCTGCGGGTTATACGCCTCCAGCGCGCCGCCAAATGGACCGTCCACCGTCGTAATCGCCAGCGCCGGCGCGTTCCCCGCCAGGCCCGGGGCCTCCGCGGTGACCGCCACGATGGCCTCACCAGGCACATCACGACCCCCGACTTGCAGCGTGGGCGGCACCAGGAATTCCGCATCCGTGAGAAATCCTGTCCGGTCAGCCGTCAGCACCCGCGTTCCCACCGGTAGAACCACCGCCTGCCGCGTCCGATTGCGTATCGTCACAAAGCCCGTCGCTACGCCCTGCGCCTCACGACGGCGTCCGGTCGTCGGCTTTGTCAGCGTGTCCGACACCGTCGCGTCCATTACGGTCGCCGGCACGATGCCGCGCTCGACGTCCACCGAACCTGCGTCTGGATCGACTCGCACCGTCGCGTCGATCGGCAGCCGCTTCGCCTCCGGCACCACCACGACCGTGCTAGACGGCGCAACGAAGTACTGAAACGCCACCACGACTATCAAGATCGCCGCCAACCCACCCACAACTGCCACCATTGCCAGGCGCGACACCGGCTCGCGCCAGAGCCGGACCGAGGCCACCGGCGACCCAGAGAGACGCCAGGTCGTTGACTTCGGAATCGAAGCATCCATCGAGAGTCGCTCGAACACCACGCCGCGATTGGCGCCTGCGGATCTCTGGCCGCTTGGCCGCGGTGGGCTATGGACGCGCGGCCGGTTGATTCCGGCCTCGGGGATGTAGACCCGTCGCACCACGTCTGGTCGCCGCTCCCGCACGGCCCTCATGTCCCAGCCGCCGCATTCATCACGTAAGCGCGACCAGCCTCCAGCGCCGCCGGAATCCGCGATGGGTCCTTGCCTCCGGCCATGGCCAGTTCCGGCCGGCCCCCACCGCCTCCACCGGCCGTTTGCGCCATGGCACGTGCCAGCGCCCCGGCATTAATCCCTGCGGCCACAGCGTCGTCCGACGCCGCGGCAACGAACGCCGGACGTCCTTCGATCGTGGCCGCCAGCACAATCACCCAGGGCGGTGCCAGCCGCTGGCGCAAATCGTCGCTCAACTCGCGTAGCGCGTCACGATTGGCCGCCGACGTATTGGCGGCAACCAGCGAAATTGGGCCAACCGACACCGACTCCGCCGCCAGCTGTTCAGCCTGCCGCCGGGCCTCGGCCCGCTCAGCGGCCTGCAATCGTCGCCGCAAGTCGGCCTGCTGACTGAGCAGCCGTTCTACGCGTTCCGGCGTCTCCGCCGGCGCAGACTCAAGCTGACGGGCAATCCCGGCCAGCAGATCCTGGTTGCGCTCCACCAACTCCACCGCTCCCGCGCCGGTCACGGCTTCGATACGGCGGACACCCGCCGCGATCCCGCCTTCTTGCACGATGGCGAAGAGTCCGATCTGATTGCTGGATACACAGTGTGTGCCGCCGCACAGTTCACGGCTCACGTCGCCCATCCGCACCATGCGCACCACTTCGCCATATTTTTCGCCGAACAGCGCCATGGCCCCGGCTTCCACCGCCGCCTGCACCTCGGTCAACTCGGTGACCAAGTGGTAGTCCTCAAGAATCTGCGAGTTCACCCACTGTTGGATTTGTCGCAACTCGTCATCGGTCACGGGTGCCGGATTCGTGAAGTCGAACCGTAGCCGGTCCGGCGCCACCAGCGAGCCCGCCTGGCGCACGTGATCGCCCAGCGTCCGCCGCAGGCCCGCGTGCAAGAGGTGAGTTGCCGTGTGATTGCGCATGATGTTGAAGCGCCGCTCGCGGTCAACGCGAGCCCGTACGCGCTCGCCCACCGCGAGTTGTCCCTGCGTCACCTCGGCGACCATCACCACCGTGCCCTCGGGGTTTTTGAGTGTGTCGGTAACACGAGCCTCGCCGTCGGGGCCTGTAAGAACCCCTGAATCACCGACCTGACCGCCGGCCTCCCCATAGAACGGCGTCTGGTCCAGCACGATCATCACGTGGCCGCCACTCGTGGCTGCGTCCAGCAGTTCGCCGTCACGCGCCAGCGCCACGATCGTGCCTTCAGCCTCCGTCACAAAGTCGTAACCCAGGAACATCGATTCCCCGAAACCGGACGGCAACTCGTGCGCCTGTCCGTCGGACTGCGCCGCGCGGCTGCGTGCCTGCTGCTCCGCCAGCGCGGACTCAAAGCCGGCTTCGTCTACGCCCACGCCCCGTGCGGACGCAATGTCCTTCGTAATGTCCGGGGGAAATCCAAACGTGTCATATAGCTCGAACATCCGTGCACCTTCGACCTGCCCACCGGGCGACACGGTCGACAGCAAGTCGTCCAGCCGCGCCACTCCGGCGTCCAGCGTCCGGCGAAAGCGCTGCTCCTCGTCGCTGACCACGCTGCGGATAAATTCCGCCCGCGGCAGCAAGTCGTCGTAGCCCTCCTCGGACATCACGTCGATGGCCGTCGCAACCACTGGAGCCAGGGCGTCCGCCTCAATGCCCAGCTGCCGTGCGTGGCGCACACCCTGACGGATGCTGCGCCGCAGGATGTAGCCGCGGCCCTCGTTGCCTGGCATAACCCCGTCGCCAATCAGGAACGCTGCTGCCCGGCTATGCTGCGCGATGACCCGTAGCGACCGCCCGCTCTCGCGCTCGGCCTCGTATTCCAGTCCCGACTGACCCGCCGCCGTATGTACCAGCGGCCGCCAGGTATCCGTCTCGTAAATCGAGTTGACACCCTGCAGCACCACGGCCCAGCGTTCCAGGCCGGCCCCGGTGTCCACCCCGTGCTTCTCCAGCGGCGTCAGTTCACCATCCGCCGACTTGAAGTACTGGTTGAATACAAGGTTCCAAATCTCGAGATACTGCTCGGGCGCCGCCAGCGGTCCGACGTCAGGCAATTCGGGCCGTAGGTTGATGTGAATCTCGGTCGTCGGACCGCAAGGGCCGCTATCGCCCGTCGGCCCCCAGAAGTTGTCCTCGCCCGCATATGCGATGCGCTCGCGCGGATGGCCCAGGTCCGCCCAGATATCCGCCGCTTCCTCGTCCCGCGGCACGCCCGGGCTGCCTTCGTACACCGTGGCCCACACTCGGACCGGCTCGATCCCGATCACGTCCTGCACTAGCTCGCGTGCCCAGGTGATCGCCTCCGCCTTGAAGTAGTCGCCAAAGCTGAAATTGCCAAGCATTTCGAAGAACGTGAGGTGGCTAAGGTCACCGACCTCGTCAAGATCCGTCGTCCGGAAGCACTTCTGCACCGTGGCGATTCGTGGATAGGCCGAGGGACGCTCACCGCTGAAGTACGGCTTGAACTGCTGCATGCCCGCCGAGGTAAGAAGCACGCTCGGATCGCCCACCGGCACCAACGACGAGCTGGGCAGCACACGGTGGCCGCGTTCGGCAAAGAACCGAAGGTAGTGGTCGCGTATTTCGGCGGTATTCATCGGGTGGTCCCCAGGCCGGCCAGGCCCGCAAAACAAAGAAAGACCGACGGAAGCTGCCTCCCGATCAGCCTTAAAGAAAATGCGAGCCCTGGGTTATGCCTGCGCTATCGAAACTCCTCCGTCACTCGATCGGCCACCGCCTCCGGATGCATCGCACGCAATGCATATCCCGCGGCCAGGCCGATCAAGAATCCAAAAGTCAGTTTGGCAAGCCGGACGACCATTGTCCGACCACCTTGAACACATCGTGCCCCGAAAAGCTAGCACAGTTTTCCTCCGCGGAACGGCGCGATTTCACCAGGTACCGCCGCGTCCCGAGACGCTCCGGGAGTCATGTCAGCACCAGGTGGGCCACCAGCAAGCCCACCACACATCCCACGAATGCTCCCAGAATCGGCAGGCCGCCAATCGCCATGTAGGTGGCGCCGATTGCACCGGCGGCCAGCGCCCCTCCCGCGAACCCGGCAACGCCAAACGGCCAGTAGAAGAACCCCGAGTTCTGCCGCCGACCGATCACCGCATGGAACGTAAAGCTAATGAACGTGGCCAATAGCAAGCCCAGGTATACCGACGGCGGAATCACGAACAACACGTCCATGCCTAGGCCGCCCCTGACGGCGCCGCCGCTACGTCGCGCAGTGCCGCTACGTGCCGCACGATCGCGTCGCCGGCCCGAGCGATCTCATTGGACGTCGTGCTTCGGCCAACCGTGCAGCGCAGCGAACCTCGCTGATAGCGATCCGGCAGCCCCAACGCCTGGACCACATGCGATGGCTCCAGCGATCCCGAGGTACAGGCTGCCCCGGTTGAAACGGCAATCTCCTCCAGGTCCAAACGAATCAGCAACGACTCGGCGTCAATGTCCGCGAACGCAAAGGATGCGAACGCCGGCAATCGCCGCTCAGGGTCGCCGGTTATGCGTGTCTCGGGACATTGGGCCGTCACGCGCTCCATGAGCGCCACACTCAACCAGCGCATCTGCGCGGTCCGTCGTTCGCGATCGGACTCCGCGCGAATCAGGGCTTCGCCAAAACCTACGATTCCCGGCACGTTTTCGGTCCCCGCTCGGCGGTCGCGTTCCTGCGCCCCGCCAAAAGCCCGTCGCTTTACGCTCACGCCTTCGCGTACGAACAACGCGCCGACCCCTTTGGGGCCGTAGAGCTTGTGTGCGGACAAACTTAACAGGTCAACTCCAAGTCGATCAACGTTTATGTCGAGTTGACCGGCCGCCTGCACCGCGTCTGTATGCACGCGCGCGCCGGCTTCGTGCGCGATTCGCGCCAGCAACGGCAGGTCCTGGATCGTCCCGATCTCGTTGTTCGCCAGACCGATGCTCACGAGGATCGTGTCCGCACGAACAGCCGCGGCCAACTCACCTGGATCCACCCGGCCGTTCTGATCGACCGCCAGCTCCGTCACGTCGAACCCGCGTGCCTGCAGCGCGCGGGCTGCGAAGAGGACGGCGTGGTGTTCAATTGCCGTGGTCACGATGTGTCGGCCGCGCTCCGCTTCGGCTCGGGCCAGACCTATCAGCGCCAGGTTGTCCGCCTCCGTGCCGCCGCTTGTAAAGATCACCTCGCCGGGCTTACAACCCAGAACGCTCGCGATTTGTTCACGCGCGGTGTCTACGGCCTCGCGTGCGCGTCGCCCGACCGCATGCACGCTCGACGGATTGCCTGCCTCCGACCAGAAGAACGGCCGCATGGCTTCGAACACGGCCGGATCCAACGGCGTAGTCGCGGCGTGATCGAGATAGATGTAAGAACACGCGCTTTGCGTCACGTCGTCAGTATGCCGACGTTTGTTCTCACGGTCGGGGTGCGGATTTACCGTCACTGAGGGGCTCGCCCGAGGCAGCACAGGAATTCCTTTCGGTGAGAGATGTAACCCAAATCCAGTCACGCACCCGTTACGCTTGTCTCCCTATGTCTCGACAATTTTCACGGCGAAGGCTCGGCCGGGCTGCCGCCCTCGGTGCCGTCGGATTGGCCTCGGCGCCGGCCGCTCGGGTCCTGGCTGATGTCGCCGCGGCGTCGGACGCAACGATCGACCCGCTCTTCGCGAACTTTGTTGAAAGAGTGGGAGGCGTTGCAGTCGTCGGCGATCCCATCACGAATCGCTTTGAACGCAACAGTCGCTCCGCGCAACTCTTCGCAAACTTTCTGCTTGAGCACTGGCCCGATAACGCCGGGACTCAGTACGAGGTTCAGCCGGCGCTGCTGGGCGAGCTGGTCTCGGGCGGGCGCTACTTTCGCCAGATCGCGCCGTTTCGCAGCGAAGCCACCGTGGAGTACATCTGGCAGACCCGTCACTCGGTCCGCTTCGGCTTTCTGGACTTCTGGAATCGCCTGGGACGAGCCGAACTGCTTGGGCTGCCGATCTCCGAGGAAGTACCCGAGGCCGGGGGGGCTACGGTCCAATTCTTTCAGCGCGGCAAGCTCAGCTACCTGTCGACGCGCGACGTGCCGATCCAGATCGAACCCATCGGTCGAACGTACCTGGCCTCCCTCACCGACGGCATCGACGCCAGCTACACCGTCGCTCCCATCCAGGAACAGACGCCCGGCACGTTGATGTCTCTGCGCGTGACGGTCAAAAACTCCGGTGAGGGCACCTGGGCGGCGACTGGTGACGATGCCGTAAAGGTCGGCCTACGTTGGGCCGACTCGAATGCACCCGCAACTCGCGTTACCCCTACAGCCGCTTCCCTCTCCGAAGACATTGCCCCCGGTGGATCGGCAACGCTCGACATCCCGGTACAGCTGCCTGCGGTCCCGGGTCCGTTCCGGCTCCAGCCCGATCTGCAAACCGGCGGTGAGTGGTTCACGGCTCTGGCCGTGTCCGCGCCGATCGTCGATGCTCCAGCCCGTCTCGCCACTCCCGACATCCGCGTTGGACTCCTGGACATCAGCGACGACAACCCGGGCGTCCACCAAGCCACGATCTTCTCGACCGGGGGACTTGAGATTCGTGACGAGGGCGGCACGGTTCTTGGGCAACTCGACGCGGACGAGCGCGTGGTCATCCGCCGCGACATTGCCAACGAAGTACATCTGCTCGACCTTCCGGACGGCAGCCAGCTCCAGACCGTCGGCAAAGTGCTGATAGATCCTGCCGAGGAGTCGCGGCTCCGGCTTGAGGAAACCGCCCCTCAGCGCACCTATCGAGGATCCATGGAATTCGCTTGGCTGGCCAACTACCGAAGCGCCTGGGTCGTCAACACCTTGTCCATGGACGATTACCTTTCCGGTCTTGTGGAACAGAACGACACCATTCCATGGGAAGCCCTGCGGGCCTCGGCAATCGCCTTTCGCACCTACGCGTACACCGTACGCACGCAGCGGCGCGCCAGCGGCGCGCTTTTTGACGTTGCGGCTTCCACCCGGCACACCCCCACGCTGTACACGCGCGATCAGGTTTATCACGGCTACGCGCGCGAGCTGTCCGGCACCCGCCTGCGGGATGCGGTCCGCGACACCCGCGGCTGCGTGCTGACCTACGAGGGCAGTACTATCCACGCGGTGTACTTCTCTCGCGCCGACGGCCGCACACGAAGTTGGCACGAGGAATGGGGAGGCCCCGTCAAGCCTTGGGCGCTCGCTGTTGATGATCCGTTTAGCCGGGGACAGACCTTGCTCGGCCACGGGATAGGACTTCCGCTGCGCAGCGCCAACGCCATGGCCGCGAACGGAGCCAACGGCGAGCAGATTCTGGCCACCTATTACAGCGGCGTGGACTTCGAGCACGTCTATTGACCATTCAGACCTCCAGGACTGATCTGCGTGGCCAGGACTTCCTGACGCTGGCGGACCTTTCGCCCGACCAGGTTCGGGGCCTCCTGGATCGAGCCGCTCAGCTGAAGGCGATGCAGGCCAACCGCCAGCCGCATCCGCTGTTGTCGGGCCTCGGCCTGGCGATGCTCTTCGAGAAAGCCTCGCTGCGTACCCGTACCACGTTCATGGTTGGCATGTCCCAGCTGGGTGGCTTCGCCGTCGACCTCATGAATGAGCACACGCAGATCGGCGTACGCGAGTCGATCCCTGACATCGCGCGCAACCTGGAACGCTGGGTTGACGCGCTGATGGCGCGCGTATACGAACACCGCACGCTTGAGCAGCTGGCGGCCTGGGCCGATATCCCGGTGATCAACGGGCTTAGCGACCTTTCCCATCCCTGCCAGGCCCTGGCTGACGTGCTTACGATGCGCGAGCACCTGGGCGGGCTCGCTGGGCGGCGGCTGGCCTACGTGGGCGACGGCTTTAACGTCTGCAACTCGCTGCTGTTTGCCGGAGCCCAATCAGGCATGCACGTCCGCGTGGCCTCGCCGCTCGGCTACGAGCCCGACGAAGACATGCTGGAGCGTGCGCAGGAAATCGCCGAGGAAGGCGGCGGCAGTATCGAGATCGGAAACGATCCGAAGGCCGCCGTGGATGGTGCGGACGTCGTCTACACCGACGCCTGGGTCAGCATGGGCCTGGAAGACGAGGCTGCCGAACGCCGCGAGGTTTTTGCGCCATTTCGCGTGGATAGCGACCTGCTGGCCGTAGCCGGCCCGACCGCCGTATTCATGCACTGCCTTCCTGCCCATCGCGGCGAGGAAGTGACGGACGACGTCCTGGATGGCCCCCAGTCGATTGTGTTTGACCAGGCCGAGAATCGTCTGCACGCCCAGAAGGCGCTGTTGGTGGCCATCATGCGCGGTGACGCCGCGTTTGACGAGTTGGGAGTCTAGGTAGACTGAAACTCCGTCGGCGCTGACGATAAGCGACTCGCGTGGAACAGCTTGAGTACCTCGCAGGTGAGTTTGACTTTGGCGCCGCCTTTCAGATTCTGCTCATTGCCCTCCTCTTCAACGCCGTCCTCTCGCTGATTCGCGGAACCCAGGCCGATCAGTTGCTCCGCGGCCTGCTCGTCGTGGCCGTTGGCCTGTTCGTCATTGGTCGCGTGCTCCAGCTTGAACTCATCAACTGGATCCTGGACCAGGGACTCTTAGTGGCGACGTTTGCCCTCATTGTTGTATTTCAGCCCGAATTGCGGCGGCTGCTGGAGCGCGTCGGCCGCACGGGGTCGCTGGTCGCGCATCCGTTTGGCATGGTCACAGCCGAGCAGACGCAACAGATGATCGGCGCGGTGGTCGGCTCGGCCGAGGAACTCTCCGCCCGCCTCTGGGGTGCATTGATTGTCGTCCAACGCCAGGGCGGCTTGGATGAATTCGCCAGTACCGGCACTCGCCTGGATGCCAGCCTGTCCCGAGACCTGCTCGTTACCGTGTTCCACCCGGGCTCCGTGTTGCACGACGGCGCCATCCTGCTCAGTGGAACGGAAGTCGTGGCCGCGCACGTCATGCTGCCCCTCAGCGATGAATTGGGCCCCCAGGACCATGTCGGGACTCGGCACCGCGCCGGCCTGGGCATTACCGAAGCCACGGACGCCGTGGCGGTAATCATCTCCGAGGAGACAGGTGGAATCTCGATGGCCGTGGACGGTCGCCTCGAGCGGCATCTCACACCGGACCAGTTGCGTCGTCGCCTTGAAACGGCGTTGCGGGTTCAGACGCGCGGCGCGGGCCTGCAGGGGCTTCCCGCCTGGATTTCGCGGAGTAGGTGAACGCCGCACGACGCCGACGGGCGCGCCGCGTCATCCTTGCGCGCCGGTTCTTTGTACGCACCCTGGGTGTTCGCTTCCTGGTGGCGCTGGTCCTATCCGCGCTTGTGTGGGTGGTCTGGACGCTCGAGCAGAACCCCAGCACACAGGAACTCATCGACGATGACATCCAGGTCGATGAAGTCAATCTCGGTCCCAGCCTTGTACTCGCCAGTCCAATTCAGCCCGTGCGCGTCACCGTAGGCGGGCCGCGCGAGAACATCGGTCGCCTGACCGTGCGTGACTTCTCAGCCCGAGTGAACCTGTCCGGCATTGGCTCGGGAGTCCACCAGCTTCCCGTGGAAGTAGCCGTCGCGGATGCCGCCATGGAGGTGGTTCGAGTCACACCCGAAACCGTCACCGTACAGATCGACCCGTTTGAAGTCCGCGCCTTTGAAGTCACCGCCCGCCTGGAGAGCGCGCCGGCCGTAGGATTCCGCGCCGAACTTAATGACGTGGAATCCAGTCCTGCCAGCGTCCAGGTCAGCGGTGGAGCCTCCGAAGTCGACGAAGTTGCCTCCGTGGTTGCCATTCTGAGCCTGGAAGGCGCCACCAGCGACGTCTCCACCCAGGCCCTGTTGATTCCGGCGGATCGAAGCGGCAATGAGGTCGAAGACGTCCATCTCGACCCTCAGACCGCCCAGGTCCGTGTCCCGATTACGCGCATCACCAGCCGCAAGCGCGTGCCGGTCCTCGCCGAGCTAGTCGGAAGTGTCGCGCCCGGCTTCTTCGTCCGCGAAATCAGCATTGTCCCCACCACGGTCGAAGTCCAGGGGCAGCCCGAGGACATTGAGCGGGTGAGCGCCGTCAGCACCGTGGCGCTGGATATCGAAGGCGCGCGCGGCGATGTCGAGGGCAATGTGGCTTTCGACAACCCGGTCGGCTTGCGGGTGCTGAGCGATGAGCCGACGGCCGCTATTGTCGTGGTCGTCGAACCGCTGGCCGACACGACCACGATTCAGGCCGCTGTCGTGGCTGTCAATCTTGACCCCAACCTGTCGGCGGCCGTGTCGCAACCATCGGTCCAGGTAGTCGTCGGCGGTTCCGTCGAAACACTCCAGGAACTCCGTGCGGGCGACGTTGTGGCTGAACTGGACGTGTCAAACCTCAGCCCCGGTCGCCACCAGCTTCGCCCGGTCATTACCGTGCCGCCGGGCATTGATATCTCCCAGGTCACCCCGCCGGTGCTGACCGTCGAGCTCCAGCGCGACGAAAGCGACGCTCCGGCGACCCAGGGCCAAACCCTAATTGGACCGGGCGGCGCCGTTGCCACCGCCACCCCAACGCCACGGCCAACGCCGCAGGTAACTCCCTCGCCCAGCATTTCGTCGCCGATCAGCTAATCAGGCGAGCTGCGCTGCGGCACGCGCCACCGCGCCTTCGTAAAGCCCGCTCAAGGGCTCAGTCAGACGCTCCCAGGAGAGTTCCCCAACCGCCCGCGCTCGTGCTTTCGCGCGAAGGTCCGACGCGCCGTCGGCCGAAAGCGCCCGCCCAACGGCGGCCACCACTGCCATCGGCGACGGATCGGCCGCCACGTAGCCGGTGTCTCCGTCGGTAATGAACGTGAGAGCCTCACCAACGGGCGTCGTGACCACCGGTACCCCGGCATACATAAGGTCGATGTAGCGTGGTGAACACTTGGCCCGGTTGGCCACGGTGTCTGTCAGCGGCATCAGGGCCAGATCAACCGCCGCCAGGGCCGACGGAATATCCGCAAAAGGCAGCCATCCAAGAAACGACATCCGATCCGCCAGTCCCGAGATTCGCATGTCGGCGGCCAGATCACGCTCCTGCCCAAACTTCCCTGCCCCAAGCACCAGAAAGCGCGCGGCCGGTGACCTCGCCGCAATTTCGCGGATGACTTGCGCCCATTCTTCGAGGCCGTAGTCAAAGAATCTCGTATAGATGAGGATCAGTTGCGCGTCGCTCCCAATCCCCAGCGAACGACGAAATGCGCTACCGATCCGATTCGGCGCCCAGTTCTCGTAGGCCGCCGGATCGAAACCATTCGGAACGTGCAGCCGCGGACAGTCCGAAGCGACGGCGCCCGCCCGTTCGGCCAGCAGCCGGCTGGCCGCCGTGAAAGCGTCGCAACGCCGCATTCCGAGACGTTCCTGTATCTCAAACACCTCCACCAGCGCACGCGCGTAGTCTTCGTTCTGGCTCCAGCCGTCGCGGCCCTCCCAATCGTCCAGGTCCAACACGATGGCCGGACGGTCCCGGCGCCGCGCGATTAGCGTCTGTGCCAACCCCGATACCGCCTTTGGCTTGAACACGTGCACCAGGTCTGGGCGCCACTCGGCCACCAGATCTGCCGCCGCACGGGCCAGCCGCCACTGCGTCCACGCCGCGCCGATGAAAACCGTGCCGTCGAATCGCGGGCGCGGCAGGCACGTCACCTCCACCTCCCCGTCCTCCCACTCGCGCCCATAGGTGGCGGGATCGTCATAGGGTGGGACGATCACCCGGACCCGGTGCCCAACCGCGGCAACCGCTCGCGCCATGGGCATCACGCGACGACCTGTTGTGTTCTTCGGCGCGAACCCGAACGGCGCGATATAGACGACGTCCATCAGCTATCGGCGTCGGCCGCGGCGCCACAGCGTGGCTGCCGCCGCGCCCAGCGCCGCCAGGCTGACCAGCGAGACAATCCGGCCCACCTCGAACGGCATCGACCGGTAGCTGAATTCCACCAGGTGCTCACCGGGCTCTCGGATCAGCACGGCACGGTGCCCAACATTCGCTCGCCACACGGGCTCTTCAACTCCATTCACATACGCCCGCCAGCCCGGAAATGGCGCGTCCGGCAGCACCAGGATCCGTGGACCCGCCGCTCGGACCCGCAGCTGAACGACTTCAGGTTCTTCAACCAGCGATTCCACGCTGTCGACACTCGGCGTTGCGCCGACCGCATCCTCCATCAGGACTGCCATCGCTGCCACGTCTTCGCGACTCACCCGCCCCTCGGATGTCGACGGACCCAGAATCCCTACGGCCCGAGCCGCCTCGCCAAGCGCTCCCCACCACGGTTCGCGGTCGGCGGCGGCGGTCAGCACCGCTGTGCGATCGGGAGAGAAGTCGAGGCCGCCCACCAAGTCACGGGCGTTCGCCTCGTGGTGCGACAGCCGCACGTCCGTCACCAGCCAACCCCTGGGAAGGGATGTCCCCCGGCGTGTCACCACCACTTCGCCGGCTCGCTGGCTCAGCGCCGCAGCCTCAGCCCGCAGTGACACCGGTGTTGAACCGCCGTCCCCATGGAGCAACGCAAGCCCGCGAAGATCGAATGGAGGCCCTTCGGCGACGACCGTCACGCTGGCAACGTCCATCGGCGCGTCAAACATGGCCCGGCTCAGGTATGCGGGTCGATCCAGCCCCCGTCGAACCGAAACCAGGTGCCCCGGCCCCAGCACGATGCGTTCCGGCCGCTCCTCCCGCCGCATGAGCGGCAGGGAGACGACCGAACCATCGGAACCGAACAACTCCACGCGGCCCGCCGGCCCGGCCTCTACATCCGGTGAAGCGTCGATCAGCACCACCACGCCACGCACGTTCTCCACGTACAGTTCGTCAACGCGACCGGTCCCGTCTATCCGTCGCCAATACCCCAGGTCCAATGTCCCCGCCTCCACGTCCAGCATCGTGTCGGGGCTCCGGACTATTGACTGCACGCCTAATCCGTCCAGCACCCGATCCGGAGGAATGTCCATGATCGCCTGCTGAATCAGCAGGTCTGGCGTGGCTCCCGTCCCCGGCAGTAGCAGATCACGGAATTCCACGTAGCTGCGCAGCGGTAGCACTCCACCGTCATACCCATCGGCGGTCGCCAGACCGTAGGCCATGCCGAGATTGGGGTTCATGATCGATGCGTTTTTCAGCGTAACCAGCATCTCGCGAAACGACCGCTCGCCCACACGGTTGAACCACGTCTCGGCCAGCTCGGCGCGAACAGGCTGGCTGATCTCGAACGACGGATTCGCCAGGCTCAGCACGCGGCCATCCCAGCCGTCCGCTCGCAGGACCGCAGCCACGTTCTCATCGGCCGCAAACGCCTCGGACGGCACCGCCTGGCGCACCGGGCTGGGACCTGACGCCACCACGAGCTCGGTCACCACCAGACCGGCGGCCGCCCACCGCACCCACGTCCACGGCGACGCAAAAGCCGCCCCCAGGAGCCCCAGCGCCAGCAGCCCGGCCAGGATCCACAGCCGGAACGTGTCCTCGGCCACGGGATGTACCACTCCGGCAATCGCCAGGGCAAGCCCAACCGCCGCCAGCCCGATCCCGGGCCCTGCCCAACGCCGCCACTCATTCGGGGGGAACTGTGACCGTCCAAGCGACTCAACCCCCTGCGCGGCCAGTAGCGCCCCTGCCAGAATCCCCAACAGCAGCCAGCGCGGCGGAACCCGGAACGAATCGAACCCCGGCACCAGCCTGTGCGCCACGGCAAACAGAGGCGTGGCGGGCCCTACCGCCAGGAGCAGCGTGCCCGCGAGCGTCGCAAGCAGCAGTGCCGTCCGCGCTCCGCGGGGTCTCGCCGCCGTTCCCAGCACCGCCAGGATGATCCCGCTTACTCCGATGTGCGCCACAAACTCGGTGCTCGAAGGCAGCGCCGTGAACGTCGGAAGCACCGCTTGCAGAAACTCTTCCCCCGGCAAAGAAAACGATGCCGCCTCAGGTAGCGGCAACCCGCCGGATCGGATTCCGTGGTGCGAGAGCTCCAGCGTCGGCAGCAATTGCACGGCGGCCAGCAACGCCCCGCTGGCGCCCGCTGTCGCCCAGAGAAGCAACCCGAACCCCGCGCCCTTGAGTCGCCCCCACAGCGGCGTCTTGCCGCTGGCGCTGCCGACCGTTATCGCGTACACCAGCCCAAACAGCAGGCTCATGTACGCCACCTGCGGATGACCCGCGAGAAACATCAGCGCCGTCACCGGTGGCAGGGCAACCCACGCCCGCCGTTCTCCCGCGACTCCGCGGTCCAGCGCCAACAAGAGCCACGGCAGCCACGCAGTGGCCGAAACCTGGTTAACGTGGCCTGCCTGGGCAACGAAGTAGCCGCCAAACGCAAACACCGCCGCTCCCGTGGTTGCTGCCGCCCAGCCCACTCGCCACGCTGTCCGGGCCAGCAGCAACGTGCCAAGGGCCGCCCAGCCCACGTGCAGCAACAGCGCCGCGCTCATCGCACGCTCTGGGCTCAGCCCCAGCAGCAGCCAGTTCGGCAAATAAAACACGGCCGCCTGCGGGTTGGCCAGAAACGGCGCACCCATGAAGAGGTCCGGGTTCCACAGCGGAATACGGGCCGACCGCAAAGCCTCGAAAGCAGCGGCCCAGTACGGATAGAAGTAGGTCTGCGTGTCGTAGCCCGCCACCACCAGGCCCTCGAAGACCTGCCGGCTGAAGGTCAGGAGCAAGCCAACCAGCAGCAGCGCTGCGGCGAGTAACGGCGATCCAGGCGAGCGGCGAACTCGCGCTCGCAGATCCCGGGTCACAACGCCCCGCATGGGGCTCGCGAGCGCCTCGCTAGATCTCTTCGGCCAGGATGATCGCTTCCGCAATGTCGCGCATCGATCGACGGCGGTCCATGCTCAGCTTTTGGATCCGCTTGAACGCATCAGGCTCCGAGAGTCCCAGTCGGTTCATCAACAGCCCTTTCGCTCGCTCCACTACCTTGCGCGTCTCGAGCTGCTCCGTCAGGTTCTGCACATCGCGGCTCACCGCCTCAAATTCTCCGTAGCGGGAAACCGCTACCGCGATGGCCGACTCCAGGTCGCGATCGCGCAACGGCTTGAGCACGTACCCGATCACGCCCACCTCGCTGGCGCGCTCAACCAATTCTCGCTCGCCGTGCGCCGTAACTAGCACCACCGGGGCGATGTGCTCGGCCGTGAGCGCACGCGCCGCCTCGATCCCGTCGACTCCGGGCATCTTGATGTCCATCACCACTAGGTCAGGCCGCAGTTCGCGCGCCATCTGCACCGCGCTCTCGCCGTCGCCTGCTTCGCCAACGACCTGATGGCCCGACGCCTCCAACCGTTCCTTCAGGTCGAGCCGGATAATCGTTTCGTCCTCGGCGACGATGACTCGCAAGCTCAAGCGAACTCCTTTCCGATGAGACTCTGCCCACGCGCTACGCAAGCGTATTGGGCAAGCCTACCAGCGACGCCACTCGAACCCGGAGGCACTCAGGCCACGACGGGGAATTGACCGCCGCTTAGTACGACATCTAGTATCCGCGGGCTGCCGCGCCCCACATGTGCGATACCACTCGCCGGTAGGGCCTGCTCCTTTGGTTTCGCTGCCACAATTCCGGAGATTCGCCGCGTGAACGTCACCTGCCTACAAGAGAACCTGAACCGCGGGTTGAGCCTCGTTAGCCGGGCCGTCGCGGCCCGCAGCCCGCTCCCCGTGCTCAGCAACGTCCTCGTCGCCACCGAGGACGGCGGCCTCAAGCTTGCCGCCATGAACCAGCAGATGGCCATCTCCGTTTGGACTGGCGCCAGCATCCAGTCCGAAGGCGCCATCACCGTCCCCGCGCGGCTGCTTTCCGATTTCGTCGGCCAATTGCCCGAGGGTGTCGTCGCCCTCGAACTCGACGCCGAGACCGACACCCTGCAAGTCTCATCCGGACGCTTCCGCGCCAAGATGAAGGGTATCGACGCGGACGAGTTCCCTCCAATGCCCGAGGGCGACGCTGAGCGGGAACTCGAAATGCCCACCAGCGTCTGGACCTCCATCATCGAGCAGGTGGTCGTGGCTGCGGCCCAGGACGACAGCCGACCCGTCCTCGCCGGCGTCAGCCTGACGTTCGGCCCTGATTACGTGGAACTAGCCGCCGCCGATGGATATCGCCTGGCCGTTCGTCGCGCTGCCGCTGAAACCGGCCTCTCGGAGCCTACCCAGATCATCGTGCCGCGCCCGGCCATGGTCGAACTCTCGCGCATTCTCACCGACGATCCGGGGTCCGTAACCATCGGACTTACGGCCAACGCCCAATCCGTTCGCTTCAGCACGCGGGCCGTATCCCTGGTGTCCCAGCTCATCGATGGCCAGTTCCCCGCCTACCAGCAATTGATCCCCGACACCGCCAACCTGGAAACGCGTGTCGTCGCCGACACGGCGGCCGTGACGCAGGCCACCCGCATCGCCGCCCTTTTCGCCCGCGACGGCCAGAACGTCATCAGGGCCACCATCGAAGACACGGATGATGGCGGCCGCCTGGTTCTCTCCGCCAATTCCGCCGAACTCGGCGAAAACCAGGGCGAAGTCGAAGCCGATGTCACCGGCACGAACACCAGTGCTCAAATCGCCTTCAACTATCGATTCCTTAGCGACTGTCTCGGTACCGTCAACTCCGAGCGCGTGTCCCTCTCGCTGGCGGGCCCCACCAGCCCCGGCCTCGTTCGCCAGGTGGACAAGGAAGGCGAGGACATGCCGTCCTTCAGTCACGTCATCATGCCCATGCACACCGTGACGTAGGCCGCGGCTATCCCCATACGTCCCATATCCCCGAGCCCTCCATCCCAGAGCGTCTGCGTTTGAGCGCCGACCCGCGCTGGACCACCCAGCGACCTCCCGTCGTCGGCGCGCGCGCCATGTTCTCCAGCGGTCATCCTCTGGCCACGGAGGCCGGCCTTCGCGCCCTTCGCGCCGGAGGTAACGCGTTTGACGCCGTCGTGACCGCGGCGGCGGTGATCGCCGTGGCCGAGCCCGGCACCAACCACGTAGGTGGCGATGTCTTCGCCCTCTGCCTCCCGGCAGGCGCCGCGGATCCCGATGCCATCAACGCCAGCGGCCCGTCCCCCGCAGGCCTCACCATCGACGCATTTGACGACGAAATCCCACCGCACGGCATCAACGCCGCTACTATCCCGGGCGCGGTCAGCGCTTGGCAGACGATTCTCGATCGCTACGGTTCCATCAGCATGGCCGACGCCCTTGCCCCGGCCATCGAGTACGCCCAACACGGCGTGCCCGTCGACCCCGACACCGCCCAGGCCATAGCCAACGCCGGTCCGGCCCTGGCCCAGTACCCCGCCAGCACGCGTAGTTTTCTCCCAAACGACGCCCCGCCCCGGCCGGGCTCACTGATCTACCAGCCCGACCTTGCTGAAACCCTCCGGCAGATCGCCTTCGGTGGGGCGGACGCCTTCTACCGGGGACCCTTCGCCGACGCCCTCGTGCGAGCATCCGCTCGCGACGGCGGCGCTTTCACGTCTCGGGATCTGGCTGCCTACCAGTGTGACGTCCTTCCGCCGCTGCGCACGTATTACCGCGGCCTTGAGGTTCTCGAACAGCCGCTCCCCTCCCAGGGATTCCTCGTTCTCGAACAGCTCAACATCGCCGAAGGCTTCGAACTCTCGGCCTTCGAGTTCGGCAGTGCCGACGTTCTGCACCTCATGGCCGAGTGCAAGAAGGCCGCCTTTGCTGACCGCCTGGCCCACGTCGGCGATCCCAACTGGAACGACATTCCCATCAACCAGCTGGTCGGCAAGGAATACGCCGCCCAGCGCCGCATGTCGATCGATCCCGTCCGTGCCGCCCGGCACGTGGCGGCCGGCGATCCCAGCGCCGTCGGCGGCGACACCACCGCCATTTCCGCGGTTGACGAGGCCGGCAACGCCATCACGTTCATCCAGAGCGTCTTCACCAGCTTTGGCTCGTGCTACGTCGTGCCCGGCACCGGCGTCCTGCTCAACAACCGGATGCGCGGCTTCTCTCTTGATCCCGCCAGCCCCAACGTATTCCAGGGCGGCAAGCGCCCGATCCACACGCTCAACACCTTCATGGTCCGGCGCGAAGACCAGACCATCCTGTTGGGTTCATCGCCTGGCGGTCAGTACCAGGTGCAGACAAACTTCCAAATCCTCTCCAACGTCTTCGACCACGGCATGCACTGGCAGGCCGCCATCGATGCCCCACGCTGGTATCACAACGAGGAAACGGGCGACCTCAAGCTTGAGGACCGTTTCGATCCCGCCGTCCTCACCGACCTCGAAAACCGCGGCCACGCGGTCCGCAGCGAGGCGCCGTTTAGCGTCTACTCGCGCGCGCAAGGGGTTATGCTCGACCCGGATACCGGTGCCCGAATCGGTGCCACCGACCCGCGCTGGCATGGTCAGGTACTCGGGTACTAGCGTCCACGAATATGCGCTTCGTACATCGGACCCCGCGCCACCCACGCTGAGTTGAGGATTCGCGTGTCCAGCACCACCGACCCGCCAACGCCGCAGCCCATCGGGAACGCCCGGACCTGGCTGGTCCTCACGGTCGCGTTCTTCTCCGGCATGTCCGTGCTGGCCGTGGAAATCAGCGCCTCGCGCCTGCTGGCGCCGTTCTTCGGTACAAGCATCATCATCTGGGCTGTCGTTATCGGCCTGACCCTGTTCTACCTCTCCATCGGCTACTGGATTGGCGGACGCTTAGCCGACCGTCGGCCCTACGAAGACACCCTCTATCACATCGTCGCAATCGGCGCGTTTCTCGTCGGCCTCGTGCCGTTCATGTCCAAGCCGGTGCTCTCCGTGTCGTCCCAGGCCATCGCCTCGCTCAACGGCGGCCTCTTCTTCGGCTCGCTCGTCGGCGTACTCCTCCTGCTGGCCGTCCCTCTCACGATGCTCGGCATGGTCTCGCCCTTTGCCATTCGCCTCGTCACCAGCGACATCCAGCAGGCCGGCAAGCGAGCCGGCCAGGTCTTCGCCGTCAGCACCGTCGGCAGCATCTGTGGCGCCTTCCTGCCCGTCTTGCTGCTCATCCCCACCGTCGGCACGCGCTCGACCTTCCTCATCTTCGCCGTACTGCTGCTCGGTCTTTCGCTCATCGCCACCACGCGCCTCTATCGCCGGCTTGCCTACAGTGTGCTGCTCGCCATCCTTGTCGTGCTCTGGGTCGCGGTCGACCCGGGCCCTGTCCGGCCCGCCGACGGTCTCCTGGTGGAAGGCGAATCGGCCCTCCAGTTCTTCCAGGTCATCGACAGCCCCAACATCGGCCGCCGCCTGGTGCTCAACGAAGGCATCGGCACCCACTCCATTTACCACCCCGACCGTCTGCTCACCAACGGCCCCTGGGACTACTTCCTGCTCGCTCCGATCATCGGCGGACAGCAACCCGACGATGTCGACTCGCTCCTCATTATCGGCCTCGGCGGCGGCACGGTTTCCAAGCAGTACACAACGATCTTCGGTGACGACGTCGTCATCGACGGCGTCGAGATCGACGACCGCGTGATCGACCTCGGCCGCAAGTACTTCGACATGAACGAACCCAACCTCAAAACCTATGCCGAGGACGGCCGCACCTTTCTCCAGCGCGTGGACCGGCGTTACGACGTCATCGCCGTGGACGCCTACCGCCAGCCCTACATTCCCTTTCATTTGGTCACCCAGGAGTTCTTCATTTCCGCCCGCGACCACCTGACCGACAAGGGCGTCGTGGCCTTGAACGCGGGGCGCACCGCCTCCGACTTCCGGCTCGTCGAAGTTCTGTCCGAGACCATGCGCTCGGTCTTTCCGCACGTCTACGTGATCGACCTGCCCTCCGGCTTCAATAACAGCCTCGTCTACGGCTCGTTGACCCCGATTACCGGGGACCAGGTGCGAGACGGAACCGTTGGCTTGCCCTTGCTCGAGGAAATCGCCGCCCGCCCCTGGAAACTGCGCGAAGTCAATCGAGCCGAAACCGTCTACACCGACGACCTGGCGCCCGTCGAACGTCTCATCGACGACATCGTCGTCCGCGAAGCGCTCCACGGCGCCACCGGCCGCGGACGCTAGGTCGCCCCCCGCGCCAATCGAGTCATGGCGGAACGCACGCGCCCCCAACGCCTAGGAGAACCGAGCCCATGTCCTCGCTGATCCCCGCGCTTCACCCCGCCACCGTCGCGCAGGTCGACGACCTCACCACCTACCTCGATGCAGCCGCAGCTGCCGGTTTCCAGGCCGCCGACTTCAGCATGCCCAACGCACGCAGGCTCGAGGCCGCCGCTGGACGCGACGCCGTAATCGAAGCCTTCCAGTCGCGCGGTCTTCAACCCGGCGCCTGGGGCGCTGGAGCACAAGTCATCGGCCCCTATGCCGACTTCGACGCCAGCCTTGACGACGTGGTGCAAAACGCCGCGCTCGGCGCGGCCCTTGGCGCTCGCGTCGCCGCCGTCGTCGTTCCCAACCGCACCGACATGCCCGCCGACGAGGCTCTGGACCTACTGGCCATGCGAATCGGCGACGTGGCCGACACCGCGGCTGGCGACGGCGTAGCTCTCAGCCTCGAGTTCATCGGCCCCAACATCTGGCCCGACCAGCCCTACGAACTCTTCTCCGGAATCCAGGGAACCCTTGACCTGATCGACCGCATCGGCCGCGTCAACGTGGGCACCCTCTTCGACACCTACCACTTCCACTGCGGCGACAGCGAACTCGCCGACATCGCCGCGGCCGGACGCGCCATCAACCATGTCCACCTCAACGACGCCCCCCCGGGTGATCCGGGTACGTTTGACGACTCGGTGCGGCGCCTGCCCGGCGAAGGGGTCATGGACCTCGCGGCCATCGCGGATGCCCTCCAGACCGCCGGCTATCGAGGTCCCGGCGGCGTCGAGATCTTTAACGACGAAATGCGCGCCCTGCCGATTGCCGAGGGCGCCGCCCGCGTCGCCGCCGCCTGTCGTCGCGTCTTTGGCCAGCCCTGGAAGCGCCGAACCCAATCAGCAACCAGTCGAGGTGAGACAGCGCAGCCAGCGGCGGCAGGCCCCAAGAGCCGGAAACCTGGATCCTTCGCGGACATTCGTTGCACCACCACCGCCTCCAACGCATCCTGTAGCAAAATCTAGCCGTCAGCCCGAAAGTCACACGAAATTCATGCGTAGTCCGGCGCGCATCTCCCGGCGCCGCCTTGCGTTTCTCCTGTCCGGCGGAACCGCCCTGCTCATTGCCGGCTGCGGTGAGTCCGAGTCGCCGACGCCAACCCCCACACCGGCCGCGCCCGCCGCATCCACACCTCCGCCTCCAACCCCGGAAACAACGACGCCAGCCGCGGCAACCGTAACGCCGGAATCGGCAACGGTTGCCCCGTCGCAGCCAACCCCTGCGCCGCCGGCGTCAACCGCCGCACCCGAGGCCACGGTCGCGGCGCCTCGCCCAACCCGCCCACCGCAGACCGATGCGTCAACGACCACGCCGGCGCCGGAGCCCACCGCCCCGCCGCCCACGCCAACCCCTTCGCCTTCGCCCACGCCCACTCCACCGCCCTTGCTCTCACCGCTGACGGGCCTCGAAATCAGCCCCAACTCACGAGCCCAGCGCGTGGTCGCGGTCAAGATCGACAACTCCGTCGGCGCTCGACCACAGAGCGGCCTCAGCGCTGCCGGCGTTGTATACGAGCACGTAACGGAAGGCTCCGTAACCCGCTACACCGCGTTTTTCCTGGACAGCGACCTGGAACGCGTCGGCCCGATCCGCAGTTCCCGCTTCGTCGACCGCGACCTCGTCCAGCAGTTCGACGCCCTATTCGCTCATGTTGGAGCCAGCCCGCCCGTCATGCAGGACTTGCGGTCATCTCCTGCGGCCGACGTCGACCAATTCTTCTACGACGAGACGCGCCCGTACTTCCGCATTTCCACCCGACCCGCTCCGTTCAACATGTACGCAAGCATCCCCGCGCTGCGCGACGTCGGCGCCCAGCGCCATCCTGAACGGCGCGAGATCGAGGGCTTCCGCTTCTACGAGTCCGAACCCGAGCTCGGCCCTCTCACTCAACTCACCATTCCCGCCGGCCCGCGCCACGGATTCCAGTCCGAGTACGCCTTCGACACCGAGACCCGCCGCTGGCGCCGCTCGCTCGGCGGCGCCCTGGATGTCGACGCCGCCACCGGCCAGGCGTTGGAACTCGATAACGTCATCGCCCAATGGGTTCCGGCCCGTGTCACCCAGTACGACGAGGACCACCTCGGCAACAAGTCGGTCTGGATCGGAACCACCGGCGAGGGACCCGTCTCCGTCTTCCGCGACGGCCGGCGTCTCGATGGAACTTGGCGTCGGCCCTCGGAAACCGACGTAACTGAATTCCTCGATCCTGACGGCTCGCCGATCGAACTCCGTCCCGGACGGACCTGGATTCACTTGCTCACCGGCAACCAGGCCGCCGAGGCCCAGTAACAACCGCCCGTGTATCGTCAACTGCGCGCCTGAGAGGATCGACTCATGGCTGACCGCCCCGTCGTCTTCGTGCCGCTGATGCACGAACACCGCTTCCGGCCCTTCGTTCACGTTGTCGAGGAAGCCGGCGGCGAGGTTGATTTCGCCGATATGAAGAATCTCGCGGCACGCCAGGCCGTACTACGACGCGCCACTGCCGGCGCCGTTGGGCTTGACTCGTTTACGGAGGACGACTTCGCCGCAGCCCCGAACTTGCGCGCCATCATCACCTGCACCACCGGTGTCGACCCGATCGACCTCGAGGCCGCAACCGATCACGGCGTCATGGTCGGAAACACACCCGACCTCTGCATCGAGGAAGTGGCCGACCACACCCTCATGCTCCTGTTGTCGTGCTACCGGCGCTTGCCGCGCACCGTCCACGTCAGCCGCTCCGCTGCTCCGGCGCGCGAAGCTGTCATCGACGGCTCCGAACACTGGCCGCGCCTGCGCGGCCAGGTGGCCGGCCTGCTCGGCTTCGGCAACATCGCCCGCGCTGTGGCCGCCCGCTGCCAGCCCTTCGGTCTGCGGGTAATCGCGTTTGACCCCTACGTCGACCCTTCAGTTGCCGAAGAGTGCGATGTCCAGTTGGCCGGATTCAACGAGGTGCTGGAAGCCGCCGACTATCTCTGCGTGCACCTCCCGCTCAATCCCGCCACTCGCCACTGCCTCAACGCCCAGGCCTTCGCCCGCATGAAGCCCACGGCCTTCGTTATCAACACCGCGCGCGGACCCATCATCGACGAACCGGCCCTTGTCGAAGCCCTGCAATCCGGCCGGATCGCCGGCGCCGGGCTGGACGTCACCGAAGTCGAGCCGATCGCCGAAGACAATCCGCTGCTGAAGATTCCCGACGCCCTGCTCACCCCGCATTCCGCCGGCTACTCCCAGGAAGCGTCGCGCTGGGGCCCGGAGAGCGCCTTGCGATGCGCCGCCGCGGTAATCCAGGGCGGCCGTCCGCGCTCGGTTCAGAATCCGGCTGTGCTCGACCGCGTGCGCTGAGCCACCCTCCCCGTCATGGTGAGGTTGTCTCCCGTTCACTGTGGGCTACTCGAACCATGACGTCACCGGTCGCCAACCAACCAACGGCGACCCGCTGATGCCCGTTCGCTTCACGGCCTACGGCGGGGCCGGCGAAATCGGCGGCAACAAGCTCCTGCTCGAAGACGGCGACTGGCAGGTCCTCTTCGATTTCGGCATGTCCTTCGGCGCCCTTGGCACCTACTTCGAAGAGTTCCTCAGACCGCGAACCGTCCGCGGACTTTCCGACTATCTGCTGACCGGGTTGCTCCCGCCGCTCGAGGGTCTCTACCGCGACGACCTGAACGCGCTGCCGGAACAAGAGGCGATCTGGAAGCGCCTCCGCAACTCGCGTGGCTACCGCCATGACCTGAACCCGCGTGCCGTCCTCCTCAGCCACGCGCACGCAGACCACGTTGGCTACGTGTCATTACTTCGCTCCCACATCCCCGTCGTCACCGGCGCCCTCACCGCCTGCATCGCCAAGGCCATGCAGGACGGCGGACTGAGCACTGACGACAGCCAAACCGTGTTCTTTCGCCCGCGCGTCCCCAGGGACGGACTCCTCGTCACCGAACCCAGAACCCCGTACCAGCAGCGCCCCTGGTCAACCGTCGGAACTGACGCCTGGACGCCCGCCGCCGCCGCCTACTGGGCGCGGCGCTACGCCAAGGCAGGCCCGGATCCCGTTACGTCGCCCATGGCGACCGGTGTGACCGAAGTCGATGGACGTCAGATCCGCGCGTTCCCCGTCGACCACTCCATTCCGGGCGCCCACGGCTTTGCCGTCGAGACCTCAGCCGGCTGGGTCGGCTACACAGGCGACATCCGCATGCACGGCCGAGACGCCGAGCAAACCTGGGCCTTCGCCCATGCCCTGGCCGATCTCGATCTCGCCGCTCTCATCTGCGAGGGCACCCAGGCCGCCAGAACCCGCGGCGCATCGGAATCCGACGTTTGCAGTCGCGCCATGGACCGCGTGGCGCAGACCGGCGGGCTTGTCGTCGCCGACTTCGGCCCCCGCAACATTGAGCGGCTGCAGACATTCCTGGCTGCCGCCCGCCGGGCCAACCGCCAGCTCGTCGTCCTCATGAAAGACGCCCTTCTCCTCAAGGCCATGCGCGCCGTCGATCCCGCAACGCCAATCCCCGCAGCCTCGGATGGCCTCCTGATCTACGACGACCGCCGGGCCACATCCACCGCCTGGCAGGACGAACTGACCGATGAGTTCACCGACGCCCTCGTGTCCCCATCGACCATCGGCAAGGATCCTGGCGACTACGTGCTCTGCCTCAGCTTCTTTGACGTCACCCGCCTTCTGGATCTGGGTGAGTTCTCGTCTGGCGCCTGGATCTATTCATCCAGCGAGCCCTACGACGAGGAGTCCCAGCTGGACATGCGGCGCCTTCGTAATTGGACGCAACTGCTGGGCCTGGAATTCGTCGGCGGCGCGTCCGAATCCGAGGCCGAAGCCGCCGGCTTCCACGCCTCCGGGCATGCCAGCGGCCCCGATCTCCAACGCTTCATCGAAATCGTGAACCCTCGCACCCTGATCCCAATCCACCTGCAAGCCGAAGGTCTGAACTTCTACCGGACGGCCTTTCGCGAATCGCCCATTCACGTCAGTGAGCCGTGCTGGGGCCGGTCTCTCACCATCAAATAGGCCGGTCAGCTATTGACGCGGCATACTCCTGCGCCCCACCATCGCTCAAACCGCTGACCATTCCCGGAGCTGATGTCACGCCGCGTCGTTGATTGCACCAAGGTTCTTCGCCATGGCGCCGCCGCTTCGTTCACCGCGCACGAGTTCGAGCGAGACGGCCAACCCCAGACACTTGCCCACCGCGTCGAAATGGACGCCGATGTCGGCACCCACGTCCTCGCACCGCGCCGCTACGCCCGCTGGGGCTCCGACCTGGCGAGTCTTCGGCCCGAGACTTTCTTCGGTGAGGGCCTCGTCGCCCACATCGAAGTCACCGCGGATGCTCCCGATATCGACTCGAACCGCCTCGAAGACGCCTTCGGCCGCGATCTGCGCACCCGCGACATCGTCGTCATCGCGGCCCGCGGAAACGGAGTCGCACCATGCTTCACCGCGCAGGCCGCCCAATGGCTTTTCGTCCGGGGCGCCAAGCTCGTCGCCCTGGCCAACGGCGTCTCCATCGGTCGCGATCAGGAACCCGACGACGAGCGAGTCATCCTGAACACCCTTCTCGAAAACGACGTCCCAGTTGTTCGCGGCCTCGTCAACACCGCGGCGCTCAGCACCGAGCGCATGGCCTTCATGGCCCTGCCGGCGCCGGCCGCCGACGTCACCGCCTGGCCTGTCCGATTCGTCGCCCTCGACCCCGGCCTCGATCCCACCCAACCGGCGCCGTCGGACCAGCCCGCCGAGGACCCGCCAGGCGAAGACGAACCGTCGGCCGAGGACGAGACCACCCCCCAGTCCGTCGCCGACGTTGACACGGGAGACGACCAGTCCGAGGAACCCGCCGACACGGAGGCGCAGCCCGAACCGTCCGAAGCCGACAGTTCAAGTGACGAGGATCCGCAGGAACCCATCCCTGAACCCGAGACCGAAGGAGAGCAGCCGGCCGCCGGGCAGCCGACAGAGGATGATTCCGACGAATCCGAACCGACTCAGCGTCACGCCGAGTCCTGACCTCAGCTATCGGTTTGGAAACAGCAACTCATCCCCGATATGGATCACGTACGGCTCGTCGATGCCGTTCAACTCGGCAATCTCCTCAAAGCTGTACCCGTACTGGCTGGCAAGTGCAGCCAGCGTGTCCCCGCTCTGAACCGTGACCAGGAAGTATCGCGCCGGCGCTTCCGTATGGACTGGAACCGCCGTCGGAGTCGGCAATTGCTCGAACGGCCCCTCCGGAACCTCCAAATCGATCACAATCGGCTCCGGCGTGACGGGAATCACGGCCGGCGCCTGCCGCGTCTGGGGCGCGACAGTTGCGTCCGCCGTGGGCCGTAGGACCTCCGGGATCTCCGGTGCGCGCCGCAGGCTGCGATCCGCCAGCAAAATGAACACGACGCTCGCAGTCAGGAGCGCGACAACCACCAGACCCGCGTACGTGCCGGTGGCGGGGCGCTCGATGGAGTCGCCTGGCGGCTGGGATCCGGGCCCGCCCCCGGCCGGTAAGTGTTGGTCGGCCACCGTCGGTCAAGGTATCAGACGATGACTGCGCCCGGCGCCAGTCGAATCCAAGGTCCCTGGGATTTCGGCGTCAGCGACTTGCCCGACCTGTGCGACATCAGCTTCGACTCGCAGATCGCCCCTCCGGTCTACCCCCAGCTCATTCTCGACAGCCCGCCCACCGGCCCCGCCTTCTACTGGTACCGCCGCCAGCTTGACGTTCCCACACCGCCGGCCGGCCACCAGGCCGTCATCGTCTTCGGCGCCGCCGATTGGCTCGCCGACGTCTGGGTCAACGACCAACCTCTCGCGACCTCACGCTCTGGCTGCCTGCCCTTTGAAGCCGTCTTGCCACCTGAAACCCACGGTCAAACCGTCACCCTCACCGTCCGCGTCTGGGACACCCCGTCAGATGTCCCGGGCGTCGTCAAGCCACCGAACAGCCCGCCAACCCGTGCCGCCTGGATCCCCCGCGGCAAACAGCACTGGTACGGCGAGTGCTCCGGCCTTTGGCAACCCGTCTGGCTTGACCAGCGCCCACCCAGCCACATCACCGGCCTCCGGACCGATCTTGACGACGACCTCCAGACCACCCGCCTGACAATCCTCGCCGGCCCAAACACCCACGGTCGAGTCCACGTAACCGTCCGCGAAGCCAACAGCCCCGCGCCCCTCTGGACCGCCGAAGCCACCGGCGATCTAAGCGACGGCCTTGAACTCCTCCATCTCTGGCCCCACATCCAGCTCTGGTCGCCCGACGCGCCCAACCTCTACGACGTCAACGTCGCCCTCGATTCCGACGGCCTCACCCACACGCGCCGCTTCACCACCGGCTTCCGCCGAATCGAGTCCAACGAACAGGAGGTCCGCCTCAACGGTCAGCCTCTCTACCTCCGCGGCGCCCTCGACCAGGACTACAGCCCTGCCACCGGCTACGCCTACCCCGGCGACGAATCCCTCGCCCGCCGCTTCCAGGTCGCCCGGGACGCCGGCCTCAACCTCGTCCGCTGCCACGTCAAGCTGCCCGATCCGCGCTATCTGGCCCTCGCCAACCGCATGGGCCTCCTCGTCTGGTACGACCTCCCAAGCTGGGGCCAGCCCCAGCGACCGGACGAGCCCTTTCCCGACTGGCTCGACGACGACGTTACCGCCATGCTCCGCGGCGCCGCCGTCCGGGACGCCCACCACCCCTCCCTCATCGCCCGCTCCATCATCAATGAGGGCTGGGGCCTTGACCTCGCCGCCAACGCCGACCACCGCCAACGCCTCCGCCGCTGGGTCGACGTCGCCCGCAAGTCCGACCCGTCCCGCCTCGTCATTGATAACTCCGCCATGCTCGGCGCCTTGCATCTCGACACCGACCTGGCCGACATGCACACCTACGCCGCCCATCCCCAGGGCGCGCGCGACTTCGGCGCGTTCGTCGACTGGCTCGCCGCGCGTCCGCCCGACCTCTGGGAACGCGCCGACGCCCACGCCCCCGCCACCCGCCCCGTCGCCCTCAGCGAATTCGGCCTCTGGGGTCTTCCCGAGGATTGGAAGCCCGACCACCCCTGGCTCCTCACCGACCGCGCCTGGACCCGCGATGCCGCCTTCGACCAGGCCGGATTCGCCGACCGCTACCAGGGCTCCGTCGCCCGGCGCGCCTTCGACTCCCTCGACGACCTCACCGCCGCCACCCGCCAGGTCCAGGCCGAAGGTTTCCGACGCCAGATCGCCCGCCTGCGTGCCACCCCCGGCCTCTCCGGGTTCGTCCTCACTGAGCTGATGGACCAGGGCTGGGAAGTCAACGGCCTTGCCGACTTCCAGGCTCGCCCCAAGCCCGTCGTCCAGGCCATGCGTCCCGTCGCCGATGAAACCGTCGTCCTGATCGACGGCCTGCCCGGCTCCGCCTGGGCCGGCAGCCCCGTCACCGTCCGCGCCCTCATATCCGGCCCTCGCGCCGCTTGCGACGCCGAAATCGTCTGGAGCGTCTCCGGCGAACCCCGCCGCCGCGAAACCATCCCCATTCCCGCCGGCGTCGAACCCGTCGTCATCGACGACTTCGAATTCACCGCCCCCCTCATCGAGTCCGCCCGCGTCCTCGATATCCAACTCTCCATCCGTGGTCCCAGCCTCTCGCTGGACCAGCAAGAGCAAGTCCTCGTTGTCCCCACGGATGCCGCCACCATCGACGGCAAACTCCGCATCTACCTCACCGGAGTCGACCACACCAACCGCGTCGCCACGTTGGCCAACGGCCTGGCCGAGGCCGGCTGCACCACCCTCACCCAACCTGTGCGAACCCAGGCCGTCGTCGTCGCTGGGGGCGGGGGCGCTGACGCCCTTGAAATGGTTGCCGGTGGCCTGCCCGCGCTCGTTGTCGCCGACCTCGCCGACACTCCGTTCCTACCCTCGGTTCCCCGCACCGGTCGCTTCGCCTCGCACTGGTCCACCGGCTTCGACTGGATCGCGCCCCAACTTCGCGAAGGCCTGCTATCCGAACCCCTGATGAGCACGCCCTTCGTCCCCAGCGCCGCCCCCCGCGTCATCCCGGCCATCGACGGTCTCGACCCCGGCGACGTTCTGATGGGCACCTTCCGCGGCTGGCTCGGCAACGAAGCCGCCATCACCGCCCAGGCCAATTACGGCAAGGGCAAAGTCGTCGTCACCACCCTCGGCCTCAGCCACGCCGGCCGCAACGATCCCCTGGCCCGCGCGCTCCTCGTCCGCCTCATCCAATACACCGCATCCAAACACTGCAACCCAACGTCCCGCATCAACCTGCCCACCACCAACCCCTAACGACGCCGCGCTTTTCCTCTTTCCGTTCTTCTCTTTCTCACTTCTCTCACCTCTTCACTCTCTCCTTCTTCCCGGGGGTGAGCGAGGGGACTTGAACCCCCAGCCTTCTGGGCCACAACCAGACGCTCTAACCGTTTGAGCTACGCCCACCACAAGCCGCACGCGACACACGTTCGGCCGAGCATCATTCTATCCATCAAAATCTGCGCCAGGTGGTGGATCACTTTGATCAGACACCATTCCGCGGATTGACTCGTCGACACTCTTCCGCTCTCTCGAAGAGCAACTGCCAGCGTTGAGAACTGATCTGTGGCGATGCCAATCTTCCCCCGATCCGAGGGGTGCCGACCCTGCGAGAAAAACGAGGAGAAAACCATGAAGATCACGGAAATCAAGCTCAAAATCCTCGAGCGGCCCGGTGTCGGGGAGCATCGGCTGGTCGAGGTGCCGGGACTGCGCCGTATTCAATACACCCACAAACGGTTCCCGATCTCCCGGCCGGAGCATCATCCGTTTCTCATTGTCCGTACCGATGACGGAATCGAGAGCATTGCCCAGTGTTCGCAAGGCGTGGACCAGGCGAAGGATATGGTTGATCTCTTGCGGGAGATGGCCATCGGCGAGGATCCGTTCCGCCGCGAGCACTTCTTCCAGAAGTTCGAGGTGGCCCGGCGCTGGCTGTATCGCCCCTATGCGTGGGCGGCCGCTTTCGACCACTGCCTGTGGGACATTGCGGGGCAGGCCACCAACCAGCCGGTCTACAACCTGTTGGGCAAGGTGCGTGACCGTATTGCCGTCTATCTGATGGGCGGCAACACCGACCTTGATGGCTACAAGCGGCACATCGAGGCGGGCCGCGAGAATGCGGGCATCTTTGCCTACAAGATTCACAGCTACAAGGGCGGCAAGGCGGATGTTCCTATCATCCGGGGGCTGCGGGAGTACGTTGGACCGGACTATGACCTCATCAACGATCCGGTCCGCTCGTACACGCTGGAAGAAGCGATCATGATCGGGCGGCTGATGGAAGAACTGGATTACGTTTGGCTGGAAGAGCCGATCCACGAGGAAAACATCCTCCAGTTGCAGGAGCTTTGCGCGGCATTGACCATGCCCGTGATGGGTCACGAACCGATGCAAGCCGACATGGAAGGATCGTGTCAGCGGCTGTTGCTGAAGGCGACGGATCTCATCCGCGCGACCGGGTTTCATGGCGTGACCCAGACGATGAAGAGCGCCAACTTTGCACAGTGCTACGGCGCGAATATCGAACTGAACGGGCATGGCGGCCTCTTTGGAGCGGTCAATGCTCACCTGCAGATGGCTATTGCCAACACGACCTTTCACGAGGTCGGCGGTGACGGCCTGGGGTTGGCCAGGCAGGCGGAAGAGTTCGGCGCGATGAATGCCCCGCCGGTCAAGGATGGCTTTATTGCGCCGCCCGACGGCCCCGGCTTTGGTATCGAGTGGGACATGAAGCAATTCCGGCGCCACCTGGTTGAGGAGTATTGAGCGACGGCTGTGAAGACACCTGCACCGAGTTCATCCAGCAAGTGGATCGACCGGAGCTATTGGGCCAAGACCCGTACCGTCGGGAAGTCATCTGGCAGCGCCTGATGCACTTGGAGCGCCTGCGGTATCCGCCCGCTAGCGTCGACTTGGAAACCACGTCGCTCAGCCCCAACCGGGGCTTTGCCCACGCCAACCTCTACGGCGCTATCAAGAATTCCCCGTTTCACGAGAACAACGCGGACCTCGACCGCGATCCAATCGTGCGGAATCCACTGCGAGTGCGGGACGGCATTCTGTACAGGCCTGCCGGGCCGGGGCTGGGATTCGATCTCAATCCGGAGATCGTCGCGCGGCGCACCGAGCGCGATGTCTAGAGCCGGGGAGGGAGCGTCGGGAATGGCTGCACGGCCGAACTTTCTCTTCTTGATGACCGACCAGCAGCGCGCCGATCATCTCGGTTGCGCCGGTCATCCCGTTCTGCGGACACCGCACCTCGACGCGTTGGCTGCGAGCGGAATCCACTGCCAGCGGGCCTACGTGGCCAGTCCGCTATGCATGCCGTCGCGGTCGACGCTCTATACCGGGCTGACGCCGCGCGGTCACGGGGTACGCACCAACGGGATTGACCTCAATCCTGGTATTCCGACGTTCACGGAGGCGCTGCGGCGGTCCGGCTATCGCACGCACAGTGTCGGCAAGATTCATCTGCGGGTATACGGGTTGCCGACTGGTGCTTCGGAGGCGGACGTTGACCCGGCGGACTTCCCGGAGGCCCGTGACCTCTGGCGTAGTGGACGGATCACAGACCTGCCGTCGCCCTATTACGGGCTGGAAACAGCCGATTTCACGGGCGGCCATGGCGGCGGTATCTACGGTCACTATCTGCAGTGGCTCCGGACCGAGCACCCCGGCGCGGAGCGGCTACTGCACCCATCCGCCGGGCAACCACCACGGACCGGCGCCGAGCAGGCGTGGACGATGGCGCTGCCGGCGGAGTTGCACTACAACACCTGGTGCGCCGACCGCACGATTGCATTCCTCGAGTCCGCGGCTGCGGACGCCAAAAGCGAACATCCCTTCGTGGCCTGGTGCTCATTCCCCGATCCACACCATCCCTACTGCCCGCCGCGCCCCTGGGGATCCGCCTACGCGCCAGACGACGTGCCATCACCTGCGCGCCGCGTCGGCGAACTGGATGAGCTAGCGCCGCACTTCCGGCAGGCATATGCCGAGGGGCTGCGGACAAGCGGCCGACTGGCGCCGACGAACATCCCGGACGACGAACTGCGCGAGATCACCGCTTTGACCTACGGGATGGTCAGCTTTGTGGACGAGCAGGTTGGCCGGGTGATGGCGGCGGTCGACCGCCTGGGACTGCGCGACAACACCGTCGTCGTCTTCCTGGCGGACCACGGCGACATGCTGGGCGATCACTGGCTGCTGAACAAAGGCCCGTTTCATTTCGACGGGATCCTGCGCGTCCCTTTGATCTGGAGCTGGCCCGGTCGTTTTCCGGCCGGTGTGCAAAGTGACGCGCTCGTGAGCCTGCTCGACGTGGCGCCGACGGTCCTGGACCTCGCTGGCGTGCCGGTTCCGGAGGGCACGGTGCCCCCGGTCCCGGAGGCCCCGGCCATGCTGCCGCCGTGGCCGGGGCAGGTCCTGACGCCCTTGCTGGAGGGACGGGCGACGTCGGTCCAGCCCGCGGTGGTCGTGGAAAACGACGAGGACTACCTGGGGCTTCGGCTACGCACGGTGGTGACGAACCGCCACCAGCTGACGGTATATCCGGGCCAGCCGTATGGGGAGCTATTCGACACGCAGCAGGATCCAGGGCAGTTGCACAATCTCTGGGGGCAGCCGCATTGCGCCGGCCTGCGGCGCGACCTGCAAGCGCTGCTCCTGGATCGTCTCGTGCTCACGGACAATCGCCTGCCGCGTCGCCTGGCGCACGCCTGACGTGGTGGTCTGGTGCCAATTCCCGCTGGGCCACCTGCATAGCTTCGGCGTGGCGCCGAGCGTTCATGGCTTCATCAATATCAATGTCAACGTCCGGTGCCGCTGACATCCGTCCGAGCGTGTACCATGTCTACACGATGAGGAGAGGTGGCTCGCGTCGCCGGTGGGTGCCCCAAACACCCTGCCCCGGTTGCGCGTCGCCCTCCCGCGTAGCGACCCCGGCCCACGTGGCGCGGGGTCTTTTTTGTGGGCCCGGCTCAACCCATGTCGCAGGGAGGCGCTTGCGTGTCGCTTGATCCAAACCCGGTTCGCATCGAGGAGCAGTCCGTCACGTCCACCCGCAGCATCGTCGAAGGCCTCACCTACGACGACGTTCTCCTCGTCCCGGGCCGCTCCGACGTTCTGCCCACCCAGGTCGACACCCGCACCCGCATCACGCCTTGCCTCAGCCTCAATGTGCCCCTCGTGTCCTCCGCCATGGACACCGTCACCGAGGCCTCCATGGCCATCGCCATGGCTCGCGCCGGCGGCATCGGCGTCATTCACCGCAACCTCTCCATCGACGACCAGGTCGGCGAAATCGACAAGGTCAAACGCTCCCAGTCCGGCATGATCGTCGACCCCGTCACCCTGCCCCCCACCGCCACCCTCGCCGAAGCCAACGCCGTCATGGCCCGCTACCGCATCTCCGGCGTACCCATAACGGACGAAGACGACCGCCTCGTCGGCATCCTCACCAACCGCGACATGCGCTTCACCCACGACCAGGCCCGCACCGTCTCCGACCTCATGACCAGCAAGGGCCTCGTCACCGCCCCTGTCGGCACCACCCTCCGCCAGGCCCAGCACCGCCTCCACGAACACCGCATCGAAAAACTGCCCGTCGTTGATGCCGACGGCATCCTCCGCGGCCTCATCACCGTCAAGGACATCGCCAAGCGACAGCAATTCCCCAACGCCGTCTACGACGAAAAAGGCCGCCTCGTCGTCGCCGCCGCCGTCGGCGTCCAGGACGAAGCCTTCGACCGCGCCCGTGAACTCACCGACGCCGGAGTCGATGCCCTCGTCGTCGACTCGGCTCACGGCCACCATTCCGCCGTCCTGGACATGGTCAGCCGCGTCAAGGACAGCCTTGATGTTGAAGTCATCGCCGGCAACGTCGTCACCGCCGCCGGCGCCAGTGACCTCATCCAGGCCGGCGCTGACGCCATCAAAGTCGGCGTCGGGCCCGCCGCCATCTGCACCACCCGCGTCGTCGCCGGTGTCGGCGTCCCCCAGCTCACCGCCATCCTCGACTGCGCCGACCCCTGCGCCGAACACGGCGTCCAGCTCGTTGCCGACGGCGGTATCCGCTATTCGGGCGACGTCGCCAAGGCCATCGCTGCCGGCGCCTCCGCCGTCATGATCGGCAACCTCTTGGCCGGCACCGACGCCAGCCCCGGCGAAATCGTCTACCGCCAGGGCGAACGCTACAAGGAATACCGCGGCATGGGCTCCATCGGCGCCATGGTCGACCGTCGCCTCGCCACCCGTGACCGCTACGGCCAGCACGAAGTCGAAGACGCCGCCAAACTCGTCGCCGAAGGCGTCGAAGCCCAAACCCCCTACCGCGGCCCCACCGCCGGTCTCATCCACCAGCTCGTCGGCGGCCTCTGCTCATCCATGGGCTACGTCGGCGCCCCCGACATCCATGCCATGCAAACCCGCGCCCGCTTCGTCCGCGTCACCAAAGCCGGCGCCGACGAAAGCCACCCCCACGACGTCGTCCTCGTCAAAGAATCCCCCAACTACCAACACCGCTCCCGCTAACCCCAACGAGCGGCAGATCATTCCCTATCTCCCTACAGGAGATGTTTGCGTAACAGCTGGCACTGGCAAGTTCAGAGGCGAAAGAGCCGGATACCGCTCTGTCTCTATTAGCGCTTCTCCGCTATCACCAAACCTGCCAATCGAATTCAAACAGAGTCCGATCGCATCGAAATCTCCGCCGCCCCACGCTCTCTCTGCCCACCGCCAGTGCCGAGTCACCTCGCATCGTCCCGATTCCCGCCCCCAAGACCCGCCCCATCTCGCGTCCGCCACGATCACATGGACGATCCGCCAATCCGAGCGACCTTCACCCCACGGCCCGCATCCTGGCATCGCCACCGGCGGTGCCCACTCCGGCACCGTGACGTCTCCATGTCGCAAGTTTCCCGAGGCGCGGAGCCCTACGACCATCGATGAGCAGCGGCGGGTCACCTCAGGCGCCCTGCACTACGCTTGCGTCGGCGAGCCACTCGATTCTTCTCGCTGCTAGGGTCACGGTCTGTCCAAGATTCCCTGACAAGACATATCGCCCGAAGTTGCCTGGATTTGTAGCCTTAGGCTAGGACGCCAAGCAGCGTGCTGACACGGAGTTCAGACTCAAGAGAATGACATGATCGAGCGCGTGGAACACGCTTACCCAGCAGGCGAGTCAGCCACGCTGCCTACTAGCAAGTCACAACCGCCTAGCCGGCCCAGTGAGCCGATTGCGATTGTTGGTATGGCTTGCCGGTTTCCGGGGGCATCGAGCGTCGCGGAATTCTGGCGGCTGTTGGAAGCCGGCGAGAGCGGCGTAATCGAGGGCGATCCGGGTTCCGGCGTCGGGCGCATTGGCGAGCTTTTCCAGAACGCGGATGTCCAGAGCGAAGCCTGCCGATTTGGCGCGTACCTGGAGGACATCGATCAGTTTGACGCCGAGTTCTTTAGGATTTCGCCGGTCGAAGCCCAGCATCTGGATCCGCAGCAGCGGCTGATGCTGGAAACGAGCTGGCAAGCCCTTGAAGACGCGGGAATCGATCCAGAGCGTCTGAAGGGAAGTAAGACGGGCGTCTACGCCGGGATCAGCAACAACGAGTACCGCGGGCTGATCCTGGAGTCCAGTGAGACGTCCGAGCCCGCGGCCAGCCTGTATTCGGTGAGCGGCACTTCCTTCAATACCGCCGCCGGCCGGGTCTCGTTTGCGCTGGGCTTACAGGGGCCGGCGATGGCCATCGATACCGCCTGCTCGTCGTCGCTGGTCGCGGTGCATCAGGCGGCCGTTGGCCTGCAGCGAAGGGAAGCCGACGTTGCGCTGGCCGGCGGAGTGCACACGATCCTCTCGGGGCGACTGCTGGAGTTGCGGGGAAACGCCGGGATGCTCGCCCCCGACGGTCGCTGCAAGACCTTTGACGCCGCCGCCAACGGCTACGTGCGGGGCGAAGGCTGCGGGATTCTCGTTCTAAAGCGCCTTCGCGATGCGGAGGCTGACGGCGACCGAATCTGGGGCGTCATTCGGGGCTCGGCGCTGAACCAGGACGGCGCCAGTCCAGGCCTGACAGTCCCCAATGAGGACGCGCAGAAGCTGGTAATCGAAGAAGCGCTGGCCATGGCGGGCGTCAAGCCCGCGGACGTCGACTACCTGGAGGCCCACGGAACCGGAACCGAGGTCGGCGACCCAATTGAGCTTCGGGCGGCCGGATCGGTTTACGGGCAGGGTCGAGAAGACGACCGCCCGCTGCTGATTGGATCGGTAAAGACGAACGTCGGCCACCTCGAGTCGGCGGCCGGCGTCGCCGGACTCATGAAGGTGCTGTTGGCGATGAGTCACAGCGTGATTCCCAAGCACCTCAACTTTCGGACTCCAACTCCCGAAGTGAACTGGGGACTACTGCCGCTGCGTGTGACGTCGGACGCCGCGGACTGGCCGCGTACCGAGGGCCGCCGGCCGCTGGCTGGCGTGAGCGGATTTGGCTGGTCAGGAACGAACGCTCATGTGGTCGTGGAGGGCTACCCGCAGGCCGACGGTGAGCCGGCTGGCATCCGCGAACGTCTGGGCCCCGCCGGACTTTCGACGACGATTTCGGTATCTCTTCCCGAGTCGGTCGAGGTGTCAACGGATGAGGCTCAACCCGAACCGAGAACGACTCGGCTTCTGCCGCTTTCCGGGAGGTCGGACGAGGCGCTCACGGATCTGGCTGAGCGCCACCTGGCCTGGCTCGACGCGTGCGCGGATGAGCCAGGGTCGGTGGGTTCGGAATCGAACCCGCTGCTCGCGGACATGGCCTGGACGGCGAGCGTGGGCCGCAGCCACTTCCCGCATCGCGCGGGCCTGGGCTACACGGATGCGGCTTCGCTACGCGAGAAGCTGCGGTCGATTACCGAGACGCCGGGCCAGCCAGCGCAGGACCCGCCCAGCAAAGTCGCGTTTGCCTATACCGGCCAGGGGAGCCAGTGGGTGGGCATGGGCAGATCGCTCTACGAGACGGAGCCCGTAGTTCGCACCGTGCTCGAGCGCTGCGAGGCCGTGTTTCAAGAAGAGAGAGGCGCTTCCCTCCTTGACGTGATGTTCGGGCGGGAAGGGTCGAGCGGCGACCTCAACGACACCGCCTGGGCACAACCCACCATCTATGCGTTGGAATGCGCGTTGACGGCGCTGTGGGCCAGCGTGGGTGTCCGGCCGAGCGTGGTCGTGGGCCACAGCCTGGGTGAGATTGCGGCGGCGCAGGCCGCGGGTGTCTTCAGCCTGGAAGACGGCATGCGGTTCGTGACTAGGCGGGGCGCGCTGCTGGCGGCGTTGCCCGGCGCCGGCTCAATGGCGGCCATCTTTGCGCCTGAAGCCGATGTGACGGCCGCGATGCGCGCAGTCAACGGCACCGCGAACGGCCTGGAGGCAAGCATCGCGGCCGACAACGGCGCACACCAGGTCGTCAGTGGACCACCCGCGACCGTCGAAGCGATTGCCCAGCGATTCGAGTCGCAGGAGGTCCGAGTACGGCGGCTCAACACGAGCCAGGCCTTCCACAGCGTCCTGGTCGAGCCCGTCCTGGACGACCTGGAAGGCGCGCTGGCTGACATTGAGACCGCGCCACCGTCACTCGCGCTCGTCAGCAATGTCACGGGTCAAGTCGCGGCAGCGGACGAGGCCCTTGGCGCCGCTTACTGGCGACGCCACGTCCGTCAGCCCGTGGCGTTCCGCCGCGGCGTGAAGACGCTCTCGGAGCTTGGCGTGGATATCGTCGTGGAAATCGGTCCACACGCCGTGCTGGGCCCCATGGCTTCCCTCGCCTGGCCCGAGTCATCGGCGAGCAACGGTGTGGCTGCGGCGCCGACTGTGCTCGCCAGCCTGCGGCGGCCGCCCAGGGACGCACCCACGCCGGAACCCGAGACCAACTTCATCGACGCGGTGGCCGAGGCCTACGTGGCCGGAATGGACATCTGCTTTGAAGGCCTGTTTGCCGGCGAGTCAAGGCGTCGGATTTCCGTGCCGGGCTATCCATTCCAGCGTCGCCGCCACTGGGTCGACGCACGACGGCGACGGCGACCAAGCCACGGCCATCCGTTGCTTGGCGTCCGGCATGAATCCGCCCGCGGCGAAGTTCTGTTCGAGACAGAGGTTTCCGCATCTGACCCGGCCTGGCTGGACGACCACCGGGTCTTTGGACGTGTTATCGCACCCGGCGCCCTTTTTGGCGCCATGGCGGCGTCCGCTGTTTGGCCGCAAACGGATGGCTCGGTGACGGTCGATGACCTGCAACTTCACAGCCCGCTTGTCCTTCCCGAAGACGAGGCCGACAGCGAAGCCGAGCCTCAAGCCCGCAGAGTTCAAGTTGTACTCGACAAGGCTGAGGGACCGTCGGCCAGGCGCGTCGAACTCTTCAGCCGCGGAGAAGGGGATGAGGACTGGACGCTACACGTCGAGGCCCGTGTTTCGTCGGACGCTGAGCGGCCTGCCCGCGCCCGGATTGAACTGGATGAATTGAAGTCCGGCCTTACTGCTGAAGACGCCTCGGAGTTCTACGGCTCCAGGGCCGAAGCCAACATCAATCTCGGCCCACGGTTCCGCACCCTCCGGGGACTGTGGTCCGGCGAAGGCGAGGCCGTCGGCGAGATCGTTCTCCCGGAATCTGTCGACTCCGCCGCGGTCGAGGCACATCCGATTCTTCTCGACGGCTGCTTCCAAGTCATGGCGGCGGCCAGAAGCGTGGCCGCTGTCGAAAACGGCGACACCTATCTACCGTTCGGCTGGGAGCGGCTATGGCTCGCCGAGCGTCTCCCGGACCGCGTTTTCTGCCACGCGCGCATGCGGGAGCGACCGGCCGATGCAACCGAGATTGAGGCGGGCGAGCCGTCAGAAGTTCTGGCCGGTGACTTGCGGCTCTTTGCCGCCGACGGGAGCGAGCTTGGCGGGCTAAACGGCTACACCGTCAAGCGGGCAACGCGATCCGCCTTGCTTTCTGGGACCGAGGGGTTGGATGACCTCCTCTACCAGGTCGTTTGGCGCGACCTCCCCCTCGCGCCCGGAATGCCCTCGGCGGACTTTCTGCCAGGCCCCGAGGCAATCGCGAGGCGCTCGGCGACGTTCTCCCGGTATCTCGCGGCTGAGGGGGTCGGCGCCGAAGAACGTTCCGCCCTGCTCAACGACCTGGAGTTGCTATCGCGCGGGTATGCGCTTTCGGCCCTTGAGCAACTGGACTGGAAACGGACGCAGGGAGATCGAATCGAGTCCGAGGCCCTCCGCCAACAGCTTGGGGTGATGGACGAACACCAGCGCCTCTTCCGTCGATTGCTGGAGATGCTGGCCAGAGCCGGAGTGCTGGAAGAGAAGGACAACGGATTCGTTGTGGCGATTGGGGCGGAAGCGCCGCTGCCTGACGAGGTTTCAACCGACCCCGACGCCACCGCGGCTCAGATGGCCGCCCGCTACGACCACGGCTCCAACGAAATCGGATTGTTCCGGCGTTCGGCGGGCGCCCTGGCCGACGTACTGCGCGGTCAGGCCGATCCCCTCACGCTGCTCTTCAGCAGCGGGGAACCAAGCGCGGCCGACCTCTATCTGAAGGCGCCGGTGGCGCGTGCCGCCAACCGGATGCTGGGCGACGCCGTGGCCGCGCTCCTGGCCGAGTTGCCGGACGGACGCCGGTTGCGAGTGTTGGAAGTCGGCGCCGGGACGGGCTCGGCCACAGCTTCGGTTCTGCCCGAACTTCCGCCTGACGGCTACGACTACGTCTACACCGATATCTCAGCGGGCTTCTTTGCCGAAGCCGAGGCGCGCTTTGGCGGCGCCGAGGCCGGTATCGACTACCGGGTGCTCGACATTGAAGTCGATCCGGAAACGCAGGGATATCCCCCCCACGGCTACGACCTGATCATCGCCTCCAACGTCCTGCACGCGACCCGCTACCTGGAGGAGACGCTGGCCCACTGCCGCAAGCTGCTGGCCCCGTCAGGTCAGTTGGTGGCGCTGGAGAACCTCCGCGGTCAGGGCTGGCTGGACCTGACGTTCGGACAGTTGGACGGATGGTGGCGATTTGCCGACGACTATCGGCCGCACCACGCGTTGGCAGGCCCGACCGTCTGGCGGCAGGCGCTTGCCGACGCCGGCTTCGTGGAATCCGTTGTTCTGGGCGTCAACGAGGCCAACTCAGCCGAGAGGCCTGACCGCGGAGTGATCGTTGCGCAGGGTCCGGAGCAGGTCGAGGAGCCGCCCGGCCTTTGGATCCTGGCCGCGGACCAGGGCGGCGTAGCGGACGAGTTGGCGAAGTCGTTGGCCTTCCGCAACCAGACCGTGGTGCTCGCGAGCCCTGACGATCAAACAGCCGCAGCAAGTACAAACGGCAGGTCCAGTGTTGTCCACGCAGTGGTGGAACCAGATCGCCGTGAGTCCTGGAAGACGCTGCTGGGCAATGTGCCAGTGGACGTTCCCCTGAAGGGGATCGTCCATTTCGCGGCGTTGGACGGTCACGGAGCGCAAGCCACGGCCGGTGAGCTGGCGACGGATGCCCGACACATCGGCGCCAGCGCTCTGGCGCTCGTACAAGGAATCGCGGACGCCGACCTGACACCTGAGAACGGCTTGTGGTTCGTTACGCAAGGCGGCCAGGTGCTCGAGCACGAGCACGGCGGGCAGCTTGCCGGCGCCCTGCTCTGGGGCATTGGCAAGGTGGTCGCGCGGGAAGCCGTGCACCTACAGCCACGAATGATCGACCTCGATCCCGGCGCGTCCGCGCCGCTGGCCGACCTCGCCAACGAGTTCATGTATCCGGACGCCGAAACGCACCTCGCCTATCGGCTTGGCGTTCGGCAGGCCGCCCGCCTGGTCCGCTTCGGTACCGCCTCCGAGCGGTTGGCCGTACCCGAGACGACCGGCTGGCTGGTGGAACCGGACGCTGGCGGCGACCTTGATGGGTTGTACATCGAGCCCCTGGCGCATCGGCCCTTGCAGCCCAGGGAAGTCCGAGTTGCGGTTGAGGCGGCCGGCCTCAATTTCTGGGATCTATTCCGGTCGCTTGGCGTCATTGATGAGGGACTGCTGGGCGGGGAACTATGCGGTCAGGTCCTTGACGTCGGACTCGACGTCTCCACGGTTGCGGTTGGTGATCGCGTGGTTGGACTGGCCTTCGGCTCATTCGGATCCGAGGTCGTGACCCACGAGGCCATGCTGGCGCCGGCGCCGGCGGGGATCCCGGTCACAGCGTTGGCGACCATGCCGACCGCGTTCGTGTCGGCCGCCCTGTCATTCGATGCCGCGCAGCTAAAGGCCGGTGACCGCGTGTTGATTCACGCCGGCGCCGGGGGCGTGGGGATGGCCGCCATCCAACTGGCGCAGGCGACGGGGGCCGAAGTCTTCGCAACAGCCAGCGCCCCCAAGCAGGCGTATCTCCGTTCGGTTGGCGTCGAGCACGTCTTCGATAGCCGCCAGACCAGATTCGGCGAGCAAATCCTGCAGGCCACCGATGGCGCCGGCGTCGACGTCGTGCTGAACAGCCTCACCGGCGAAGGGTTCATTGACGCCAGCCTGTCCTGCCTGGCCCGCGGTGGACGCTTCGTCGAGCTGGCCAGGGTGGACATCCTCAGCTATGACGAGATGTCAACGGTGCGACCCGATGTCGCCTACAAGATTCTCGAATTGGATGTTCTCAAGGAACACTTCCCCGAGGAGTCCGGGGCGGCCCTGCGAGAGGTCATGGACCTGTTGGCGGCCGGGAAAGTGCATCCGGTCACCCATACCCGCTGGTCGATGTCCGAAGTCGGATTGGCGATGAAGTACATGGGCGCGGCCAGGCACATCGGCAAGATCGTTCTCGCCACATCGCCCATCGAACAGGGTCAACTGCGGGCCGACCGGAGCTACCTAGTAACCGGAGGTCTCGGAGGCATCGGCTGCGCGGTGGCCGGCTGGCTGGCCGACAAGGGTGCCGGGACCATAGTGCTCAACGGCCGGCGAGAACCCGACGACGAAGCCCTGGAAGCCATTGCGGCGCTCCGCCGGCGTGGAATCAGAGTCGAAATCGAGCTAGCGGACGTAACCGACGCGGCGGCGATTGACGCGATGTTCAGCCGGATTGCCGCCAACCTGCCCCCGCTGGCGGGTGTGATCCACAGCGTCGGCGTTTTGTCGGATGCCGCGCTGACCAATCAGAGCTGGGAGCGGTTCGAGCGGGTGCTATGGCCGAAGGTCCTGGGCGCCTGGCAGCTGCACCGGGCAACCATGGACGTCGATCTGGACCTCTTCGTCCTGTACTCCAGCGTGGCCGGCGTTCTGGGCAACCCGGGTCAGGCCAACCACTCCGCCGCCAACGCCTTCCTGGACCAACTGGCCGGACATCGACGCGCGCTCGGGCTACCGGGACAGTCGATCGCCTGGGGCGCCTGGTCGGGGCTCGGCGAAGCCGAAGAGCAGCGCGAGCGCATTGCGGGTCAACTCGAGGCGTCGGGCACGGGCTGGATCACCCCGCGACAAGGCCTGCGAGCGTTCGAAGCGTTGGTTCGCCAGGACGTGACGTCCGGCATGGTCGCGGCGGTGGACTGGCCGGTATTTGCCGACCGACACGAACATCGGCCGCCGCTCCTGGAAGACTTGCTCGCAACCGACGACAGCGCTTCCGATACCGCCGAGTCCTCGCTCGACCTAGTGGCACAGCTTCAACAAGCCCCCGCTGGGGAGCGCGAAGGCCTGCTGGTTTCATTCCTCCAGGGTGAATTGCAGGCGGTTCTGCGGCTGCCAACCCTGCCCTCGCCGTCGGTCGGATTCTTCGACCTCGGTATGGACTCGTTGATGGCGGTGGAGCTGAAAAACCGGCTGAACAGGTCATTCGCGGAGCAGTACGTGGCGTCGAACACCCTGGTCTTTGACTACCCGGACGCTGCCAGCCTGGCCCGTCACCTGGCCGGGGAGCTTGGGCAGGCCACCGCGACGTCAGCCGTCGCCGAAGCGGTGACGCAAGAACCTGAGCCGCAGGCCGCCACCGACATTGACGGCATCGCAATCATCGGCATGGCCTGCCGGTTTCCCGGCGCGGACGACCCGTTGGCCTTCTGGCGTCAGCTGGAAGCCGGCGCGGACGCCGTAAGCGAGGGACGCCAGCAATCGGGCGCCTGGTACGGAGCGTTTGGCGACCCGTCCACCGAGGACCCCATATTCCGTCGCGGGGCGTTTCTCGACGACCTCGAGCAGTTCGACTCACGCTTCTTCCGCATCGCACCGATCGAAGCGCGCCTGATGGACCCACGCCAGCGCCTGCTGCTCGAAACCACCTGGCACGCGCTGGAGGATGCCGCAATCGATCCCGACTCTCTGCGAGGCAGCCGCACCGGGGTCTACATCGGCGTCGGCGGTAACGAATACCGGGACCTGGTCGCGGCCAGCGGCGAGGGCGACAGCTTTGTTGGTACGGCGGGAAGCATGACCGTTGGGCGCGTGTCCTACGTGCTTGGCCTGGAGGGGCCGGCGATGCCGCTGGACATGGTCTGCGCGTCATCGCTGGTCGCGGTGCACCAGGCCATCGCGGGTCTGGAACGCGGGGAAGCCGACATGGCGTTGGTTGGCGGAGTCAACGTGCCCTTGTCCCGCGGAATCACGCAATTCCTGAACGATCTCGGCATGCTGTCAAAGAGCGGTTGTTCCCGGACCTTTGATGCATCCGCTGATGGTTTTGTGCGCAGCGACGGCTGCGGAATGGTCGTCCTGAAGCGACTGCGTGACGCGGAAGCCGACGGTGACCGGATCTGGGGCGTGATTCGCGGCTCCGCCATCAATCAGAACGGCGCGAGCGCCGGACTCACCGTACCGAACGGTCCAGCCCAGGAGCAGGTGCTCCGAGACGCACTGTCACGGGCCGGCATTGAGCCAGCCGACGTGGACTATCTGGAAGCCCATGGCGCTGGCTCGGCGCTGGGCGACCCTATCGAGGTTCAAGCTGCGGCGTCCGTCTATGGCCGGGAACGCGACCCCGACCGGCCGCTACTCATCGGCTCGGTGAAAGCCAACATCGGTCATCTCGAATGGGCGGCCGGCATCGCCAGTCTGATCAAGACCGTGCTGGCAATGCACCAGAGGAAGATCCCGAGGCAGTTGCACTACGACACGCCGAGCCCGCAACTCGACTGGGACCGCTTGCCGGTTCGCGTGGTGGCGGACGACACGCCGTGGCCGCAGGCGTCGGATCGAGGGCCTGTGGCCACAGTAAGTGCTTTCGGGATGTCCGGAACGAATGCCAACGTGGTTGTCCAGGGTTACGACTCTCCGCAGAGTCCATCGGTCCTGCACCATGATCTCCATGTACCGGCCGGCGCCGCGCGGCAAGTCCCGGTGTCGATGCCGGACCTCGTTGCCGGGATTCCGGTGCCGGCGTCCGAAGTCAGCGAGCGCAAGACGCGGCTGCTGCCCGTGTCCGCAAAGTCAGACATTGCCCTGCGAGAAGTGGCAAAGCGCTACCTATCGTGGCTCGACGACCGGCCCGCGGGCACCGCCGCTGAAGCCGAACTCGCGGACCTGGCGTGGACGGCGGCCGTAGGCCGCAGCCACTTTGACTACCGGAGGGGACTGGTCTTTCGCGACGCCGAGTCCCTGCGCGAACGGCTGCTCACGCTGGCCGAAGCGTTGGTGGAACCGCTGTCCGAATCGTCCCGTCGAGTGGCCTTCGCGTACTCCGGACACGGCGGCCAGTGGGTTGGCATGGGCGAGGATCTCTATCAGACTGAGCCGGTCGTACAAGCGGTGCTCGACCATTGCGACGAGGTCCTGCGGGACGAGCGCGGCGCTTCCCTGCTGGACGTCATGTTTGGTCGGGAAGGCGCCGCCAGCGACCTGGATGACCCGAGTTGGGCACAGCCGGCCGTCTACGCGCTGGAGTGCGCGCTGACCGCGCTATGGGCCAGCATTGGAATCCGGCCGACAGCGGTTGTGGGCGAGGGAGTTGGGGAGGTCGCAGCCGCGCAAGCAGCCGGCGTCGTCAGCCTCGAAGACGGGCTCCGCTTTGCGTCGGCTCGAGGCGCGCTGTTGTCGGCGCTCCCGGGTGCCGGCCTGGCCCTGGAAGGCAGCCTTGAAGCCGCCCTGCGCGGAGTCTCGATCGCCTCACCCGCGCTGAACCTGGTGAGCAGCGTCACCGGTCGTGTTGTTGCACCAGACCAGGCGCTTGATGCCGCCTACTGGCATCGGCAGATTCGCGAGCCGATTGAGTTCGCGCGCTGCGTTGAGACGCTCGCTGACTTCGCTAGCGACGTGGTTGTGGAGGTAGGACCGGATGACGCGCTCAGGCCACTAGCGATCGAGTCTTGGCCGAATTCCCCGGCAGCCGCCCAGCCGGACCGCCCCCCCGTCGCGCTTACGTCGCTCAGGAGACCCGCCAACAGCGGTTCAGCGCCCGAGTACAGCTTTGCTGACGCCGTGGCGATCGCGTACGAGGCCGGCTTAACGCCTAGCTTCTCTGGCCTATTCGCGGGCGAGACGAGACGCCGGGTCTCACTGCCCAGCTACCCCTTCCAGCGCCGACACCACTGGGTCTAGGCCTGGAAGCGCCGGGCCCAAGGGGCGCGTCGCGCGTTCGTTGGCAGTCGTATTGCTCGACTTGGCGTCATCGCCGCCGTGCCGTTGCCGCAACGGCGGCGTACAGCCGGGCAAGTAGCTGCCGGCTTGAAACGGGTGCTCACTCCCGCCCGGCATCTCCTAACCTTGGCGCTAACGGTCAGTGCCCGCCAGTAGCGTGGCCAACAGGCACCCACGAGCGTCCGTGGCGCCGGCGCTTCCGTGACTGCTTGCCTACCTTCGCTGCTAAACTCTCGCAGCCTCCGGCCTTCCGGCTCCTGCAGGATGGATTTGCCCTCATGGCCTCGACTGAGGACCGCCTTAGAACTCTCGTCGCCGAAAACCTGGAAGTGGATGGACAGCCCGTGGAAGTGCCGGCCGACTTGAACGTCAGCCTTTCCGACGCCGGCGTGCCCTCCATGGACTTTGTCGCATTCGCAAAGGTCATCGTGCGGGAGTTCGACGTCCCGCTGACTCCGGACGAATGCGCGGGATTCAGCACCCTCAAGGACCTGGCCTCGTACATCGACGGGCAAGTCGCCTAGCCGCATAATCCTGCGAGTGCGCCCGACTCTCGCTGACGTCGATCTGATAAGGAGCACACGGCGAAGCAATGGGCTCCTCAGCTGTTGGGCGCTGGTGGCGGCCGTTCCAAATAGTTGCCGAGGCCGCGGTCTTCTACGTTGATCTTTCGCCCAGTGCTGAACACGAGGCGGAGGCTGCGGCGTGGCTAAGTGCGGAGGAACAGGCGCGTTCGCGTCGCTACCTCCACGACGGGCCGCGACGCCGGTTCGCCCTGTCCCGAGCGGCCCTGCGCGCCGTTCTGTGCCGAAGACTCGGATGCGTCAGCGAACGCCTCACGTTCGGCACGTCGAGCTATGGCAAACCGTTCGCCGAGGTTGATGCGATTCCGCATTCGATCCGCTTCAACGTCAGCCACAGCGCCAACCACGGGCTGATCGCTGTCGCTCCGCGGGGTCGCATCGGCGTGGATATTGAGGAACGCGTGGCGCGCGACGATCTAACCGACCTGTCGAGCGCCGTGCTTGGTCCGAATGAAGAGCGCGAATTCGCATTGCTTCGAGGGAATCGGAGAACCCATTTCTTCTTCCGCACATGGACCCTTAAGGAAGCCCTGATCAAGGCTCTCGGCGTTGGCTTTTCACAGGATCCTGTGGAGTTTGAGTTGCCGCTGGCACTTCGCCAAGGCGCAAGAGCTAGTACGTTTAGGTTTCCTAACCAACCGCGAGCTGTATGGCGCGTTGATGACCTTGGAACCGGTGACTTTGCAGCTGCCCTTGCTCATGAGTCGTTCCAGGATCACGGACAGCCGTCTGTTGAGTGACCGCGACGTGAAGACTGGACGTCCACTGGCGCGCAGTCAGCATGCACGCCAGCAGCAGTCGAGGGTCCGCTCGCGATTTCCGGACTCACTCGTGGAGAAGGATGCGCCGTGACCAGCGACATTCAACCCGTCTGGGAAATCCCGGTGCCCCACGCTGTGCGTAAGGTGCGCGTGGACGAAGACACTGAGATTGTTCTGCGGCGCCACGGCAATGTATCCGGCCCGCGCCTCGTGCTCAGCCACGGCAATGGCCTCGCGATTGACCTCTATTACCCGTTCTGGTCACTCTTGGCTAAGGACTTTGACCTGATCGTCTTCGACCTCAGGAACCATGGCTGGAATGCCTTGAGTCCGCTCGAAGACCATAACGTTCCGACCCTGGTGAACGACCATGACCTAATACTTGAGGCAATTGACGAGAAGTTCGGCGACAAACCGAAGACAGGCGTCTTTCACTCGGTCTCGGCCCTGACAACGCTGCTATCGCCCGCTAAGGGCAGCGGATACTCAGGCCTGATGCTCTTCGATCCCCCGCTGTGCAGGCCCGGGGCCAGCTACGAAGAGTTCGATGCCGCCGCGATGCGCACCGCCGCCATGACCCGGCGGCGCACCGAACTGTTTCAATCCGTTGGCCAGTTCGCTGATCTCTTGAGCTTCGTGCCGACCTTCTATCGCTCGGTTCCCGGGACCTTCGAACTTGCGGCCCGGACGACGCTTCGAGAGCGCACACAGCGCGACGGCTACGAACTGCGCTGTCCGCGCGATTACGAAGCGCAGATCGTCGACTACGCCAGCGCCTTTGCTGTGCTCGTGGACTTCGACACATTTCACTGCCCGATCAAGGTCGTTGGAGCCGATCCGACGCTGCCCTACTCATACCTGCCAACGTTCGACCTGAGCCACGTATTGACGGTCGACTACGACTTTCTTCCCGAAACCACACACTTCTTGCAACTGGAGCAACCCGAGGCGTGCGCCGAGTCTGTGCGTGAGTTTCTTGATGGCGTTGGAGCCTAATCCTCGCGCTCAGTCTTCGAGTACGTCCGAGTTAGGGCGATTCTTCCACTCGCACTGTAACGACATCTATCCCGTGGTACTTCTGATGTCGAACGGAGGAGGCATAGTGCCGCAGCAGGCGAAACGAAATCTCCCGTTCGTCTAGCGTCTTGTTCTGTTCGGGGAGATAAGCGAGACGATCCGCCAGATTCTCCTCGTCGGAAGCGGCTACGAACTCCAATTCGACCGCCCGACCCTCGGGACTCGCCGTGAGAATCAGGCGCGACGCCTGGTCGTACGGATTCTCGTTACCTGGCTGAAGCAGACTGGAAAGCGTCTCCTCGCCCGCCGAGCGCAAGCGATCGGCCGAAGCCGTGTTCCATGCCACAGAGGCCGCCACACGCTGGAGAAAGGCGTCGATCCGCGGCAGTTCGGAAATGTCCAGCCGGGCCTCCAGACGTCGACGCCGCGACTTCGTGAGGTCCATAAAAACCGTGAGCCCAACCGCTACGGCGGCACCGCCGGTGATGCCGTTACCAAGCAGAAGATTCCACGGCGGGCTCAAGATTTCGTCAAACACGCCGTGTTGCTCGAAGCCGACACCGATGGCGAACGCGAGGCCGACGATTAGTGCCGTCTGAGCGTCGAGCCCATCCCGGGAGACCGTACGTAGACCCTCGACGAAGAGCATCCCAATTGCAGTGAGCAAGAATGCCCCCATTACCGGGTTGGGAATAGTAAGCAGCAGGCCTGTGAGCTTAGGAAAGCTGGCCAACACCAGCAGAATTGCCCCGATGGCATAACCAACGCGCCGCGCCGCGACGCCCGTAAGCGAGATTAATGACACGGTGGACGACGAATAGCCTGTCGTTGGCGGTGTGCCTGCCAAACCGGAGAAAAGCATTCCCAACCCACTGGCATATAGCGTCCCCTGGATTAGTCGGAAGTCAGTGGCTCGCGGACGTCGTCCGCCGACTTGCTGTACGACTACTCCGTCGCCGATGGCCTTGATCCCCTGCACCAGCGTGACCACCAGGAACATTGGCAACAGTGCCCAGAACCCAGCCGCTGGCGTGAGATCCAGACCAGGGAAACTGCTGGTGGGAAATCCAAACCACGGCGCCTGGACTAGAAGCTCAAGCTCGTAGAGTCCAAACAGCGCCGCCACCGCGCACCCCGCTGCAATGCCGATCAACGGCGACCAGATGCGCCACGACCGAGGTCCCCGCAGGGCAAGGCCTGTAGTGACAATCAGCGTCGCGGCCGCGACGACCGGACCCGCGAACATCGGTGCGTTCGGCGGAACCTCTTGTAGCCGGTCAAACGAGATGTGTAGGAGAAGCACTGCGATCAGCATCAAGACGGTTCCCGACACGGCCGGCGTAATGACACGCCGCAGTAACGGCAGCCATCTTGCGAATGCCAGGTAGAAGAGCGATGAAAGCACGATTAGGCTGGCCAGCGTGCCTGGCCCACCCTCCGCTAGCGCCAGGACGGATATCGCGATGTAGTTTGGGGTAACGCCCGTAACTAACACGTGCCCCAGGCCCACGTGTCCGAGCCGTGCCGCCTGGAGTATCGTGACAATCCCACTCACGATCAGCGCCGCGAAGACGGCCCACGTCAGATGCTGATCATCCCGGCCCGTCGCGAACCCGCTGACGGCCACGACCAAAACGATTGGCGCCAGCACCAGCAAGACGCCCTGCACGCCAACGCCGATTGCCACCAACGACGGACACCGCTCTTCTGGTTCGTAGCGGATTGACCGGTCTACGCGGGTCGACACCGAAACTGTCCTCCAATGCGGCCAGCGTAGGTGAACCGTACCCTCACGACAGGCGCGTCAACACTCTGTGCCGAGAATCAATCTATTGGATTCTGTGTCCTAGGACGGCCACTCCACAAGAGTTGCGCCGCACCCAACGAGAAATGCAAGCCGCCACCGTGTACTGCGCAATCAGCCTGCATCGCCCACCATGCTGTCGCTGCGGCTGATCTCGGGCACTGGCATTCCTCGAACAGAGCGAGTCGCCGGGCCGCGCGCAACCAACTGGCTGGCGTGACCGGCGACTAACCCTTGATCGCCAGCGTCCACCCGCCGACACGCTTGGGCTCGTCACCTCGCCATAGGAGAATCTCAAGCGATCCGCCGCCGTAGTGCGACGCGGAGCGGAGTCGTCCGCATTCGGTTGGTTGCGAGCCACGGACCTGGCGGATCTGGCACATCAGAAAACCGATGAAGCAACGGCACAGCGATGGGTCCTTAAGCCCTGGGACCCCGTGCGTTCTGTTCAGGCACAAGACAGGATGTCTCCCAAACACGGATCCCTGCGTTGGAACTCACGCTTGGATGTGCACCGGGAGCCTTGGTCTCACCAGCTACCTCACATCCGGCGCGGTGGCATGTATCGTGAATCAACAGCGATCCACATTGCTCTCTTGGTGTCTAGCGTTCTCGCTGGTCCTGCTAGCGCCCGCTCGAACGGCCAAGTTGACGTCAGGCGACCGGTGTGCGTTGGGAATCGCCCTCGGCCATCGCCGACATAACCGGATACGCGGCCTGAAGAGTCGAGCCAGGCCCAACTCGCGCAAATCTCTAGCTTGACTCGCCAAGGCCGTGCTGAGGACCAGCAAGCTGACGAACCCTAGTTGGCCGTCCACCTGGAAATACAGATGCTCTGCCTGCGGATGGACCCACTCCCGGCCACCGTCGAATGGCGGCACCCACGGATCCGGCTTGGGGCACTGGTCCTTGAGGAGAATGGTCCCCCAATATGCCAGCTGGCGTGCTTCGTTCTCAAAACTCTGAAGTAGGTAACTCGAGCGTGCGGCGCATCACCTGCAGAAAGAGTAGGCACACTTTCGACTAGCATAGCCGGACTCCTGTTGGCAGCGCGCAGCGTCGGCGTTACCGTGAATACACGCTCCCGGCGACGGCGACCCAGCGCCTCGTTTCCGCGGCTAAAGGTGGCGTGACGTGAAAGATCCCCAGTCACACGACGTGACGAATTCCTACGCGCTGTGGGAGCGCGCCAATCGGGTGATCCCAGGCGGATCGCAACTGATCAGCCGACGACCGTATGCCTTCGCCAACGGCGTGGCGCCGGTATACGCCCAGCGCGGCAAAGGCTCGCGCATCTGGGACGACCGTGGCGCGGAGTACGTGGACTACGGCATGTCGGTGACCTCGGCGATCCTGGGCTATGCCGATGATGTCGTGGATCAGGCCGTGATCGAGCAGATTGGCAAGGGCACGACGTATTCGCTGAACAGCGAGCGCGAGATCGAGCTGGCGGAGCTGTTGATCGACCGCATTCCGTGCGCGGAGATGGTGCGCTTCTCGAAGGGCGGTGGCGAGTCGTGCGGAATCGCGGTGCGCATCGCGCGCGGGGCCACGGGTCGGGACGTTGTGCTGTTCAGCGGCTACCACGGCTGGCACGACTGGTACCTGGCCGCCGGGCATCTGGCGGAAGGCGCATTCGATCCGTTCGCGGTGCCGAATATCCAGCCGACTGGCGTGCCGAAAGCACTGCGAGGCACGTCCATTCCATTTCCCTGGGGCGAACTGGAGCCGCTCGAGCAGCTGCTCGAGCAGCATCGCGGTCAAGTGGCCGCGATCATCATGGAGCCGATCCTGCTTGGCGAACAACCGCCCGCGAGCTACCTGTCGGGCGTGCGCGAACTAGCGACACGCGAGAACGTAGTTCTGATCTTCGACGAAGTGACCACCAATTTCCGCTACGGCGCCAACGGGATCCAGGACTTTGTGGACGTGGTCCCCGACCTGGCGTGCTTCGCAAAGGCGATCTCAAATGGGTACGCCATGGGCGCGGTTGTTGGCCGCCACTGGGTCATGGAACCGGCCTCAAACATGTTTGTGAGCAGTACCTACTGGAGCGATCTAGTAGGCATTACGGCGGCAATCACGACTCTGAAGGAAATCGAGCGCCGTGACGTGCCGGCGCAACTTGCCGACTATGGCGAGCGCTTGCAGTCGGGCATGCGAGAAGTGCTGGACGAAATGGACCTTCCGGTCGAAGTCTCAGGTCTGCCAGCCACCCCGGGCTTCACGTTCACCAAGCCGTTCGATGCTGAGCAGTCAAAGAAACTGAACGTGTTGGTGGCACAGGAAACCGCCAAGCGGGGCGTTTTGTTCAACACGCATCCACGCCACAGCTCGGCACACAGCGACCGTGACCTCGGCATCACGCTGGAGGCGTTCCGCAACGCATTGCTGGTGGTGAAAGACGCGATTGGACGCAAGGCCGTTGACGAGGTGCTGGAAGCGAGCCTGGCGCCAGCGCTGATTCCCCGGCCCTCCGTCGGGCGCATCGCTTCGGAGTGACAGCCGACAATTGGCCACCGCTACCGGAGTCCATCAAGACGCTGCGGTGTCACCTGCGACAATTCAAACTGGCCGATGTGGACGATGTCTACGTCTATCGACGTGATCCGCAGGTGGTGCGCTTCCTCCCGGTTGCGCTTCCCTTTGATCGCAAACACGCAGAGGTCTTTGTAGCAACGCAGGTCGTGGCGGATCCCCGAGAGCGGTGCGTTTGGGCGCTCGAGCTGGACGGCCGAGCTGTAGGAGGAGTCAGCCTGCGGATTGTCCGTCGAAAGAAACGGGTGGAAGTTGGCTATGAACTGGCCCGCTGGTTGTGGGGCCAGGGTCTAATGGCCGAGGCTGTGTCGGCGGTGATCGACGAGGCTTTCCATCGGCTGCCGATCTTCAAGATCACCGCCACCGCGGCCGCGCCAAACGTCCGCTCAGCCCGGCTCCTGGAAAGGCTCGGCATGCGGCGCGAGGCGCTGCTAAGAAAGCACTGGGTGCATCGCGGTCGGGTCCTGGATGAAGTTCGCTACGGATTCTTGCGTGACGAGTGGGAGCAGCGCGGGACCTTCAACTCCAAGTAGTAACGCGAAGGCCAACCCCGCAACGTCGCCGATCCCAGCGAGCACCGCGCGAGGCGTTGGCAGCCGGCGACCTGCGACCTGTCTGCTAGATTCGCTCGCCGTCGCTCCGACGCCACCGCGAACCGCGCAAGGAAGACATGGCGTTCTCGTTTCCCACCGGCGTGAAACGACGCATCGACTGTCTCTCGATGATCCTGGGCGACGACGTCGCCGAGCAGCACATGCTGGCCTGGCGGCTGGAGCCGGGGGAACTCGATCCCAACAACCCGCTGGTGACGCCGGCCAGGCCGTGGGACAGCGGCTCGGTATTTGCCCACGGCACGTTCGCGCTTGATCCAATTGACGGGCTGTGGAAAGGCTGGCACGTCTCCACACCGCTGACGACGGGGTACTTCGAGAATTACCGGCGCGTGACGCATTTGATCTCGGAAGACGGCGTGGAATGGACACGTCCTGAGTTGGAATTGTGTCCGCAACCGGGCTATCCGCGCACAAATATCCTGCTCGACTACGATTCGGGCGGACCGAGCAATTACAGCTCGGTGATGATCGACCCCGATACCGAGCCAGACCGCCGCTACGAGATGTTTGTGATGCGCGAACCGGGCAACACAATCAGCGGGAGTCCGGGCTTCATTCGCGGGCTTCCGCCGCCGCCGCCGGGCCAGACCCATAAGCGCGGTATGTACCGGTACTTCTCTCCTGACGGCATTAACTGGACAGTGAGCGAAGGTCCTGTGCTGGAAGTGGCCGTACCCGGCGTGCGGCTGGTGATTCCCTACGAGAATCCGATGCACACCGCGGACACGACTTATATCTTTCGCGAGGCCGACGGCTCATACATGGCGACCCACAAGCTGGGTGAGCCCGCGCACCCGGGCGGCCTGGTGCCATACGACGTGTTTGCGGAAGGCCGGCGGGTCATGGCGCGACGGACGAGCCCCGACGGGTCGAACTGGAGCCCCTTCGAGACCATCATTCAGCCCGACATCTACGACCCGCAGGACATCCAAATCATGGAACTCTGCGTCACCCCGGTGCGCAGCGGCTACCTGGGCGTAATCGGCATTTACCTAAACCGCACGCAGACGATGGAGCTGCACCTGGGCGGGAGCACGGACGGGCGTATCTGGGACCGGCGCGTGCGCCTGCCGGCGGTCGCAACCGGGGCGCTGGGCGACTACGGCGGCGGGATGCTGTGGCCCTCGCACAACCTCATCGAACACAACGGTCGGCATTACATGTATTTCTCGGCCACCGAGGGCCTACACGGCGACCCGGCATCCAAGAGTCCATCAATCTGGCCGTTCTTTTCGGCCATCTGCCGAGCCAGCTGGGCGGTAAATCGGTACTGGGCGGCCGTCTCAGGCCCTGGCGGCGACATCGTGGGAACGCTGACCACGCATCCATTGCCCGTTGGCGGCAAGCAACTCGTCCTCAACGCCGCAACCTCGACCGTGACCGAAGGAGAGCTACACGCCGAACTGCTCGATCCAGATGGGAGCGTGGTCGAGGGCTTCTCAAAGGACGACTTCATTCCCTGGCGTGGCGACTGCACATCGGCCGCAGCACGTTGGACCGGCGGCGCGGTTTGCCCGCTGGATGAGTGCGCCGTGCGCTTTCATTTGCGGCGATCACGCTTGTACGGGTACGCCTGGGAGTAGACGGCATGACCATCGACTCGAGCCGGATCCTGCACCAATTGGGCCGCGGCGAGTCGATCAACGACGTTCGCTCCGCGGCCGGCCTCACCGAGGTTGAATTCGAGGCTTGGTGGAGCAGAGAGCTCCAGAGCCGGCTGGCGGTGATTGATGGGCGCGCGTCAGGCCCTGTCGGCGCGGCGGTTGAGATCCGGCGGGACGCCAGCGGCCTGCCCCACATCTTCGCCGAGAATGAGACCGACCTCTTCGTGGGCTACGGCTACGCGATGGCGCAGGATCGGCTGTTCCAGATGGACTACCTGCGGCGGCGGGCGCTGGGCCGGCTGTCTGAAGTCCTGGGTCCCGGGGCGTTCGACGATGACCTGTTGGCACGCACGGTTGGACTGCATCGAATCGCGGCCGACGAAACGTCGCGACTTCCCGCCGAGACGGCTGCGCGCTACGAGGCCTTCGCGGAAGGCGTCAACGCATTCATCGAGGCGCGCCGAGACCTACCGCCGATCGAGTTCGACTTGCTGGACTATCGGCCCGAGCCGTGGCGGCCGCTCGACTCGATCGCCCTGCTGGGTGAGCTTCGCTGGTATCTGACGGGTCGCTTTCCGGTGATTGCGGTACCGGAAATGGCCAGGCGCGCCCTGGGTGAGGGTCCGCTGTACCGAGCCTTCCTGACCGCAGAGGCGATCGACGAGACGATTCTGCATTCCGGGGAGTATGCGAACACCGGCGGCGCCGCGGATCCCGTCCGGGTAGCGCTGGGCGGGATCGACGACAGCACCGGCAGCAATAACTGGGTGATCGGGCCAAGACGCAGCGTGTCCGGCGGAGCGCTGCTGGCAAGCGATCCGCACATCGCGTTCGGCGCGCCATGCTGCTGGTATCAAGCGCACCTGATCGGCGGCCGATTTAACGTGGCGGGGGCCGGCTACGCGGGGGCGCCCGGCGTCCTCTTCGGCCGCAACCTGCGTGTCGCCTGGGGCATTACGAACAACATCAGTTCGCAGCGTGACCTCTACCAGGAGCGTACGGACCCGGCGCACTCCGGCGCGTTCCTCTACGACGGTCAGTGGGAAGCGGCGCGCGAACGGGTGGAGTCCATCGGCGTGCGCGGCGAGGGTGTTCGCAAGGAAGTTGTCCGGTCCTCGCGCAATGGCCCAATCATTGACCGCATCTTGCCGGGATTCGCGCAAGGCAGCGGGCCGGTATCGCTGCGCTGGGCCGGCGCACTGCCATGCACCTGGCCGACGTCGCTGCTGACCTTGAACGTCGCCGGCTCATGCGACGATCTCGAAGATTCGCTGCGGGGCTGGACGTCGCCAACCCTCAGCATGGTGTTCGCGGACGTGGACGGCGGCTTCGGCTATCGGGCAACAGGCCAGGTGCCCGTCCGCGCCCGGGAGAAGCGCGGCTACCGCCGCGGGTGGGACCCGGCCGACGCCTGGCAGGGCATGATTCCGTTCGATGGCATGCCTGCCGTGCGCGAACCCGAGCGTAACTGGGTGGCAACCGCCAACAATCTGCCGGCGCCGTCGGACTTTCCGTACCCGCTGGCCAACATGTCGCCGAGCGGGAACCGCGCGCGACGAATCCGGCAGATGATTGAGTCGCGCGATGTTCACGCCCGCGAGGACATGGCGTCGATGCAGTACGACACCCTGGCACTTCGGGCGGTAGAGACGGTTCCCGCGCTGGTGCAAATCCTCGACAGCGGCGACGCGCGATTGCAGGCAGCCGCCGAGGCGCTGCGGGCTTGGAATCGCCGCATGGATAGTGACAGCGCCGCAGCGGCGATCTTCGAGGCGTTCCAGCACCAATGGAACGAGGCGGTCGCCGCTGAGCGCTTCGCGGCGGATGCGTCGGCCCTGGCCATCGGCGATTCAGCGGCCTTCGTGGCCGGAGGAATAGGCGGTCTGTCGCTCCGTCTCCTTTCAGACGACAACGTGGGATGGTTCGTGTCTGGCGAAGCACGCGATGCGGCGGTGTGGACGGCAATGGCCAGCGCCCTCGACCAGCTCGCCGAGCGAATGGGCGACGACATGACGACATGGAGCTGGGGAAGTCTCCACACCTTAAACCTGCCGCATCTGTTGTCTGGCCGCGGTGATCTGGGGCAATTACTGGACCGCGCGGGCGAACCAGTCAGCGGCAACGGAGTTGTGGTGTCGAATACCGGGTCCGCACCCGACTTCGCTTCGCACAGCGGTGCCAACTATCGACTTATCGTGGATCTCGCGGAAGTTCCGGCCCAGATGAGGTCCTTGGATGCGGCGGGGCCATCGGGCCAGCCGGGCAGCCCGCACTATGCCAGTCAGCTCGGCGACTGGCTGGCCGGCCGCTATCACCGGATCTGCCTGAATCCCGATGACGTGCAGCCAACGATCCGCACCACGCTGACGCTGCGGTCGTGCGAATGACTGAATCAAACCGACCCGCAACCTGTCGCAGCGTCCAGTGGAAAAACGACGGCTCGGCGGCTATGGTGGACTGACGGGCGACCAATGGGCTATACGCTGGGTGACGCAAGGAGACGACACGACCGCCGGTAACGCCCATTCGCAAACCAGTCGTCACGTCAGCCAGAGGCGCCAGGCCGGAGCGTCGTCGGTGGCGCTAGAGCGCTGTGTCGCCGATCTGGTAAACGCGGTCGACAAGGGTGTGGCGGATGAAGTGTCGCCCTACGGTCTGATCGCTTCGGAATTCCACCTTTTGAGGGTCTGTGCGGAAGCACCGTCCGCGGCCATGCAACTGGCTGAGGTTTTGCCCGTCGACGCGTCTCGGATAAGTCGCATGGTGACCCGGCTGGTCAATCTGGGCCTGTTGCGCCGACAACGATTGCGAAGAGACCGACGTGTCGTGCTCTTGCATTTGACCGACAAGGGGAGGGACCTGACGGCTCGTGTCAACCAACGAGTGCAAATACACGTCTCCGGGCTCCTGAAGGGCGTGAGCGAAGACGAGATGCACGTTTTCGAGTCCGTGACCTCCAAGATCGTCGCGAACTATGCGACGCTGAAGCAGTCGCCGTGACCGGAAGCCGGGTACTGCAGGGGCGGCGAAACCGTCCCCACCGCACCTAGGCCACCGCCCCGGGTCGCTTGTCAGGGCCTTGCCGACCTTCCTGAAGGTACGTGTCTGACGATGGCGTTGGCGGGCGCGGGTGCTTGGCGCGGTGCTCCTGCGAGCGTTCCGTTGTCAGGGCGGGACGTTCAGAGTCCGGAACGTGGCAATTAGGGCTGCGGCTTGTGGCCCAGGCACTCGCCGTATGCGAAGGCGCTGAAGGCGCCGGAGTGACTGCTCCACCGCTTGAATGCACGCTCCAAGTTGTCGAGGTGCCTGTGGGATACCACGCCGTATTCCGTGGCCGCCTCGCGAACGGCGGGGGAAAGGAACCAGTCCCGAATGACGCCCCAAAAGAACGTAACCTCTTCGGCCGTGGTATGGGACGTAAACGAGGCTGTCGGCCTGAGGTCGGAGAATCCCGCTTCAAGTAGATGGCGCTTGAGATCCCGCCCAATGTGGGGATGGCCGTCGTCGGCGGTAATGAGTTCCGCGAACGTGATCCAGGCGTCACCGAGAACTTCGAAGTGTGGAGCGACGAACGAAGATCCGATAATCCCTTCACGGACCGAGATCAGGCCGCCAGGCTTCAACACCCGCTTCACCTCGGCCAGCACGGCCTGGGTATCGGGAACGTACGTAAGGATGGAGTGGCCGTGGGCGATGTCGAAATAGTCGTCGTCGAACGATAGATCCGTCACGTCGCCAACGTGGAAGGTCGCGTTGTCGTGTCCGCCAGCTTCAGCGACCGACCTTGCCACGTCGATCTGCGCCTGCTTCATATCGACACCGTGCATCTGCCCGGGCTCCACCGCCTTGGCGAGACCAACCGATATGGTGCCCGGACCGCATCCAAAGTCGAGCACTCGCTGGCCGGGTTGGAGATATGGAAGCAGATGCGCGGCGTGGGAATGCACCGTATGCCCCTTGAGAAGACGGAGCATGGCCTCGCTGAAGCCGCACGTGTACCAGGGCGTGGCGGACGGCGGCTCAGTCATAATCCCCAACGCTCGCGCCCTTGCGGGCGGGGGGCGGTCGCGCCGGCGCGGTAGCGGGTTTCATGGCGGACCGCAGCGTTCGGCGATATGGGCAGGGCTGTGAACGGAACGCCTTGCCATGCCAAGGTCCGGGGACGGAACACAAAAACGCCGCGGTCCAACTCACACCCGTTTCCCCGTAGCGACATTGCCGCCAGCGCACGCGTGGCGCCATCCCGGCCCCTCACGGACAAGCCGCCCGCGGCGCGGCTTGGCGCAAAGCCAAGCCCGGGTCGGCGGCAACAAAGCCCCGGGCCATTCCAGCCTCTGCGGCGGGCGCGGAACTCGTCTCCCGACGCCGCAGGGTTGCTATGGGTCAGGATGCCGGCTTCCAAGCCACCAACTCGCCATGGGCGACGGCGGCAAAGGCGCCGGGATGGTCCTTCCACCTCTCGTAAGCAATGCGGATGTTCTCGCACAACTCCCGGGTTGCGGCCCCGTACTTGATGGCCGCGTCCGTGATTTCGGGAGACAAAAACCACTGCTGGGCGAATCCATAGATGAATCCGACTTCTTCCGGCGTGCTGTAGGTATCGAACGAAGCGCCCATTCGGATATTCGCAAACCCGGCCTCGAGGAAATGAGTCTTCATATCCTTACCCATCTGCGGGTGACCCTCGTCGGCTGCAAGAAGGTCTTGGAACATGTCCCAGGCGCTTCTGATCACACCGAAGTCGGGATGCGTGAAGCATGACTCGGAAATCATTTCACGGCTGGCGATGAGACCGCCGGGCTTCAGAACCCGCTTGACCTCGCGCAGGACCGCCTGAGTATCCGGAACATGCATGAGGACGTTACAGCAGTGGGCGACGTCGAAGAAGTCGTCGTCGAAGGAAAGGCCGAGCACGTCGCCAACGCTGAACGTCGCGTTGGCGCATCCATCCCGCGCGGCAAAAAGCCTCGCCAAGTCGATCTGCGACGCTTCCATGTCAACCCCGTGGAGCTCACCGGGAGATACCGCCTGGGCCAGACCGATCGATATGGTTCCCGGCCCGCACCCAAAGTCAAGAACGCGAAGGCCGGGCTTGAGGTATGGGAGCAGATAGGCGGCCTGAGTCTGGGCCGTGTATCTCAGAAGCGCCTGCAGGAACTCTTCGCTATACCCCATGGTGTAGTCGGGCGTCCCCGACAACTTTTCAGTCACCCTCCACCCCAAAGCCCCCTGGCCACCCTCCGGATTTTCTTCTGATCTTGCACACGCAGTGCCAGTACGCACCCGGCTCTCGTGCCACCTACTGAGGTGACGCCATTTTCATAACTTCCGGCACGGCGGTCAAGGATGAAGATGCAGTCACGTTGACCACGAACCATGGCTGCCTTCGAACAGCCGAGCCTGAACCTCGGTCCGGCATGAGAATCTGGTCCGCCTTCCGATCAGTGTCCCATCTGACGCAGACACCGTCCCGCGCGGATTGCGTCCCTTGCCCACGGCGTCGTCGCCGCAAGCGCCTCCAGCCTGGTCCTGATGCAACGACGACGCCGCGGGCAAGGGACTGAGCCTGCCGGCTCGATTCGACTCGGGCGGCCCGATGACCAATCCGTTCGGCCCGCATCAATTGCCGAACGGTTCCCGCGCTTGGTGACGGGCCGGGGATTGTTCGAACGGCTCACTCCCGCCCCGTGCGCGCGGGCCTGGATCAAGCATCTCGCGGCCTCCGCCGCCATGGCTTCTTCAAAGCGTCAAACCAGCCGGACGCTCGTATCGATGTGCGCGGCGCTCCCACAGCGCCATGCATGTTGGTGGCCAGCGGCGGGAGGCGGTTCGCCACTTCGGAGGAACTCGCGTGGTGCGTGGGCCGGTTCGATTCAGTGCGGCGACGCCAAGGGACATTGGGCAACGCGGCGTCGGAAACCTTGCCGGGCAAGCTGGGCGAACAGCTCTGACCACACCCCGCTGAACCGCCGAGTTGCGTGAAACTACAGCAAGTGCTTATATAAATATATGAGCACACATGCAATGCAGATGCACAAAATGTTCTTGACATCCAGTGCTGCGGAATTCTATGGTTCGGCAATGGATGATCCGGGTAACGTCTGTGGCGGCAACTACGCTTCCCGCACCGAGGGTGCGGGAACGGAACCAGGTGCCTCGCATGAGCGAAACCGCTGGCGAGGCGATGACGCCCTTCTTCGACCTGCGGTTCCTGTGTGCCGGCGTAATTGGCGGGTTCAGCAATCTGGCGGAAGCGGCGCTCGATTCCGCCGGACTAAGCCTGCTGGAGTGGGGAGTCCTCGAACGGTGCGCCAAGGGCCAGGCCGACACGGTCACGGCGTTGACCAAGTGCATTCCAGTCGATCAGGCGTCTATCAGCCGCGCGGCCGACCAGCTGGTGCGGCTTGGCCATTTGGGGCGACGGCGACTGCAGCGGGATCGGCGCGTCGTGCGGCTGAATGCCACCCAGCAGGGCCAAGCGCTCACGCGCTGGATGGAGTCTCAGCTACAGGCAATCTACGCCGTTCTCCTCGAAGGAATCTCGGAGGAGGATGCACAGACATTCGCTCACGTCGCTCGAAAGATATCGGCCAACGCAAACGACCGCCGCTCGCGAAACCGACACGGAAAGGAGGAGAGTGACCTCGGCGCTGCGTCACAGTAGGGCCCTCCCCCGACAAGAGTTGGGCCCCACCGTGACAGCCAAAGCCTTGGTGGGTAACCCATGGCTGCGACAACTTGAGTCTATCGCAAGGCCCGCCTGAGTTCAGTTTGAGCTTATAGGCAGGACGGGTCCAAAGGCTTGAGGCGCCCTCACGCCGGCCGAGTCAACGCACGGCCGCACGAGGGTGGAATTGGCTTGGCGCCCTTGTTCGCCAGAAGATCAATGCGCGCGTTCGTCGTGAACAAGGTGGTTGGCCCCAGGCAAGCTCAGCTACCTGGAATCGCCGCGCGCGGAATCGCTCTGGCGCTGGCGGCGGGGCTGATCTTGTTGGCTCTGCTTGCTGGCGACGCCTCGGCTTCCTCGCTGTCGACGCCGGACCCAACCGCCTCGGCCAAGACCACATCCACGCCGGACCCGACGCCCCTGCCCCAGCCCACGCCGGCAGCGCCTGCTGAGTCGCAGCCGACCCCTGAACCGGAGGCAACGCCAGCGCCGACGCCGACTCCCGACCCGACACCAACGCCCACGGCGACGCCGACGCCGACCCCTGAGCCGACGCCAACGCCCGAGCCGACCGAGGCGCCGGCCCCCGACCCAACGCCCACACCCGAGCCGACCGAGGCGCCGGTCCCCGACCCGACGCCCACACCCGAGCCGACCGAGACGCCGGTCCCCGACCCGACACCCACACCCGAGCCGACCGAGACGCCGGTCCCCGACCCGACACCCACACCCGAGCCGACCGAGACGCCGATCCCCGACCCGACACCCACACCCGAGCCGACCGAGACGCCGATCCCCGACCCGACACCAACACCCGAGCCCACGCCGACCCCGGATCCGAACTCCACACCGACGCCGACGCCAACGCCCGAGGCCACGCCGGTTCCGGAGGCCGAGCTGCCGCCCTACTTCCCGGCAGCCCTGAGCAGAGTCGAGATTGACGTCGACGAGGACATCGGCACGCAGACGCTGCCCGAAGCTGCGGGCGGCGCCGGCGGCTTCACCTACAGCCTGTCGCCGGACCCGCCGGAGGGGCTGTCGTTCGACCCCGCGACTCGCGCTCTTTCGGGCGCCCCAGCCGAGGCCGGCGACTACACCATGGCCTACACCGCCACCGACGAGGCCGGCGACGATGCCTCGTTTGAGTTCACCATCACCGTGCAGCCGGCGCCGCAGACGGCTTTGCAGGTAGGGACGCCCGCCGCGCCGACAGTGACGCGCGCGGAGTTCAGCGAGCCGACCAACCCAGCCCTGGACGTCACCTGGACGACGCCGGCGGCCAACGGTCTCACCATCAGCTGGTTCCAGTTGCAGTACCGCAAGCAGGCAGCCGAGGGCGAAGACCCCGCCGACTGGACGGTTTACAGCGAACACGTGCTGGAAAGCCCCAAGTTGAGGCTTTCAAACCTGGAGGCCGGCGCCGTCTACGAGGTCCAGGTGCGCGCCGGCACGAATGAAGAAGGCCTGGGCGACTGGTCGGACACCGGCACAGGCACGGCCAACCGGCCGCCCACCGCCACCGGCACGGCCTTCAACGGCGGCACCTTCCCGGTCGGTTCTACGGCGGATTACAACGAAACCGGGCAGGGTGCGCTCGGCGTCTTCTTCAACGACGCCGATGGCGACACGCTGACCTATGCGGCCACGGCGGAGCATCCCGCCTTGCTCGGCGTCAGCCTCTCCGGTGATCCCGGGCAGGCCCGGCTGCGGGCGACCCTCCTCAATCAGGGCTCGTCAAAACTGACGTACACGGCCACCGACCTGTACGGCGGATCCGTGACCCGCACCGCGACGATTGGCATCACCGCCAAGGTGAGCCGGGAAATCGCCGAGAACTCCGCCGCCGGCACCGCCGTGGGCGACCCGGTGACGGGCACGCCCTACAACAACGTGGCGCTGAGCTACACGCTCGAGGGCAAGGCGAAGGACTCCGGCAAGTTCGTGATCGACTCCGCCACGGGCCAGATCAGCCTGGCGCAGGGCGCGACGCTGGACTACGAAACGGATGACGTCCACCGGGAAACCGAGGAATTCAACGGCGAGGTGATTGCCAAGTTCTACCGCGGCGAGGTGAAGTACACGGTCAACAGTCACGATGCCGTCATCAACGTCATCATCAAGGTGACGGACGTTGGGGCGGGACAGCCAGACGCGCCGACGGTGACGCGTACTGAATTCAGCGAGCCGACGAACCCGGCCCTGGACGTCACCTGGACCGCGCCCGACGCCAACGGCCTCACCATCACCGGCTACGAGGTCCAGTACCGCAAGCAGGTCGCCGAGGGTGACACGCCCGAGGCGTGGACCCTGTACACCTACACCGACGCCGACGAGAATGTCACCAGCTCGCTGGCGGCAACGACCCTGAGCCTCACCTTGCCGAACCTGGACGCCGGCGCCACCTACGAGGTCCAGATTCGCGCCGTCAGCAGCGACGGCGAGCTCGGCCCCTGGTCGGACACCGGTACGGGCACGGCCAACCGGCCGCCCACCGCCACCGGCACGGCCTTCAACGGCGGCACCTTCCCGGTCGGCGCCACGGCGGATTACAACGAGACCGGGCAGGGCGCGCTGGGCGTCTTCTTCACCGACGCCGAGGGCGACACGCTGACCTATGCCGCCGAAGCCGAGCATCCGGCCTTGCTCGGCGTCAGCCTCTCCGGTGATCCCGGCGAGGCCCAGCTGCGGGCGACCCTCCTCAATCAAGGCTCGTCGGACCTGACCTACACGGCCACTGACGCCTACGGCGGGTCGGTGACCCGCACCGTGACCATCGGCATCACCGCGAAGGAGAGTCGGAAAATCGCCGAGTTCTCCCCCGGGGGCACGGCGGTGGGCGCCCCGGTGACGGGCACGCCGTACAACAACGAGGCGCTGAGCTACACCCTGACAGGCAACGCGGCGGACTCCGGCAAGTTCGTGATCGATTCGACCACGGGCCAGATCAGCGTGGCGCAAGGCGCGACGCTGGACTACGAAGCGAATGACGCCCACCGGGAAACCGAGACATTCAACGACGAGGTAATTGCCAAGTTCTACCGCGGCGAGGTGCATTACACGGTCGATGAAAACCCGTCGGTCATCAACGTGAGCCTCATCGTGACGGAAGTCCTGCCCGGCAAACCCGGCACGCCCACGCTCACCCGCACCGAGTCCAGCGATCCGATGGAGCCCGCCCTGGACGCCGCCTGGACGGCCGCCGACGGCAACGGCCTCACCATCACCGGCTACGAGGTCCAATACCGCAAGCAGGGCGCCCAGGATTGGACACCCACCACCGCGTCGACCACCGCCGTCACTCTGCCGGATCTGGAAGCCGGCGCGACCTATCAGGCGCAGGTGCGCGCGGTGGCCGCGAAGCCACAGTCGGCGGCTGACATCACCCTCAGCGTCAGCCGCAGCACATTCGACGAGTCCTCGTTCGGCGGGGATTCGCGCGGCTCCAGCGTTACCGTCACGGCGACCCGCCAGGGCACCTCCGGCGCCATCGTCGTTGACCTTTCGCTCTCGGGCACGGCCACAGGCTCCGGAACCGACTACAGGGTGAGGGATTTGACCGACATACGTATTGCGGATGGCAGCACCAGCGGGTCAAAGACCTTCACGTTCACCGGCATCAACGACACGGAGGATGAGGGCAGCGAGAGCATCATCGTTTCCGGCACGGTCGCGGGGCTGACCGTCGCGAGCGCCGTCATCACCATCATCGACGACGAGCGCCCGGGTCGGGCCATCACCGCGGCAGGCGAGAAGTTCGGCCCCTGGTCGGACACCGGGACCGGCACGGCCAACCGGCCGCCCACCGCGACCGGCACGGCCTTCAACGGCGGCACCTTCCCGGTCGGTGCCACGGCGGATTACAACGAGACCGGGCCCGGCGCGCTGGGCGTCTTCTTCACCGACGCCGAGGGCGACACGCTGACCTACACCGCCGCCGCGCAGCATCCCGCCTTGCTCGGCGTCAGCCTCTCCGGTGATCCCGGGCAGGCCCAGTTGCGGGCGACCCTCCTCAATCAGGGCTCGTCGCAATTGATGTACACGGCCAGCGACCCTTACGGCGGGACCGTGACTCGCACTGTGACCATCGGCATCACCGCGAAGGAGAGCCGGAGAATCGCCGAGTTCTCCCCCGGGGGCACACCGGTGGGCGCCCCGGTAACGGGCACGCCGTACAACGGCGAGGCGCTGAGCTACACCCTGACAGGCAACGCGGCGGACTCCGGCAAGTTCGTGATCGATTCGACCACGGGCCAGATCAGCGTGGCGCAAGGCGCGACGCTGGACTACGAAGCGAATGACGCCCACCGGGAAACCGAGACATTCAACGGCGAGGTAATTGCCAAGTTCTACCGCGGCGAGGTGCATTACACGGTCGATGAAAACCCGTCGGTCATCAACGTGAGCCTCATCGTGACGGAAGTCCTGCCCGGCAAGCCCGGCACGCCCACGCTCACCCGCACCGAGTCCAGCGATCCGATGGATCCCGCCCTGGACGCCGCCTGGACGGCCGCCGCCGCCAACGGCCTCACCATCACCGGCTACCAGCTCCGGTACCGCAAGCAGGGCGCCCAGGATTGGACGCCCACCACCGTGTCGACCACCGCCGTCACCCTGCCGGATCTGGAAGCCGGCGCGACCTATGAGGCGCAGGTGCGCGCGGTGGCCCGGAAAGATCGGGACATCACCCTGAGCGTGAGCCCCGATTCCTTCGGCGAGAACGCCCTGGCGGCCGGCATCACCGTGACGGCGACCCGGGCGGGCACCTCCGGCGCCGTGACCGTTGACCTGGCGCTCTCGGGCACGGCGACTGGCGGGACCGACTACACCGTGTGGACCTTGCCCGACGTGACGATTGCCGACGGCCAGACCAGCGGATCGGTGACCCTGACCTTCACCGGCCTCGACGACTCGGAGGCTGAGGGCAGCGAGAGCGTCATCGTCTCCGGCACGGCCGCGGGGCTGACCGTTGCGAGCACCGTCATCACCATCATCGACGACGAGCGCCCGGGCCAGACCCTCCCCGCCCCAGGCCAGAAGCTCGGCCCCTGGTCCGACATCGGGACCGGCACGGCCAACCGGCCGCCCACCGCGACCGGCACGGCCTTCAACGGCGGCACCTTCCCCGTCGGCTCCACGGCGGATTACAACGAGTCCGGGCAGGGTGCGCTGGGCGTCTTCTTCAACGACGCCGATGGCGACACGCTGACCTACACCGCCGCCGCGCAGCATCCCGCCTTGCTCGGCGTCAGCCTCTCCGGTGATCCCGGGCAGGCCCAGTTGCGGGCGACCCTCCTCAATCAGGGCTCGTCAAAACTGATGTACACGGCCAGCGACCCTTACGGCGGATCCGTGACCCGCACCGCGACGATTGGCATCACCGCCAAGGTGAGCCGGGAAATCGCCGAGAACTCCGCCGCCGGCACCGCCGTGGGCGACCCAGTGACAGGGACGCCGTACAACGGCGTAGCGCTGAGCTACACGCTCGAGGGCAAGGCGAAGGACTCCGGCAAGTTCGTGATCGACGCGGCCAGCGGCCAGATCAGCCTGGCGCAGGGCGCGACGCTGGACTACGAAACGGATGACGACTACCGGGAAACCGAGACATTCAACGGCGAGGTGATTGCCAAGTTCTACCGCGGCGAGGTGCATTACACGGTCAACACTCACGCGGCCGTCATCAACGTCAGCATCCTGGTAACGGACGTTGAGGCGGGACAGCCTGACGCGCCGACGGTGTCGCGGACCGAGTTCAGTAAGCCGACGAACCCGGCGCTGGACGTCACCTGGACCGCACCCGACGCCAACGGCCTCACCATCACCGCTTACGAGGTCCAGTACCGCAAGCAGGTCGCCGACGGTGAGACTCCCGAGGCGTGGACGGACTACACCTACACCGACGCCAACGAGGTTGTCACCAACAAGCTGGCGGCGTCGACACGGAGCATCAACCTGCCAGACCTGGAGGCCGGCGCGACCTACGAAGCGCAGGTGCGCGCGGTCACGACACTCGAGGGCGAGGGCCCCTGGTCGGACACCGGCTCGGGCACGGCCAACCGGCCACCCACCGCCACCAGCACGGCCTTCAACGGCGGCACCTTCCCGGTCGGCTCCACGGCGGATTACAACGAGTCCGGGCAGGGTGCGCTGGGCGTCTTCTTCAACGACGCCGATGGCGACACGCTGACCTATGAGGCCGCGGCCGAGCATCCCGCCTTGCTCGGCGTCAGCCTCTCCGGTGATCCCGGGGAGGCCCAGTTGCGGGCGACCCTCCTCAATCAAGGCTCGTCAAAACTGACGTACACGGCCAGCGACGCCTACGGCGGATCCGTCACCCGCACCGCGACCATCGGCATCACCGCCAAGGTGAGCCGGGAAATCGCCGAGAACTCCGCCGCCGGCACCGCCGTAGGCGCCCCGGTGACGGGCACGCCGTACAACGACGTGGCGCTGAGCTACACCCTGGATGGCAAGGCGAAGGACTCCGGCAAGTTCGTGATCAATTCCGCCACGGGCCAGATCAGCCTGGCGCAGGGCGCAACGCTGGACTACGAAACGGATGACAGCCACCGGGAAATCGAGAAATTCAACGGCGAGGTGATTGCCAAGTTCTACCGCGGCGAGGTGCACTACAAGGTCAATACCCATGCGGCCGTCATCAACGTCATCATCAAGGTGACGGACCTGACGACCGGCCAGCCGGACGCACCCACGCTCGCCCGCACCAGCTTCAGCGCGCCCTCCAACCCGGCCCTGGACGTCACCTGGTCCGCGCCGACGGCGGTCAGCGGCGTCACCATCAGCGACTATGAAGTCCAGTACCGCAAGCAAGTCGCCGAGGGCCAAACGGCCAACGCCTGGACGACCTATACCTATACCAACGCCGACGAGGTTGTCACCAGCAAGCTGGCGGCCTCGACACGGAGCGTCAACCTGCCGGGCCTGGACGCCGGCGCGACCTACGAGGCGCAGGTGCGCGCGTTCAGCAATGAAGGCGAAGGCCCCTGGTCAGACACCGGCTCCGGCCGCGCCAACCGCCCGCCCACGGCCTCCACCGCGGCCTTCACCGGCGGCACCTTCGCGGTTGGCACCACCGCCGACTACCACGAGACCGGGGAAGGCGCGCTTGGGGCGTTGTTCGTCGACGCCGATGGCGACGCGCTGACCTATGCGGCCGCCGCCCAGCATCCGGCCCTGCTCAGCGTCAGCCTCTCCGGCACCGCCGGCAGCGCCGAACTCAGCGTCACTGTCCTCAACCCGGGCACGTCCACCGTCGGCTACCAGGCGCTTGACCCCTACGGTGGCGCGGTCACCCGCACCGTGAGCCTCACCGGCACCGCCAGCGAGACCCGCAGCGTGGCCGAAAACGCTGCCGCCGGCGCCGCCGTCGGCGCCCCCGTCACCGGCACGCCCTATAACAACGTAGCGTTGAGCTACTCGCTCACGGGCGAAGCGGCCACGTCGGGGGCCTTTGAAATCGACTCGGCCAGCGGCCAGATCAGCGTCAAGCAGGGCGCCAGCCTCGATTACGAGACTAAGAACTCCTACACCGGCCAGGTGGCCTACACGGTCAACGGCTATGCGACAGCCATCGATGTGACCATCAACCTGACCGACCTCGAGGCCGGGCAGCCCGACGCACCGACAGTGACGCGGACCACCTTCAGCAAGCCGACGAATCCGGCCCTGGATGTGAGTTGGACCGCGCCCGACGCCAACGGCACGACCATCAGCGGCTACGAGGTCCAATACCGCACGCAGGTCGCCGACGGCGAGACCCCCGAGGCGTGGACGACCTATACCTACATCGACGCCAGCAACGCCGAGACCAGCGTGCTGGCAGCCTCGACCCTGAACCTCACCCTGCCCAACCTCGACGCCGGCGCCACCTACGAGGTCCAGGTGCGCGCGGTCACGTCAGTCGAGGGCGAAGGCCCCTGGTCGGACACCGGCTCCGGCCAGGCCAACCGCCCGCCCACCGCCACCAGCGCGGCCTTCGCCGGCGGCACCTTCGCCGTCGGCGAGACGGCTGACTACAACGAGACCGGCGAGGACGCCCTGGGCGTCCTCTTCGCCGACGCCGACGGCGACACCCTCACCTACGCCGCGACCGCCCAGCATCCCGCCCTGCTCGGCGTCAGCCTCGCCGGGACGCCGGGCAGCGCCGAGCTCAGCGTCACGCTGCGCAATCCCGGCACCTCCAACCTCACGTACGTGGCCAGCGACGCCTACGGCGGCGCGGTCACCCGCACCGTGAGCCTCACCGGCACCGCCAACGAGTCCCGCAGCATTGCCGAGAACGCCGCCGCCGGCACCGCCGTCGGCGCCCCCGTCACCGGCACGCCCTATGACGGCGTGGCGTTGAGCTACTCGCTCACGGGCGAGGCGGCCACCTCCGGCGCCTTTGAAATCAACGCCGCCAGCGGCCAGATCAGCGTCAAGCAGGGCGCTAGCCTTGACCACGAGACCAAGGACACCTACTCGGGCAAGGTCGAGTACTCCGTTGACGGGTACGCCACGGCCATCAACCTCACCATCAACGTGACGGATCTGACGCCGCCGGGGCGGCCCGACGCCCCCTCCCTCGCCCGCACGACCTTCAGCGTGCCCACCAACCCCGCCCTGGACGTCACCTGGTCCGCGCCGACGGCGGTCGCCGGCGTCACCCTCGGCGGCTACCAGGCCCAATACCGGAAGCAAGTCGCCGAGGGCGAGCAGGCCAACGCCTGGACGACCTATACCTACACCGACGCCAGCAACACCGAGACCAGCGTGCTGGCAGCCTCAACCCTGAACCTCAACCTGCCCAACCTCGACGCCGGCGCCACCTACGAGGTCCAGATTCGCGCCGTCAGCAGCGACGGCGAGATCGGCCCCTGGTCGGCCACCGGCTCCGGCCGGGCCAACCGCCCGCCGACCGCCTCCAGCGCGACCTTCACCGGCGGCACCTTCGCGGTTGGCGACATCGCCACCTTTAACGAGACCGGGCAGGGCGGACTGGGCGTCCTTTTCGCCGACGCCGATGACGACACGCTGACCTATGCCGCCGCGGCGGCCAACCCCGGCCTGCTCGGCGTCAGCCTCGCCGGCGCCGCCGGCACCGCCGAACTCAGCGTCACCGTCCTCAACCCCGGCACGTCCAACCTCAACTACGTGGCTCGCGACGCCTACGGCGGGGCCGTGACCCGCACCGTGAGCCTCACCGGCACCGCGACAGCGACTCGCAGCGTGGCCGAAAACGCCGCCGCCGGCGCCGCCGTCGGCGCCCCCGTCACCGGTACGCCCTATAACAACGTGGCCTTGAGCTACTCGCTCACGGGCGAAGCGGCCACCTCCGGCGCCTTTGAAATCAACGCCGCCAGCGGCCAGATCAGCGTCAAGCAAGGCGCCAGCCTCGATTACGAGACCAAGAACTCTTACACCGGCCAGGTGACCTACACCGTCAACGGCCACGCGTCGGCCATCAACGTCACCATCAACGTGACGGACCTCGAGGTCGGGCAGCCCGACGCGCCGGCGCTGACGCGCACCACCTTCAGCGAGCCGTCCAACCCCGCCTTGGACGTGAGTTGGACGGCCCCCGACGCCAACGGCACCTCCATCACCGGCTACGAGGTCCAATACCGCAAGCAAGTTGCCAACGGCCAACCGGCCAACGCCTGGACGACCTATACCTACACCGACGCCGACGAGAATGTCACCAGCAAGCTGGCGGCCTCGACATTGAGCCTCAACCTGCCGAACCTCGACGCCGGCGCCACCTACGAGGTCCAGGTGCGCGCGGTCACGTCGCTTGAGGGCGAAGGCCCCTGGTCGGCCACCGGGTCGGGCCAGGCCAACCGCCCGCCGACCGCCACCAGCGCGGCCTTCAATGACGGCACCTTCACGGTCGGCAGCACTGTCGATTACCGCGAGACCGGGGAAGGCGCGCTGGGCGACCTGTTCGACGACGCCGATGACGACCCGCTGACCTATGCCGCCGCGGCGGCCAACCCCGGCCTGCTCGGCGTCAGCCTGTCCGGGGATCCGGGCGAGGCCCACCTGCAAGTCACCCTCCGCAATCAGGGCTCGTCAAAGGTCACCTACACGGCCAGCGACCGCTACGGCGGGGCGGTCACCCGCACCGTGAGCCTCACCGGCACCGCGACAGCGACTCGCAGCGTGGCCGAAAACGCCGCCGCCGGCACCGCCGTCGGCGCGCCGGTGACGGGCACGCCCTACAACAACGTGGCCTTGAGCTACTCGCTCACGGGCGAGGCCGCCACCTCCGGGGCCTTTGAAATCGCCGCCGCCAGCGGCCAGATCAGCGTCAAGCAAGGCGCCAGCCTCGACTACGAGACCAAGAGTTCCTACACCGGCCAGGTGACCTACACGGTCAACGGCCATGCGTCGGCGATCACGCTCACCATCCAGGTGACGGACAAGGATGCGCCGGGGCGGCCGGACGCCCCCACGCTCGCCCGCACCACCTTCAGCGCGCCCTCCAACCCCGCCCTGGACGTCACCTGGTCCGCGCCGACGGCGGTCGCCGGCGTCACCATCACTGGTTACAAGGCGCAGTACCGCAAGAAAGCCGCCGACGGTGAGGAAGCGGCGGCGTGGACGACGTACAGCGGAACGTTGGGCGCGACGGCAAGGAGCCTCACGCTAACGAACCTGGAGGCGGGGGCGACGTATGAAGTGCAGGTGCGGGCCGCGGGTGCGGAGGATGACGGCCCCTGGTCGGCCACCGGGTCGGGCCAGGCCAACCGCCCGCCGACCGCCACCAGCGCGGCCTTCAATGACGGCACCTTCACGGTCGGCAGCACTGTCGATTACCGCGAAACCGGGGAAGGCGCGCTGGGCCACCTGTTCGCCGACGCCGATGGCGACCCGCTGACCTATGCGGCCGCGGCGGCCAACCCCGGCCTGCTCGGCGTCAGCCTCGCCGGCACCGCCGGCACCGCCGAACTCAGCGTCACCGTCCTCAACCCCGGCACGTCCAACCTCAACTACGTGGCGAGTGACGCCTACGGCGGGGCCGTGACCCGCACCGTGAGCCTCACCGGCACCGCGACCGCGACTCGCAGCGTGGCCGAAAACGCCGCCGCCGGCGCCGCCGTCGGCGCCCCCGTCACCGGCACGCCCTATAACAACGTGGCCTTGAGCTACTCGCTCACGGGCGAAGCGGCCACCTCCGGGGCCTTCGAGATCGCCGCCGCCACCGGCCAGATCAGCGTCAAGCAGGGCGCCAGCCTCGATTACGAGACCAAGAACTCCTACACCGGCCAGGTGACCTACACCGTCAACGGCCATGCGTCGGCCATCAACGTCACCATCAACGTGACGGACCTGGAGGTCGGGCAGCCCGACGCGCCGACAGTGACGCGGACCACCTTCAGCGAGCCGACGAATCCGGCCCTGGACGTGAGTTGGACGGCCCCCGACGCCAACGGCACGACCATCACCGGCTACGAGGTCCAATACCGAGAACAGGTCGCCGACGGCCAACCGGCCAACGCCTGGACGACCTATACCTACACCGACGCCGACGAGAATGTCACCAGCAAGCTGGCGGCCTCGACATTGAGCATCAACCTGCCGGACCTCGACGCCGGCGCGACCTACGAGGTCCAGGTGCGCGCGGTCACGTCGCTTGAGGGTGAAGGCCCCTGGTCGGCCACCGGCTCCGGCCGGGCCAACCGCCCGCCCACCGCCACCAGCGCGGCCTTCACCGGCGGCACCTTCGCGGTTGGCAGCACTGTCGATTACCGCGAAACCGGAGCCGACGCGCTGGGCGACCTGTTCGCCGACGCCGATGGCGACGCGCTGACCTATAGCGCCGCAGCGGAGCATCCGGCCTTGCTCGGCGTCAGCCTGTCCGGGGATCCGGGCGAGGCCCACCTGCAAGTAACCCCCCGCAATCAGGGCTCGTCGAAGGTCACCTACACGGCCAGCGACCCTTACGGCGGGGCCGTGACTCGCACCGCGACCATCGGCATTACCGCGATGGCAACCCGCAGCGTCGCCGAAAACGCCCCCGCCGGCACCGCCGTCGGCGCGCCCGTCACCGGTACGCCGTACAACAACGTGGCCTTGAGCTACTCGCTCACGGGCGAAGCGGCCACCTCCGGCGCCTTTGAAATCAACGCCGCCAGCGGCCAGATCAGCGTCAAGCAGGGCGCCAGCCTCGATTACGAGACCAAGAACTCCTACACCGGCCAGGTGACCTACACGGTCAACGGCCATGCGTCGGCCATCAACGTCACCATCAACCTGACGGACCTGGAGGCCGGGCAGCCCGACGCGCCGACAGTGACGCGGACCACCTTCAGCGAGCCGACGAATCCGGCCCTGGACGTGAGTTGGACGGCCCCCGACGCCAACGGCACCACCATCACCGGCTACGAAGTCCAATACCGAGAACAGGTCGCCGACGGCCAACAGGCCAACGCCTGGACGACCTATACCTACACCGACGCCGACGAGAATGTCACCAGCGTGCTGGCGGCCTCGACATTGAGCATCAACCTGCCGGACCTCGACGCCGGCGCCACCTACGAGGTCCAGGTGCGCGCGGTCACGTCGCTTGAGGGCGAAGGCCCCTGGTCAGCCACCGGCTCGGGCCGGGCCAACCGGGCGCCGACCGCGACGAGCAAGGCCTTCACCGGCGGCACGTTCACCGTCGGCACGACCACCGATTACTTCGAGACGGGCCCATCCGCGGTCGGGCCATTGTTTGAAGACGCCGATGGCGACGCGCTGACCTATGCGGCTACGGCGGCGAATCCCGGCCTATTGGGCGTCACGACCTCGGTGGAAAACGGGCACGCGCGACTGCGCGTCGTCCTCCTCAATCCGGGCACCTCCACCGTCAGCTACCAGGCGCTCGACCCCTACGGCGGGGCGGTCACCCGCACCGTGAGCCTCACCGGCACCGCGACAGCGACTCGCAGCGTGGCCGAAAACGCCGCCGCCGGCACCGCCGTCGGCGCCCCCGTCACCGGTACGCCCTACAACGGCGTGGCCTTGAGCTACTCGCTCACGGGCGAAGCCGCCACCTCCGGGGCCTTTGAAATCAACGCCGCCAGCGGCCAGATCAGCGTCAAGCAGGGCGCCAGCCTCGACTTCGAGACCAAGAGTTCCTACACCGGCCAGGTGGCCTACACGGTCAACAGCTACGCGTCGGCCATCAACGTCACCATCAACCTGACGGACCTCGAGGCCGGGCAGCCCGACGCGCCGACGCTGACGCGCACCACCTTCAGCAAGCCGACCAACCCCGCCTTGGACGTGAGTTGGACGGCCCCCGACGCCAACGGCACCTCCATCACCGGCTACGAGGTCCAATACCGAGAACAGGTCGCCGACGGTGAGACCCCCGAGGCGTGGACGACCTATACCTACACCGACGCCAACGAAGTCGTTACCAGCGTGCTGGCGGCCTCGACCCTGAGCCTCACTCTGCCGGACCTGGACGCTGGCGCCACCTACGAGGTCCAGGTGCGCGCGGTCACGTCGCTCGAGGGCGAAGGCCCCTGGTCAGCCACCGGGTCGGACCAGGCCAACCGCCCGCCGACCGCCACCAGCGCGGCCTTCAATGACGGCACCTTCGCCGTCGGCAGCACTGTCGATTACCGCGAGTCCGGGGAAGGCGCGCTGGGCCACCTGTTCGCCGACGCCGATGACGACCCGCTGACCTATGTGGCCGCGGCGGCCAACCCCGGCCTGCTCGGCGTCAGCCTCGCCGGCGCCGCCGGCAGCGCCGAACTCAGCGTCACCGTCCTCAACCCCGGCACGTCCAACCTCAACTACGTGGCTCGCGACGCCTACGGCGGGGCCGTGACCCGCACCGTGAGCCTCACCGGCACCGCGACCGCGACTCGCAGCGTGGCCGAAAACGCCGCGGCGGGCACCGCCGTCGGCGCCCCTGTCACCGGCACGCCCTATAACAACGTGGCCTTGAGCTACTCGCTCACGGGCGAAGCGGCCACCTCCGGGGCCTTCGAGATCGCCGCCGCCAGCGGCCAGATCAGCGTCAAGCAGGGCGCCAGCCTCGATTACGAGACCAAGAACTCCTACACCGGCCAGGTGACCTACACGGTCAACGGCCATGCGTCAGCCATCACGCTCACCATCCAGGTGACGGACAAGGATGCGCCGGGACGGCCGGACGCCCCCACGCTCGCCCGCACCACCTTCAGCGTGCCCACCAACCCCGCCCTGGACGTCACCTGGTCCGCGCCGACGGCGGTCGCCGGCGTCACCATCACCGGCTACCAGGCCCAGTACCGCAAGCAAGTCGCCGACGGTCAACCGGCCAACGACTGGACGACCTACACCTACACCGACGCCAACGACGCCGAAACCAGCGTGCTGGCGGCCTCGCCCCTGGACCTCACCCTGCCCAACCTCGACGCCGGCGCCACCTACGAGGTCCAGATTCGCGCCGTCAGCAGCGACGGCGAGCCCGGCCCCTGGTCGGCCACTGGGTTGGGCCGGGCCAACCGCCCGCCGACCGCCTCCAGCGCGACCTTCACCGGCGGCACCTTCGCGGTTGGCGACATCGCCGCCTTTAACGAGACCGGGGAAGGCGCGCTTGGGGCGTTGTTCGCCGACGCCGATGGCGACCCGCTGACCTATGCGGCTGCGGCGGCCAACCCCGGCCTGCTCGGCGTCAGCCTCGCCGGCGCCGCCGGCAGCGCCGAACTCAGCGTCACCGTCCTCAACCCCGGTACGTCCAACCTCAACTACGTGGCTCGCGACGCCTACGGCGGGGCCGTGACCCGCACCGTGAGTCTCACCGGCACCGCCAGCGAGACCCGCAGCGTGGCCGAAAACGCCGCCGCCGGCACCGCCGTCGGCGCGCCGGTGACGGGCACGCCTTATAACAACGTGGCGTTGAGCTACTCGCTCACGGGCGAAGCGGCCACCTCCGGCGCCTTCGAGATCGCCGCCGCCAGCGGCCAGATCAGCGTCAAGCAAGGCGCCAGCCTCGACTACGAGACCAAGAACTCCTACACGGGCCAGGTGACCTACACGGTCAACGGCCATGCGTCGGCCATCAACGTCACCATCAACGTGACGGACCTGGAGGTCGGGCAGCCCGACGCGCCGACGCTGACGCGCACCACCTTCAGCGAGCCGACGAATCCGGCCCTGGATGTGAGTTGGACGGCCCCCGACGCCAACGGCACCACCATCACCGGCTACGAAGTCCAATACCGAGAACAGGTCGCCGACGGCCAACAGGCCAACGCCTGGACGACCTATACCTACACCGACGCCAGCAACGCCGAGACCAGCGTGCTGGCGGCCTCGACCCTGAGCCTCACTCTGCCGGACCTCGACGCGGGCGCCACCTACGAGGTCCAGGTGCGCGCGGTCACGTCGCTCGAGGGCGAAGGCCCCTGGTCGGACACCGGCTCCGGCCGCGCCAATCGGGCGCCGACCGCGACGAGCAAGGCCTTCACCGGCGGCACGCTCACCGTCGGCACGACCACCGATTACTTCGAGACGGGCCCATCCGCGGTCGGGCCATTGTTTGAAGACGCCGATGGCGACGCGCTGACCTATGCGGCTACGGCGGCCAATGCCGGCCTGCTGGGTGTCACCACCTCGGTGGAAAACGGGCACGCGCGACTGCGCGTCGTCCTGCTCAATCCGGGCACCTCCACCGTCAGCTACCAGGCGCTCGACGCCTATGGCGGCGCGGTCACCCGCACCGTGAGCCTCACCGGCACCGCGACCGCGACTCGCAGCGTGGCCGAGAACGCCGCCGCCGGCACCGCCGTCGGCGCGCCGGTGGCGGGCACGCCCTATAACAACGAGACGCTCAGCTACACGCTGACCGGCGAAGCGGCCACCTCCGGGGCCTTTGAAATCGACTCGGCCAGCGGCCAGATCAGCGTCAAGCAAGGCGCCAGCCTCGACTTCGAGACCAAGAACTCCTACACCGGCCAGGTGGCCTACACCGTCAACGGCCATGCGTCGGCCATCAACGTCACCATCAACGTGACGGACCTCGAGGTCGGGCAGCCCGACGCGCCGACGCTGACGCGCACCACCTTCAGCGAGCCGTCCGTCCCCGCCTTGGACGTGAGTTGGACGGCCCCCGACGCCAACGGCACCTCCATCACCGGCTACGAGGTCCAATACCGAGAACAGGTCGCCGACGGTGAGACCCCCGAGGCGTGGACGACCTATACCTACATCAACGCCAGCAACGCCGAGACCAGCGTGCTGGCAGCCTCGACCCTGAACCTCACCCTGCCGAACCTCGACGCCGGCGCCACCTACGAGGTCCAGGTGCGCGCGCTCACGTCGCTTGAGGGCGAAGGCCCCTGGTCAGACACCGGCTCCGGCCAGGCCAACCGCCCGCCGACCGCCACCAGCGCGGCCTTCAATGACGGCACCTTCGCGGTTGGCAGCACTGTCGATTACCGCGAAACCGGGGAAGGCGCGCTGGGCGTCCTGTTCGCCGACGCTGATGACGACACGCTGACCTATGCAGCCGCCGCCCAGCATCCCGCCCTGCTCGGGGTCAGCCTGTCCGGGGACGCCGGGGAGGCCCATCTGCAAGTCACCTTCCTCAATCAGGGCTCGTCGACGGTGGCCTACACGGCCAGCGACCCCTACGGCGGGGCCGTGACTCGCACCGCGACCATCGGCATCACCGCGACGGCAACCCGCAGCGTGGCCGAAGACGCCGCGGCGGGCACCGCCGTCGGCGCCCCCGTCACCGGCACGCCCTATGACGGCGTGGCGTTGAGCTACTCGCTCACGGGCGAGGCGGCCACCTCCGGCGCCTTTGAAATCGACGCCGCCAGCGGCCAGATCAGCGTCAAGCAGGGCGCCAGCCTCGATTACGAGACCAAGAGCTCCTACACCGGCCAGGTGGATTACACGGTGCAGGGCCTGGCGGCGACGATTGCGCTGACCATTGAAGTAAGGCCCAAATCCGCGTTGGTGACAAATCCGCCCGAGCAGGGCACCAAGCGGCCGCCGCTGGCGCCGGATCGGCCGCTGGTGACGCAGTCGCCCTCCGAGCCCACCACCGCGCTTGAGGTTGACTGGTCGGCGCCTGACACCCGTGGCGGTCCGGCCATCACCGACTACGACGTGGAATACCGAGAGAAGGCCGGCGGAAGCTGGATCAACCACCCCTTCACCGGCACAGCGACCGAAACCACGCTCACCGGCCTGACGCCGGACACGACGTATGAGGTCCGGGTACGGGCGCGCAACGACGACGGACACAGCGGGTGGTCGTCGCCAGGTGAAGGCACCACGGCGCGACAAAATCTTCCCCCGAAATTTGCCCAGTCGGCTGCGGCGCGCTCCATACCGGAAAACTCGCCAGCGAGCACCCTGGTGGGCAGTCCGGTCACGGCCATCGATCCCGAGGGTCAGCCGCTGAGCTACACCCTGCGGGAGGCGTCATCCCTCTTCGATCTGAATTCGACCACCGGACAGCTCAGCGTGGCCGCGGGCGCGTCGCTGGACTATGAATCCAGGACGTCCTACACCGTGGTCATCCAGGCCAGCGATGGTCTCGACATCGTAGGGGCCGGCGACACCCACTCCGTCGACGCCGAGGTGACGGTCACCGTCAACGTCATCGACGTGGCCGAGCCGCCGGATCAGCCCGACGCGCCGACCGTGGTTCCGGGCGCCAGCCCGGAGACTGAGCTTGACGTGAGCTGGACGGCTCCCGCCAACGCCGGCCGGCCGGACATCACTGACTACGACTTGCGATACCGGCCGGACGGCGAGTCGGAGTGGATCGCGCATGCCTTCGATGGTGTGGCAACCGAAACCACCGTCACGGGTCTGGAGCCCGGAACTGCGTATGAGGTGCAGGTGGCGGCGAGCAACGACGAAGGCACCAGTCCCTGGTCGGATGCCGGGGTCGGACGTACCGAAGTCTCGAACGATCTCAAAGCGATCGCGATTCCAGCGGATGGCGGCACGCTCACGCGCGCAATTGCGGAAAACTCGCCGGTTGGCGCCCCTGTCGGCGCGCCGGTCACGGCGACCAATGCCGACGGTGACCCGCTGACCTTCGCGCTGTCCGGTGCGAGCGCCTTCGTGATCGACGCCGCCAGCGGCCAGATTCGCGTGGCGGGCGGCGCCGTGCTCGATTATGAAACCACGACCTCATACGCGGTCACGGTCAGCGTGACGGACGGCAAGGACGCAAGCGGCCAGCCGGACGCGACCGCGGACGCCACGGTGGACGTGACCATCGAGGTGCTCGACCAGTTGCCGCCGGATCAGCCCGACGCGCCGACGGTGGTTCCGGGCGCCAGCCCGCAGACCGAGCTTGACGTGACCTGGACAGCCCCTGCCAACCAGGGCCGGCCGGCCATCACCGACTATGACCTGCGCTACCGGCAGGTCGGCACGGCATCGTGGATTGCGCATCCCTTCGTCGGAGCGGGCACGACGACCAGAATCTCAGGTCTGAACTCCGATACCGCCTATGAAGTTCAGGTGGCCGCGTCCAACGTGGAGGGCTTGGGTCCCTGGTCGGACGCCGGCCAGGGTCGCACGGCAATCTCGACGGTCGTAACTCTGCCTGATCCGCCGCCGGATGCGCCCACGCCTACGCCTACGCCCACGCCCACGCCTACGCCGGATGCGCCCACGCCTACGCCGGATGCGCCCACGCCCACGCCGGATGCGCCCACGCCCACGCCGGATGCGCCCACGCCCACGCCGGATGCGCCCACGCCCACGCCGGATGCGCCCACGCCCACGCCAGATGCACCCACGCCCACGCCGGATGCGCCCACGCCCCCGACGAATGACCCCACGCCCGCGCCGGACGGTCCCACGGCCCCGCCGGACGGCCCCAACGGTCCCAATGGTCCCGGCGACTCTGGCAACCCGACGCCTACGAACCCACCTGGCGGTTCCTCCGACAGTCCCTCGGTGACGCCGTTACAGTCGAGCGCCGCTGAAGATCTCCGGGCAACCGCCGCCCAGGCTGGATACGGAATCTACCCATTGGCGCAGAACCCGGGCCCGAGTCTCCTGGCGGACTTTGAGGTGTGGACTCCCGAAAAGGCCCTGGTCTTCAGCATCCTTGGGCCGGGGCTGCTCGGTCTTCTCGGGATGCTCTCGACACTTCTGAAGTGGAGATTCCAGACGTCCCTCTGGACGGTACTGTTTGCTCTCGTACTGGCACTAATCCTGTTCATAACGCGACGAGAGAAACAAGACGAGGAGAACCAGGCCGGAGAGGCAGAAACGCTTCGACCAGCCACCTAGCGCTCACCAGAGGCGCCAGCGCCCATCCGGCTTGAACGCTTAGAGTCTCGATTAGTTGGACACAGGGCCGCGGGAGAATCCCCGCGGCCCTGTGTCGTGGGAATCGGCCACCGTGTTCCGCGTGGACTCCACCGAATCCGCACGCAGGAAATTCACCCGATCACGCCATGTCCGCCACTGACGCCGGCGCTCCCGGACGCCCCGAATTGGATGCCGGAGCTAGCCGATTCTGAAGACAGTAATCGAGCCGGCGATCAAGACCGACGCGCCAAGTCTGGTCGAACTCGGCCGGCCGATCGACTTGGCCGAGCCACTGTGCCCGGGCGCACCGAACCGCCGCGTCGCCAGCGGCTAGGGCTTGGCCAGCCGGTAACCGATACCCGACTCCGTGAAGATATAGACGGGGTTCCGGGCGTTGTCTCCGAGTTTTCCGCGCAGGCCCTTGACGAAGGATCGCAGCAACTGCTGGTCGGCTGAGTGTCCCTGGCCCCAAACTTTCACCAACAACTCATCATGGGTCAAGACCCGGCCGGCATTGCTGGACAGCTCGACGAGCAGCTTGAACTGGGTCGGCGTGAGCCTGACCGGGCGACCTGCCAGGGTGACGCTGCGTTCCAGGTAGTTGATCGTAAGGTCGCCCAGGCGGAAGGGCTCAACCGCCTGGGCTTGCCGGTATACGGACCGCTTATATAGCGCCGCCCGGATTCGTGCCACCAATTCCGTAGGCGCAAACGGCTTCACAACGTAGTCGGCGGCGCCCATCTCAAAGGCCCTGGCAAAGTCCTGTTCCCTGCCTCGACCGGTCAAGAATATGACCGGGACTTCAAAGACGTTTGGAACGCGCTTGATCAGTTCAAAGCCGCTGGTTCCGGGCAGCACCAAGTTCAGCAGGATCAGATGGGGCTGCTCGAGCTCAATGAGTCGGTCCAGCTCGCCCGGTTCGCTTGTGACGGCGACCGAATAGCCAGCGCCCGAGAGAACACTCCGAACATATCGCAATACTTGCGGGTCGTCGTCGATGGCTAGGATGCGCTCCGCTGCGGCCGACGCGCCCTGCGTGCGGACAGTGCTGACTGCGCTGGTCGGGTCCGCGGTCTCGGCGGCCGCCACAACCGCGGGCAGCGTGAACGTGAACCGCGTACCGAGGCCCTCGCCGTCGCTCTCGGCCCAGATACGGCCACCGTGGGATTCGACAATGCCGCGACAGATCGCCAAGCCGAGCCCGAATCCCTCCACCTCTGCACCATCGTCGTGATCGATCCGCGAAAATTTGCTGAACAGGCGGGGCAGTTGCTCGGCCGCTAATCCACGGCCCTCGTCGATCACGCTCACGGCTACGTACACGTCCTCCACCAAGGCGCTGACGCGTATCGTGGACCATTCGCGCGAGTACTTCGACGCGTTGGAAAAGAGGTTATAGAGGACTTGGCCAACTCGCTGCCGATCCACCGGAATCCGGGGCAAGTCTGGCGCGATGGACACTTCGACGCTATTCCTGTAGCCGCCGCTGAGGAAGGCGTTGCGTGCTTGGTCGACTACGTCCGCTAAGTCCGTCGGTTCAGGAGCCACCGAGAGCGTGCCGGCTTCAATCCGGGCCAAATCGAGGAGATTGTTGATCAGGTCCCGCATATGGTCGGCCTGTTCTTCGATGATGCGGAAGAACTGCCGAGTCTCCGCAGGATCCAGCGCGTATAGGGCGCTTCGCGCCGTCGCGGCGGATCCTTTGATGGACGTCAAGGGCGTACGCAACTCGTGGCTCACCATGCCCAGGAACTCGGCGCGCAGACGCTCGAGGTCTTCCAGCGGCGTGATGTCCTGGATCGTTGAAACGACCGACACAATGTCTCCGTCCTCCGAATGGATTGGGGTTGCATTGACGAGCGTTGTCACGGCCTGACCATCCTGACGCTGGATGCTGATCTCTTCGGCGCGCACGGTCTCGCCCGTCCTGAGGGAACGTTCCACCGGCATCTCAGCCGGAGGAATCTCCCGCCCGTCAATTCGCCGAAAGGTGAACAGCGACAGGACATGATCAAAAGATCGGTCCTGACTACGCAAGCCACCGGCGAGGCGGCGCGCTTCCTCATTGAACTGCACCAGCTCGCGCGTTTTTGCATCGATGACCAAAACCCCCACGGGCGAGGTATTGACAAGGGCGGCCTGGTCCGCCTTGGCGCGCTGTTCGTCGCCGTAGCGTCGGGCGTTGATAATTGCAGCCCCCACCTGGGCAGCGAACATCTCAAGGGTCTCTTCGTCTTCCAGGGTGAAGTCAGGGCCGCGTTGCTTCTCGCCAATGTAGATGTTGCCGACCTGCTTGCCCCGGACACGGATCTGTGCGCTTAGAAATGCACCAATTGGCAGACTGAAGCCCGGGAATCCAGCCAGGTTGGCGTGGGCGACGAAGTCCCTGGTGCGTAGCGGCTTCTGTAAACCGCTGAGATACCGGAATAGCTCCATACCCTGCGGAAACGCCAGAACTTCCTCAATTACTTCTTCGGTGAGACCCGAAAAGACCAAATCTTCGACCTCGCCGGCGGCATCCTGCGTCGTGATTGCGGCGTAACGCGCGTCCGTCAACGAGCGCGCGCTGTCGACAACCTCCTGCAGCACCACGTCCAACTCAAGGTTTTGACTGATGCGCAGAATCGCGTCGGTGAGCCCGGAGAGCCGAGATCGCAGGCGCTCGTTTTCCGACCGTAGGTCATCGCTGTCCGTCAAATCTGGGCCTCGTGACGCATTCCATTTCGCCACCAACAGTCTGCCATGCTGCCTTCACGTGCATGCGCCGTTCGTGGATGGCGGAGTGGTCCACACGACGCGGGAGCCTAGAAGGCACCAATGATTGTTTGGTCGTCATGGCAACAAGGATTCGCAGATCGCGGGGTGCCCTATAACGGCTTAAAGCCAGACAACGGTTTCGACTGATCACGCTTGGCCGCTAGCTACAAAGTCAACCGAGCCGCGGCGCGGCCCGATATCCCTGTCAGGCTCGTTCGCAGCCATTTGCCAGCTTCCACGCGCCAGGATGTTTGAATCGGCACGCACGGCGTGACGTCGAGTTCGATCATCGTCACAGGACCAAGGCAAACACCTGGCAGGCCAGCAGTCAATTCGTCTGCATGAGACGTTGGAGAAGCTCTCTGTGCATTCCTGGTGCCCGCACATTGCGGACGAGAGCCTCGAAGCTGCCGGAGACGCCATCCACCGGCTGAGATCTAGCTGTACTGACCACACACCTGCGAGACTCCTGACAGTCACGGAACCTCCAACGAGACTTGGGGTTATCACACACCAAGATCCCGAGGGAGGCTCCGTTGGCTGATGTGTGCCGGGGCGCGACCCGGGCGGTCGGCCCAAACGGTCGGGGCCAGCCGGGCCAGCGGCTATCGCTGGTGGGCACGCTACCAAGCCGAGGGCTGGCCCGGGGTTGGCGAGCGGCCGTCCACGCGGCAGCCTCGCCCATCGGCAAGGTGCTGCGGCGGCCGCGCACTCCGCAGCCGCCGGTCATGCGCTACGAGTGCGCCCAGCCCGGCGAGCTCCCGCACCTGGACACGAAAAAGCTGGACCGCTTCTGACACGTCGGCAAGCGCATCCGCCGGGATGGCCGGCGGCGCAGTCCACGAGCCGGGTGGCAACACGTGCACGTGGCGTACGACACGCGGCTTCAGAACCGTCGTCCTAAGTCGACTCTCAACAGCCCTTGCTGGGGGGCGAGGAGTGCGTCCCGCACGATACGGCGAAAGTAGCCATGTCGCCCTATTCGGGCGGCGGGGGATGGGCAGAGCGATATGGCGGGCTACGATGCCCGCGGATTTCAATGAATGCGTAGTTTGAACCTGGAAACTCTCGCTGGAGCCCACATCCGGATTTGAACCGGAGACCTCGTTCTTACCAAGAACGCGCTCTACCGACTGAGCTATGTGGGCTGGAGGCTGGTGAGTCATAGCCGAGTCTTCGCCAGCACGCGCTGATCGTACCCTGTTCGCCTCGCGGAGAGCCGTGTCCAGCGCGAGCCAGAACTAAAGGATCTACGGACTTGCGTCCAGCAGGGCGACGACCTCGTCCACGTGGACATTTGGATCAACGGCGGGCCACACATATTCCACATCGCCATCAGGATCGATGAGGTATGTCACCCGATCGGCGCACATGACGCTGCGCCCGCGAATCTCCTTTTGCACCCAGGCGCCGTACGCCTCGATCACTCCGTGATCCGTGTCCGCCAGAAGCGGAAAGTTCAGGCTGTACTTCGACGTGAAACGCTCGTGTGATCCCACGCCGTCGTCGTTGATCCCATAGACGTCGACCCCGCGAGCGGACAATTCGTCCAGATTGTCGCGAAAGCCGCAGGCTTCGATCGTGCAGCCCGGCGTATCGTCGCGCGGATAGAAATAGAGCAGGACCCGCCGGCCGCGACGGTCGGAAAGCGTGACGTGCGATCCGTCGGTGGCGGGCAGCGTGAAGTCGGGAGCCTTGTCTCCGGGAGCTAACAGGGACATGCGGGCAACTCAAGGGATGGGCACACAGATTCTTCGCCCATTGTGCGCGACGTGCTCGGGCGCCGCGAGCTTCAGCCAAGCCCCTGCACCGGCTCAGGAAACCAGCCGCGCTGCAGGAGTCCTATCAATCATCCGCCCACTTGCCTGATATCGTCAGCGGGAAGCCTGTGGGAGACGCCGCAATGCCGGACGCATCAACGAAGAGTCCCTTTGACCTGACGGACCGGGTAGCCTTGGTTACCGGCGCTGGACGCGGCATCGGGCGTGCGATTGCGCTTGGTCTGGCAGCCGCCGGCGCCGACGTGGCCGTCTCCGCTCGCTCCGCCGATCAACTGGATGAAGTGTGCGACCAAGTACACGCATTGGGACAACGGGCGCTTGCGCTCCCGGCCGACCTGTCCGATCTGGACGCACTGGCCCGCGTCTTCGACTCGGTGGAAGCCGAGTTCGGCCAGCTCGACATCCTGTTCAACAACGCCGGCACCGGCTTTCGTAAGCCACTGCTGGAAATCACGCCCGCCGACTGGGATCAGGTTGCCGACCTCAACCTGCGCAGTCTCTTTTTCGCCTGCCAGCACGGCATCCGCCTCATGGAGCCGCGCGGCTACGGACGGATCATCAACACGGCCTCACTCACCTCGTTTCTCGGCTTTGCCCAGGTCTCCGTCTACGGCGCAACCAAGGGCGGCGTCGCCCAACTCACCAAGGCGCTGGCGGTCGAATTCGCACAGAGCGGAGTCACCATTAACGCCATCGCCCCCGGCTACGTGTTCACGGAACTCACGCGCCCGCGCTTCGAAGACCCCGAAACCCGAAACTGGCTCATGAGCCGCATCCCTCAGGGCCGCCACGGCGTGCCCGCCGACATGGCCGGCACGGCCGTCTTCCTGGCCTCCGAGGCATCGGCCTACCTCACCGGTGTCGTCGTCCCAGTGGACGGCGGATGGCTGGCGGCCTAAAGGACTCTCCGCTTCCCGCTAGAGCGTCAGGCTGATCAGAGCGACGCGCACTCATACGAGGTACTTGCATGACTGTTGATCCGGCGGTCGTGCCGGGCCTGCTGCTCCTGGCGCTTGAGTTGCTGGCCCTGGCGGCCGTTGGCTATGTCGTCGCCCGTGTTGCGCTCCGCCAAGACAATGACCTGCTGGCCCTGACCCAGGGCTTGGTTATCGGTCCCGCCTTGTGGGGCCTTCTCGTCAACTTCGTCCTGCACCTGCTGCCGGGCATGACTGGCGCGCTGGCGGGTTGGCTGGCCGTCCTGACGCTGGGCACAAGCCTGGCCTGGCACAGGCGGCAGGCCCTTCGGATGTCGGCGCGCACGCTAGCAGGGTTTGGGCTGGCGGGAGGCACGATTTTCTGGATCGCCCTCGCCAGTCGTCAGCTGCTCATCATCCCGGATGAAATCTTGCACACAATGGTTCCGGCCACTATTCGAGCGGGCGGCTGGCCGCCAACTCTGGGCTGGAATCCCGACCTGGAGTTGGCCTATCACCACGGCCCAGATCTTCTCGTCGGGCTCTTGACTCCCCCGACGGGACCCGACTTGGCGTTCACAACGGAACTGCTTGGCGCCTACGTCTGGACCACCCTCGTCCTACTCACGGCAGCACTACTCCTGCGAAGCGGCTCATGGACCGTCACCCTGGCCCTCTTGCCGCTCTTGCTCGCCCATGGGGCCTGGTCCCTCGTCTTTGGCGAGCAGCCCACGCTGCTACAGATTCCAGTCCCGGTTGGGGTACCAGAAGCCGGGGTGCGCGCTGCACTTGGCGAAGTCTATTGGCCAGCCGTGGAACTTCCATGGATGTCTGAACAGCACGCCGTTCCGCCCAACATTTGGAAGCCTCAGTTTCCCCTGACGTACGCCATAGCCTTTGTTGCGCTGGAGCGAATTGCTGCCGGAGCCGGACGGTCGTGGTCCGCGTCGCTGACACTCGCAATTCTCATCGGATTCCTGGGTCTTGTGGACGAAACGGTCGCGCCAGTGGTGCTCACGCTCTGGATCGTCGTCGAGGCCCACGCCGCTTGGAAAGCCAGTCAAGATCGGCAAGGTCGCATTCGAGCGATCGTCCGAGCGGAGGCTGGCCCCATGCTTGCAGTCGTTTTGCTGGCAGTCGGTGGCGGTGTAATCACGGGCGTGCTTACCGAGAGTGCCGGTGCGGGAGAGCTGGCAGTTGCGTGGCCGACCGATCCGCGCAATCGAGGTGCAGTCAGCTCAGTCCTCCCAGTTGCCGGTGGGCTCGGACTTCTGGGACTGGGCTCGCTTGTGGTAATGGCGTGCGCGACTGTCTTGGCTCGACGCGACCTACTGATTGTGCTACTTGCCGCAAGCTTCGGCGTGTTTCTAACCGCAGCCCTGATCTTGCGGTACGAGGCTGCTCCGCACGATCTCGGGCGCTTCGACGGGCACGCGCGCAACTTCGCGCTTCTGGCGCTTATGCTCGTGCTGAGTCAACGCCTAGCCAGTCTTCGTCACCCGTGGCGCTACGTCGCTCCCGTTCTGATCGCGGGACTAGTGACGTGGCCAACAGTCGCTGTGCCGGCGCGCAAAGTCGGTTTGGCCGTAGGCCATGGTGTCGCGATTTCCAACGCCCAGCCAGGGCCGCGCGAGTTCGGCGACTGGTATTGGTGGATGGGAAGATATGCAATCAGGCATTTTCCGTCCGGCCAGATTGCTGTCTGGCTTCGCGAACAGTCCAGTCCAGACGACCGCGTGTTGTCTCCGCTGCCCCACGCAATGACGGCGACCACTGGACGCCCAAACGCCTCGGGCTTCGCACAGTTCCTGCATCCACGACCGGCAACAGGACCCGAATACCTTGACGCCATTAGATATTTGGAGCCTGCGGCCATTCGTCGGCTCGGCTTCAGGTACGTCCATGCATCGGACAGATGGGTCGCCACTCTCCCTGATCGGGCCAAGCGTTGGTTAGCCGATCGTGAGCTTTTTGAACCGCTTGTGCGCGATGGCGTTCACTCGCTTTACCGAGTCAGGCAGGGCTTCCTGCAACTGGATGTTGCGCCAACTCCTGCTGCCTTCGAGGCGTTGCGACAAGCCGTCCCGGAGGGCTCCAAGGTGTACTTGTCGCATGCCAACGGCTCGCTCAACACATTTCGCGCGCTGGCAGTACTTCCACAGTCTCAGCTCATGGGCCTACCTGACGAGTCCGCCCTTCACATCCCGAACTTGCACTTGCAAGCAGACGTTCGACCTACACCGCTCCAAGACGAAACCGCCGGCCTCGTCGTCACTGCCGCGCAACTTGCCCCATCCATGTTCCACCCCAGTGCACAGCGCCCGGTCTTTTGGAACGAGGAAATCGCCGTTTATGCCCCTGATGGCGCCATCGCGCCCGTACAGGATCCTCCGCCGCGGCCATTCACAGTTCGAGTCACGGATGCCCGGGAGACCGACGGCCGACTCGCCTTCACCGCAACGCTTTCGGAGACATCCGGCGAGGGCTGGACCGGTCAGGATTGGCTGGTGGTGCCGGCCGACGAGTCGCCGTGGGCCTTGCCGCGCATCCGGCCAACCGATCCAGCGGCGCAGTGGTACGCGGGACAGGCCACCCCGCAGCCGGGTTCGGTAACACATCGGTACGAATTCCACCCCCAGGCGGTGATGCTCACCCTGCAGGACTCGCCGTCGGACGTGGTTCGACTGGATTCGTCAGGCGATCGACTGGAGCCCGGGGTCTGGATCCTGGCGGTGCGGCTACGCAGCGAGTATCGGCTCTCCGCCTTTATCCCGGTGGTTAAGGTCGTGATTTCCCAGGCCGGCGACGCTTCACTCGAGGCCTATGAGGGCGAATACGGGGTCAGGCCCGTGCCACGACCAGCGGAACCGTAGGGGTGAGGGGCTGCTTGACTGAGCGTCAGCGACTCGGAGGTTCGGACTATCCGCGGAATGCCTCCGTGGTGACCAATCAGATCAACTGCTCACGCCAGGTCGCCGGCGCATGATCGCTCCCGATTTCAAGACTGTCAGGCAGATAGGCCGGCTCGCGCGGTCCAACCTCGCGCGCCCAGTGCACCATCGCCTTCACGCCCTCCCGCAGGCTCGTCGTGTTGCGGAATCCCAGAATCTGCTCAGCCGCTTCATGCGCGCAGTAGGCGTTCCTGACCTCGAGCGGTCGGCCCGGCATGTACTTCGGCACCAGGCCGGCCGGCCACGGTCCGCCGTCAAAAAACACATCTCGAACGACATCCGCAAGCTGATTGATCGAAACGTCCTCCGACGAGCCAACGTTGAAGATACGGCCGTTTGAGCGGTCGCTGAGGCCGCCGTCCACCATCACCGGGTTCGTGTCGCCGATGTACGAGTACGCGCGGCGCTGTTCGCCGTCACCATAGATGTGGAACGCGCGGTCCCGGAGCAGCGAGTTGATGAAGATCGCCACCACGTTGCGATAGGGGTCTGCCAGGTTCTGACGCTCGCCGTAAACGTTATGCGGGCGAAAGATGGCGTAGTCAAAGCCGTGTACGGCCGACAAATGCTCGGTGGCGGCTTCCATGGAGGACTTCATAGCAGCGTAGACGTCCTCCGGAAGGCGTGGCATCGACTCGTCAAACGGCGCCTGCTGCGCGCCGTACACGCTCATCGAACTAACCAGCACGACCTTCGAAAGTCCGTTGGCGATCGCCGGAACCAGCGTGTTCAGGTATCCGACGACGTTGTTGTCCAGGGAGCTCAAGGGTGTGAACTGGCTGCGTCCTTCGGTGGCGTCCGCCGCGTAGTGGTAAATGACCTCGGGCGTGGCGGACTCGACCAGTTCAGTTGCCGCCGCGCGGTCGGCAAGATCGCACTCCACAAACTCGGCGGCCGGATTGACATTCTCAACATATCCGCCAATCAGGCTGTCAGCGGCAGTGACCTCATGGCCATGGTCGAGCAGACGGTCCACGGCATGGCTTCCCATAAAGCCGGCCGCGCCGGTTACCAGCACGCGCATGGGCTGCTTCAGCGCACTCCGATCAGTGTGGGCAAGTCAGGCACCGTGGCGCCAAGCATCCGCCGCGCCGGGTGGATTCTAGCCCAGAGCCAGCAACGGCTCGCCCGCTCCGGGCGCCCTTGCTGGGCGCGCCACACCTCTTCCTCGACACCGCACACACCGGGCTGGACGCCGAGTGACGCGCAACCGCCGCTGGAGCCCAGGGTGGGACTCGAACCCACAACCTGCGGTTTACAAAACCGCTGCTCTGCCGATTGAGCCACCTGGGCGCGGTTCGATTACGAGGGTACTTGGCCAACTGGCACGACGCTCGCGACGAGGAAACGGAACCGCCCGACCGAATCGCCCTCGGCTACGCCTGGCTGCGGATGAACGCGATGAAGTTCTGCAGTTCCTGCTCGGTCATGTTCGGGAACGCCGGCATGCCGTTGCCGCCCTGCATGGCCTGCTCACGGATCCTCGATTCGGGCAGGTCTTCAACCGTTCGCTTGCGAAGTTCCGGCCCAATGCCGCCGCTCAGGTCGGCGCCATGACAGGCGATGCAACCCAGGGCGGTGAACTGCTGGCGGCCGGCTTCGGCCGCGCCGGTCAGCGACATCACGACTTCCGGCGTGGCCGTGGCGCCGCCGGCAGCTTCTGTTGGCTCAGCGGCTGCAACCGCGGTTGGAACGGCCGTCACCGGCGTCACGGCCACAATCGCTTCAGCCACGCGCGGGGTCGGGGATTCCACCGCCGCTGCCGGTGTCCGCTCCGGCGGCATGGTGATCTGCGCCACGACCGGGACCACAAATGGCTCCACCATGGCCACCGGTCGGCTCTCACCACACGACGCCAAGAGTCCCGTAAGCAGCAGTGTGACAGCCAGCCCACCAAGCAGGCGGCGGCTTGGGCTAAGGCCGGTCATTCGGTCGCGGTCTCCTCGGGCGCACTCGCGCCGTCGGTTGTGATTGTATTCACAAAGTCACTTCGCCGCTAGCCATCGCGGCTCGCCATGGAATGCGGACAGCGGCCGATTACTCCTCGTCCCCCCGCAGTGCGGCCAGGACCGTCAAGTCTTCAAGTGTCGTCGTGTCGCCCACCACTTCGCGGCCCGCCGCGATGTCCCGCAGCAGGCGCCGCATGATCTTGCCGCTCCGAGTCTTGGGCAGTGCGTCGGTGAACCGCAACTGCTTGGGGCAGGCAAAGCGCCCCAGGACCTGACCCACATGAGCAATCAGCTCGGTTTGGAGCTCGTCGCTTCCCTCGACATCCGCGCGGAGCGTGACAAAGGCCGAGATGAACTCGCCCGTGATCGGATCCGGCGCGCCCACGACAGCCGACTCGGCCACGGACGGATGGCTGACGAGCGCGCTCTCCACCTCCGCGGTGCCGATGCGGTGTCCGGCCACGCTCAGCGTGTCGTCAACCCGACCGATCACCCAGTAATACCCATCGGTGTCACGTACGGCCCCGTCGCCGGTCAGATAGCGACCAGGAAACTTCTCCCAGTAGGTCTCGATCAGCCGTTCGCTATCGCCAAACTCGCCGGCATGCCCGGGCTGGCCCCAGCCTTCCTTGTAGATGCCCCGGAGCATCGAGGGCCAGGCGCGCTTGATTATGAGCAGGCCGCGCTGGCCGTCCGGCACCGGCTCGCCGTCTTCGTCCACAACCGCCGGCTCCACGCCTGGAAATGGCAGCGTGGCCGAGCCGGGTTTCAGAGTCGTCGCACCAGGCAGCGGCGTGATCAGGACTCCGCCGGTCTCGGTCTGCCACCAGGTGTCCACGATGGGGCAGCGTCCGCCGCCGATCACCCGGTGATACCAGAGCCAGGCGTCGGGATTGATTGGCTCTCCCACGGTGCCCAGCAGTCGCAGGCTCGAAAGGTCGTGCCCCTGCGGGTGATGGTCCCCCCAACGCACAAACGTGCGGATCGCCGTCGGCGCCGTGTAGAACACCGTGACCCGGTACTTCTCCACGATTTCCCAGAAGCGGTCCTCGGCCGGGTGATTGGGCGCGCCTTCGTACATCACGCCGGTCACGCCGTTGGCCAGGATTCCGTAGACGATGTAGCTGTGCCCCGTCACCCAGCCGATGTCGGCCGTGCACCAATAGATGTCGTCGTCTTTCAGGTCAAAGATCAGCTTGGACGTCAAGGCCGTGTAGACCATGTAGCCGCCCTGCGCGTGTACCACGCCCTTGGGCTTCCCGGTCGTCCCGCTGGTGTACAGGATGTAGAGCGGATGCTCCGCGGGCAGATGCGCCGGCGGGCAGACATCTGACTGGCCGGCGATCACGTCGTCCCACCACGCGTCGCGACCGTCGACCCAGCCGATCTCGTTCTCGCATCGCTTGAGCACGATTACGCCGTCGACCGAGGGGCAGGCGTCGTCGGCAAGCGCCGCGTCCACGTTGCCCTTCAGCGGAATCACGCGCCCGCGTCGCCAGCCGCCGTCGGCGGTGATGATCATGCGGGCGCCCGCGTCATTGACCCGGTCGCGAATGGCGTCGGCGCTGAATCCGCCAAACACCACGCTATGCACTACGCCCAGGCGCGCGCAGGCCAGCATTGCCACGGGCAGCTCAGGGACCATGGGCATGTACAGCACCACGCGGTCGCCGGCTTCCAGGCCCTGGGCTTTCAGAGCGTTAGCGAACCGCTGCACGTCCGACAGCAGGTCGGCATAGGTGACGACGCGGGTGTCGCCTGGCTCGCCTTCCCAGTAGTACGCCACCCGGTCGCCGCGCCCGGCCTCCACGTGCCGGTCCAGGCAATTGACCGAGATGTTGGTCTCGCCGTCCACGAACCACTTGACGAACGGCGGCTCGCCCTCGTGCAGTTGCGTCCACGGTTTGAACCAACTGAAGCCGTCGGTGACCTCGCGCCAGAATCCTTCCGGATCCTCAAGGCTGCGCCGGTGTAGCTCCTGGTAAGCCTCGAACGACGGGACGTGCGCGGCCGCCGCGAAATCCGCCGGAGGGGCGAACAACTCGGTGTCTTGGGAAGCCTGGTGCGTGTCCTGCTCCGCCGCCATCAATTACCCTCGCCGGTCTATCGCGTTGGCCCGAGCGAGACTGAGGCTAGGCACCGGCCTCCAAACCGTCAACCCCGAGCCCGGCTGTACGTGTAACACGCCGTCCAAACCGTACGGTCCCGCTCGGCAGAGCATTCGAGCTTCGTCAGTCTCCCGCAGTCTCAACGTAAGTCGGACTGGTCCACGCCATATGTCCATCCAACTGCAGAACGCGAACGTGATAGGCATGTACGCCAGCCGGAGGTGTGGAGTCGGTCCACATCACCCGCGTGTCCAACGGGCCGCCATCGGCGGGCAGCGCCTGCAGGCGCAGATGCGCGCCCAGACCGGCAGCCTCCACAAAAGTCGGACCGTCCTCGATGCCTGCCAGCGACTGTGTGACTGTCAGCGGCTCGGCTGCGAAGTCGATCACGGGATTCTCGGCGTCGGCCAGCTCCAGACACAGCCCGTCGTAGTCGCCCGCGGCCTCGCTGGTCCAGCACACGCGCTGCCCGTCGCCCCCGATCAAACCCTCTTCCGGGTGGTCGAATGCGAATGGCGTGACTTCCTCGATACGCGCGCCACGCACCGTCAGCTCGCCGCCCCAGTTCTGCTTGCGCCCGCGAGCGATCCGCAGATTCCCGGTCCACGCCACCAGAACGCGCGACGGATCGCCCGAAGGCGTCCAGCGATGGACCGGTTCGCCGTCGCGATAGACGGCCACCTCGATAATCGGCGCTGTGCCGTTGACCTGAACTTCAACCGGAACGGCACCGACCGCGACGGCGTCGGCGCCCATGCGTGCGCCCGCAATTTCCGTCTCAACCAGAATCCGCGCGCCAGTGCTTCCGTGACAGTGCCGCGAGTGCAGACCATCCCAAATTGCGTCACGCGTAAGTTCAGCCGCGCGAATGCAGGCCAGGCCTCCGGACACCGGCATCTCGTTGGAATTCGCCAGCGTTGCGCCCGGCCGTCCCATGTGATCGTCGCTGCCGGCCACGAAACCCACCTTCACGCCGGTCGCCAGCGCCTGCTGCAGAAACCACTCCGACGTACCGTGCGCCGAGTGCACTTCCACGACCGGCTCCAGCTCGGGATCAATCCAGCGCAACTCCGCGCGCCGTCCGCCGACGTGCGGCAAGAGCATGACGTCGTCGCGTCCGCGAAAGCGTGCGTACAACTCTTCGACGTTAAGAGCGTCTCGCTCGGAGTCCAGCGGCCGGCGGTCTTCGATCAGCCAGTGACCTGAGCGCGCAATGTCGCCGGTCTCGGGAACGCCACGAAAGATCACGTTCCGGTCGCCGCCGACCTCGGTGTTCCCCGACCACTCGTACCCGTGGAAGCAGACAAATTCCCCGTCTTGGTGGATCGCCTCCACCTCTCGTCGCAGCCGCGCCCAGAATTCGTCCGTGATCTGAAAGTCGTTGGCCTGATGGCAGGTAAAGTCGGCACAGGCGAGGTAGCGCGCGAAGTGGAAATAGTCGGCCGAAGGATTGGTGCCCACCGACTCGCCGCTCTGCCCATGCAAGTCACCCCACCAGCGGCGTTCAACCGGTAGCTCGGCGGCAACTCGGACCGGGTTGCTGGTTGCCCTCAGGCCGCTGGTCTGGTCCACCACGTCAAGCCGGGCCACACCGGATTCATTCAGCGTCAGATTCTCGATAAAGGTGGCCGGCCCTGCGCCGGCCGCCGCGCCGAGCGCCTGATCGCTGTCAGACAGCCCGACCTGTAGCGACGCGCCCGGCACCTCCGCGGGATTGCCCCAGACGTCTTCGAACCTCGTCCGAACGGTGAACGGCTCTCCGGCTTGAACGTCACTCGGGGCAATAGCAACCAGCCGAACTGCTCGCCCGGCCACCACCGGAAACGTCAGAAAGCCGTCCAGATCCAGGAACTCCTGCGCACCCTTGCAGTCCACCGACACCTGGAATTCGAAGGCCTTCACCACGGTCACGGGCGCGCGGATGCCAGAACTCCCGCCGGATGTGTCGCCGAACGTCAACTCCAGCCGGTCGCCCGGCCACAGCCCACCGTCGTCGGTGTGCACGGTTACCGCGGGAACGAACGGCCGCCGGTGCCCGCGCTCATTGAAACGTGCAATCGGACGCACGGTGCCTTCCGACACCGTCCGCACAGCCAGGTAGCCAGGCGCAGCGGGATCCTCAAACTGCGGTTCGCCCAACCCCGCCTGCGCCCGCCACGAAACCCGCACCGCCCCACGGTCGTCGATACCGGCCGCACCTGCCGTGTAGACAACCCGAAACGTCACCGGCTGTCCGGCAACACCGGGGCTCTCAATCTCCAACCTGGCCGACCCGAGAATCCTGTCCGAAATCTGATCAGCCATTGCGTTCACCGTCCGAGGTGGCGGAAGCACCGCATTCTGCAATCAAACACCGAACGACCGCACTACCCGAACGCTTCCGTGACCTGCGGCGCACCTCCACAGGATCGCAACTAGGGGACCGGCTGAACGCCAAGCGAACCCTCGTAGACCTGGAAGACTACGTCTCCGGCTTCCGACACCGAAATATGTACCACAGGGATAAGCGCCGCTTCCCACCAGTCGCCGCGCAACCGCACGGCCAGAGCCCACACCCCGGGCGCGAGACTCTCACCTGACGACGCGACTGGCGCAAACGCGCCGCGATCGTCTGCCACAGCTAGGCTGACCGATTGTGGATCGAACTCAAACATCCGCATACCGCCCCCTTGGCCGGGATTAATCTGCCCGGCGTACCACTGCGCTCCCGCGTGCGTTCGTGCATCAGCCTCGAACTCACCTGGAAACGCCCATTTCGACGTATCGACCGGCACCACCAGCCAGTCCTGCCCCTTCCAGCGCTCAGGTGTTCGGTCGACAAAGCGTGTGGTAAACGCAAGGCGGCCGACGTCCGGAACCACGTTCGACAGGCGCACGCTGAACGGTCTTGGCGGACCACTCATCACGGGAGCCACCGCGCCGGCGGGGGCATACACGGCGATCTCGTCATTCCACCAAATCGGATCGCGCTGACCAGGCGGGAAGCTGGATGGCGCCAGACGTGCCGAAGTCACAATGAGATCGGGAATCTGACCTCCCAGTGGCTCTGTCGAAATTTGCGGACGGCTGTGCCACGTCGGCGTCGGTCGGGCCTCGCCGAGCAGCCGGGCGTGCGACAGCACAGTCCCCGCGAGGATCGAGTTCGCGGGCTCAAGCGACGGGGAAAGGTACACCGTTGCCGATCCTTGGACGGCCCGACGCAATGCTTCAAAAGACTCTGCCGGAGGTGTCGTCTCAATCGTTTGGAACGGCTGCCGAACGCGGTAAAGCGAATCAGTCCCGACACGAATCAGCAGTTCGGAAAGGTCAGGATCGTGCAGCCGACGCCGGGCTTCAGTTGGCAATCCGTTGACCCAGTCGTCAGGAGCATGGATGTACGAGAAACCTAGTCGCTGCACGGCTGCCGGTTCAAGAAAGCGAATCGCATCCAAGTACTCGGGTCCAAACCTTGGGACAAATTGCACAAACTCCGCATAGGCGGAAGCACTCGGCCGGCCCGTGACGATCGTCATTTCCATTGGCTTCGGCGAGAGAATGCGAGCATCGCCAGCGGTGCGGTCGCGGACATAGGCCGCAACGTCTGGGGCCATTGGACGCGGGAGAGCGAAACGGTCGGCAAGCCGCCAAGCAGCACTCGAGTCGAGATTCGCGTTTTCGAACTTTGGTCCGCGCGTAAGTGCAAGCCCGAGGTTATTCACCGGTAGGGCGGCGGTTGGCCAGGTCACAAGAGCAATGACCAGTCCGCCGCAGAGGTAGCACCAGCTCGGCCGCAGCTTCGAAAGGCGGTAGCCCAGCGCGACCAGCAGCGCCAACAAGGCAAAGTTGCGTGCATGGCCGTCCAGGCGCACGACATCAAGGGAGTACTCGTAGTGCACGGTCAGTGCAGCCAGGAGCAGCACGCCGGCAGCCGCGGCCATCACCCAGGTGAGGCGATCGCGACAAGCCAACAGCAGCGCAGCGACGGCCACCGGAAGTACTCCGAGTTCGAGAAGCCCGACGCCGCCTGGCAACTGGACGAGGTCACCCAATGGCCGACGGCTGCCGGGGTCTGCAAGCCAGCCCAGCGACAGACCAGATCCCGACGATCCAGTCAGGGCGTCGGAAATCGGTCCTCCGCCCAACGCCAGGAGTAGCGCTCCCAGCGCTGGGCCGGCGACCACGCGCACGGTCGAGCGTCCAAAAAGCTGGCGGCTGCCGCGCCAAGGATCGAATAAGTGCAGCGCGACCAGCATGGTCCAGAGCCCCAAGACCACCGGTGCGACGATCTCGTCCACCAGTCCCAAGAACCCGATGAGCAGCGCCAGCGTCGTATGAGTCGGTAGCCGGAACGTGCGCAATGTAGTCACCCGTTCCAATACCACCAAGGCCAGGGCATATGCCAACACGAAGTGGGGTTTCCAAACATTCGGTGGGGACGCGTCCACAGCTGAGTCCCAGGGAAACTCCGTAGATGGCCCGTAGATCTCTCCCAGCGAGGCTCGTAGTCCGGCCTCGGGAATGCCTGCGACCACTGGGATCTGCACGATTCCTGGGGGCGAAATGTTGTGCAGTTGCGTCCAGAGTCCGAACGACAGAAGCAGCGGACTCCCCACCAGCACGGCAAACCACGATCCGCGGTGGAATAGGAGCGTTCCCACGATCACAGCCAGGCTCGTCCAGACATATGCCTCGAAAAGCTCAGTCGTAAAGGCCAGGTCGGGACCGAACGGCGGTGCCAGCAGCCCGATCAGCATGTCGGCACCGTAGTGATAGGGCGCAGACAGATCCGGGTGCCAGGGAAAGGCTGGTGGAAACCCGCCGGACCGAATTGACGAAGCCAGGCCCAGGTGCAGGTAGGCGTCGACAATGGACAACGTTTGACGGCTAGCCAGCACAACCCAAAACACCACCAGGGCCACAACGCCGAAGCCCACGACTCGACGAGGCGATGCGCGCACTGCGGAAGGTGCGCGCCAGACCATCCAGACGCTTGCGGCCGCGATTCCGGCCCAGCCCACCAGCGCCCCAGTCATTCCGGGGAGCACACGCATCACGAAATTGGCCGTAAGTCCCCACAGCGCCGGTCCAATAACCATTCCCTGCGCCAGCGCCAACCAGTCGTTGGCCTGGCGCAGCGCCACTCGGGCCGCCACGAACCCCACAGCCGCCAGCATCAGCATTTCCAGGGCAAGCAGCGAGAGCCCCGGCAGTACCGTCGGGTCCAGCGTCATTTCGTCAGCCGAACTCCCAACGTCCCTTCGTACGCGTCAAATGACACCTGGCCGGTCTCGCTGATCTCAAGCTTCATCACCGGAACAAAGGCGGCTTCGTACCAGTCGTGCCGCAGCCGAACGCCCAGGGTCCAGGTACCGGCACCGAGCATGTCGCCGGACGACGCAACCTGATCCAATTCGCCACCATCACCCACCGTAGCCAGGTGCCTTCCGCGGGGATCGAATTCGTAGCTGTAGGTCGCAGTCGCCTGCGTTGGGACCAACTGGCCGGCGTACCACTGCGTTCCCTTGTGTCGGGCATCGTCTTCAAACTCATTTGGGAATGCCCACGGTGAGGCGTCGACCGCGGTCACCAGCCAATCCTGACCCACCCAATCCCCACCCGCCTCGTTGAAGAACGTAACGGAAAAGCTCACTCGCTCGGCGGCCGCGCGCACCGACGACACATGCACGCGAAACGGCTCCGGGGGCGGATCCATCACAGGTGTAACCGAGCCGGCCGGGGCGAAAACCGCCAGTTCGTCGTTCCACCAGATAGGCTGCCGGTGGTCAGCAGGAAGTGCCGAAGGTGCGAACCCGCGCAGGGGCAACACCACCAGGTCGGTTGCTCCTCCTTCAAGCGGCTCGGGCTGAGCGTCCGACCGATAGTGCATGCTGATATGCGTCTTCAATGTGCCGTACAACCGCGTGTGCGACAGGGCCGACGCAGCGCGAACCCAGCTCAGAGGCTCACTCGAAGGCGCCAAGTAAACAGAGGTTGATGCGGGTACCGTCTGCCGCAGCGTCTCGAACGAACCGGGCTCGCTTTGCAGCTCCAGGAATGCTGGGCGAACGCGATACAGGGCATCGTCGCCGCCCGTAACGACGAGATCAAAGAACTCAGGGTCCCGCAACCGCGCCTGCGCGTGCTCCGACAAGCCCTCAACCCACCTGTCCGACGCATGCACGAACGTCACGCCAAGCCGGCCGACAGCCCCTGGGTCCAGATTGTGGATCGCGTCCTGGAATTCGGGGCCCTCAAAGTAGAGAAACTGCAGAGACTGGATCAGCCCTGAAGCGTTGGGACGGCCGGTCGCGATTGACAGCTCGTTGGGGGACGTCGACAGGATCCGGGCGTCCACAGCCGTGTTGCCCTGGATATAGGTGGCCACCTCTGCCGACAGTGGATTCCCAATAACTGTTCGATTCAGGTATGGATTGTGGAACTTTCCCGGGTCTTCCTGCGCGTTGGCTAGCTGCGGCCGACGGTTCAGTGACACGCGCAGGTTCTGTACAGGTTCCGCAATCGTCGGCCACACGACGAGGAGAACTCCGGCCGTGGCAGCCACGTAACGCCAGCGCCGAGCAAGTACCGATAGGCGATATGCCGCCGCAGGCAGCAGCGCCAGCAGTGCGAAGTTACGTGCGTGGCCATCAAACCGCACGATGTCGTGCTGCCCATACTCGTACTGCAAGACAAAGAGCCCCGCCAGCGAAACAAGGCTGCCTGCGGCCAGAGCCAGGACGAGCCGGCTATGTCGATTCAGGAGCACAGCCAGTCCCAGGATTGGAAGAGGCCCGAGCCAAAGCAGACCCAGCCCGCCCGGAAGCGAGTCGACGCCGATCAGGGAATTACGGCTGGCCGGATCCTCGTTCCATCCCAACGAGAGGCCTGATCCTGCCGACGACGTAATGGCGCTCGTAAGAACGCCGCCGCCACCGGCAAGCAGCAGAGCTCCCAGCGTCGGTCCACTGAACGCCAGCAGCGTCGCTTGACGTCGCTCGGAAGAGTGCTCGCGCCAATCTTGAAAGTAGCGCCAAGCTTCCAGTCCAACCCACATCGCCAGCGTAAGCAACGCAATCGTCTCGTCCACCAGCCCCTGAAACCCCAAGAGTGCCGCGAGCGTGAGCACGCCCGCCCAAGTCCTGGGCCCAGACTGGGCAGCACTCCCTAGCACGATCACCGCCAGGGCATATGCCAGCACGAAGAGCGGCTTCCACACATTAGGCGGTGACGCCACCGATTCAACAAACACCCAGGGAAGCTCGACCGACGGCCAAAAGACCTCAGCCAGCGTCGAACGGATCCCTGCCGACGGCAGACCTGTCCACACCGGCATCTGCACGATTCCAGGTGGCTCGTCCAGCACCAATGTCCAGATACCGTTGCTCAATAGCAGCGGAGTGAGGAGCGTTGCGGACAGCCAGCCCCCAATGGCGTGCAACATACTGCCGAGGAGGAGCGCAAGACTTACCCATATCCATGCGCCCACGACTTCCGTGGTAAATGCAAGGTCTGGTCCAAAGGGCGGTGCCAACAGACCGACCAGTAAGTCAAGGCCGTGGTGGTATGCAGCCGGAACTCCCGGATTCCAGGCAAACGCTGGAGGCCAACCTCCGGCTCGGAATTGCGCGGCCAAGGTCAAGTGATTGATGTCATCCGGAATCGCCAACATCTGTCGCGCGGCCAAGACGACCCACCACAGCACCAGGGTCACTGCGGCAAAGCCGGCCACGGTGCGCGGCGGTACCCGCATCGAAGCGGGGAAACGCACGGCCAGACCGCCGGCTATGGCCAGCATTGCGATCCAGACCACAGCCGCTCCGGCAAACCCGGGCAGCGCGTGCAGGACGAAATTCAAAGTGAGCCCCCACAACGCAGGGCCAATGACCATCCCCTGAGCCAGCGCCACGAGGTCGTCGGACTGCCGCAGCGCAATCCGGGCGACGATGTATCCGAAGGCCGCAAGGGCCACCAGCTCTAGTGAGAGCAAACCCAAACCTGGCAGAACGGTCGGATTAACTGTCACTCCGGCAACCTCCGTCGCTGGTGCTGACCACCGCCCGGGTCGTCACGGGGAACTCCTCAACGTCGTACGTCGACGCCTGTTGGCGGGAAGTTCAGCCGAGGAATAGGCGGTACTCCCCGCCTCCGGGATTCTCCACCTCGGCTTGGTACAGCAGGTTTCGCGAGGCGCCGAGGGCGCGTGCGGCTATTGCTCGATTGATCTCGGGCACCGGATCCAGTTCGTCAATCTGCGAAAGCGTCAGGTATCTGGCACGGTCAACCTCGTCGCCCGGCGACGGATCGCCGGACTCCGGACGCATCAGGAACACCACGTAGGTGCTGTTGGTGTCGTCCCAGCGGGTACGAACGGCCAGGACGCCCTGGACGGAGGCCTCAACTCCGGTTTCCTCGCGCACCTCGCGCACCACCGCGGCATCCAGCGTCTCGCCGCGGTCAACGAATCCGCCGGGAATCTGCCAATTGCCGCGGCCGTGTCTAGAGGCCCGGCGGACGAACAGCACCGAGCGGCTGCGAACCACGGCACCGCCCACCCCGACGTTGTAGCCCTGGTTGTACAGCTCAAGGCTCATGCTCTCGTTGTCCCCTGATGCGCGATTGGCCGCCCGGCTGGCCGCCGATTATGGATCATCACCGGCGCCTGGTCGTCCAATCACCCCTAGGTAATGTCCGCTTGGTTGGGCTAACGGAGTACCGGCCAAAGCCAGCAACCATAAGCCCGCCACGTTGTAAGCGTGCGCCCACGCTCCCTAGAATCAAATAGGCGCACAACGCCGCCCTAACCACTGGTCACTGAAACCATGCTCTTCGACTTTCAGACCCATACATTCCTTAGCGACGGCGTGTTGTCGCCCATGGAACTGCTGCGCCGCTGCCACGTCGCCGGTTATACGGCCGTGGCTATTACCGACCATGCAAGCCCAGCGAACGTGCAGAGCGTGGTCGAGGCTCTGGCTCGCGACTGCCGAGAGGCAGAGGTCACCTGGGGCATGGTGGCGTTGGCCGGTGTGGAGATCACCCACGTGCCGCCGGTCGCGATCGACGGGGTGGCGCGCATGGCTGCGGAGGCCGGTGCGGAGTTCATCGCCGTTCACGGCGAGACAATCGTGGAGCCGGTCGCCGCCGGTACCAACCGCGCGGCCCTGGAGTCGGACTACGTACATGCCTTGGTGCACCCAGGCCTGCTCAGCCCCGAACTGAGCCATGTCGCTCGGCAAAACGGCAAGTTCGTTGAGCTCTCGGCCCGGCGCGGCCACTCACTCACCAACGGTCATGTGGCCAACGTGTGTCGCGAAGCGGGCGCAAAGCTCATCGTAAACAGCGACGCCCACGAACCCGGCGACCTGCTTACCGAGGCATTGGCTCGCCGAGTTGCGCGCGGCGCCGGCCTGGATGCCGACGAGACGGAGACGGTACTCGTGGACAACCCGCTGGAGTTATTGGCTCAACTTGGTCGACCTGTCGGGGAAGGCGCGCAGTCCTGATGAGTGACACCACTGTTCTTCGAGACCTCCCTCCCCCCGGGGCTGGACGCGACAAGACAAGCGGGAGCTTGCCATCGACTGAGTTCGACGACGCGCCGATCGAGGTTGACCTGCCCGTGCTTCCGCTCCGCGGCGAGACGCTGTTTCCAATACCCGACACGGTGAACTCCTTCGTAGTGGGTCGCGAGCAGTCACTGGCCGCAATCGAAGAGGCGTTGAGTCTGGACCGCCGCGTTTTGGCAATTAGCCAGCACGATCCAGACTCCGAGACCGTGACCTTCAGCGACCTTCACGAGGTTGGAACGGAAGCCAAGATCGCGCGTGTTCTCAAGCTTCCGGATGGAAGCACCAGTGTGTTGGCCGAAGGCATCCGACGAGTACGGGCCATCACGCCGGTTTCGGAACACCCGTTCATCCGAGCGATCGGATGGGTTGTTGAGGAACTGAACGAATCGCCGGTCGAAGCCCGCGAGTTAATGCCGCTCACGCTGGAGCTGTTTCACCACGTCGTGGAACTCAACGATGCCACTCCCGACGAGGCCTATATCCGCGCGATGAACGCTGAGGCGCCCGGCTTGCTGGCTGACATTGTGGCGGCCTCCCTAAACCTGCTTCCCAGCACCCAGCAGGAACTGCTTGAGATTCGGGAAGTCTCGGAGCGGCTGCGGCTCGTTCACACAGTCCTTGAGGAAGAGATCCGGGTGCTGGAACTGGAACACCAGCTCCGCGACGACGTTCGCGAGGAAGTGGACAAGGATCAGCGTGAGTTCATCCTGCGCGAACAGCTGCGGACGATCACAAAGGAACTCGGCGAGACGAGCGCCCAAAACACGGAGATCAGCGAATTCCGGGAAAAGCTGGAAGCCGGGCGCTATCCCGAGGCCGTAATCGAGCGCGGACTCAAAGAGATCGACCGGCTCAACGCCATGCCCCCGGGATCACCCGAGGCCAGCATGGTTCGGAACTACTTGGAGTGGCTGATTGAGCTCCCCTGGAAGAAACGCACCCGCGACAATACGGACATCAAGCGGGCGGCACGGATTCTCGACACACATCACCATGGTCTCGACCGTGTCAAGGAACGGCTTCTCGAGTACATCGCCGTGCGCCGATTGGCTCGGCAGTCGCGCAGCCCGATTCTGTGCTTTGTCGGTCCACCCGGCGTGGGCAAGACCAGCCTTGGGCAATCGATTGCCCAGGCGCTGTCCCGCAAGTTCGTTCGCGTATCGCTGGGCGGCGTGCGCGACGAAGCCGAAATCCGTGGGCACCGCATGACGTACATCGGCTCGATGCCCGGCCGCATTCTTCAGATGATGCGTCAGGCTGGAACCATCAATCCCGTGTTCATGATCGACGAACTCGACAAGCTCGGCGTGGACTTTCGAGGCGATCCCTCGGCCGCGCTACTAGAAGTGCTCGACCTCGAGCAAAACGCGGCCTTCAGCGACCATTACTTGGAGATTCCCTACGACCTCAGCCGTGTCATCTTTATTGCCACAGCCAACTCGCTAGATGGCTTGCCCCCGGCACTGATCGATCGGATGGAGGTAGTTGAACTCCCCGGCTACGTGGAGGATGAGAAGCTGGCCATAGCCGAGCAGTTCCTTGTGCCACGCGAACTCGACGAGCACGGCGTGGACCCGGACGCCATTCGTTTCACGCGCGGCGCGCTAAGGCGAATCATCCGTGAGTACACTCGTGAGGCAGGTGTACGGGGACTGACGCGCTCGGTCGCGGCCGTCGCACGCAAGCGGGCGCTTGCGTGCGCCGAAGGCAAGGAGCGCAACTGGAACATCCGCTCCCAGGACGTGCCCAGTGTGCTTGGGCCGCCACGATTTCGCTTTGGCGCGACCGAAAGCAAGGCCAGCGTCGGCGCAGCGATGGCCGTATTCAGCACGCCGGCTGGCGGCGACCTCTCGCCGGTCGAGGTTTCACTAGCGCAAGGATCCGGCCAGATCCTGCTCACGGGACTGCTGGGCGGCGTGATGAAAGAGTCGGCGCACGCAGCCCTCACATACGCACGGGCGCGGTCCGACTGGTCAGAGAACAACAACCGTGACTTCGCCACACTCGACGTGCACGTGCATGTGCCGTCGGGCGCCTTGCCCAAGGATGGGCCGTCCGCGGGGCTGGCTGTTGTCGTGGCGCTGATATCCGCGCTCAAGCGCAAGAAGGTCCGCCATGACCTCACGTTGACCGGCGAGATTACCCTGCAGGGCCGAGTGCTGCCGGTCGGGTCCATCAAGCCCAAAATCCTCGGCGCGCACCGAGCAGGAGTTCAAACGTTCGTGTTACCGCAGGGCAATCGGCAAGATCTCGCTGAACTCCCCTTGCACGTCAGGCAGGACATCCACTTCATTGAGGTCGCCACGGTTCAGGAAGCGCTGAAGAGCGCGCTGATCGACGACCAATAGTTGGCCGTCGGCCTCAGTCGAGCCGCCTTCCGCCTTGACCTGCGGCTATGCTGACGCGCAGGCAGCGGTCGCCGCGCCTCTCCCGTCCCGGAATCATTGATGTTTGGACCGTTCAACGCGCTCCTAGGTCTCTTTTCACGCGACCTTGGGATTGATCTGGGCACCGCAAATACACTTGTTTATGTCAAGGACCGCGGCATTTTGCTCGCGGAGCCGTCAGTCGTCGCCACGGACACGCACACCTCGCGCGTGCTCGCCGTAGGTGCCGAAGCCAAGAAAATGGTCGGGCGGACACCAACCAACATCGTGGCCAGCCGCCCGCTCCGCGACGGCGTGATCGCCGACTTTGACACCGTGCATGCGATGCTGTCCTACTTCATCGGGCAAGTGCACGGCGAACTTCCCATCGCCGCCAGGCCGCGCGTCATCGTGGGCGTACCGTCGGGTGTCACGGAAGTGGAGAAACGCGCCGTTCACGAAGCGAGCCTGCAGGCCGGCGCTCGCGAGGTCTACCTGATCGAAGAGCCGATGGCCGCCGCCATTGGCGCCGGACAACCGATCCAGGAAGCCAACGGCAGCATGATCGTCGACATTGGCGGCGGCACCACGGAGGTTGCCGTTATCTCGCTGGGCGGCGTGGTGGTGAGCCACAGCATCCGGATTGCGGGCGACGAGGTTGATGAGCAAATCGTTGACTACTGCCGCAACGCCCACAATCTGCTGATCGGCGAGCGCACGGCCGAAGCGTGCAAAATAGCCATCGGTTCCGCCGCCCCCGGACCTCAGGAAGAAACCACGATCGTTCGCGGTCGCGATCTGCAGTCGGGTTTGCCGCGACAGGTCGAACTCACCGAAGGCCAGATACGCGAAGCCATCAGCGGGCCGGTCACCGAAATCGTCGAGAACATCAAGCTCGCCCTTGAAGCCACGCCGCCGGAACTGCTGGCCGACGTGATGGAACACGGGATCGCGGTAGCCGGCGGCGGCGCACTATTACGCGGGCTTGACCGGCGCATCGAGCAGGAAACGGATATTCCCGTATATATCGCCAACAACCCATTGGAGGCGGTCGTGCGCGGTACCGGTGCCTGCCTGCAAAACCTCGAGGCCTTTCGCGAAGTGTTCGTCGCGGAGAACGCCGCGCCGTACGTGTAGACGCCACCGGGATGCGCGGCGGACAGCGGTCGATGCTTCTGCTCCTGGTTCTGGTCATCGTCGCCATCGTGCTGGCCTTGCTGCGAAGCACTGGCGCCGGATCAGCGGTCGAGGGTGCGGCCCTGGTCGCCATCGCACCGGTTCGCTCCGCGCTCACTAGCGTCTCGTCAGGGGCCGCCGCTGCGCTGGCTGACGCGCAGCGATTTAACGAACTTCGGAATGAGAACGAGGCGCTTCGCACGGAGGTTGCGCAATTGCGGTCGGCCGCAGCCGGCGTCCAGGCCACACGCCGAGAAAACGAGGCCCTGCGAGCCGCGCTCGACTACCAACGCGAGAACGCGGATTTCACACTACTCACCGCGCAAGTGGTCGGTCGCGACAGCGTTGACGCCCTCGACACGCTCATCGTCAACCGTGGCGCGGCGGACGGCATTCAGATCGGGATGGCCGTACTCGCCAGGGGAAGCCTGACAGGCCGGGTGCTGAGCGTTACAACGGCATCGGCCAACGTACTGCCCATTCAGAGCAGTACCAGCGCCGTGAACGCCGTAGCCCAGGGTGATAGCGGCGAAGCCGACGGCATCGTAAAAAGTGACGAGAACGGTGGTCTGCTCTTGACACGAATCGAACCCGACGCTCCCCTGGCGATCGGCGACCTGGTGGTGACATCCGGCCTCGGTGGCGGATTTCCTCGTGGTCTCCCCATCGGACGCGTGATCGCCGTGTTCACGTCGCCGGAGAACGTGTTCCGCGAAGCCGCGGTTCAACCTTTCGTTCGCCTCGAGCGCGTGGACGTCGTCCAGGTGGTGCTTGGGCGCACACCGAGCCCAACATGATCGCCACCAGAATGCCCCAGCCCCACCGAGGCTGGCAGATACGGGCCGGCACTGTCGGCGCCACGCTGCTCATCCTGGTGTTGGGTCTCTCGCAAACCTCGATCCTTCCCTCCTTCGCGATTGTCGGAATCCGTCCCGCGCTTGTTCTGATGGCCGCGATCACGTTGGCCACGGTAAGCGACGATGCCCGGGCGCTGTACTGGGGCTTCCTTGGTGGATTGCTCATCGATCTGCTTTCGGCAACCCCGTTAGGGGTCAACGCCCTGATCTTTACGCTGCTCGTCTACATCCTCGGCGGCCAGGGGCGCCGATTCGACCGTGCCAACCTGGTGTTTCCGGTCCTAGCCGGTATGGCTGCCACGCTGCTGTACTACCCCGCCGTGGTCCTGGCACTGCAATTGCTCGGATTGGACCTAGACTGGGGAAGGCAGGTCTGGGATCGCCTGCCGCGCGCCGTGGCGGTCAACGCCGGAGCAACCGCGCTGCTATACCCGGTTGTACGTCTGGCGGACCAGTGGACACGCCCACAGAGTGCCGCACGGTATTTGGGGCGTGCGCGCGGCAGTCATTTCGGCTAACGACGGAGAACTCGCTTGGAAGCCCATCCACGCCCGGCAGCCAGCACCGGCGCCGGCAAGCCGCGCATAAGCGGTACCCGTCGCGCGCTGCTCCTCGGGGGCACGACGTTGGCTGGCAACACGGTGCTGGCCGCCCGTCTCTGGCAGCTCCAGGTCGTTCAGTCCGACTCCTACCGAGAGCAGGCAGCGCAAAACCGCGCCCGCACGAGACCCATCCAGCCTCTTCGCGGGCTGATCTACGACCGTAACCGCGAGCCGCTGGTCGCGAACGCCCCGGTCTTCAGCGTGTGGGTGGCCCCCGCCGATCTGCCGCCTGAGCGCGAAGGCCCAATGCTGGCCAACCTGGCCGTGTTGACCGGCGAGCGACTGGATGACCTTCGGTTCAAGCTGAGTCAGGCGCGATTGGCCCCGGACACTCCGGCACGATTGGCTCGCACCGTGCCGCGTGAGTCGGCACTCACGATCGAAGAACGCCGACAGGATCTGCCGGGAATCTCCGTGCGGACCAGCACCCGGCGCGAATATGCGCATGGCGACGTGTTAGGCCACATCCTGGGCTTCACCGGACCAATTCCAGCCGAGGAAGTCGAAACCTATCGGCGCCGGGGCGTGCGGTTCGATGAAGACATCGGGCTCGCTGGTGTCGAACGCAGCTTGCAGGCACAGCTTCGCGGCCAGGATGGCGAACAGCGGCTGGAAACAGATGCTTTTGGCCGAACGCTCCACGAGCTGTCGTTTACACCGCCGCAGGTCGGCCAGCACGCCGTCCTCACCATCGACGTGAACGAACAAAAGGCCATTCGAGAAATCCTGGCCCGCCATCTCGCCCTGCGGGATCGGGGCGCCGGCGCCGTGGTTGTGCTACGCCCCGACACCGGCGACGTCGTCGCCATGGTGAGCCTGCCCGACTATGACAGCAACATCTTCACCCGTGGCGCCTCGTCTGAGAGCTTCGCGCTGTTGGTCAGCGATCCCCGCCGGCCGCTTATCAACCATGCAATATCCGGGCTATACCCCCCAGGATCGACCTACAAGGTCATCGCGGCAAGCGGCGCGCTGGAAGCCGGCGTGGTACTACCCCAGAGCAAGATTCACTGCGATGGCCGACTGATTTTGCCCAGCGGCTGGGCGTTCGACGACTGGCTACCCCAAGGGCATGGGCTCGTTGACTTGCAGCGCGCCATTGCCGAGTCCTGCAACATCTATTTCTACAACGTGTCGGGCGGCAACCCCTACACACGGCTCCAGGGTCTGGGTAACCGCCGTCTGGCCGAGTTCGAGCGATCCTTCGGCTTTGGCGAGCGGACCGGCATTGACCTACCCGGCGAGGCGTCCGGCCTCGTCCCGACATCCGAGTGGAAGAACAAGAACCTGCAACAGCCGTGGGTCACCGGCGACACCTATCACGCAGCCATCGGTCAGGGCCTCGTGCAAGTGACGCCGCTGCAGATCGCCAGCATGTATGCGGCGATAGGCAACGGCGGACGCGTCATGCGTCCTCGCTTAATCGATCGCATGCTCGACCAGCACGGCAACGTAGCCGAACGCAGGACGCCGCAGGTTCGCAGCGCGTTGCCGATCAGCGACAAAAACCTACGCCTGCTCCAATCAGGCCTCTACCGCGCCGTCAATGAGTCGTCGGGCACGGGTCCGCGCGCGCGCTCGTCGCATACGGTCGTGGCTGGCAAGACGGGAACCGCCGAGTACAGCGGACAGCGGGACGCCAAAGGCCGTTTGCCTAGTCACGCCTGGTTTGCCGGATACGCGCCGGCTGAGCAGCCCGAGTACGCATTTTCGGTGTTAGTGCGCGACGGTGGCGAAGGCTCGTTTGCCGCAGCGCCAATTGCTCGGGACGTCGTGGACTATCTGATGACCGGCGACTTGCCGCCGCTGCCACAAGATCGCCCGGACTTCATCTCACCGGATCATCGGCTCTGATGCTTGTTCGGCTGGCTCGCATCGAGTGGGCGACAGTGATATCAACCATCGCCTTGGTCGCGTTTGGCGTCCTCATGCTCAACACTACCGCCGACCCAGGCGCCGCCGGGCTGCAGAACCAAGCTGTCCAGAAGGCCATCCTCGGCGCCGTTGGCCTGGGGGTGGCCTTCGCCATGGCTCAGATCGACTACCGCGTACTCCAGGGCTTGGCGGCACCTCTATTTTTGGCCGGGATGCTCGCTCTGGTTATGGTGCTGCTGATCGGAGACTTCGACCTAGGCGCCCGCCGGTGGTTCAAAGTTGGTTCAATCGTCATTCAGCCGTCGGAGTTCATGAAGGTCGCAACTGTTGTGGCGTTTGCCAAATACCTGTCCGATCGTCCTACCTCAATTCGATCGCTCCGCACCGTCATTCTTAGCCTGGGAATCATGCTCATTCCCGCGAGCTTGATTTTTCTGGAACCAGATCTGGGCACCGCGCTCATCTTCGGCGCTATCTGGATGGCGATGGTCTTCGTCGCAGGCGCGCGCTGGTGGCACCTGCTCATGCCCATAGTCGTCGCCCTGGCTACCTTCCCCTTCGCCTGGTTCTTCGCCCAGGACTACATGCGGCAGCGCTTCGTGACCTTTCTCGATCCGAGCAGCGACCCGCTGGGTGCCGGCTACAACGTGCTGCAGGCACGGATTTCCATCGGCTCCGGCGGCTGGTTCGGCCATGGCCTCGGTCAGGGCTCGCAGTCGCAGCTGGAGTTCCTCCGCGTGCGAGACACCGATTTCATCTTCGCCATGCTCGGCGAACAGCTCGGGTTGGCGGGAACGATGGGGCTCCTGGCCTTCTTCACACTCCTGATCGTCCAGGCCCTCGTCATCGGGCTGAGAGCGCGTGACATGTTTGGTCGCCTGCTGGCGATCGGGATTGCCGCCATGCTCTTCACGCAGTCGTTCGTGAACATCGGAATGAATGTCGGCCTCATGCCGGTCACCGGGATCACCCTGCCGCTTGTAAGCCTCGGAAAGAACTCGCTGCTCGTGACGCTCCTGTCGGTCGGCATCCTCCTCAGCATTCATTCGCACCGAGGGGCGGCGCCCTTCCGGCAGCAGTCAATGCACGTTGTTCGAGGATCGCTGCCGGTGGCGGGCCCGCCCGGCGGCCTCGGCCGGTGACCGGCCGCGCGCGCATATCGGTCCCAGCATCCTCCGGCAACCTCGGCGCCGGCTTCGACGTGTTCGGGCTCGCGATAGACGTGCGCGACGAGTACCAATTCGAGCCGGACAGCCGTGATCTGATCGACCCTGCCGGCAAGTTCCTAAGACACGTCCCGCGCGACACGCGGCGCAATCTTGCCTTTCGGGCCTTTAGATCGCTGGCCCCGGCCGCGGCTGGCCCGTACAAGCTGCGCGCGGTCCGCGAGATTCCGCCGCAAGGCGGCCTCGGCGGCTCGGCCAGCGCCATCGTTGGCGGACTCGCCGCCGCGAATCACGCATTCAATCTTGGCCTGGACAACGACGAGTTGCTGCGCCGCGCCACCGAAATCGAGGGCCATCCCGACAACGTGGCCGCGGCCTTGCTCGGCGGCCTCGTGTTGACAGTCCAAACCGACGAAGACCTGCACGCCATACGCGTACCGTTTCCCAACGACATCGGAATCGTGGTCGTCGTACCCGGCTACCATGTGCCAACCGCGCGCGCACGCGCGGTGCTGCCGGGCAATGTTCCACGATCTGACGCGGTTGCCAATCTCGGCCGCGCCGCCATGTTGGTTGCCGCGTTGCAGACGGGACGCTATGCGGAATTGCGCGTGGCAACGCAGGACTTTCTCCACCAGCCCTACCGGGCCGAACTCAATCCCGCACTCGAACCCGGCGTCCAGGCCGCCCTCGATGCAGGCGCCTACGGCGCCGCCCTCAGCGGATCCGGACCGACGCTCATCGCCTTTGCGCCCAAAGACCGCACCATGCGCGTGGCCGGCGCCATGGCGGACGTCGCGATCGATACGTCGTCGGGCTGCGAGACCTACGTAGCCAGCGCCTCCGAGACTGGTGCCGCTGTAATGGAGCCGCTGGCCTGAACATAAGTCGGCGCAATTCGTATACTCAGGCGCGGCAAGGATGAGTTGCGTCCGCAGAGGACGCGGAAGCTGGGAGGCACCATCCGCGTGGACGGGGCGCGCGCTTGCGCAGGAACCGTCCTGTCCCCCTACCTCGGGACCAACGCCCTTCCCACCGGCAAGCCGCCGGCGAATCACTGAACGTGGCGCTGACCGCACCTGAGCCGGCCGCCAACCACGAGACCATCGTTGTCCTCGACTTCGGCGCCCAGTACAGCCAACTCATCGCCCGCCGCATGCGCGAACTGGGCGTACGCACCGTGCTGGCCCCCTGCAACCAGCCCGACGCTCTCCTTGAACCAAACCTCCGGGGCGTCATCCTCTCCGGCGGGCCCACCAGCGTCTACGACGATGGCGCCCCCCAACTTCCGTCATCCGTGCTCGAAGCCGGCGTTCCGGTTCTGGGAATCTGCTACGGCATGCAACTCCTGGGCCACAGCCTGGGCGGCTTCGTCGAACCGGCCGACGACCGCGAGTACGGCCCCGCCCGCGCCCGCATCACCGACAGTTCCCACGCAATCTTTCGCGGCGTGCCTGACGAAATCGACGTCTGGATGAGCCACGGCGACGTCGTCGCCCAGGTCCCGCCCGGACTGCGTCCCCTCGCCCGAACGCAATCCTCGGTGGCCGCCATGGGCAACGACAACGGCGTGGTCGCCGTCCAATTCCACCCCGAGGTCCGCCACACCGCCCACGGGCAGCGTCTCCTGCGCAATTTCGCGGTCGACATGTGCGGCTGCCGTGGCGACTGGGTCGCTTCCTCGATTATTGACGAGCGCGTAGCCGCGATCCGCCGCCAGGTCGGCAACGGCCACGTGATCTGCGGCCTCAGCGGCGGCGTCGATAGCGCCGTCACCGCGGCGCTCGTCTCCCGTGCGGTCGGCGACCGGCTGACAGCCATCCTCATCGACACCGGCCTGCTGCGTGCCAACGAAGCTGCCGAGGTCAAGGAGACCTTCGAAAATGGCTTCGACCTACGCTTGGTAGTCATTGACGCCGCCGACGAATTCCTCGACGCCCTCCGCGGCGTCATCGACCCCGAAACCAAGCGCCAGATCATCGGCGAACGCTTCGTCCGCGCCTTCGAGCGCGAGGCTTCCCGCATCGCCGACGCCGACTTTCTCGCGCAGGGAACTATTTACCCGGATGTCATCGAGAGCGGCGGCGTCCACGGCTCCGCGGACGTCATCAAGAGCCACCACAACGTCGGCGGCCTGCCCGACGACTTGGAATTCGAACTCGTCGAACCGTTGCGCGACCTGTTCAAGGACGAAGTCCGCGCGCTCGGCTCGCAACTCGGCCTCCCCGAGTCCCTCGTCTGGCGCCAGCCCTTCCCCGGTCCCGGTCTGGGCGTGCGAATCGTCGGCGAAGTCACCGCGCCCAAGGCTGCCCTGCTCCAGCAGGCCGACGCCATCCTGCGAGCCGAGATCGCCAAGGCCGGCCTCGAGCGCCAACTCTCGCAGTACTTTGCCGTTCTCCCCGGCGTTCGCACCGTCGGCGTCATGGGCGACGGCCGCTCCTACGGCGAGTTGATCGCCCTGCGCGCGGTAACCACCGACGACTTCATGACCGCCGACTGGGCCCGCATCCCCGATGATGTTCTCGCACGCATCTCAGCCCGCATCGTCAACGAGGTCCCCAACGCCACCCGCGTGGTCTACGACGTGACCTCCAAGCCGCCGGGAACCATCGAATGGGAATGAAAGTCCTCGTCGTGGGAAGCGGCGGCCGCGAACACGCCCTCTGCTGGCGCGTCCGCGCCGACCACCCCAGGGCCGACCTCTATTGCGCCCCCGGCAACTCCGCCATTGCAGGCATCGCCACCAACGTCCCCCTGGCCGCCGACGACGTGCCCGGCCTCGTGGACTGGTCCGTGGCCAATCGCCCCGACCTGGTCATCGTCGGACCCGAGGACCCCTGCGCCCTGGGCTTGGTTGACCGCCTGTCCGAAGCTGGTATCCGCGCCTTCGGCCCCTCGGCCGCCGCCACCCGCTTGGAATCCAGCAAAGCCTGGACCACCGAGCTTCTTGATCGCGCCGGCATCCCGGTCCCGGACTCCGCCATCTTCCACTCACCGGAGGAAGCTCACGACTACGTCAGCGACACGGTGGATCCGCTGGTCGTAAAAGCCGATGGCCTCGCGCTCGGTAAAGGCGTCCTCGTCTGCGAAACGCCGGACGAAGCCCACGCCGCAATCGACGCCATCATGGTCGAGCGCCAGTTCGGCGATGCCGGCTCCTCCGTCGTCGTTCAGGAACGCTGTTACGGCCCGGAACTCTCCGTCTTCGCAATCTGCGCCGGAACCAGCTTCCGCATCATCGGCTCCGCCCGCGACTACAAGCGCGCCTACGACGGTGACCTCGGTCTCAACACCGGCGGCGTCGGCGCCTATGCCCCGGTCGCCGACGCCGACGAGGCACTCCTTCAGGAAGTCGCCGACCGCATCATCGGCCCCACGCTCCAGGCCGCCGCCGACGCCGGCCGTCCTTTCACCGGCGTGCTCTACGCCGGCCTCATGCTCACCGCCGAAGGCCCGCTCGTGATCGAGTTCAACATCCGCTTCGGCGACCCCGAAGCCCAGGTCATCCTCCCCACCATGGGCGGTGACTTGGTGGAAGCCATGCTCGCCGCGATCGACGGCGACGTCACCAGTGTGGACCTCGCGTCCGATGGCACCGCCGCCGTCTGCGTCGTCCTCGCCTCCGGCGGCTACCCGGGCTCATATGAGACAGGACGCAAGATTCACGGTCTGGACGCCCTACCGCCCGGCGCGTTGGCGTTCCATGCCGGCACCGAGATCCGCGACGACGGGATCTACACCGCAGGAGGAAGAGTTCTTGGAATCGTTGGCACAGGGCCGGACGTTCCGGCAGCGAGGGCAAATGCCTATGCGGCGGTCGACAAAGTGACGTTTCAGGATTGCCAGTCGCGACGCGATATTGCCGAGGCCGAAAAGGCGCCGGCCTCCCAGGCGTCGTCGGTCGTGCCCGCATGATCCCCCGCTACTCCCGCCCCGAGATGGCCGCCGTCTGGGACCGGCAGATCTACTTCGAAAAGCAGCGCGACGTCGAGCTTGCCGCCGTCAACGCCTGGGCCCGCGCCGGCCGCATCCCAACCGAAGACGCCCAGAAGCTGATGCGGGCCACCTTCACGCTCGAACGCATCGACGCGCTCGAAAGCGTCAACGACCACGAGACCAACGCCTTCGTCGACGCCCTCGCCGAGTCCGTCGGCCCCGAGTCCCGCTGGCTCCACCTCGGCCTCACGTCCAGCGATGTCCTGGACACCGGCCTGGCCCTGCAACTCGTCGACGCCACGGACCTTCTGGACGAGCGCCTCGCCACCCTCGAGCAGGTCCTCACCGACCAGGCGCTCACCCACAAGCACACCCTCATGATCGGCCGCAGCCACGGTGTCCACGCCGAGCCCATCACCTTCGGCCTCAAGCTCCTCATCTGGCTCGGCGAAGTCCAGCGGCACCGCGCACGCCTGGCCGAAGCCCGCGAACACATCGCCGTGGGCAAAATCTCTGGCTCCGTCGGCACCCACGCCAACGTCCCGCCGGACGTCGAGGACTGGACCTGCGAAGAGCTCGGCCTCGCCGTCGCGCCCGTCTCCAATCAGATCGTGCAGCGCGACCGCCACGCCCACTTCGTTTGCACGCTGGCCCTCATCGCCAGCTCGCTCGACAAGTTCGCCACGGAAATCCGCTCGCTCCAGCGCACCGAGATCCGCGAAGCCGAGGAACCGTTCGAAACCGGCCGCCACGGCTCCTCTTCGATGCCCCACAAGCGCAACCCCTCCAGGCTGGAGCGCGTCTCCGGCCTGGCCCGCCTCCTGCGCTCCCACGCGCAGGTCGCGCTCGAGAACGTCACGCTCTGGCACGAGCGCGACATCAGCCACTCCTCGGCCGAGCGCATCATCCTCCCCGATGCCTGCATCGCCCTCGACTACATGCTCTGGATCTTCATTCCCATCGCGCGCGACATGCGCGTCTACGCCGATCGCATGGCGGCCAACGTGGATCTCACGGGCGGCCTCATCTACTCCCAGGGCGTCATGCTCGCCCTCATCCACGCCGGCATGTCGCGCCAGGACGCCTACGAGATCATGCAGGAACACGCCACCGCGTCCTGGGACGGCGGCGCCAGCTTCCAGGACGCCGTGCGCGCCGACACACGCGTCGCCGCCCTGCTGAGCACCGAGCAACTTGACGCCGCGTTCAGCCCCGCGCCCCACCTGCGCTGGCTCGACACGGCCTACGAACGAATGGGCTTGGAATCCACGCCGGAATCGACACCGGCGTCAGCACAGGAGGTCACCTCGTAGTGAGCGCAACCATCACCGAAACCACGCTGTCAGGGCTCACCCTGCTCAACCGCGGCAAGGTCCGCGACATCTACGACCTGGACGACCGGCTGCTGATCGTCACCACTGACCGAATCTCGGCCTTCGACCACGTCCTTCCCGACCCCATCCCCGGCAAGGGATCCGTGCTCACGGCCATGTCGGAGCATTGGTTCGGGCTGACCTCCCACATCGTGCCCAACCACCTCATCACCACCGACGTCGACGAGATGGGTCCCGAGGTCGCCCCCCACCGTGACGACCTGCGCGGTCGCACCATGCTCGTGCACAAGGCCGACCGCATCGACGCCGAATGCGTCGCCCGCGGCTATATCACCGGCTCCGGCTGGGTCGACTACCAGCGCGACGGCGAGATTTGCGGCATCTCAATCCCCGCCGGTATGCAGGAAGCCGAGCCCTTTGACGAAACCCTCTTCACCCCAGCCACCAAGGCCGAATCCGGCCACGATGAGAACATCGGCTTCGAGGACTTCCGCGCCATCGTCGGCGACGTCGCCGACCGCCTGCGCGAACTCACCATCACCGTCTACGAGTTCGGCCGCGACTACGCTAGGGAGCGCGGAATCATCCTGGCCGACACCAAGTTCGAGTTCGGCTACGTCAACGGCGAGATCACCCTCATAGACGAAATCCTCACTCCCGACTCTTCGCGCTTCTGGGACGTGCGCGAATACCAGGTCGGCATGTCGCCCCCTAGCTTCGACAAGCAGATCGTGCGCAACCACCTCATCGCCACCGGCTGGGACCGCGAACCGCCGATCCCCAGCCTCCCGGCCGAAATCATCGAACGAACCGCCGCCCGCTACCGCGAAGCCCAGGAGTTGCTGGCTGGATGACGGGCCAGGTCTACCGCGCGCGGGTGACGGTCCAGCTCAACGCCGGCGTCAACGATCCGCAGGGACTCACGGTTCGGGGCAGCCTCCACGACCTGGGGTTTGTGGAAGTGAGTGAGGTCCGCATCGGCAAGCTCATCAACATCGAGCTGTCGGCCGATAGCGAGGCGTCCGCCGCCGAACGCGCCGAGGCCATGTGCCAGCAGCTGCTGGTCAACCCGGTCATCGAGTCGTTCGCACTTGAGTCCCTGGAGCCCGTTGCCAGCCCTCCCGTTCACCCTGAGCTTGTCGAAGGGCGAACGGGAGCGTGAACGCCGCCGTCGTCGTCTTCCCCGGCAGCAACTGCGACGCCGATACCCTCCACGTCCTCGGCGCCGTGGTCGGCATGAACGCCCGCTATGCCTGGCACGCTGACACGACCCTGGACGACGTCGACCTTGTCGTGCTCCCTGGCGGCTTCAGCTACGGCGACTACCTGCGCACCGGCGCCATGGCCGCGCGCGCCCCGATCATGGGGGCGGTCGTCGAACACGCAGCCCGGGGCCGGCCCGTATTGGGCATTTGCAACGGCTTCCAAATCCTGCTGGAAACCGGCCTGCTACCCGGTGCCATGCTCTCGAATGCGAGCACCGAGTTCCGCTGTGAGTGGACCCACCTCCGGGTGGAGTCAACCCACACGCCCTGCACCGCCGCGGCCGAGTCTGGACAGGTGCTGCGCCTGCCCATCGCCCATGCCGACGGCAACTACGTCATAGACCCCGACGGTCTTGCCCGGTTACATGACGAGGATCGTGTTGTGTTCCGGTACGTCTCGAAAACGGGCAATCGCACGCCCGACGCCAACCCCAACGGTGCCATCGACGACATCGCCGGCATCTGCAACACCGGGCGCAACGTGGTCGGCATGATGCCCCACCCCGAGCGCGCCTCCGAAGCCGCCCTGGGCGGCGAGGACGGACGCGCCATCTGGGATTCGCTCCTGGCTGCGGCCGGCGCATGACGCTCACCCCAACCCACGAACCGCCCAGCGACGAAGTTCTCCGCGAGGTCGCCCTCACCCGCGACGAATACCGCTACGCCGCGGACCTTCTCGACCGCCCGCCCAACCCCGTCGAGCTGGGAATCATCGGCGGCATGTGGAGCGAGCACTGCGGCTACAAGCACTCCCGCCCGCTCCTCGGCCGCCTCCCCAGCGAAGGTCCCCAGGTCCTCATCGGTCCCGGCGAGGAGAACGCCGGCGCGGTCGACATCGGTCACGGTCTGGCGATCGTGATGAAAGTCGAGAGCCACAACCACCCCAGCGCCGTCGAGCCCTTCCAGGGCGCCGCTACCGGCGTTGGCGGCATCCTCCGCGACATCTTCACCATGGGCGCGCGTCCCATCGCCCTCCTGGACAGCCTTCGCTTCGGTCCGTTGGATGACCGACGCGGACGCTACCTGGCCAACGGCATCGTCGGCGGCATCGGCTGGTACGGGAACTGCATGGGCGTCCCGACGGTCGGCGGCGAGGTCCAGGTTTCCGACTCCTACCGCGGCAATCCGCTCGTCAATGCCATGTGCGTCGGCCTGATCGAGCACTCCCAACTCACCAGCGCCGCCGCCAGCGGCGCCGGCAACGAACTCATCCTCGTCGGTGCCGACACCGGCCGCGACGGCATCCACGGTGCGACGTTCGCCTCGGTCGACGATCCCGAAGCCTCCCACCGCGGCGTGGTCCAGGTCGGCAACCCCTTCATGGAAAAACTGCTGCTGGAGGCCTGCCTCGAAGTCCTCCAGACCACCGACGCCGTCCTTGGCCTTCAGGACCTCGGCGCCACCGGTCTCACCAGTTCATCCGTCGAGTCCGCCGGCCGCGGCGGGACCGGCGTCGCCCTGCACCTCGAGCACGTTGCCCGTCGCGCCTCCGGCATGACGCCCTACGAAGTTATGTTAAGTGAGAGCCAGGAACGCATGCTCGTCGTCGCCGCCCGCGGCCGCGCCCACGAAATCCAGCAGGTCTTCGCCAAATGGGGCCTTCACAGCGACGTCATCGGCGAGGTCACCGAATCCGGCCTCCTCGAGGTCGTCGACAACGGCCAGCCTGCCGCCACCCTGCCCATCACCATGCTGACCGACGCGCCCACCTACACCTACCCCGTCGAGCGCCCCGCCTACCTGGACGAAGTCGGCTCGCTTGACCTGGAGGCTCTTCCCGAACCCGACGACCCGACCGACGACTTCCTGCGACTCCTCGCCTCCCCCAACATCGCCAGCCGTCGCCCCATCTACCGCCAGTACGACCACATGGTCGGCGCCAACACCGTCATCGCCCCCGGCGGCGACGCCGCCCTCCTGCGCATCAAGGGCACTCCGCTCGCCGTGGCGCTGTCCACCGATGGGAACGGTCGCACCACCTACCTCGACCCGTTCGTCGGCGGCGCCGCCGCAATCGCCGAGTCCGCCCGCAACGTCTCCTGCACGGGTGCGCGCCCCGTGGCCTTCACCAACTGCCTCAACTTCGGCTCCCCCGAGCAGCCCGCCGCCTACTTCCAGCTATCCCGGGCCATCGACGGCATGGCCGCGGCCGCCGAAGCCCTCGAAACCCCCGTCATCAGCGGCAATGTCAGCCTCTACAACGAGTCGAGCGGCCAGGCCATCTGGCCGACCCCCGTCGTTGGCATGCTCGGCGTACTTGACGATGCCGACCACCGCTGCGGCGCCGGCTTCACCAACGACGGCGACCAAATCGCCGTCCTCGGCGCGGGCCGTGCCCGGCTGGACGGCAGCGAATACCTTTCCATCGCCCACGATCAGGTCGCCGGCCGCCCCGAAATCCGTCTGGTCGACGAAGTTGCGGTTCAACGCCTGGTACGGGAGCTCATCGCCGGCCGCCTGCTCGCCTCCGCTCACGACTGCTCCGACGGCGGCCTCGCCACGGCCCTTGCCGAGTCCGCCTTTGCAGGCCAACGCGGCGTCCAGGCCCCTGACCTCCCAATCACGGGACGGTTAGACGAGACCCTCTTTGGCGAGTCCCAATCCCGCATCGTCGTTAGCTACCCACCGCTGGCCGCCGCCGCCGTAGCCGCCGCCGCCGCCACCCTTTCCGTCCCGCTCACACCTGTCGGCGTGGTCGGCGGCGACCGCCTGCACATTGGCCCGATTGACGTGTCGCTGGCCCGAGCCGAGCAAGTTTGGTCCCAGGGGCTGGAGCGCGCCCTAGCCGGACAGGGCCGGCCCGGCTAAGATGCCGCACGGGGAACACGTAGCGGAACAACCTGCTCTGGCTCTGAGCCTGGGTCCGTCTTACGAACCAGCCGCCCCCGACGGCTCGCCGAATCTGCGCGAAGCCTGCGGGGTGATCGGCATCCACGGCGCTACCGACGACGCGGCGGTCCAAACCTACTTTGCCCTCTTCGCCGTGCAGCATCGCGGGCAGGAAAGCGCCGGCATCGCCGTCGGCGACGGCCAGCGTCTCCACGCCGAACGCCGCATGGGCCTGGTCTCCCGCGTCTTTTCCGACCATCGCCTGGCCCGCCTCAAGGGACACCTCGCCATCGGCCACTGCCGCTACTCCACCGCCGGATCCAGCAACGCCTCCAACATCCAGCCCATCCTGCGCAACACCGATATCGGCCCCATGGCCCTCGGCCACAACGGCAACATCGTCAATGCACTCGATCTCCGTAACGACGCCGCCGAGGATGCCTTCCCGGATTCGTCCACCACTGATTCCGCCGTCATCGCCGACCTCATTGCCACCGCCCCCGGCGCCACCATGGTTGATCGCGTGCGCCGGGTCGCGCCGCGCCTCCAGGGATCGTTCTGCCTCCTCATCGCCACGCCCACCCAGTTGATCGCCGTCCGCGACGGCATGGGCAACCGCCCCCTGTCCATCGGCCGCGCCAACGGAACCCGGGTCATCGCCTCCGAGACCTGCGCGCTCGACACCATCGGCGCAACCTTCGAACGCGACATCGAGCCCGGCGAAATCGTGGCCATCGACGACGACGGCATGCAGTCCATCAAGCTCGAAATGCCCCAGCGCCACGCCATGTGCGCCTTCGAATACATCTACTTCTCTCGCCCCGACTCCATGCTTGATGGCGCCAGCGTCCACTCGGCCCGCCGCTCCATGGGCCGCCTGCTCGCCCGCCAGCATCCCGTCGACGCCGACATCGTCATCGGCGTACCCGACTCCGCCACCGCCGCCGCCACCGGCTACGCCGAAGAATCCGGTTTGCCCTACGGCGACGGCTTCGTCCGCAACCGCTACATCGGCCGCACCTTCATCGAACCGACCCCGCGCCTCCGCAAACTCGGCGTCCGCCTCAAGTACAGCGCGCTCCCCGATATCACCGGTGGCAAGCGCGTGGTCATGGTCGACGACACCATCGTGCGCGGCACCACCCAGGCCTCGCTGGTCCGGCTGCTCCGCGAAGAAGGCGGCGCTTCCGAGGTCCACGTCCGCATCACCGCCCCGCCAATCCGCTGGCCCTGCTTCCTCGGCATCGACATCCCCGACCCCGACGACCTCGTCGCCCACAAGCTGGACGTTGAACAAATCTGTAAGGACATTGGCGCTGACAGCCTTGGCTACTCGTCCACCGACAACCTCGTGCAGGCCATCGGACGCTCCCGCGATCGTCTCTGCCTAGGCTGCTTCACCCACAGCTACCCGCTGGATGTTCAGTTGAGCTTCGACAAATTCCTGCTCGAACGGCCCGAGAACATCGCAACCGCCATGGTGTTCCCCAGCGAGGCCACCATCGACCGCATCGAATCCGGCGCCCCCTCGAAGGGCTGATCCGGCCGCCCGCGTGCACGACACCCCAATCTCCAGCTACGCGGAGGCCGGCGTCGACCTTGATCTGGCCCAGCGCGCCAAGTCCGGCCTCAGTTCCGCCGTCGCCTCCACCGCCACTCCCCTCACGCTGGACGCCTTCGGCAGCTTCGGCGGCGTGATCCGCCTCCCCGCGGACATCCCCGACCCGGCCATCGTCGCCAGTATCGACGGCGTCGGCACCAAGCTCCATCTGGCCATTGAGATGGGCCGCCCGGCCGATGCCGGACGCGACCTCGTCAACCACTGCCTCAACGACGTGGCCGTCCAGAACGCCCGCCCGATTGCCTTCCTCGACTACGTGGCCGCCGATCGCCTCGATCCGGCCGTTCTGACCTCGCTGGTCCAGGGCATGGCCTCGGCTTGCCGCGACGCCGGCGTGTCCATCATCGGCGGCGAGACCGCCCTCATGCCCGACACCTACGCCCCTGGCCGTTACGACGCCGTCGGCGCCGTCATCGGCGTCGCATCCGCCGGCCGCCTTCCGGACCCTGCCACCGTCTCGGTCGGCGACGTCTGCATCGGCCTCCCCTCCAGCGGCCCCCACACCAACGGCTACAGCCTCGCCCGCGAACTGCTGACCATCTACGACCGCGAAACACCCATCGGCAACCAGACCCTGGAGGACGCCCTCCTCGCACCCCACCTCCCATACCTCACCGAGTTCACCACCGCCTTCGCCGCCCCCGGCACGCGCGTCGCCGCCCACATCACTGGCGGCGGCATCGCCGAAAACCTCGAACGAGTCCTCCCTGACTCCGTCACCGCCGAGATCGACACGAGCACGTGGTCGCAACCGCCCATCTTCGAAGCCATCGCCGACGGCCTCGATGTCGCACCCACCGAGATGTTCCGCGTCTTCAACATGGGCGTCGGCGCAATCCTCGTCGCCTCGCCCGACGCAGCGGCCCGGCTCCTGGAAGACCTTCCCCACGCCCTACGCGTAGGAACCATCGCCGCCCGCCGCCAGTCGCCCGTGGAGCTCACCCTCACCCCATGAATCTGGCCATCCTGGCCTCCGGCCGCGGCTCCAACGCGGCCGCCATCCTCGACGCCATCGCCAGCGACAAACTCGATGCCTGCGCAGTCGTCCTTATCACAAACCACCAACACGTCGGTGCGCTGGACGTTGCCAGGGCCCACCAGGTCCCCGCCCACGCAGTCCCGCGTCGCGCCTTCCCGTCCCGCGGCGCCCAGCAGCGCCACATGCTCGAACTCCTTCAAGCGTCCGGAGCTGACTTCCTGGCCCTTGCCGGCTTCGACGCCATCCTGCGCCCCTTCATCGTCGCCGCCTACCCCAACCGCATCCTCAACATCCACCCGTCCCTGCTGCCCGCCTTCGCCGGCGGCATGGCCCCTGTACCGCAGACCGACGCCCTCCGCGCCGGCGTCAAGATCAGCGGCTGCACCGTCCACGTCGTAACCGAGGAACTGGACGCCGGACCCATCGCGGCCCAGGCCGCCGTCCCCGTTCTGCCGGGCGACTCCGTCGAAACGCTGTCAGACCGGATTCTCGAACAGGAACATCGGCTATATCCTTTGGCTCTGCGCTGGTTCGCCGAGGGCCGCGCACGCGTCGTCAACGGTCACGTCCACATCGATTCGGAGGAGACTCAGGCTTTATGGCCGCACCCCGCGCCCTGATCAGCGTCTACGACAAGTCCGGGCTGGATGATTTCGCCGCCGGCCTCGCCGCCCGCGGCTGGCAATTCGTCGCCTCCGGCGGCACCGCCAACGCCATGGCCGCCGCGGGACACTCGGTTAGCGCCGTCGAAGACCTCACCGGCGCCCCCGAAATGCTCGACGGCCGCGTCAAGACCCTCCACCCCGCCATCCACGGCGGCATCCTCGCCCGCCGCGCGTCCGACACCCACCTGGCCGAACTCACCGACCTCGACATCGGCACAATCGACCTCGTCGCCGTCAACCTCTACCCCTTCGCCGCCACCCTCGCCGCCACTGACAATCGAGCCGAACTCCTCGAGAACATCGACATCGGCGGCGTCGCCCTCATCCGTGCCGCCGCCAAGAATGCCGACGACGTCTGGATCCTCGTCGACCCCGCCGACTACCCCCGGGTACTCGAAGCCATGGATCACACAAAGAGCGCGGATGCGCTCCGACGCGAACTCGCCGCCAAGGCCTTCGCCCTTACCGCCTTCTACGACGCCCACATCGCGGCCTACCTGCAGCAGGAGCTGGATCAGTCCTTCCCCGAGCTGCTCACCATCCCCCTCCGCCGTCTCCAAAGCCTCCGCTACGGCGAAAACCCCCACCAGCCCGGTGCCTTCTACGCCGCCGGCGCCGCCGAACTCGGCGACACCGAACTAGCCGGCGTCGAGCAACTCCACGGCCTGGAACTCTCCTACATCAACATCCTCGACCTGCAGGCCGCCTGGGTCTCCGCCAACGACTTTGACGACATCGCCGTCTCAATCATCAAGCACACCATGCCCTGTTGCCTCGCCGTTCACCCCGAGTCCCAGGTCCAGGCCTACCGCCGCGCCCGCGAGACCGATCCGATCTCCGCCTTCGGCGGCATCCTCGGCTTCAACCGCACCGTCACGGCCGAAACCGTCGCCGCCATGCGCGGCCACCTCTACCACGTCATCGTCGCCCCCGACTACGAACCAGCCGCCCTCCGCCGCCTCCGCCGCCGCAAAGACCTCCGCATCATGCGCTGGCCCGCGGCCGTCGCCAGGCCGCCCCTTCATTTCGAAGCCGCCCACGTCTGGGGCATCGACCGCGGCTACCTCGTCCAGGCCCCCGACCGTGCGCCCCGCCCCGACCTTGAAATGCGCGTGGTCAGCAAGGCCCAGCCAACCGAGAACGACCTCGACCAGCTCCGCTTCGGCCTTAAGGTCATCCGCCACGTCAAATCCAACGCCATCGTCCTGGTTAGGGATGGACACCTCATCGGCCTCGGCAGCGGCCAGGTCAATCGCGTCAATGCCGTCCGCCACGCTGCCGAACAGGCCGGCGACGCCGCCCAGGGCGCCTACCTCGCCTCGGACGCCTTCTTCCCCTTCGCGGACGGACCCGAAGCCGCCCTCGACGCCGGCGTCCGCGCCATCGTCTCCGTCGCCGGCTCGCTCCGCGACCAGGAAGTCATCGACGCCGTCGACGCCCGCGGCGGCATCCTCGTCCTGGTCGACGAACGCCACTTCCGGCACTGACCCGGAACCCATGTCCAGCGCTGACCCACACCTCCCGCTCCGCGTTCTCATGGTCGCGGCCGAGTTCGACCCCTTCGCCAAGACCGGCGGCCTCGCCGACGTACTCGCCTCCCTGCCCAAAGCGTTGGCCCGACGCGGTCTCGACGTCCGCGTCGCCATCCCTCGCTACGGCTCGGTCGACCTCACCGGCGTCTCCCGCCGCCCCGGCATCGCCCGCTTCGACCTGCCGTTCAACGGACGCGAAGAACCAGTCCGCCTGGACGCCGTCGAGGTCGACGGCTTCCAAGTCCTCCTCATTGACAACGAGCACTACGTCAGCGCACGCCCCGCCATCTACGGCTACCCCGACGACGGCCACCGCTTCACCTTCTTCGCCCGCGCTGCGCTCGAATCCGCCCGCCTGCTCGATTGGCGCCCCGACGTCATCCACTGCCACGACTGGCACACCGGCCTCATCCCCAACTGGCTGCGCACAACCCACAGCCACGCGCCCGAATTCGCCCATACCGCCAGCGTCTTCACCATCCACAACCTCGAGTACCAGGGCCACTTCGACCCGTCCGTTCTCGAAGCCGCCGGCCTCGCCTCCAACGGACTGATCCCCCACCCATCGCGCGCCGACCTCAGCGACGTCCTGGTCTTCATCGCGCGCGGCATCCTCTTCGCCGACAAGATCAATACCGTCAGCGCCACCTACGCCGGGGAAATCCTCACCCCCGCCTACGGCCACGACCTCGATCCCATTCTTCGCGACCGCGAACCCGACCTCCACGGCATCCTCAACGGCATCGATACCGAGGCTTACAACCCCGCCACCGACCCTCACCTCGCCAGCCACTACGCCCTGGAAACCCTCGAACGCCGCCCGCCCAATAAAGCCGCCCTGCAGCAAGCCGTGGGCCTCCCGGTCCAGCCCGACATCCCCCTCCTCGGCATGGTCACCCGCCTCGCCGAGCACAAGGGTCTCGACCTGCTCCTCGCCTCCCTCCCCCACATCCTCGACCGCGGCGCCCAGCTCGTCGTTCTCGGCATCGGCGAACCCCGCTACGAGGAGGCCCTGCGCGAACTGGCCCTCGCCCACCCCCACCAGGTCGCCGCCGCCATCCGCTTCGACAACCCCCTGGCCAGCCAGATCTACGCTGGCAGCGACATCTTCCTCATGCCCTCACGCCACGAACCCTGCGGCCTCGGCCAGCTCATCGCCATGCGCTACGGCAGCGTCCCCGTCGTCCGCGCCACCGGCGGTCTGGCAGACACCGTCGACGACGTCAATCCAGCCACCGGCGCCGGCTTCGTCTTCCACCGCTACGACCCCATCGACTTCTTCGGCGCCGTTTCCCGCGCCCTGGAGCTCTACCGCTTCCCCGAAACCTGGCGCCAGATCGTCCGCCGCGGCATGACCCGCGACTCTTCCTGGGACGTCTCCGCCGCCGCCTACGAACAGCTCTACGCCGAAGCCCTCACCACCCGCCGCGCCCAGCCGTCACCGGCCCTCGCCGCCATCTCCTGACACCCGCCTCAGACCAGCCGCATCCCCGGCTGAATCTCCAGCCGCTTGCCCTTCGCATCCCCGCGCGCCATCGCCCACGCCCCGGCCAGCCCGATCATTGCCGCGTTATCCGTGCATCGCGCCGGCGCTGGAATGAACAGGGGAATCGACGTCGCCGCCCGAATCTCCGCCCGCAGCCGCGCATTCGCCGCCACCCCACCCGTCACGATGATCGACCGCGCACCCACCGCCTCCGCCGCGTCCACCGTCTTCCGCACCAGCACCTCAACCACCGACTCCTCGAAGGCCAGCGCCACCTGCCCAACCAGCGCGTCGCCGTCCGCAGCCTGATCCAGTCCATCGCCGCCCAGGATCCGCGCCGACTCATCCGGCCCCAGCCGGTTTTCCAACAGCCGCCGCACCGCCGTCTTCAATCCACTGAAGCTGAAGTCGTTCGTTCCGCGCAGCCACGCCCTCGGCAACGTGTACGGCGTGCCGTCTACCCCTTCGGCCGCCTTCTGGATCGCCGGACCGCCCGGAAAGCCAAGCCCCAGCATCCGCGCCACCTTGTCGAACGCCTCCCCCGCCGCGTCGTCCCGCGTCCGCCCCAGCACCCGGTAGCGCCCCGGCGCCTCCACCAGCACCAGTTCCGTATGCCCGCCCGACACGATCAGCGCCACCGCCGGCAACGCCGGCCCTTCCTCAACGTCCAGCCACGCCGCCGCGATGTGCCCTTCCAGGTGATTCACCGGAACCAACGGCGCCCCCAGCCCAAACGCCAGCCCCCGCGCAAACTCCAACCCCACCAGCAGCGACCCCGGCAACCCGGGCCCCACCGTCACCGCCACCGCCCCGATCTCCTCGGTGCCAACGCCCGCCTGCTCCAGCGCCGCCCCGCATACCGAGTCGATAGCCTCCGCATGAATCCGCGACGCCGCCTCCGGCACAATCCCGCCAAACGCCGCATGCGGCGCCACCTGCGTCTGGCTCACCGTCGCCGTCGCCTCGCGACCGTCCCGCACCACCGAAACCGACGTGTCGTCGCACGACGTCTCCACCGCCAGCAGCCACTCAGCGGCCTCGTTCGTCACGGCCTCGAACTCCACGTCAGCCGCCGCCGCAACGCCTCTTCCCCGGCATCGATCCGCTCCGCGAAGCTGCAACTGCCAAGTTTCTCGCTGTGCATGATCAGCGCGTCCTCAAAGTCGTCGCTGTAATAGCGCGGCCGCACCCCGCCGTCGCTGAACCCGTATTTTCGGTACAGCGCTTGTGCGTGTTCGTTGCTCATCCGTACCTCCAGCGTCATCCGCGTTGCCCGCGCCTGCAGCGCGATCCGCGCCATCTGGATGATCAGCAGCTGACCCAGCCCCAACCGCCGGTAGTCCGGATCCACCGCAATCGTCGTGATGTGCGCGTCGTCCAGCATCACCCACACCCCGCAGTACGCCACCACGTCGCTCTTCTCCGAACGCCCGAATAACAGGTTCGAGAGCGGAAACTGCCGCTTCGGCGCCGTATCCGCCTCGCTGGTCGTCCTTACGACCAGGTACCGCGCCCGCTCATTCTTCTCAATCTCCCGGCGATACGCATTCCGCGGCCACGGAGTCGGAAAGCACGCACGCTCGATCCGCCGCACCTGGTCAAGCTGTTCCACCCGCATGGGCTCGACCACGAATTCCTCGTCAACCATCGCCCGCCCGTTCGTCCGATCTCCATGTAGGGGCACTCCGCGAGCGTCCCCTTCTGATCCAACTGCTTGATCTCTCCCGTTCAACCCTGCGGGATACCACGAACCCACGGCCTCGCGCGAGTCGCGGGCGCCGCGTACACCGGCTGCGCGCCCAACGTCGCGGACCCGCGGCCCTCATTGAGTCGACGCTCCGCCAAACGCACCAGCGCCGCCAGCACCGCCTCGCCGTCCACCCGCCAGACCTCCCGGCCACCTTCCTCCAATGCCTCAGCCATGTCCGCATCCAACGGCCCCGCCACCGGCACGTCGGCCGGAACGGCCTGCGCAACCTCGTCGGCGTCTACCAGCTGGATCGTCTCGGACTCGACTGACGGAGCCACATACCAGCGTCCGCGTCCGGCCGGCGAAACCACGGCTGCGTCTTGCACGCCAACGGCCTCCGCAACCGCCGCCGCCGTCGGCGCCCCAATCAGCGGCGCCTGCCGCGCCATCGCCAGCCCTTTGGCAAACGCGATTCCCCCGCGCAGTGACCCGAAACGTCCCGGCCCCGTCGCCACAATCACGCCCTCCAGCTCCACCTCCGTTGCCACACCCGCCTCGCGGAATGCGCGACAGACAAGGGCCGTCAGATCGGTCGGCCATCCCGCGGCACTGGCCACAGCCAACAGCCGCCCTTGTTCGCCAATGGCGAATGCCGGTGCCTCGAAGGATGTGTTCAGCGCGGCGATCACTCGAGATCCGGATCCTGCCTGCGCACTCGACCCAACGCCTCGCACGCCTCGGGACCGACCGCCCGCAACTCCACCCGCCGCTCGTCCCCCACTCCCAGAATCAGTTCCACGTCAATTCGCGGCGCCGGCAGATCTCCGTCCGCATGCTCCGCCCATTCCACCGCCAGCACGTCCGCCTCCAGCACCACGTCCGACCATCCGATCGATTCAAGGTCGTCGTGGCTCTCGATCCGATAAAGGTCCACGTGCGTCAACCGCCGCCCGCCCGCCTCGTACTCATTCACAAACGTAAACGTCGGCGACGTCACATTGTCCGCCACCCCCAGCCCCTCGGCCACCCCCTTCACCAATACGGACTTTCCGGCCCCAAGCGGCCCGCTCAGCGCTAGACAGATCGGCCAACGTGACGCCCCGGCGAGGGCCCGCCCAATCTCGCGCGTCGTCGCCTCGCCAGGCGTCGTCAGGGTCAACTCACAGTCGAAGCTCACGTTCGACCTGACCCCTTCACACCTCCGAATCGAGACACCGCCTCTAGTAGAATCCACCTCGCCTCCGTCGGCGCCGACCGGCGGAGGTTTCGCGTGTACGGGAGCCTCGCGTCGTGCGTCGTCATATCGTCAAGATCGCGCCTACGGGCTTCTTTGCGGACTACGGCTGCCACGTCCGCATTCTCGAGGAAGCCCAGGCCCTCCAACAGCATGGCTGTGACGTTACCGTTGTAACGTACCCCGGCGGACAGGATCCCCCAGGCCTTCCGGTCGTCCGCATCCCGTCCTGGCTCCACCGCGGCGGCCCGCGCGTCGGATCCCACTGGCGCAAGCTCATGCTCGACCCCGCCCTGCTGGCCACCGCCCTCACCCGCCTCCCGCCGCGGCCCGTCGACATCGTCCACGCCCACCTGCACGAGGGCGTGCTCATCGGCTGGCTCCTGGCTCGCATGCATGGCGCGGGACTGGTGTTCGATTACCAGGGCAGTCTCACGCGCGAAATGCTCGACCACCAATTTATCCGCGCCGCCAACCCGCTCCTTCACGTCTTCTCCTGGCTCGAAAAACTCGCCAACCGCCTGGCCCACCGCATTCTCACCAGTTCCGAGAACGCCCGTCACACCCTCATCGCCCGATCCGGCCTTCCCTCCAATCGCATCGTCGCCGTCACCGACGGCGTGGACCTCACCCGCTTCCGCCCCCGCCAGCCCACCGACGCCGCCCATCTCCGGGAACTCCGCCAACGCCTCGGCATCCCACCCAACCGCCTCCTCGTCGGCTACCTCGGCCTCCTGGCCCCCTACCAGGGAACCGACGACTTGATCCGCGCCGCCCAACGCGTCCTGCAACGGCACCAGGGCGCCCATTTCCTCGTCATGGGCTTCCCCGGCGAGGACGCCTACCGTCACGCCGCCCACGCCGCCGGGCTTGCCAATCACATGCACTTCACCGGTCGCATTCCCTACGCCGACGCCCCACGGATTCTCCGCGTCCTCGATATCGCCGTCGCCCCCAAGCGCTCCGAATCCGAGGGCAACGGCAAAGTCCTCAACTACATGGCCGCCGGCCTCCCGGTCGTCGCCTACGACGGCCCCGTCGCTCGCGAACTCCTCGGCTCGTCCGGACTCCGCGTCCCCGTCGGCTCCATTGACGGCCTGGCCCAGGGTCTCCTCCGCTACCTCGCCGACCCCGATCTCCGCACCCGCCACGGCCACGCACTCCGCCGGCGCGCTGAGCGGATGTACGGCTGGAACCGCCAGATCCAACACGTCATCCGCGTCTACGAATCGCTAGGCGGGAAATCTTCCTCCCTCTCCCTGGCAGGGAGAGGGCCGGGGTGAGGGTCGAATGCCACAGCAACTCTCAAGCTAGGGCCGGCACTCGTGCTCACCCTGTCAGGCATGTCACCTCCAGGAATCTGGCGTCACACCCGCCCCTATACTCGCTCTGCTGAGCCGCTCGGGCGACCACGATCCAGTTCGACCTGAGCCAGCCTGGACAATTGGTCATGGCCATCGTGCTTGTTCTGGCGTTCGTGCTCGTACCCCTGGTGCTCACCACGGCCCTGACGCCTATGGCCCTCGCCCTGTTCCCCCGCTTTCGCTCCCGCGAATCCAAGCCCCAAACCAGCCAGGTCGCGTTCGCCACCCGCACCAGCAGCCGGCTCCCCCTCGTCGGCGGCCCGATCCTCGCCCTCGCGCTAGCCATCGGTGTCCTCTTCCACCCGGAGGCGCCTCTCTGGCCGCTGGCCGCCGTCGCCGGCTTCTTCGCGTTCGGCTTCATTGATGACCTGGCCAAGACCCTCCGCGGCCGCGGTATCGGCGAAGGCCTCTACTTCGCCGTGATCGTCCTGCTCTCGATCGCCGCCGCCATCCTTATCCTCAGCCGCGATAGCCACCAACTCGGCACTCTCACGCCATTCGCTCTCGCGACCCACGTCGGCACCGACGCCGTGGTGCCGCTCGGCCTCTGGTACGTCGTCCTGATCCTCGGCACCGCCCTCGCCGCCGGATTCAGCGACGGCATGGATGGCCTCACCGCCGGCTCCGCCACCATCCTCATGGCGGGCCTCTGGGTCGCCGCCGGACCTGTCACCGGCGTCTGGGCCGGTCTCACCGCCGCCGGAGCCGCCGGCGCCCTGGTCTGGAACCTCCCCTCCCGCTGGTCCCCTTCCGCCCGCGATCGACCCCGCCGCGCCCGCGCCTACATCGGCGACAGCGGAGCCCTCACCCTCGGCGCAGCCATGGCCGTAGCCGCCATCCTGGCCGGCTACGACCTCCTCTGGCCCCTCATCGCCGCCCCGCTCCTGCTCGAAGGCTTCTCATCCCTGGTCCAGGTCAAAATCCTCATCCCCCTCTTCCGCCGCCTCGTCGATCCTCGCGCCAAGGACGGCACCCCACTCCCGCATCAGTGCCTGTCACTTCCTTTGCTCGCAGTGCCACTCCATTACCACTGGGAACTCCTCGGGCTTGACCGTCGCTCTATCGTCCTGCTCTTCTGGGTGACCTCATTCCTTGCTGCTGCGGCCGGAGTCATCGCGGTTCATGTCTCCGCGGCCACTGTCCCCGCTCTCATTCTCAGCGGCGCCGTCGGCCTCACCTTCTGGCTCAGCGCCATGTGGCTCCGCCCCGCCTTTCTCGATGTCAAAGGCGACTCGGTCTCCGTCATGCACGGCCGACCGCTTAGATTGGGTCCGTTTCGCCTCTACCGACGCCGCGACACGATCCAGGACGCCGGCCTGACCCAGGCCGTCGTACGCGCCGACCTCGTCCGACGCACCATGAATGCTTATGTCCTGTCCCAATGGATTACCGAGGTCCGCCGACCCTAGCGTCATGCCAGACCCTGAAGTCCCCGCCGACCTACGCGCGGCCATCACAGCCGGACTCGGCGACGAATCCGCCCCCTGGAGCCCCATGTCCACCGACGGCCGCCACCGCCTCTGGCTGGTCGAAACCCGGCCCGACCCCTTAGTCGTCAAGGGCTACCTGCCCGACATCGACATCTACTACGCCCACCGCTGGCGCCGCGAGGAACGCGCCCTCGACCTCCTGCACCGCTACGCCCCGGGCCTCGCACCCCAACCCCTGGCTGCCGCCCACGCCCCCAACCGCTGGGCCGCCCTCGCCATGCAGCACGTCGGCCACCGTTCCCTCGCCGACGGCCTGCCCACTGCCTCCGACTCGGAGCGCGATCAGGCGCTAAACGCCGCCCTGCACGCCTACCAGCGCTTCCACGCCGTCACCCAGCGCTTCGGCCCCATGCTCCGCGCCCTCGCCTACCAGTCCGACCTCGACCGCATCACCCGCCGCACCCTCGAACGCCGCTACGCCTCCGCCTTCGTCCGCCTCCCCGACCCCACGGCCAGCCCGGCGCCCACAGCCGCGCCCCGCCGCACCGCGCCCAACGCACCCTGGGACCTCATCAACACCCTCATCAAGCCCCTCCTCAAAAGCCCACGGCGCATCGTCCACAACGGCTTCTCACCCCTGAATCTCATCTGGAATAACGACCGCCTCGTCGTCATCGACTGGGAAACCCTCGCCGTTGCCCCGCCCGAAATCGACTTCGCCGACCTCCTCACCTTCCCGGACTGGGGCGCCCCCGACCGCATGGTCCACCGCGCCGCCGAGGTCATCGCCAACCACCGGCTCCGCCTCGAAACCTTCTGGGCCGCCGCCGCCGAACGCTCCCTCACCTACGCCGCCACCGCCCACGTCCGCAGCCACCGCCTGCGATCGACCAACCCCACACTCGCCGACGCCTACCAACTGCGCCTGCCGCGATACCTCGACTGGTTCCAGCTGGCCGCAACCGAGCTCGTCAGCAACACCACGTCCCGCCGCCACCGCCTTCGCGCCGTCATCGCCGACCTGCGCCAGACCGACTGACTCCGATGTTCAAGCTCTCCGACGTATACGCGGCAGCCCACCAGCCATTCCCGCCTGACGCCCCCAACCCGGAAATCCCCGCCGCCCACTTCGACAGCCGCCGAATCCAGCCCGGCATGCTCTTCGTCGCCCTCCCCGGAGCCCGCGTCGACGGCAACGACTACATCGGCGACGCCCTTCGCCGCGGCGCAGCCGCAACCCTCGGCAGCCACGTCGACCCCGAACACCCGACCTGGCGCCAGGTAACCGCCCCTGATGCCCTCGCCGCCTTCCAGAACCTCGCTCGCGGCCTCCGCGACCGCTCCCTGGCCACCGTCGTCGGCGTCACCGGCAGCAACGGCAAAACCTCCACCAAGCAGGCCCTCGCCGCCGCCCTCGGCGGTCACGGACTCACCCTCGCCACCGACCGCAGCGAGAACACCGACGTCGGCGTCCCCACCACCCTCTCCCGCCTGCGCCCCGACCACCGCTTCGCCGTCATCGAAATGGGCGCCCAGATCCGCGGCGAAATCGAGTCCTACTGCCGCGTCGCCGCCCCCGACGCTGCCGTCATCACCAGCATCTCCGGCGCCCACATCGGCCTCTTCGGCTCCATCGAGAACATCGTCCAGGCCAAGTCCGAACTGCTCACCGCCCTGCGCCCTGGCGCCCCCGCCGTCCTCCCCGCCGACAGCCGCTGGCTCCCCAAACTCCGCGCCCGCGCCCCCGGCCCCATCCTCACCGTCGGCCGCGACCCAAGCGCCGACGTACGCGTATCCGGGGCCGTCAGCCTCGACGGCACTACCGTTTCGCTCGACACCCCCCGGGGACCCAGCCAGGTCCACGCCCCCGGAATGGCCGGTCCAATCGACCTGGTCTTCGGCGCCGCCGCCGCCACCGTCCTGGCCCTAGGTCTCGACCTCCAACCGGCGCTCCACGCACTCCAGTCCTTCCATCCCGCCCCCCACCGCATGGCCCTTCGCCGCACACCCGCCGGAACGACCCTCCTCGACGACACCTACAACGCCAACGCCGCCTCCATGCTCGCCGCCCTCGACACCCTCGCGCTGTTGCCGGTCGAAGGCCGCCGCATCGCCGTCCTCGGCGACATGCTCGAACTCGGCGACGAATCTCCGCACGACCACACTCGAGTCGGCCACGCCGCCGCCCACGCCGACATCCTCATCGCCATCGGCGAGGATGCGGTCCGAATCGCCGAGGGCGCCCAGGAGGCCGGCCTACCCAGTGAGCGAATCATTCTTCTCTCAGCCACCCTCGAAGATGCCAACGCACTCAGCGAAGCCCGCGACACCCTTAGAGACCACCTACGAGACACCCTCAAACCCGACGACGCCGTCCTCCTCAAAGCCAGCAACGGCATCGGCCTCGCCCCAATCGCCGACGCCCTGACCCAATCCTGAGGCCGGCCCGAACCAAGCGCGAAAGCCAAGCCCTCGCCCCACACAGCCCTTTGCCAAACACCCCGCGCCCTCGAAGATGCGGCCGCTCTTTCTCCCTCTCCCTTGGGGAGAGGGTTGGGGTGAGGGTCTTCCGCGCAACCAACCCACCGCGGACCAAGGTCCGTCTCCGCCGCGATCTTCACCCTCTCCAAGGGGAGAGGCAGATGCCGACGTCTTCGGCGGCAATCGGTGAGGGGTCTGCCGCGCAACCAGCCGCGGGTTACGCAAAAGCCTCCCTATAGCTCCATCGGTGCGCGCCCCGTCGGCGCGGCCGACTTCCCCGCCTTCGCCGCCCGCCGCTTCTCCAGGCGTTCCCGCCGGGCTTCCTCGTCGCGGTAATTCCGAATCCAGCTCGACGAAAACTCATCCATCCCATGCACCAGGTTCGCCGCCAGCACCGCGTGCCGCGTCTCCCTGTGCGTCATGTCCAGGATCGCCGCTGTCAGCCCCGCCTCGATCGCCATCAGCAGCGCCGCGGCGTTCAGCGGCCGACGATTCGGCAGTCCGAACGACACGTTGCTCAAGCCGATGCTCATGTTCATCCCGTCCTCTTCGGCCAGGATGTGAATCGCCTCGATCAGGCCGGGACCGTACGTGTCGCTGGCCCCAATCGGCAGGCACACCGGGTCGATGATGATGTCCTCGGGCTTAACCCCGTGCTCGCCCGCCGCCGCAATCAGGTCCCGCGCGTTTTCCACCCGTTCGGCGGCATTCTCGGGCATCGCCGCCCCGCCCTTGGTACACATCCCGATCATCGCCGCCCCGTGCTCCGCGATCGCCGGCAGCAACTCGTCCATGTACTCGGCCTCAAACGGCACCGAGTTGACGATCGGCCGTCCCTCCGCCACTTCCAGCCCGGCCAGCAGCACGTCCACCGTGTAGCTGTCCACGCTCACCGGAACCTCTACCGCCTCCTGCACCGCCCGCACCGCGTCCCGCATCTTCCGCTCTTCGACGTCGTGATGCGGATCTCCCGTGTTCACATCAATCACTCGCGCCCCGGCCCGCACCTGCCGTTTGGCGTCGCGCTGCACGTACGCCCAGTTCCCCGTGTCGTACGCCCGCTGCAACCGCGGCTTATTCGTTGGGTTCAGCCGCTCCCCGATCGGCGTAAAGGGACCCTCACGGCTGACCACAACCTCCAGCCCGTCACGGCCTCGCAAAACAGTGTTCACAGAAAGTCAAACCTCACACATGGCACGGGAAACCCAAGACCAGGCTCGGGCGGCCAAAAAGCATACGCCCGCCACCTTCCCGCTTCAATGCGGTACAGGTTCAGACCGGATCCCGACACAGCGCATCCGCCACCGCCAGCGCCCGTCGCGTCGCCGCCACGTCATGCACCCGCACCATGTCCGCACCCTTTGCCACCGCCGCCACCGCCGCCGCCAGCGACCCTTCCAGCCGATCGGCAGGCGCCTGCCCGGTCAGCTCCCCGATGAACGACTTCCGCGACACCCCCACCAGCAGCGGCAGCCCCACCTCGTGCACGGTCTCCAGCCTCCGCAGCAATTCCACGTTCTGCGCCGGCGTCTTTCCGAACCCAATCCCTGGATCGAAGATCAGTGACTGCTGAGCAATCCCCGCCTCCAGCGCGGCATCCACAAGCTTCTGTCCCTCGCGCACAACATCCGCGGCAACATCGTTGTACCGAACGCCCCGGTACTGCCCGCCGAGCTCCGTACGCACGGCCCGCGCCCGCCGGCTATGCATCAGCACCACCGGCACCCCCGTCGCCGCCGCGATTTCCGCCATTTCCGGATCGTCCCGCAGCCCGCTCACGTCATTGATGGCATCGGCGCCCGCCACGATCGCCCGCTCCGCCACCACCGCCTTGCGCGTATCGATCGAGATCGGAATCTCCAGGTCGCACCTTCGAACCGCCTCGATCGCCGGCAGCACCCGTGCCAACTCCGTCTCGGCGTCCACCGGCGCGCCCCCCGGCCGCGTCGACTCCCCTCCGATGTCAATCACGTCTGGGCCCTCGCCCACCAGCTCCCGCACCCGCCGCTCAAGCGCCTCGGGCACGTCCGCCACGCCGTCTCCACTGAAGGAATCCGGCGTCGCGTTCAGGACGCCCATCACATACGTTCGTGCGCCCCACATCAACTCGCGGCGCCCAATCCGCAGACTCGCGGCCTTCTCTACCTGCACAAATCCCCGCTCACAGGCGATACTGGGAACAACGCGAGCGAGTATTGCACCAGATCCAGGATCGCCCCGTGAACTCCATCCATCGCACCCAACTCGTTGCGCGCCGCTCGCTCCTCCGTCTGGCGGGCATCGGCGCGCCGCTCCTCCTCACCTTGGCCGCCTGCGGCGAGGCAATCTCCGAACCGGAATCGACCCCGGCGCCGGAAGTAACCGCAGAGTCCCTCGGTGAAAACCTGGCGGCTCAACTGCCGGCCATGCCTGAAATGCGCGCCGGCCGCACCGACCACCTCGAACAGAGCACCGAAACTGGGCGCTTCGACCGCGCCGTCTACTTCTCCGAGCTAACCGCCGGCCACGTCCTCAACTTCTACCTGGACGAAATGCCCGCCCTCGGCTGGAAGGAACTCTCGCGCTCCGAACTCACCGCCCGCGGCGGCGAACTCGAATACGAAAGCCCCAGCGGCGCCCAGCACCTCCTCATCAAGGTCGAACGCCGCGCTCGTGATACCTCCTCCGCCGTCCTCGAACTCACCACCACCCGCCGCACCGGCTAGACCCAGGCGCCTTCGCCCCCCGACGTAGCGTGCCTCTTCCCGCCCCCCGCCGGGAATCTGGAGAGTCGCTTCCGCCGCCCGCCCGCGACTAGCCACAGAGTGACCCTGACCTATTCGTGCCCCTTCGTGCCCTTCGTGGATAAATCCGCATCCTGTCGGTCCAGGCAGACGCCCCTACTTCGGATCCGCCACGTCATCCGCCGACATGTGCTTCACCGTCTGCCCCGTTGCCACAAACGTCCGGCTCACTTCCGGCTTGCCGTACGTCCACACGATCCGCATCTGCGAATCGCCGTCATTCCAAAACCGGTGATGCGCCCCTTCCGGAATCCACACGTGATCGAACGGCTGCAGCGTCAGTTGCTCCCCATCGATCTCCGCCGTCGCCACCCCCTCCACGCACGTAATGCACTCCTCCGTGTCGTGAAAGTGCAGAGGCAGCCCGGCTCCCGGCGCCATGATCGTCATGCCCGTCGAGACGTTCACCGCGCCCTTCGCCCCGCTCATCAGCGGAATACTCCGCACCCCACCACCCCGATCAAACACCTCGGCATCCGACTCCCGAATCAACACGCGCCCCATCACGCACCCCCGCCTGTTCTCGGATTGCCGCCAGCCTAACCAACCACCGCCGGCCGCCCTACCGCCACACCGCCGCCACAAACCCGCTCGCCGTCAGGAACCCATGCGGCGCCGGCAGCCCGACTGTCAGTGCCTCCGCCAGCCGCAGCGTCGCCGAAGCCCCCGGCCGCCGCAGCGCCGCCTCAAACTCCCTGGCAACGTCCACCGGCGCATCCCGCACCAACACCAACCGCACGTGCAGCCCCGGCCCCCACACCTGCAGCAGGAACCGCACCGACTCCAACCCCATCGCCAATTCATCCTCCGCCGCCAGCACCGTCACCCCATCCCGCGGCGAGCCACGTTCCGCCAGCCCCATCAGCGCCCCCGCGCCCAGCCCAGTCAGCGCACCCGGTTTGCCCGTATCCAGCACCCGCCCCACCACCTCCGGCTGCCCCGCCTGCGCCGCCTCCCCAACCGCCGCCAACCCGTCCCCCACGCCCGGCGACAACCAGAACAACTTCTGCTCAATCCACGCCGCTTCACCGCGCCGTACCCCAAAGGCCCCCCGCCCCGCCGCCCCAGCCGCCATCAGCCCCCGCGTCGCCCGCACCGCCTGCGCAAACTCCGCCTTCGGCAACGCCTCCCGCACCTCCAGGAACTCCGGCAAATCGTCAATCGCAATCGACCCGCCCGGATACACCTCCACGTCAATCCCCAGGTCCGTCCAGGCCAGCGCCCCACCCCGGTACTCCACTGGGGTCGTCACATTGCAATACCAGTGCACCCCCGGCGCTTCCGCATGCATCACGTGACACCACGCCCCGCGCCGGAAGCTCAGATCCTCCCCGTGATCCGAAACCCACAACTCCCGCCCCGGCATCTCATACGCCGTCCCCTTCGGCACATGCACATCCAGCCGCTCCCCGTCCGACAGCGACACCACCCCATCCACCTGCCACGCCGGCACGTCTGAATTCCACCGCATCTTCCGCAGCCGGATCCGATCCCCAACCACCCGCGCAACCCAGTTCGCCGTCATCCGTTCACGCTCAGCCTGTCCTGAGCCTGCCGATCCGCCCGGTCCGTTCGTGGTGAGCCGGGCCGCCGTACCCGGCGGACCGAGTCGAACCACACCCTCAGCCTCACCAGCAAATCAGGCGGAGCCTGCTGCGTCCAACGCCTCAACCCTTGCCAGCGCCTCGTTCCAGACGTCGTCCGGAATCCGCGTCCGCGCCTCCCGCACATTCGTCTCAATCTCCTCCGCCGTCGCCGCCCCGCTCAGCACCGCGCTGATCCCCGGCCGGTCCAGCACATACCGCATATTCAGATGACGAAACTCAACCTCCCGCTCCCGGCACCACGTCCACCACGCCGTCGCCCCGCGCACGTCCTCCTCCGGGAAATAGCCATACCCCCGCATCCGCGCCGTCGCCCGCGGGTCCCCCTTCGCCAGCAACCCCAGCATCTGCGGCGATCCCAGCAACACCCCCACCCCGGCCGCCGCCGCCTTATCGATCAGCCCCGCCGCATGACGCCGCACCAGGTTGTAATCCGCAAACGTCAGAATCACATCCACCCGCCCCGACTCAATCGCCGCCTCATGAAACGGAATATCCCGCGCCCCCAGCCCCACGTAATCCAGCAGCCCCTCATCTCGTAGCCGGTCCAGCGCATCAAACCCATCGCCTGCCTTGAACACCGGCTCCATCGTCGGCGGATCATGAATCAGCACAATCTCCACCCGGTCGCGGCCCAGCAGCTTCAGGCTCTCGTCCAGCGACCAGCGGATATCGTCCGCCGTATAGCTATGCCGGCGCTCCGCGTGCGTCCCCACCTTCGTCGAAATCGTCAACTCCGGCGCATCCACCTCCGCCAACGCCATCCCAATCCTGCGCTCACTCGGCGCATACAGCGGCGACGTATCGATATGCGAAATCCCCAGCTCCAGCGCCCGCTGCACCGCCGCCACCGCCACCCCGTCCAGCCGACGCGTCATCGCCTCCGGGTCATCCATCAGCGGATCCGTCCGCCCCCCAATAAACGCCGCCCCCAGGCTGATCTCCGTCACCTCCAACCCAAACCGCCCCAACCCCCGCCTCGGAATCGCCACCACCACACACACCCCGCCAGCCACACCACCCAAATACTAGCCCCACCCCCAGCTCACCAACCCTGCTTTCCCCCTTTCACTACTTACGACTCCCCGCTCACGCCCTCTTCACCACCGCCCACCTCATCCTCGCTCCGCCCTTGCAAATCGCACCTAAAAGTGCGATTCTTCCCCCGTGACCAGCCGCGAATTCATTCGACGGGCACGGCGGTACGCACGCAAGACAGATCAGGACTTCCGCTTCGATCCGGCACGTGGCAAAGGCAGCCACGGTCGACTCCACATCGGTTCTCGCTTCACCACCGTCAAGCAGGGCGAGCTATCCAGGGGCCTGCTGGCCGCGATGCTGCGGCAATTGAACATCCATAGAAAGGACTTCTGAACCATGATCTACGCCTACCCCTGTGACCTCGCGTCCGATGACGACGGCAGCCTCGTCGCCACCTTTCCCGACGTCCCGGAAGCCGTCACCGGCGGCTCGAACCGGCCCCAAACCCTGGCGCTGGCCGAGGACGCCCTCGCCACCGCCCTCGCCGGCTACGTTCACCAGAAAAGGGAAATCCCGGAACCCGGCCGGCCCCTGCCGGGTCAGCCGGTCGTTCCGGTCCCAACCGTCGTTGCGGCCAAGCTCGCCCTCTACACGGCCATGCGCGCCCAGCGAATCACCAAGGTCGAACTCGCCCGCCGCCTCGACATCAGCGAATCCGCCGTGCGCAAGCTCGCCAACCCCGACCATCGGTCCCACATCGGCCAGGTCCACAAGGCACTCCGAGCCATCGGCCAGAGCCTCCGAGTAGAAGTCACCGTCGCCTAAACCTCACCCCGCCCACCATGAACCTCCAGGAAAGCACCTTCCCCGCGTCACCGTCAGGCCCCCACCTCCCCGCCCTCCTCCTCCAACCCACCAACCCCATCGCCCTCATCGTCTTCGGCCACGGCGCCGGAACCCCCATGCGCGCCCCCCTCATGCGCCACATGGCCCAGGCCCTCGCCCACCACCGCATCGCCACCTTCCGCTACGACTACCCCTACAGCCACCGCCTCAAGGACGGCTACACGGAAAAACTCATCGACCCGCTCAAAATCCTTCTCCAGACCACCCGCGCCGCCATCCAGGCCGCCCGCCAACTCGCCCCCGACCTCCCGTTATTCCTCGCCGGACGCTCCATGAGCAGCCAGGTCATGTCCCTTCTCCTCGCCCAGGAGCCATGCCCCCACGTGCGCGGCCTCATCTGCTACGTCTACCCCACCCGCTGGCGCGTCCTCCTCCCCGTCACCCTCGCCCACCTCCCCCACGTCCCCGTCCCCATCCTCTTCATCCAGGCCACCCGCGACCCCGAATACTCCAGCCACACCCAACTCCAACCCGTCCTCAACCAACGACGTCCCCAGTCCGTTCGTGGCGAGCCGGGCCGACGTCCCCGGCGGCCCGAGTCGAACCATCCCTCCGGCACAGCAACCACCCTCCACCTCATCAAAGACGCCGACCACTCGTTCCACTTCCCACCCGATTCCCAAACCACCCAGCAACACGCCATAACCGATGCCGCCACGGTCACCGCCTCCTGGATCCAGATTCAACTCGAAACGCCCGCGACCTGACGTTCGCTGGTCCGACCAGCAATCTCGCCGTGTCTACTTCCTGTCTTCTCCCCCCTCACCCCTCACTTCTATCCCCTCTAACCTCTCCCCTTCTTCAAGACCTCCCACGACATCCCCCGCTCCACCACAAACACCCCCTCCGACCCTTCGCAATCCGCAACACCCGCCCCCCGCGAAACGAATTCAATCCGCCACGAACCCAACGTCGGCATCCCCAGCCCCTCCCACACCGCATACGCCGCTTCCAGGCGTTCGTACAGCCCTGAACCGCCCCAAACACACACCCCATCCGCCCGCATCACCGCCGCACGCGCCCCCTCCACATCCACCAGCCCCAACCCTTCCGGCCCTCGATAAGCGCGCCGGTCAATCAGGCACAGCAAAAAGTGAAAGTCGTACCAGGCGCCCGGCATCCGCCACCACTCCACCTTTCGATCGATATCCGAAGGCTCCCCCGCCAGCGCCCGGCTCAGCACGGGAAACAGCGGCAACACCTCGTCCGGCGCACGACCGTCAAAGTCCGGAAACCGCCCTGGCCACGGCGACGCCATTGCCATCTCGCCGCGAATCCGCATGAACCCCGTCCAGCCCACCACGCCGCCGCACAAGCGGTCGGTCCCGGCCGCCCGCAGCTTTACCAGCGGATGCGATCCGCCGTGCTCCAGCGGCAGCAGCAGCACGCCATCCGGCCCCAGCTGATCCGCCCATGCCCGGGCAACATCCGAGCACCCCACCGTCGCCACAATCCGGTCAAACGGCCCCGACGCCGCATGCCCCAGCGCCCCGTCGCCGTGAACCAGGTTCACGCCGCCGTAGCCCGCGCGTTCCAGCAGCCGGCGCGTCTGCGCCACCACATCCGCGTCAATGTCAATCGTCGTCACCAGCCGCGCATCGCCCACCATCTCCGCCATCAGCGCCGCGTTGTACCCCGTCCCCGCCCCGATCTCCAGCACCCGCATCCCCGGCTCCAGGTCCAGCGCCTCCAGCATCATCGCCACTACTGACGGCTGCGACGCCGAACTCGTCGGATTCCCCTCCGCATCCTGCCGAGTAATCAGCGCCTCATCCGAATACACCACCCCCAGCGCCTCCGCCCATCCATCCTCGCCCTCTACCTCACAGGCGAACTCCCGACCCCCAACCCAAAACCGCTCCACAAACCAATGCCGCGGCACCGCCCTAAAGGCCCGCTCCACCCCCACCAACCGCACCACCCCCCGCCCCACCAACCCATCCACATACCCCCCAACCAACCCCTCAACCACGTCGCCCGCAACCCCTTCCATCCACCACCCCATCCGAGTATCTCCACCCCACCCCCACAGCACCCAACCCCAACCCGCCCCTCTTCCCAGCAACCCCCATCAGCCGCCCCACCGCGTTCGTGGTGAGCCTGTCCCGGGGTTGTCGAAGTGGCCGGGCTGGATTCCCCGGAAAGCCTGCCCTGAGCTTGACGAATGGGCCCGAGTCGAACCACATCCCGGCGTTCCCCTCCGTCTTCCTGTGTATCCTCCGGTAGCCGTGGAAGCCCCTTATGCACCGCATGCCCCGCGCCACCTACATACCCATCACCGGCTCAGTGCTGCGCTGGGCCATTGACCAGAGCGGCCTCTCCAACAGCGAATTCGCGCAAAAAGTCCGCACCGAACCCGACAACGTCCAGGCGTGGATATCTGGTCAGGCCCAGCCCACCAAGACCCAGTTCAACAAGATTGTCAGCACGCTCAAGCGGCCTAGCGCGGCGTTCTTCCTGCCCGAGCCACCCCAACACCTCAACCTGCCGCCGCCGCTACGACGCTCGGTCGGCGCCAGAAATCGCGCGCTCGATGCCCGGGAACTCCGCGAAATCCGCTGGGCGCGGCGTCTCCAGCAACTCGTCGCCTACTTGCGGGAAGAAGACGCAACCAACGTCCCCCCTCTCCCGCAGTTCGCGCTCTCCGACCCATCCAGCCGCGCCGCGCACGTTCTTCGTAACCGGTTGGACGTCCCGCTGGAACGTCAGACCCGATGGCCCAACCCCGGCGCAGCCTTCAGCGGTTGGCGCGAGGCCGTGGAAGCTACCGGCGTCATCGTGCTCCAGCTGCAGCTTGGCCCCGACGCCATCCGCGGCTTCGCGTTGTGGCACGACGCCGCCCCTCTCGTCGCCGTCAACACAACTTTCATCCCCCAGGCGCGCGCCTTCACGCTGTTCCACGAGATCGGCCACCTGCTGCTGCGCCGGGATGCCGCGTCCGATGAGCACATCGGCCGCAATGCGAGTCTCGCCACCGGCTACACGGTCGAACGCTGGTGCGAGCGCATGGCCGCCGCCGTGCTGCTGCCCGCGCCCGCCATCCACGCCGCCGCGCCGACGGATATGTCGGAGGACGAGGCCTATCAGTACGCCCGCAGGCTCGCAAGCCGCTTCAAAGTCAGCGTGCGCGCCGCCGCGATCCGCCTCATCGAGCTTGAACTCGCCCCGAATGAGCTCTACGGCTACGTCGTAAGCCAATCAGGCCAACTGGACCGGCTACGCAGAAACGTTGGCGGCGGTGGCCGTTCCGCCGCCCAAACTCGCATCGCCCAGGTCGGACGCGCAGCCGCCAGCCGCATCGTCCGGGCCGTCGACGCCAACCGGCTTTCCGAGCGCGACGCTCGCGACGTCTTGCGGCTCGGCGGTCAAGGCTTCCAGGACTTCACCTCGCTGGCGGAAGCGAGCTAGAGGCGGCCTGTGGCAAGCCCGGTTTACGTCATGGACGCAAGCTCACTCATCAATCTGAAGCGCTACATCAAACCGGAACGCCAATGGGATTTCTTCAACGAAACAATGACGGAAATGGTCGAGAGCGGCGATCTGCTCATCGTTCCGCAGGTTGAAACCGAATGTGGCAGAGCGCGTCACCCCGACGTGCCCGGAACCTGGGCGCTTGCCAAGGCCAGGCTGTCTCCGGCCGACAGAGACCCTGGCCTGCAAACCGTCAGGGTTGTTTTGGCTGACTGGCCGGAGCTTGTGGATCCGGAAGGCGAGGCTGAGCAGGCCGACCCCTATGTCGTCTCCCGGGCCCTTGAGCTTCAGGACAGCCTCCAGGATGTCTGCGTTGTGACAGACGACACCACCAGTCACCTACCGGCAAAGGCGTCCCTGGCCGAAGTCTGCGACCACTACGAAATTCCCTGGATCAACCTGGCTGACTTCCTGGGAACCGACCATCTCGATATTCCACGTAGCCAGCTCACCCCAACTGGCCGGCGAGCCCCTCCCAGCTAACCCAAAAGCCCCCGCCAAACTTATCCTCCCCCCGCCCGGAAACTCATCGCGTCCACTGGCAACAAGTCAAGGCACCGTCTGTTTAGCGAGTTCTGATTCTAACTCGCAACAGTCTTCGACCAAGTCAGGTGCCATACTCAACGATTCGTTTGACAATGTGCGCCAGCGTCGTGAAGAAGTGCTCAGCGTCAAGTCCGCAGCTTAATCTTCGGCCCTCCCCAGCAAGAGAGACTCCCACTTACTCGCACGCCACAAGTTTGCTCACTTCCCACACTTACGGCTCGAAAGGTGCCTAGCGGTGGTGAGGCCCGACCGCGAAAATCTGATCCCCAGCAGGCAACCGCACCATCAGTCCGCACCCCGCAGGTGTGCCCGGAACCGGCGCTGACCATTAGAAACTCGCCCGGTGGCGGCGTTGCTTGGCCCCAGTCAGACCACGTGCTCAGTGATCCCCAGCAGGCAACCGTTCCGTCTATGAGTACCCCGCATGTATGGTAGTGGCCGGCGCTGACCGATAGGAAGATCCCTGGTGGTGGCACGGATTCGCCAGCATGGTTCCATCCCCAACACTCAATCATACCGTTAGTTCGCACCCCACAGGTGTGGCTAAGACCCACGCTAACAGCTTGAAAAGAACCTGAAGGCGGTGAGGCTTCGCCACCGTGGTTCCTTCCCCAACACTCAACGGATTGGTCAAGCCGCAGACCGCAGGAGTGCGAACTACCAAAGCTGATGTCTCGGAATGGGCTAGACGTCGGAGTATCTATAGTTGATCCCCAGCAGGCGATAGTCCCATCAGTTTGAAGTCCGCAGGTGTAATTGAATCCAGTACCGATAGCCTGAAAGGATTCCAGCGGCGAGTCTGTCTGTCCGAAGTCATTCCATCCCCAGCACTCGACCCTTCCGTCGATACGAACCGCACACGTGTGTTGGCCGCCCACGCTTACCGCTCGGAACTCGCCGGTTGGCAGCGTCGCCTGACTTTCTTTGTCCCACCCCCAGCAGACCGTCGAACCGTTAGTCCTCACCCCGCACGTGTCGATCGCGCCCGCATCGATAGAGCGAAACGTGCCGCCCGGTGGATCAGCTTGACCGGCATGATTCGCACCCCAGCAGGCAACGGTTCCGTCGGACCGTAACCCGCAGGTGTGAAAGCGGCCCGCGCTGACCGCCTGGAAAGTGCCCCCGGGAGGCACCGCTTGGCCGAGTTCGACATCTCCCCAGCAGGCAATGGTCTCGTCGGTCCGCACGCCGCAGGCGTGGTAGCCACCGAGGCTAATGGACTTAAAAGGACCCGGAGGTGGGTCGAGCTGGCCAAAAAAGTTCCCGCCCCAACAGGCCACAGCGCCGTCTACTCGCAGCCCGCAGGCCTCGAAGCCAACAGACCCAACGCTGACAGACTGAAAGGCACCAGGCGGAAGCTGGCTCGCTAGGCTTCTCGGGAAGGGTGCACCGTCGTGGCCAGTCCAGCAGGTGACGCTCCGATCGACGCGCACTCCACAGGACTCGGGTCCACCATCACTGCTGACTGACAGGAATTGGCCCTCCGGTGGCTTGATTGCTTCGGAGCGGTACTGCGATCCCCAGCAGGCCAGGGTTCCATCAATCCGTAGTCCGCAGGTGTGGCCATCACCCGCACTGACAGACCGGAAGCGTCCTGGCGGAGGCGATGCTTGACCTGAGTCGTTCAATCCCCAGCAGTCGACTGTCCCATCAACTTGCACCTCACACGTGTGCCTGCGACCGGCGCTGATGATGGGCAACTCGCCACCGTCCGAAGCTGGAGTTCGCACACTCGTCCTGTTGCCGACTCGATGGCTCGCGATCCAGGCGTCAACGGTTTGATGTACCAAGTCGCCGTCGATCAGGAAGTTCACATTCTCCACGCGATCTACGGCGCCCCCGCCCAGTTTCGCGGTCACGACGCCAATCACCTGCCCACGTTCGTTCAAGGCTGGGCCTCCGCTGTTGCCTGGGTTAGTCGTGGCGTCCGTCTGAAGCCACTCGGGATAGCGAGCTGACAGCACGCCCCTTGTAATCGTGAGCGTTTGCCCCTCAAGCGGGTAACCCAGGATGATCAGGTCCGCACCCAAAGCGAGATTCGCCGAGCGGCCGAAGTCCACGAATGAATGGGGGCCATCGCCCGGAAGCTTGAGCAGCGCCAGGTCCAGTTCGGGATTGTCCGCTACAACCGGTGCATATTCCTCCGATCCGTAACGCGTTCCGATGTGCGCGCCCCGTGCTCCACCAACCACGTGGCTGTTCGTTACGACGTATCCGTCCGCCGTCATCACGAACGCGCTGCCGATGCGTCCTCCAGGCGTGCGGATGTATCGAACGGCGTACCCTGCCTGCTGCACCAGCTCAGCGATCGAAAGCGCAGCGGAGGGCGTCTGCGTAGGCCGTGGTGCCCGCGTCGGTGTTGGTGTCGGAACGGGCGTGAACGTCGGCACTGGGGTCGCTGTTGGTGTCCGGAGCGGCGTTGGCGTCGGAGCTTCCGTTGGGATAGGAGAAACGCCCGGCGGGCTCGTCTTGGCTCGGGTGGACGTGACGGTCGGCGCCGGTGCGCGCGTTAATGTTGGGCTGGGCGTTGGCAGTGTGGTCAGCATTGCGGCCGGTGCCGGGGTTGGCGTTGGAGTCGAGACTAGCGCCGGCATCTGGCTGATCAACTGCGTCGCCAGCTGCGGCCGGACCATTGCAAAAACCACCACAGCCACGCCCAAAACTGCCAAGCCGACCAGCGTCACCAAGCCAACGGCCATCAGGAATGCCCTTGCCTCACCCAGAAGATTCTCCCCCACTGCCCAGGTTTGCGTTCGCTGAAGCTACCAAGTTCTGACCACCGCCCTTACGGTCACCGCCCTTCTCCTCACACCTCGTTCGGCTCCGGACGAAGTCAGTAGGTCGTAAGCCGCTCAAGATCGGGCACGTCCCTCTAGTTGCCTACCGCGAACGGATCAAATGCGCGAGCGTGCGTCCCCGTAGCGGCAGAACTCCACGCAGCTGGCTAAGATCAGGTCGTGCAGCGACTCTCCGCTCACCGTTTGAGTTATCACCAATTGCTGGCAGACCGGCTGCTTACCGTGCTGTTTCGCGTGACGGCGGACAGGACAAGCCCGCCGTCCTAGCCACCAGCAACCCCACCCTTGCACAGTCGCCAACAACCCCCTCAGCGCTGGCCGATGCGCGTACCCCGTCACGCTGCCAGGGTCAAGGCGGCCCAGCAAGGTGTCCAAGTAGGCGCGGAGGAAAGTCACTGCATTGGCAACTATCTTGCTTCAGGCGAATGTGTTCATCGAATTGAGTCTTCTCTTTGTTTTGTCATTTGTATCGACCAATCAGTGTGTATAGTGAAAAGATTGCTTTCCACGAATCCACGAGACGAGAGAATACTCTGCCTTGCAGCGCCGTCTGGATCAGGAAATACCATCCCATAGTTAATTCCCATACTATCGAGATCGTACAGAACGTCCATTTCGGGCACAAAATCTATTTCGTGCCTCTTTAGATTCGATGCGCATCCCTTGGATTCGAGATACCTTTCGACATCAATATGCTCACTATGATCGAGCCACGTAAATAAGCCGCTTTGGGAACGTTGCCGGTGAAACTCGGGACGAACGTTGTCGATCAATCGAAAATCCCTTACTGAGATAACGCCGTCTGAACAAAGTAACTCCCACACAACTACATGATCACTAAGATCTGACTCTGAATAGTTTTTTGGTCCACCTATAGGAGCTAAATGTGGACGTTCATAGATAAGTCGTTCAGAAAAAGCCCAGAAAGCAGCAATGTATGGATTGCGCGACCAGTCGAGAAGGGGAGTATTCAATCCATAGTGCCTGCCAAACGCCCACCAGTCTTCATCAGGATCATCCTGCTTCAGTGGGATCCCTGGCATCGTTCTTGTAAGGCGCTTGAAAACGGAGAGCTCTGTGTCTCGCAGCTCCTCATATCTACCACTTGCTCGCAGGAGTCTAGGGAGCCCGGGATCAGGAGGAAGAGATTTGTTATCGAATCGGGAGTCGATGCGTCTTTCCCAAGTTGAGGACAGTTTCCATTGAGGGCAGGCATGTCCTCTGTAAAGTCTCGATTCGTTCGGATCCCCATAAGGCGACCTAAGCGCCTGCTTGAAATCGTCCCAGGACTCGTACTTTATGACACTGACGCCGGACGGCCGGGTGTAACGCCTAGGCAAATTCAGCGAACCTCCACAAACCAGGAAACCGGGGCCGATTCTACGCCGACATGACTTACTCGGTCGGACATGCAAGCCACCCACCGCACCATATGAACAAGCGACGCCCAGCCGGGATCAGATCGACCACCACACTCACGCAGATTGCTTCGACTTGCCACTACTCCGCGAACCTTCGTGACCTTTCGTGCACTTCGTGGACCCCTCCCCACGTCCACCCTCCAGTTATGGCAAGCCCGTCCAATCACCAACACCCCTCCCTGTCCCCCGGCACGTCACCATCACCGCCAACCCCGCCAGTCTCGCCTGCACTGCCAGCAACGCATGCACTGACTGCGTTGTTGGCATTGACATCACTGCCAGCACCAGTCATCCCCGGCCCAGTCCTAACCCACCAGCCGAAGTCCGCTCCCCACAAGCCCTCGCCCCCCGAACCACCCAAACCACCTCCCAGGCACCCCTTCCCCACTCACAACCCCACTAGACCTCCGGCGTACTCAGAGTGTTCGCTACCCAGGCTTACGCCCCAGCCCAGTCCCTCTCCGCCTCCGGGAAACCACTCCAATGACATGTCGTACTCACTTCACCAACGCATCACCTGTCGCCGCTGTCCCCCAACCCCGCGGATCCCCAGCACCCCCCAGGGCCGCCACCGGCGCCCCAGCGACCCCACCCGCCCGACCGCCGGCCCACTCTTCACACCCAGCGAACCTCGCACTCGCTCATCCCAGACCGTGGCCCCCTAGCCGCGCCGCCACCTACCACCTCCCGACCGCGTCGCCGCAACTGCCCGCCCCTGCTCTCCATCCCTCGAATCCCCAACACCCCCCAGGACCACCACCGGCACCCCCCACCCCACCCGCCCGACCGCCGGCCCACTCCTCGCACCCAGCCAGCCACGCACCCGCTCGCCTCAAGACCACCGCCCCCATGCCACCCCCCAGCCCCCAGCCCCGCCCTCGCGACACCCCATCCCGACCCATCCCTCTGGTCCCCGACTCCCGGCCGCCACGCCGATGACATGGCGTACTCACTTCCTCCACGCATCACCCGATGCCTCGGCACCCCAGCACCCGCATACCCAGCCACCCCCAAGCTTCCACCGACGACGCACCGATCCGGGCGCCAACGCGGCCACGCCGCCCGCCATACAAGACAACCGCACCACGCCTCGCTACCGCCAGCCACCCACCCCCGCCCCTGACCCGGCCCCGCCCGCCCTCCACCGCATCCCATACCGGTCTTATTTGTACTCATTACGACATCGCACTATCCACCGCCACTGAACCTCAGCACTCACAGCCGCCATGCCCAGCGCCTCCGCCGGCACCGCCCCCCTCACCGTCCACCACCCCGCGCTCTGTCCCCGCACACCGCGTCCCGTTCCAGTCCCTCCACGACTTTCGGCAGTCATTTCGATTACAGGCCGTACTCACTTCACCAACGCATCACCTGCCGCCCCTGCACCCCAACGCTCGGGTCCCCAGCCACCCCCAAGGCCGCCACCAGCGCCCCACCCGCCTGGCCACCAGTCCACCCCTCGCACCCAGCCAGCCACCCACCCGACCGCCTTCCACCGCGTCCCATGCCAAATCCGCCGTACGCATTACGTGCTCGCACTATCCACGGCCGCGACTCCTCAGCCCTCACAGCCCCCATGCCCGGCGTCGCCGCCAGCAACGCAGGCACCGCTCGCGTTGAGTGCATTGCCGTCGCTGCCAGCACTCCCCACCATCAGCAGCGCCCGTCCAACCCACCAGTCACGGCCCGCTCCCCACAAACCCTCACCCCCCGAACCACCCAAACCACCTCCCAGGCACCTCCTCCCCCCACTCCCAACCCCAACCCCACTTGACCACTGTCGTACTCATAATGTACACTAACCCGGCAAACCCCACAACCCCTCTTGAAATGCCCACCGCCCTCCACCTCCTCCCGCTCCTCCTCACCCCCCTCGCCCTGATCCTCTCCCCGCTCCTCCCACTCAACCTGCCGCGCCCCCTCCCAACCCTGCGCCGCCTGCTCCCCTCGCCCCGACGCCCCGCCCCGTCCGAGCCTGCCTGCCTCCCGATCCCGCCAACCGTCCCTGCCCCGTGCCAGTCCCACGGGCCTGCCCTGAGCCTGTCGAAGAAGAGAAATCCAACCCTCATCCCCGCCGCCCAAACCCGCCCCAAAAGCACCCCGCGCACCCTCAAGAGTTTTTTAGAAAAAACTCTTACGCGCACGAAGGCGCCCCATTCCTCCGCCGCTGGCCCCTCTGCCGCCGTCCGCCAACGCACCACCCGGCCAACCGCTCCGTCACCATCCCCCGCGACGCCGTGCGATGGCGCAAAACGTCATTCCGCAGACAGCCGCGTCGGTCCTTCCCCTCGCCCGGTAAAGAGGCAGCCTCCGGCGTCCCCACCGGAATGCCGTGAGCGGCCGTCCGGCCACACCCCACCGCTGAACCACCCCATCCCGACCGCCCACCAAACCAACCCCAAATGCCCCCCGCGTAACCTCAAGAGTTTCTTGGAAGAAACTCTTAACGCGCACACGAGGCCCGTTTTCGCCGCCCTTCCGCCCAGCGCAACCGCCCCTCGCCGCATAGAATCCCCCCGGCCCATTCACCCCACCGATGCTCCATGCCTGACTTCAAAGCCGTCGTCATCACCGACAGCGCCCGCGACCGCGGCGGGCCCTCCCACGGCCTCCACCGCACCTTCGACCTCAACCCCGACGTCCAAACCGTCGCCCTCGCCGACCCCTCCCACGACCACCGCGACCGCTGGCTCCAGGAATCCGGCGCAACCACCGGCTACGCCGACTACCGCGAAATGCTCGCCGCCGAGTCCCCCGACATCGCCATCATCGCCGTCCACCGCTACCACCAGGAACGCCTTGACGCCTTCCTCGACGCCCTCGCCGCCGGCGTCAAGGGCATCGTCATCGAAAAGCCCATCGCCTCCCAGCCCGCCCACGCCGACCGGATGGTCGCCGCCGCCGACGCCGCCGGCGCCCGCGTCGTCCTCGCCCACCGCGGCCGCGAAAATCCCGCCGTCCGCGAAGTCAAGCGCCAGGCCGCCACCGGCAAGTGGGGCCCCCTCGTCCAGATCAAGGCCCGCGGCAAAGGCGACCACCGCTGCGGCGTCGTCGACGCCCTCGTCCTCGGCACCCACGAACTCAACACCATGCTCTACTTCGCCGAGGCCAACCCCATCGCCTGCTGGGGCACCGTCCTCGTCAACGGCGCCCCCGCCCAACTCAGCGACGCCGCCGACGACGAGATGTACGAATCCGGCCCGCAGGCCGGCGACCGCATCTTCGCCGAGTACACATTCCCCAACGGCATCATCGGCTCCTACGAATCGCTTCCCATCGGCGACGGCTCCAACGGCAGCCACGCCCTCGGCTGCGACCTCTACTTCCAAAACGCCGTCGTCACCACCCGAGCCAAACCCGACGCCGGAATCTACGTCTTCCCCCAGGGCGACATCTTTCCGCAGTCCGAACTCGGCGCCTGGGAACCCCTCCTCCCGGACGGCTGGACGCCCCCCGCCGACGACCCCGGCGCCCCCTACTGGGCCGACTGGCCCGGCCGCGAGTCCACTGCCTGCAGCAACCGCACCATCGGCGCCGAACTCGTCCGCTGCCTCCGCGAGAACCGCGCCCCCGTCGACGCCAGCGGCATCCACGACGCCGCCGTCGTCGTCGACATGATCATCGGCCCCCAGCGCAGCCACCTCGAAGGCCGCCGCCTCGACCTCCCGCTCGAGTCCCGCGGCAACCCCTGGGAGGGCTAATCCGGCGAATCTAGAACCGCCCTCCGGCGGACAACCCAAAGAGAGCTCCCCGTGCCCCTCGGCGCGCTAGCCCTCATCCTCATCTCCGCGGTCCTGCACGCCAGCTGGAACCTGATCGCCAAGCACAACCGCGGCAGTTCCCTCTTCTTCTTCCAGGCCCTCGTCGCCGCCACGGTCATCTTCCTCGCCCCGTTCATCGTCCTCCTCATCCAGAACCCCTTCCCTCCCGAGGGCTGGATCTGGATCATCCTCACCGGCATCATCCACACCTTCTACTTCGGCACCCTCGCCACCGCCTACCGCCGCGCCGACCTCTCCGTCGCCTACCCCATCGCCCGCGGCCTCGGCCCCGCCCTCGTCCTGGTCGTCGCCGTCGGCATCCTCCGCGAGCCCGTCTCAGCCCTCGGCGTCGCCGGCGTCCTGGCCGTCGTCTTTGGCATCTACACCATCAACATCCAGCGCAACGGTGCGGGCTCCTGGCTGGCTCCCATCCAGGCCCTCGCCCGCCCCGAAGGCCGCTACGCCGCCGCCACCGGCGTCTCCATCGCCGCCTACACCCTGATCGACAACCAGGGCGTCTCGGTCGTCAATCCCCTCGTCTACATCTACTTCATGTACGCCCTGTCGGGCCTTGGAGTTCTCGTCATCTTTGTCTTCAGTCCGCCCGATTGGAGCGCACTTCGTCAGCCCAAACCGTGGGCTCAGGCAGCCGCCCTGGCTGTGCTCTCCATCACCGCCTACTCGCTGGTACTCACCGCCCTGACCATGGCCCCAACGCCATATGTCTCGGCTGCCCGCGAACTCAGCATCGTCATCGGCGCAGCCCTCGGCGTCCTGTTCCTGGGCGAGCCGCTCCGCCGCGAACGGATCGGCGGCGCAGTCCTGGTCGCCGCCGGGGTCGCAATAATCGCCGTCGCCTGACCTACCCACGTTCCAACGCCACGGTGATGTCGTGCCCGTCGGTTCGCACCACAACATCACCCGCCAGGTCCGTCCTGAACACATGCGCGCCCGCCGCCCGCAGGCGACGCAACACATCATCCCGCGGATGGTTGAAGGCATTCCCGAGCCCCGCCGAGATGATCGCCACCTGCGGCCTCACCGCAGCCAGGAACTCCACCGTACTCGACGTGCCCGCCCCGTGATGCGCGACCTTCAGAACGTCGGCCCCCAGGTCTCCGCCCGCATCCACGAAGGCTCGCTCGGCAGCCCCCTCAATGTCGCCGGTCAGCAGAAACCTCGAATCTCCGTACCGGACGTGCAGCACCATCGACTGGTTGTTGTCGCCCCTAGCTGCATCCGGCTCAGCGAAGCGAGCTTGCACCGAAACCGCCGCATGCCAGTCCAGGAAGTTGCCATCCGCAGGCCGTTCGATCCGAGTACCGGCTTGGCGCGCCGTAGCCTCAATGACGTCCAACAACGGGTGATCCTGACCCGACGACGCCATCCAAACCGCTTCAACCGCCAGACTCTTCAAGACGTCCGCAGCACCGCCAATGTGATCGGAATCCGCGTGCGTCAACACGAGTCCGTCAAGTCGCTCGACGCCCAGCCTCGCCAGTCGCGGCACCAGCACCGCGCGCGCTGTCTCAGGGTCCGGTCCCGCATCCACCAGCAAGGCGCTCTCACCAATCCGAAGCAGGATGGCGTCGCCCTGACCTACGTCAAAGACACGGAGCTCCAGTTCGTCTGGCGGCAGCGGCTTGGGGGTCGAGCGACCCGGCGGTCCGCCGACCGCCTGACCCACAATCACCAGCGCGATGAACAGCAACAGCCCGGCAATTGCCAGCGGCCGCAACGCTGGCCCAGGGTGCGGCAGCGGTAGCCGCGGAACCCTGGGAAACGGCCTCAGTGCAAGCGTCCCTCGCCCGCGGTCAAATCAACCGCCTCGCCCAGGGCCATCAGAATTCGCTGTCACAGGGGACGGACGTGACCGTCGCCCAACACGACCCATTTGTAGGTCGTCATTTCACGGAGACCCATCGGGCCGCGCGCGTGCAGTTTCTGCGTGCTGATGCCGACTTCGGCCCCCAGGCCGAACTCCCCGCCATCCGTGAACTGCGTGGATGCATTGACGTACACAGCCGCCGCGTCCACCTCGTCGGTGAAGCGACGTGCGTTGCCGTGCGAGTTCGTCACGATCGCTTCCGAGTGCCCGCCGCCGTGCCTGCGGATGTGAGAAATCGCGTCATCCAGGCCATCGACTACCGCAACCGACATCCGCAGCGACAACCACTCGGTATCGAAATCATCCTCGCCAAGTGCCGCAACCAGCGCATTGTCGTCAAGCAGCCCGCCCACATCGGAACCGGCGTGAAGCTCCACGCCGCGTCCAGCCAGTTCGCGGGAAACCGACGGCAAAAACTCGGCAGCCACGCCTCGGTGCACCAGGAGCGTGTCGAGCGCATTGCAAATTGACGGGCGGCGGGTCTTTGCGTTCACCACAATTCGCTGTGCCATTTCCAGATCAGCGCCAACATCAACGAACGTGTGGCAGACGCCCCAGCCCGTCTCGATGACGGGGATTGTGGCCGTCTCGGTCACGAAATCGATTAGACCCGCGCCACCGCGGGGCACGATCACGTCGATATGTTCACGATCTCGCAGTAAGTCGTTGAGCAGCGCGCGGTCGGGATCGGCGATTAGTTGCACGGCGGCAGGCGGCGCCCCGGCCGACTCGGCGGCGGCGGCGATCACGCCAGCCAGTGCGATGTTGCTGTGAAGCGCCTCTCTCCCTCCGCGCAAGATCACCGCGTTACCTGACTTGAGACAGAGCGCCGAGATGTCCACCGTCACGTTGGGGCGAGCCTCGAATATCACCGCCACCACCCCAAGTGGAACACGTCGACGGCCGACTTCAAGACCGTTCGCGAGACGCCGAGCGTCTTCCACGCTGCCGACTGGATCCGCCAGGCCAATGACGGTCCCAACTGCGGAGGCAATGTCCGCAATCCGCTCAGGCGTCAGGGTGAGCCGGTCGATCAACGACTCGGCCATTCCCGCCTCACGAGCCGCGCGAACGTCGCCCTGATTGGCGGCCAGGATTTCGTCGGTGTGTGCGGTCAAGCCCTCGGCGATGGCAGACAGAATGTCGTTCTTGGCGCCGGTCGACAGGGTCGCCAGTGCGCGGGCGGCTTCTCGCGCCGCGGAGCCGATGGCGGCGAGATCGACCGATCGACGAATTGGCGCAACTGTCGTCATTTGGCTCGCTCAGCGTCGCGGTCAATTAAGACCAGGTTGTTGCGGTGAACAGCCTCGTCACCGCTCGAGTCCCCAAGAATAGCGCCGATCTCAGCCGAAGCATGCCCGCGTATGCGAGCCAGATCCGTTGATGGGTAATTCACCAGGCCCCGCGCGAAGACATTGCCATTCGAATCCGTCAGGCTGACCAGGTCGCCGCGCTCGAAGGCGCCCTCCACGCGGGTAATCCCGGCCGGGAGCAGGCTGCTGCCATTACTGACCAGCGCACGACGGGCGCCGGCGTCCACCACAATCGAGCCGCGCTGCGCCACGCTTGAACTCAGCCAGCGGGCCCGGCTGGATCGACGTGGCCCCTGACTGGCGAAGCGCGTGCCCAGGCGTTCGCCCGACTCAAGTCGCACGATCACGTCTGCTTCGTCGCCGCCCGCGATCACCACATCGACGCCATCGGCCGAGGCCTCGAGCGCCGCTTGCAGCTTGGAGCGCATGCCGCCCAGACCGCCCTGCGATGCGCCGCCCGCGATGCGCTCCAGCTCGCTGCGCGAGAGAGCGCCGGCGTCAGGAATCAACTCAGCCGACGAATCAACCTCAGGATCCGCCGTATAGAGGCCTGCCGTGCGCGAAAGGATATAGAGACAGTCGGCGCCAATCAGTTTTGCAATAAGCACCGAAAGGCGGTCGTTGTCGCCAAACCTGAGCTCCTCCGTTGCCACCACGTCGTTTTCGTTAGCGATCGGCACGACTCCGGCGTCAAAGAGTCCCGTCAGCGCATTACGGGCGTTCAGATAGCCGGTGCGATTGTGCAGATCGGCACGCGACAGCAGCGCCTGCGCGACCGTCATTCCCGCCTCCGCGAAGCAGTCTGAGTAGTGAGCCATCAGCGGCGCCTGCCCGATGGCCGCCAGCACCTGACGCGTAACCAGGGCGTCGCCGGGCAGTGGGACGACTGAACGTCCGACAGCCACTGCTCCGGACGTCACCAGAGCAACCCGCGTCCCTGTCGAGCGGATGTCCGAGATCTGCCGCGCCATGTTCGCGATAAACGCGTGATTGATCCCGGAATCGCCGGCAAGCAGGCGGGTACCGCACTTCACGACAATTCGACGGGAATCGGGCGACATCGACCAGGGTCTCCCAGCCTGCGGAGAAGCGGCGCACAGATTGTAGACAGGGCGACGCCGTGTAGTCGCGGCCTCACGCCTATAATGGCGGCCCGTGGCTCTGGCGACGGTCGCCGCATGGCCGCAGATGAGCGAGACGATGGACCGATACGACACGGATAGCATTCGAAATGTGGCCCTCGTCGCCCACAGCGGCGCGGGCAAGACTTCGCTGGCCGAGGCGCTGTACTACGTCACCGGCAAGGCGTCGCGCCTGGGGCGTGTGGAAGAACACAACACGATCTCCGACTACGACCCGGACGAGCACGAGCGCGGCATGTCGATCAATCTGGCTGCCGTTGCCTGCGAGTGGAATGGGTCAAAGATCAACGTGATCGACACCCCGGGGTACGCCGACTTCGTTGGCGAGGTGATTTCCGGCCTCAACGCGACCGATGCTGCCGCGGTACTCGTGGACGCCACGGCGGGGATTGAAGTCGGAACAGAAATCGTGTGGCGCCTGGCCTCCGATCTGAACCGCCCGCGCCTATTGATCGTCAGTCGTGTCGACCGGGACAACGCCGACACCGAGTCGGTTGTCGACGACCTACGCGAGCGCTTCGGCGCAAATGTCGCGCCGATCCAGGTACCGATTGGTGACGGTCCCGATTTCCGAGGCATCGTTGACCTCCTGGACGGCAAGGCGCGCGTCTTCGGTCCGAACGGGTCGTCGGTGGAAGACACACCCGATGACCTTGCAGACACCGTTGAAGACGCACGCGAGCAGCTGGTTGAAGCGGTGGCATCCACGGACGACGAACTCCTCGAGCAATACCTGGAAGGCGAGGACTTGCAGCGCTCGGACCTGGAACGCGCCTTGCGGACCGGGATAGCTGAGGGAAGCATCTTCCCAGTCCTGTTTACCGCGGCGACCGACCTCAAGGGGGTGCGGGAGACGATAGAAGCGCTGGCGACCCTGGCGCCTTCGCCGGCGGAGGGACTCAATACCCTTCTGGACGGCGACGCGCCGCCACTTGATGGACCGGTCGTTGCTCAGGTCTTCAAGACGCTGGCCGACCCGTTCGTCGGCAAGGTCTCAATGCTCCGCCTATTTGCCGGCCGGATCGACGGCGACGCGCAACTCGTGGATCAGCGCACCGGCGAGACCGAGCGACTGGCAAATATCCAGTTCGCGACAGGTAAGGAAGGGACGCCGGCCCGCCAGATGGCCGCTGGCGACATCGGGTTCGTCACCAAGCTGGACGGGGTGACAACCGGTGACACGCTGACGGCCGACGCACAGGCCGACAGCTTGCCGGCCTTTGCCATGCCGCAACCCTTGTTCGAGGCGTCAATCACTCCGGAGACCACCGCCGACCTGGACAAGATGGGAACGGCGTTAGCTCGCCTGGTGGAGGAAGACCCCTCGCTGCAGACGTATCGCAACGAAGAGACGTCCGAGACGATCCTTGCGGGTTTAGGCGAGTCGCACGTGCGCATCAGCCTGGAGCGGGCGCGCCGCAAGTTCGGGGTTGGATTGAATTCGGACGTGCCCCAGGTAGCGTATCGGGAGACCATTCGCAGGACCATCAACGCCCATGGCCGCCACAAGCGACAGTCGGGCGGCCACGGCCAGTTCGGCGATGTTCAAATCGAGTTCGCGCCGCTGCCGCGCGGCTCAGGCTTCGAGTTTGAAGATCGCGTCGTGGGTGGGCGGGTACCGCGTCAGTACATCCCGGCCGTGGAAAAAGGGCTCACCGAGACAATCGACCGCGGGCTCCTCGCCGGCTACCCCGTGGTGGACCTCAAGGCCGCGCTATTTGACGGGCAGTACCACTCGGTCGACTCATCGGACGAGTCATTCCGCATCGCGGCGCGGCTGGCCTACGAGGACGGCGTCCCCAATGCCCACCCGGTGATCCTGGAGCCCATTCTCAAGCTCGACATCCTGATTCCCGACGGCAACACGGGCGACGTAATCGGCGACATCAGCTCGAAGCGTGGACACGTGCTCGGGATGGCGCCAGCCGAAGGTGAGCCCGGATGCTCGATCGTCGAGGTTGAGGCGCCTGAGGCGGAGGTGCAGCGATATGCGACGGACCTTCGCTCAATCACGCAGGGCCGCGGACGCTTCACCCGCGAGTTCGTACGCTACGAGGAAGTTCCGCCAAACATCCAGGAGCAGATCGTCGCGATGGCGGCGCGAAAGCGAGAATCGTAAGGTCGTCGCGCCGCGACCCGGGAGCCTGGTCACATGAACGCACCGGAACGCATTTTTCTAAACTCGCTCGTTGAGGCTCCCAGCCCTTCGGGCTACGAGCAGCCGGTGCGCCGTGTGTACCACGAGTACACCCAGGCATTCGCCGACGCCGTCCGCTCGGATGTGCACGGCAACGTCATCGCCACGCGCAATCCGGAAGGCAGCCCGCGTGTGATGTTCGCCGGGCACTGCGACGAGCTTGGATTCCAGGTCAACTACATCACGAGCGAAGGCTTCATCTACTTCAACACGATCGGGGGACACGACGCCGGTGTCATCCCGGGCCGCCGTGTAGTCATCCACACGCAAAACGGTCCTGTCGCAGGCGTAACAGGGCGACGGGCGATTCACCTCACGCCAGTGAGCGATCGTGGCAAACCGGCTAAGGTCGAGGACATCTGGATCGATATCGCGGTAGCGGACAAGGACGAGGCGTTGAGCCTGGTGCAGATCGGCGACCCCATCACCTACGACGTCGGGATTCAGGACCTGCGGAACGGCGTCGTGGCCGGTCGCGCGCTGGATAACAAGGTAGGCGCCTGGGTAGTCGGAGAGGCATTGCGGCGAATCGACGGTGCGCAACTGCAGGCGTCCGTGCACGCCGTGGCCACCGTCCAGGAAGAGATTGGTCTGCGAGGAGCGGAAACGAGTGCGTTCGGCATCAACCCATTGGCGGCGATCGCTGTCGACGTGACGCACGCCACCGATCACCCCAACATCAACAAGAAGACCGCCGGTGACGTGACGCTGGGTGGCGGCCCGACGATTTCTCGCGGGCCTAACTTCAATCCGGTTGTCGTCGAAAAGCTAGTCGAAGCCGCGGAAGCCCTGGACATGCCGGTGCAAATGGAAGCGGCCGGTCGCGGAACGGGCACCGATGCAAACGCGATACAGCTGTCGCGGGGCGGCGTGGCGACAGGCCTGGTTAGCGTGCCGCTGCGCTACATGCACACGCCGTCGGAAATCGTGGCGCTAGCCGACGCCGACGCCGCGGCAACGCTGCTGGCAGAGTTCGCGAACCGAGTCTCAGCCGACGACGATTTCACGCCGTAGGTACGTCCGACTCGACCCTATCCGGCCGGTCGTCGATCTAGCCAGGATTCCTTAGGCCGCAGGCGTTCGCACGATGTGCGCCGGCACGTCCTGAACGGCGCGCTCGGCCCAGTGTGGGTCGGCGGTGAAAAGGAACACCTGCCGGTCGCCGGGCATGTTGGCCAATGCTGCAAGGCCGCTGGCGGTCCGACCCGGATCCCAGTTGACGAACATCTCATCGAGGAACAGCGGCAGCGGCTCGTCGCCTTCCACGAGGTCAACCATGGCCAGCCGCAACGCGAAGTAAATCTGTTGAATCGTTCCGCGGCTCAGCGGTGTATCCACATCCTGCGGAAAGTCCTCGCCGGTCCGGCGAACCTGGAGCCTCACGTCTCGAGTCGAAGCGTCATCGACGGTCAGCAGGTCATACCGACCACCGGTAAAGTGGCGCAAGTGACGGCCCGCAGCCGTCAGCAGCGGGGCCTGATAGCGTTCGCGAAACGAGTGCTCGGCCATCAGAACCACCTGGCGCAGTAGGGCCAGCCGGTCGTGCTCGTGTCGCACGAACGCCAGTTGCTCCTCGGCAGCCTGAATCGCGCCCATGATGTGCGCGGGCCCCGGCTCGGCGGACAATTGGTCACGCTTGGTCGTCAGTTGGCCCTTTTCGGCCGCCAGGTCCTGCCCCGCGGCACGCAGCTCTTCCGCTCGCAGACGATGGTCAACGCGTTCGGCATCGCTGAGACCTATCGATTCACCGGCAGCGAGAAGCGCGTCGGCCTCGGAAACACGCTCGCGCCAGCCCGGCATGTCGCGTTCAAGATCGGACAGGACCCGCCGAGCCTCGGCCCGCAATTCCAGCGTCTGCTGGAATCGTTCGAGTCCCACCATTGGGTCGGCCCCCTCCGGGTGGAGCGCGGCGAGGGACGTGTCTATCCGCTCGAGTTCCAGCATCGCAGCGTCTCGTTCCTGATCACAGGACTCGAGACGCTGTCGAAACTCCACGAGCTCAGCCGCGGCTTCGGACGCCGCACGTTCAGCGTCCAGCGCCACATCCAGCGCACGCCGGGCAGCTGGGGCCGCCTCGAATGGATCGGCGGGCAACTCGCTTTCGAGTGACTGGCGCAGGCGCTCGACTCCGGCGCGCCAGGCTGTCTGCCGCTCGACCACTTCGTCTCGATTTCGCGTAATGCGCATCGTGCCCAGGATCGACTGGCGCATCTCTTCCAGATCACGAACCAGGCCGTCCGAGGGGGCCTCACGGTGGATTGGCGCAACCGGAATACTGGCAATCACACGAAGAAAACCGTCGCGGGCCGGGTGGTACGCGGCCTCCGCCGTCTTCACAATCTCGCCGGCTCGTGTCTCTGCCTCTTGGGCGCGCGTCAGTCGCTCAGCATCAATTTCCCGCCGCATCGCGGCGTCACGCAGGTCCTGAATGCGAGTGATCTCGGCAGCGATGTCGACGGTCGAATCAAGGTCAAGCTCGCGAAGCCGTGCTTCAACGTCGAGCCCCGCTGCCGCCCTGGTGGAGGTACGCGTCAGAGCAAGAATGACGGCGGCGACCACGGCCGCCGCGCCCGCGATAGCCAGCACGCTACCGGCCATGCCAGCGACTCCGAGGCCAAGCCCAAGCAAAACTACGCCGATAAGCCCAATCACCGCGAGTAACGGCGTCGGCAGCGACCGGCGCGGTGAGGGACGCTCAGCCTCCAGTCTGCGGGCGGCTTCAATCTCGCGAAGCGCTCGCAGGTGCGCATCCAACTCGGCGCGGCCTGGGGTTGACTCCGAGGCAGCGAGCGTCTCTTCGAGACGCACACGCTCAGACTCGGCCGCGCGAGCAGCTTCCGACGCCGCGTCGAGACTGCGCCGCGCCTCACTTGAGGCACTGAGCCGTCCGCGCAACTCGGCAACTGAGAGTCCGAGAATCGCGTCGCGCGCGTCCGAGTCGACAACTTCGGAGACGAGCGCGCGCACCGCGACTTCGCGCTCGGCGCCGTCACGGCGCTGCAACTCCGCATTCATGCTATCGATTCGATCCTGATCCGCACGCGCAAGCGCAAGTTCGCGGTCCTGCCGTTCGATTGCAGCGCGGGCATCCAATAGGCGACCGGTCGGCTCATCAATCTCGATCACCGCTTCGCGAGCCCTGATCTCTCGCAGGTGTGTTTCTCGCGCCTCGGCGAGTTCATCGAGCCGCTCGACGAGGGCGGTGCGCCGGTTCGGGATGTCGTCGGGCAGGGCATCCTCGGGCAACAGGTCATCCGCCTGTGCGTTCAGTTGGCCCATGCGTTCAACGCGCCCAACCAGCGGCGCCAACGTGGCGTCTCGCTCCAGGGACAGTTCAATGCGCTGCAGCTTGCAGTTGTTGTCGGCAAGTTCCGTCGCGATTTCCTGTAGTCGCTCGTCGGCCGCTTCAATCCGCTCCCTTCGCTGGGCGGCCTCGCGAAGACTGTCCCGCATGCCTCTGATCTGGGCAGCTATCTCACGAGCCTCTGGTCTTCCCCGGCGATCAGGCCGCCAGAGACGCCGGCGTTCAGTGTCGAGCGCGTTCACTACCTCGCGCGACGGGCGCAAGAAATCGTACGAACTGCCTCCCAGCACCCTGTCCTGAACGTGCTGCCAAGCCCGAGCATCCAGGCCTAGCGCTTCCTCCTGGGTTAAGGCGTAGACGTTCTTGAACACGTCGCGCGTCATCAGGCCAACCGACGGAATCGGCCGGTTGGCCAGCCGCTCCTCACTCCGCGGGCGAATGATGCGGCCCTCAGGCCTGGAGGTGAGCCTGCGCGCAATTCGTATCCGCTCGCCGTCGCTCAGCGCCACGTCGAGTCGACCGTCGAGAAAGCGACCGTCCCAGGGACGATAGGGATGCGCCTCAGCTGTGGCGGGTGAGAAGCCAAAGAGCCCGCTGGCAAAGAACTCGAACAAGGCGCTCTTGCCGGACTCGTTGGGACCCAGCACTACAACAACGTCGTTCTCGGCCAGATCCGTCACTTCCCACTGGTTAATCGGGCCGAAGGCGCCGATAGACCAGCCGTCGATCCTCACGCCGAGTCGCTCCGCAATAGGCGTTCCGCCGCCGCCGCGTCAAGTCCGCTCAGCAGCCCGCGTAGATGTTCCAAACGATCGGCTTCTTCGGCGTTCTCGTCGCCGAGAGCCAACTCCGTCGGGGCCAGCCGGGACAAGAGCCCGTCGTCGAGGCGTGCCTTTTCGATCAGATCCAAGGCCTCGCCGAGCACGTGCCGCTGGCCAACGTGGCGACTCAGATCAATCGGAGGAAAGAGCCCGGCATCGCGAACTTCGACATCCAGCGCGCCCAGCGACTCGCTCAGGTACTCGGCAAGGCCATCGCGTTCTTCACCTTGACGGAGTAGTGCCGCCAGCGGGCAGGGGCCGGACAGTTCCACCCGCAGGATCCACTCCTCGTCGCCAGGCAGACCATCGTCCGCTTCCTTTAGGCCATCGAACTTCGCTCGTACTGCCGCGTGGACGTCACCAATGGCGTGGGCCTCATCCAGGCCCGCAACCGTGAGACGCTCCCAGCGAACCGAAGCAAGCGGCTGAAAGCGCACAAGGGGTTGTTCGGGCGGACTGAGGTCGACGACGAGCGCACCCTTGGCGCCGGACTCGCCAAAGTCCCGACCCTGCAGATTGCCGGGGTACCAGGCGGGAGAGTCCTCCCGGAGCCGCTGGCGCTTGTGGATGTGACCCAGCGCCCAGTAGTCGTAGCCGGGATCCAGATCAGACAAGACGGCGGGTGCATATACGTTGCCGGCTTCGTCGTCCGGCGCACCTACTGCACCTCCAACATCCGCGTGCAGCAGCGCGACTGCCGGCTGAGGGCCGGGCGCTGGTGGAAAGGTCGACGCGAGGTTGGTCGATTCGTGGGTTGTCTGATGCCCGGCAGCCACCACCCAGCCGATCCGCTCGCCGTCGCGATGGATCGGAATCATTCGGGGCGTCCGGGAGCTGAGCAGATGAAAGTTGGTGGACGGCCAGTCGATGTGGGCGGCGCGGTAGTTGGTTCGGCCGGGATCGTGGTTGCCGGTGGCGTAGACCACGGTTACGCCAGCATCGGTGAGCCGGGCCAGTTCGCTCGTCAGCACGCGTTCGGTGGCGATGGTCAGCCACTCGTTGTCGAACAGATCGCCGGCTATGACGAGGGCGTCGGACCGCTCTTCGAGGGTGAGATCGACAAGTGCGCGGAAGGCTTCACGGCCCGCTTGCTGAAGCCGCTGGCGCAGCGCCGCGTCGTGCCGCCGAAACGGGGTGTCCAGATGGACATCCGCCGCATGGACTATGCGCACTCGGACAACGCTCCTCTCGTGACTGCACGTGGAGACACCATGACCAAGAGACGCTCCGGACGCGAGGTCGCATCGACCGACGGGACCCGCGGCCTCACCACCTCATGCCCCCGGTCACACGCCGATGGCGTACCCGTCTCGCCGCGGGTCGGCGCCTCCCTGGAGCGCGCCGGTCGCGGGGTTGCGGCTGGCGCCCTGCATGCCGCCGACGGCCATGGTCCAGGGGTCGGTGGCTTCGGCGCCGTGGCCGCGGGCAGCCAGGGCGTCAATCACGCTCTGGTCGATACGAGATTCGACAAGCACCAGGTCGCCATCCATCAGCCGCATGCGCGGCGCCTCGATGGCGGCCTGCACGTCCAGTCCAAAGTCCACGTGTTGCACCAGGGCCTGTGGCTGGGTCTGGCAAATGCCGTAGCTGCCAGGCGTGCCCAGCGCCAAGACCGGCTCGCCATCGCACACCGAGATCGTGGGAGCAATTGGCAGGGAAAGTGGCGCCCCCGGGTAGAGGTGATTCGGGCTCAGCGGGTTCAGGTCGCCCCACCGAAGCAGATCGTTGGTCAGCACGCCGTGCCCCTGGACCACGATGCCCGAGCCGAACCCGGCGCCGAGGCTTTGGGTCAGACACACGGCGTTGCCTTCGGCGTCCATCACCGAGAACGAGGTGGTGTGCTCCAGCATGGGATCGGGCTGCGAGCCCGGTGCCGGCGCGGCTCCGATCTGCTCCGTGGGACCGCTGATGGCCTCGGGCGAGTCCAGCAGACCGCGCAGCCGATCCAGATTCTCGTCCCCAAGGATTTCTTCGACGATCTCGATAGGCGCGTTGGCGTGGCGGAAGCGCACTCGGGATGACAGCCGAATGGCACGGATCATCGCGTCCAGATGCTCCGGGCCGCTTCGTTCGAGGGCACCGATGTCCAGATGACTCACGAGGCCCAGCGTCATCAGCATCTGAAAGCCCTCGGATGGCGGCGGTGCGCCATTGACTTCCAGGTCGCGATACGCGATTCGGATCGGGTCTTGCCAGCGCGCTTCCACGGCGGCCAAGTCTTCCATGGAGAGTGCCCCGCCGAGCGCCTGAATCTCATTGACCAAGGCCTGGCCCAGGGCGCCGTGATACAGGTAGTCGGGCCCCTCGCTGACCAGGGCCTCGTAGGTGTCGGCCAGGTCGTGCTGATGCAACATCCAGCCGGCGCCCGGTTCTTCATCGTTGTCCAGGAAGATCTCCGACCAGCCGGGGAAGATCTCCGCGATGTCGTTCAGGCGGCCGCCGATCATGTGGGCATTGCCTTCGCTGACGGGGAAGCCGCCCCGTGCCAGATCGATGGCGTCGGCAAAGAGCTCGGCCGTCGTGCGCGTGCCGTAGGTGTCCAGCAGCTTCATCCAGCCAGCGAGACTGGCCGGCGGGCCAACGCCGTGCGGACCGCGGGTCAGGTCGTCGTAGCGCCGCGCGATGGAATCGAACTTGAGGGGAACGGCCGGCGTAAAGTCCAAACAACGCACGCGGCGCTCGGCAGCCACGTAGACCATGGCCGTGCCCATACCGGCCAGACCCGACATGTATGGCTCAACCACATCAAGCGCGGCTGCGGTGGCGACAGCGGCATCAAAGGCGTTGCCGCCGTTGGACAGGATGCGAGCGCCTGCCTGCGCCGCGAGAGGATGGGCCGCCGCGACTACGCCTCGGCGGGAGGTGACGCTCGGCCGCCGTCCAAACATGGGCGCTCAACTCCTTACGATGGATGAAAAGCCGCATGATGCTCGCTCGCAGGCATCGTGGCATATCCAGCGAGCGTATGTGACGCAAAATCGCCCCACCGCGCGGGGAATCAGTAGTCCTCGGCCAAGTCCTCCAGCGCCTGGCGATTCAGGACGTCGATGCGCTTGCGACCAATGGCGATCAGTCCGGCGTTCTTCAATTCGTTCAGAGCCTGCGTTGCTGTCTCGCGCGATGTGCCTACACGTTCAGCCATGTCGTTGTGGGTCAATCCCGTCACGCGTGTATTGGTGTCTGAGGAAAGACGCAGGATCAACGTGGCCAGTCGAGCGGTGAGCGATTTGAGCGCCAGATCTTCAAGCTGAGTTTCGGCTGCGCTCAAGCGGTCGGCCAGAGCCTGCATCATGCGAACACCGACGGTCGGGAAGCGACCGATCAGGTACTCCAAATCTCGGCGGCTGATGACACACAGGGTCGATTCTTGCAGGGTTTCGGCGAACGAGTCATGGAAAGCCTCCCCCAGTAGCGCCATCTCTCCAAAGAACATGCCTGGCTCGATGTTCGAAATGACGAAGCGTTTACCGTCGGGCGAGATGCGGTAGATCTGAACATGACCAGACTTCAGAAGAAATAGCGTCTCGGACTTTTCGTCCGGCTGGTAGAGGAGCCTCCCAGGGCTAACCGTCGACAGGCGCGTGCTGCGCTCAACTTCGTAGATCTGCGCCTCGGTAAGGTCTTGGAAGACCTCGACGTGCTGCAAGTAGCGGTGCTTGAGCACGCCGGCATCCGCGTACTGGCCCGCCGCTCGTTTGGCGCTCTGCCTTGAGTCACGCATCGCTCACCGCCCGAAATCGTTGCGTCGTCAGGACCAAAAAAAGCCCGAACTGATGCCGAAGAGCCTCGATTGACGACTTCGTTGCTCAGCCCACATGTTGGCACAGTCGCACGGCTGGTTGGCACCTAGCTTCCCGGCGCCACGCGATCAGCCTGGCACTTGAAGAAACGGGATGGCTTGTTCCGACCCGCCAAGGTCCATGGTCTCAGCCGCCTCGCGATCACGCCGCATGGCTGTCGCCAGCTCTTCAGCCGAGGAAAACGCCTCCTGGCCGCGCAGCCAGGCGCGGATGAAGGTGCGGAGCCCACAGCCGTAGATCTCGCGGTCGAATCCCAAGAGGTGGACTTCGAAGAGTCGAATGCGGGAGCCGAACGTCGGGCGTGTTCCGACGCTGACGAGTGCTGGGTAGAGCATCGGATCTCCGTCCACGAGCGCTGATCCGGCGTAGACGCCGTCGGCCGGAAGGACCAGCCAGGGGGGAGTTTGGACGTTCGCCGTCGGAAAGCCCAAGTCGCGGCCTCGACCGTCGCCACGGCCAACCGTGCCAAACAAACTATGGGTTCGATCCAGTATTTCGCGAAGCCGGTCAACTTTCCCCGCAGCCAAGGCGTTTCGGCCCTGGGTGCTCGAAATAACGCCTGGTTCGCCCTCATAGCGCACCGGCATGTGCGTAAACCCTAAGCGTGGCACCAGGCTTGCGATGACATCCGGCGTACCCTCGCGATCCCGTCCAATCGCTGCGTTTGGTCCGGTGACGAGCGTCCGCATGCCCAGCTGTTTGATCAAGTCGCGGAGAAAGTCGTCGGCTGAGCGGCGTGAGAACCGCCGGTCAAATCGCAATACAACGACGTCGTCAACTCCTGAAGCCGCCAGCAAGGCGATCCGGTCGTCCAGCGTGGTCAACAGTCGTCGGGGCTCGGACGGCCGCAGAACCCATTCGGGCGGGGGCCAGAGCGTCACCGCGATCGCGCGGTCATCGCCTTGCTCGGCGGCTGCCTGACAAGTGGCGTTCAGCAGGGCCTGGTGACCTCGGTGGACACCGTCAAACCGGCCCACCGTCACGGCCGCGCCGTCCAACGGGTCAAATGTGTCGTCTTCACGGAAAACGCGCACGCGGCGCGCATTCGTGGCCTGCGCCACTATGCTGGTCTCCACACAATGCGGGGCGTCCAGCAACCAGCCTGACCGTGCGCGAGGCCAAGAAAGCCGCCGTCGCCGTCATAGAGACGGTGCAGCCCAGCAGCTACGCGGTTCAGCATACGTCCGTGGCCGAATTCAACGCGATCTGCGTCGCTCAGAACGGCCGGCGGTAGGTGTTCGACGACCGTGTCCGGGGCGTAGAGCAGCGTGTCGAGGAAACCCTGGCGTGCCGCAAGATTGAGTTGCCACATCTCGGTCGCCGCGCTCAGTGTGAACGGACCAACTCGAGTACGAATCAATCCGAACAGCGTGGCTCCGCAACCGATCGCCGCTCCAAGATCGCGGGCCAGCGCGCGAATGTAGGTTCCGGATGAGCACTCGATTTGCAGACCAGCCAGCAAGGCGTCGCGCCAGCCCGCCCCGCCACCGAATTGAAGGCGACCTTCAATCACCCGCACGCCGATGCGGCCAGCCGACATGAGACGCAGTGCGCGAACGTGGACTCGACGCGGTTTCAGATCCAGTGGCCTACCAGCGCGGGCCGAGCGATAGGCGCGCACGCCGTCAACTCGCACGGCCGAGTACTCCGGCGGCCGCTGTTCAATCGCGCCCGTAAATGAGGGAAGCACCTGCTCCACGGCTCCCGGCCCCGGTGCCGGGCGAAGCTCGGCGGTCGGGTGCGTCTCCAGGTCAAGAGAGGGCGTCTCGACACCGAAGAGTACGGCGGCCTCATATGTCTTCGACATTTCAAGGACGAAGCTGCTCAGGCGAGTGGCACGTCCAATCGCCAACGGCAGCACGCCCCACGCCAGTGGGTCCAGGGTTCCGCAGTGCCCGACGCGTCGCACGCCAACGGCGCGGCGGACGCGCCCGACAACCTGTGTGGAACCGACGCCGATCGGCTTGTATACGTTTACGAATCCGCCATTGGGCGGCATCTGACTATCACGGGACATCGTTAGGTTGAGCCGTAGTGGCGTGCGCCCCGGAGTTGCGTGCCTTGTTGTCAGCGCGGTGCTGGGAGATCGCCTCGGCGGTCAACATTTCCGGGTCGAGTTGAAATCGGATACGCGGGATGCGGTACACCCGAATGCGAGCCGCAAGCTCGCGGCGAACAAACTTCGCTGCGCGCTGCAAGGCGACCACCGACTCTTCAGCATTGGACGCATCGCCCAGCGGCGTCACAAACACGACAGCCTGGCCCAGATCCGGTGAAACCGATACTCGCTGCACGGTGACGAACCCAATCGCCGGATCCTCGAGGCGGCGCTCGATGAGGTCACTGACCTCACGCGCAATCTGGGCTTCGATCCGTTGCGCACGGCGCGTAGCGATTATGCGGCCTCCGGAGCTACGGGAGCCGTTCTTCGGTGTGGCTGGCCTCGATGATGTCGGCGAGTTGAATCTTGGTGGTCGTTTCGATGGCCAATCCACAGTCAAAGCCCTGTCGAACCTCGTCCACAACATCGGAGAAGCGGCGCACCGTGAGGATGTGGCCAGTGCCGATCTCTTCGTTGCCGCGCAGGATTCGGACCCGGGCCCCCGTGTATACGCGTCCGGATAGCACCATGCCACCCACGATCTGGCGCGTGCGCTCGGTTCGGAATTCGCCGCGAATCTCGAGACGACCGTCCACGACTTCCACCTGCTCAGGCTTGATCGAGCCCTTGAGCGCCGCATCGACATCGTCGATCAGTTCGTAGATCGTGCGGTAGGTGCGCACGTCAACATCCCGACGTTCGGCTTCCGTAGCGGCCGTCGCATCAACGCGCGTATTGAACGCAAGCACCAAGCCTTTGGCGGCGGATGCGAGATTAACGTCCGACTCGGTAACAGTTCCCACACCCTCAAAGACCACCATGGCGCGAGCCCGATCGTCGCCGAGCTGATTAATCGACTTGACAACAGCGTCAACGGACCCGGCCGTATCCGCCTTCACGACGAGATTGATTTGCTGCAGCCGGCCCGCCGTCATCTGTGCAGCAAGTGATTCGAGGCTCAGGCGCATGGCCTGGTCGCCACTGCCACGAGTCGGTGTTTGGCCCTGCTGTCGGCGCCGCGTGCGCTGACGGGCAATGACATTGATAGGGTCGCCAACGTCCGGCATCGCCGCCAAACCCATCACCTGGACGGGCGTCGATGGCCCAGCCAATTTGAGGCGCCCTCCGCTCTCGTCAAACAGCGCCCGCACGCGGCCGTTGATCTCACCGGTGGTGACGGTGTCGCCAACCTTTAGTGTTCCGCGCTGCACGAGCACGGTTGCAACCGGTCCCTGACTATGGTCGAGCCGCGTTTCGATGATCGTGCCCTCGGCCGGGCCATCCAGCGGCGCACGCAACTCCTCAAGCTCTGCCGTGAGGTTGATGTATTCGAGTAAATCGCCGACTCCCTCGCCCTTGAGGGCGGATAGCGGAACCGCCACGACATCCCCACCGAAGTCCTCGACAACGATCTCATGCTCCGTAAGTTGCTGGAGCACACGGCTCGGGTTCGCAGTCTCCAGATCGATCTTGTTGACGGCAATGATGATCGGCACGCTGGCCGCTCGAGCGTGCCCAATGGCCTCCACCGTCTGCGGCATGATCCCATCATCGGCCGCAACCACGATCACCGCGATGTCCGTAACGCCCGCTCCGCGTGCGCGCATGGCAGTGAACGCCTCGTGCCCCGGGGTGTCAATGAAGGTAATCGCGCTGCCATTCACGGGAACCTGATACGCCCCGATGTGTTGGGTGATGCCCCCGAACTCACTGTCGACCACGTTGGTGTTACGTATGGCATCCAGCAGCGTGGTCTTGCCGTGATCGACATGGCCCATCACGGTCACGATGGGCGGACGCGGCTCGCCTTCCGGAGGGTCTGTGGAATCGGGCGGCGCCGGCTCCCGCTTGACCACTGGCGTGGCGTCGACACCTTCGGGTTCGTCGATGATGTCAATCCCGAGAGTGCGCATGACCGCGCGCGCGGTATCGCGATCAATGGCCGCGTTGATCGTGGTCAGCACGCCTCGATTGAGCAGCTCCATGATGATGTCAGTCGGCGGTACTTCAGCACGTTCGGCAATGTCGGCGATTGCGGCCGAGGTCGGCATCGCGACCGGACGAAGGTCGACCGCGGGGGCCTCCTGCGGCTCGGCGGGCCGCTCGTCGGTGGGCGGACCTGGTCGCTGCTGCGGGCGGCGCCTCGCGCGTGGACGTGGCGGCGAGCGTCGACGTGTGCGTCGGCGGCGCGCCATGCTAGTGGGCGCTCCCGGTCATCCGGACGAGGCGCTCACGCTCTACCTGGTCAATCAATATCCCCGCCTGATCGCGATCAATGGTTACTCCCAACTGCTTGCTTAGGATGCCGCGCGCGAGTGCCTTCTGTACACAGCCGGGCTCGACGGAGAGGTAAGCGCCCCGCCCGTTGAGCCGGCCCGAAGGATCGCACTGCACGCCGCCGTCAAGTGTACGCACAATTCGGATGAGTTCGCGTTTCGGACGCTTCGCGCGCGTGACAATGCACGTGCGAGCAGGCTCAGCGCGGGCGATAGTCAACTCCCGGATTCGAGGGCGCCGCGGCCAACACGCTCGGCCACTTGCGCCGAAGCGGCGTCCGACGAGAAATCAGTGGCATCATCAGGCGACTCCGTATTGGGGCTGGTCTCCCCCTCGAGCGAGTCCTCGGGCACCGCAACGCCCAGGGCTTCAGCCGGCTCTGACGCATCGCGGATCGTGATTTTGAATCCAGTCAGCCTCGCCGCCAAACGTGCATTCTGCCCTTCGCGGCCAATAGCCAACGACACCATATCGGTCGGCACAAACACATCGGCCACCCGCTGGCTCAGATCAACATGGACGTTGCGCACTCGAGCAGGGCTGAGCGCGTTAGCCACGTACACGCGCGGCTCTTCGTCGTGCAGGATGATCTCGACCTTTTCCTGTCCCAGTTCGCGGAGCACGTTCTGAATGCGCGTCCCGCGCATGCCCACGGCTGAACCAACGGGATCAAGTCCCTCTTGCCGCGAGCGCACCGCCAGCTTGGTGCGGACGCCGGCATCGCGTGCAATTGCCGCAATATCGACCAAGCCGTTCTGAATCTCGGGAACCTCGCGTTCAAAGAGCCGGCGAACGAAATCCGCATGCGAGCGGGAGATGCGCAACTGGGCGCCACGCCCACCCTCGGCCACTTCAAGGAGCAGCACCCGCATGCGCTGCCCGGAGCGATAGAACTCGCCAGGCACCTGGTCGACGGGAAGCATGATCGCCTCACCGCGCCCGAGGTCAACAAAAACGCCGCGGTTCTCCACGCGGGTCACGCGCCCAACGAGCATCTGCCCCTGGTGCTCGATGAAGTGTGTGTAGATTTCCAGCCGCTCGGCATCCCGAAGGGCCTGCTGCATGGCCTGCCGGGCCTTCTGCGTTGCGATACGCCCGAAGTTTGGCGGGGTGATGTCAATCTGAAAAACCTCGCCGGGCTCCATGGTCTCGTCGTAGCTCTGGGCCTCGGCCAGGGAGATCTCGTGAATCTCGTCGGTGACAGCTTCGACAACGGTTTTGTTGGCATATACCGTCGAGTCTCCCGTTTCCGGGTCGATCTCAATATCTATGTCGTCGTAGTCGCTGTTGTAGTCCTCAAAGGCTGACGTGATAGCCGTGCGCAGGGCGTTAACGACCGCCTCGATCTGAATGCCCTTCTCGTCGGCAAGCTGCTGCAGCGCCAACATGAAGTCACTGCGCACGGGATAGCCTCCTCAGGACGTTTGGACCGCTTCCCTCCCCACGGGAAATGGGCAGGCCCTCGCCCACCCATGGCAGACAGTGCGGTTAAGCGTAGTCTAGCACTCCCCGCCACTTCTGGGCGAACTTGGCGCGAGAGGTTGCTTTGAAGCTACAAACTTCCCCTCAAAGCGCAGCTTGATCCGACAAATCCCTGCCGGGCTCTGACCGCTCCAGCAGCTAGATCAATCGGTCTTCATCGGAGTCGAAGACATACGCCTCGTCCACCGGAACCTTAGCGTACACCGTGGTGTTGCGGTCCCACTCCTCCTCGAGCGGCCGCTTGGCGATCACCCGCGATCCGGCGAGGTCGAACGTGACTTCCTTCCGTTGCTCGGAGAAGTGAGTCTCCACCCAATACACGTCAACGGGTACGGAACCATCCACCTGATGGTGCGTCAACTCAATCGCTTCCGGACGGATGCCCAGATTCACCGGTGCGCCCTCGCGATTGCCCAGCACGTCGTTCCGCAGGTCCACAAAGTGGCCATCCACACGCACCCCGCCTTGCTCGGCCTTGGCCGGCATCAGGTTCATTGGCGGCAGGCCCACAAACCCAGCCACGAACATGTTGGCCGGGTTGTCATAGATCTCGCGGTAGGTTCCGAGCTGTTGAATCTTGCCGGCCTGCATCACGGCAATCCGGTCGCCCATGGCCTGGGCTTCGGTCTGGTCGTGCGTGACGTACACCGTGGTGATGTTGAAGCGACGCAGCAACCGCTTGATCTCAACCCGCGTGCGGCTGCGCAGCTTGGCGTCGAGATTCGAGAGCGGCTCGTCAAAGAGGAAGACCGTCGGGTCGCGCACGATGCAGCGGGCGATCGCCACGCGCTGCTGCTGCCCACCGGATAGCGCCTTGGGGCGACGATCCAGGAGCTGATCAAAGCCGACGCCCATGATCTGCGAGACGATTTCGACGCGCTCGTCAACTTCTTCCTCGCGCTTGTGCATCTTGAAGAAGAAACCCAGGTTCTTCTTGCTGTGCATGTGCGGATACAGGGCGTAGTTCTGGAACACGATGCCCACGCGCCGCTCCTTGGCGCCGAGCACGGTCCAGTCCTCTTCGCCATACCGGATCGTCCCGCTGTTGGGAAAGTCAAGCCTGATGAGGCCGGCCACCACGCGCAGCATGGTGGATTTGCCACAGCCCGACGGCCCCAGAATGGCGATGGACTCGCCGTCGTGGATGTCGAGGTCCACCCCATCAATGGCGTGGATGTTGCCGTCGTGGTAGTTGGCCTGCCCCACAAGGTCAGCTTTTTCATCATCGGGCGTGCCGCCGGTCTGGCCGAAAATCACGGCCGCCGGGTCTGTGTCTTCCTTGAAGATCACGCGAGCGTCTCGAATCTGAACGTCAGCCATCGAACCCCTCCAAACCTATTGTTGACGTCGGTCGGCGAGCCGTCACAGAACTCGACCCTCCGGCTCCACACCGAACGCGTGGAGGCGGTCTTGCGTCATCCGCATCGCCACGAGCGCCAAAGTGCTCGCCATGAGAAACACCGCGGGAAAGATCAGCAGCATGCTGAGCACAATGCTGCCGACCACAATGATAAAGAAAGCGATCGACGATCCCGGCGAACTGAGCGCCATAACCGCCGAGTTTCGAAACAAGTGGTAGAGCGACATGTCGTAGCGAATGAACATTGGGAAGAGGTACGCCTGCGCAGCCGTCCAAAGTACAACGAAGTACAGCGACAGAAATCCCAGCGCTTGGATCAGCAGTTGGCCCGTGCCGGTGTAGAAGATGAACCCAACGATCAAGCCGTAGAGCAAGCACACGTCCACGACGAACAGGATCCACGCCCTCGCGAAATTCAGCCGGAATCCGACCCAGAAGTCGCGAGCCTCGATGTTTTCGTACTCGACATGACGGTGCGCCACGTGGAAGAGCGCAGCCGTGGCCGGACCTGCCAGTGCACCGCCGACGACGGTACCGCCGACGATAAAGACGAAAAACTGGACACCGGTGACAGGAGCGTCCGCCTGCAGCACAGCCTGCTGCAGGGCGTACGCACCGGGAATCCCAACGATGGGGACCAAGGGGAGCATAGCCAGAAACCAAAAGAGATTGCCGACAAGCGCCAATGCGCGGAGGTCGTAATAGACCTGCGCAAACGCCCACCACATGTGTCGAAAGACGTCAGCCAAAGCGCCTCACCGCAAAAACGGAGGAGGGCCACTCCTCCCGCCCTTATGGTAGCCGAGGCTTGGACCTGACCCGATCTTGACGCCGTTGAAGGCCCTCAATCCGCTCAGGCTGGGACGCGCACGGGCAATCGATCGATCATCTCGCGCATCAGAAGGGTCGTTCGATTTGTACTCCCGCAGCACGATCCGACAACCGATACGCCGGCATCAATCCATTGCCTGGCGAACTCCACCATCTTCTCCGTCGGATACAAGTAGCAGACACGGCCATCGATCAACTCCGGAACGCCAGCGTTCGACTGGGCCATGAGCGGCCGACGCGGACCTGCCGCCAGCATCTGGTCAAGAATCTGCGTCATCTCATCAGGGCCGTTTCCGCAGTTGCACCCGACGACGGCAGCGCCTGCATCCTCGCAGGCGCGCATTCCGTCCGCCGGCGCCACCCCCATCATGGTATGAAGGTTGATTTCGTAGCTCATGGTGGCGAAGACGGGCAGACCCGTCGAGGCGGCGGCCTGGATGGCTATTTGGACTTCGCGGATATCGCTGAACGTTTCGCAGAGCAGAAGGTCCGCGCCCCCTTCGGCCAGTTGCTCCGCCTGAACTCGAAAAGCCTCGGTCATCTGCGCTTCGGTGACATCGCCCAGCGGCTCAAGAAAGTCGCCGCTCTGTCCGATATCGCCGGCGACCCAGGCGTCATCGCCCACCGCGGCCCGGGCCTGCTCGGCCGCGCTGCGATTGATGGCTTCGGACTTGTCCTCCAGACCGGCGCGACGCAGTCGAATCAGGTTGCCGCCAAACGTGTTGGTCGTCACTACGTCGGCGCCAGCGTCCACATAGGCCCGATAGACACCGGCCATACGGTCGGGAAACCGCAAGGTAACTTCCTCGGGCGCTTCCCAGTCACGGTCGGGAAAGTCGTTGAGGGTGGTGCCCATGGCGCCATCAAACAGCAATGGGCGGCGTGCGAGTGCACGCAGAACGGCATCCGAGAATGTGCGATCAACAGTCATGGAGATGTGCTCAGACCCGGCCAGTCGGGCTCGGGGTATGGCTCGAATATAGCAACGGTGCGGCGTGCGCCTGGTTACGCTTGCGCGGATTCTGCGGCCTGCGCCGCCGACACAGCTCGATTGGTCTCGGCCAGCGCGGGATAGAGATCGCGATAGCGCTCGTAGGCCGCGTTGAGTGCGATTGTTCCCACGGTGCTTGGGCTTACCGTTGTGCAAGGCGCAACCGTTGCCTGGACCGCCTCGTCAACGGATTCGAAGAGCCCGGCCGCGACGGCTCCCAGTAACGCGGCGCCAAAGGCAGGTCCACGCCCCTCGGGCTCAATTCGCATCGGCGTATTGAATGCGTCCGCGACAATCTGTCGCCACAGTGCGCTGCGCGCGCCACCACCGGCGAGCTTGAAGCGGTGGATTGGCGTGCCAACGCCCTGAATTGCGCGAGCCGCGTCGCGCAGGCTAAACGCGACACCTTCAAGAACGGCCCGCACGACGTCGGCCCTGCCGTGCGCGGTTGTGAGACCGACCAGCGCGCCGCGTGCATTGACGTCCAGGTGAGGTGTGCGTTCACCCTGCAAGTAGGGCAACCACAGCAGGCCGCGGCTGCCAGGCGGCGAATTCTCCGCTTCCGGAAGCAATTGGGCATACGAGGTGTCTGGCGCAAACGTGTCGCGAAGCCAGCGCAGCGATAAGCCGGCGGCTTGCGTGACGCCCATGAGGTACCAGCGTTGAGGCACGGCATGCGCACCCACTTGCACGCGCCCGTCCGGCGCCGCCCCATAGACCGAGGCTGCGGCAAACACGACGCCCGACGTGCCAATGGTCACGGCGGCGTCGCCCTCCGCCACGACCCCGGCCGCCACAGCGCCAGCCGGTTGATCGCCGGCCCCCGCCGCAATCGGTATCCCAGGCCGCAGCCCCAGCCGTTCAGCGGCAGCCGGAGTCAAACGCCCGGCCGCTTGCGGAGACTCACGGACCTCCGGAAGCCACGCCGGATCGAGTTGCAGGGCGTCCAACATCTCGTTGGACCAGCGGCGCGTGGCTGAATCGAAGTAGCCCGTTCCGCTGGCGTCGGACACGTCGGTTAAGCATTCACCGGACAGCCGCAAGCGGATGAAGTCCTTGGGCAACAGCACGTGGGCCGTACGTTCAAGCAGGCGTGGCTCCTGCTGACGGACCCACACAAATTTGGGCGCCTGGAAGCCTTCCAGCGGCAGGTTGCCCGTGTGGCGGACGAGCGTCGGCACCCCGATGGCGTCCTCGAGTTCGCGACGCTGCGGTCCGGTGCGAAGGTCGCACCACAGGATGGCGTCGCGCAGCGGCTGCTGGGCGCGGTCGAGCAGCGTCAGTCCGTGCATCTGGCCGGTGAGCCCTATCGCGCGAACGTCGTCCGCCCGATGCGACCGCGAGGCTACCGCCGAGACCGCGATGAAGGCGGCCCGCTCCCAGTCATCCGGAGACTGCTCGGCCCAGCCGGGTCTCGGCGTGTGCAGGTCGTACGGCGTTTCGTGAACCGCGAGCGTCGCTCCCGAAGTGTCCGCCAGAACGGCGCGTGCGCCCGTGGTGCCAAGATCCAGCCCAATAACCGCCGGAGTACTCATGCCGGCGTGGGTGATGCCGAACCTTGGTTCGGCCTGGGGAGGTCGGCTGGTTCAAGGCGGACGCCTGGCGCCGCTTGGAAGACCGGGAAAGCGGACGCGGCCCCGTGATCAACCATGGTTCGTGCCAGCCACGCCGGATCGTCATGCAACGCGACGATGGTGCCGCCCAGGCCGGCGCCGGCAAGCTTGGCTCCGTGCGCGCCGAGTTTGATTGCCTGCTCAGTCAACGCGTCAACGACAGGACCGGACCCGCCGACGGCCGCGATGTGACGATGTGCTGTATTCATGGCTGCGCCTACCGCCGGCCAGTTGCGTTCCAGCACGTCGCGCTTCGCCTTCCGAGCGATGGATCCCAGAGCGTGCATGGCCGCACGAACATCCGGATCCCCCTCGACCCAGCGGGAACGCAGGGGACGGTGAGTTTCCCCGGAGTCACGCTGTCGTCCCGTATGGGCAAGCACGAACGGAAGCTCCGCGTCGGGCTCAAACAACGGCTCAACGGTCGCCAGGGGATCAACGGTCGGGCCGCGCCAGTTCTCCTTGCCTCGGAAATCCATACATAACAATCCCCCGAACGTCGTGGCGTAGAAATCTTGGAACCCGCACGTAATGCCCATGCGGCTGAACTCAATCTCGCGAGCCGTCTCAGAGAAATGGTGCATCGAAGTCTTGCGGTCCAGCCAGGTATTCGTGGCGTGGAGGGCGGCCACCAGCAGCGCGCTGCTGCTGGAGAGTCCGGCGCCAGGTGGTACCTCACTCCAACACCGAAGCTCGACCTGCATGTGCCGCATATCCTGCGCGGCCACGACCGCCTTCAGCACGTTCAAATAAGTCGCGCGGCGGGCCTCAGCCAGGGCGTCCGCGTCCATTCGGACCGCCGCTAGGGCACTTGGTGCAGCGACCAGGCGCAGGTCGTCTGAAGATTCGACGGTGAGATCGAGATTGGCGTCCAGCGCCAGCAGACGCAGGCCCGGAGCCGGGTGGATGGCCACGTAGGCCCGTCGCGGAATCGCGAAGGCCATCACCGTCCCGCCGTACATGTCGCTGGGATTGCCAAGCAGTCCGGCCCGCCCGGGCGCCGATGCGACGACCGGAGTGCGCGGCGTCACAGCCGTTGGCCGAGCTCGCTGACATACTGCCGAACTCCCGCGCCGTACTGTGGGTCGGCGAGCGCAAAGTCAATGAACGCCCGGTAGTACGACGCAAAGTTGCCAATGTCGTACCGGCGCTCGTTCGCCTCCAAGGGAACGACGCGCACCGGCGGCGACTCACGCGCCAGGATTGCAATCGAATCGGTAAGCCAGCGCTCACCGCCCAATCCGGGACGGGTCGCCTCAATCGCGTCAAAGATTGACGAGTCGAACACGTAGCGCGGCACGATGGCCAAATCGCTGGGTGCGCGGCCCGCAGCCGGTTTCTCGACGAGGTCGACCGCCACGAGCGAGCCATCGACGTCTCGCACATCAACGATGCCGTACCTGAATGCGTCTTCCGGCGCGATCTGCTCCACGGCAACTGCGCCGCTTGCGCCGCTTGCCCGCTGGGCCGCCATCAGCCGGGCCACCAAGTCGCCGCCGTGAATGATGGTGTCGCCAAAGGCGACGACAAACGGCTCGCCCCCGGCGAAGTCCCGCGCCAGGCCCACGGCGTCAGCGACGCCACTGGGCGTTCCCTGACGCGTGTAGAAGACGCCGCGGATCCCGTCGGCAATGGGCAGATCGGCGGGATCGACGCTGCCCGCCTGACGAAGCACCTGGCTGAGCTCGAGATCGGCGTCGAAGTGATCTTCAATAGCCGCTTTCTTTCGGCCCGTGATCAACAGGATCTGCTCCACCCCCGCGGCGCGCAGCTCCTCGACCACGTATTGGACAACCGGCTTGCGGCCGACCGGCAGCATTTCCTTCGGCTGTGACTTGGTCGCCGGAAACAGGCGGGTGCCCACGCCGGCTACCGGCACGACGGCCTTGCGGATGGCACCCGAGGACACAGGTCTCGTCACAGGGTTCCCGAGGCGGTGGCGCGTCAGAGGTCGGACGCTAGCATACGCACTCTAGGGGAGCGGCCCGTCGTGCATCACGCGCGGCGCCTCGCTGCGATCTGATATGTGCAGCCGTTGCACGACGCCGGCAAGTCTCGGCGCGGCGGCGAAATGGGGGAATCGGCGTGCGTCGCGCACTGGTCTTTGGCATCTGGTTGCTCCTCGCATTGGCTGGCGTAATAGTCGTGCTGGGTGTATTCGCCACTCGCGGCTCGGTCGACATCTCAGATCTCGCGCGCCTCCAGCCGGATTCGCTCGTGCGGGCGCGGGCTGAGGCCAAACTCAACGCATTCGGCCAGACTTCGGACCAGGCGCGCCTGGCCGGCCGCTCAATCCCGGCTCAAGTTGCCTTTACTCACGATGAGATGACGGCGCTTCTCCGGGATTGGGCCAGGCAGGAGCATGGATTTGGTTCCGTCACCGACCTGCAGCTCACGTTTCGTCCGCGGACTCTCACGCTGACAGGCATTCTGCATTCAGCTGGTTTGAACTTTCCATTTCGCCTCGACATCACCGTTTCGGCCGAGAACAGCCAGCGCACGGCCGAGATCACACGATTCCAGGTGGGTGAGATGTATGCGCCCGGCTTCGTACGCTCCCTCGTCCTTGCGCTGGCCGAGCGCACCGTGGACGCCGGACTGCCTCGACTGCCGATTGCGATTGAAACGCTGGTGATAACCGACGGTGAGTTGCTCGTCTCGGGCGCCGCCGTCCCCTAGGCTCGGAAAGTGCCGGGCGCTTCAGCGCGGGAAGGCGCCACGGACTCCGCCGTCAACCGGCAGCACAGCGCCGGTTGTCTTGGCCGCGCGGTCGCTGGCGAGAAACAGCACGGCCTCCGCCACGTCGTCCGCGCCAATCGGCGCTTGCAGCAGATTCCTGCGGCGATAGAAGTCCTCAAGCTCATCAATTTCCACACCGTGAGCTGCGGCGCGGCCTGCCCGGAGATCCTCGCTCCACAGGCGCGAATCTGTGAACACCGCATCCGGATTGACCATATTGACGCGTATCCCATGCTCGCCGTTCTCGATTGCCAGCACGCGGCCGAGCTGCAACTGGGCCGACTTGGCCGCGCTGTAGGCCCCGAAGTCGCGGCCCGGGTCAAATGTGTTCTTCGTGCATACCAAGATCACGCTGCCCCCCACACCCTGCTGGCGCATTGCGCGAACGGCCGCTCGAGTTACCAGGAAGTGTCCGGTGGCATTGACGTCAAGGCTCCGTTGCCACGCGCTGAGAGGCAGAGCGTCGATCGGCGCCGCGTCCGCGATCCCGGCGTTGGAGACGACGATGTCAACCCCTCCCACTGCAAGCACAATCGCCTGCATGGCCGTCGTGACGGCATCCTCGTCGGTCACATCAAGGATCAGCGGTTCGGCCGCACCCTCGGCAGCGGCAATGCGCGCCGCCGAAGCCCTGGCGCCTTCCGCGTCGATATCGGCCACAAAAACGTGGGCGCCGGCCGCTGCCAGGCAACTGGCCGTGGCGCGACCGATTCCGCTGGCCGCCCCTGTTACAAGCGCCACGCGCCCGGCCAGTTCCCGCTCGGGAGGCGCCAGCCTGAGCTTGTATAGCTCCAATGGCCAGTACTCAATGTCGAAGAGATCACGCGCCGGCAGCGCCGCGTAGCCTCCCATGGACTCCGCGCCCTCGATCACGTCCATGCTGTGGCGGTATATCCGTGCCACGGCGTCGGCCTCTGCGGCGGTACGGCCGGTCGTGAACATGCCGACGCCGGGAACCAGCACCACTCGAGGGCCCGGATCGTGTCGGAAGTCGTCGCTCGGATCGGTATGCGATTCCACGTAGACGCCGTAGTCACTCTCGTAGCGGGTTAGGGCTTGTTCCGCATCAGCCGGATCCGCGGACGGCAGCACGAGCGGGAGACGCTTGGTGCGCAGCACGTGGTCCGGGGTCGTGGGACCTTGCTGTGAGATGTGCGTGACATCCTGGCGGTCCGCGAAGGCGCGAGCCCGCGAACTGGTGTCGCTGCGCACGATCATGGGCCGGCGACGGCTCAACCGACCACGCAGTTTGACGGCCAAGCGCGACGCCTCATCTGCCGACCCGGCAGCCGGCAGGCGTGGACCAAACCAGCTTCGTGCGATCCGCGCTTCCGCCTGCGAAACCAACTCGATGTGCCGTTCATAGGACTGCTGCGCGGTGTCGCCGAATGTCACCAGGCCGTGCTTGTCCAGGACGAGACCGTTGACCGAGGGATCCGCGTCAAATGCATCCGCCGCCACTCGCGAGAGTTCGAATCCGGGCTTGATGTACGGCACTACGCCTACGGTTTCTCCGAAGACTTCACGAATGCGCGCGGCGCCGTCCGGCTGGTTGGTCAGGGTAAGAATCGCGTCGGCGTGGCTGTGGTCGGTCCAATCGAGCGGGATGAAGGCGTGCAGCAGCGTTTCTATGGATGGCCGCGGCGCGCGCGAGTCAAGCAGCGCCAGCGTGACCAACTCCACCATGGCGTCATCGTCAAGAGACTTGCGCGTACGCAGCGGTATGAGATCGTCAAGGGCGAGCGGGGCGAACCCAGCGGCCTGAATGGTGGCTAAGTCTGTTCCGCTGCCCTTAATCGTGAGCGTTCGCCGTAGACCGCCGCGCGGGTCTGGCGCGTCGTGTTTGACGGAGGTGTTGCCGCCGCCGAAAAGAACCAACGAAGGCTCGGCGCCCAGTAGGCGCGAGGTGTAGACCCGCAGAGCCACTGCGTCGAGTCCGTTGGCGGCCTCGGGTGACCAGCGGGAGCGCACCGGCTACGGCCCAGCTAGTCGCGAAGCGGCGCCGTGGGCTCGAGCGTGACGGTCTTTCCGGACTCGGCGGCGATGGCGCAGAAAAGGTCGTAGGCAGCGTCGAGCTGGACCTTGGGATCTCCGCCTTCGGTGCTGCGCACCACGATGTCTACCGGAAGACCGTTCACGCGCGACTGGCCCACGTAGGCCTTCAGATAGGCGGCAGGCACCTCGCGCATGACGCGCTGCATGAACGGCGAGGTCTCAGACTCGAACGAGTCGATGTACACGCGCATCCGCGCACTTTGGGCAGCAAACAATCCGCGCAGGGCCGGCCTGATATGCGCCTCGAAACAGCCCTCGACTTCGCGGGGCGGACCGGGCATCGACCAGATGGTTGTCTCTTCCACGACCGTAGAGAAACAGGGCGCCCATCCGACCGGGTTGAGATGCACGGTGGCTGCACGCGGTATCGACCCCATCTTGAGCCGTGGCGGAACCGAGACCTCCTCGATCGTCATGTTTCGACGACGGGCATAGTCTTCAATGACCGCAAACGGCGTGTGTATGTCACTTCCTGCGACTGCGGCGATCGCATCCACCGTCATGTCGTCGGGCGTTGGGCCAAGGCCGCCGGTGGTCAAAACCACGCGCGCCTTGCGGCCCACCGCGGCGCGCACCTCGGCAATCAACGCGTCGAGATCGTCTGCCAAGGCCGTGATGCGACGGACGTCGCCGCCGGCAACCGAGACTTCGCCGGCCAGCCAATGCGAGTTCGTGTCCAGCACTAGGCCGGAAACGAGTTCCGTTCCGATCGAGAAGATCTCAACGTCGTCGTTCATAGCGCCCGCCGCCAGGTACGTCCGGAAGGCATTCTAAGGGGAAGGACCGAGGCCGGTGCTAGCCTGCCGCCCGAAACGGGATACGGCTGGAACCGAATGGGCGCCGATTGGTACGCACAGCGCGGATTTGCGACTGAAACGGTTCGCCAGGCCCGCGCCTGGTACCTGCGCTTTCTCCCCCAACCCGGCGACCTGCTGGATCTAGGGTGTGGACGCGGAGAATTCCTGGCGGTGGCTGCCGAGGCCGGCCACCGCGTCCTGGGAATCGACCAGGACGCGGCGATGCTGGCCGCGGCTGGCGAACTGCCAGTTGCCGAACGCGATGCGCTGGACTTCTTGCAGAGCACGCCTGATCGGTTTGATGCAATTACGGCGTTTCACGTTATCGAGCATCTGACAGTCCGGGATGCCGAGGTCTTGATTCGTCTTGCGGCCGACCGATTGCGGTCTGGCGGCCGGCTCATTGTCGCCACGCCCAACCCGGGAAGTCTTCCAACCATTGCCCACGAGTTTTGGCGCGACCCAACGCACGTCCGCCCCTACGACCTGGAACTGATCGAGTTCTTGACCAACGGCTCCGGGCTGACGACGGTCGCGGCCGGACTCAATCCTGAAGCAGAGCGCGGGTTGCCCGTTGATCTCGGCGACCTTGGTCTGACGCCGCCGACGCCTGGCGAGGGTGGACCAGACCAGACAGAATCGCCCGCGTCACGCTGGATCGCCGCGCGCTTGGCCGACTCCGCCTATGGGCGGGACCTCGAGCGTGCAATCCATGAAGTTTCGGACAGCCTGCTGCACACTCGGGAAGAACTGGCGCGTGTGGCCGGCGTGCTGCGGCGATTCCTCGAGGTGGCCTACGAACCTTCCGAACTCTACGTGGTGGCGCGGCGGCCCTAGGAGGCTGGCTGCTCCCGGTTGGCCAGTTCGACCTGCAGTTCCGTCTCCTGCGGCGGTAGTGATTCACTGCGCCGCATCAGGTCGGCGGTATACGCGTGGATGAGCGGAACGTTAGGTTGCAGCACATACGCGCCATTGTCGGCAATGACCGCCCGCACCATGCCGTCCTCGGGCCGAATCGCCCCTGACACGGTGCGAGCCGAGCCGATCTGCATGCCCAGCTTGGCCATGGAAGGCACGAGGTCTGGGGGCAGATTTGATTCGAAAGCGTTGCTCAGTTCACCCAGAAACGCCGGCGACTCAATGAGGGTCTGCGGCGAGATCACCTGCTCAACCAGCGCCAACAGGATCTGTTGTTGACGCACTTCGCGTGCGAACGCGCCGTCCTGGTGCCGCGTGCGCACGTAGCGCAAGGCCAGGTCCCCATCAAAGTGATTTGGGCCCGCATCAACGTGGAAGGGCTCGAAACCCGTATCAGTCGCGTTCGGGTAGGAGGGATCGTAGATGGTTGATTCCACGTCAACCTCCACGCCGCCGAAGAAGTCCACGAGACGCTTGAATCCGTTGAAGTCCAGGGTGACCCAATAGTCCACCTGCACACCGAGCAAGTTGGATACACGCCGGCGGAGAGCATCAGGGCCTTCCTCCTGCCAGACGGAGTTGATGCGGAAAGGGTCCGTGCGACAGTTCGCCACACAGATGTCACGCGGGACGGATACGAGAGTTGCCGCGCGGGCACTCGGCTCGATGTGGGCCAGGATGATCGCGTCCGTTCGTCCGCCCCCCTCCCCGGGACGCCGATCCAGACCGAGAAACAGCACACTGAATGGGCGGTCTTCGGGCCAGTCGTCAACCAGGTCCAGCGGGTTCGGCGGCTCGGGCGTCGTGTTCACTTCCACAACCGGCGAAGGCAACGGCGGAAGGGGCGTCTGGGGGCCCGCGGTCGCCGAGGGAATTTGGGACCGGGGAACGGCCACGGTTGGCGTGGTGGCTACGGTCGTACCAGGTGACTCCGAAGATCGTAGCCAGACCAGGGCGCCCAATACAGCGACGACCACAAAGACCAGACCAGCCGAGGTGACACTGATCACCTCGGCGCGGCGAAGACGATGCGCACGCCCAGACGGACGACCGCGACCAGAGTCAGATGACATTGCGCTGAAGCTGCATTATGTCGAGCAGGAGGCTAACTATACGACAGCAGGTCATGGCGTGGGCCCGATTGCGCCTCGAATTTCACTAGTCGGCTCGGACTACAGATCGGAGCGTTGGGGCCGAACGTTACGCCGCCCAGCGGAATTCCAAGCTGTGGGAACTCAGCACGTACGCTGACAGCGACAGCATCCACGTGCGGGACTCGAGCTTGCGAATTGCTATTGTCGGTTACGGGACAGCTGGCCGCGCCTACGGAATGCTCCTCCAGCAACAGCCTGAAGTGCGGGTGACCTGTGTGGTCGACACTGATCCGACACGGGCAAAAGCTGGAGCCCGCGCAACGCGCGCCTCGGCTTGGAGCTCCGATGTCAGCACCGCATTTAGGCGAAAGGACGTGGATGCTGTCGTCGTTGCTTCGCCGCATGCCAGTCATTCTCAGCTTGCTCGAGAGGCGCTCGATCGCGGACGTCACGTCTTACTCGAAGCACCCCTGGCCATACGCTTTCCGGACGCGCAGCAGGTCCTGGCGCATGCTCGCGCGTCGAACGCGGTGTTGGCTGTCAACTTCTGGGCGCGCGTCACGCCCGGCGTTCGCCTGATCCGCCGCCGGATTCCACGGCCGACCTTTGTCCAGATTGAAGCGGTGGTCGATTCGCTGCACAACTCCTGGGCGGCATCGGCGGAGCATGGCGGCATTCTGGGATTGCTGGGAAGTCACACGCTGGACCTGGCGTGTTTCCTGATGCAGTCCCGGCCGATCTCGGTCCAGGCCATGGGCGGCCGGCACACGCGGCGAGCGGACCTTGCCGACACCGTTGCGACCGGCATCAGGTTTGCTAGCGGTGGTCTGGCGCGCGTCATCGTCGGGGAATACGGCCAAAGTCACACGTGCTCCTTCTGGCGCGCGTTGGCCACGGACGGGCTGATCACGGCGACCGCCAATGGCGTTCGGCCGCGTGAGGCGACCGAAGTCGGCATGGGAACCGACCCGGGTAATCCAGGCGCCATGCCGTCAGCTACCGGCCAGCGTGAAAGCCTGCAAGCGTTTGTGGATGCGGTATCCGGAATCGGCAAGCCGCTCGCTGGAGTTGAGGACGGTGTTCGTGCCGTCCAACTTGCTGACGCGGTTTATGAAGCCATGAGCTCCCGACGGCGGATCCAGGTCGATGAGACGGCGCTAGAGGTCGGCGTCGGACCGATCTACGCTGATGATTCCGTCCCGAACCGCCGCTACAACAGCCTCCGTTCGTGAGCGGACACGCAGTTTGCCGTAGACGCTGCTGAGGTGAGCTTCAATCGTCTTGGCCGAAACGCCCAGCACAGCCGCCGCCTCACGATTTGATGCGCCCTCGGCCACCAGGCGCAACACATCGAGTTCGCGCATCGTCAGCGGATCGGCCAGCAGGCGCCCGGACGCGTCGTTCGGCCCGGGCTCCGGAAGCTGCTGAAAGACGGTGCCTCCGGCGTGGACTTGGCGGACGGCGTCGGCCAAGCCTGCGGTGTCCAGGTCTTTGAGGACGTATCCCGCCACGCCCGCGTCGCGCATTGAGCGAACGTAGTCCGCCTTGCCGTAAGCCGACACAACCAACACTCGCGTCGCCGGCGCAATGTGGGCCAAGCGTCGAGCCAGTGTCGGTCCACCGCCGGGGATTCGGAAGTCGAGGAGGCAGACGTCAGGCGAATGTCGGCGACACGCGCGCTCCGCCGCTGCCGCATCGCCGGCAGCGCCCACAATCTCAATCTCCGGCACGTCGGCCAATACGGCGGCGGTTCCTTCACGCACCATGGCGTGGTCGTCGACCAGCAGTACCCGGATGGGACGGCGCCGAGTCACTCGCGGGCCACCGCAGCTGGATGGAGCGGAGCTTCGACGGTCAGCACCGTCGGCCCTCCGGGCCGCGACTCCACGTGAACGACTCCGCCGAGGCGTGCGAACCGTTCACGCAGTCCAACCAGTCCCAGATGCCCCGTAGCCGCGTACACCGCGAAGTCGGGCGAGGCCTGGAAACCGCAGCCGTCGTCCCGGACTGAGAGCCGGATCGCGTCGGCCGCTCGGGTCAAGCGAATGCGAACTCGCGAAGCCTGGGCGTGCCGCAACGCGTTGTTCAGCGCCTCCTGAGCCGCGCGGTAGACGTTCGTTTCAACGTCGGCATCCGGCCGCTCGATGTCCGGGGTACCGTCCGTCTGCAGATCAATCTGGAACGGCGCGCCTCGCCCCGCCTCGTCCACAAGCCAGCGCAGCGCCGCTTCCAGTCCCAGGTCGTCCAATACCGGCGGGCGAAGTCGTTCACAGATCTCACGCAGGTCGCCCGCGGCCGTATCCACCAGTTGCAGGAGCGCGTCGCGGCTGCGGTAGGGCCCGGGGGCGGCCGAGCGCAACGCGCGCTGCAGCAGCACCAGCTTCTGCAGCGGCTCGTCATGCAGGTCGCGTGAAATTCGTTGCCGCTCCGCCTCCAACATGCCGTTGACTTGGTCGTACAAGTCGCTCAGCGTCTGTTGGCTGTCCTGTAGGTGCTGCGCCGTTTCGTCGAGTTCCCGGAGACGGTCCTGCAGCTGCTCCCACAGATCCACGCGGACCATGAAGCTCGCCAGTTGACTGGCCAACGCATCCAGCAAGTCGGCGTCAGCCTGGCTGAGGCCAAACGACTCTTCCCGGATCGAGGCGACGACATAGGCCACCACCGACTCACCGATCCTGCACGGAACCACGACGGCGGCGATTTCCGAGCGTCCGCCGCCTCCCGCGGCGACCACGGCCGACCGCACCTGCGCGTCGTCGGGCGTCGGGGCCAGGCTGTTGAAGGCAATGGCCACAAGGTCGTGCGGCGGGACTGCGCGAGTAACGGCAACCCAGTCCAGGCCGATCGCGCGGCGCACCGGAGCCAGGACGGACTCGGCAAGCTGTTCGACGGAGGAGGTAGACGCCAACGCGGCGCTGGCCGTTCGCATCAGCCGCTGCGCGTCGTAGCTGTCCTGGTAGACCCAACCGGACAACACGCGCAGAACCAGCCAGCGCGCGAAGGGCATCGTCACGCCGATGCCAACCAGCGCGGCCGCCAGCGTCCACACCACCGGCAACGCCCCGCCACGGTCGGTCAGGTACCGACCGATCACGCCGACCAGCAGCGCATAGAACGTGAAGAGCAAGATCCAGGCCGCGCCGTGAAGGAACAACGTTCGAAGCACGCGCTGGAACCGAATCCGCCAGGTCGGCACGGCCACGTGGACGGCCCCCAGCGCGGTGGCTCCGATGGGCAGCAGGGAGACCGAGTAGGGAAGAATCTCGGCGCCGCTGACAACCGCCGGCACAAGCGAGAGCGCGGTTGGCGGCAGCGCGGCGGTCAGGAACGTGGCCAGCAACACGCGGGCCACCCGCCGGTCGCGCGGAAACGTGATATCCAGCAGCGTCACCAGGCACTTGGCCAGCAGCGCCGTAAGCCCCAGGGCCGGAAGAAGCGCAACCGTGACCCAGGCCGCGTTATACAACTCCGGCCGGCCCTGATAGGACGCCACCAGCACCGCGACCGGTCCTGCCAGAGCTGTAATCGCCAGGGCCGGGACGAACGGCACCATGAAGGCTGGTCCACGGATTGGGCAGACAGCGGCAAACCACAGCAGGGCCACGCCCGTCGCGCCAGTCGCTGCAAAGACCAGCAGCGTCAGCGCGCCTTCGGCGTCCGGCGCCACGGAGCCCAGCGAAAGGGCGCTGGCCACGGCAAACATGGCCGCCGTGGCCGATCGCAGCACGCGGCGCCGTCCGTAGAGGGCAACAAGCGTTCCGCCGGCCGCAAAAAGCGTCGCAAGCACCAGCGTGGTGGCGCGCATGGCCGGATCGAGACCCGGGATCGGGATCGTCAGACCGGTCTGCGGATCGGCAAGCGACCCTGGGTCAATCGCCGCGCGTAGCTCGATGGGCCGTCCCGTCGCTTCTCCCGGCGGCCCATTCCACGCAACCGCCTCGCCGGCGCTCAGCCCGGCGCGCCAGGCGGGCCCGCCCGGCGACACGCGCTCGATCAGCCACTGCCCCTGCTCGGCTGCTACGACCGTCGCCCCGTGCTCGAACGGCTGCATCGCTACCGTTGTGGCCAATACCAGTGCCGAGACCCACAGCGTCAGACCGAACGCAACGGGAACAACCCGGCGCGGCCAGATACGGGCCAGGCCGCCGCGCCGACGATTCTCCGCGGCCAGCCACTCGCCGAGGCTCTGACGACGTGTGCGATTGGCGGGTCGAGCCAGCAGATTGCCCCCCAACAGCGGGCGCTCCCAGCATACGCTCGCCACCCCGTCCCGACGCAGGCAACGTGCGGCCGCCAGTCTTCACCCTCTCCCAGGGGAGAGGCCGATTCGGCCGTCCTCGGCCGAAATCGATGAGAGGTCTTCCGGTCGAGCTCTCAACCCCAGCAACCACGTCCGGCGGCGATCACTCCTGGCCGCGCCGCTCTTCACCCTCTCCAAGGGGAGAGGCAGATTCGACCGTCCTCGGCCGAAATCGGAGAGGGGTCTTCCGCTCATGCGCTCCACCCCAGCAGCCACGCTCAGACGCAATCGAGAACAGGCCGCACCGCTCTTCACCCCCGCCAGGGGGAGAGGCAGATTTGACCGTCCTCGCTAGACCGCCACCGCCTCCACCGCGGCCGGAGCCGCGTCGCCGCCGGCAAAACCGCAGAATTCCTCGTAGTCGATCAGTTCCGTGATCGTCGGAGCGTCGCCGCAAACGGGGCACTCCGGGTCACGCCGCAGCTTCAGCTCACGGAATTCCATCTCCATGGCGTCAAGCAGCAGCAAGCGTCCCGACAGCGAGTTGCCAATGCCCGCAATGAGCTTCAGCACCTCGGTAGCCTGGATCAGCCCGATCAGGCCTGGCAAAACTCCAAGCACGCCGGCCTCCGCGCAACTCGGCGCCATCTCCGGTGGGGGCGGCGTCGGGTAAAGGCAGCGGTAGCAGCCGGCGCCGGGCTCAAACACCGTCGCCATGCCCTCAAAGCGCATGACGCTCCCATCCACCAGTGGCTTACCGAGGAAGTAGGCGGCGTCGTTCGCGAGATACCGGGTGGGAAAGTTGTCGCAGCCGTTGACCACAATGTCGTACGGCTCCAGGATTTCAAACGCGTTGTCGGAGGTCAGCGGCTCGTCGTGGCGCACCACGGTCACGTCCGGATTCAGGCCGGTCAACGTCGCTTCCGCCGACACGGTCTTCGGCATCCCAACCCGATCGTCGCGGTGCAGAATCTGTCGTTGCAGGTTTGAACGGTCGACGGTATCGAAGTCCACCACGCCCAGCGTGCCCACCCCCGCGGCGGCCAGGTAATAGAGCACGGGCGAACCAAGCCCGCCGGCGCCAATGGCCAGTACTTTGGCATTGAGAATCTTGGCCTGGCCGGCCGCCCCAACCTCGGGCAGCAACATGTGGCGGCTGTAACGTTGAACTTGCTCAACGGTGAACACGGTCGAATACCTTCCAGCTAATGCCGGCGCTTAGTGCCCGGCGGGCGGTTCCTCGGTTTCGTAGCCGGCCTCGGCCCACTCGGTCATGCCGCCGGCCATGTTGTACGCCTCGGTCACATTCAACGCCCGGGCCATTTGCGTCGCAACCGCGCTGGTCTGCCCGACGTTGCAGATGAACAGCAGGGGCTTCCCGGACGGGATGACTTCGACCGGACGCGCCAGGATGTCGTCCAACGGCACATAATCGGCGCCTGGCATGGCCGGCGCGTGAAACTGCGTGCGGACGTCCACCACGTCCACCTCACCGTTCTCGATCATCTCCTTCGCCTTGTGAATATCGACGTCGAAGTCAGGCGATCCAGGCAGACCCATTGTTTTGCACCATTCGGAAGTCCCGTCTACGCTCAAGCATCGCGCCGTGAGGCCAACAGGTCAACGGAGAATTGTGGCGTCTCCGCGAGGTTTCCTACTGACGGCGCCCACCTTGGCAAGGCTATGATCAGGCACGCACCTGTCACGACACCTTTGTGAACACCACCGAACTCGCATCCCGCCTCGCGGCGCCTGAAGTCCCTGACGACGTGGCGGCCAGGCTGCGCCGGCGGCTCGACGGTTTGGACGGCAGCCCGGAAGGCCAGGAACGTCTGGTGCGTGCGCTGGATTTACCGTGGGCGGCCAGCAGCGCCGCTCGGCCGCAAATCAGCGAACTTCACGCGCACCTGGTCGACCACCTCTTTCTCACGGACGAGGTGGCCGACCTGCTCTGCGACCACCTGGTGGTGCGTGAGCAGCAGCTCACGTCAGCGCCCGATGCCACCGGACCGCGAGCGCTGCTTTCTCTTGTCGGCCCGCCGGGTGTCGGCAAATCGCATATTGCCCGTGAGGTCGCGGAGCTACTCGGCCTTCCGCTGGCAACGATTCGCCTGGACCGCCTGGCTTCCCCCGACGAATTATTTGGGAATGAGCAGGCCCCCGGCGAAATCATGGGAGCAATCGAGCGGCTTGGGCAGAGTGAAGTCGTCCTCCTACTCGAGGAGATTGACGCGATTGGCGGCGGCTGGCCGACGACGTCGAACCAGAACCAGAACCAGAACCAGAACCACAGCATCAGCGATCGCTGGGCGGCGGCCCGCGCCGCGCTCTTGGCCGCGCTCACCGACGCTGCGGCCCGCCGACAGTTCCAGGACCGATTCTTCGATGTCCCGTTTGACTTGTCCCGAGCTCTCGTGATTACGACGGCACGTTGGTTGCCCGACCTTCCACCGTTGGAGCGCGGTCGGCTGGACATCGTGGAACTCGCCGGCTACGTGGACGATGACAAGGTGGCTATTGCGCGTGACTCATTGGCGCCAGCCATGCTGCGCGAATACAACGTGCCCTCGGACGACCTCGAAATCGAGGACGACGCGCTGTCCGCGCTGGTGCGCAGCTACACGGTCGAGCCGGGTATCGACGCACTCGACGGTCTGATTCGTCAGGTAGTCCGCCGTGCTCTGACGCGGCGCGCGCTCCAGGGTGAGTCTGGTCCCGTGTCCATAGCCATCGAAGACCTGGGAGCCACGGTCGGTCGGCCTACGCAGCTTGGCTTGCATCGCCGGCGGCGCGAGACTCCGGGAATGACCACCGGAGCGGTGGTGCGGCGCAGCGGCGGGGTGCTTGGACAGATCGAGGCCGTGCAGATGCCCGGCGCCGGACGGATTCGGATTCTGGATACCGCCGGCGCGGACCTGTCCAGCCGCTACGCGATCGTGCCTTCGTACGTCCGGTCGCGGCTCTCGGACTTGGCCGTCTCGGCCCGGTCGCTCGAAGAGTTCGATACCGACTTGCTCGTTCCTGCCAGTGACCTGCCGGGCGACGAAGGCTCCCTCGCCATCGCGGCGGCCATCGCCATGGTTTCCCTGATGCGCGACCGGGCGGCGGATCCGGAGTTTCTGGCGATCGGTGGAATGACAGCGCATGGACACGTCCGTCGCGCGCAAGGCGTGCAGGCCAAGATTCTGGCGGCGCACCGCGGCGGCATTCGCCGGATCGTACTTCCGCGTCAGAACGAGCACGACCTGGACAGCATCCCCGCGCAGCTGCACGACGCCATCACCTTCATCCCCATCGACGAGGCCGGCCAGGGCATCAACGTCGCCCTCCGCTAGCCGTCCTGCCCACCCGCGGCGAGCGTGGGTGCCAACAGGTTCGAGCCGGCCAGGCGCCCCTGGCCGCATCCAAATGGCCACCCGTCCAAATCGGAACTCCCTGGCTGCCCGCCCACGCCCCAACCAGGCGCCTGACGAGGAGACGAACGGGACGCAACTGGCTGGCGGTGGGATCGGGCCCGGTGCGCTCAGGGAAATGACACGGTCGCGGGACCCAGCGTCGTCTGATGCGCCGCGTGTGGACATGCCGGTTTCGACGCGGAGCGAAGGCTATTGTGAGTGTGTCTACACACTCAGGCCATCCAGGCAGAGGTCTTGTGCGGGGCGCTGGTGGGCGCGACGTGGCCTGGCGACTGGCCTTACGGGTGAGGCTGCGGCCGGCGCGGCGCGCAATAGGGACGGCCCGTCGCTTCCGGTCAGTGGCCGCTGCGGGTTTCTGGCTGGCGCTCACGCTGGCGCTGTCGACCGCCGCCTGTGGGCCGAGCGAGCCGGAACACCTGGGGGCGTCCTCGCACATTCATCGGTCGTCGAACCCCGCCTGGCGGGTCGCGCCGTCCATCGAAGAGCAGATTTTCTTCGCCGACGTGATTGTGCGCGCGACGCTGCAGTCGGCGGCGGCGGCGGTGGAGACGCTACCGAGCGAGCCCGGGGTGGCGTCCACCTACCAGGCCGTGCAGGAGTTGCGCTTCACGGTGCACGAGTACCTGAAGGGCAGCGGCCCGACGGCCCTGCTGGTGGTGGTGCGCGGCGCCGACGGCTACCCGACGGAGGCCGCGGCCCGCGCCGACGCGGCCATCGCGGTGCAACTGCGGGTCTCGATCTGGGACGAGCGGCAGGCCGTGCTCTTCCTGGAGGCGCCGTCGCGGCCGTACACCCCGGCCAGCGCCAGCGGCGGAGCGACGGGAACCTCCGGGACTACTGCTCCGGCCGTCTTGCAGTTCACGCGCTTGAACAACAACGAGTCGCCGTGGGCCTACAGCGTGGACACGCTGAGCCGGGCCTGGCTGCCGGCCGAGGACATTCCGGCCGAGGGCGGGACGCCGACGGCCTTCATCACGGACGGGGGCCCGACGCCCTCGCCCACGATCACCCTGGCCGACCTGCGGGCTCGGATCGCGGCGCTGGCGGCGGAGCTAGAGGCCGGAGAGGGCATTGATGGGTACGCAGCCTGCATCTACGGCAGAATCCTTCGTGAACGGTATAACCGCGCCGATCCGTGGACGCCGCCTCTGATTGAGGCAGCGCTAGCTTCCGGCATTTCTACCGGGGCCGAAGTGGAAGTGTATGAGGGGGATAGTATTCATAGTGGACCGCAGTACCACCGATACTGGCTGAGCGGCCCTGACGCGGCACTGTTCCGACCGACGATTGTCGACGACGACGGCCAAGCCAGCACCGGCTACGGTCACGTGCTGACCTCTGCCCGCCCCTTGCCGGCCGGCGAGTACGAAGTTCTCGACAACTCCCAGCACTACTCGCGCTTTACCTGCGCATTTGTACCGGAGGACGCCTACTTGGCTGTGACGATCACGGTCACGGCGCCGACCGGGACGGTGCACGAGGCGTTCTTCGATCCGGCGGCGCTGGGGAGCGGCGTGGTCGGGCGGGACGCGGCCCAGGGGGTGCTGGCGCCGGCGGCGGTCGGCACGGCCGGCGGCGCCGCGGGCGCCGCGGCCAGCAGCGGGGCCAGCGGCACGTCCGCGACCCTGCGGCGGTTGACCTGGGACGCCGGGCAGCTGCGGCTGGACGTGACCGGCACCACCCTGACCGGTCAGCAGCTGGAACTGATCCGCCTGGACGGGACCGTGGGGTTGACGCTGCGCGGCGACGCGGCCGTCGCCACGGCCACCGCCGGCGGCCACGAGTTGCGCTGGCCGGTCTGCACGCAACCCTGGCAGCCGGGCGAGCGCCTGATGCTGCGGATCCGCGCCGCCCCGGCGGGCGACCCGCCGGCGGCCCCGGCCTGCCCCGGCGCCCCCGCCCTGCCCACGGTGACGGTCGACACGACGACCCCGGCGGCCGGCGCAACCGCGACCCTGACGGCGGCGGTCCCGAGCGACGCCGGCGCCGCGACCTACCAGTGGCAACGCGACGTGGGCGGGGTCTGGACGCCGGTGGACGCGGCCGGCGCGGCCTACGAAGCGCGCGCGCTGACCGCGCTGACCGGCGCCTGGCGGGTGCAGGCGCGCTACGCCTCCGGGGCCGTGGCCCACTCGGCGCCGGTGACGCTGACCTGGCCGGCGGCGGCCATGCCGGTCTGTAGCAATGGAGTCACGGTTCCTACCCCCACAGCCAATACCGGCCTGGTCCAGGACTGCACGGCCTTGCTTGAGGCGCGCGACGCGCTGGCCGGGCCCGGCCGTCTGAACTGGGACGGGTCGCGGGCGCTCAGCGCCTGGACCGGCGTCACCGTGGGCGGCACGCCGCAACGGGTGACGGCGCTGCGGCTGGGCGCGCAGGGCCTGACCGGCCCCGTGCCGGCGGCGCTGGGCGACCTGACCCAGTTGACGGCGCTGGACCTGCGCGGCAACGCCCTGACGGGCGCGGTACCCGCCGAATTGGGCGCCCTGGCCCGTCTGACCGACCTCCACCTGGCCGGCACCCGGCTGACGGGCTGCCTGCCGGCGACCTTCGCCGGGGTGGCGACCACGGACGCGGCGGCGCAGGGGCTGGCCGCCTGCCAGGCGGGGCCGGCGTTTGGAGCGCCCCGCTACGAGTGGATCGTGCCGGCCGGCCTGCCGGCGGGCGCGGCCGTCGGCCAGGTGCAGGCGACCGATCCGAACGGCGGAACCGTGACGTACGCGCTCACGACCGGCAACGACGCCGGGGTGTTCCAACTCGACGCGGCCACCGGCATCCTCTCGGTGGCGGGCGCGCTGCCGGCGGGCGGCGCCGGATTGACGGTGACGGCCACGGACGCGCAGGGGGGCTGGACCCGCGTGCCGCTGGTCGTGGCCGTGGCCGACGACGCCCAGCGGGTGCCGCCAGTGTTCCCGGCGGCGGGCTGGAGCTTCCGCGTGGCGGAGAACGCGGCCGTAGGCGCCATGGTCGGCACCGCCGCCGCCCGCGACCTGGACGGCGGCCCGCTGACCTACGCGCTGACGGCCGGCAACGAGGCGGGGGCATTCGCACTCGACCCAAGCTCCGGGCTGCTCACCGTCGCCGGGCCGTTGCACCACGCCACCACGCCCCACTACACCCTGACGCTTACGGCCACCGACGCCCACGGCTTAACTGCGACCGCCACCGTGACGATCACCGTGACGGTCGTCGTCTAGGCGCCTGCGTTCGCGGCGGCGCCGTGATCGTTCACGTTCGCCGAAATTGCGGCCGAGCGGACGCGGCAGACCGCGGGCGCTTAACCGCCAAAGCTGTTGGGCGCCTGGCCTTCCGCCCCCGGGCGTGTACGAAACAAGCTGCCGGCCTCGGGCTCCGACTCCTCGGAGATGCCGCGCGCTGCCGAAGTCACGTAAAGGTCTCGCCGATCCGCTCCGCCAAACGCACAGCTTGACGTCTGGCTGACGGGGAACCCGACCATGCCCCGCTTGCTGCCATCCGGTGCGTAGTGCACCACGCGCGAACCGCCCCACACGGCCACCCACAGGTCCCCGTTCGAATCCACCGTCATTCCGTCCGGAAATCCGACCGACGCTTCCACCTCGACCAGCGTGCGCCGGTTGCTAATCGCGCCGTCGTCCACGTCAAAGTCAAAGACATCCACCCGCCGGGTCAGGCTGTCGATGAAGTACATCACGCGGTCGTCCGGACTCCAGTCAATCCCGTTCGAAATCGAGACGCCGTCCAGCATGGTTCGCACGCTGAGGTCCGGGTCCAGCCGGTACAGCGTGCCCAGGCCCGCCGGACCGCCCTCGTCGTAGGCCATCGTGCCCGCCCAGAAGCGCCCATGCCGGTCGCACTTCCCGTCGTTCATTCGCATGCCGGGATCATCAGCCTCCACCTCGGCCAGCACCGTCTGCGAGCCGTCCGCTTCCAGCGAGCGAAAGCCATCCGCCGCGGCCATCACCAGCCCGCCGCTCGCCCGCACCGCCACCGCCCCCACGTCTATTCCAACGTCCATGCACTCGTCCTGCCCCGTCGCCGGATCAAACCGATGAACGGCCGAGCCTGTTATGTCAACCCAGACCAGCGTCTCAGTTCCGGGATCCCATATCGGCCCTTCGCCCACTTCAGCGCGCGTTCGCACGACAAGTTCAGATTCCATGGCTCAAATCCCAGGGTCGCGGCGCCAGGCTCGTGCGCAGTGTATGGCCACCGCCGCGCCGCCCAATCGGTGCCCATTCGTATACTCAGCGCCTACTCATCATGCCGCCGTCCCGGGAGCCGTTCGTGACCCTGATTTCCAGCCTGAGCGCGCGCGAAGTTCTCGACTCGCGTGGGAACCCGACCGTCGAGGTCGAAGCCACCCTCGAGAGCGGTGGCGTCGGCCGCGCCATCGTCCCCTCGGGCGCCTCAACCGGCGAGCACGAAGCCCACGAACTTCGCGACGACGACACCGAGCGCTACCGCGGCAAGGGCGTCCTGCAGGCCGTCGAACACGTGAATGACGCCATTTCCCTGGAAATCGAAGGCCAGGACGCGGTCAATCAGGGTGCGATCGACACCCAACTCCTCGCCCTGGACGGCACCGCCAACAAGAGCTCCCTGGGCGCCAACGCCATCCTCGGCGTCTCCCTGGCCGTCGCCCACGCCGCCGCCGACGGCCTCGGACTCCCGCTCTACCGCTACCTCGGCGGCGCCGGCGCCAACACGCTGCCCGTCCCCATGCTCAACATCATGAACGGCGGCGTTCACGCCGCCGGCAGCACCGACTTCCAGGAATTCATGGTTATGCCCGTGGCCGCCGGCTCCTTCACCGAAGCCCTCCGCACCTCCGTCGAGATCTACCACCAACTCCACGACGTCCTCACCGAACGCGGCTTCGGCACCAGCGTCGGCGACGAAGGCGGCTTCGCCCCCAGCCTCGGCTCCAACGCCGCCGCCTTCGAGGTAATCCTCGAAGCCATCCAGCGCGCCGGCTACCAAGCCGGCCGCGACGTCTTCCTCGCCATCGACGCCGCCGCCTCCGAGCTCATGGACGACCAGGGCCGCTACGTCCTCGCCCAGGAGGGCCGCACCCTGACCGCCGCCGAGCTCGTCGAGCTCTGGACCGAGTGGGTCGACCGCTTCCCCATCGTCTCCATCGAAGACGGCCTCGGCGAGAACGACTGGGACGGCTGGAGCGCCCTCACCGAAGCCATCGGCGACCGCGTGCAGTTGGTCGGCGACGACCTCCTGGTCACCAACACCGACCGCCTCCGCCAGGCCATCGAACGCAAGGCCGCCAACTCCATCCTCGTCAAGGTCAACCAGATCGGAACCCTCAGCGAGACCCTCGAGGCCATCGACATGGCCCATCGCGCCGGCTTTACCGCCGTCATCTCCCACCGCTCCGGCGAGAGCGAAGACACCACCATCGCCGACCTCGCCGTGGCCACCAACGCCGGCCAGATCAAGGCCGGCGCCCCCGCCCGCACCGACCGCGTCGCCAAATACAACCAGCTACTGCGCATCGAAGACGACCTCGCCGACGCCGCCCGCTACGCGGGCTCCCGAGCCTTCACCAACATTCGCCGGAACTGGACGTGACCCCCGAGGAGCTTCGCCGGCTCCTGGCCGACGTGGCGACCGGCGCCCTCGCGACTGACGACGCCTTCGAACGCCTCCGCACCTTCCCGACCGACCACCTCGGCTTCGCCCGTGTCGACACCCAGCGCACCCTGCGCACCGGCATCCCCGAGGTCATCTACGGCGCGGGCAAGACCCCGTCCCAGGTAGCCGACATCGCCGAACGCCTCGCCGCCAGCGGCGCCCCGCTCCTGGCAACGCGCGTCACTGCCGAAATGGCCCACGCCGTCCAGGCCAAACTCCCCGCCGTCCAACACCATGAAACCGCCCGCATGCTCACCGCCCCCGGCCGCCAGCCTCTCCAGCGCCACGGCCGCGTCACCGTCGTCTCCGCCGGCACCTCCGACCTGCCCGTCGCCGAGGAAGCCGCCATCACCGCCGACGCCCTCGGCGCCCACGTCGACCGCATCTACGACGCCGGCGTCGCCGCCCTCCACCGCATCCTCGCCGAACGCCCCGCCCTGGATAGCGCCGACGCCATCGTCGTCGTCGCCGGCATGGAGGGCGCCCTCCCCACCGTCGTCGGCGGCCTGACCGACCGCCCCATCATCGGCGTCCCCACCAGCGTCGGCTACGGCGCAGCCTTCGGCGGCCTCGCCGCCCTCCTCGGCATGCTCACCAGCTGCGCCCCCGGCGTCTCCGTGGTCAACATCGATAACGGCTTCGGCGCCGGCGTCCAGGCCACCCTCATCGCCCGCCGCGCCTCCGCATGACCACCGCCTACTTCGACTGCCTGGCCGGTGCCAGCGGCAACATGATCCTCGGCGCCCTGCTCGACGCCGGCCTCGACAAAACCCACCTCCTCGCCGAACTCCGCAAGCTCGACCTCCCTCCCTGGAAACTCCGCGACGAACGAGTCCAACGCGGCCTCATCCAGGCCCGCCTCGTCGACTTCGATATCGAAGACCGCGGCCACCACCACGCCTACACCGACATCGACGCCCGCATCGCCGCCGCCGACCTCAATCCCCAAATTAGAGATGAAGCCCGCCAAATCTTCCGCAACCTCGCCGAAGCCGAAGCCCACGTCCACGGCACCCCCGTCAACCAGGTCGAGTTCCACGAAGTCGGCGCCGCCGACTCCGTCCTGGATGTCGTCGGCGCCGCCGTCGCCTTCCACCTGCTGGGCATCAATCACGTCGTCGTATCCCCCATCAACACCGGCAGCGGCTGGGTTGACACAGCCCACGGCCGCCTCCCCGTCCCCGCCCCCGCCACCACCCAACTGCTCGCCGGCAGCGGCGCCGTCGCCTACGGATCCGAGGTCAAGTTCGAACTCCTCACCCCCACCGGCGCCGCCGTCCTCACCCACGCGGCCCACGCCCACGGCCCCCTGCCCCCCATGCGCGTGCGCCAAACCGGCTACGGCGCCGGAACCGCCCGCCTCGCCATCCCCAACGTCCTCCGCGTCACCCTCGGCCAGCCCGTCCAGCCCCACCAGGCCGACACCGCAACCGTCATCGAAACCAACATCGACGACATGAACCCCGAGGCCTACGAATACGTCGCCCACCGCCTCTTCGCCGCCGGCGCCCTCGATGTCTGGACCGCCCCCATCGTCATGAAAGGCGGCCGCCCCGCCACCCAGCTCTGCGCACTCGGCGCCAACGACACCGTCGCCGCCCTCATCGACCTCATCCTGACCGAAACCACCACCCTCGGCGTCCGCACCCACCAGGTCCAGCGAACCAAGCTCCAACGCGCCAGCTACAGCGTTTCGACCCCCTACGGCGACATCCGCGTCAAAGCCTCCTACCTCCACGGAACCCTTCGCGACGCCGCCCCCGAAGCCGCCGACTGCCGCCGCATCGCCGCCGATCGCGGCGTCCCCTGGCGCGACGTGTACGATGCCGCTCGATCCGCCGGACGCGCCGCCGCGCCCCCCAGTCCCGACCCTGCGGATTAAAAGGCCCAGCCAATGTCCCAATCAGATTCCCCGGTCGTCCCCAGCGCCCGGGGCGACGTCGTTCAAGTCACCGAAGCCGCCGTCGGATCCGTCCGCGCCGACCGCGTCGTCTCCCAGCGCACCACCATGCGCCACACCCACGCCCAGCACGTCCAGGCCGACCGCTCCCTCATGCTCATGAACCGCACCGACCAGCTCAACGTCACCCGCGGCGCCCTCGGCGGCGCCACCTCCGGTCGAACCCAGGTCCGCAACGCCGCCATGGGCGTCAACGTCAGCGGCAACGCCCGGCTGGAAAACGTCGCCGCCACCTGGGTCGTCGCCGGCAACGTCCAGGCCGACCGCGTCCTCAGCCTCGCCGTCATCGGCGGCAACGTCTCCGGCAACGTCCGCGCCCTCTTCGGAACCCGCGCCGCCATCGCCTTCGGCATCACCCTCGGCCTCTCCACCCTCCTAGCCCGCCTCCTAACCCGCCTCCTCCGCTAACCCGCCACACCGTTCGTGGTGAGCCGGTCGATAGACGTACTTACCCGTTCGTGGTGAGCCGGTTCGGAGTCCGTCGGAGAACCGTGTCGAACCACCCCCTCCGCGCCCCCACCCGTTCGTGGTGAGCCGGGCCGAAGTCTTTCGAAGGCCCGTGTCGAACCACCCCCACCGGTCACCCACCCCGTTCGTGGTGAGCCGGACCGGAGTCTTTCGGAGGCCCGTGTCGAACCACCCCCCGGATGCAGTACCCAACCCATCCGCGCTAACCGTTCGTGGTGAGCCGGGCCGGAGTCTTTCGGAGGCCCGTGTCGAACCACCCCCACCGGTCACCCACCCCGTTCGTGGTGAGCCGCCCCGGAGTCCGTCGGAGGGGCGTGTCGAACCACAAAACCCCCAGCACCCAACCCCTCAGGCCGTCCCTCCGCGCCCCCACCCCGTTCGTGGTGAGCCGGGCCGGAGTCTTTCGAAGGCCCGCGTCGAACCACCCCCACCGGTCACCCACCCCGTTCGTGGTGAGCCGACCGGGAGTCCGCGAAAAGCCTGTCCTGAGCCTGCCGAAGGAGTCGTGTCGAACCACAAGACCCCCAGCACCCAAGCTCGCGAGGCAGTCTTTTCCTTAATCCGCGCTACCCTCACTCACAGCCCACCCCGCCCTCCGCCCACTCCATGCCCTTCTACGTCTACATCCTCAAATGCGCCGACGGCTCCTACTACACCGGTCACACCGACGACCTTGACGCCAGAATCGCCGCCCACCACCAGGGTCTAATCCCCGGCTACACCCACAAACGCCGCCCCGTCCAATTCGTCTTCGCGGACGAATTTCCCACTCGAATCGACGCCCTCGAACGCGAACGCCAGATCAAAAAATGGACCCGCGCCAAAAAACAAGCCCTCATCGCCCGCGACTGGCCCCGCCTCCAACACCTGGCCCGCCGAACCTCAGCCCAAAGAAAACCAGCCAGTTCGTAGCCCCAGTTCCTAGCCCCCGTTCGTGGTGAGCCGATCGATAGACGCCCTTACCCGTTCGTGGTGAGCCGGGCCGGAGTCTTTCGGAGGCCCGTGTCGAACCACCCCCACCGGTCACCTACCCCGTTCGTGGTGAGCCGGTTCGGAGTCCGTCGGAGAACCGTGTCGAACCACCCCCACCGGTCACCTACCCCGTTCGTGGTGAGCCGGTTCGGAGTCCGTCGGAGAACCGTGTCGAACCACCCCCACCGGTCACCCACCCCGTTCGTGGTGAGCCGACCGGAAGTCTTCGGACGGTCGTGTCGCCCCCCGGATGCAGTACCCAACCCATCCGCGCTAACCGTTCGTGGTGAGCCGCCCCGGAGTCCGTCGGAGGGGCGTGTCGAACCACATCCCCCGGTCGCGGTGAGCCGATCGATAGACGCCCTTACCCGTTCGTGGTGAGCCGGACCACCGTCCTCGGCGGTCCGTGTCGAACCACACCCCCGGTCGAAGCGCCCCCTTGCGTCAGCGCCGCCTCTTTCCCCTTCGCCCTTGAGGGAGAAGGCTGGGATGAGGGTGGCTGCCGGCCCCAGCAACCAGGCAAAGTCACCGGCAACCCGCACCGAACCACCCGCCCCTCTCCTGCAAGCAAAGGTTCTGTGTGAGCGCCCCCAATCCCCCCTACCCCAACGGCAACCCCACCACCCGCCCCTCCGCCGCCGAAATATCCGCCGCCAGACACGCCTCATGCGTATTCATCGAACCCGCCAGGCTCACCGGCGACTCCTCCCCCCGCTCAATACAGTCCAGCAAGTGCGAAGCCTCACCCTGAAACGGATGGTGCGAGACATCCCCGCTATCCGGCAGCACCGTCGGAATCTCCGCGTAATCCGTCTGCCCCGGCAGCGTCCGGCTGAAAATCCGGTTATCCAGCATCGTCCCCTGGTCCCCATACAGCGAAATCCGGAACTTATACGGCGCCGCGTCATCCAGGTTGGAGAGCGCCTTCCCCAGCGCCCCATTCGCAAACTTGCAAATCATCACCGTCGTTCCTGGATACTCAAACCGGTCGCTGCCCGACACCGCGTACGCACTCACCTCCACAATCTCGCTATCCGTGAAATAGCGCAGCGCGTCCACCGCATGACACCCCGCGTTCAGGAACGACGACCGCCCCTGCGCCGCCGTCCGCGACCACTCGTACTGCGCATACCAGGGACCCAGCCCATGCACATAGTCAACTTCCGCCATAAACGCCGACCCAGCGCCCCTTGGTTTAGCTGCGCCCGAATCACGTCAAACAGCGGATTCCAGCGCAAAACGAAACTCACCACCGTTCGCACGCCCGCCGCCGCAACCGCCTCCTGCATCGCCCGCAAACTCGCCAGGTCCAGCGCCGCCGGTTTTTCGATCAGCACATGCTTTCCGGCCTTCGCGGCCGCAATCGTGTTCGCCGGATGCAAATCGTGCGGCGTACAGACCACCAGGACATCCACGTCATCACGACCCAGCACCGCGTCCAGATCCGTCTCGATCACCGCGTCCGCATGACCCGTCTCCTGGGCCACCCGCTCCGCCGACTCGGCCCGCCGGCTCGAAATCGCCACCACCCGCGCCCGCGCATCCGCCCCAAACGCCCGTACATGCTCCGCCGCCACCCACCCAGCCCCATGCACCGCCACCCCATACATCCGCACGCTAAATCCCCCCAGCAACCCATCGCCAAATACTACGCGCCACCCCCGTCATCCCCGCGCAGGCCGGAACCCAGCACCAACCCCTCCCCCCAGCGCAACCAGGCCCTCTTCGTCATCCCGGCGTCCTCGGCCGGGACCCAGCACCATGCTCAGTCCCAGCGCACCAGTGCCTTCCCGACCTCCCCACCATCCCAAGCCCACCGCCCTCTTCGTCATCCCCGCGCAGGCGGGGACCCAGCACCAACCAACGCCCCTGGCGCACCCCAGCCCCCCGACCTCCCAACCATCCCTAGCGCTCGATCCCCATATTCAACCCGATCTACCATCCCCCCATGCCCCCCGCATTAACCCCCTGCGTTTACATCCTCGCCAGCAAACGCAACGGAACCTTGTATATCGGCGTCACCTCCAACCCGCGCAAGCGCGTCTGGCGACATCAGAACGACATCGGGTCTGCCTTCACCCAGGAGCACAGCGTCCACCGTCTCGTCTGGTACGAAATGCATCCCACCATGGAAAGCGCCATCCAGCGCGAGAAGCGCCTAAAACGCTGGCATCGGGCCTGGAAACTCCGCCTCATCGAACAATCCAACCCCACCTGGCGCGACCGCTCCCCCGACCTCGCCTAAGCCCCCCGCCGCCGTCATCCCCGCGCAGGCGGGGACCTAGCACCCAACATCGCCGCCCTCTTCGTCATCCCGGCGTCCCCGGCCGGGACCCAGCACCATGCTCAGTCCCAGCGCACCCCAGCCATCCCGACCGCCCCGTATCGCAGCCCCCTTCGTCATCCCGACCCCAGCGCAACCCAGCCCTCGTCGTCATCCCCGCGCAGGCGGGGACCCAGCACCAACCCACGCCCCCAGCCCAACCTGCCGTCCCGATCTCCCCGCCTGGCAGGCGCTCGATCCCCTCCTCTCAGCTCTCTCCTTCCTCACGCCCTCGTTCGTGGTGAGCCAGTCGAAGAGCGGGTACCCAATCCCCCTCCGCCCCCGCCCCCTTCGTGAATATTTCATAACGACAAGACACACAACATGAACATCTCGTAATATCCATCGTTCAGCAGAAGGCGCACCGACCAAGCCGACTGCATGAATCGTCATGGCGGAGACGAAAGGGCGGATCATGTCGGTTACGTTCGTGTTTGCGCCTCAGGCGTGGTTCACGCGCCGCCGTCTCTTGCCGTCTCATTTCGCTCACGGGCCAACTCTGGGCGACGGGCGAACCCCACAACTGGGCGGTACATGACGGCACGCACCATTGAGAACCCTGTTCTCAACTCAGCATTCCAAGAACCGCGCCGCCACTTCCGTTTCGACGACCAGGGAATCACCAGCGACATAGTCGAGGGCCGGAGGCCCAGTTCCTACTTCGTACCAGTCCCCGAAGCCCGGCGGCGCGACGGACAGCTCGCGATGGTCGCCGAATGGACCCAGGACCGAATCGAAGAAAACGAAGTGGTCGAGCGCATCCGCGAACGCGTATCGATCTGGCGCCAGGGCGGCTACCAGGGCGTGACCCGCACCAGCCGCCGTTTGCTGGAGTACTGGCAGACGGCCGACAGAGAACGCCGATTTTTCTTCTGTCAGGTCGAGGCCGCCGAGACCGCGATCTACGTGCACGAAGTTGCGGCTAAGTACGGCGAACCGTGGATCGAGAACCAACTCCGCGAGTTCGCCGACCAGTGGAATCCGGGTCTCTTCCGGGTCGCTTTCAAGATGGCAACCGGCACCGGCAAGACCGTGCTGATGGCCATGCTCATCGCTTGGCAAACGCTCAACAAGCGCGCCAGCCCTCGCGACACACGCTTTACTGACACCTTCCTGGTGGTCACGCCGGGCATCACCATTCGCGACCGGCTGCGCGTGCTGCTCCCCAACGACCCCGGCAATTACTACCGCGAGCGCGATGTCGTCCCGCCGGAACTCACCGATGGTCTGGGAAGCGCCAGAATCCACATCGTTAACTTCCACCAGCTACAGCGACGCAAGACCGGCGACGCCTCAAAGCTCGCCGAGTCGATCCTGCGTACGAAACACCTCGAAACGCCGGACCAAATGGTGCGCCGCGTCTGTCGCGACCTCGGTGCAAAGCGCCAGATAATCGTCTTCAACGATGAGGCTCACCACTGCTACCGGGTACGCCCCAACGCCAAGCCTGAGAAGCTCACGCTCGACGAACGCCGAGAAGCCGAGCAACGGTCCGATCAAGCCCGCGTGTGGCTCGCCGGCCTCCAGTCTGTCCAGCAAAAGCTCGGCATCAAGGTCGTATACGACCTCTCGGCCACGCCCTTCTTCCTGCGCGGCTCGGGCTACGACGAAGGCACCTTGTTTCCCTGGGTCGTGTCCGACTTCTCGCTCATCGACGCCATCGAAAGCGGCATCGTCAAGGTGCCGCGCGTCCCGGTCAGCGACGATTCAGTCGTGGGTGACCAGCCGGTATTCCGCAACCTCTGGATCACGATCCGCGACGAGCTACCTCGAGGCGGCGCCAAGTCTGCACGTGTCACAGGACGGCCGATTCTCCCCGCCCAATTGGAAGCGGCGCTGCGCACGCTCTACCGTAACTATCAGGAACAATTTCGACTGTCGGAGGAAAGTCCGAGAGCCCGCGCTTTCAGTACTCCGCCTGTCTTCATCATCGTCTGCAGCAATACCAGAGTTTCCAGGCTCGTCTACAACTTCGTTGCCGGTTGGGAGGATCCCCGACTCGAAGGTGACACGGCATATGTCCATAGTGGTCAGTTGGGACTATTCAGCAACGCAGCTGAAGGTCGCTGGAGCGAACGCCCCAACACCATCCTGATCGACAGCGCCGAGCTCGATTCCGGCAAACAGATGAGCCCGGCCTTCAAGCGCGCCGCGCGCCGCGAGATCGAGGAATTCCGGCGCGAATATCGCCGCCGCTATCCGGGCCGCGACGTCGCCAACCTCACCGACGAGGACCTGCTGCGCGAGGTCATGAACACGGTTGGCAAGCCAGGGCGTCTTGGTGAGCGCGTCCGCTGCGTCGTCTCAGTCTCCATGCTCACCGAGGGCTGGGATGCCAACACGGTCACGCACATCCTGGGCGTACGCGCGTTCGGGACCCAGTTGCTATGCGAGCAGGTCGTGGGCCGCGCGCTGCGCCGCCGAAGCTACGAGCCAGACGCAAACGGCATGTTCGAGGCGGAGTACGCCGAAATCTACGGCGTTCCCTTTGCATTCATCCCGGCCTCGGGCTCCGTAGTCGATCCCAAGCCCGCACCCATGCCGACCCGCGTGCGCGCCTTGCCCGAACGCGCCTACGCCGAACTCACCTTCCCCAATCTCACCGGCTACCGCTTCGACTTGGAGCCGCAGCGTCTCACGCACGAGTTCAGCGACAAAACGCGAATGGAGCTTTCGACCCAGGACGTGCCCACGGAGACGGTCGTGGCCTCGATCGTGGGCGAAGACCAAATGCACACGCTAGATAATCTTCGAAACGAGCGCGAACAGACCGTTGCTTTCCGCCTGGCCCGCTACACCTTGGAGAACTACTTCCGCGACGAGGCCGGCCACCTGCAGATGTGGGCCTTTCCCCAATTGCTCCGCATCGCCCGTGCTTGGCTCGGCGAATGTCTTGAAATCAAGGACAACACCTACCCGCAGTTGCTGTTGGTCGAGGCCCTTGGCAGGCGGGCGGCGGAGTTGATTCACATATCAATTGAAGGTTCCACGGGCCGCGCGGAGCGTCTGCGCCCCATCCTGAATCACTACAACCCGCATGGAACCACGCGCCACGTCGAATTCGATACGACGCGACCGACGATGTCTACGAATCCCAACAAGTGCCACGTCTCGCACGTCGTCGCTGACACGGATACCTGGGAGCAAAAGGCCGCTCAAGTCCTGGAAGCAATGTCCGAGGTCAGGCACTACGTCAAGAACTACGGCCTCGAATTCCGAATCCCTTACACCTACGACGGTCAGGAACGCTGGTACTACCCCGACTTTATCGCCCGCATCGACGATGGAAGCGACCTCGACGATCCGCTTTATCTCGTGCTGGAAGTCAGCGGACGCAATCTGCCGGAAAAGGCCGCCAAGACCGCCGCCGCCAGTCGGTTCTGGGTTCCCGCCGTCAACAACGCCTCCGCTTGGGGCCGCTGGGACTTCCTTGAGACCAGAGATCCCTGGAACCTGAGAGCCGAATTGCGCAGCTTTCTTACGCGGGATCCCTCAGGCGCGGCTTCGTCCCCTGGTCTAGCAGGAGTGGAGGTCTGACCATGGCCCGACGACGCAGAGGCAGGCAGCCCACGCAGGTCAAGTCCTTGAAGCACCGGGACACGCGCAAGAACATACCCACCGAGGAATTGCGCGACTTTGTCCCCGACGACCCCGACGATGTTCCCAACACACTGCGGTGGCCGCGCGATCCCGCCCTTGACCCGCAGTTGGTTTGGCAGGGCAAGGACCAGCTCGATAGCGAGGACTTAACCGTCCCGGTCGTACCAATCTACATCCAGGAAAAACTCCACCCGCACGCCATCATCGAGGACCTGCGACGCACAACTGATAGCGACGCTGAACAGCAGTTCGACATGTTCGATGACTTCAACGGCATCGACGAATTCCAGCGCAAACTGGAGTTCTATCAGCACGACCAGAATTGGTCGAATCGATTGATCCTCGGTGACTCTCTACTGGTCATGGCTTCACTTGCGGAGAAAGAGGGCTTACGTGGCAAGGTCCAGTGCATTTATTTCGATCCGCCGTACGGCATCAAATTTGGCTCCAACTGGCAAGTCTCAACCCGTAAGCGCAATGTGACTGATGGCCGTCCGGAGGACGCCACTCGGCAGCCCGAGCAAGTGCGTGCATTCCGCGATACCTGGGTTTTGGGAGTCCATTCCTACCTCACATATCTGCGTGACCGATTAACAGTAGCCCGTGATCTACTCAACGATACCGGTAGCATTTTTGTGCAGATTGGTGATGACAACGTGCATCGCGTTAGGGCAGTCATGGATGAGGTTTTTGGCGACGACAACTTTATGGCAATGATCTATTTTCAGACTGCTGCTAATCAGAATACCAATCGTATACAACGGCTTTTTGATTGCATTCTATGGTACAAGAAGGGTGAGTTCTGCAAATATCACGAGATATATCGGGAGCGGTCCGATCTGGAGATTGAAAATGTATTTACTGCGGTAGACCCGATTTCCGGCGAGAGATATAAGCCGACACAGATAAAAAACATGACCCACTTTGAGCGAATCTCCAAGGCCGGGCGTATTGATTCATCCGGAAAGTACTGGAAGAGAAAAGTTAGCGACTATCCATTTGTCCGGAATCACACTGTATGGACTGGCACTATCGAGTCTACATTTTCCAAAGACAAAATCTACGTTGTTCAAACGAACAAGAAAGTCATACAGAGATGCATCCTGATGTCTACGGATCCCGGCGACTTAGTTCTGGATCCGACGTGTGGCAGTGGTACAACTGCCTACGTGGCTGAACAATGGGGTCGACGTTGGATCACAATTGACACCGCTCGCGTGGCACTGACTCTTGCGCGCACTCGGCTTGTCTCCGCTCGTTTTCCTTATTACATGCTCACGGACTCTCCAGAGGGAGTTCAGCAGGAGGCTCGAGTATACGGAGAGACAGCAATGGCCAGGTCGTGCTCTGGTGATATAAGGCAAGGTTTCGTTTGGCGCCGCGTTCCGCGCGTCACGCTAGGTGATATCACCAACAACGAAGAAATCGACGCAATTTGGGACGAATGGCTGCCTAAGGTCACCGACGCTATCGAGGATCTGAGCGCCGCCTTGAATGATTCAACGACCAATAGTGGAGAAGAGGCTTATCGGCTGATGGAAGAGGAGATACCGCGTGAAGTTCCCACCCACTGGCCTGGGGACATGCGGAAACCACTGGAACGATTCTGGCAAGTCCATGCATCTCGCCAGCGAGCAATAGACGCGTCCATTGCTCGCGGCGCTCAGATCGAGGTCATATACGATCAACCTTACGAAGAATCCTCGAAGGTTCGAGTGACAGGTCCCTTCACTGTTGAGAGCCTGTCCCCTCACCGGATGCTGGCTGGGCAGGACTCCCTTCCAGCCTCAGTACTTGAGGCTGTGGAGGACCCTAACCAGCCTGATTTCACCGCCGCAATCATCGACCATCTAGCCAAGGCCGGTGTGCAGAACACCAAGCGCAGCGAGCGCTTGGTCTTCGCGCGCCTAGATCCTTCGGCCGGCGACCCATACCTTCACGCTTCGGGCGAATTTTCCGATGAGAATGGCGAAACTCAGCGCGTAGCAGTCTCTATAGGCTCCGAACACGGCACCGTAGGCGCGGATCACATCCGTCAGGCAGCCCGTGCTGCGGTCCGTGGCGTGGGTTATGACCTGCTAGTGGTTTGCGGCTTCGCCTTCGATGCCCACGCCGACGAAAAGGCCCGCGATTTCGCGCCGCGGGGCGGAGATTCTGGGGACGAGTTCCAAGCGACAAGCGACAGATCGTTTGCCATCGCCGAAGCAGAACCACAGTACGGACGGCTACCGGTAATGCTCGCGCGCATGAATCCTGATCTGTCAATGGGCGACGAACTGCTAAAGAATACAGGTGCCGGTAACCTCTTTACTGTCTTCGGCGAACCTGATGTACGCATCGAGCGCACCGACGACTGCCAACTCGTCGTAGAGCTTCACGGTGTCGACGTCTACGACCCCACCAGCGGCGATATCCGGTCGTCGTCCACCGAAGACATCGCCTGCTGGTTCATCGACACGCAATACGATGAGCAGAGCTTCTTCGTGCGCCACGCCTATTTCACCGGCGCCGGCGACCCCTATCAGCAACTCAAACGCGCCCTCCGCGCTGAAATTGACCCCGACGCCTGGGCCTCCCTCAACCAAACGCGCAGCCGCCCCTTCCCGCCCCCAACCACCGGTCGCATCGCCGTTAAAGTCATCAATCACTATGGCGATGAAGTCCTGAAAGTCTACGAGATTGATGATGAATGACAGTGCCTAAAGTTCGGCACTCAGCACGGCCCAATCGCACGCCACATTGGAGGCAGGAATGCCAAGGCTGAAGACTTACGATCTATTCATTAGTCACGCGTGGAGTTACGATGACGATTACTATCGACTAGTGGGCTTCCTGAAGTCTGCATCAAACTTTAAATTTAGGAACTATAGTGTGCCGAAGCATGATCCCGTTATTGACCCCAATACACCGGCCGGCGATCGTACCCTTCGGCGGATGCTTAGAAACCAGATCAAACCCGTGAACTGCGTCCTGATAATCTCGGGCATGTATGCTGCGCATCGCAAATGGATTCAAGCAGAGATTGATATTGCACAGAGCTATGCTAAGCCAATTGTCGGAATTCGCCCGCGGGGCAGCCAGCGGATTCCAACCGTGGTGACGGAAGCGGCACACGAGATGGTTGGATGGAATACAAGAACGATCGTAAAAGCGATTCGTGAGCATTCGCTCTAACGCTGCTGCTGAGCCGGATAGATGTTGCGAGTTCTGTTGGAACTCCTCCACTCCTGATGCTCTGACGAGATAATACCCTCTGACCTATCGACAAGGGTCGAGATATTGTCCTCATCCTTGAGACCGCTATAGTGACCACTCTTAGTTTTGAAGTAATACTTCTCTCTCCTCAAGTCCTCGCACGCCGAGCGATAGCCAAGCCACTTTTCATGCGATTTGAGCAAGGTCTGTAACACAGTCAATGAAGAAATGGCTCCGCCGAGTATGGCTAGAGCTAGTTTGTCAGCGTCGGCAGCCGCGGTAACGGTGATAGAGGCCGCCAGAACGCCGATAAGAGCAGCCAGAATGTGATAGGCCCACTTGTGTCGGCCTGCCCGTCCGCTGTACCACTCAATCTGTGGATTAAGACGACACTTGATATATTTTTCTGTATCCATCTCAGATGACCCAAAGCAACTCCAAGGCGACCAAGGGTAGCACCCAGTGCTATTGCGCACTCATGGGTCCTACAAGGACAACCGTCCTCGTCACCCAACCATCCCTGCATTCACTGCCTTCACTGCCTTCACTGCCAGCAACGCAAGCACTGATTGCATTGCCAGCATCGACGTCATTGCCAGCACCCGCCATCCCCGGCCCCGGTTCACCCTCCGACCCCACCCAGCCCCGCACCGCGCGCTCCACTAGCCACCCCGCACCACCCACCAACTCCATCCCGCCGTCCCCGAATAACCTGCCCTGAGCCTTCCGAAGGGGAACCCAGCGCCATGATCAATCCCAGCGCAACCCAGCCCTCTTCGTCATCCCGGCGTCCCCGGCCGGGACCCAGCAGCATGAGCAATCTCAGCGCAACCGGTCATCCCGTCTACACCCGCACCCCGAGCGCAAGCCCCCTCCGCTCTCACCGCTCACTACTCCTCCCTCTCCCCTCTCCCCTTGCCCCCTGTACCTATTTAGTATACACTAGAGCCACCATATCGTAAACCCGCTCCCAGGACCCCATGCTCACCCGCCTCCTCCTCGCACTCCGCCCCTTCCCCATCCCCTTCCGATCCCACTTCTCCGCCCTCTCCCATCTCCCCTTCCTCCCCCGCTCCGCCACCCGCGCACAACCCCAACCTTCGATGCCAACCCGCCCAAAAAACCCGGCCCAAGCTATCTCTGGCCAGCCCGCCCCCTCTGGGGGCGGGCTGGCCAGAGATAGCTCCCCCTTCACCCCCACCCGAATCCGACCACTCGCAACCCCCGCCTGCCCCGCCACTCCCCGCTCCGCCCGTCCCCCTGCATCCCCCGCCGCAAGCGTCTTCCCGCTCCGATCCGCCGCATGCTCCCTCGCCCGCTGGGAGAGGGTCGGAGCCTGCCCCGGACGCGATCCGGGGGTGAGGGTCTTCCGGGCAACACGCCGCGATTCAGCACCGTCGCCTCAGCGCACCCCCCAAGTCCTCCCAAAATGCCCCTCGCCGCACCTCAAGAGTTTCTTAGAAGAAACTCTTATTGCGCGCGAGGCCCCAACGTCCACCCGTCTCGCCCGCCGCCACCACCGGCCCATCCCCTCCCGCTCTCACTTCTCTCCCCTCTACCCTCTCCCCTTCCTCCCTCACTCCTCCGCCCTCTCCCCTCTCCCCTTCCTCCCCCGCCCCCCTCGTCCCCCCACGATCTAAAGTGACCCCCGACCTACGGCCCCGGAGAACACCCGTGTTCGAGGAAGAATTCCGCACCTACGACATCGACGCCCCCGAAGTCCGCGCCCTCCAACGCGCCACGCCCCAGGAAACCTTCGTGCTGGTCGAAGGCCTTATGGGTCGCTGGCAGCAAGCCGGCATGCCCCTGCGCCCCGCCCGCCGCGGCTTCGCCCTCCAGGCCCCCCACGGCGAACGCCTCACCACCGTCGCCTGGGTCTACGCCCCCGACCGCCGCCACCCCGCGGCGCGAATCGAGGTCGCCCTCGACCTGCTCCTGCGCCGCGGGGTGGATGCCGAGCAGATCGACGGCCTCCGCGACGATCTCACCCGCTTCCCAACCCACGTCCCCAGCGAATCCGAGTCGCTCGTGGAACTGCCGCTGACCGTTGAACTGGGCGACGCGGACATGGATCGCCTGGCCTCGGCCCTCGTGCAGTTCGGCCTCTCGCTCGCTTGACCAACACGGAGGTCGACAGCGACCCACCGCCGGCGGTAACCACCCGCTGGGCCACCATGGCCGTCGTCGCCAGCGGGGTCTTCATGGCCACGCTCGACGCCAGCATCGTCAACGTCTCCCTCCCCACCCTCGTCCGCGAACTCGACGCCCCCTTCGACCGCGTCCAGTGGGTCACCCTGGCCTACGTCATCGCCATCACCAGCCTCCTCCTGCCCGCCGGCCGGCTGGCCCAGATGCGCGGCGTCAAACGGCTCTATCTGCTTGGCTTCCTGGTCTTCACCATCGGCTCGCTCCTCTGCGGCCTCGCGCCCAACGCCGGAGCGCTCATCGGCTTCCGGGTCATCCAGGGCATCGGCGGCTCCATCACCCAGGCCCTGGGTCCCGCGCTGGTCGTCACCGCCTTCCCGCCCAGCGAACGCGGCAAAGCCATCGGCTTCATCCTCTCCGCCGTATCCATCGGCCTCGTCAGCGGCCCGGTCGTTGGCGGCTTCATCCTGGGCGCCCTCGGCTGGCCGTTCATCTTCCTGATCAACGTCCCCATCGGCGTCGCCGCCATCTCCCTGGGCGCTCGAATCCTGCCCGAGGGCGCCCAGGGCACCGGCGGCCGCTTCGACCTGCGCGGAGCCGCCCTGCTCACCATCGGCCTGACCCTGCTGGTCGTCGGCCTCAACCGCATCCAGACCCTCGGCCTCGCCTCACCCATCGTCATCGCCCTGATCGTCGTGGGACTGGCGTTACTCGTCGGATTCGGCTGGTGGCAAACCCGCACGCGCTGGCCCACGATCCAGCCAGAAATGTTCCGCGTACCCGACTTCACCGCCTCGATGCTGGCCGGCTACCTTGCCTTCGCCGGCGCCGCCACCCAGATCCTGCTGCTGCCCTTCTACCTCCAGCGCGTCCTGGAGCTCCCAGTCCAGCAGGTCGGCCTCCTCATGGTCACGGTCCCCGCCCTCATGGGCCTCCTCGGCACCCCCTCGGGCATGTTGGCCGACCGCACCAGCCCCCGAACCGTGGGCGCACTGGGCATCGGCCTCGTCGCCGTCGGACTCTGGCTGCTAACCACGCTCGCGGCCGACACAGCCCCCTGGGCCGTCGTACCCCGACTCGCCGTCATCGGCATCGGCATGGCCATGTTCAACAGCGGCAACGCCAGCATGCTCATGGGCTCGGCCGCCGCCGAGCACCGTAACCAGGCCAGCGCCGTCCTGGCCCTGGCCCGCAACATGGCCCAGGCCACCGGCCAGGCCCTCTGGGGCACCATCTGGGCCTCTATCGTGGTACTTCAACTGGGGGTCCCCGGCCCCGACGCCGCGGCCGGCCCCGACACCGTCGGCGCCTTCCGGATCGTCTTCGGCGCCGCCGGCGCGGTCGTGCTCCTGGGAGTCCTCGTAACCCTGGCGCCCCTGCGAAGCTCGAAACATGCGCCCTAGGCAAGCCGCCGCAAGTCAATCACCGGTGTATCGCTGGACGCCTCCGGCGTCTCCTCCGGCGCCGCGCCGGGCCGCAGCGGATCCGGTGACTCGTCCGCTCCGACGCCGCGCAGCCGCTGCAGCAGAGCGATCCCCTTGCGCGTATCACTTGCAATCCGCGCCGGAACCTGCGTCCGCAACCGCAACCGAAATCGCCAATATGTAAATGCCTTCCAGTCAGCCCACCGGACCCGATCGCCGCCCTTCCCACCACGCTCAGCACGGTACGCAGCCAGCAGCTCCTGAAGCGTCTGCCCATAGACCAACGGATACACATCCGCCGATGCCCGATCAAGCCGATGAGCCTTCGCCGCCTCCAGCTCAACGGCATGCACCAAGGCTTCCTCAACGTCAATTCCGTAGAAGTAATTCAGATACGCCGTGTAGCGAGCCTCCCCCAGCGCACTGGCAAACGCAGGGCCTGGCACGTAGACCGGAGGCCGCCCATGAAACCGAAGCTCGTTCCGCTCCGCCCTGGGCACCACATCCCGCCGGGTGCTCGCGATCCGGTCAATCAGCAGCACCAGGTCCAACGCTTCGCGCGCGACCAGATAGGTCAGACGCCGCCCCTGGTGAGCCTCGCTCGCCAGTCGCCACTGACCACAGGCACGCAGCGCCGCTGGATACCAGTGGACGCCGGCATCGAGCTCGGCGTCAAAGCGCCTGAGCGGATCCGGTGGCGCCTCAGGCAAACCGCCCGGCGCAGAGACGATGGGTTTCAGAGGTCGTTTGGACAGACGGATCACCCTCGTGCGCGTCTGCATACGTACCATGCATTGTGCGCCCACCCAGCGACAGGCATCGACACACAAATGCGCTATCGGCTCCACTGCGACGGCGCCAGCCGCGGCAATCCGGGCGAATCAGCGGCGGGTGTCGTGATCCTCGACGCCTACGGCGCCATAGCTGGACGAATCGCGGTGCGCCTGGGCGTGCTGACCAACAACCAGGCGGAATACCAGGCGGTGCTGGCCGGCATGCGCCTGGTTGAGCAGCTTCGACCCAGCGCCATCGAGTTTCGGCTCGACAGCGAGTTGGCGGCGCGCCAGTTGTCCGGCGCGTGGAAGATCAAGAACGCCGGTCTGCGCACGCTGGCGGCCCGGGTGCACGCCGCTGCGCCACGGGACGTGCCGGTGACCTACGTGCACGTCGCACGGTCGGAGAACTCGCTGGCCGACCGACTGGCGAACTGGGCCCTCGACCGCACCTCGCCGGACAGCCCTAGCCCGTTCTAAGCGCCAACAGCACCGGCCAACCGAACACTCCGGCAAAACCCTCGTGGGGATCGGTGGTTTGTTGTTGACACGTGGTGGGGAATATGCTTCACTTCTTGGGCCAAATGACCACAGATGTGGTGATTGGTGGGTTGTTGTGGGGAACAAAGGGGTAGGCTTCGGCCTAAATACTGGGCATGGCCAGCTTCAAGGGGACCTATGTCCACCAGTTGGACGCCAAGGCGCGCCTTGCGTTTCCCAGTCGACTTCGCGCACAGATTCCCGAAGGGGGCACATTGACCGTGAGCGCCGAGCACTGTCTCACGTTCTATCCGGCAGCCCTGTGGAGCGACGTGGAGCGCGAGCTGGCCACGCTGGACCCGCTAAACCCCGATGCCCGCGATACCAAACGACAGCTCTTCGGATCCGCCGAGGACGTGACATTCGACAAGCAAGGTCGGATTCCGATTCCCATCCACCTACGCGACCACGCGGGACTGACCAAGGAAGTGGTCGTCATGGGCGTGGGTGATGTGATTGAACTATGGGACGCAACGGCCTGGCAGAAGCGCCATGTCCGCATCGCCGCCGATGCGTCCGACATCATGCGGCGCGCCCGCGGAGGCGTACCGCACTCTCCTTAGGGTGTTCTGTGTGGGGCGCGGCGCCTCCCCCGCGCCCCACACACACCGAACTCCATGACCACAGCCTCCGGCCGTCACCAGCCGGTTCTGACAGAAGCCGTGGGCGACGCGTTTCGGCCGTGCTTCTCCGGGCTGATTGTGGATGGAACAGCCGGACTCGGCGGTCACACGCACGCCTTGCTCAGCGCAGGGGCCACGGGGGTTCTGGCCATCGATCTCGATCCCGATGCGGTTCGCTGCCTTTCAACTCGGTTTCAGGGCGACGCGCGGGTTCGGCCGCTACACGCCAGCTATTCGGACCTGCCACACCTGCTTGGAGGCGAACGGGCGACGGGCGTCCTCCTGGACCTTGGGGTGTCGTCACGTCAGTTGGAGACACCGGAGCGCGGCTTTTCGTTTCGGCTGGAGGGTCCGCTGGATATGCGGTTTGACCCAACGGCCGGCGCGCCGGCCGCGCAGTTGGTGAACCGCCTACCCGAGGCTGATCTTGCCGCGCTGCTTCGCGAATACGGCGAGGAGCGACGGGCGCGTACAGTCGCGCGTCGGATCGTTGCAAGCCGTCCATTCGACTCCACAACCAAGCTCGCTCGAGTGGTCGCAGGAGCATTTCCGGGGCGACGACGTCTGCATCCGGCCACGCGGACGTTTCAAGCCCTTCGTATCGCAACGAATGAAGAGCTCGAGGTGCTGCGCCAAGGGCTGGCCGGATCGCACCAAGCACTGCGCGAGGGCGGCCGGCTTGTAGTGATCGCCTTTCACAGCCTGGAGGACCGGATTGTCAAACAGACTTTTCGCGCCTGGGCACGTGACGGTTTCGGGGAAGTCCTGACTCGACGACCGATCCGGCCCGAAAGGTCGGAGACAGAGCGTAATCCGCGCGCACGCAGCGCCCGGTTGCGCGTGTTTGCCGTGGCAGAGAGCAACTGATGGCCCTACGGCAAGAACCGTTGCTACGCGACTCCCTGTGGCCTGTTCGGGTCACACAGTGGCTTCCGACCGCGATTCCGCTCTCGCGCCTAGTCCTTGTGATCATCATCGCGGCGTTCGTGCTGGCCATGGTCTGGGTGCAGCAGACCCAGACTCTCGTACGCCTGGGGGGCGAGATACAGCGGCTGGAGCGCCGGCTCGAAACGGTTGAACTCGAGCGGCAACGAATCCTGGCCGAGTTGGCGGTGCGCAATGACCTATCGAGGGTCCAGCGTATTGCGTTTACCGAATTGAATATGCGCCAAGCTCGCAAACCAGTTTTTGCACGCGCACAGCCACTCCCCCCGGGCGTCTCATTTGACCTCCCGCTGTGGGCCGCGCCAACCCAACAACTGGCTGAGCTCCCCTGGTGGGAAGCCCTGGCTCGAGAGATCAGTGCACAGATTTCGCGGCTTGCCGAATAAACGCCGATTGTCGGAGGGCAAGGGCGAGCCACCGGACCCCTCGCGGCGGCTTGTTGTCATGCTCGGGGGCGCCGTGGCAGCAGCCGGCGTCTTGGGATGGCGCCTGTACGACTGGCACGTCCAACAGTCGGCCGAACTCTCGGCCCGCGGTTCCAGTGCCCTCCTGACGCGCAGCGAAATCAACCCGCGGCGCGGCAGCATTTTCGACCGCAGCGACGACGTCCTAGCCATCAGCCGGGGCGCGGTACGCGTGGTGGCTGATCCATTGGCCATCCATGAATCCTCCGATCCGTTCGAGATTGCCGATCGCCTAAGCGAGTTACTGGACCTCGACTCAGTCGGCGTAGCCGAACGCCTAGGTGACCCGAATCTTCGGTACTCGGAAATCGCACGCGGACTGATTGGTGAGTCGGCGAGGGCCGTGGAAACCGCGATCCTCGACGGTCAATTGCCAGGCGTTCGACTTGATCCCGATCGGGTACGCGTCTATCCCAACCAAGAGTTGGCCGCGCACGTATTGGGGTTTGTTGGCGAAGGTACGGCCCGACCGGGCGATGTCGTCGGGCAGGCCGGCGTCGAAGCCTGGTACAACGATGTTCTGGGCGGGCAATCCGGGCTTGTCAGTTCCGACATCGACCGCCTGGGACGGCGGATTCCAATTGGCCGCTACGCCCTCCAGCCGCCGCGCCACGGAGCGCACATCACCCTCTCGATCGACCGGACGATCCAACACATCGCGGAGCAGGAACTCGAGGCCGCCATTGAGCAGTTTGGAGCGACCGCAGGCACGATCCTGATCACCAATCCGCGCACCGGCGAAGTGCTGGGCCTTGCCAACCGGCCGACTTACGACCCAGGACGCGTGCACACCTATCGCGAGTTCGGACCTGAGTTTGCCAACCGGGCGTGCAGCCTGATCTATGAGCCGGGAAGCACTTTCAAGTTGGTGACGATGGCCGCGGGCCTTGACGTCGGAGCTGTGCGGCCAGAGACAACCCACAACCTCCCCGGGACCGTGAATTACTTCGGGCAAGAGTTCAAGAACTGGGACGAGCGCACCTATCCCAGCCAGACGATGGTCAGTGTGCTCCAACACTCCAGCAACACCGGTACGATTTTTGTTGCGGACACCGTCGGCGCCGACACGTTTTACGAATACATCGAACGCTTTGGGTTCGGCACGCAAACCGGCGTCGATATGGCTGGCGAAGTACCGGGCATCGTTCGACGACGCGGCGACCAAGGCTGGTTTCTACCGGACCTCGCCTCCAACTCGTTTGGCCAGGGAATATCCGTCACTCCACTGCAACTGGCGACCGCAGTCGGGGCAATCGCGAATGACGGGGTGATGATGCGGCCCCACGTAGCCCGCGCCGTCACCCAGGCCGATGGCCGCCGCGAGACGATCGAGTCACAACCCATTCGCCGGGTGATTTCACGCGAAACAGCCCAGACGCTGATCAAGATGATGGAAGCGGCGGAATCAGGCGTGCTGAACAACCTGGCACGTATCCCCGGCTACCGAACCGCTGGCAAGACGGGGACTTCGGAGATTGCCTCGAGCGGGCGATTTCTCGACGACACGTCTATCGCGTCTTACATAGGCTTTGGCCCCCTTGAGTTGCCGCGTGTGCTGGCCCTCGTTGTCGTTGAACGGCCCCAATCCGCGTTCTTTGGCGCCTACGTGGCGTCGCCCACATTTGCGCGTGTAATGAGCCGAGTGTTCGCACACCTTCGAATCCCACCTCGTACCGGCCAGACATGAGAGCGAGCACCGGCCATTGGCTGGCGGGGCGGCTGCCAAGCTGGCCCTCCCGAGATCCGTATCTGTTGCTACTGACCTTCGTTTTGCCGCTTGGCGGAGTCGTGTTGGTGGCCAGCGCGCGAGTGCCTGTTGTCTTGGGTGGAGATTCAGTATTCGAGCGCGTGTCGGTCCAGCAGATGGTCCTGGCAGGCGTGGGAGTCGTTCTGGCGCTGGCGCTCAGCGCCGTGAACTATCAACGCTTTGCTCGGGTGGCGCCGGTGGCGTTTGTTGGCACTCTGATCAGCCTCGTCGGCGTGCTGTTTGTTGAAGACGCGACCAGTCTCTTCGCGGCACGCCGGTGGTTTCGGATAGGCGATCTCACGGTGCAGCCGAGCGAGTTTGCGAAGGTCGCCATGGTGATCATGCTGGCGGCACTGGCCCATCGTTTCGGCGGACGAATCCGCGAGTTGCGGGTGTCCATTGTCTATCTGGGCGGCGTCGTCGCCCTGGTTGTTGTTCCGATTGTCTTGGAGCCGGACTTGGGCGCAGCCATCACCATTGCGTTTGTCGGTTTCGTGATGATCTTTGCCGCTGGCGCCCGCCTGTGGCACTTGCTGCTGGGGTTCAGCACATTAGTACCCATCGCGCTCGTGTCCGTGTCCCAGAACGCCTATCAGCGCGAACGCCTCATGACGTTCCTCAGCGGCGACCCGGACATCAATCGAACGGGATACCAAGCGGCGCAAGCGCAGATTGCCATGGGCTCCGGGGGCATCACTGGGCGCGGCCTTGGCCTAGGGACTCAGAAGTTTCGACTACCGATTCCAGACTCCGACGCCGTCTTCGCCGTTCTAGGCGAGGAGTTCGGTCTCGTGGGCACCGGGCTTGTCCTGGTGCTGTTTCTGGCGCTGTTTGTACGTGGGATTCAGATTGCCGCATCAACCGATGAGGTATTCGGCCGCCTGTTGGCCATCGGCATCGTGACACAACTTTGCTTCCAGGCGTTCGTAAACATGGCCGTTGTGACTGGGCTGACGCCGGTGACCGGGATCACACTTCCCTTTATCAGCCGCGGCGGCTCATCCCTGCTTGCGTCCATGATCATGATGGGCATCTTGATGAACGTCGCCCGGCAATCCGATTTAGGGCACAGCAAATGAGGCTGGTGCTCGTTGGCGGTGGTACGGCCGGCCACATTTTCCCCACGATTGCTGTTGCGCAACAGGTTGCCGAGATGACGGGATCGGCGACCAAGCTCACCGCTGTATGCGGGTCACGGGATCTGGATCGGCTGCTGTATCGAGACGTTGACCTTGAAGTCCTGTCGTTACCCGCACGCGGCTTGGTCGGCGTGGCCTGGTGGCGGCTGCCGTGGCGTGCCTGGCTTCTCATTCGGTCGATGTTCTCAATCTGGCGCGACTTCAGCCGACGACGGCCGGACGCGGTCATCGCGAGCGGTGGTTACGTCAGCGCGCCGGTGCTCTTGGTGAGCTGGCTGCGACGCATTCCGTCGGTGATTTTCTCGGGCGACGCGGCTCTGGGTTGGGCGACACGGGTCATGGCGCCGCTGACGTCAGTCGCCACCATTGCGTTCGAAGAAGCACGCAACCAGATCTGGCGCACGCCGGTCGAACTAGCCGGATATCCGGTGCGAGCGTCGTTTGCGGCGCCTGATGCGGCCAGCGCGCGTGCCAAGTTTGGCGTCCCAGGTCATGAACCGCTGGTTGTTGTCATGGGGGGCAGTCAAGGCGCGCACGCTATCAACCAGGCGCTTCGTGCGGACTTGGCGCGCTTACTTCCCAAAGCCCACGTGGTGCATGTCAGCGGCCAGCGAGACTATCGGTCGCTGACGGCCGATCGCGACCGCCTTCCTGCAACGCTGAGACAGCGATATCACCTGCACGCCTTCATTGAACACGGGTTTGCGGATTTGCTGGCCGCGGCCGACGCGGTGGTCAGCCGCGCCGGCGCCACTTCGGTAGCGGAACTGAGCGCTGTTGGGACAGCGGCCGTGCTGATTCCCGGCACGTTTGGAGCCGGGCATCAGACTGCAACCGCCCGGGCCATGGCGGCAACTGGTGCGGCCATGATGCTGCGTGAGACCGAGCTGCCATCCGGTGGCCTTGCGAGTGCCCTGCTCGATCTGCTCGACGAGCCAGAACGCCTGCGCTCCATTGGCGCGGCTTCGCTGTCGCGAGGCCAGCCTGACGCCGCCGCCCGGATTGCGGCAATCGGCCTACAGCTTGCCGGCCACCCAGCGACGCCCGACCCATGACCTCGCCCGAAGTCACGGACCCCGCCGTGCGCCATGTCCACATCGTGGGCATCGGAGGTAAAGGAATGAGTGCCATCGGCGCCGCACTGCTGGATACGGGCAAGACCGTGAGCGGCAGCGACCTCGAACAATCTCCGCAGGCGGAACGGCTGGGTCGCCGTGGCGCTCGCATCAACATTGGGCACAGCGCGGACTACATCGCCGACGCCGACATGGTCATTCACTCGTCCGCTATCCCATCGAAGAACCCTGAACTGGCCGCGGCACGGGCCGCCGGCACACCGATTAGGACTCGGGCCGAAGCCATTGCCGCACTATTCAATGAGCGTCGCGGGATTGCCGTTGCCGGCACGCACGGCAAGACCACTACTTCGGCCTTGACGGCCACCATCCTGCGCGGTGCCGGTCTTGCACCATCGTTCCTCATCGGCGCCGACGTCCCGTCATTGGGAGGGGTCAACGGGAGAATTGACACCGGAGCATGGATGGTGCTGGAGGCCGACGAGTTCGACGACGCTTTTCTCTCATACCGGCCCCGGGTGGCGGTACTGACCCACCTTGAACCGGAGCACCTGGACTATTTCGGCAGCGTCGACCGGATGGTTGCCGCGTTTGAGACTTTCGTGGATCAGCTGCCTGGGGAGGCAACACTCGTCGCCAGACGGGATGTATCACTATTGCGTCGGGTGGCCGAGCGCCATTCGAGCAAGGTGATTTGGTTCGGCCCTGGCGGCGACTGGCACATCGAGCATTACCGGCCAGGTATTCCCGGCCCGACGCTTGACATCTCAAGCCCTCGCGGTCCGTTGATGGTACAGCTGCCGATGCCCGGTCGCCATAACGCTCTCAACGCGCTGGCAGCTCTGGCGGCAGCGTCGCTGGCGGGTGTGGACTCAACCGAAGCTGCCAGGTCGATTGAGGCCTTCCAAGGCGCCGAGCGCCGCCTGCAGTTCCGTGCGCACTCGCAGGGCGTTTCCATTTTCGAAGACTACGCCCACCATCCCACGGCCGTGCGGGCAAGCCTGCAGGCCGTACGCGAGCTGAGCCCGCGACGAGTGCTCGCCATCTATCAGCCACTGCTCCAGTCCCGAACACGGGACCTCTTCGACGATTTCCTCGACGCGTTTCGAGACGCTGATCAGGTGCTGCTGGCGGAGATTTACTCGCCGCCGGGGCGTGAGGCGCCTATCGATATCTGCTCGGCCGATCTGGCTGCGGCGCTGACACACCCCAACGTCGTGTCGCTGCCCAGCTTTGAGGCAATGGCCGATCGCGTGCTGACCGAGGCAACGGCCGGCGACCTGATTCTGGTTATGGGGCCTGAGTCAATTACACCGTTGGCCGACCGCCTGGCCGCAGGTATTTCGAAAGTGCCCACCACATGACCAGCCCGGCACGCTTTCCGGCAAAGCTCCGGGTTCGCACACAAGAGCCTATGGCTCGATACACGTCGTTTGGCGTCGGCGGACCCGCCGACTACTGGGTGGAAGTTCGCAGCCTGGACGCACTTCGCCTGGCCCTGGCAACGGCGGACCGCCTGGGGATTCCCCGAACAATCCTGGGCCATGGCACGAACAGCCTGGTGGCCGACGCGGGTATCGACGGTTTGGTGGTCTACAACCGATGCATGGACTTTGAGCCACGCAGGACAGCCGGTCGTGTACGCGTGGCATCGGGTCACAGCATGGCTCGCCTGGCGGGACGATGTGCACGCCTTGGGCTGGGCAACCTGTCATTCGCCATCGGAGTTCCGGGAACCGTCGGCGGCGCCGTCTATGGGAACGCCGGTGCGTTCGGATCAGATGTAGCCGCGGTGCTGGAATCCGCGCTCGTTTGGCGGCGAAGCCACGAACGCGAAACGGCGGCTGATGAGTTTGAATTCGCGTATCGGCACAGCAATCTCCAGGGCGATGGCACAAATCCCGTCGTGCTGGCCGCCTCGTTTCGCGTTCAGACGGCGGACCCCGTCGCGCTTCGCAGCGAGTTGCTGACGTTGGCCCGGCGGCGACGGGCCACGCAGCCGCAAGGGCAAAACGCGGGGTCATTCTTCATGAACCCCGATGGCGACTACGCCGGGCGCTTGATCGAGGCCACCGGGCTAAAGGGCCGGGAGCTTGGCGGCGCCTTTGTGTCGCCGGTCCACGCCAACTTCCTCTCGGCCAGGCCAGGTGGTACCGCCGGTGACGTGTTGGATCTGGCCATCGCCGTTCGTGAGCAAGTGTTCGAGACCACGGGCGTCCGACTGGCTCCCGAAGTTCGCCTGCTGGGCCGCTGGAACTGCCGCGCGCAGGCGTTATTCGCATGACTGACGTACGGACGAGCCTTTTCACGAAAGTTCTGTCGCTGGTGGTCGCGATGTTCTCGGCGGGTGTCCTTATCTGGTTGCTCAATTCGCCCATGTTCAACGTACGCGACGTCGCCATACACCGGGCCGATTCTTCACCGCCTCCCGCAGTCGATCCAGCCAGCATTGAGTCCGCCACACGTCCCCTCATTGGCATCAATGTGTTTCGCATTGACACCCGCGCGCTGCAGCAGCACATCCGGGACTTGCCAGGCGTCGCCGACGCGCTGGTTCAGGTAGGGGTCGACGGACGAGCCACCGTGACCGTTGCCTATGAGGCGCCGGTGGCGAACTGGGTCGTCAACGGTCAGAGCTACCTCGTCAATGCGTCCGGCGAAGTCCTGGCTGAGCAATTCGAGCCGAAGGTGCCGCTCACGATTGAGAACGAATCGCTGGACGGGCTTGCGCCCGGTGATCTCGTTAACGTGAGCGTGCTGATAGCCGCGCATCAGCTGCAGAGCAATCTTCCACTGCTTCGGGTTATCCCCAGCCGCATTCACTATTCGATCGGCCGTCTGACCGTGGTCGACCATGCCGGGCGAGAACTCGACTTTGGAGACACCTCGCAGCTCGACGCCAAGCTCGTCGCTCTGCACGCCGTACTCGAGCAAGCAAACCGTCTGGGCGAGCGAATTGCCAGCGTGGATCTCCGCCCGATTGAACGACCCACCTATCGGACTGTTGACGCCCCGCCGCTCACCGCGAATCAAGTTCCCCCGGCGCGTTGATTGTGTTATGTAAACTGTTCGCTTTGGCACACACCTTGTGGCGGAGGGCAGGGGTATGAGCCGCAACCGCACGTTCGTCGGGCTGGATGTCGGAACGACCAAGACTTGCGCCGTGATTGGGCAGGAATACCGTGGCGCGCAACTGCATGTCCTTGGCGTCGGTACGGCGCCTTCGTATGGTCTCAAGGGCGGCCAGGTTGTTGACGTCGTGCTGACCGTCAAAGCCATTGACGAAGCAATTCACCGAGCCGAGAAGGCGGCACGGGTACGTGCTTCACAGGTCGTAACCGGAATCGCTGGCGGCCACCTCCAATCGCACAGCCAGCATGGCGAAGTTCAGCTGCCCCCGGGAGAGCGCGAGGTGCGCGAGCGCCATGTTGGCGCGGTAGTCCGCGGAGCGACCATGTTGAGTCTGGCCGAAGACCGGGAAGTCGTAGCCGTCATACCCAAAACGTTTGCGACCGATCATCTGACTGACGTGCTGGATCCCCGCGGTCTCACCGCGCGTCGGCTTGCCGTTGAAGCTCACGTCATCACTGGCGCCACTAACGCCATGGCGAACTTGGAGCACTGCGTGGATCAGGCTGGCCTGTCGACCCGAGGCCGTGTATTACAGCCGTTAGCTTCGGCGCGCGCCTGCCTCACGCCAGAGCAGCGCCGCGAGGGAGTCGTCCTGATTGACATCGGCGGCGGGACAACCGACGTAGCCCTGTTCGTGGACGATGCCTGTTGGCATATCGCGGTCATCCCGGTTGGCGGCGCGCTCGTCACAGCCGATATAGCCCGTGGCCTGCGACTTCCGACAAAGGTTGCCGAGGCGTTGAAAGTCGAGCACGGCAGCATTGAACCTCTGGCTGCGGACGACGACACAACCGTTGCGGTTCCCGGATTCGACCACGGCGCCCCGATGGCCATGCGCCGACGCGATGTGTCGGAGGTTATTGCCGCCCGCATGGAGGAATTGCTGCACCTGGTTCTCGATGAGATCACTCGCAGCGGCTACTACGATCTTCTCCCGGCCGGCGCGGTGCTTACGGGAGGCGGCTCGCGCATGGCCGGTCTTCCCGCCCTCGTCAGGGACGTCCTTGATATGCCGGTCACCCTGGGACGCCCCCGAGCGCTCTGGGGTCTGGACGAGAGTCTGCGCGCGCCCGAATTCAGCACGGGGATCGGCCTGCTCCTCACCGCATCTGCGGCCGAGGAGGCGGACGGTTGGGTTACCGCCGCCAGTCACCGCCGGGAAGGCGTGTTGGACCGACTGGGTGGGTGGATGCGATCAGTCGTCTCGCCGACCGTCAGGTGAAAGGCCGTTTAACGTGATTCAGTTCCGGCATAATGGCGTTACTGTTGTGGCGTTGCGTCGTGAGCGGTCTGGCCGTCCAGTTTTGGCGCGCCTGGGAAGGGTGAGTGGACATGGCCGAGAGTGAAGGCCGCGGTGGAAGTCGAATCACGCGGCTGACGGGCACGGCTGGCGAGCCGCACTCAGGCGCCGCCGGTCGCGAATCGCGAGCCGTGATCGGTGGCGACTCGTTAGCCGAACTTAAGGTTGTCGGGATCGGCGGCGGCGGCAGCAATGCCGTCGACCGAATGATCGAAGAGCATGTGCAAGGCGTTGAGTTCATCGCAATTAACACCGACGCCCAAGCACTGGTGCGCTCGAGCGCGCCCACGCGCATCCGCGTCGGCGATAAGGCCACGCGCGGCCTCGGCTCCGGCGGCCAGCCTTCACTGGGACAGAAAGCCGCCGAAGAGTCCCTGGATGAGATCCGCGAAGCCGTGGAAGGCGCGGACATGGTGTTTATCGCCGCGGGCATGGGCGGCGGAACCGGCACCGGCGGCGCGCCCGTGGTGGCCGACGTCGCTCGCGAAGCAGGCGCGCTGACGGTAGGCGTCGTGACTCGACCGTTCGATTTCGAGGGCAGTACGCGCGCCCGTTACGCCGAGGAAGGTATCCGAAACCTGCATGAGCGCGTGGACACCCTCGTCATGATTCCCAACCAACAGCTCCTGGCGGTCGCCGACCCCAAAATGTCCGTGACCGAGGCCTTTGCTCTGGCCGATGACGTGCTGCGTCAGGGCATCCAGGGCGTGTCGGACCTGATCACGCAGCCGGGCTTGATCAACCTTGATTTCAACGATGTGCGCGCGGTGATGACCGAGTCAGGCAGTGCGCTGATGGCTATCGGCGAGGCACAAGGCGAAGACCGAGCCTCCGATGCCATCCATCAAGCCCTCAACAGCCCGCTGCTCAACGTGTCGGTGGACGGCGCGCGCGGTGTGCTGCTGAACTTCACCGGCGGTCCCGACATGACACTGCACGAAGTGAACGAAGCCGCCGACATCGTGGCCAAAGCCGCGGAACCCAACGCGAACATCATCTTCGGGACGGTCATCGACGAAGCGATGGAAGGCCGGCTCCAGGTCACCGTCATTGCCACGGGGTTCCAGGTTGGCGAGGCCGAAACGCGCCCTGCCCGGCGACGCAGTTCCCGACCCTCAAGCAGCCCGGTCGTCCGCGAGTTGGACTTTTCCAGCCGTTCGCGCGAGGGCAGTGAGATCGAGATCCCGGCCTTCTTGCGTCGGCGCTCGGAGGGCCGCTGACCCGAACCGAGGCGAGTGCATGATGTCCGTCGCCGACGCGGGGGGGATCGCCGACCGCGTCCAGTCCATTCGGGCACGCATTGCGTCGGTCTGTCGCGGCACGGGCCGCGCGCCGGAGGACGTCACGCTGGTGGCGGTCTGCAAAACCTTCGACGCCCCAACTGCTCGCGAAGGCCTGGCCGCGGGACTCACGGACCTCGGCGAGAACCGGGTACAGGAAGCACAGCAGAAAATTCCGCAGGTGGGCGGTGGGCGGTGGCATCTCGTCGGTCATTTGCAGCGCAATAAGGCGCGCGCCGCGGTTCGGCTCTTTTCGCTTATCCACTCGCTGGACTCAGAACGCCTGGCGCGTCGCTTGGAGGCTGTACGCGACGGCCAACCCTGTAACGTGCTGATTCAGGTCAATCTGACAGGGGCGCACACACAAGGCGGTGTCGAACCATCGGGTTTATCACAGCTGGCCACAACGCTTGACCGGGAAACCGGGCTGACCCTGCGCGGCCTGATGACGATCGGCCCCTTTGGGGTCGAACCAGCGGCAAGCCGCGCCTGCTTTCGCCGGCTGAGGGAACTCCGCGGGTCGTTGCGTGTCAGCCTGCCAAACCAGCCGATTGACCACCTTTCGATGGGTATGACGGCCGACCTCGACGAAGCGCTTGTGGAGGGCGCCACAATTGTCCGCGTCGGACGCGCTATCTTTGGGGCGCGTTCCCTGGCTCCAGGTCCCTGACTCAACGTGCTCACCGCACTCATCCAACTGCTTGATTGGCTGGTGACGATCATCGTCTTCGCCATCATCGGTCGCGCAATCCTCACCTGGTTTGTTCGCGATCCGTCCCATCCGTTTATGCGACTCCTGGTCGACATGACGGAGCCAATTCTGGGTCCGATCCGCCGAGCGCTACCGCAATCCTGGATGATTGATCTTTCACCGCTCATCGCAATCCTGGTCATTCAGGTGCTCTGGAACCTCGTGCGTTCGCTGGCACTCGGGTGAGCGACTAATGACAGAGCCGCCACATGCCGACCACTATTCGACTCCGCGTCCGAGCCACTCCGCGGGCACGAACCAGCGTCCTTCAGCGACGAGCTGACGGGTCGCTGGCCGCTCGAATCACTGCGCCACCGACCAACGGCCGCGCCAACCGTGCGTTGATTGAGCTCTTGGCGGATGCATTCAGCCTGCCGCAGCGCGATCTCAGCATCGAACGGGGCCAGCGCTCTCGCGACAAGCGAATCACGGTAACGACCGACGATCCGTCCGCCGTGCAGGTGGCTATCGATGGTTTGAAAGCCTCCGCATGATCCAACGTCCCAGAGGAACTGCTGACCGTCTGCCCGACATGGCGCCCACTTGGCGTTTGGTGATCGAGACGTTTCAGCGCGAGTGTGAACTGCGCGGCTTTGCTCCGATAAGCACGCCGACGATTGAGCGAACCGAGTTGTTCACGCGAACGACCGGCGATGCTACGGACCTTGCGCAGAAGGAGATGTACAGCTTCGAGGACCGTGGCGGCGACTCGCTGACGCTTCGGTCCGAAGGCACGGCTCCGGTCGTCCGTGCGTACGCGCAGAACGGCCTCCACAACCTGCCGCAGCCGGTGAAGCTGTACTACATCACCCCGATTTTTCGTTACGACCGCCCGCAAGCCGGCCGCTATCGGGAACACCACCAAATCGGCGCCGAGGCTTTGGGTGACCCAAGTCCAGCCGTTGACGCCGAGATTATTGATCTGCTCCGGTCGACCTACGAGGCGCTCGGCATCGATGACCTGAGGCTGGACCTGAATTCACTGGGTGATCCCGACACCCGAGGGACGTACCGCCAAGCGCTGGTGGACTACTTCACGCCACGTTCGGACCGCCTGGACCACGAAAGCCGCGAACGGTTGGCCACCAACCCATTGCGAATTTTGGATTCCAAGCACCCGGCGGTTGCCGAGCTGTGCGAAGGCGCGCCGCGGTCGTTGGACTTTCTAGGTACGCCTGCGCGCGAACACCTTGCGGAACTTCTGAATCTGCTCGATGCCCTCGAAATCCCGTACACGGTCAACCACCGCCTGGTTCGTGGTCTGGACTACTACAACCGCACCGTCTTTGAGTTCGTTCCGCCCGACGCTGGATCGCAGAGCACGGTGGGTGGCGGCGGACGCTACGACTACCTGGCTGAACTTATCGGCGCCGGCCACGTGCCCGGCGTAGGGTTCGGAAGCGGCATCGAGCGCGTGCTCCTCAACATGGAACGCGGCGGCTCAACTTCCGCCGGTCCACCCGCAACGGACGTGTACATTGCGCCGCTGGCTGACGAAGCGGTGGCCGAGGCCATGCGACTGGCCCGCCAGCTACGTCTGGCTGGCATCTCGGTGGAATCGGGATTCCGCGCCGCGAGCCCGAGATCCCAGCTCCGACGCGCGAGCCGAGCCAGGGTACGCGCCGCCATGCTGATCGGAGCGCGGGAATTGGAGCGCGGCGTCGTGGCGCTCAAGCCAATGAACGGCGCCGCCCAGACAGAAGTTCCGCTGGCAGGGGTTGTACGGCGCGTCCGAAAAGCTCTGGCGGGCAGCGCATGATCGCGGTTGTGGACTACGGCGCCGGCAACATTCACAGTGTGGCGCGCGCGCTTAATCGCGTTGGCGCAACCTTTGCCGTTACGGACGATCCGTCCGCGGTGGCGGCGGCCGATGCCGTTATCCTGCCCGGCGTCGGCGCCGCGGCGGACACCATGCGGGGGCTACGTCAGGCACGCGTGGACGACCCAGTGGTTACGGCCATTGCGCGGGGTGTGCCCTACCTAGGCATCTGCATGGGGCTGCAAGTTCTGTTTGAGCGGAGCGAGGAAGATGACGAAACTCCCTGCCTAGGCGTGTTGCCGGGTGAGGTGGTGCGCTTCCCGCCGGGGCTCGAAGTCCCCCACATGGGGTGGAACCAGGTGCGCCAAGCCGAGGATTCCCCACTGTTTGCCGACGTGCCGCAGGACGCCAACTTCTACTTCGTGCACTCCTACTACGCACGCCCGGCGGATGACGCCTGTGTGTCAGCGACCACGGATTATGGATTGGACTTCACCAGCGTCGTTCGGCGAGATGACCTCTACGCAACCCAGTTCCACCCTGAGAAGAGCGGTGCCGTGGGGCTTCGGATCTACGCCAACTTCATCCGTCTAGCCGGCCAGACACCCACGCCGGAGTTTGGCTGAGCATGGACATCTACGCAGCAATCGACTTCAGAGGCGGCAAGTGCGTGAATCTCATTCAAGGCGACTTCGCGCGGGAGACCGTTTACTACAAGGACCCGCGCGAGGCGGCCCGTTACTTCCTGGACTGCGGGACGGACTGGATCCACATGGTGGATCTGGATGCGGCGCGCAGCGCCACTCGCGTTCATAGCTCGCTGGCTAAGGAGATCATTGACCTGGCCGGCTCGGTTCCCGTGCAGATTGGCGGCGGCATCCGCAATCTGCAGGCGATCCAAGAGGTGCTGGACGCCGGCGCTGCTCGCGCGGTGGTTGGAACTGCCGCAGTGCGCGACCCTGACTTGATGCGTGCGGCCGCCGTGGCATACCCCGGGCAGATAGCCGTCGGCGTGGATGCCCGGAATGGACGCGTGGCAATTGAAGCATGGGCGGAAGATAGCGAGCTGGCGGCGACAGATCTGGCCGCAATGGCGGCCGACGCCGGTGTCGCGGCATTGGTGTACACGGACGTGGACCGCGACGGCATGCTGGCCCAGCCGAACTTTGCTGGGACCGCGGACTTGGTTCGACGCCACGGGCAAGAGCTGGACGTGATCGCATCCGGTGGCGTGCACAGCCGCGACGACGTGACGCAGCTTGCGGAACTTGGAGCCGACGGAGTGATCATTGGGCGGGCGCTGTACACGGGCGCCGTCACCCTGGCCGACGCTCGACGGGCTGCCCGGGGCTAGCGGATGCTCACGCGTCGCGTGATTCCGTGCCTGGACGTTAAGAATGGGCGGAACGTCCGCGGCGTGCGCTTCTCGGCCGACATCGATGCCGGTGATCCGGTCGAGCTAGCGGCCCGATATGACCGTGAAGGCGCCGATGAGCTGGTCTTTTACGACATCACGGCGTCGGCGGAGGGCCGCAACATCATGGTGGACCTTGTGGAGCGCGTGGCGTCGCAGGTTTTCATTCCTTTGTCAGTTGGCGGCGGCGTTCGGACGATCGACGACATGTACCTCATGTTGCGCAGCGGCGCCGAGAAGGTCTCCATCAACAGCGCCGCCCATCGCGACCCCGACTTGATTCGCGCCTGCGCCGACCGCTTTGGATCGCAATGCGTGGTGCTGTCAATCGACGCGCTGCGCGATCCGGACAGCGATCCGCCGCGTTGGACCATTTACCTCAACGGCGGCCGCGTGCGCACGGACCTTGACGCTGTCGAGACCGCGCAGCGTGGTCAGGAACTGGGCGCCGGCGAGATTGTGCTCAACAGCATTGACGCGGACGGAACGCGCGAGGGCTACGACGTCGAGTTTCTGCGGGCCGTTACCGATACCGTGTCGATCCCGGTGATCGCCTCAGGGGGAGCCGGATCTCTCGAGCATCTGCGCGACGCGATAACGCTGGGCAACGCGCATGCCGTGCTGGCGGCGTCGATATTTCACTTCGGTGTCTATAGCGTGCAGGAAGCCAAGGAATTCATGGCGTCCGCAGGCATTCCGATGAGACTCGACCCGTACAACTGATCAGAATCAACGCGACACGCGAGAAGCCATGCTGAGGCCTACGTCGCAGAGGCGATGAAGACCTGGACCAGCAGGGCCCCTAACCCAAGAAGCGCTGCGCGCCTCTCGTTGCTAGCTATTCCTCAGAAGATCCCCTGATCATCGAGTAAATCCAGTAGAGGAGTCCGATGATGAGGCCTCCGAACGAGACCCCGATCACGAGATAAAAAACAACTGTCTGCATTCCGGACTGCCTCCAGTTGGGCCCGTAGGCGATTGGCTGTGCTGGCTCGGACGAATTGGCCCTGCCCAGACGCCAGACGGGGCCGCAGGGGCGATTATGCCTAACATCCCACATTCGCGCATATCGGGGAGCGCCGACTCCGCCGCCAAGACCCCTAAATGACCGCCAATCATGCCGTTTCATTCGGTGCGGACAGCCAACGACCGATCGCTACGGACTTATGCCTCGGGAGCTAGCACGGGTGAATCCGGCGCAGCGTGCACGTGCGCTCGCACCTTGGCCAGCACCACCACGCTCAGCAGGAAATAGAGCCCCATGAGGGCGAAGACCGCGCGGAAGCCGTAGCCCGGCGCGAGCTGGTTCACCACATCAAGCGCGACGCCGGCAGAGAGTGTGGCCAGGGCATCCCCGCCGGCGGTAGCCACGTTCGTCAGCCCCATGTAGAGTCCCGCCGCGCGTACATCGGGTACCAGGTCAATGGCCGCCGCCCAGTCCGCGGCCGTGAACAGCCCCAACCCGATGCCGAGCAGGCTGGCAAACGCAACGACCTGAGTGAAGTCCTGCGCGAATACCAGGAGGACGGCCGACCCCAGCCCCAGGCACGTGCCCGTGGCCACGAGGCGCAGCCGACCAAATCGGTCAGAGGCCCATCCGGCCGGCACGCTAGTAAGCACGGCCAGGATGAGGACGGTCCCCAATACGATGGTGGTCTTGCCCTCGGGGCTATCGTCGCCCAGGCCCTGACCGATAAAGAGCTGGAGAAAGTTGTCCATCGACTGCAAGCCCATGAAGAACAGGAGCCGCGAGCCCATCAGCCAAAGGAAGGCCGGCTTGCCCCTCAGTTCGCGAACGCGGCGGCGCACTTCTTTCCAGACAGGGCCGTACGCTTCCGGTGGCGGTGGTGGCGTTTCCCGCACGAAGACCCACGTCATCAATGACATCGCCACCAGCACGATGGCAATCGTCAGCAAGGCCAGAAACACCTGGCCTTCGGCCAGGAACTGTCCGGCAACCGCCGCGCCGAGGATCGTGCCGATGAGATTCGCGACGCCGAAGAATCCCGACGCGCGCCCTCGGGCCGGCGGCGGAACCTGGTCCGGAATCACGCCCTGATACGGGCCGTGGGCAATGTTCCCGCCGACTTGCACGCCGACCACGGCGAGAAACAGCAGCCAGTAGTAGGGCGTCAGCCCAATGACCACCAGGAACGGAATCGCGAATAGGACGCCCGCGAGCATGAATGGTCGGCGGCGCCCGACCCGGAATTGGGCACGGTCGCTAACGGCGCCCGCAAGCGGCTGTATGACGATCGCGATGGCCAGACCCACGAAGACAATCGCGCCAATGGCGGTGCCCTGGAGATTCGTGCCCACCATGTCGGGCACAACCGACGGGAGCACCTGGATGTTCACGGCGCCCCACATGAACGAGAGTCCGACCCAGAAGAGGCTGATGCGCGTGAAGAACCAGCCCGAGGGCCGCAAGTTGGCGGGCTGCAAGTCGGCGCTCATGCCAACGGGGCCCGGCGTACGTCACGTCGGGTAATCAGGCCGCCGCTGCCTCTCGGCGAAACCATTCGCAGTCCCCTTGCGCGCCTGACGAGAGAGGCTAGCCGAGCAGCTTCCTGGAGACCAACCATCCAGCAACCCCGCGCGCCCACGACCTTCCGAGCGGCGACGTACGACCGCTTGAGTCAATGCGCAGGATCGCGGCCCGACCTCATATAGACTTCGCCCACTGTCGCCCGTGAGATTGCCCGTGCCCGCCAACCCCATTACGTTTCTCGTTCTCGGAACCGGCCGCATGGCCCACCGGCACGCAGCCGCCCTGGCGAACATTCGCGCGCAGCCTGAAGTCGTCGACGGCGACGAAGTCCCGGTAATCCTCGGGGTCTACGGCCGCACGCCCGAGCGCCTGCGCGAGATCTTCCACGCCTACAACGCCGACTTTTCCAGTGACCATCTGGAAGGCTCCGTAGGTCGCTACGACGTGGATGTGGTCGACAACTGCCTGGTGAACCGGTTGCACTTCGACCCCTTGATGCAAGCGATTGGCGATGGCAAGCACGTGTTCACGGACAAGCCCCTTGGCGCCACGCTGGAAGAGTCCGAGGAGCTGCTTGAGGCCGCGACGGCTGCCGGCGTACGCCACGGCATCATCCAGAACATGCGCTTCCAGGGCGGTCCGCAGGCGGCCAAAGCGATTTTGGAGTCAGGTGACCTCGGCGACGTGTTTCACGCACGAGTGGTCTTTGGCTACTACGTCCCGCCGCTGGTCAGCAACCGTCCACCGTGGTTCTTCAAGCGCGAGGAGTCGGCGGGTGGTGTCGTCCACGACATGATGGCGCACTTCTACGACCTCCTCGGCTGGCTGGTCGGCCCGATTAGCAGCACCCATTGCTTGACCTTCGATGGCATCACCGAGCGCGAGGACCCGGACAGCGGGCCATTCCACAGCGACGTCGAGGACTCCTGCGCTGTCAACCTGAGGTTTGAGAACGGTGCCATAGGCCAGGTCTTTTCGAGCTGGGTCCGCCGACGTCATGAGGATGTGCCAACCATTGAGATTGACTGCAGCCGCGGGGGACTGCTGGTGACGGCCAACCGCTGCTGGGTGCAGCGCGGCGACGGCCCGCTGTTTTCCTACGACCCTGCGGCCGAGCAAGGAGATCCGCTCGACGGATGGGACTCAGTGCCGACGACGGCGGTCGATCCGTTTGAAGTTCAGCTACGCGGATTTGTGCGCAGCGTCGCTACCGGCGGCGATTACACGCCCGATTGGAACGAGGCTCTCCGCACCCACCGCTGGGTCGAGGCGGCCTACGAGTCCGCGCACAGCGGGCGCGAGGTGTCGATCGAGCGGGACTAGCGGCGTCGCGGACTCGAATCAGCCCTGTCCGCGAATCAGTTCGACGACGTCACCGGGAAGCACGACCCCGCCCCGCGACACGACGCCCAGCATGCCGCGGCGTCCGCGCAGTTCCTCCTGGAGACCTGGACGCAGGGCGTCCATCTTGTGACAGGGCGCACAGGGATGCGAAATCAGCACCTCGGCATCGGTGCCGAATCGCAGTCTGTCGCCTTCGGCCAAGCTGGCAACATCGAGACCCCGCGTTGCAATGTTCTCGCGTATATCGCCCGCCCTTAGCTTGAACTGATCCAACGTCTCGAGGTCCATCACCAGGACCTGGTTTCGCTTCCCGGGCCGAGCGTGGCGATCGCCTTCGATGCCAAGACCTTCAATCAGGTTGAGACTGGACATTTCTTCGTTGCGACCAGGTCTCGGCGAAACCCGAACCCAGGCCACGTGCGGCGGCAGGCTCACGTGCCGTCGAGGATCGATATCAGCGCCGCGTGCGCTTCGCGCCAGACCTCCGCACGATCTCGACCACGACCAGCCTCGGTCCCTGCCAGATGGGGCTCGACCGACAGATAAGCGACATTCTCGGGATTCGCCGCGCCCAGCACGTCAGCCAGTTGACCGTCACCTGCGCCTGCGGGCGCCCAGTCGGCGATGGCGGTGTCGTAGTCCTTCACGTGAAGCATCCGCGTCGCCGCGCCAAGCACCGGCCACGCGTCGTCGAAGGGACGTATGCCACCGCGAACGAAGTTCCCTGGATCGAAACACATGCTGATCGGCGCGCCCGCCAGCGCCAGAAACTCGGCGCAGGCGGCGGGCGTGTCGTTGTACAGATCATGCTCGTTCTCGAGGCTGAGCGTGACTCCGGGGTCCAGCGTCGCCGAGTGCTCGGCAACCCGCTGAAACTTGTCCAGCGCCGCCGGGCGGTCGGCGGGACGCGGCTCGCCCGGCGTAGGCTGGAATCCAAAGACTCGGATGTAAGCCGCGTCCAACGCGTGCGCCGCGCGCACGGCACCCTCGAGCTGGCGAAACTGAATCTGGAGGTCGGACTCCACGGGCGCCTTGCCTACCGGCGATCCGATCTGGGAACAGCCCATCCCGTGGTCGTCCAGCATTCGACGCATGACTCCGAGCTCGGAATCGGACATTTCGACGATGTTCTTGGTGTCGCCGCCCGGCAGCTGAACCCGTCGTGGCTCCAGCGCGTCGACGCCGAGCTCAGACATTACGCGCAACTGAACCGACAGTTCGTCGGAGATCTCGTCGCCGAATCCGGATAATCTGAAACGCATGGTCGCATTGTTGCATCGAACCCGCGACGCTGCGACGCGGGCCGGCGTTCAAGGGAAGTGACATGCCCGTAATCATTGGCGTGACGGCCGGCGATGCGCTCAAGGAGCGCTCAGCCGAAGGGGTGCCGAACCGGCCCCACGCCGCGCTAAAGCAGGACTACCTGGACGCAGTCGCCGGCGCGGGCGCCATCCCGGTCGTGATTTCCCCCGAAGCCACGTCGGCAACCGATCTGGTTGTGTCTCGCATCGACGGTCTTATGCTCGTGGGCGGCCTGGACGTGCACCCCGCCAACTACGGGGAACCGACGCTAAACGACACCGTCGACCCAAGCCCGGAGCGCGATGCACTGGAACTGGCCCTGCTACAAAGTGCGTTCAAGCACCGCGTCCCGATACTTGCAATCTGCCGGGGTCACCAGATCCTGAACGTTGCACGCGGCGGAACGCTGTGGCAGGACCTTCCGACCCAGCAGCCCGACGGATTGCGACACAGCCAACGTGGCGATCCGCACTCCTCCGGCCACGAAGTCCGGATAGCGGAAGGGTCCCTGTTGCACCGGGTCGTCAAATCCGAGCGCCTCGGTACCAACTCGTTTCATCATCAGGCTGTTCGAGGGCTCGGGCAGGGACTGCAACCGGTAGCGTGGACTTCCGACGGCTTGATTGAAGCCTTTGAGGATCCTGGCCATCGATTTGTGCTGGGAGTGCAGTGGCACCCCGAAGAAATGCTGCACTCCGCGCCTCACAGGGCACTCTTTGAAGCATTGGTCGAGGCCGCCGAGGAGCGAGCTTGCACGGAACCTCACTGACACCCGTCTACAATGGGCGCAGGCCGAGGTGGCGGAATATGGTAGACGCGCTAGCTTGAGGGGCTAGTGGCCTTCGGGCTGTGCGGGTTCGAGTCCCGCCCTCGGCACCCGCAAGTTTCGTCGGGCCACCGTCAACGACCAGTCGAGTGAGAGTCGCGAGCACAGAGCGCCACGAACAAGCTTGGGCAACACCGCAGGTTCCGGTGCCGCGCTACCGAAATCGATTCGGACAGTTAGCCGATGGACGGGTTCGAGCGGTACGAAAGCTGCAACGCCAAGGGTGACCAAGCTGTGGCACTGACCACCACGAGTTCCTGCAACAGCAAGTCGGTCGCGCGACGCCTCATCGTTCTCGCGGCGGCAACCGCGGCCGTTGTGCTTCTCGCCTGGCAATCCGCCGGGGTGGCCGTGGCAGCCGGGCCGCGTGTCTCAGTGATCAGGATCGACGGAACCATAGATCCGATTACCGTCGGACGCATCGGCCGGGCGCTTGATCAGGCCCACAGCGACGCCACCACGCTTTTTGTCGTGCAACTGGACACCCCGGGTGGTCTTCTTGAGTCGACTCGAGAGATCGTGGAGCAAATGCTTGAGTCGGAGGTTCCAATCGCCGTGTTCGTATCGCCGGCCGGCGCCAGAGCCGCGTCCGCCGGAACCTTCGTCCTGGCTGCGGCCCATGTCGCCGTGATGGCCCCGGGGACGAGCGTCGGGGCGGCAACTCCAGTTGGCTCAGGAGGCGCAGAACTACCGGCGACCCTCTCGCGCAAAGTCAGCGAAGGCACTCAGGCCTTTATTCGCAGCGTCGCCCAAGTCCGGAATCGCAACGCTGAAGCCCTGGAAGCCACCGTGTCCAAGGCCTTGGCCTATTCGGCCCAAGAAGCGTTGGAGCAGGGCGTCGCCGACCTGATCGTTCCCGATATGAGCGCACTGCTGGAGCAGCTGCACGGACGCACCGTTGAGACTGCCGCAGGCACCGTGGAGATCTCGTCCGTCGGTGGGGAAGTCAACCAGCTTGGCCGAACCTTCTTTGAGCACGCCCTTGAGATCCTTGCCAACCCCAATGTGGTACTCGCGCTGTTCCTTCTTGGTGGAATCGCTGTCCTGGTAGAGCTTTCTGCTCCAGGGATGCTAGGGCCGGGAATCGCCGGGACCATCGCGCTGGCTCTGGGATTCGTCGGATTCTTCAACTTGCCCGGGAGTTGGGGAGGAGTGTTGCTAATTGCGCTCGCGCTGGGCCTCTTCTACGCCGAGGCATCGGCTCCCGGCTTCAGCCTGTTCGGTGCGGGTGGCCTTGTCGCGCTAGTCCTTGGCTCGGTCTTCCTCTTTGGGCAATCCCCAGACCCGGCGGACCTGCCAGAGCCAAGTTACATGGTGAGCCCGATCATGATTGGGGTCTCGGCCGGAATAGTGGCTGTGACCTGGATTCTGTTCATACGATTCGTCAGGGCGGAAGGTGGAACCTCCAGAGGCTTCCAGACCGAGGAGCAGTTGGCTCTTGAGGGATCGCGGGGTGTGGCCACTTCGAATCTCGAACCTTCCGGAAGAGTCAGAGTGGCGAGCAAAGAATGGCCGGCATCCACCGAACCAGGCGTCAGGATTATCGAAGGCGAGGAGATTCGAGTCATCGGCGTCTATGGAGACGTTCTCAAGGTCGAGAAGCTCTACAAACGGCGACGGCCCTGAGTAGGGCACAATGGTCACTTACACCAATCAATTCGAGAATACCAATGGCAGGCTTTCACACAGTAGGCCCAAATCACGCGCTGATCGTCTCGGGCGGAAGCGTGCAACCCAAGCTCAAGGTCGGCGGACGGATGTTCGTGCTGCCGATTTTGCAACGAGCCCAGATGATTTCCCTGGAGGTCATGACGCTCCAGGTCAACACGGCCCGGGTGTATACCAAAGAAGGTGTCTCGGTCTCGGTCGACGGCGTCGCGCAGGTGAAGGTAGGTCGCAGCGAAGAGGCTATTCGCACCGCGGCTGAGCAGTTCCTCGGCAAGAACGCCAGGCAGATTGCCGAAATCGCGCTGCAAACCCTCGAGGGTCAGCAGCGCGCCATCCTGGGAACAATGACGGTCGAAGACATTTACCGCGATCGTGTCGCCTTTGCGGAACAGGTGCGGGACGTGGCGGCGACTGACATGACCAACATGGGGTTGGAGATCGTCAGCTTCTCGATCCGCGACATCCAGGATGAGCAGGGTTATCTCGAGGCGCTGGGTGTACGCAGGACTGCGGAAGTGAAGCGGGACGCCGCCATCGGTGTAGCCCAGGCCGAACGGGACGCCGGGATCAGGGAAGCCCAAGCGGAGCAGATGCGGCAGGCGGCGCGGTTTGCCGCCGACACCGAGATTGCCGAGTCCGAACGTGCCTTCCAAACGAAAAAAGCCGGGTACGACCAGGAGGTCAACGCCCGGCAGGCCGAGGCCGAACTGGCCTACTCATTGCAGGAGGCCAAGACTCGCCAGCGGATCCGTGAGGAAGAGTTGCAGGTTGAGGTTGTCGAGCGTCAGAAGCAAATCGAGATCCAACAGCAGGAGATTGTTCGGCGCGAGCGTGAACTGGACGCCACGGTTCGGCGTCCCGCCGAGGCCGAGCGAGACCAACTGGAACTGCGCGCCGAAGGTAACCGGAGGCGCGTGAGGGTCGAGTCTGAGGCCGAGCGGTACAAGTTGGAGACGGTCGCCGAGGGCGAACGAACCCGGATCATCGCCGAGGCCCAGGCGGACGCCGAGTCGGTTCGGCTGCGCGGCCAGGCCGACGCCGACGCCATCAGGGCCCGGGGTGAGGCCGACGCCGACGCCATCAGAGCCAAGGGTCTCAGTGAGGCCCAGGCGATGAACAAGAAGGCCGACGCCTGGAAAGAGTACGGCCAGGCAGCGATGATCCAGCAGCTATTCGAATCGCTGCCGGACGTCGCGAGCGCGGTTGCAGAACCCCTGGCCAAGACCGACAGCATCGTGGTGATCAGCAATGGCGGCGACGGCAATTCGGGCGCGGGGGCCAGCAAGGTGACGCAGGACGTGTCGTCCACGATTGCGCAGCTTCCGGCCCTGGTGCAGTCGCTGACGGGCGTTGATCTCATCAGCTCGCTCAAGAATCTGCCCGGCATCGTGTCGGACGAGTCGATCCGGAACCGCGCCGCGAGCGATGACGAAGCGGCAACAGAGGACGACAAGTAGCCGGACATCGCAACTGAACGGAGGTGCGGGGGCCTAGCGCCTCCGCACCTCCGTCTGAAGACCGGCAGCGGAGGGCGCTCCGCGCTTCGTAAGGCTTTGTCGCACTCACCGGTCAAGTAGCGCCGTACATCCGGGCCGGGTCCACCACGCAGTGTTCGCCACGGTCCGTCTCAATGGTGTGGCCGAAGGCAAGGCGGGTGACCACGCCACCCTGTCTGAGGAATGCAAGGTCATCTTGTTCGTAGAGTTCCCGCGCGACTCGGCGGAGATTGTGTCCGCCGAACAGGCGCGCAACGGCATTGCCCACCTCGCCGACCCGGACCAGGCCGGCGTCTTCCATGCGCTGGCCGAGGCGGTTGAAGTCGCTGCCGGGGTGGCCGGGCTGCGGGGGGCAGCCGATGCTGGCGAAGGGCGCCAGAGAACTATCGGCGCGGCGCATGGTCCCTTCGACCCGCACGGGCTTGCGGTAGGGGACCTGCAGTTCGATTTCGCAGACGTGGACGGCGGTGAGGTTCTGGTAGGGGACGCCGAGCAGGAGGTATTGGCCGTTGCGGTCGCGGATCTGGCGCATGGGGCTGTCGGTGTCCCAGGACGATTCGCCGCCGGAGGTGACGATGGTTTCGGCGAGCGGGCCGATGACGGCGATGCTGTGCTGGAGGTGGAGGCTGCGGCGAGCCCTGGGATGCCGTCGGCCGGCATCCGATATCGCGCCCATGAGCGAGGGGGTGTGGAGTGGGTCGAAGACGAAGCCGGGGTTTCGGGCGATCGGGTAGGTGAAGGTGGGGAGTACCAGGGTTCCGTGCGGTCCCAGGGTCTCGAGCAGGGCGTCCAGCACGGCGTCGGCGCCGCCGGCGACGTGGCCGAGGCTGCGCAGGGAGCTGTGGACCATCAGCAAGCCGCCGCGGGGGACGCCGAGACGGGTCAGGTCGCGGACCAGGGTTGCGCGGTCGAGCGAGTTGGCGCTTGGCGCGTTTTCAGCTTTGGATTTCATCCAACTCGAATCCCGGGAGATTTGCCACGACGCCGTGGTCCTCGGCCGGTAGAGCCGCCAGAGTAGCCGCAGACCCGTGCAGGCCGCCGGGGCGGATGGCGGGCTGACAGCGGGGGAGGGGGCGGGTTCGCGCGCAATAAGAGTTTCTTCTAAGAAACTCTTGAGGTGCGGGGGCGTGCTTTTTTGGTGGGTTTGGGAGGTGGGCTGGGGCGATGGTGCTGAGGCCGGGCGTGGTGCGCGGAAGACCCTCACCCCGACCCTCTCCCAGTGGGCGAGGGAGGAAGAGCGGGTTGCTAGAGGGGTTGGGCGGCCGCTGGACGTTGTGGGCTGGGGCGATGGTGCTGGGGCGGGGTGGGGTGCGCGGGAGACGCTCACGCCGAGCCTCTGCCAGCGGGCGAGGGAGGAAGACCCGAAGCCGCGGGGATGAGAGGTCGCCGGGTGGCGGCTAGCGGGGTGGGAATGGGAGGTTTCGTGCGCGGGAAGAGTTTCTTCTAAGAAACTCTTGAGGTGCGGGAGGTCGGTTTTGAGCGGGGATTCGACCGCAGCGAAGGAAGCCCGGTGCGACGAAGCTGAAGGGTGACGGTTCGACCGGAAGACCCTCACCCCCGGATCGCGTCCGGGGCAGGCTCCAACCCTCTCCCAGTGGGCGAGGGAGGAAGAGCGGGTTGCAAGAGGGGTTGGGCGGCCGCTGGACGTTGTGGGCTGGGGCGATGGTGTTGGGGCGGGGTGGGGTGCGGGGGAGACGCTCACGCCGACCCTCTCCCAGCGGGCGAGGGAGGAAGCGGCGGACGGGGGCGGGGCTTGCCGTGCCTGGGCTTGCCGCGGGTAGGTGCAGGGGCCCGAGGGCTGGGCTGCCGGTTGGGGGGTGGAAGCGGAGGGTTCGCGCGCAATAAGAGTTTCTTCTAAGAAACTCTTGAGGTAATTCAGGGCGCTTTTTTGGCTGGTTTCGGGAGTGCGCTGGGGCGAGGGGGGTGAGGTGAGTCGGGGTGCGCGGATGAACCTTACGCTCGGATCGCGTCTGGGGCAGGTTTCGACCGTCTCCCGCAGGGCGATGGGGGACGAGGCGGGCATTTGGCGCGGGACGGCGAGTGTGGGCTTTGGCGCGATTTGGGGGGCGGTTGGCGCGGTTCGGTGGGTGCTGGAGGGGTGGCTGGGCGTGGGCGCGGGGTGGGCCGGGGTGGGGGGTTGGACGGGCGCGGCATGCGCGGCGGGCGGCGGTGGTGGGGCGGCGGGGTGGCGGCGGGTTGGGAAGGGGAGGCGGTTGGACAGGCGGCGCAGGAAGGGGGCGGGGCGGAAGGGTGGCAGGAGGGACGACAGGATTCGGGGGAACCAGGCGGCGGGCATTGGAGATCGGGTTGTGCGGTTTACTCAGTTAGTGTACACTCGCAGTAATGGGAAGTCAAGGTCGTTGCGGTCAGTGGCCGGTGCGGGGATGGGGGCGGGAGGTCATGGGTGATGCCAGGTGGTCTGAGGTTGGCAGCGAGAGTGGCTTCGGGGGCCAGCCGGGGTCGTGGAACGAACGGGGGCCGGTGGGGTTGGGTGCTGGCAATGATGGCGATGCTGGCAATGCGAGCAGTGCATGCGTTGATATTGGGGGCGGGCAATGCTGGGAGGGTTGGCGGTGTCGGGGGGCTCACGCCGGGGTTGTGGGCGGACTCTCGGATCGGGGTGCGACGGCTACAATGCAGGCAGCATCAAAGGGGCGGCCCCGGTGCATGCAGCGGGGACGATTGAGATCGAGTCGGCTGGTTAGCCGATACAGCAACAAGGGGCGCCCACGTGCGTGAACTGGTCTGGAGCCGAACAGGAACCGGCTCAAGCGAAAACCGATGACGGCCGACCTGTCCGCGCTCGATATCGAGCGACGACTGACAGCCATCGAGGCCACGCTGCCGACGTTCGCGACCAAGGCCGACATTCATTCGCTGCGAGCGGATATCCAGGTCATGCGGTCGGAGTGGAAGGCTGACCTTGGCGAGATGAAGGCCGACCTGCACGCGCGGGAGGCGCGGCTGATCAAGTGGATTGCGGGGCTTGTGGTGGCTGGGGCGGCCGCGGCGGCCGGGGTTGCGATTGCGGTCAACCAGATTTTGGCACCTGGCGTCGGAGGCTGATCGGGGCCTGCGTAGGACGCAACGTGGGCTGACGGATGGGGCGCGGGCCGTGTCCTCTTAGCGAGGCGTCAGGGGCGTACGGTGCCGGCGCAGGGGATTCGTGTGTTGGCAACGACGTCGATGCTGGCAATGCAAGCAGTGCAGGCGGTGATGGCATTGCAGGCAAGGCTTGCATGGGTGAGGAAGGAGTGAGCTGAGAGCAGTGAGCAGTGAGCAGTGAGAGATTGAGGCGGAGGGTGAGAGCATCTCGTCAGGCTGGGTTGCCAGGGCTATGGCTCGACCGGCTTAACACGGACGCGCGGTGAGAGTTGGTGGTTGGTTGCTACTGGGACCCGGCTGTGGGCGCCGGGATGACTACGGGGACGGTGGCTGGGGGCGCGGAGCGGGAGCGGCCTGGGCAGCGTGCTGTCGGAGCTGGCCCGGCGGGAGTTCTGGAGTTCGTCGACCGGGCGAGGCGACGGCGATGCGTCACGGCGAAGAGGTAGCGATGCAGGACGTCGGTCTGGAGCGGCTGGCGGGCGAATGCAAGGGATCGTCGATTTGCGTGATTTCAGTGTGACGAGATCGTGGATTAAAGCGGCAGCTTAGCTCTCGCAAGTCAAGGAAGCGGTAGGGGCCGTCGCGCTACGCGCTGCTGCACAAGCGTTCAACACGGTGGGTCGAGACATTCCAGCGGGGATGATCGGATCGATGTGGGATAGAGACGAGAGTAGATATCTTGGCCGGACAAGAGCCGCACTCGACTTGCGGAGATCGAGGGTCCGGAAACCATTCGGGCCACCAGTTCCAGCGCTTGATTTTTGAGAACATCTCCGGCATCGTCACTATTGCTCATTAGGAATCTCCGAAGCCCACTTCCGTGGCCAACAGCTGACTGTCGAGATCACAGCCAACTTTGGCAGCGGACAGCACATGGCCCTCCAGATTCCAAACTTTGCGCTGTTAAAGCGAAGGAAGTAATCAGATGTCCTTGATGGACCGAGCGAGGAGATTTGTCGAATCAGGACGTTTCGATGAACTCTCTCCACTCTTGCTTGACTGCGTCGCATCGGCCGACATTGAAGGGCTGCATGCCACGCAACTGCTGGCACGAGACATGTACGGCGGCGAAACATATAACTTGATGATCAAGATGCCTGCGGCCTACTGTCTCCTGGCCTGGGCCGAGGACGGACTGAAGGCACTTACCGAGAACGCTGCCAATGAATCGACGTTCAAGAACTTCACATTAGCATTCAAGCTATTGGCAGGTGCTGCCGGGGGCTCAGCGCCGCAGACTTTCCTTACACTCGGCTCGAACGAGCGACTTCAGGAAGCTGTATCTCGCGCTGGGGTGAACTGGGTGACTCTTGCTCCCAAGGCACGTCGTCATCTCAACGAGCTCATGCTAAGCATAGAACATGACGAAGATGCAGCCATGTACGCCGCGACATCTCTCCAGGGTCTTGCACTTATGGACCCTGACGCGATAAGTAACTTGAGCCGTGCACTCGCGCTACGATCAATCGCTGTTGGTCCCAAGGTAATACAATCATACGAAGACATCGTAGCTAAAACCGATGAAGAAGAGCGTACATATCAAACTTTTCTTGAGAAACATCCGCTGCTGATCAATCCCAGAGCCTTCCAAGTCTGGTCGCAGCCAGACCTTCACGGACGATTTATACCCGATTTTGTCTTACGAACAAATGACAACGGTTATATAATCGTCGAGATCGAAACACCCTCGAAGACATTAGTTACTCAGAATTACCAATTGAGTTCCCATGCGACACATGCTATAAGTCAGGTCCTCCAATACCAAGAATATTTGCGCACGCACGCATGTGAAGCGTCAAGATCTTTTCCGGCATTCTCCCATCCTGCTGGGCTGGTGGTCGTTGGTCGCGAAGAGACACTTGACGCCGGACAGAAGGCGGTACTTCGGCTTGAGAATCTAAGCAGGCGGGACATAACCATTGTCGGATTTGATACTCTAGCAAATAGCGCTAAGGCTGTGACAAGCAATCTTATCAATGGAATTTCTAGAACTGTATTCAACACCCGACTGCAATAGGTTGCAGGAATCATTCATTGCGGCAGTGTGAGACAGTTGTGAATCAACGTTGGTCCCACTCAGCGACATATTGGAATACAGAGACGGTCCGCGATAGCGCAACTTCCGTTGCCACACCCAAGTCGTACTTAGCATTCTTGCGAATGGCGTTTACGCATACGTGATATAGAACGGTGCTCTAGTGGATGGGCACTCCGCTGCTCTTGTTGTCGTCATCCACTTATGATCGCTTTATACTGTAGGTCGTTATTGCCAATGTTCCCCAGAAGGTATTCCATGATATTGACTGTCGGCATGGATGGACAATTGCAATTGAGCGTAACGCAACAGGTCGTAGCCAAGGAATCGTGTTTGGCGGGCTGTGATGTTGACGGAAAAATGATGGTGAAGTAATGTGCGATGGGCAACAGGGCGTCGACCGCTACATCGTTATATTCAATGACGCAGGCGAAGTTAGTTGAAGTCGGCATCCGTGCAAAGTGGATCACGACAGTGGAGGCACCCTAGAAAAGGGTGCGTGCCGTGCGAACTTGCATCTCTGCGAGTCAACTGCCGGTAGGTCCGAATACAAGCCGGTTCGGGAACTGTCGGGGTAGCGTGCCTAGATTTTACAATGCACGTTACCAGGAAGGCCTTAGCATCACGTTCGAATGCTGATATCCTCGAGGTATTGCTTGAAGTACCTGTGTTTATAATTACTGTTACAGCGTCAGAACATGGCGAGTTGACGGCTGTCATAAGCACTGCGAACTCGAACATCCTCAAGCATGATGTCGTGGGGATTGACGTACTCACTCTCCAGCCTTGATTCGGCATGCGCGCAGTACTCGGGATTTAGATCAATACCGATCCATCGTCTTCCAGTCGCCTTTGCGGCGAGTGATGTCGCACCCGAACCATTGAACATATCGAGAATAATATCGCCGGCGTAGTTCGCATCCGGGGCGGCACGAAACGTATACATGAGAGCGAGACGTTGTGGGAGAACTGTCGGAAACGGAGCAGGATGGCCACCGGCTCGTTTCACGTCCTCTGGATACATCGGCCAAATTTGCATCGATAGGTTGCGCCACTCCGCCTGAGTCAGCTTGCTGGGCTCCTTTGCCGCCCGGTGAATTGAGGGCGGAGCGCCGTCCTTCACGTACACGTTGATAAACTCAACAGTGTTGTCCTCGTAGATATTCGGCGGATACGGATAGCTGCCGAACATCTTTGTGGTCGTCTGCTTCTTCCATACAAACAGGCTGTATCTGTGGAGACCTTTCAATTCCCGGAGAATCTTCGACTCAATGTCGAATGCAATGTTCTTGAGGTGCCTAGTGTGCTGGCTGTTAATCTGGCTCTTAGGAATCGGCATGACGGGAGTGACGACTGCCAGTTTGCCATTGGGGATTAGCACGCGCTCAGTCTCTCGCCATACTTCAATCAGATCTTGAAGATAACGTTCATAACTAGTCTGGCCAATCTGGCCGTCAACGCCGTAGTCGACTACGTTCCAGTACGGAGGGCTCGTTACCGAGAGCGCTACACATTCGTCCGGAAGTTTGGCGAGCACTTCCCGAGCGTCCCCAAGAATTATGCGATCGACCTGTTCACTTGGCCAGTCCGCCGAACGCGGCATGCGGTAGTGCATTTCCCTCAGACTTCCTCTGTGGCGAAGCCGTGCTGGTGAAACTTCAGGAACAGGTCGGCGTCTGGATGGAGGAGACCAATGCGCGAGTAGCGCGCCCGATTGGGGAACCGGCCTGCAAGGATTATTCCCCGAACGTTGTTCTCCCCGTCGTCGAAGTTCCTATGAATCCACCCAATGTACCGGAGAATCTGGCCGAAAGCCCCATCGCTGGCCTCATTGGCCTTGATCTCGACCACTACGTGCTTGCCGTCCGTGCCACGGCATAGTAGATCCATTCGCCCAATTGGAGTCTGGAACTGACGCTCCTGTAACTGAAGTCCCGGTTCCAGCGTGTGGAGCAGGTCAGTGTGTTCGGCATACGAAGACTCGATCGCCTTCTCGATCTGAAGCCGCTTGAGGGTCGCAGTTTCCTCCTTCGAGAACCTATCTTCGTGCTCCTCGATCTCCGACTTTGCCTCCGCTGCCGAGCCCGCTGCCTCGACCGCGAGTGACACGTACGTAAACCACGACGGTCGCTGCTCGGGGTCTCCGAAGTACTCGAACCAAGCCTCCTGAGTCTCAAAACTGGCTAGCTTGAGATCGTCAATCTGGTCGCGAACCAACTTGTCCACGGCATCCTGCGACGTACAGCGAATCTCGCGCATGTCGCTGTCTATGTGCAGCGAAGAGGGATAGCAGAAGAGAGCTCGCTGGTAGGAACCGTCGAGCCGGATGCGGTTGAGGCGTGTGCCCGTTCCCGACGCACGGTGAACGGGCAATAGTCGCGGGACGCTCACTTTTGTCCAGCGGTTCGGCACCCTTCCAAGAATGCTCCGAACTGCCTCCCTATCTCCTTCACTGATACTCCGCCAGTGGTCAATATACTTCACGATTCGTTCGACATCGGATTGACCAGCCGCAAGGTTCACGAATAGCTCATACTCTTCGAATGTAATGTGATACTCAACCCGCTGCAGAGTCTGCAGCAAGAATAGGTGCGGGAGGAGGCCACGAAAGTCGTTTGCCCAATCTTGACTAAGTAGGGGGTTTGGAAACTGGATCTTTGCTACCTGCGCCTCAATGAGGCTACGCTGGGCTTGTGTGCTGCCCTTTGCAAGCAACAGTTCGAGCCCCGCATCGGTAATAAATAACTCCTGGTCGTCTTGTACCCACAAGAGGCCAAGCGTCCCTAAGAACACCTTGATGATGCGAACTAGCGCGGTTCGGTCTTGCAGCGTTCCGCCCATTACATGCGGCTCGTTTAAACCTGCGGAGATAAGTCGCTTTAGGAGCGCATCTTGAGTTCCTGTAGTCCAGTTTGAGTCTAGAAACTCGTCGAATATGATATGCAGAATGTCTGCACAGACAGCGATGTTCTCGTCATTGAGCGTTCGCGCCTTGGGCGCATACCAGTAGGTCGTTGCCTCTCGGTACTCCTTCAGTGCCTCGCGCAGGATCTCGTCGTCCGGCAAAGCCTCTGGATATTTCACGGCTTAATTCTTGCGTGAACGTCAGGCACTGAGCCGCCCCTTTCGTCGCCGCCTCGACGATTCATGCAGTCGGGTAGGCGATGCCGTCCCGGTGCGTGAAGAGGTGATCTTACAGAATCTTCATGGAGTCGGCAGGAGGTGATCGACGGGGTGTCTGCGATGGACCCAAGACGCTAGGTGCTGCCGGTCCCCCTTGGCAGGCTCAGGGCAGGCTCTTCGCGGGAATGACGTCTTGCTGCTGGCCTGCGCGGGGTTGTGGTTCTACGCGGGCCGCCGAAAGACTCTGGCCCGGCTCACCACGAACGGGCGTGAGGAAGGAGTGAGCTGAGAGCAGTGAGAATTGAGAGGCGGAGGGGAGGTTGGGAGATTTCGTCCAGGCTGGGTTGCCAGGGGTGGCTTGGGTGCGCTTGGGTGATTGGTTGCTGCTGGGTCCCCCATTCGACAAGCTCAGGACGGGCTCTCCGGGGACGCCGGGATGGCGGCGGGAGGAAAACGGGTGGGTTGGGGTTGGGTGCTGGGAGGTGTGGTTCGACACGGGCCTCCGAGGGACTTCGGCCCGGCTCACCACGAACGGGGTGGGTGGGTGATGCAGGTTGCGCGGAAGACGGGCGGGTCTGAGACCGCGCCCCTACGCAAGAGCAGGACGGGGATGTTGGAGGGGGAGCGGGGTTAGCGGGGTGGTTGCTTCATCCGGGCGGGTGGTTCGACACAGTCCTGCGAAGACTTCGGACTGGCTCACCACGAACGGTTTATCCGACAGGGTCAGGGCGGGGGGATGAAGGGTGGGTCGTAGGGCCAGGCCTTGTCGCGTTGGGTGTCGCGGAACCAGGTTTCGTGGCGCCAAAGAACCTGGTGCCAGTCGGACCGGCGGGGCTGGACGCCGTGTTCCTGGATGAGGTGCCAGACGATTTGCTCGACGGTGAGCCGGCGAGTGGGGAGATGGAGTCTTTGGAACGATCGCTCGCCGACGTAGTGCTGCGGTGCGGCGTACACGTGCATATGGCAGCGGGGATACCTGGACCGTCTGTGCTGGTCATAGTGGTAGGTGAACACCGGGCGCGGGTCGTCATTGTCGGCACCGGCCTGGTAGGTGAATGTTGCGGCCGTGGTTTCAAGGCGCTGCGATGCGCGGTTGATCTGCAGTGCGATCTCGATGTTCAGAAACATCCCATTGTTTAGCCGAACCGGCTGTCCGCGGTAGGACGGCGGCGCCATGTGGTGGCCGACGATTAGCCGATCCGCCCCCGACCATTCGGCTCCAAGACGTACCTCCGCGACGATCCCGGCGACTTCGCGAATGCGCTCCAGGAAGTCTCGGGCGGCGCGCCGACTCCTAGGTCTCGCTCGGCTCGGCAATGAGGAAGGCGAGATAGGTCAGGGAGCGAAACACGGGATTGCCGTGGTATTGCTCCGGGGGATCGCGGTAGATCGCGAGGAATTCGTCGGCGGTGAGGCCGAAGTGCCGCTGGGCGTCACGGTGCAAGGCCTGCCGGATTTCCTCCGGCGTGACCTGGATGTGTTCGTATTCGTCGGGCAGCCACTCGGGCCGCGTTTCGACGGTGGTTGCCATTTGGATGCCTCGCTGCGCTTGCCTTCAGGATAGCGCGGGGGAGGGAGGGGTTGGCGAGGAGGAGTGGGTGGAAGGAGGGTAGAGGAGCGAGAGATTACAAAGGACAGGGAGGGACTGCCCGTGGGGTTGGGTGCTTCATCCGGGCAGTGTGGTTCGACACGGCCCCTTCGACAGGCTCAGGGCAGGCTTTTCGAAGGACTCCAGGCCGGCTCACCTCGAACGGATTTAACGACAGGGTCTCCGAGGACGCCGGGATGAGCGGAGGGGGCGGAGGGACTATGGGCGGGTGGGCTTTGCTGAACGAGGGTGGCGAGCCGTGGCGTTGGCTAAGGTACGAAGGGGTTGTCTTGTGAAACGAAGGACGAGCCGATGACCCAGCTACTTGACGAGGCCTTTGCGCGAGCCGGCGAGCTGCCTCAAGCGGAACAGGACCGGTTCGCCCGCTTTCTGCTGGCTGAGCTGGAATCTGAGCGGCGATGGGCTGAATTGTTTACCCGTCCGGAATCGGAGGATCTGCTGGAAGGCCTGGCCGATGAGGCGCTGACGGAGCACCACGCGGGGCGAACTAGACCGCTGATCGTGGACGATTTGTAGGTGTGCGTTCGTTTACGCCGCGGGGCTTCTGGGATGCCTATCGGCGCCTTCCCGAACGGGTGCGGCGGCAGGCGAAGGCGTCTTATCGCCTCTTTGCGTCGAATCCGAATCATCCAAGCCTGGATTTCAAGCGTGTGAGTCAGGGAATGAGGTGAGAGGGCAGAGGAGTTGGTGGAAGAAGGGGAGAGGGTAGAGGGTAGAGAAGTGAGAGAAGAAAAAGGATAAGGAGGGAATGCCCGCGAGGGTTGGTTGCTTCATCCGGGCAGTGTGGTTCGACACGGCCAGCCGAAGACGCCTGTCCGGCTCACCACGAACAGGGTGGACGTGAGACCTCCACCGGAGGACCCCTCACCGATTTCGGCCGAAGACGCCCGAATCTGCCTCTCCCCTCGGAGAGGGTGAAGAGCGGCGGCCCGGGCAATCAGATAGCGGCCTAGGGCAGTGGAATGGGGGGTGGTTGCGCGGAAGACGGGCGGGTCTCAGACCGCGCCCCTACGCAAGGCAGGAGCAGGGATGGCAGAGGGGGAGGACAAACGGGCGGGTCGGGGACTGCGCCCCTACGCAAGATCAGGGCGGGGAGGGTGAAGGGCGGCATGCTGGGGGTTTAGGCTCGCGGGGTGATGGGGGATTGGGTTGGGTGAGGGAGGTGGGGTGATGGTTGGGTCAGTTGCGGAGCGGCGGCGGTCGACTCTGGCTCAGCGGGCGGCGATGAAGGAGGTGTATGGGGCGGGGCAGGACACGGTGAATCCGCACACGATCGTGCGGGGGCCGGATTGCTGGCACCTGTTCTATGGACCGTGGCCGGGCCGTCAGAACCTGGAGAAGCGGCATGCGACGTCGGATGACCTGGTGGTGTGGACGCGGCAGGCGCCGGTGTTGCTGGCGGGCGGGCCGGGGGCGTGCGATCACGCGGAGGTCAGCGAGGCGAGCGTGATCGAGCACGAGGGGCGCTGGTACATGATTTACGCGTGCCAACCGCGGCCGGAGGCGAGCCGGAGATTCTCGCTCGCGGTCTCGGACGACCTGTGGCACTGGGACAAGGTGCCGGGGGACGGCTCGCCGGTGTTCATTCCGCTGCCGGAGTGGTCGGGATGGACCGAGGACGGGGTGCTGGAGTGCAAGGACCCGTGGCTGATCCGCTACGAGGACCGGTTCCTGATGTATTTCGTGAGCCAGAATCGCTGGGGCGATTCGTGCCTGGCGCTGGCGGAATCTTCCGACCTGATTCACTGGGAGGACCGGGGGCCGCTGATGACGTTTCAGCGGATCGAGAACGAGCTGCAGGGTCCCTCGGGTTTCGAGGTGCCGCGGGTGTTCGAGCGGGACGGCCGGTATTACATCTTTGTGATGAACTTCTGGGGCACGCAGTACGCCAGCGGGGACGACCCGTTCCACTTTGGCGAGTGGACGGTGCTGGGGCCCTGGCACGGGGCCAGCGTGTTCAGCGATGAGCAGGACCGCTGGTTCATTACGCACGCGCTGCGTCCGTTTGGGCAGCCCTCGACGCGGCTGCGTCCGCTGATCGGGCCGCTGCAGGGCCTGTGCCTGGGCGGGATTGTGTGGAGCGAGGGGGTGCCGGTGCCAGTTGATCTGCGGCATGTGCTGGGGGAGGAGTGAGCGACGAGGCGGAGACGAGGGAGCGAGAGGGGGCTGCCTGGGAGGGTTGGTTGCTGCGAGCTGTGGTTCGACACGGCCCGCCGAAGACTCTGGGCCGGCTCACCACGAACGGGGTGGCCGTGAGACCTCGACCGGAGGACCCCTCACCGATTTCCGCCGAGGACGGCGGAATCCTTCGACAAGCTCAGGACAGGTTCTGCCTCTCCCCTCGGAGAGGGTGAAGATTGGCGTGGCCTGTTGTTGCTTAAGTCCGAAGGTGGTTGGTGGGGTTGAGATCACGAGCGGAAGAGGCCGGTTGGAAACCGGCCCGTACGCAAGGCACGAGCGGGGATGGCGGAGGGGACGCTAGCCAGTGTGCCGGAAAGGCGTCACACTCACGTGGCTCAACTGGGACGGTCTCGACGAAGGGAATAGTCACGATGAAGGGCTATGTGGTCATTGACACGGAGGTCATCGACGCCGAGGCGTACGCGGAGTTTGTCGAGCAGGTGCCCGCGGCCCTTGCCGCGCATGGCGGACGGTTTCTGGTGCGCACCAGCGACGCTGAGACGATCGAGGGCGACTGGGCGCCGAAGCGCCTGGTGATCGTGGAGTTCGACAATGTCGAAGCGGCTCGGGGTTTCATCGGCACCGCCTATTCCGGGGCTCTGGGCGACCTGCGCCGGCAGGCGACGACGTCCAAGATTGTGGTCGCTGAAGGGCTGTAACCCGGGGCGTGAGCGAGGACGGGGACGACGACGGGTCTCCCGATTCGACAGGCTGAGGGCAGGCTCGACATGAATGGCGACGGGCGGCCAGGGGGTGAGTACGGGTCTGAACGTGCCTGGCTGTGCCGATTGCTTCGATTGATTGGTGGCGGCCGATTCCAGAAGCTGTCTGACGTGGAGAACGTCCAGGTGATTGGGTAGCAGTTGGCTGCGAGTAGCTCCGAACAGCCGATTCAGTATGAGCCCGAGGAGGCCTGTCCGCCGTTGATCGCCGTGGCGGTGGGATTCCAGGGCGCTGCCCTGGGGCTCGCACCGATCGTGCTGACTGTGGCGATCGCGATTCGAGCCGCGGGTCTCGATGACCGTTATCTCACCTGGGGCGTATTTGCCGCGATGCTGATCTGTGCAGCCATCACAGCGCTGCAAGCGATGCAGCACGGCCGATTCGGCGCCGGCCATGTCGTGCTTACCTGGCCCGCGGCGATGTTCATCGCGCTCATGGTGGCGACGGTTTCCGCGGGCGGGCCCGCAATGTTCGCGAGCCTGATGGTGGTCTGCAGCCTGGTCCAGGTGGGGTTGGCATGGTGGCTGCCGACGCTGCGGCGAATCATCACGCCGGCCGTTTCCGGCACGGTGACGATGCTGATCGCCGTGAGCGTGCTGCCCATCGCGTTCGATAGCGTCCGGGACCTGCCTGCCGACGCCCCTCCGGCGGCGGGTGCTGTGATTGCCGGCGTGACATTGCTGGTCTCGGCGATCGTGACGATGCGGGCGAGCGGCCGCTGGCGCCTGGTGGCGCCGTTTATCAGCATCCTGGTGGGGTGTGCCGTGGCCGCCGGATTTGGCGTGCTCGATGGAGACCGAATCGCCAGCGCCAGCTGGTTTGGGATCCCCGCGGCGCCGGACTTGAGCTTCGATCTCACGCCGGGCCCGGAGTTCTGGGCGCTTTTACCTTCGTTCGCAATTCTGACCCTGGTGCTCGGGATCAAGACGATCAGCGACGGCGTGGTGATTCAGCAGGGTTCCCGCCGACAGCCGCGGGCTATCGATTTCCGCCAGATCCAGGGCATGGTCAGCGTCAACGGCATTGGGATGTTACTCGCGGGAATCGCCGGCACGCTGCCGCCGATGTCCAACTCCTCATACAGCCTGACGCTCATCAGTTTGACCGGGGTCGCGGCCCGACGCGTCGGCGTTGGCGTGGCGATCGTGATCGCGGCGCTGGCCTTCCTCGCCAAGATTGCCGCGGTTCTGTTGACGATCCCCGGACCCGTGCTGGGCGCGTACCTCATGCTGGCGATGGGCATCCTCTTCGTCAGCGGCTGTCAAACGATCATGCGCGACGGCCTGGACCCGCGGCGCGTGCTGGTAGTGGCGCTGGCGAGCGCGCTGGGCCTGGGCCTGCACGGTCACCCGGTGACGCGCGACATCTTTGGTGAGGAGCTGGGCGGGCTGCTGGGTAGCGGCGTGACGATTGGCGCCCTGGTAGCCATTGGGCTGACGCTGCTGCTGGAAGCGACGAGCACGCGACGCTCGCGGCTGGACGTGACGCTGGACATGGCCTCGCTCTCGGCGATCGACGATTTCCTGGCCGGGCTGGCGTCGAGGCTGGGCTGGAACGAAGCCTCAACGCTGCGGCTGCGGTCGGCCGGGGAAGAAACGCTGGCCGTCCTGCTGTCGCAGGAAGACGCTGACGAGGGGGCTGAGCGACCGCGCCTGGTCGTCGTGGCGCGGCCCCAGGACGCGATGGTTGAGCTGGAGTTCGTCGCTACAACTCGACACGAGAACATCGAGGACCAGCTGGCGTTTCTGACCGATGAAGCCGCCCTGCCGACGGTTGAGGATCTCTCGCTGCGACTGTTGCGCTACCGCGCGAGCACGGTACGCCACCAGAAATTTCACGGGGTGGATATCGTGACGGTGCTGGTTGAGGGCATCGCCTGATTCCAGGACCGCCGGAGCCGGGTGCGGAATGCGAGACCGGCCGGTGGCTCAGGGCTGGCCTTTGGTTGCCAAGTCGCCGAGGTGGATGGGGCCGGATTGGATGACGCGGGTGTTGACGCCGCGGAGGCGCAGGGCCTGACCGGTTGGGGTGCTGATGAAGCGGAGGGCCTCGTGGCCGAAACGCTGGGCGAATTTGGCGCAGCCGGTGTGGGGTTCCTCGGAGATTTCGAGCACGGCGGCGCCGATGGCGAGTTGCGTGCCGACGGGGAGGTTTTCCTCGCTCAGATCGATGTCGATGACGAGTTGGTCGCCGGCGAGGGGCCAGCGGTCCTCGGTCCGGGCGAGTAGATCGATCAGGCGGGCGTTGATGATGGTGACCTGGGCTTCGGGGTTGGGACCGCCGTCGGGCGTACGGGTGCTGCCACGGGTCTGCCAGCTATCGCCGACCAGGCCAGCGTCGACATCAAGCACTCCCTCGGCCACGACCTCGCGCTGATCCACGGCAGGTCGCCGGACAATCTTCCGGAGTGGCCCGCCGTCGACGGGCGACTGGCGAATGTGGGCGAGTCCGGCGTCAAGCTGGTCAACGGTGGCGTGCCTGGTCATTTGGGCCATTCGTCCTTCTGAAGTCGGGGCCGGGTTGCCAGGCCACGCGGGGTGCGGCGTCGCAGAGGCGTCGGGTCGCCAAAGCTCCGTCCGACGATAGCCGGATACTGAGCGGCGGCCAACTGGCGTCCGCGGATCAGGGTGTGGGCTTTGAGAGCGTTCGACGCGTTTGCGAACCCGGCGTACCGGGTGTTGTGGCTGGGGTCGAACTGTATTGCGCTGGGCTCGTGGGCGGAGCGGCTGGCGGTGGGCTGGCTGGTGCTGGTGCAGACGGAGTCGGTGCTGCTGTCGGCGGCGACGTTTGGGGCACGGAGCGCTCCCGGGATCATTGCGGCGCCGATTGGCGGGGCGGTGGCCGACAGGTTTCCGCGCAACCGGGTGCTGCCAATCGCGGCGCTGATCAGAGCTTGCGTGATCCTGTTGATGGCGCTGGTGGCGCTGCGGGGCTTCTCGAATCCGTGGCCGATCTTCGTGCTGATCGCGATCGAAGGTGTTGTGAACTCCTTCGAGACGCCGGCCACGCAGGGACTGATCACCGACATCGTGCCGCGCCACGCGCGGATGAACGCGATTTCCGTGCATTCCGTGGGCGGACGCGCGGTGGGGGCGCTGGGGGCGCTGGCGAGCGGGGTGACGGCGGAGCTGGTGGGAATCCCGACGGCGTTGCTGGCGGCGATGGCGGCCGTGCTGGTGGGCGGAGCGATTGTGCTGTGGGTTCCGACGGTGCAGCGCACGGCGCGCGACGTCCAGGAGCCCATCAGCCGAATCTTCCGACAAGCATTTGCAGGGCTGCGGTCGATGGTGGGGATGCCGACAGTGTCGACGCTGCTGGGACTGGCGATCGTGGTGGAGATATTCGGCTTTGCCTACCAGGCGGTGATGCCGGCCATGGCACGGGACGAGTTGCACGTGGCCGAGTCGGGTCTCGGGACGCTGCGATTTGCCACGGGCATCGGCGCGGTCGTAGGCGTAGCCGCGCTGTCGTTTCTGGGAGATTTTCGGCGGAAGGGGCCGTTGTTGCTGGCGATCACGCTGGGCTACGGGCTTGGTCTGCTTGGCGTCGCGCTAAGCCCCGGCCTGGGGATGGCCATTGTGCTCGTGACCCTGGTGGGGGCAATGGCGGCCGGGTTTGACGCCATGCAATGGACGCTGCTGCAGGCCACGGTGCCCGACGACATGCGCGGCCGGGTGATCGGGGGCTGGATATTTGCGATTGGCTTCGGCTGGGTGGGGCACCTGGCGATGGGCGCGGTGGGGGAGGCGTTTGGCGTGCGCTGGGCGATCGGCGGGGCCGGGCTGGTGGTGATGCTGACGAGCCTGGCCGTGTTGACGCTGGCTCCAAAGCTGCGGCGAGCCTGATCAGAGCAAGAGGTCAGACCGACTCGGGAATCTCGCCCCTGGAGGCCTTGAAAGCCAGAATCCGATTCAGGCTTTCGGCGCTGAAACCGTGCTGGGCGGCCACGAGCAGTCCGTCCGACTCGGTCGAGACGCCTGGTTGCATGCGATAGGTGTAGCGCGCGGGTTCGACGGAGTGGTCGAGCTTGCAGGCGAGAAAGCGCAGCCTGTCCTCTCCGTTCAGACGCCGAACCAAGCCGTGGTAGTGGGTGACAAAGAAGACGGCGGCGCCCGAGCGCATGAAGCAGCGCAGGGCCAGGTCGGACACCACCAAGCCGTCCTGGGGTGACGTGCCGCGGAAGAGCTCGTCGCAGAGGGCCAGGCTGCGCGAGGTGAGCTGCTCGACGAAACGGACCGCGCGGGAGCACTCGTGGGCGAAGGTGGACTCGCCCACCCGAACGTCACCCGGCCGAATAAAGTGGGAGAGGATCTTGTCGCGTGGCTCCAGCGAGGCCTCCGCGGCGAGGACGGGGAGGCCCGCCTGGAAGAGCGCTTGCGAAATGCCGATGGAGTCCAGGTAGGTGGTCTTGCCGTTGTTGTTGGCGCCGGTGATCAGGACGGTGGGCTTCCAGGGTGAAAACTCGACGTCGCTGGGGACGCAGGCGTGACCGGACAGGACGGCAAGTTCGGGCGGGACGAGGCCCTGGATTCCGGTCGGCGCATCCGAGGCTGGATCCACGACCGTGGGAAAGGTAACGGGGGTTCCGCGGGCCTGAAGGCCGCGAAGGGAGCGCACGGCGGCGGCGATGGCCTTGAGCGTGACCAGCAAGCGCTCGAAGCGTCTGATGGCGGGTGCGAACTGGCGAAGGTGGTAAAGGTTGTGATCGGAGCGGACCTTTTCCAGGATGCGGAACAGGGTGTTTTCGTCCTGCATAGCGCCGGTGGGCTCGGCCGATATTTCGACGTAAAGCGTTCCTTCCCCGGCCGACGGCTTGAGGCTCTCCCAGGCGAAGCCAAGGCCTGGCGCCCCGGGAATGAAGCCCAGGACGTTGTTGGCCACAACCTTGAGCAACGGCTCGCGCGAGGCGCGTTTGAAGAAGATGGCGCCCCTGGCGACGCCGTCCGCTTCTTCCACACCAATAACGCCGGTCAGGTCGTAGAAGCGAGCAAAGATCGACTCCTTGACGACTCGGGCTAGCTGCCGGAACAGCTCGCTATCCAACTGGTGCTCGAACGCCGAACGGCGCTCGGGGGGCGGATCCCAGGGATTGAGCACGTCGCCAACGCCGAAGCCGCCGGGCGTGCGGCGCTCGACGGATTCGCCGGTTGACTCGTTGACCAGCGCGTAGGTGTAGCCCAGTCGACCCTGCTGCGTGGTTCCGCCGAGCAAACTCTCGCGCTTGGAGATACGCACTCGGCCGGTCAGGCGCACTTCAAGCGCAAGGCGCGGGTTGAGCTTGCCGGTTACGTCGGACACTCCCGCGGCCAAAAGATCCAAAGCGTCACGAACTTCGGTGAGCCAGGCGGGCAAGGAACCGTCGAGCGCTGCGCACAGTCGGGTCAGCGCGGTCGTGTAGGACTCGAAGCGTTCCAGCGCGTAGTGATAGCCGCCGCGTGCTTCCTGGTTGGGATCGTGCGGCGCGATGTCGAGGTCCTGAACCACCTGGCCGAGTACGGGGCGGTCCCAGAAGGTTCGGACGACTGCCTGCCGCTGGCGGATGGTGGCGGCGTCGGTTTCGAATCCGAGGATCCAGCTCCGAAGCTCCGCGCGGACGAGCTCGGCGGCGGTTTGCGGATTGGTGCGCGCGCCGTCCGTCTCGGCGGCCGCGACTGCGTCAATGAACGCGTCGAGGCCGAAGTCGGCAGGAAGCGGAATGCTACCGGGCTGAAGACCGGGCAGGTCGACGGGCAACTCCCGGCGACCGGGAGCTGTCGACCGGTTGCTCTGTGCGCTCATGGGATTAACCGGACGGGCGAAGCCGCCGAAGTGGCCTCGCTACGCTTGCCGACTCAATGTAGCCGTCGAGCCGAGGGGTGGCAGATCAGATGACGGGTGAGACGGAGCGGTCGCCGGGGACCCGTCCACCTCGCGAGGGGCTATATCGACCGCGGCGCTACGCGACCGGGCGCTCCATCGAGGAAGAGCCGGTGTCGCTCGACAACGAACGGCCGCCTGGCAGCTCGGCGTCTCTGGCTTCGTTCGTACTCATCCTGACGTGGCTGGTCGTCTGGGCGATTGACGTTCGCAATCCCATTCCGGCATTCGCGGGGTTCGTGCTTGCCTTTGTCGTCGTCGTGATCCTTCCGCACGAGCGCATCGCATTCGGGCTCTTGGGACGTCGGCTCATCCTGCTGCCGGCCGCGCTCGCGTTGCCGGCCACGTACGTGCTGCTCAGGGCTCGAGGCGTGGACAGCATCCTGGATACGCCGATTGTCCTGATCCTGGTGCTCCTGCTGACGCCGCTGGTGCTCGTGCTGGTGCACACGCGTGAGCGCGGTACGGCGCCTATTCCGCTGCTGACCCTGGCTCTCATGCTGGCCTTGCCGGTGGCGGTGATCGGCTACGGATTCGTCGAGCAGCGTTTCGTGGGCGCCGAGCACGAACCTCGAATCATCGACGACCCGTCCGTGAACAAGGTCTTCGGATTTCTGTCGATTGGCGGAAGCATCGAATCAGTTACGAGCGAGGCCGACGGTCATCCGGCGTCGCTGCTCATCGACAGCGTGATCGATGGGACGACGCCGGCGTGGCGGTCGGCGGATTCCGGGCTGCCCCAAGACATCACGATTCGGTTGAACCCGCCGCGCGCGCTGGAGCGCATCGTGTTCTACAGCGCCAGCGAGGAACCGCTGGACACGCGGCCACGCTGGGTCGAGATTGCGATCGAACGCGGAAACGGGACGTTCGAGTGGGTGCGGCGGCAGCCGCTGCGACCGGACATTGAGAATGTGGTTGACATGCCGGACGACGTGGTGACGACGCTGACGATTCGGCTTAGTGAGACCTTCGGTGAAGGCGCCTACGTGTCGCTGGCGGAGATCGCTCCTATCGGACGGTAGCGCCGCTTCGACGAGGGCCGCGCAGCCTCGCGAGAAGCGGGCAAGTTCGCATGCCAGTCAGATTGACCTGCAGCCGAAGCGAACAAGGCCGGTTGGCGTGGAAGTAGCCTGTGGACACACCGCAGTTGCTCTCGACTGATTGGCAAGCCATGAACGCCGCAAGCGGAAACCGATTGACACTACTCGCGCATCTGCATATGCAACGGGACTTTACGGCGGAGCGGATCGAGTATCGGGAGCCGACGGTGGATGTGCCGGGCCGGCAGGTGGACATTCCGAAGCTGAGACGGGGTGGGGTGAACTGCATCTGGCTTTCGGAAGGGGCGCCGGGGGAGTTCACGGTGGATCCGATGTCGGTCCGGCATGCCACGGTGCAGCCGAGCACGCAGATGTTCCGGCGGACGTTTTTTGAGGGGGCGTCGGGCGTGCAGCGGGTGCTGCGTGGATTCGATGCGGTGCGGCGATTGTGCGAGACCTCAGAGGATCTTGAGCTGGTGACTTCGACCGAAGGGATTCGAGCCGCGGCGGCCGCGGGCAAGATCGCGGTGCTGCTGCACACCGAGAACCTGCTGATGGGCGAGGACCTGGCGATGCTGCGCGCGTACCACCAGGTTGGTATGCGCGTGACTGGTCTGGTGCATGCGGCGCCGCAGACATGGATCGACTGTGATAGCGAGCAGCGCGTGCCGAGCGGTCTTACCGACTTTGGCGGGGACGTGGTGCAGGAGTTGAACCGGCTGGGAATCCTGATCGACGTGTCGCACGCGTCGATGAGCGCAATTGATCACGTGCTGGAGGAGAGCCGCGATCCGATCGTGGCTTCGCATTCGAATCCGAAGGCGATCAGCCCGATTCAGCGGAATCTGACGGATGAGCACATTCGACGGATCGCGGATGGCGGAGGCGTAGTGGGGATTCACTGCTCGTCGGCGTTTGTGGACATCGAGTGCCAGCGTGGGCGAGGCGAGGGGCCGGGCATCGATGCCTCGGAGCGCGAGCGAGGGGTGAAGCTGCTGGATGACGTGAGGTCGGGCCGGCTGGACCCGTTCGCGGCGGAGGCCGGAGTTCGGACCGGGGCAGCGAAGCCGCTGTACCTGCGGTTTCCCACGGTGGGGCTGGAGGCGCTGGTGGATGTGGTGGACCACATGGTGAACGTGGCGGGCTATGAGCACGTTGGGATCGGGACGGACTTCGAGTTCCTGGAGGATGTCGTCGAGGGCTTTTCCGGCGCTCACGAGACCGGGCAGTTTCTGGCGGCGCTGGAAGCGCGTGGCTATAGCGGGCGTGAGGTGGACGCTATTGCCGGCGAGAACTTCCTGCGGGTGATGGCGGAAGTGATCGACTAGGGCAATAAGGCGCTGGCGGCGGCCTCCCGGCCTGCTATACGGCCGAAGGCGAGCCCCACGGACAGGCCGCCTGCGTAGCCGCGGGTGTAGATGCCTCCGGCGTCTGCGCCGGCGGCATAGAGGCCGCCCAGCGGGCGGCCGGTGGAGTCGAGTACGCGCGTGAAGGCGTCGATGCGCACGCCGCCGTAGGTAACGGTGATTCCGGGCAGGAAGCGGATGGCGTAGAAGGGCGGTCGGGTCAGCGGGTAGAGATCGCCGGCGCGAGGAATGGGGAGCATGGTTGCGTCGCCGGCTTCGGCCGCGGCGTTGTAGGTGGCGATGGCATCCAGCAACGGGGCGCGGGCGACGCTCCAACGCGCTGACATTTGCTGCGCCAGTGAATCGACGGACTGGGCCTCCAGGATTTCAGTCCCAACGGACCTGACCGTCTCGAGAGCAGCCGTGCCGACATCCATGGCGGCGTCGGACTCGCTGAAGATCATGAAGCCGAGCGCCTCGGGTTGGTGGGGCAGGGCGTGGACGCTGACCTCGTCGCTCTGGGATTCGTCGACGTAGCGTTCGCCGCGGAGGTTGACGAGGATTGCGCCGGGCAGCGCCCCGCCGAGGTGGACGCGCGGGAATGAGGGGAAGTCGACGACGGCCGGCGGCGCGACGACCCGGTGGCCGTAGAAGCGGCTGAACGGGCCCGCGGTTCCCGCGCCGGCAGCCAGGGCGGCCTGGAAGGCCTCGCCGGTGCTGTAGGGATTAGCGCGCAGGATCATGCGGTCGCTGTTGGGGCCGAAGTAGCGGGCGCGAAGTTCGGGGCTGCCCTGGAAACCGCCGGTGGCCATGACCGTGGCTTTGGCGCTGATGCGGAGGAGGCCGTCGGGTCCGCGCGCTTCGGCGCCGATGACTCGTCCGGCAGCGTCCTGGCAGAAGGCGCGGATAGCTGTCTCGGTGAAGATACGGCCGCCGGCCGCGGTGACGTTGGCGGTGAGTCGATCCATGGCGGCGCGGGGGTTGGAACGGCCGTCGTCCCCGGGCTCGAGCTGGTAGGCCAGGTAGGGAAACGGGGGGTTCCAGCCGGAAGCGCCGAATTCAAAGGGCTCCAGGCGAACGTCCTGGGAGCGAAGCCACTCGATAGCTTCCGGATAGGTGGTGACCTGGGCCTTGCCGAGGGTGGGGTCGCCGCCGGGTTGGACGGAGAGCCAGCCGGCGAGGTCACGGGCGGTCCAAACGATGCCGGCGGAGACGGCGGAGGAGCCACCGGTTTCGGGACCCTTCTCCAAGACGATTACTCGAGCACCGGCCTCCTGGGCGGAGCGGGCGGCGGTGAGGCCAGCGATGCCAGCGCCGCAGACGAGGACGTCGGTTTCCAGGGTGGGGATTCCGGTCATAGGAGCGTCCATGCGCCGCGGGCTGGAACGGGTTCGGCGCGGCCGCCGGCGGCGGAGCGGTAGGCGGCGTGGACGACCCGGAGGGCCTGCAGGGCGTCGAGGGTTGAGGTTGGCGGGTCGCCAACACCGGCGGCGGCGCGGAGTGCTTCGTGCATGAGCGTGTCGTAGCCGGTGATGAAATCGGCGTCGTAGTCGATGCGTTCGCGGGGCCGGTCGGCGTAGGCGGGCAGGTTGCTGTAGCAGGTGAGGGGGGTGCCTTCGTGCGGATCGATCTGGAGCCAGCCGTTCTCGCCCCAGACCTTGAAGAGCGCCTGCTTGTCGTCGGCGACGTCGTGCTGGTCCAGGTAGTAGGCCGAGGTGAGGGAGGCCAACATGCCGTTGTCGTAGCGGAGCGTGAGCACGGCGGAATCCTCGACGTCGATGGGCTGGCCGCCGGCCACATTGGTCATGGCAGTGACTTCAACAACGTCGTGGCCGGTGACGACGTGGAGCATGTCGACGAAGTGAATGCCGAGCCAGGAGAGGTGCCCACCGCCGCCGACGCGCTTCTCGAAGAACCAGGTGTTGGAGGAACCGGTGCGGCGCTGGAGCTGTTCGACATCGCGGATGCGGGCCTGGTCGGCAATGTAGTGGGCGGTAACACCGTAGAGGGTTCCCAGGCGGCCCTCGTCGCGAATGATGCGGGCGGCGTCGCGAACGGCGGGTTGCTGGCTGCCGGCGAAGGCGAGCATGAGGTGGCGGTCACGGTTGAGCGCCTTGCGGGCGAGGGGTTCGAGCACGGTGTCCGAGACGCTGGCCGGTTTCTCGGTGAGGACGTGGGCGCCAGCGTCGAGCGCGGCGTCGATGATCGGTGGTGAATCGAGCGGCGGCACGGTGATGACGGCCAGTTGGGGCGATTCGGCGGCCAGCAGTTCGGCGGGATCATCGGCGACGGTGCGCAGCTTGTCGCCGAGGACGGCCAAGATTGAGTCGCGTCGCTCACCGGCGGGGACGGCCACGGAGACCGAGGCTGCGCCGTCGTTGGCGGCCAGGCGGTCGCGGTAACCCTGCCAGTGGGCGGCTTCGTCGTTGACGACCAGGACGACGTGGATGCCTTCAGCCATGTCCAAGCTCCTCTACGTCAGCCAGACGCGCGGCTCACCCATCCCAAGCCCGGGGCGCGATGCCGGCGATGTCGGTCTTGACGTCGATCACAGAGGCCCGGTCGGACGAGAGGGCGCGGTCGAGGGCGCCTTCCATTTCGGACGGGCGGGTGACGGTGATGCCTTCGCAGCCCATGGTTTCGGCGACGGCGGAGAAGTCGGCGTCGGTGAGCTTCCAGAGCCGGTCGGAGCCGGGGGTGACGCCGCCGTAAATGCGTTCGTTGAGCGCCTGTTCCTGGTTGAGGGAAGCGTTGTTGTTGACGACGGTGACGGTGCGGATGCCGTAGCGAGCAGCCGTGTCGAGTTCGGTGAGGTGGTACCACATGCCACCGTCGCCGGTGAAGCAGACGACCGGGCGGTCGGGCGCGGCGCACTTAGCGCCAATCGCGGCGGGCAGGCCCCAACCCAGGGAGCCGGCGCAGCGGATAAAGCCCTGGCCGGGCGAGGTGAGGTCGATCATGGTGCCGGTCCAGATACCGGCGTGGCCGGTGTCGGAGACCAGGATGGCGTCGGACGGGAGAAGCCGGGTGAGCTCACCGCAGAGGCGCTCGGGGCGCATGGGGACCTGGTCGGAGGTGAGGAGCGGGTCGACCTGAGCTCGCCAGGTGCGGACCAGGGACTGGACGCGCTGGACCCAAAGATCTCGTGACAGAGGAGGCGTTATCGAATCGGCCTTGACTTGATCCAAGAGCTTGCGCAGACCGGCGCGGGCGTCGGCCAGCAGGCCCACGTTGATCGGGAACGAGCGGCCAAGCTCAGCGGCGTTTATGTCAAGTTGGACGATGCGAGCGCCGGGTCGGGGGAACTTCCAGATGTTGGTGACCTGCTCGCCCTTGTGGCTGCCGATGAAGAAGGCGAGATCGACTTCGGCGAAGACGCGATTGGCGCATTCGCGGGAGTAGGTCCCGGACACGCCGACGGCCAGGGGATGGTCGGCGGGGAACGTCTCCTTGGCGTTGAGGGAGGTGATGACGGGAATGTTGAGGGACTCCGCCAGTTCGATCAGCTCGTCGCCGGCGCCGGAGGCGCGGACTCCGCCGCCGGCGACGATCACAGGCCGGGAGGCTTGAGCGAGTTCGGCCAGGGCGGCCCGGACGCTGCCCGAGTCGGGCTCGGGACGAAACGGGGGCGTGCGGCGGAACGGTTCCTCGACGATGACCTCGAGGTCGTCTTCGGCGGTCATGATGTCGCCGCCGGTGATTCCCCAGAGGTCGAGGTGGGCCGGGCCGGGGGTGCCGGAGACGACTTCACGCAGCGCCTGACGCAGGAAGATGGGGAACTCCTCAAGCGTGGTCACGGGGGTGCTGAACTTGGTGACGGCGTCGAAGGGAGCCGCGTGGTCGACCTCCTGGTAGGCGTGGCGGTTTTGCATGATCTGGCGCAGGCGGCCGGTCAGGGCGATTACGGGTGAGCAGGCCAGGTAGGCGTCCTGCAGGCCGGCGGCCAAGTTGAGTGCTCCCACCGACTGCGCACCACAGACGCCGGCGCCGCCGCTGATACGTGCGTAGCCGTCGGCCATGTAGGCCGCACCCTTCTCGGTGTGGGCCATGACGGGCTCGACGCCGACGCGTTCAAGCTCGGGCATGGCCTCGGGGACGCTGACGGGCATGAAGAAGTAGTGCGAGATCCCGTAGCCGTGGAGGGTCTCAGCGAGGAAGCGCGCGCCGCTCATCGTGGGCATTGGGGGACTCTTTCTCTGGTCAGCGCTGGCGTTGCGCCGGTGTCGTGCCCGGCAGCCCGAACGGGCGTGACGGGCGCGTCCGTCAGTCTGCCGCGCGTTGCGCACCCTGATCGTATGGCAAGCGGGGCGTGCGCACCCAACGCATCAACACTACGTGCCCAGTAGCGACTCCTTGACGGCCTGGCCCAAAGTGTGTAGTGTTTAGGAAACATGGCGCGATTTGGGACGTTCGTACACAGGGCGCGGCGGGGCCTGCAAGAGGGCGACCGGCGCTATTCGCTGCGGCAGGTGGCGAAGCGGATCGGGGTTGAGCCGGGATACCTGAGCAAGATCGAGCGCGGGCAGGTGGCGCCGCCATCCGAGGCCGCGACGCTTCGGCTTGCCAGGGAACTCGAGCTGGACCCGGACGTGTTGCTGGCGCTGGGCGGCAAGGTGTCCAGTGACCTGCAGGAGGTCATTCGCAAGCGGCCGCAACTCTTCGCCCAGCTGATTCGTGAACTGAAGGAGGCGCCCGACCACGCGATTCTGCGTGTCGTGCGCGAGGTGCGTGACGGTGACTGGTAGGAGGAGAGGTCAACGGTAGCCGGCGCAGGCGATTCGTAATCGACCGATTCCGAGACAACGGATTCGAATGGCTCAAGGCCAAGGAGACAAGTGACGCATGATCACGCTTGAAGACGACCGACTGGTGTTCCGATTCCCGGAGGTGCATAAGGACGCGCAGTGCGCCATCGAGTTTCAGCGGACGCTGCGGATTCCGGACGACGGCCTGGACTATCCGCTGCCGCCAGGGATGGGCAGCTTCCCGCTGCGGCACCTGGACGACTACGGCCGGCGCATACCGACGGAGTGGCTGCGCCGCGGCGGAGTGCTGATGCCGATGCACCAGGCCGAGGCGATGTGGATCAACTTTGACTGCGGGGGGTACCCGTTCGCCGTAAAAATTGCGACTGGCAAGGTCTGCGCGCTGACGGGCGAAGCCTGGATGAACCACCTGAACACCGACCCGCAGGACTACGCGGTGCTGCCGGAGCAGCCGTGGCTGGACGGGTACTGCGTGGCCAAGGGGATCGTTCGCCAGTTTGTGGCGATGCCGCTGGGGCAGGGATACACGGTGGAGGAGCAGCTGACGGGCGAGGCGGAGCATGGGGGGCTGCAACTGGTTGCGTACCCGATGAAGGCCGAGCGGTACAAAGAGCTGATGTCCGAACACTCGGCCGACGCTCCGCTGGGCGGTGTTGTGGCCTACGGCCCAATCGAGACGGAGTCGATGGGCCTGGCGCCGGGCGGTCGAATGCGGCAGGAAATCTATGACGATGAATTTGGGCTGGACGCCTGGGACCAACGCCACGCCAGCCGCTGTTTCGTGTCGATTGCCAACTCGGCGCAGTGGATGGCGCTGACCGGGGAACGCCCGCCGACGGAACCACCGACGGCGAGCGCCTATGCGGCCGCGGGTCTGCCCTGGTTCGATTACTTCGGCGGGGATCTCACAGCACTTGCGGAGACGGAAAAGCTGCGGGGGATATCCAGCGTGGCGGAGATTGGCGCGGCGAACGGGGTGTCACCGCTGCCGGAGAACGAGGCGGCAGAGATCGATCGCGTAATTGCGCTGCGGCGTCCGGGGTCGAATCAAGTGCGGGAATCGCCCATGGATTCGACCCTGGCGAGGTAGCAGACACCCAACCCGGACCTGGCGTTGATGCACCACATTTTTGGTCGGCAACCGGGCCCAGAGCCCGGCGCCTGGGCGCGGGTCATAGTGAGATGGGGGCGGGCGACGGTAATGGCAAAGGATGGTTTCGAGCTCATCTAAGCCGTAGGGATCCGGGAGACTCTTACCGGTCCAGGCGGAGGCAATGGCCGCGGGCGCGTGGGCCGATCCAGTGTCGACGGAATCCCGGCCCGACGACCACCGATCGCCGGCTAGCCGTCGAAGGGTTTCGGCAACTCCTTGACGTAGAGATCCTGCTTTGCGTAGGGGATCTCGATCCGCTCGTCCGCAAATCGGCGGTACACCGATGTGTTCAGCGCGTCGGTTACGCGTCCCCGAAGGACTGGCTCGTCGACCCAGGCCAGCAGTTCCAGGTCCAGCCCGGATGCACCGAAGGTGCGAAAGCGGACCCTCGGCTCAGGATCCCGGCAGACTTCTTCCTGGCCTTCAGCCACTTCGAGCAGCACCTGCTTCACCTGATCGATATCGGAACCGTAGGCGCAGGCGACCTGGATACGGATACGGTGCTTGGGGTCCGGGCCGCCGGTTTCGTTGATGACCTTGATGTTTCCCATGACGGCGTTCGGAATAGTGATCTCTATGTCATCGCGGGTCAGAAGCCTGGTGCTTCGCAGCCCGATGTGGGTCACCTGGCCTCGTTCGCCCGTGTCCAGAACGATGAAGTCGCCAACCCGGTAGGGTGCGTCGGCCAGAATGAGCACGCCAGCGAAGAAGTTTGCGACGGTGTCCCTGGCCCCGAGCCCAACCGCGATTCCCAGGATTCCCGCCGAGGCAAGCCAGGGCGTCGCGTCCAGATCCCAGACCAGAAGTAGAAAGTATGCCGCCACTCCCGCCAGGAGCACGTTATTCACGTTTCGAATGAGCGGCATGGTGTGCTGCCCGACGTAGCGGAAACGCTGCGGCTGCCGACTCAGGCTTTCCAGGGTCAGCTGGTTCAGTCGAATGGCAAGAGTCAGGCCGACCACCACGGCCAGCGTCCCGAGTAATCCGAGAGCGAGCGCTCTTGGCCATCCGTCCGGCACAAGGAGATTTGCCGCCACGCCGAAGCCTCCGAGCAACACGAACAGGAAGACAGGCCGATGCAGGATTTCGACCAGGCGGTTGTAGAAGGCGCTTTCGGTTTTGGGCGCCTTGCGCAGCAACAGCCGGGTAATGATCCAGTCGACCAATTTGGCGGCAATCACACTCGCGAGAACCGCGATAGAGGCCTGAATGCGAGGGTCAACCGCGGCTAGGTCGAAGGCTGCGATTTCGGCGAGGAAGTCCACGAGCCGCTGCATTGTTCACCTCCTAATGTTCATGATGCGAGATTACGATGTTGTTGCGGTCGGGTCCCTGCGGGGCGGTGAAGATTCGCGCCGATCCGGTCGAGCCCTGGCAGATTGGAGGCCAGGGTCGGCGCGTCGCACGATCCGGTGGCGTTGCCCGGCAGGTCCCGGTCACCTCAGCCAGCTGCGCGGCCAGACGGGTCTTGGTCGACCCTTTCCTATCACTTACCGCGAGCCATCTATTGGTCTTGGTAGTCAACTTGCAGGGGCCTGTAGATCGAGAGGTCGGCGGGCCGGTCCCGCGCCGACGGAGCGGAACCACAGATTCGGCGCCTCCCTACCTCCGACCTTCGCAAATGCGGGCCTACACCGTTTGACAGGCGATTGTCCTGATCAAGGCGACAAGATTCCCGGGTGCGGCGATCGTCAAGCTGCGAGGGTAGGCCAGCGTGCCGGCGATTGGCGGGAAGACACCGCTGCCGGAGAGCGAGGCGGTGGATGTCGACCGGGTGATTCCGCTTCGACGACCGGGATCGAGCCAAGTGCGGGAAGCGCCGGCGGACTTGACTACGGCGCCGTAGCCGCCTCTGTGGCGGGTCGCAGCCTGAGTGGCGAGGGCTCCCCTCCGCGAGAAATCCAGCCAAAAAGGCCCGGCGGGCTTTAAACGAGTATTTCGTCGCTGGTATTCTCACATCCGTACTGGTTGCGCGGCGTCTGCACGGTTAGTCGACGCGCGAAACGCCGCTTCAGGGCACGAGGGTGTGCCGATTACGAAGCGCAAGGAAGAGGGGGGACTGATGCTTCCACGTTCAGTGAGCCGGCGGCAGTTGCTGCGCGCAGGTGGTGGCGTCGCGCTTGGCGCTGCCGGTGCGGCCATGCTGGCTGCCTGTGGGGAGACGCAGGTCGTCGAAGTCGAGCGGATCGTCGAGAAGGAAGTTCCGGTCGAGCGGATTGTCGAGAAGGAAGTTCCGGTCGAGACGGTCGTGACGAAGGAAGTTGTCAAGGAGGTCGCGGTCGACAGGGTCGTGACCCAGGAAGTCGAGCGCATCGTGACGGTCGTCATCGAGCAGCCGATCGGGAAGCCGCGCGTGCGCTTGCGCGGCACGGGACCGCTTGGCACCCCGGAGACCGGCATCTTCGACAAGCTGTTGTCTGAGACGCAGATCGAGCTGGATCACGTTGAGCAGCCGTACGCGGCCACCTACCAGAGCCTGCTGATCAACCTGAGCCAGGGCGGATCGGCCTACGACATTGCGTCGATGGACGACCCGTGGATGCCGCAGTTCACGGAATTCCTAGCTGACATCACGCCGCTCTACCAGGGTTTCGGTTGGGTGTGGCCCGACCCGGACATGATCCCGGCGATCGTGGACCTGGGCGACTGGCCGCCGGGCGTGTACGGCCCGCGGGCGGTTCCGAACATCGGCAACATCCAGAGCTTTGCCTACCGGTCCGACGTCATGGAAGACCTTGGCGTCGAGCCGCCGCAGACCTGGGATGACGTGGCCCAGTACTCGACCATGATCACCGGCGACATGGCCCCCGACCTCTACGGCTACACCATTCGCGGGCAGCCGGGGAACCCGGCCATGACCAGCTTTCTGCCGATCATGCGAGGTTTCGGGCGCGACGTGATCGACGGCGATCTGAACCCGCAGGTGAACACGGAAGAGGGTCTGGCCGCGCTGGACATGGTGGTGACGCTGAAGAACCTGGCGCCTCCGGGCGTTGAGAACATCGGCCACCACGAGCTCGGCAAGCTGATGTACACCGGCCTGGCAGCCATGTCGGGCGATGTTTGGCCCGACCAGCTGCTGAAGATGTACACGCCGGACCTTTCCTCGGTCGTCGGCAAGATCGAGGTGCTGCCGGAGCCGGCGCAGCCCGGCGCGGACCACGCCAACATGACGGGGGTGTGGTTGTTCGGCGTTCCTCAGGGCAGCGAGAACCACGAAGAGGCGGCGGAAGCGATCCACTGGCTCACCCAGGCGGAGAACCAGAAGGAGAACATGTACGCCAACAACTGGCCGCCGGTGCGGTTCAGCCTGATGGACGACCCCGGACTGCTGGCGGACTTCCCGTTCCTGGCCGGCATCAAGAACGCCGCCTCGGTGGCGGTGCCGCGTCCGCGGACGGAGCACTACTCCATCGTCGAGGAGATCGTTGGCCGGCACGTGTCGGCCGTGATCGCCGAGCAGGAGTCGGTGGGCGACGCCGCGCGGCTGGCGGACGAAGAGGTTCGAGTGGCGCTGGAAGAGAAGGGCGCCTACTCATAGGGACGCAAACAACCACGATCGCCGAGATCGTGCCGGCCTAGCGCCGCCCGATCGCCACGTGATCGCGGAACTGGTTAAGCGACCAGGCACGGGCCTGGCGGGGTTCACACAGGTGGGCGCCGCCAGGTCCAGTGCGTCATGCCCAGCACGGCAGGCAGCTCTCGGCCGGGACGGCCGTGCTTAACGTCTTTCGCCGCCGGCGCGGCGACAGCCTGCAGGCAATTGCCAAGACTCCCTGGTGGGAGTTGCACCTCAAGTACTTCTTCATAGGCCCATCGCTTCTACTGCTGGCCGTGATGGCCGTTTTCCCGGCCATCATGAGTTGGCGCATGGCCTTTTCGCGGGTGACCTTCAAGCTCGGTGAGCTGGAGATCGAGCCGATCGGCTTCGCCAATTTCACCAAGACATTCAGCGACAACCTGATCATCGGCTCGACGGTGCGAACGGCGGTGTGGGTCCTGGTTGTGGTCTCCGCGGAGATCCTGGTCGGCCTGCTCATCGCGTTCCTGATGAGCAAGCTGCATTCGCGCGCGCGGATGGTGTTCACCGCCGCTTTGATCATTCCGCTGGTGCTGCCGCCGGTCAGCGTGGGCGCGGGCTGGCTGGTGATGATGGACGTGAACTTCGGCGTGCTGAATTACCTGCTGAGCCTGGTGGGGATCGAGCCGCAGTTGTGGCTGGCCGACGACCGGACGGCGCTGCCATCGATCATGCTGATCGACATCTGGCAGTCGAGCATGTTCGTATTCATCCTGATGTACGCGGGGATTCTCTCGCTGCCCCAAGATCCCTATGAAGCCGCCGCGATCGACGGCGCATCACCGTGGCAGATTTTTCGCGACGTCACGATCCCGCTGCTACGGCCGACCTTCGTGGTGGTGCTACTGCTGCGCACGCTGGACGCGGCCAGGATCGCCGACCGGATGCTGGTCATGACGCGCGGCGGTCCCGGATCATCGACCGAGACCGTGACGTTATCGATTTACAAATATGCATTCACTCACTTCAATTTCGGTTATGCCTCGGCCTTGTCCGTCATGTTTCAAGTTGTTTTGATCATCCTGGCGACCTTCTACATCCGACGCATCCTGCAGACATAGGTGTGAGATAGCCATGGTTGGAGAACGCAGCGCACCACTTGTCCTGAGTCGCCACGTGCTGATGCTCGGGGTGGTGCTGATGGTGCTGGCGCCGGTCTACTGGATGCTGATGATCGGCCTCAAGACCGAGGCGGAGTTCTCGCAGATTCCGCCGACGGTTTGGCCGCAGGAGTTCACGCTGGAGTGGTTTGAGGCGGTGCTTGGCAGGCGCGGGTTCGGCGAACAGATCATGAACAGCATCATCATTGCGGTGATCGCGACCTCAATCGCGATCACCGTGGGCAGCCTGGCGGCGTACGGGCTTTCCCGATTTCAGCTGCCGTGGGGTCTGAACTACCACATCTTGTTTTTCATCCTGACCGTTCGCATGTTTCCGCAGACGGTGACCGTGGTTCCGCTATTCATTTTCTTCACGCAGGTTGGCCTGATCGACACTCACATTGGCATGGGGCTGGTCCACTCGATGCTGGAGCTCCCGCTCGCGGTGTGGATGATGCTGGGGTTCTTCCGCGACATACCGCGAGATCTTGAAGAAGCGGCGATGGTGGACGGCGACCACTGGCTGGGGGCGTTCCGCAAGGTGATCGTTCCTCTGGTCCGGCCGGGGCTGGCGGCAACTTCGATTCTCGTTCTGATCGCGTCCTGGAACGAATTCCTGTTTTCGTTGATCCTGACGCGAACGGAAGCGCAGACGCTACCGATCGCGGTCGCAAATCAGGTCACGCAGTTCGACATCCTCTACGGCCGCATGATGGCGGCCTCGGCCATCTCAATCATTCCGGTCCTGATCTTCACGCTGCTGGTCCAGCGCAACCTGATCCGGGGCCTGACCCTCGGTGGAGTTTCCGGAGCATGAGCGACTCAACAATAAGAACACCTTCGCTGCCAGTCTCATTCGAGAAGGTGTCGAAGCACTTCGGAAGCGTGATCGCGGTCGATGAAGTGGATCTGCACGTGCAGGAAGGCGAGTTCATGGTGCTGCTGGGGCCGTCGGGCTGCGGCAAGACCACCTCGTTGCGCATGATCGCGGGACTTGAGATAGCGACGGCCGGGACGATCAAGATCGGCGACACCGTGATTAACAAGGTGCCGCCGCGAGCGCGGAACGTGGCGATGGTGTTCCAGAGCTATGCGCTGTACCCGCACATGAAGGTGGCCGACAACATTGGCTACCCGCTGAAGATCCGTAAGACGTCCAAGGCGCGGATCGGCGAGCGGGTGAAGGAAGTCTCGGAATTGCTGCGGATTCCGGAACTGCTGGATCGTAAGCCACGCGAACTGAGCGGCGGCCAGCGGCAGCGCGTGGCGCTGGCCCGCGCCATCATCCGCGAACCGAACGTCTTCCTGTTCGACGAGCCGCTTTCAAATCTTGACGCTGAGTTGCGGCTGGAGATGCGCGGCGAGCTGAAGTACCTGCAACGGCAGCTGGGAACGACGGCCATTTACGTGACCCACGACCAGGCGGAAGCGCTGGCTATGGCCGACCGCATTACTGTCATGCGGGACGCCAAGGTGCTGCAGGTCGGTTCGCCAATGGACATCTACGACCGGCCGGCCAATGCCTTCGTGGGGCACTTCGTGGGCAGCCCGGGGATGAGCCTGGTTTCGGGAACGTTGACGAGCACGAACGGCTGGGTTCGAATGAACGGAAACGGCTTCTCGTGGGAAGTTGCCGGCGACGCCTCCACGGCAGTTCTGCGCCGGCCGCGGGTGGACCGGCCGGCCATTGCGGGCGCGCGTCCGGAGGCGATGGAACTCTCGTTCATGGAGCAGCCGGACTACGCCAAGGCCACGATCTTCGCGGTGGAGCCGATGGGCAGCGAAGTGCTGGTTGACGTGCGGCTGGACGAGGACACGCGGGTGAAGGCGCGCGCGGCGGTCGACTTTGCCGGTCAGCCCGGCGAGAGCATCTGGATACGCCCGAAGCCAGACCGAATCCGACTCTTCGACGGCGAAAGCCAGGAGGCCATCGAATAGCAGGACGGGCGCCGCAGATGCGGCGAACGACCAAGAGGCGTCGGCCATGACGAAATTCCGCACCGGACTGATTGGCTGCGGCAGCATGGGGGGCGGCGTTCACGCGCCGGGGCTGGTCAAGCACCCGCGGATCGAGCTGAGCGCCATTGCGGATGTGACCCCGCCGAACCTGAAACGGGTGGGCGACGAACAGGGGATTCCAGCCGAGCGTCGATTTGCCGATGCGGAAGACCTGGCGGCGCTGCCGGATCTGGACCTGGTGGTGGTGGCCACGCCGCCGTGGCTTCGGAAGGCTCCTGTGCTGACCGCTCTCAACGCGGGCAAGCACGTGCTGGCCGAGAAGCCCCTGGCGGCGGTTCCGAGGGACGCCTGGGAGATGGTGCAGGCGGCGGAGCGCGCCGACCGCGTGCTGGCCATGATGCACAACTACCTCTTCTTTCCCGAGTTCGAGGCGGCGAAGGCGGCCATTGACGACGGAGTGATTGGCACAGTCCAGACGGTTAGCGCCAATCTGCTGTGTGTTCCCGATAACCCGGGCGCGGCCACCTTTCAACCCGGGTGGCGACGCGACCTGGGTCGCGCGGGCGGCGGAATCCTGATGGACATGCTGCACCCGCTGTATGTGATGAGCTGGCTGGCGGGCGCTGAGGTGAGCGAAGTCTCGGCGATGATCCGTCGAACCGGGGAAGGGCCTCTACCAGTCGACGACCTGGCGATGTGCCATCTGCGACTTGGCGATGTGTACGCCAGCCTGAACCTGGGCTGGGGCCTGGGGCCCGGCGGGATTGGCGTGGGCGGCACCGAGGGGCGGCTGTGGCTGCGCTACGTGAACAACGGCACGACGCCGTTCGACCGGTTCCACTCGGCGTTTACGTCCGATGGGATGACGACGCAGCCGCTGCAGGTCGAAGGCGTCATCGCCAACGCCGATTCCGCGCACGCAAGCGAAGACGAGCGCCTAGCCTGGGCTTTTGACGGGTACAACATGCAGAACTCGTACCTCAATCTGATCAGCGACATTGTCGAGGCCGTGGCTTGCGGCCAGCAGCCACGGAGCAACGGTGAGGATGGGGCGCGAGCCATCGATACGGTGCTGGCCTGCTATGCCTCGGCGGCACGGGGTTGCCCGGTTACGCTGCCACTGGACCCGGGCGATCCCGTATTCGACGAGGGCGTTATCGCGCTAGCCGCGGAGTCGGACGAAGGCTAAGCGCGCGGGGCGATTACGTCCTGCCGGTCCTGGAGCAGCAGCGGTTTGAGGAAGTCGACGCTTTTCTCCAGCCCTTCGAGGCGTCCCATCCAGCGGTCTTCGTGCTCCATGCTGACGACGCCGTCGAAGCCGGTCCTGCGGAGGGCGCTGAAGAACTGGCGCCACCAGAGTTCGCCGTGGCCGTAGCCGACGGTGCGAAAGGCCCAGGAGCGTTCGAATGACTGGTCCCAGGGCCGAATCTCAAGCAGCCCGTTGAGGGCGGCCTCGTTGGGGTCGATGCCGGTGTCCTTGGCGTGCACGTGCCAGATGCAGCCGGCGAGACCCTGCACCACGACTGTTGGCTCCATGCCCTGCGGCCATAGGTGGCTGGGATCGAGGTTGGCGCCGAGCAGGTCGCCGGCGATTTCGCGTAGCTGCAAGAGGGAGCGTGGGTTGTAGGCCACCATGCCGTGGTGCATTTCGATCGCGATTTTCATGTCGTGGTCGGCGGCGAAACGGCCGGCTTCTTTCCAGAATGGCGTCACTTCCTCGGCCCACTGCCGGAGACCGCATTCGACGTACTCCGCCGGCCAGGTGGCCGTGACCCAGTTGGGATAGGTGCCGCCGTCGGGCGAGCCGGGACAGCCGCTCTGGGTGATGACGATCTCGAGCCCGAGGGCGCTGGCCACCCGGACGGTGTCGTAGTAGACCTGCTGAGCACGCTGGCGGCGTTCGGGATGTGGGTCGAGCAGGTTGCCGGAACAGTTGAGCGCCGAGAGTGCAAGACCGCGGTCGGTGATTGCGCCCATGAAGTCGTCGCGCGCGGACTGGCTCTGGACCAGCTCGTCGAGGTCACAGTGGGGCGCGGCCGAAAAGTTGCCGGTGCCGATTTCGACGGCATCGAGACCGAGGCCGGCGGCATAGTCGAGCGCTTCGGTGAAGCACATGTCGTCGAGGATGTCCATGTACAGGCCAAGCTTCATGGCGTTTCTCCCCCGTTACTCCGCGTGGCTGGATGGCGACGACGCAACGTCTGAGTGGTGCAAACGCATTGGCGGCTAGATCAGCGGGCGCTCGTTCTTGACGGCTTCGGCGTAGCGTTCACGCGATGCCTGCACGCCCTCGAGCGTGGACACTTCGGAGACGGGTACGTCCCACCAGGACTCGTAAGTGGGTACGCCGTCGTCGGCGCTGACGTCCACGGCAATGAGAGTGGAGCGGTCCGAATCGCGCGCATCCTCCAGGGCCTCCTGCAGGTCGTCGGCCGTGTCGGCGCGGATGACGTTCATCCCCATACCCTCAGCATTGGCGGCCAGGTCGAGCGGGATGGTTTCGCCGTCCAGTTGGCCGGAGGCCCCGTTGCGGTATCGGTACTGGGTACCCCAGCCGTCGGCGCCCACGTCAGTTGAGAGCGCGCGGATGCTGCCCCAGCCGTGGTTGTCGAGCAGGACGACGTTGATCTTGATGCCTTCCTGCAAGGCGGTAACCAGCTCCTGGGCCATCATCAGGTAGGAGCCATCGCCCACCATCACGTAGACCTCGCGCTCGGGGGCGGCCAGCTTGGCGCCGATGCCGCCGGCGATTTCGTAGCCCATGCAGGAGTAGCCGTATTCCAGGTGGAAGCCGCCGGGCTGTCCGGTGCGCCAGAGCTTGTGCAGGTCGCCCGGCAGGCTGCCGGCGGCGCAGACGACCACATCCTCAGGGCGCGTGAACTCGTTCACGACGCCGATGACGTGTCCCTGGCGCAGCGGGATGGCGTCGGTGGCGGAGGTTTGACGGTCAGTTTCGGCAATCCACGCAGCGCGCCAGGCGTCAACCTGCTGGCTAAAAGCCGCTGGCACGCGGTAGCCCGCGGTGGCCTCGGCCAGTTCCTCAAGCACGACCCTGGCGTCGCCCTGCAGCGGCAGCGCGGCGTGCTTGTAGGCGTCCAGTTCGGCCACGTTGATGTTGATGAAGCGCACGTCCGGGTTCTGGAACTGCGTCTTGGAGGCGGTGGTGAAGTCGGTGTAGCGGGTGCCGATGCCGATGATCAGGTCGGCCTCGCGCGCCACCAGGTTGGCGGCCGTGCCGCCGGAGAATCCAACGGCGCCCAGCACCTGGGAGTGGTCGTGCGGCAGCGCACCCTTGCCGGCCTTGGTTTCGGAAACCGGGATTCCGGTGGCTTCAACGAGGGCCTGCAGGGTGGCAGACGCTTCGCTGTAGAGCACGCCGCCGCCGGCAATGATTAGGGGGCGTTCGCTTGAGCGAATCCACGCGGCGGCCCGTTGGACCAAGCCCGCATCGGGGCGGGCGCGTGGGATGTCCCAGACCCGCGGCTCGAACAAGCGGTCGGGATAGTCGTAGGCCTCCGTCTGCACGTCCTGCGGCAGGCAGAGCGTGACCGCACCGGTGGAGGCGGGGGAAGTAAGCACGCGCATCGCTTCCATCAGTGCGGGCACCAGTTGGTCCGGCCGGTTGATGCGGTCCCAATATGTTGACACCGGTCGGAAGCAGTCATTGACCGAGACGTCGTGCGACCAGGGCGCTTCCAGTTGCTGAAGGACCGGCGCGACCTTGCGGTTGGCGAAGATGTCGCCCGGCAGCAGCAGGACGGGCAGGCGGTTGATGGTGGCGGTGGCCGCGCCCGTGACCATGTTGGTGGCGCCGGGGCCGATGGACGACGTGCAGGCCAGCGTGCCCAGGCGATTCTTCATCTTGGCGTAGCCGATGGCGCTATGCACCATGGACTGCTCGTTGCGGGCCTGGTAGTAGCGGAAGTCGGGGTTCTCTTGCAGCGCCTCGCCCACGCCGGCCACGTTTCCGTGGCCGAATATTCCGAAACAGCCCGCAAAGAACGGCTGCTGCCGGCCGTCGCGCGCCACGTGCTGAACCTTCAGGAATTCAACCAGCGCCTGGGCCATCGTCTTCTTCATCTGAAGTGCCCCTTTGTAATATTCAGCGGCTGTCCAGCGTCGGCGGGTTGCCGCGGGCCTCGAGCGACAGGACAGCTCAATTGGCGGTCAGTGACTGCCTTCCGCTTCAATGCGAATCATACGAGAGTGACTCGCAAACAGCCGGAAGCGTCGTCGCGGTCGTGCAGTCGAACCAGCGGAACGCCAACGGAGGTTTGCGATGGCAGGCACGTCACGAGCCAATGAGCTGCTGGGGTATCCCGCCGACGCCCGACTCCTGATCGTCAACGCCGACGACATCGGCATGTGTCACGGCCAGAATCTCGGGGCCATCCGATCAATAACCGAGGGTCTCGTGAGTTCGTGCTCGCTGATGACGCCGACGCCCTGGCGCCTGCATGCGGCCGAGTTTCTGCGCCGGCATCCCGACGTTTCCTTCGCCGTGCACCTGACCATCGTGTCCGAGTACCGGCACTACCGCTGGGGACCGCTGGCGCCGCCGCAAGAGATTCGGACACTGCTCGACGAGTCGGGGTACTTCTTTGGCGACGACCGTTTCGACCACCTCCTCCAGACCGCCGACATCAGTGAGCTGGAGACGGAATTCCGAGCGCAGATCGAGGCCGTGAGCGCACTCGGGCTAAACCCAACTCACCTGGACACCCATTACGGGCCGCACGAGTTCCGGCAGGACATCTTCGACCTGGTTTTTGACCTGGCGCGCGAGTACGGACTGGCCATGCGCGCCGGATCACCACACCTGGTGAGGAGCTTGCTGGCGAAAGGCCTACCGGTAGCCGAACACGGCGTCCTGGATTCAGGCCGGATCCCGCCGGAGGCAAAGGCCGAGGTGCTGGCAGCCAGACTGCGAGAGTTACCGGCGGGCCTCAGCGAGTGGGCGCTTCACCCCGGCATCGCCACCGATGAACTGCGGGCGGTGATGGCCGAGCCACGTGTGCCGGGCGTGACGGGCACGCCGGAAGGCCGGCAGTCCGATTTCGACGCGGCGGTTTCCGAGGAAATCGCGCGAATCGTGGCCGAGGAAGGCATCCGGATCATCGGCTACCACGAGTTACAGCAGGTCTGGCAAGCGGCCGGTTAGGCGCCCAGCGCCTGCGCGGCTCGCTTGACGATGGGAGCCAGCGGGTCGCCGGTCTCGTAAACCCAGTCGACGATGCGCCCGGCGAGGGTAGCCCGGGTGGCGGCGTGCGCGGGGTCGTCGATCAGGTTAGTCATCTCGTGGGGATCGGCGTGAAGGTCGTATAGCTCGGAGTCGTCAAGCAGGAAGAGGTTGAACTTCCAGCGGTCGGTGCAGACGGTCTTGATGAATTGGTGCTGGTCTTCGAAGTGGGAGTAGAACTCGGCGAAGATGGCGTCGCGCGGACCCCTGGATCTTGACGTCCAAGCAGAGGCAAAGCTGCGGCCCTCGCCAGTGTCAACTGGGACGCCACAGAGATTACCGAGCGTGACCGGCAGATCGATGGTGCTGAACAGCTCGTCGCTGACCCGCCCCGAGTCAATCCGGTCCGGCCAGCGCACGATGAAGGGGATGCCGAGCGACTCCTCGTACATCGAGGGGCCCTTCTCGATCAGGCGGTGCCCGCCGAGGCTCTCGCCGTGATCGGATAGGACCACCACAATCGTGTCATCGGCCATCCTTTGTGCTTCCAAGTGGTCCAGCATCCGGCCGACTTCGGTATCCACGTGCGCCACTAGCCCGTGGTAGTGGGCAATCAGGCGGCGCCAATCTGCCTCGGTCATGTTGCGCACCCACTGGTGCTGGACGGATTCGCGCAGCGTGCGCGGTTTGGTGGACAGGTCGTCGGCCAGCGAAACGGGAAGGTCAACGTCATCTGGTGACACTAGGTCCGGGAATTCGCCCGGCGAGATGATGGGTGGGTGCGGGTCCTTGATCGAGCAGCAGCAGACCCAGGGACGCTCGTCGCGCGCGTCCAGGAACTCAATTGCCTGGTCGACGGTCCAGGACGTGCGGGCGTGCTCGACGGGGATGGTTGACGCGCCTGACGGGAAGATGCCGCTGGCCAGCGAGCCGGAGGCGCTGTAGCGGCGATGCTCGCGGTGGAAGGTCTCGGCCAGGCCGCGGCGTTCGAGGTGCCGGACGTAGAAATCACGGCCATCCTTCCAGTAGCGGTAGGTGCGCCAGAACAATGAACCAGCCGGCGGCCAGGACGTCTGGCACCTGCACACGCACGTGGTCCCGTGCCACGCCAGAGGCAAGTGGCGCGGCTCGCGTCTGCGGCGGGTGAACGATGCCGAACGAGCACGTTATGCATCCCGCCTGCAGCTGAGCCTTTCAAGGCTCGACCAGACGACTGGATCGTCGTAGGCACTGGTCGTTCGCCGGACCTACGAGGCAAGGTGACAGGCGCGTCGGCGAGCCAGAGACCGAGTGCGAGACAATTCGTGCCTTTGGAGGATGTGGCCGGCGGCGGTACGTGGTCGCGTCTGGGCACGCGAAGCAATGCTGCGGGGAGTTGGCTCGGCGTGGAGTTTCTACCAGTCCCGGGGACGGCCGTGCTGCTGGGCGTGTGGCCTGTACGCATCAGGGACTGGATCGCCGCGGGCCTCGACTACCAAGGTCCGAAGTCCTTCTGTCATGAAGGCCTCGACCATCCGGTCGGAAATGTCAGCTGGCACGACGCGCGGTCCTTCTGCGCCCTGCTCACCGAACGCGACAACCGAGTCCACCGTCTGCCGACCGACCATGAATGGAGTTGCGCGGTCGGGATCGGGCACCTGGAGGATCCGACGGCCGAGCCGGCGAGCAAGGACGGCAAGCTCCCGGGCGTCTTTCCGTGGGGCCGGTCGTGGCCGCCACCTAGCGGTGCGGGCAACTATCAGGGCGAGGAATGGCGCGGCCACGCGGCGGGCCTGCGGGCGCTGAGGCGCGAGTACTTGCACTACTACCCAGACCGCACGGAGTCCTATATTGAGCAAGTCACGAACAGCACGCTGGCGTTCATCGGCGGCTTCAACGACGGCCATTTGTTTACGTCGCCCGTCGGGTCATTCCCGCCAAACGAATTCGGGTTCCACGATCTCGGAGGCAACGTCAACGAGTGGTGCCAGGACCTCTTTTCCCAGTCACACGGAAACTCTGATCGACGCGTCCTCCGCGGCGGCTCGTTTGGCAAGTTGCATCCAGAACAACTGTTGTCGTCGCGTCGGTACCGCGGCGACCCGACCCGGCGCATGGCGAGCCACGGATTCCGCGTTGCGGTGGAAGTGTGACCGCCGAGTTCGTAGAAGACCGGATCGCATTCCCGGCCTGCCTCGAAACGGCGGCGAACAGGGGCCCCACCAATGAATCGAGCGGGCGCGCCGGCACCGGAGCCTTCTTATGCTCACCGGACGCCTGACCCGTCGTAGCCGGTCTGTCGAGCCCGCCACGAACAGCGGCGGCTCGCTACCCTTGCACTTATGACCACTCCAGGTTTTTGGCTCGTGGTGGGTTCGCTGGTCCTGGTTGAAGCGGCCATCATTGTTTCGGCGCTGCGCATGCGGTTGCGGCCGCTGGCGGCTCGCAGCGTGGTTGGCGGGCGGCCCGCTGAAATAGTCTGGACGCTGCTGCCGGCGCTGTTGCTGGCGGCGCTGGCTCTCCTGTCTCTCGACGCCAGCTAGAACCGACGAAGCCCCTGGCCATGTCCATCCCAACATCCTCGGTCCACGCGCGCCGGGCCGGCCTATGGGCCGCCGCCGCATCAATCCTGACGATTGGCCTGATTTCCTATGGGGCGTGGGTGCGCGCCACGGGGTCGGGCCTGGGTTGCCCGGACTGGCCGCTGTGCGAAGGCGTTGTGGTTCCGGACTTGGAGGGCGCGACGGGCATCGAATTCGGCCACCGTGTCTTTGCGGGCGTGACCATGCTGACCGTGGCGGTGGCGGCGTGGTTCGCGATTCGCGGTCGCAGCGCCGACGCTCAAACCGCGCGGCTGATCAGCGGTGCGCTGGTCGCGATCCTGATTCAGGCGGTGCTGGGCGGAATCACGGTGCTGACGCACCTGGACGGGATGGTCCGGCTGGCGCATCTGACGTTTTCGCTGCTGACGCTGGCGCTGCTGACGGCGGGGGCGCTGCGGGGGCTGAATGTTGGCGGCGTGGAGCTGCCGGGCGTGAAGCGGACGCGGGCCCTGCTGGTGGCCACGGCGTTTGTGGTGCTGATTGGCGGCACTATCGTCGGTAGGAACGCGAGCGCGGGCTGCCCGACGTTGCCGCTGTGTGACGGCAGCGTGGGCGCCGAGGCGATGGGCTTGCACACGCTGCATCGCGTGGCCGCGTCGCTGCTTGCGATTGCGATATATGTGACGGCTTGGCAGGTGTGGAAGCGCGGAGGTTCGCGGGCAGCGATTCTGCTGAGCTTGAGCGCCGCCGCGCTGACGACGGCGCAGGGGGCCGTGGGCGTGCTCTCAAAGTCCATTGGGTTGTACCCGGAATTGCGCGTGCTGCACCTGACGCTGGCGGCGCTGTTGTGGTGGGTGATCGTGATCCACTTCACGCTGGCCCTGAAGCACCGAAGCGGTTGATGCCGGCGCTGGCGCGTCACCTGTTTCCGCTGGCGAAACCGCGAATCGTTCTGCTGATCGTCTTCGTCGCGGCAGCCGGGGTGTTGAAAGCCGCGGGCGGCCAGCCTGATCCCGCGACGATGGTGGCGGTGATCGTGGCGGTGGCCGCGGCGGCGGCAGGATCCAACCTGGTCAACCAGGGGCTCGAAGCGGACATCGATGCGGTGATGCGGCGTACGCGCGGGCGTGCGGTGGCTTCGAGAGAGGTCAGCGCGGCAGCCGTGATTGCCGCGGGGCTGGTGCTTGTCGCGGCGGCGGTTGGAGCGCTGGCGGTATCCACGAACCTGCTGGCCGCGATGCTGACGCTGGCCGCAGCCGTGGTGTATGTGCTGGTGTATACGGTGGTGCTAAAGCGCCGTTCCTGGAACAACATCGTGATCGGCGGCGCGGCCGGCGCTTTTCCACCGCTGATCGGCGCGGCCGCGGTGTCGGGACAGGTGGATGCGCTGGGTCTGTACATGTTTGTCTTCATCTTTTTCTGGACGCCGCCGCATTTTTGGACGCTGTCGCTGATCCTGCGAAAGGACTACGCCGCCGCGAACGTTCCGATGCTTGGGGCTATCGCCAGCCGGGGCGACACGGTGCTGCAGATCAAGCTGTACATCCTTTTGCTGGCAGCCCTGACGTGGCTTCCGCTGGCGGCCGGCTACGGGGGGCTGACATTTGCGCTGGCCGGAACGCTGCTGACGGCGTACTGGCTGCGTGCGTCGTGGCGGCTGCGTAAGGGCGGGAGCGCTGATCAGACGCTGGCCGCTTATAAGTTCTCGCTGCTCTACCTCGCCCTGGTATTCCTGATCCTGGCGATTGAGCCGATGTTTCCCTGGTATGGGTAGGCGTTGAAACTGTCGTGGGTACGCGGGGCGCCTGACGGTTAGCGCGCACCTGACAGGCGCTTGATCAGGCTCACGATGGGAACGGCGACCAGGACGACGGCGGCAGCCACGAAGAAGGGCAGCCCCATCGAGTCCTCGTAGAGCCCGGCCAGCCGCCCGCTGCCGGCGGACCCGATGGCGACGCCGAGCGAATACACGGCGTAGAAGATGCCGAAGGCCATGCCACGGCGCGCGGGGCCTGCGGCTTCGGTCACCATAGCGGTCGCCGCCGGGAATACGAGCCCGTAGCCGAGGCCGAACACCGCCATGCCGGCGGCAAACACGCCATAGGTCTCAGAAACGCCGAGCACGGCCAGGCCGGCGGCGACACCGACGAGACCAACGAGCAGGGGGAGGAAGCGACCGAAGCGATCGCTGGCGCCGCCGATTGGGCTGGCCATAGCGAGAATGGCCACCAAGGCAAAGATGGCGAAGCTGTAGCCGGAGCGAGCGGCGGATTCGCCCTGGCTTTCCAGCACCAGCGGCAGATGCGCCACGAGCACGCCGACGCCGATGGTGATGGCGAAGAGGGTGGCGTTGGCCGAGAGCATGAGTGGCCGGCTGGGCGACGTCTCCAGGCCCGCGGCGCCGGTCACAGCGCGCCGAGGCGCTCTGGACGGCAGCTGGCGCGTGAGGGCCACGAAGGCAACCAGGGCGACGGTCAGCACAACCGCGTCGAGGAAGAAGACCGAATCGGCGCCCCAGGCGTCGCGGAGAATGCCGGCGGCCGGTGGGCCGATCATGGCGGGTACGGCAATCATGGCGCCGGCGAGGCCCATGGCGCGACCTCGCTGATCCGAGGCCACCCAGTCGCCGATGATGGAGAACGCGCCGGGCGTGAGCGCGGCCGCTCCGAGGCCGTGGATGGCGCGGGCAATGAGGAGTTGCTCCGGCGATTGCACGAACGCGTAGCTGAGGACGGCGAGCGCCGTGATCGCCAGACCGAAAATGATGGGGCCACGGCGGCCCCAGCGGTCGAGGACGAAGCCAGCGCCCAGGTTGCCGAAGAGGTTGGTGATGGAGTAGGCCGCCACGACGATGCCGACGAGCGCGGCCGACGCCCCAAGGTTGCGGGCGTGCGGCGCCATGGTGGGGAACTGCACGAAGAGATCGAAGAAGGCCGCGAACACGACAAGCCGCGCGGCCATGATCGAGTGACGCGTTACGCCGTTCGAGGTAGTCGCTCCTGTCGCCGCGGAAAGTCCAGATGCTATGACATAACCCGGTTGTACATCACGGGAATGCGGCCACCTCGAAGGCGGATCGCCGGACCACAGCGGGCGGACGACGCCGAAGGCGCGCTACGCCGTTCTCCCATGGCGACGCCTGGAATCGGTCGCCCGGACACCCGGCTCGCCGCAGCCGCCCAGGCCGCTGTCCGTGGTGGCCTCGCTCTTCGCTAGAGAATCTGGTCCAGGAACATCTTGGTGCGATCTTCCTGGGGGTTGTTGAAGATTTGGTCGGGCGGGGCGAGTTCCACCAGGGCGCCCTCGTCGAAGAAGGCCATGCGGTCGGCGACTTCGCGGGCAAAGCCCATTTCGTGAGTCACGCAGAGCATGGTCATGCCGGTGGCGGCCAGCTCGCGCATGGCGTCCAGGACTTCCTTGATCATCTCGGGGTCGAGGGCGGAGGTGGGCTCGTCGAAGAGCATGATCTGGGGCTGCATGGCGAGGGCGCGGGCGATGGCGACGCGCTGCTGCTGGCCGCCGGAGAGTTCAGCGGGGTACTTGTTGGCCTGTTCGGGGATGCCGACGCGTTCGAGGAGTCGCATCGCCAGGGCCTCGGCTTCGCTCCGCGGCAAGTGCCGGACGCGCTGCGGCGCCAGCGTGATGTTGCCGAGCACGGTGATGTGCGGGAAGAGGTTGAACTGCTGGAAGACCATGCCGACCTCGCGACGGATGGCGTCCAGGTTGCGCACGTCGTTAGTCATCTCAATGCCGTCAATGACGATGCGGCCCTGCTGGTGCTCTTCCAGCCGGTTGATCATGCGGATGAAGGTGGATTTGCCGGAACCGGAGGGTCCGAAGATGACGACGACTTCGCCGCGTTTGACGCGCATGCTGACATCGCGCACGGCGCAGAAGTCGTCGAACCACTTGTGGACGTTTTCACAGACCACGATGTCGTCCCGCTCTTCGAGCGGGCGGGCGAGGATTTCGGCCTTGTCCGCAGGGATGTCGACGGCCGTTTGAAATCCGTTGGTTTCCGCCATGGCTGAACTCCTACGCGGTCCGGGTTAGCGCCGGCCGACGCCAAGGACGCCCTCGATGCGCCGGCTGATGAACGACATGCTGAAACAGAAGACCCAGAAGACCAGGGCAATGAACAGGTAGACCTCGCGTCCATTGTCGATGAACTCCTGGTTGCCCTGCACGCTGACGCGGCCCATTTCGACCAGGTCCAGCATGCCGATGAAGTAGACGAGGCTGGTGTCTTTGAAGAGGCTGATGAACTGGCCGACGATGGCGGGAATGATGTTGCGCAAGCCCTGCGGCAGGGTGATGAGGAGCGTGGTCTGCCAGCCGCGGAGGCCGAGCGCCTGGGCCGCCTCGGTCTGGCCCGCCTGCAAAGCCGCCATGCCGCCCCGCACGTTCTCGGCCATGTAGGCCGACGAGAAGATGGTGATGGTGATGCCGGCCAGGTAGACGCGGTCGATGTTGAGGTCCTCGGGGAAGGTGAGCGGGAGGATGTGGCGGGACATGAAGAGCAGGGTGATGAGGGGTACGCCGCGGATGACCTCGATGAAGATCACGCAGGCGACTCTGAGAATCGGCAGACTGCTGCGCCGCCCGAGGGCCAGCCCGATGCCGATGGGCAAGGAACAGACGATGCCGAAGAAGGCCAGCAGGAGGTTGATCATCAGGCCGCCGAGGTCCTGCGGATTGACCGGATCGAGCCCCGGGACGCCGGCGATGCCCAGGATCAGGATCATGATGAGAACCAGGGCGACAAGGGCCGCGATGATCTTGCGCCTGGGGGTTGAGAGGATCGCGATGCGCTTGAGGGCGGGGGATAGCGCACTGCCCGCCATGGCCTCCAAACGACCAGGGTTTGCATCCGCGGGGCGCGGGGTCAGGAGGTAGCCGAGGCCGATGAACGGAAGGTTGAGCAGCAGGAGCGCCCGGTGGGAGGGCGCCATTTCGTGCGGGAAGACGCCGACGAACAGCATGATCGCGCCGAAGGCGAAGGCGAAGCGACGCGCGGCGTTGGGCCAGGCCCGCCACGACATGCCCAGCAACACGCTGATCAGCAGCAGGCAGAGCGTCAGCCGCCAGTACCCCTCGTATGGGTACAGACCCACGATGTAGAGGGGAACGCGGCTGATGATGACGGTCCAATCAGCCTCAAGAACGACCCAACTGCCGAGGTTGACGAGGAACCAGCCCAGCAGCACTGCCACCAAGACCGTGACGACGCTGTTGCCCAGGGAGCTGAAGAGGTTCTTTCTGAGCCAGCCAAGCAGACCCACGGTCATGACCGGCGGAAGGGGAGCTGGGGCGGCTCGTGCCGTCATGGAGAACGCCTCATGCGGCCTTGAACCGGATCATGCGGTTGTAGAGGTTGCCGATGAGCGAGTAGAGAAGGCTCATGGACAGGTAGCTGAGCATCACAATCATGAAGAGCGAGATGGCGGGCGCGATCTGGGTCATCGTGTTGGCCACGCTGACCAGGTCGGGGTAGCCGATGGCGGCGGCCAGGCTGGAGTTCTTGGTGAGATTGAGGAATTGGCTAATCAGCGGCGGAATGATGACGCGCATCGCCTGGGGGAACGTGACGTGCCGAAGGGTGAGCATCCCTGAAAGACCGACCGAGCGGGCAGCCTCGGTCTGGCCCTTGCCGACGGATTGGATGCCAGCCCTGACGATTTCGGCGATAAAGGCGGATGTGTAGACCACGAGGCCAACCAGCAGCGCCATGAAGCTGCCGCTGAGTTGCGCGCCGCCCTGGAGGCGTCCGAAGCGGCCCTCGATCTGCGGGATGTCGACGACGAGCGGCCGCAAGACCAGCAGAGCGATCAAGCTGACGCCGACAGCGATGCCGGCGCTGACAAGCACCGGGTAGCTCGGTTGGCCGGTTTCGATCTCGCGTCGGCTCAGCCGCCGGTACGCGTAGACCGCCGATGCAGCGCCTATCGCGGTGATGAGCGCCCACGGCCAGAATCCATCCTGCGCGGCGAGCCAGGGCAAGAACAAGCCGCTGTTGTTGATGTAAATCGCGTCGGCGATTACGTAGCCCTCCACGACCCTAGGGAGGGTGAGGACGATGGTCAGCCAGAAGAGCAACTGGACGATCAGGGGGATGTTGCGAAAGACCTCGATGTAGGCGAGGGCGATTCGACTGAGTAGCCAATTGGGCGATATGCGAGCTACGCCGACCAGGATTCCGATGGCGGTGGCCAGGATGACGCCAAGCACCGAGGCCCTGACCGTGTTTAGGCCGGCCACCAGAAGGCCATACAAGTACGAGTCGGACGGGTGATAGGGAATGACGGCTTCCCCGATCGGAATCTGGGCCTCACGTTGGAGGAAAGAGAAACCGAAGGGGATGTCGCGCGCCTCGATCTCGCGCGCGACGTTGAGCAGGAACAGGGCGATCGTGGCAAGCACCACGACCGCGGATACAACTTGCACAGCCCAGCGCAGGACGACCACGTTGCGCCAAATCGGGACACCCTGGACGTAGAGCAGTCGTGTCACGGCGCTGTGCAGTCACCTTCATTGCCGTAGGCCCGCGTCAGCCTACAAGAAACGCCCTTAAGTGTTTTGGGGGGACGCCTTCGCGTCCCCCCAAATCCGCGGCGAGCAAGCTCGCCGGTTGCCGCGATTAGCGGAGCGGCGGTGCGTAGATCTGGCCACCCTTCGGGCAGTCCGTGCACGGGGCGTTAGCCCAGAGCGCGTTGCGACCGCCCTCACGCGGGAGGTCGATGCCGCCCGGGCCGAGGTTGCGGTTGTAGATCTCACCGTAGTTACCCACGGCCGTGATCACGTCCTGCATGAAGGTTTCGCTCAGGCCCAGGGTCTCCTGACCGAAGCTGCCCTCGGTGCCCAGGAGTCGCTTGGCCTTCACGTTCTCACCAGCTGCCATCTGCCCGACGTTGCCGCTGTTGATGCCGTAGGCCTCGGCGTAGATGAGGCCGGACACAACGGTCTTGACGATGTCGAACCACTGCTCGTCACCGTGCGGAACCACCGGACCCAGCGGCTCCTCGGAGATGGTCTCCGGAAGGATCACGTGGTCCTGCGGGTTCGGCAGGGCGCTGCGGAGCGCGGCCAACTGCGAGCGGTCGTTGGTGAAGACGTCGCACTGGCCTTCCTGGTAGGCCTCAAGCACCACGTCCGTGTCTTCGAACACCTGGGGGTTGTATTCCAGGTTGTTCTGACGGAAGAAGTCGGACATGTTCAACTCGGTCGTGGTTCCAGAGGTCACGCAGACCGCGGCGCCACCCAACTCGAGGGCCGAGGAGACACCCAGGTCTCGTGGAACCATGAAGCCCTGACCGTCGTAGAAGGTCGTGTGGACGTAGTTGCCCCACTGCGCGTCGCGGGAGGTCGTCCAGGTGACAGTGCGGACCAGGAGGTCAACTTCACCGGACTGGATGGTCGGGCCACGCTCAGCGGCGGTGATGTAGTTGATCTGGATCGCTTCGGGGTCGCCCAGAACAGCCGTGGCGACGGCGCGGCAGAGGTCGATGTCAAAGCCGACATTGCGACCGGCCGCGTCAAGCGAACCGTAACCCGGTACGTCATTACGGCTGGCACAGATGAGGGTGCCGCGTTCCTTGACGGCGGCGAGACGGTTGACAACGGGCGTCTCCGCCTCTTCTTCTTCTCCGCAGGCCGCGATTGCGGCGATTGCTAGCGCGAGGGCCACAACGACCAGCCTAAGCCTCAGGTACTTACGAAACCGCCCCATAGGTCCTCCTACACAGCCGCGTGGCTGTCACCGGCATACGGTGTGCGAGTGTGCCCTAAGGCAGTGCCAGCGGCAATTATTTCGGCGCTACTCTGGTTTAGCGCCGCCAGCCCTCGCGCCGCCACGCGCGGGCGAGAGAATCGGGCAACCTAGTCGGAGGCTATGCCGGCCAGCGCGCCCTTAGCGACCATGCTGTCCCAGTGCCCGCGGAATGTGGCGTTCCATTCGGATGTGCCCGCGTGGATCATCATCTCCTCGAAGTGGTGCGGAAATACCACGACGCCGTCGCAGCCGGCGCGCAACGCCACGTCGGCCGCGATCCAGTTGCGGATGATCCCGCCCAGCACGTACGGCTGATTGGCGCGCCCGCGCACGACCTGCACGATGTCGCTGACGATGGTGCGGGCGTCGGCGCCGGAATCGATGAGCGGGCCGACAAATGGGGCAATGTAGGTCGCGCCGACCTGCACCGCCGCCACGGCCTGGCTGGCTGAAAACAGGGTGGTGACCATGGACTCACGGCCCTCGGCCCGCATGCGTGCAATTGCACGAAAGCCTTTGCTGGCGCTTGGAATCTTCATCACCACCCGCGGAGAGAGCGCCTGGAATGGCGCGGAAGCGTTGACGATGTCTTCGGTCGTGTCACCGTCCACCTCCACGACCACCGGGCCGTCGTTGTCGAGTTCGAGGTAGCGCTCGATCACGCTCAGCATCGGACCGTAGGTGTCGACCAAACCGTCCAAGACGAGTGTGTTGGTCACGATTCCCACGGGGTTGAACTCGAGATAGTCCTTGATGACCTCGGGATCGCCCTGAAACCAGATGCCCGCCTGTCCCGGATAGCCCTGCACCATGAGATTGACCTCCCCCGCATTAGCCACACCGCATCCTACGCCGAAAGGTCGAGGGCGCGCGGCCGTTGGGCAACCCTGCCCTGTTCAGCGAGGAGGCTCTGCCGAGACGCCAGCTAGCCCCTGGCGGCCACGTCGTCAGGGTGCCCGCTGAAGTCCGGGCCGGTGTAGCCCTCGAGTTGCTCGCGAGGCAGGTAGTTGCCGTAGCCGGGATAAACCCCGCGGGGCTGGGCGCACCAGCGCACGGCGTTGGCGATGACGCGCTGGACCTCGGCCTGGTGGTAAATGGGCAGCGTCTCGTGCCCGGGCCGGAAGTAGAAGATCTTGCCGTTCCCGCGCCGGAAGGTGCAGCCGCTGCGAAAGACCTCCCCGCCCTCGAACCAGCTGATGAAGACCAGTTCGTCCGGAGGCGGGATGTCGAAGTGCTCGCCGTACATCTCGCACTGCGGAATCTCGAAGTACTCGCCCAGGCCGGCCGCGATGGGATGCGACGGGTCGACCACCCAGATGCGCTCGCGCTCGTCGGCCTCGCGCCACTTAAGCCAGCAACTGGTGCCCATGAGTGAGGAGAAGATCTTGGACAGGTGGCCCGAATGCAACACCACCAGGCCCATGCCCTCCCAGACACGCTTACGAAGACGCTCGACGATGACGTCGTCCACCTCGCCGTGGGCCGTGTGACCCCACCAGGTCAGCACATCGGTAGCCGCCAGCACCTCGTCGGTGAGGCCGTGGTCCGGCTCGTCCAGCGTGGCGGTGCGGACTTCCAGGCCGTCATGCGTCGCCAGCGGTCCCGCGATCGCGCCGTGGATACCGTCGGGATAAATCGCCGCGATCTTGGGGTTGCGCTTCTCGTGCCGGAATTCGTTCCAAACAGTGACGCGGATGGAATCCGCCATGAGGCCCGCTCCTGGGGAGTTCGAATGGCCGCCGTACGGTTTGCATCCTACGCGCCGCGCGGCGAACGCGCGTGGACCTGCCTCAGTGCGCTACGGCGGCCGAACGCGCACAATCGGGGCTGCACGCGCTATGGAGTCCACGCGCATGGCCGACTTCGCGCCTTCGAACGACGTATCCGTAGACCAGGCCACCCTGGACGCCCTGGCCGAACTGGCGACGCCCACGGTCACGGCCGCCCTGGCCAAGCTCGGATTCGACTTCACCTACGCGACCGGCATCAACCCGCTGGCGCCACCGGAAGGCGGCCGCATGGTGGGCCGCGCGCGCACCCTGCGGTTCATCCAGAAGCGCGAGGACCTGGTCCGGGCGCAGTACGCGGACCTTGAAAGCTCACCCCACCGCAACGCCCTGGAATCGATCGAGCCCGGCGAAATCATGGTGATCGACGCGCGCGGCTGCCTGGAAGCCGCCGTGGTGGGCGACATCTTCACCCGGCGCGTCCAGGCGCGCGGTGGACTGGGCATCGTGATTGACGGGGTCTGCCGCGACGTCACGGCCATACGCGAAGTCGGCCTCCCCCTCTACGCCCGCGGGGTGCACGGACAGGGCATCGACCGCCGCCTGATGTCCGTGGGCAGCCAGGAACCGGTACAGATCGCCGAAGTCGCCGTGATGCCCGGCGACATCGTGCTGGGCGACGGCGACGGCGTGGTGTTCCTGCCGCCGCACGCCTTGGACGAAGTCATCGCCGAAGCCTCAACCCACGAGGAGTTGGAAGTCTGGATCCGCGATGAGATCAGCGCCGGCCGCGGCAGCCTGCACACCCACTACCCGCCCAACGCCGAGGTTCTGGCCGAGTTCGAGGAGTGGCTGCGAGCCCAGGGGCGCGGCCCGCTCGGACGCGAGTTCCGGCTCTAGGAAGGCCCCGGCCAACATGCGCATCACCGACATCGAGACCTTCGTCTGCAGCTACGCCTTCCCCGAGGCCGACCGCTGGTACGCCGGCGGGCGCGGCCAGCGCGAACCGCTGGCCATGCACTTCAACGCCATCGTGCTGCGCGTGCACACCGACGAGGGGATCAGCGGCCTGAGCGAGATCATGCCCTGGTCCGACATCGACACGCGGCTTCGCGCGGTCCGCGAAGTCGTGCGCCCCCGGCTCCTGGGTCGCAGCCCCTTCGACGCCGACAAGCTGACGGTGTTCGGACCTGACCTGGACACCAACCTGGCGCTGGCCGCCGCCAACGTGGCCTGCTGGGACATCGTGGGCAAGGCCACCGATACGCCCGTGTACCGGCTGCTGGATACCGAAGGCCGGGCCGAGCCGCGACTGCGCTGCTACGCCAGCGGCGGCGTGGGGTGGGCCTGGTTCGATCGGCCTGAGCAGCTGATCGAGGAAGCGCTGGAGCATCGGGCGAACGGCTATACCGCGATGAAGCTGCGGATTGGGACCTCATGGGCCCGCTCCGGCGTCACGCCTGCCCGCTTCCTGGACTTGCTGGGGCGCCTGCGACACGCCGTCGGTCCTGACTTCGAACTGATGCTCGACGCCAACATGCGCTTCAGCCCGGACGAGGCGGACGAGGTGCTGGAACTGGCCCGCGGGCTGCGGGAGTTGGACTTCCGCTGGTTCGAAGATCCGATCATGCGCTCGGAAGATGACGCCTCCTACCGCGGCATCACCGCCGAGGCCACGGACGCGGACAGCGTCGCCGTCTACCGCCGGCTGCGGGAAGAGTCCGGGATGACGATCTCAGGCGGCGAGACGACCTTTGACCCGCGGGTGGTTCGCCGCCTGATCGACCGCGATGCGCTGGACATCGTGAACCTGGACGTGACGTGGGTGGGCCTGGACCAGGCGCGACGTTTCGCCCGCTGGCTGGAGGCGCGGGGCAAGCGCTGCATCCCACACAGCTGGACCACCGCCATCTCCTTCGCCGCCACCGCCCATTTCGTGGCCGCCATCCCCAACCGCTACACCCTCGAACACCAGACGATCAACAACCGGCTGATGGACGACCTGGTAATCGATCCGGTGCTGCCGGTGGACGGCTACGTAACGGTGCCGGAGCGGCCGGGGCTGGGGATTGAGCTAAACGAGGCGGCGGTGGAAGGCAAGTTTCAGCGGATTGAGGGAGACATACTGACGAATCTGTAGCGCGTTGATGCTTGCCGCCTCAACGCCGGCTCACGACCGCGGATGGGGACGGTTCTGGCCACACCACGAAGCTACTGAACGCGCTCGTTCGCAACCGTCCGGGCAATGAGCTTTCGCCTCCGGTTGTGCCAAGCGAGCACCCCGAACTTCCCAAATGCCACGGATTCGGCCGGTGAGAAGCTCCGAGCCGCCGCAACGCCCGAAAGATTGACACAGCGTCGGCGTCTCGCCTTTGTGAATTGCCTAATCAATGGGACTTGCTCATTCGCGCAAGTTAGGCTATATAGACAAGTATGCAAGTGCCACTTGAAGATCAGGCGATCCGCCAGGCGACGCAGAAGCTGTCTGAGATCCTCGCCGAGCCGGTCGGCACGTCGTCCGCAGATTACGAAGTGTCACGCGAGGCAGGCCTGGCCCCAATGGATGCCGTCGTGACAGCTGGACCGCATTCCTTTGCGCTGGAATGGAAGCGATCCGGCTCCCTCGGTCAGGTAGCGCTTGCGGTAGAGACTCTGAAGCGGGTTACCGACGACTCGGCGTGCTCGTGGATTCCGGTGGTAGCGGTTCCGTATATGGGACAGGTCGGCAGGTCGTACTGCGAGCAATTGGGCATGTCATGGCTGGATCTTTCAGGCAACGCGAAGATCTCTGCCCCCGGTCTCCATGTTCATGTCCTCGGGCACGCCGATCGATTCCGGCGCCCAGGGAGACCCGAGAGTGCATTTGGGCCAAAGGGGTCTCGGATTGCCCGATGGCTTCTGATGCATCCGGGTCAGACCTTTCGCCAACGCGCGCTCGCGTCAGCGACCGGCTTGAACGAGGGCTATACAAGCAGGGTGATCAGGAAACTGACCGAGAGCGGACTCGTAGCCCGCGACCGCGATGGGCTAAGGGTTGACCACGCGGACCGTCTGCTGGACGCCTGGCACGAGGCATACAGTTTCGATAAGCACACGGTACTTTCCGGCCACATTGCATCCGTGTCCGGTGACGACCTCGCGCGAGACGCTGCACAGATATTCGATCGGCAGAACATTCGGTATGCGTTGACCGGGCTCGCAGCCGCCTGGTCGTACACGCACTACGCGAGCTTTCGGCTGTTAACCGTGTATCTGCCGGAATTCCCGTCGCCGGAGGTAAGGATTGCCCTGGGATTCCGGAGTGAATCCCGAGGCGCCAACACCTGGCTGGTCGTCCCCAAGGATGAGGGGGTCTTCCATGGCGCCCGGCTGGTGGACGGCATCCGTTGCGTCCATCCAGTCCAGGCCTTTCTCGACCTCAAGGATCACCCGGAGCGAGCGCGCGAGGCCGCCGACGAGCTTCGAGGCAGGCGTATCGCCTTCAAGAATGATGCCCGCTAAACCAGCGACTCGAGCAGGGTACAGAGTCGACGACCTCCACCGTGTCAGGCGCGCGTGCCTCTACGTGGCCACCAGGCTCGGCGACATGCTCAACGACATTGTCGTAGTCGGCGGTCTCGCTCCATCCCTATTGATCGACCAGTACCGTCCGCCTCGGGGGATCGATGCGCACGCCGGGACAAGGGATCTGGATCTAGGACTGGCCCTCGCGATTCTCGAAAAGGATCGCTACCGGGAGCTGAGCGCCAGACTGCGAGACTCGGGATTCGCTCCCGACGTGAACGCCGACGGGAATCCAACCAGGCAGCGATGGCGCCTGGAGGATATTCAAGACACGACGATTGACTTTCTCATCCCGCCAAGCGAGTTCGACGATCGCGGTGGAAGCCTACGAAATCTTGAGCCCGCATTCGCTGCGGTTATCACGCCCGGCCTTCACCTTGCCTTCATCGACCGGCGAAAAGTCAGGGTCTCCGGGCCAACCCCATACCTTGAAGAGGCCGTCCGGGACATCTGGGTCTGCGGACCTGGCGCCTTTTTGGTTCTCAAAGCTCTGGCATTCAGGAATCGCGGAGACGCCAAGGACGCCTACGACCTTACGTACGTGCTGCGCGGTATAGGCATTGAGGAAACCGCGAGCCGCCTGCGACCGCTTGTGACGGATTCCCATGTTGAGGATGCGCTCGCAATCATCCGACAGGACTTTACGTCACACGATGGTCTTGGCCCGAGGCGGGTGGCACAGTTTCTGACGACCGGTCCCGACGACAACATTCAAGCCGATGTTGTAGGTGACGTACTGGCCTTTCTTAAACAGTTCACGCGAACGTAGCGACCTGCATCCTCGGATCCAGCAGTTAGCGAATGAGTGACGAGCCTCGCCACAGATGGGTGTACGGCGAGGGCATTAGGAACCGCCTTCGAGGACGGTCCGGTTGCCGTCGCCAATGCACGGCCGTCAAGAAACGCCGCTAGAGCGTCACCCAGGCGGCGCCTTGCTGCGACGACTCCACCGCGCGGTAGATGAACTGCATGCCGCGCAGGCCGTCGTGGGCGGTGGGGAAGTCGTATTCATCGGTGGGCATGGGGTCGCCGTCGAGGTGGCGGCGGATGGCGGTGAGGGCGCCGACGTAGATCTGGGCGAAGGCTTCCAGGTAGCCCTCGGGGTGGCCCGGCGGAATGCGTCCGGCGGCCGAGGCGTGGGCATCCAGGTAGCCCTGCGCGCGGCTGAAGGTCTGGCGTGGTTCGCCCAGGCGCCAGACGTCCAGGTAATTCGGGTTCTCCTGGCCCCAGCGGATCGCGCCGTGCTCGGCGTAGACGCGCAGGGTGATGCCGTTTTCCTCGCCGGTGGCGATCTGGCTGGCGGTCAACAGGCCCTTGCCGCCGCCTTCGAGGCGCAGCAGCGCGTTGACGTCCTCGTCCAGCGTGCGATCGGGCAGAAACGTGCTGAGATCGACGCACATCTCGCTGACGCGTTCGCCGCTGACGTACTCCAGCAGGTTGAACGCGTGGGTGCCGATGTCGCCGATGGTGGCGCCGATGCCGGACCGGGCCGGGTCCAGCCGCCATTCGGCCTGCCGCATGCCGAGTTTTTCGTGCGGCGTAGCCAGAAAGTCCTGTAGGTACTCCACGATGACCTTGCGCACCCGCCCCATCTGGCCCGACCGGAACAGGGCGCGGGCCTGCCGGACCATGGGGTGGCCGGTGTAGTTGTGGGTAAGGGCGAATACGAGACCGGATTCTTCGACGATCTCAACGAGTTGCTCCGACTGCTCCAGCGTGTAGGTCATCGGCTTGTCGCAGACGACGTGAATGCCGGCTTCCAGGAACGCGCGGCAAATGTCGAAGTGCGAGACGTTGGGCGTGACGATGCTGACGAAGTCGATGCGCTCGTCGGCCGGCAGCGCAGCCTCGGCGGCGGCCATCGCCTGGTAGGAGTCGTAGATCCGACCTGAATCCAAGTACAGCTCGGCGCCGGTTTCGCGGTTCAGGTCTGGGTCGCGCGAGAACACGCCGGCGACCATCTCAGCCTGCTGTTCCATGGCCACGACCATGCGATGCACCGGGCCGATGAAGGAGCCCGGGCCGCCGCCGACCATGCCCATCCGCAGCTTGCGGTTCCACGAGTCCATGAGTGGCGTCCTTTCAGTCAGGTGCCGGCGGCTAGTCCAGGCCCAGCAGTCGGCGGTTGGCGTCGGCGTCCATCTCGCCGCCGGCAAAGTCGTCAAAGGCCACGTCGGCGGCGTCGATCAGGTGCTGCGCAATGAACGGTGCGCCTTCGGCGGCGCCCTGTTCGGGGCTCTTGACGCAGCATTCCCACTCCAGCACCGCCCAACTGCGGTACCCGGCCTCGGTCAGCAGGGTAAACACCTGCGTGAAGTCAACCTGGCCGTCGCCCAGCGAGCGGAAGCGTCCGGCGCGGCCAGCCCAACCCTGGTAGCCCCCGTACGCGCCCACGCGCCCGTCCGGTCGAAACTCGGCGTCCTTCACGTGGAAGGCCGTTATCCGGTCTGCGTAGCGGCGAATGAAGTCCAGGTAGTCCAGCTGTTGGAGCACGAAGTGGCTGGGGTCGTAGTTGATGCAGGCGGCTGCGTGGTCGTCGGTGGCGTCCAGGAACATCTCGAAGGTGGCGCCGTCGTAAAGATCCGATCCCGGATGAAGCTCGTACGCGATGGTCACGCCGTGATCGCTGGCCAGGTCCAGGATCGGGCGCCAGCGCCGGGCCAGTTCCTCAAAGGCCGTCTCGATCACGCCCGGCGGCCGCTGCGGCCACGGATAGATCATGTGCCAGGCGAACCCGCCGGACATCACGGGCAGGGCGCTGACGCCCAGGTTGGCGGAGGCCTTGATGGCCTTGCCAAGCTGATCCGTCGCCCATTCGGTGACCTCCGACCCCGAGAGTCCCGGCGGATGAAACACCGAGAATCCGTCGGCATAGGCCGGGTGCATGGCCAGCACCTGACCCTGCAGGTGCGCCGCGAGTTCGGTGACCTCCAGCCCCAGGTCGGCCAGCCCGCCCAGGTAGTCGTCGGCGTACGCCTTGGACTCGGCCACCTTGTCCAGGTCGATCACGCGCGGGTCCCACGTGGGGATCTGCACCCCCGTGTAACCGAGGCCGGCAACCCAGCGGCCGATGTTCTCCAGGTTGTCGTAGGGCGGCTCGTCGCGCAGAAACTGCGCCAGCAGGATGGCAGGGCCCTTCATCGACGCCATGTGGGCCTCCTTCGGGTTGGATCCCGCGTATCGACGCTAGGGGGCGGGTTCGCGGGACGCGTTGCGGCTTGGGGTGGCCGCAGTGTGAACAACCCCGGCGTCGGCTTCAAGTGGACCGCGGTCGTAGAATTAGGAGACGTGCTCTTGCGCTCCCGCAAGAAGCCACCGGAAAGCCGCCGCCACGCCAGAGCAGAAAGCCTCCGAAACGACCGGAACTTCGGAAGGTCCTGAAAGGACCGTCTACGCCCTCCACGGCCAGGAACTCGCGAGCCGCAGTCGTCGCCTGGGCGCATTGGCGATCGACGCCGCAATCATCGGTCTGATTGTCTTGATGCTGTTCGTGGGCGCGGTCGCAGGAGACGAATCCGGGATTCCGCCGGAATCGGCCGGCCTCTTGACCGTCGCTTTTCTGGTCTTCTATCACGTGCTTATGTGGACCGCATTCAGCGCGACTCCGGGCAAGATGATGCTGAATCTGCAGATCGTCGATCGCAACGGTTGGCGGATTGGAATTGTCCAGTCCATTGGGCGTCTCATTGGCTACGGAATATCGACGCTGTGCGCCGGTCTTGGTTTCGTCTGGATCTTCGTCAGTCGTTTCGGTCGTGGTTGGCATGACCAGATCGCCGGGACGTACGTCGTCTACCTGGGCCCCAAGAAGTCCAGATCCCGCGACATGGCCGGCGACCTCTACAAGGACCTCATGGGTGGTCCACCAAGGAAACGCGACTTCGCGGATCCGGTCTCGGCCAGAACCGCACAGCGGGACTCGGGAGCTGAGGACCAGGGCCGAGGCACGGGGCGTGTGCGAGTCGTGGATGTGGACGATGCCAGGCAGCCCAGTACGGATCGGCCCGCCGTCGGGGACTACCCGGTCGCCGACTTCTCGCGTCGGTCGATTGCATTCGGGCTGGATGTCTTCGCATCGCTTGTTACGTCGCTCGTGGCACTGTTCGTCCTGTCAATCTGGATTCCGCCAGCGCCTGACGGACTCGCCGCTGAAGATACGGCCAGGCAGGACGCCATCAGGACTGCCGTAATCATTGCCCTGGTCGTTGGCTATTTCGTCTATCCCGTTATTTCAAACTGGATGTTCAAGTCCACGGTCGGCAAGCGAATCATGCACTTACAAGTTGTCGATGTCGGCGGCCAAAACGTAGGTCTATCGAGGGTGCTCGCCAGGCACCTCTGTTACCTCGTTTCCGCCCCGGTATTGCTGATGGGTTTCATTTCAGTCATCTTCGACGATTCGTCCCAGGGCTGGCACGACAAGATTGCCGGCACCTACGTCACCTACACCGGCGACGGGCGCCTCAGCGACCAGCGCCAACTGCGGCGCCCTCGCACAACGGGCAAGGGCCGGCTCCGAAGCGACTGGCCAACCGAGTAGCGAACCGCCGGAGCCAGGCCGATTGCGGCCCGAGTCTGAAGACTGGCGCACCGAAGCGTCTCGCTGACCGGCCCACCAGTCCAAACGCCGGCTGCGGCAGATTCACCAGGGCTCGCGCAACCTGACTGAGCACGGAAAGGCCGGATTCAGTGCGGCTGCCGCCTCCGTCGGCAAGCGGTACAATTCGCCCCCGCGGTAGCGGCGCGCACCTTGACCGGAGGCGACCCGTGGCTACGCAAGCAGACCGGCCATCGGCAACATCTGAGAGCGACGAGGCCGGCGTGACCGACAAGCCGTCACTTGGCGGCTATTCGCTGGCAAAGTTCCGAACCCGGTTCGACGCGAATCTGCTCGATCTCTGCGTGCTGCTCCTGGTGATGATGCTGGCCAGCCTGGCGTTCAGCCTCGATCACTCCCGCCTCCTGGAATCCGAATTCGCCATCTATATCGTCCCCTACTACCTCTACTACGCCATCATCTACTTCGCCGTGTTCTGGTGGGTGTGGGGAGCGACCCCGGGCAAGCTGATTTTTGGCCTGCGAGTGGTCGACCAATCCGGCGGCCCCATTGGTCTCGAGCGTGCCCTCGTCCGGACCATCCAGATTCCACTTTGCCTTGGCTTCATTTGGGCCTCGTTCGACGAGCACCGGCAGGGCGTTCACGACAAGATGGCCGGCACCTTCGTGATTGACCGGCGGCGCGGACGAACGACGGAGACCTCACCAGCGGAGTAGGTCTGCGTTTCCCGTCCCTGGCGGTTTTTTCATCGGTTCCCCGCGGCATTGTTTGGCCGCGCCGCTTCGGTTCCGTACCATCGCCACCGTGGCTGAACTCTTTGACGCGAACTGCGCAGTCGGCATGGTCTCCCGTCCCGGGCCGGCCGGGGCGTTTCTGACGCCTGACGACCTGGCCGCGCACCAGGCGCGCTTCGGAATCGGCCGGGCGCTGGTGTACCACTCGCTGGCGCTGGAGGAGCATCCCACCGCCGGCAACGAGTTACTGATGCAGGCGCTGGAAGGCCATGAGTCGCTGATCCCGTCCTGGCTGGCGCTGCCGCACCACACCGGGGAGTTTCCTCAGCCGGCGCGGTTTGTGGAGGATCTGCGCTCGGCCGGCGTGCGCGCCGTTCGGATCTTTCCGGACCAACAAGGGTTTCTTACCGATGATTGGGTTTTGGGCGAGCTCTTCGCAGCCTTGGCCGGTCAGGTCCCGCTGTTCTGGCACATCGACAAGCTGGACACACTCACGGCCCGCGAGTTGTACCGCGTCTCCACGTCGCATCCAGATCTGCAAATCGTGGTGTGCGATGTGGACAAGATGATCAACCGCACCATGACGCCGCTGATGCGGGAAGCGCCCAACATTTGGCTGGAGACGGGCGGCTATCGCACGCACCGGGGTATCGAATACCTGGCCGGGGCCGTTGGCGCCGAGCGTCTCGTGTTCGGCACCAAGCTACCCTGGCAGGCGGTCGGTCCACCCCACGCCGAGCTGATGTACGCGGATATCGCCGCTGACGCGCGCCAGGCCATCGCTGCGTCCAACCTGGAACGGCTGCTGGCCATGGCGGCCTGGTAGCCCCATGTTTGGCCACGTCTGGCGCCATAACGCGCCGCACCCGCATCACCACCAGCCGGACCCCGTCGCCGCCGACGCGTTGGCGGGCGAGCCGTTGGAAGACTTCGTCATCGATGTTCACAGCCACCCGGGGCCGGGTACTAACTTCTTCTACCAGGGCGGAGGCGTGGACGACCTGCTGCGCGTGATGGACCGCACCGGGGTGGACTACGCCTGCTTCAGCGCCTACACGGCCATTGGACCGGACTTCGTTCGGGGCAACGAGCTTGTTGCCGGGGCCGTGCGCGACCATCCATCACGAGTGATCGGGTTCGCCGTTCCCAATCCGAACTATCCCGAGTTGGCGAAAGAAGAGCTGATTCGCCGAGTGGACGAGCAGGGCTTTCGTGGCATCAAGATCCACTCCACCACCCACGAATACCCGATTCATGGCCCTAACTACATTCCCGTGTACGAGTTCGCCGACGATCACCGGCTCCCGATCCTCAGCCATACCTACGACACGCCCGCGCGCATTCGTCAGCTGGCAACCACCTATCCCAACGCGCGCTTCATCTGGGCGCACGCCATCTGGCAGCACATCCGCACGCCGGACCTGGCCCTGACCGTGCGGGACTTGCCCAACGTCTACTGCGAGATGTCCGGTTCCGGCAACCGCCGGGGACAGATCGAGGCGTTCGTTAAGGTGGCCGGCGTCGAAAGTGCCGTCTTCGGCTCCGACTACCCCGTGCTCGGCCAGACCTGGCAGATGGGTAACGTGGCGCACGCCGACCTGAGCCACGACGAGAAGCGCAAGATCTTCAGCGAGAACATCCGAGGCGCCCTCGGCTTATAGGTCGCCGGGCGACCCGCGGAGTCTTTGCGGCCGGGCGCGGCCAGCCCTGTTAGTCCCCGTCTGCGTGGCCTGACGCCGGATCACCCGCTCCCATGCGTTCGCGGTGCAGCACCCGGCGCATGTCCGCCAGTTCCGCGGCATACGCCGGCTCGCCGGCCAGGTTGCGGGTTTCCCATGGGTCGTCCGCCAGGTCGAAGAGTTGCCGGTGCGTCCGGCCGGCCAATCGGGTTTCGATCAACTTCAGGCGTTCTCGCCGCACCATGCGCTGGGTGGAATCGTCGTCACCGAGACTCTGGCTGCGCTGAAAAGCCGCGAAGACGCAGTCGCGCATCTCCGCGTCCCGTTCCGTCAGCGCCGGAGCCAGGCTCACGCCCTCGCACCCGGACGGAGTCTCAAGGCCCGCCAGGTCGAGGATCGTCGGGAAGACGTCGTGCAAGTAGCACAGCCCCTCACGGCGCTGCCCGGCGGGGATGCCAGGCCCTCGGAAGATCAGCGGCACGCGCAGGCTGTGGTCGTAGACGTTCTGCTTGCCCAGCAGGCCGTGCTGGCCCACGGCCAGGCCGTGGTCGGCCGCGTAGACCACGATCGTGTCCTCGGCATGGCCTGAGGCGGCCAGCGCATCCAGCAGCCGGCCGATTTGTGCATCGAGATGGCTGATCATCCCGTAGTAGTCGGCGATGTGCTGACGGACTTCGCCCGGGTCGCGCGGATGCGCCGCCAGGGATTCGTCGCGCCCGTGCAGGTGACCGTTATCGAAGGGGTGCATGTGCGCGAAATTGGGCGGGAGTTCGATCTCCTCCGGCGGGTACATCTCAGCGAACTCGGTCGGCGGTGTGCGCGGGTCGTGGGGCGAGGTGAAGGCCGTGTACATGCAGAACGGCTGGTCGGCGGGGTGCTCGTGCAGCAGCCGAATCGCCGTGTCGACAAAGATCTCGGTGGAGAAACCGTCGCCAACAGTCGTCGCTTCGGGCGGATACACGCCATTCGGGTCGTAGTCATGTAGCGGCACGGCGTCGTGGTCCGACATCCCGCCGAAGAAGATGCTGCCGCCGCCGTCGAAACTACGGGCAAAGAGTTCAGGCTCGTTGTGCCACTTGCCCACGCCGTAGGTTCGGTAGCCCGCTCCGCGTAGGAGCTGTGGAAACGTGGGAATCCCCGGATCCATCGGGTACGGCGAAACGTCCTGTGGATTCGGAGCGAAAACCCGGAACAGCGACCGTCCGGTCATCAGCATGGCCCGGCTGGGCATGCAGACCGCGTTGGACGTGGACCCCATGATGTAGGTGCTGGTCAGCGCGGTACCGGCGGCGGCCAGCGCGCCCAAGGTCGGCGTGTGAACCGCCGGATTGCCCAGCGACCCAATGGCGTCGTGCCGATGGTCGTCGGCAATCAGGAACAGGAAGTTCGGCGGCATGGACCACAACCGGGGGAATGCAAGCGCGGCTCAGCGTAGCGCGGCCGCTGGGCTGTCCGGCGCCGCCTCAAGAGCTCGACTGTTCAGGCCTGGCGTTCAGCCAGGCGCCGGCCGCGCCGCACGACGATCTCCGATCCGTCCGCCAGGAAGGCCGATGCCGGTTCGCAGCTCAGGGCCTGTGCGAATTCGTCGCCGTACAGCCGGCCCACGTCACACACCAACTCGACTTCTGCTGCCTGTGCAACCCGCCAGCGCGGGTGCTCGACCTGGTATTCGAGGGTCGAACCATCCCGCTGAGTCGCGTATCCCCAGTAGTGCTCCGTGATGAACGCGGCCTCGGATGCCGGGTCCTCAATCCGCCAGTCACTCAGCCCCGAGAGCGCCAGGCGGTTCCACGCGCCCTCGAAGCGCCACTCGTAACGCGCCGAGGCGTCATCCACCGCGTGGCGCATCGGCAGCGCAACGTAGTTCTCGTTGTAGACCACCCGCGCCACCCAGGCGATGGCGCGCCGCGGAACGATCTCCTTGATAAACACCACCCCGCGCCGCACCTCGCCGTCAACCTCCCGCCGCACATAGAACCGGAGATTCACCTCCAGGAAGTCGGAGTGAAACGGAACCGGCGCCCCCATCAGCCGGGTCTTCAAAAACCGGAACCCAACCACACTGACAAAGCACCGGCCGTCCCAGAGATCGAGCTCGGTGCCCGCCGGCACATGCGGCCGCAGCACGTCCGGCACGATCTCGTAGTTGAGCAGCGCCAGATCGCGCCATTCGGCAGTGAGAAACGTGCGTTCAGGCATGGCTTAAGTGGGCGCCGCACCCCGTCCGGGCGACCTCACCGGATCATTCCGTCTCAACGTCACTCACAAGTCCTCGCCGTGGGGACGAGTATGGCTGGTGTGTCCCTGGCGTCGAATCGGACCAAGACTAGTCGGCCGCGGGCGGACGAAACTGTCCGCGCTGTCATGGAGACTCACTCGGTGGGAGCCGAATCCCGGCCGGTCGAGCAACACCCTGGCGTTCGTCATACGGTCGGTAATCAATAAGAATGCGGCTTGAGGCATTTCACCGGAGTCCCAGCATGCCCGCGCAGCGACCCAACATCCTCTTCATTACGACCGATCAGCAGCGAGGTGACGCGCTGGGCGTCGCGGGTCAATCCTGGCTGCAGACGCCGACACTGGATGCGTTGGCGAGGGACGGCTACTACCTGACCCGTTGCTATAGCGAGACGCCGGTGTGCGTGGCGGCGCGGACGACCTGGATGACGGGGCAGCATCCCTGGGCGCACAGGGTCTTCGGCAACTCACGAAATCCGATGAATCCGGAAAACACGCTGCCGGGCGTGCTGACGCGGCACGGCTATCGCACCCACGGCGCCGGGAAGTTTCACTTTTCCCCCGACCAGCGCGTCTTGAACGGCTTCGAGAGCACCGTCATCTGCGAAGAAGGCCGCATGCGTGAGGGCGACGACTACCATCACTGGCTGCAAACGACACCCTGGGCCGGCCTGGAACGCGCGCACGGCGTCGGCAACAACGACATCTTTGCCGCGCCCTCGCCGGTGCCGGAGTCGCACTACGTATCCACCTGGACCGCCAACGAGGCGATTGGCTTCCTGCACCAGCATCACGCGAGCGAGCCCGAGCGCCCCTTCTACCTGCATTGCAGCTTCACCAAGCCGCACTCCGCCTACGACCCGCCACGTCCATACGACCAGCTCTACGCACCTGACGAAGTGCCCGAGCCCTGGCGCAACGGCAAGGACATGCCGGAGAGCCCGCCCCAGCTACGCCGCGCCAATTTCGAGTACACGTGGCACTCGCTGGGACCCGAGCAGATCGCGCTGGCGCGCGCGTTCTACTACGGAAACATTACCCATCTGGACCACTGCATCGGCCGCCTGCTGGGCGTGCTGGACGGACTCGGTCTGCGCGAGAACACGGTCATCGTCTTCAACTCCGACCACGGCGATCTGATGGGCGACCACAACCTGTTCTTCAAGGGCAACTTCTACGAGGAGTCCACGCACGTCCCGCTCATCGTGTGGGCGCCCGAGGCCATTCGGAATGAACTGGACCTGGGGCCGTCGCGGCACATTGACTCCCTGACCAGCCAGGAGCAGTTGATGCCGTTCATGCTCAGCGCCGCCGGCGCCGAGATTCCGCCGGACGTCGGCACGGCGCCGCCGCTGGCCGACGTCATCGCCGGGCGTCACCCGGGCGCGCCCGTTCACGGCGTCTTCGGCAATCAGGCCAATCGCCAGCTCGCGCTGATCGAGGAGCGCTACAAGTACATCTGGTGGGCCAACGGCCGCTTCGAGCAACTCTTCGACCGCCAGTCCGACCCAACCGAGCTGACCAACCTGGCCGACGACCCGGCCTATGACGACGAGTTGGGGCGGATGCGGGCCGCGCTGGTCGAAATCGTGCGCTCGCACAGCGCCAACGCGGCGCTGGAAGGCGACGACCTGCGCGGCAGCGACTACGACGAGTCGACTACCAGGTTCGGCAAGCGCAACCCGCAGCCGTGGGGGCGTCGGCCGTACTGAGGGAAGTGGAGACCCTGCGGCGTACCGCAAGCCGTCCGATGTCGTTCGCTGGCGCGTGAAGCGTTGGCAGTCGCTGCGCGCAGCGAGCTTCAAGGTCTGCTGGCAGTCTGAACCCGCGAAGTCTTCGGCAGTCGTCAGTCACGACCTGCGAAAATGGATAACCGGACGGAACGAAAGCGTGTTGATGCAAGACGCTCCGTTGAACCCGCCAACTCAAGCCGCGTCCGATGCTTGACCAGGCAGTGCTGGACGACGTCATTCAGCGTGTCGTTGAGGTAGCCCAGCCAAAGCGGATCATTCTCTTCGGGTCCGCTGCCCGGGGCGGCATGAATCGAAACAGTGACGTGGACTTGCTGATAATTAAGGACGGAAGCGACCCGATCAGCCTCATGGCGCGCATCTATCGACGGCTGCACGGGGTCGGAGTCGCCGTCGATGCCATTGTCGCCAGCTCTGAGGACGTGGAGCGCTACAAGGATGCACACGCGCTCGTGTTCAAGCCCGCGTTGCGCGAGGGGCGAGTGGTGTATGAAGCCCCCTGAGCGGTTCGCACCCGACGATCCCCGCGCAGGTGACCCAGCACCAGGTAAGCGATGAGCTCCGCACCAATGAGTGACTCTCAGCGACAGCATGAGGAAGCAAAGCGCGGGTTTCTGGTCATTCTGCGTGGAGGCAATGCAGCTGAGATGCAAGCGCTGCTGGCCTCGGATTCGTGGTTGCGGGAGCACATTGACGAGCCGTGGGGATATTTCGACGCGCCGGCGCTTGTGGAGGCCAGTTCGCGCGGGGACGCGGAAGTGATGCGGGTGCTGGTGGAGGCCGGCGCGGACGTGAATGCTCGCTCGGGTTGGGAGCCGGGTGGTTCGGGCGTGCTGGACAGCGAGTGCATTGAGTTGTGGGTGAAAGATCGGCGGGCCGACGGTTCGCCGGTGATGACCGATCTGTTCGAGGACTTCCGGCGACGCGGGCTGAAGGTTGACGCGCACGCCGCCGCCAACCTGGGCGACGCCACTGAACTGCGACGGCTGATCGTCGAGCGGCCCGACTGCGTGAACGAGCGAGGCCGCGACGGGGCTTCGCCGTTGCACATGGCGCGAACGCCGGCGATCGTGGACCTGCTGATCGATCACGGCGCCGACGTTGACATGCGGGACATCGACCACGGCGCGACACCAGCCCAGTGGGCCATTGGCGAACCGGCCGTGTGTCGACGACTCATCGAACGAGGGGCCACGCCGGACATTTACCTGGCGTGTGCGCTGGGCGACATCGACCTCGCGGATCGTGTACTCGCGGCGCACCCGGACGCCCTGAAATCCCGCAGCAACCACGGCCCTCACATGGCCAACCGTCCGCCGGGCGGCCACATGTACATCTATCGGATGGGTGTCGGAATGCGACCGCTTCCCTACGCCAGTGCGAAAGGACATGACACGTTCGTTGCGCAACTCCTCACGCGCGCCAATTTGCCGGAGCAACTGATCCACGCGGCCTGGACCGGTGATCGTTCGCGGGCACTGGCACTCGCGGATACTCATCCTGGACTCGTCGCGTCGCTTGCCGCCGATGAGTCGCGAGCCATCAGCGATGCCGCCTGGAACAACTACCGCGACGGTGTGGCCCTCATGCTCGAGACTGGCTTTCCTGTCGATGCGCGAGGCGACGATAACGGCACGCCGCTGGACCGTGCGGCGGTGCGGGGCTACGCCGACATTGTGGAAGTGCTCCTTGTGCACGACGCGTCGCTGGGCGTCACGAACGACTTCGGCGGTACGCCGCTCGGCGGCGCACTCTGGGGCGCAGGCAACTTTCGCGATCCTAAGGGCGACTACGTGAAGACCGTCGACCTGTTGGCAGCTGTAGAGCCCAATCTCAATCGGCTCGGGGACGATGGACAAACTCACCTGGACCGAGCCTTGGCCAGTGGGCGCGAGGACGTAGCCGATGTGCTGCGACGTTACGGTGCACGAGGCGCGGCCGAACTCGAGGAAGGCTAGGCGCTTGAACAATCGCGAAGCGGCCGGTTCGTTCCAGGTCTCGGACGAGCGCGGCAGCGTGTCCTTCATCCTGCTCCGTCCACCCAGGGCACGGGCGCTCCTGGTGCTTGGTCACGGTGCTGGAACCAACGCCCGCCACCCTTTCATGGAACTGTTGGCTCAAGCGCTGGCAGTCACGGACATCGCGACGTTTCGATTCAACTACCCCTATTCGGAATCGGGCCGCGGCGGTATGGATGGTGAACGGGTTCGGCTGGCAGCCGTGCAGGCGGCCATCGCCACCGCCGAAGAGTCCGTGCCCGATCTGCCCTTATTTGCGGGCGGGCACTCGATGAGCGGCCGGATGGCCACGCTGGCCGTGTCGAAGGGAATGGTCGAGGGCCTGGCGGGAATCATTGCGTTCGCGTTTCCTCTTCACCAGCCGGGCCGGCCAGACATGGCTCGGGCCCGGCACCTGGCAAGCGTGGACGTGCCGCTCCTGTTTCTGTCAGGCGACCGCGACCGCATGGCTCGGCTGGACCTGCTTCGGGGAGTTGCCGGTGACTCGTCCGCCAACGCACGCCTGCATGTCCTGGAGGGTGCGGATCACAGCTTCAAAGTCTTGAAGCGCTCTGGGCGTACCGTGGACGACGTGTTGGACGAAGCCGCGCGTGTCGCGGCGGACTGGATGGCCGAGCAAGCCGCACGTTAGCCGCGCGACGCGGAACGTCGTCGCTTCGACGGCGGCCCTGGTTTCCTGCGCGAGCGGCAGTTGCCGATGACATAAGGTCAGTGTGGCTACCGTCGCCGATGCGCGATGGCGGGCGCCGCAACGGAAGGACCATGAGCGATGGCCACCGATCAACCGAACGTTGTGCTTTTCATTAGCGATCAGCAACACGCAGACACCATCGCCGCCGGCGGCGTGGAGGGTATTCGGACACCGCACCTCGACTGGATTGCCGGTGACGGGGCCCTCTTCGATCGCGCCTACTGTCCGTATCCCATCTGCTCGCCGTCACGCATGGCCACGCTCTCGGGCCTGTATCCGCACACCAACGGGATGGTGGCCAATCACCAGATGCGGCCGGGCTGTGATCTCATGCGCTACCCGGAGGGCGTGCGGAACCTGGGCGACTACCTGGGCGACCTTGGCTACCTTCGCGGATATGCCGGCAAGTGGCACTTGGGAAGCGGCGCCGCCCGCCCCGGCTTTCCGCACTTCACTTCCCGTTCAGGCGATAACGATGTGGACCGTAGGGCCCAAAACGAGGTCCTGCGCCTAACTCAGCAGCTCGGCGTTGAGATCGGCGGCAAGGAACATGGGGTCGAGCCGGATCCCGCCGTCTACAACCGGAAGACTAACGTCGGACCATCGCTGCTGCCGCTGGCTCAGCATCCGTCCGTCTTCCACATGGACCACGCCACCGACTGGGTGCGCAGCCGCAAGGGCGACGATCAGCCGTTCTGCCTTGTCTATTCCTGTCACGAACCGCACCCGCCCTACACCTCGCCAGAGCCGTTCCATTCCATGTACCACCCGGACGACATGGACCTGCCGGCCAACCGGCACGACCCGGCCGGTCCGGCGCTGGTCGCCCACCGCGACGCCGAGCAGCTACGGGTTATTTCCGACTGGACCGATGATGAGGTCCGGTCGATGCGGGCGGCCTATCGGGGCGCCGTGTCCTACGTGGACCACCTGGTCGGCCGACTCGTCACGGCGCTGCTGGATGCCGACAAGTGGAACAACACGCTATTTGTTTTCTTCTCGGACCACGGCGAGATGCTTGGACACCATGGGCTGGCCGCCAAGGGCGCCGTGATGTACGAAGACTTGGTTCGGATTCCGCTGATCATCCGTCCGCCCGGCGGCCTGGGCCGTGCGCACCGCTCAGATCGCGTGGTATCGCTAGTGGACTTGGTTCCCACCATCGTCGCCATGTGCGGCGGTCAGCCGGCCGACGTGCTGCAGGGCGTGGACTTCGGCGACCTGGTTCGCGGCGGCGACCACCGCGTCAATGCTGGCGTTGCCGCCGAATTCCACTCGGTGAACTGGACTGATCCCCTCCACCTGCTGCGCATGTGGGTGGACGAGCGATGGAAGTACGTGGAATCGCAGGACGACAGCGACGAGCTATATGACTTGCGCGACGATCCGCTTGAACTGCATAACCAAATCGCAAACCCGGAATACGCTGAGCAGCTTGACCGTTGTCGACGGGCATTGCGCCGCTGGTGCACCGAGACTGGCGATTCGTGGCCCGAGGTCGTGCAGCCTCCGCCGCGTCCTGCCACGCTGGCTCGGCCGATTGTCTAGGCCGAGGGACAACTCTGGCGCGCCTCTGGTTCAACGCTAATAGAGCGAGTGCGATAGAGTTAGCGTTGCGACGAATCTTTGAGTGTCACGAGACGCTCACGCCGGATCCAGGGAGGGACTGATGCGTCGACTGATTTCACGTAGGCACATGCTTCGAGGCGCCGCCGCAGGCGCAACCGGGCTAGCCGGTGTCGCTGCGCTGGCAGCCTGTGGTGAGACACAGGTCGTCACGAAGGAAGTCCCCGTCGAAACGACCGTGATCAAGGAAGTGCCGGTCGAGAAGATCGTCCGTGAGACCGAGGTCAGAGAAGTCCCGGTCGAGAGAATCGTGACCCAACAGGTCGATCGGATCGTCACGCAGACGGTCGAGGTCGAGAAGGTCGTCGAGAAGGTCGTGACAGAGACGGTCGAAGTCGAGAAGGTCGTCGAGAAGGTCGTGGAAGTGATGGTGGAGGCTCCGCCTGAAACACGCACCGTCAAGATCGAGCACGCCACCGACCACACGTCCGGTCCGCGTGGCGCGGCCATGTCGTGGGCCATTGAGCGCTTTGCCGGGCAGCGCCCGGACATCAAGGTGAAGTTCATCCCGCAGGACCACATTTACTACGAGAAGATCGCGGTGGAAGCGGTGGCTGGCACGCTCTCGGAGACCAACCTTCTCAACGGCGTGTCCTTCCAGCAGTTCTCCGGTGCGGGCATCTGGCTACAGATCGACGACATCCTGGCCAAGAAGGACGGTTACGACCCGTCGAACTACTGGTTCCAGCCCGACATCTACTCGGACAACATGGATCAGAGCTATCCCTACGACGCCACGCGTCTGCAGGGTCCGCTCTACGGGATGCCCTACCAGGGCGCCATCGGCGGTCTGATGTACAACATCACGCTGTTCGAGGGAGCCGGTGCCAACCAGCCGACGGAAGGCATGCGCTATAGCGACTTGCTGGAGGAAATGAAAAAGATCCGCGATCCCGACAACGACGTTTGGGGGATTCGCGCCACACGCTCCGAGCAGTTCCAGGTCTTCCCCCAGATGTATGGCTACAACAACGGGCAGGCGCGGGTAGATGGACCTAACGGCCACCAGATTTGGGGTCCGCCGTTGGACGACGGTTGGCGGGGATGGCAGGACATTGTGGATTACATCCACACAGAGAACGTCTCCTACACGCCCGAAGAGCGAAGTGGGCTTTCCGGTGAGTTTGGAAACCCCTTCGCGGCCGGCAGGCAGGCTGTGGACATCGGCGGATCGGTCTATGGCACCGGCGGTAACATTCCGCGGATTCGTGACCGATTCCAGTGGTCACTCGGTCCAATGCCGTGGGGCGAGAACACCGATCACGCCAATTTCGAGTGGAACGACCAGCCGCACATCGTGGCCGGTACGGCTACGGTGACGGGCGTGGAAGAGCAGGCGGTCGACTGGGTCTACTTCCTGGCCGGTCCCGAGGTGCAGGGACGCGTGTCCATTGACCGCGGTCACCTGCCGACGTGGAAAGATGTCGCCAATCTTCCTGAAGCCCTCGCCGGACCGCCCGAAGGTATGCACTACCTGTATGAGTACATCGCGAATCCAAACCTGCGCGCGATGCAGTGGTATGTACCCGGCGGGTTCTACTCCGAGATTCGCTCGTTGTGGCGGCCAGTTATGGATGGCGCGCTGGTCGGCGAGATCTCGGCTCAAGAGTCCACGGACACGGCCAGCGAGAGGGTCAACGACCTGCTGGCCAAGTTCCAGGGGCAGTTGGACGCCGGTGACGTCAAGCGCTAGCGCTTGATTCGCCGTTGGAACGAGGCCCCCGCTTCGGCGGGGGCCTCGTTCGCTTTCGGCACCCCGCGAATTCGTCGCCGTCGGCTGGATAGGGTTTTCGGATGACGAGGATTGGGTCTTTCGCTGAAGACGGCGTTCGGCAGTGGCGCAGCCTGAGCCTGCTGACGCTGGCCGAGTTACTGGCGCTGGCGCCGTGGTTCAGCGCCGCCGCGGTGGCGCCGCTGATTCAGAGTGAATGGGGACTAACGGCGGGGGCGGCGGCCTGGCTGACGCTGGCCGTACAACTGGGTTTTGTAGCCGGGACACTGGTAAGCGGCGTCTTGAACCTTCCTGATCGTTTTGACGCCTCGCGGCTGTTCGCCCTCAGTGCCGTCGGTGCGGCCCTGACGACCGCCGGCTTTGCGCTGCTGGCGGACGGACCGCTCGATGGCGCGGTGCTGCGCTTCCTCACCGGCGCCTTTCTTGCCGGGGTGTATCCGCCTGGACTGAAGCTGGCGGCGACGTGGACGCGGCGACATCGAGGGCTGGCGCTGAGCCTGATTGTGGGGGCACTCACCGTCGGGTCGGCCAGCCCACACCTGGTCCGAGCGCTGCTGGACACGTCCTGGCGGCCCATGGTGCTGGTAACCGCCGGCCTGGCCATGGCCGCGGGAGTGCTGGTGTTGGGCGGAGTTCGGCAGGGACCGTTTGCGGCGCCGCCGGCTCGCTTCAATCCGCGGTTCGCGCTGCAGATCGTCCGAGCGCCCGGGCTGCGGCTGGCGACGCTGGGATACCTGGGTCACCAGTGGGAGCTGTATGCCATGTGGGCGTGGGCGCCGCTGTTTCTGGCACAGGTGGTGGCGCGGGAAGGCGGGTCGGCTGGACTAGCGGCGGGTCTGGGTTTTGCGGTGATTGCGGTGGGTGGAGGAGGGGCGGTTGCGGGTGGTGTGGTGGCCGATCGCGTTGGGCGATCCGTGACAGCGGCTGGGGCGATGGCGGTGAGCGGGAGCGCGGCGGTTGTTGTGGCGCTGCTGGTGGATGCGCCGCTGTTGGTGTTGCTGCCGATCATGTTGGTTTGGGGATTCAGCGTGATTGCGGACTCGGCGCAGTTTTCGGCGGCGATCTCGGAGTTGAGTCCGCCGCGGTATGTGGGTACGGCGCTGACGCTGCAGATCTGCATTGGGTTTTTGCTGACGTTTGTCAGCATTCACCTCGTTGGAATCTTGGTGGACAGCGGGCCGAATTGGGCACTGGCGTTTGGGGTGCTGGCGCTGGGGCCGGTGTTTGGGGTTGTTTCGATGCTGGCGTTGCGGCGAAGGCCGGAGGCGGTGCGGATGGCGGGGGGACGCCGCTAGTAGACGGGTGGGCCGGGGTCGTAGTTGGGTGGGGCGAGGTCGGGGACCATGTGTTCGTGGGGGCGGCCCACGATTAGTTGGGAACCGTCGGTGAAGCCTTCGGGGCGTCCGTGGAGTTGCTCGATGAGGCGCTGTCGCCAGGGGCCGAGATCCGTCTGCGATGAGAGGTCGTGCTCTTCGAACGGGTCGTTGCGGACGTCGAACAGGAGTTCCTGGCCGGTCTGGCTTTCCCAGATGTACTTGTGCGTGTCGCTGACCAAGGAGTGCCAGCCGCGGGCCCATTGCTGTTCGGCGGGCGGCGGTTCGTTCGGCGAACCATCGGGCGGTAGCTCGGACGACGCGCCGCTGGCGTATTCCAGGTGCAGGGCGTCGCGCCAGGTAGCGGATTCACCCTGAACCAGCGGGAGGAGGCTGCGACCGGTGACCGAGGACGGGATGTCGCCGCCGGCGGCGTCGATGAGGGTGGGCATTACGTCCTGTAGCCCTACGGGCTGGTCAAGCACCTGTGCGCGAGGAGCGTCCCACGACTCGGGCGAATTGATAAGGAACGGTATGCCGGCCGAGGCCTCGAAGGGATAGCCCTTGGCGAGGTGGTAGTGGTCGCCAAGCATCTCGCCGTGGTCGCTGACGAAGACGATCAGGGTGTCCTCCAACAGGCTCTTGTCTCGCATGTACTGGAAGAGCCGGCTCATCTGCATGTCGATGTGGTTGATCATTCCGTAGTAGGCGGCGCGCATGTAGTGCATTGGCAGCGGGTCGAGATTCATGCCGCGCCGATAGAAGCGCCGTTCGGAGCGCACTTCGGGGTCGATGCCGCGGTCCGGGCCCTTCCAGGGCTCCACCCAATCGCCGATGACGGGCTGCGGGAGATCCATTTCCGCGTAGCGGTCGAAGAAAAACTTTGGCGGGGTGAAGGGTGGATGGGGGTCGATGAAGGACAGGTTGAGGAAGAAGGGCTGGCTGGGGTCGCGACGCTCGAGGAAATTGATGGCGCGGGAAACGCACCAGAACGTGTGGGTGAGTTCCTCGGGCAGGTGGTTGGGGCGGCCGATCCAGCCGTTGGGGGTGGCGCCGTGGGCCATGGCCCAGCGGTCGAGTGGGATCTCCCCGTGCAGCCAGTCCAGGTAGTCGTTGCCCTTGCCGCGAGTCGAGTCGGCCAACTCCATGGCGTCGAAGCCAAAACGTCGACGCTGGGGGGATAGGTGGATCTTGCCGATCATGCGGGTCTCGTAGCCTGCCTTGCCCAATTCGCCGGCCAGCGTGGCCGGCGGATCCCAAGGAATGCCACCGGTCATGCCGACCATGCCGTTGACGCACGGCGCCTGGCCGGACATGAGGACGCGGCGCGCGGGAATGCAGGCGGGCGACTCGGTGTAGCCGCGGCGGAAGCGGGTGCCGGTGGCGCCGATCCAGTCCATGCTGGGGGTCTGCAGGACGGGGTGGTCGGCGATGCCGAGCGCGTCGTTGCGCTGCTGGTCGGTCATGATCAGCAGGATGTGGGGTTGCTTGTCTGCCATCGCGCGCCCCGCTAGAGCTTCGGCCGGGCCACGGTGACGCCCGGCGGTACCTTGGTGGGCACCATGTGCTCGTGGGGCTGGCCGGGGATCAGGCGCTGGCCGTCGGTGAAGCCCTCGGGCCGATCGCGGAGCTTTTCGATCAAGTGCTCGCGCCAGGGGGCCAAGTCTGCCTGCGCGGATAGGTCGCGCTCTTCGAGCGGGTCCTCGTGCAGGTCGAAAAAGAGTTCGCGGCCGGTCTGGCTCATCCAAATGTACTTGTAGCGCGTATCGACCAACCAGTGGTTGCCATCGATGTAGCGGTACATGCCGGAGTGCTCGCCGTGCAGATAGGGCCGCCAGCCGTCGTCGTCGCCGCGCATGAGCGGCAGCAGGCTGCGGCCGCTGACGGACTCGGGGACGGGTGCGCCGACGGCTTCGAGGATGGTGGGCATGACGTCCTGGAGGCCGACGGGCTGATCGCAGACGACTTCACGCGGGAGACCCATGCGCTGGGGGGCGCGGGCAAGGAACGGAACACGGGCGGAGGCGTCGAAGGCGCGGCACTTGGAGTACATCTGGTGGTCGCCCAGCATCTCGCCGTGGTCGCTGACGAAGACGATGAAGGTCTCCTCCAGCAGACCGTTGTCGCGCATGTACTGGAAGAGGCGGCTGAGCTGCATGTCGATGTGGTTGATCATTCCGTAGTAGGCGGCGCGCAGGTTGTGCATGGCGCCCGGGTCGATGGGGCCGCGCTGGCCGTAGGGGCCCTTCTCGGCCGGGATGCCGCGGGGAGGGCCGTCCCAGGGTTCCATCCAGTCGCCCATGGCGGGCTCGGGCAGGTCCATGGCGGCGTAGCGGTCGTAGAACCAGTCGGGCGGGGTCATTGGGGGATGGGGATCGATGAAGGAGACGTTGAGGAAGAAGGGGCAGGAGGGGTCGCGTTTTTCGAGGTACTCGATGGCGCGGGAGACGCACCAGAAGGTGTGGGTCTTCTCTTCAGGGAGGTGGTTGGGGCGGCCGATCCAGCCGTTGGGGGTGGCGCCGTGGGCCATGGCCCAGCGATCGAGGGGGAACTCGCCCTGCAGCCAGTCGAGGTACTCGTTGTCGTCGGCGCGGGTGGAGTCGGCGAGTTCCAGGACGTCGAAGCCGAAGCGTTGACGTTTTGGATGCAGGTGGAGCTTGCCGACCATGCGGGTTTCGTAGCCGGCGGCTCGGAGTTCGCCGGCGAGGGTGGCGGGCGGGTCCCAGGGGGCGCTCATGAAGCCGACCATGCCGTCTTCGTCGGGCGGGCGGCCGGACATGAGGACGCGGCGGGCGGGGATGCAGGATGGGGACTCGGAGTAGCCGCGGCGGAAGAAGGTGCCGGAGGCGCCGAGCCAGTCCATGGCGGGGGTCTGCAGGACGGGGTGGCCGTCGATGCCGAGGCAGTCGCCGCGCTGCTGGTCGGTGACGATGAGCAGCACGTTGGGGCGGTTCTGGTCGTGGCTCATGCGGGGCGTCCGGTGGGCAGGCGACGCCTGACCGTACCGCTCCAGGGCCTGTGACTCAACTCTGGCGGCGGGAATCGGAAGCGGGGCCCTTGCGCGCATAAGAGTTTTTTCTAAAAAACTCTTGAGGTGCGGCGGGGCCTGGTTGGGCCTGCTTTGGGGTGTGGGAATGGGCCGGTTGCGCGCACCAAGGGCGTGGACGAGCGCCGCGAGCCTGGCGAAGGCGCGACGGGCCGACGTTGCGAAACGAGGAGTTTCTTCTAAGAAACTCCTGAGCCGGCGCGGGACCCGCGGGCGCCCGAGACGCGGCGTGCTGGGAAGCGCCGGACGCAGGCTGGTGAAGCGGGTAGAGGCGATGGCCACGAGAAAGCTCCGAGAAGGGTTGCAGGTTGGTCATGCCCAGTGTACACTTTCTGAGCACTAGGGGCAACGTAAGGAGTGGCGGATAGGAGGTATCAGGGCTTCGGGGTCTCTGATGGGTGGGTGCGACGGGGGCCGGTTCGCTGGGGACCGGTGGCTGGCGTGTTCCATGGTCGGGGTACGTCGATCTCAGGTGAGGTTCACTCGCGACGGTCGGAGTTCAGCGGTGATACCGATCGCAGTACCATTGTCGTGAGCATGCGAGCCACTCACCGGCGCACCCTGCAGCGGGTTTGCCAACGCCCGACGCCCGCTGGGATTCGCTGGGGCGACATAGAAGCGCTGCTACGAGCGGTGGGAGTCGAGGTGATTGAGCGTTCAGGGTCGCGGGTGCTGCTGAGAAAGGGCGTCGATCGGATGGTGGTGCATCGGCCGCATCCGCGGCCGGAGACGGGGCGGGCGACGGTGCGCGACATTGCGGCGTTTCTGTCGGCGCTGGGAGTGGAACCATGATGGAATACCAGGGGTATGTGGCCACGGTGGAGTACGACAACTCGGTAGAACGATTGCATGGACGGGTCGTGAACACCGGTAGCTATCCAATTGCGACGTTCGAGGCAACGGACGTGCGGGAGTTGCGGGCGGAGTTTGAACGGTCGGTCGACGAGTACCTGGCGTCCTGTCACGAGGATGGCGTGGAACCGGCGGCGCCTTTCTCGGGCAAGTTGCAGCTGCGGCTGGGGAGCGAGTTGCACCGGCGCGTGGCGCAAGCGGCAGCCGAGAGCGGGCAGAGCATCAACAGCTGGATATCGCAGGTGCTGGCGGCCGAGGCGCCGAGGTAGAGCGAGGGTCACCGGCCCGGGAGAGATGGGGTAGGCGGGAAGCGGAGGCTGTCGTCGTGCGACTTCGGGGAGCACCACGCTCCCAATGCAGTCAACCACGCGGCCAGTCGTGGTCGGCTACCGATTTGGCTGGACCCGGCCGACGGTAGACAAGCCGCGTGCGCGCTGCGGAGTTTGGGACGGGAGATTTGCGTCAGGCGACGGTCTGTGGGAGACGCTCGAGGATGCGGTCGAGCTTGTCGTTGGTTTGGCGAACCTCGGAGCGGAGTTCGCCGATGTCGGTTCGCACGTCAGTCCGCAAGTCGCGGACCTCGGTCCGCACCTCCTGGATATCGGCCTTGACCTCGGTGCGCAGTCCCTGGTTGTCGGCCTTTACGTCAGATCGCAGTGCGTCGTTGTCGGCCTGCACCCCAGTCCGCAGCCCCTCGATGTCAGTCTTGACCTCGGACCGCAGCGCCGCGTTGTCGGCCTGCACCCCAGTCCGCAATCCCTCGATGTCGGTCTTGACCTCGGACCGCAGCGCCGCGTTGTCGGCCTGCATCCCAGTCCGCAGCCCCTCGATGTCGGTCTTGACCTCGGACCGCAGCGCCGCGTTGTCGGCCTGCACCCCAGTCCGCAGCCCCTCGATATCGGTCTTCACTTCCGACCGAAGCGTCTCGTTGTCGGCCTTGACCTCGGCGTGCAAATCCTGGATGTCGGCCTGCACCCCAGTCCGCAATCCCTCGATGTCGGTCTTGACCTCGGACCGCAGCGTCGCGTTGTCGGCCTTGACCTCGGTGCGCAGTCCTTGGATATCAGCCTTCACTCCAGACCGCAGCCCCTCAATATCGGCCTTAATCTCGGAGCGCACCGCCTCGTTACCGGTTCTTACATCGGACCGCAGATCCTGGATGTCGGTGTGCAGCCGCGTTCCCTGTTCACGGACATTGATGTGTAGTTCACGCAGCCGGGTGTCGCAGCCAGCAACTCCTTCCTCGACGGTACCGACGCGCATGCCGATTCTCCAAGCCGCGCCAGCGACGGCAAAGACCAGGGTGAGGCCGACAGTGATCATGGTGACGACGATGGGCGTGGCGTCCAAGGCGGTACTCCTTGTGCGAAGGCCACGCGTCGCCGGTGCGTTCCGCCACTACGCCCCCGGCCCGTGGCTCGGAAGGTTCGCGAACCCGCCGCCCACGGCTCGTTGCTTGTTTGTAGCAGGCGGCACATGCCGTCGTCAATCCGGCGGTGGCATGGAACGATTCGGGCAATGCGCGCGTACTATCTACCGGAGTGGCGAGGAGTGCCTGCGCACATGTCGAAGTCAACGGTCGGTTCAGAAGGCTTGCGTGGGCGTGGCGGGCGCACGATTGGTGGGGCGCTTTCGCTGCGGTCGGTGAGCATGCCGGCGCCGACGAGGCTGTGGGCGACGGGGCTGCTGGCCGTGCTTGCCGCGATGGTTGCTGTTCTGGCATCGACTCAGCCGGCGTGGGCGTGCGGTGGGTTTTTCTGCACGACGACGCCGGTGGATCAGAACGCGGAGCGGATCATCTTTACGCAGAACGGCGATGGGACCGTGTCGGCCTACGTGCAGATTGAGTACACAGGATCGGCGCCGGACTTCTCGTGGATCTTGCCGTTGCCGGAGGCCATCGATGTGGAGTCCGTCCAGGTTCCGGAAGACGCGATGGCGGCATTCCGGGAGCTTGAGGTGGCAACCGACCCGGTCTTCATTCCGCCTGAATTACCTGAGTGTGTCCTTCGCGAAGTGCAAGTCGAGAGGATGGTGACTGCTGCTCCCGCGGCGGCGGTTACCGTCTTTGCCAGTGGCGAAGTAGGACCGTACGGCTTTGATGTCGTGGGATCCGAGGATCCGGACGCCCTGGTGACATGGTTGCGGGAGAACAGCTATCGAGTCACCGCCCCAATGGAACCGCTGATTGATTTATACGTTGATGAGCAGTTCGTGTTCCTGGCCATGAAGCTGCAACCCGACAAAGGGGCGCAGGATGTGGAGCCGGTAAAGGTTACGTACCCCTCCGAGCGCCCCATGATCCCGTTGCGCCTTACGGCGGTCGCGGCGAATCCGGACATGGCGGTGATGGTATGGATCTACGCCGAACGCCAAGCCGTCCCCGCGAACTACGCAAAAATGGAAATCGCGAATGAGGAGTTGACGTTCTTTGGCCGGGGCCAGAGCAACGATTACCGACGGCTGATGGGAACCAAGGCCGACGAGTATGGCGGGCAGGCATTCATAACCGAGTACGCCGCACCTTCGCGCGAACTGCGAGTGACCCATCCCCTGCTGCAACAGTTGGCTCAGAGGTTTGCGTACGTTACGCGATTGAACACAGTCATCTCGCCGGAGGAGATGACCGTGGATCCTGTCTTTGACTACGACCCTCAGCTCAAGGACGTATCAAACGTGCGCGATATGAGTGGAATGACCGGGCTGTACCAGTGCGAACGAGACGAGAGGGCCAGTTCTCCGGTTGGACTGCTTCAGTCCTTCAGTGAATCCGTCTTCCGGGCGAGCGACGAAGACACAGCGGCGGAAGCCGGGGGCGACGGCCTGTCAGTTGGCACGCTTGTCACGGGAGTCGTTGCTGGAGTCGTCGGCATACTAGTGCTGGGTGGGGCGGTGTATCTGGGGGTTCGGATCGGTCGGCGGGACAGAGATTAGGGTGGGTCAACGGAAGACAAGGCCGATCTAGTGGTTGCGAACTGGTGGATCCGAGACCCGGTACTGCGCCAGCTCTCGGCCTCAATGACTATTAGCAGTCCAGGCACACACGCGTCCTCTTCCGATGCGCGAGAGGGTCTTGGGGGAGATCCATGCAAGATTCGCCCTACTGCAGTTCGGAAATCAGCAACTAGGCATCTTCTTCATTGGCAGAATCCACAATCTCGTCAACTCTCGGAGTGACGACTTCGATGAAGCGACTAAGCGTTTCGACGAGCGTGTCGGCATAGGTTTCGTCAAGATCACCACTCAATCGTGTTACTCCAAGCACTCCCGACCTATCCTCCCACCACTGATCCTCGTAGACATTTAGATCAGACAGTTTGCTTTCCAGGTCAGCAATCTCACTCCGGTAGTCCGAGAATCCTATGTTTGCCTTCCATGCGACGTCACCACGATTGCTTTCAGGTGCTAGATTGATGTGGTAATGGACTCGCCAATTTCCCCAAGAGTGGCGCGAATACCACATATGCCAGTAGCGCAAAGAAGGATCTCCTCCTGCCCAACGACTTGTCCTTTCCGGCTTGAGATGGGACGGAAGCCTATCTAACACCCGGTCAGATATTTCCCTAAGAAACCGAGTAATATCATCCCCCCGATTTCTTGCAAAGGTCTGAGCCAAATTGCTAGCCCCTACGGGTGGACTGTCACTTGACGATCCATCGATCACAACGACGTAGTCGTCGATTCCTGGTACAGGAATTATAGTGTGTGCCTGAACGTATAGAGATTCGGTCTGAACATCCCGATAAGGTATTAGTTGAACACAAGTAATCAAGTCCTCACCCGAGGCTTTCTCGTTTAGCCACAAGGCGGCAGAGGTCACCTCGGGAGCGAACCGATGGCTGGCTAGGATGATTCGCTGGTCTTTATTCAGCGCGTTCAGATCGTCGGCGTTGAGGTGTTGCAAGATTCGACCGGCCGCGTGTTGTTCCGACATTTCTCCGTAGTCAGCAAGCATGCGAACAAGATCCTCCACGCCGGCACGTTGGAGGTAGCTGGCGTACTTGATGGCTTGCCAGTGGGCGTCTACACCGGAGTCGTCGCGCTTTAGCTCAATCACAACGAGCTTCCCGTCGGCGTCCACTGCAAGGAGATCAAGCCGATCATTGACCTTGTCAAAGCCGCTGAACTCCTTGCCGATGATCAGGAGGTCATCGCCCAGAATATTGGGGTTGGCGGCGACCCATTCCTGGATGTCGCGACGTTCCTGGAAGCCCAGGCTGGCGAATTCGACCTCGGCGATCTTCTCGGATTCGCGGTTTTCGGGGTTGATTCTGAAGAGTTGGGGTTCGGCGCTCATTTTCTTTTCCTATGTATCGGGACCCTGGGAACTCGTGGCCTGACAGGCTCACCAGGAACCGGACGGCACTGCTCGCAGGTGTCGCGGGAAGGGGAGCTTACGGCGAACGATTCGCGGCCGCCAAAAGTCGCCAGGCAAGGGCAACCAAGGCGGCAGCGGTGAGTTGGACGAGGATGAAGATGGCGGCGGATTGGGGGGCGATGCCGGCGAAGGTGTCGGTGAAGATTCGGCCGATGGCGACGGCGGGGTTGGCGACGCCGGTGGATGAGGTGAAGTAGTAGGCGCCGGCGACGTAGGCGCCGACGGCGCCGGGCAGGTAGTTGTAGGACCTGGTGGCGACGAGGGTGAAGATGAGGCTGAGGAGACCGACGGTGGCGACGAGGTCGCCTAGCCAGGTGATAGGGGTGTCGCGGACGGTGCCGGAGATTTCGGCAAGGGGCAGCCCGAACATGAGGTTGGCGAGGAGGGTGCCGGCGATGCCGCCGGCGATCTGGGCGGGTAGGTAGCTGGCGGCTTCACGCCAGGGGAGTTGCCCGACGGCGGCGGCGGTGAGGGTGACGGCGGGGTTGATGTGGGCGCCGGAGACGGGTCTGAGGGCGGCGATGATGGCGGCGAGGGCGAAGCCGGTGACGAGGGCGTTCTGGAGGAGTTGGAGGCCAGGGTCGGTGGTGAGACGTTCGGCCATGATTCCAGAGCCGACGATGGCGATGAGGAGCCAGGCGGCGCCAAAAAACTCCGCCACCGCTCTGATCCGGAGCGATGGCGAAGTCTTCACGGCTGGGCTTTGGCAGCGCGAGGCTTAGGCGGAGATTGGACCGTTGGTGGGGGCGGGGGTGGGGTCCTGGGGGGTGGGGTCGCCGACGTCGGGCCAGCGTTCGTTGGGGGCGGGGGTTTGGCCGGTGTTGAGGTAGATGACGCGCTCGGCGATGTTGGTGGCGCGGTCGCCAAGCCGTTCCAGGTTGTGCGCGACCCAGGTGAGCCAAGTGGCGCGCTGGATGTTGCGCGGATCTTCGAACATGTACGTCAGTAGCTCGCGGTAGACCTGGTCGTAGAGTTGATCGACCTCGTCGTCGGCATGCCAGACCTGGCGTGCGAGGGCGTCGTCGCGCTCGTTGAGGGCGGTGAGGCTGTTGTGGAGCATGTTGATGGAGATATCGGCCATGCGTGGGATGTCGATCAGCGGCTTGAGCGGGGGCTCATCGCCCATACGAATGCTGATCTTGGCGATGCCCTCGGCGTAATCGCCCATGCGCTCCAATTCGGAGGCGACCTGCATGCCGGTGATCAGCCTTCGCAGGTCGCTGGCCATGGGCTGCTGCCTGGCGATGACGTCGATGCACAACTCTTCAAGCGCCAGGTAGCGCTCGTCGATTTCGTCGTCTTCCTCGACGATGCGGCGGGCAAGCTCCACGTCGCGTGAACGCAGCGACTCGATCGAGCGCTTGATCGCCTTTTCCACCATGCTGCCGATGAGCAGGAGTTCGTCCTGTACCTGTTGAAGCTGGCTTTCGTATTCGGTGCGCGGCGACATGACGTTCTCCGTCCTAGCCGAACCGGCCGGTGATGTAGGCCTCGGTGCGCTCGTCCGACGGGGTGGTGAAGAGTTGCTGGGTGTCGTTGAACTCGACGAGGGTGCCGGCTCCGGATTCCGCCACCGTGAAGAAGGCCGTACGGTCCGAGATGCGCGCGGCCTGCTGCATGTTGTGGGTGACGATGATGATGGTGAGTTGTTCGCGCAGCTCGCGAATCAGGTCCTCGATGCGGGTGGTGGCGATGGGGTCGAGGGCCGAGCAGGGCTCGTCCATCAGCAGCACGTCGGGCTGCACGGCCAGGGCGCGGGCGATGCAGAGGCGCTGCTGCTGGCCGCCGGACAAGGCCAACCCGCTTTTCTTGAGGTCGTCCTTGACCTCGTCCCAGAGGGCGGCGCGCTTGAGGGAGGTTTCGACGGCTTCGTCCATGTCGCCCTTGTAGCCGTTGACGCGCAGCCCGTAGGCCACGTTGTCGTAGATGGATTTGGGGAAGGGGTTGGGCTTCTGGAAGACCATGCCGACCTGGCGGCGGACCTCGACCGGGTCGACCGAGCGGTCGTAGATGTCGCGGTTTCGAAAGATGACGGAGCCGCTAATCCGAGCGGTGGGAATGAGCTCGTTCATCCGGTTGAAGCAGCGCAGGAACGTGCTCTTGCCGCAGCCGGAGGGGCCGATGATGGCGGTGACCTCGCGCGGCCGAATCTCACAGTCGACGTTCTCCAGCACCAACGTGGCGCCGTACCAGAAGTTGAGGTTGCGGGTCATCAGGATCACGTCGGACTGCCCGTTTTCCGACGGCGTGACCGTCGCTTCGGGCGCGCGCGCATCGATGCGCAGGTTGATCACTGAAGCCTCCTCTGCATGCGGAATCGGAGATAGACGGCGAACGAATTGGCGGTGAGCAGCACGACCAGTAGAACGACGATTCCACCCGCCGCAAGGCTATGAAACTCCTTCTGAGGCAGCGACACCCAGTTGAATATCTGGATGGGCAGCACGGTGAAGATGTCCAACGGCCCGTTGGGATCGAAGGCGACGTAGGTCAGCGCCCCAATGGTGATAAGGGGCGCGGTCTCGCCGATGGCGCGGGCCAGGGCGAGGATGGTGCCGGTGAGAATGCCGCCGGAGGCTGAAGGGAGCACAGTCTGGCGAACCATCTGCCAGCGGGTGGCACCCAGCGCGTAGGAGCCATCGCGCAGCGAGTCCGGCACGGCGCGGATGGCCTCGCGGGAGGCCACGATGATGAGGGGCAGGATGAGCAGCGCCATGGTCATCGATCCGGCGAGCACCACGCGGCCGAGGGCGAGCCAGCGAACGAAGAGACCCAGACCCAGCAGGCCGTAGACGATGCTGGGCACGCCGGCGAGGTTGGCGATGTTGAGCTGGATGAAGCGGGTCAGCCAGTTGTCCGGGGCGTATTCCTCAAGGTAGATGGCGGCGCCGACGCCGAGCGGGAAGGCAATGATGGCCGTGAAGGCCATCATCCAGAGGCTGCCCAGCAGGGCGGAGCGCAATCCGGCGTTGTCGGCGATGCGGGACGGGTAGTTGGAGAGGAAGTGCCAGTCCACCTGGCGGGCGCCGTCCGTGAAGATGTCGAACAGCAAGGCCCCGAGCATGACGAGGCCCATCAAGGTCGAAACGACGGCGAGGGCGTAGAAGAGCCAGCCGGACCAGCGGCGGCGAGCCTGACTGGCTCGCCAGAGGTCGGCGGGCGGGACGGCGGCGGTGGCCTGGGCGCTCATTCGTAGGCCTCGCGGTAGCGGCGAACCAGCAGGTCGCTGAGAAGGTTCATGACGAGGGTCATGACGAAGAGCAGGGTGCCGACGGCGAAGATGGTGCGGAATTCGATGCCGCCCTGCGGGGTATCACCCAGGCTGGTCTGGACGATGTAGGCGGTCATGGTCTCCATGGAGCGGAGCAGGTCGAAGCCCAGTTGGGGCTGCAGGCCGGCGGCGATGGCGACGATCATGGTTTCGCCGATGGCGCGTGAGATCGAGAGGATGATGGCGGCGAGGATGCCGGAGAGCGCGCCGGGCACGACCACGCGGCTGACGACTTCGAACCTGGTTGCGCCAAGGGCAAAGGCGCCTTCGCGCAGGTCGCGCGGGACGGCGCGGAGGGCGTCTTCGCTAATGGAGGCCATCATGGGGAGGATCATGAATCCCATGACGATGCCGGCGCTGGCGACGTTGAAGATCTGCGTCTGGGGAAAGATGTCTCGAAGAATCGGAGTCACGAACTGGAGGGCGAAGTAGCCGTAGACGACCGTGGGAATCCCCGCCAGGACTTCGAGGACCGGCTTGACGATGCTGCGCAGGCGGGCGGGGGCGAACTCGCTGAGGAAGATTGCGGTCATTAACCCGATCGGCACCGCTACCACGATGGCGACCAGGGCGACGACGATGGTGCCGTTGACGAGGGGGAGGACCCCGAAGCTCTTGGAGGCGAAGAGGGGGGTCCAGCGGGTTCCGGTGAGGAAGTCCACGATGGGGACTTCGCCGAAGAACTGGATGGTCTCGCCCAGGAGGGTGATGACGATCCCGGTGGTGGTCAGGACGGAAATGAGCGCGCAGAGGAAGAGCACCACGTGGACGCTGCGCTCGACGAGTTTGCGGCGGAGCGAGTCGCGACGAGAGCCAGCGAACTGACTCTCGTCGCCTTCGTGTGCCGCCGCGTCAGCCGTGGGCTGCGCGCGTGGAAGCGACTTGAGGTTATTCATGGCGATTTTCGGTCGATGGCGGCTGGCGCATTTCGCGTCCGGCGACGCTTCGGCTTCCAACGAGCCGCGATTCCCGCGCGCGGAATTCCTGCCGGATACTACGCGCCTGCCTCCCAGGCTTCCAATACCGAATTCGGAGTAGCGTTGACGCCCTCCATGGCGGTTACGGTGCCCGTCTTGCGGGCGATGAAGCGCTCAAGCGCGAGGTCGTACATCTGGGCGGGCAAGGGGACGTAGCCGACATCGCCGACCAGGTTTGCGGCGTTCTTGAGGTAGAACTCCACGAAGGTCTGCACCTCGGGCCGCTCGGCGGCGACGGTGCTGACGTAGATGAGTATCACGCGCGAGAGCGGCGCGTACTTGCCGGTGAGGACGTTCTCAGTGGTGGGGAACACCGGACCGGCGCCGCCGTCGACCTGAAGCGCCTTCAGGACGTCGGCGTTCTGCTCGTAGTAGGCGAGGCCGAAGTAGCCGACCGCGCCGGCGTCGCCGGAAACGCCCTGGACCAGGACGTTGTCGTCCTCGCTGGGGGTGAAGTCGCCGCGGCTGGCGCCTTCCTCACCGTTGATGGCCTTGGTGAAGTAGTCGTAGGTGCCGGAGTCGGTGCCGGGGCCGTAGAGCAGGAGGGGCTCGTTGGGCAGGCCCTCACGAATCTGGGACCAGTCCATGATCTGGTCCTCGGACTCGGGCGCCCACATGGTCTTGAGTTCTGCGGTGGTGATGCTGTCGCCGATCCAGTCGTTTTGCTGGTTGACTACGACGGCGATGCCGTCGATGGCGACCGGCAGCTCGATGTAGCCGACGGCGTTCTCGTCGCAGAGTTCCTGCTCGGTCGGCTTGATGAAGCGGGAGGCGTCGGAGATGTCGGTTTCCAGGGCGCAGAACTTCTTGAAGCCGCCGCCGGTGCCGGAGATGCCGACGGGGACACGGACGTCGCGGAACTGCTTCTGGAATTCCTCGGCGACGGCCTGGCTGATGGGGCCGACGGTGCTGGAGCCGTCGATGAGAATGGTGCCGGAGAGCTGGTCGGCTGCCGGGGTGGCCGCGACCGCCGCCGGGGTGGCGGCGACCGGTGCCGGGGTGGCGACGGGCTCGGACTCGCCGCAGGCGGCCAGGAGCGCGGCGCCAGTGGCCGCCAGGGATCCGAGTCCGGCTGCGCGGAGGACGCGCCGTCGGCTGATTGCACTCATGAAATGGCCTGCCTCTCTGAAGGACTATGCGGTCGAATCGACCAATGAGACGTTAGGGGGTGTGCGTCAGCGGGCGACGCAGCGTGATTAACGGGCGCTTAGCGTTGACTTAGCGGTCGGTGAAGCTGGCGAAGGCGCTGGCTGCGAGGGTGCTCAAGTTTCTGAAGCGACCTGCTGGGGAGTGGCTGTCCGGAGGGGGAGGGCGACGCTGAAGGTTGCGCCACGACCAAGGCCGGGGGATTCGGCCCAGATGCGTCCGCCGTGCTGGCGGACGGTGTGGCGGGCGATGGAGAGGCCGAGACCGGCGCCGGCGCCACTGCGGGAGGGGTCGGCTTTGTAGAAGCGTTCGAAGACGCGGTCGAGTTCGTCGAGCGCCAGTCCCGTACCGGTGTCGGAGACGCTGACTATGGCGTCGTCGTCCGTCCGCTGGGTGGCGACGCGAATGGAGCCTGACGGCGGGGTGAACTTGATGGCGTTGTGGACGAGGCTCATGACGACGCGGGCGGTGCGGTCGGCGTCGGCGTGGACCGGGAGGGCTTCACCGTTGGTCACGACGTCTAAGGTGACCTCGTGTCGAGCGGCTTGCGCGCTCAAGCGTTCGGCGGCGGGCGCGACGATCTGATTGAGATCCACAGTGGCCAGGTCCAGATCGGCCATGCCGGATTCGATGCGGGCCAGGTCCAGGAGCTCGGCGATTATCTGGCTCATGCGCTCGACTTCGACTTCGATGCCGTGGAGGAATTCGTCGCGGCTGGCGGGGTCGTCGGCGGCGCCATCTTGCAGGGTCTCGACCAGCGCGCGGAGGGCCGATAGGGGTGTGCGGAGTTCGTGGGAGACGTTGGCGACGAAGTCGCGGCGGACGGTTTCGGTCTGGCGGAGGTCGGTGAGATCGCGGAGCAGGACGAGGCGCTGACGCAGGCCGGGGAGACCGAGGGGGACGGCGATGGCGTGGACGTCGCGTTCGGTGGCGCCGACCGATAGCAGGCGGGCGGTGGGCTGCTCGGCGGAGGTGGGCGCGCGGATGAACTCGACCAGGTCGTTGTCGCGCAGGGCGTCGGCGAGGGTGGCGTGGCCTTCCAGGCGCGCGCGCACATCGAGCATGCCGGCGGCGGCCTGATTGACAAGGCTGACGGTGTCGTTGGCTTCGACGATGACGACGCCGTCGGTCATGGAGGCCAGGACGGTTTCGAGGCGTTCCTGGTCGTGTTGGAGGGCGCGGGATTCGGCCTGGAGGGCGTCGGTGGTTTCGGAGGTTGCCTGGGACAGGTCGCGGATTTCGGGGCCGCCGGTGCGGGGGAACGGTTCCGGGCCCTCCGGGGATAGGAGGCTCTCGGTCGACCGTCGGACCTGGCGGAGGGCGCGGACTTCGCGGTTCATCAAGCAGGCGGTAAGAGCCGCGGCCAGTGTTGAGCCGGCCAGGGCGGCGAGGATCAGGGCTCCGGCCAGTTCACCCCAATCGTCCGGTGAGGCCTGTATCGCCAGCGTGATTCCCGCGAGCAGCAGGGCGGCGAGCACTCCGGCGACCGCCGCCAGGGCGGCGCGGGCGCGCAGGCCGCCGGACGGGCGCATCAGCCGACGAACCGGTAGCCGGCGCCGCGGACGGTCTCGATGCGGGCGGGGTTGGAGGGGTCGTCTTCGATCTTGCGGCGGATGCCGCGTATGTGGACGGGGACGGTGCGAGTGTCGCGGGTGAAGGTGTCGCCCCAGACGTGTTCGAGGAGTTGCTCGGCCGAGTAGACGCGTTCGCGGTTGCGCATGAGGAATTCGAGGAGGTCGAATTCCCTGGGTTTGAGGCGGAGCGGTTGGTCGCGGAGGGTGACCTGGCGGGTGGCGCGGGAGAGGGTGAGTTCGCCGGCTTCGATGGAGTCGCGGGATGGGGCGTCGGCGTGGCGGATTTCTTCCTGGAGCAGCTCGCGGCGGCGCAGCATGGCTTTGACGCGGGCCATGAGCTCACGCATGGAGAAGGGCTTGGTCATGTAGTCGTCGGCACCGATTTCGAGGCCGACGACACGGTCGATTTCGTCGTCGCGGGCGGTGAGCATCAGGACCGGGACGGCGCTGGTGCGGCGGATCTGGCGGCAGACTTCGAAGCCGTCGATGCCGGGGAGCATGAGGTCCAGCACAACCATGTCGGGCTGGGTTGCCGTGGCCAGGTCGAGGGCGCGTTCGCCGTCGGAGGCCGTTTCAACGTCATAGCCCTGGCGGCGGAGGTTGTAGGCGATGGTGCGGGCCAGGCTTGCTTCGTCTTCGACGATCAGGACCCGGGCCACTGTGTGTCTCCGCGCGCGCCCGGCGGTCGGGCGGGCTGCTTCCGGGTATTCACTATACGCAGGCCAGGAATGCGGGGACGGGCGGGCACTCCTGTTGTTCAACGCCTGTTAATCGGGGAGACGGTGGCGAAAAGGCGGCTACCCCGAAGGGGGGATGCGGGGCCGAACCGAGGGTCGCGAAAGCTGCCATACTCCCAGGACTCTGCCGGCCGGAGCATTCGCGTGTCCCACGTTGCCGCCGACATTCGGCTTAGCCGATTCAACCCGCTGCCGCGAATCCTGGCGTTTGACGATTTTGACGACGGGCTGCACGGCTGGTGTGAGCTGGTCGGCAATCACAACGGGGATCTGAACGAACTTCAACCGGTGTTCAGCGACATGCGGCCGGCGCAGCTGAGTACCTGCACGTACTTCGACCTGGGAACGCACGGGTCGGTGGACGGTACGTATTCGATGAAGCTGGCGACGCGGCCGCGGAAGTTTCACCAGGCGGTGGCGATCAAGCGGTTGACCTCGGCGGCGGATGGGCTGGTGCAGTTCGAAGCGTGGTTCACGTATAAGGCGGAGCAGACGTTTGGGGCCCAGGACGCGGGGGCGCGGGCGTGGGACGGGAATTATCACCCATCCGAGGCGCACTTTGGATCGTTCACGCTGTGGAATGACATCTGCGAGGGGACCAAGCCGCAGGACCGCTACCACGCGGCGCTGCGCTACGAGAACACGAACGAAGAAGGGGAGTTCACGCAGCGCTGGCTTTACAAGACGGGGCTGCACCCGACGACGCGGATGCTGCGGGAAGGGTTCGACTCGAACCAGAACGACGTGCACGTGGCGAAGCCGGACATGTGGGCGCCGATTCCAGGCGGGGACCAGCAGTTGTGCTTCAACGAGGTGCCGACGAAGGTGAACTGGCACTACTTGCGGTGGCTGTTTGATCTGTCCACGCGGCGGAATACGGAGTTGCAGGTCAACGACCTGACGATGGACCTGCGGGATATTCCGGTGCTGCGGTTCGAGGAGGGGTACTGGGGCATTAGCCGGCTGCTGAACCTGTGCATGGACGTGCGCACCACGAGCAACGTGCGGAACTTCCTGTACCTGGATTCCGTCGTGATCTCGGCGGACTGGTAGGCGGGCATGCGGCATTCGTTTACCGCGGTTATCGAGAAGAACGCGACGTTTCACGAGGACTTTGAGACGGAGCCGTATGAGTGCGCTTGGGCCTCGGAGGCTCGGTGGTTTGTTCACGTTGTCGAGTTGGAGGGCGATGGGGCCGGGCTGAGCGCCAATGTTCAGGTGTCGCCGGATGGGCTGTTCTGGTGCGACGACGGGTCGGAGTTTGAGCCGATGTCGGCGCCGGGGATGTATTCGCTGGCGGTGCGGGACTTTGGCGGGTGGTTGCGGCTGGATTGCGGGCTGGAGGGGGAGGACCCCAGGGTGCGGTTGATGATCTACCTGGTTTTGAAGGAATAGCAGGCGCGTCCCATGAAGGCCGTGGTGTATGACGAGGTTGGCGGTCCGGAGGTCTTGCACCTGGCGGACGTGCCGACGCCTGAGCCGGCCGAGGACGAAGTGCTGGTGCGGGTGCTGGCGGTGGCGGTGGACTTCATCCAGCTGCACATCCGGCATGGCGGGTCGGGGCGGATCGGATCGCCAAAGGAGCCGGGGTATGGGCTGGCGCCGCTGCCGCGGATTCCGGGTGGAACGGCGTGCGTGGAAGTTGTGGAGTGCGGCGCGGGCGTAACGGACGTCGAGGTCGGTGAACGGCATCTGACGGGCGGGCTGCGGCCCGGGTCCTACGTGGAATACGGGGTAGTTTCAGCCGCCAGTCTTTCGTTGGGAACTCCGGACACGCCGGGTCCCACGGCGATCCCCGCGAACTTCAGCCCGGTGGAGGCCGCGGCGTTCGACTACGCGCCGGTGGCATACCACACGCTGCGGGTGGCGGCGGGGCTGTCGGCGGGCGAGACGGTGTTGATTCACTCGGCCGCGGGCGGGACCGGGGTGCTGGCGGTGCAGCTGGCCAAGCACTTTGGAGCGACGGTGATCGGCGTAGCGAGCAGCGACGCGAAGCTGGAGCTCGTGCAGTCGCTTGGGGCGGATCATGTAATCAACTCGCGGACCGCCGATGTCATCGAGGAAACGCTGCGCCTGACAGACGGCGAGGGCGTGGACGTGGTTTGGGATCCCGTGGGCGGCGATGTGTTTGAGCAGAGTCCGCGGGCGATGGCCGAGGGTGGGCGGCTGGTGAGCCTGGGGTCGAATTCGTTTACGGGGTCGGGAGTGGTGGAGTTCTGGTCGTTCTGGGTGAAGAACCTGCGGTTGATTGGATGGGGCGGGCGGAGTAATGCGGACGCGCATGGGCCGGGGATCATGCGGGAGTTGATTGAGCTGGCGGAGTCGGGGCGGTTGCGGCCGGTGGTGGGTGGGACGTATCCGTTGGCCGAAGCGGCGCGGGCGCATGCGGCGATTGAAGCGCGGAAGCCGATTGGGAAGGTTGTGTTGGTTCCGTAGCAGCGGCGCACCGAAGAGTCTCGCCTCGGGTCAACCCGAGACCGCCCGCAGGGAGAACTTAGGCTGCTACCTCGCGGTGCAGGGCCAGTGGGATGTCGACGGGACAGGTCCGATCAACCGATTGCCCGCGAGGTTCGCCGTTCTCAGGTTGGGGAGTGCGTCCAGTTCAGGCGGGACAGATCCCGTCAATTGATTGCACGACAGATCAAGCTCTCTGAGCTTCCTCAGCAGCCCTAATTCAGCCGGGACTTCGCCAGTCAGGCGGTTGCCTCGCAGGTCCAACTGTTCCAAGTTGACTAGTCCAGCCAATTCGGGCGGGATGGAGCCGGTCAGTGCGTTTTCGCTCAGGTTTAAGCGGTCAAGCCGAGTCAGCCAGCGCAGGCTCACCGGGATTGCGTCGGTCAGTCGGTTGTCGCCAAGATGCAGTTGCGCCAAGTTCGTGAGCTCGCCCAGCCACGCCGGGATATTGCCGGTCAATTGGTTTCCGTCCAGGTACAGCAATTCCAGTTCGTTCAACTCTCTTAGTGTCCGGGGAATGTCGCCAGTCAATTGGTTACTCCCCAGGTACAACCACTCCAGCTCTGTGAGCTCACCCAGCCACTCCGGGATATCGCCGGTGAGCCCATTGCTATCGAGGTCCAGCCATCGCAGATTGGTCAGCGCGCGTAATTCTTGTGGAATCTCACCCGTCAATTGGTTCTGCGCAAGGTCCAGTTCAGTCAAGCTGGTGAGCATGCCCAACTCGGACGGAATGGGGCCCGACAATTGGTTGCCGCGGAGATAGAGCACTTCAAGCTTCGTGAGCGCGCTCAGCTCCACAGGGATGCCACCCGTCAGCCGGCTAAAGTTCATATCCAGATACGTCAGCTCCGACAGGTCACCCAATTGCGGCGGAATCGGCGCCCCCAAGTCGAGCCACGAAAGCTCTAGCCCGATGACGCGCCTGGCTAGCTCAGGATCTTCGTCTAGATAGACACCCGACCAATCGGATATGTCGCGGTCAGCGCTCCACATGAGTGGCGCCGTACCGGCCAAGGTTTCGCGCACAGCCAGCAAAACGGCGCAATCCTCCACCAGTCCAGGATTGTTCTGTGGATCCGGCACGGCCACGCCGTTGGCGCAGCCTTGTTGTGCAGGCGCTTGCGAAGGAGTGGGCCTGGCTTCTGGCGTGGACGTGGCTTCTGGTGTGGGGGCGGCATTCGCCGTGGGTGTCGTCTCGGGAAGCGGCGCTGCCGTTGGTTCGATTGTTGTCTCCCGAGTCACCGCAACTGTGGGCTGAGCTGACGCTTGCGCCGTCGCCCTGGCGGTGGACTGGGGAGAAGATTGTCCAACCGCCGCTTTGGTAGAGGCCTGTTCCTGAGTGGGCGGCGCCACCGCGCCATCGCAGGCGGCCAGCAATGCGAAGGCGGCTACAGCTAAGGCGATCAGTCTTGGCAAGGTCCGCTCGGGAACTCGGATACCTTGGCTGAATATACGCCAAGACAAGCAGTGGCTCGGGCAAGCCGCCGCGTCCTCGGCAATTGCGCCGCGCCTGCCGCTACTCGGAGTTTCGCGTGCTGGATAACAGTTCCATGGATTGTCATGCAATAGCCGCCCTGGGAACTCAGTTGCGTCGTAGCACTCAACGATGCCTGGCCGCGCGGCTAGCGGTACGGAATCTCGCCCGTGAGCTGGTTGCCCCGGAGGTTCAACACCTCAAGATGGGCGAGACGGTCCAGTTCTGAAGGGGCACGTCCCGTGAACCGATTGTCGTGCAAGTCGACGACCCGCAGCTCCGGAATCGAGCCCAGCCAGGATGGAATGGGACCAGTCAACTGATTGGCCGCAAGAACCAGCCGTTGCAGGTCCGACAGCGCGCGCAACTCAAGCGGAATCGCTCCAGTCAGTGCATTGACCGAGAGGTTCAGTCTCTGCAGCCTGGTCAGTGCACTCAGGTCCGGCGGAATCGTCCCCACGAGCTGGTTGTTTCCGAGATTCAGCTCCTCCAGCTTGGTCAACGCGGCCAACTCCGGCGGTATTTGCCCGGACAGTTGGTTGCCCCAGAGATACAAGCCCTCAAGCTCGACCAAGGCACCCAGCTCCCGTGGGATCGTCCCGGTCAGTTCGTTGCAGCAGAAGTCCAATATCTCGAGGTTTGCCAAGCCGCCTAGCTGGGCAGGGATCGGCCCCGTGAGCCGATTGCCTTCAAGGCTGAGACTCGTAAGCCTGCGCAAGGCACCTAGTTCCGGCGGAATCGTACCTGTGAGCTGGTTGTCCCAGAGATACAACTCCTTCAACTTGGCTAGGGCACCCAACTCCCGCGGGATCACTCCGGTCAGCGCGTTGCAACAGAGAGCCAGCAGCTCGAGGTTCGCCAGCTCGCCCAAGGCGGACGGAATCGATCCCGTCAGCCGGTTGTGCCCGAGCGATAGTTTCTTCAGGCTGACCAGCGCGCCGAGTTCAGCCGGTATCGGCCCGGTCAGCTTGTTATTCCGCAAGTAGAGCACTCGCAGGTCGGTCAGCCCGGCCAATCCTGGTGGGATCACCCCGGTCAGGCTGTACGACGTCAGGTCCAGCTCGACAACGCGCCACGGCCAGCCGCCCACAACCACGCCGTACCAATCGTCGATGAAGCGGCCAGTGTTCCAGTTCAAGTGAGTCTTGCCGGCCAGTGCGTCGCGGACAGCCAGCAGTACGGCGCAATCCTCTACCAGCCCCGGAGTAGCTTGGGGATCGGGCACAGCTACGCCGTTTGAGCACTGGCGGACAAGGGATGCGTGAGAAGGTGGAGGATCGCTATTCGACGTGGGCGTCCCTGTCGGCGCCTCCATCGACGCTGGCTGAACGCTCGGCTGCTCAGACGTCCCGGAGGTAGCCGCATGCGCCGGAGCCTTGGCCGGCTGCCGACCATCGCACGCCGCGAGCACGGCGAAGGCCGCGGCTATAACTAAGCCAACAAGAACCCGCATGATCTGCCAGGCGCCCCGGAACCAGATTCCGACTATACGCCAGTAGCAGCGGCTGGCCGGGCACGCCGCAACGTCTAGCTGATGCTGGCGGTTGGTGAGTCTTGGGTCCAACTCGTTTATGGGGACGGGGGTGGTGGAGTTTTGGTCGTTCTGGGTGAAGAACCTGCGGTTGATTGGATGGGGCGGGCGGAGTAATGCGGACGCGCATGGGCCGGGGATCATGCGGGAGTTGATTGAGCTGGCGGAGTCTGGGCGGTTGCGGCCGGTGGTAGGTGGGACGTATCCGTTGGCGGAAGCGGCGCGGGCGCATGCGGCGATTGAGGCGCGGAAGCCGATTGGGAAGGTTGTGCTGGTGCCGTAGCGTGGGGAGCCGAGGCCAAGAACTCGAGTTGATTGGCTCCTGGCGACCCGTGGCAGTTGCAGGTGATTTATAGAGAGTTTAGGCAGTTTATGGTTATTCGATAAACTAGCTAAACTTCGTATACAATTCTCAATGGACCCGGTACTCAATCCTTACGCACCAGGGGCAGGCATGCGCCCTCCAGAGTTGGCGGGCCGCGACGAGGTGCTGGAGGCCGCGCGAATCGCTTTGGCCCGGACTCGGATAGGACGTCCGAGTAAGAGCACGTTGATGGTGGGCCTGCGGGGCGTCGGCAAGACGGTGCTGCTGGACCGGATGCGGGAAGACGCCGAGGCGCAGGGAATGCATGCGCTGGCGGTGGAAGCGCCGGAGACTCGCTCGTTGCCGTCCATCCTGGCGCCTCAACTTCGCCAAGCCCTGCTGCGACTCTCCCGCAAGGAAGCCGCACGACACCTGGCGCAACGGGGGCTGCGCGCGCTTGCGGGGTTCGCCTCGGCCCTCAAAGTGAAGTACCAGGACATCGAGGTTGGTCTGGACCTGGAACCCGAGCCTGGGCTGGCGGACAACGGGGACCTGGAGACCGATCTGCAGGACCTGCTTCAAGCCGTCGGCGAGGCAGCCAGGGCCGACGAGACCTGCGTGGCGTTGTTTATCGACGAGCTTCAGTACGTGGAAGAGGACCAGCTTGCCGCACTGATCACGGCCCTGCACCGAGCGGCCCAGCGTCAACTTCCCGTGACGATGATTGGCGCCGGGCTGCCGCAGGTGCGCGGACGCATGGGACGGGCCAAGTCGTACGCCGAACGGCTGTTCGAGTTCCCCGAGATCGCCGCTTTATCGCCCGATGACGCCAGACTGGCCATAGCCAAGCCGGTGACGGCGGAAGGAGTGCAAATAGCGCCGGACGCCCTCGACCTCATCATCAACAAGACGCAGTGCTATCCCTATTTTCTCCAGGAGTGGGGCAAGCAGACGTGGGATGTTGCCGAGTCCTCCCCGATCACGGTGGCTGATGTCGAAGCCGCGTCAATCCTTGCGGTCGCCGGCCTCGATCAGAGTTTCTTCCTGGTCAGATTCGATCGCCTGACGCCCTCGGAGAAACGCTACCTGCGCGCAATGGCTGAACTCGGACCGGGGCCCCACCGCTCGGGGGAAATCGCGCAGGCACTTGGACGGCGCGCGACTTCCCTAGGCCCGACTCGAAGTCAGTTGATCAACAAGGGCTTCGTCTGGAGCCCGAGGCACGGCGATACGGCGTTTACAGTGCCGATGTTTGATGAATTCATGCGTCGGATCATGTCGGGTGACACTTGGCACCAAGCTTAAACTCAAAACCGAACTACGCAAGATCGCAGCTCGAATGGCGGAAACCATAAGATCCGCGCAGCCAATCAAGAGCTTAGGTTTCTTGCAGCACGATCTGCTACCAAGAGAGCACTACAAGAAGCTCGTCATACACGCTTGAATGAGGGAGTATTTTCATTCAGTATTCCTACGATGTCTTCCAGTCTATGTGTCCTTTTCTATCTCTGCAGCATCTTCCGCGTCAAGTAACTGTGCTATCACACTCATATCACGGTCATTTGGCCATTCAGCTGGATTGAGATTCAATCGGATCATCAGCATTACTATAATCGTCTTGAGTCTAGTTGCTCGCGCTTGAAGATTGTCGACTTGCCTCTCTCGCGTCCTGATTCTTTCCTCGGGTTCATAGAACATTGGCCGGTCTGTAGTCATCCGATTCCTCCTTCGTTCGAGCACTTATCTTTATCCGGAAAAGCACAGCAAACCTATCACACATTAGCTGTGATTTCCACGAGCCTGATTTCAAAGCAGCGGCATCGGCCGTGGGCCAACCAGCGAGGTGTGCGGTCAGTCTTGATTCTAGGCGGCGACCCAGGCTCTCTATTTATGAGGCGGCCGGGACGCTGAGCAGCAAATGCCCGATCGCCGAAAGCACCGCTCCGGGTGATTGCCGCGTCATTCTGTAAATCGACGAGGCACGCCTACTCTTAGGCCAACGACGACCACGGGACCTCGCTCTTGCTCAGCCGCCGCAGGCTTCATCATCGCCCGATCTCCGGGATCACTGCAACGTAAACACATCGACAGCGACCACCGTGCCGATTCTGGCCGACACCGTCAGTGCACCTTGGACCGGGAATGGGCGGGTTTCTGAGCGCTTGCCTGATGCTGAACACTTTGCCATGTAGTGCGGCACAGTAGTCGCATACACGCTCGTCTTGAACAGTTGCGATGCGCACGTGAGAGATGCGAGCGGGTTGCATCTGCATGAGGCTTGCCTTGACTGCCTCAACGGAGACTTCGTGATGCGGCCGTCCCTCGGCAAAGAGTATGGAGGCCTGTCCCCGGAGTGCCATTGACAGAGCACCCCAATCGGCAGTTTGCGACGCACGCTGTACTTCGAGACTCAACTCATTGAATCGAGCGTCGCGTGAATCTACCGCTTGACGCTTCGACTCTGCCTCGGTCAGAAGGTATTTCTTCCGCGTTTCCCGGTCTGTCCGCGTAAAAATGACCTCGCCGCAGTCCAGGCACTTCTTTCGGCGGGTTGGTGGTGGCTCTTGAACGACACCGCAGTAGGGGCATGCGGCGCTTACTAGCTCAATCGGTGGCAACGGGCTGTGAACCGAAGTAGAGCCGCCCAGCATGCGCTTGAGCCAACTCAGCATTTGAGCATCATTCCAGGATTTCGCGTCCCAAAGAACGCTGTCCAGAGCATTCCGTGGCCAGCGGCCTTTGTCTTCACGCCGCCGCATTGCGTCACCCTAATCATATGGTCAGCTTCGCCGGAGATGTTCCGGCAGACGCTTGCTGCGCTGACAATCAGGTCTCGTCTGCCTCAGACGCATCCGTCGATGATGATGTCGAGGAGGGTGGGGCCAGTGTGGTGGAGGGCCTGGGTCAGGGCGGGGGCGATGCGGGTTGGGTCTTCGATGCGTTCGGAGGGGACACCCATAGCTTCGGCGATGGCGGCGAGGTCGAAGGGTTGGTTGAGGTCCATGCCGAGGTACTGGCTGGGGCAGTCGGGTTCGTGGAGAACTTCGCCGAACCAGCGGCGCAGGTTGAGCTTGAGGACGCGGTAGCCAGCGTTGTTGCAGATGCAGTAGACGACGGGGATTTGGTAGGCGGCGGCGGTCCAGAGGGCCTGGACGGTGAGCATGGCGCTGCCGTCGCCGATGACGCCGACGACGCGCTGGTCGGGGGCGGCCAGGGCGACGCCCAGGGCTCCGCCCATGCCCCAGCCGATGGCGCCGCCGGCGCGCTCGGCCTGCACGCGGCGTCGATGGTCGAAGGTGACGGCGGCATGCAGGTCCGGGCGGCAGGAGATGCTGTCGTCGACGACGATGACGTCGGCGGGCAGACCCTCGGCGAGCGCGGCCATCATGGCGGTTGAGGGCATGGGCCGGGCATCGTCCGTTTCCGGAGGCGAGACCCGGCGACCGGGGTAGGCGGCGGCCAGGGATTCGGCGCGGAGGCGAGCCGCGTCTGCCTGGGCGGGCGTCTGCAACTCGCTCGCGGCGGCGTACAACTCGTCCAAGCCGACCGCGACATCAGACCAGATACCCACATCGGTAGGCTCGACGCGGCCGATGGCGTCTTGATTTATGTCAAGGTGAACCAGGCGCGCGTCGTCGGACAGGATGCCGGTGGCGGGGGCGAAGAAGTCGTGGAAGACGCGGGCGCCAACGGCCAGGAGGACGTCGGTTTCGGCGAAGGCTTCCCGGTACAGCCCGACGTAGGGCGGGAGTTGGTGCATCCACTGGGGATGCGAGGTCGGGAACATCATCGTCGGGTACGAGGCGCCGTAGACGGGCGTGCCCAGGAGTTCGGCCACGCGGATCATCTGGTCGACCGCGCCGTATTGGGCGACGCGATCGCCGACCAGAAGGGCGGGGCGTTCGGCTGAGGCCAGCAGCTCGGCGGCAGCCTGGATTTCCCGCGGGTCGGGGTTGATCACGGTGCTGAGGTCGCCGGAGGGGGCAACCCGGACATCAGTCATTTCGTCCAGTGCGTTCTGGGCGAAGGAGACGAAGGTTGGGCCGGTGGGCGGTGTCTTGGCTTCGCGGAAGGCGCGTCGCATGACGGCCGGCAGCTGATCGGCGCTGGTGACTTCGGCGCCCCACTTGCTGAAGGGGCGGGCGAGGTCCACCAGGTCAGTGCGGCCCTCGGCCACCTTGCCGATTGAGCTGTTGGCGGCGGTTACGACCATGGGGGTACCGCCGGCGAAGGCGTTGCACATGAGGCTGAGGCCGTTGGAGAGGCCGGTCTCGATATGCAGGTTCACGAAAGCCGGGCGGCCGCTTTCGCGGGCATAGCCGTCGGCCATGCCCACGGCGACACCTTCCTGCGCGACGAGGACAAATTCGAGATCGGGACGATCCTCGAGGGCGTGCATGATGGCGCCCTCGGTGGTGCCGGGGTTGCCGAAGATGTACTGCACGCCCTCGGCTTCGAGGACTTCCATCAAGACGTCGCGGCCGGGTCGGGTTGGCATGGCTCAGGCCCCTTCGATCCAGGCGTCCAGCGCCTCGGCGGCGTCGATCACGTACATCTGGCGGCTGCCTTCGTGGACGGAGTCAATGCAGACCTGCCCGCCGTCACGGCTCCAGCGCGGATGCAGGTCGCAGCGGACCGGGCCAGCGTAGCGCGGCGGCGAGTGGAAGCGGCCGAGTTCGAGGGCGCGTTCGGATTCTTCGTCGTAGATCAGCAGGCGGCGCAGGCCGTTGGAATCCGGTTGGGTGTCCATGAGGACGAAACGGCCGCCGGGACGGTAGCTGCAGTGGCCATCGGGCGGGAGGACGGCACGTCCGACCTCGCGGGCCTGGTTGGCGGCCAGGTCCAGCAGCCAGAAGCCCATTTGGCCTGCTCTGGATTCCGGGTCGTCCGGCACGTCCCTGGGAATCGCCGAGAAGAGAATCTCCGTGGGCGAACGCCAGCACATGTGGGAGGCGCGAGTGGGCCAGACTTCGCGGACCGATCCGTCGGCGATGCGCAGCAGCATGAAGCGGGTGCGAAAGCGCGGGGCGCCGGGCGGCCACCAGCGGTGGACGAACATTGCGTGGGCATCGTCGGGACTGAAGATCAGGTGGTTGACCCAGTTGATTGCACCGTGCATGGACGCGTGTGGTCGAACGGAGGCGATTTCGTCCAGTGAGACTGCTAGCTCGGCGGTGCCGCTGTGCAAGTCGATGAGGTAGATGCCGTCATCGCTGGGATGGTCCACGCCTTCCCAGGGATCGGGGAGGCCGGGATAGCCGACCTCGGGGCGGACGCGCAGGCGGGCGAAGTTGAGGCTCAGGGCCTGGCGCTGGTCGTGGCTGACGGCGGCGATGGGGCGGTCGAGAACGCGGGATTCTCCGGACTCGAAGTCTGCGACGCGGGCCACGTAGCGCTCGTCATGGCTGTCGTTGTAGACGATGGTGGTCGGGCTGTGCTGCGGCAGCCAGTGGAGCATGGCGCCCTGTTGCCAGGACCAGGTGCGGGTGGTTGCAACCTCGCGAAATTGGCAGCCGTTTTCGAGGTCGATTGTGCCGATGGTGGCCGGGTCGTCGGGCGTGGGGATCTCCACGTCGAGGTTCACGCGCTGGGTCAGCAGGAAGCGGCCGGACACGTCCCACGAGGGCATGTCGTAGTAGCCGAAGAAGTGGCTGGCGGGACCGGAGGTGACCCGGCGAATCGTCACGCCAGGCGCGGCCTGGATCTGGGCGCTCACGTACGGAGTCCTGGGCCTCGGGCGGGCGGATTCTAGCCGGAGGCTACGCTCGCCTACTCGCCGTAGAGCGTGGTACGCGGGAAGTAGCTGACCCAGCCGAACCAATAGGCGAGATGGCCGCCGAGGCGATCAAGCGTCTGGCCGTCCGGCCCGACCAGGGCATCCTCGGTGATTTGCCAGAGGCGTCTCTGGGCATCGCGCACCTGCTCGGCGCCCTCGGTGGGCTCGAAAGTCTGGTCGCCGCGTTGGTAGGCGCGAACCTCGGCGCCGGCGTCCCAGACGACCGGGCCAGCCCTGCGGTCAATGCCAACGCCCTTGAGGTTGGGTCCGCCGGCGATAACCACGATCGGCGTGTCGCCCACCTGATCGTTGACGACGCGCTCTTCAACTACGTCGGCGGTAGCGAGGGCGTGCGGGTGGCCATCGATGTGGAGGGCGAAGATGCGGGCCTTGTCGGGCAGGCGCTGGGCGGGATCGCCCGCGGGGAACATTGTTTGGGGACTGGCGAAGTAGCCGCCGTAGGGGTTGCCGGGGGTGTAATCGCGCAGGTGGCCGGTCTCCAGGCTGAGCACCTGGGTGTCGGGATGGCGCTCGTGCCAGGACTGCCAGGTGGTCACGACGACCGGGAGCCGCTTGAGCTCAATCGAACCGTCGGCCAGCCTGCCGAGGACAGGCTCGCCAGTGAGCTGATTCCAGAGCGTGTAGGTGGTGCGGTCGTACATGAGCTTGTTGCTGCGCATGAGGAAGCCAGACGAGCCGAACTCGTAGGTGGCGTCGCCCACGCGGGTATCAAAGAGCACGCCGGCGCCGCAGAGGGTGCAGTACGCGAGGGCCACGGGGACGCCGCCGACGACGTCGTTGGCCATCTCGTGCCAGTCGAGGATGCGGAGCGGGTAGGCGCGGGCGTCGCCGTTGATCTCGACGCCGAAGACCAGTTCGGTGGGGGTGATGTAGTCGGCGTCCGCCGCGGGCAGCATGCGGGCGTTGACGAGGGCCGGGATGCCATCGAGGGCGACGCCGCCCCAGACGACCTCTTCAACGCGAATCTGAGAGGGGGCGTCCTCGCGGAAGAAGGACGGGAACTCCTCGTCGATGCGGCTGTAAATGCGGCCTTTCCAGGTGCGGAAACCGGGCGGCGGCTCGAGGTCGGTGGTGGCGTACCAGTTCACCCAGTCAGGCCAGGGCTGCTCGGGGATGCCGGTGAGCTGACTGAGAGCCCGAATGGCCGGGGCCGGTTCGCCGGGCAGGATGCCGATTTCCTGGGCGCGCAGGACTTCGATCAGGACTGAGACGAAGCGCTGGTCGCCGCTGGCGCCGGCTTCCGCGATAGCCGCTTCGAGCTCGTCAAGGCTGGTCGTTGATCGGAGGGTCGTGAACAGGCGTGTTGCCAAGTCGTCCTCGGCGGCTTGTGCATCCGACTGCTCGGCGGGCTCGGGCTCGCAGGCGGCAAGCAGGCCGGTCATTGCGGCCAGGACAAGCGCGCGCCGCCGGGTTAGTTGAGGAGCCCTCATTCGTTCGATCCGCGAATCGGTGGCCGCCCTCAGCTTAGGGGCGGGAGTGCCGGCGTGTCGTGCGAACGGCCACACACGGTCGGGTCGGCCGCGCGTGCCTTAGGCTGAGCGGCGGCTGGAAGGCAAAGCAGGGACGAGGATCCGAGCATGCGGCTCGCAAATCGCGTCATCGGAATTACTGGCGGCGCTTCTGGTATCGGGCGGGCCTGCGCGCTGGCGGCGGCGGCCGAGGGCGCCGACCTGGCGCTGGGAGACATCAACGCCGACGGGTTAGCCGAGACGGCGGCCGAAATCCAGGCCATGGGGCGGCGAGCCGTGACGCGGATCGTCGACGTGACCACGGACGACGACCAGGAAGCGCTGGTGGAGCTGGCCGTCAGCGAGCTTGGCGGGCTGGACGGTTGGGTAGGCAGCGCCGGCACCGGTTCCGGCCAGTTTGCGCTGGAGCACACGCGGGCCGAGTGGCGGCGGGTGATGGACGTGAACGTGGAGGGCGTGTTCTTTGGCGCGCAGGCCGCGGGACGGCACATGGTGACGACCGGCAGCGGCTCGATCGTGAACGTGGCCTCGATGTACGGGCAACGCGCGGTGAAGCAGCGGGCGGCGTATTGCACATCCAAGGCGTCGGTGGTGATGCTGACGCAGGTGATGGCGTTGGAGTTGGCGGAGCACGGGGTCAGGGTCAACGCGCTGGCGCCGGGCTATACGGATACGCCGCTGTTCAACGCCGGCAAGGAGCGCGACAGCGTTGAGATTGACCGCCTGATATCGCACGTTCCGTTCAAGCGACTGGCCGTGCCGGAGGAGATCGCGTCGGCGGCGATCTTCCTGCTGTCGGACGAGTCCGGCTTTGTAACCGGCCACATCCTGACGGTCGACGGCGGCTGGGTCGCGCACGGGCCGCGCGAGTAGCCGCCAATCGAGCGCCGAATGCCTGACGACATTTTTGACCTTGTGCAGGCGGGCGATGTCGCGGCGGTGACGGCTCGGATTGCCAGCGATCCCGGGCTTACTCGCGCACGGAATGCCCAGGGGCTTTCGCCGATACAGACGGCGTTCTTTATGGGGCGGCACGCGGTGGTTGCCGCGCTGCTGGCGGCTGAGCCGGAGCTGGATGCCTTTGAGGCGGCGATCGTGGGCGATGCGGGGCAGCTGGCGGCGCGGTTGGATGACGATCCCGGTCTCCTGACCGCCTATTCGCCCGACGGTTGGACGCTGATGCACCTGGCGCCGTGGGCAGGGCAGCCTGAAACCACGCGGCTGCTATTGGATCGGGAAGCCAACCTGGCGGCGGTGAGCACCAACGCCCTGCGCAACCAGCCGTTGAATGCCGCCGTGGCCGGGCCGAACGCCGAGACACGGACGGCTTGCGTTCGGTTACTGCTGGAGGCCGGGGCGGACGTGAACAACCGCCAGGCGCGTGGGAACACGCCGCTGCACACCTCGGCGCATCTGGGAGACTCCGCCAGTGTCGAGGCGTTGCTGGCACACGGCGCGGATGTAGGTCTGCGGTCGGACGACCGGAAGTCGGCCGCCGACTACGCGCGCGACGGTGGGCACGAGGAGCTCGCGCGGCGGCTGGAGGCTGCCGAGCCACGGTGAAGCGCTTGCGGACGCCACGTCGGATGCAAAGCGCGGATGCCAGCTACTTGGCTGGCGTGAAGTCCCGCGCGAAGGTGTTCAACCGCGAGCTATTTGGCGGGACGTTGCCGCTGGCGCACATCACGTTTCTGCCATCGGGCGCCGTGCGCCAGCTTGGGTCGGTCCGGACGAATGCGGACCGGTCGGCCTTTGTCATGCGAATTGCCCGTCTGCTGGACGGGCCGGCCGGCGATGCCACCGTGGAGGGCTCGCGGTTCAACCTGCGCGACGAGGTACTGGTGCATGAGCTTGTGCACGTGGAGCAGTTCATCAGCGCGCCGGATGAGCGGCCGCACGGGCCGTGGTTTCGCGAGCGAATGCGGGCGATCGGGGCACGTCCGCGAGCTTGTCCAACGGTGCAGCTAGTTGTGAACGGCCGATGGCTGTACCGCTGTCCGGCCGGTCATGAGGTGGCGCGCCTGCGGCGCTACGGCCGGCGGCGGGTAAGTTGTCGACGCTGCGATCCGCGGGCCTACAACCCGAGGCATCGCCTGCGACTTGTAGGGGAAATCACGTCAGGGAGCGGCGCAGAGTAGATTAATGGAGTGAGCGTTGCCGGCTGTGGGGCCGAGATGACGAGTTCAATCACAGGCAGGAGGGCGCTGACATGTCGATGCGACGAGTCATTTTTGCTGGCGGCGGGATTGGGGCCATTGTTGCGGTGGCGGTGGGGTGGTGGCTGATTTCGCCGCTATTCGTGAGCAACGTTGTGGACGAGGCCTTTCCGTTCGAGATGCCGGAGTCGGCGGCGATGGCGAGCATGCCGGCTGAAGAGAAGCAGCAGTTGAAGGCCGAGTTTGACGCGGCCATGCCGAGCGCCGAGACCATCGAGTCTCTGAGTGCCGAAGACCGGGCGCAGGTCCAGGAGCGGGTGATGGACGTAGCGGCCAAGATGCCGGACACGGTGATGGAAGAGCCCATGCCGGCCGGCCTGGCGGGGGTGGCGATTGCCGCGATGCCGGCGGCGACAGCAACCGCAACCGCGACAGCAACCGCGACGGCGGCGCCCGAACCCACGGCCATGCCCGACACCGGGCCTGCCGCGGTGGCCATGGGGATGTTCATGGACGCCGACGACTTCCACCGGGGTTCCGGCTCGGCCACGATGTTCCGCGGGCCGGACGGTAGTCACATCCTGCGGTTCGAGGACTTCATGGTGACCAACGGGCCGGCGCTGAGCGTGTTGATCTCAAAGGCCGAAGGGATCACCAGCAGCGAAAACCTGGGCGAGTACCTGGACCTGGGGCCGCTGAAGGGAAACGTGGGGAACCAGAACTACGAGGTTCCGGACGGGACGGACGTGAGTGAATACAAGACCGTGGTGATCTACTGCGTGCCGTTCCACGTGGTCTTCGCCACCGCGCCGCTCGCTTAGCGAGCGGCCGCGGTGGGCGGCGGTTCAGGCGGCTTCGACGAGCTCCTTGAGCTTGCGGAGTTGCTTGCGGCCGAGGTACCTGGTGAACCAGCCGAACAGCACGCCCATGAGGCGGAAGAACCAGGAGGACGAGTTCACGTCGCACACGTTGACGACTTCGGTGCCACCGTTGGCCGAGGTGAGGTGGTACTCAACGACCATCGAGTAGGAGCCGCCGGACACCTGCGAGCCCCAGGCCCTGGGCGGGTCGTAGGTGGTGATCTCACCGTGGTACTCGGTTATGCGGCCGCCTTCGCGGATGCGCTGGGTGAAGGTGGTGCCGACCGGGTTGTCGGGATCGAAGTCGGAGGTGTAGTCGAATGTCTCCATGCCTTCGGCCCACTCGCCGCGGCGGGTGTTGTCGGCCAGGAGCTCGAAGACGGCCTCGGGCGAGGCATCGATTTGGATGCGTGCGATTTCCTGCATGGGTGGGGGCCGGTGAGTGGGGCGATCATTCTGGCATGCGGACGGAGAGCGTAGAGTTGGCTTCGCTACGGTGTGAGTCAGACGCAGGACCAACGGGTATGGACTCGGCGATTCCGGCTCAACGAGCGCCGTAATGCGAGATTCGTGGGGCGTGGGGTCGCGCTACGCAACTCGCGGATTGGCGACGCTGCGGGTCACGCCGCTGGTGATCGTGGCGATCATGGTGCTGTTTTCGCTGCCGGCGGCCGGGGTCATCTGGATCACCGCCGTCGACTTGCCGGAGGGGTTCGGGCGAACGGCCGGCACGGCGGTGTTGAACTTGCTGTCGGGCACGGTTGCACCAGTGATGTTTATGAAAGCCGTGGCGGCGGCGCACGAGGGGCGGCGTCCGGGACTGTGGCGGCACCTGGAGGACGGCACGCGCTGGTTGCCGCGGTACATCTGGACCAATCTGCACACGACAGTGATCTTCTGGGTGCCGGTGGGGATCCTGACGCTGGGGCTGATCAGCTACCAGCGGACCGCCTTTGCGGAGTCGTTCCCGGGTGGGCTGGTCTCGGTTCTATGGATCGTGGTGATCGGGGGGACCGGGATTTACTTGCATTCGCGGACGTTGCTGGCGCCGTTTATCGCGGTGCATGGGAACGTGCCGGGCTCGCTGGCGGCGCTGGAGTCGTGGCGGGTGAGCGGACGCGTGTTTGGGCCAGTGCTTGCCACGTTCGTGATCACGGCGGGCCCGCTTGCGGCGCCGCTGGCGGCGGTGTTCATGGGGTTCTACCTGACGTTGACAGGGCCGGCGCTGGAGGTGTTTACGGCGACACTGGCGGCGCAGGTGTGGATAGCGATCAAGCTGATCCGGCCGCCGCTGGTGGCGGCGACGTATGCGCTGTACATGGAGGTGTGGCCGGGCGAGTTGGAGCGACGCGCTCAGCAGGGGCATCCGGCCACGCCGACCCTGGTGCGCTGGCTGATTGACGTGTCGTGGTGGCCGCCGCGGATGGCGGCGGCGATGTTCCGAAGGCCGGTGAGCGGTCCGCTGTAGCGCCTCTGGCGCGTGACAGGGGAGTGGGAACGGGCGAGAATCAGCGCACGCGGACATTGACGAGCCGGGATTGGGCATGCGTCTCGACAGCGAGCAGTTGGCGTCATTCCAGCGGGAGGGGTACCTGGTAGTGCCCGGCGCGCTGGATCCGGTGGGTCTGCAGCCGGCGATCGACGAAATCACCGAGGCCATTGATGGGCACGCCGCCGAGGCGGTGGCCCGTGGCGATTTGAGCCACACCTACGCCGATGAGCCCTTCGAGACACGGCTGTGGAAGATTCACCAGGAGTACGAGGACCTGTACTGGTCGGTGATCTACGGACAGTTGCAGGGCCACGGGATCTTCGCGCTGGTGTCGAACGAGGAGTTGCTGGACCTGGCCGAGTCGATTGTGGGTCCGGAGATCATTGGCTCGGCGGTGTACCGGCTGCGCCCGAAGCTGCCGGGCCACTGGCATGGCGAAGTGCCCTGGCACCAGGACTCGGGCTACTTCGAACCGGTCTGCGATAACGAGTTGATCCTGACGGTGTGGGTCCCGTTCGTGGACGCGACGGTGGAGCGCGGGTGCCTGGAGGTAATGCCGGGCGTGCATACGGGCGGCGTGGTGCGTCATACGCAGCTGGACGCGGGTGAGGAAGGCCGGCGCGCTTACCTGGAAATCCTTGAGAACGACTTGCCGGGTGGACGGGCGGTAGCCACACCGGTGGATCGCGGCGGGGTGGTTCTGCTGACGAACCGGACGCCGCACCGCTCGACGCCGAATCGCAGCGACGTGATCCGCTGGAGCATCGACATCCGCTACCAGAGCGCGGATCTGCCGACGAACTTTCCGCCGCTGACCATGGATCGGAACGGCTCGGCCGCCGGAAACGGGGCTGTCACGGTGGACCGGTCTCTGCCTGAGGCGGCGCTGACCTGCTATCCGCCCGAGTCGGACTTCCTGGTGCGAAGCCGATCGCGACCCGAGGCGGTGGTGCGGACCTGGGAAGAGTTCAACGCCATTCGAACGGCCCACCAGCCGGCGGATAGCACGGTGCGCTGGGAGTAGGCCGGACGGACAGTTGTCAGGGCCGGGACTCAGCGATCTGGCCCACCAAGCAGCCCTTTCAGGAAATTTCTGACCCGCCCAGCGCCTGAAGGCGCGTGGGTGGCACTCCTAAGCGCCTTAGGCCGTCCCGCTCGGCAGCCCCTGCACATACGCCACCGCCGACTCGCCCAGCCGACCTAGCGCGTACCCGCCCTCCAGCACGTGCAGCCGCGGCGTGCCCAGGCTGGCGATCCGCTCCGACACCCGCCCAAAGTCCTCGCTGTACAGACCCAGGATCGCAATCGGGTCTTCCCGGTGCGTGTCGAACCCCAGCGATACCACCAGTGTCCGCGGATCGAACTCGGCAATCGCCTCGCAACCCCGGTCCAGTTCTTGCAAATATGCGTCGATCCCCATGTGCGGCGGCAGCGGCAGATTCAGGTTGAACCCCTCGCCGGCCCCTCGCCCGCGTTCGTTCGCGTGACCTGAAAAACCCGGATACGCAAACCGCGGATCCGCGTGCAGCGAGACGTACAGAACGTCGTCCCGCGTATACGTCAGGTGCTGTGACCCGTTTCCGTGGTGATAGTCCACGTCCAAAATCGCCACCCGCCCGTCGCCACTCAGCAGGTGGGCCGCCACCACCGCGTTGTTGAAGTAGCAGAACCCGCCCATCCGGTCGTGCTCCGCGTGATGCCCCGGCGGCCGGCACAACGCAAACACATCCGGTGCGCCTTCCCGCACCAGGTCCGCCCCGGTCAGCGCCACGTCCACCGCCCCGCGCGCTGCTCCGTACGTCGCCTGCATCAACGGCGCGTCCTGCCCGAACGAGTAAAACGCCGCCCGCTCCGCCGGATCGGACCGCTGCAAGACCCCAGGATCCAGCGACACCCCAACCGCCGTCACGCTCGCCTCAGGGTCCAACGCCGCGCACGTATCCCGGATGAACTCCCGGTACTTCGGCTCGTGCACCGCGTCCAGCAGCGCGTCGTCATGCGCTGTCGGCGCCACCGATCGCACCAGGCCCGCCGCCTCCAGCGCCTCCCGGATCAGCCCCGGACGCGTCGGCGTCTCCGGATGGTCATACAGCTGCCCGTCCACCGTCTGCAGCTTCGGCGCATGCTCCTGGTGCACATCCGACCAAATCAACGGAATAGCCAGCAACGCACCTCGGAAAAACCTCGGGGGCTCGTGATTCTCCCACGAGCCCCCGAGTCCGCCCTTGCCAGGCCGCCACCTACGCCATGAACGCCTTCAGGTGCCCAGCCATGTTCGGCCGCCGCAGCTTGCGCAGCGCCATCGACTCAATCTGTCGGATGCGTTCGCGCGTGCGGCCAAACTGCTGGCCGATCTCCTCAAGCGTCAGCGGCGTCCCGGTGCCCAGGCCGTAGCGCAACCGCAGCACTTCCTGCTCGCGCGGCTCCAACTGGTCCATCGCATCCGCCAGGTGCTCCGTCAGCATCTGGTCGGCAATCTGCTCCAGCGGCTCCTCGGCATCCGCATCGGGAACCAGGTCGCCCACCGAGGTCGCGCCCTCCTCGCCGACCGGTGCGTCCAGCGAAACCGGCGCGCGTGCGATCCGGTTCAGCGCCGCCATCTGCTCCTCGCTGAACCCCAGCTCGTCGGCAATTTCCCGGTCCGTCGGCTCGCGACCCAGCGTCAGCTGCAGATCGCGACGCACCCGCGAAGCCTTGGCCAGCCGGTCGTGCGTGTGTACGGGCAGCCGGATCGTCCGGCACTGCTCCGCGATCGATCGGGTAATCGACTGCCGGATCCACCACGTTGCGTACGTGCTGAACTTGTACCCGCGCCGCCAGTCGAACTTCTCCACCGCCCGCATCAGCCCGCTGTTGCCCTCCTGGATCAGGTCCAGCAGCGGCACGTCGTGGCCCGTGTACTTCTTCGCCACGCTCACCACCAGCCGCAGGTTCGCGCTGATCATCTGCTGACGCGCGTTTTCGTCCCCACGCTCGATTGCCTTCGCCAGGCGCACCTCGTCCTGCGCCGACAGCAGCGGGATCCGCCCGATCTCGTTCAGATACCGGCGCACCGAGTCCCCGGCCGTCTCGCCGCCCGTCGACGACGGCGCCCTCGTCGCGCGCGATCGTCCCGTGCGAGCCGCCGGTCGCTCCTCGCCGAGCTCCCCAACCCACACCACGTCATCCAGCCGTAGCTCGTCCGCAATGTCGGTGCCTGGCTTGGTCCGCCGTCCCACCGTCGTCGCCTGAACCGTGTCCGCTGCCATCTCGGTAGTCATCGCCCGCTGGCCCTTTCACGTCCCTCGCTGGATCCTCCCGCCGCCGACCCCGTTGTCCTTGGCGGGTCTCCCGCGGGTTCCCCCGCTGGATGACTCAGTAAACCGCCTTTCACAACGCTCGTTCCGTAACGGAAGTGACGCAACCGCGCCCAAACCCCCAACTCTCATCCAACTCTCATCTCCCACGCCGCCCCCGTTCGTGCTGAGCCGGCCCAGAGTCTTCGGCGGGCCGCGTCGATCCACTCCCAGGTGAAACATCCTGGCCCCCATCCCTACCCGCGTCTTACGCTCACCTCTTCCTCCCCGTGCTAACGTCCCCCTCGCCGCCACCAATCCTTCTGCCATGCCTACCCAACGCCAACGCATCCCCGCCGACCACGTCATCTACGCCTTCGACCCCACCACGCCGCCCATCGCCCGCGTCACCCCACCGAGCGCGATAACCGTCGAAGCCCGCGACGCCTACGACCGCGGCTGCAACGACCTCGATATCGAGTCCTATCTGGCCAAGCGCCGCCCCGGCCGCATGAACCCCGCCACCGGCCCCATTGCCATCCAGGGCGCCCAACCCGGCGACACCCTCCACGTCCACATCCAGGCCGTGCGCTTAGGCCCCCGCGGCTACGTCGCCACCACCCCTGGAACCGGCCTCCTCGGCGACCGCCCCGTACCCCCCTCTATCCAGCCCTTCGACGTGGGGAACCAAACCGTCACCGTCGCCGGCGTGCCCCTGCCAGTTCGACCCATGGTTGGAACCCTCGGCGTCGCCCCCGCCTCCGGCGCTATCGAAGCCCTCAGCCTCGGCATCCACGGCGGCAACCTCGACTTCAACGACATCACCGCCGCCACCACCGTCCACCTACCCGTCTGGGCGCCCGACGCCCTCTTCGCCATCGGCGACGTCCACGCCACCATGGGCGACGGCGAAGCCCACTCCGGGGTCAACATCGACGCCGAAATCGACCTCCACCTCTCCCTCACCCCCGCCCAGCACCTGGAGTGGCCCTGGTTCGAAACGCCCACCCACGTCATGACCGTCGGCGTCCACGACGACCTCACCCAGGCCCTCCGCATCGCCCAGCACGCCATGGAAACCCGCCTCATCGACCAGCTCGACATTTCCCCTGAAACCGCCCGCGCCCTCGCCGGCGCCGCCATGGACCTCCGCCTCGGCCAGGCCGGCGGCTACGGCGTCCCCGTCAGCGCCTACGCCACCTTCCCCAAATCCGCCCTCCCCGCATAACTTCCAATGGACACTTCCCAAGGCGACGAACCAAACGTCACTGACCAGGAACCAGCCGACGACACCCCCGATGCCGAGGACGCCGCCCTAGCCACCGCCATCACCCAGGGCCTCACCACCGAACGCGCTACCAAGCGACAAGTCCTTGACGCGATACGGGCCCCGATCCCGAATCCTCCGAATGCCGGTCCGCGAACCACCGCACCCAACCGTTCGTGGTGAGCCGACCCGGAGTTTTTCGGAGGGTCGTGTCGAACCACACTATTGGCAACCAAGCCCCCAGGCAGTCCCCGATTTCTTCTTTCTCACTTCTCCGACCGCTTCCCTCCCTCTTCGCTTCCCACTACCATCCCCCAACCACCCCGCAGACCCCTATCCACCCATGCACACCAACCAGGCCAGAGCCAAAATGGCCCGCGGCGAGCCCGCCATCGGCATCAGTTGCGGCCTCGCCTCCCCCGTCTCCACCGAAATCTGCGCCCGCCTCGGCTACGACTGGGTCATGCTCGAACAGCAACACTGGGTCTGGGACTGGTCCCTCTTTCAGCACGGCCTCATCTCCATCGTCGCCGGCGGCTCCGTCCCCTTCGCCCGCGTCTCCCGCAACAACGTCACCGAAATCGGCCAGGCCCTCGATGCCGGCATGCTCGGCATCGTCGTCCCCATGGTTCACACCGCTGATGACGCCCGCCGCGCCGGCGAAGCCGTACGTTACCCACCCCGCGGCGTTCGCTCGCTAGGCGCCACCCACGCTCAGCGCTACGGCCCCGACTACATGGACTGGGCCGACGACCAGATCCTCATGATGGTCCAGATCGAGTCCGCCCAGGCCGTCGCCAACGCCGAAGCCATCCTCGCCGAACCCACCGTGGATGGTTGCTGGATCGGCCCCGCCGACATGGGCCGCTCCATGCAACTCGAGCCCGACGTCGCCGGCACCGACGCCGAAGCCGCCTACGCCAGAGTCGTGCAGGCCGCCAAGAACACCGGCAAATTCGCCGGCATGTCCTGTGGCGATGGCGAAGAAGCCGCCCAACGCATCCGCCAGGGCATGCTCTTCGTCAGTTGCGGCAACGACAGCAAATGGATCCGCCGCCTCGGCGCCCAGGACCTCGCCACCGCCCAAGCCGCCCAACCCCCACCGTCGTAGTCGCGACATCCCCGACCCACCCGTCTTCCGCGCCCCCGCTGCCCCACCCCGATCGTGGTGAGCCGGCCCAAAGTCCTCGAACGGCCGTGTCGAACCACACCCCCTGGCAACCAGGCCCGAAGACACCTCCCGCCGTCTCTTCCCTAACTCCTCTCCCCTTCTTCATCCCCCAACCTGCGACAATACCCCCCAACCCCACCCCCCAGCCGACCAAGGAACACATCGCATGGCAGAAAAAATCAACGTCGCCATCGTCGGCGCCGGCCGCGGCCGCTCCCAACTCCGCTCCATCCAGGCCCTGCCCCAGCTCTTCAACCTCGTCGCCTGGGTCGACCTCAACCTCCCCCTCCTCCACGAACGCATCGACGAAGCCGGCCTCTCCCGGGACCTCGCCTCAGGCTCCCTGGATGAAACCATGGACCAGCGCGACGTCGACGCCGTCGTCGTCGCCACCTGGGCCCGCACCCACGAACTTCTGGTCGGCCAGGCCCTCGATGCCGGCAAACACGTCCTCGTCGAAAAGCCCTACACCCTCACCCTGCCCGCCGCCAAAACCCTGCAGGACAAAGCCGACGCCGCCGGACTCAAAGTCGTCGTCAACCAGCAGTGGCGCTACATGCCCGGTCAGCGCACCATGCGCCGCCTCATTGCCGAACGCGTCCATGGCGAACCCCAGGTCGGCCACATGGTCACCTACAAACCCCGCGGCGGTGAGTACCCCGATTCCGAGCACTCCCAGCTCTGGCAAATGACCGTCCACGAAATCGACTCCGTCATCTCCATGATGGGCCAGCCCATCGTCGAGGTCGCCGGCCACAGCTTCCGCCCGCCCGCCACCACCTGGCGGCGCGAATCCACCGCCACCGCCGAACTCACGTTCCAGAGCGGCGCCCGCGTCGCCATGGTCTCCACCTCCGACTCCCGCCAGGGCGCCCACGAATTCCGCATCGAGTGCAGCAAAGACGCCCTCGTTTACCGCAACACCCACGGCTTCGGCGGCGTCGAACAAATCCTCGCCGGCTCCGGCGAACTCCAGAACATCCCCATCGACGGCGGAGACGAACGCCCACCCCTCGACGTCATCGTCATGCGCAGCTGGGGCGACTGGATCCACGGCGGCCCCGAACCGGAAACCAGCGGCCCCCAAAACCTCCAGATCATCGGCGCCCTCGACGCCCTCCTCCAATCCACCCTCTCCGGCCAAACCGAGTCCGTCGACCTCTAGGGGTACCCCCTGGGGTACCCATCCGAATGCGCCGGCACTCAGCAAGGTCGGCAAGCTCAAGCTGCATGTAAGGGTGCCCTTGTGGGTATCCGTCCGAGTTTGCCGGCCATCCGTCGCGGTCCCTAGGTGGCTGCCCGTTGCCGTACGCCTCGCTGACTTTCCCGTCTCCATCCCTTCGCTTCACTCGCTCGTAGGAAGCTAGGCGCCGCCTCCGGCAAAGCGCCTAACCGCTCCATGGACCGGATCACCCTCAAGAACCGCCGCCGCTTCCGCGAAGAACAGTCCGCCCGCCTGACCCCCGTGACCCTTCTCGTCGGCGCCAGCAGCCACGATCATGATCCGTCCGCATGTCGGGCAGATTGATGGATCCAATATCCGATCCGAATTCGCCTCCACCTCCAACTCCACATCAATCGGCGCAATGGTTTCCCCAGGGTCTCAATCCGCCCTCGGCACATACCAATCAGACTTTTCGGCTTCCGCCAATAGGGCAGCAACCGCGCGACGGACCGCTCCCGCTTGGAAATCACAACCTCCCGCCCTGGCCACTTCCGGACACGGGTGCCCAGCAGCACCGTCACTTCCCGTCCAGCAGCCCGCGCTCTGCGTCCCACACGATGTCCAGGGGCTCATCCAGGTCACCCAGGATTTCAATCTTGCCGCGGTCGGCGCCAAACAGCGTCTTCGGCCGCTTCCGATAGGGCACCAGTCGCGCCACCGGCTTCCCCCGCTTCGTAATCACGATCTCGCGCCCCGTCTCCGCCACCTCATCGATTAGACCAAGGCACTTCGCCCTGAACTCCGTCGCCGACATCGTCCATTCGCCAACTTCGCTCTGCACCTCGGTCGACACGTCAAACTCCCCGGGAGCCCGTTGACCACACGCCTTCCACCGCCGAGGTCAACGTCAAGGCCCCACATCCACTACCGCCCAAACCCAAGCCCGCCCGTTGTTCCACGTACTCCGCAGGCGCTCGCAGCAATGTCCCCGTCACGCCCGCGCATCCATCCGGTCCAAGGCCCCGGGCCACTCCAGGATCCCCTGATCCGCTGTCACTAACCGATGCCCCTCCAACGCCGTGGACACGATGATCCGGTCAGCGGGATCGCCATGCATGTCCGCAAGCAACCCAGCTCGGACTGCAATCCGTCCGTAGGGAGGGATTTCAATTAGGCCAGCGTCCAACAAGCTCAGACGCCAAGTCTCCACATCCCTCAGCAGCGTCATGCGCCCTTTGCTATGCAACATGGCGACTTCCCAAAACGAGATGGCCGAAACCGCCGCCTCTTCTGCGGCCCAAGCCTGATCAATGGCCTGACGGGCTTGCGAGCCAAGTCTCGGATTATTGGCCAGCAGCCATAGCAGGACCTGTGTATCCAGCAAGATCAAAGTGGCTCAACCCAGCCCTTACCGGTCTCCGCGTTCCACTCCACGTCGATCGGCGCTCCAATGTCTCCGTGGATCATGATGATGTCGCGGTCGCGACCGAACGGCGCGCCCCGCCTGCGCCGGAGCGGCGTCAGCTTCGCCACCGGCCGGCGGTTCTTCGTAATCACAATCTCCTCCCCCGTCTCCGCCACCTCATCCATCAACTTCAGGCACTTCGCCTTGAACTCCGAAGCCTTCATCGTCCGCACCCCAGCCATTCCACCGCCCGCATCCAAATCCATCCCACGCTCCCGCCCGCCCTGTGGACCCCCATCATCCCATAGTCATGACCATGGTCATAAACCCTAGTCCCCGGATGGTTGAGTGGAGTCCTTGACACCGCTCATCGATGCTGCCGACGGCTTCTGGCAATGTCAGCCCACAGTCGCGTCCCACGTCACCGGCGGCCCACCCTCCAGATACGTCGTGTGCTCCGCCGTAATCGCCGACGGAATCGGAAACACCACCATGATTTCCGAAGTCCCCTCCCCGGCCCCCACAAACCCATGCGGCGTATCCGCCGGAAACACGCACACGTCCCCCGCCTCCGCCGCAAACCACGCGTCCTCGATCCGCACGCGCAGTCGCCCACTCAACACCAGAATCACCTCATCCACGTCATGCCGATGCAACGGCGTCACCGCCCCCGGCTCCACCTCAAAATGCTGCATCGACACCGAACTCGACCCCTGCGCCTCCCCCACCACCTCCCGCACCACCTGCCCCGGCCGCCACGCCCCCGCCACCTGCTCCGCAATTCGAACTATCGGCATGACCGACTCCTCGCAACCGCCGCGATCACTTCCGCCTCCGCAGTATCATTCCGCCCAACCCCCGCCGACCTCACCCAGCCAGAGGAGCCCCCGAATGCCTCTCCCCCCACGCATGAAATTCGGAATCTTCCTGGCCCCCTTCCACTGGCTCGGCGAAAACCCCACCCTCGGCCTCGAACGCGACCTCGAAACCGTCCAGTGGCTCGACCACCTCGGCTACGACGAAGCCTGGATCGGCGAACACCACAGCGCCGGCTGGGAAACCATCTCCTCGCCCGAACTCTTCATCGCCACCGCCGCCGAACGCACCCGCCACATCAAGCTCGGCACCGGCGTCATCAGCCTCCCCTACCACCACCCCCTCATGGTCGCCAACCGCATGATCCAGCTCGACCACATCACCCGCGGCCGCGTCATGCTCGGCGTCGGCCCCGGCGCCCTGGTGTCCGATGCCTACATGCTCGGCATCGAACCCCTCACCCAGCGCCCCCGCATGGACGAAGCCCTCGGCGTCATCATGCGCCTCCTCACCGAAACCGAGCCCATCACCCACCACGCCGAGTGGTTCACCCTGCAACGCGCCACCACCCACCTGCGCCCCTATACCCAGCCCCACTTCCCCATCGCCGTCGCCGCCGCCCAGTCCCCCTCCGGCATGCAACTCGCCGGCAAACACGGCGCCGCCGTGCTGTCGCTCGGCATCCGTCCCGGCAGTGCCGAGACCGTCAAGCTCGACTCCTTCTGGCAAATCGCCCTCGATGTTGCCAAAGAGCACGGCAAAACCATGAACCGCCACGACTGGCGCCTCGTCATGCCCGTCCACATCGCCGAGTCCCGCCAGGAAGCCATCGAACAGGCCCGCCTCGGCGCCGCCCGCTTCCAGCGCGACTACTTCGAAGACACCATGGGATTCGAAAAAACCTTCGACGGCCCGCCCGAGCAGCTCATCGACCACATGGTCGACAGCGGCGCCTGGTGCGTCGGCACGCCTGACGACCTGATCGCCGCCATTCACCGGCTGGACGAATCAAGCGGCGGCTTCGGCGGCCTCCTCGTCATGGCCACCGAGTGGGGCACCCGCGAGCAAGTCCGCCACAGCTATGAGCTGATTGCCCGCTACGTCATGCCCCAATTCCAGAACTCCCTCACCAGCCTCACCGCCTCCCAACAATGGGCCGCCCGCGAACGCCACAACCTCATGGCCCTCCGCACCAAATCCCTCGACAAAGCCACCCAGGACTACCAACAGAAACCCTCGTAGGGGCGGATCCCCGACCCACCCGTCTTCCTCCCCCGTCATCCCGGCGTCCGCGGCCGGGACCCAGCACCATGGTCAATCCCAGCACTCCCAAGCTCCCCCTGGCGCCTCACCCTGAAAAAATGCTCCCAACCTCCGCTCCAACCGTTCGTGGTGAGCCGGGCCGCCGTCCCCGGCGGACCGTGTCGAACCACACCCACCGCACCCCCACGCCGTCGTCGCGATCTTGCGTACGGGCCGGTTTCAAACCGGCCTCTTCCGGGCACCCAACCCCGAACCCCACGCCGTCGTCTCCATCTTTCGTACGGGCGCGTTTCAAACCGGCCTCTTCCGCTCGTGATACACCGCCCCCACGTCCCTGCCTTCGCCCGACATGTCGCGGGGCAGCCTCATACGGCGATGGCTTCATCCTTCACAAAATGCAGCCTGACGACCTTGAGCCCGCCTCCCTCGCCAAAGTGGCAGGCCACGGCATCCCTGACCATCGCCTTCAGGTCCGCCCAACCGTCTCCTTGCGTGAAGATGCTGTAGCCCAGCGCTCGCGCATCAAACCCGCCCTCGGCGGCTTCCGTCACCTCGAAGATGATCTCCGCTGGTGCCTTCACATGGTCTCCAAGCCTCATCGGCCCAGGTGCATCCGTTTTCTCAATCTCCGAGACGCTGCATACTGGAGCATAGAAACACCCCCACCGCTACACAACAGCGGCACGCGTAGCGCAAGTCGCGGCCTGCAAGTCGAATCCACGTCAATCGGCTGGTCACACGCCCCGTCTTGCGTACGGGCCGGTCTCAAACCGGCCTCTTCCGGGCACCCAACCCACTCACCGTTCGTGGTGAGCCGGGCCGGAGTCCGTCGGAGGGCCGTGTCGAACCACAATTGCTCAGCAACCAAGCCTCCCAGGCACTCCCCTCCGCGTCCTCTCGCACCTCTCACTACTCTCCGCTCACTCCTTCGTCACGTCCCCAACCCCACCCTCCGCTCGCCCACCGGCCCACGTGTGCGATTGCCGCATGGGACGCACAAAGGTCTACCTGGGCGACAAAGAACAGGCCCTTCTCGACGAGGCGGCGCGCGCCACAGGCGCCTCCCGCTCGGCCTTGATTCGCCGAGCAGTGCGGCGCATTTTGGGCCCCTTGTCAAAGGCCGAGGAAGTCGAGAGACTCCAAGCCTTGATCGCCAGGTGCCGCATGGCATGAACACAGACGTGTCCACGAGCCCGGAGGCGACGCTGGCCGATTCAGTGCCGACTGACCAGGGGATCGTCTACGTCCTCACGAACTCGGCTATGCCCGACATGGTCAAGATCGGGAGCACGCGTCGGGCGGACATTGGCGATCGACTCAGGGAGCTTTACTCCACCGACGTACCCGTGCCCTTTGACTGCGTGCTCGCGCGTCAGATCGAGAACCATGCCGCGGTCGAGGCCGCGCTGCACACGGCCTTCAGCCCGTCGCGCGTCAATCCCTCGCGCGAGTTCTTCGCCGTGTCGGTCCGGCAAGTCGAGGCCATTCTGAACCTGCTTGGTGGCGAAGATGTGACCCCGGAGGTCGAGGTCGAGGGCCAGGGCGCTGTGGACGAGTCGTCGCGTGCGGCTGGCGAGCAACTGCAGCGAAGGGTTCGCAGCCCCCTGAATTTCGCCACGGTGGGGATTCCGGTCGGGGCCACGCTCACGTGTGTGCGAAATGACGATACGGCCGAAGTGCTCAGCGGCAATCGCGTTCGCTACAAGGGGGAGGAAATGTCCCTCACGCAGGCCTCGCGTCTTTCGCTTGGCCTCGAACGGGGACCACGGCCAACCCCGCTCTGGTCCTACGAGGGTCAGCGGCTGCTTGAGATTTACGAAGAGACGTATCCGAAGCCAGAGGATCCCGACACGGACTGAATTCGTAGATCCCGGGACGAGCGCCAGCAACAGGGTGCCTTGAGGGCCCGGATAAATCTCGCCCACCACCCACCCGTTCGAAGTCGAACGGATCATTGAAGTACAGCGCCCCGGCGCGTGCCTTTGCTGCTCGCGCGGTCTTTCCAGCGGCCGATTCGGTACAAGTAACTGCCGATCCAGTTCTCGAGGCGAGGTCAGCGGGATGGATCAGACGACGGGGACCGGCCCGCCGCGGCACCTACCTAGTGGCCGATTCGAGGCGTCGCTCCGCTCCCTCCTCCCGCTGCACCAACCCCTCCTGCAAGGCCAGCCAAGCCGCCTGCGAGCTGTGTGGCGCCGGCGTCATGGGTCCCCCGCAAAGGCCGCCCAGGCTCATTCCTCGGCTGCACCCAATACGCCTCCGACCAACCCTGCGCCAACATCCACCCCCTCCCGAGGCGCAATTAGCACCGTCTGAGACCCACCCGGATTCTCTTGTCATCCCGACGGCCCCCGAGGGATCTCGCCTTAATCCGCGTCCGCCATCCCGGCGTCCCCGGCCGGGACCCAGCAGCACCCAACAACCCGACCGCACCCAAGCCACCCCTGGCAACCCACCCTGACTAAATGTTCCCAACATCCGTCCCGACCCTTCATGGCGAACTTGCGCTGAGCCTGCCGAAGCCTGCCCAGAGCCTGCCGAAGGAGGACCGAGCCGAACCACACTCCGTCAGGTCCACAGCCCCAGGACCACCGTCCCCTCCGACTGCTCCTCCCTGTTTACCCGTTCTACTCTTACTCCTCACCTCACTCCTCGGCCACCACGTTCCCAAAAGCCCTATCCAGCCGAATCGCATGCTTCGGAAATCTCTAAGTTGTTTGCAAGACTAGGGACTGCCGCAATCATTCGTATGTACCAATCTCCGACGGCTGGCTCCGACAGAAGAAACTCTCAATCTGTGATATTCTTTGCATCCGATCTATCAGCCTTAAGAGGCATTCGAGTGCTGCATCATCCATTCGAGCCCACTGAATACCGTCGAATGACGGGCTCCTCGCAAAACAAGTGGCATTGGCGAACCGATTGCCACATGTGGCCCGAAACTGGGTTTGAAACGATTAGGGCATCTCGACGACCAGATCCACAATGTGCTCGATGCGGCCAGCTTGGGCGTCAAAGCTCACCGTCAACGGTTGATATTGGTGAGCAGCTTATTGGCAAGTGTCTACAGCACCTTTTAAGCACCATGCGCCAAATGGAAGAGTGCCAGCCATATGCAGGTGGTGCTCGGCAATATCAGATTCGCAACGAAAGCGGACTTTATCTCAAGGGAATTCCATTTGGTGAAGGTCCGCTGATCCGATCAATGCTCTCCTACTTGTGCATTGAAGGCAAGATTGAACGGCTAGGCCCTAGTCGACAACATCGATATCGTTTGAGCGAATGACGGGCTGCCCTGCTAACCTAGCTTGCTTTTCTGCGCTCACGTTGGTTCACCAGAGTTGAATTTGGCCGACTGGTGGCGACGCCGCGTCACGCCTCCATTCAGATAACGTCACACCCCGACCATCTCGTCTCACCGCCAGCCAGCGATTCAGAGAAGCCGAACCCTCTTGCGACCGTCGCCCGGCCAACGGTCCGTTCACGCAGATGTCTTTGTCGATGTCCGTCCGGTTAGTGTGGTGATCGGCCTCGCGAAACACATAGCTGTTCCGCTCGTCTGGTGCCGCATGCACAACCTGTGGACACCAGATTGGCGAAGCTAACACGCACCGTCGGTGACAAACTGAACCGCTAACCGGTGGTCGGTGACCGCCGGGCTCACGGCGCGGCTATTGGCCAACTCTTGCAACCACAGGCCTGCTTCCTCACTTCCCCGAAGGAGAGGCAGATTCCCACGCGCACAGCAGATCTTGGTGTGGGCCTTCTTGCGCTTCGGGATTAGGCTGCCTGTCTCTAGAATCACGTTTTGCGTTTCTCCGCTTGAATGTGCTCGAGCGCTGCCGCGATCTGTGCAAAGTGCTCACGGACAGTAGGATTCCTGAGAATCTCTCGCCGGTAGTCCTCGATCTCGGTAATCGTAACCCCTCCAATATCCTCAGCAAGGTCTCGAGTTGCTGAGTTTATTTGCTCCTTCACATCGTCTTCTACATCGAGAAGTTGAGCGCCAAACAGTGTAGCTGGCAAGAGTGAGAATGCTAGCTCGTTTAGACAGATAAGAACGCCTTCCTTCTGCACGAAGGCTCCCGCGTGTGGAAGTCTAAGCATGTTGTGCGACTGTGGTCTCGTGCGTGGGGCAACATGGGCGGATTGCTCGCTTAATAGCCTGTAGCGATCCTCCTTTATCAATGGGTCAAGCAGCTCTTCTAGACGCTTTCGAACTCTCATCGGTCCAAAGTTCTTCAGGCGGTCTCTCCGTGACGAGGATTTCCAATCCGCTAGTGCCCCCTCTTCAATCGCAAATAGCTGTATGAGGTTTGAAGTCTCTCCGATTGACCTGCATAGGAGCAATGCCTCGTCATAGAAGCCAAACCGCATCATGCGCAACGATGCGCGTGGGTTAGACGCAACGCGTCCACAGAGGTACTCGACTAAGTGATCGCCCCCGCGGCAGCTCCACCAGCACGATGCCATACGGTCAAGCAGAGACAGCACCGTGCCGAGATCTTCGAGACAAGCTGGAGCCTTCTCACCAAGCCTCGGTATCAGTTTGTCAGTCACTGCTTCGCAGTCGTCCTCTTGTCCCCAAACTAGATTCAGAAAGTCCATCTTTTCTGGAACGGAAAAGCCTTGCTTTGAATCAGAGCCTACGAGTAACATCCGTATCCGTCCGATTGTCACATCGGCAATGGTTCCTAAGTAGGTCCGGAGACGGTGTGCCGTGTGGCTGGTTCGCCAACTCATTGCGGTCTTAGCTCGTTGGGCAACTCAGGCTCCTTCCCTCCATGAATGGATGGGGCAGTGGCGAGGAGGGTTCGCAGGAGAGTCATCGTTTCGTGAGTTTCGAGTGGGGAGGCGAGGAGATCGGCGATAGTGCGGCGATCCAACTCAATACGAGCCGGGTCAATTGCGCAGCGGTGGAAGGACTCAAACGACCGGTGCTGGAAGTCGCGACAGGTCGCTTGCGCTTCGTCGAACTCCCAAGGCTGGAGTTGGCAAACGTTGAGCGTGGAGAGGACTTCCAGAGATTCAGTGTCGCCGACCGATCCGCGGTGCTTCGGAAACAGGCTCCCGTGCGCGGATAGCGGCGAATTGCTCATAGTTGGACTTGGTCCAGCTACAGATCTGCGTCAACACGAGCCGGCGTGAACTGCGTTACCCGGAGTTGGCTGGCCCGCTCCCTCACCTCCCACAGGTCATAAGCCGTCTGCATCCCCAACCACGTCTCCGGACTCGACCCAAACGCCTTCGACAACCGAATCGCCATCTCCACCGACACCGCAGTCTTCTCGTTCACCAGTTCCGCCAGCGCCTGCCGGCTCACGCCCAACCCTTCGGCGGCCCTGGTCACGGAAAGCCCAAGCGGCTCCAGGCACTCACGCCTGACAATCCCACGCGGATGCGGCGGCCCAACCATCCCCATCGCTCGACTCCTCTCACTCCCAACGATTATCCCCGCCGCCCACATCGGCCGCGTGCCCACCCTTGAACCGCAAGGCCCCGTACCACCCCGCACCCCGGAGCCACCGCCTTCCGTACCTCTCCCGAGAGACCCTTGCAAAACCCTCCGTCACTCACGCCTCCACCGCCGGAATCCAGTCGTCACCCCCGCGCTCGGCTGACACTTTCAGCAGTGCTAGCACTGCCTGCATCGCCGGCAACGCAATCACTGCCAGCAACGCCCGCATTGCTGACAGCGCATCAACATCCGGCCCGGCCAACCCGCCGTCACCATCCCCACCCCTCACCCCTCACCCCTCGCGCCCGTTCCGCTTCCCGTCCCTCCGACCCAGAACCCACCCCCTCCGCCTCTTCTCTCACCGCTCACTTCGCTCAGCTCACTCCTTCCTCCCGCCCCCAGCCCCCCGCCAACCCGCTCCATACAGTCGTCTACCGACAATATGGCCGCCCCAAAACCTCCATATGTACGACTAGTGAACATATAGAACGCTCATCTGCGCCTGCCGACTCAGACACCGACCCAATCCGTCCCGAACGCACCAACCGCCGACCCGCTCTTCGCCTTCCTGACGGGAGAGTCGAAACCTGCCCTCGACGCGCCCCGGGGATACGGCTTCCTCACCGAGAAGCCAGTGCGGGGTCTTTCGGACGACCAGTCAACCCGGACCGCCAACCCTCTCAGTCTCGAAACGCCGAACCGACAGTCCCCTCTTATTCCTCGCTGACCTCATACCGCCCCGCCTGTTCCCGAAAGGCCAGCACCGCCTCCGGCACATCCACCCGAATCTCGTCTGCCCACCTAAGCGCCTGCGCAAGGTCATACGCCGCCTGTAACTGGTACCAGGTGCGGGCGCCGCCCCCAAAAGCCTTGTCCAGCCGAATCGCCATCTCCGGCGAAATCCCCGCCCGCCCATTCACCAGCGCCGACAACTGCTTCCGGCTTACGCCCAATACGCGGGCTCCCGCCGTCACACTTAGCCCCAGCGGTTCCAGGCAGTCATGGCGAACCGACGCCCCCGGATGGGGCGGACTGTGCATCGGCATCGCAATCTCCCTCAGGTCTCGGACGCTAGTGGTAGTCCACCAGGTCCACGTCACGAACGTTCCCCGCCTCGAAGCGGAAGATGATGCGCCAGTTCCCCGAAACGCTGACGGCCCAGAACCCCGCCAGGTCGCCCCGCAGCGGATGCAACTGGAACCCGGGCAGGTTCATGTCCGCCGGTTCAGTTGCCACATCCAGCCGCGCCAGGATCCGCTCGATCTTGCCGACGCGCTGCGCCGGCACAAACCGCCGATCGCCTCGCTCATAGAGCCGCCGCAGCCCCTTATGCTGAAACCGCACGATCATCCTGGGATTGTAACCCGACACGTATCAGGTATCAACCCACGTCCAACTCACGCAAACACCGGCGGATCACCACCTGCCGTCCACCTCGACACACCCTGAATCCGTCCCGGCGCCCCGCCACGCACTACACCGTCCAACCCCCACACCGGTCCGCTCCCCCTCCCACACGTCCCTCACTGCTCACGCCTTCCTCCCGCCCCGTTCGTGGTGAGCCGCCCTGGAGTCCTACGGAAGGGCGTGTCGAACCACACCGGGCTCAGCAACCCACCTACCCCCGCAGTCCCCCGTGCTCCTCATCCCCTCTCGCCGCTCACTCCCTCCCCAACCCCCTTGCCAGCGGTACTCAAAAAGAGTACCATTGCCTCCATGAACACACAACCCCAATTCCCCACACTCGCCACCCACCACCCCGGTCGCCCCGTCGGCCGCCCGACCACCCCGCCCCCCTGCCATCCGCTATCCCGGCGTCCGCGGCCGGAGCCCGGTAGCACCCAGGCTGCCAGCCCTACCGTCGCACGCCGTCCGCCCGTGCCCCCCAGCCCACCGTCTCCACGCCTCCCAACCCGCCCATCCCGCCCCGTCCGAACCGCTCCCTCAGCCGCCCCGTTTCAGCCAAAATCCGAGTCCCCCCGCCCTCAAGAGTTTTTTAGAAAAAACTCTTACGCGCACGCAATGCCCCGCCACGACCCCATCCTCCCGGTCCGATTCCAGCCGCCCCTGCCCGTCCGTCATCCCGGTGTCCGCGTAGGGCCAGCTCTGAACTTGTCGAAGGGAGACCCGGCCGCATCCAACCCGCCAGCCCTACCGTCGTGCCCCGTCCAGGCCCGCACCCCACGCCGCCGCCTCTCGGTCCGACCCGCCTTCTCGGCGCCGCCAGGCCAACCCCGCAACCGGCTCACGCCCGCCGACCATCCATGCTGCGCCACACCGCACCCACGGCCCGAAAACCAGGCCCCGCTCGCACCCTCGCGAGCGCCCGCCAAGCCCCCGAAGTCGACCCCAAATCCGACGCCCCCCGCCCTCAAGAGTTTTTTAGAGGGGCTTCCCACTCTGATGCACCAACATTTTCACCAAGAGTCCCTGCGGGCGCTTCATGCCGATCCCTACGGCGCAGCCGTTGCTTGCACGACGGTTCGCACTCTGGCCGTAAGGCCATGACGCGCGGTTTCCCCTATACCCTAGCGGGCGAGTTCCGGTCCTGTGACGCTATAGGCGGGGCAGGAGGTTCATACCGACATTCACCCGCTAGGGTATAGGGGAAACCGCTTAAGTATAGCAGCGAGTGAGGAAGTAAAAAGGATCAATGTGTGCTATGGTCCAAAACTAAAGATCACAGATACGTTTGTGATGAGTCTTACTAAGTGCCTCATGAATTGATCGGACTCCGAAGCAATTTTCGTAATAATCACAGTGGACGTAAACATAACAACCAGTACGATACTTATAGCAATCACAGTTGACGTGTAGAATCTGAACCTAGCTCGCCGCTCTTCGTTTGTTTCAGGTTTTTGACTTGGTAAAGGCGGTATGAATTCTCTAGCCAAAAATCCAAGCCCAGCGGTAGTCACTGGTATGCCTAGCGACCAATTCACAGCGAAACCAAGAATTAGTCCAATAATCACCGAACTCAAGAATAGGATGATTGGAATGGTGCGCTGCGGCATTCTATTTCTTTCTGTCTCGAAGACCAATTCGACCAAAGGAAATGTATCACAAATGAAAGGACGGGCCTTGCGGCCCGTCCCTATTCCTCTTCTTCAGGTATTGGTGGCAGTTTGTTCGGCGGCGTGTTTAGTATTGCCGTCAGGAACCCGTCAAACGCCTTACTGGAAATTTCTTTGTGATCGCTTCTTTCGTCGCCGCTTTCGCCGTCCTCGCTGGTTGATCCCTGCTCGCAACTGCTGTGCTTGTCGTCGTCGCAGGACTGCCCGGTTCCCATTCTTCAAGTCCTTGTAGCTCAGGCGCGTGCCGTTCACATGCTGCAAGAATACATCAAGTCTGGCCCCGTCCGGTAGTCGCCGCAGATTCCAGCGCATTTCGAATTCCCGCAGATATAAGTCAAAGTGTTCGGCTGACCACCAATGGTAGGTGCCTTTGTGGGCACGTTTGATAATCGCCCAAAAGGATTCGATGTTCTGTGAATGAATGTCACCATCCACGTACTGCCCGATATTGTGATTTGTTTTCTTATGTTTGAAGAAGTGATAGGACAAGCCTCGATAACCAGGGTGGTCGTCAGTGTAGACATACGATCCCTGACGTACACGGTCAATGATGAAATTGTGTAAAGTGGATGCTTCACGATTTGGTATACGTTCAGTAACAACCATCCCGCTCTCTCGGGAGGCTGCACCTACCACAATCTGAAAGCCGTCAACCCAATTGTCAAACTTCTTGTCTGCGTGACGGTTCTTATTTCTCCCGCCCACGTAGCACTCGTCAACCTCTACTGTTCCTTCCAGAATCTCAGCCGCCATGTTATCCGCCACCTGACGTAAGCGGGATAACATGAACCATGAGGCTTGTTTGCTCAACCCAAGCTGCCGACGTAGCTGTAAGGATGAAATACCCTTCCGACTGGACATGAACAAATAGATACCTGCGAACCACTTACGTAAGCTAACTTTGCTTTCTTCAAATATGGTATCTTTGCGTACGGACCAGAACGATTTGCAGTAGGCGCACTTGTACCGGAGGCCAATTCGATAGTATCTGTTTATGGTTCCGCATGAAGGACAGACAGGACCGCTCGGCCAGCGTAACCTTGCTAAATGGTCAACAGCGGCGCGCTCTGTAGGAAAGGCTTCCTGTACATCAAAGACACTGCGAATCCGACTACTTGGGGACTGGTAGTTCATATTTACCACTCCTGTATGACGATATCTAATTATATCATAGCTTACATATTTTGTCAACTTTAGATATATCGGTAGCTTGACACTACGAGGCCCACTGTGTTAAGATTGTCTTTTAACATGGAGCACTCAAATGAGAAAGATTTGGTATATGCTTTGGAACATGAAGAGGGGGACTTGCCTGAAGTGGGTAATCGTGCTACTTGTGATACCTTATGTTCTACAGACAGTGGCCGTTATCCTTGGAAGCACATGCCGATGATCTGTAGCGCGTAGTAGATCGTTGCTGTAATTGCGGCAATTACAAGAGCGACGGGATATACAGCACGTATTGTTTTCATGGATCGTCGCCGCCAACGCCTTTGATGCCTGCGCTCTATTTTCTCTTTTTCCTCTAAGTGCTTTGTCCACTCCTTGTGTCTTCTGCGCAACATCCGGTGAGCAATATCTGCCGGGTCCATTTCAACCCCTTTCAGGTTGAGAGGCCCGCCCCAAACAAAGGGGGCGGGCCAATTGTTTACCTAGCCCCTAGTCTTTTGCTGTCGTTGACCTGGGGACACTTCTTTCCACTTACCATCTATACACTGTTCTCGCTGTTGCCACTGGTTCCGAATAATGTACCTCACGCCATTTTCAAATACACGGCGCTCTCTACCTATGTCCTGCCACTCACCATGTCGCTGTTCACCTTCTGTGCATTCAGGTCTAGGTGTGGGGGTCGCTGTAGGTGTCGGGGTGGGAGCGGGCACGCTTACTGGCTGTGTATTCGGTTGCTGATTGCTGGGTGGCTGACCATTAGGTTCATTTGTGTTTGGTGGGTTTGTATTAGGTGAGTTCGGCTGATTCCCATTTGGTTCGTTATTGTTTGGTTGCTGATTGGGTTGCTGTGGTGCCTGCTGTGTCTGCCCTGTATGCGCAACCACAACTAAATGATGATTAGTGTCAAGGGTCAACTGGCGTACGGCATTTTCTAAATGTGCGACACGATCTTCCATTGATCCTGTATGGGCTGAGAAAATTGGGGTACTAGCACTGAGCAATCCCACAACGAGACCGGTGGCTACTACGGCTGATCCACAAGCCGTAATCACTTGACGCTTGATACTACTCATCCAAGTATCCCTTCTGTGCGGAGAGAGTTCCCAACTACCGGGAACGTCGGCCGATTTCGCCTTTGTCACTTCCTGTATCGTTTTGTTGTTTAGCACGCAGCCGCAAATCTCGCTGCTCTCGCAATTCCAATAGTCGCGCCCTTTGTGCATCTGACATTGACCGCTTTGAACGCTGCTGACTGTCATACTGCTGAATCATTTCACTAGATACTTCACCATACTCACGATCCAATAGGCCAACTCGCATTACTTTAGCTATCTCAATTGACTTCTTGAGACTTTCTTCACGAAGCTTCGCACGTTCAGCGAACCGATGTACAACCTTGACCAGAGAATCAATGTGCGTGGTGTCGAATTCCGAATCCATTGCCATAAGCATCAACAAATGGCTGGTACGCCCACTTTCATCTTTGTATTCGTTGGCAAGAATCTCTTGTCGCAATATACTTGCGATATCCTCATTGGGATCAGCTCGACTGGTTGCCTGTGGCTCAACCATCAGCACCCTCTCACCAAAAAAGGCGGTCCTACTCAAACCGCCGAAGATGTGTCCTTGCCACAGGAGGCACTTCCGGCAGTCCAGTAGGACCGCCAGGACACAAGGCACAAAGTGCCCGCCTCCTGTGGCACCGGCAGTTTAACACGTTGCGCGTCTTTCCGCGCATTTGGTATAGTCCGCCTAAGCGGTGGGTCGGACTTTGAGCGCCCAAACTTAAAGTAAGCAACCCTAAGCTGTACCGGCCCACTGCTCAGTAAACAGGAGGCTTGAAATGGCTGTTAGTGATTATTACTTGAGTCACTTGCAAACGGTTGAGGCCAACTTGCATGTTTCTACAGAAAAAATCGAAAGTGAAAAGAAGTCCTTAGATGATTTGTGCCGTTGGGCAAACCTGCAAGAACTTGTTCAGCAGTCGATTGCTGTAAGAAATACGAAAGATGAATTGTCAAGCCGATTAAAGTCTTTTGCGGACATTGGAGTGGGAAGCAACAACATGGCAGAATTTGAAGAGTTTCTTGCTGCCTATCAACAAAACATGAACGACGTTGATCAATTGGAAGCGCAAGCAAGAATCTTTCAAGCAGAATTAGATCGTCTGTATGGAAGTGATGAGGCAGCCTAGACAACTTGTTAACGTAGACAGGGTGTGTTAAGACTTAGCGGGAGGCGGCGGTCGGAATCGAACCGACGTATACGGCCCTTGCAAGGAGCGCGCGTTTCCACTTCGCCACGCCGCCTCCCACCTTTAACTAATAGCCCCTTTCAACTTTGTCAAATTAAAGTTGAAAGCAGTCCTCACATTCACAATCTTCCTCGCACTCTTCTTCAATTACACCATCCGGTCCCATTCCAATAATTCCTTTACTTACAAACATTACTTCAGTCGGCTCTTCCAACAATTGATCCAAGGCTTCCCCTAAATCAATAAGCTCATCGTGAATGGCGTCCAACAAATTTCCGACCTTGCGCAACTCACGCAGTTCCTTCTTACCCATAACAACCCTTTCGCCTGCGACCAATCGCAGGGAGCGCCCAAAACGGCCCGAATTGGCCGTACCCCATATTGGGGCGAAAACGGGCGCAGGCAAGGCGTACGGGGCACTCACCGCGCCTGTGGACAAGCTGTGGACAAGTGAGGGTGACAAGTCGGCTAGGGCGTGTTAAGACTGTTGAAGTGGGGTCGGGGTGGGAGGATTCGAACCTCCGACCACTTGGGCCAAAACCAAGTGCTCTAACCGGGCTGAGCTACACCCCGACCCCCACTTCAACAGGTTCAAATACCTGAAACTCAATGAGCAACCTGAAAAGTCAGGGACGAGGCTGTTATCAGCCAACGGGCGAGTGTAGCAGGCAGTTCTGAAACGGCGCAAAAGATCGTCGATTTGACTCCCCTGTACACCTGTGGTATACTATGGGGTGCAACAAGTAGGGAAGTCCCTTTTTAGAAAAAACTCTTACGCGCACAAGGCGCCCCCTTCCAGCGCCCCCAGAATCCACTCCGAATCGACCCTCCCCACGCACCCCGACACCCAGCCCCTCCTCGCCCGACCGTTACACTCACACTTCGAACTCCCAAGGCCCGCGAAGGACTTGCTGATGGCCGTCGCAACCACCGCCCCCGTGGCTGAGCGCGCGCTGATCCTCGGCGGCCGGCCCGTCCAGACCGGCGATCTCCTGGAAGTCCGCCGCCCCTACGACGACACCGTCGCCGCCGTCGTCCACCGCGCCACTCCCCAGATCGCCGAGCAAGCCGTCCAGCTGGCCGTCGACACCTTCCACAACGTCACCCGCGCCATCCCCGCCCACCGCCGCGCCGAGCTACTCCACCGCCTGGCCGAACTCGTCGACGCCAACCGCGAGCGCCTCATCGCCGAGGACATCGACGAAACCGGCAAGCTCCGCAGCGAGGCCCACGGCGAAATCGACCGCACCGTTGCCACCCTCCACTGCGCCGCCGAGGAAGCCCTGCGCATCCCCGGCGAGATACTCACCCTTGACGCCGTCCCCACCGGCGTCGACCGCACCGGCCGCGTCCAGCGCTTCCCCATCGGCCCCATCCTGGGCATCACCCCGTTCAACTTCCCGCTGCTGCTGGCCGCCCACAAGCTCGGCCCCGCCTTCGCCGCCGGCAATAGCATCGTCATCAAGCCCGCCAGCAAAACCCCGCTCACCACCCTCAGCCTGGCCGAACTCGCCCGCGAAGCCGGTTTCCCCGATGGCTCGGTCTCCGTCCTGCCCATGGTCGGCGCCCAGGCCGAAACCCTGGTCCGCGACGACCGCTTCAAAGTCGTCACCTTCACCGGCAGCGCCGAAGTCGGCTGGGGCATCAAGGCCAATGCCGGCCTCAAGCGCGTCACCCTCGAACTCGGCGGCAACGGCGCCCTCATCGTCCACAACGACGCCGACATCAACGCCGTCGCCGCCCGCATCCCCTTCGGCGGCTTTCTCTACAGCGGCCAGAACTGCATCTCCGTCCAGCGCGTCTACGTCCACCGCGACGTCCACGACGCCTTCGTCAACGCCGTCCTGCCCCTGCTCGACGACCTCAAGCCCGGCGACCCCAACGACCTCGAAACCACCCTCTGCCCCATGATCGACGCCGACGCCGTCACCCGCATCATGTCCTGGCTCGACGAAGCTCGGGCCGCCGGCGCCACCATCGTCACCGGCGGCAGCGCTGACGGCCCATTCATCGAACCCACCATCGTCGCCAACGCCGACAACGGCATGAAGATCGTGCGCGACGAGGTCTTCGGCCCCGTCGTGGCCGTGATCGCCTATGACTCGATTGACGAAGCCATCGACCTCGTCAACGACTCCGACTACGGCCTGCAAGCGGGTATCTTCACGAACGACATCCGCATCATCGAACGCGCCTACCGCGACATCGAGGTCGGCGGCCTGATCGTCAACGACACCAACCGCTGGCGGGTGGACCACATGCCCTACGGCGGCGTCAAGCGATCCGGTTTCGGGCGCGAGGGTCTGAAATACGCAATCGAGGAAATGACCGAGCCCAAGCTGCTGGTCGTGAACCTGGAGGACAACTAAGCCCGGCCCGACGCCGGGACCTTGCCGCAATCCCTGAGGAGGGAAACCTGATGGAACTTCGCCGCGTTCAGCTCGCCAGTCCCGGATCCAACCTGCGCATGCTCGAGCGCGGCAGCCAGAGCAACGCCGACCACGTCTTCCTCGACCTCGAGGACAGCGTCGCCCCCAACCAGAAGGTCGAGGCGCGGCAGATCGTCGTCCAGGCCCTCAACGACTTCGACTGGTCCGGCAAGATCGCCTGCGTTCGCGTCAACGGCATCGACACCGAGTGGTTCTACGGCGACGTGATCGAAGTCGTCGAAGGCGCTGGCCAGCACCTGGACACCATCATGCTGCCCAAGGCCAACCAGCCGCATGACGTCTACATGCTGGACATGCTGCTGACCCAGATCGAGATGCACCGTGGTCTGGAAGTCGGCCGCATCGGCATCGAGGCCCAGATCGAGATGGCCGAAGGCATGATGAACGTCAACCAGGTCGCCTTCGCCAGCCCGCGCCTCAAGTCCCTCATCTTCGGCCCCGGCGACTACTCCGCCAGCGTCCAGGCCCGCGGCCTCTCCATTGGCGCCAGCGAGCGCTACCCCGGCCACGTCTGGCACTACGCCATCCACCGCATCGTCGTCGCCGCCCGCGCCGCCGGCCTCCAGGTCACCGACGGCCCCTTCGCCGACTACCGCAACCTCGAGGGCTACCGCCAGTCCTGCGAAATGGCCCTGGCCCTCGGCTGCGACGGCAAGTGGGCCGTCCACCCCGGCCAGATCGACGTCGCCATCGACGTCTTCTCGCCCTCCGAGGCCGACGTCGACAAGGCCCGCCGCATCATGGTCGAGTACAAGCAGGCCCTGGCCGACGGCCTCGGCGCCATCGCCATCGACGGCGACATGGTCGACGCCGCCACCCTAAAAATGGCCGAAATCGTCTCCGCCAAAGCCGACGCCGCCGGGATGTAGCTAGCGGCGCTGTCCCACCGGCATTGGTGGGCGATCGTCGGCCTGCCGGATCTCCTCCAGCGTGCGCACGCGCCTCCGCGCCGCGCCCTGCCAGTCCCGCGTCTTCACGTCCGATGGCGCTTGCAGTCGCTCCGCCGCCCTCGGAATCTCGTCGGCATATTGCGGCAGCCACTGCGCCTGGGCCACCAGCATCTCGTCGGTCATTCGCCAGACTTCCGGCGGGTTGCACACCGCACCAACCAGCGGGTCGTGCAGCATGGCCTGTTTGAGCAGGGTCGCGTCGCCGGTCGCGGCGGCCCGAGCGCCCATGCGCTGCACGTCGATTGAGGCGGTACAGGTGGCCGCGCAGGCCAGCGGCAGGTCGCCCACCCGTGGGATGTGAATGCCCAGCGCATCTACGTAGCCGGGTACTTCCACAAGTGCGTCATCAGCCAGGTTGCTGATCGCGCCGTCGTTGCGGACGTTGAAGAACCCGCGGTACGGCCGGCCGGTTTCCAGGGCCTCAATGATCCGGCTACCCCGCTCGTCCGAGCGGTCGGCTTCGCTGATCGGCGGATCATCGGCCGCCAACCACTCCGGAAAGTCGGTCTCGAACCAGTTGCGTTTCTCAGTGCTCACGCGCAGGTACCCACCGGTCTCGCCGTTCCCCCAACTGGCCAGGTCAATCCACCGCTGGATCTCTTCCGGCCGCTTCCGGTACCAGGGCAGGTATTCCGACAAATGCCCGTTCGACTCGGTCGAGTAATAGCCAAACCGCCTAAGCACGTCGATACGCACCTTTTCGGTCTTCGAGAAGGTCGGATGTGCCTCGAAGGCCGCCAGTAGCTCCTCGCTACCAATCTGGCGACCCTCGTGCTCGATGCGCGTGTACCAGGTCTGGTGGTTGATGCCGGCGCAGACGATGTCGACGTCGTCGCGCCGCTCCGCGCCCAGCACCTCGGCAATCTGGTTCCAGCCGTGCTCGATCCCGTGGCACAGTCCCACCACGTTCACGCCGTGATCCAGCAGCGCCCAGCAGTTCATGGCCATGGGGTTGGCGTAGTTCAGCAGCAAGGCGCCCGGCTTGGCCACGTCCAGGATGTCGTCGCCGAAGGCCAGCAACTGCGGGATCGTGCGCTGGGCGTACATGATGCCGCCCGCACAGATCGTATCGCCGACGCACTGGTCCACGCCGTATTTCAGGGGAATCTCCACGTCCAACTTGAAGGCGTCCAGCCCACCCACGCGCACGCAGCAGATGATGTAATCCGCGTCGCGAAACGCCGGGCGTCGCTCCGTGGTGGCCGAGACCTTTGCGGGTAGCCGGTTGGTTCGGATGTCCTTCTGGCAGAGCTGTGAAATCAGGTCCAGGTTGGGTTGGGAGATGTCGGTCAACGCGAAGTGCGTGTCCTGCAGTTCCGGTACCGACAGGATGTCGCGCATCAGCTTGCGGGTGAAGCCCACGCTTCCCGCGCCGATTACGGCGATCTTCAGACCCACGATTCCGACCTAACCCTTCAGCGGCCGGCCGGTTGGATCGAGTTGCCCGATTTCTTCCAGCAGCCGCACGGTGTGAATCACGTCGTGAATATTCGTTAGCGGCTGCCGGCCTTCCGCGATGGCATTCAGGAAGTCGGCGTGCAGCGCATCAACTCCGTCGTCTAGCGCCCCGCCGGGATGACCCGGAATCGGGCGACCCTCAATGATCTCCGGCTCCGGCCGGTCGTCCGCATAGATCTGCCCGTGAATGGGCGGCAACAGGTAGGCGCTGACGCCGTTTCCGTGCATCTCAATGCGGTAGTGGCGCGCACCCGCGTGACCGGTCACCGAGTGCACCGCCACGGCCCCGCTGGTGAAGTGGATGATGGAGTTATAGGTGTTCATCCACCCCGCGTAGGTGTCATCGCCGCGGGTCAGCACCTGGTCCCAGGTTCCACCGCAGAGCCAGCGCAGCCAGTCCACCATGTGGATGTCCTGCTCGTAAAGCCGGTTGATCTCGCGGCCGCCCTGGTCGTCTTCGAGCAGGTTCTTGCTCATGCCGGCGCTGGCCAGCATCACCGGACCGTTCACTTCAGCGCGAGCCCGAGCCTCGCGGATCATCGGCGTCCAGCGCCGCTGCAGACCCACGCAGACGATACGGTTGTTGGCTTCCGCCGCCGCGGCGATCTTCTCGGCGTCCGCCGATCCCACACCAGGCGGCTTCTCGACGAATAGATGCGCGCCAGAGGCCAGAACTTCAACCGCAATGTCGGCAATGTCCGGCGGTCTTGTAACCGCGTAGACAACCTCGGGGGTCTCGCGTTCCAGCATCTCCCGAAAGTCACTGTAACGGCCCTCGACGTCATACCGATCGGCGGTGTCGGTGAGCCGGTCCTCGTCCAGTTCGCACATGGCGGCGAGTTCGACCCGTCGATGGGCTCGATCGATCGCCGGATAGTGCGCGCTGGTAGCCCTGCGGCCTGCGCCTATGAACGCTGCGCGAACCATGGTCCCCTCCAAGCCTGCGGCCGGAACGCCAGTCTAGCCGTCAACGGCGTTACCGAGGACATTGCTGGAAAAGCCCAAGTCTGCCCGTCGCGGCGTCCTACATCGGCTCGTTCTTGACCAAGCCGATGATGTGACCCTCGGGATCGGCGAAGTGCGCAATAGTCACGCCCTCCATCACGGTGGTTTCGGGCATCAGGATGCTGCCGCCCAGGCTGGCGGCCTTCTCCAGAGCTGCCGTCACGTCGTCAACGCCCACGTAGAAGGTGACGAAGCCAGAGGAGCCGTCAAATGTCTGGCCTATGCCGCCGCCGATTCCGGGACCATCGCCGGAAGGACTAACGATCCCGTAGTTCATCGGGTTTTCGGCGGAAACATCCCAATCGAAGAGGTCGCCAAAGAACTTCTGAAGCGCCGGGCCGTCCTTGCCGTTGACTTCCCAGTGCACCACGTTATTCGCCATCTGTCCGCTCCTTGAAGTGGTCGCGTCACGCGAGGATGCCGACGGAGCTGCCCACTCACCGTCGCAAACCTTCCTGACCACTCCTCTGCTCGGTGGCATAAGCTACGCGAACGGTGTCAAACGTTGCAGCGAGTCCCAAAAGGAGCCGTCATGAAAGTCCTTGGTGTCGACTACGTCTACTTCCCCGTTTCCGACCTCGAAAAGGCCACCGCCTTCTACCGCGACGTGCTGGGCCTGACGCCGGTGTTCAGCATGGGCGGCATGTGGGGCGAACTGCAGGCGGGGGAGACCACCGTCGCCTTGCATATGGATGAGGATGCCCCGCTAGCCGCACCTGACGCCGGCATGCGGCCATCCACGGCATTTGCCTGCGAGGACGTCGCGGCGATGGCCGAGCGAGTTAAGGAAGCGGGCGGCAGCGTGGCCATGGAGCCGTTCGAGAGCGGTGCCTGCACGATGGCGATCGTCAGCGATCTGGACGGCAACCCCGTCATGCTGCACCGGCGCGACGACGGCACCGTCGGCTAGCCAGGCGCCTCGGCCGCGCGGCGCGTACTACGCCAGCGCCGCCGCTCCTGGAGGCAGCAGGTGCCGGACTTGCGGCTGTACGTCGGCGGGCAAGTCCAGGTATACGTCCTCCGGAAGGTCGTCGATCCGCGATTTGTGATATGCGGGGTCGTACTCCTGTGAACTCGTCCGCGTTGGGTTGAGGTTCAACCACCAGGCGGCGTAGCGGATCACCACGGCCACGCGGTCCTCGTCCGTCAAATTTGGCGACACGGCGTGCCAGATTCGGCTATCCACGATTCCCACCGAACCGGCCGAACCGATGAGCCGCTCTTCGTCGCCGCGAGGCGTCATTGCGTCGCCGTAGGGTCCGCCGTCTCGTGGATGGTCGTGAAGCTTGTGGCTGCCCGGCACGATGATCGTGGCCCCGTTCTCGACCTTGAAGTCCGTCAGCATCCAGAACGTTGTGAAGTGCAGCGGAACGTCCGGATACGGCGCCGGTATCCGCGTGTTGTGCTCCTGGTTATAGGGCCAATCGGCGTGCCACACATCCCGGGTGCGTCCTGGCCCGGTTACGAATCCCGTAAAAAACGACAGTCGAAAGCCCGGTCCCAGCGTGGCATTCAGCACGGCCGTCAGCCGCGGCTCCGCCAGGTAGGGCGCCAGGTCCTGGTTGATCCGCAAGAGGTTGGAGGTCTTGCCCAGCGCCGGAATGTCAATGTCGCTATTGGCCAGAATGTCGGCCCGAACGCGATCACGGATTTCGGGCACGTCGTCCGGCGGAATCACACCTTCGATGAGCGTGACGCCACGTTCGACGAGTTCGTCGGCGTGAGGATTAGACATGGGGCTTCGGATCCGCAGGCGTCGGGCGGACGATTCTGGCACTCGCAGACCGGACGGAACAACGGCGGCAACCGGCTGCTACCGTAGACCGCGCTTCACCGGACGCGGAGCGTGACGCCAATGGCCGACGGACAGGACCTGGGCTATCTCGGAATCGGCGCGGCTGCGGCGGCGCTCGCCAGCGGCGAACTATCGTCGCTGGACCTGACCGAGGCCGTGCTGGCCCGCATCGAGCGGCTCAATCCAACCCTCAACGCCTACACGTATGTCATGGCTGATTCCGCAAGGGCGGACGCGCGAGCGGCCGACGCGCGTGGTGCGGAGGGCGAGCGACGCGGCCCGCTGGACGGCATCCCCATCGCGATCAAGGACGTGATTGACACTGCCGGCGTCGTCACGACCTACGGATCTATCAACTACCGCGACCATCGACCCGACGCCGACGCGCACGTGGTTGAACAGCTGCGGCGAGCCGGCGCGGTGATCCTGGGCAAGACCAACACGCACGAACTGGCCCGCGGCATCACCACCGACAACCCTCACTTCGGACCGACCCGCAATCCCTGGGACCTGACTCGGCATCCCGGCGGATCGTCCGGCGGTTCCGGCGCCGCCATTGCCGCCGGCATGGCGCTGGGCGCGCTCGGCACCGACACCGGCGGCTCGGTTCGGATTCCCGCACACATGACCGGTATCAGTGGCCTGAAGCCAACGCACGGTCTGGTCGGCCGCACGGGCGCCCGACCGCTGGTCCGCAACTTCGACCACATCGGACCGCTGAGCCGATCCGCCGCCGACTGTGCGCTGATGCTGGAAGCCATGGCTGGACCGGATCCCAGCGACCCCGACGCGGTCACTCGATCCGCCGGCCAGTTCGCCATCGCCCTCGACCACCCGGTCGGTGGCTATCGCGCCGGAATCATCCAGGACTTCGCGGACGACGCACTGCCGCGAATCCGCGAGCTTTTCGGAAAAGCAGTTCGGGTGCTGTGCCATCTGGAAATCGCTGTTGACGCCTGGGCGTTACCGGAGTCTCTGGAGCCCAAAGCCGCCCAGGTCGTCTCCCGGTCCGAGGGCTACGCCAGCATTCACGAGATGTTCGACGGCGACTTCAGCTCGATCGACGAGTCCATCCATTCGAGGCTGAACGTCGGTGCCGACGCATCGGCCTTCGACTATCTTCGGGGGCTGCAAGCCCGAGCCGATATCGAGGCTGCGGTATCCGACGCGCTGGATTCCCGCGACATCCTGCTCAGCCCCGCCTATCCCTACCCGGCCGAACCCATCAAGCGGTTCGACGCCCGCGCCAACGACACCTACCACGCCTCGCTATTCAACGCGTCGCACCATCCGGCGCTTGTCGTTCCAATGGGCTTTGCCGAAGGCCTACCCGTGGGTCTCCAGATCGTCGGCCGCATGCACGACGACGCAACCGTCCTCCAAGTCGGCCACGCCTTCCAGCAAGCCACGACCCACCACAGGGAGCGACCTGACCTAAGGGTCTAGCTGGTTCGGTCTCGGACTGCGAATAGCGCGGGACCGATTGGTCGAGGCTAGGCGCTCTCCGCCGGACTCACGTCCGTTCGGTCCCGCTGAATCAGGGCGGTAATGCCCAGGGCGATCCAGGCCGGCGCCGAGAACACCAGCGGGTAGGCCACGATGCCAACGGGCCCGAACAGGCCGCCGATCAACGCGCCAAATACCGTGATCGGCCCAAGCACCGCTCCGCAGGCGTAGGCCACGATGCGCGCGCGTCGATGCAGCAGCTTGAGCACCACGGTCAGCGGTATCGCCGCGATCCAGGTGAAGAGGACCATGTACCCAACCATGGCGCCAGCTGCCAACGGTCCGCCTAAGCCGGCGTCAGCTGGCAGGCCGCCGAACCGAACGGCCGACACCACCAGGATTGCCAGGGGAAGCCAAAGGGGAAGAATCAGAAGCCGTATGACGCGTCGTACCGTTGACTGTTGCATGTGCCCACCATTGCGCCACGCTGTCCAAGCATTCTATGCATCGCCGGGCGCGTCTCGACGGTATGGCTTCCTACACAGGCGGAAAATTTCTGCTTGCGGGCGGTGCCAGCGGCCGCCGCTTCGCCGGTTAGACGGCGTAGATCCGGGCGGTATTCCCACCCATGATCCAGGCGCGGTCCTCAGGCGGAATGTAGGGGCAGTGGTCCCGCAGGTAGTTGACCTGCGCGGCGTAGTACGCGGGCGAGCGCGCTTGTTCATCCGTCAGAGCGTTGGCCTTGGTGAACTCGGACCCCCAGATCAGCTTGCGCGGCCCAAAGGTGTCGTAGAGCGCGCGCAGCACCACGTCGCCGGGACCCCACCAGGCCCCCGGATATCCGGCCAGGATCTCGAGATTCACGTCATAGTTCCTGACCAAGTCAACGATGCCCTGGTCGAAGGTCACTCGGCCGTCCGCGTCGATCAGGCCTTGCGGCGCTTTCATTCCCACGTACAGGCCATGCACCACGGTGATCGTCAGGTCGGGCCACGCGTCCATCAGCTTGATCAGGGCCTGGAAGTGGTCCGGCGAATCGGTGCCATACGAGACCGTGCACACCGGCAGCTTCATCTGATCGACAAGTTCCCAGACGGGCCAAAACCGAGGTGCATGAAAGTTGGCAAACGCGTCGTCTGACGGCGGCCAGGGGTCGTAGTACAGCCCCTTGAATCCCTCGGCCTCCACGTACCGCTGAATGGTCGCCAGCTGGGGCGGTAGGTGTGCCTGTCCACCCTCGACTTTTATGACTGCGATGAAGCGGTCGCCGTGCTCGCGCACCATCCGCGCCGCGTACTTCATTCCCCAGATATTGCAGGTATGCAGCACGGCGTAGTCGACCCCCGTGGCGTCCATGCAGGCCAGCATGTCGGCCTCGGACTGCCCGTTCTTGCCCTCCGGCCAGTACCCGGGCATGTGGTCCTGCGGTTGCTGCGCGCCGACATGGGCGTGGGCATCGATTACCGGCAGACTGGCGGTCGTCATGTGTCGGCGCTCCTCGAGGCTGTCAGCAGATCAACCAGGCGGTCGCGCGCGGCGTGTTGCATGGCTACGCGGGTCGCCAAGTCAATCATCCCTGGAGTCTCGGTAGTCATAAAGTCGCGGATTCCAAGGTCGTAGAGATAGAACGGCAGCGGCCATTCGCCGTCCGCCATGTATTCGCGAAATCGTTCGTCCCGGGTCTCTTCATCGCCCTGCCCAACCACTCCGCCCTCGACCGGATGATCGTCAGCCTCGGGCGTGGAAATGATCGGCCCCTGCTCGGCCACGGCTTCCACGATGCGCCTCGGCCACGAGCGGTCGCTGAAGAATGCGTAGGCGTAAAACCCAATTTCCTCGGGGTCTTCGTGGGCATCGACGAAGGTGTCAAAGCTGTCGTTCGCCACGGCCGCGCGCAGGGTTCGCACCTCGGGCACCTCGTCACGCGCGAACTGGCGATTAATGTCGATCCCATCCGCGTTCTCGCGCGTTCCCAGGTCGTAGCCGGTGGGATTCAGACAGGGAAAAACACTGAAGGCAACGGCGGGGCTCCGCACCCACATCCGCTGCTCCAGGAAGTCCAGCACGGTAACTACGGGCGCGGGCTCGTCGCCGTGCGTGCCGGCAAAAAGCGCGAGTCGCGCCACGGCGGGTTCCCGCGCGGGAATGTCCACACGCACGAGGTCCAGCCCCAGTTCCGCAACCGGATAGCGCGTCAGATCCAGGCCTGCCGCGGTTGCGGCGGCCTCGATCCGTGTCGTGATCTCCGCGTAGTCGACTGGCTGCCTCACGGTCACCCCAACTGCTCCAGAGCGGCTTAGCCTAGCGCGCACCCGACTCCCGGTTGGTGACAATGTGAACTCTGGCAAAGCCCCGGTGTGACACCATGCCGCCACGCACACGCATCGGGACACCCGCCATGTTGAAGGGAATCGATCCGCTGCTAGGCCCGGAGTTGCTGCGGATCCTCGCGGCCATGGGGCACGGGGACGAACTGGTCATCGTGGACGCCAATTTCCCGGCCGAAGCCAACGCCAGGCGCCTGGTGCGGCTGGACGACGTGCCCGCGACCCGCGCGGCCGAGGCCATCCTGTCCCTGCTGCCGCTGGACGAGTACGTGGACGAGCCTGCGGCCGTGATGGCGGTGGTCGGAGATCCAGACGCCGAGCCGGAGGTTTGGGCCGAGTTTCGACGCATTGCCGAGGCAGCCCATGGCGGGCCGCTTGGCTTCGAGCACGTGGAGCGCTTTGCCTTTTACGAGCGAGCCCGCCAAGCCTTTGCCATCGTGGCCACCGGCGAGCGGCGCCTGTACGGAAACCTGATCCTGACGAAGGGCGTGCTCTAGGCCGCAGCTACCAGTCCTGGCGATCCTGATCGCGTGCCTGACGGCTGGCGCTGAAGAGCAGAAAGCCCACTAGCGCCAGAATCAATACGACGCCCACCGTCATGATCGGGTGCCGCAGGCTGAACGGAATGAGAACGGCCGAGATGAACAGGAAGACGTAGCGCGTGACGACACTCGTCAGCAACCGTCGGGCCAATTCGCTCAGAACCACCAACACGCGAATCCACTCCCCAAGCGCGTGGTCAAGTCTACGGGCCACCTAGACCGCGATCACGCGCGTCTCGGGCGGTGCCCAACGGAGCGATAGGCACCGCAGGCCGCCTGTCGCCGTCGCTCGCGTTCGTCCAGCGGCCGACCCGTCCAGAGCACATCAAGCACTGCGGCTTCCAACGCCTAAAGCGCCTCCACCGTCACTTCAGTCGGGCGTGCGGCCCTTGACTGTGGATAGGCGTCTATCGCGCCCGGCTAATCGAGATTCCCGACGGTCGCAGTCGGCATGTCGGCTAGCCAGCTCGCTGTCGTCGGCGCGAGGTTCTGAAGCCGAGCCACGTTGCTCAGAGAATTCCGAGCCCCGGCGTCTGCGGCGTCCGCCTAGGGATTGAACTCCAGGTACTGCCCCTGAACCCAGTTGCCGTCCTCAAGCTCGTACCAGACCGCGCCTTCGGCCTCGACGGTTTGACCGGTCAGGACCAGTTCCTCGCCCTGCAAGGCGACGTACTGAACGGCGCCGTCGGCGACGCTCGGCGCATCGCGCACGTTCAGACCAATCTCGGGCAGCACAACGCCGATAGTCTGCGTGGTCGCCTCAGGCGTCGCTTCGGGCGTGGTTTCGGGCAGGGTCTCTGAAATACGCTCGCTGATCTCCAGGTATTGACCCTGCACCCAATAGCCGTCGGCCAGTTCATGCCACACGATGCCGTCGATCTCAGTCGTCTCGCCCGTCAGTTCCAGTTCTTCATCCTTGAGCGCGACGTACTGGACTGCACCCTCATCAACACTCGGTGCGTCGCGCACATTCAGGCCCTCCTCCGGCAGCACTAAACCAATGATCGTGGCCGCGGGGGCTTCGATCATGGCCGTGGGAATCTCAGTCGGCGTGGGTGTAGACGTCGGTGAAGCCGGGGCGGGAGTAATGGGTCGTGGTGCAGGCTGGGCCGTCGGTGTCGGCTCGGGAGTGGCCGTAGGCGTCGGCTCAGGTGTGGCCGTCGGGATGGGCGCTGGACTCGGCGACATGGCGGGCGCCGTGACGAGTGGCGGAGGCGTCACCTCAGGCGTCGGCGTCGCCTCTGGCTCCGCCTCGCCGCACGCCGCCACCACGACGATCGCGACGCTTCCGATCAGCACAGCGGCGGCCAAAGTCCGACGTCCAGATTCTGGCCAAGCGCCGAATATGCGGCTCACGTAAGCTTTCACTCCCGGCATATTCGATAGCACGGTACCGAGTGTGGGCACTTGCGTCCAGTGAATCCCGGTTTACAAGAGGGGTGAAAAGTCCAACCTATGGCTCGCTCCGAAGACCAGGCCATGGCACGACCGACCATTAGCGACGCCGCCGTGCAGGCCAAGACGGGCCGTGCTTGGGCCGAGTGGTTCGCACTGTTGGACGCCGAGGGATCGGCCGATATGACTCACCCGCAGATCGCGACCGCCCTTCAGGATCGGCACGGGCTGTCCGGCTGGTGGAGCCAGACGGTTACCGTTGCCTACGAACAGGCCCGCGGCCGCCGCGTACCGCACCAAACCTCACGCGGCTATCAGGTCGGCGTAAGCAAAACGGTTCCAGTAAACGTGGACATGCTGTTTACGGCCTGGGAAGACGATGGGTCTCGGCGGCAATGGCTGGGCGACGAAGCGATCACCATCCGCCGCGCCACCCGCCCCAAGTCCATGCGCATCACCTGGGGCGCCGACCACACCAATCTGGACGTCAGCTTCTGGGACAAAGGCCCCGCCAAGAGCACCGTCCAGGTCCAACACTCCAAGCTGGCGGATCGTGAGGAGGTGGAGACTAGGCGCACGTTCTGGCGAGCGGCCTTGGGACGTTTGGCTCGGCAACTCACGGCATAGCCGCGGCACCGACGTCCAGCCTGCGAGGCGCGAGCGTTTGCCAGTGATGTGGCCGCGCCACTCTCGCCTGGCAAAAAACCAGCGGCCGACGGGTCCGACCTTCCTAGCCAAGGTGATCCGGTGGCTGGATGGACATGGCGGGAGGCCGAACCGAACAGCGCCACGGCCTGCGTATATTTGACGCCTTTCCCCAGGGCCACCTACAAGCACGCCTCCAACACGCCCAACGACGAGAATTACCCGCAGCAGCGCCCGGTCTACGCTGGCTGCATGGCACTTGGCCGCCAGGTCGTCCTTAGCGAGTCCGTGCGCTTGCGCGACCTGCTGCGTAACCTCTTGGGACGGTAGGCACAGAGTCGGCGCCGCATGTCGGTGGGCAAGGAGCGGCGTATTGGTTGCCAAGCGATCGGGGTTGACGCAACGTGCGGCTGGCGTGCTCACTGCGTGTTGGCTCGGGAAGGACGCAACTAGGACATGAAGATCGAGATGGGCGAGTCTTTGGCTCATTCATTTCTGCGGCACGTTAAGCAGTGCTGGTTGGTACAGACGAACTGGAAGGCGTCCGATCGCTGGCGCAAACTCTTGCCGGACGATGAACTGGAGTTGCTGTTCACGGGAATGCGCGAGCGCTTTGAGGCCGACGGCACCGTGTTCAAGGGCACGAAAAATGTCAACCAGCTCCTCAAGCAAGCCGAAATCGACGTGCTCGGGATGGGGCAGAACGGCAGCGTGCACGCGCTGGACGTGGCCTTTCACGAAGCCGGGCTGAACTATGGCGGCGATGAGCAAACTCGCACGCGGGTGCTCATGAAATCCTTGCGCTCGATGCTGGTTCTCAAGGCATATCTCCCGGCGGATATGCCAGCGCACGTGTATTTCGTTTCGCCCAAGGTTCGGGATCCAGTAGACGTCAAACTGGACGCGTCGTTCGCAGAGCTGCGGACGGTCTACCCGGACATCGGCTGGCATCTGCTGACCAACACTGGGTTCAGGGATGAACTGGTGCGGCCTACGCTGGCAGCCGCGCAGGCCGTGTCTGACACATCGGAGTTGTTCGTCCGGTCGGCCAGGCTGCTTGAGATGAGCGCGCTGTCAATGACGGTCCCCGACATGCCCTCACCCACCAAGCGTGCGGCACCGCAGACTTCGCGCGGCCCACGAGCAACGCTGCAGCCGCTCGTTCGCGGTCTTATGAAGACGCTGTTGGAGGATTATCCTGAGCTGTTAGATGGAAGTGCCGCCTTAGACCTGTCGGATTCCGAGTTTTGTCGGAACGAACTGGGATTGCAGATCGGCGGATTCGCCCTTCTGCGACTGAGGCAAGATGGCCGGATTATCAAGGGTCACAGCCGGTACTGGAAGGACGCATTTGGCGATTATTACGTGGTCAGTCAGTGGGGGAAGCAGTATCACAGCCACAACGCGGAGCGCTTGCTCCGGTGGGTCGAGCAAATCCTTCGCGTGACTGCGCGGCAGCCGGGTCGCGTGGCATTGCAGCGGCATCGCACGGCGTTGGCGCGATATCTCGGCTAGACCACATGCGTCGAGTCACGTCGTCCCAGTATCGCGAGGGACGTCAGACACGCGGTCGATAACTGGACGATTGGCGTTGGCGGCTCGGCCGTCGACCGTCAGAATTGAACGCTGCCCCTGTGAGAAGGCCTGAAACTCCATGCCCAACCGCCTCGCTGCCGAGTCCAGTCCCTACCTGCTCCAGCACCAGCACAATCCGGTGGACTGGTACCCGTGGGGCGACGAGGCATTCGCCCAAGCCCAGGCCAGCGGCAAACCCATCTTCCTGAGCGTGGGCTATGCCGCCTGTCATTGGTGCCACGTGATGGAGCACGAATCGTTCGAGGATCAGGAGACGGCCGACGTCCTCAACGAGCACTTCGTCTCCGTTAAGGTCGACCGCGAAGAGCGCCCCGACGTGGACCAGATCTACATGTCCGCGGTTCAACTGCTCACCCGTCACGGCGGCTGGCCCATGTCGGTCTTCATGACGCCCGAGGGCAAGCCATTCCACGGCGGCACCTATTTTCCGCCGGAACCCCGTCAGGGCATGCCGTCGTTCCGGCAGGTGCTCACGGCGGTGCACGATGCCTGGACGAACCGTCGCGACGAATTGGAGTCCGGCGCCGGCCGTCTCACTGAAGCGATTCAGGCCGCTGACAGCCTTGACCTTCCCAGCGCGCCCGTAACCGACGACGATCTGCGCCGCGCCTCGCAGGCCCTGGCCGGCAGCGAGGACCGCACCCACGGCGGCTGGGGCCAGGCGCCCAAGTTCCCGCAGGCGATGGCCATCGAGTTCCTGCTGCGCCGCCACCTGGCCACCGGCGAAGGCCTGCTGCTGGAGATCGCCGACCGCGCCCTGCACCGGATGGCGCGCGGCGGTATCTATGACCACGTCGGCGGCGGCTTTCACCGCTACAGCGTGGACGCGGCCTGGCACGTGCCGCACTTCGAAAAAATGCTCTACGACAACAGCCAACTCGCCCGCGTGTACCTGCACGCCTGGCAAATCGGCGGCGATCCGGCTCACCGCCGGGTCGTTGAGGAAACGCTCGACTGGGTGCGCCGCGAGATGACCCATCCCCAGGGCGGATTCTTCAGCACCCTGGATGCCGACTCCGAAGGCGAAGAGGGCAAGTTCTACGTCTGGTCGCTGGAGGAAGTTCGCGACGTGCTCGGCGCCGATGCCGATCTGGTAGCCGACATCTACGACGTTTCGGCCCGCGGCAACTGGGAAGGTGTCAACGTCCTCCGCCGGTTGAAGGACCTGGATGTGCTGGCCTACCAACACGACGAGAGCACACCCGAAATTCAATCCGCCGGGGACCGTGCGCTCCCCCGCCTATTTGAACGCCGGGCTGGTCGCATTCGTCCGGGCCTGGACGACAAGATCATCACCGCCTGGAACGGCCTCATGATCGCCGCCTTCGCCGAAGCCGCGCGGGCGCTCGACCGGGGCGACTACGCCATTGCCGCCACCGAGGCCGCCGAGTTCTGCTGCACCGAACTCTGGCGCGACGGCGGACGCCTCTGGCGCACCTGGAAGGACGGCCGCGCCCGCTTCAACGCCTACCTGGAGGACTACGCCTGCCTGGCCGAGGGGCTGCTGGAGCTCTACCAGACCACCTTTGACGAGCGCTGGTTTGTGGCGGCCCGCGACCTGTCCGATGCCATGCTTGAGCACTTCCAGGATCCCGAGGGCGGCTTCTTCGATACCAGCAACGACCACGAGCAACTCGTCACCCGCCCCAAAAACGTCCAGGACAACGCCACGCCCTCCGGTGGCTCGATGGCGGTCACCGTGTTGGGCCGCATGCACGCGTTAACGGGCGAGGCTCGCTATCTGAGTGCCGCCGAGCGCGCGTTGACCGCAGTTGGCCCCGGCGCAACCAGCTACCCCACCGCCTTCGCCCAGTGGTTCAGCGCCGCCGACTTCCTGGTTGGCCAGCCCGTTGGCGTTGCCGTGGTTGGCGATGGGGCACAGCGCGAGGATCTCCTGCGGGTTGTTCGAGAAACCTATCGACCGCGCAGCGTGGTGTCCGCGGCCAGCGATGGCGACGCGGCCGGGATTCCGCTGCTCGAGAACCGCTACCCACTCGATGGCCAGGCTGCCGCGTACGTCTGTCACGGATTCGTCTGCAAACTACCGACGTCCGATCCCGAAGTCGTCGGGCAGTTGCTGGCGGAGGGCTAACGCCAGACGCGCCGTTGTGCAATTCTTGTAGAGACAACCCTGCCTGTTGACTGTCTGACCCATCCATGGACGTCCTACGCATAACGCCCCGCGGGTACTGCCACGGCGTGGTTGATGCGATTCGCCTCGCCAACGAGGCCGGGGCTCAGCACCAGGGGCCCGTCTACATGCTGGGCTACCTGGTGCACAACGCCCACGTTGTCGACGAGCTGGCGGAAAACGGCGTGCAACTGGTTGACTTTGATGACCGCATGGCCGGCCTGGATCAGATCGACCACGGCACCGTAATCCTCACCGCCCACGGCGTCTCGCCCGCCGTCAAGCAGCGGGCCATCGACAAGGGCCTGACCGTCATCGACGCGACCTGCTCCGACGTCTACATCACGCACGATCTCATCATCGACTTGACGTCCCGCGGCTACGAAATCATCTACGTCGGCAAGCGCGGACACCCGGAACCCGACGGCGCCATCGGCGAGGCACCCGGCCACGTTCACCTGGTCTCCACGCCCGCAGACGTCGCCGCGCTGGAACTGGACAACGACCGGCTGGCCGTCACCACCCAGACCACCCTCAGCATCTGGGACACCCAGGACGTCATCGACGCCGTGGTGGCCAGGTATCCGCACGTCGAAGTCCACAACGACATCTGCCTGGCGACCCAGGATCGCCAGGAAGCTGCCGTGAAAGCGGCTGAAGTCTGCGATTTGGTGGTCGTGGTCGGTAGCGATCGAAGTTCCAACTCGCACCGGCTGGTCGAGGTTGTGCGCAACGTCAAGCAGACTCCGGCCTACCTGGTGGATAGCGCGGACGACGTCGACCGCTCCTGGTTCAAGCCCGGGATGCGCGTGGGCGTCACCGCCGGTGCGTCCACCCCGGCCCGCATCACCCGCCAGGTGATCGAACTTATCGAGGCCTACGAGCCTGAGCCCGAACCCGTGGCCGTAGCCTGACTACCGGTCGGCTAGAGTCGGGTCGGAGCCCCTTTACTCGCCGCGACGGCATTCAGATCGGCAATGATCGGCTCTAGCAAAGCCACGCCCTCGGTCTTTGCCTCGTTATAGGTCCGCCACTCGAGCTCCCCGGCAACCACGAGATCCTTGACGCCCTCGGCCCGCGCCGAGCCCTTGAACTGCCTAATCTGGTCATCGAGCCGCGCCTTGAACGTCTCAACTGGCATGAACGCCGCGACGTCCGTGGCCTGGAACATGTGCGAAATGGCGCCTTCGTCACCGTCCAGCCGGCCCACCGAGCGACTGAACCCGGACCCTGACAGCACGCCCGTCATCGCATCCACGATCTGAGCCAGCCCCACGCCCTTTGGCCCCCCGATCGGCGCACCGGCTCCGTCGTCGGCAAACGCCGTGGGATCGGTCGTGGGCAACCCGCGCTTGTCCAGCGCCCAGCCCTCCGGAATCTGCTGTCCCAAGCGCTCGAAGATGGAGATGCGGCTGTTGGCCGACATCGACATCGCCATGTCCAGCACCAGCGGCCGCTCGCGTCCGGCGGGAATGGCGTAGGCAATCGGGTTATTCCCCACCACCCGCTCGCGCCCCCCAAACGCGAACATCGTCGGCCCCGCGTTGGTCGTGGCGTACCCCACCATGTCGTGCGGAACGGCCATCAGGGCAAAGTGCGCCGCCGCGCCGAAGTGCCGGCTGCGGCGCGTGATTCCGGTCGCCGTGCCCGCCTCCCGCGCCTTCTCGATCACCGCCCGCATCGTCAGCGCGCCCGCCACATGCCCTGGGGCGAAGTCCCCGTCCACCAGCACCGTCGCGGCCGTTTCGCGCACGACGCGAACATTCGGCCTCGGGTTCATATAGCCCTCGTCCAGCCAGCCCGAATAGCGCCGCAGCAGCCAGTGCCCGTGCGAGGTGACGCCCCGCATGTCCGCTTCGACCAGGTTGGCGGCCATGATCCCGGCGTGCTCCGGCGCCATGCCGTGCCGCTCCAGCAGATCGCGCGTGAACGCCGTCAGCACCTCAACCGGCACACGGCGCTTATTGGCATCGTACATACCACCAGTCCTTTCTACCCGAGCTCCGCGAGTGAAACCGGCCCTGCCGACTACGCGGGAGCGGGCGGTCCTCATGCTCCCTCTCCCCGTGGGAACCTTGGCATAACTGCGGCATGCACCGCTTCGCGGGTGGGGTCGGAGCCAGATGGCGGCCAACACGCGTGGCTAACGGGGAACTCTACTCCCGCCCAGTCCCGCGTCGTCGCCGCTGCACGCGCTGCCAGAGCTCCCGCTCCTCACCGTCACCCCGCCCGTCGTAGAACCGCTGCTTCCCAGGCATGTACGCCTGCGCCACCCAGTTGCCGGGGTGGTCATGTGGGTACTCGTACCCCACGCTCTGACCGTGCGCCTCCTCCAGGCCCGGATGCGCCGCCCCCCGCAGGTGCAACGGCACCTCCAGGTTCGCCCCCCGTCGAATCGCCTGCTCCGCCGCCCCCAGCGCCCGTCCTGCCGCGTTGCTCTTCGGCGCCGCCGCCAGGTAAATCGTCGCCTGCGCCAGCGCATAGCGAGCTTCCGGCAGACCCAGCCGTTCCACCGCGCTTGCCGCCGCCACCGCCAGCGGCAGCGCCTGTGGATCGGCATTGCCAATGTCCTCCGAGGCCAGGATGACGATTCGCCGCGCAAGGAATTCCGGCGCCTCGCCCCCATCCAGCATCTTCGCCAGCCAGAACAGCGCCGCGTCGGGGTCCGACCCGCGGACGCTCTTTATGTACGCCGAGATCGTGTCGTAGTGCTCGTCCGCCGCCCGGTCGTACCTCACCTGCCGCGTCAGCGCCGCCTCCCTTGCCACGACCGCGTCCACGGCGTCCAGCCCAAGCTCCCGCGCAAACGCCGCCGCCGACTCGATCCAATTCAGCGCCACCCGCGCGTCCCCGCCCGACGCGGCCACCGCGCCCTGAATGGCGCTGTCGTCGAAGCTTGGCGCATCCGCTCCCAGCGCGTCCGGCGAGTCCAGCGCCCGCTCGATGATTGCCCGCAGGTCGGGTGATTCCAGCGGTTGCAGCCGCAGCACCCGCATCCGCGACAGCAGTGGCGCGTTCAGCTCGAAATACGGGTTCTCGGTGGTTGCCCCCCAGAGCGCAATCACCCCGTCCTCCACGGCCGGCAGCAGCACATCCTGCTGCGCCTTGTTGAACCGGTGGATCTCGTCCAGGAAAACCAGCGTCCGCTTGCGGTACAGGTCCCGGTCGCTGGCCGCCTGCGCGATCACCCCGCGCACATCCCGCACCGTGGCCGACACCGCGCTCAGTTCCACGAAGCGCCGCTCGGTCATCGCCGCCGCAATCCGCGCCAGGCTCGTCTTACCCGTGCCCGGCGATCCCCACAGCACTACCGACCACATCTCGTCGCGTTCCAGCGCTAGGCGCAGCGGCGCCCCCGGTCCCACCAGGTCCGCGTGCCCGCTAAACTCATCCAGCGACCGGGGACGCATCCGCGCCGCCAGCGGCATCGCCGCCTTCCGGGCCTCGGCGCCGGCGTGCGCGAATAGGTCCTCAGTCATCCGGCGGCGCCTGCAGGGCCCGCCCCACTTCGGCCTGCAGGCGGCGCGCTTCTTCCACGCCGTGGTCTGGTCCAAGCTCCGGCGCGTAGCGGGCGGCCATGTACATCTCCGTCAGACCGTTCACCGCCGCCGCAGCCGAGGTACAGCGCGCGGCCAGCCGTTCCCGGTATTCGCTTGGTGTCGCCGACGGCCCTCGATGCACCCCCCGCGCCGACGCCTCATCCACCGTCTCAGCGTAGATCTCGTGCAACTGCTGACGCACCGTCCCGGCTCCGTGACGCCGCATCGCCGAGAAGTTCGCCTGCATCGCACGTCGCCGCCCGGCCAGCGCCCGAACCGAGGCGCCCACCGCCCGCGCCACCGTCCGCGTCCACCCGAACAGCCCCAGGATCGACGCCAGCAGCGCCCGCAGCACCAGCAGGATGTGACTCAGCAGCGAGCGGCTGGCCTGCTGCGCCGACACCCGCTGATAGTTTCGCTGGACCGCCCGGAACAGCCAGTACAGCGAGAAACCGCCGATCAGCAGCACGATCAGCGCCGCCAGGAACAAGCCGAAGTCAATGCCCTGGCCCTCGGCCTGCAACAGCTCTTCGGGCGGCAGCGGTTCGGTGAACCCTCCGCCTTCCGGCCGCATCAGTTCGATCAGCCGCGCGATCAGGCTCAGGATCAGCAGGCCGATGGCCAGCACGATCCGCGCCACCCAGAGCATGCCGTCCAGGATCCAGAGGCCGATTCCGGCAAACACGTCCGTGTCCGCCGCCGGAATCAGCAGCGCCACCACCAACGCGACCACCAGCAGCACGATGGCCGACCGGATCCAGGTCCCCGTTAGCCCCGGCGCCTGCGCCGCCAGCTCCAGCGACCACTGCGAGGTCCGCCGCACCAGGTTCGCGTAGCTCAGCAGCAGCAGCACGCTTACGTAGTACAGCACCATGATGATCAGCGCCGTCTGCACCACGCCCGACTGCTGCGTCTCCGATCCAACCGCCACGTTGAATGCCGTCAATCCAACCAGAATTCCGCCCGCCGTCGCCGCCAGCGAGGTCAGTTCCGCAATCGCCGCCGACCGGTCCACGTACCGTCCCCGGTCGTTCAGCCACTCGTAGTACTGCGGCGACCGCTTGCTCGGCGGGATCTCCGACCGCTGCGGATGCAATAGCTCAATGTTCCGCAGCACGCGCATGCCGGCCATCCAGGTCAGCGCCAGGATTACCACCAGGATCAGTGCCGTCAGGTCCAGCAACCCGCCCACGATGCCGAGCACCCCGTCCCGGTCATCCGGCGCCTGCCCAAAGAACGCCGTCAGCCGCACCAGCAGCAGAATCGGCACCACGAGCGCCGCCCAGTGCTTCCAGTTATAGCTCGCCGCCGAGTGGCGCCCGCCGTGCGCCGCCACCACCATCGATACGACAAACACCGTCGTCATGATCCCGAGGAACACATAGGCCCGGTCCGCGCCCACCGTGATCGTCTGCATCCACAACGTCAGCCCCGCGCCGAACAGCCCGAAGCAGACGGTCGCGATCGCGCCCAGGATCGTCCGGCTAAACGGCCGCTCGGTCGTCTCGCCAGACACGCACGTGTTCCTTGTCCGTTATCGCAAACGCCGTCAGGCCAGCGGCCCGGGCGGCTCCCGCGGCCAGCGTGGCCGCTGACCCGTCGGTGAACACTACGATCACTCGATGGCCCAGTTTGCGCTGCGCCACCAAACTCGCCAACAGCTCATTTGACCGGAGCCCCGTCAGTACGATAAGCGTCGCCCCCCACGGCAGCGACCGGCCCGCCGTCGTCACCGCCTGCCCGGCGTTCTCGCCAGCCAGTAACTCCACCCGCGCCAGCAGGTCCAGGCACGACATCAGGTGCCCGCGTCCACGCCCGATGGGGACGTGCGGGACTCGTCCGGACATCCGCTCCCGCATCTCCTCGTGCGACCCGCCGCGCACCCCGCCCAGGTAGATCGGATCCAGCCCGTTGACCACGATTCCGACGCTCTGCCGGTTCTCCAACATGAACGTCGCCAGCGACGCCGCCGCCGTCACCGCCATCTCCGAAGCCGGACCGCGCCACATGCGGCTATAGCTGCCGTGCTCCAGGTCCACCAGGATCTGCACCTCGTGACTCACCGCCGGCTCCAGGTTCCGCACCATCAGGTGCCCCACCGCCGCCGTTGCCTTCCAGTTGATCAGCCGCTGCGAGTCCCCCGGCTCATAGTCCCGCGATCCCACAACCCGAATGGGATCGTGATAGATACGTTGATGCGACCGCATATCCCCAAACGGCGTATTCGACTCCACCTGGAACGCCTCAATCGGAACCACCTGCGGATACACGATCACGAACTCCGCGGTATCAATCAGAAGGTCCTGACTGGCAAGCCCAAACACGTCCCCAAACCGAACCTGCAGCGGCCCGAGCCGGTGGTACCCCCGATGCGTCGCCGGCAGTGTGTACTCAATCGTGGTTGACCCCTTGGGCCGAAGCCGTACTACCTGTCGTAAGGCGTCGTACGTTGCAATTCTGGTCGGCAACGCCTCCCGGACGCTCAGCCACGGCACCGGCAGCAACGACTGATTCTCGATATGGACCGTTACCGCCACCGTCTCGTCTTGGAACACGCGCTGCGCAAACTCCCGCCGAACCCGCAACCCCCGCCGCATCCGCCACACCCACAGGTGGGTCATAACCAACACGGCGATCAACAGGTATGAGGCCAGAAAAAGGAACGGAAGTCGCGTAAAAAACGCCGCTCCCAACAGCACCACCGTCAGGATGATCAGACCAGGCACGGCACTCGCTCACTCCGCTTCGGCTTGCCGGGTCGACCTGACGGCTGGCGGAAACCGAGGCGGCAGGTCGGGACACGCTCACGCACATCCACGGAATCGGTCAGCAGCTGAATCGAATCAGGTCGCTCCATCGCCCTCGTCAACCAGGCGTAGCTCGGTCGACTCCATCAGCGAGCGCACCAACGCATCCGACGTAACGCCACGCAGTGAATGCTCGGCCGACACCAGTACGCGGTGGGCCAGGATTGAAGGCGCCAGCTCCTTCACGTCGTCGGGCAGCACGTAACCACGACCACGTATTGCGGCCAGCGCCTGCGCGGCTCGATGCAGCGCCAGCGAGCCGCGTGGGCTGGCGCCCAAGGCGACTTCCGGCCGATCGCGCGTAGCCCGCACCAAGCGCAGCAGGTACTCGATCACCGTGTCGTCAACGTGCACGTCGCCCACGCCACGCTGCAAATCGGCCAGCGTCTGCAGATCTGAAACCTGTTGCAGATCGTCAATTGGATGCCCATGCCGCTGTCCGTCCAAGACGTTTCGCTCGTCGTCGAAGGTCGGATAGCCGAGGGACAGCCGCATCATGAAGCGGTCCAACTGCGCTTCCGGCAGCGGGAACGTCCCTTCAAACTCCACCGGGTTCTGCGTGGCCAGCACAATGAAGGGCGTTGGCAGCGGTCGGGTAACCCCGTCCGCGCTGACCTGCGTTTCGCTCATGGCCTCCAGCAGCGCCGACTGCGTGCGCGGGGTGGCCCGATTGATCTCGTCGGCCAGCAACACGTTGGCGAACACCGGGCCGGCGCGAAACTCGAACTCGCCGGACTTCTGGTTGTAGACCGATACGCCCGTCACGTCGTTCGGCAGCAGGTCCGGCGTGAACTGGATGCGCCGGAACTCACCGCCTAGCGAAATCGCGATTGACCGGGCCAACATGGTTTTCCCGGTACCCGGCACATCGTCCAGCAGCACGTGGCCGCGACACAGCAGCGCCACCAGGATGCGCTCGATCTCGGCCTCTTTGCCCAGGATGACCCGGCTCGCGGCCTCCACCACGATCCGCCGAAATTCCGCGTACGGTGCCGGATCGAATGCCACGCTTGGGCCTCCGTTCGAGCTACTGGTCGGGACGACGCCCCAATGCAACCCGCGTTTCCCGCGGCTGATTGGTGTCGTCCGGCCGGATAAATCGGACCGTGACCTCACGGCCCGGTGCGTACTGTGCCAGAACGCGGTGCAGTACGCCTACATCGGGCACTGGAACATCGTTGATTGCGACGAGAATATCGCCGCGGCGCAGCCCGGCCTGCAAGGCCGGACTGTCGGTGGTGACGTGAGTGATGAGAATGCCTTGGTTCACCGGGAGTTCGAATTGGTGCGCGATACCGCGCGTGATCGTGGCCGAGCCGACGCCCAGGAATCCCCGCACGACCTGCCCGCTTTCGATCAGTTCGTCAATCACCGGCCGTGCGCCGTCAATCGCAATGGCAAACCCAATGCCCGTGGTAAACCCCGACCCCGCCGCATTCACGCCCACGACTTCTCCATAGCGGTTCAACAGAGGACCGCCGCTATTGCCGGGGTTGATGGAAGCGTCGGTTTGGATCAGGTCGCTCAGCGTCATCCGCTGGGAGCCGACATTGGTGATGGTTCGGTCGACGGCGCTCACCACGCCGGCGGTGACCGTGGGACCGCCCGGCAGATCGAGCGCATGCCCAATGGCAACCACGGACTCACCGACCCGAAGATCAGCGGACTGCCCCAGCGTGACGGGCGTCAGCCCCGTCACGCCCACGCGCAACACGGCCAGGTCGGTCTGCGGGTCGCGACCAACCACCGAGGCGTCATGCGCGATCCCCTCGGCCATCGTCACCACAATGTTCTGCGCATTGGCCACAACGTGATTGTTGGTGATGATGAGCCCGCCCGCATCGATCACGAACCCGGTGGCAACGCCCGCGGCCGGAACCGGGCGGCCAACGGTGTCGCGCGAAGCCGCCTCAGTGGCGATATGCACAATCGCCGGACGGACAAGCTCCACGATTTCCGGGATGCTGAGTTGCGGTCGCCCGTCGGACCTGACCGCCGCCGTCGCCGAAGCCCCAATCGTGGACATCGCGGGAACATCGCGGCTGATCGTCGGTGTACCGCTCGCCGCGTCCCGAACCTGAGCACCCGCCGTCGGATGGGCCTGCAGTTGGCTGACGTGCTCGGTCGCTGACTCGGCCGGCAGCGACCCTGAGATACCGTCGATCGCTTGGCACGAGGCTATCAGCGCGACCACGATAGCCAGCATCGCGACGCTGCAAATGAGGCGCCCAAGTCGCCGCGCCAACGCCCTACCTCCGTTCATGCCACCAGACTAGATAACGGCAGGTACGCTTTCAGCGAGAACGATCACGATTCTCACCAGACGTTCATGCACGTGAGCCCAAGCGATCCCGAGGAGTTTCTTCAGCCCGGCGCTATTACCTTGCCGAAAGGCGACTGGTACGTGGAACCGCCTGTGGACGGCGACTACGACATCAGCGCCCAGACCGACGGGGCGCGTGGTCAGTACATCAGCATGAGCTACCCGGAGGGCTTCCAGGCCTGCGTTCACATCGATGACCTGGGCGTCCTGCGCTGCCAGCTCTACCGCTACAACGGCGCCTGGCCCTGCGACGTCGACTACGCCAACCTGCGCATCCGCTTCCGCCGCGTCGCGAATTCCGCATGAAGTCCCCCGCGCCACCCCGTGAAGCCATCGCCCAAGCGGTCTCCCTTGCCCTGGCCGAAGACATTGGCTCGGGCGACCTCACCAGCCAGGCTGTGGTCCCTGAGCACGCCCGATTCCGAGCCGCGCTCACCGCCCGCGAGCCGCTCACGCTGGCCGGGTTGGCTGCCGTTCACGAGGTCTACCGGCAGCTCGGCGACCCCGAGGCCGTCGATGACGCCATTCCGGAAGGCGCCCGACTTCGGCCCGGTGATATCGCCGGAATGATCGACACGAACGCCCGCCTGGCCCTCACCGGCGAACGCACCGCGCTCAACTTTCTCCAGCGCCTCAGCGGCATCGCCACGCTGACGCGCACCTTCGTCGACGCGGTCGCCGGAACCGGCGCCTGCATCCTCGACACTCGCAAAACCGTCCCAGGTCTCCGAGCGTTGGACAAATACGCCGTCGCCATGGGCGGCGGCGTCAACCACCGCTTCGGTCTCTACGACGCCGTCCTCATCAAGGACAACCACATCGCTGCGGCCGGCGGCGTTTCGGCGGCCCTTCGCTCTGCACAAGCGGCTAACCGAAACGGTGTCCGTATTCAGATCGAGGTGGACACGCTCGACCAACTCGACGAAGCCCTGGCTGCCGGCGCGGAGTTGGTCCTGTTGGACAACATGACGCCGGCCCAGGTTCAGACGGCCGTGAACCGAGCGGCGGGGCGCGCCCGCCTGGAGGTCAGCGGCCTCGTCAACCTGGGCAACGTGCGCGCCTACGCCGAAACCGGCGTCGACGACATCTCCATCGGCTCGCTCACCCACTCCGCCCGCGCCGTTGACATCGGACTGGACGCTACCGAACTGCTTTAACTGTCATCCCCATCGGTCGAGAGAACCGCCGGCTCACCCCGCGAACAGCGGCGCCGTTCGCGGCCACGACCGCTCATGGGCCAGCAGCCGCCGCTTCACGTCCAGACCCCGCGAATAGCCTCCCAGCCCACGAGCGGCCACGACCCGGTGGCAGGGAATGAACACCAGCAACTCGTTCGCACCAATCGCCGTGCCCACGGCGCGCGTCGCTCGAGGCTGCTCCAACGCATTGGCAACCCAGCTATAGCTCTGCACCTCCCCAAAGGGGATCCCGCGCAGAACGTCCCAGGTTCGCTGCTGAAAGTCCGTGCCGGCGCGACGGTCCAGCGGAATCGCCAGCCGCTGCCGTCCGGTCATCAGGTATTCCCACAGCTGTTCCAGCCCATTCCCAGCAATCTGGTGGGCGCTCCAGCCCGTGGCGGCACTCGACGGCTCAACCAGGCGTCGCGTATGCAGACGCTGCGCCCCGCGCGATCGGTTGCGCGCCGCCGTGGACGCCGCCCGCAGTGCGTCAACACAGGCCGCCTCCGAGGCATGCGCCAGCGTGGCACTCACCAGTCCGATTTCAGTTGCGGCCACCCCGCACCAGTCCCACGGCTCAATGCGGCGGGCGACCAGGGCAATCTCCTGGACCTCGCCCGTCATCGGTCAGGCGGCTGAGGCGCCCGGCACCGGAACGTAGTCGAGGATTCCCGCCACAATGGCTCGCGTGTCCACGCTGCGAATGCGCGCGGCCGGGCTCACAATCACCCGGTGCGACAGTACCGACTCCGCCAAGCGCTTCACGTCATCCGGAACCATGTAGTCGCGTCCGCTGACGGCTGCCAGCGCCTGTCCGGCCCGAAATAGCCCCAGGCTGCCGCGCGGACTGGCGCCCAGGTACACGTCGTTGTGCTCCCGCGTCGCACGCGCGACATCCACGATGTAGCTCGACACCAAGGGGTCTACGTACACGTCCTTGACAGCCTCCTGCGCGGCAAAGACCTCCTCCAGCGTCACCACTTGCTGAATGTCGTCGATTGGCTGCTCGCGCTGCCGCGTCGCCAGCACCTGCAACTCATCCCCCCGATCGGGATAGCCCAGGTTTACCCGCATCAGAAATCGGTCCAGCTGCGCCTCCGGCAACGGAAACGTGCCTTCGTATTCGATGGGGTTCTGGGTTGCCAGCACCAGGAACGGCTCCGGCAGCATGTAGGTCACGCCGTCCACCGTAATCTGGCGCTCCTCCATCGCCTCCAGGAGCGCCGACTGCGTCTTGGGCGTCGCCCGGTTCACCTCATCCGCCAGCATGATTTGGGCCATCACCGGACCTTCGCGAAACTCAAACTCGCTCGTCTTCTGATTGAAGATCGTCACCCCGGTGACATCACTTGGCAGCAGGTCCGGCGTGAACTGGACGCGCTTGAAACTCAGCCCAACGGAGCGGGCGATGGCCTTGGCCAGCGTGGTCTTGCCTACGCCCGGCACGTCCTCAATCAGGATGTGCCCGTCGGACAGCAGCGCCACGGCGACAAGCTCAATGGCATCGCGCTTGCCCACGATGACGGTGGCCACGTTGTCAATGATCCGGTTTGCGACCGTGCGAATGTCTTGCATACCGACTCTCAGACGGGACCGAGCGCCCCGGGTGTGCCACTCGGAGAAGGTGCGGCAATATAGCCGACCGGCGCCAACCGGCCGTCAGGTCGCACCGGCGGATTGACGACTCGCGCCGACATCGTCACATTAGTGGCGCCGCGTGGGTCGCCGGCCGGCGGGGATAGTTGAGTGGTACAACATGGGCTTCCCAAGCCTAAAACGCGGGTTCGATTCCCGTTCCCCGCTCCGAACACACGGCGGCTACGCCTTGACTATCGGTACGCCGCCGCAGAGACGTTGCGCGGCCCCCGCCCAATCGCTTACGCCTCGTCCTGAATCGTCGGCAGCACAAACTGCCGAATCGAGTCCACCCCTAAGACGATCAACTTGCCGTCAATTTCGCTGACCCAGATGGCGCGGATGTCGGCGAAGAAATCGTCCGACCCGGCGTATTTGAACTGCCGCACGAACTCGCCGGCGGATTCCTCCCGCTTGTCGATCTCCACAATCCGTTTGTTGGCCGAATCCACCAGATAGAGGCTGTCGGTTTCAACCTCGGTGAATAGGCGCGTAGCCTTCAGCGTGTCGCCGTCGAGGCCCTTGATCTCAAACGGCTCGCGCTGCCCGCCGCGGAGTCGCAACACCGTCGCGTCGGACATCAACACGAAGATGTCGCCGTCAATTGCCATATCGATGGCGCGGCTCAGATCCACGTCTGCGCTTGCCAAGACGTAGGGGCTTGGCGCCACTTCGTACCCACCCGCCGTCGCCTGGTACTTGTGGATGGCGTTGCCCCCCGGGTCCAGGACGTAGAAGTTATTGTTGAAGTTGTCGAACGCAATCGGGGTCCGCCACGTTTCGGTTCCCGTGATTCGCAACAGCCGCGGATTCTGATCGGGTTGCAGGCTCAGCAGGTTGTAGCGGCTGTCCAGCACCAGCACGCTGAGGGCGCGGTTCACGACCGCAATGGGATCTTGGACCGTGATGCTGCTGACCACGTCGCCCTTTCGCAGCACTGTGGCGCCTTGCCTGGCCGTCACGAAGGACACGACGCGCCCGGTGGTGGCGTCAATGACGTACTTGGCATCCACGCGTACGTCCATCTGCTCGGCCGCGCTGCCTACGCCGGCGGTGTCAAAGTCGCCGATGGTGGCACTGGTAACCACCGTTCGGACTCGGTTGAGCCGATCCTCTTCACGGCCGATCTGACTGAGCAGCCGGTTGATATCGGGCGCCAGCGTGCGCTCCACGTCCGCCGTTAGCGCCTGATTCGCGAGATCCTTGGCGTCCCGGAGCACCAGCAGCGTGGCCGCACGGTTTTCATCCGGATCCCGATCCAACGCTTCGCGGTAGCGGGCTTCGGCGTCGGCGAACTGCGTGGCGGCACGATCCGCACCCACGGCTGGCGACTGCGCGATTTCCGCGGCAACGCCCGCTTGACCTGCCGGCGCCTCGTCACCTGGGCCGGCGTCCAGCGCACCCGGCGCCGATTCGCTGTTGCGCAGAAATAACACGGCGGCCATGACCGCCAGCAACACCAGCGAGATCCCGAAGAGCAGTGTTCCCGGGCCTGGCACCGAGCGCCGCGGCCGATATCGAAACAAGTCTTGGTTGCCTTGCAGCGGTTGACCAACGGCGCTGATGGCTGGCGCCGGCTGTGGCGATGCCGCCCCTGCATTCTCCGCTCCGCGTGGTCCGGCCGCGCGCAACGACCGCAGGCTCGACCAGTCATCCTCCGTCACGCCCTCGCCCAGGTTGGCGGGCGCCGGCGTCGGCGCGGGCGGCGGCATGGTCGGTTGCTCCGGGCCCGACCGACCTGTCACCAAGCGCACCAGACCACGGACCGCCACGACCGGCAGCACCAGAACCATCAGAACCAGCGTGAGCGGAAGCGCCGCGAGCCGATGGGCGACGGAGCGCTGCGGGGGATCGCCAGCCAGGCGCTCTCGCGGATAAGGTGGCCGCTCCGAGTCCGGTAGGGCGGTCGCTGGATCCCGCGGGTGACTGGCCAGTCCGTTGGTGGACGTGGCGGAGGTCGAGCCCGCCGACACCCACCGGTCGTCGGTCACTGGCGCCGTCACCGTCGCGGGGGCTGCCACGCTGACGCGCAGAACGACGATGTCGCAGGTCGCGGCGCCGCGCTGGGCAACGACGGAGCACAGGTCGTGGGCGGCGCGCTGGGCGCTCCGGTCTTGCAGCAGCCCTTGGATCTCACGCTCCGTCAGGGCGCTGCGGACGTCTGTTGACGCCAGCACCACGACGTCGCTGGGGTCCAGCTCCACCCGGAAGATCTCCACGTCCTGCTCGGAGACTGGATCTCCGAAGTTCGCGGGTTGGGGCTCTTCGGGCAGCGCATTTAGGACACCATCGCGCAGAACAAATACCTGACTCGGCGGCAATTGGGCCAAATAAAGCTGGTCGCCAGTGTGGACGGCGCCCGTTGCTCCCAGTGCCTGGCTTGAATGCATTGGGTCGGCGTCGATCGACGCGCGCTGTGCCGCCGCGCGCATGCTCTGCACCAGCGCGTTGGCTATTCCCTCAGATTCTCCAGCGTAGTAACTCGAGGCCACAGCCTGACCGAACGATGCGGCTTGCTGGTCGCCGCCGCCCTGAACCAGGATGTACAGGGTGCCGAGGCCGGCAGGCTCCGCTGGTTCGCGATGGGCGTGGACCCGGGGACTGTCCTGCCGCGTCATACCGCCGCTGAAGGCGGCCGACCCTACGTCAACAGCAAGCGCCATGGGTTCCGGCGAACGGTCGTCTCAAGTGGGGGCGGGGCCTGGCCCCGCGAACTAATGGATCGAAATACATTGTCGTGCGCATACCCCTATGCTAGCGTGAATCACTCGGCCGGCCCGCTGCCGACCACGTCCAGGAGTTGCCCCTGCGTTCACCATCACCCCGCACTGACCAGCGACCGCGGCCCCGCGGCCCGCGAATCAATGAGCACATTCGTATTCGTAGTGTCCGCCTGATTGCTGAAGACGGCGAACAGATCGGCATCACCCCCACACCCATAGCGCTGGAGATGGCGCGTGAGCGCGGTCTTGACCTGGTTGAGATCGCCCCGAACTCTCAACCTCCAGTCGCCAAGATCCTCGACTACGGCAAGTTCCGCTACGAGCAGAACCGGCGCCAGGCCGAGAACAAGCGCCGCCAGAAGGCCGGCACCGTTAAGGAAGTCCGCTTCGGGCCCCGCACCGGCGACCACGACATCCAGTTCAAGATCAAGCGGCTCGAAAAGTTCCTGCGCCAAGGCAACAAAGTGAAAGCCTGGGTGCGCATGCGCGGCCGCGAACTGGCCCACCCCGAAGTGGCGCTGCGCGTCCTGGAACGCGTCAAGACCAGCCTGGAACCCTATGGGGTGATCGAACGCGACATCACCCGCGAGCAGGATGGGCGCGTCTTGAGCATCATCATGGCCCCGCAGGGCAAGAACTAGCCGCCGAATCCTCGCGGCCTGGAGACGGTATGCCCGCGTCGGTGCGATGGCACCCGGAGGAACAGCGCAACCCAGATGGCAGCGTGCGTCGCGTGCAGGCCGCCTGGCTGGTCGCTGAGCCGTCGGAAGCCGAGCCGCGTCCTCGCTATCTGGCCTACCTCGGCAACAATCCGCACGTGACCCAGCAAGTCCGGGACGAATGTCAGGTTCTGTATCCTGAAGTCGAAATCGACTGGGGCGCCGTCGCTCGCGCCCTTGAACAGCCGCCGCCCATTGAAGGACTCGACCTTGAGACGCTGGCGCAGCGCTGGGCGCAAATGGCCGCCAACCAGGGACTCGACCCCATGGAGGTCGAAATCCGCATCGGCGGCGGCTGGAAGCGGCCCCTGTCAAACTTGGCGCGTCTCCTCTCGGATTCCCCCGCCGTCGCCCGCATGGAACGCACGTCCGGCTCCATCCTCGCCTACATGCTGGAGTTTCATCCCGACTACGCCTACGCCCTCACCAAGCTGGGCCTGCTCATGACCGGCCGGCACACGGAGCTCGAGCAGTTGGAAGCCGAGGAGGCCACTGAGTTGAAAGGCGCGCGGCGCGCCCGCCAGGTCGAGTTTTGGCGCGCCGCGGCCGAGCGAATCGCCGCCTCGCTGAATACGTAGCCGCGCTACCGCGGCCGCGTCTCCCGATCATTGCCAACGCCATCGCCGTTCGTCACCCCGGAGGTCCCTATGTCAGCCCTGCCCGCATCCACCTGGTCACGCCGCACCCATACCTGTGGCGCGCTGCGGCGCGCCGACGCCGGCTCGACCGTCGTCCTCAACGGCTGGGTGCACCGCCGCCGCGATCAGGGCGGCCTGATCTTTGTCGACCTGCGGGACCGCTACGGCATCACCCAGGTCGTCATCAACCGCGAAGACAACGCCGAAGCCCACGAAGCGGCCTCGGGCGTCCGTTCCGAATACGTCCTCGCCGTCACCGGCCAGGTCCGTGAGCGCCCCGCCGGAACCACCAACCCCGACCTCGCCACCGGTGAAATCGAAGTCGGCCAGATCGAACGCGTCGAAATCCTCGCCGCCTCCAAGCCGCCCCCCTTCGAAATCACCTCCGACCGCGACATCGACGAGTCCGTCCGCCTCACGCACCGCTATCTCGACCTCCGGCGCATCCGCATGCGCGAGCTCACCGAACTCCGCTTCAACGTCACCCGCGTCATGCGCGAGTTCCTCTGGGAGCGCGACTTCCTGGAACTCGAAACCCCCACCCTGGTCAAGAGCACGCCCGAGGGCGCCCGCGACTTCATCGTCCCCAACCGCCACTACCCCGGTCAGGCCTACGCACTGCCCCAATCGCCCCAGCAGCTCAAGCAACTCTTGATGGTGGCGGGCCTTGACCGCTACTTCCAGCTCGCCCGCTGCTACCGCGACGAAGACCTGCGCGCCGACCGCACCGCCGAGTTCACCCAGCTCGACATCGAGATGGCCTTCGTCGAACGCGAGGACATCCTCGAGCTCATCGAAACCCTCTACCTCCGGCTGGCCCGCGAGCTCTCCACCAAGCGGCTCCTCCAGGAACCCTTCCCCCGCATCACCTACGCCGACGCCATGGACCGCTACGGCACCGACAAGGCCGACCTGCGCTTCGGCCTCGAACTCGTGGACGTCAGCGCCACCGCCGCCGGCCACGGCTTCCGCGTCTTCGACCAGGTCGTCGAGAACGGCGGCGTCATCAAGGCCGTCGTCGCCCCCGGCTCAGCGGCCTTTACCCGGCGCGAGGTCGACCGTCTGCAGGACGTGGTCAAGACGCACGGCGCCGCCGGCCTGGCCACCATCGCCCTCAACAGCGACGGAACCCTCCGTTCGCCCCTGGTCCGCTTCTTCGGCGACGACGGCCTGCGCGCCCTGGCCGGCGCGGCCGGCGCCGAGCAAGGCGACCTGGTCTGCCTGGTGGCCGACAAGGTCGAGACCGCCAACGCCGCGTTGAGTGAGCTACGCCTGACCCTCGGCGACAAGCTGGGCCTGATCGACCCCGACGTCTTGGCCTTCGGCTGGATCATCGACTTCCCACTCTTTGAGCCCAACGAGGAAACCGGCGGCCTCACCTTCTCGCACAACCCCTTCTGCTCACCCGCCGACGACTCGTTCGACCTCCTCTACACCGACCCCGCCAAGGCCACCGCCAAGCAATACGACCTTGTCTGCAATGGCCACGAGATCGGCGGCGGCTCCATCCGCGCCCACCGCGCGAAGGATCTGCACCGCATTTACCAGGTCATGGGCTTTGACGAAGACAGCATCCAGGAACAGATCGGCCACATGCTCCAGGCCTTCGAATACGGCGCCCCGCCCCACGGCGGCATCGCCATGGGCCTCGACCGCATCGCCATGATCCTCGGCGACACCGCCAACCTCCGCGACGTCACCGTCTTCCCCAAAAACCAGGCCGGTATCGACCTCATGCTCCAATCCCCCTCCCCCATCGACCCCGCCCAGTTGGAGGAGCTAGGACTGATGACGGTCGCCTCGTCGTAGACAAGCTAGGGATTCCCGCCCACGAAGCGAGACAGCGGTCGCGTTGGGTACGCGCAGGCTAAGGGACCGCCAGATAGCGCCTGTCGGTGTCGAATAGGCCAACGGTGTGCTCAAAGACGATAACTAGGTTCTCTTCGCCCACGGCCGCCTGAAGCGCAACCCATCCATCGTGGATAGCACCGGGATAGAGCACTGCACCGATAGCCGGTTCCGGTTCCGACACAACTGGATTTTCCCACACCACACGCTGGTCCCCCACAACTCTGAAGGCGTCATCACCGATCACGCTCAGATGCGAAGTAATGTTTTTTACACGAATTCGCGCAAGCAAGTACTCCATACCTGAACCCGGAGGGTTATTGGACTCCCTAGCACCCCTCAGCATGTTCCATGCTTCGTCACCTCTAATTATCTCTACAATATCAACCTCAAAATATCTCGTCGTCGCTCTCGCCCCTACGGGCACAGGAACTTCTGGTGACTTGCCCAAATCGGTTGCCTTAGGCTGGTCTCCTACGTCGAGAACAACAACAGCATCAGAATCAAGCGCTAAGTAGCGAGGTTCTTCTATAAGAAGATCACCAATAGGACCCTCAATAATCCCTGTAAAATAAAATCCAAAGCTGATAGTTTGAACCAATTGATTTCCTTTGCTGAAAACCAATATCAGATCTGATTCTGCTTCTATGATTTCGAAGCTAAGCCAACCTCGAGTTGACCCTCCTCTTAGAAGGGTAGCTTCGAATGCTGGATTAGGGGTTCTTGGGATGAAGGAGATGTATCCCCACAAGATCCCGGACGAGCCGGTGATCCCAAAGTCCAATTGGGAGATGTCCACTTGACTATCACCCGTATACGTAGCAGTCAATTCGACGAGAACATATTCGCGGGTATCAGACGGTGGATCACTAGACGGGTGTGCTTCCCGGATGAGCTTCCACGCCTCCTCACCTCGTATAACTTGGAGAACTTTGAGCTTCCAGTCATCCAGTGCTGCTACACCTCCAAACGGATATGGCTTGCTACGGCTAAGGCCGAAGTCAGGATCTTTGGTTGCTTGGCTGGCACGTACCCAAGCCTCATACTCAGTCGGCGCGGCCACTTCCAGATCCACGAGAGCGCGGACCTCGGCATCGTTATCGGCGCGGAGCCACGCCACGTATTCAATTGACGCAGCTTCGATCAAGTCCCCCACAGCGATCTCGATCGCGTTCGCCCTACCTACATCGCTTCGGGCGCGAATGTACGCCACGTGTTCAGTTGGCGCGGTCTCGATCAGGTCCGCTAGCGCATGGCGCCCCGCATCGCTATCGGCGCGGATCCACGCCACGAATTCGGCCGGCGCGGCCTCGACTAAGTTTCCCAGGGCTGGGCCAGGATCACTGGAAGAACGCTGAAATGCCACGAATTCGGCGGTCGCGACCTCGATCAGGTCAGCCTGAGCTCGGAGCCCGGAATCATCTTCGGTGCGCAGGCCTCGGATCCAGGCCACGTATTCAGCCGGCGCAGCCTCGAATAGGTCCAACATGACGCGGCCACGAACACTTCCGAGCACAGTACCGTCAGCACGCAGAAGGGCCATGGATTCTGCGGGTGCGGCCCAGTGCAGGTCTGCGAAGGCACGCGTTTTTGCGTCGCCATCGGCGTCTACCCAGGCCGCGTATTCGGCGGGCGCGGCCGCTTCCAGGTTCGCTAAAGCACGGCCCCGGGCATCGCCCTCGACGCGCGAATCTGACGTAACTATGGATGAAGCCTGAGACCTGGGGGGTGTAGCGGCGAGAACTGCCACCGGTGTTGCCGTAGGTCTTGGCGAGGTGGCTGCCGCGGTTGGTATCGGCGCAGCAGTCGCAGTGAGAGTCGGTGTGTCCGTCACGACGGCCGGCAGAGTGAATGCTGGTGTCGGAGTTGGTTCCGGAGCCGGCGCTTGAGTGGACTGCGCCGACTGGGTGGATTGCGTCGATGGGGGCGATGAAACGGGTTGTAGAACAGACGCAGTGCTAGATTGCGGTGTCAAAGTCAAAATCGAAGCAGGGGTCAGAGTCGGATTCGTTGTGCCTGCCGTTTCTGCAATCTGACTTGTAGGTATTGCCGATAGCAGCACGCTTATCTGAATAAACGAAAGGACGGTAGCTCCCAAAGCGAGCAATATCCTCCCTTTACCGGAAGTGATCCACTTTCCGATTAACCGGCTGTGATCAGAATCCTCGATTCCTCGTGATGAAATGGCCGCGAGAAAGATTAAGGCAGTGAAACCAAACAGGAGTCCTGGGAAAAACCATCGGATCCATCGTCTTCCTTTTTCTCTAGCAACAACCACACAGGCTGCAATAGACACGAACCAGAGTAGAAAAGCAATAGAACCCATCAACTGTAATGCCTAAGGTAAGGCTGTAGTTCCCTAACTACCGATTCAATTTCAAGTAGGTATTGCATCATAACACAATGACGCCGTCTTTTTTAGGATAAGCGGAAGATTCCTGCCGATATGCGCTAACGCCTCCCGCGCAACCGCCGCTCGCGACAATTCCAGCACTCAGTGAGACCGCCGGTGCCGTCCCTTCGCCGCTCAGGTTGAGGGCCAAGGATGCGCTGCAAGTTCCTGCAGTCCAAGTAGGTGTGGCACCGGTAATCCGGTAGCGGCGAGCCGCCGCTGGGGGCAGCCACATGCCAAGCGCTCATTGTGCTTTCCTTCCCGAATCTACCGAGCATCCATCGAATCAAGCGACTTATCAGGCCACGTACGAACATTGGCCATCTCCTAGGCGATGACTTGGCGCACCATTGAGCATTCGCGGTACGCCAGACCAACGCCGTATGGTCATAGTAGACTGCGGTTTCAGCAACCAGCAAGCGTCCTACCGCCCTCAATCAACCCCGCCGCCCCCGTGCCTTGGTGGATGACCTCGGGCTCCCCTTCGGCTTTGGGCGCGGGCGACCGCGTCAATCTGGAGAGCCTCAATTCGCGTTAGCCCGTGGGCAATCTCGTACTGGCGCGCCTCAAGCTTCTCGAATCGGTCCTCCAGCCGCTCGAAACGCGTATTAAACAAGCCTTCCGACCGCCCGAGGCGGTCATTCATTAGGGCTTGCATCCCCGCGAAGCGGGCGTCCATCTGCCCGAAGTGCTCGCCCTTCTGCCGGAAGCGCTCATCCATCCGCGGTGCCATCCGCTGGAAGCGGTCTTCCGACCTCTCAATGCGGGCGTTCGTGCTTCGCAAGAGCGCCACGATGAGTAGGCCCAGGGCAACACCCACGCTCAGGATGCCGATCAACTCGGGGCTCATTCGCTGGCGCCCAGCGCCACGGAGAACCTCTCCCGAGTGTGACCGACGTTGGCAGCCCCGTCACGAATCGCGAGCGGCACATAACTGGCGATGAGAATCAGGCACACGTTCACCCTACTACGCACTCGTAAGCGCTCAGCCGCGGTCATTGATTGCAGCCACAAGCCAGGCTCGGACATCACCCATCTCCTCCGCGCTCACCTGGTGTGCCATTGAATACTCCCGGTACGTCAGGTCCACCCCATGCCGCTCCAGCAGGTCACGGGTCCGCCGCCCGGCTTCCACGGGAATAATGTCGTCGTAGACCCCGTGCGCCACAAAGGCCGGGCGCCCCACCAGGTTGCCGGCCTCTGATTCCACCTCGATCGGAAAGTAGCCGCTCAACGCGATCACGCCGGCCACGCTCTCGGGCTGCAGCGCCTGCGCCCCCAGCGACATCACTGCCCCCTGGCTGAACCCCAGCAGCACGACGCGCTCGGGATCGACTGGATAGCTCGCCTTGACCGTGTCCAGGAACTCGCCCAGCGCATCCAGGCTGGCCCGCCGCGTTGCTTCGTCTGGACGCTCGGGCTCCCGCATCCGGTACCACTCATACCCGCCCGCCATCGCCCCGCCCAGCTCCAGCGGCGCCTGCACCGAAATCACCAGCAAGTCGTCCCGCTCAAACTCATACCCCAACGGCGCAATCCCAGCCGCGCTATCCCCCCGCCCATGTAGCAACACCAGTGTTGGATAGGCGTCCGCCCGCGCTCGCGGCGCAACCAGTTCGTGATGCAAGTTGGCCTGGACTGGTTCAATCTGGTCAGTCATCTGCCGAATCCTTCAGCACGCTGCGACGGTCCTTGGACAGGCTCACACAACCTGCCTTCCACGAATCGCGACGCGCTACTCGGGGGCAGCGCGAGCTACACGCAGCCGGTGGCCACGCCGAGCGCCCGGCACACCTGCCGCATCTTCTCGGGACTCAACGAGCCGACGTAGCGATGCAACTGCCGCTGCTCCACCGTCTGCACGTGGTCCAGGTTGATGGCCGAGTCGTGCCGCAACCCTTCATCCACACCCACGAGCACTTCGCTCGGTAGCCCGCGAATCGTCGACGTGATCGGCGCAACCATCGCTGTGTGCAGCAGCGGAAGCACTTCCTGCCGCGTCAGCACGACCACCGGACGCCGCTTATCGGGCCGCTTCAATCCGTAGTGCCAGATCTCCCCGCGACGCGGCCCGGCCTCTAATCCTGGGGCCACACGCCCTCGCCAGCCCACTCGCCAAGCTCGGCGTCAAGCGCGGGGGTGTCGCCGTAGCCCCTGCGGTAGCGGTCGGAAATGACCTCGGCTTCCGTGCGCACCAGGTACGCGGCAGCCGCCTCCCGCAGTACCGCCGATCGGCCCCGCTCCCGCACCGCCGGATCCCGGTCAAGCCGCTCCAGCAGCGCCTCGTCGAATGTCACTTGTATAGCCTTCATATACATGATCATACTATACCAATAATCCACATCGCTCCTCGGCCGAGGCTGCCTACGCCACTCCCATGCCGAGCTCACCCCCTCTGCCTGCCCCGGGTCCCCCAAGAGCCTGCCCCGAGCCTGCCGAAGGGCATATCTCGCCTTCTCTCGTCCCCCTCGCCCCCTCGTCCTGATCCACGACCACGAGCCATCAGGCACTTCGCCCAGTGTCAGGATGCCCGCAGCCTGGGACCTGGCATCCGTGGTCATGCGTCCAAGTCGCCCAACCGCCCCGCCAATTCGTCGTCGTCGGCTGGCTGCCATCCAACAACCGCCCAAGCGCGATAATTCCCGCCAGCCTTCAACGCCGGCAGTGCGCGAGTTTGAGTAGATCCAACCGCCGGCAACGTCGAATCAGGGCAGACGCGTGATTGACATTGGCCCGCAATACGAGCCTGACAACGACTTCACACGGCGCATGCGCTGGCATCAGAGTTGGTACCGCGCGCGTGTGTTGCGGGTCTCATACGGCGCCGGACCGTCGCCGTCGTCGCGCACGTCGTACGGCAACATGCTGACCGCGGATTCGGCCTCGCGTGGGCTCAACTTTCTCACGCCCGACATATTCGAACTGGCCAGGCGGCGGGTCGCGAAAAGAACCGGGGCGGTCGACGAGTTCCGTTTGATGCGCAACATGCTGTCCAGCCAGCCCATGGCCTTCAACCTCTTGGGATCGTTGGCGCTCGACCACGAGATGGCGACCGAAATGGTCCGCGCGCTCTGGGGCGCGCACGTGAAACGTGTCACCGATGTTCGGTTTGAGTGGGCGCCCCAGCCCGCTGCCGAGTATCTGGACGACCGAACCGCATTTGACGTCTTCATCGAATACGAGGGTGCAGCAGGGCAGGCTGGGTTCATTGGCATTGAGGTCAAGCTCACCGAGCCCTTTTCCCAGCGCCGGTACGACAAACCGACCTACCGTCGCTGGATGACACCCGATAGCCCCTGGCGCCTCGAATCTCACGAAGCGGTTGCCGACATCCGGCACAACCAGCTATGGCGTAACCACCTGCTCGCCTGGTCCATGCTTCGGCGCCCGGCGCCCGCCTATCGGTCCGGCCACCTGTCGGTCGTCTTTCACCCGGAAGACCATCGCTGTCGCGACGTAATTGACCGTTACCGGACGCTCTTGCGCAGCCATGCCACGTTCTCGGCATTCGATCTGTCGCAGGTGGTATCGGCCTGGCAACCGTACGCCGGCGAGTGGCTGCAAACCTTCGCCAGACGCTACCTGCAACTCAACGCAAGCACCCGGCAACTCAACCCAGACTAGCCCACGACCCCACCGCCGCTCTGCTCTCAGCCCCGCCCCTTAGTTGCTCCGAGTTCCCCCTCCAGCTCGGGCCTTCCGCTCCCACCGCGTCGCCCGCCTCCGGCCTTCAGAGCGTCCCTGCGTTCGCTCCACGCCCGCCCACCTCGCCACACCCCTTCAAGCCACGGCCGCCGGTTGGCAATGGCACGCCGGCCATACCTGTTGAGCGTGGGACGATCAGGGCGGGGACCCTTTATCGGTCGCATCCCAGACCTTGACCGTCACGGCCGGGGGCGCGGCTCTAAGCGCTGGACTACTGCCCGGCCGTTGAATCGTCCAGAAACACGTCCCCGTTCCGACCGCCATAGTTCAGCCAGTAGTGCTTCAAGAGATCGCGACCCAGCAACAAGTGAATGCCCTCAATCCGCTCAGCAAGCGGGAGTCCCCTGACTGGCGCGTAATACACGTGCGCGAAGCCCGGCAGGTACAGGTGAGCCATGTAGCGAGTCGCCCGATACCCTTTGCCAACGACACCCCATACCATCTCTTTGTCTTCATGCCTCGGGAGATTCAGCCGTTCTGCCAACGCCTCGTCGATGCAGGAAATGCCGGCGCCGGTATCAATCAAGGCTGTGTACCGGTCATCTGGAATTGCCGGGCGTCCAACAGGCTGGTGATATTTCGGATCGAACCCAACCTCAACCTGTAGCCGGGCGCCGCGGCTGACGAGACTTCTGGGCCCGCTGGTGCCGCACCTAACCCGCGCCATGCACCGGGCCGGAGACTATGGCGGTTGGAATGACGGCCTCGTTCTCTCCAACCAGCCGTATCAGGTATGGACCGCGCCCCCACTTGCGAATCGCCAGCATGGCGGCATCCTGAAAGTCGTCAAAGTCGTCGATGTAGTCACCGTCGTAGAAAATGACCCACTTGCCCATATGATCGCTTTCCATCTCGTCTCTTCGCTCCTCGTACGCCTCAATATTCTGAGCGAGTGTGGCCACCGATGCGACGCCGACGTGGCCCATGCAGTCTCCCCTTTCGCGTGAGAGCACCTGGCTGGCGCTTTCCATGCCCAGTTGGGTACCCGACTTAGCCGCTCCCGTCAAGGAGAACTAGGCCGCTGCCCATAATCCTGTAGCGGCTTGCTCTGCCTCTCCCATCCCGGGCGTAGCGACGAATCCTCTGCCTCGCGACCGGCTGAACCAACGTGGACGCGCATCGCCAAAAATTGAACACATGGCCCGCCAAACTGAACACATCTGGCAAGAAAGTGAACACATTCGGCCAAAAACTGAACACATTGGCCCAACAGAGTGAACACATGCGACGGCGCCCCGAAGTTCCTCAGGGCTTTCACTCCGAAGTCCCCCAATGGGTCTGCCCTGAGCCTGCCGAATGGGGAATCTCGACTTCCGCTCGTGCCGTTTCCCTGACCCGGGTCCGTCTCCGACCACTCCGTCCTACCCAGCCCACACCTGTTGCGCCGAGGTTCCCCGAGGAGTCGTAGCGCGTCGCCGTAAGCCCACTGCCAGTCAGTAATCAAATTGTGTACAATAGAAGTGTCGCCGCCCTCATCCTCGTGGAAACCTCTCGTGCCCGCGCCGCTCCCTTGTCCGCCACTGCAGACGCCCCGTCCCTGGCTGGTATTGGTCCATGTCCTGCACACCGTCCTCCTGAGCCTCGGTCCCCTCATCCTGACCCTCGCCGCCCGCCGTCCGGCTGGCCCTCCGCCCGCGGCCGATCCTGTGAACCGCCTCGCCCCGGCGCGCTACCGGCCCGCCGTCCCGTCGCCCCCTGCCCCCTCTCACCCCCTGCCTGAGCGGCGCCCGCCACCCCCGCGGCTTGGCGCCTGCCCTGTCCTGTGCCCTGGACGCCGTATCTTCAAAGCCGCGTCAATCACCCCCCAAAAATCGCCTAAACTACTCACACGCCAGCCCGTACCCCTAAGGGGTACGGGCTGGCGTGTGAGTGGTCCCCCTTTAATCCTCCAACCGCCAGGCGGCCGTCCGGAGCCTGTAGCTCCACCGGACGACCGTCGCTCAGCCGCGCGTATCCGCGCCCCGCAGCGCCGCCGCGTCGATGTCCTCGCCGCCCGTCGACAGCCCCAGCGTGTACAGGTTGTAGTACAACCCCGCCTTCGCCAGCAGTTGCGCGTGTGTGCCGCGTTCGACGATGCGTCCCTGGTCCAGCACCAGGACCTCCGTCGCGTTCCGCACCGTCGAGAGCCGGTGCGCGATCACGAAGCTGGTTCGCCCCCGCATCATCGTCTCCATCGCGTCCTGGATCACGCCTTCCGTCTGCGTATCCACCGAACTCGTCGCCTCGTCCAGCACCAGCACCCGCGGGTCCGTCAGCAACGCCCGCGCAAACGACACCAACTGCCGCTGCCCCGTCGACAGCCCGCCGCCCCGTTCCTCGATCGGCGTGTCATACCCGAACGGCAGGCTCTCCACGAACTCGTGCAGGCGCACCGCCTTGGCCACCTCGATCACTTCGGCCCGCGTCGCGTCGGCCCGTCCGTAGGCGATGTTGTCGTGAATGCTCCCGCTGAAAAGGAAGGGCTCCTGCAACACCAGCCCGATCTGCCGCCGCAGCGAAGTCTGGCTGACCGACCGCACGTCCTGCCCGTCAATCCGCACCGACCCGCCCGTCGCGTCATAGAAGCGCAGCAACAGGTTGATAATCGTGGTCTTGCCGGCCCCCGTGGCCCCAACCAGCGCAATCCGGTCGCCCGGATTCGCCACGATGTTGGCCTCGTGCAGCACCGGCCGGCCCGCCTCGTAAGCAAAGCTCACGCGGTCGAACCGCACCTCGCCCCGGACCGGCGGCAACTCCCGGGCGTCGGGCTGGTCGTGCATCGTTTCCTCGGTGTCCAGGATCTCGAACACCCGCTCGGCCGACGTCATCGCCGCCTGGATCGCGCCCCAGCGCGTGGCCAATTCCTGCACCGGACCAAAGAACCGCTCGATATACAGCACAAAGGCCGTCACCACGCCCAGCGTCACTGTGTCCGACCCGTCCAATACAAACGACCCGCCCAACCACAGCACCAGCCCGGTCGAAATGGCCGTGAACAATTCCACCGCCGGCTCGGCCGACGAAGTAACCGTCATCGCCCGCATCTGCGACTGCGCCTGGGCATGGTTCACCTCGTCGAAGCGCCGCGCGTTCACGTCCTCGCGGGTGAAGGCCTGGATCACGCGCATTCCGAGAATCGATTCGGCGAGCACCCCATTCAGGGTGGACGTCCGCGTCCGCATCACCCGGTAGGCCGCCTGCGCCACCCGCGCAAACACAATGCCGCTGAGCAGCATGAACGGCGACACCGCCACCGCAATCAGCGTCAATTCCCAGCTCAACAGCGCCATCGCAACCAGGATCCCGATCAGGATCGCCATATCCGCCACCATCCCGATCGCCCCCTCGGTGACGGCCTCCCCGATCTGCTCCACGTCCGACGCCATCCGGCCGATCAGCCGCCCGGTGATCTGCCGGTCGTAAAACCCCAGCGGCAGGGACTGGTACTTACGAAACATCTCCATCCGCATGGCCTGCAACATGCGTTGGCCCAGGCTGGCGTTGATCACCAGTTGGACCGCCGTGGCGCCGGCCTGAGCCAGGGTGACGCCCAGGAAAACCAGTGCGGCCACCGTCAGCACCCCGGCATCGCCCGCCCGAATACCGCTATCGATCGCCAGCCCGATCAGGGCGGGTTGGGCCATCGTGGTCCCGGCTACCGTCAGCACCGCCACGCTTGCGATCAGCAGCCGTCGCCGGTCGCGCGCCAGGTACCCCAGCAGCCGCAGCAACACCCGCCGGTCAAAGCCTTCGAAGCCCGTCTCTTCCTGGACGAACGTCCCGCGCGCCTGGGATGTCCCCATCCCCATCCCCGACCCCATGCCCATCCTCATGCGTCGGCCGCCGCCGCCAGGTCCGCGCGCGCCTCCTCTGCCTGACGCACCTGGAGGTCAAAAAGGTCGTGGTAGAACCCGGGCCTCGAAATCAGTTCGGCATGCGTCCCCCGGTCGGCGACGCCGCCCTGGTCCACAACCAGGATTTCATCCGCGTGCTCAACCGAACTGATGCGCTGCGAGACGATGAACGTCGTCCGTCCACCCGCCCGCCGGCGCAGCGCGTCCTGGATCCGCCGCTCGGTCTCCGTATCCACGCTGCTCGTCGCGTCGTCCAGGATCAGAATCGCCGACTCACGCAGCAGCGCCCGCGCAATCGTCAGCCGCTGGCGCTGCCCACCCGACAGCCCCACGCCGCGCTCACCGATAACCGTCTCAAAACCCTCCGGCATCTCCAGGATGAAGTCATACGCCTGCGCATCCTTGGCGGCAGCGACTACCTGGTCCAGGTCGGCGTCCGGACTGCCGTACGCGATGTTGTTGCGAACCGTGTCGGAGAACAGGAACGGATCCTGCGGCACGATCGATACCGCCGAGCGCAGGCTTCCCAGCTCGAAGCTCCGCACGTCCTGGCCATCCACCCGCACCGCGCCGCCCGCCGCGTCGTAGTAGCGCGGGATCAGGTTCAGCAGGCTCGACTTCCCCGAACCGGTCGGTCCCACGACGCCGATCACATCGCCCGTCCCGACCGCCGCGCTGACCCCGGACACAACCGTCCGCCGGTTGAACGCGATGTCCGCACCGTCGTAGTCCACCCGCCCCTTGACGCTCGACTGCGCGGCGGCCCCCGGTGGACTCTCAATCCCCACGGGCTCGTCCAACAAACCGAACACGCGGTCGGCCGAAACCGCCGTACGCGCCACCTGCTGCACGATGAAGCCAAGTCGCCGCGACGGCTGGATAAGCCGCGTGAAGTAGTAATAAAACGCCAGCAGCACGCCCACCGAGATTGCGCCGTCAATGGCCAGAAGTCCGCCCGCCCAGATCACGACCAGCGATCCGATTCCGGTGAGCAGCAACATCAGCGGCATGGCCCGCGCGCGCAGCCGGATCGGCGCCAGCGCTCGCTCTCGCATCGCCTCGGACTCGGCCCCGAACGCGTCGATCTCGCGCTCTTCCGTCGCGAACGCCTTGACTACCCGAATGCCATTCAGGTTCTCCGTCAACACCCGAGTCAACTGCGCCTGCTGACTGCGGTAGGCCAGCCACATCGGCCGCACCAGCCGCCCATACACCGTGGCCACAACCACCATCAGCGCCAGTACCGCCAGCGCCATCAGCGTCAATTGCGCACTGGCGATCACCATTCCCGTCACGATCACCACGTAGATACCCACCGTCCGCACGGCTTCCATGGCCCCGTAGCCGGTGAAGCCCTGCACGGTCCGCGTGTCGCTGATCGCCAGCGTGATCACGTCCCCGCTGTCCACCCGGTCGTAGTAGGCATACGGCAGCCGCTGCAGCTTGTCGTAGACCTCGTTCCGCAGCTGGCGGCTGATTCCCGCCTGGTACCAGCGCTGACAGAACCGCGCCCCTAAAAGCGCGGCTCCGCGCAGCGCGATCAGCGCCGCCGCCAGCAGCGCGAGCCCCAGCAGGCGCGACCGGTCGCCGGCGACGATGCCCTCGTCAATCACTCTGGCCAGCACCTGTGGCACTGCCAGGTCCATCGCTGCCGATACCAGCCACGTCAGAATGCTCAGCAGCGCCAGTGGCCAGTACGCGCGGATATAGCCGAGGGTTCGCCAAATGGACTTTATGGCTGGGCCTCGTCCGTGGATGCCTCAACCGTCACCGTCGCCGGACTGGCGGCCTTCGGCCCCGGCGCTTCCGGCGCATTCTGCGGAGGCGATTCAGGCATGTCGCTCGCAGCTGCCGCCAATGCCATCCGCGTCCTTCGTCGCTGCATCACGAGGAATTCCCTGAGAAATCCGCGCAGCGTCGTCCAAAGCAGTGCTCCGATCGGAATCCCAAATAGCACCCCCCAGAATCCTGCCGCGATGCCGCCCAGGATCACACTGGACAGGACCACAATCGGATTCACGCCAATCGCCGTCCCCATGATGCGTGGCTTCACCACGTTTTCGATCGCCAGGGACACCAGCGCCAGGGCAACCCCCACCCAGATCGCCAAGTCGATTCGCACGGTGAACGCCATGATCGTCGGAATCGCGATGCCCACAATCATCCCGAAGAAGGGGATGAACATCAGGATGCCGGTACCGACCGCCACCAACAGGCCGAACTCCAGCCCCGCGATCAGGTACGCCACAACCACCGCGATTCCCCAGATCACCGACGCCAGAAACTGGCCGCCCAGCCACGCCCCGAACGTGTGCTCGCTGGCCCGCACGCCACGGTGCAGGCGCGCCGCCCAGTCCGGCGGCAGCGCGTCCGTCAGCCGCTCCACGCCTCGATCCCAGCCCAGGACCAGGTAGAACGAAATGATCAATGTCACGATCGTGGCAGCCACGCCGCCTGCGATCGTCCCCGTTGTCGTGATGACGCCGCTGGCCAGCCCTTGTCCCATCGATGCCAGGTTGTGGCTGACATCCTCCGTGACTGTACCCACGATGTCGTCCGGCGCGCCCAGCCCGGAAAGCCAGGTTTGCAAGTTAGTCAGACCCTCCGGAATCCCCCGAGCCTGCGCGGTCAGGGTCTCCGCCGCGCGCCCGACTTCCGTAAAGAACGGCGGCAGCACGAAGAACAGGCTCACGCCCGCGATTCCCAGCACCACCAGGTACACGAGGGCCGACGCGACCGGACGAGGAATCCGCAGCCGCTGCAGCAACCGCACCGGTCCCAGCGTCACCACCGTCACAATCCAGGCCACCAGCAGCATCACCACAAAAACGCCGGCCTGGCTCAGCACGCCCCACAGGAATTGCAGCAGCCACGCGGCCGCCACGGCGATGCCGAGATAGATCAGGATGAGAAGTGGGCGCTGCGTCTCGACGGGCGAGGCACCTTCATGGACCGCTCGCAACCGCCGATTCTATCCGCACGGCAACCCGACGCCGCCTGCCTAGAATTAGCCGACGCGGTACACCTCTCGACCCGTGACAGCGCAGACCAAATGACCCGCGAAGCCGTCCGTTCCACCATCGAGGGCAAGCTGGCCGAGCTGCCCGAGTCTCCTGGCGTCTACCTCATGCGCGCCAGGGACGACCGCGTGCTCTATGTCGGCAAGGCCCGCTCGTTGCGCAGCCGCGTCCGCAGCTACTTCCGCCGCGGCGACCACTCCTACAAGACTCGCTCACTAGTCGCACGCATCGCCGACTTCAACGTCATCGTCACCGACTCAGAGGTCGAAGCCCTGGTCCTCGAAAACAACCTCATCAAGGAACACCGACCCCGCTTCAACGTCACCTACCGCGACGACAAGCAATACCTCTACCTCAAGGTCACCGTGCAGGAGACGTATCCCCGCGTCGCCACCACGCGCATCATCGCCAGGGACGGATCGCTCTACTTTGGCCCCTACACCAGCGCGAAGTCCCTGCGCCAAACACTGAAGCTCCTCAACCGCCTCTTCCCCTACCGCACCTGCAATATCAGCATGGCCAAGCCGATACCGCGACCCTGCCTCAAGTACGACATCGGCCTCTGCAACGCCCCCTGCACCCGCTACGTCACCGTCGACCAGTACCGCGAGGTCGTCGAAGGCGCCGTGCGCTTCCTGCGCGGGGAGTATGAGCAGGTCAAGGAACAGCTCACCGAGCAGATGTGGGCCGCTGCCGACACCCAGGACTACGAGGAGGCCGCCAGATTCCGAGACCGCATCTCGGCGATGGAAAAGGTCGTTACCGAGCAGAAGGTCTCAGACCCCGACGCCCGCGAGCGCCAGGTCGACGTCATCGCCGCCGCCCGCCAGGACCGCGACGCCATGGCCACCGTCTTCCGTATCCGCGGCGGCAAGCTCATCGGCCACCATCACTACGACCTCACCGTCACCGGCGAGGAGACCGAAGCCGAGATGTTGGACGACTTTGTTCGCGAGTACTACGACCGCGCCGCCGAAGTCCCTCAACTCGTCCTTGTCCCCCAGGACCTCACCGACGTTGAGGTGCTTGAGTCCTGGCTGAAGTCGCTCCGCGGCGCCAACGTCACCGTCCGTCGCCCCCAGCGCGGCCCCAAGCGTCGCCTGGTCCAAATGGCCGTGCGCAACGCCGCCGAGACTCTGCACCTCGAGCGCACCACCTGGCTCAACAGCGAGCGCAAGCGCCGCCAGGCGCTCTTGGAAATCGGCGTCGCCCTGGACCTGCCGCGCCTTCCGCGGCGCATCGAGTGCTACGACATCTCCCACATCCAGGGTTCCCTCGCCGTTGGCTCCCTGGTCGTCTTCGAGGACGGCGTCGCCAAGAACGGCAAGTACCGCCGGTTCAAAGTGCGCAGCGGCGCGGGCAACGACGACTTTGAATCGCTGCGTGAAGTCCTCCGACGCCGCCTCCGCCGTTACGCCGAAGAAACAGACGTTGCGGCTGCCGCCGGTCAGGATCCCCGAGCCTTAGCCAGCGTGCCGCTGGCCGGATTCAGTCCGGACGATCAGCTGCCGGACGTTTCAGAACCCACCGTGGGCTCCAGCAAGGAGTGGGGCGTCACGCCCGACCTCATGCTGATCGACGGCGGCAAGGGCCAGCTAAGCGCCGCGCTCGGGGTCTTCAAGGAACTCGGCCTTGACCGCGCGCACATTCCACTGGCCGCCATCGCGAAGCGACGCGAGGAGCTGTACCTCCCCAATCAATCTGGACCTGTCCTGATGCCCCTCGATGGCCCCGGACTTCATCTGATGCAACAGATTCGCGACGAAGCGCACCGCTTCGCCGTCAGCTTCCATATCAAGCTCCGCACCGCCCGCGGCCGCCGCTCGATTCTCGACGAGATCCCCGGCATCGGCCCCAAGCGCAAGCGCAACCTGCTGCGCACGTTTGGCTCTCTCAAGCGCATCCGCGCGGCGAGCCTGGAAGACCTCGTCGCCGTCGACGGCATGACTGCCGCCAGCGCCAAGGCTCTCAAGGAAGCCCTATAGGCCCGGCTGCCAGGCCGCGGTGTTCGGAGTTCTACGCAGGTTGTGGTCGCTGCTCCCACAACGGCAGGATCGACAGCAAGTCCAGATACCCGACCGGATGGTTCTCGGAGTCAACGACTGGCAGGCCGGCCTGGCCTGAGCGGTGCAGCGCAATGAACGCGTCGTGCAGCGTGTCCGCTAGCGAGACCGACTCGGCCTCAAGCATAATCTCGCCGGCGTTTGGGTGAACCATGTAGTCCCCGTATTGCAGTGCGCTCTCGAAGGACGTCACGTCCGCCATCGCCGCAGCCGGATACACATCGGCAAAGAGCGCGTCGTAGAAGACCCGCATTGGAATGATGCCGGTCAGCCCACCGTCGTCGTCGGTCACGGCCACCGTGCGCACTTGCGGCCGGACCTCGACCGTACGCACCAACTCCGCGAATTTCGCGTCGGCCCGAACCACGCTGTAGGCATCAATCAATCCACGCGCCCGTAGGTCGCTGACTCGCGACTCCACGGTGTCCAGCGGTCGCTGTTCGTCAGGCCCCATGGGCGACTCCTGTCTCACGCGCCTAGGCAAACGCCAGGTAGCGCAACCATACCCAGATGGTTCCGATGATCAGCGAGATAATTGTCACCGGAATGCCGTACTTCATGAACTCGACAAACCGGATGTGATGACCCTCGCGCTCGGAAATGCCCGCCAATATCACGTTGGCCGACGCTCCAATGATCGTTGCGTTGCCCCCGAAGTCCGCGCCAATCGCCAGTGACCACCAGAGGATGTTGTCAGGATTCAACCCCTCCTCCGTTAGTCGCTGCACCACCGGCAGCATCGTCGCGGTGTAGGGAATGTTGTCCACCACCGCCGAAAGGATCGCGCTCAACCACATGATCAGGAAGGCCGTGGCCCCCACATTGCCCTGCGTCAGGTCAATGGTGAAGTCGGCCACGGCGTCGAGCACGCCGAGCTCAACCAGTCCACCCACCATCATGAACAGGCCCACGAAGAACAGCACGCTGGCCCATTCGACCTCGTTGTACACCTTGTGCACGTCAGGCCGCGTAATGATCATCAACAGCGCGGCGCCGGCGACCGCCACCGTCGCCGGTTCCCAGCCCATTGCGCCGTGGATCAGGAATCCAAAAACCGTCAGCCCAAGTACACCCAGCCCGATGTACATGCCGCGTCGGTCCGTGATGGCGTCGGCGGGATCCAGCATCGCCAGCGCGGCCGCGCGTTGAGGATCCGCCACCACCTGCGACCTGAACATCCAGCGCATCACGAACAGCAACACCACCAGCGAAATCGCGGAAACCGGCGCCATATGCGCCGCGAATACCGCAAAGTCCAGCTTCCCGGCGCTGGCAATCAGGATGTTGGGAGGATCCCCGATCAGCGTGGCGGCGCCGCCCACGTTCGACGCCAGGATCTCCGCGATGAAAAACGGCACGGGATTCAGACCCAGGCGAGACGCCACGAATATGGTGATCGGCGCGATCAGAATGACCGTGGTCACGTTATCCAGAAACGCCGACAGCACCGCCGTGATCAGCGACAGCGCCAGCATCAGCCGCACGCCCTCGCCGCCGGTCCAGCGCGCCGCCAGGATTGCCAGTGCCTGAAACGCCCCGGTGTGCCGCACGATGCCTGCCAGCACCATCATCCCCACCAGCAGCAGGATCACGTTCAAGTCGATGTGCTCGAACGCGTGGTGCTGATCCAGGATCCCAATCAGGATCATCAACGCGCCGCCGCCCAGCGCCACCGCCGACTTCGGCACCTTGTCGCTTGCAATTAGCGCATAGGCCACAACGAATATGACGACGCCGGCCACCACCAGGCCGGTCCCAACCGCTTCGTTCTCGCTCATAGGATCACTTCTAGGAGGCCCGTAGGCGCCGGTTGCCGGACACGCGCTACGGCGGCGTCACGGATTCGCGACGGCCCGCCGTGCCGATATGTTACGGCACAGCCCAAAATTTGCGGCCTTGCGACGGTCGGGAATCGAGGTCTCAGCCGGCTGCGTCGACCGCCTGCACTGCCGCCGCTGCGACTGCCCGCAGCGACCCCAGCGCCGTCTTCAGATCTCGCGTGAACTGCACAATCGACCGAAGTTCCAATGGCCAACGCGCCAGTCCCAGGATGTCAGGCCACAGGCGCCCGCCCTGGGCCGCCGCCAGCGCCGCCACGCTGTGCGGAATGTCGCACCCCAGCGGATCCAGCACCACGCGCAAGCCCACCGCCGGTATCCCGGCCCGCCGGGCGCCCGCCAGCAACGCCTGCGTTTCCATGTCGACCCCAATGAACCCTGCATCGCCTAGCCGGACCTTTGCCTCGGTCCGAGCCAGCCCGTCCACTGCCGCCAGTGGGCCTATGCGCGCCGGAGTCCCGGCTGCCTGCAAGGTCTCGGCCAAAGCCTCGACCATGCGTGGGTTCGCGGGCGTTGGGTGAGCAAACATCGGCCCGGCGCCGCTGGCCACCAGCAAGTCGCCGGGCGCCTGGCTGGCCCGGGTTCCTCCCGCCACCCCAACGATCAATAGCTTGTCAATCAGGCGAGCCTCCAGCACGTGCGCCAGCGTGGCCGCTGAGCGGCTGGCCCCTTGCCCGGTCACAATTCCAACGGCCTCGACATGGTCGAAGTGATAGTGGCGCGCGCCGCCGACTTCCGGCACAGACAGGCCGGCGACGGCCTCGCCGACAACCGCATTCAGTTCGGATCTGGTTGGCGCGAGTACGCCCAGCACCGCCTCCGCGTTCTCTGCCGCCTGCATCGCGCCCGATCAGCCCGCCACGAAGAATCGGTGCCGTGCCGGCTGGGCAACCACGTGTTGGTAGTCCTCCACTTCCCCCACGGGCTCGCCGTCAACCAGGTACGGCGTCGGCCCCCGAAGCACGAACTCGGCCGCGTCGAAACGGTTGAACACCGTGTGCGCCAGCCGTAGCCAGCACATCGGATCCGCTTCGGACGACTCGAGGTCAGCCCAGAGCATCGGGCCCGTGTCCATCTGAAACAGAATGCGTTCCGGGTGGTAGTTGAAGGTCTTCACGGGATATTCCAGCACCGCCCGTCGCGTGCGCGCCTCGTTCTCAATCTCTGTCTGAATGACCACCGGGTCCAGCGATTCCGCCGCGGCCACCAGCGCCTTGTTGTCGGTTGCGGGACGCGGATTCGGCAGCGGCGTCAGGGCGTAGCCCAGGTCGAGATACCGGTCGTCAATCGGCACCGCTTGGGGCCTCGGATCCGGATCGGCCAGGTCGCGACTGAATCGCAGCGCCCGGTCTTTGTTCTGCGCCCACGCCAGCCGGTACTCGCCCCCCGGCTGCTGGATGCAGGAATCGTCGCGATACATCCATTCCGTGCGGCACGGCGCGATCAGGTAGAACTCCTCATCCGTCCCGTTCATCGAATCAATGAGGCGCGCCCGCGCGTCCAACAGGATTCGCACGCTGTTCCCAAACGGCATGTGTCCCGGCGTGCGGACATCGGACGTTGTCGGAGCTGTCGTCCAGCGTAAGTAGGAACGGCTGTAGTCCAAGGGCTGCATGGCGTCTCAGGGGTGTGCGACCAACCCGGCATTGTGCGCGTTTGAGGGCATGGCCGGAGAACACATCAACTCTGCAACTACTTGCGTTGGATGTTTGCCGCCTGGGAGCCGGCTGCTTCGTTAACCCGGGACTCGCGGCATGGCCTGCAGGGTTGCCCCGACGTCCACGCTACAGGAGCCTCGGCTATACGCGCCGTCGAAGTGCTCGCACTGCCAGCCGGCCTGCGCGGTTCCGGTGAGGTTGCAGGCCTCCATCAGCCCGGGGGCACCACTGCGCGGCGCGACGACCGGCATGCCCACGAACTGCCCGCCAAAGAAGTCGCATCCGGCCTTCAGCTCAGTAACGTTCGGCACCCGAGACTGATATCGATTCTCCTCGTTCGAAAACTCCGCGTTCTCAATCTGAAATCGGATACCGATCACAATCAGCGCAACCAGGCCCACGGCAACCAACACGCTGAAAATGCGCAGACCGTTGCGAATCAGAAAAGGTTCTCGTTCAATCATCCAGGAACGCTCCGAACGCGTCTATGGCAGTCACCGTTGCGTCCACCTTAGGCCATAGCCGCCGGTTGCTTCCAATCAATTGTCCCGCACCGGTCACGGCGCACGCTCCGGACCGCGGTCCAGGAACTCTCGGTAAAACCGTTCGATCCGACCCGCGTCGAACTCGTCGAACGGCTCCTGCCAATTCCACGCAATCAGCATGAACCGCGAGCCAAAGTCAGCCTCGTACGGCGTGGCGAGCAGCTTCACCTCCCCGAACGCGCCATCCGGCAGCGACGCATATATCCGATTGATGTCCGCCCTCACCCGCTCGCAGTCGTCGGTGCAGGTATACAGCAGCACGATCGCGCCATGCTCCAGGTTGTGGACCCAGTAGCCGGGATTCACGGGCTCCTCAAACACGCCATAGCGCGACCACACGGGATAGTGGTCGCCTGAAGCCGGCGGGTCGGCCTGGTGTTCAACGACACTGCCTTCAGCCACGTGCTGCCGGCCTTCGTTCTCGATTCGGTTGCGTTGCGGCGCGTCAGTGTCCGGCCCGCGTCCCAGGGCAATCACCAGCACGGCCAACGCCGCGACCACGCCAGTGGCAAGCACCGCCAACCCGGCCAGCCGCAAGCGCCGCATCAGGCGCGCGGATCGCTGGCGTTCCGCGCGCGCGGCACGGCGGCGCGCGCGACGGGCCTCGGCGGCTGAGGGTTGGGAAGTAGGCATGGGCTCGTGACTCAATTCTGCCAAAGCCGCCGCGCCGCTTGCCGAATACGCCAGAATAGGCCGCCGCTTTTCCCGGTACCTGCCATGGCCCCCACCTCCGTCGGACTTATCGGCCTTGCGGTCATGGGCCGCAATCTCGCCCTCAACATCGAGCGCAACGGCTTCCCCATCACCGTCTTCAACCGAACTGTCGAGCGCACGGACGAGTTCCTGGCCGGCGAGGCGGCGGGCTCATCGGTCCGCGGGGCGCGCACGTTGGAGTCGTTTGTTGCGTCGCTCGAGCGCCCGCGCCGCATCATCCTCATGGTGCAGGCCGGTCGCGGCGTGGACGCCGTCCTGGACCAGCTACTCCCGCTGCTGGCGCCCGGCGATGTGGTCATGGACGGGGGCAACTCGCACTTCCACGACACCGCCCGACGCTTCGAGCGTGTCCGAGCCACCGACGTCATGTTCCTGGGCACCGGAATCAGCGGCGGCGAATCCGGCGCTCTGCTGGGGCCATCCATCATGCCCGGCGGTCCCTCGGCCGCCTACGAGGCAATGCGCCCAGTGCTCGAGCGCATTGCTGCAATGACCGACGACGGCCCCTGCACCGCTTACTGTGGCCAGTCCAGCGCCGGGCACTACGTGAAGATGGTGCATAACGGCATCGAATACGGCGATATGCAGTTGATTGCCGAGGCCTATGCCGTACTAAAGGCCGCCGGCCTCGAACCACCAGAACTGGCCGACGTCTTCAGCGACTGGAATGAGGGCGAGCTTGAGTCGTTCCTCATCCAGATCACCGCCGACATCTTTCGCGTCCGCGACGCCGAGGGCGACGGATATCTTGTCGACCGCATCCTGGACGCCGCCGGACAGAAAGGCACTGGTCGCTGGATGTCGCAGGACGCTCTGGAACTAGGCGTGCCCATCCCCACCATCGACGCCGCCGTCTGGTCCCGCAATATCTCGGCGCGTAAGGATGAGCGAGTCAGCGCTGCCGGCGAACGCGGGGCAGCGAGCCTGCAGCGCACCGCCGATCTGGTCCAGCAGGTCCGCCAGGCCCTGTACGCCGCCAAAATCTGCTCCTACGCCCAGGGCATGGACTTGTTGCGCACCGCCTCGCTGGAGCGCGACTACGGGATCGACTTGTCCGAAATGGCCCGCATCTGGAAGGCCGGCTGCATCATCCGTGCGCGCCTGCTGGGGCTGATCCAGGGCGCCTTCCGCGACGACCCAGACCTACCCAACTTGATGGTGGAACCGTCGTTCGCCAGCCAGCTGGCCGGCGCCCAGGCCGCCTGGCGCACGGTGGTTGGCGCGTCCAAGGCCGCCGGAATCCCCTGTCCGGCGCTCAGCGCCTCGCTCGACTACTACGACGCCTACCACTCGGCCCGGCTGCCGGCCAACCTCATCCAGGCTCAGCGTGACTACTTTGGCGCCCACACTTACCAGCGCATCGACCGCGACGGTGTCTTTCACACCCGCTGGGAAGCTGGCGCCGAGGCCGGCAGCGCGACGAGTGCTCCGGTGGGTTAACGGAACGTCGAACTATCGTCGCTGCGAGATATGCCGCCGCAATAGCGGCAATATCGCCTGCTGTTGCGGGTGGTGGAGAAACAACGACACGTTGCCGCGCTGGGACCCGCGGAGCTGCACGACACCACCGGCTCGCCGGTAGCTGTCAAAGCTGTCCCAGGACCAGAAGCGTCCGGTGTGCAGGCCAACCCCACGGTCCGTGAAGTAGTAGCTCACTGGAAACAGCAGCCACCCGGCCACGAGCAGCAGCGATACCACGTCCGCGCCCTCCGTCGTCCACGTGCCCGGCAACAGCCGCACGCCCAGGAATATCCCGAGAATCGGCAGCAGATACCAGCGGTATAGCAGGATCCGTGCACGGAAGGATGTCCGCAGCTGCATCACCTCGCGCCCCGGCCGCGGCCGCGCCCACGGATTGATCACACCGCTCACCATCGCCCCATACACCAGCGCCGCCAGTGCGACGCTGACGTAGCGGGTCAGGTCAGGTGCGTCCAAGAGTCAAGTCCAAACATCGATAGGCGGCCTGCCGCGATGCTAGCAGGACGCCACAGAACCCCCGGAATGCGGCCATGCACGCACGTTCCCGATGTCGCCCGGCCGGATGGCCGAAACAGACCCTGTCTTATACTCGTGAACTAGGCAATGTGCATGATGTCCCTACCCTGATGGCCGGCCATTCCAAGTGGGCGCAGATCAAGCGCCAAAAGGCCGTCACCGACGCTAAACGCGGCCAACTGTTCACCAAGCTCGGACGCGACCTCACGATCGCCGCGCAACAGGCCGGGCCCGACCCGACCGGGAACTTCAGGCTTGAACAGGCCATTGCCAAGGCCAAGGCCGCCAACATGCCCAAAGACAACATCGCGCGTGCCATCCAACGCGGCGTCGGCGGTGGGTCGGACGACGGGCAACTCGAGGAATTGCTCTACGAGGGCTACGCCGTGGATGGGGCTGGCCTGTTGATCGAAGTCGTTACCGACAACCGTAATCGCTCGGTCGCCGAGGTCCGCAACGCGCTGAACCGGCTGGGCGGCACGCTGGCGGCCAGCGGCGCTGTCGCCTGGCAGTTTGAGACACGCGGCGCCATCGAGATTCGCCTGGACGGCCATGACTCGGAAGACCTGGAACTTACCGCCATTGACCTCGGCGCCATCGACGTGGAGCACACCGACGAGACGGTCTTTGTCTACACAGACCCAACCGATCTGGCCCGGGTAAAGACTGAGCTGGCCGCCGAGGGTGCCGAGATTGCCTCGGCTGAACTCACCAAATCGCCAACGACACCCATGACCCTTGAGGATGACCGCGCCGCCCGCGTACTAACCATGATCGAGTCCATCGAAGAACTTGACGACGTGCGGCGCGTCCATACGAACCTGGAACTCAGCGATACATTGCTGGAGCGGATTGGCTCCTGAGTCGGGCAGCTTGAAGCAGCCCGCCTGGTCCATTGCTGGGCGACCGCAAGGTCTGTGATGGGCGGATACTCTCGCGGATCGCGAACGCGGGAGGCCAACGAATGCTGACGCTCGGCATCGACCCCGGCACGGCGCGCTTTGGATTCGGTCTTGTCGACGGCGACCGTCAGATTCGCCATGTGACACATGGCTGTCTCACGACACCGGCGGGCCAGCCGCTGGGCGCCCGCCTCGCCCGGATTCGCGACGGCCTGGAGCGTCTTTTCCAGCGCCATGCCATCACCGACGTCGCCATTGAGCGCTTGGGCTATGCCCGACGGTTGACCTCGGCTGTGGAAGTCTCGCACTCCATCGCCGTCGCCCACCTGGCGGCCGCGGATCACGGTGTAACCGTTGAGGAATACGCTCCGCCTGAAATCAAGCTCGCCGTAACCGGCTACGGCGGCGCGGATAAGGACAGCGTGCAGGAAATGGTCCGCCGATTCCTCGATTTGCAGCGTCCACCCCGGCCTGACCACGCGTCCGATGCCCTGGCGGTCGCGATATGCCATGTGAACTCGTACGAAACTCGTGCCCTGGAACGCGAGGTCGGCGCCAGATGATCGCCGAGCTCCGCGGCGAGGTGACCGATCGGCGTGAGGACAGCCTGGTTGTTCTCGCGGATGGCACCGGCATCGGACTCGAAGTGATCGTCCCGGATCGATCCCTGGCTGATCCCAAGTCTCATGTCTGTCTCTACACCTCGCTCCATGTGGCTACCGACGGCCCCCTGCTCACCGGGTTCGAGACCCAGGAAGAACTGCGCGTCTTCAAAGCCCTGCTCAACGTCAACGGAGTCGGACCCCGCATGGCCGTCCGCGTCCTCTCCACCCATCCCGCGAGCCGCATCTATGAGGCTCTCGACCAGGAGGATCCGAAGCCCTTCCAGGCGGTCTCCGGCATCGGTGCTCGAACGGCCAACCGCATCATTCTCGAGTTGCGTGGCAAGCTCGTTCCCGAAGACACGAGCCCGGCCGAGACCACCGACGACGAAGACACCCGTGAAGTCCTGGAAGCACTCCTGGGCCTTGGCTACACCCGCACCGAAGCAACCATTGCCCTCAACCAGACCATCGGCGAATCCATGCCCGTCGAAGCTCGCATCGCCGCCGCCCTGCGCGATCTCGGCGCCCGAGGCCGGCCGGCGTGAACGAGCGCGTCGTCGCCGTAGAGTCAGGCGCCGGCGACCAGCGGCTTGACCGCGCCCTCCGACCCCGCGACCTCTCCGACGACGAATTCATTGGCCAGGAAGGCGTCAAGCGTGCGCTTCGTCTCATGATCCGGGCGGCCAAACTGCGCGAGGAACCGGTTGACCACATTCTTCTCGGCGGTCCCCCGGGTCTGGGCAAGACCACGCTTGCGCATATCGTGGCTAACGAGATGGGTGGCCGCCTCCGCGTTACCTCCGGCCCAGCCCTCGAACGTCCCGGCGACCTCGCCTCCACCCTCAGCAGTCTCGACGCTGCCGAGGTCCTCTTCATCGACGAGATCCATCGCCTCGGCAAGACCGTCGAGGAAATCCTCTATCCGGCAATGGAGGATTTTGCCCTCGACATCGTCGTTGGCGCCGGCAAGGCCTCTGCTCGAACCTATCGCCTGGCCCTCCCCCATTTCACCGTCATAGGCGCCACCACCAGCGCCGGGTCGCTAACCTCGGCCCTTCGCGACCGGTTTGGCGCGGTCCACCGCCTTGAGTTCTACAGCGCTGAGGAGTGCGCCAGAATCGTCCTCCGGTCCGCTGCGATTCTGGACGTCGACATCACCGACGCCGGTGCGCTCGCGATCGCCCACCGCTCCCGTGGAACCGCCCGCGTCTGCAACCGCCTGCTGCGCCGCGTCCGCGACTTCGCCCAGGTGGAGGCGGACGGCATCATCACTGACACCGTGGCCGCCCAGGCCCTCGTCGAACTGGATGTCGACCATCAGGGCCTCGACGCCATGGACCGCCGCATTCTCACCACGCTCATGGACTCGTTCAGCGGCGGTCCCGCCGGACTCCAAGCTCTCGCTGCCACCCTTGCCGAAGACGTCCCCACCCTCGAGTCCTACTACGAGCCCTTCCTGCTCCAGGCCGGATTCATCGCCCGCACCCCCCGCGGTCGCGTCGTCACTCGCCTCGCCTACGAACATCTCAACCGTGAACCGCCCCGCGCCGCGCCCGAACAAGCCGCGCTCCTCTGAGATGGAGCCCGAATCCCCGTGCACCCAGCGACTTCACGCGACCGTCCGCGGCCGCGTGCAGGGTGTCGGTTTCCGCTTTTTCGTCGCCCGCGCCGGTCGGCGGCTCGGACTGCGGGGCCAGGTCCGCAATCTGCCGGACGGCCGGCGCGTGGAGGTCATTGCGCAAGGTCCGCGCGCCGCTCTGGACGCGCTCGTCCGCGAATTGAACGTCGGGCCGCCGCTGGCAAGCGTGGAATCCGTTAACGTATTGTGGCTGACACCTGCTGGCGATCTGCCGGCATTTGCGATTCGTGCCTAGGTACCCGGTGACGCAACACCTCCCGGACTCGCCAGCGCATACGCCTGAGACGGCTATCGCGGCACGCCAGCGCTACCGCGGGATGCAGGCGTTCGCCTGGGTGTCATTGTTCGTTGCTATCGGCCTCCTGGTCGTGGTCGTACTTTTCGTTCCGCGCGGGGTCGCTGCCTTGTTCAGCGGAGTCAGCGAGTCACAGCCAACATCCGCGACCGTCCTTGAAGGGACCGTTCTGGTCCAGCCGCCGGCCACCGCCACGTGGCAGGGCATGGGCGCGCGGGCTGATCTGGACGAAGGCACCCGCCTTCGCACCGATGACCGCTCGCGGGCCTTCTTGCGCACCCGCGAGGGCTCGACGGTCCTTCTGTACAACGACACCGAACTTGCCGTGCAGCGCATGCAATTCGGCCGTTTCAATCCGGCCCTGCAGGACACCGTGCTCCGACTCTTCCAGGGGCGCGTTCAAGTCGGAGTGGCTCGGCACCCTTTAGCCGCGGAACGGCGAATTAGCGTGCTGGCCGGCGAGGGTCGCCTGGACCTGGGCGAAGGCACCTATCGAATTGAGATGGAGCCCGATGGCACCATGCACGTAAGCGTCCGACAGGGGGCTGGGATGGTCTGGTCGGGCAGCCGTGCCGTCGAGACGCCAGCAGGTCGACGCTTGGTTGTGACTCCTGACGGCGGCATTCTCGGTCCCCTTCCGCTCGAACGCGACCTTCTCAGCGACGCGCTCCTGCAGCGCTTGGCCGACGGCTCCGCCTGGAGCACGTTTGTGGTTACGGAAGCCGGATCTGCCGGAACCGTTCTCCCCAAGGCCGACGGCGTGTGGTTTGAGCGCCAAACACCCGACGGAAACACGGATCGCCACGGCGAGAGTGGAATCGTGCAGGACCTCGACCGGGAAGTTCGCGACTATGTGAACCTAAGGCTCCGGACCGACGTTCGAATTGAGCACCAGACGCTCTCCGGCGGCGGCACGGCGGGCACCGAATACCCGCTATTGATTCGCCTTACCTATCTTGACGTTGAGGGACGCGAGCAGATCTGGACCACCGGCTTCTACTACCAGAACAACGCCGGGCTCAGCGTCAAGCTCGGTCGCGAGATCCCCGTCGGCGAGTGGATCACCTTGGACCTCCCCACTTTGCTCCAGGAAATCCGCCCGGCGCCCGTCCGCCTGCGTCGGATCGAGGTTTTGGGCAGCGGGTGGGAGTACCGCTCCGCCGTCCGCCGCATGGAGCTTACCGGCTATTAGCTCCGCCGACCGACGCCTCGCGGCCGGCGTGGACGCCATTGAAATCGCTCGCATCCAGGCCGCACTCGACCGCTTCGGCGAACGCTTCATCCGCCGCCTCTACACCGATCGGGAACAGCGCTACTGCCGTGGCCGCGCCGAGGAACTCGCCGCGCGCTTCGCCGGCAAGGAAGCAATCTCAAAAGCCCTGGGCACCGGCATGCGCGGTGTACTTTGGCGCGAGCTTGAGGTGCTCAACGACCGTCGCGGCAAACCCATCGTCCACCTGCACGGGGCCGCCGCCGCGCGCGCGCGCGAGCTTGGCCTCACCAGCTTCGAAATCAGCCTCACCCACAGCCGCGAACTCGCCATCGCCTTCGTGGTCGCCACCGCGGACTGACTAGCGGTGATCGGAGTGCACCCCGCGGGTCGCCAGCCGGCACTCGACCGTGTCGTCTCGACGGATGAGATGCGCGCGCTTGAATCCCAAGCGCCACCGGGCGTCAATCTCATGCAAAACGCCGGCCACGCCATCGCGGCAGCCATCCTGCGCCAAACGGGTTCGCTCGGCGCTCGTGCCGTCGTCGTGCTGGTCGGTCCGGGCGACAACGGCGGTGATGCGCTCATCGCCGCCGCACGCCTTGCCGCGACTGGTGCGCGCGTCACCGTTTGGGCCTCCCGCCAGCGTCCCAGCGACTCGCTCGTAATGGCCGCAATCTCTCGAGGCGTTCGCTGGCGCGTCTGGGACGGCAATCCGCGCCCGTTCGCCGATGACATTCGGCAGGCGTCGTGCGTGGTGGACGGACTCCTCGGCATTGGCAGCCGCCCACCCCTGCGCGGCCCCATAGCCGACATCCTGGCTGCCCTGCCGGCTGTAGCCGGACAGATGCGATTCGCCGTCGACATTCCCAGTGGTATCGACGCGGACACCGGAGCCGCCAGCCCGTCGGCCTTTCAATCTGACCTGACACTGGCTACCGGTCCCCTGAAGATTGGCGCGCTCCTCCACCCCGCCATTGAGTTCGCCGGCCGCCAGATCGAGCTCGACATCGGGCTCCCCGCCCAGACCTACGCGCCGCTTCGAATCTCGCGCATCAACGCCCGCACAGCGCGCCGTCTGTTACCCGCGCGCCCGCTGGACGGTCATAAGGGCACCTTTGGCCGGCTGGCCATAGTGGCCGGCTCATCGCGTTACCGTGGTGCGGCCGCGCTTGCCACGGTCGCCGCGTTACGCGCCGGCGCCGGTCTCGTCACTCTCGCGTCGGTCGAGCCGGCCTGCGCCGCCGCCGCCGCTCGGGCCCCCGCCGCCACCTTCGTTCCGCTGTCCACCTCTGGTTCTGGCCAGGTGGACGCAGCCCCAGCCGATGTCGCGGCAGCGTTTGCGCGACCTTCCGCGCTCCTGCTCGGTCCCGGTCTGGGCCGCAGTGACTCGAGCGACGCGCTCGTCTATGGCCTGCTCGACAGGCTGTCCGGCACCCCGACCGTGATTGATGCCGATGGGCTCAACGCACTGGCCGACCGCGACGATCTCCTGGATTCATTGGGTCCCGATTGCGTTCTCACCCCGCACCCGGGCGAACTCGCGCGGCTCCGGCGACTGGCGGCACCGCCTGAAGGGCGTTTGCGACTTGCGGCGGCCCAGGATCTGTCTGCCCAAGCCCGGGCCGTTGTCGTTTCGAAAGGTTCCCCGACCTTTGTCTGCGTCGAAGACCGGGTGCGGATCCTGGCTCGCCCCAATCCCGCCCTGGCCGCCGCAGGCTCCGGCGACGTCCTGGCCGGCGCCATAGCCTCATTGCTGGCTCAGGGTCTTCCCGCCGCGGACGCAGCCGTCTTGGGCGTCTGGCTTCACAGCCGCGCGGCCCAAATCGCCGCCGGCCGTGACGATCGCGGAGTTCCCATGGAAGAGGTCGCCGCTGCTGTTGGAGCGGCCGTCAACCTGAGGCGCGGAGGACGACGCGGACGTTGGCGAAGGCGACGCTGGCGTCAGTCGGGGGCGCCGTAACTCTCCCAGAGCTCCGTAACCAGCGACTCCGCCGTCTCGTGCTCGAACCCCCGCCGAACCAGAAACGCGCCTAATCGCTGCCTGAAGTCGCCAAACGCGCGACCGTGCAACTTGCGCGCCTGCCGCTCGGCCACCGGGCGCGCAACCTCAAGTTCGTCGCCGTAGCATGCGTCCAGCGCCTGCTCGGCCACATTTGTGTTGACACCCTTCGACTGCAACTCCTCCGCCACCAGCCGCCGTCCGCGCGCCCGGCGCTCGGTTCGCGCTCGAATCACGGCCGCCGCAAACGCCGCGTCGTCGAGGTAGCCCAACTCTCGCAGTCGTTCCACCACGCCCTCGATGTCGTCGACGTCCACGCCGCGTGAAGCCAGCCGCCGGCGCACCTCGGCTTCCGAACGAGATCGCGACGCCAGGAACCGCAGGGCCACGGTCATTGGGTCGGCGCGCCGGCCGCGACCTGCCGCCATGGCGGGTGCTGCCTTAGTCCCTGCTCTGGTCGCTCGAGCCGCGGCTACCGATCAGTTCCGGCCACGGAGCCAGGCGTCGCTCCGTTCCGGCGAACAGCCGCTGCAAATTGTCCAGGTGCTGTGAAATCAGAAATACCACGAAAATTGCCACCAGCGTCACGTGGAAGCCGGTCACGCCAAGGCCCAGCGCATAGAACGCGATCGCCCCCCCCAGGAATCCCAGGGCCCCGACCAGCGAGCCCAGCGACACGTAACGCCCAATCGCAACGGTGGCCAGGCCCACGGGAAAACCAACCAGGGCCGCGAGCGGCGCCAGCGCTATAACCGCCCCCGCACTCGTGGCCACTCCGCGGCCGCCGCGCAGGCCGATGAAGACCGACCAGTTGTGACCGACCGCCGTCAGCACGGCCACGACCAGCGGGACTAGCTGCAGGTCGCCAACCAGGATCCGCGCGACCAGCGTGGGCACGAACCCCTTCAACATGTCGCCCACGAACACAATCACTGCCGCGCCGCGACCGACCGTTCGGTACACATTGGTCGTGCCCGAGCGCCGGCTACCGTGCTCAAAAATGTTCAGGCCAAACCCAACGCGGCACACCAACCAGCCCATCGGCACCGCGCCCAAGAGGTACGCACCGACCACCAGGCACACAACCTGCACGGCTTCTATGGTCGTCACCGCGAGCGCCCCATAGCCCGACGAGTTTGCGCCAGCTTCGGCCCGTCTCGCCCCTCTGTCAAACCAGAAACTCGTCTCTTAGGACGACCGCAAACTCAAGCGCACCGGCGTCCCGTCAAACCCGAACTCCTGCCGCAGGCCATTCTCCAGGTAACGCACGTAGCTCCGGTGCACGTGTTCGGGATTTGAGAAGAACAGCGCAAACTCCGGCGGTGCGGTCCCGGTTTGCGTCGCGTACTTGAATCGCGCGGCTCGACCTCGTCGCGAAGGCAGATCCCGGCGACCCACCCATGCCCGCAGGAATGCATTTAGACGCGAGGTCGGGATGCGTTGCTGCCGTATCCGGTGAATCTCCAGGGCCATCGGCAGCACATGGTCCAGGTTCCGGCCCGTCTTGGCGGAAATCCGCACCAGCGGGCTTTGCGGTAGGAAGTGAAAGATTCGATCCAGGTGGTGCTCCACCTGTGCCACTTCCTCCTTCCCCCGCACCAGGTCCCACTTGTTGGCCGCCACCGTGACCCCTTTGCCGGCATCCAAGACAAATCCCGCCACGTGCGCATCCTGCTGGGTCGGGCCTTCGTGCGCGTCGATTACCACCACCCCCACGTCGGCGTGCTGCATCGAACGCATCGCCCGCAGCACGCTGTGTTGCTCGATGCCTCGTTCGATGTGACCGCGGCGGCGGATGCCGGCCGTGTCCACCAGCCAGACCTCGTTGCTTTCCCATTCCACCAGCGTGTCCACGCTGTCGCGCGTTGTCCCGGGCACGTCGTGCACCAGGGCCCGCGCCTCGCCGAGCAGCGAATTCAGCAAAGACGATTTGCCGACGTTCGGTCGTCCGACAATGGCGATCCTGGGACGTGAGTCGGCCGCGGCCCGGTACTCGGTACCCGGCAGCCGTTCGGCGATCGCGTCTAGCAAGTCGCCCGTCGCTGTTCCGTGCATGGCCGAGACCGCCATCGGATCGCCCAGGCCCAGTGCGTAGAACTCGGGCACGAGGTCTCGATGTTGCGGCGCTTCCACCTTGTTCACGACCAGCAGGTGAGGTCGTCCGGCCCGCAGTACCTCGCGCGCCACGGCCGCGTCCAATTGCGTCGGTCCGGTCATCGCGTCCGTAACGATCAGAGCCAGGTCGGCCTCCGCCGCCGCCAGTCGAGCCTGCGCTTCGGCGTGTGCGGCCACCGGTGCCGGATCACGCCAGGCAATCCCCGCCGTATCCACAATCGCCAGACCGCGTCCCCGCCACTCAATCTCGCCGTAAATCCGGTCTCGTGTCGTCCCGGGCTCGTCAGCAACTACCGCCACTCGCGAGCCCATCAGTCGATTGAACAGCGTGGACTTGCCAACGTTGGGTCGCCCAACAATGGCAACCAGCGCCGCGCCCCCTGCCACTGGTGCCGCCAGGCTTGAACCGCCGGAGCCTTCGCTAGCCATACGGACCTCGATAGCTCGGCGGCAGATTTGCGGCGATCGCCCGCATGATCGTTTCTCCCGCCTCGTGCAACTCCTCGTCCGGAATTCGTCCTGGCCGGCGTCCCAGGTCCAGCGGATCGCCAATCCGCAAATTTACCGGCATGCGGCCATTCGTTAGCCGCCGCCGCCACGAGAACGCTTCCGTGCCCCAAATTGACACCGGCACCACCGGGGCGCCCAGCTTTAGCGCCGCATAAGCTGCGCCAGGTTGCGGCTCGTGCAACTGCCCATCGCGGCTTCGGGTGCCCTCCGGATACATCACCATCGCTTGCCCGCTTCGCAGGACGCGCAGCATCTGCCGCACCGCCGGCAGGTCCATCCCGTCGCGGCTCACCGGCAGCACGCCCCACTGGCGGCACAGCCACCCCAGCAACAGCGACTCCACTAGCTCACGCTTCGCCATGAACGTCAGGTAGCGACGGATATATGAGCCCGTCAGGATCGGGTCGAAGTTCGTGAAGTGGTTCGACGCCACGACTATTGCGCCCTCCTCGGGAACCCGGTCCACGCCGGCCACGCTCACTCGGAACAGAAACGGAAACACCACGAAACGTCCCAGCAGCTGCCAGAACGAATAGATCGTCGAATTGATCCACGATGGTTCCCAACTCGAGTCCCGGCCCACCTCAGCCCCCACCGTCAGGATCTTGCCCGCACAGCAGGGCCTCGATCTGCGTCACGATCTCCGCCGGGCTGGAGTCTGCGGCGTCAATCCACACCGCGTCGTCAGCGGCCGCCAGGGGTGCATCCGCGCGCGTGCTATCGATCCGGTCTCGCGTCTCGAGCAAATCCCGCACGCTCGCCAGGTCGACGCATTCGCCGTCCTCGCGCCGCTGCTGCCACTTGCGCAGCGCTCGCGTTTCCAGCGGCGCGTCCAGGTACAGCTTCAGTTCGGCCTCTGGCCACACGACCGTGCCAATGTCCCGCCCCAGCGCCACCACGCCTCCCTGCCCAATCACCCGTCGCTGTTCGCCCAGCAGGTGCGCGCGGACCTGTGGCAGTCGTGAAACGTCCGAAACAATGGACTCCACCTCTACGCTATACACGCCCTCGGTCACATCTTCTCCCCGCGACAGCACGCGCGTGCGATAGGCCCCCTCAGTCACCGGTCGAAACTCCAGGTTCAGGTTCTCGATCGCTGGCACGACTTCGGATGCGTCCCCGGGATTCGCTCCCGCCAGCAGCGCCGCCAGCGCGGCCGCCCGATAAAACAGTCCGCTATCCACGCACACATAACCGCATCGCTCGGCAAGCAACTGCCCCACGGTGCTCTTCCCCGACCCCACAGGGCCATCGATCGTGATGACCGGCGCTGGCATTAGACGCACCAAGCCCACAGATGCTACCGGGGACGGTTCGCCAGTATAGGAATAGCGTCGTCACAGGGTCATTGCCGAAACAGCCCTGAATCCAGATCCATCGCTCAGCCGCGTACGCCGTGAGTCTGGCGCGCGGTGAAGCAATCCGCCCGGCACACGCCCCCTACCCGCCGCCGTCTGTCGCCTACACTCAAAGCATGCTCCGTTACTCGATTCACCGCCCGTGCCTGCCGTAACCGTTGCCGACGCCATCGCTGGCTTTCTCTCCAAGCAAGGCGTCCAACGCGCCTACGGTGTCACCGGTGGCGAAATGCTCCCCGTGCTCGATGCCCTCCAGCGTCACGGGATCCATTTTGTCCTGACCCATCACGAAGCTGCCGCCGCGTATATGGCCGACACCGAGGGCCAGATCACAGGTCGTCCCGGCGTGTGCCTCGGTACGCTCGGCCCCGGTGCCGCCAACCTCTTCGCAGGTCTTGCCCAGGCCACCCTGGAACGCTCCCCGGTACTCGGCATTTCGGCTGACGTAACGCCCGACGAAGCTGCCGGACAGCGCCACCAGGTCTTCAACATCCCCGGCGCAATGGCGCCGGCCGTCAAGTACAGCGCCCGCGTCACGCCCAACAACCTGGGCGCCGTCCTCCCGACCGCATGGACGTCCGCCGCCACCGGCATGCCGGGCGCGACGCACTTGTCGGTCCCCAGTTCGGTCGCCATGCGCCCCGCGACGACAACGCCAGACCTATCGAATTGTGGCGTTGAGGCGGCGCCGCCAATGCCGGCGGAGCTAAGCGACGTCGAAAGACGGCTGGCGAGGTCGACAAGTCCCGTAGCGGTCCTTGGCCTGGAAGCCCGAAAACCCCTCGTCGCCAGCCAATTCGTCCGACTGGCGACCCGCGCCGACATCCCCGTGGTCACCCAGGTCAAGGCTCGTGGTTGGTTCCCGGGCAACCACCCCCTCCATGCAGGCACCATGGCTTCCTATGGCTCGCGCGGCGCATTCGATCTGCTCCGGTCGGCCGATTTGGTGCTGGGCGTTGGCATGGACGGTGTGGACCTCGTCTGGCCCTGGGATGGCCCGGCTGGCGTCAACCTCACCGCCTACGACTTGCCGGACGGCTCGCTGCCGCACACGCCGGTCATCGGCGATATCGCCGCCATGCTGCAGCGTCTGACCGCAGTTTCCCGTCCCGACCGTCGCGTGGACGCCGCCGCCGCGGCTGCCGAAGCCCGCCGCAAGGCCCGCGAGGACCTCCGGGCCGGACACTCCAGTACCGAGCACCCGGCCGACGCCCCGTCCGACGGCATCGCCGTCGACCCGCTCTTCCAGGCCATCCGCGCCGCCGCGCCGTCCGCAACGGCCCTGATTTCCGATGTCGGCATGCACAAGCTCTACCTCGCCCAGTATTGGGACGCGCCGGCGCCTGACACCTACTTCGTGGCCAACGGACTGTCCGGCATGGGCTGGGCACTCCCCAGCGCACTCGCGTTCAAGATCACGTGCCCCGGCAGTCCCGCCCTGGCAGTTGCCGGCGACGGCAGCGCGCTCATGTTCGCCGGCGAACTGGGCACGCTGGCCCGTATACGTCCTCCCGGCCTCGTCTACCTGGTGCTCGTTGACGGGTCGCTCGCTCTCATTCGCCTAAAAGCCGAGCAGCTTGAACACGACCCCGTCCCAAATGACTTCGCTCCGCCTGACTTCGTCGCCCTGGCCCGAAGCTTCGGCCTCAGAGCTGAGCGCGTTGATTCCCCGGCCGTCGCGGCTACAGTGGTTAAGGACGGCCTCAAGGCCTCCGAGCCGCTCGTTATCGAGGCGCCCATCGACTACGGCGCCTACCAACGCATGACCTGACAGCGCAGCCGCATGAATCAGATCGACCCGTGAACACCATCGACCAGCCTCGGCGCCTCTGGCAAGGACCCCTTCGTCTGCTGGCATGTGCCGTGGCGCTTGCGCTTGCTCTTGCCCCGCCAGCCGCGTCCCGGGCCGAAGTCTTGCCTCTTCAGACGGGCCAGACGATTCGCATAGAAGGCCAGGGTTGGGGCCATGGCGTTGGCATGTCCCAATGGGGCGCGCGTGGACGTGCCATGGCCGGGCAGACAGCCGACGAGATTGTCCGCGCCTACTACACCGGCATCGACGTCACCGATTCTCCAACCGACCAAACCCGCATCCGCGTCCTCATTGACCGCAATTACCGCCCAGCGGCAGTCGACGGCTCCGCGGCCTCCTCCAACGGACTTGCCGGTGACATCGTCGGTATCGGTGGCCCGTGGGAAATCTCGGGTGTAACCGACCCGCTGCCGGCCGGCGCTCGCTTGCGACTGCTCGACCACCCCGGCGTACACCGAATCACCGTCCGCCTGATCGACGCCGCCGGCGGACACATGCGCGACTTCGACCTCCCCGGCCAGATAGAGGTCGTGCCACTCGAGCCCCAGACCCGCCTGCTGGTGCACTACAAGTACACCGACGAGGTCGCAGGTTCTCCCGGCCAGTACTTCGACGTCTACCGCGGATCCGTACGCGTCTATCACGACGACCAGGGCCTGGTGGATACCGTCAACGTCGTATCGATCGAGGACTACCTGCTTGGCGTCGTGCCGGCCGAGATGCCATTCCACTGGCCCGCCGAGGCGCTCAAGGCCCAGGCAATGGCCGCCCGAACGTACGCGCTCATCAGCCTCGACCCCGGAAACCCGATCTTGGACGTCTTCGACACGACCCAGGATCAGGTCTATCTCGGCGTCAACCACGAAAGGCCGGAAACTTCCGCCGCCGTCCAGGCCACTGCCCGCCGGGTCTTGACTCATGCTGGCCACCCGATCATTTCCTACTTCTTCAGCGCGGCAAACGGACGGACCGAGGCCAACGAGCACGTATTCGGCGGTCAACCGGTTCCGTATCTGCGTTCCGTCGTCGACCTTGACCCCAACGGTCGGCCCTGGGACGCCGACTCTCCGCTGAGCACCTGGTCCACGCCCGAGTTCCCCGCCAGCCTCCTCCAGGGGCTGTACCACGAATCGATCGGCACCCTCCACTCGCTGGACTTCAGTAACCGCTCCCCAACCGGTCGCCTGATCATCGTTGGCCTCAACGGCCAGCAAGGTCGGCAGACCATCAGCGCCTGGAACTTCGCGCTCCGCTTCAATCAGCGAACGCCGCGCGAAGCCGGCCTGCTCTACAGCACGCGCTTCGCCGTCGTCCGCAACTACCCACTCATTGAACGGGCCGAGCCGCTCAACCTGCCCGACGGTCAGTCCATTTACTTCGATGAAACCGGACACAACGTGCGCCACGGCTTCCTCAAGTACTTCAACGCCCGCGGCGGCGAGACGGCCTTCGGGATGCCTCTTACCGAGGAGTTCGTCGAAAACGGTCGCACCGTCCAGTACTTCGAACGCGCGCGCTTCGAATACCACCCCGAACTGGCCGGCACGCCCTACGAAACGCAGCTCGGGCTCCTCAACGACGCTCTCACGGCCTCCCGCCGACCGTTCGCTGGCGACACGCCCTTCCCGAGCGTGCCGGAACATCGCTACTTCCCCGAAACCGGTCACAGCGTGCACTTCGGCTTCCTGCGCTTCTGGGAGACCCAAGGCGGGCTGGAGCGCTTCGGCTATCCCGTCTCCCAGGAAGTCGTCGAGCACGGACTCATCGTCCAGCACTTCCAGCGCGTCCGCCTGGTTTGGGTGCCCGACGCGCCACCCGGCCAGCAGGTCCAGATAGCCAAAGTCGGCAGCGAATACATGCGAGCGTTCGGCCTCGCCCCGCCGCTCTAGGGCTAGACATCCGCCGCCCCTATACTCGCGCCGCCCACGCGCCCGCCCGGACGACCTGATGCCGCTCAGCTCGCAGGAGCAGCAGGAGATCGACGACCTTCGCGACCTCCAGACTCCCACCCGCCGCCTGACGGTTCCGAACCTTGAAGACATCCTCTACCAGGCCCTGCCTGTTCTCGATCACGGCTTTGTGCGCGTAATCGACTACATGGGCAGCGACAGCGCCGTTGTGCAGGCCGCCCGCGTCTCCTACGGCGCCGGCACCAAGCGCGCGCGGCAGGATGCCGGCCTCATCCGTTACCTCATGCGGCACGCCCACACCACGCCGTTTGAGATGTGCGAGATCAAGTACCACGTCAAGCTCCCCATCTTCGTCGCCCGCCAATGGATCCGGCACCGCACCGCCAGCGTCAACGAGTACTCCGCCCGCTACTCGATCCTCGATAACGAGTTCTACATCCCCGAACCGCAACACCTGGCCGCCCAATCCACCAGCAATCGCCAGGGACGCGGCGACACCCTCAGCGGCGACGAAGCCGCTCGCGTATTCGACTTGCTCCGATCCGACGCCGAACAGGCCTACGCCCACTACGAAGAAATGCTCAACGAAGACTTTGAAGGAAACGTCCTCGACGCCTCCCGCCAGGGCCTCGCCCGCGAACTGGCCCGCATGAACCTGTCGCTCAACTTCTACACCCAGTGGTATTGGAAGGTGAATTTGCACAACCTGTTGCACTTCCTCTGGTTGCGCAGCGATGCCCACGCCCAGCACGAAATCCGCGCCTACGCCACCGTCGTGCTCGACACCGTCCGCCGCTGGGCGCCCCTCACCTACGCCGCCTTCATGGACTACCGCGTCGGCGGCGCCAACCTATCGGCCAAAGGCCTCGAAGTCGTCCGCCGCCGCCTCCGGGGCGAATCCGTCACCCGCCGCGACGTCGGCATGTCCCCCGCCGAATGGCGCGAACTCAACGCCCTGCTCGAACCAGAGGAAAACTCTCAAACCTCACCGTAGTGGGGGTTCGCGAGCGTCCCTCGTGCGTCCTCGTCCCTTGAAACTGACCGTTTCGCATCACGCCTCACGAATGAATACGCTGTCGCTGACGGTTTGGCTAATTGCCACTTCGGCCGAGCCAATCCGCACCACCAGCGGCCCATCGAAGGGCAAGCGTCGAATCACGCTGGCCTGCGTGCCCGGCACCAATTGGATCTCCTGCAGATATTCCAGCACGGCCCGGTCGCGGTCCCGTACCCGCGCCACCACGAAGTACGTACCGTCCGGCGCCTCCGTCAGTTGGAGGGTGTCGTCGGCTTGCAGCGCGTCCAACGCCTCGTTCGGAATCGAGTCGCCGTGTGGGTCAGTCGTCGGATCTGAAACTTTGGCCGCAATCCGGCGCTCCATCTCCTCTGAAATGACGTGCTCCAGCCGGTCGGCCTCTTCGTGCACCTCGTTCCAGTCATAGTCCAGGAATTCCACCAGGAAGCGTTCGATCAGCCGGTGGTGCCGGACCATCTCCAGTGCGTGGCGCTCACCCTCGCCGGTCAGCTGCGCCCCCTGGTAACGCCGGTAGTCGACCAGCCCTTTCTGATGCAGCCGCTGCAACGCCACCGTCACTGCACCCTGCGTCAGCTTGAGTTCGACCGCGACTTCCCCGGTCCCCACGCGCCGCTCATGCCCGCCGGCGTCGTAAAGGGCGCGCAGGTAGTCCTGGTCGCTGGCTGAAACGGGTGAGTCGGGCATTGATACTTGGAAGTGCGTGGGGCCAGCAACCTAACAGGTTGGGGAGCGGCGTTGACTGGCTAGACTGCCAGTGTGCACACACTCGAGCCCTTTCGTCGGTCTCGGGCGCGCCGCGCCCGCGTAATCTCGCGACGAACGCTGCTGGGCGTGGTGGTCGCAGCAACCCCGGCGCTGGCCGGACTGCTCCCCTCCTGCGGATCTCCGCCAACCGACCCCGATATCAGCGTCTTCCTGTCGGTCAATGAAGTGCTGCCGGGATCCCATCGCTTCCCCTTCGTGGTGGTGGACGGCGAAAGTGCGGCGGTGACGGGCGCTCGAATCCAGGTGCGCTTCGTGCGGCTCATTGGTGAACGCGACGAGTTCCGCTTCGAAGCACCCGCTGAGGAATTCGTTGCCGGCGGCAGCTACAACCACGTCCACGAAGACGGCCAGGTTCATGTCCACGACCTGGCCCGCTCCTACTACCTCATTGCTGACGCCGACTTTGAAGAAGGCCTGTGGCGCGCCGACCTAAAGGTACATCCGGCCAGCGGCTCGGCCTTTTCGGCGTCTACGGTGTTCCAGGTCGGCCAGCGCACCTCAACCCCGCAAGTGGGAGACCCGGCGCCGCCCTCCCTCCACCCCACCATCAACGATGTCGCGACTCTCGACCTTCTGACCACCGCCGACCCGCCCCTTCCGGCCCTCTACGAGCACACCGTCGCCGGCGCGCTGGCCAGCAACGAGCCGTTCGTGGTCGCGTTCAGCACGCCCGCCTTTTGCACCTCGGCCATGTGCGGACCGGTCACGGCCGTTGTGGGCGACTTGCACCGGCAGCTTGGCGACCGCGTGCGTTTCATCCACCTTGAGCCGTTCGACCTCCACATCGCGCGCAGCGAGGGTCGCCTCGTCTTCGGTTCCACGGCCAGCAAGTGGAACCTCGAAACCGAGCCCTGGGTCTTCGTGGTCAACGCGGCCGGCCGCGTGGCCGCGCGCTTCGAAGGCCTGGTCGGCGCGGCCGAACTCGAACCCGCCATCGCCACCGTGGCTGGCCCGCCCCTGAACTGATGCGTCGCTTCGCCCGCCTTCTGCCGGTGCTTGTGCTTCTTTTGGCGGCCATGGCAACGCCTTCGTTGGCCCACGGCGGCGACCTCGTCTACACCGGCGCCACCGGTCCCTACCAGGTCCGCGCCTTCGCCAACTGGGCCGAAGGCTGGCTCGACTACTCCGTCGACCTCCGCAACGTCTCCACCGGCGCGCGCATTCCCGGCGCGGAAGTGCGTGTTTCAGTCTTCGAGAATGGCGTCCAAATCGCCCAATACACCGCCTTTGAGTCGGGTTCCATCTACGAGTTCGTTGAGGAAAGCCCTGAGGAAGTCCACTGGAACCTGGTGCTCGAAATCTCCAGTCCTCTCGGTCCAGCCAAGCTGACGCACGCTCTCGACCTCGCGCCCACCAACTGGGTCGTACCCAGCGTCCTGGTCATCGGCGGCTTCTTCGCCGCCGTCGCCGCCCACACCTGGTCCGCCCGCCGCCGCGCCCGCGCCTAGCTCCGCGCCGCCTCGGGCAGGGTCTGGATGAAGTTGATGATGTGCCAGGTATCCAACTCGCCATAGCGCTCGCCGAACGCGGGCATCCCCGTGCCCTCGATCCCGTTGAATACAAAGCCGAACAGCGCGTCGTCCGGATGCAGCGGCACATGGATCACCAGGTCCAGCGGCGGCGGATCCAGCGTCGCCGCCAGCGGACCGTCGCCTCGACCCGCCGGCCCGTGGCAGCTCACGCACTCAGACTCATAGATCTCGCGACCGGCGCTGACTGACGCGTCGTCCGGCGGAATCGGATTCACCGCCGACGGCACAACGCCCTGCTGCGGCCCGATGATCAACAAGCCTGCGCCTAGCAGAATGGCCACAAGCCCCGCCCCGGTCCCCGCCTGGCGCACCCGTGCAGCCCATCCCTGGTGTGCCAGCGTGGCCAGCGCCAGCACGAATCCCATCCCGGCCAGCGCCAGCCCCCAGAACCGCACCGCGACCGTCGCGTCCACTTCCGCCACGCCAACCGCCGTAGGCGATCCGATGTTCAGCCGCACCGGCACTCGCGCGTCGAACGCCCCCGGCTGCCGCACGATCGCCAGCACCTGCCATGCACCCGCAAGGGCAAAGACGTCGGTCTCCACCGCAAAAACTCCGTCGTCGTTTCGGACCGGACGCTCAACGGTCGTTCCCAAATCCGTATCGAGATACCGAAGTTGCAGCTCGATGTCCGCATTCGCCGCCCGCTCCCCGTCACGCGACACGACATCGACCTCCAGCGTGTTCGGACCCGGCCGCCCCGGCGCCACCCGCACCCGAACTCTCGTGTCGCCGCTTGCCCCCACGCCCTCCACCGCCAGCGGCACGTCGTCGCTGACCTGCCGCGCCGGCTCTCTCTCCGTCAGAACACCCACCACGCCAAGCACGGCCGCCGCCAGCACGATCTCACCGACCACCAATGTCCGCAGCAGCTTGCGCGCCCGCGCCCCGGCCGCACCCGCCGCCGCCAGCCGCGGCCGCGTCCACCCCAGGTTCACCCCGCCCAGGGCCAGCAACGGCGCCACCAGCACCAGCTTGACCATCAGCAGGAGGCCGTACTCCGTGCTCCCCAGCCGCTCCGGCTCCACCACCTGCAGCCACGCGCTGTACACCCCCGTCACCACGATCAGACCGACGGCTACCGTGGCGATGGCGGAAAACCGCGCCGCAACCTCAGTCAGCTCGGCCGACACGGCCCCACTCGCCCTCGTCCCGTGCGCTTGCACGACCACCAGCAACAACACCGGCAAGCCGCCCACCCAGGCGCCCACCGCCAGCAGGTGAATCAGGTCGGCCGCCAACGCCGTCCCAACGTCGCCCAGCGCCGCCGCGTGACTGCCCAGCGAAACCGTCACCGCCATCACCACGCCCGCCAGCGCCACCCCGCCGAACGCAGCCACGCCGCGCCGCTCACCCGACGACGAACTGGCCTGATCGGCCAGCACGAGCCCCACGGCAAGGGCCGCGGTGCGGACAATCCACAACACACCCCACTGACCGGCGCCAAACACCTCCCCAAACCCCGCCAGCAGCGAGTCCCCGCCCAAGATCAGGATCTGGGCTCCCAATAGCCCAAACTGACCCGCCAGCGCCAGCAACCCACCGCCCAGCAACAGCAGCGCCGTCCGCCGTTCAACGACCCGTCGCCGCTCCGGCTGAGACCCACGCCGCTGCACCAGCACCTGCAACGGCCCGCCGATCAGCACCGCCACGCCCACGAACAGCAGCCAGCGCGAGACTGCCGCCGCTGGACTCGACTCAATCGACGCCACCGCCACCGCCACGTCCGCCGCCACCGGCTCGCCCACCCCGAACGCGAACGACCCGCGAATCACGTGGCCGTCCACCACCGACAACGTCCGCCAGACGACGACATAGGTGCCGTCAGCCAACTCCGCCACCGGAACCAGCATGGCCGTTCGACTGGTGGGGTCGGGTTCCACCGGCCCCGTGGTTACCGGCTGCCCGTTGGAGTCCAGCACCTCCAGGCTGCTGTAACCCGGATCGATCGCCTCGCTGAACTCCGCGTACACCACCAGCGGCGCCGGATCCACCGCCGTCCCGGGGCTCGGCGACGCCCGTACCAGGTTCGCGTGCGCCCTGGCCGGCGCGGCAACCAGCGCCAGCGCCGTCAGCGCGGCCAGCACGGCCAGCGCCAGGCGCCCACGACGGAGCGCGAACGCCCGCCGCGCGCCGGCTCCGCTATGCGGCACGACGCCGACGGAACGCATACAGCGCCAGCCCAACTCCGGTCACGAGTCCCAGTCCGCCTACCGCCAGTCCGGCAACCGCAATAGTCAGCGCCGTGGCCGAAGCGTCCGCCGCATCCCGCGCCTGCTGCTGCGCGGCCGAAGCCACCCCGGCAATCTCGCGCGCGCTCGGCACCGGCCGCGGAAACTGAGCCTTCGTGGCCGACCGCACGTCATCGAACGTGTCTGCGCCCGAAGTAAACGTCTCGTCGATCGGCAAACCCTCAATCGTCCCCACAAGCCTGAACCGATACGGCCCCGGCACGGTGGGTATGAACGGGGCCACGTAGCCGCCGTCCGCGCCCGGCAGCGGCGACAGCGCCATCTGTCGCGCCACGCTTGAAGCCGACATGTCACCGGCCAGGTGCGTCACCTCCACCACCAGGCTGTTCGCCAGGCCATTCACGCCAACCTGCGCCTGCTGGCCGGCCTCCATCTGCATTCCGTCGGACGCACCGGCGTCCGGGATGTGGATCGTCGCTACCGCCTCGATCGTCACGCCGTTGTGCGCGTACTCCTGGTGCATATTCGTGTTCAACGTCACACGCACCTCGTTCGCGCCTGGCGCCAGCTTCCCCAGGTGCAGATACGGACTGTAGATCCGCCCCAGCCGGACTCCGTTCACATACAAGTGAGGATGGCCTTCCCCTGCCACATTCGGGGCGTTGACCTTCTCCGGAGCCAGCGTGAACCCCTGCGGCATCACCATCAGGTTGGCCCCGCCCACCGGGTCCGGCTCCAGGCTGATCTCCACCGACATCCCCGCCGGCGCCTCCACCTGCCCAACTTCCTTCGGCGCCGGCGGCATCTCCGGAACGCTGATATGCGTCACCGCTTGCACCGGCTGACCGCCGACCACGTACTCGCTGTGGCCATTTGTTTGCAGCGTCACCCGAATCTCACGTTCTCCAGGCGCAACACCCTTGAGGTGAAACCATTCGCCGTAGGCCCGGCCCACCTTTTTGCCGTCCACGTATACGTGCGCGTGTCCCTCGCCATTCACGTCCGCCTGGTTCACGTTCTCCGGAGCGAACACAAACCCGGTCGGCATGATCCGCACGTTGATCCCGTCGATCGGATCGACCACCGCCGTGACCGCAACCGACATCCCAGAGGTCTCTACCGTCCCACCATGCTCGTGACCGCCGTCCGACGCACCGCCGGACCCGACCCCGTGCTGACCGTCGTCAGCCCGCGTCACCGACAGGTACACCCCGTTCGGCTGCCCTTCATAAGCCGGCTCCACCAGGAACCCAACGTCGAACGTGAAGCCATGAACCTCACGTCCCTCATGCGCCCACGCCACACCCACGGAAGCCGCCAGCACGACCCCTACCAGGACCAGCGCCAGCAGGCTGCGCCTCAGGCGCGGCAGGCGATTCCTGAAACCCATTCACAAACCTCGCAGCTTCGGCGCGAACCCGTGCGACACATTTCGCCGCCTCGGGTCTTGCGCAATTTGTCCGCGCCAAGGGTGTGCGCGGATCCAGGCCACCTACTGCAAGGCCAGCCTGGGCGGCGGCCGCGGTGGCCCGAGAGCCATCAGGCGCACGCGCCGCAGGTCAAAGCCAACCCGCTCCAACATGCACGCCACCAGCACAACCGTCAGCACCGAGGGAATCACCCCCACCGGAAACGGCGACGACTGCTCCGGAAACTCCCCCGTCGTCCCGTCGGCCTCTTCGTCCCCCGCCTCCGCCATCGTCCACGGCAAGTGAACGTGGTCGTGCCCCTCATGCCCACGCGGCGTAACCACCCCAAGCACCGGCGCCGCACTCGTCACCAACGACGGCGCCAGCAAGGCTACGACGGCCAATAGCAGGGTGGCTGCCGGCACAACTCGCCTGAGCGTCATACAGCCAGACTATCTGAAGCGAACATGCAAGGGTTCTGGCTTAGGCCGATAGCCGCGTCAACTTGCCTAGGGCTCCAGTCGGATTCTCCATCGGGCAGAATCCCGCCAGGCCCTCCACTCCACAACAGCAAAGGTCAGCCCCTTGAGCAATCCCCCCTACGCCTTCGGCGACGACGACACCGCCGCCGAACGCCTTCGCATGCTCGCCTACATCTTCGCGCCGGAGATCAAGACCTTTCTAGACCGCGTACCGCCTGATCCCGGGCTGGTGATCGACCTCGGCTGCGGCCCCGGCTTCACCACCCGCCTCCTCGCCGACTCCCTCAACGCCCGGAAAACCGTCGGGCTCGACACGTCCCAGGCCTTCCTGGACATCGCGAGGAGCGAGTCCAAGGACGGCCTCGACTTCGTCCATCACGACGTAACCCAGGCGCCCTTCCCCACCGGCGCCGCCGACGTCCTCTTCTGCCATCTGCTCCTGCCGCACCTTGCAAACCCGGCCGCCGCGCTTCGCACCTGGGGCTCCCAGCTACGACCGGCCGGCCTCCTCCTGGTCGACGAGGTCTCCGACATCCAGACCACCAACCCGACCTTCCGCACCTACCTCGACGCCGCCGAACGAATGCTCGACGGCATCGGCGGCGACCTCTACGTCGGCCGCCGCGTCGAACGCTTCGGCCGCGTCCCCGGCCTCCGCCGCATCTCCAGCCGCCTGGTCAAGCACCCCGTTGTCACCGCCGCCTGCGCCCGCATGTTCCGGCTCAACCTCAACGCCTGGGGCACCAACCCCCACGCCAAACTCTCCGACCACGACCGCGCCAATCTCGCCGCCGACCTCGACTACCTCACCTCCGCTACCGACACCACCGACATCCACTGGCAAATGCGCCAGGTCATCTTCAAGGCCACCACCGGGGGCTAATCGAAAGCGCCATGGCGGCACTCTTCTAGCCTGAATCACAAAGGTTCCCTCCCGATGACAAGAGCCCACGGGGCTCTCTCCGGCAACGGAGTAGTCGGGAGGGTCATTCTTTCTTCGGCACACGAGCAGCATCGGCTCGTCGTCACGACGCCTGCTTCTCGTGAAACTTGCGAGCGCCTAGACCCGGCCTGGCGCCACGCTGTGCGCTGCCCTTGACACCACTGCGCTAATCACTGCCACCGCCCGCGTATGATGCCCCACACCGCAACCGGCGCCACCCGATGAACCTCGATAGCCGCACCTGGGACGCCCGCTACGGCCGCGGCATCCTGGCGGAGCACGCGCCGCGGTTCACCGACTACATCGCCATCACCTCGCCCAGCGCCTGGGCCGTGGTGGAGCCTCTTCTGCCGCATCCGCCCCAAGCCCTCGAGTTCCAGCGCGGAATGGGTGAGGACTACCTGGAAGCCCTGATCCAGCGCCTGCCCGACGCCGAAGTCGTCCTCGCCATCGGCGGCGGCAACGCTCTCGACGTTGGCAAGGTCACCGCCTGGAAGCTCGGCAAGCCGCTGGTCATGATCCCTACCATCGTCTCCACCGGCGCCATCTTCCAGGCTCCCGTCGCCTTCCGCCGTCAGCCGGTCTGGCAGTTCTACTTCGACACCATCGCGCCCGAGTACCTCATCCTGGACTTCGACGTCATCGCTGCCGCGCCCCCGCATCTCAACCGCGCCGGCATGGGCGAGTGCATCTGCATCCTCGGCCACGTCGGGTCATGGCATTGGTGGGCCAACAACCGCCCGGACGCCGTCCCCTGGGACCAGTCCGTGGCCGACGAGACGATGGCCTGGATTCGCCGCCGCTGCCGCGAATTCGCCGCCGGCCTGGACGCCCAGGGCCGCCCTAACGACGACGCGCTCCGCATCGCCAGCGAGGTCAACCGCGAGCGCTACGACGTCCCCACCCACGACCTCAAGGTCTCCCACAGCATCGACCACACCTTCGTCATGGCCTTCGAGTGGATCCACGGCTACGAGCTCATCCACTCCGAGGTCGTCTCGCTCGGCGCCCTCATCAACGCCTACGTCTACGAATGGGGCTTCGACGAAACCAAGTCTCTGCTCGACGCCTGCCAGGTGCGCTACCGCCCCGCCGACATCGGCTGCACCTGGGACGAGGTCAAGGCCGTGCTTGCCAACCTCAATGAACTCAACGACCGCCTCGGCCACGGCCGGAACTGGTTCCACCTGAATTCGCTCTCCGACGAGTCATTCCAACGGATGGCCGCCGCGATCGACGCGCGCTAGTCGACAGGCACGCCATGCCTCACCGACGCCCGGCAGCGGCTAGGCCCCAATGGCGCCGGCGCCGCAGGACCACAACGAGCCCATCTCCGGTGCGCCGACCATGAACACGGTCCGCCTCGCCATCGTCGGCTGCGGCACCATCTCCCGGCTCAACGCGCCCGGCTACCTGGAACACCCGCAATGCGAGGTCGCCGCGCTCTGCGACCCCGCCCGCGAGCGCGCCGAGCAGCGCGCGGCCGAGTGGGGCATCAGCCCCCGCATCTACGCCAGCTACCAGCAGTTGCTCGACGACCCCGACATCGACGCCGTCGAACTCCTCACTCCCACCCCGCTCCACGCCGACCAGTCCATCGCCGCGCTCGAAGCCGGCAAGCACGTCTCCTGCCAGAAACCGATGGCCCGCAACCTGGAAGAAGCCGCCCGCGTCGCAGACGCCGCCGCCCGGGCCGACACCTTCTATCGCGTAACCGAGAACTTTCTTTACTACCCGCCCCTAGTCAAGGCCAAGGAGCTGATCGAGAGCGGCGTCATCGGCGACCCCAACATGGTCCGCATGCGCGTCGTAGTCACCAGCGTGGAGGCCGAATCCGAACGGCTCCCCCTCGCGCCCGACGCCCTCACCTGGCGCCGCGATCCCTTGCTCAATCCCGGCGGCCTGCTCTACGACGAAGGCGCCCACAAGTACGCCACCGCCATGTGGTGGGTCGGCGAGCCCGCCACCGTCAGCGCCACCGTCACGCGCACCGACGACTACATGGTCGACGCGCCCAGCGTGGTCGTCTGGAGGTTCAAGGACGCCAATTGCCTGGCCGTCTTCGAGTACTCCAGCGCGCCCGAGATGCGCATCCGCGCGCCCTACTACGCCCTCGACGACTTCTTCGAGATCCAGGGCACGAAGGGCCTGATCTGGGTCACCCGCTGCAGCGGCGAAATGCTCGACCTCCCGCCCGTCATGCTCCACACCGGCGCCGAAACCATCAGCTACCAGGTCCCCATGGACTGGATTGAAGGCTTCAAGGGCGCCGCCCATGACTTCATCGACAGCATCATCGCCGGTCGCCAGCCGCGCCTCGATGTCCACGCATCGACCCAGGTCCTTCGGGCGTCCCTGGCCGCCTACGCCTCCGACGCCGCCCAGCGTCCCATCGACCCCAGCACCCTGAGCTGACGTCGGGCATTTCAGGAACGCGCAACGTGAAGGTCAAAGCCGTCGACTTCATCTGGACAATCGCCACCGACGTCGACGAGACATCCCGCTTCTACCGCGACGTACTCGGCCTTCCGACCACAGGCATCCAGGACGAGGACTGGCGTGAATTCCAGGCCGGCTCAACCACCCTCGCCGTCACCCCCGCCCACGTCGGGCTGCACCCGCCCCGGGCGCTAATGGCGTTGGCTGTCGACGATGTCGACGCCGCACTCCAAGAGGCCCGCGAAGCCGGAGCCCAAGTGCTCCACGAAACCCGCGACACCCCCGCCTGCCGCAACGCCATGATCGCCGACCCCGACGGCAATCCCATCTGGCTCCACCAGCGCAAAGACGGCACCCACGGCTAACCGCAAACCCGATAGGAGCCCCGAAATCTCATTGCAAACCATCTGGCCCCAAATCTGGGTCACCAACATGGAACGCTCGCTCGCGTTTTACCGCGACGGCCTCGGATTCGAGCTGGTCGCCTCCTGGGAAGGCCCTCACGGCATCGCCTGGTGCCGCCTGAAACGCGGCCCCGTCAGCTTGATGCTCCAGGTCGCCGAAGGCGACCTTCCGCCGCCAGTCGAAGGCCAGGCCGCCGAGCTTTACATCCTCTGCGACGACGCCCGCGCCCTCCACGCCGAGTTTGTAGCCCGCGGCATCCAAACCACCGATCCCCAACAGATGGTCTACGACATGCTCCAATTCCGAGTCACCGACCCCGACGGTTATCCCCTATGGTTCGAAAACCCGGCGTAATCCTCAGCCGTTGCTGGGGCGGTTGGCGTCGGCAACCCTCGGACCACCCACCCGTCTGACGGCAATCTCGCCAAATCATGTCTCTCGGAACAACGTCCCTCTGGCGGGGCGGCCGCCTGTTAGAGTCGCGTTCCGCCAGAGGGGTCGTTGTCCGTCAACTTGGTACCACCGTCGTACGCCAGCCGGACGACCGGCACGGCCCCGACAAGACCGTCGGGCTCGGCTCAGAAGTTCCCTACGAGGCTTCGGGCGCCCCGTGCTCGCAGTTGAACTGCCAGGTAATCCCAAACTTGTCCGTGCAGGCCCCGAAGTAGGCGCCCCAGAACATGTCCGCCGGGGCCATTTGCACGGTCCCCCCTTCGGAGATCTTCGCGAAGAATTCGTCAGTCTGCTCGCGGCTCTCCGTCATATAGGAAACCGAAAAGTTCGTGCCCTTCACGTGCGGAGGGCCAAACTCGGGCATCACGTCGCTACCCATCAACACGCTCGACCCGATCGGGTACGACACGTGCATGATCTGGTCCTTTGCCTCCTCCGGTACTCCCATGTCCGGCGGACCGTCGCCAAACGTCTGCACGATCGAGAAGTCTCCGCCAAAAACCGACCGGTAAAACTCAAACGCTTCGCGGCAGTTGCCGTCAAAGTTCAGATAGATGCTCAGCGACATCCGTATCTCCCTGGAGCTAGCCGGCTGGCAGCTGCGGTACCCGCCCGTACCGACTTGATACGAACCACGGCTGAAACTGCCGGACCGAAGTCTGCCATTCTATCGACGATTTCCGGCCTGGACGTTGCAAGCGGCCCGGATGTCCTGGAGCACAAGCCATGATCGCCCAGCCTCACCATAGGGCAAGGACTGTCGCAAGCAGGTTGGCTCGCGGCTCTTCGCATATTGTGACCCGCTGGTGTTGCGCTCGTAGGCCTATGGACTTCGGGCGGGGCTGAGGGGCGAGATGCTGGCCGGCTGCTTGGTCGGCAGCTGGCTACTCGTTGAACGCCGGAAAGTAGTCCGGAATCATCTCCGCATCGTAGCCGGCCGCCGGATACTCGTACTCGTTGCCCTCGTAGTTCCGCACCACGATCTTTTCGTCCGTGAGTTCCACGATCCGCGACGGCGACACCGGAATCTTCCCGCCCCCGCCCGGTGCGTCGATGATGTACTGCGGCACGCCAAACCCGGTCGTGTGCCCCTGCAGCGCCTCCATGATCTCCAGGCCCTTCTGCACCGACGTCCGGAAATGGTCGGTCCCCTTTACCAGGTCCGCCTGGTAGATGTAGTACGGCTTCACGCGTGCTTTGAGCAGTTCGTGCATCAACTGCTTCATCGTCTCGGGATCGTCGTTCACCCCCCGCAGCAGTACCGTCTGGCATCCAACCGGAATGCCGTGATCCACCAGCCGTCCACACGCCTCGCGAGCCTCGGGCGTGAGTTCCCGCGGGTGATTGAAGTGCGTATTCAGGTAGAACGGCTGATAGCGCGCCAGCATCTCGCACAACTCGTCCGTGATCCGGTGCGGATTCACGCATGGAATCTTGGTTCCCATGCGGATCAGTTCCACGTGCGGAATCTCGTGCAGGTTCGAGATGATCCATTCCAGCGCGTTGTCGGTGAGCGTCAGCGGATCGCCACCGCTGAGCAGCACGTCGCGAATCTCCGGATGCGCCCGGATGTAGTCAAATACCGCCTCCAGCTCATCGGGCGGCGGTACCGGGTTCTTCCCGACCTTCCGCTTGCGTGTGCAGAAGCGGCAGTACATCGCGCAGGTGTGCGTGACGACAAATAGCACCCGGTCCGGGTAGCGGTGCGTGAGATGTCGCACCGGCATGTCGTCTTCCTCGTCCAGCGGATCGTCTTCGAGGAAGTCGGAGTCCTCAAACTCCACCGCATCCGGCATCTGCTGGATGTAGATGGGATCGCTCGCGTCCATTTCCTCGATGAGGCTCAGGTAGTACGGCGTTGTGAAGAACGGGTATTCCTTCGCCACGGCCTCCAGCCGTTCATACTGCTCCTCGGTCAGCCCTGGGATGGCGCGCACGTCGCGCACGCCCTGTGCGAGCTGTTCCTGCCACTCGGCGCGGGGACGACGAACCTTTGGCGGCATGGCTGCTGCAATCCTTGAAAAACGCCCGCCCGTCTCGGCGGCAGGTCAACGCTAACGAACCCAAGCCTACGAAATGGCGCGCGACTCGTCGGCATGCCACGGGTTTTTTCTGAAAAACCCGCGTAAACTTGGCCGCGCGAACGCGCGATGCTACGTTTGGAGAGAGCAGTCGGCCCCGGCACGGAGGCTGACGCGCACCGTATTCCGAGTTGCCATGGCGCTGTGTCTTGGCGACCAGCTTGGGGAGACCTACAGCACGCGAATGCCAGCTACCAACGGCCAGACCACCCTCTCGATTCGTGACCTGCATGTCTCCGTGGAAGACACCGAAATCTTGCGCGGAGTCACCCTGGACGTACCGGCCGGCGAGGTGCACGCCCTCATGGGCCCCAACGGCTCCGGCAAGAGCACGCTCGCCAACACCCTCATGGGCCACCCCGCCTACGAAGTCACGGCCGGCCAGGTCCACTTCAAGGGCCAGGATGTGCTGGAACTCGAAACCGACGAACGCGCTCGCCTCGGCCTGTTCCTGGCGTTCCAGTACCCGGCCGAGATTCCGGGCGTCCGCGTCGCCAGCTTCCTGCGCCTGGCGCTGAACGCTCGCCGAGAGTCGGAAATCTCGGTCATGGAGTTTCGCCGGGTGCTAATGGAAAAGATGCAGATGTTGCGCATGGATCCCAAGTTCGCCTCGCGCTACCTCAACGAGGGATTCTCCGGCGGCGAAAAGAAGCGCAACGAGATCCTGCAACTTGCGGTGTTGGAGCCCGAGCTTGCGATACTTGACGAGACGGACTCGGGCCTCGACATCGACGCGCTGCGGATCGTCGCCGACGGCGTGAACCGGCTGAGGGGCTCAAATCTTGGAGTACTGGTGATTACGCACTACCAACGGCTGCTCAATTACATCGAGCCTGACCGCGTCCACGTCCTGATTAACGGCCGCGTGGTCGAGTCGGGCGGCAAGGAAGTGGCCGAGCGATTGGAAGCCGAAGGCTACGAGCGCTACGGCGCCACGGCGGCCAGCGAGGACGCATAACCATGGCAGTCAAAGACATCGACCAGGTTGGGCTCGACACCTACAAGTTCGGGTTCCACGACGACATGCAGCCCGTCTACACCTCGCCTAAGGGCCTTAGCGAGTCCGTCGTACGGGAAATCTCGCGCCAGAAGGACGAGCCGGAGTGGATGCTGGACTTCCGGCTGGAGGCGCTGCAGCAGTTCGAACAGAAGGCAATGCCGACGTGGGGCGCTGACCTCTCGCGCATCGACTTTGACGACATCCACTACTACATCCGCCCGCAGGACCGGCAGGCCCGCTCGTGGGACGACGTGCCGGACGACATCAAGTCCACGTTCGACAAGCTGGGAATTCCCGAGGCCGAGCGCAAGTTCCTGGCCGGCGTGGGCGCCCAGTACGACTCCGAGGTCGTCTACCACAGCATCAAGAAAGACCTTGAAGAGCAAGGCGTCATCTTCCTGGACATGGATTCGGGTCTGCGTGAGCACGAAGAGATCGTGCGCGAGCACTTCGGCACGATCATTCCGAACGGCGACAACAAGTTCGCGGCGTTGAATAGCGCGGTCTGGAGTGGCGGAAGTTTCGTCTATGTGCCCGAAGGCGTGAAGGTGGATATTCCGTTGCAGGCCTACTTCCGCATCAACGCCGAGAACATGGGCCAGTTCGAGCGCACGCTGATCATCGTCGAGCCTGGCGCCTACGTGCACTACGTCGAGGGCTGCACCGCCCCGGTTTACGCCACCGACTCCCTGCATTCCGCCGTCGTCGAAATCATCGTCAAGGAAGGCGGCCGCTGCCGCTACACCACCATCCAGAACTGGTCGACCGACGTCTTCAACCTGGTCACCAAGCGCGCCGTGGCCTACCGCGACGCCACCATGGAATGGGTGGACGGCAACCTGGGCAGCAAGGTCACCATGAAGTACCCGGCCGTCTACCTGATGGAGCCGGGCGCGCACGGCGAAGTGCTTTCGATTGCCTTCGCCGGCGAGGACCAGCACCAGGACGCCGGCGCCAAGATGGTTCACGCCGCGCCTGACACGTCATCCCTCATTACGTCCAAGTCGATCAGCCGCAAGGGCGGCCGCACCGCCTATCGCGGTTACGTGCAGGTCTTGCCCGAGGCCGAGCGCTGCCGCTCGAACGTGGAGTGCGACGCGCTGCTCATCGACGACCGGTCGCGATCCGATACCTACCCCTACATGGACATCGAAGAAAGCGACGTCGCCATCCAGCACGAGGCCACCGTCAGCAAGGTCAGCGACCAGCAGATCTTCTACCTGATGAGCCGCGGGCTGACGCAGGAGCAGGCGATGGCGATGGTCGTCAGCGGGTTTATCGAGCCAATCGTCAAGGAGTTGCCGATGGAGTACGCGGTTGAGATGAACCGCCTCATCGAACTCCAGATGGAAGGCTCGATCGGCTAGCGTTACTGACCAGCCTTGCCGACAGACACAAGCACGGGCCGTCCTGCTGGCTGAGACCGTCGCGCATACGCAAATGACAAGCACAACCCCGGACGTGATTGCCAACCTGTCCGCGACGCGCGGCGAGCCCGAATGGCTTCGTGAGCGACGCGCGGCGGCTTGGCACGTCTACGAGACGATGCCCGCGCCACGGTGGAGCGACGAGGAGTGGCGGCGAACCGACACCAGTTGGGTCGACTGGGGCGGCGTCGTCCCGGCAACCAACGGCATTGATCCGGCACGGCTTGCCCTGCCCGAGGAGATCCCAAGCGCCAGTGTGCTCCTGCGGCAACGCGGAACCATGGTCAGCGTGCTTTATTCGTCACCGGAAGCCGAAGCCGCCGGCGTGACCGTCACCAGCCTGGCGGCAGCCGCCGGAACGAACCCGGCGACGGTAGCCGACCATCTGGCCACGGAGCTCGCCCCACCCACGGCCGGCAAGCTGCAGGCCATGAATGCCGCGCTCTGGACCGGCGGAGCCTTCGTGCACGTTCCCGCCGGCGCAGAGTTGACCGCGCCGATCGCGATCGTGGTCGACGCTGCCGACGAGCCCATCTTTCCGCGAACCCTGGTGTCTGCGGGCCCAGGGTCTTCGGCGGACGTGCTCGAGTGGTGGCGCTCAGGCCCTGACGCTCCGCCGCGCTTTGCCAACGGTTGCGTGGAACTGTTCGTGGGCGCCAACGCGAAGCTCAGCTATACGCACGTCCAGGCTTGGGACAGTGACGCAGGTAGCTTTCTTTCGCAGTACGCGCGCGTCGCGCGGGACGCCGAGCTGGCGACAACCAACGTGACACTGGGGGGACGCTTCCACAAGGGAGCAATCTCGGCCACGCTGGCCGGTCCCGGCGCCAATGCGCGCTTGAACGGCCTGGCCTACCTGGACGGCCGGCAATTCGCGGATCATCACACGCTGCAGGATCACCGAACGACCGACGCGGCCAGCGACCTGTTATACGTCAACGTGCTCGACGGCGCTGCGAGGTCGGTCTACGCGGGAACCATCATGGTTCAGCCGCATGCCCAGCGATCCAACGCCTATCAGCAGAATCGGAACCTGATGCTGCAGCGCGGACCGCGCGCGGACTCCATCCCCAGGCTTGAAATCATGGCGGACGACGTTCGCTGTACGCATGGCTCCACGACGTCCACCATCGATCCGATGCACCTCTACTACCTCGGGTCGCGTGGACTTGGCCTGGATCAGGCCCGTTCCCTCATCGTGGACGGAACCTTCGAACCCGTCCTGGACCGGATTCCAAACACAACCGTCCGGTCTGCTGTCCGCACCGCCGTGCGGGCGAAGTTGCGCGGGAGCGTCGTGGCCTGATGGCCGGCTACGTCGACGTGGCAGCCGCCGAGGACATTCCGCCTGGCACGGCGCGTCAAGTTCAGTTGGGTGAGCGCCGGATCGGCGTGTACAACGTGAGCGGAGATCTGTACGCGATGGACGACCTCTGCAGTCACGACCAGGCATGGCTGACGGAAGGCGACTTCGACCCCGAGCGTCGCTCGGTCCGCTGTCCACGGCACACCTCAACATTCGACTTGACCAGCGGACGGCCGCGTACGCTGCCGGCGATACGTCCGGTCGCGACCTACGCAGCGAAGTTTGAGGCTGGCCGCGTCCTGATTCTTATCGATACTTAGGACAAATGGCTGTCCCAACTTCCACCGTCGCCGGACTGGATGCTGGTGCGATCCGGTCTGACTTTCCGGTGCTGAGCGAAAAGGTCCACGAGCGCCCGCTCGTATATCTGGACAACGCCGCCACGTCGCAGAAGCCGCGAGCCGTTATCGATGCCCTGCAGACGTACTACGAGACCTACAACGCCAACATTCACCGCGGTCTGCACGCGCTGAGTGAACGAGCCACGGCCGAATTCGAAGATGCGCGCGTGCGTGTGGCGCGCTTCATCAACGCCGCGCATCCCCACGAAGTGATCTTCACCCGCGGAACCACCGAGTCGATCAACCTTGTGGCTCGCGGCTGGGGCGATGAAAACGTCGGCGAGGGCGACGAGATCCTGCTCACCGAAATGGAACACCACAGCAACCTCGTCCCCTGGCAGATGCTGGCGCAGCGACGTGGGGCCGCGTTGCGGTACATCCCAATGGATGACGACGGCCGGGTTGACTTGGAGGCTTACGCGCAACTGTTCGGTCCGCAGACGCGGCTGGTAACGATTACGCAAATGTCCAACGTACTGGGCACGATCACGCCGGCAGCCGAGCTAATACGAATAGCCCACGAGCACGATGTGCCCGTGTTACTGGACGCCGCCCAATCGATCCCCCACCTTGCGGTGGACGTGCAGGCGCTTGGCGCGGACTTTGTCGCGTTCTCGGGGCACAAGATGCTCGGCCCGACTGGCATCGGGGTCCTCTATGGACGCGAATCGCTCTTGGACGCAATGGAGCCACTCTTCGGCGGCGGCAGCATGATCCGCGTCGTGGAACTTCACCAGTCAAGCTGGACCGGGCTTCCCGACAAGCTGGAGGGCGGCACGCCGAACATCGCCGGCGCCATCGGCTTGGGCGCGGCCGTGGATTACCTGGACGAGGTCGGCATGGCGAACGTGACGGCCCACGAGCATGAACTCACCGAATACGCGCTGAACCTGCTGGGTGATATGGAAAGCGTGCGCGTCTTCGGACCGCCGGACGCAACGGATCGTGGCGGTGTAATCTCGTTCTACGTCGGCGATGTCCATCCGCACGACGTCGGAACATTGCTTGACGCCGAGGGTATTGCCGTGCGCGCCGGTCATCACTGTGCGCAGCCGCTGATGCGCAAGCTTGGGGTGGCCGCCACTGCCCGCGCCAGTTTCTACCTCTACAACACCACCGCCGACGTGGATTGCCTGGTAGCGGGCATCGACCGCGCGAAGGCGTTTTTTGAATGACGCTTGAGGACCTCTACCGTGAGGTCATCATGGACCACTACCGGCGGCCGCGGAACCGTGGCGCACTCGATAACGCGAACGTGGTGATGGAAGGCGTCAATCCGCTCTGCGGGGACGAAATCAAGCTGTGGCTGACCATCGATGACGCCGGCGTAATCACCGGCGCGTCCTTCGACGGTCACGGCTGCTCGATCAGCCAGTCATCCGCCTCGATCATGACGTCCGCCGTCACCGGGAAGCCGCTGGCGGATGCGCACGCCCTGATCGCCGGATTCCGCGGCATGATGCTGGACGGCGAAACACCCGACGAAGTGCTTCTGGGCGACGGTGTAGCGCTGGAGGGCGTTCGAAAGTTCCCGGTACGTATCAAGTGCGCCGTGCTCAGCTGGAACACCCTGAAACTCGGCCTCGACGAACATGCCACTGCCGGTGGCCAACGCGTGGAGCTGCAACACAGCGAGTCTTAGCCGGGCTCTCTCCAGGTTCGGCTAGCCGCAGCCGCCCCCGGGGCCAGGTGGTGCAAGCACCCGAGAGCGCAACGCCCGCTTAATGCGCCTTCGTGGCGTGCAGATCCAGGGGCGCGGCCAGCCGCGGGACTCGTCGGACCGGTAGCCGGATTAGACTCTCGGCACAGCCGCGCCCTGGAGCGACCGCCGCACGTTGACGCCGTTAATCGGTTCGCTCCTGGATTCGCGTGTTCGTTCCGCGCGGTCAAACCCCGACTTGCTGGCGCTCTGGTTCGCCTACGCCATGATGCTCTTTTCCATGGCGGCCATGGGGCCGGTACTCGGAGAGGTCAAGGACGAATTCAATCTCACTCCCGCCACCACGGCGTTGCTGGTGGCCGTGCAGGGCATGGGGCGCGGCGGATTCATGCTGGTGCTGGCCCCCTTGGCCGACCGTATGTCGCCCCGCCTTCTGTTGCCGCTCGGCTTGCTGCTTACCGGCCTGGGCTCCATTGTCACGGCGGCGGCGCCGAGCGAGTGGGTCTTTGGCGTCGGCATCGTGGCTGGTGCCGCCGGTACCGGCCTGGTTGGCCCGGGCGGTCAGGTCCATCTGGCGCGCCGCGGCCAGGGCGAGGAGCGACGTCGCAACATTGCGCGTGTGATGTCCGGCGGCATGTTCGGGGCATTCGTAGCCCCAATCGCCGCTGGCGGCGCCGCGAGTCTCCTGGGCTGGCGCGCGGCGTTTGTGCTGGTAGCCGTGCTGTCTATCGCCATCGCTGCCGGCGTCGCGTCCGTCAGGTCACTCGAGTCGACGCCGCGCCCGCTGCCTGCGCCCGACGGACCAGCCAGACCACGGTCCAGGCGGCCGGCGCTTGGCATTGGCCGGGTGGTGCTGGAAGTCTCGGTTCTGGCCGTCCTGCTTTGGGGATGGAACAACACCACGCGCGGCTTCGTGCTCCCGTTCTACGGCAGCGAAGCCCTGAAACTCGACCCCGGTGGCATTGGCATCCTCATGGGGCTGGCCCTCGGAGGGCGAGCCGCTTTGACTTACGTCAGCGGCGCCTTCATCAATCGGGTCGGGCTCTCGTCGTCGCTGTTGATCGCCACCATCATTGGCGCTGCCGGCACCCTGGTGATGTACGCCCCGGCGGGCCTTCCGGTGTTCGTGGGGCTGGTGGTTGCCTACACCTTGACCGGAATCAGCTCGCCAATCGTCATCATGATGCTCAGCGAGCGAGCGCCGCCGCAGCGTCTGGGTCAGGCGATGGGTGTGACCCAGTTCCTGGTGGATGGGGTAGGGCTTGGACTAACCCCGCTGATCGGGCTGATCGTGGAAGCAGCCGGATTCGGCGTCGTGGGCGCCTTGCTCGCCGCAATTTCGCTTGCCGCGGGCGCCTGGGGTGTCTGGATCATGCGGCTCGGCGAAGACGAGACTTCGCGCGCTCCGGAGGGCTAAGCCCTTCCAAGGCTAGTCCTCGACAAACTCGATTCGCTGGCGCAACTCGGGAATATCAATGTCGAGATCGCCTTCCGCCAGTTCCAGACGCCCGTCCTCCATCACCCACGACTCGTCGGCAAACTGGCTCAGCGCCGGATCGTGGGTGGCCATGATGACCGTCAATCCATCCGTGTCCACGATGCGGCGGAACAGCAGCATGATCTCCAGCCCCGTAATGCTGTCGAGTTCGCCGGTTGGCTCGTCCGCAATCAGCACGGCCGGCTGGTTGGCGATGGAGCGGGCGATGGACACGCGCTGCTGCTCGCCGCCGCTCAATTCGAACGGCCGATGGCCGGCGCGCTCTCCCAGACCGACCATTTCCAGAACTTCCATCGTTCGCGCTGAACGCGCGCTGGCCGAGCGGCCGGCGATGCGCATCGTGAGTTCAACATTCTCAAACGCCGAAAGGACGGGCAGCAGAGCGAACGATTGAAAGACAAATCCAAAGTTGTGACGGCGGATTCTCGTGAGCTCCGATTCGCGGAGACGGCTGACCTGGCGGCCCCGAAAGAAGACCTCGCCTTCGTCGGGCCTGTCGAGCGAGCCCAACTGGTTGAGCAACGTCGTCTTGCCCGAACCAGAGCGGCCGCGGACCGTGATCAGACGCCCCTCATGAGCTACGCAACTCACATGGTCGACCGCGCGGATTTCCTCGGTGCCAACTCGAAAGACGCGGGAAATATCTCGCGCCTCAATAATTGCTTCTCGCTCCCGGGTGTCGGCCGGCGGCCGCGCGCCGATCAACTCAGTCATCGCGCGAGTCTCCGCTCGAGGGCGGTGCAAACGGACGATGCTCGTCGGGGACGTCACGCGGTCGCTCGCGGCCTACGGGCCGGCGAGTCGGCCGCGATTGCTTCGGCGGGTCCAGCGCGGGTCGGTGTCTGACGGGAACGACCGACTGAGCTAGTTCCACGCGCGCGGGAATGACTGGCTGGTCTGGCGGTGGCTCAGCCGACGAGTCTTCCTCATCGTCATGCGGCCCTGGCGCCGCCCGTGAGGCGGCAACAGTGGAGATACCGGACGTACCGGGTCGGATCACGATGCCATCACCTTCAATGTCCACGAACGCACGTCCGCGAATACTGAGTTGATCCAGCATCTCCTGCGGAACCTGTAACCGCCCGGTGTCGTCCACGATTACGAACTCGTCATGCGTGTGGTCGTCGCCGTCTTCATGAATACTCACCCGGCGGACCGTCTCGGTGCTGGTGCGACCGTCGCGAATTGCGACGACGCGATCTACCTGGCGGGCGATATTTCTGTCGTGGCTGACGATGATGATAGTCAGCCCACGTTCACGGTTGAGGTATCGCAGGATGTCGTATATCTGCCCCGCCGTCTGCGTATCGACTTCTCCGGTCGGCTCGTCTGCCAACAGCAAGTCAGGATCATTTGCCAACGAAATCGCGATGGCCACGCGTTGCTGCTGTCCACCGGAGAGCTGGCTCAGGCGGTGATGCATGCGGTCTTCGAGCCCGACCGCCCGCAGCAGCGAGCGGGAACGGTCCGAAGCCTTGCGCATATTGCCGAAGAGCATCGGCAGGCGTACGTTCTCAAAGGCTGTCAAATACGGCACGAGGTTTCGAGAACTCTGCTGCCAGACAAACCCAACGTGGTGGCGCTTGTAGTCGACGAGGTCGGACTCGGATGCCTGTAGGATGTCCAGGTCACCCACACGACACTGCCCAGCCGTGGGTCGGTCCAGACCACCCAGCACGTTCAGCAAGCTTGACTTGCCGGAGCCGCTGTTGCCAATGATGGCCATCATCTCGCCGCGCTGAACTTCCAGGTCCAGCCCCTGTAGCGCGACGACTTCAAGGTCCTCAGTCTTGTAAATCTTCACGAGGTTGTCGCAGACGATGTACGGCCGCGCCCCGTTAGTTCGTTCAGAACCCTGCGCCGCGCTCATCCCTGCTCCTCACCGAACTTCACGGCCTCGTTAATCCGGATCTTCGACAGTAGGAAGGCACTGATCGGAAACGCCACCGCAACGACTGCCCCGAAGAGAATGTAGATCTTTAGCACGTCGGCCCAGGCCGTGATGATTACGAACGGGGGCGTGTCGCCAAACTGGTCCACGCTCAGCTGCAGGAACGGGATGAACAGGTTGCCGGTAGCCACGCCCAGTGCGGTTCCTAGCACCACACCCAGCAATATCAGAAACCCGTTCTCAAACGCGTAGATCCCCACAAGCTGACGCACCGACAGGCCCATGGCGCGCAGGATGCCCAACTGCTGCATGCGCCGACGGAACGACATGTAGGAGTACATCAAGAAGCCCATGATGGTGAGCACGGCGGCAATCAGGAATCCAATGGACAGGATTCCGAAGATGCCGACGCGGGTGGCGTCGTCACGAGCAGCAGCAATTTCCGCTCGTGTGTCGCGGGCGTCGAGCGGTTTGAATCGCTTCAGCAGCAGCGTCTCCCGAAGTTCGAGGGCATGGACGTCCGGATCCGTATGTGCCAGCACCGTCCAGGGAGTCTGTCCCAGGCTGCGCTCCACGTAATCCAAATTGACTATGACGAAAGGTCCGTCTTCCGGATAGTGGGTGGGAAACATATCGGTCCAGCCAGCGATGAAGAACTCAAGGGTTTGGGGAGAGCCGAAGTCGATTCGAAGCGGATCTCCAAGACCCAGTCCCAATTCGCCTTGAAACTTCTCGCGGGAGGCGATCAGCGCCTGTTCGTCAAGCGCCAGTTGATTCATCAGGCTATTCAGCGGCCAGGGGCTGAAGTCGTCCCGCCACCACACGGTCTGGGCAAAGTCGATCGGGTCGACGCCATAGGTCTTGACGGCAACTCGCAGCGACTCGCCGGGGCGCCGGAATCCTGAGTCCTCATTTTCCCAGAGTCGCGCAACCTGAAGGATCTGGGGAACTTCCAGATGCCGCTCGACTGGAAGGAACGACCATTCCTGGGTCTCCTCGTCGTAATCGCCGATTTCCAGGAAATCCGCCTGTGACCCAATGGAGAAGTACACACGGTCGTCAAAGTTGCGGTCCATCGTGGCAGCCATGGATGCACTGAAGGATCCAATGGCCAATGTGAGCACGAGCAGAAAAATTAGGCGCGTGAACTGCTTCGGCTCGCGGGCGATTTGGCGGAGCCCGAGATGCATGGAGACCCCAAGGAACCGGTTGCCCACGAGCGCCAGACCGGCCACCAACCACGGGAAAAAGCGCAGGAACAGTAAGGTCACGGCAAACATGAACATGATGGGAATGATGACCAGCAGCGGATCGGAGAACAGGTCGCCGCCGTCGCCAACGGTCACGAGTTGATCACGTTGGCTGAGTGTGAAGTATCCGTAGGCTGCGCCTACGACGACGATAACGTCAACGAAGTAACGTTGAAACCAGGGTCGGTCTGTGCTGCGTGACACCTCCTGCTTATAGGTAACGATGCTGTGCCGGGCAGCCCCAATGGCGGGCAGCAGCGTGGCCACAATGGCCAGAGCGGCCGCGGCGCCGGCCCAGACGAAGTGCCGGGTAGTGATGTCAATGGGCAACGGGTCCCGGTTCGTGAACACCAAGAAAGTGAAGGTCTTGCCAATGACCTGGGCCAGCAACGATCCGAGAAACGGTCCGGCCGCGGTGGCAATGCCGCCGATGAGCAGGCCCTCAAGCACATAGATGCCAATGACCTGAAGTGTCCCGATTCCTCGGCTCTTGAGGATGGCGATCTCGTTTCGTTGTCGATCAACCACCATTCCCGCCGTAAGAATGATGTAGTAGAGCGTGAGAGCGACGATAGGCGCGCTGAGGATCAGCAGCAGCAGCGTCAGGAAGAAAAGCTTCTGCTCGAAATCAAAGAAGATAGGTTCCGGCGAGTTCTCAAGGCGTGTGCCTTCCCAGACGGCGTTGGCATTGATTCGGATAACCACGAGTCCGCCGGTGATCCGGCGGTAGTTGGTTGCCCGAATGGCGTCGACATCAAAATCGGCGTACCAGGTTGCTTCGCTAAATGCCGCCGGCGCGTAGTCGAGCAGGTCGCCGAGATAGGCGGATCGCTCAATGTAAATCCCGCCTTCGTCGAAAGCGGCGCGAACCGGATAGGGCCAGAAATTGCTCTCGGCGTCGTGTGGCAGCACGCGCGCAACCACTCGTATCGCCACCACGGCCGGATCACCGGTCGCCGGGTCGGTGAACTGCATGCCGACAACGTCGCCAACGAGCAGCCCAAGCTTGTCGAGTGCGTTGCTGGTCAGCGCGCCCTCGAACAGCGGCATTTGGGCCCCCGCTGGTCCGACGATGGTGCTGATCTCCGAGGTGGGTGGCCGCCCCTCGGTGATGACGACGTTGTCGAAAAAGCCGTTGATCGAGTACATGAACGCGAACCCAAATCGCCGTGGCGGCGCTGCAAGGTCGGCGTCTTCCCGAGGCGAGAGGTCGAGCATTGCCCGGCGCCCCGTTGAGAGATAGCTGATGAGCTGCGTGGTGGGCAGCCCTACAGCCTCGGGAATCAGGGAGCGAAAGAACTGGTCGTAGGCGAGGTAGTCCCCGGCGCTCGTCGGCGCGGTTGCATCGGTTTCCTTGTGCCGGATGAAGATGCTGGACGAGGGTTGGGCCTGCGGGATGGGCTTGCGCAGTTCGCGCTGGAGCAGCAGGCCGCTTATGCCCTCGGCGTACAAAGGCACAGACGTAGCCAGTGTGACGGTCACCAGCAGCCCAATAGCCGTGGAACTGATCAGCGCTCGATTGCTAAACAAGCGCTTCGCCACAAAGCGGATGATAGCTAGCGGCACGGGAACCTCTCGGGAACGCTCGGCATGCCCCGAAGCGCCAGCTTAGGGCGAGGCGAAGATCATTTGGCCCTCTTCGAGTCCGGAGAGAACCTCGACCTCGCTGTCACTCCGGATGCCCGTAACGACGGGCAGGCTGCGACGCTGCTCGTTGACAACCGTCTCAACAAACGTCCGCTCATTCAGATCTCGGAGTGAAGTGACGGGCACCTTGAGTACATCGTCCTTTGTCTGCAAGGTGATGTTGACTCGGGCCAACATGCCCATCCGAACCTCCTGGCCTTCAAAGTCCACTTCAACCAGCGCGTCAGGAATCCGCACGGTCTGACCAGTCTGGGTGACGATGGTGCGTGGAATCGCGCTGACCGAACCGTCGAACTTCACTCCGGGAAATGCATCGAGCGCAACTTCGGCCGGCTGCCCAACGGACATCTTGGACTGGTCTTGTTCGGCAATCCTGACTTCAATGATCAAATCCGACGGATCAGCGATCCCAATGACCTCATTGAACGCCCTGGCCTGAGAGCCGGCCCGTCCTCGCGTGAACGTAATCACTCCATCGAACGGCGCGCGGATCACATTGTCTTCCGACTGCGTAAGCAGAGCTTCCAAAGCAATACGGCTGCGCTCCACCTCGTTTTCCAGGATCTGGAGTTCGAAGTCGGTCGCCGACTCGCCGCGCTCGAACCGATCAAAGTTCTCAACCGCGGCCTCAAATTCCAGCAGCTCGGCCTGTTCGTTATTCAGCCCCACGCGCAACGTGGCCATCGAGGGAGTGCCCGTGGCTTCCTGAATGCGGACCTCGGCAACCCGCAAATCTGCCAGGGCCGCTTCCAGCGCCGCCTCCGCGTCCGGCAGCGCCGTCAGGCTGGTTGTCCGGATCTCATCGGCATGGCGCGCCAGCGCTTCAGCCTCGGTCTGTCCACGAAGGTATTGGTCAATCCGCGAACTCGCCGCCTGCACCCGTGCCCGCGCGGTCGTCAGGGAACTGCTCTGCTCGATCCGCATCCCCTCGGCGATGCGTTCAATCGCCTCGGATCTGGTTCCGCCCCCCAGAATCGCCTGCAGGCGCAGTTCCGCCTCGCGTATCTGGCGTAGAACCGCGTCCCGGCTGCCAATGGCCGACGCCAGCTGAACCTCAAGCTCGACCCGTCGCTTTTGCACAAGTCGCTCGACAACGTCCGCCTCGGTTCCGCCGTCCAACAGTTCGGCAAGTTCCACCTCGAGCAGAGCCAGCGTCGCAAGTGCGATTTCGTGATTCGCCCGCGCCGTTTCGATCTCCTGCGTCGACGCCGGCCGAATGGCCTCGTTGTACGCGCGTTGCGCGGCCTGAAAATCGAGTTGAGCTCGCTGCTTGGCCTCAGCGGTCGCGCGCGAACTCTGGCTATTGATTTCATCGCGCGTCAGCCTGGCCTTCTCCAGGTCGTGCTCGGCGGCCTCCACGATGTGCGGAAACGGCCGGAACGTCACTTCGTGCAGCGTCTCGGCCAGTCTGGCGATTTCCGCCTTCTTGTCGACAATCGCCGACCTGGCCGTGTGAACGTCGTCCCTTAACTGCGACCGCACCTCGGCCGCGTCGCTGTCCAGCGCATCCTGGGCATTCACCACGTCCTGCTCGGCACGCACCAGCGCCGATCTGGCCGAAGCAACGGCCGCCAGCGCCGCGTCCACCTGGACGCGGGCCGTCTCCGTCGGCGAGGCGCCGGTCGTCGCCGTACCGGACTCCAGGGCGCGCAGGCTTTCGGTTGCGACGGTCAGGTCGGCCTTCAGGCCGTCAAGTGAGGCCTGCGCCTGCGCCTGCGCCTGCGCCTGCGAAATAATCCCGGCCGCCTCGGCCTTCACTTCGGCCAGTCGGCCTTCAGCATTGGTCACGGCCCGCTGAGCACGGACTAGCGCGGCCTCGGCCTCGGTAACGCTCAGATCTACGTCGCTCCGATCCTCGCGGTCTGCCAAGTCGACGCCCAGCGCCTCCAACTGCTCGGCCGTGGCGCGCCGCAGCAGCTTGTCGAAATCTTTGCGTTGGTTCTCCAGCGCCAGCTCCGCGTTGGCGACCGCGCGCTGAGCCGCCGCCCGTTCATCGCGGGCACGTGTCCGTGCGGCATCCAGTCGCAACTCCGCGTTCTGCAGCGCCTCCTGCGAGCTCTCGATGTCGGAATCAAGACGACCAGTCTCCAGTTCCGCCAGAATGTCGCCCTGCTTAACCACGTCGCCCTGGGTGACGTACATGGTCTTGACCCGACCGTCAGCTTTGAACGCCAGTTCCGTGCGGTCGAGCGCCTCGACGCGGGCTGTCGTTCGAATGGCCTCGATGAGTTGGCCCCGTGTTACTGGAACCATGGGCCGCTGTCGCACCGACTCGGTGCGCGTGATCAGCGTGGGCGTTGGCTCCACCGTCTGAATGAACGCCTCACAGGCGGCCAGCACGGTTCCGGCCAGCGCGAGAGCCACCAGCCCCGCAATGCGCGAGCCGGTCCGTCGAAGTCTGAAATTACGCTGCAAAAAGGCCATGGGCTTTCGTGGGGTGGCGGCGGGACTGGCTCCCGCGCAAAGCGCTTGACGCGATTTGCTGCCATTGTTTCACAAACGCCTCCGCGAGTCCGGTAAGAATCGTGACAAAAGCCGTGGGATCAGGCCGGACGTTCCGCCAGCAGGCCCCTGATCCACTCCGCCCGGGCACACTGGTAAACTCTGCCGGTTCCGGGCCCCGAAATATCCACACCGTTTGACGCCCCTGAGCACGAAGGCGGACCTCACGGCAGAGGACGAGCGAGCGGCTGCCCGGCTTGTTGGCGAGGCTGCGCCTCTCGGTAGCGACACGCCGGCTGATGCCGCCAGCACGCCGTGGCGTATCGCACCCCGACCGTTCCCGTTGTCGCCCTTCGCGGTGGCTGAACTGGAGCGCTTGGGCAATGACCTGCTCGCGTTCTACGTGGCGGCCAACCGCTTGTATACCAGCGCCGCGCGTGGCCGCGCACCCGCCTGGGTGTTGCAGTGCCTTGAACAGGGCAAGCCGGAGCGTGTGCGCGAACTCGGACGGTTGCGTCGCTATCGCTCGGCCCTCCCAATCATGATCCGGCCCGACCTCATGGCCCTGGACAGCGGGGGATTCATGGCCACCGAGCTGGACGCCGTCCCCGGGGGCTTCGGCGTGCTCGGCGCCATCAGCCGCGCCTACCAGGACCTGGGATTCACGCTGGTCGGCGGCGACGACGGCATGATTCACGGCTTGGCCGCCGCCCTCCGCGGCGCCGCCAGCGTTGACGATCCGTCGGTCGCCCTGGTGGTCGCGGACGAGTCCGAGGACTACCGGCCTGAGATGGACTGGGCCGCCACGGCCCTTCGAGAAGCCGGCCTCCCGGCCCGGCAGATCCATCCGCGCGACTTGCGGCTCCAGGACGAAGCGCTTGAGATGCGCAACTGCGAAGGCTGGGAGCCTGTCAACCTTGTCTACCGGTTCCTTGAACTTCATGACTTGCCCAACATCCCCAAGATCGACCTGGTCATCTACGCCATGAAGCACCGGCTGGCGACCGTCACGGCCCCGTTCAAGAGCTATCTGGAAGAGAAACTGCTGTTCTATCTGTTCCATCACCCCGAGCTGGACGAGTTCTGGCGCGGCGTGCTGGGCAAGGACACGCAGGCGCGACTTCAACGCATGCTGCCGCCGACCTGGTTGCTCGATCCCCAGCCAATTCCGCCAACCGCGGCCGTGGACCCACCCTTGATGGTCGGCAAGCGCCGGATCCGGAACTGGGACGACCTGCGCGGGCTCTCGCAGCGTGAACGGCGGCTGGTGCTCAAGCCCTCGGGCTTCTCGGAACTGGCCTGGGGCAGCCGCGGCGTCACCATTGGGCACGATGTCAACCAGGCCGTATGGGACCAGGCCGTGGACAACGCGTTGGCAAGCTTCGAGTCGACGCCGTACATCCTGCAGCAGTACCACCAGAGCCGCCGCGTTCGGGTGAGCTACTACGACGTCGAATCCGACGCGGTTCGTCCAATGACCGGGCGGGCGCGCCTGTCCCCCTACTACATGGTCGTGGACGGCAAAACCCGGCTGTGCGGGGTTCTGGTGACCGCCGTGCCGGCCGCCAACAAGGTGATCCACGGCACCTCGGAGTCCGTCATGATGCCGGCCATGGTCAGCGACGAGGCCGAAATCTAGCTCCCGTCGTCCGCGTCGGCTCGGCAATCGACCCAGGCTTGGATGCGTTCCGCCACCATGGCTCCCGCCGCCTCGGGACCCTGCGTGCGCAACACGTCATACAGCCCGTCGGAACGAAGTCCGCGCCACAGATACTCGCGTTCGACAAACGGGTCCACCCGCTCCCGAACCATCCGGCGCCAGACCAGATAGTGCGCCAGGTGGTTTTCAATCTCGGGTCCGTACCGTTTGGCCACGTCATCCTTTAACGCTCCGGTGAATCCGGGACTGGCGCCGCCGCTGTTCACGGCAATCGAGATCGAACCATGCTTCACGTAGGCCGACGCAAAGAAATCGCAGTGGTCCGGGTCGTCGACGACGTTGACAAGCAGCCCGCGGCCACGGGCGTCCGCCTCAATCGCATAGTCCATGGACCGGTCGCCAGTGGCAATAATCGCCACGCGATGCCCGTCCAGATCCGCGACGGCGTATGACCGGCGTCGTAACCGGATCTCCCCGGCGTCGCCCAGCTCTTGCAGTCGGCGGTCGAATGGGTCGGCGCCATCGGGCGGCGCGATTACCGTGGTCGGAACGCCAAAGTCCATCAGCAGGCAGGCCTTGAAGTACGCCGCTTCACCCGCGCCCACGACCACCGCCGACGCTCCCTCAAGATTCAGCGCGACCGGCAGGTAGACGCGACCGCTCATTGCTTCTCCGGTCGTCGGTCCGGGGAGCCTGCCCCGGCGCTGAGTTGCTCGTCGGCCAATAGGCGGCGGCTTGCCCGAAACCAGTCGACGGTCGCGCCGTCGGCGCCCAGGGTCACCGCCTGCCGTAAGTCCGCCGGCGTTCGGATTCCGAATGCTCGAACCTCCAGCCCGGCGTCGTGCGCGGCCCGCACAAGCGGCTCGGTCAGGGCTGCAAACCGAGGATTGCACTGCTGTAGCCCCAGCCGGCGGCATTCCCGCACCACGGTTGCCGGCGAGGGCGGCGGCGCGCCGGCCCTCGGAAACAGCCAGCCGGCCGTGGCGCCGGGAGCGAGATCGCGCAGCCGTTCAAGCTGGTCAAGGTGAAACGAAATAAACGTGCAGCGGGCACGGATGCCCGCGCGATCGATCGCGGCCAGCAAAGCGCGCGGCAGTCCGGGAGTCGTGCCCTTGATTTCAACATCGTGGTGAAAGCGATTGCCAAACTCGTCCACATAGTCGTCGAACCCGAGCACGTACTCCGGCGAGGCCGGGTCGGCGGGACCCTCGTTCCAGCCCAACCCGGGTTCGTTGAGGGCGGCCGCGCCCGTGTGATCGAACCAGGCGCCGATGTCCAGCGCCTGGAGTTCGGCCAACGTCAGATCCTCCGCCCTGCCGGCTCGGCCGAGCTTCGTTCGCAGCGTCCGGTCGTGAAAGAGGACGACCCGGCCATCGCGCGAGAGACGCGCGTCCGTTTCAATCTCCTCCGCGCCATGCTCGGCTGCAAGCTGAAACGCCGCCCGCGTGTTTTCAGGCGCCGATGCCGAGGCGCCGCGGTGAGCGATAAGCCGAAATGCGGCCGCGTCCGCCGTGCGCATTGTCCTCGTTTGGAGCCCGCCGTCCTACGGCGCATGATAGGAGGGCCGGTCCTCGGTCGGTGGTCTCGTGATGATTGAAATGCAGGAAGTGACGTGTGTCCGCTGCCCCGGCGACCTTCGGGTCGAGGTGGGAAGCGCTCCGATAGTCGAGCCGGGTCCGGGCGAGATGCGCGTGCGGACCATGATGTCGGCCATCTGCGGGAGTGACCTGCATCACTACCGAACCGCGGCGTCCCTGCGCGACGACTATGGCTGGAGCCAGTGGGCGCTGGGCCACGAAAACACGGGGATCGTGGATGCGGTGGGTCCGGGTGTCGGTTATCCGGCGGTGGGCGATCGCGTGGTGGTCTTCGGCATCGTGGGCTGCGGGCACTGCGTCCACTGCCGTCGTGGGGAATCGATGTTCTGCACCGCTGCGGAGCACTTCAGCCGCCACCGGCACGGCACGAATATCGCCTGCCTGCTGGCGCCGGCGCGCAACGCGCTGCCGCTGCCGGACGACTTCGACTGGGAGATGGGTGCGCTGCTGTCGTGCAATGTGGGAACGGCGTACGGCGCGTTGCGCAAGACGGACGTGTCGGGCGACCGTCCGCTGGCCGTCTTTGGGCTGGGGCCCGTGGGGCTGTCCTGCGTGATGCTCGGCCGGGCGCGCGGCGCCGCGGTCATCGGAGTTGATCCCATCGCCGAACGCCGGGCATTGGCCCTGGAATGCGGGGCGCAGGTGGCGCTGGATAGCTCGGACCCCAACCTCGTGGATCGCATCGTCGAAGCCGCCGGCGGTGAAGGAGCGGCCGCATCGATAGACACCAGCGGTCATCCCGCCGCGCGCGCCGCGGCCGTTGACGCATTGCGGACCCACGGAACCTATGTCGAAGTCGGCGTCGGCCACGACCCCACAATTGCGCCCAGTCAACAGATCATCTTTCGAGAAATAACCTTGCGCGGGTCCTGGCTCTACAAGCAACACGAGTGGGAGGCGCTACTGGACTTTATTCGTCGCCGGCAGATTCCCATCAAGTCGCTGATCACGCACCGGTTCCGGCCCCATGACGCCGTCGAAGCCTTCAAACTGGCCAACCGCGCCACCACGGGAAAGATCCTGTTCGACTGGAGTTAGGAAAGAGCCGCTCAGATTGGCGGTGATGTGACGGGCGGCGACGAATCCAGGCGCGGCGAACGGTTCCTCAGCCGGCGGGGTGAGCTGCTGGGCGCCTTGGGATTCAAGGACGATCCGGGACGGCCGCACCGGCGACCCGACGGCGGACTGACCGTTTGGCACTACGCGCGGCGCAATCGCCTGCCGTTCATTCTCGGTGCCGCCGGTGGGCTCAAAGCTCGCAAGCGCGCCTTCTTCAGCACCGAACTCACGCCGGAATTCGACGGGATGTACACCGTCGAGGGCTTCCTGGACCCCAAGCCCCGGTGGCTGGACGACTCACCGTACTTCGGCGGGGAAGGCGGACGTCGCTGGCGAGGCTGGATAGGAGACGTGCTCCTGCGCGTGGACCTTCCGGCGGACTTCCGAGGCGTGTGGGTGGCGGATTGGGGACACTCGCTAGAGGTCATGGCCGTCCAGCGACGCGAGCCGGCACCGCTTAATCTGGGCTATGACTGCCGCACGGGTCGCGAGGCCAATCGCGCCTACGCCCACAGCCTCGTGCCCATTCAAAGCTACACCGGCGGCCATTTGGCACCGGTCGTAACCGTGATGCGACCCGGTCCAGGGATCGCCATCCCACGGTCTTATGTGTCGGTGGCCAACATCCAACCGCGCATGCGCAGGTCGACTGATCAGTCCCGGGGATTGCGATAGGTCACACAGTTAACTGGCCCGTCTAAAAGTGTATGGGTCGGGATTCGATGGCTCTTTGGAGCATGGGCATACGAACACTTGGGGATCGACAAAGAGGAGACGTAGCACAGACTACTTGGACTTACCGGGTGATCACGCCACCATCTTGGCCAATAGCCGAGCGAAGCAACTTGGCGGTTCCGTACAACGCTCAACCTGAAGCACCGGCGACTGACCGCTGATTGCTCGGCGCCGCGCAAACAGCGAGGCTAGTCATACGGCAGGAATGCCAGTTCCAAGCCGTGGGTGGCTGCGATGTCCAATATGGCCCGATGTATCTGGCCGTTGCTGAAGATGCAACGGCGGCTGCTAGGGCTCGTGAGCGCTCCACGCACGTCGGTAACTTGACCGCCCGCGCGCTGTACCAGCAGTCCCGCGCCTGCGTGGTCCCACCACTTCACGTTGCTGAAAAGGGCTCCGTCATAGCGGCCAGCTGCCACCCAGGCTGTTTCTAGCGCCGCAGAGCCAGTGAGGCGCACGCGGTGGAACGTACGAGCCGCCTCGGCCAATGCCGCATTGAACCGTTGGTCGTCCTCCGCGTTGATTCCGCGCTGCGCCCAGGCAACCGTGCTCTCCGACGGATCGGTTCGTCCGGTCACCTCAACCGGTCGACCGTTCAGCCGCGCCGGGCCGTCGGCCAGCGCCGTAAACATCTCGTCGCGCACTGGATCGTAGATCGCGGCCGCATGCGGCCGGGCGTCACGGGTGTGCGCCACGCTCACACAGAACTGTGGTTGCCCGCGGGAGTAATTGTCGGTTCCGTCCAGCGGATCGATTACCCAGACGTCCGGTCCGTAGACCTCCTGTTCGTCTGGAAACTCCTCCGAGTAGACGGTGTGTTCTGGCACGCGCTCGGCCAGTACCTGCCGAATGGCGCGGTCAGCCGCAAAGTCGGCATCCGTCACCACCGTGCGCTCGCCCTGCCAGGTCTTCCACTGCACGCCCAGCAGGTCCGACTCAAAGGTCCGCAGCAACTCGGCTCCAGCGGCGCGGGCGGCCGCCTCGGCGATTTCCAGCAGCCCGGCCCGGTCGTTCGGGCCCTTCATGCTCAGGCCGTGGTGGGCATTTCGGCCAGCGCCTTGCGCAGACCCTGCGTCCAGCCGCGTACATTTCGACGCAAGCTGAAACGCACGAAAAAGCCCAGCGGACCCAGCGTGCGCGGACCTGACGCCGTCTGCCGTATCCGAACGCCCGTGCCGCCTTCAACCGGGCGCAGTTCGACCGACATGGCGCGCGTGAGTCCGGCCTTACTACCGCTCCATGAAGCCGAGTGGCCCAGGTCGACCTCGGTGATGGTGTAAATGAACGTCATCCGTTCGCGCCCGGTCTTCTGGCGGAAACGGAAACCCGGCGTCCAATTGCCGGCGGTTAGCCGCTCGGCGTCCTCAATGGTGGCATTCCACTTCTGCCAGTCGTTGATCGTGCTCACCAGCTGCCAGATCGTGTTGACTGGCGCCATGAGTTCAACGCTCGCGGTTTCCTCAATCACCGACCTCTCCTCACCCCGGCCGCGCGGTCATCGTGTCCGCGCACCCGGCATCTTACGCCGCCCACGCACCGCCCGCCCTCCCGAGCGCTACGCTACAGCGGTACAGCCCCGCGTACCGCCCCCGGGAGCGCTGATGGACCCGCTGGGATTTGTTGCCGCACACGTCCGCGACTTGCGCGAGCGCGGACTCTTCCGGCCCTTGCCCGTGTTGCAGTCACCGCAGGGCCCGCGCATCCGCATTGGCGGACGCGAGCTCATCAACATGTCGTCCAACGACTACCTCGGGCTCGCCAACGATCCCGCTCTTCGCGAAGCGGCCATGGCCGGCGCCGGGACGTGGGGCGGCGGCGCCGGCGCGGTTCGCACGATTGCCGGCACGCTGGACGTGCACGAGGCCCTGGAAACCGAAATCGCCGCCTGGAAAGGCGTGGAAGCCACGCTCGTCTTCCAGTCAGGCTTCGCCGGCAACCTCGGTACCATTCCGGCCCTCGTGGGTCGTGGCGACGTGATCCTCAGTGACGAACTGAACCACGCAAGCATCATCGACGGCTGCCGGCTCAGCCGCGCCGAAGTCCGCCGGTTCGCCCATGCGGACGCCGACTCGTTGCGTGCCCAACTGGCCACCTGCGCGCCGGACCAACGCAAGCTGGTAGTTACCGACGGCGTATTCAGCATGGACGGCGACATCGCCCCCCTGCCCGACATCTGTGACGCGGCGGAGAAGTTTGGCGCCATGGTCATGGTGGACGACGCCCACGGCAGCGGCGTACTCGGCCGTGGCGGTCGTGGAAGCGTGGATCACTTCGGCCTCCACGGTCGCGTCCATGTACAGTTGGGCACCCTCTCAAAGGCCATCGGCTCCATGGGCGGCTACATCGCCGGCCGCCAGGCCTTGCGCGACTACCTGACCCACACCGCGCGTCCCGTCCTGTTCTCAACGTCCCATCCGCCTGCCGTGGTCGAGACCACGCGGGCGGCGATCCGAGTTCTCACCGAGGAGCCCGAACGCGTCGAAAAGCTCTGGGACAACGCTCGCTTCTTTAAGCAGGGTCTGGCCAACTTGGGCATGGACCTCGGACGCAGCGCCACCCCCATCACGCCAGTGATCGTGGGCGAAGCCGAACGCGCCCACGGCCTTAGCGACCGGCTGCGGCAACGCGGCGTCTTCGTCCAAAGCGTGGCCTTCCCAACCGTTGCCCGAGACGCCGCTCGGGTGCGCGCCATGGTCAGCGCCGCCCACAGCCGAGACGATCTGGCTCAGGCCGTCGACGCCTTCGGCGAGGCGATGCGCGATCTCTAACGCACCGCATCCTCGTACGACGGCGGGTCGGTGCTAGCATCGCGCCCCCGCGCGTGCCCGGAGTCTGAGGTGTCCGAGTCGCTTGAAGATCTGCGGCGAGACATTGACTCCCTGGACGAGCAGCTGGTCAGGCTGCTCGGGCAGCGCGCCAATCTTGTCCGAAGAATCGGCCACCGTAAGGCCGACACAGGAATCCCGATCTTTGACCCGGGACGCGAGCGCGACGTGCTGGAACGGGTCACGGCAATCAACCCAGGTCCGTACGACAACGACCACATCCGAGCGATCTTCCGCGAAGTCATGGCAGCTTCGCGAAGCCTCGAAGAACCACCCAAGGTCGGCTACCTCGGGCCGCCCCACACCTTCAGCCACCAGGCCGCGCAGCAGCATTTCGGACGTCTGGCCAACCTGACGCCGCTCAACTCATTTAGTGACATCTTCGACTTCGTCGACCGCTCCCCGCGGGTCTCGGGCGTGGTGCCCATTGAGAACACAACCAGCGGCACGATCGGCGAAACGCTGGATCTCTTCGTCGCCCGAACGGTGTACATCCAGGCCGAAATCCAACTTCCGGTCTCCCATAACCTGCTGGCTCCCGCAGATTCGTCGGACTGGGCCGCGGTGTTCTCGCACCCGCATGCCATCGCTCAGTGCCGCGGCTGGATCCAGCGACATCTGGGGACAACGCCAATCATGGAAGTCGCCAGCACGGCCGAGGCGGCACGACGTGCGGCCAGGGAATCGAATGCCGCAGCAATCGGACCGCTTAGCGCGGCAGAGGCCTTTGGCTTGGACGTCTTGCAGCAAGGCATTCAGGACGTAGCGTCTAACCGGACCCGCTTTTACGTAATTGGCGACAAGCCCGCCGCTCGAACCGGCCGCGACAAGATGGCCCTAATGGTGGCCGTGCATGACCGCGTGGGGGCACTCCACGACGTCCTCAGGTGCCTGCGCGACCATGACCTGAATCTCAGCTTCATCCAGTCGCGCCCTTCGCGTTTGAAGCCGGACGACTACATCTTTTTCCTGGAAATGATGGGACATCCGGACGAGGCGGCCGTCCGGGATGCCCTTCGCGTCCTGAGCGAGTCGACCGTACTCACGCGCGTCCTGGGCGCCTGGCCGGTCGAAGGCTGAGCTGGACGCTCGTCAGCGCGGACGAGCCTCCTCAATCGCCGCCCGCATTTCCTCTACTTTTTTCTGTACCGCCTGTGCGTAGTCCGGGCCGTCCCCTGCCCAAAGCGCCGATCGCCCGGCATTGACCAGCACACCCTCGGGCTCAGGCCCAAAGCCAGCGCTCACCGTAGCCTCCAGCGCACCGCCCTGGGCACCAACGCCGGGCGCCAGGATCGGAATGCCGGGTGTCAGTTCGCGAACCGTTGCAACGTCTTCGGGACGCGTGGCGCCAACCACCACGCCCAGATTTCCAAGCTCGTTCCATGCAACCAGCCGGCGCGCCAGCCGTGCGTAGACCGGCTCGCCGTGACCGGTCGGCAACCCCTGCAAATCGTCAGCACCCGGATTGCTGCTGCGCAACCAGGCAAACGCGCCGCGGTCCGGCCGCTCAATCAGCGGTTGAACGGCGTCCCGCCCACCCCACGGATTGAACGTAATGGCATCCGCCTCCAAATAATCGAATAGAAAGCTGGCGTAACGCTCGGCTGTGTCAGCCACATCGCCGACTTTGTTATCCGCAATGAGCAACGCGCGATCATCAATTACGTCGCGGAGATCGCGCAGCAGTTGCAGGCCGTCGGGTCCCAGCCCCAGGTAAAACGGAACGTTTGGCTTAAAGGCCACCACCACCTCGGCGCAAGCGTCCACGACCTCCAGCAGAAACTCGCGTCCACCCTCCGTCGACCTGGACAGACCCACCGGCAAACGCCGTAGATCCAGGTCCAGGCCCAGGCACACCCACGATCGCTTCGCCTCGGCCTCTCTCCATAGGCGCCCGGAAAACGTGTCAGCACCCCGGCCTGCGTTCAGCTTCACGCAGTCACGCTCCACGCCGCCGCTGCGCCTGCCTCTTTGAGACCGAAGCACGCCAGTCCTATACTCAGCCCCGCGTACCGCGCCGCTAGGCGCCAGCCGCTGGGGGCAGGCATGGGGCTCTTAGATTTTCTGAAACGCGAGAAGAAGGTGACGGCCGTCCGCCACACGATCAAGGTGATGCCCCGCGAGACCCTTCGAACGATCGCCGAACGCGAGTACGGCGACCAGGACAAGTGGGAAATCATCTTCAATAAGAACAAGTGGCGGTTCGACGGGGCCGACCCGAACACCATCTATCCGGGCATGGACCTGGATATTCCGGAGATCGAGTCGGACTAACGCCGGAGCTTTGGCTGCTGACCATCAGGTGCCGAAGGTCGGGATCGAACCGACACGAGGGATGAACCTCACTGGTTTTTGAGACCAGCGCGTCTACCAGTTCCGCCACTTCGGCGCTGGCAGGAGTGGAGGGACTCGAACCCCCGACCTACGGTTTTGGAGACCGTTGCTCTTCCAGCTGAGCTACACTCCTCGGCCGTTCGTACGCTAGCACAGGGGAGCCAGCGGCTTCCCTTCTAGGCCGCGCGCGCCCGAAAATGGATCATGCCGCGCAAAAACGGGACTCGTGGAGCCTTCCCGGGTCCGACGAGCCGCGCATGACCGAACTACCGGCAGACCTGACATTTCGCGCCGTTGAAGCGTCGTCCTGGCCCGAATTTGAGCGCCTCTTCTCTTCGCGCGGCGCACCGCACTATTGCTGGTGTCTCGTGCATCGGGCCACCCCTGAAGAGGCCCGACAGCGCGACCGCATCACCTTCAAGACCGGCATAGCCCGACGCATTCAACAGGGGGAACCGGTGGGCCTACTGGCCTTCGACGGCGACGACCCGATCGGGTGGTGTTCCATTGCACCGCGTCCGACGTTCCCACGCCTCAAGACTGCAAGCGTCACTGGCGCGGCCGATGCAAGTGACGCCTCGGTTTGGTCGCTGACCTGCTTCTTCGTCCCCCGGCGTCTCCGCGGCCGCGGGCTGGCCGCACGTTTGCTGGAAGCAGCCATCGACCGAGCGCGCACTCAGGGCGCCAGGGCCGTGGAGGCGTATCCCGTGGACCCGGAATCGCCGAGCTATCGGTACGGAGGACTGCGACCCATGTTCAGCGCCGCCGGCTTTCGCGACGTTGGCCGCCTTGGCAAGCGGCGTCACGTCATGCGACTCGACCTGCGAGGTGCCGCCACCGCTCCCTGAATAACGCTCAGCGTCGGCGCGGCGTGTACGAGTACAACGTGCCGATCTGTTCATACCCCACCAGCGGATACAGGAGCGCCCCGGTATGGGACGCGGCCAGCACGGCCATTTGTGATCCGTAGGACTGGTCATCACGCACCATCCGGCCCATCAACGCCCTGCCAATACCGCGCCGTCGGAAGTCGGGCTGTACGTACAGGTATGCGCACCAGGTCGCCCCGGCGACTTCAGCGCTGCTGACCCATCCCACCGGATCGCCTTCAACGAGGGCTGCGTACGTACGCAACGGCGCCTCCGGCGTGAGGTGCTCGGGAAGGATCTGCCGCCGGCGGGCCGCCTTGTTCACCTTATTCGCCAGCCCGGCATCCAAGACGCGCACGATCTCCACCGGCGGCGCGATCCGTGGAATCTGCTGCAATCGGTGGATCATGACCGGCTCGGTAAACCCCAGGCGGTAGTCGAGCGCCCGAAATCCAGTCCGGATCGGCTCATCGGACTCCCCGCACGAGCGAATAGCACAGACGGCGTGCTGGCCGCGCGTGTGCCGCCGAATGGTCCGCACGGTCTCCTCAGGCGAAATTCTGTGAGCGAACCACTCTTCCCGGCGATACCGCCCCCGCCGCCGCGGCGCGTCGCGCGTCACCCACAAGCCTTCGACACACTCGGCCAGATACGGATGCGTGAAGCTGCGCGGCACGCAGATCCCACGAGCGAAGACTTCCAGCGCCGAATCCATCAGGCGCTCGGCCTCTGCCTCGTCCAAGGTGGCTCTCCGCTCGTTAGATATGGCTTGCCCCCTCACCTGCGGCGATAGGCTTGGTGTCGATGCGCAACACGAACCACCAGGACGACAAGCACATCGGCCATGACTTCATACACGACGCGATAGTCGCCAACGCGCAGTCGCCGTAGTCCGCGCAGATCCCCTTTCAATGCGCTGCCCGCCAGTGGGTGTTGAGCCAGGCCATCAATCGCCCGCACTATGCGAACCCGATCCGAACGCGAAAGGCGAGCCAGATCCCTGGACGCGCTCCGCTTAATCCGAATCGAGTAGCTCACGCCTGACCTGGTGCCAATCCAGCACCGGATCGGAGGGGTCCCGCAATCGTTCGATGGCCACGGTCAGATCGTCAAAGTCCTCCAGATAGCGCTCCAGCGCCTGCCGGACGATATCGGCCCGACTCCGTTTCAGCTGCGCCGCGGCTTCGTCCAGCGCGCCAATGAGGGCATCCGGCACCCGCGCCGTGATCTGAGCCATCCATGCGTCCTTGAATAGGATGACTTCAACAGAAGTCAGTTGGATTCATTGACATCACAGTGGATCATAGCGACTTCGCCATCGCCTCGGCATCGTGGCCAGCGGCACGGCACTGGCACAGCCCAATTGGGATCACTTGAAGAGTCAACGGCTCGCGCCGATTCGCCTCCTGGCTCCTCGGGCAGGACTCGAACCTGCAACCCTGCGGTTAACAGCCGCACGCTCTACCATTGAGCTACCGAGGAATGGTGTTCTGAACGAAGCGTCACGCAGCGCGGTCGGCCGCCGATTCGCGCGACTATCGAGCGGCTAGGCGCCCGCTCCCGACTCGTCTTCGACGCCCATCAGGCTCTTGGCTTTTCGAAAGAGAACCGCCAGAACCCCAACGACGACTGCAAGCACGCCGAGCTTCTTAATCATCTGTTTTTGCCCTTGGGTGACCGGCTGACAGAGGACTATCGAGAATAGCAGAGCGCATTTCGAGTCTCTGCAAGCGTCCCTGGCGACGGTCAGCCACTGACTTTGACAGACCGACGTCCGACATCCCGCGGCTAGACTTGCCCGACTACCGCTACGGGTCGCCCGCATGACCGACCTGCAGACTTTCCTCTCCGTGGACGACGCGCTGGAACGCATCCTCAGCGGCTTCGCCCCCCTGCCGGCCCAGGATGTCCCGCTGGCGCAGGCCCTGGGCCTGGTCGTTGCCGACAACGTCCAGGCCCGCGACGACGTGCCGGGGTTCGACAACTCGGCGTACGACGGCTACGCCGTCCGCGCCGCCGACATTGCCCAGGCATCCGCGGCCACGCCCGCACAACTTCGGGTCGTGGATGAGATTCCCGCCGGCCGGGTCAGCTCTTTGACCTTGCAACCTGGTGAAGCAGCGCGGATCATGACCGGCGCCCCCATCCCCGCCGGCGCCGACACCGTCGTGCCATTCGAAGACACGGATCGGACCGACTGGGGCTATCTGGGCACCAACCCTCGCAACCGCGACACGGACCGCCGCGTGGTGGCCGTGTTGGAGCGGGCAGATTTCGGGGAAAACGTCCGTCCCGCCGGTGGCGACATACCGGCAGGATCCATCGTGGTCGAGGCTGGCCGCCGCCTGGGCCCGGCCGAAATCGGAGTCCTCGGGTCGGTGGGCGTCAGCACCGTCCACGCCCATCCCCGCGCCACCGCGGCCATCGTCCCGACGGGCGACGAAATCGTGGAAATTGACGCCGGCATCAGTCCGGGCCAGGTCCGCAACAGCAACGCTTGGGCGCTGGAAGCCGCCACCCGAGCGCTCGGCGCCGAGCCGCACCGTCTTCCCATAACCGGAGATACCGTCGAAGCGCTGCAGGACGCCCTCACCACAGGCGCGCAGTCCGATGTCATAGTGACCATCGGCGGCGTGTCGATGGGCGACTACGACCTGGTGACCAACGTCCTGGGTTCCGAAGGACGCATGGACTTCTGGCAGATCAACATGCGCCCCGGCAAGCCGCTGGCCTTCGGCCAGGTCCACGGCACGCCCGTCATCGGGCTGCCCGGCAACCCGGTGTCCAGCATGGTCTGCTTCGCCCTGTTCGTCCGACCGGCCCTGCTGCGCCTTATGGGCCACCACGACCTCACCCACCCCCGAGTCCAGGCAATTGCCGGGGATCGCCTGGGCAGTGCGCAGGGCAAGCGCACCTTCCTGCGCGTGCAGGTGCGCCGCACGAACGGTGAACTGATCTGCACCTCCGCCGGCGACCAGAGTTCCTACCGCATGTCCTCCCTGGTGGCCGGCAACGGCCTCGCCGTATTGCACGAGGATCAGACCATCGAGCCGGGCGAACCCGTGGACGTGTTGGCCCTGGATCCCCAGTCCCTCTTGCAGCTCTGACCGGCACACGCCGGGCGTTGCTACGATGCACGCTGTCGGGCGCGTAGCTCAGCTGGTTAGAGCGCGCGGTTCACATCCGCGAGGTCATAGGTTCGAGTCCTATCGCGCCCACCTCACCAGGACCAAGCTCGGGCGCACTTCCGGACGGAGCGCGCCGACATCCTCAGAGGCTCAGCGAGGTTCGAAACGGGACTGGAGATGCGCGTCCGCTGCGAACGTTGCGCCGCGCACCTCACGGACGAGAGCGAGGCGCTCATTTGCTCCTACGAGCGCACCTTCGGTCCGACATACGCGGTCGCGATGGATCACACTTGTCCAAGTGAGTTGGCGCGCCGCCCCCGCCGGCGTAAGCGGACTTCGTAGCTACAGTCTCAAGTCCGCACCCTGGGGGCTGTCGCCTGCCCGAGTTGGACGCAGCCAACCGCGCGCGGCTTACCCGGAAACCAGAGTCCGAACGATCTCCAAAGCCCGCGCGACGTCGACATCGATGGCCACGCTGACCAGACCGTCACCGTAGCTGGCAGCGGTGCGTCCCCGTTCTTCACCGTCCGTCACTACCGACACGTGAGCCCGCCGGCAGGTCAGAATGTCCGGCTCGATCGTCGCGGCCACGGCCAGCGGATCGTGTAGATGGAACTCCTGTTGCTCGGCCCGCTCCCGAAACCTGTCCTCAAGAATGCGGTTTCCCAGTTGGGCGGACCGTGTACGGCCACCAAACCACCGCGGCCCGTCGTGCCGCTGCAGAGACGTCCGTTGGGTCACGTCGAGACCGACGAGTGTGACCGGCACTCCAGACGCGAACACCGCGTTGGCCGACCACGCGTCTTCGTGGATGTTGAACTCCGCGTGAGGTGTGATGTTGCCCGGGACATGTACGGCCCCACCCATCACGACAATCTCCGAAATCGCACTGGCGATATCCGGTCGACCGTCCAGCGCCGCGGCCACATTCGTCAGCGGCCCGAGCGCGATGATGGTCAACCGACCCGGCAATGCTGACGCACGCTCCCGAATGAACTCGACTGCGTCCGCTCGATGCGGCTCCAATGTCGAGGCGGGCAATTGGACGCCAAGCCCCTCCGCGCCGTGAACGCGGTACGCGAACGAAAACGAGCCATACGCCGGCCGGTCGGCACCAACGGCGATCGGCAAGTCATTTCCACCCCCGACGTAGTCGACGAGCCGAAGGGCGTTCTCGGTCGTCTCCGCCAGCGCTGCGTTACCGCCAACCGTTGTAATGCCCTGGATCAGCAAGTCCGGACTGTTCAACGCCATCAGGAGCGCCAGCGCATCGTCTGTGCCGGGGTCCGTGTCAATCAGAACCTTCTGCATTCGCTTTAACCTCGGGACGTGGAAGAGGGAACCGCAATTCTAAGCCGGTTTCACCGGGCGCCTGCATTCGTTCGGCAAACCGACGCTCTGACTCTGGGTTCTTGGCTGGAGCCACGCCCGCGAGCAACGCGCTAGAGACACCTATCGCTAAGGCCAGCGCTCGAGTCGCCGAACCGCCAGAGCCGTGCACGCCGTGTGCCGGCGCTCCCTACAACTCGGTCTTGGGAAGCTCCTTGGCCGGATCCACAAACGGAACTCGAACCACGTCAGCGTCCACCAGGCCGTCATCCGGCAACTGGACCCTTACGCGCGTCCCTCGCTTCCAGTGAGACCTGGGCATCACGGCCAACGCGATGTTCGACTGCTGATTCGGCGACCAGAACGCACTGGTCACGTAGCCCACGTCGTCCCCGGAGTCGCAGTCCTTGACCAGGTAGAAGTCTTCGTTGTACCAGCTCAGGGGCTGCCCTCCGACTCTAAGCCCGACCAAACGCTGCGTGACGCCTTCAGACTTGATTCTGGCCAGCGCATCCTTGCCGATGAACGTGTCCTTCTTCAGGTCCACTTGCCAGCCAAGCCGGACCTCATACGGATTGTTCTCGATGTCCAGGTCCTGTCCGTACGACAGGATTCCCGCCTCGATTCGACGGATGTGACTGGGCGCGATCACCCGCAGGTTGTACTCCTGCCCCTCTTCCAAGATGTGGGGCCACACGTCATCTGCATGCCGCATCGCGCCGTGCAGGTAAATCTCAAACCCCACTTCAGCCGAGAACCCCGTACGCGAAATCGTGACGGCGTGGCCGTTGAGCGTGTCGTGGATCAGACCGTAGTACGGGATGTTCCTGATGTGCGAGCCAAACATCTTCTCCATCAGAAGCACCGACTTGGGACCCTGGATCTGGACTGGCGACACATCAATCTCGCGGATATCGACGTTGAAGCCGGCATGGGAATTTACTCCCTGCGCCCAGAGCAGCACATCGGAGTCGGAGATACTGAACCAGAATTCATCATCGGCCACGCGCAGCAGCACCGGATCGTTGATGACGCCACCGTATTGGTTGCAAAGAATCACGTACCGGGCCTGCATGACTGGGACACGCGCGTGGACATCGCGCGTGATCAACAGGTCCACGAAATCCGCGGCGTCGGGGCCCTTGATCTGGATCTGCCGCTCGACCGCCACGTCCCACATACTCACGTGCTCGGTCAGGTATTTGTACTCCTCGAGCAAGCCACCATCCGCGGGCTTGATGTAAGCCCGCGGGTGATACATGTGGTTGTAGGTCGTATAGGCCCAGCAACCGGCCGCCTTTGACAGGTGCCACCACGGCGACTTTCTAATCCGGGTGGAAATGAGAATCCGGGCGTCGCTGTTCCCGCTCTGCCGTAGGTTGATCGGCAGTTCACGCCTCTTGAGACCGTCGATTACTAGCCTCTGAGCCATCAGACGAGCTCCTGTCGTTCGACGAATCCAATACCTCGGCCTTGACGTGCAGTTCTTCTTCGGACCTTCATCGGCACACCAACCTCAGGTTCTCACGCTGACACGTCACGCCCTCATCTTCTTGCTTTTCGGATCGTAGAGAGGCTCGTCCACAACCGTTGCCGGAAGTCTCTGGCCAAAGTACAGCACGTCAACACGGCTTCCCGGGTCCGAGTGGCTCGTCGGCAGATAGGCGTACACGATGCCGCACCCAACCGAATGCCCGAAGTTGGCGCTCGTCACGTAGCCCAGCACTCGCTCGCCGTCCAGGACCGGTTCTTTGCCCATCACGACTCGGTCGGAGTCGTCCAGAGTCATGCAGCACAGTCTTCGAGTCAGGCCTTGAGCTCGAAAGTCCCTGAGCGCGTCCCGTCCAATGAAGTCGCCTTTCCGCATTCGCACCGCGAAAGCCGTGCCGGCCTCATACGGGTTGTACTCGGTGTGAATGTCGTTGCCCCAGAGCCGATACCCCTTTTCGAGCCGCAGCGAATCAAAGGCGCCGCCGCCGGCAGCGATGACGCCGAGCGGCTGACCCGCCTCCCACAGGATGTCCCACAACCGCAGGCCCTGCTCAAAAGGCGCATAGATCTCCCAGCCCAGTTCACCTACGTACGAAATTCGCAGCGCCAGCGACGGGACTTCGCCAATCGAAATCGATCTGGCGGTGAGATACGGGAATCCCGAGTCGGTCACGTCGTCCTCGCAGACACGGCTCAGCAGATCGCGCGCCCTCGGTCCCCACAGACCGACGCAGCACTGTCCCGCCGAAATATCGGCAACCAATACCGAGCCATCGTCGGACAGATTCGCCTGGATCCAGCCAAGATCGTGAAGTCCCATTGCGCCGCCCGTCACCACCATGAAGCGCTCCGCCCCCAGACGCGTCACGGTCAAGTCGCATTTGATGCCGCCCCGTGGCGTGAGCATCGACGTATAGGTCACGGTACCGACAGGCTTGTTCATCTGGTTTGTCGTCAGTCGCTGGAGCGCGGCGAGCGAGCCGGGACCAGTAACTTCAAATGTGGCGAACGGCGTGAGATCGAACATGGCTACCCGCTCCCGCGTGGCCACGTGCTCGGCCGCCACCGTTGGGGACCACTCGCGGGCTTCCCAGCCATCACGCGCTGCGCCGGCAACGGTCAAATCGTTGACCAGATCCCGATTCGCTTCATACCACTGCGGACGTTCCCACCCCGCGTTCTCGAAGAAGACGGCGCCCAGTTCCCGCTGCCGCGCATGGAACGGCGACAGCCGCAGGTTTCGCGGGCTCGCCAATTGCTGCCGCGGATGGATGATGTCGTATACCTCGCGGTACTGCTGCGCGGCTCGCGCCCGGACGTAGGAACGGCTGTAGGCGTGTTTGTGGAAGCGCCGAATGTCGCACTCGCGAAGATCGGTCGTCGGCTCGCCGTTCACGATCCACTCGGCAACCGCTTTACCGACGCCGCCGCCGTGGGTGATCCAGACGGCCTGCGCCGACCAGAATCCGCGGACCTGCGGCGATTCGCCGAGGACCGGAAATCCGTCGGTGGTGAACGAGAAGATGCCATTGAACTTACGCGTCAACCCAACACCGTCGAGGCACGGCAGCACCTCACCTGCCGCCGCCATCGCCTTCTCAAAGTGAGACGGAGTAAACGGCATCTCGGACGGGGAGACTGGTGCTTTGTCGTAGTCGAGAAGGTCCTTGGCGTCCACCAGCAGCGGTTCATGCTGGTACGACCCGATGCCGAAGCAATCGCCTTCCTGTCGGAAGTACACGGCCTCGTCCTGGTGCCGCAAGAGCGGCAGCGAGATTTCCTCGGTCACGCCAGCCAGCTCCGCAATCGGCGTCGTCACAGCGTAGAGATGTTGCATCGGCGACAGAGGAATCGGAACCCCCGCCATACCGCCGACTGTTGGCGCCCAGATACCTGTGGCGGCAACTACCAGGTCGGTTGCGATATCGCCGCCACTGGTCTGCACTCTCCTGATCCGTCTGTCGGCGATTTCGAAGCCGGTGACCCTCACCCTGGCGTGAAACGTCGCGCCGTTCCGCTCAGCCTCGCGCGCCATCGCCTCGGCCGGTCTGGTCGCCTTCGTATGGATGTCAGACGGAACGTAGAGCGCGCCCAGGATGCGATCGGACAGCATCGGGATCAGCTCGCGCGCTTCGCTTGGGCTGAGCAGTTGGGCATCCACACCCCAGCTCAAGCTGCATCCGAATTTTCGTTTCAGATCGAGGAGTCGCTCCGGCGTCCAGGCCACCTCAAGGCTGCCCACGGTCTTGGCGCACGGATCACCATCGAGTGTCAGATCGGTCCACAGGTCCACGCTGTAGCGCGCAAAGTCCGTCATGGTCTTCGAAGGGTTGACCTGGAAGACAAGCCCGGGGGCATGAGACGTCGAGCCGCCGGTCTCGAACAGCGGCCCTTGTTCGACAACCACAATGTCTCGCCAGCCGAGCTTCGTCAGGTGGTACGCCACGCTGCAACCGGCGATCCCCGCGCCGATAATGACCGCCCTGGCGTGACTCGGAAGCACGAGTGAAGACATGCCTCGCACGCCTCTCGCTTCACGTCATGCGTGACGACAGCTAAGGAAACCTAGCATAAGCATATCAGCTATACAAGAGTAAGACTGCATAGATTGGGAATACATAACCAAAGTCGATATGCAGGAAAAGTCAGCACTGATATCCAACGTTCAAGCAATGTTACGCACCAGTCTAAACAGCGATTTTGATAGGCACTACTACCAGGTTGGAGTTGTGATTTATAAGGCCAGTCTCATGCAACATCCCAACTTCAAGCCAATGAATCCGTCAGGCAGCTGTCATAGACTCATGTCGACATCAAGGGTGCCCAATTGGCGACCAGATGCCATAACTGCGCTTCGCGTCTAGAATCAGGCTCCAATGAACGACTCCATCATCTTGGGAATCGCGGCTGCTGCCGCGGCGGCCGGCGTCGCCGCGGTCGCCAGCCTCTGGATCGGTCGCCAGATGGGGCGCACGCGCACCAGCGAGGACGACTCGTCCGGTCGCATGGCCCGCGACCTGATGGTCCTCAGCGACCTACTGGCCGATCGGCTGGCGAAGATCTGGACGGCAGACGACGGTCCCGCACCCGGTGTCGGCGACAGCGACGCCGTCTACCACCATGTCCGCGAATCCACCGAGACGATCCTCAAGCAAGCCGGCGCCTCACCAAAGACCGCCCTGGCCGTCGGTGCCCTGACGGCAAAGCACGTACGACCCGGACCCATTGCCGGCGCTGACGGCGAGCAACCCCGACCCGGACCGGCACGCCGGGCGGGCGACCGCCGCGCCCCTGGATCCAATTCCTCGCAACAGACCGGAGAGACCGGCTCGCCACCTAGTCGGTAACTTCGACCTCGTACTGGGCAATAGCGTCTTCGTTCACGCCCACGCCCAGGCCGGGACGCGTAGGAACAGGGAGGTAGCCCTCCGAATCGATCCGCAGCGGCGCATCCACAATGCCGCCTAACTGCTGGTAGTGCTCGATTGTGCGGTAGGGCTCGTCGAGGATGAACTCAACGTAGGGGCAGTTCGGGATACACACGCTCAACTGCATGTGTGCGGCGATGCCCAGTCCGGTGACGCCGTGATGCGGAACGAACAGCTTGCCGGCAAACTCCGCCGCCGCGGCGATCTTGATGAATTGCGACAGAACCTCGCAGCTCGCGGCCGTATCCGGCTGAAGGATGTCGTAGGCGCCGACCCGGATCATTTCGATGAAGTCGGGCATGCCAAGATTGCCCTCGCCGCCGGCAATCGCGATGTCGGTTTCGGCCGTCAGGCGCGCGATGGTTTCGAAGTCATCCCGCGGCAGCGGCTCTTCCAGCCAGAAGACGTCCAACTGCTCCAATTCGCGGGCCTCCGCCAGGGCGCGCTCGTAGTCCCATGCCGGCCGGTGGTCACTGGACGATCCGCCCGCAAGGTTGGCATCCACCATGATCACCATGCGGTCGCCCACGGCGTCCCGAACCGCCGCCACCAGGGCAATGTCCTCCTCCAGCGTCGGAAACGCGGTGCGCAGCTTGATAGCGGTGAATCCCTGCTCCAGGTAAGCAAGTGCATCCTCGGCCCGCTGCTCCGGCGTGGCCGCCACGATGGTGCTGGCGTAGGCCCGCACGCGCGTGTCGCGATACCCCCATAACCGGTGCAACGGCTGTCCGGCCGCCTTGCCGATGATGTCGCAAAGCGCCATATCGAACAGGAACGTCCCGGCCCGACGCATCACTTCGGCATGCCGCGCCAACGCGAACACGTCCTGGCCGAGCAACTGGGGCGCCACCACGTCGCGATTCGTAACCCCGCTTCGCGTGTCGCCAATACCCCAGCCAATCAGCCCGTCATCGGTCTCCACCTTCACGATCACCGCGCCGCGCGAGTACTCCAACCGCCCCGGAGGCCCCCACGCATGCACATACGGATGCGGATGCGGAACATCGACCTGGCGGACAGTGATATTGGCGATCTGCATGGAGCGACCTTAACTGCGAGGGATTACCACCGCGCCAGAGGATAGCGGTGTCGCGCCGTCATGAACATGCCGCGCGACAGCCGGTCAACGGTCAAAGAGGTCTCGTAGCTGTCGAGAGACTTGGACCTTTTACCTGGCACGACCCGCTGGACACAGGCCGTCTAACCGTAGATTCGAACGTTAAATCGATGGCTTACACGTCAGCTACGTGGCGTCACGAGTCCGTCAGCATGGCCCCGAACCCCAGTCAAGCTCTCGCCAAAACCGCTCCTTCCGCTTCCTCAGACGTGTTTGCTTTCTACGCTCACCGGCAGTCTCGGAAACGTGCTTGTCTAGGGGATCGTCTTCAGCTGCATACTGCATGCTTTGCTCAATACGAAGCTGTACCATACGTTCCTCATTTGCTTGACAAATCTGGCCAGGCCTAGTTCGTCGGATAGACGGCTGATTCAGTCTCTTTCGTCGCCCCGTGCCGTTTGACATCAACGATTCGGCACGACTGACATGCGCCCTGCGAGAACTGGCATGCTCGCGTCTTCGGGCCGCGTCGCCACGTCCCTGCTTGACTCGCAACTCCTCCTGTCGCCTCAAAGACGTTTGCCGGACACGCGGTCTCCCGGCACCCACGACTGATCCCCCACCCAGGCCCGGCCGTGGCTCGAAGACTCGACTTTTCCTTTGAGGTCTTGAGCGTCGCCGAACTCCGAACTCACGAGGGTCTTTTCGCATGGAAGTCCACTCTTGAATCTCACGTGCAGTCTGTTTCGGTCTCCTGAGATTTTCGATCCAGCCAGGAAGAAAATAAATGAGTACGCTTAGTTGGAATCCTGCCAGCACAATTGCCAAAAGAAACGACCGACTGTTCGGCGTGCCGGGCCAGAGGCCGATCACTGTCAGGGCAACAAGGACAACGCCGAGGACAGCGAGTAGGACGATCCGGACCACACGAAGACATCCATGCGCTGATCGCGGCTGATTCTAGGCAGCCCCCAGGATCGAAACAAGCGAGGGCCTATAACCCGGCTGAGAACGACCGACGAGCACAGCGGACTCCTTCTCCACGCTAAGTCTCGACCAAGTCGTTCTGAGGCTCCCCCTGAGCACCTCTGCCACGACGACCACCTCGTGGGAGACCGCGGCCAACGTCAGGAAACCACTTTCCTTTCCGGTACTCGCGCTTCGCCTCGGCGAACTTCGAACGCCCTCCAGCCCCGTCGTGGGTGCTCACGAGCCGCTGGCCGAGCTGCCGGCGTTCATGAACAAGACCGAAAAGACTTCAATTGGCTCACAAGCCTTCGCAGTTTCGCTTCGTCTCTGGAAAGGACTCACGAGGCCGTGACAGCGTCGAACTGCCTACTCGCGCAGGTGCTTCAGCGCCTCGAATTCCGCCATCCCACCCAGTGCGATGTACCCCTTGTCGCTGCCGGCGCTGATGAAGGTGCAGCCGGCGGCGACCCATTTTTCGACCTGCTCGACGTTGCCGGCGGCGATCCCCGGAGCCTTCCCGTGCTTCTGGCAGGCTTCGATCATCCGCATCACAGCCTCGTCGTGTTCGGCCGAGTCGCGGGCGAAGCCAATCGAGTTCGCCAGGTCGGCCGGGCCCAGCCAGCAACCGTCGATGCCATCCACGGCCATGATGTCGTCGGCGTTCTCAATCGCCTCCTTCGACTCCAGCTGGATCGCCACGAAGGCCTGGTCGTTGAAGCTATCGATGTAGTCCGGGCCGTAGACGCTGGCGCCGCCCGCCCCGTTGGATCGCCCGCCGGCCGGCGGAAACCGCGAGGCAAATGCCGCTGCCTCGGCCTGCTCGACCGTGTCGACCATCGGCACGATGATGCCCAGCGCGCCTTCGTCCAGCAGGCGCCCAATCTCGTCGTACCGGTTGACGAGCGCGCGCGCCACCGGAATCGAGCCGCCGGCTCGCACGGCCATGAACGCCAGCATGGAGGAGTAACGGTCCCAGCTGCCGTGCTGATTGTCGATCAGCACCCAGTCGTACCCCATGCTCGCCAGCATTTCGGCCGGAAACGGGACGCCCAGGCCGCAGCCGACCCCTAGCGCAACCTTGCCCTGCTCCATCCGTTGCTTTGCCGTGTTTGTAATCACGAGTTCCTGCTCCATTCGCCGTCGAGGCTCAGTGCCGGATATGACGCTAGGCGGCAGCCATGGCTTCGTCAATTGCCGCGGCCCATTTATCCGCGGACGACCGTCACCGCGACCTGTCTATCGGGAATTCAGCCCGCTTGACGCCGATCCCGACGCCGTCGCCGACCTGCACAATCGTCGAATCCAGCTGCGGGTGGTCGAGGAACGACCGATTGAACTCCCGGATGATCGGCGTCCACTGCCGCGGGCGGTTCGGGTCGTCGGTCTCCATGGCCGCCTGCCCGCCCCACAGAAGATTGTCGACACAGACGACGCCGCCCGGACGCAGTCGCTCCACGACCGCCTCCAGGTAGGCGGGGTAGTCGTCCTTGTTCGCGTCGATGTAGGCAAAGTCGAACGGTCCGGGAATTTCTGACAGCAAATCCAGTGCGGCGCCGCAGCGCAACTCAACTCGATCGGCTACCCGTTCGTGAGTGAGGTGCTCGCGGGCGCGCTCCAGGATCTCGGCATCGATGTCCAGGCAGACCAGGCGACCGTCGCGCGGCAGGGCGCCAGCGATCCAGGTCGCCGAATAGCCGAGGTTTGTCCCAATCTCCAGTGCCGTTCGGGCGCCACAGGCGCGTACCAGCGTCGCAATCAGCCGCGCGGACTCGCGTTCCGTAATCGGCTCGTGGTCCTTCTCGGCCTCTCGCTCGATCCGAGCCTGCACCCCGCTGATCGCGGGATGCACGTCGCGCAAATACGCCCAGTCACGGGCTGGGCGGTCAGGATCCGGGCGTCGTCGTCCGGCCATCAGTGCCTCAGTCCCAGGGGTCGCGGCCGTCGGACGACTTCGGCCAGCGTGACACGACGACTTTCGGATCGGTAAAGAACCGCACGGCGTCGCCGGCCTGTCCGTGCAGATCCCCAAAGAAGGAAGCCTTGCGCCCGGCAAACGGGAAGAACGCCATCGGCGCGGCCACGCCGACATTCACGCCCACATTCCCGATGTTGACGCCCGAAACGAACTCGCGAGCGGCGGGTCCGCTGCTCGTGTAGATCGAGGCGGCGTTGCCAAACGGGCTGGCCTCGATCATGTCCATGGCCTGTTGCAGCGTTCCGACCCGCTGCAGGCTGACCACCGGACCAAAGACCTCTTCCTGCGAAATTCGCATGTCAGGCGTCACTTCGTCGACGACTGTCGGACCCACCCAGTAGCCATTGGGAAGGCCCTCGGCGGTTGCGCCGCGGCCATCGGCCACCAGCCGGGCGCCGGCGGAAGCTGCGTCGTCAATCGTGGCCAGGATGCGTTCGCGCGAGTCCTGCGAAATGACCGGGCCCATCCCAGCCTCCGGATCCAGCCCGTCGCCCAGGCGCAACGACTGCGCCGCGGCCGTCAGCCGGTCGCTGAATTCCGAATACACGTCGTTCGCCGCCACCACCACCGATCCGGCCAGGCAGCGCTGGCCGGCGCAGCCGAATGTGGAACCCATCAGGTTGGGAATCGCGGCGTCCAGGTTGGCGTCGGGCAATACGACCAGGTGATTCTTGGCCCCGCCCTGCGCCTGCACGCGCTTGCCGTGCTGGGCCGCCAACTCGTAGATGCGTCGCGCTACTCGAGTCGTTCCTACAAACGAGACCCCCTGCACGCGCGGATCGGCAATTAGCGCCTCGGCAGTCTCCGCCCCGCCATGCACCAGGTTGATGACGCCGGCCGGGAAGCCGGCCTCGGCGATCAAGTCCATCATTCGGGCCTGGCTGATTGGAGTCTGCGGCGACGGCTTGATCACGTAGGTGTTGCCGGTCGCCAGCGCGTAGGGCGCGAACCAGAAGGGCACCATGGACGGAAAGTTGAAAGGCCCGATCTGGACGAAGACGCCCATCGGCTCGCGAATCGAGGTCTCGTCGATTCCGGCGGCGATGTCGGCCGAGAAGTCCCCCATCTGCAGCGTCGGAATCCCGGCCGCGACCTCGATGTTCTCCAGCGTTCGGATCAGTTCGCCGCGCGCCTCTTCCAGCGTCTTGCCGTTCTCAATGGTGATGATGCGCGACAGATCCTCGAACTGCGCCTCGACGAGGTGATGCAGCCGGAACAGCAGTCGTCCCCGCTCGACCGCCGGCGTAGCCCGCCAGCCGTCAAATGCATCATGGGCGGCCTGCACCGCGTCGGCAACGTCTTCGTCGGAAGCCATCGGCGCCTCGGCGACGACCCCGCCCGACGCCGGGTTGGTGACTTCCGCGGCCGCAGTGCCGCGAGCTGGCGTCCATTCACCCGCGATCCAGTTTCGGAGCGTCTCTACCTCCGCAGCCATGTCGCGGTCCTCCTTGCATTCAGCCTCACGCGACGATACGACACAAGCCCGACCGCGCGTAGACTGTCGCGCTTCCCCGATGGTGGAACCCCATGGTCGCACTCGCGCTTTCGACTCGCGATCCGGCAACGGCGATTGGCCAGCCGGTCGACGCCTTGGACACGCCGGCATTGGTCCTGGACCTCAGAGTCGTGGAGGCCAACATCGCCCGCACCGTCGAGATCGCCCAGGCCGCCGGCGCCCGGCTGCGACCCCATATCAAGACCCACCGCATGCTGGCGGTGGCGCGACTCCAGATCGCCGCCGGCGCCCAGGGGATCTGTTGCGCCAAGACCGGGGAGGCCGAGGTCTTCGCCGACGGCGGTATCGACGACATCTTCATTGCCAACCAGGTCGTCGGCGCGGCCAAGATGCGCCGGCTGCGGGCGCTGGCGGAGCGCGTCCGGCTGGCCGTCGGCGTCGATCACCCCGACCAGATCGACTTGCTCAACCAAGCATTTCGCGGGGCCGATCCACTGGACATCAGCATCGAGATTGATGTAGGCCAGCGCCGAACCGGAGTCGTGGAACCCCATGCGGCCGTCGACCTGGCCCAGCGGATCCTGGATTCGCCGGGGCTCGCCTTGCGGGGCGTCTACACCCACGAAGGCCACGACTACGCGGCGCGGGATGACTCGGACCTGGCCGCGATCGCCGATCAGGCTCAGCGCCAGATGTTGGAGGCTGCGCAGGCCATCCGAGACGCCACGGGGGTGGCCTGCGAGGTCAGCATGGGATCGACGCCGTCGCTCTTCGCCCGCAAGTTTCACCCGGGGATCGATGAGCTGCGGCCGGGCACCGCGGTCTTCAACGACGGCTCGCACGCCAACTTCCTGGGGCACACCGACTGGTGCGCGGCCACCGTGCTGGCCACCGTGGTCAACCGCCCGGCGCCGGACCGGGTGGTGGTGGACGCCGGCGCGAAGGCGCTCACATCCGACCGGCGCGGACCGAGCATCCTGGAAAACAGCGGGTTCGGAATGGTCGTCGGCCGGACGGACGCGACCATCGTGAGCCTGTCCGACGAGCATGGGGTGCTGTCGGTGCCAGATGCCGGCGCCTATGCCATCGGCGAGGTAATCCAAATCATTCCTAATCACATCTGCCCCTGCGTGAATCTGTACGACCATGCCTTCGTTGCTCGCGACGGCATCGTCCGGGACGTGTGGGAAGTCTCGGCACGCGGGCAGAGCCAGTAGTGAACCTGACCGTCCAACGGGAAGGCGCCTAGGTCATGGGAGCACTCGACGGCCAGACCGCCCTTGTCACAGGCGGCGGCACCGGGATCGGCCGGGCGAGCGCGCTGGCGCTGGCGGATGAAGGCGCCGCGGTAGCCCTGGTCGGGCGGCGGCTCGCGCTCCTGGAAGAATCCGCCGGGTTGATCGAGACGACCGGTGGCCGCGCCCTGATCCTGGCCGCCGATGTCGCGGATCCTGACGCGGTCCGTGAGACTGTCGCCCGGACCGAAGCCGTCTTCGGCCGCCTGGACATCCTCGTCAACAACGCCGGCGCCAACTCTGCCGCGCGCAGCGTGCAGACGACCAGCGCCAGCGACGTCGATGAGCTGACGCGAATCAACGTAACGGCTCCGCTGCTGCTGACCCAGGCCGCGCTGCCGGGAATGCTCGAGCGGGGCGGCGGGATCGTCATAACCGTGGCTTCGTACTCGGTCGTTTCGTCCGGACCGCCGGCCGGCACGGCCTACAGCGCCGCCAAGTCGGCCGTGGCGAGCCTGATGAAGAGCATGAATGCCGAGTACCGCAACCGCGGCATTCGCGGCTGCACGATCTATCCGGGCGAAGTGAACACCGAGATGCTGGACGCGCGCCCGCTGGTACCCGGCGCCGAGGACCGGGCGACGATGATGCACGCCGACGACATTGCCGAGATCATCCTGCTCTGCGCCCGCATGCCGGCCCGCACCCTGGTCGAAGAGATCTACGTCCGCCCCACCCACCTGCGCAACATGCAAGCCGACATCGCCGCCGCGATGGAGTTCTAACCCAAGGCAAATCTCGCAGGGCCGATGTTGGCGGGGATCCTGCGCAACCCTGAAAGGCAGCAACACAGATGCAACAGCTAGAAAATCAAGGCGCGTTGGTTACCGGCGCCGGGACCGGGATCGGCCGGGCCAGCGCCATTGCGCTGGCGCGCGAAGGGGCGGCTGTGACGCTGGTTGGGCGGCGACAGGCTCTGCTCGATGAGACGGCGGTCGCGATTCGGGATGCGGGCGGCACGGCGCTGGCGCTTTCGGCCGACATCACGGATCCCGACGCCGCGCGGGCCGTTGTGGCGAAAACCGAGTCCGAGTTCGGGCGGCTGGACGTGCTGGTGAACAACGCCGGCGGCGGCAGCCGGTCGCGCAGCGTGCGCACGATCGAACCCGACGATTTTGAGGGCGTGCAGCGGCTGAACGTGACGGCCCCGCTGGTGCTGACCCAGGCGGCGCTGCCCGGGATGCTGGAGCGAGGGACCGGCACCGTCATCACGATTTCGTCGTACGCCGCCGTGACTGCCGGCCCGATGGCGGGCGTGGCCTATGGCGCCGCGAAAGCGGCCGTGGCGAGCGTGATGAAGAGCGTCAACAACGAACTCCGCGCCCACGGCCTGCGGGCCTGCACGATCTTCCCGGGCGAGGTGGACACCCCGATCCTGGAACGCCGCAAGCTGGTCCCCGACGCCGAGGCGCGCGCGACGATGATGCAGTCCGAAGACCTGGCCGAAATCGTCCGCCTCTGCGCCTGCCTGCCCGGCCGCACGCTGATTGAAGAGGTCTACGTGCGACCGACCCACCTGCGTGACCTGAGCGCGGACACGGAGGCGGCGCTGAAGACTTAGCGGCCCACCCTTGCCAGGAAGTCCTTGGCGCCTTCGGCGATCCAGGCGTTGAGGCCGGTGGTTACGAAGCCGACGCCCATGTCGGCGTAGCGGGCGACGTTGGCGGAGTTGACCAGGGTGCCGGCGTGGCGGCCTGAGGCCACGATGGTCGTCAGCGCCTGGTCGATCACTGCCTGCACCTCGGGGTGCGTGGAGTCCATGTGGCCGAGGCTTTGCCCGAGGTCGCCGGGCGCGACGTAGAAGATGTCCACGCCCTCGACCTGAAGGATCTCGTCCAGGTTGTTCACGGCCAGGATGTCCTCAATGAGGATGATCGCCAGGCACTCGTCGTTGGCCCGCTCCAGGAAGTCGGAGACTCCGTACCCCTGGCGCGAGGTCGTCATGCCCCGCTTGCCGATCGGGAAGAACTTGGACGCATCGGCCACGGCCTGGGCCTGGTCGCGGGTGTCGACGTGCGGCACGCAGACGCCCTGGGCGCCCAGGTCCAACGCCCGGTAGATGGGTCCGTAGCGGTTTTCGTTGACGCGCACGATGGAGGTCATGCCCCAGAGGTCGGCGGCGCGACTCATGTCCGGGATGTCGCGGTAGTCCAGCGGTCCGTGCTCGCCTTCCAGCCAGACGGAGTCGAACCCCAACGGTCCCAGCCACTCGATCAGGTCCGCCGTCATTCCCACGCCCATGACGCCGGTGGCCAATTCACCGTCAGCCAGCTTGTGCTTGACACGGTTCGGTCGCATTGAAGGCATTTCTGGATTCCAGGGTCAGCAGGCGCGGGCAGTGTGACCGACCACGGGGCGCCCCGCCAGCAGGGCCAACCGCACGCAGCCTGGGACGGCGCGGCCCGGATGGCGTAGGCTCACGCGCTCGCGTCCTTCGGTGACCGCCATGCCCGAGCGCAAACCACACATCCTGATGCTGATTAACGACGAGCACCGCCCCGACGTCATGCCGGTGGAGGGCAACCCGCACATCCGCACGCCCACGCTGGACTGGATGATCGACGGGGGCTTCTACTTCCGCAACGCCTATACGCCGTCGCCGATCTGCGTGCCGGCGCGGCAGGCTTTCCTGTCCGGCCTCTACCCGCGGAACTGCGGCTGCGCGAATTTCGGCGACGCGATGCCGAGCGAAGTGCTGACGATTCCCGGGCACCTTTCACGCTACGGCTACACCACCTGCGCCGCCGGCAAGATGCACTTTGTGGGGCCGGACCAGATGCACGGGTGGCACCAGCGCATCGGGCGCGACATCGTGGGCCGTAACGGCTACGAGCCGGCCGACGATCCCGAGCACCAGGCCCTGATCGAGCGCGATCCCGGCACGGGCTCCTGGCCGGACAAGGTGAAGCAGGAGGTCAGGTACGCGCGCGCGGGACGCGGGCACTGGCTGCAGCATGACCGCTATTCGGTGGACGGCGCGCTGATGTACCTGGACGAGCACTTCGTCAACGAGCCCTACGACCGCACCAACCCCAGCCCGCTGCTGATGGCGGTGAGCCTGTGGTCGCCGCATTACCCCTACCAGTGCCCGGACGACCTGTTCGCCTACTACCTGCGGCGAGTCAAGCCGTATGAGGAGGACGTGCCGGAAGACTTCGAGTGCCCGGACTTCTTCAAGGTCGAGGTGGGGAAGGACGTGACCTACCGCGAAGCGCACCGAGCCACGGCGGCGTATTACGGGATGATCGAGTGGATGGATGCGCAGTTCGCCCGGGTGATCGACAAGCTGCGCGAGTTGGACGTGCTGGATGACTTTGCCATCGTTTTCCTGTCCGACCACGGCGAGATGCTTGGTCAAAAAGGCCTGTGGGAGAAGCAGCAGTACTTTGAGGGTTCGGCGCGCGTGCCGTTCGCGGTTCGCTGGCCGCAGCGGTACCCGAATGGCGGCGCCACCGTTCAGCGCAACGTTTCGCTGGTGGACCTATTCCCCACGCTTTGCGACATCGCCAACGTGCCGATTCCCGAAGGATTGGACGGCCGTTCGGTGGTACCTCTGATGGAGGGCCGGGACGAGGACTGGCCGGACGACGTCTATAGCGAGCTGTGGGCCGTGCACAACGGGCCGTCGGTGATGGTGAAGCACGGCGACATGAAGCTCTTCCGGTTTGACGGTCACGAAGGTACGCCCGGGCTGGGTCCGGATTGCCCGGAGCAGCTCTTTGACCTGGCGCGCGATCCCGACGAAACGAGGAACCTGATCGATCATCCGGACTACGCGGACCGCCTGGCCGATCTACGCGCCCGGCTAGATGCGCTGCCCGATCCACGGAAGAAGGACGCGAACAACCGCTTCGTCGGCACGGAACGCGAGCCATTCGTGGGCCGTGGGGGCAGAGCCAAGCCGAGGGCGCGGGGAATCTCGGACATCGGGTTCCCGATTGGCTGACGATCAGGTGTACTGGGAGCGGCGGGCCCCGTTGTACGGCCGGCGTCCGCGGTCAATCTCACCAAGTGAGGCCGTGACATGACAGCTGAAACGAATCTGCAAGTGGTGCTGATGCGGAGGCCGGTTGGGGTTCCGGTGGTTGAGGACTTCGCGTTGAAGGAGTCGCCGATTCCGGAGGCGGGGCCGGGCGAGGCGGTGGTGCGCACGGAGTACGTATCGGTGGATCCGTACATGCGTGGACGCCTGTGGGAACAGCCGCACCGCGGTGACGCCGTGGCGATCGGGCAGGTGATGATCGGCGAGGGCGTAGGCGAGGTTGTGGCCTCGAACGACCCGAGCCTGCCAGTGGGCGAGACGGTGCGCGGCTACTTTGGGTGGCAGCAGTACGCGGCCGCCGCGACGGGCGAACTGGAACGCATCGACCGGCAGGCCGCGCCGCTCTCCACCGCGCTGGGCGTGCTGGGGATGCCGGGGTTGACGGCTTACTACGGCTTGCTGGAGGTCGGTCAGCCTCGAGCGGGCGAGACCGTGGTGGTCACCGGGGCGGCTGGCGCCGTGGGCAGCGCCGTCGGGCAGATCGCCAAGATCCAGGGCTGCCGCGTGGTCGGCATCTGCGGCACCGAGGCCAAGGGCCGTCATATCGTCGACGACCTGGGATTCGACGCCGCCGTCAACTACCGCACGGATTCGCTGGACGACGACCTGGCCGCAGCCTGTCCGGACGGTATCGACGTGATCTTCGAGAACGTGGGCGGCGAGATCCTGGAAGCGATGCTGCGGCAGATCAACCTGCACGCGCGCATCGCCCTCTGCGGCGCGATTGCCCAGTACCACACGGCCGAGCCGCCGCTGGTTCCGCCGCACTCGCGAACCCTCCACCGGCGCCGGGCGCGCATGCAGGGATTCCTGGTGAACGACTTCGCCGACCAGGATGCCGAGGCCATGGCCGCCCTGACCGAGTGGGTGACGAGCGGCCGGATCATCTACCGCGAGAGCATCGTGGACGGGCTGGAAAACGCGGCGGCGGCCTTCGTGGGTCTCTTCAGCGGCGCCAACACGGGCAAGCAGTTGGTGCGGGTTCGGGCGTAGCTCACCTGATCGAGACGGCTCTAGCGGCGATACACCTCGCGTCGGTGGCGTACGCGAACCACCGTTATCGTCACGACCTCTTGGGCGATGGTGTAAAGCACACGGAAGTCGCCGACGCGCAGGCGCCAGATGTCGTTCCCGCCCTTGAGCTTCTGGGCGCCCGACGGCAGCGGGTTGAGCGCCAGCGCGTCAATACGCCTGGCGACGCGCCGCTGGTCCCGGCGGGGCAGCTTGCGCAGATCGCGCGCGCCCCGCGGAGTGAACTCGATCCTGTACTCAACGCGGGAAATGTACAGAACCTACTAGACGTACTTGGGACACTTAAGCCACAATGTCCCTGACATGGACGATTTCGTGCCTTCCCAAGGGGCGGAGCAGCATCCGTCGGCTAGCGCAATGAGGATAAGCCACGGTTGTTCAGGGAAGCACTTGTGGCGTTGAGGAGATTCGGATGGCTATCGACAGCGACTTGACGATTACGGAAGCGCGGGACGTGCTGGGTCAGCTTGTTGGCCGCGTCCAGTATGGGCATGAACGCATCGTGCTCACGCGCCACGGCAAGCCGGCGGCAGCCATCGTGCCGATTGACGATCACGAGGCGCTGGAGAGGCTTGAGGACGAGATTGATCTGGCCGACGCTCTGGCGGCGCTGCGCGAGCCGGGGCGTGTTTCGTGGGCGGACCTGAAGGCGGAGCTCAAGCTCTAAAGTCCCGCTCGGCCGGCGCTACGGGCAGGTGCTCAGCCCAGTCGCCCAGGCGGCGCCTTCAGTCGAGGTCGTTGCAGCGACTGGAGCCGAGAGAACCGTCGTTCCGTCCAATCGTCGTGCTTTCAAGGGCCTGCCTATACTCGCGCCGCCATTGATCCTCGGGCCGGCGGCTGCGCCATGAAGCTGCGGGACGTCAATACGACCGATATCGGCAGCGCCATCCGGGCCGGCTGCCGGACGATGGCCAGCATCTTCAACGCGGACGACAACGACATTCCGTTCTTTGGTTCGCAGGTTTGGCCGGATCCGCACCTGGCCTTCAGTTCGGTGCATTCGGAATCGCACGTGCCGGGGCGGCACCTGAACGCGCTGCTGACAGCGGAGTCGCTGGGATTTCCAATCGACGAGGAGGCGGTGGAGAAGCACGCACGGGCTGCGTTCTTCTCGTACGGCGGTGCGCTTCCGCTGCCGCTGAACCGCGAGCGGATCGATGGGCCGCTGGAGAACTTTCGTCCGCACAACGTGCGTGAGGGGTTCCACGGGCTATATGCGCTGGCTCGATTTCGGGATTCGCGACAGGCGCGGGAGGTAGCCGAGGCCAGCATTGACACGATCAACCGACTCTGGGATCCCGACCGGGGCTGGACCGAGGACCGGATCGCCACCGAGCACGGGATCAGATTTCACCACCAGGGCACTTTCATCACGGGCCTTGGGCGCGCTATCGGCCCGCTGGTCAAGTACTTCCGGGCGACTGGATTCGGACCGGCGTTGGAGCTGTCCATCGTCCTGAAAGAGAAGGCGGTCGAGGAGTACATCCTGGCCGACGGCAGCTACGACACGGACCGCTTTGGCGACCACACGCACTCGACCACGTGCGTGATGTCGTCGCTGGCGCAGCTGGCCGACCTGCTGTCCGATGCCCCGTTGATGGAGCGGGTGCGGGCGTTTTACTCGCGCGGTTTGTGGGAAATCCGCGATGAGCTGGGCTGGGTGATCGAGAGCAGTGCGCCGGACGCCCCGCCCGACAGGGGCGAAGCCAACAACACGGGCGACATCCTGGAGACCGCCCTGATCCTGGGTCGCTGGGGCTACACCGAGGCCTACGACGACGCCGAGCGCATCCTGCGCGGCCACCTGCTACCCAGCCAGTTGCGGGACATTTCCTGGATTGACGAACCGGGCAATCCAGCCGGCGAAGACGGTCGCCGCGACGTGGCCCGGCGACACCGGGGCGCCTTCGGATTTCCGGCGCCCTATGGCCATCACCCGGTCGGACTGCCGCGCGTCGCGTTCAACATGGACATCGTGGGCGGCGCCGTAGCTTCGCTATGCGAGGCCTACCGCGATGTGATTCGACGCGACGCCGCCGGGACTTGGGTCAATCTGCTCTTCGACCACGAGACGGCAGCGGTCAGCGTGGAGTCCCCGTACAGCGGCGATGGTTTGCGCCTCACGCTCAAGCAACCGGGACCGCTGTTTGTACGAGTCCCAGCCTGGGCGAATCCGACCGTGCCGGGGGTAGACGGAGTCGGCGCGCAACCGCTACTGACGGATCATTACCTGCTGATTGTCGACGCGCCGCTGGGCGTGCCTCTGAAGCTCCAGTTCGATCTGCCCGCCAAGGAACTGCTGTTGCGGCATCGAACACGGGACATCCGTGTCCGTCTGCGCGGTGACGAGGTCGTCGCGATGGACAGCTGCGGGCAGGCACTCACGTATTTCGACCCGATCGCCTGACCTCGAGGGAGGGTCGACAGCTGCCAGAAGGCGAGCGGGTTAGGTCTGCGGCAGCAGCGACGCCCCGAGCCATTCGGTCGCGGCGCCAAAGAGCGCGGCGGTTCGCGGGTCGCTGGCGTCCATCTGTCTCATCAACAGCTGCCAGTCCGGCATGTCGGCGCCCTGGGCCGGGCAGTAGCGGGGAATGTCCAGCACGCGCACCTTGTACCACATGACCTCAACGGACCAGTTCATTGCCTGGACCAGGGGCGCCTGCAAGTCAAAGCCGCCGTCGTCGCCCCAGGGCGCATAGGGTCCTCGGTCGGTCACCGGCGCCAGAACTGATCGCCGTGCGACAGGCGACTTGCCGGTCAGTGCATCAGACTCAACGAGCCGAATTTCTACCCAGGTCCCCAGCGGCAGCCACTGATGGGCGACCCCAAAGGAACGCTCCGGATTCAGCACAGCCCAGGCATGGTTGGCCTCGGGGTCACAGCGCCAGCCCCAGGCCGTACGAAACCCGAAGTAGCCGGCACAACGTCCGTTGACTACATGCCCACAGTCCCAGTTGGTGGGCGGGCCGTAGCCCGACGCTCGTGCCCAGCGCCACGAGCCCACTCCTTCACCTTCCAGAGAGAGCCCATCGGAGGTTGGAACGACCGTCGGCGTCGGATCGGCCGCCGCAGCGACGCCGGAAAAGCAGACGAAAAGCAGGGCGGCCGCTACAGGGCCGGCTAGACGCTGCCGGGTCTTGCTAGTCAAGGGCGCGGCGCATGAGCCGCCGCTGTCTCCGTTCGAACAACCCGGGTCACGGCCTGGCGGAGCTACTGCTGCCGTGGCCTCCCAACCCCCGGGCTACGTGGCTCCGAAGTGTGCCCTACGGTAGTTGGCCTGCCAACGTTTTTTTCTGTAATGCAAGCGGTACCTTAAGCACGCGTGAGCGTTTACCTGAGTTTCCGTTAAGGTTACGAATAGTGTGGCGGCGCGTACACGTTAGCCAACGAGAAAAGGCCTGAATTGGGTTGGCTCATTACAGGCCGGTCCAGCGGACGGCTCGGCAAGTGAATCTGTATGGCCGTAGTTCAGAATGCTCGGCAACTGAGCTACACGTCCTTGATCGGAATCGCCACACGTTCCCCACCGCGCGCCTGCGATTGCAAGGCGGCCAGCATAATCTCCAGCGACATGCGCGCCTGGTGACCACCGGACGACGGCGCGCCGCCATTGCGTATGAGACTCGCCAACTCCGCCACGCAGCCGGCAAACCATCCGTGCGTGTGTTGGATGCGAGGCAGCGGCTCGGTGACCAAGCGGTGATTCCCGACGTCCACAGTGATCGAAATCTCATCACCGGGGAACGTTCGACCTCTGATGCACCCTTTCTCACCATAGATGTCGATGTCGAACACCTGCGGCATGGTTTTGCACAGGTTCCAGAAGGCTCGTGCGCCGTTGTCGAACTCAATCACCACGCTCAGGGCGGGATCGGCGCCGGGATCGCGGCCGCCGTCGCCTGCATAGCGCGGGCCGTAGGTCTCAAGGCCGGGTTCCGGAAGTGCGTAGACCGCCAGCGGTCGCGCGCCAGCAAACCAGACGATGCTGTCGCAGATGTGCGTGCCGGTTCGAAACAGCATGGCCCGAGGGCCGCCCTGGCTGGCCACGATGCGCTGCACCTGGCCGATCGTCCCTTCACGGATCAGGCCCGCTACTTGCAGCCACGGTGACATCCAGCGCCGGGTGTGATTGACGAGCAGCGGGATCCCCGCACGCTCAGTGGCTGCGATGATGCGGTCGGCGTCGGCCAGCGTGGTGGCGATCGGCTTTTCGCAGAGGATGCCTTTGACGCCGGCCTCCGCGGCGTCAACCACAATCTGCGCGTGCGCGTCGTCGCCGGTGACAACACTCACGATGTCCAGAACTTCCGCCGCCAGCATTGCGTGGTGGTCGGGGTAGACGCGGATGTCGGGTGAAAACTCGGACCATTCCCGTTTGAAATCGGCGACTCCCACCGGATTCAGGTCACAACCCGCCACGAGTTCCGTGTCCTGAACGCAGTAGTAGGCGGCGGCATGAGAGACCGGCAGGCGAACGCCCATCGCGGGCTGCTCGGCCCACTCCGGCAGTCGTGCGGCTATTCCGGACAACCCCACGATTCCGGCTCGCAACCTGCTGGACATTGGATCCTCCGGCAGCGGTGGCGGAAACGTGCAAGCTGCTTCCACCGCGCCTCGCTGAACCTACCCCGCGCAGGGGCGGACGGCTACAAATTGCGGCTCCAACCACAGCTTCGTGCCGTGCGTCTGGCCAAGCGGGATAGCGCCGGGCCAACCACAGCCACAACCCTGTCAATGTCCCCGCAGCTGCCCAACTCAATGGTGAATCGCCTTGCCTCTTCGAATTATGGAAGCCCCTCTCCGCCAGCAGTGCGCTTGGTGGCCGGCGCGTTGGCATCAGGCAGCTACTTGACTGAATAGTTCCTGTACGGTGTACGATGACCACGCGCAATGCGGCGCACTTTTGTCCCTGGAGGCGGAGGGCCATGAGCCACCACGACCACGACCACGACCACGCGGGCGACCATTGCCACGAGCACGAGGGCGAGCATTGTCACGAGCACAATGGCGAGCACTGCCACGAGCACGGCGCCGGGCACTGCCACACCCATGGCGACGAGGCTTGCGTGGCCATCGGCGGCGATGAATCCCTCGACGAGCACGGGACTGATCATTGCCACCAGCACGGCGAGGAACACTGCGCCGCGCCTGGCGACCCGCACCACGCAGCGCACGCTTAGCTGCCCCGCACCCCAGGGGTGCAAGACCAGCCAGCTGAGTTATTGATCTCGCGGATGGGCGGTCCCGCGACGAGCGGGGCCGCCGATTTCGCATAGAGGGAGGTGGTGTAGCAGTGACATCTGAGCGACCTCACCGGCACGAGGGCCACGACCATGCCCACGGCGATCATGACCACGAGCATGATCACGGACATGCGAGCCACCGCCACGACCATACTGAACATGATCACGAACATGGGCATGACCACAGGCACGAAGAGCACGATCATGCCCATGGCGAGCATGACCACGAGCACGAGCACGGGCATGCGGGCCATGACCACGGGCACGACCATGACCATGATGACCACGGGCATGACCACGGGCATGACCACGCCCACGGGCACGACCACCACCACGACCTGCGGGGGGCCAGCAAGCGCAGCCTGATCATCGCCCTGTCGCTGATCAGCGGGTTCATGATCGTCGAGATCGTGGGGTCCATCATCTCGGGCAGCCTGGCGCTGCTGGCGGACGCCGGTCACATGCTTACGGACTCGGCGGCCATCGCGCTGGCGCTGTTTGCCATGTGGCTTTCTGGTCGATCCGCGACCGTTGGGCGAACGTTCGGATACCACCGAACGGAAGTGCTGGCCGCACTTGTCAACACGCTCAGCCTCTGGCTGATCGCCGGCCTGATCTTTTTCGAGGCCGTTCAGCGGTTCTTTGAGACGCCAGAGTTGGAAGGGGGCATCCTGTTCAGCGTCGGCGTCATCGGCCTGATCGTGAACATCGTGGCGGCCTACATCCTTCACGCCGCTGCGGGCGAGAGCCTGAACGTCGAGGGCGCCTACCAGCACGTGCTGGCCGACATGCTGGGATCCGTCGGCGTGATCATCTCCGGCGCCTTGGTCCTCGCGTTCGAGTGGTACATCGCCGACCCGATCTTGAGCATTGTGGTCGGCCTTCTCATCCTCAAGAGTTCCTGGGGCCTCTTCATGGGGGTCTTCAAGGTCTTGCTGGAGGGCACGCCTGACAGCGTGGATATGTATGAGCTCTGTAGCGAGATGGAAGAGGTTGAAGGCGTCACGCTGGTGCACGACGTCCATGCTTGGACCATCACGTCCGGGTACAACGCCTTCACGGCGCACGTGTTGGTGGACCCGGGATACAGCGGCGACACCGGAGACCTGCTGAGCCGTCTGCGAATGATCGCCAGGCGCTACGATTTGACGCACATCACCCTGCAGTTGGAACACACTGCCGCGGATTGCACCGAGGAAAACCACCACGTCGACCACCTGGTCGCGCGATCCATGTCGGAGGCCGAATCGGGGTAAGCATCTGAGCCCGCCTACGTAACCTCGTAGGTTCGCGAAGCGAGGCGAACCGAGAGCCGGCCCGTTCGCGGGCCGGCTCTCGTGCGCTACGCCAGGCTTGAGCGCAGAGCCATCGCAAGTTGGCCCGTCCCGGTGTCACGGTCACGTTCCAGGTCCTGGTGCCTGCTGGTCGGTACCGACGACGGGATTGGTGGCTGCCTGAGAAAGCCCGCGACAGCCGGCTGTGCGGTGCTCCTGGACTTCCGCCGACTCCCACGCCGAAAGACTTCAGTCTCAGACGGGGCGTGATCCGGCGTCAGGAATTCTAGGTGTGTGCGCCTCGCTGCCACCGGCGCAATCCCATCCAGAGATGGGCCAGGATCAGGAGTAGCAGCGCTGTCAGCACAATCGCGCCGCCTGCCGATACATCGCCGTAGAACGCAAACGTCAAGCCGGCGAGCGCGCTGAGCACGCCAGCTGCGATAGCGGTGGCCATGGCCGCCCGCAGTCCGCGAGCGATACGAAGCCCAACCATGACCGGAACGACTAGCATCGCACCGACCAGGAGCACGCCGACGACCCGCATTGATAGCGTAATCGTCGCCCCGGTCAACACCGCCAAGGCGAGGTTCAGCAGGTCGGTCCTTACGCCGCTCACCTTTGCCAAGTCGTTGTCGAAGGCGATCTGCGCAAGATCGATGAAGAAGATGCTGACAAACAGCACGACAAACACCGTAAGACCTGCCAAGAGCCACAAGTCCAGCGCCGTTACGCTCAGGATCGAACCGAAAAGGAACGAAAAGAGGTCTACGTTGAAGCCGCCAGCGATGCCAATGACGACAATGGCAAACGACAACGCGCCGTAGAGCACCACCGCCATCGCCACGTCGCCGGGCAGTCGGCCACGTGCCCGCAGTTGCTCGACCAGGATTGCGCCCACGGCCGCCGCCACCAGGGCTACCAGCGACGGCAGGAAGTTCGTCGCCATTCCAATCGCAACGCCCATCAGCGCCACGTGTGCCAGCGTCTCAGCTATGAGCGAGAAGCGCCGCAGCACAATGAAGGTCCCCAACACCGGCGCAAGGACGCCGACCAGCGTGCCGCCCACCAGCGCCCGCAGCATGAATTCGTACTGAAAGATGGCCGGCATTATTAGCGGTGTTGGTGGAGCACGCCCTCAAATTCGTGGAGCGCGTCGTGAACCAGGACATCAACCGGGACCCCGTACAGCGTCGACAACTCGTCAAGCGTGAGATCGTGCGGGTGACCATGCAGTACCAGCCGGCGGTCCATACAGGCCAGCGTGGTGGCCTCGCGCAGCATGGCGCCGATGTCGTGCGACACGATAATGACGGCAATGCCGCGGTCACGGTTGATGTCACGCAAGACGGCGTATAGTTGCTCCTCGCCGGAGACGTCGACGCCCGCCGCCGGCTCGTCCAGAACCAACAGATCCGGCTGGCGCACCAATGCCCGAGCGAGCAGAACCCGTTGCTGTTGTCCAACCGAAAGCTCGGAGAGCCGCCGGGACCGAAAGGCCGTCATCCCCGCCACGTCCAGCGCTTCCAATACGTCGGCCCGCTCGGAGCGGCGAAACAGGCCAAACGGCGACACGCCGCTATGGGCGCCGTGCGCCACTACCTCAGACACGGTGGCCGGAAAGTCCCGCCAGACGCCCGCCACGACCTGTGGCAAATAGCCCACGCGGCCCCAGTCGCTAAAGTCCTTCACGTCGCGGTTGAATAGCCGCACGCTTCCCGAACTGGGCTGAAGCAAGCCAAGGGCCAGTTTGACGAGCGTGCTCTTGCCACCACCGTTCGGTCCGAGGATGGCTGCGAGCTCGCCGTAATGGATGCAGAGGGAAACGTCCTCGACAGCCGGTACTGAGCCGTAGGAGAAGCTGACCCGCTCCCACTCAACGACGCTGGGCGAAGTCTGCTCGGTCATGCGCACTCCAGGGCCAGCTTGAGGCTGGCCAGATTGTTGCGCATGAGGCCAAAGTAGTCGCCGTGCGTTGCCAACTCATCGTCGGTGACGCTCCCGATGGCGTGGAAGGGAATGAGGTCGATCCCGGCCTCCGCCGCGATCGTCTGCGCGAGCCCGTCGCTCAACACCGGCTCCACCAGGACATACCCGAGACCCAGCTCGGTGACACGATCAGTGATTGCAGCCAACTGCCGAGGCGAAGGTTCCGCTTCCGGGGACAGCCCGGTCACCGGAATCTGCTCGGCGCTATAGCGGGCGGCCAGGTACGCGTACGCGGCATGCGAAGTCACAAAGTGGTCGTGCTGACAGTTGGCCAGCCCTTCGGTGAATTCAGCGTGCAGGGTGTTCAATTCAGCAACGACTGCTGAAGCGTTCTCGCGGTAGGCGTCGGCGTTGTCGGCGTCGGCCTCAATCAGAGCATCGCGGATTCGCTCCACCTGGACGACAGCCAGCAGGGGGTCGAGCCACATGTGCGGGTCGAGTTCCTCGCCATGGCCTTCGTCCACTTGGCCTTCCTCGCCGTGATTCTCTTCCCGACCCTCTTCGTGATCCGTTTCACGTTCCTCGCCATGATCCTCTTCTTTGCCCTCTTCGTGATCCGCCTGAGCTTCCGCGGCTTGCTCTTCGCCTTCGTCGCCGTGCTCGTGGACGAATCCTTCAACGGCCTGCGACCTATCAGCCGCTTCAACCACGACCTGCGTGGCATTTTCCTCCAGCGACTCAAGCGCACGTTCCAGCCACGGCTCAAGCTCCAGCCCATTCATCACTACCACGTCAGCGGCCCCGATGTTCCGCAAGTGAGACGCCGTGGGCTCAAACCCATGGGCCTCCATCCCAGGCTCAATCAGCACTTCGACCGTGACGAGATCGCCGCCGACGCGCTCGGCGAAGTAGCCCAGCGGATAGATGCTGGCGACCACCGACAAGCGTCCGTCATTGTCGTCGCCTTCTCCACACGCCGCGCCAACGCTCAGCGCCAACGCAAGAGCCGCGACAAACAGGCAGTACTTGATACGGAATCTCATCAGATCATCCTTCGCACATGGTGCTGGCGGGTGGGGGAATTTGCGCGCCGCAGACAGCGCGTGCAGGTGACATACAACTCGACTTGGTGCCCGAGCACCTGACCGGGAACCTCGTCGTCCATTTCACAGAGCAACCGCTCCAACTCCGGATGACGAAACTCTTCGACCTTGCCGCACGTCGTGCAGATCAGGTGGTGGTGATGCCAGGAGTGGTCGAACGCGTAGCGAGGTGACCCGTCGGGCAGGCTGGTCTTGCAGAGAACGCCCGCGTCGGCCAGCAGCTTAAGGGTCCGATAGACCGTGGCACGCCCCACGTCCGGCAGTTCCTCATTGACCGACTCGGCGCTGAACGACCCTTGCTTGCCGGCTAGCAGCCGCGCCACTTCACGCCTGGGCCCGGTCACGCGGCAGCCCAAGTCGTCCAGGATGGCGTCCACCCGATCCTCGACCGAGAGCGTCATCATCAGTTGATACTACGTATCATCGCGAATGAGACTTAGTATCACAAAAGCCGTTGGCGTGCGCAAGCCTGCATGACGCGACCTCGCCGACCGGTCAATTCGTAGGCAAGGTTGCGTCGGGCTCGGATGGCCGGCGTACCGCAACCAGGGGTGTCTAACCGGCCTCCAACTGCTGGACGGGCCGCCGGCAGTCAGCGTTGAGGCGGTGGCACGCCCGGAGGGATTCGAACCCCCGACCCCTGGTTCCGAAGACCAGTGCTCTATTCCGCTGAGCTACGGGCGCTGGTGTCTGCGAGTCTAGCGACCCAGGCGAGCCAGCTACGCCTCAGAATCACGCGGTGCGCGACTCGTGCCGCGCGGGCTGCTCAGGGCGCCGCCTTGTTGCTTCCCTGAGCAGGAAATGGCCGCGCCACGCTCAGTGAGCAGCGCGACGCTTGAGCATCAGCTCTCAAGCCGAGCCTTGATCGCCCCCATCCACTCGTCCCAGCGCGCCGCGAAGACCGCGTCAATATCGCGACGAACTCCGCGCAGCGCGCCGAAACCCGACTGGATGACATCTATCCGGCAGCCGCCGGCTTCGTCGAAAAAGTCGAACGACAGCACGCTGGGCCAGTTCTGGACCATGCGCCAGGTCAGGCGAACACCGCGATCGTGTTCGCCGACGCGTCCGATCGCCGGTCCCAACTCCGGGTCGCGAAACCCGATTCGTCCGCCCGAGCCGGGCGTAAAGCGCAGACGCTGGAGCGGCGTGAGGCACTCCGCCAGCACCTCTTGATCAGTGAGCGCGTCGAACACAGCCTCAGGCGCGGCGGCAATGACGTAGGACTGTTCCACGATGATGGAGCGGCTCTCGGCCATGGATCCCCCTCAACTGGCCTGCGGTGTCTGATTCCAGCAGGGCAATGTACAACGAACGGCAGGCTAGGGCTGAGTCGCGTCCCACAGCTCCCGCAAAATGCGTTCGGCTTCCTCGGCATGCTCGGTACGCACGATCAGGCGATGCTGCATGCCGTCACCCATAAAGCTCGTCGGCAATGCTGGCACGGCTCGGGCTGGAATGCCGTGGTCGTCCAGCAGGCTCACCCACAGTTCCGCGACGGCCCGTGTCGGCGCCGTGCGAATTGTCCGCTCACCCGATGGTTCGCCCAACACGAGGCGACGCAGGCGGACGAGCCAGCGCCAATCCATCAGGCAGCATCTCCTGGCGGCGAAGCAGATGGCGTGTGTGACGGCTTCATGGCGCGCAATCCAGCCCTATCCCGCCGGGATGTCGTCCGGGGGCACGCCGGTTTCACCCGTCGAAGGCTGCGTCGAGGTTGCCGGGGACTCCGTCGGATCGCCGGGCAAAAGAAACCCGGTGCCGGTACGGATTTCCACGAAATCGCGCCAGGTCCACACCGCCGGGTCAACGGCCATCCCGCCGACATGTACCTCCCAATGCAAGTGCGGACCGATTGAACGGCCCGTGTTTCCGACGCCGCCCAGCGCCTGTCCGCGCGTAATCGCATCCCCGGCCACCACATCGATTCGGTCCAGGTGAACCACGACCGAATAGACACCGAATCCGTGATCCAGGACCAAGGTATTCCCACGGATCGCCAGCGGCCCGGCCCACGCAACTGTGCCTGCCGCCGGCGCCGCGACCAGGGCGCCCAGCGGGGCCGCCAGGTCGTCGCCCTCGTGCACGTACGGAATGGCGCCGGGGTGGAAGACGCGCCGCTGCCCATACGGCGAGCTTGCCGTGCCGCTCGAGGGAATGCCGAAGACCCCCGTCCACGCAGGTATTCCGCTCACTCCACCCACCAACGACTGAACGAACGCGCGCTCTTCCGCCGCCGCGTGCGGATCAAGCAAGTGTGCGATCTCCTCGTTCACCGTGATTTCCGTGAAGGGAAACGAGCCGCCAATAACCTGGAATTCGTGCTCGCGCGCTTGTCCGGCTACCTCCACCAACAGCCGGCGGGGCCCAGGTTCGGCGTCGGCGGCCAGGCCGAGGAGTCCGCGCCAAACGCCTTCGCGACATGCAACCGGCAACGACCTACCGTCGATCGATAGGCGAACGTCGGGTCGGCCGGTGCCCAACTCGACCAGAAGGGTCGCGCCCTGCACGGCGGGCGATTGATCAATCGTCAGCGCCAAGTCATCCGGCAGTGCGACGCCAGGCGGTCCGGGCGTCACGGCCCCTTCCGGAAACAATCCCGCCTCGCGCGCAATGTCGCCGCTGTTGGCAAAGATGACCTGCCCCGCCCGAGCCCAATCTGTGTCGGTGGTCCACTGTTGCAGCACGACCCGCTGGGCGCGCACGACGCGGACCGCGCCAAAGTCCTGATAGGCGATCGGCAGACCAAAGCGAGTCAGCCAGTTGGGAACGGCCAGGAACTCGGCGCGAATGTCCGGATTGGCATCCAGCAAGGCCAGGTGGTTTGCGGTGATGACGTGGAACGGCTGGCCCGAATCTTCCGGAAGCGCCAGGTGCGGCGGGACCTGCCGGAAGGACTCAAGCCACGGGTCAAGTCCGGCCTGGTGCAGGTTATCCAGGGTGTTGGCGGCGTTTGCGCGGTCCGCGCCCGGGTCCCATTGCAAGACCAGCTTCTGGAACGCCTGGACGGTGAACCCGTGTTGATGGAAGCGTTGCGAGATGGGATAGCCAACGACAGGGATTCCGCCCAAATCCTGAAACGCGGTCCAGAAGCGGGCTTCGGAGTCGTCCCAGACGGCAAAGCCGACGCCGTCACCACCGGCCTGCGTATAAAACCGGCCATCGGGAATGGCAAAGTCGGCTGCGCAGGTGGCCGGAATCGCGTCCGGAGACTCACTCGCCCGCACCCCGCTGAAGGCAGCCAGGAACAGGACGGTCGATAGGGCCGCGGCGCCAAGTAGGGAACGAAACAGCATTCGGGCCACGAAAGGGCAGCCTAGCACCGGTCCGGCACGTATGATTTTCCGACTGACCAACGCCGGGATGTGACGCGCGGGCACGCAAGACGAGAATCGACCCGCCGACACTCGAAACTCGAGCTATGCCCATGCCAACCCAGCCTTCGCTCGCCCCTCGCCGTCCCAATTGGGCACGGCCCCTGACCGGTGTCGGTCGCCGGCGCTTCCTGAGTCTGGCCGGCGCAGCCGGCACGTGGCTGGCGGCGACGGCCGGCTCGGCGCTGGCAGCGCCCGCCAACGGCGACGACGGGATGAACGGAGGAACTGGCGCCACGACGGGTACGACCTGGTGGATCAATGACGTTCCGACGATCGACGGGATGGCCACGCGCATTCGCGACACGCTATCGGCCACTGCGCACGAGTTGATCTGGCACGGACGTACCGTCAAGGGCAATTCAGCCGGCACGCTCTACGCGCCGATCTTCGTGCGCGACATGGCGACCATTCAGCCAGCGTTGCCCTACTTTCTTCCACGGGCATTCATGCAAACGCCGGTGGAAGGGTTTTTGGCCTCCCAGGACCGCTTTGTGCCGTCGGACGGCGCCGTAGCCGCCACGCTGAACGCCCGCGGTGAAGTGGACAAGGCGACGGTGGTCAGCGATGAGGAAACCAGCGCGGTGCATGCGGCGTTCGCCTACTACCGAGCGTTCGGAGGCGCGGATTGGCTCGTCAGCGAAGTGGATGGGCGGCGAGTCATTGACCGCCTGGGCGACGCCCTGGGGTATATGTGGGCAAAGCGCCGCTGGGGCAATGGCAGCCTCCTGTTCCGCGGTCACACCACCGACTGGGGCGATGTCAAGCGCAACCCCGGCTCAGAGCCGACCGACTTGGCGTTCGGCGACGAGCTCACGCTGTCGCCCTTCGATCAGGCGTGGCACTTCCGGGCCCTGCACGACTACGCCGTCATGCTGGATGCCGCTGGTCAGACTGTTGACGCCGAGGTCCAGCGCGCCCGCGCGACCCAGGTGCAGGCTGAGACCCATGCACAACTCTGGCAGGCGGACCGCGGGCACTACCGCGTGCATGCGCACGCCACGGACTGGACCGACCCGTTTGACGAGGACGCCGTCATACCGATCAGCAGCGTGCTGTCAATCTTTGCCGGCATCGCCTCGCCGGAACAGGTGGCGCCAATCTTCGAGGCGGCGGCGCGGGCCGAAGCCGCCGTGGGCACCAACCGCGCCGGGTTGACGCTCTCGCCGCCGTACCCGGACGACTTCTTCCAGAGCCGCCGCATGGCGGGCGGGGAATACCAGAACGGCGCGGTATGGGACTGGTGGGGCGGCCTGCAAATCGTCAGCGAGTTCGAGCATGGGCACGCCGAACGGGCGATCAACCACCTGGACGCTGTCGCGCAAGCGTGGGACTCCGTGGATGGCGTGCACGAGTGGTTCCACATCCCCAGCCAGTCCGGACAGGGATCGACCCAGTTTGCAGGCGCCGCCGGCACGATGGCCCAGGCGGTGATCCGCGGGCTATTTGGCGTGGAAGTCGCCACGGATAGCTACCGGGTCACCTGCCGGCTGGGTGACCGCAGCGGCGGGCTGCGAGCGGTACGGCCAGAGGGTGGAACGATCGAAGTCGTACAGACGGTCAGTCCGGCATCTATCGCCTTGGACATTCGGGCTGACACGGGAACCAACGGACTGGTTGCGCTGCGCTTGCCGAACGGCTGGGACAACGTCACCGCGTTCGTCGACGGCCAGGCGGTGGAGGCCAGACGCTGGCAAGCCGGGAACGACAGCTACCTGGGCCTCTGGACCATCGGGCCGGGGACTCATTCCATCAACGTGGCCAGGGTGGCATGAGCACTGCCGCGATGGGCTGACAAGGAGCTATACGCACGCACGAGCGAAGCCTTGGTCTCCTGCGCCGCGGCGTGTGGCGAGCCCGCCGGCACGCCCGGTCGGCCGCCGAGCGAACGCGGGAACTGGCGGCCCCGCTCCAGCGCGGCCTGACCTGGGTTGAGCAACACCGCTGGTTGAGCGTGCCGATCCTGACGGGACGCCGGATAGGCCGTCACAACGTACCGACGTACGCGGCGGCCATCAGCTTCCAGGTCGTCATCTCGCTTGTTCCTCTGTTGGCCGTCGTCGCGGCCGGCGCGTCGTTCTTCGTGGACTCCGACGAACTGGCCGCGCAGATTCTTGAGGTTGCCAGCTTCATCGCGCCGCGGTCGGAAGCGTTGCTTGGCAGCATGGTGCAGTCCGTGACCGACTTGCGCGGCCAGGTGGGCGTCGTCTCCCTGCTCGGCCTCCTCTGGACTGGCTCCAACCTGTTCGCGGCGCTGCGGCGGGGCCTGAACGCAGCCGTGGGCGCGCGGCAACGGCGGAAATTCGTGCAGAGTAGGCTGCTCGACCTCGGTGTCGGCGCGGCGACCGGATTGCTGCTGGCGGTCTCTCTCGTCCTCACCGCCGGACTGACCGTCATTCACCAGGCCGAGATTCTGGGACCGGATAGCCCCCTGGCCACGTTGGGCGCGTTGCTGCGGGCGCTGACGATCGCCGTACCGCTGGCCACGACGGCCGGAACATTCGCGCTGCTGTTCGGAGTGCTCCCCGCCCAGCCACTGCCGCGGCGCGCGGTGCTGCTGGCGGGTGGGCTGGCGGCCCTGCTATTCGAGATCGGGAAAAACGTCTTCGTGTGGTACGTGGCCAGCTTCGGCGCCTTCAACGCGGTCTATGGTCCGCTGGCTACGGTCGTTGTGCTGTTGATCTGGCTCTACTACAGCAGCTTGATCGTGCTCGGCGCCGCCGCCTTCGGGTCGGAGGTGGCGCGGGTGGGTCGCCCCCGGCACGCATCTCGCGCCTGACAGGTCGGAAGTGACCGGCTAGGGAATTCCCCCTCGTACCGCCCGGTATGGCGTGGCACGGTAATGGCGCAGGTGCCGGTTGACCTGTTCCGCGCGCCGTTGCTACCGTCCGCAACGCAGTTGCGGCAATTGCAGGGAGTCACGCCTATCGAGGACGTTTGAGCAATCCGGGCCGGCCGGATGGCCGTGCCCGCTCTTCGGTGAGAAACGGCTTTCGCCGAACAGTTCTGTTCCCGCCGGATCGTCGGTCCGTTGCCGACGGTCGAAGAGCCAGCGACCTGACGCGCGTCGCGGCTCAATGAGAGAGACGAAGGAGTGAGTGTATGGCTAGCGTAACGTTGGACCGCGTGACCAAGCGCTTTGGCGAGGTCACCGCCGTACAGGACGTATCGATCGAAGTCGAGGACCGCGAATTCCTCGTGCTCGTCGGCCCCTCCGGCTGCGGCAAGTCCACCACCCTCCGCCTGATTGCCGGCCTCGAAGAGTTGAGCGACGGCAACATCTACATCGGCGACGACCTGGTCAACGACATCGCGCCCAAGGACCGGGACATCGCGATGGTCTTCCAGAGCTACGCGCTGTATCCGCACATGAGCGTGTACGACAACCTGTCGTTCGGGCTGCGGCTGCGGCACACCCCGCGCAAGGAAATCGAGCGCCGGGTGCAAGAAGCCGCCGAGATGCTGAACATCGCCGAGCTGCTGGACCGCAAGCCAAAGGCACTGTCCGGCGGTCAGCGCCAGCGTGTGGCGCTCGGTCGCGCCGTCGTGCGCGACCCGGCCGTCTTCCTGATGGACGAGCCCCTCTCCAACCTGGACGCCAAGCTGCGCGTGCAGACGCGTGCCGAGTTAATCCGGCTGCACGAGCGCCTGCAGGCGACCGTGATCTACGTCACGCACGACCAGATGGAAGCCATGACGATGGGCAGCCGCATTGCCGTGCTGCGCGACGGCGTGCTCCAGCAAATCGGTCCACCGCAGGAAGTCTATGAGGAACCGAGCAACATGTTTGTTGCCGGCTTCATTGGCAGCCCGGCCATGAACTTCTTCGACGCACGGCTCACGGGCACGGCGGACGACATGTACGTGGAGACCGAGGCCTTCAAGGTCCCGGTGCCGCCCGACCGGCGCGCCCCTTACGTGGGTCACCTGGGCCAGGACGTGGTGTTCGGGCTTCGGCCGGAGGACATCTTCGACCCGCAGTACAAGCCGGATCAGATTCCGACCGACGCCACCGTCTCTTCCGATGTTGACGTGACGGAGCCGCTGGGCAGCGAGGTGTACCTCTACATGCTGGCCGGCGACGAGTCCTACATTGCCCGTGTCGACCCGCGAACGTCCGCCAGTATCGGCAACACGTTCGACCTGGTGTTCGACATGAGCAACATGCAGCTCTTCGACCGCGCCACGCAGGAAGCCATCCGCTAAGGACCGGCACTGGCGCAACAGCCGCCAGAAGAGCCTGTAAAGCGGGGGACGGCTGATTGCCGTCCCCCGCTTGCGTGGTAGCGCCGACCTGACGACCCGAGGCTCCACGCGCGAGTCGCTGCGTTTGCCGACCCGCGACACCACTCGAAGAGCGACCTGCATTCCCTGGCCGAGGGCGGGCCGGGGACATCCGGGATCGGAAAGTTCCGACCGATCGGCAGTTCAGAATCACAAGACCGACCGGCCGGCAGTTTCATACTCTGAGAGTCCAAAGCCACCTGGCTCGACGTCTGCGAGGGAACGGTGCCGCGCGTTGGGCTAAATACACTGGTGTTGCGAACCGATGCCTCGTACCGCAATGCGGGGCCGAGCCGCTATGCGACGAATCTCGTGGAGGCGTTGCTGGCGCAGCCGAGCGGGCACGACTTCACGCTCTTCCTGAACGAGCAGGTGCGGAATCTGCCGTTCAAGCCGGCGCGGCCCGTCCAGGTCTTGCGAACCCGAGCGCCCACCTCCCGCACAGGTATCCGGGTGCTCTGGGAACACCTGCTGGCACCCTGGCACATTGGCTCGGCGAGGCTGGACCTCGTCCACTCCATGCTGAACGTTGTTCCACTGGCAGCCCCAACGCAGCACGTGGTGACCGTGCATGACCTCTCGTTCATGCGAACGCCAGGGGCACACCCCACACACCGGCGTTGGTATCTAACCGCCGCCACCTGGCTCTCGGCACGTCGCGCCAGGTCCGTGCTGGCGGACTCGCACGCGACCAAGGACGACGTGGTTGACCTCTTGGGCATCGACCCGTCCCGCGTGCATGTGGTCTATCCGGGGCGCGAGGCCACGTTTCATCCTCGACCGAAGGCAGAAGTCAGCGAATTCTTGCAGCGCAAGAGCCTCAGTCGTCCCTTGGTGCTCTTCGTTGGCACGCTGGAGCCGCGCAAGAATGTCGACGTGCTCGTGCGAGCCTTCGGCCTTGTTGCGCGGACTGAATTTGAGGGCGATCTCGTCCTGGCGGGCGGCAGCGGCTGGGCGACCGAGGGAATTGACGCAGCCCTCAAGGAGAGTCCAGTGCGTAACCGGATACACCGTATCGGTTATGTTAAGCAAGAAGACCTGCCGTACTGGTACTGTGCAGCCGATTTGGTCGTCTACCCCTCCAGCTACGAGGGCTTTGGCATTCCGGTGCTGGAAGCGATGGCCAGCGGGACGCCGGTCATCACGTCAAACCGGTCGTCGCTCCCGGAAGTCGCCGGTGATGCGGCCCTAACCGTGGCCCCCCGCGATATCCCTCAACTGGCGGCCGCGATGACCGCGGTGCTCGCGTCGCCCGAGCGGCGCGCGCGAATGAGTGAACGCGGGCTGGCTCAGGCCCGCCGATTCGATTGGACGGTAGCCGCCGAGCAATGTCTCGACCTTTATCAACGCGCCCTCGACCCAAGCTGACTCGCGTGCGCAGTCCCCGGCCAACGCCGCCGGACGCGACAAATGCGCGCTCAGCCGTCCAGCGGCGCCACCACCACGCCGCCTGGCGGTTCCTGGCTTCGCCCCGGGTACTCGCGGTTGGAGACTTTGCCCTGCTCTTCGGCGCGTTCCTGCTGGCCTATACCGCTCGCTACACGTGGCGTCTCGGTCCGGCGCTCAACGAGTTCCAATACACCCCGCTCGACGCGTACTGGGTTGTCGCCGGCCTGTTCATTCCGGTGACGCTGCTCAGCTTCGCGGGCCTCGGCCGCTACCAAGCGCGCCGAGGCGTCTCGCTGCTCGAAGACCTGGGGCGGATTGCGGTCGGGACGCTTATCGGAACGGCCGCCGTAATCGTGGTGTTCTTCGTGTCGCGGCCCGTCTTTTTCTCCCGCTTGATGTTCCTCTACCTGGGTACGTTCGCCCTTGGTTTCGCCGTGCTCTGGGTGCTGTTGCGGCGGGTAGGGCTTGGGCTGCTGCGCCGAGCGGGTTATGACAACCAGCGCATCCTCGTCGTGGGGGGCGGCGCCGTAGCCAAATTCCTGATGCAACAACTCACGGCCAATCGGAGCCTGGGAAACCGCGTCATCGGGTACCTGGACTCGAACGGCAATAGCGCGAGCACCGCGTTCGGCCGATTCGCACGGCTGGGAACCGTAGATGACTTAGCCGAGGTGATTGAGTCTGAACACGTGGACGTGGTTTACGCTGCGCTCCCCTCAAGCGTGCACCATGAACTTGCACCCGTCATCGAGCGGTGTCGCCGACAGGGTGTGCAGTTTCGCGTGGTGCCCGACCTGCTCGAAGCCCAGTTCGGGCGCATGGACATCCACCCCGTGGCAGGGATTCCGCTGGTGACCCTACGCGAACCGGAGATCACCGGGTTCCGATACCTGCAGAAACGCGCCTTGGACTTGACGGTCAGCCTGCTGGGACTTCTGTTCACGGCGCCACTGTGGATCGTGATTGGGCTGGCTATTCGGCTGGATTCCCCCGGGCCGATTCTGTTTCGCCAAACGCGAATCGGGCGAGATGGGCAGTCGTTCCGTGTGTTGAAGTTCCGGTCGATGGTGCAAGACGCGGAGGCTCGGAAGCGCGACCTCTTCGAGGATGAGACGCATCCGCTCCTCTTCAAGGCGCCCGACGACCAACGCCGCACACGCATCGGCCGAATCCTTCGCCGTATGAGTGTGGACGAACTGCCTCAGCTGCTGAATGTGCTATTTGGCCACATGAGCCTGGTTGGGCCACGTGCGCAGGTGCCTGACGAAGTGGCGCAGTACGACACATGGGCACGACACCGCCTGCGAGTCCTGCCGGGCTTGACCGGCCTGTGGCAAGTCAGCGGACGCAGCGACCTGGGCTTTGACGAAATGGTGATGTTGGACGCGTTTTATGTCTCCAATTGGTCGCTGGGCCTGGACCTTCGCATCCTCCTGCAGACCATTCCAACCGTCCTGAGCGGGCGTGGCGCGTATTGAGCCAGATCCCGCAATCGTGACACGGCCACGCACGGCGCTGGTTCACGACTGGCTAAACCAGCAGGGCGGAGCGGAAAACGTGCTGGTGGAAATGCACCGCATGTTTCCGTCGGCTCCGATCTACACCTCGTTTTACGAGCCCGAACTGGTGGACCCCTCTTTTCGGCATATGGACATTCGCCGCACGTGGCTCCAGCGGTTTCCGCTCTGGCGGACCAACCACCAGGCGCTGCTGCCCTTCTACCCACTGGCCTTCGGCAGCCACCGAATTCCGGAGGCCGACCTGGTCATCAGCAATTCCAGCGCCTTCTGCAAAGGCGTGCGCACACCGCCGCACGCAGTTCACGTGTGCTACTGCCTGACGCCTACGCGCTTTCTGTGGATGCCGGAGACGTACCTTGCCGGCGAACGGGCGCCCGTCTGGTCACGCCTGCTTCTTCCGCCGGTCCTGGCCTGGGCACGTCGCTGGGATTATCAGGCGGCACAGCGAGTGACGCAGTTCGTGGCAATCTCGACAGCGGTGGCTGAGCGGATCCGCAGGTTCTACGGACGATCGTCATGCATCGTCTATCCGCCGGTGGATGTCGATCGCTTCAAGCCGGCGACCGACGTGGGCGACGCGTTTCTGATCGTGTCGCGCCTGATTCCCTACAAGCGCATCGATCTGGCCGTACGCGCCTGCACTGAACTTGGCCTGCCCTTGCGGATCGTCGGCGCCGGACGCGCCGAAGCTGACCTGCGGAAAATGGCGGGGCCGACGATTCGGTTTCTTGGTAGGCTGCCCGACCGCGACGTGAGCGAGGAAATGGCGCGCTGCCGAGCGTTTCTGTTTCCGGGTGACGAGGACTTCGGAATCACCCCGGTCGAAGCCCAAGCGGCCGGCCGGCCCGTCGTGGCCTTCGGCTCAGGTGGGGCGCTGGATACAGTGATCGACGGCACGACAGGCATTCTCTTTCGCGAGCAGACGGTCGCATCGTTGGGGGCCGCCCTGCGTCAAGTTCAAACGATGACCTTCCATACAGACGCCCTCGTGGCCAACGCACGCCGGTTCAGCCGTCAGAACTTTCGTCGCACCCTGCTCGAAGCCGTGAATGACACGCTCAGGGCGCACGGCCGACCGCCCGTTCCCCACGGCTGATGTCGACTGAACGCGTTGGTCGGATTCTGGGACGCTGGTGGTGGTTCATCAGCGCGGTGACTATCGCCACGCTGGCTGCTTCGCTGCTTTGGCAAGCCTTCGGTCCGGTGAACTACGAGGCCGAGGCGGAACTGCTGCTGGTGTTGGAGTTGCCGCCGGACAGCGAGGATCGCCAGTTCGGCATTGAAAACAGCCGGGCCCAGGCTTCATCGGTCGTCATTGAGGATCTGGTCCGGCTGGCACGCGGCCGCAGCCTGCTGCGCGAGGTTGTCGAGGCAGTGGCCGAGGAGGGCGTCGCCGTTGACCTGGAGGTGCTGGCCGGCACGATTGACGTGTTTCCGCTGGCTCGCGGGCTGCGGCTTGAGTTGAGCTGGGAGGACCGATCGGCGCAGACGATCATTGACGCCGCGGTGAAGCTGCTGGTCGAAGAACAGACCCGGCTGTATCCCAGCCTGAGCGAGTTGGGGACGCTGCGCCTAATCGATAAAACGGACGAAGCGGCCCGGCCGCGGCTGGTGCTCGTGATTCTCAATGCGGGATTGGCGACGTTGGCCGGGCTGCTGGCGGCCGTGTTTGCCGTGCTGGTGGTTGACTGGCGAGTGAACCGGTTGTTCGCAGACGACGTGGCAGACCTACTGGACACTTCAGTGATCGGGACCGTGCGTTGAACGCGGCCAGCCCGCCGGCGCGGCCGCCGATTCGGCTGTACCTGGTTGGGGCCGCGGCGTCTGCCGTTGTGGCCGCCGTAATTGCGTTGGTTGTTGTCCTGGTGGCGACGCCGGTCTATCGCGCAGCTACCGACGTGTCGATCCGTCCGCGGATCGCCGACCTGGGGGCGGCGGAGGCCTCGGCGCGGCTGATTCGTAACTACGCCGCCTGGGTGGACTCGGAGGCTTACGCCGCCAGACTGCCGGATACCGATCGTGGTGGACTGTCGGACGGAGAGATCGTCCGGAATGTCAGGACGAACGGCGACGGGGACCGGTTGCTTGTAACAATTCAATCGGAGGACTCCAACGCGGCACGCGCCGCTTCCACGGTGAATGGACTGGCGGCGCTGCTGGTGGCGGACGTGGCGACGCCCGAGCGCCTGAATGATCGCGAGCGGGGCCTTGAGGTTTCGGTGATCGATGCGGCTCGGCCACCGGGCGCGCCGGTATGGCCTCGGGCCGAGGTTGCGCTGCCGATAGCGGCGGTGCTGGGTGCTGTTCTGGGTGTTGGGGCGATCTGGCTGGTTTGGCCGCTGACGCGGATGTCTCGTGGCTGATCCGAGAATCCTGGCTGACCTGCCTGTCGGCGAGGCCCTGGCCGATGGCTTTGTGGAGTTGCGCGCCAACACGCTGGTGACGCTGGGCGAGCGGCCGCACGCCATCGTGGCGGTGACGAGCCCGCATTCCGAGGAGCCGCGGCGACACGTGGCGGCGCACCTGGCGGCGGCGCTGGCGCAGACGGGCCGACGGGTGCTGCTGGTTGACGCGGATGTGGACGGGACCGGAGGCGACGGGGGACCAGAAGAGCACGTTGTCCCGGATCGGCTCTCGGTTCTGACGGCTGAGGCGGTGAGGGCTGACGATGCGGCGCTGCTGTCCGGGACGGCATCGCTGGCCTGGTTGCGCGGAGAGGCCAGGCAGCACGACTTGGTAGTGGTGGCGGCGCCGCCGTTGTTGGATGTGCCGGATGGGCGGGCGGTGGCGGCTCGGGCGGATGGGGTGCTGCTGGCGGTGGTGCATGCGCGCACGAATCGGGACGAGGCGATCCGGGCGCGCGCGATCCTGCGGGAGGCCGGCGCGAACCTGCTGGGAGCGGTGGTCGTCGAAGGCTAGGTTCGGCGGCCCGGCCCCTGGTCGGTGGTGGTAGGTGATCCGCCGGCGAGGAGGCGTTGGTAGGCCTCGAAGGTTGCCTGATTGGGTCCGGACATAAGGCCGTCGGGTAGATCAGCTTCAAGGGCGTCGACGGCGGCATCGACTTCGGCGGGCGTGCGGAAGCCGACCAGGGCGGTTGAGACAGCCGGTTCGTCGAGGACCCAGCGCAAGGCGAGCTGGGGCGTGGTGAGGTTGACCTGCTCGGCGGCGGCGGTGACTTCGTCGACGGCCTCGAGGGTTTCGGGCAGGTAGTCGGGATGGAAGAGCGGGAGGCCGAAGGCGTTGCCCATCGCGCGCCAGTCGCCTTCTTCGAACTGGTGGTCAGGCTTGAAGGCGCCGGTGAGGACGCCGTGGGCGAGGGAGCCGTAGGCCATGACGCCGATGCCGTTGGCGGCGCAGTAGGGAATGATTTCGTCGGCGTGGCGGCGGTCGAGCATGTGGTAGCCGACCTGGTTGGCCACGATTGGGGAGACGACGAGGGCCTGGTCCATGAGGGTGGTGGAGAAGTTGGAGACGCCGACGTGGCCGATCTTGCCTGCGGCCTTGAGGTCTTCCATGGCGCGCATGGTTTCGTCCATGGGGGTGTCGAAGTCGGGCCAGTGGATGAGGTAGACGTTGATGTGGTCGGTGCCGAGGATCTGGAGGCTGATGTCGCACTGGGACTTGATGGTCGCGGGGCGTCCATCGCGCAAGAAGGCGTCGGGGTTGTCGGGAGTGGGGACGATGCCGGTCTTGGTGACGATGACGACGTCGTCCCAGTGGCCCTGCAGGGCGTCGCCCATGAGGGATTCGGACTGGCCGAGGCCGTAGGCGACGGCGGTGTCAAACAGGGTGATGCCGAGGTCGAGGGCGCGGCCGATGGCGGCGGTGGCCAGGTCATTGTCGATGGAGCCGTAGCGGGCGCCGCCCATGGGCCAGCCGCCGAAGCCGAGGGCGGAAACCTCGGGGCCTGTGTCGCCGAGTTTGCGGTATTGCATGGGTGGGTTCCTTGACGGGTTGTGAGCGCAGATTGTCGGGATGGGGCGCTGGCGTCAATCGGGGGGCGGTTTGTGGGGCACTCGTGGCCCGGCGGCCGCGAGATTTGGCGGTTTTTTGGACCGGCGGGCGAAGGCGAATTTGGGGGCGGTGGTGGATGCCCTTTGCGCGCATAAGAGTTTTTTCCAAAAAACTCTTGAGGGCGCGGGGGGCTCGAATCGGCTCGAAGTTCGTCGGTGCGGTGGGACTCTTCGACATGCGACCGAGACTGGTTCCCGGGGCAACGGATGGGGCCCGACAGGGCATGGACGGCGAGCGGGCTGGGGATGGCGGCGGCGGCGGCCGGGCGGCGTTGCGGAGGGGGCGGCGCTCCGCGGAGACGGCGGGGTGGCGTGCAGGGTCTCGCGGGGCACGACCGTACGTGTGGCGACCTCGTTGCCGCCGGCTCGCGGCCGGGGAGGCCGGCGCGACCGACGGGCGGAGGCCGGCGGATTCGGACCGCGAGGGCAGGGGCAAGGCGGCGCCTTGCGTGCGCATAAGAGTTTTTTCTAAAAAACTCTTGAGGGCGGGGGGCGTCGGAATTGGCGTGAAATCGGGCGGCACGGTTGGCGGCGTCGAGCGTGGGGGCGGGGCACCGACGACGGGGTAGGCAGGGCGGGACGGCGCCCCTGGCGTTCCGGTTGCCGCTGGGTCCAGCTTCGGCAGGCTCAGGGCAGGGGACGGCGGGGCGGTCGGCCACCCGACAGCGCGACCGGTCCGGCGCCTGGTTGCCGGAGTTCGGGAAGTGGGGTTGCGTGTTCATGGGGCCGATGGTACTCTATTTGCGTACTGGGGGCAAGTGACAAGTGAATATCCGGGGCGCCGGTTCCGTACCCGACGCGGGGCCGGCCCCTCGCTGAGGGCCTGCCGGGCCGCGGAGCACATGCCGCGGGGCGGGTGTCAGCCTGGTTTGGCTTTGATGCCCGTCGGATCTCTCAGCAGGTTCCGACGGGGACGAGAGCAGGAGCTGGCTAGCCGCTGCCGACGGCTATGACCCAGAGGTTGAGGCCGTGGGAGGGGTTGCCGCGGGTGAGGACGTCGAAAGCGGTGTCGTTGATGTAGATGAGGCGGTTGTTGAGGGTTATTCGGATGCTGAGGCCGTAGGTGGCGCGGGGGTCGATGTCGTTGGGTTGGTAGCGGACGGTGAAGTCGATTGGGAAGCGCTCGGGGTCCTGGATGGTTTGGGAGGCGATGAGCTTGGAGGCGGCGTCCTGGTAGGAAACGTCGCGCAGCGACACGGTGAGGACGGCGCCGGCGGGGATGATGGGGTCGCCGTTGAAGGTGATGGTTCCGGTGACGGTGTTGTGACGCTGCACGCAGAAGCCGACGGCGAGGGCAATGGCGGCGATGAGGATGATGGGGAGAGCGATGCGCATTTGGGGGATTCTGCCGTGGGGATGTCTCTCGCTAGTAACAGCGTATGAACAGGCTGGGGCGTCCTGCGTCGGAGGAGTTGGAGAGGAGTCGTGAACGATTGCCTGGGAAGCTCGGCGGCGGGTGGCGCGGTTGGATTGAGGCTTGGTTGCGCGGAAGACCCGTCTCCGATTTCGGCCGAGGACGGCCGAATCTTTCGGCAAGCTCAGGACAGGTTCTGCCTCTCCCCTTGGAGAGGGCAAGAAAGGCGGCGCCGGCTTGGGTGCTGGCGAATGTGGTTCGACTCGGCCCGCCGAGGACTTTGGGCCGGCTCACCACGAACGGGTAGGGGCCGCAGCTTGGTAGACCCGGGGACCCCTCACCGATTTCCGGCGGGTACGCCGGAATCCTTCGACAAGCTCAGGACAGGTTCTGCCTCTCCCCTTGGAGAGGGTGAAGAGCGGCGGCGCCGTGCGGGGGGGGGGTGACGCCGAACACCGATGCTCAGGGGATTCGGCTGGTTCAGGTCAGGTTCTGCCTCTCCCTTTGGTGGGGGGCCGGGGTTGGCGGGTGCCGGCACTGATTTCAATGCCGGCAATGCAAGCAGTGCATGCGTTGCCGGCATTGCAAGCATGGCTGGTAGGGATGTCTATCGATTCGGGCCTTCCCCCTGTCGGCAGGCTCAGGGCAGGCTCTGCTTCTTCCGTCGGCGAGAGTGAGAGGGGCGGCGCCGGCTTGGGTGCTGGGGGGTGGTTCGACGCGGCCCGCCGGGGACTCTGGTCCGGCTCACCACGAACGGGTAGAGGCCCGCAGCTTGGTAGATCCGGGGACCCCTCACCGATTTCGGCCGAAGACGCCCGAATCTGCCTCTCCCCTCGGAGAGGGTGAAGAATGGCGACCTAGCCTGGCGGGTGACGACGCGGCGCGGCGGTAGGGGGTTGGCGGGTTGCGCGGAAGACGGGCGGGTCTGAGATGCCGCCGCTACGTCGGAAGGAGAAGACGGCGGCTCCGGCCTAGGTGGTGACAAGTGTGGTTCGACTCGGCCCGCCGGGGACTCTGGGCCGGCTCACCACGAACGGGTAGGGGCCGCAGCTTGGTAGACCCGGGGATCCCTCTCCGATTTCCGGCGGGTACGCCGGAATCCTTCGACAAGCTCAGGACAGGTTCTGCCTCTCCCCTCGGAGAGGGTGAAGATTGGCGCGGCCGGTATTCGACTGCGTCCGAACGTGCTTGCTGGGGTGGCGACCTCGGCCGGAAGATCCCTTGTCTATGCCGGGGCTGTCTCCTCGGCCAGGTCCGGCGCCTCAGTCCCGACCGTTCTCAGGTCGTTTCGCCTGAATCTCAGATCGGGACTTCCGTTAGTTCTCCAGGGCCTATCCTGTCAAGCGCCAAACGGATGTCCTCCACGCGCACCTGTACCTTGGGCCACGCGGTGGACAGCAGCACGACCACTGCCAGCCTTCGATCAGCAAGGTTCTGCTGATACCGCATATTCTGATCGGGGATGGTCGGGACGTCGTAGCCCTCCCGCTCGGCGTTGTCGATCAGGTCCCCGTTATCCAGATCTGACCAGCCGCGTTCGGCTGCCGTGTCAACGACATGACCTTCGAGATGACGGCGCAGCGGGGCGGGGGCGCCCTGATCGAAGAGAATCTTCACCGGCGCGCGGGAACTCTGAGGGCCTCCGCTTCGTGTTCGAGCACCGCTCGAACCTGCCAAGCTTCAACGCCCGGGAACCAATCCAAGAATTGGCCAACCGTAGCGCCGCTCTCCAAGTTCTCGAAGAGGGCGGACACAGGCACCCGGGTTCCGGCAAACGTCCAAGCCCCGCTGAGCTTGCCGGGACGGCGTTCAACCGCCGTGCATCTCTCCCAGTCGGTCATGCCGTCACCTCCGTTCCACAGGTATGTCCGCCGCCTCATCTTCCGCGCCGGAGAGAACTACGTCCATACCATCAGCCAACCAGCCGCCACCTCGCCCAGCCGCTCCCCGCCAGTCTCCCGCGCAGTTGCCATCCCAGTCCCCGTTCATGGTGAGCCGAAGCTGTGGGAGTGGTTTTTGCTAGCATGGGCGGGTTGATGGCGTGGCGCGCCGGGGATGGGTGCGCGGTTGGGACGCCGCACTTCAGTAGAACCAGTGACGGGATCGTTATGGGTTACGCGGTTTTTGCGACCGGGGGCAAGCAGTTTCGCGTGTCGCCGGGTGACGTGATCGAGGTAGAGCGGCTGGACGCGGAAGCGTCGGGGTCGCTGACGTTTGACGAGGTGTTGCTGGTGAGCGACGAGGACGGGGTGCGCGTGGGTCAGCCGACGGTGGACGGGGCCTCGATCGAGGCGAGCGTGGTGGAACACTTTCGCGGACCGAAGATCCGGATCTTTACGTACCGGGCGAGTAAGCGCACCCGGCGTCGCATGGGGCACCGCCAGGAATTGACGCGGCTGCGGATCGATTCGATCAGCGCGCAGCCGGTTGCCAGCCCGGCCTAGAACGCCGGCAGGCTCAGGACTCGGAAGGACAACGAGCGATGGCACACAAAAAGGGGCTGGGCAGCAGCCGCAACGGTCGTGACAGCAACCCCAAGATGCTTGGGGTGAAGAAGTTCGCGGGCGAGGCGATCCGGACGGGTCAGATCATCGCCCGGCAGCGGGGCACGAAGCTGCTCCCAGGGTCTCACGTGGGCGTGGGCCGGGATCACACGCTGTTTGCGCTGGCTGATGGGACGCTGGTGTTTGAGCAGGTTCGGGGGCGGAAGCGCGTGAGGGTTGCGACAGCGGCTTAGGCTTCTTGGATCTGGTTTCTGGAACAGGAGAGGTGGTGCTGGTTAGCCCCGGCGTTGGTGCTGAGGGAGGCAGCCACCCTCACCCTAGCCCTTTCCTCAAGGGAGAGGGAAAAAGAGGCGCCCGAGCATTGGGGTCTGAAGCAGGAGGTTTGTAGAACGGGCGAAATCTCGACAGGAAGATCCCTCACCGATTTCCGGCGGGTACGCCGGAATCCGCCTCTCCCCCAGGAGAGGGAAAGATCGGCAGCCCCAGTGGGTGTTGCTGAGGGCCGATAGCTCAGTCGGAAGAGCGCCGCACTCGCATTGCGGAGGTCGTGGGTTCGAATCCCATTCGGTCCACCAAATTCGGCCAAACTTGACGGTAGACAGTACCGGACCTCCGACTCCCATCTCCTAGGGCTCTCCGCTGTGCAGGCGACTGTCCTCCGGCATCGGCACCGTTTGGCGGATCGTGTCGGCGCCCTGGGGCGATGGCGATCTCCTTCATGAGCGAGTGGCTGAGGGCCTCTGACTCCGCCAGTTCGCTGTTGGCGAGGAACTGGCAATCTCCTCGGCGTAGGCCGTGATCGTCTCCGCATCGGCGAGCGGCGCCAGTGCCTCGTCCGTGACGCCCGCTCGCCGCACCCCGCGGGCGTCACGGGACGCTCCGCGCGAGGATCTCGCGGTGGACGATGGGCTGGGTCGCGTTCGGTGGGTGTCGGATGTCGCTAGGGGTGGGTGTGGTCGCCTGCGCCGGTCGCGAGGACGCCGGCGACGGTGCACTGACCAGTGTGCTCGCGAGCGAAACTCAAGCCAGTCAAGCAGCCGGGCGGTCTGGACGAGGCACACGGTCGGCTGTTGGGAAAGGCGCGCGTTGGTTTCCCGAGATCCTCGAGCGACGGGAGGTCGTCGAAGAAGCGCAATGGCCTTCCCTGTCCCTCTCTACACGCCGCGCTGACTTGGCAGGCTCACATGACGGTCTCTGGGGCGCTAAGCTTCCAGACCCCGAGGGAGGACCAGGGCCAGTCGCCGCGAGCCGACAAGTAGGTTTCCGCCAAGTAGGTTTCGGCGTGGCCCGGATATCCTAACGCTGGGTCAAGATGCGAGCCGAAGACGACGCGGTCTAGTCTCCGGGCTCGCTACCTGTCCGCGCCTTGTACTCAGCGTCGCCGAGCAGCCGCCCGTTCTCCAGCCACGACTCGAGATTCGACCGCAGGACTTCACTCCTCCGCGTGACGGCAGGCTTCTCGACCGAGGCCTGCGTCAGGTCTCGCTGGAAGTCAACGAAGTGCGCGTACTCCGGATCCCGTTCGAAGGACTTCAGCTTCTCAACCTGCCAGCGGAGGCGAGTCATGAAAGCCTCCGCGAATTCCCAGAACGTTGTAGACGACAGAGCATTCGACGCTACGCCTCTCTCCCAGGCGAGGAGCACGAGGCTGACGATTACTGCCCGATTCCGGAGAAGACTCCCCGCAGCGTCTGCCCCATCCCGAAGAGCGTCGAGACTAGACGCAACCTCCTCAATCAGATCGTGGCCAGGCTCGATCTCCGCGTACTTCTTGACGAACCGCTGAAGGTCAAGGTGCCGGGCACGAGCAAACCCCGCCGATTCCCGGACCGAGAAAGCCTGTAGCAGCACCTGCGCAGCCGTCAATTCTCTCGCGTAGCGCCGCGTCGGAATTCGGACAGACTCGAAGAATGGATGCCTACCGACCTGCTCGGAGATGAAGACAACATCGCGCATCGCACCGACCATCGCGTGAAGCTTCTCGCCCGAGTTGATTAGCGTCCCCAAATTCAATCGCAGAAACTGCAGATTGAACTCTTCCGCGTCAACAACATCTGAGAGCATGACAGTGGTAATTTCGTAGCCGAAGATCGCTTCGATCGCGAGTTCCGCTGTTTCGCTGAGATTCGTGGCGCCGTTCTCTGCGTGAGCCTGTAGCTGTTTGAAGGTCTTCCCGGAAAGAATGTCGAACTCGGTCTGCAGGCCCCCTGATATTTCATTCTCAAGCTTCAGGGGGAACCCATTGTCTGCCCCGTCGGAGTCATTCTCCTCTAAGAACGACATAATGGCATTGATGCGCTGCCTGCCGTCGATGCACTCGAGCCCGCCGTCTTCGCGACGATAGAAGTAGACCGACGAAATATCGAATCTACGGAGGATCGAATCAATTAGCCGCTGCTTCTGATCGCGTGACCAGATATCCGGCTCTCGCTGATACTCCGGGAATTCGATGTCAACGAACATCCCGCGGAGCTTTTCGATAGAGAAAGTCGTCGATTGTCTGTTCATGGGCTCTACCGCCCTCCATCTACGAACTGCTCGAACACTCCGGATGTAGTCGCTAGGCTTGGAAGATCTGTAGCCATTGCTTCGCCCATCTGCGTTAGCCAGTAGGAGAACGGGTTCACAATTGACTGCCTAGCCTTACTGATCACCACCTTCTGCCGAGCTTCCGACAATTCCGCGAAGCGACGTGGCTTACCTCCGAGCAATTCGCTTACGATCTGCTCTCCGACTCGTGGCAGATCTGGCAACCAGTGCACTTCGAGATACGGGAACAGCTCCCGTATCCGCTGCACCGTCGCATGCTCAGCGATCACCTCAATCTGGTAGGGCGGAGCAGTAGCGTGCGTGAAACTCGTCGAGAAGAGCAAGGAAACCAGATCCCAGTCGTTGGGACCGAGATTGCAGCCGACGATCCTTAGTATGTCGCAGTCCAATAGGTCCCGCGCGAGGCCCCAGATCGCGTTGAAGGGATAGTCATTTTTGGACTTTCGTAGTCCAGGAGGTATCCAGACTCCAGGCATGTCACGGAGTTCCGCCTTGATGGGCCACTCGCGACGCCAACCTAGCGATCCGTGCATCTTGAGTACCTTGATCGCACGGCCCGGAGGGATCGACTCGGTAGCAATGGTGACGCCATAGTCTACGTTAAGGTCGAGGTGATGGTCGATGGCATGCTCGAGCAAGACATCGTAGTTCAGCGTCAGAAAGCCGCCGAGAGTCTCACGGAATCCTTCGACATCATGCATGTCGACGAGGGCGGCATAGAGACGGGAACGCGTCATACCCAGTTCCTGCTCGACGTCCGCGAGTCGGCTGACGAGAACCGACGAGAACACCTCGCGAAGCTTGCAGGAGAACTCTCGATAGGCCAGTGTGAGCGACTCCTCGAGGAACGTGATTAGCTGTTCGATGTCTAAGCCAGACTCAGGCAGCATGACGTTGTTGACGAGTCGCCTTATGCCAGAATGGTTTGGGTACTTCTCCTCCGCCACGCGCTGCAACTCTTCGAAGATCGGCTCCGCTAGCCCACTCATCACCAAACTATGGCGACTACCGAAGTGCGCAATGCACCCCTGCGTCGCACCCGCACCTAACAGATAGACAACGCGCGGACCACTACTATCAGAGTGGCTCTCGGCGAGAGGCGGCGGTGCTTGGTCGTTCATAGCTCGTTCCGCCGTCTCACGCGAAGACGAGAAGAGACTCGCGGTGCGAACGGCGGGGAAGATGTCCTCGGGCCCGCGGGTTCATGTTTGACATCGAATGCGCGACCTTGAAGTCGTGCGTTCGGATTAGACATCGGCCTACAGCAGCAAAGCTCGCGCGCACAAGCTGCTGAAGGTCGATGTGGATCGCCTTGTAGTACGAGTCCTGTACAACAAGTGCAATCTTCCCGGCGGGCTTCACGGAAGCTGAGATAGCTTCGAGAGTCTCGTGCAACTGAGCAAGGTAGTTTCGAAGCCACGGCGCGTAGTAGTTTGCGGAACCATGCGAGCCGTGCTGGGCGACGCGCTCGACAAGCTCGGAAGCCGATGCAGGGAGACGCTGATCCGTCAGCGCTACGCCACGAACGACAGGTGTACCAGTCGACTGGCGCCGGAGAAGGTTTACGGATTCTGGACTTAGGCCGAGAATCGAGAGTTCCGGGAGCGATCCCTTGATGTAATCGATCCTAGTCGCGTACGGCGGTGACGTCAGGCAGGCATCAAATGAGCCGTCTCTCGGCAGCAGTGTTTCTGCTGGGCCGGTCAGAAGTTTCGCGAGTTCAGAAGAGTCAGGTCGCTCGACTGCGAGACGGACGCAGAGGTAATCCACGCGCCTGAGGAACGCCGCATGAACGGTCGCGGCGTTTGGACGCAGGCGACGTTGCGGCGAACGAGGAGCGACGAGCCATGTTGGGTTCGAAGCCCGAAAGGATCGCAACAGGTCGCGACACGTCGCGAACAGCGCCGTGTAGAAGAACGCCGTGATGAGCGGTAGGCGCGCCGGCGCACCAGGGCATCCCAGCGCCAAGTCCATCTCGAGCGCTTCCTCGGCCGACGTAACGAGATGTACGGCCCGTTGGAGCTTTCTGATGTGTCGGACAGTGGCGTCCTGCAGCCAGGTTGATAGGGGCTCGACCTCACGTTCCAGCGGCCGCAAGCGCCCGGACTGGCTCACGATGTCCGCGGCGATCGGGGGTAGACTGTCGGCGATCGAGCGGGGGGTCAGCCGCGCGCGGGTAACGACCGACGACGCGGGATTGAGATCGATTCCCAGACAACTCACCCCGCGGGCAGCGGCAACTGCTGTTGTCGTTCCCGAGCCGTTCCATGGGTCCAGAACCGATCGAGCAGCACTGAGATCGGTAGCGAACACACCTGCGGCGAACGCCGAGGTGTATCCGGCGTAATAGGGGTACCAGTCTTTCAGTCGCTCGAGGTGCGGCTGCTTCGGAGACGCCAACAACTCCACGTCCCGAAGGTATCAGGATTCGCGGCATCCTACCACTCCATGACTGACGTCCCTCGCTGTTCCATGACGATGAAGCTGGCGTAGTCTGTATGGGTCCACGTCTGATCCGGCCTCTCGGCGTAGCGCTCGGCAGCGGCACGGAACTCACGCGGCGTGCCGCCCATCGACACCATCACCTCAGCCCCCTCTTCAAGGTCCACGGGCTCCACGGGCGTGAACACGCCGATGGCGTAGGTGGCCTTCACGGTTGTCGTCATAGCTGTGCCTCCCGGCCCGCGCCTATTCCTATCCCACCGCGCCATCCGGGCGGTGAAACTGCCCCTGGCCGTTGCCCTGCTCCCGGAACACCGCTCGCACCCTATCCCCCGCCGCCAGGGCGCGTCGGGTTCCCGCCGTGTGCCGAAGGCTCGTCGCACTACTGCAGGCGCGGCCCCGCCAACGGCTCGGGGATCGACTCGGGCAGGCCGAGCAAGCCGCACAGCACGGCGCTGTCAAGCGCTTGGCGCGTCTCGTCGCGGTAGGCCTCGTTGGCCGGCAGGAAGTCGTGCTCCGCGAACTCGGCGAACAGACGCCGCGTGAACCAGAGCAACTCCGCCTGCTTTGACACGCGGCGCAACTCGCCTCACCGTGTATGCTGCGTGCGCTAGGGGTCTGCGTTAGTCTCCGGCGCCCAAAGGACAGCAGCATCCCTCTGGTCGCGATCGACTCCATGGTTGTGGACATCATCACGAAGCGGCTGGATGTGGCATCGGTAGAGGGTGAGTACTCAGAGAGCCTGCTGCCACCCCCTGGTCAGCTCAATGGCGATGCATATGCCGTGTATTGGCTGCTGGCGCTCGCGCCCTACTGGCGTTCCTGCGTCTACACGTTTTCCGACATGCTCTATCGGGAACTCCTCAAGATCCCGGCTGAGAAGCGACGTTGGATGGACCGATTGCTTGGCGTCGCGTATGAAATTCGCGAGGGACACCCTGACGAACTCCGGGCCGTCGATCAGATACAGGAGCCGACTCCAGCGCAGATCACCGTACTCGGCATCGCTGATGCGGATGCGGAACACATCGCGGATGCGATCCGGCTCCGTGCGACTCATTTCCTCACCTGCGATAAGCGGCTTCTCAGGACGCACGAGAAAGTCATGGCGAGCTGGGGCATCGATCTCGTCTCTCCGGGGCAGTTCCTCGTGGGAGCCGTGCTATCGGGCGCTCCGTGGCCTGTGTCTGTGCCGTGGCCTTGGAAGGTCGACGAGCTAGCTGAGTTCTCCAGCGACGACTGACCGGAATGATGAGCGCGCAATCCGGCAGGAGTTGGAAGCCGAACACCGCGAATCAGTCGTAGCAATCGATGTGGCGAGTGGCATCCGGGCCATTGGCGGCGACGCTACTGCCGTGACGCACAGCCTCTATATGCAGCGACCGGACCCGGTTGACGTCTGGCTGCTCCGGGTCGGGAACCGCGCGCTCCATCACATCGGTGGCCGTCCCATCAGGAACGCCAGTGGGCACGTTGTGATCGAGCCCAAAGCTATAGGCTGAACAGCATCTCGAAGACGGTGCTATCTACCGTCCCCCTCGGCCCACCAGCACTCTCGACGACGGTCGCAGGTTCGGCGCGGTAGTCTGAGCGGGCACTCGCACTACGTAGCAACGCCAAGGCATGAACGTCATCCTCCTCGGGGCCGGACGGGGCGCACGCCTTATGCCCTTCACCGCGTCGCAACCAAAGTGCTTTACTGAAGTAGCGGGCACCAGAATTCTCGATTGGACGCTACGTGCGTTTCGACAGAATGGTCTGGACCGGTTTGTCTTCGTAGGCGGGTACCTCATGGACGTGGTTCGGGACGCCTACCCAAATCTCTCCTATGTGGAAAACCCCGCCTGGCCCACGACCAACATCCTCGCTTCCCTCGTCTGTGCTCGTGAACACATGGCCCGCGGCTTCTATGCGACCTACACCGATACGCTGTACCTCGGCGGCGCAGTGAAGGCGCTTCAGGATTCGCCACACGACATCACGCTCGTCATGGACTCTCGTTGGCGTGAAAGGTATGTGTTTCGGAGTATGCACCCGGAGTCGGACGCCGAGAAAATTCTCGTGGACGGCGTCCGCGTAGTCGAGGTCTCACGGACGATCAAGCCGCACGAGGCATCCGGAGAGTATTCGGGCGTTCTCAAGATGACGGCCGAGGGCGCTTCTCAGTTCCTGCAATTTTACGACGAACTCCACGCCAAACTTGGCGATGAGCAAGTCATCGCCGATGGCAGGCCCTTCCGCATGGCGTATGTAATTCTTCTACTCGACCGGATGATCAGAGATGGAATCCCGGTACACTGCGTCGCCGTACCCGGTGACTACCATGAGGTCGACACCATCCAGGACTACCACCTAGCCACCGCCGACTGGATGCGGTTCGCGACCAAACCTGTTCCTGAGCCACGTCTGACCAAGAGCAGAGAAAACGCACGACATCTTGCCTGAAAGCCAAATGGAAAGAGGCCTGTTCCCAACCACCGTCGTCGGCTCCATGCCGCGACCTCAATACGTGCGAGACCTGATTGAATCACAGGTCGAAGGAGGCGGCTCTTCGGGCGATTTTCGGCGGATGATGGACTCCGCCATACCATACGTCGCGCAGATGCAGGAGCTTGCCGGCATCGACATCATTTCCGACGGGGAATGGCGTAGAAAGTCATACGTCGGGGTGATTGCGGATATCTGCAGCGGGTTCGATCTGTCCATCAAGGAAGTCCTCGGGCAGCGCCAGACGTGGCACGTCGTCACTTCGAAAATCGAAGTCGCAAACCCCGGCCTGCTCGCGAGGGAGGCAAGGTTCCTCAAACTGCATACGGGACGCCATGTCAAGGTCGCCATACCATCGCCATACCTGTTAGGTGAGCGGATGTGGGACCCCGAACTGTCAAGAGCCGCGTATCCCACTCGACGTGACTTCACCGAGGCGCTCGTGCCCGTGCTTCGGCAAGAGCTCGAAGCCCTACGCGACGAAGGGGTAGCGATAGCGCAATTTGACGACCCTCACCTGTGCCTGTTCGTGGACCCGAAGGTGCGGGCGGACTACGACGATCCGCAGGCCGAGTTGGCTTACTGCGTCGACTTACTGAACCGCGTCGTCACGGGAGTAGACGGAGTCCGGTTGGCGGTCCACCTGTGTCGGCGCAATAAGGGTCGCGCAGGATGGGTCGGCGAGGGTGGATACGAGCCGATTCTTCCAGCCTTGGCCGGTCTCAAGGTCGATATTCTCATGTTGGAGTTTGCGATACCGGCGGCGGGCGACTTCGCCGTATTGCGCGACCTACCAGAACGCTTCGATATCGGTCTGGGATGCGTTGACTGCCGCAGCAGCCACATAGACACGCCAGACGAGATTGCCGCCCGCGTCAGGCGGGCCGCCCAATACGTCGCGCCTGAGCGGTTACTGCTGCACCCCGACTGCGGTTTCGCGCCGGGAAGCGCTGCCGATATCCCGCTCGACGAGGCGTACTTGAAGCTCAGGAATGAGTCCCTGGCGGCTGAGATGCTCAGGGAGGAAGTTCGGTAGCTCTGCACACTGCCGGAACGCGCAGTCCTCACATAGCAACCTCCCACCGAAAAGTTCGCAATTCAGTCTGACACGGCCCACCGGAGCCTTGAAGTTACGTTGTTCGTAGTCCGCATTGTTGACGAATTCGTCATCTGAGCCGGTTCGCGTTTACTTGCCGGCGGCGCGATTCCATCCATCGCTTTAGGACGGTTCGACCACCATGACGCACGCAACAAGCCTTGACAGCTTTAAAGCGCGGCTGGATATTGCCTTACCGCAGTTTCTTGCCCTGACGGGAAGGAACAGGCGAGTTTGCGGCGTTCCGTTGAACAGCGTGCAGCTCGAACAAGCGGTTAAGAACGTGATTGACAATTGGAGTCGGTGGTCGACCGCTGTACCGGCCTTCAAAGGCGTGGAGAACTGGGTCGCAGTTCACTGGGATACGGAGCGTCCGACGCAGCCGCCACCTACCACTATCACCGATCCCGGTGCGCTAAGGCAGCCTGGTGAAGCTCAACTCGATGCCTCAAGCGCCGCTTGAAAATGGCCCAGGTGCCTCTTGCCAATCTTGTGAATTGATTCAATATTCCGCTGCTGGGACGAGTTGGCCCGGTTGAGCCAGAATGCCAGGATGGAACTGTTTACCGGCGGGTTCGGCTGGCTGTCGCGGGAGTTGGCGAACCAAGCCTGAAGCCGGGCCGAGATCCCTGGGCAGGCACTCTGACGAACTGCCGGCGCAGGGGCCCGTTGCCTAACGGGCGGCACTCACCGTCCGCAACGCCCAACGCCAGTGGCTGGAAACGGACAGTTCGTTGTGGTGGAAACCCCTGACCAACCCCTCTTCGTCAATGACGTAGGTCACCCGCAAGTTTCCCACCCCGGTCTCAAGCCTGATGTCAAAGAGGTCGCCCACACGGCTATCAGAATCATGGGCCAGGGGCAGGTCAATCCTTAAGTACCTGAAGTACCTGGCCAGGCGCCTTATCTGCCTCTCTTGAGCACTGCCGATGGCGACCACAACGGCGTTACGGTCCGCCATCCTCCGCTGGGATTTTCCAAATCCCCAGTTCTCGGCCATTCAACCCGGGGTTAAGGCCCCCGGGAAGAAAAAGAGGACAACCTTGGATCCCCGGAGGTCGGAAAGGGTGAACTCTTCGCCGGAGATCAGGGTGATGGTGAAGTCTGGGGCCGCGCTTCCTGGCTCTAACATGAATCCACAACCAAGACGTGCGAGCATTCTGCCCACACAGGATGACCGGCGGCCGCCCCGTAGACCATCAGGGTTTCGCAGTCAATCAAGCGAATCCGGCACCGCCGCACTGGGTTGGGCCGTCGGTTCCCAAGCCACAAATGGATTATGGCACGAACGCATTCCAAACTGCTATCGGGATGCGAAGGAGCCTGGAACAGTGTCCTGCGGCAGGCTGGCCTGAAATGCGTGGGGCGATGACGTACGCCTTCGTCATTGAGCGGGGGCCGAAGTGCGTTTGGGCGCAGGCGCCGGATTTGGCGGGGTGTGTGGCGGTTGAGGAGACGAAGGGGAAGGTGCGTGGGCTGATTAGGGAGGCCATTGATCTCTTAATCGAGGCGCTTGAGGAGGACGGGCTGGCGGTTGCGGGTCCGTAGGGGTACGAGTTGATCGAGGTCCAGGGAGTCTGACGAGCCGAGCTTTGGCGGCCGCGCGTCTACAGAATCAGAGGCCGCCGGTGGCAAGGAGCGCAGTCGGATGGGAAGGGGCACTCCCATTGGCGCAGACGGCTTGGCTCTGGGAGTTCCCCAATCCCGAGCCCGGTATTGACAGCACCGGGGTTCGTTGCGTAAAAGTGCACAGGCGCTCTCGTGGGAGCCCCCGAGTCCGCGACAAGGGTTTAACCCGCCCCCGCAACCGCACGGCTTCTTGGTACCACTCTTTTCGGCCTGATCACGCGGACAGCAGGCCACCTGAAAGGAGTGCGTATGCGCCCCCACAGTCTTCCCCTGCGTCCGAGTCTGGAACACCTTCAGAAACAGGCCAAGGCTTTACTCAAGGCTGTGAATGAAGGCGATCGAGACGCCGCATTGAGATTCCGAACATCACGCCCCGCGTTGGCCAAAGCATCCGACACCGAAATCGCCAGCGCCAAGCTATCCCTGCGCGACGCTCAAGCCACGATCGCTCGCGAGTACGGCTTCGAGACGTGGTCCGACCTCAAAAAGCGCGTTACCGAGCTGTCCCAGTCCGACCCTGTGGAAGTCGAGACAATGGAGACCGCCATTTACACGCCAGCGGGCTACACGGATCGAATTCGACAAGGTCTCGGAAGCTGCCTTATTAGGACGAATGTCTCTGAAGGCGAGAAGATTGTAAACAAAGTACGAGATCGACACGATCTTGGGGATCGTACGGTACTGATCACTACCGACCGACAGAGTGCCTTCGACCGGGTGCTGGCCGCTGTTCCCTTCAAGGGGCAGGCCCTGAACTTGACGAGCGCATGGTGGTTTGAACAGACCCGCCACATTGTGCCAAATCACGTTCTATCCATCCCTGACCCAAACGTCACAATTACCAAAACATGCACCGTCTTTCCGATTGAGTTCGTAGTGCGTGGATACATCACCGGTACCACGAGCACGGCCCTCTGGACGGTTTACCAGAGTGGACAGCGCCAGTACTGCGGCATCGATTTGCCCGACGGCCTCGTGAAAAACCAGAAGCTCCCGTCAAACATCCTCACACCGACCACCAAGGGGGATCACGACCGTCCGATCAGCCCTGAGGAGATCGTGTCCGAGAACTGGATGACGGCCGATGAGTGGGACCAATGCAGCCGCATCGCGCAACAACTTTTCGCTTTCGGTCAAACCAAGGCAGCCGAGCATGGCCTGATTCTCGTGGACACCAAATATGAGATGGGCCGCGACAAGAATGGTGAGATCCTTCTGGTCGACGAGATCCACACCCCTGACTCAAGCCGCTACTGGATCGCCGACACTTATGAACAGCGCATGCGGGAGGGACGGGAACCCGATAGCGTTGACAAAGAATTCCTCCGGCTCTGGTTCACGGAGAACTGCGACCCTTACGAGGATGAGCTCCTACCACCAGCACCGGACGATCTTGTCGTCGAGCTTTCACGACGCTACATCTACCTTTACGAGAAGATCACCGGGCGCTCTTTTGAGTTTCCAGAAGCGGACCAACCGATCGAGACGCGTTTGGCAAGCAATCTTCACGGAATCACATGAAGGTGTACGGAGGGCCATAGGGGCCAACGGTGAAGCAATACATCCTCTTTGATCATGATGGGGTTCTGGTGGTTACGGAATTCTGGTTCTACAGGGCGGGAGAGCGCGCCCTTTCCAGTGGCGAACGCGCCGCAATCGAGGTCGCAGACCGGTTAGCCAGGTGAACTGAACGCAGAGGTGTGCGACATGGCTGTCGGGCTGTAGCGCGCCCAGCGTGCGAAGAGGACGACGCCTGCAATACCACGGAATCCAGCCGGCACGAATTGGGCGCGGCCTAGACTGCTGGTGAAGTGGCGTTGGCTCAGCCGGTAGCGCGCCGCACTCGCACTGCGGAGGTCGTTGGCTTGCATACCACTCGGCCTACCCGAAGTGGAGTGGCGAGGCCGCCGCGTTCCGAAGACTCATAAGGAGGGTGACGAGAGTGCTAGCATCGCCCGGGTTCGCGATACGGCCGGCGGTGGAGGGGGACGTGCCGCGGTTGATGGGGTTGATTTGGGATTTGGCGGTGTACGAGAAGCTGACGCATGAGGTGGTGGCGACGGAGGAGTCGCTGCGGGAGTCGCTGTTTGGGGAGTCGCCGGCGGCGGAGGCTTTGCTGGCGTTTGCGGGTGAGGAAGCGGCGGGATTTGCGGTGTACTTTCACACGTACTCGACGTTCCTGGCGCGGCGGGGGATGTACCTGCACGACCTGTATGTGTCGCCCGCGTATCGTCGCCGGGGGCTGGGCACGCTGCTGCTGCGACGGGTGGCGGCCATTGCGGTGGAACGTGGGTGCGGTCGCTTTGAGTGGGTGGCGCTGGATTGGAATACGGACGCGCACCGCTTCTATGAGGACCTGGGGGCGGAGATGTTGCCTGAGTGGCGTACGTTCCGTGTTGTTGGGGATTCGCTGCGGCGGCTTGCCGCGGATGAGGGCGAAGCGACGGATTAGCTGGAGCAGCGGCCACCTTCGATGTGGCTGACGCTGCCTTGTCCTCCAGGACGAGGATAGTGCGAGCCAGGCTGGCGGGTGTCGCGTCAGGAAGTTTGTAGAACGGGCGAGATCACGAGCCGAAGACCCCTTGGGTGAAGGCGAGGAGTGAGTAGTGAGATCGGACAAGACGCCGGGGTGGAGACCACGGGCGGAAGACCCCTGACCGATTTCGGCCGAAGACGCCCGAATCCTTCGGCAAGCTCAGGACAGGCTCTGGCTCTGCCCTCGGAGAGGGTGAAGAGCGGCGCGCGGCTTAGGCCGCCACCTCGAAGCCGTAGAGGGTGGCGTTGGTTAGCTGGAAGCGGAGGGTGAGGGGGCGATCGGTGGGCAGGTGGTTCGACACGGGCCGCCGACTACGGCGCCCCGGCTCACCACGAACGGTTTGGGGGGCCCAGGTGATGGGGACGCTGAGGTGGTTGCCGGTGATGGGGGTGGAGTGTTGGAGGGTGTAGTTGGGGAGGGGGGTGAAGGTTTGGTCCTGGAGTTCGACTCGGATGGTTCCGCCTTCCTGGATATCGGCGTTGAGGTGGAGGGTTTGGCCGTGGAGTTGGAGGGGTGGGGTCCAGAATTCGGCGTGGTGGTCAGCGACGAGGCCGGCGAGGCGGCCGCGGGGCCAGGTGGCCCAGGCGACGCCTTCGCCGTGGCCGAGCGGGGGGTGTTTGTGCGGAACGGAGAAAGCGCCGTAGGGGATGCCGATGCGGTCGCCGGGTAGATCGACGAGGCCGGTGCCGGCGAATACGCAGCCGCCATCGACGGATCCGCGGGGGCCGGGCTGAAGGCAGGGGCCGCCGGGGATGACGCTCCAGCCGATGTTGTCGGCGCTGGCGAGGGCGACGACGGAGGTGGTGTCGCTGGAACGGTCGTAGATGGTGGGGAACATGAGGTGGGTTGACGGGTCGCCGGGGTAGGTGGTTTTGGCGTTGGTGTAGACGTCGCTCCAGGGGGTATCGATAGGCGAGGCGGTGACGAGGGGGGTGGCGAGGGGCCAGTCATGAAAGTTGGCGGTTTCGGCGCGGGCGATGGTGCGGCGGCCCCAGGTCCAGCCGCGGGTGTACCAGACGTAGCGCTGCAAGGCGGGGTCCCACTCGGCGACGTTGCCGGTATCGGCGAAGTGCCAGGCGATGGGTTGGTGGTGGACGGTCCAGGCAAGGCCGTCGGGCGAGGTGGCGGCGAAGATGGCGGCCTGGCCCTCGTGCATTCGCGTCATGGGGTCGACGGGGGTGCCGGGACGGGGCAGTCCTTCGAGGCCGGGGACCCGGTCGGTCTGGCCCATGAACAGGCACTTGTAGCGTTGGTGGGCGGGGGCGGTGGGGTCGAGGAATACGGCGGCGCCGATGAGGCCGCGGGGTCCGATGAGCTCGCGGCCGAGGACGATGTTGTTGGCGCGGGAGCCGTTCCACTCCTGCAGGCCAAGCTGGGGTTTGCGCCAGGTGATGCCGTCGTCGGACTCGGCGTAGCAGAGGACGACGCCCCAGATGGCATGGGCGGGGAGGTGCTGGCGGCGCTGGGCGTCCCAGAGGTCTTCGGGGGCGCCTTCGTACCAGAGGCGGTAGCGACCGCCATCGCGGATGACGGTGTCGACGCTGTCGACGAGCCAGTATTCCCAGGGTTTGTCGCCCTGGATGAATGGGTCGGTCTTGGCGGCGGGTTGGAGCTGGAGGCGGATGCCGTGGGGGACGGCGGCGTGGGCGGGGGTGATCCAGTCGGGGCCGGGAACGGGGTTCCAAGAGCCCGGCTCGTTGCCCTGGGCGTCGAGCCAGCGGGCGCGGCCGGCGTGGATGTAGCGGTAGTCGACGAAGGGGTGGTAGCCGGCGGCGACATCGAATGGGGGCGCGGCGCCGGGCCAGGTGGTGGGCATTTGGGGGGTGTCTCGGGGTGCCGGCGTGGGGGGATGATGCGATAGGGGGGCGGTGAGAGCAATGGGAGAGGAAGGAGTGGAGAGGGGACTGCTCGGGAGGCTTGGTTGCCGCGAGTGTGGTTCGACACGGTGCTTCGCGGACTGCGCACCGGCTCACCACGAACGGGAATGGTCTGCGGCTGGGTTGCTCGGAAGACGGGCGGGTCTCAGACGCCGCTGGGAGGAAGGAGTGAGCTTGGAGAAGCGAGTAGCGCGAGGGGACTGCTTGGGAGGCTTGGTTGCTGTGCGTGTGGTTCGACACGGACCTCCGACGGACTCCGGGGCGGCTCACCGCGAACGGGTGGGGATCTTGGGGGGCGCGGAAGAGATACTGTGTTTCAGTGAGAGGACGCGGCCGGTTGGGGCGATTCCGCTTCTGGGGAATGGAAATGAACCGGCGCCAACGGCCACCGAAGACTCGGATCCGGGCACGGATGCTGAGCTTGAGGGGTAGGACGGAGCCGTGCCGGAAGGTGAACCGGAAGAAATGGAGGCCAAGCGATGCTTCGACAGATGACGGCGATTATCGAGCGCGATGGCGACTTCTTCGTCGCGCTCTGCCCTGAACTGGACATCGCAAGCCAGGGACCGAGCGTGTCGGAGGCCCGCGCCAATCTGAAGGAAGCGCTGGAGCTCTTTTACGAGGCGGCTTCCGCCGACGAGATTGCGCGTCGGCGGCATGGTGAGATCTATGTGACGCAGGTAGAGGTGGCGGTTGGCTAGGCTTCGAGTGCTTTCGGGCCGGGAGGCCTGCAGGATCCTGGCATGACACGGGTTCGCCGAGGTGCGACGCCGGGGCAGCCACATTCTGATGCAACGGGTCGACGGCGGAGATACGACCACGGTTCCGGTGCCAGACCACAGGGAACTTCGCGTGGGAACGTTGATGTCGATCATCCGGCAATCGGGGCTGCCCAGGAGGCTGTTCGAGTGAGCACGTAGGTTCTTGAGGATCGTTGCACCGGGGGCAGTGAACGCCGGGATGACGGGATGGGGAAGGAGTGAGTTGAGAGAAGTGAGGAGTTAGATCGGGGATCGTAGGGGTGGGAGCCGGCTGGGTGTTGGCTGCCAGGAAGAGGCCGGTATGAGACGCGGCCCGCACAGAAGAAGGCCGGGGACGCCGGGATGACGGACGTGGGGGGTGGGTTTAGACTGGATGGGATGAACGGGGTAATGACTTAGATGTATCGGCCTGAAATGTGGCGCCGGATTTCCGGGCGCCGGGTGACTGCGCGAGGAGTGTGCCCTCTGAGGTAGCGAACGACTGGTTGCGAAACGCTTGCCGCGGATGGGCCTCCGAGCCGGGAATGTCCGCGGTTTTTTCTTTTTCCCAGACCAGAAGGATTCGGGCTGACGCATGTTGAGTCTCAGCAAGGTTTCGTACGCGTGGGGGCCGCAAGAGGTGCTGCGCGAAGTGTCGCTGTTTGTGGGGCGGGGCGAGAAGGTGGGATTAGCCGGGGTGAATGGGGCCGGCAAATCAACGCTGTTGCAGGTGGCGGCGGGGTCGGTGGAACCGGATAGCGGCGGGGTGAGCCGGCCGAATCGGACGGGGATGCTGCCGCAGGAGCCGCAGGTGTCGTCGGCGTTCGCGGCGGAGGCGACGGTGATGGATGTCGTTATGTCAAGCGGGCCGACGGCGGAGATCGCAGGGCGGCTGGCGGCGGCGGAGCGGCGGATGGCGACGGCGGGCCACGACGAACTGACGGAGGCGGTGGAGGAGTACGGGCAGGTGGAGGAGGAGTTTCGGAATGCGGATGGGTATCGGGCGCAGTCGGACGCAGGGGTGATTCTGAGCGGGCTGGGGCTGGGGGCGGAGCTGGCGGACCGGGCGCTGGGGACGCTGTCGTCGGGTCAGCGGACGCGGGTGGAAATGGCGCGGGTGCTGGCGAGCAGGGCGGACCTGCTGCTGCTGGACGAGCCGACGAATCACCTGGACGTGGACGGGACACGGTGGCTGATGGGGTTTTTGGCGGATTCGCCGGCGGCGGTGCTGATTGTCTCGCACGACCTGCGGTTGCTGGATCAGGCAATTTCGCGGGTGTATGAGCTGGATGGGATGTCGCGCAGAGCGACGGCGTTCAAGGGGACGTATAGCGAGTACCTGGTGTGGAGCGAGGAGCAGCGGGCGGCGTTGGAGGTGACGCGCGAGCAGCAGCAGCGGCGGATCGACCGGCTGAAGGCCTCCACGGATCGGCTGCGGGCGCACTCGATGAAGAGCGAGAAGGTGGCGCGGCGGGTGAAGGTGATGGATCGGCGGCTGGAGCGGATGCGAGAGGAGCAGGTGGAACTGCCGCTGGAGCCGGGCGAGATCGGGATGCGGGTGGGGCAAGCGCCGCGGTCGGGACGGGTGGCGCTGCGGGTGGAGGGTGTGGCGCATGCGTATGGCTCCAACCGGGTGCTGCAGAGCGTCTCGCTGGAGTTGGAACGGAGGCAGCGGCTGGCGGTGATCGGTCGGAATGGGGCCGGGAAGTCGACGCTGCTGAATATTGCGGCGGGGGTGTTGGAGGCGGAACGGGGGTCGGCCGAGGTGGGGCATAACGTCTCGATGGCGCACTTTACGCATGCGCTGGATCCTGAGATAGCGAGGCAGTCGGCGTATGACTTTGTGCGGTCGCTGCTGGGTCCGGTCGAACCCACGATCCGCGGTTTCCTGGCCACTCTGATGTTTCACGAGGATCATATTTTTCGGCCGTTGCGGACTCTCTCGGCCGGCGAACGGGCGCGGCTGGCGATCGCGGGGCTGATGCTGGAGCGGCGCAATTTGCTGCTACTGGACGAGCCGAACAGCAACCTGGACCGGACGACGCAGGCGTGGCTGCTGGAGGCGCTACAAAGCTATGGGGCGTCGCTGGTGGTGGTGTCGCACGACGTGGAGTTTGTGGCGGGCCTGCAGCCGGATTTGGTTTTGCTGATGCCGGAGGAGCGGTTGGAGGCGTATGAGGAGAGGCACTTGGGGCGGGTGGCGCTGGTTTAAGTTTAGGGTACCGTGACCTCTCGCGAATGCCCATGCGTTCGGCCTGAGCCCGGACATAGGCCTATCTGAATAGGTCGCTATGAGTGCCGGTGCGAACGAAGATCAGCCTGTCTTTTTCCGGCTTCCAGATCAGCAGCCAGTCAGGCTCGATGTGGCACTCCCAGTATTGCGACCAGTTTCCCCTCAGCTTGTGCGGTCGATGGCGAGGATCGAGTGGCTGGCCCGCGAGTAATTGATCAATGATTGATCTTAACTTCTCGGGATCTTTACCACGCTTTTCGGCGCGTCTCAGATCTCTATTGAATTGCTTGCGAAAAACAGGCCGCAAAATATCGGCCTACTGGTCTTGCGATTCGTTACTCTTATATTTGGCGTACTCTTCCATAAACTCATCTACGTCGTTGTATTCGACCAAGTCTTCGCCAGCATCCACCTGCCGCATTGCCTCAATGGTCTCAGCATTAGGGATCCGGTACGTGGCATCCTTAGCCACTGGATCAGCGTGGCGGACCGTAGGTTTGGGAGCTTTAACCTTGTCCTTTATCGCCATGTCTTCCTAACGCTCACCCGTGCGACTGGAAACCACGCTGGCCGCGAATAGGAGTTTATCACGATCCCAAATCTGGGAGCGCGGCGCGTGGATGGTTAGCGGACGGTGGGGGCGTTGAGTTGGAGGACGGCGGAGAAGGCTTCCTGCGGGATGTCGACGCTGCCGACGCGTTTCATGCGGCGTTTGCCGGCTTTTTGGGATTCGAGGAGTTTTTTCTTGCGGGAGACGTCGCGGCCGTAGCACTTGGCGAGGACGTTTTTGCGGAGGGGACGGACGGTTTCCCGGGCGACGATGCGTGAGCCGATGGCGGCCTGGACGGCGACCTCGAAGAGCTGGCGGGGGATTTCGCGGCGGATGCGGAGGGCGAGGTCGCGGCCGATGACGGGGGCCTGGTCGCGAAGGACGAGGGTTGAAAGGGCGTCTACGACCTGGCCGTTGACGCGGATATCCAGGCGGACGAGATCGGCTTGGCGGTAGCCGAGAAACGTGTAGTCGAGCGAGGCGTAGCCGCGGCTGACGGACTTGAGGGTGTCGAAGAAGCCGGTGAGCATTTCGGCCAGGGGCAGGTCGTACTCGATGAGCACGCGGGTTGGTTCGATGTGCTCCATGCGGTGGTGGGAGCCGCGACGGTTGGCGAGGAGTTCGCTGACGCGTCCGATGTAGGCGGTGGGCGTGATGATGCTGAGGCGCATCCAGGGTTCGCGGATGGCGGCGATCCGGGAGAGCTCGGGGAAGTCGGCAGGGCTGTCCAGGAGGGTAATCGTGCCGTCGCGGGCTTCGACCTCGTATTCGACCTGGGGGGTGGTGATGACGAGTTCGATGTCGAACTCGCGTTCCAGTCGTTCGCGGACGATGTCCATGTGGAGAACGCCCAGGAAGCCAGCGCGGAAGCCGAAGCCGAGGGCCAACGACTTTTCAGGCTGGAAGGTGAGGGCGGGGTCGCTGAGGCGCAGGCGCTCGAGGGCGTCGCGGAGGTCGGCGTAGGCCTCGGGGTTGGTGCCGTAGAGGCCGGCGAAGACGAGGGGTTTGGGTTGGCGGTAGCCGGGGAGAGGTTGGATGCCGTCGGTGCCCTGCGGCGCGACGGTGTCGCCGGCGGGGAGGTCATGGGTGTCCTTGAGGCCGGTGGCGACGTAGCCGACGTCGCCGGTTCGGAGGATGTCCTGCTGGCGGCGGGTGGGGACGAAGACGCCGACATCGACGGCTTCGGCCTTTGTACCGGCCTGGACGAGTTGGAGGCGGTCGGCGCGCTGGAGTTGGCCGTCGATGATGCGGACGTAGGCCACCACGCCCTGGTGCTGATCGTAGGCGGAGTCGAAGACGAGGGCGCGGAGGGGGGCGTTGGGGTCACCGGGTGGCGGCGGGGTCTCCGCGACGATTCGGTCGAGGAGGTTGCGGACGCCGTCGCCGGTCTTGGCGGAGACGCGGAGGACTTCCGAGGGGTCGGCTCCGAGGAAGTCGGTCAATTCGCGGGCGACTTCCTCGGTGCGGGCGGTGGGCAGATCTGTCTTGTTGACGACGGGGATGATGGTCAGGTCGAGTTCGAGGGCGGCGTAGGCGTTGGCGAGGGTCTGGGCTTCGATGCCCTGGGTGGCGTCGACCAGCAGGACGGCGCCCTCGCAGGCGGCGAGGGAGCGGGAGACCTCGTAGCTGAAGTCCACGTGGCCGGGGGTGTCGATGAGGTTGAGCGAGTACTCGACCCCAGCGACCTGGTGGCTCATGTGGACCGGGTGGGCCTTGATGGTGATGCCGCGTTCGCGTTCCAGATCCATGGAGTCAAGGACCTGCTCGCGCATCTCGCGCCGGCTGAGGGTGGCCGTGAGCTCCAGCATCCGGTCGGCCAGGGTGGATTTGCCGTGGTCGATGTGGGCGATGATGCAGAAGTTGCGGGTGCGTGTTTGGGCCGGGGAACGAGATTGGGACATGGGTGATTCTATCGGCGACGGTCGGATCAGCGGGGGCGGAGGCGGGAGAGGCGGGTGGTGAGTTCGGTGAGTTCGCGGCTGGCGAGGAGCCAGGCGACGGCGAGGTAGGCAAGGGCGGCGGCGGCGAGGTAGGCGGCGAGGAGCAGGGCGGAGTCGACGCCGATGGGGCCGGTGGTCCAGGTGGTGACGCGGAGGATGGCGATGACCAGGCCCATCAGGGTGGCGGCGACCAGGGCCGTGGCCGCGACCTGGAGTTCGGGAGTTCCAACCCGGAGGCCACCGCGGCGATGGAGGACAAAGGCGAGCAGCACGGATTCCACCAACACGCCAATCGAAAGGCCGAGGGCGATGCCGCCGATGCCGAGCCATTGGGCCAGGAACCAGGACAGCAGCATGTGGAACGCCAGGGACGCCGCGGCAATGGCGACGGGCGTGCGGGTGTCCTGCATGGCGAAGAAGCCGCGGACGAGGATCTCGACGGCAGCGTGACCGGCCAGGCCGATGGCGAAGAAGCGGAGGGCGACGGCGGTGATTTCGGTGGCGTGGGCGTCGAAGGCGCCGCGCTGAAAGAGGACGGCGACCAGGGGTTCGGCCAGGATGGCGAGGACAACGGCGGCGGGCAGGTTGAGAAAGACGATGTGGCGGGCGACGCCGCTGACGCGGGCGGCGAAGAGCTGGCGGTCGCCGCCGGCCCAGCGGCCGGCGAGTTCGGGGAGGGCGGCTTCGCCCAGGGCCATGCCGAAGACGCCCAGCGGGAGCAGCATCAGCAGGAATCCGTTGTTGAGGGCAGCCACGGCCGAAGGCCCCTGCAGCGAGGCGAGGATGTTGACGTAGATGAGGCTGACCTGGAGAACGGCCACGCCGAGGAGACGCGGGAGCATGAGGATGACGACGCGACGGACGTCGGGGTTGGCGAGGCCCCAGGTGAGCCTGAGTCCTCCCCATGACGCGAGGCCAGGGGCCTGGATTCCAAGGTGCAAGACCGCGCCGATTAGGGTGCCGAAGACGAGGCCTCGCAGACCGAATGCCTGGGCCAAGACCAGTGCGCCGATGATGATGCCGACGTTGTAGAGCAGGGGGCTGAGGGCCGGCGGGACAAACCGGCGCTCGGCCTGGAGGGCGGCCTTGGCGAGGGCGCTGAGTCCCAGGAGTACCGGGGAGAGCATGAGCCAGCGCGTGGCGTCGACAGCCAGATCGTGCGTGCCGGGCTGGAATCCGGGGGCGATGGCCGACATCAACGGTTCCGCCAAGAGCGCGCCAAGGGCGGCGAAGACGGCCGTGGCCAGGAAGACCAGGGTGGCCACCCCGCCCAAGAGTCGCCGCAGCGCCTCGGGGTCACCGCGGGACTTGACCTCGGCGTAGACGGGGATGACGGCCGAGAGCAGGGCGCCGCCGGCGAGCAGCATGAAGATGGTGTCGGGGATACGGAAGGCGGCGTACCAGGCGTCGGCTTCGGCGCCGACACCGAATTGGGCGTTGATGGCGGCCTGGCGGACGAATCCCAGGAGACGGCTGAGGGCGACGGAGACCAAGACGATGCCAGCGGCGGCGGCGATGCCTCCGCCGAGGCCGTCGGTGACGGTGGAGGGCGTGGCGGCGGGACGGGAGGAATCCAGCGTCACGACGAGCGTAAGTCCCCTTGCAGAACACGGCGCCGCCCGGGGTTAAGCTTGTTCAAGGAATTGCAGTCGGCGGCGGCGCTAAGCCGAAGAACACGCCGAACGTAAGAGAACGGATACGTGACGCCAACTTTCACGCCTGAGAACCTTGAGATCGTGTTCCTCTCATTTGAGGGGCCGGATCAACCCTACTCGCAGGCCGGGGGGCTGGGGGTGCGGGTGGCGCAGTTCACGCGCTCGCTGGCTCGGCAGGGGTTCAATACGCACCTGATCTTTGTTGGGGATCCGGAACGGCCTGGCCACGAAGTGCACGAGGACGGCCGCCTGCATTTGCACCGATGGTGCCAGTGGCTGAGCGAGCATCACCGGGGCGGGGTGTACGAAGCCGAGATCGAGAAAGTTCACGATTTTCAGGAGTCCGTTCCGGCCCACGTGACGTTTGAGATCGTGGGTCCAGCCGTGGCCAAGGGTCGCACGGTGGTGGTGATGGCCGAGGAGTGGCACACGGCGGACGCGCTGTCTCGACTGAGCGATTCGCTGCACTTCAACGGATTGCGCCAGAGCTGCGTGCTGGTGTGGAACGCGAACAACGACATGTCCTTCAACCGCATGAATTGGGACCGGATCGGTTACGTGGCGGATTTTGCGGCGGTCTCAAAGTACGTCAAGCATCAGATGTGGGACTGCGGCGTGAATCCCGTGGTGATTCCGAACGGGGTGCCGTCGGAGCGGCTGGCGCCGGTGGATCCGGATGCGGTGGCGGCGTTTCGCCGGGCGCTGGACTGCGACTTGTGGTTCTTCAAGCTGGGTAGAACCGATCCCGACAAGGGTTGGCTGGAGGCCGTGGAGGCGGTGCATCGGATGCGATCCCAGGGGCTCAACGCCCGCCTGGTGATCAAGCCGGGCGCCTACGAGACCTATGGCGAGGAACTGTACCGGCACATGGTGTGGCGGGGACTGGAACGGGCCGAGGTGGTAACCGAGGACCGTTCGGTGGCGGGGATTGCCACGGCGCTGGCCGCGGCGCCGGAGGCGGCGGTGCTGGACCTGCGGTTCTTCGTGCCGGACGAAATTCTGCCGGTGTTCTATTGCGCGGCTGACGGCACGCTGGCCAACAGCGGGTATGAGCCGTTCGGCCTGGTGGGACTGGAGGCGATGGCCGCGGGGGGAATCGCCTACGTGGGGTCCACGGGCGAGGATTACGCGCGGCCGCTGCAGAACTGCGTGGTGCTGGACGATGCGGCGGAGCCGGACGAGATTGTTCGGTTTGCGCTTCAGTTGAAGGATGACGAGGCACTCAATACATCGCTTCGGGCCGGCGCGCGGAAGGCGGCTGAGCTGTTTAGCTGGGAAGCCGTGACGCCGATCTTCCTGACCCGGATGAGCCACATGGCCGCGGGGCAGGGCGTGGGCGTGGGCGTCGGGTAGCATTCGCGGAGCGCCCTGAAGGCCGCCCCACCCCCACGATCGCGCACCTCCAATCGCCCAAGACCTGGTTATCTATACGCTGATTCACCAGCCGCGGCGGGTGCGCATACCGGCGGTTGAGATTCCGCACGGAGCGGACGCGGCGACCATCGAAGCGGCGCTGTTCGACGACGAGCTGAACCAGTTCTACTTTGAGAAGGTCGCGCGCTGGTGTTACCGGCCGGCGATCAAGCTGTGGCGGGAGCTGCTGGACCGGGGTATGGCGCTGGGGCTGGGGATTCCGATTTCGACGCTGCCGCAGTTTGAGGCGTGGGATCCGGAGCTGCTTGGCGAACTCAAGGCCTTGCTAGAGCACGAGAACTGCGAGCCGGTGGCGACGGAGCCGTATCACGCGGTGAGCATGCTGCTGGACCTGCCGCTGTTTGCCAGGGGTATGAAACGGTCGGCTGAGAAGCTAGCCGAGATTTGCGGGCAGCGGCCGCGGGTGGCGGACACGACCGAGATGCTGATGTCGTCGGATATTGCGCGGACGCTGGGGCGGACGGGATTCGAAGCCGGATTCGTGGACGGGCGGCCGTGGATCATGGAGTGGCGGAGTGCGGCTCACGTGTACAGGGAGCGGGGCGGGCTGCCGCTGCTGGCAAGGCACTTCGATCTGAGCGACGACGTGGGATACCGGTTCTCGAACCAGAGTTGGGACGGGTGGCCGCTGACAGCGGATCGGTACGCCGACTGGGTTGCGTCGACGCCCGGGGACCTGGTGACGCTGGCGTGGGACTTTGAGACGTTTGGCGAGCACCACAACGTGGATACCGGCATTTTTGAGTTCATGGACGCGCTGCCGGATGCATTGGCGAAGCGCGGGGTTCGATGTTTGACGCCGAGCGCAGCCGTTGAGGTATTCGACGGCGATGCGCATGACTTGCCGATGTCGCCGTTTCCGGCCACCTGGGCGGGGCAGCACGGCGGCCTGGAGTTCTTCGTGGGGAATCATGCGCAGCAGGCGGTGTTCCGGTTGATGACGGCGGCCTACGGCACGGCGCAGCTGACGGAAGATCCGGCACTGATCGACCTGGCGCACTTGCTGTTGCAGTCGGACAACCTGCATTGGCTGCAGTGGGTGGGCAAGGAAGGCTCGGAAGCGGACGTGTCCGCCTATTTCACGCCGAACGAGTGGATGTGGCTGGGGGCGGATCGAATGCTGTGGGAGCACCAGCGCGTGTACATCAATTTCATTGACGCGATCAGCTAGCGAGGGCGGCATGGACGAGGTTTACCTGGGCCCGACACAGACGATCGTGCCGAAGATTGGGCTGGGCACGGCCCGGTATTTCGGCGGGCGGGGCGTGCTGGTGAAAGGGCTGGCGGCGGGTCTGCGGCTGATCGACACGGCGGAGTCCTACAACGCACGAGGCGACGAACCCGGGCAGGCGGAGTCGCTGGTCGGGGCGGAGCTTGCGGGGCTGTGGGATCAGACGTTTATCGCCTCCAAGATCTCGCCGCGGAACCTGGCGGCCAACGACGTTCCGGTGCATGCGCAGGCGAGTGCGCGGCGGCTGGGCGTGGACGTGATCGACCTTTACCAGATTCATGGGCCGAACCCGTCGATCCCGATTGGCGAGACGATTGGCGCGCTGGAACGGCTGGTGGACGAGGGGTTGATCCGGTTCATTGGGGTGAGCAACTTCTCGGCGGATCAGTTGAAGGCGGCGCAGGACGCGGCGCGGCGGTATCCGATCGTGTCGAACCAGATTCGCTACAACCTGTTCGATCGCGACGTGGCCGCAGACGTGCTGGAGCTGTGCCAGGAGACCAAGGTCACGGTAATTGCGCACACGCCGCTGGCGCTGGCGGACTTTGATGGGCATGTGGGGTCGGGGGTGTTGCGGGAGGTCAGCCGCGCCACGGGGCGGACGCCGGCGCAGGTGATGTTGAACTGGCTGGTGGGGCAGGACAGGGTGATTGCGATTCCCAAGACGGACCGGCCGGAGCGCGTGGCGGAACTGGCGGAGTCAGTCGGGTGGGAGCTTGAGTCCGATCAGCGCCGAGCGCTGGACGCTTGCGCCTGATCGCCGACCGCGACGCGCTGACCAAAGGAACGGGATAGACCACGATGCGGATTGCCATGGTTGTGTGGGAGTACCCGCCGCATGTTGTGGGCGGGCTTGGGACGTATTCAGGCGCGATGGCGCCGGCACTACGGGCGGCGGGGCACGACGTGCAGGTGTTTGCCGCGCTGCGGGACGGGGAAACGCCGGCGCCGCAGCCGGACACGCACTGGGCGCGTCAACTGGACCTGAGCCCGACGTACCTGGGGGTCTATAACCAGGAAGCGTCCAGCTGGGGCGCATTTTTCGGGGAGCTGTACTCGACAAACATTCTCTGGGCCGATGCGGTGCGGGCGGAGCACGGGCGGCGTCCGTTTGACGTGATCGCGGTGCATGACTGGTTGGGGGCGCCCGCCGGACTGACGCTGGCGCGGCACGTGGACGCACCGATCGTGTTGCACGTGCATAGCGCCGAGTGGGGGCGGCAGCCGGGCGGGCCGTCGCCGATCGTGTCGCAGTGGGAGATGGCGGCGGGCCGGGCCGCGGCGGCGACGATTACGGTGAGCCAGGCAATGGTCCGGGACCTGATTGCGCACGGCTGGGAGTCAGAGCGAGTTCACGGGGTCTGGAATGGGGTGGACACGGAGAAGTTTGCGCCCGCTGCGCCGGGCGGGCCGGAGCTGAGAGCTCGCTATGGGTTGCCCGACGACGCGCCGGTGGTGTTCTTTATCGGCCGGTTGACGGGGGTGAAGGGCGCGCGGCCGTTGATCGAAGCGTGGCCGCGAGTGGTGGAGCAGCAACCGGAGGCGCGACTCGTAGCTCTGGGGACGGGCGATCAGGACGATGAGATTCGGGGGCTAGTGGCCGCGTTAGGAGTGGAGGACTCGGTCACGTTGCGGACGGAATGGGTTTCGGAGGACGAGCGCATCGCGCATTTCGCGGCGGCCGACCTGGTGGTGCTGCCGTCGACCTACGAACCCTTCGGGATCGTGTGCCTGGAGGCGATGGCTTGCGGCAAGCCGGTGGTAGTCGGAGCGCGCGGTGTCGTGGGATTCCGCGAGCAGGTGGTGAACCACGGGCCGAAACAGTGCGGAGTGCACGTGAACGGGGCCGATGCGGCGGACATTGCCTGGGGGATTGGCGAGGCGCTGAGCGACGGCGAGTGGATGCGGCGTTGGGGCGCGAACGGGCGGCGGCGGGCGGTGGAGATGTTTACGTGGGAGCGGTGTGCGGCGCGGACGGTGGAGGTGTACGGGCGGGTTGGGTGACCGGTGACAGCACCTGCCGGAGGTCCAGTTTGGCGCGCCAGGAGGTTAGGACTCCGGTCCTGGTTTCGGCACGACAGCAATCCGGAGTCGCCACAGATTCGCAGTCCAAGCGGTCAGATCGAGTCCTCGAGCTCGGACGGCGGATGCAACCGCCAATGCAGACAGGCTTCGAGGGCTACGACGTCGTTGCCGGCAAACACTTGAATGGAGATTTACGCGATTCCTGCGCACGAACCGGTCAGGGTGGGGGCAGTCGACGACTTCGGGACTAGTCGGGCCTAGTTTCTCCCGCCACGACAACACTCGAGCGCGAGGGGTCCGCCAGCGACGAAGGGTTTGACGCCGAGGCGGTTGATTGCTGCTCTTGGCGGCCTTCGATGCGGGCGAGCGCCTGCGCCATTTCGAACTGGCGAGCATCCAGCCTGTCGAGACGGGCACCGTGATCAGCGCGCAAGTCGCGCAGGTCGGCAGCATGCTGCTGAGCCATTAGGTCCAGACGAGCATCCAAGCTGCGCCAGATGGCGACAGCCAAACCAGCCAATCCAATAAACAGGGCCCCGCCCGTGCCCAGAATCGTCCACGCTTCGGCGCTCATGCGGCGACGCTCCGGCGGGGTCGGGCATCGGATTCAACGTAGCACACGCGCTGGACTAGTCGGGGGAGCTTGACAGTCTCGGTACGGGGAGGGCTGCGCGCGATGGCGGGGCCAGGTGGGCGCACGCCTAGAATGCGGGCGGCGCGTGACGGATGAGCCTGGTTATGCAGAGTTTTCTGAGATCTCTATTCGGCGCGGAGGATGCGGCCGAGGGCCGTGGTGGCGCGGCGGCTGGCGACGGCCGCGCGGTGTTTGGGGAGCACATTGTTCTCGAAGACTCGGCGCTGGAGATCCTGGGTGAGCGGTTTGGGCGGCGCGACCTAAGAGCCGGGCGGTTTCGGGCGGTGCCGGCGGAGGTTCGGGAGGAGCTGGGCGGGTTCGGGGGCGAGGCGCCGGATGCGGCGCGGCTGGTGCCGACGCGGGACGAAGTGTTTATTCGGATTACCGCCTCGATGGCGGGAATCCTGCGGCGGATGGCGCAGATCGAGGCCAATCCGCATCTGCGAACGTTCGTGTTGCTGACCGGGCCAACCGGCTGCGGCAAGACGACGATGGTGAAGACCTACTGCCACCTGGCCAACGAGCCGTGTGTGGAACTGACGTTCAGCGGGGATACGACGCTGGCGGATTTCTTCCAGCGGACCGAGGTGGTGCGCGGGGACACGGGGCAGTCGACGGTGGCGGCGCTGGGTCCGGCCGTGCAGGCGATGTTGCACGGGCACAAGCTGCTGATCAACGAGATCAACATGCTGCCGCCGGACCTGGTGAGCGCGCTGACGCAGGCCATGGATACGGGGCGGCTGGTGATCTCGGGGACCGACCTGGGGAACATCGAAATCGAGGTGCACGAGCAGTTCGGGGTGTTTGCGACGGCCAATCCGAATTACGTGGGCGCCGCCGAGATCGGACGGGCGTTGCAGCGCCGGTTCGGCTGGGGGTTGGGGGCCATTCCGATGGGATTCCTGCCGCCGGACGAGGAAGCGGACGCGGTGGCCTACGAATTCGGGCGGCTGGAGCTGGCGGAGGCGCTGGACCTGCGGGCGAATCCGTCAATCGTCGAACGATTGGTGGGCGTGGCGAGCCAGTTGCGGGGGCACGACGAACTGGGCGGGGCCATGCGGGACCGGATTTCGACGCGTTCGCTGGTTCACTGGCTGGCGCTGGGGCACGCAACGGGGCTGCCGCTGGCGGAAATCGGGGCACAGGCGGTGCTATCCATCGCGCCGGACGACCTGATGCAGCCGGTGGCTGAGACGACGAGGCAGGCGCTGGGACGGGCGGTGGCGTCGACGTCGTATCCGGACGCGTTGCGGCAGGCCATGCTGGAAATCGAGCGGCCGGATGCGGGCGCCGCCGTGGCACTGCCGCCGCCTACACCGAGGCAAGAGCCCGAGGCCGCCGACAACGGGTCCGGCGCGACGCTGCACCTGGCCGATGGGCGCTGGGTGCGAATTCGAGCGAGAGTCGACCGACCGCCGGTCATCGAGAGCGTGAACGGGGTCAACGGAACATCGACGGACGACCTGCGGCGGGCGCTGCGGGCGGAGTACGGGCTGAACCTGGCGACGTCGCTGGGGCACGTGCCGCCGGCAACGAGTGCATTGCCGTGTCTGACGGCTTCAAGCTGGCAGGCGCTGCGGTTGACGCAGGGCGCGCTGATCGCGGGCCGGCCGGTGTTTCTGAGAGGTCCAACCGGGTGCGGCAAGTCGGCGCTGGCGCGCACGCTGGCGCACTTGTGGAATCTGCCGGCGGTTGAGTTCAGCCTGACGGGCGAGACCAGCAAGACGGACCTGACGGCGGCGCGACGGCTTTCCGGCGGGGCGACCTCGTGGTCGATCCAAGGCTTTCTGGAGGCGGCCAGCGAGGGGCTGTTCGTGATCGTCAACGAATACAACCTGGCGTATCCGGACGTGCACTCAATCATCAACGGTCTGTTCGACAAGGGCGGCCGACTGTCGCTGCCGGATGGGCGGGTGGTACGTGCGCATCCGGACTTCCGGCTGGTTGCCACCGGCTTCGCCGAGGGACCGGGCGTGAAGCCGTTGAACGAGGCGGTGGAAAATCGATTTGGGGCCGTGATTCGGATGGACTACCCGCCGCTTGATGAAGAGGCGGCGATCCTGGCGTTCGTTGCCGACGATCTGATCGACCCGGCGCTGTTGCATTCGGCGGCGGAACTGGCGGCTACGGGCCGGGCGATTCTCTCGGGCGCCTGGGACCGTGACGCAAGACACCCGCTGAACGACGTTCCGGCGGACCTGGCGGGGGCGGCAGCCGAACGGGTGAGCCTGACGACGGCCGAACTGGTAACCAGTGCGCGCGCCGGCGACGATGCGGCCACTTTCGTGCGCTGGTTGCGGCGGGGCGTGCTGGACGGAGCCGGCGACGACATTCGACCCGTACTCGAAGCAACCCTGGCCGGCTATGGCCTGGTCTGACGAAACGCGGCTGACGACCGAACAGTTCGAGCTGGCCGGCCGCCTGATCCTGAATGACCTGCCGGTGCGCCTGGAAGCGGGCCCATGGTGGGCGTACCGCCCGGCGCAGGCGGTGGTGGATTACCCGCGCGCCCTGCTTTCGGAATGGCCGCCCGAGCTGATGGTGGCGGGGCTGGCGCACGAGGCGGCCGAGGTCCGGTTCACCGGCAAGGCCGGGGCGATGGCGACGGCGCGGTGGATCGAACACCACGCCAGTCCGGCCGTTTCGGCGGCAGCCCTGACGCTGCTGGTAAACGTGGTCAACGACATGCGGGTCAACCGTATGCAGATGGGGCGCTACCCGGGCATCGGGCGGCTGTTCAAGCGCCTGTACGGCCGCGCGGTTGAACTGGAACCGATGACCGATGTGTCCGGCATTCGCGACACCGGCAGCGTGCCCCTGCATCACCAGTTCCTGGACGCGCACATTCAGGCGTGGACGGAACGGCAATGGCCGGGCGCGCGGAACGCGCCGGCGCTGGACCCGGCCGCGGCCCGAGCATTCGACGCCACCCTGGCGCCGGTGCGTCGCGCAGCCGCCTGCGCGGAGGTCTCAGCGCTGCTGGAGGAACTCACCGAGGAGGTTCTGCCCACCTACGGCGCCCTGGTCGTCGCGGAGCACGAGGCACGGCGGCAAGCGGCCGAGCAGGCTCGAAACGCCACACGAGCGCCGGACACCAGCGATCCGGGCGCACCGCCGACGGAGGACGAGCCAGAGCCGCAGGACACGCCGACCGAGGGCGTCGCCGGCTCGCCGAGCGACGGGGGCGCCAGCGACGAACCGGCGGAGCCCGACGAGCGTGCGCCGGGCACGCCGACCCGGCCGCTGCAGAGCCGGCGGCGGGAAGGCGCGCGACAAGCGCCGGAAGATCGAGCCCCAAGTTCAGTGACCCAGGGGCAGCGGCGGCGCTGGAGCCGGCGGCAAGTGCGGGACCGGATTCTCAGTTCAACCGGGGAGTCCTGGCATCCGGGGCTCATCTCGTACCTGCGGAAGGGTCGAGGACCGCAAGTCGATTACGACGAGTTCGACTACCTGGCGGCGGTTCGAAAGCTGGAGCCGCTGATTCGCGAGTCCATTCACGGGAGCGGGCGGCGGCGCGGCCTGGCCGAGATCATGGACCGGCGGCGGCATGGAGCCGTGGATCCGTGGCGTCGTCCACGGAAGCAGCGGCGAGGCGACACGGGCGAGATCGACCTAGAGCATCCGGAGCGGCTGGTCACGGATCCGGCCTCGGCGTTTCTGCGCGGGGTGCGGGTGGCGCGGGAAGACCGGCAACGGGACTTTGCCAGCGCCATCCTGCTGGACATCAGCGGCAGCATGGTGCAGCGGGGGTTTCCGACCAAGAAGTTCGACCGGCTGGTGGAGGCGGCGGTGGTCTTCATCGAGATCCACGAGCGGCTACGCATCCCCTATGCCGTCCTGAGCTTCAGCACGGAGGCGGTGGTGCACTGGCGCTTTGAGCAGAGCGTCTGGACGGCGGCCGGGATTCCCTCGGAGGCGGCCTACCGTCCGCGCAATCACAGCCAGATTGTCCGAACCATCTACAAGCTGGACCACCGCGAGACCGACGACGCGGGGGCCATGCGGCGGGCGCTGACGCACATTCAGCCGCAAAAGGGGCTCAAGAGCGTGATCGCAATCACGGATGGGATCAGCAGCGATCCGGCCCAGTTGCGTCGGGTGCTTACGGACCTGGACCGTCGCAATCGCAACAGTGCGGGCGGCCAAGCGACGAAAGTGCTGGCCTTTGGGGTCGGGGTGCTGCGCGCGGAGTTCGAGCGCGCGTATATGCCCCGAATCGACGGGCGACCACTGGGGGCGTGCTTTGGCGAGATCGTGCACGACAGCCAGCTGCTGCCGACCTTGATCCGGAACGCGGTGGATCAGCGGATCCGGGCGGCTTAGCGGTTCGAGTTCGAATAACTGACAATAGGACCGTCACGAATGCCGACGCCGAAGGGTGGGCCACGTGTTGACGCGCTTACAGCAGGGCCGGCCTGAAGACCCGCAACACACGCAAGTCGCGGTGCGGGCGCTGATTAACGCCGGGTATGCGCCCCATGAGGCCGGAGGGGCGTTCGTCCAATATCGTGGGCGAGTGCGGGCGGCGATCGCGGCATGGCCGGCCATAGCAATTGCCGGGTTCCTGACCGCTGTGATTCCGGCCCTGCTTTTGGTGATCATTCAGGCAGCTCCGACCGCGCTCCTGCTGTGCGTCTTGGGAATCGGCCTGGGCGTGATCGAGCGCTGGCGCTGGCGGCGGGAGAATGTTCTCGGAGAGTTCAAGGTCCAGCCGGCAGATCAGCAATACCTGCTGCACCAGGGGCTTCTCTGGGCGGTGCTGCTGGTCGTGCTTGCGGTGCAGCAGCTTGCCCAAGCCGGCGCCGTGATTGGCCTTGGCGTGTACATCGGACTACCGCTGACGTTCGTCTATCGCTACTACTTCTACCGGACGTATCCAACCGCGCTGGCGATGGTGAGCAATGCTCCGGCAGGCGGGCAGGCACGCTCCATCATCGAGGGCGAAATTGCCGCCGCCGACGCGAGGGCCGGGCAGGACCCGGCCAGTCCGGGACCGGGTCGGACGATGCTGAAGCGGCCGGCTACGAGCGGGGCGAGCCAACGTCTCCGACTGCGGATCGCCATCTTTCTCGGGAGCGTGGCTCTCTGGTGGCTCCTGGCGCGCTGGTGGGTCTGGCAGAGCGCCGAGGAGGGAACGGCGTCGCTGGCGCCGTTCAGTGGCGACATCGTGGTCGACGTCGTGGGAATCGTGGTCGGATCGGTCCTTGGCGTCGGCTCGGCCTGGTTCTACGAGAACTTTATGTAGGAGAGACGCGGCGCAGCGTCCTCACTCCTCGGTCAGGCTGACCCGTTCCAGAACCTCGCGGTTCCAGACGTATTCGGGCATCCGGCCCTGGAGGACGCGGACGACGGAGAGTGCGGCGCGGCGTTCCAGTTCCAGCAGCGATTCCTCGGAGAGGAAGGCGGCGTGCGGGGTGACGACGGCACGCTCCAGGCCGATCAGCGGGTGGTTGGGAGGCGGGGGTTCCTGTGCGAGGACGTCGATGCCGGCGCCGGCAATCCAGCCTGCGTCGATGGCGCGGGCCAGGGCGTATTCGTCAATCAGCGGTCCACGCGCGGTGTTGATGAGGTAAGTAGTGGGCTTCATGGCCCGCAGTTCCGGCTCACCGATGGTGTGGTGCGTTTCGGGGGTGAGGGGCGCGTGGACGGAGATGAAGTCGGACTCGGTGACCAGGCGGTCCTTGTCGACCAGTTCGGCACCGATATCGGCTACGCGGTCGGCGGTGATGTAGGGATCGTGGACGAGGATTTTCAGCCCGTGCGGGATGGCGCGCTGGGCGAGGGCGTAGCCGATGCGGCCGTAGCCCAGGATTCCAAGCACGCGGCCGCGCATCCGGTGCATGGGTCGGGCGGGCTGGTTGGTCCACTCGCCGGAACGCACGCTGCGGTCCAGGACTGAAATGCCGCGGGCCTGCGCCATGAGCAGCGCCATGGCGTGGTCCGCGACTTCCTCGTAGCCGTAGTCGGGGACGAAGGTGACAGGGACATCCAGCGAGGTGCAGGTGTCGACGTCGATGTTGTCGGTGCCGACGCCGTAGCGACCGACGACTCGAAGTCTCGGTGAGGCTCGGACCACTCTCTCGGTGACCTTGGCAAAGCAGGTGAGGATGCCGGTGACGTCGGCGGCGAGTTCGGTGAGGCGGTCTTCGTCGCCGGAGTCGGACTCCACGACCTCGGCGTTGAGTTCGGCCAGCACTTCCCGCTCGGGATCGGTCGAGGGCCAGACGTAGTCCGTAATCAAGATCTTGTGCCGTTCGGCCACGAGGTCGACTCCCCAACAGATGAGCGGTCGGCCCGGCGAGCTTAGGGAGCGGCGAAAACTGGTGTCAACGCGGCATGCGCGTTGCCCGAGTTGCGACAATGCATCCGGCGCACCGAGTCAATGGAGTTCACGCCATGCCTCGCGACCTCGCCCTGGGCAACGGATCGTTTCTGATCAATTTCGACTCGCGCTACCGAGTGCGCGATATCTACTACCCGCGGGTGGGCGCCGAGAATCAGACCGGCGGGCGCGCCTGCCGTTTCGGCGTCGGCGTCGATGGGCAGTTCTCCTGGATCAGCAACGACGAGTGGTCTCGGAATCTGGACTACGCCGAGAACACCCTGATCACCAACGTCCGGCTGCGGAATCCTCGGCTGGGCGTGGAGCTGGTCTGCGCCGACGCGGTGGACTTCGACCGCCCGATCTATGTGCGCAAGATCAGGCTTCGGAATCTGGCGGACCGCGAGCGTACCTTCACGCTTTTCTTCCATGCCGACTTCTGGCTGGAGCGGGACGGTATCGGCGACACGGCGTACTTCGATCCGTGGACCGAGGGCATCGTGCACTACAAGCGCAACGTGAACTTCCTGTGCAACGCACAGGTGGGTGATCGGGTTGGGTTCGACGAGTACAGCGTCGGGAGCAAGTCCGAGGACGCTTCACAAGGGACGTGGCTGGACGCCGAGGACGGACGCCTGGAAGGCAACCCCATCGCCCAGGGACAAGTGGATAGCGTGGGTTCGGTGCGCGTCACGGTGGACGGCGGCGGCGAGGGCACGGCGCACTACTGGATCGTGGCCTCGGACGACTTCTTTCGCGCCAAGGACCACAACGACACCGTCGTCGATCGCACGCCGGAGAGCTTTATCCAGCGAACCAGCGACTACTGGTCGTACTGGGTCACGCGCGATCCGACCGACCTGTGGCCGCTGGAACCGTCCAGCCGCGACCTGTACCGCCGCAGCATGCTGGTGGTGCGCACGCAGATTGACGACGGCGGCGCGATCATCGCCGCGAATGACAGCGACATCCTGCAATTCGGTCGGGATACCTACAGCTATATGTGGCCGCGGGACGGGGCGCTGGTCGCTGAATCGCTGATCGGCGCCAACCAGCGCGAGCTGGTCGGCCGATTTTTCCAATTTTGCCGCCGCGCCCTACAGCCGGGGGGCTTCATGCTGCACAAGTACCACCCGGACGGTTCACCGGGCAGCAGTTGGCATCCGTGGGCCGATGCCAACCGGCAACGGGTACTCCCGATCCAGGAGGACGAGACGGCGCTGGTGCTGTGGGCGCTGCGTCTCTACAACCAGCGGTTCATGGACACCGAATTCATCCGCGGCGTTTACGCCCCGCTGATCAAGGGCGCGGCGGACTTCATGGTCCGCTACCGGCATGAGCCCAGCGGGCTGCCGGCGGCCTCCTGGGACCTATGGGAAGAACGCCTGGGCATCCACACGTTTACGGTTGCCTCGGTGTGGGCCGGCCTGGAAGCGGCGGCGGAGTTTGCCGAAGGGTTTGGCGAGCTCGACACGGCCTTGCGCTATCGAACGGCGGCGTCCGAGATTCGGGCCGCGGCGCTGGAGCATCTGTACAGCGAGGAGCACCGGCGGTTCATTCGACGGGTCGAGGTGAATGACGACGGCTCGCTGACGCCCGATCTCAACATCGATGCCAGCGTGCATGGGATCTGGCGGTTTGGGATGTTCGACGCGGGTGACACGCGCGTGCGGTCCACGATGGAACGTGTGCGCGACGAGTTGACCGTGAAGACCCGGGTTGGCGGCGTGGCGCGCTATCAGAACGACTATTACCACCAGGTCAGCGGCGACATCCGGAACGTTCCGGGCAACCCGTGGTTCATATGCACGTTGTGGCTGGCGCAGTGGTACGTGGCGCTGGCGGAATCTGAGGCAGATCTGAAGCCGGCCCGGGACATCCTGGCCTGGGTGGCGGATCGCGCTTTACCCAGCGGCACCCTGGCCGAGCAGGTGCATCCCTATTCGGGAGCGCCCCTGAGCGTGAGCCCGCTGACCTGGAGTCACGCCGAGTTCGCCACTACGGTGCAGAAGTACGCGGAGAAGGCTGCGCAGATCGCCTAGGTCGCTTTGGGACATTTCGAGGCTCCGCCGGCAGCGCAAGGGCGCTCCACCGCGACCGCATTCGCACCGAAATGCCCTCCCGCAGCGTCCGGATTGCTAAGGTCAGCAGCGACAACTCCCGTTCACTGAGCCATGGCCCGATCGATCACCATCACCGTCGGCGATATTGAGATGAATGGCGAGTTACTTGATACCCCGACGGCCGACGCCATTTGGGAGGCGCTGCCGATTGCCCGGACGGTGAACACCTGGGGGCACGAGTATTACTTCGACATCGGCGTGCAGGCCGACCCTGAGCCCGACGCCTCGGACGTCGTGGAAGTCGGCGACCTGGCGTATTGGCCGCCGGGCCTGGCGTTCTGCGTGTTCTTCGGCCGGACGCCGGCCAGCCAGGGGAATGAGGTTCGGGCGGCTAGTCCGGTAAACGTGGTGGGCCGACTCCACGCCCCGCCGGTTGACGCCTTGCGCCGCGTGCGCACGGGTACGGCAATTCGGATCGACGCCGCCTGACTGCGACGCCTCATCACTCCGACGGCGTTTGCGCAGCTTGACCGTTCGCTTATTGTCCGGTAGTCTGGCGTCGCACCTCAGGAACTCGGGCCCCGGGCGCGGCGACGAACCGCGCATGAGGCGAGCACCGAGAAGCGACGAAGGACGGCTTGCGGTGGGAGATCCACTGACACAACGTCAGCATCGGGTTTTGCAGACCATTGAGCGGTTCCTGCAGGACGAGGGATACACGCCGAGCGTGCGGGAGATAGGCGCCGTGCTGAGCCTGGCGCCGGCCACGGTTCAACAGCACCTGGAGGTGCTGGAGCGCAAGGGATACATCCGGCGATCGGGCCAGTCGCACGGTATCGAAATCCTGAGCGGCGGTATGCCGGGCGGGATAGTGAACGTTCCGATCGTGGGTGAAATCGCCGCCGGGGTTCCAATTGACGCCTATGAAGAGCGGCTGGATACCATTGCCGTAACGGCGGACGTGTCGCCCGACGGCACGGCCTACGCGCTGCGCGTGCGCGGCGACAGCATGGTCGAGGACCACATCTGCGATGGCGATATCGTGATCGTGGATCCGGTCGAGACGGTTCGCGACGGCGAAATTGGCGTGGCCATGTTGGACGATGGCTCGGTGACGCTGAAACGCATCTTCCGCGAGGACGACCGCGTGCGACTGCAACCAGCCAACGCCGAGATGGCGCCGATCTACGCCGACGAGATTCGAGTTCGCGGGCGCGTGACCTCGATCATGCGGCGGCTCTAGCGCGGAAACACACGTGGCGGACATCCAGGATCGCCGAGACGACATAGCGGACCTGGTGGCGGCGGGCGCCGTGGATGCGGCCGCACAATGCGCGCTGCTGGCGGTCGACGCCGCCGCACCAAGCCCCGAAGCCCGCCTGTCGGCGTTGCACCTGGCCAGCCTGGGAGTCCGCTACGCTGCCGAAGGGAATATCTCGGCGGCCCGTGAGGCGTTTGACCTGGCGCTTGACACGGCATCCGGCGAATCGGGCAATGACGATTTGAGGCTGCGGCTCTATCGCAATGTGGCGGCCGCGCTGGATGCCGCCGGCCACCATGGCGCGGCCGCACGTTGTCTGGAAGCGGCCGTGGAGCATGGCGCCGATGGCGCAGCGGTGTGGCAGGCGCTGGGCCGGGCGCGATTGAAGGCCGGCGACGCGCCGGGCGCGCTGGAAGCGCTGAACCACGCCCAGCGGCTGAATCCCACGGCCGCCGTCACCGCAGATCGCGTGCTGGCCGAACTGGCGATTCAACCATCGTCGGAGGCGGCGCGGCGCGCTCTGGCCCGCCTGGAAGCCAGCCGGCCGGACCAGGCCTCGGTTCGCTGGGATTTCGCCCTGGCGCGCGCGCATCAAATGGCCGGCGACTCGGCGCAAGCGCGAGCGGCCTTCCGGCGTGTCCTGGAACACGCGGACGGTGAGCTGGGCGCGCAGGAGTTGGCGACGGCTCGCAGCAGCCTCTAGCGGAAGGCCTCGGCCGTCTCTCAGACGTCTCGTGGTCGAGAACCACGTCTGGCGAACGCGCACAGTCCCGCAGACGGTCACTAATAGTCGATCGCCCCCCTTGCGGTTCTGTTCGTATTTTGTCTGTACGTCTTTTGTACGGTAACATTCGGCATGGATTCGACACACGCGACCATCCCGGAGCATCGCCCCTTGCCCGCTGAGTGGCGGAGGCAGCGGGTAATCATGCACGCGGATATGGACGCCTTTTATGCGTCTGTTGAGCAGCGGGAACAACCGGAATTGCGGGGTCGCCCCATCATCGTGGGCGGCCCACGGGATGCACGGGGGGTAGTAGCAGCCGCTTCCTATGAGGCCCGCGCCTTTGGCGTCCGTTCGGCCATGCCGCTGCGCCAGGCGGCCCAACTCTGCCCGCACGCCGAATTCGTGTCGGGACGCATGCGGCTGTATTCCGACGTGTCCGCAGAAGTCATGCGGGTTTTTCGGACTTATACACCGCTGGTTGAGCCGCTATCGCTTGACGAAGCTTTTCTGGACGTCACGGGCTGCGAGCGACGCTACGGAACGCCTGAAGAGACTGCCGACCACGTACGGGACGCCGTACGACTAGCGGTTGATCTACCGGTTTCCGTGGGGGTCGCGACCAACAAGTCGGTCGCCAAGATCGCCTCGACCCTGGCCAAGCCGGACGGGCGCCGCATTGTGCCGCCCGGCTCCGAGCAGGACTTCCTGGACCCGCTGCCAGTACGAATGATCTGGGGCATCGGCCCGAAGAGTGAAGCCCGCCTGGCGGCCCGTGGGATCCGCACGATCGGCGATCTCGCGCGTCATGACCCGGAACGGATGGGTGAGTTGCGTAAACCCGCCACCCTGGCTCGCGGGATCGACTCGCGGGACGTGGAGGCCGAGCGAACGGCCAAGTCCGTGGGCAACGAGGTGACGTTCAGCCACGACACCGGCGACCGCGACCTGGTGCTGCACTATTTGCGCCAGCTCGCCGACCACGTTGCGCGCCGTCTGCGCGCCAAGCGATTGCTGGGACGAACCGTTGTCCTGAAGCTGCGTTACGCCAACTTTCACACGATCACGCGGCAGGTGACGCTGCACGAGCCAACCGACCAAACGCGAGACATCTTCAGCGCTGTCCGGGATTCTCTGCTGCGCGAAGCGAGCGACCGCGACGTCTACCGGCTGGTGGGCGTTCACGTGACGGGCATCCAGTCGGCGACCGCGCGGCAACTCACTATGACGTCAGGAATCGAGCGCGATCGGCGCCCGTTGGAAACCGCCATGGATCAGGTTCGTGCGCGGTTTGGCGATGCCGTCCTTACGCACGCCGCGCTGCTGGGTTCGAGCGCCCGCATGGACAGCGAACGCTACGCCTGGCGGGAGGACGTCCTGGGATGACCCGTTGCGTTCATCGGCTCTGGAACGTTCACACAGCAACCATTGCTGATTAAGGAGTGCCTCATGTCGCGACCGCCCGATGAGTTTCGCGCCCTGCTGCGCCTTGAAGCGGCCGGTGGCCACGCCACGGCAAAGGCCGATTCCCTGCGTGCGTCCGACGATCGGATGGCGCTGGCCAAGCTGGACCGGCTCTATCGCTACGCCCTTCGGCATCCGGCCAGCGGTCGCGATCAGACGCTGCGCGAAGTGGCGCGTCAGACGCTGCGTCACGGCCCGGCCCACGTGCTGGGCCGACGAACGCGCGAGGCTCGGCTTTTCATGAGTTGGGGGCATCAGGTTCACCGGGAGGTGTTCGCGGCGCGCACCAGTCTGCGCTTCGAACCGGGAAGGATCCCTCGCCAACTGGTAGCTACCTGGCGATTCCAGTTCCCGGTTGTCGATCTGGTGTTGAGCGACCTGCATCGACGGATGCGCGACTACACGCTGGTCATCGAAGACGGAACCCGCCGATACGTGCATGACGGATGTGGCATCCGGCTGGAGTCGAGCATGCCCCGCACCCTCTTCGGACAAACGCGACAGCTCAGCAGACGCGCGCCACCGCTATTTGCATCGGCCTAGGCAACGAATTTGGGGGCTCCAGCGCCTCGGAAACTGACCTCGGCCACGCGCCCGGCAGGTGCTACCATCGCTCACGTCAGGCCGTACGGACTGTGCAGCCTGCGACACGGGAGGCAAGGATGAGCTTGTCTCCGTGCGCATCGTTCGGTCTCGTGAGGGTCGCGCCCGTCTCGCCGTAGCTGCGGGATTTCAACTCGGCGCGCGCCCGGCAGCGCTCCCGCCATCCCAGCGCGATCTCTTCAGTGCACTCACGCACCGAGCCTTTGCCGAAGTTCTTGAGCATTCGACGCGGTCGGGATGCCATGCGTTTGTCTGCGGGCAAGGACTGTTTGCCGAGTCGCCGCCATCGCTCGACAACGTGCGGGCCGCGATGGCCCCGCTCGGCTCAGCGCGACGCGCGGGGATAACGGTCATAGCGATTGGTGAACCACCGGGGCGCGTTTCGGACGGTACGGATTTTCTGGCTGAAATCGGTCTCGTCGACGCGTTGTTGCCTGCCCAAGCTCCCGGGGCTGTCGTCGTGCCCTTCGCCAACTTGCAGATTGGCCTGGTGACTGGCGGCGCATTTGCTGACAGTGAGGCCGCCGACTTGACGATCGAAATCTTCACGGGAGCGGGCGAAACCGCCGGGTCCGCGGACCTGGTCGTCGATACGCGTGCCGCTGCTTCCCCGTCGGATCGCCTGGACGATATTCCAATCGTCTCGACCGGATGGGCCGGCCCCTCGCTGGAGCGGCGCGCGGAACCCGGCTTTGTGATCCTGGATATCGACCCGGCGGTTGGGGCGACCCCCTCGTTCGTGCCGACGGAAATTCTGCGGCCGGCGCGTCTTTCGTTCGATTCGCCGCGGTCGGGCGGCGAGGTGGCCGACCTGATCGCGTCGGAGCTGGGCACGTCCAGCATCCTTGATGTCGAGTTGCACGGTCAGATGTCACGAGGAGCCTGGCACGAACTGGATCCGCCAGGTCTGATTGAACGGGCCGCGGCGACGGGCACGCTGCTGCGCTTCGCCATTGACGACTTGGAAGTTGCCGACTCCCCGCACCACGCCAGCGCCTCTACGCGCTCCTCCTTCCTGGTCAACGCCAGGCGCGTCAGCGAACGGCTCCTGGCAGACGCCGCCGACGACGACGAACGAGAGTTGGTCGCCGCCGCTCGGGCGCATGTGGCCGAGATCGCGCGACGCCGAGAACTGACGAAGGCCGTGTCGTGATTTTCCTTGAGCGATTGATCGCCCAACACGTGGGCGAGCTTAAGGACGTGGATATCGCCTTCCTGCCGCGCGGGCGTCACCTCATTGAGGCGACGCCGGAGACGGCGTCAACGCTTAGCGCCGCGCTGCGTTGCGCGCTGTTTGGCGACGTGGCGCCGGGGTTCGGCCGCCGGGAAGGCGCGCTGGTTGGAGCGTCCATCGTCGCCGGTGGCGCAACGTACGCCATCGAGCGGCGAATCGAGCGGACCGGTCGTCTCACGACGTCATTGGCACGCGGCGGGCCATCCGGGCTGATCCCGGTTTCGGGCAGCGAGCGCATCGAACGCGAACTTGAGCGCCTGTGCGGCGCCGACAGTGAGGCATTGGCTGCTCTCATCTGGCCCCCGCGCGACCTTGAGCCGTTGGCCGGTCGGCTGCGGGATGTGGTTCGAGCCTGGCTGGGCTCTCGCCGAATGAATGTGCTGGCCGCCAGTGTCGAGGTGAGCCGGGATCTCGAGGAGGCCGAGCGGCTGGCGTCGCTGCACGTCGCGCTGGCCAAGGCGGCCGAGGCCAACAACGCGGCCGCCAGCGAGGTCCAGCGGCTTGAGTACGTGCGCAAGCGCGATCGCGCCGCCCGTGCGGTTCAGCAACTGGAGGAGGCCGAACGGCTTTTCGCCGAGTCCGAGGATGAGCGATTGCGCATGATGTCGCTGGCGGAGGGATTTGAGCGCCACGTCGAACGGGCTGAGCATGCCCTTGCGCTGGCACACCTGCTGGACCATCGGGACGCCGCGGTCGAGCGGCTACAGGCCGCGCGGGAGCGGCGAATCGAGTTTGAGACGCAGGTCGCTGACCTGAGTGGACTCCGCTCAGCGCTGACGACGAGCGAACAGCGGTTGACGACGTTGGAACGCGGATTGGCCGCCTACGACCGGGCGGACGCTGCGGCAGCGGCCGCCGAGCAGGCGCGACGCGCAAGTACGTCCGTTGGCGAGGGCGTGGCCGCTCTCGAACGCGCTCGCCAGGAACTCGCAGCCAGCCGGAGCAAGTCTGAACGTTTAGCCGCTCAGGCAGAGCGAGTGCGAACGCTCAGTGACAGAGCCAACGAAGATGCCCATCTTCCTAGGGCGCACCGCCTCTGGCGCGAGTGGCTGGACCATGCGGCCGAGGACGATGACGACGCAGAGACTGCCGAGACCGAAGCGGCGGCGCTCCAGGATCAGCTGAATGCCCTGGAGACGGCGGTTCGCACTCAGGAGCGCGATGCCCAGCTGCGGGCGAGCTGGCGGCGGTTGGCTGCCGGCGGAGCGGTAACCGGACTTACCGCGGGCGTGGTTGGGCTCCTGGTCTTCGCTCCGCTCGCGCCCCTGGGCCTCTCCGTGGGACTGGTGGGCGCGCTGGCCGGCATCTGGCTCGCCATGGCGGACCGTGGCAATGCCGTAAGCGTTCTGGACTTGGAACGCGAACTGGACTCCGTGGCACGCGCACTCCGGCAGTCGGAACACCGAATGCTCGCTGCCGCGGAGGCACGAAGGGTGCGCACTCGCATCGAAAGCCAGCTAGAGGCTCTGGGTCTGGAAATCCCCGCCAATGCGCACAGGGCCGTCGTTCTCCGCGACAGTGCCACGGCTCGTCTACGCCACCTGGCCGATGGCGACAGTCAAAGTGATTCGCCAGAACTTCGCCGGGAAGCGAACGCGGCCTCGCAGGCAGCCGAGGATGCGGCCCGCGAGGTCCGGCGTTTGGAGGCGCGCGTGGCAACCCTGCACCGTAGTGATCCAGAGCAGCACCAGGTCGCCGCAGCGGCCGAGCGACGCACGCAATTGGAGCGAGCCGCCAGCGCCCGACGGTCGGCGGAACGTCTGGCCGGGGAACTGCAGATCGGGGCCACCCGCGAGGCCATTGAAAATTCGCGCCGGACCACGCTGCGCAAAGTCCAGGACCTGACACAACAGTTGAGCGGCGGTGCGGACCTGGAACTCAAGCGACAAGTGGCGATCCGGGACGAGACTCGGGCCAGCGACGACGTCGCCTCACTGGACGCCGAGATCACCAGGCGGAGCGGACCGGATTCCGAAGGGGCGCCTCAGCGGGTGCGGTCCGTGCAGATTGCGCGATTTGCGGCCATCGCCGCCCAGGTTGGCGGCGAACGGGCCCACAGCGTCGCACGCGGCGCCGCCCTGCGCGGCCGAACCGTACAGGCGGCTTCAAGGCGGCACACGACCGATCTGGCGGCGGCGATGCGAGCGCTGGGAGTCGACTGTGACGCCGATCCAACGGCGGCCGAAGCGCGAGCGGCCATCCCAGATCTGGACGCGGACCCGATCGAAGCCGACGAGATTCGCCACTCGTTGCGTCAGGCGCGCAAGGCGGCGCGCCGCGCCGAGACACGCGTGCAGACATTGGAACTGCGGGCCGGCGTGGAATGCGCGGACGTTGATCCGGCTGATGCCCAGGATCGCCTGGACCGAGCCTTGCGTGCGCGCAGAGTTCGCGAAATCGGGCAGACCATCGTGCGCGGTGCCCTGGATGCCTCGCTGGAAAGCTTGTCGGCGTCTATCGAGCACGAGTTGCGAGTCATTCTGCCGGCCGCCAGCGCAGGACGCTTCTGGGACGCTCGCTGCAGCGAGGATCTTGGCGTTGACGTCTGGGATCCGCAGGCTGCCACGTGGCAAGCACGGTGCGACCTCGATGGCAAGAGCCGCGAGCAAGTGGAGCGGGCAATTGCGCTGGCCTTCGCCGTCGCCGGTCCGCCGCTTGACGCGACGGACTTGCCGGCCTTCATCTGGCTGGAGCAATCGGCAACGGATCACGACGGGGCAATCCTGCAAGCCCTGACGACAGCAGCCAGCTTGGGCGAGGCGGCCCAACGCTATCCGCAGGTAATCGCCACCGGACAGTCGCTCGTGCCCGGCCTTGGCCGGTTTGACCGCGTGACTTCACTGATCGACGGGCATGCGTCCGCCACTTCGCCGGCCGTCAGCGGCATCCGCGAGGCCGGCTAGTGCTCGCTTCTAAGCCCAATCGCCGCGCTTCACGCCAACGCAGCACCAGCCGTGGTTCTCATCGAACGCGCCACGCTCAATCAGCAAACCGACGCGTTGCTGGCAAGGATTCCGACACCCGATCCCGTAGCGTCGACTTGACCGCAGGTCGCGGCAGCGGGACGAACGAGAAGCAGCCTATTCGAGTTCGCAGGGGCCGACTCGGCAGGGAATCGAAGGCCGCGACCAGTCAGCCAGCGGAGCGAACGGCTCGTCTCGCCAGTCGGAGGATAGCCGCCGCTGCACCCAGCGAAGGCGATCCTGATAGCGAGCTGCAGTTGACGTTGGACCTCAGCAACCCAGAGCCACGCGGCTATAAGGCTGCCGCGACACCGCCACGCGAGCGGATCGACACGACTCACTGGCTTTGGCTGGCCATGGGTATGGGCGCCACGACTTGTCCGATTCTGCTCGGTTTCCAGCTTGTCTTCACAGACCCAGCGCACGGGCTCAACGTGATTGCAGTCGTCATCACCATGTCGTTCGCCGCGTTGTTTGCCACGTGGACTTTCGAGTATTGGCTGCGACGGGGATCGGCGGACAAGCCCGCCAAGCCCCCAGTCTTGGCGCTAACTCGCCATGCCGTCCTCGTGTCAGTGGGCGTGGCCGCCCTGGCCGTGAGCGCGCTGAATGGTACGGCGAGTTTCGGCCTGCTGCTTCTGGTGATCTTCACGCTGCTGGTGGCCGATATCGTGCTGCGCCGACTGCGCATCCGGTAGTGCGCGACGACACGCCGGACGATCCCTACGGGCCAATTGCCGATCTGTACGAGGCCGAGCACAGCGGTTGGATCGACGACCTGGATCTGTATCAGGCCCTGGCGGCGCGCGCCGGCGGTCCTGCGTTGGAACTGGGCTGCGGCTCCGGCCGCGTGGTCATAGCCCTGGGCGAAGCGGGGCGCGAGGTCCACGGCATCGATACGTCGGAGGCCATGCTGGCCTGCGCGCGAGACAAGCTGAACGGACGCAATCTGCCGGTGACCTTCGCGCGCGGCGACATGCGGCGATATGGGAGCCAGCGCGATTTCGGTCTGGTCTTTTGCTCGCTGGACACCCTGCTGCACCTGCCATCCGCAAACGACGTGCGCGACACATTTCGCGCCGCGTACGACGCCTTGCGGCCAGGCGGACTCCTGGCCCTGGACATCGTCAATCCGTCGCCGGACCTGCTGGCGATGCGCGACGGCGTGCTGCGGCACCAGTCGACGTTTACCGGGCCGCAGGACGCGGAGGTCTCGCACTTTGTGTCGTGGGACATTGATCCCGATGCCCAGACCATCGACACGGCGCACTTCTATGACTGGCTGGGTGAAGATGGCGTGGTGCGCCGACGCACGACAAAGTTCCGAATACGCTACCTGGAACGAGCTGAAGTGGACGTCGCGCTGCGGGCCGCAGGTTTCGGGACCGTTGAGCTCTACGGGAGCACGCAGTTGGATGCCTTCGACCCCGACAGCGACCGCATGATCTTCGTGGCAACCCGACCCGACGACTAGATGCTAGAAGGACCAGCGCCCGATGGGCCCGTGACGCCTGCGCCAGGCCACGTAGGCGTCGAGGTCGCTGACGAGTCGAATCGTGGAGGCGATTGGCGTCAGGCCCAGGCGAAGCAGCCGGCGAAGTAAGAGGCCATTCCCCAGCGCCAGATCTATTTCTAGGGCAGACAGGCCCCTGGCCACGGCTGATTGTGCGGCCACCCCCACCAAGGCCCCAGCCTCGCGGTCTGACCAGGCACTCGCCATGAGAAGCCGAAGATCGAGCGAACCACCGGCGGCCGGTATCAATGGATCCGGATCGCACAGCAGCGTGGCGCCGGGGCCGATCAGCACGTAGCTTGCGGGTGAGAGCGGCTGCGCTCGGACTCTGGCCGCAGCCTCCGCTTCATGGCCTTGACCGTGGGCGACAAGGTCCGCGTCCGGAGCCTCTCGCCAGCCTTCAAGGCCGGGTGTGGCCGCGAGCTCCGAGGCCTCACCGCGTACGCGCACCGTGAGATCGGCGGGCCGGAATCCTCGGCGCGCATACAAGCCGGCGGCGCCCGCCGCCGTTGCGGCTGCCTCCATGCCCGTCACGTTACGTCCACTGGCCGCCAGGAACTCAAGCGCCTGGTCCGACAAGGCAGCGCCCACCCCCGCACCGCGAAAGCCAGGGGCGACTCCCAAACCGGCCATCCACGCTGCTTCGGGCTCGAGCACCGCAAACACGGCGCCAACGGGTCCGTAGCCTGCGACTTCGGCAACCCAGGCAGCCGCGGACCTCTGTCGCCACCGGCGAATCCGGCTTGCGGTTAGCGGTAAATTCGGGCCGTCACCGGTTGAGATTGCCCCGCCGTCGGGCGTCCCATAAGCCGTGCGCAGCCGCTGGGCCACCGCCGCGGCGTCGTCGTCGCGCATCGGCCGCACAATTGCAGTTGGGTCTGGATTCGAGTCAGCCACGATAGAATTCCCACAGCGACCCTCAGTCAGCCGCAGTCTGTCACCGGAAACGAATTGCCACGCCCATGACCACCATGCCTCATCCCGATCTGGCCGGCGCCATGAGCCGTCTCGGCACCGAAACCGCGTTTTCAGTACTGGCCCGAGCCAAGGCCCTGGAGCGCGAAGGTCGCGACATCATTCACCTGGAGATCGGGGAGCCGGACTTCGACACGCCGGCCAACATCATCGACGCCGCCAAGCGTGCTTTGGATGACGGCTTTACGCACTACGTGCCGTCGGCCGGAATCCCCGAGGCGCGTGAGGCCATCGCCGCCGACGTGGCGGAGTCGCGCGGAATCGATGTCACGCCCGAGCAGGTGGTTATTACGCCGGGCGCCAAGCCAATCATGTACTTCGGGATTACGGCGTTGTGCGGTCCCGGGGACGAAGTGTTGTATCCGGACCCCGGATTTCCAATCTACGAGTCGGTGATTCGCTTCGTGGGCGCCACGCCGGTGCCGCTGGCGTTGCGGCCGGAGAACCAGTTCCGGCTGGATCTGGACGAGCTAAAGGCCAAGCTCTCAGACCGGACCAAGCTGCTGATACTCAACTCACCACAGAACCCTACTGGCGGCGTGCTGCCGCCGGAGGATATTTGCGCGATCGCGGAGCTGGTTGCGGGCCGACCGTTGCATGTGCTCAGCGACGAGATTTACGGACGCATCATGTACGGCGAGATCGAGCACGCCTCGATTGCCGCCTGCCCGGGCATGGCCGACAAGACCATGATCCTGGACGGTTTTTCCAAGACCTACGCCATGACAGGCTGGCGGCTGGGCTACGGCGTGATGAATGAGGGCCTGGCGGAGGCGGTGGCCCAACTGCAGACCAACTGCACGAGTTGCACGGCGGCATTCATCCAGATGGCCGGCGTCGAAGCCCTGACCGGGCCGCAGGATGCCGTGGACGGATTTGTGGCCGAGTTTCAACGGCGGCGCGACGTGATTGTGGACGGCCTGAACAGCCTGGAGGGCGTGGACTGCCAGCGGCCGGCGGGCGCCTTCTATGTGTTCCCGCAGCTCAGCGGATTCCGGGTCAGCACGGATGAAATCGCGGACCGATTGCTGAACGAGGCGGGCGTGGCGGTGTTGGCAGGGACGGCCTTCGGCACGGTGGGCGCCGATTCGCTGCGATTGTCGTTTGCCAATTCGGTTGAGAACCTCGAGCGCGCCGTCGAGCGGATGCGCCCGGTCCTCGCCGCCGCGCGCTAAGTCAGAGCGGCCTAAATCTGCTCGACCCGCTCGAGGTCGAACATGAACATGGTGGCCCCGCCGACCTGAACCTCGACGGGGAATGGTAAGGGCGCTTCGGCCGTATCCTGGGCAGTCTGCCCAGGGGTAACGATCTGCATACGCGTCGTGGCGTTACGACGCACGATCCCGAGCAAGTCGCCGATTCGATCCTCGTCCACGCCAATGATGAAGGTCGTGTTGCCCTCGCGCAGGAAGCCCCCGGCCGTGGGGACACGGGTAAACCGGAATCCGCCCGATACGAGCGAGTCGGCCATCAGGTCGGCATCCGGATCCTGCACGATCCCAAAAAAGAGCTTCAGCGGGAGTCCAATCGGGCGGGGCTACCGGGGCTGCCGGGGCGACGCGGGCAGCTTACGCGATGCTGAATGGAAGCAGACGCTGGACGGGTGCGGTTACCTGGCGGAGTTCCCGGCCATCGACTTCAGGCTGCACACGACCCAGGATTTCAGCGGCAATGTCCCCTGGCGACTGAAGCCCATCCACCACCAGCCACCGATCAGGGTCATCGGCGGCCTGGTCCAAATAGGAGGCACGAACGCGCCGGTGGAAGGGCAACCCGTGCCAGTTGATGCCGCCGGCCTTTTCCCAGTCCGTATTCCGGTGACTGAGGCTGCGCTTCAGCCCGGCCTCGACCTCGACATCCAGCAACACCGTCAAGTCAGGCGTCACACTCTGTATGGCGAACGACGTCAGGTTTTCGAGATCGCGTCGTCGCAGCCGGAACCCACCGCCCTGGTAGGCGCGGGTCGAGGCCGAAAATCGGTCGCAGATCACCACGCCGCCACGTTCCAGGTGCGGACCAATCCGCTCGCTCACGTGCTGCGACCGGGCGGCCGACATCAGCAGCGCCTGGACTCGGGGATCGACGGCCTGCATGTCCTGTTCCTGGAGCAAGACGCGGCGTAGACGTTCACCCAGCGGCGTACCGCCCGGTTCTCGCGTCAGATCAACATCCAGCCCCTGTTGACGGAGTACATCTCCGAGCAGCTGTGCCTGGGTGGTCTTGCCGCTGCCTTCAGGCCCTTCGAACACGATGAAGAGGCCTGCCGGCTGCTCGCCAGTCATGTAAGCCTGGGCCGCGAAGTCGTGGGCGTGCGCAGGTGTTGGCGGGGCGCGCCGTTCCCGCGCGCGCCCGCATTGGCCTGCGCGGGATGCTGCGGTGCCGCCTCGTCCGGACGCTCCATGTCCAGGAGCGTCGCCAGGCAGGCCTCCATTTGCGTAATCGTATTGTTCCGGAGTACATAAACCGGGACGCCGCGAGCCTCGGCGTCCCGCAGCACGCGGGCGCGCTTGCGATGGAAGCTGCGCAAGGTCACGACCACGTCAGCCTGAGCCAGGTGGCGCACCAGCCTGATCATGTCGGATTCGCTGTTGGCGATGGCGTGTTCCAACCGGCTCTTGCTGACGCCAAAGGGGAAGACGTTGAGTCGACCGTCATCCTCGGGCGCGTCGTCGGACTGCGCCGGTTGAGGCAATGAAGTCTCGACACTCACGCGTGCCTCGGCGTTGGTATCGCGAAGCACCCGGCCATCGGGAAGCCGCATGCGCGACTCGGCGCGCACGGCGCTGCCGCGAAGAATGGCGTCCACCGAGCCGGCCACGTTGTGGTGGATCACGAAGGCATCCCGCGAGTGCAATTCGATCAACGTATCGAACGTGGGCGGCGATCGGCGCTCCAACACGGTCTTCTGCGTGCGCCGCCGCCGCGCCTCGTCGTCACTAAGGGTGACGGACTCAACACCCCCCACCAAATCGCTCAACAACGGGTTGAGAAGCACGTTGTCCAACGTCTGACCGTGGGCGGTTGCGACGAGACGGACACCGCGCTCGGCAATGGTACGAGCGGCCTCGGCTTCGAGGTCCGTTCCAATTTCGTCCACCACGATGACCTCGGGCATGTGGTTTTCCACGGCTTCAATCATGACCCGGTGCTGGCGGTTCGGGGCGGCGACCTGCATGCGCCGGGCGCGACCGATTCCGGGATGGGGAATGTCACCGTCGCCGCCGATCTCGTTGGACGTGTCAACGATGACCACCCGCGCGCCGTGATCGTTTGCCAGCACCCGCGCCATCTCACGCAACATGGTCGTCTTGCCCACGCCGGGGGGGCCCAACAGCAGCAGGCTATGGTCGCCGGCGACGATGTCGCGCACGATCGCCGTGGTGCCGTGGAGCGCACGTCCGCGCCGGACCGTCAGCCCAACGACCCGGCCTGATCGATTCCGAATCGCTGAGAATCGGTGGAGGGTGCCAGGTACGCCAGCACGGTTGTCGTCGGTGAACTCGCCAATGGCTTCCACGACCGACGCGATGTGCCCCTCGTCAACCTTCCAGGGCAGCCGGCGCTCGGACCCGTCACTGAGCCGAATCTCCGGAATCCGGCCAAGATCGAGCACGATCTCAACCACCTCGGTCCAGCCCACAAGCGTACGCAGGTCGTCCTGCAACCGGACCGGCAAGGCGGCGACCAGATCCCTGAGTTCGTCGTCGTCTCCCGACTGAATATGCGGCGCGTCAACGGCCGTGGGCGGCTGTAGAAGGTCGGAGGTCGCCACGCCGGCCTAGCTTGTCGCCCGGTCGAGCGCCTGCGCGGGCACTTCGGAAGCAATTCGCACGGTCATGTGCTTCACCAGCAATTCGCGTTCCTCGGTCCTGGCAAAGCCTTCAGCCTCAACCGCGCGCCGCAGCGCGTCTTCATGCGCATGGACAACGACTCGGACAGGCAGACGTCCGGCGTCCAGAAGCGACCAGACCGCGAAGCCAAGCAGCGGGCGCGTGAGAGCCGCGCGACGCGGATGGACCATCAGGGCGGCAGTGTGGCGACCTCGCGTCCCGGGATGAATGCGCAGCCAGCCGTCCAGACCGCGCTCGCCATCGACGACAAACTCCTCAGGCGCGCGGCCACCGCCGAGGAGGGGCAACCTGCGCCGCGGGACTGAAGGTCGCTCGCCGCCGGGTGATTCCGCCAACTGCAACGCCGCGGGTGTGATGGTGCGGTAAAGCTGAGAGATTTCCCACGCGTCGGCCGGCTCAACCGGCCGCAGCCCGGATATCGGCCCGGGATTCGCGATGGGTGCGGGACGACGCGTGTAGACGTCCTCGCTGACGGCGCCGACAAAGCCGAGCCGCCCGAAGACCTCACGAAACTTGCTGTCGCGCGGAAGGCGGGCGAAAACGCTTACGTAGCCAAGAGCCGCGGCGTCGGCGGTTAGTCGCTCGAGCAGGGCGCCGCAGGCCCCAATTTCAGCCGAGTCCGGTGCGATGTCGTCAGCCGACAGGGCGATGGTCAACACCGAGACATTGGCACGACGTCGATCGGGCGCGAACTCGGCCAGCGCGAAACCCACCAGGTTGTCGCCCGCCCACGCCGCATACCCCTGCACGTCCGGGACCAGCCCCGGCACCGTGGCCGCCAGGGCCATGACGGCCGGAGGCGTGGGTCCGGCGACCGGGGCCACATGTTCGCGTGGACCGGCCGCGAGGATAAAGTTGCGCGCCAGCGCCGGCGCGTGCCAGGGACGAAGTCGCGAGACGCTCGGCGTCACGCGTTCCTGGCCATCTCAACAAAGCCGGCGTGCAGCCGCGTATCCCCGGTCAACTCGGGATGGAAGGAGGTTCCGAAGAGTCGACCATGCCGAACCGCCACGATCGTTCCATCGTCCAGTCGGCTTAGCACACGTACGCCAGGGCCCACCGCGCGTACGACCGGCGCGCGAATAAAGACGGCGGGAAACGGCCCGCCGGAAATGCCCTCGATCTCGAGGTCGGTTTCGAAACTGTTGGTCTGTCGCCCGAAGGCGTTTCGCTCGACCGTTATGTCAAGGAGCTTCAGCAGCGGCTGGCAGCGACCGACATCATGAGCCATGAGAATCAGGCCGGCGCAGGTGCCCCAGATCGGCTTGCCGACCTTGGCCAATCTCCGGATCGGCCCGCGGAGCGCGTAGCGTTCCATCAGCTTGCCGATGGTGGTGCTTTCGCCGCCAGGGATGATCAACCCCGCAATGCCGTCGATGTCAGATGGCTGCCGCACTTCCACGGCTTCGGCGCCAAGCCTGCCGAGCATGGCGCCATGTTCGGCGAAATCGCCCTGGAGCGCGAGGACGCCAATGCGAACGCTCACGCGTGCCTCGTGTCGTTACCACCCGCGACCGGCAAGCATCTCCTCGGGCTGGAGCGAGCTGTTGGCAATGCCGACCATCGGCTCACCGAGATTTCGCGAGGCTTCGGCAATGAGCGCCGAGTCCTCGAAGTTCGTGGTGGCTTCAACAATCGCACGGGCGCGTAGTGCCGGGTCGCCGGACTTAAAGATCCCACTGCCCACGAAGTTGCCGTCACAGCCAAGCCGCATCATGAGCGCGGCGTCGGCCGGGGTGGCGATCCCACCGGCGGCGAAGTTGACGACCGGCATGCGGCCAAGCTCGGCGGCCTCCTGCACCAGGTGCAACGGGGCCTGAATGTCCTTGGCGTAGGCAAACAACTCATCCGGGCGCATGTGCTGGATCTGCCGCAACTCGGACATCACCCGCCGCATGTGGCGCACAGCCTCGACGACATCACCGGTCCCGGCTTCGCCCTTGGTGCGAACCATCGCGGCGCCCTCGCCGATGCGGCGCAGCGCCTCGCCCAGGTTGCGACATCCGCAGACGAACGGGACGTCAAAGGCGGCCTTGGCGACGTGATGCTCCTCGTCGGCGGGCGTGAGGACTTCGGATTCGTCGATGTAGTCGACACCGAGCGATTGCAGCACTTCGGCTTCCACGAAATGCCCGATGCGGCACTTGGCCATCACGGGGATGGTGACCGCAGCTTGAATTTCCAGGATCTTCTCCGGGTCGGACATGCGGGCGACGCCACCCTCGACTCGAATATCAGCCGGGACACGCTCCAGCGCCATCACGGCGGCGGCGCCGGCGTCTTCCGCAATGCGCGCCTGTTCGGCCGTAACGACGTCCATGATGACGCCGCCCTTGAGCATTTGCGCCAGGCCGCGCTTTACGGTTTCGGTGTTCTTGCTGACAGCGCCGTTGGAACTCATGGCCACCCCGGAAAGAGATCTCCAACACTGAGACTCTTAGCCCACATTCTAGCGTGAGTCGCCCGCGCGTCCTATACGGGCTGAGCCGCCTGAACCAATTCGACCAGAGGCGTGTCGAGCGGGGAATGAAGCGCCCCTCGGAGAGCAGCCTCGGCCAGCTCCGAATCGACCGGACCAGCGGCGGATTGGAATTTCTCCACGAGGTCCGCATCGCTCAACGGCCGCCTCGGGTCGCCGCGTGGGTCTTCGACACGGATGGTTCGAGCCTCACCGCTCGTGAATTCGGCGTTGAGCGCGCAGCCCCAGCGTTGCGGATAGGCAGCGTCCAGCGCCGGGTCGCTGGTGACCTGGATGCAGTCAGCCACACGCAGCACCTCGGGGTCCCAGAGATGCGGCTCGCCGAAAGTCTCGAGCGTCGGACGGCCGTGGACCAGCGCCTGCGCGGCGCCGTAGTAGACGCTGAACTGCGCGTCCACCCGGTTGGCCGGACGCCGCTTTGGTTCCGGCGGATCCGCGACGATCTCGCCTCCGCCGGGAAGCACGCTCACGCTGACACGACGCAGCCGGTCGAGTTGAAAGCCGTTCGCGTCACGCAACTCGCGGCAGGCGTCGATCACCGGATGGATGTAGCGACAGCAGGGGTAGGGCTTGATGGCGACATCGAGCAGCGCCGGATGGTCGGGGTCGAGCAAAGTCAGCAACTCGGGTCGCGGGTCGCGGCTGAAAGCCTCCAGGAGGCCGTAGCTTCCAGTGAGGGCGTCGGTGGGACCGACAACGCTGGACGCGGCCAGGTCGGCGGCCACAATACCGGCATGCGCGGCCCAGCCCGCGTTCAGGCGCTTGCCATCGCTACCGTTCTGAATGTACGCCATCGATCCGGCTGCCAGGCCGCCGGCGAGACCGAGGGCCTGGTGAATGCCGTCGGCGTCCAATCCTTCCGCGTGCGCAGCGGCAACCGCCGCACCCAGGGCGCCGGCAACGCCGGTGGGGTGGAATCCCCGCGCATACGTGGCGGGCGCGTAGAGCGCATCGCCCACCCGCATGGTTACCTCATAGCCGGCAACGCCGGCCGCCAGCAGATCGGCGAGCGTTCCTCCGCGTCGCTCCACGGCCGCCATGGCGGCGGGCCAGACCACGACGCCGGGATGCAGCGAGGACTCATTGGTGACGTCATCGAGTTCCAGCGCGTGAGCCGCCATCCCGTTGGCCAGCGCCGCCAACGGCGGCGAAGCCCTGTTCCGCAAATGGACCGAGGCCTCTTCGCCAGTTGCCTGCTCGGCGTACGCCGCAACGCGCGCGGAAACGGGGAGCGCGCTGCCACCAATCAACACGCCGAAGTAGTCGAGCAACAGGCCGCGAGCACGCGCCTCGATTCTGGGCTGCAATTCGTCCGGAGAAACCGCAGCCGCAAACTCGGCGAGATCGCGTGAGGGATTGCTCGTCATGGCGGTGAACTCGGCAGCGCCCGGCCCCGCCATAATGCCAAGTCGTCGCCAGGCCGTGGCAGCCGGCTACTGATGATTCAGGCTTCCGGGCTGCGCGGTGCCGCACGTTCCCACAGGAGACGCCCCGACCGCGATGTCCCGTGGATGACCATCGGCGGGGTCGTCAGGACAAGCTCATCGCCGTCCAGGTGAATGAACCTAACCTGCTCGGTCCCGACGCGATTGGGATAGAAGGCCGTCTCGATCTTGTGAATGACACGGTCACCCAGGAACTCATACCCACCGGAGTAGGAAATGAAGGAACTTGCCGCCTCCAGCTTTTCTTCGTCCGTGCCGCCCAAAATGTCATCCGAGGCGAAGTTCCGCCGGCCGGCGGCCATGATGAGAACCGACATGTAGCCGTCGGCCGTATACATGATGAAGCCCGACGCGTCCTCGCCCAACGGGTATGACACCTCATTCCCCGCATGGGCCTCGTAGGTTACGAGTCGCCAGGCTCCGATCAGCGGGTTCGGCTCCATGGCTCCGTCTCCATCGATCTCAGTGGAGACCATGATGCCAATGCGCAGCTAGGCGGTGTCAGCCAGCAACGCGTCCAGGAGCCGCTGCTTGAGGGCTGCAAACTCCGCCGTGGCGCGCGCAGCGCGCGTGCGGGGCCTGGGCAAACCGACCGGCAGATCGAGCCGAATGCTGCCGGGGCGTCGGGTCATTACGTAGACGCGGTCGGACAGCCAGAGGGCCTCCTCGACGTCGTGGGTGACAAACAGCACGGCGGCCTTGAGCCGTTCCCAGATTTCGAGCAGCCACTCCTGGAGCGCAGCGCGCGTAAGCGCGTCCAGGGCGCCGAACGGCTCATCCAGCAGCAGGATCTCTCGGTCGAGCAGGACGGTGCGCAGCAGGGCCGCGCGTTGGCGCATGCCGCCGGAGAGGGTGTGCGGCAGCGCGTCGGCGAAGCCTTCCAGGCCGAACGATGGCAGAAGCGATTGCGCGCGCTTGCGCGCCGCGGCGCGGTCGCCGCCGCCGACTTCAGCGCCCAGCGTGGCGTTGTCGATAAGCGAACGCCAGGGCAGCAACAGATCGCGCTGCGGCATGTAGGCGACCTCGCCGGACGCGCCGCCGGTCCCGGCTGCAATCTCAATGTCGCCGGCAGTTGGGCCATCGAGGCCCGCGACCAGTCCCAGCAGCGTGCTCTTGCCGCAGCCGCTGGGGCCGACCAGCGAGACGAATTCGCCCGGACCGACCTCCAGGCTGACGTCGCGCAGGGCCGGCACCGGCCTCCCGCCGGCGTCCCGGTAGGTCTTGGACACACCGCACAGACGCAAGACCGGCGGTCCAGCGCCCATCGGCGGTTAGCTGTTCCGGATGAAGCTGTTGTCCATGGCGTCGGCTGTCTTGATCACGCGGGACTGCAGGCCGTTCGCGACCATCCAGTTGGAATAGGCGTCCCAGACCGCCTGCGACTGGTCGCCCCAACGATCCGCGCCCTCCGCGTAGCGTGGACTCAGCCACGGCTGACTCAGACGCACCAGGTCGGCGTTGATGCCCTCGGCGCCGGCGATCAGGATTTCGGCAGCATCCTCGGGATACCTGATTGCGTAGTCGTAGCCGCGCTTCAGCGCGCGCGTCCAGCGCTGCACGACGTCTGGTCGGTCGGCGATCAGCTGTTCGCCGGTGACGAATACCGGCGTGTAGTAGTCCGGCACACAGTCCAGATCGGTCATCCGCACGAAGTTCAGCTCGATCCCGCGCAGCTGCGCCTCGACGCCGGTCCAGCCCTCGAATATCCAGACGAAGTCGACGTCGCCGCGTTCCCACGCCACGAACGGGTCAGTGAAGCCGATGTCGACGAACTCAATGGCGTTGACATCGCCGCCGTCGCACTCCATCAGGGAGCTGAGCACCTGGCGTTCGACGTCTGAGCCGAACGCCCCGTACTTCTTGCCCTCGAAGTCCCTGGGCCGACGAATGCGACGGTCGACGGGCGAGGCAAAGCCCGACGTGTTGTGCTGGATAACCGCCGCGATGGAAACCACGGGTACGTCTTGCACGCGAGCCAGCGTGACGCCTTCCTGGTAGCTGACGCCGAAGCTGGCCGCGCCGGAACCCACGGCGGCCTCGACGCCGGCCGTGCCGGGCTCCACGATCGTGACGTCAAGCTCTTCTTCCGCGAAGTAGCCCTTGGCCTGCGCCACGTAGAGGCCGGTGTGATTGGTGTTGGGCACCCAATCGAGCATGACGTTGACGCTGGCCGGGCCGGACGATTCTTCGCCGCAGGCGCTGAGCAGCGGAATCGCCGCCGCCGCGCCGAGCGCGCCCAGGGCGCGCCGTCGTGTGAATCTCATGTCTGGGCCTCCTCTGTTCGAACGTAAATCCAGGGCGCGATCCAGCGCCCGACGACATCGACTGCCAGAAACACGGCAACACTGAGAACCGCAATGACCGCGATCACCGCAAACACCCGCGCCGTCTGAAAGGAACTGGAAGCGCGCAGCATGTAGAGGCCAAGCCCCTGGCTGGCGCCAACCCATTCGCCGATCACGGCCGCGATGACGCTATAGCTGGCCGCGATCTTCATGCCGCTGAGCAAGGATGGCATCGCGGACGGCAGTTTCACTTTGCTGAAGACCTGTCGCCGGCTCCCGCCCATCGAGCGCACCAGCGCCTGCATGTCCGGGTCGGCATTGCGTAGCCCGCCGGCCAGGCTGACGGCGATTGGGAAGAAGCAAGCCAGCGCCACGATCAGGATCTTGGGCGTGATTCCGAATCCGAACCAGATGGCCAGCAACGGCGCGAGCGCAAAGATCGGGATCGTTTGCGAGGTCACCAGCAGCGGCGATAGCGCGCGCCGGGCCAGGCCCGACTGATCGATGAGCGCGGCCACCACAAACGCCAGCAGCAGGGCCGCGCCGTAGCCGACGGCTGCTTCCAGCAACGTGCGCGCGGTGTGCGGGACGAGCTGCGGGAGCGACTCGACGAATTCGACCACGATCACAGTGGGGCTGGGCAGCAGCCACTCGGGCACCGCGGCCAGGCGAGTCACGAGCTCCCAAACGACGAACAGCGCCGCCAGCACCGCCAGCGCCGGAGCAATCCGCACAGCGCGGGTCAAGTTCATCCGGTGGTCTGGTTCCGGTACGGCGCAACACGCTCCCGCATTGTGTCCAGACCGCTGGGCCGCTCCAGCAGGCGGATGTTGCTCTGGATTGCATCCGCGCCCTTTTCGATCGCGGCGCGGTGGGCGTCGATCGCCACCTGCATCAATTCGCCGGCGTCGTCGCCTTCGATGGTGGTTTCCAACGATCCGACTTCGTACTCGAAGCCGGCTGCCTGGATATGCGCAATTGCGGCGTTAATCGGCTCCAGGTCGTCGCAGCCGGCCAGCGACTGCACTTGAATCGCCAACGTAGCTCGTGGCATTGCCATCCTCCTCAAGAACAACAAAATCCGCGGGTTGCCGTGCAACCTGCGGATCTGCCCGAGCCTGTTCCCTACGCTGGCATTACCCAGATCAGGTTCCACGGGTCGGTGACAGCTCAGGTCACCTTCTCAGCCGGGCTAGCCCCCGGCTCCCCACGATTCAGTTGTGCGGCTCGACTAACGCGAGCCATCAGTTCATGCACCTAACGCTCGCACGCGCGTAATAGCGTGTCAATTGCCGCCCGAACCGTGTTCGTGCACGAGAAGCAGCATGCCGGAACCGACCTCAAGGGTGGCGCTGGAACCGGTGAGTTCATTGCTCACGCCGAGGCTCGTTCCGACCTCCAGGCTGCGCCCGCCGAGTTCGTAGGCGAGGCCGTGGGAGTGGATGTTGCGTGCCGGTCCGTCCAGGGCGAGCAGCGTGACGATGTCGCCGGCGCGGCCGTGGACCTCGGCCCTGTCGGTCACAAGCCGGATTTCACGGCGCCCGTCGGCCAGCACGACATCGCGGTCGCGCCAGCGCGAGTTGGTCAGCAGCATCACGGTGGCCAGTTCGTGATCGAGGCGAGCGCCGCCAAACGCGCCGACGACCATGATGCGCTGTGGGTCGGCTTCCAGCGCGGTGCGTAGCGCCAACTCGGCGTCGGTTGCGTCCTTGGCGGTGGGGAAGCGATGGATTTCCAGGTCCGGATTGGCCGCTCGTGCCTGGGCGAACCCCGCCGCGTCCAGCGAGTCGCCGTCGCCCACGATGACGTCGCAGATGCCGCCGGCCGCCGTGACCGCATGCGCCCCGCCATCGGCGGCGATGACGCGGTCCACCGTTTCGAGTGTTCGCTCAAGAAACCCCGGGTCGATGTCTCCGTTCAGAACCACCAGCACCGTCATGCCAGTGTCCACGGGGTGTCCTCCAATATTCCAGCGCGCGACCAGTGCGCGGCGCGCTACCGGAACGTATCAAGAGTGCCCCGACACCAAGTGACGAGGGTCTACAGGTCCGTTCGGTAGACGTAGCGGATATCCCAAAGCCCGAACAGGGTCGGCGTCAGGTTGCCAAACACGTTGCGGACCGCGGTGAGCCGCTCCGAATGCGTCGTGTAGACAACCGGCGCCTGGCTAGCCGCGATCGCCTGTGCTTCGTGGTAAAGCCGAACCCGCTGCTCGTTATCCAACTCCTGGCTGGCCCGGATGAAGAGGGAATCCAGCTCGGCCTCCCACCTCGTGGCCGGTTCGGACTGGTTCGGATTCCAGAGGTGCAGGGACTCGCTGCTGTGCCAGAACGCGATGCTGAAGTGGGGCTCCGATCCGCCACCGAAGCCAATCAGGATCGCTTCCCAGTCGTAGCTGCTGGTCAGCTGATCGACGATCTCGCTGAACTCGATCACCTCAATGTCGCCCTGAATGCCGATTTGCATCAGGCCGGCCTGGATGATCTCCAGCACCCGCAGACGCAGGTCATTGCCGGCGTTGGTGGCCATGGTGAACCTGATGTTGTTGCCGGCGTAGTCTTCGCGGATTCCATCGCCGTCGCTATCCAGCCAGCCCAGGCCGTCCAGGATGGCGTTGGCCGATTCAACGTCGTATTCGTAGCGCTGCACGTTCGGGTTATGGAAGTCGCCCGCGGCTGGGCTCACGAAGGCCCACTGTGGGTAGCCCAACCCATGCTGGACGTCGCGGATGATGGCGCCCTTGTCGACCGCATGTGATACGGCCTGCCGGAATCGGGTGTTTTCGAACCAGCCCAACTTTTCGGGCGCCAGGAAGGGCTCGCCGGTCTCGGCGTCCCTGCCGGGATTCATATTGAGGGCCAGGAATGTCGAACCGAAGGTGGGGCCGCGGCTGTAGAGCGTGAAGTCCTCGGCCCGCTGCAACGGATCGAGGGTCGCGAACTCCTCGCCCAGAACGCCGTGGACGTCCGTCTCACCTGACCGGAATTCGGGGAGTTCGTCTGCCAAGCCGTCCACCACCAGATACCTGACCTCGTCCAGGTACGGGAGACGGTTGCCGGCGCTGTCGGTGAGCCAATAGTTCGGGTTGCGCTTGAGGACGATGAGATCGTCCGGCTCGAGAGTCTCGATTGTGAAGGGGCCGGTGCCGATAATCTCGGCCGGGTCGGTCTCGATGTCCCACACCGAATGGAATGTCCCGTCGTCGACGTGCGGCTGGAGGATGTGCTTCGGGTAGATGGCGTTGCCCATGGAACGCAGGAAGGGCGCAAACGGCACCGGCAGCACGAACTGAACGGTGTAGTCGTCGATGATGGAGACGGTCATCCGCTCTTCGCGCCACGAGGCGGTCTCCTCGTCGAGGACTCGGAACGTGAAGGACGCGCGATCGCTTGTTGGAATGTCGTCGTTGTAGATGATGCGATTGAAGGTGAAGTCCACGTCGCGGGCCGTGAAGGGTTGGCCGTCGTGCCAGGTCACGTCACGACGCAGATGAAACGTCCAGGTCAGTCCGTCGTCCGAATGATCCCAGGATTGCGCCAGACCCGGCTCAACCTGGTTGTTCAGCCAGGAGGTTTCGGTGAGACCTTCGAAGAGATAGCCGAGGATCCCGGATGAGGACGAGTCGTTGGCCAGCGCCAGATTCAAGGTCAGCGGAGCGCCGATCGTGGAGTATGTGACGCTCCCGCCCGGTGAGCCGACGGTGTACTCGAACGCCTCGGCGTTGGCTTGCAACTCGGCCACGGTCGCGCTGCGTAGCGCGGATGCCGTTTCGGCCTCGGAGGGTGCAAGCAGCGGCGTGGTCGCGTACGCCCATACCTCAGCCGTCTGATCGCTGTCGGCTCCGAAGGTCTGAACCAGGGGCCCCGGTAAATCCTCATCGGTCACCGTGTAGGACCTGAACACGATCAGCGACTCGTGCGCGGCCAGATCGCCCAACTGGATTGGCGGATAGCCCGCATAGTCTGGCGTCGGGCGATCCGTCCGGAACGGATAGTGCAGCAGGAACAGACCGGTCAGTGTCGTGCCGCCCGTATTCGACAACCGGACCCTGCAGGACATGGTGTCGCCCGGTATTGCCGACTCGTGATCGCACGTCGCGCCGACGGCGAGACCTGGGCCCCCGGAGTGGGAGGCGGCTGCGTTTGCCGGGCCTACAACCAAGGCTGCTGCGAAAGCCAGAGCCGCCAGGATGACAGCAAGGCGAAGTGAACGGAGAGGCATTGTGCGGGCCGCAAACATCTTGTGGTTCAACCGCTTCCGATCACTACCGGCGATAACGTCACGCACCAGCCCATGACTGTCAAGCCCGGCCCCGGCGGCGGGCGGGGGTGAAGGGGGGAGCTGACTCTGGCCAGGCTGGTGGGCGCTGCGCGCAGCGCCCCTACCGGAACAGGGCAGGGACGGGTACCCGGGAGGGGCAGCCGACCGGAGGGCGGCGGGGGTTCACCCGGCATTTTGGGCCAGGTGTTCACGGTTGCGGCCGAATGTGTTCACTTTTTACGCCAATGTGTTCAGTTTTCGCCTCGATATGTTCAGTGAGTCCGTGCAGGCGTTCAGCGCGTCTCCGGACCGGATCCCCGGAAAGTGGAGTCGAAGGCCGGCGGTTGCGGCGGTTGGGACTCAGGCGAAGCGGTCCGGTCCGAAGGGTCTGAGGAGCGGGTCCAGCCGGCCGTCGCACACAAGGTCGGCTACGAGATCGGCCGTCACCGGCGCCAGGGCGATGCCCTTGGTGAAATGGCCGGTCGCGACGACAAGTCCCTCGACCGGTGTCGGGCCGATTACCGGAAAGCCGTCGGCGGATTGCGGGCGGAAGCCCATCCAGGTTTCCACGATCTCGGCGCCGGCAAGCGTGGGCGCGATGGCCGCGGCATCCGCCTGCACCTGCCGAATGGCGTCCGGGTCGATGTGGGCGTCAAAGCCCACGTCCTCCTGCGTGGCGCCCAGGGCGACTCGTCCGTCGGCGCGCGGCACGATGACGCCCTCCGGATAGTTGATCGACCGACGCGGGCCATCGGCCCGCACGGCGCACATCTGCCCCTTGCAGGGGCGCACCGGCAACCGGAATCCCGGCGCCAGGCTCGCGCACCAGGCGCCCGCGGCCAGGACCACGGCGGGCGTCGCCACGATCTCATCGACCAGGCCCACACCCGTGACCCGGCCCCCGTCGACCTGTATGGACGTTGCCCGCGCGTCCGTCCGTACCTCGACGCCCGCCGAGCGAACGGCTGTCTCCAGGTCGGCGGCCAGCAGCCGCGGATCGAGCGATCCGTCAGCGGGGAACAAGGCCGCGGTCTCCACGCTGCCCGTGCACAAGGGTTCCAGGTCGCGCAGCTCCCAGGGCGTGAGCAACTCGGCTTCGTATCCAGCCTCAGTCAGCCAGGAGACCCGCGCCGTGAGTTCGGCAGCCTCCTCGGCGGTGCGGGCCACGGCGAGCATCCCGTCGCCACGCCAGTCCGCCTGGCCCGCGCCAACCTCTTCCAGAAACTCGGGATAGCCCGCCAGGGACCGACGCAACAGGTCGAACAGCGGTCCAGGCCCGGCCCCGTAGTGATGGGCGGCAATTACTCCCGCCGCCGCCCAACTGGCCTCGCGCGCCGGCCGCCCGCGCTCGATCAGCGTGACGGAGAGGCCGCGCCGACGCAGCTCCCACGCGCAGGCCAGGCCGATGATGCCGCCGCCGACTATTGCGACATCGGCGGTTCTGTCGCGCGCCACCGCCTTTACGTTCGCCGGCGCCGCGGGCTCCGCCTACGCCCCATCCACCGCGGCACGCAGGGCTTCGCCGTTCTGCGCCCACCAGCTGGACAGGATTCCGATGTCGGTTCCGATCGAGAAGTGGGTAACACCCATGTCCAGGTAGCGCTTGGCGTGGTCCGGCGAGCCGATCTCGGCGCGCGGCTGAATGCCCATGCCCAGCGCGGTCTTGATGACGTAGGCCTCGGCTTCGCGGACAGCCGGGGAGCCGCCCTGGCCAGGCGTGTCGATGCTCATGGCGTAGTCCCCGGGGCCAAACTGGACCATGTCGACGCCGCCAACGCCCAACACGTTGTCGAGGTCTCGGACCGCCTCGTCCTTTTCGATCATCAGCATCACAACGGCCTTTTCCAGCGCCTCCACGAACGCCGGGCTGCCAGCTTCGCGCCCGTAGCCCACGTCACGCCGCGCGCCGGCGCCGTGGACGCCGCCGGTGGACGGCGTGCTAGCCCGGACGGCCTGCACGCACTCGCGCGCTTCCTCCGGCGTTCGCACGTCCGCGAAGAGCACGTTTTGAATCCCCGAGCCGATGGCGCGCACGGTCAGGTATGTCCGGGGCTCCTGCTCGATCTTCATCATGCCGCTGAAGTTGTCGAAGAGATCGATGGCCCGCCCAATGTTTTCCAGCGCATACAGGTCGTAAGGCGCGTACTCGGCCACGAATTCCACGTAGTCGTACTGACCGGTCTGGCCGACCAGTTCAACGATCGCGGGCCAGGAAATGAGCACATGCGTGCTGTAGCTGGGCTTGCCGGCATCCAGCAGTTCGCGAAGACGGTTAGGACGCATGAAGGGTTACCAGTTCGAGTCGGCTGCCGCGCAGTGTTTCACACCGGCGCGGACGGCGTCTCAGTGCGGGGCGACGGTCAGGTGACCAGGTACTCGCGCAGAGCCTCCCAGTTGACGTTCATGCCAAGGCCGGGGCCCTGCGGGAGACGAACCGTGCCGCGCTCGGTGAGTTCCAACTTCTCGTGGAACATGACGTCGTTCAACCCGGCCACGTTGGGGTTGTAGTACTCGAGAATCAGCGGCATCGGGAAGGCCGCCAGCAGATGGATGTGGATCTCCTGCAGGCCGTGCGGCGCGATGGGGATCTCGTAGGCCGCCGCCAGGGCCGCGACCTTGCGGTACTCGGTGATCCCGCCCAGGACCATTGCGTCGGGGTTCAGGATGTCCACGGCGCCGGTTTCCAGGAGTTCGCGGAAGCCCCAGCGGGTGTATTCGTTTTCCCCGGCGGCGACTGGCACCGTGGACGACCGAGCCGTCGCGGCGCTGCCGCGCATGTTGTCCGGTGAGACCGGCTCTTCGAACCAGAAGGCGTCGTACTCCTCAAGGATGCGGGCCATGCGAACGGCGTCGGCCTGCACGTAGGCGTTGTTGGCGTCCACCAGCAGGTCGATGTCCGGGCCGATGGCGTCGCGAACGGCGCGAATGCGAACCTCGTCTTCCCGCAGCGGGACCGCGCCAACTTTCATTTTTACGGCGTTGGCCCCCTGCTCCACGTAGCCGAGCATCTCGTCCTGCAGCTCGGTCAGGCCCTTGCCTGCGGCGTAATAGCCACCGGCGATGTAGGCGCGCACCTCGTCGGTGAAGCCGCCGAGCACCTGGTACAGCGGGCACTCAAAGGACTTGGCCACGATGTCCCACAACGCGATGTCGATGGCGGAAATGGCCCGAGTGGTGAGGCCTTTGCGACCGAAGATCTTGGGCTGGTAGAGCGACTCCCAGATGCGTTCCACGTTGCGCGGGTCCTCGCCGACCAGCGCCTGCCGCATGTCGTTGACGGTGGCGATGGTGGCGTCACCCTGCGCGGTAGTCGCGATGCCGCCCGCGCCGCAAATCCCAAAGCCTTCCAGGCCATCGTCGGTCGAAATCCGCACGACCACGTTCTTGGAGGCCGTGTAGGTATATTTCCCGTTGCTGATCGGGGTGTCGTAGGGCTTGGCGTATAGCTCGGCCGTGACGTCAGTGATCTTCACGGTGCGGCTCGCATGGGCTGAAGGGAACGCGCGCAGCAAACCACGGCGACAGGCGCACGGTCAATCACTAACGCGCAACGCTTGGCTGATCCACCACCATGAATGAGGTCTCAGCCGCCACGGCGCCGTCCACCGTGATCTCAACGGCGTGCGCGCCGAGGCAGTTGGTCTCGTCCACGTAGAAGGCAAAGTAGCCACGACGCAGCGCCTGCTGCGGGCCTGTCTCGTATTCGCCGCCGCAGTTGCCGGAACTCCACCGGATGCCAAGCCGAGCGCCCTCGCGCACATCGCGAAACTCAACGCTGATATACACCCGGTCGTCGAGCCCAAACACTTCCGACACGTCCTGCGGGCGCTGGAGACCATCCACGCTGAGCGCGGTGGCGATGCGACCGATGTTCGCGCGCAGCGGGGTGGGAGTCCGGGCCGGCGTAGGGGGAGGTGAGACCACCGGCTCTTCGGTCGCCGTCGGCGATGCTGTCGCGGCCACCGTGGTTGGGTCGGGGGACGGCGACGGAGATGCACCCGGCGGGGCGGTTGGCGACGGGCTTGGCGAAGGCGGCGCCACCGTGCCGCCTGCCGTGGGCGGCGGCCGGGTTGGCGGCGCCGTAGCGGCGGGCGTCTCGCGGGGTGGCGTGGGTGTCGTCGCCGGCGCCGTGGGCGAGGAGGTCGAGACGGCACGCGGCGCGGCTGCCGCCGGTACCGCCGTCAGCGTGGCTGGAGTCGCCACGACTGTTGGCACCGGGCTCCCGGTGGCAAGCGGCGGCCGTGTCGGTACCGTCACACTGGGCGTCTCGATGGAATCGCCATTGCACGCCGCTATGGCAACGAATACCAGCCCCAGACACACGCAAAGAGTCAACGCCCTGACGCGGGACCTCGCTCGTGTTGTGCAGCGTCGCACGATGGTCCTCAACAGTCGCCGCAGCCTTTAGCAAGCGTCAGGCTCGGACTCAGCCGAACTGTCACGACGCTCGTCCAGCGTGCGTCAAGTCTAACAACGACAGATTCCTACACCTTGGTCACTATCACCTTGGTGATTATGAAACCGCAACAGATCGTCCCGGCGTTACGCGTAGGGGAGTTAGCGTCCGTTGAGCGCCTCGCCGAGTCGGGTCAGCACCTGCTCGGTTGCGACGTTGAGTGGTGCGGCCACGGTGGCGCCCGCCGCCAGGGCGTGCCCTCCGCCTCCAAACTCCGCGGCCACGCCGTCGATCCGCGGGCCTAGGGAGCGCAGGCTCACGCGCGTGCGCGAGGCATCCAATTCGTAGAACACGGCCACCGCCAGCGCGTCCGCAACGTCTTGCAGGGCGTTCGGAATCCCCTGCGCATCGGTAATTCGAGCGCCGACATCCGCCGTCATCCGCGCGCTGACCTGCGTCCAGACCACCCGTCCGTCCTCCGAGCGCACCGCCGCCGCCAGGGCGGCGCCCAGCAGGCGCGACGCTTCAAACGACCGCACGTTGAGCACCCGGCGCGGAATGTCCGACGTCACGCCGCCCAGCGCGTGCAGCGCTGCCGCTGCCCGCAGCGTGCGCGGACCGGTCTCCTTGGTCTGAAAGCCCAGGGTGTCCGCCACCAACCCGGCCTGCAGCGCGATCGCGCCATCGCGCGAGATTTCGCTCCCCAACGTGCGCAGCAGCATCCAAATCACTTCCGCCGCGGCGGCGGCGTCCGAAACGACGTAGTTCACGTCGCCGAAACCGTCGTTGGTGACGTGGTGGTCGATATTCACGATCGGTCGAATCGCACGCAGCGCCGTTTGGACGTCCCGCTCCGAGGTCAACAGGCTCATGCTGGCCGTGTCGACGGAAAAGAGAACGTCAAACGGCCGGCCGTCCGGGGGCGCCGCCAGAAGCTCGGATGTCAAAGCGTGGAATCGCTCAGTCCCCGGGATTGTGGCCATCACAGCATCGATGGTCTCGGGCCGACTGACCGCCAGGACGGGCGCCGCGCCCAACGCCTCCAAAATCGCCGCCAGGCCAAGGGCCGAACCAAGGCTGTCCGGATCCGGGTTTCGATGCGAGACGATCAGCGGACGCCGGGCACGACGAATCTGAGCCACCACCGCGCCACGCATATCAGGCTCGACAACTGCGTCGCGGATGGATCGGTGTCCTTGGGCGATTGGGGACGGTCTGCGCCCATCTTATCGGCGCGGCAAGCCTTGCGGAGCCTTGGCTACCCACGGCCCGCCGTCTCATGCTAGGTTCAGGAGAGTGAACCGATACGTGGGCGCAACAGTCCCTGGGGGATCGTATGAGCGCGGTTGAAACGGGCGAACGCATTGGCCTGCCGCAGAACAAGCCAGCGGCCGAGCGGATGTCGCTGCCGATGGCGGCGCCGACGCCACCGGAACCGGCCGTCGCAATATCCCTGTCGCAGCGCGCCGCCCGCGCGTTTCGCGAGATTCTGGACGGCAAGGGCGAGTCCTACGGGGCGCTCAAGGTCGCCGTCATGGGCGGCGGCTGCGCCGGCAACCAATACGCCATGGCCATCGCTCGCGCGCCCGAACCAACCGACATCGTGCTCGAATCCCGTGGCGTCGACATTTTTGTGGACAGTTCCAGCGCCCACATGATGGTCGGAGCCGAGATCGACTTCGTTGACAGCATGATGGGCCGCGGCTTCACGGTCAGAAACCCCAGCGCCGAACAGACGTGCGGCTGCGGCAGTTCCTTCAACACCAACGGCGGCGGCGTCAAGCCGGGCGGCTGCACGGCCTAGGCGGCCAGCACCACTCACTCCCCGCCGTAACCCAGGTCCGCTAGCGCCTCGCGCGCGGCCCGGGCCTCGTCCCACGGCTCTTCGTGGTCGGCGAATTGAATCGACTGTTCGTGGCCCTTGCCGGCGAGCAACACCGTGTCGCCGGCGCGAGCCAGTTCGAATGACCTGGCGATGGCCTGGCGCCGGTCGTGAATGGTTTCGAAGTGCGCACCGCCACCGGTGCTCCCGGCGATGACCGCCCGCGCAATGTCCTCGGGGCGTTCCCGTCGCGGATCCTCGTTGGTCACGATCGCCACATCCGCGCCTTCCGCCGCGGCCCGGCCAAGCAGCGGGCGCTTCTCCGCATCCTGGTTCCCCGCACTGCCAAACACCGCCAGCACCCGACCAGGTGTACTTTTCCTGACCTCCGCCAAACAGGCGGCCAGCGCGGCCGGCGTGTGTGCGAAGTCCACGATCACCTGGAACGGCTGCCCGGCGTCAATCGCCTCCATCCGACCCTTGACCGGGGCGAACGAAGCAAGCCGGTCCACGCCCGCCGACAGGTCACCCGTAATGCTGCCCACGCAGGCCACGGCGGCCGCCACGTTGGCCACGTTCCAGCGCCCGCGCAGGCGCGTCCGCGCTTCCCAATTGCCCCACGGCGATGAGCCGGCGACCACGAGACCCTCAGGCGTGTCGCCAGTACAGCGCGCCGGCACGTCGGCGGGATTCGATTCACCGAACGTCAATACGTCAACCCCGCACCCGTCCGCGAAAGCAGCGGTCACCGGATCGTCCGCATTGAGCACCGCGGCCTTACCCCGCCCGTCGTCCGGACCCTGTTCCAGCAGGTGCAACAGTCGCCGTTTCGCCGCTCGATAGGCCTCCAGGGTTCCGTGCAGGTCCAGGTGCTCATGCGTCACGTTGGTGATCACGGCCCGGTCAAACGCAAAGCCGTCAACCCGCGCCAGTTCCAGCGCATGCGACGCGACCTCCACGACCGCCCATGCATCGCCTTCCCGAACCATTTGGGCCAATAGCCGGGCAACCACAGGCGCCTCCGGGGTCGTCAGCCGACTGGCCTTCTTCAGCTCCACGCCGCCCGCGCGGGCATTGACGGTCGTGAGCTCACCAACCCGCGCGACGTACCCCCCCAACATCCAGGCAATCAGTCGCGACGTGCTGGTTTTGCCGTCCGTCCCGGTTACCCCAACCAGTCCCAACCGGCGATCCGGTTCACCCCAGAATCTGCGGGAGAGGCCGGCCAGGGCCACGCGGCCGTCCGGCACGATCGCCAGACCAACGCCCGCCGGCGTGTCGACCGGACGTTCCGCCACGATCGCCGCCGCGCCGGCCGCCAGCGCGGCCGGTGCGTAGACGTGACCGTCGACCCGCAATCCACGCCGGCAGACGAAGCACGCTCCCGGCTTCACGTCCCTGGAGTCATGTGCGATGTCACGAATGCGGGCGCTGGACGCACGTATCAGTTCCGCGCCTGGCAGGCCGGCGATCAGCTCGTCGAACGTCGGATGCACCTGCGTGGCCTCAGCTCTGGGGCTGTCCGCGCCACCGCTGTACCGCGGCGCGCGCTCGCAACACGCCCGACGTGAGCACCCACGAGCGGACGCGCTGCAGCGGAAGGTCGAATGTCCCGGGATACTCCACTAATTGCGGATTGAAACCCAGCTTGAAGCGATGCACGCCGGCCATCGGATCGTTGGGGTCGTCCGGATCGGCCATGCCCCACAGGTCATAGCGCCGGCAGCCGCGCGAGCGCGCCCACTGCATGGCCGCCCACTGCACGGCGTGCGGAGCCATGCGCCCGCGTTCGGCGTCCGAGGACGCGCCATACAGGTACACCGCTTCAGGACCGAAGGCGACGGCAATCAGGGCCGCCAGCGCACGTCCCTCATAGCGCGCCACGAAGAGCGCGGCGTTATCGCCGAACGTTCGCGTCACGTCCCGGTAGTACGAGGCGGCGTGTATGGCGAACCCCTGGCGCCGGGCCGTCGTCCTGGTCAGTTCGTAAAACTCGTCAAAGGCGGCCTCGCTCGAATCGTTCTCAATGCGAACGCCGCGCCGAGCCGCCAGCCGGATGTTGTAGCGCATCTTGGATTTGAACGAGGCCAGCAACTCGTCGTCGTCCGCTCCGAGGTCCACAACGGCCGTCCGCGGGATCTGAACGAATGCCTCCGACTTCCGAAAGCCCCGAGCCTTGAGCATCGCCTCATTCGCGGCGCACACGGGTTCAATTCGCAGCAGCGAGGCGCCCCGGCGCCTCGCTTCGCTCACCGACGCCTCGATCAGCGCGTCGGCATTCGCGTCCGACTCCGCCAGCGGACCCCGCGGAACGTATGCGAGACCGACCGACGGGCCAAGCGGCGGAATCCGGCGCGTCCGCGTCAGGATTTGGACTCCCGCGCGGAACGTCTCGGCATCGCCCACGGCCAGGCGCGCGACGCGCCAGCCGTAGCGCGCCTTCACGTCACCCCAGGCGCCGGCTTGCAGCAGGTTGGCGTCCCGCAGCCCGGCGGCCAACCGGTTCCATTCGTCGGCATTCGACACCGACCGTACGGACGGCACCGCTAGGCCCGAGTGGCGGTGTGAAGGGCCACCGAGCCAAGCCCCAGGCGTCGCACCCGCACGTCCGCGAAGCCGGCCGCCGCAATCAGGGCGGCCAGCTCCTCGGCGCTAACGAATTCGTCCACGGACTGCGGCAGCCACGAATACGCGCTGGCGTGCCGACTCACCAGGCGCCCCATCAGCGGGACCCAGTGATTGAAGTAGAGGCGAAAGAACGGGCGCAGCAGCCGGCTGCGCATCGGGGTCATTTCCAGAATCACCAAGCGGCCACCCGGCCGCAGCACCCGCGCCATGGCCGCAAAGACCTGGGGCAACCCGTCCACATTTCGCAACAGAAACCCGCTTACCACCGCGTCAACCGATGCGTTCGCGAGTGGTGGGCGCAAGGCGTCGCCCATGACGAACCGCGCGCGTTCGCTCCCCCGGGCCCCGGCGGCGCGCTGTTTCGCAACATTGAGCATGGCCCCGGCGAAGTCCAGGCCCACGACCTCGGGACCGGCGCCCTCGCGAATGAGGGCTAGCGCCAGGTCGCCCGTGCCCGTTCCAACGTCCAGTACCACGCGCGGCTCGGCCGACAGCGTCTCCTGCACTGCACGCCGCCGCCAGCCGTGGTGCATCCCGAAGCTGATCAGGAAATTGAGCAGGTCGTAGCGCGGCGCGATGGCGTCGAACATCGGCCGCACCCAGGAGGCCTTGCGCTCAGACACGGCGCTTGCCGCGAATCCTAGGAGTGCCGATTCGTCGCGTAGGAGACGAGATCGGCCAGGGCGTCAAACGCCGGATCGGACGGCAGCTGCCGCAGGGCCGAACGCGCCTGGTCGGCGAACCCCTCGGCGACCGCGCGTGCCGCGTCCACGGAACCCGAGGTTCGCAGCGTCTCGATTGCTTCCGCCGCCTCGGCCTCGGACAGGCCTTCGCCGTCCGCCAGCCGCTCCATCACCGGTGACGGCGAGGCGGCGACGTCCAGGTACTCCACCACCGGCAAGGTCAGCAGGCCGGCCCGCAAGTCGCCACCCACCGGCTTGCCCGTCTCGCGCGAAACACCCGCGATGTCCAACACGTCGTCCGTCACCTGGAATGCCATGCCCAGCGACCAGCCAAAATCGTGCAGCGCCCGTGCCTCGTGGTCCGGCGCGTCGGCCAGGACCGCCGTCGCGTCGCAGGCCAGGGCAATCAGCGCGGCTGTCTTGCCTCCGATCTTCTCCAGGTACTGGCGGCGTGTTGCCTCGGCGTCCCCGTCGAAACTCGGGAAGACAAACTCGCTGCGCGACATCACGTGGATGGTGTCCGCGAACTGGCGCACGATCTTTGGGCGGTTGAGCCTGGCCACCAGGTCTGCCGCGCTGGCGAAAAGGTAATCGCCCGCCAGGACCGCCACTTTGGTCGACCAGGCGGCATGAACCGAAGGCTGACCCCGCCGCGAATCCGCCTCGTCCACGATGTCGTCGTGGACCAGCGTCGCGCTATGAAGCACCTCCGTGCCCGTCGCCAACAGCACGACCTCCGCAGGGTCCACCCGGTAGGCCTGGCCGATGAGGAGGGAGATTGCCGGTCGCAATCGCTTGCCCGAGCCACCCAAAACCGACGCCAGCACGCCTTGCAACATGGGGAGTTGGCTATCCGCTACGCAGCGGTCCAACTCCGCCTCGACCTGGGACTGTCCCATCTGCACCGGGGCCAGGATCTCCGCGAGGTCACGCGGCGGCCGTCGCTTCGTCACGGCGGAGGAGCGCACCGAAACAACTCTCGAGCGTTGTGCGTCGTGGTTGCGCACAGCGAGGATACCGAGACATTTCGCATGGCCGCGACCACCGCCGCGGTATGCGGCAGGTAGGCCGGCTCGTTTCGGCGCCCGCGCATCGGCGTCGGCGCCAGGTAGGGCGCATCGGTTTCAATCAGCAGCCGCTCGGACGGAACCGCGGCCGCCGCCGCTCGCACGTCATCCGCCTTATTGAACGTAACGATGCCGGAAAACGAGATGTGCAATCCCAGATCCACGAATCGCGGCACGGCCTCCGGCGGTCCCGTGAAGCTGTGCATGACGCCGCCGGCGGGTCCCAACTCCTCGCGCAGCACGAGTTCCACGGCATCCAGGCTCTCGCGCTGATGGACCACGATCGGTAGATCCAGTTCCGTCGCCAGTCGGCAATGGGCGCGGAATGCCCGCTCCTGTAGCGCTCGCGGCTGGTGATCGCGGTAGAAATCCAGGCCGCTCTCGCCGATAGCTTTCACGCCGTCGTCCGCGGCCAGGGTGCGCAGCGCCTCGACCGTCGTGTCATCGAAGCCTTCGCAGTCATGCGGATGCACGCCCACGGTCGCATGCCAGCCGGCAAACCTGCGGGCGAGGGCAATCACCCGCCCGCTGGTGCTCAGGTCGGTTGCCACCATCAGCGCTTCTGAGACGCCAGCGCTTCGGGCCCGCTTGTGGATGGCGTCGAGGTCGTCGGCAAACGCCGGATCGGCCAGGTGCGCGTGACTGTCGAACAGGTGAACTAACCGTCCAGGCGAGGGAACAACGGCGGTCCACCCGGCACGTGCTGGCCGGCTTGGATCACGCCGGCGTCGTCGCCCCAGACGGCTGGTCGACCCACAATTCCAAGTTGAGCTTCAATGGCATCCGCCGTCTGTGGGATCGCGGGACGGACCATGGTGGCGATACGCGGCAGCGCATCCATCAGCATCGCCAGCACCGTGCGCAGGCGCGGCCGCTGCGCTTCGTCCCGCGCCAGCCGCCAGGGTTCGGTTCGTTCGATGTACTGGTTCACAGCCGTGATATAGCGCCAGACGGCCGCGAGGGCCAGGTGAAAGCGCCAGCCCTCGAAGTGGTGGGCGGCAAGTTCCCAGGCCGCCTGCTCGGCGGCGCGCAATTCGGACTCTTGACTCGTGAGTTCGGTCAACTCGGGCGCGATGCCGTCCAGGTAGCGGTGCAGCATGGACGTGCTGCGCAGCACCAGGTTGCCGAGGTCGTTGCCCAGATCGTGCTGATAGCGGCGCGCCATGCCTTCCCAGGTGAAATCGCCGTCCCGCTCGTAGGCCACCTCGCGCAGCAGGAAGTAGCGCAAGGCGTCCGAACCGAAGCGATCAACCACCTCGGCCGGGCGCACCACGTGGCCGCCGCTCTGACTCAACTCCTCGCCGGCAAAGTTGACCCAGCCGTGCACGCATACCTGCCGCGGCACCTCAACGCCGGCCGCCATGAGCATGGCCGGCCAGTAGATCGCGTGGAAGCGCACGATGTCCTTGCCGACGACGTGCACATCCGCCGGCCAGCGACTCTCAAACAGCTCGTCGCCGCCAGCCTGGCCGAAGCCGATTCCGGTGATGTAGTTGATCAGCGCGTCGAACCAAACGTAGATGACGTGATCGGGATCGTTCGGCAGCGGCAGGCCCCAGCCGCCGGTGGCTCGCGAGATGCTGAAATCTTTTAGTCCCTGCCGGAGGAAACCGAGCATTTCGTTGCGCCGCGACTCGGGCCAGACGAAGTCCGGGCGCTGTTCGTAGAGCTCGAGCAGCCGGTCCTGATAATTCGAGAGGGCGAAGAAGTAGTTGTCCTCCTCCACCCACTCGGGCGGCACGCGATGCGTTGGACAGCAGTTGTCGACGAGCTCCTCGTCGCCGTAGAAGGCCTCGCAGCGGACGCAGTACCAGCCCTCGTACCGGCCCTTGTAGATGTCACCGCTTTCGTAGACGCGGTTGTAGAAGGCCTGAACGGTCTGCAGATGCCTCGGCTCCGTGGTACGCACGAAGTCGTCGAATTCCACGCCCACCAGGTCCCAGGCCGTTTGGAAACGCGTCGCCGCCCGATCCACGTACGTCTGCGTGTCGATCCCTTCCTCGCGAGCCGAACGGCTGACGCGCTGGCTGTTCTCGTCCAGACCGCCAAGAAAGAAGACGTCCTGGCCCCGCAGCCGGCGATAGCGCGCCATGGCGTCGGCCGTGATCATCTCGAACGAGTGACCGACGTGCGGCTCGCCGCTGGGGTAGGGAATGGACGTGGTCAGGTAATAGCGGGACAAAGTGGGGCCGTTAGATATGAGTTGGTGTCTGGGCGATTCTACGCGCTATCGACCGGCGGCTCGCGCAACTCGCGTGCGATTCGGTAGACATCTTCGCGGGGCAACTCCAGGGCGCGCGCCACGGCCCCGGCCGCTTTGGCCGGTCGCGTTCCGGCGTCCAGGTGGATTCGCAGCTGCTCCTCCACCGTCGCGCGGTCGACCTGGGACGCCTCGGCCACGCCGCCGACATCGACCACGATCGTCAGCTCACCGCGCGCGCCCACGACCGCGACGTAGTTGGCAATGTCGGCCAGGGATGACTCGCGAATCTCCTCGTGAAGCTTGGTGAGTTCACGGCACATCGCGGCCGGCACGTCGCCCAGCCACGACTCCAGCTCGGCCAGGCGTTCCGCCGCGCCGTGCGGCGGCAGGTAGATCACCAGGGTTCGCGCGGTGTCGGCGGCCCGACGCACCAGGCGCTCACGCCGAACCCGACGCTCCGGCAAAAAGGCCAGGAAAGCCACCGGCTGGCGAGCGAAGGAGACCACGGACAACGCCGTGGTCAGCGCGGATGGCCCCGGGATGGGAACAATCGGCAGCCCTTCGGCTCGCACGCGCGCCAGCAGGTCCGGTCCGGGATCGGAGACGCCTGGCGTTCCCGCGTCCACGATCAACGCTACGTCCCCACCCCGCAATCGCTCGACGACGGCATCCTCACGGCTTTCCGGGCTGTCCTCGCGGTAGGTGATGATCTTTGGCGCACACCCTACGTGCCCGAGCAGCTTGCGGGCGCGTTGCGCGTCCTCGGCTACCACCACATTCACCGAGCGCAGCACGCGGGCCGCCCGGAAGGTCAGATCCTCCAGGTTGCCGATAGGCGTTGCCACCACAAATAGCGTGCCCATGCGGCAAGTTTATGCCGACCTGCCGGCCAACGGTTGAAATGGCGAGGAGCCAGGCCCGGGATGCTTGCCCCGGGCCTGGCTCCGGCAATCATCAAGCTACGGCTTGGGCATCGCCTTGACTGCGTTGTATGCCGGTCGCGGCGACAGATCGGATCGCAAGATGCCGAACGCCCACTTCTCGTCGGTGTTTGGCACCACCTGCTGGAAGTTCAAGTTCCAGATGATCATGTGCGTCACATACGGGCTCTCGGCCCGGACCTTGGCGAACGAGCGAACCATGAAGTCCGCCTGATTGGCCTCAGAAATGCAGGACGCGTACTCGAAACCGGGCGCCGGTGCGGCGGGCCCTTCCGGGCCGCCGATCGTGGCCCAGCCGAACTCTGTGAACCACACCGTCTTCTCCGGATGCCCTCGAGCCGCCATCATGTTGTACAGCTCTTTGTAGCGGTCGAAGAAGAAGCTCGGATGCGTTGACCAGCCGCCATTGCAGGTGGCGTTGCTGTGATTCGCGGCGCCGAGCCGGTCGTCCGGAGCGTTGGGCCCGCCGTTCGGGTGCACACCAAGCGCTTCGAAGTAATTAAAGACCTCGCCGTTGTTGTAGTCGAAGACACGCTGCAAGTAGACAGCGTCATCGATGGCGATGGTGTCGCTTAGAACGCCGGTCGGTGTGGGTGCGCCTAGGATCACGATCGCGTTGGGGTCCGACTCCTTGATACCCCGGTAGCCGTTCTTCAGCAATTCCACGAACTGCCCGTACGAGGCATTCGAGAACGTCCCCCATTCGATCTCAAGATTCTCCTCATTCCAGATTTCATACGCGTGAACACGCCCTTTGTAGCGGGCTGCAACCTCGCGCATGAAGTCCCGGAGCTTCTCCGGGTCGGCAGGACGCCCGTGCCCCGTGCCCTTCTTGCGTTCTTCGGCCTTATAGAAGTCGGGCGCTTTCACGATGCTCAGCATGACCTTTAGGCCTTTGCCGTTCATGGTGTTTACGAAGCGGTCCACGAGTCTCCAGTTGAAGACGCCGGGGCGGTTCTCGACCTCCTCCCAGGGAATCTGCTGCTTGACCCACTTCAGTCCGGCGCCGGTAACCAAGTCCGCCAGCCGGCCGTCGTCGGGACGGCGGAATTCACCCTGAATGCCGTAGCCGGTCAGCCCGCGCGGGAGCACCCGCGGCGCGGGGATCGAACTTACGGGCACGGGCGTGGTGACTGGCGTGGGTTCGGGCGGCGCCACCGGCGTCGGCGCGGCAGTTGGCGCAGCTGTTGGCGCAACTGTCGGAACCGATTGAGTCACGGTCGGTGCCGCGGGCGCGGCGCCTCCGGCCTGGCTCGCCGTGATTGGCGGCTTGGCCGCGTCAGGGATGATGACGTTACTAAGCTTCTTCACTTTGTCAGGCACGTTCTGACGGCCGACGGCGCCAAGGGCCGTGCCCGGCGCGGGCACATTCCAGACTTCGAACACGATCCGCTGCGCCCGCAAGAGCTGCAGGCCCTGCGGGTTACCGTTGACCTCGCGCTCCTCGTAGCGGATCGGCAGCCCGTAGAGATTGAGCCAGTCCGGTTCGGCCAGGAATTCGGCCCTGATCTTCGGATTGGCGTCCAGCAGCGCCAGATGGTTCCGGACGATCACCGAGAAGTCCGTAACCCCTCGATCCTCGGCCAATACCTGGTGCGGAGGTACGTTCGGCAGGTCAATGTGCGCATATCGGTTGGCCAGCGCGTCAAGCGTGTTGTACCAGTTCATCCGCCGGTTGCTGGAATCCCATTGCAGGATCACCTTCTGGAAGGCCTGCAATGTGAACGGGCCTTCCACCCAGCGCCCGCTGATCGGGTACCCGAGCGCCTGGAGGTCTTTGTCGCGAACGAAGTCCCACATCGGCACGCCGCCGGCATTGGTCACGGCGTAGCCGTCGTCGTCCCGATTGGGCGTATCACCACCGGTGGCCGTAAAGAGGCATCCGTCGCGTAGGGGAATGCCATCGCAGTCGAAGGCGTGGACGGGAGCGGCCAGGGCAAAGACAACCATCGCAACGACCAGACCAACGACAATCTTGCGCATCTCTACTCCCAGAGTGATGACAGGCGGCAACCGGCGGTAGGCTCCGACGTTACAGCAGTAAACGGCACGGTCACCAGTCTGTTACGTAAAGTCGACAGGCGCAAGACCAGATCATCGTCAATCCACGTCCTGTTCCGACATTCTGGCGCACAGCTTGTCCCGCGCCCTGGTATGCGGACGATACTCAGTCTTCCGAACCTAGACGCGGTGCACCGCCCCCAGCCGAAGTCGGCGCTTGCCCACGGTCAGGGCGACCGGGTCACCAACACTCAGGACTTCTAGAAAACCTCCTGATCCACGCAGCGGCTCACTACGGCCGGGATTGGAACGCGCCATGCGGCGGTGCGGGGTCGCGCGCAATCCCGCACGCCGCCCCCGCCCTCCGTCGCGTCGCGCTACACCCCGGGTGGCGGGTCGTAGGTGCCTCGGTCGCCGGCGACAACCGCTGGCTCAGTTCGGGGGCACACTCGCCGGCGTCGAACTGACAGCTCGCGGCCGCGGTGTCAGGGTTGCCTGCAGATCCAACAGCCGGCCCATGCGACGGACTGAAAGGGTGATCGGCTCGCCGACGCGCGCCTCGTCAATGGCGTGCGAGAGGTCGAACTCGCGGGTCAGGGTCTGGCCATTGATCGCCATGATGAGATCGCCGGCCCGCACGCCCGCCGCTTCCGCGGTTGTATCCGGCATGACCGCGCTGACCGCGACGGCGTAGGGGTAGGGCGTTCCGGCGAATCTGTCGAGTTCGGGATCGACGAGTTGATAGCGCACGCCCAGCAACCCGCGGGCCACGGTTCCCGTGGACTCAAGCTCCGACAGGCGGCGGACGATGTCGACAATGGGTAGTGCGAACCCGATGTCGTTGGCATTGGACTGCACCGCGGTGTTGATGCCGATGACGCGGCCATCCGTGGTGACCAACGGACCGCCGCTGTTGCCCTGGTTGACGGCGGCGTCGGTCTGGATGAGGCCGCGCAGCGGAATGGCCATCGGGCCGCTGTCGGTGTTGACGGTTCGCGGGATGAGGCGATCAAGGCCGCTGACGATGCCCGAGGTGGCGGTGTTTCGGAAGTTGCGGGGGCTTCCGATGGCCAGGACGGGTTCACCGACTCGTAGCTGAGCGTCGCCGGCCAGCTCTAGCGCGGGGAACGGACCACCTTCGACCTGAAGAACCGCGACATCGCCCCAGACATCGCGACCGAGAATCTGCGCGGATATGCGCTGTCCGTCGGACAGCGTGACGCGCACTTCGCCGCTGGAGTCCTCGGGAAGCACGTGGGCGTTGGTGAGGATGCGGCCGTCCTCGCTGTAGAAGAATCCGGTCCCGATACCGACGCCGCGGTTGAGCACGCCTTGCCGGGCTTCGACGGTCACGACGGCCGGCATCAACTGTTCCAGCAGGTTGACGTACGACGTGGGAGCGGCGCCGGGAACGACCGCGGCCGTCGCGGCGGGGGATGGCTGTGGCTGCAACTGCGGCGCGACAGGCGCCGGCGTTGGGGTCGGTGCGGCTGCGCGCCCCGCCAGATATCCGCTGACTGCGCCACCGCCGGTGCCCAGAACGACCGTGAGCGCCAGGAGCCCGATGATCAAGCGCGAAACGCCCGGCGGCGGCCGGGGGGACGGCGACTGAGACATGGGACGATCAGCCATTCCTGTTATTCGAGTATAGGCAGGAACTGCGTGGCCTCTGTGTGAATCGTTACGACCAGCCTGGCGGTCGAGATTCGCCGCTAGACTGACGCCGACCGACCGCCCGGCGAGGCGCCGTGCACGACTTTCGGCTCGCATTGGCCCAGATTCGGCCGGCCCTGGGCGACCTGGACCACAACCTGGCGCTGCATCTCGAATACATCGACCGGGCCGCGTCGGCGGGCGCAGACGTGGTGGTCTTCCCCGAGCAGTCCCTGACCGGCTACTTCCTCAGCGACCTGGTGCCCGATGTCGCCCTGCCGTTGGACGATGCGCGGCTGGACCCGCTGCGCGAGGCCAGCCGCACGCTGGACGTGATCTTCGGGTTCGTGGAAGAAACCTCGGACCACCGGTTTCTGCCGGCGGCCGGCTATTTGCATGACGGCGAGTTCGTTCACGTTCACCACAAGGTGTACCTGGTGACGTACGGCCTCTTCGACGAAGCGCGCGACCTGGCCGCGGGCGGGGCGGTGCGCGCGTTCGACACGCGGCTGGGTCGTCAGTCCATGCTGATCTGCGAGGACCTGTGGCACCCAACCACGGCCAGCATCGCGGCCGCGGACGGCGCTGACGTGATCTATGGGTTGTCCAGCAGTCCCGGACGCGGCGTGGCGGGCGGCACGCACGAATTGGGGTCCGCCGAGACCTGGCGGGCCATGAACCGGCTCTACGCCACGCTGCACGTTTGCTACGTGGTGCATTGCAACCGGGTCGGCTTTGAGGACGGCGTGAACTTCTGGGGCGGATCCGAAGTGGTTGGCCCGGACGGCGAGGTCCTGGTCCGAGCGCCGGACTTCGAAGAGGCCCTGGTATTCGCCACGCTGGGCGACGGGCCGCTGCGTCGCCAGCGCACGCGCCTGCCGTTGCGTCGCGACGAAAACGTGATGCTGAACGGCCGCGAGTTTGCCCGTATCGCCGCCCAACGGCATTGGGTGGACGACGGCTAGGGTGAACCTGCTCACACGGGCGCGGCGCGGGCTTGATCTTGATCCGGGCCTGACCTGCCGGGTGCTCGAAGCATTTATCCGTGACGAGATCGAAAAGTTCGGCATCCAGCGCGCCGTCGTGGCGCTTTCCGGCGGGATCGACTCGGCCGTGAGTTGCGCCCTGGCGGCGCGTGCCTTCGGTCCCGAGCGGGTGCTGGCCGTGCTGATGCCCTATCGCACCAGCAATCCGGCCAGCCGCGCCGATGCCGAGACGCTGGTGGATCAGCTGGGCATTCACGCAACGCTGATTGAGATCTCCGCGTCCGTCGACGGTCTGCTGGGCGAATTGGACGACGATCCCAGCCCGCTGCGGCGCGGCAACATCATGGCGCGCGCGCGCATGATCGCCCTCTACGACCAGTCCGAGGCGTTCGGCGGATTGGTGGTTGGCACCAGCAACAAGACAGAGCTGCTCCTTGGGTACGGAACCCAGTTCGGCGACATGGCCAGCGCCGTGAATCCGATCGGGGACCTCTACAAGACGCAGGTGCGAGCCGTCGCGGCGGCCCTGGACATTCCCGGCGCGATACGCGAGAAGGCGCCCAGCGCCGACTTGTGGGAGGGGCAGTCGGACGAGGATGAGCTTGGCTTCGACTACGAGCGCGCCGACCAGATTCTCTACCTGCTGATCGACGAGATGTATAGGGCGGACGACCTGATCGCGGACTCGTTCGAGGCCGACCTGGTCCACGAACTGCAGCGCCGCGTGGTGCGCTCGCAGTTCAAGCGTCGGTTGCCGCTCATCGCCAAGCTCTCGAACCGTACGATTGACCGAGATTTTCGCTACCCGCGCGATTGGGGACGTTGACCTATGCCCGAATACAGCCTGGCCACGGCGCTGTGGCCCAACGGTGTGCCGTTCGATCAGGTTATTGCCGAGGCCGCCGGCGCCGGATTCAGGCAGTGCGAGCTTTTCGCGCCCAAGGACTTCGCCGACGATCGCACGGCCGGCGAGCGCCGGCGCATCCTGAACCAACACGGCGTCTGGGCCCGCACGATTCACTCCGAGCTTGGCGTCGATCTGGCGGCGCTTGACGATGACGTTCGGGCCGGGGCCGTCGCCGCGGTGGATTCGTGCTTTGAGCCGTTTGCCGAGCTGGGCGGCTTTGCGGTGATCGTGCATCCCAGCCGTGGAGACAATCGCGAGGAGGAACTGGAGCGCAGGATCGACGCCTTTCGGCGCTCGCTCGACACATTATTGCCCCAGGCCGAATCGTTGGGCATCCGGTTGGCTTGCGAGAACTTGCAGCACAAGGGCGTGCCGCGTCCGCTCTGCCGGATGGAGGACTTGCGGCGCGTGGTGGACGAGTATCCGGAGTCGGTCGGCATCTGCCTGGATACCGGCCACGCCAACAACAACGGGTTGGACCCGGCCGACGAGGCCCGCATTGCGGGGGAGCGGCTGATTGCCCTGCACCTGCAAGACACCGACGCCCTGGACGACCGGCACTGGCCGCCGGGGCTGGGCAACATCAATTGGCGTCGGGTTAGCGCCGCACTCATTGAAATAGGGTTCGACGGCGCCTGGACGTTTGAAGTGGGAACGGGTGCCTCAGGTCCAGCGGCTACCGCGGCCCTGATACGACGAATCGCCGATGCCTGGGTGGCGGGACGCGCGCCCTCAGACCTCCCAGAGACGGAGACCGCCGCCGGCTTCAACGCGCTCTAGCAGCGTCCGCGCCTGGTCAACGCGCGCCGGCGGCTCGCCGCGCGTGTGTCGCAGGTACGCCTGTAAGTCGGCGGCCGCTTCGCGGTGCCGGCCCAGCAGGCGATACGCGCCGGCTCGGTCAACCAGCAGGCTGCGGTCATTGGGGTCCAGTTCGATGGCTCGAGTGAGATCCAGCAGAGCCAGTTCAGGGTTGCTGCGCAGGTTCGCCAACGCTCGGCGCTGATAGCGACTCGCGGCCGAGACGGGCGCCACCGCAACTCCCGTGGCGATACCCGCTGTCAACAGCCCCAGCGCGACAATCGGGTAGGCGAAGGGAATCCGCTCGGCACTCAGCAGAACGCCAGAGACGACAAGGAAAGCAAAGACTCCCGTCAGGAGGGCGTAGAACCGTACCCGGGGAGAGCGACCGAGCAGGAGATCTTTACTACAGTTACTACAACGGGCGACAGCTCCATACTGCCGCGTCCGGCACCGCGGACATTGCAATTCGTGCGCTACTCCCCTGGCGGTCCCTGCCCAAGCCGACTCAGGCCAGCCGGAACGCGCCTTACAGATGTTAACGAGGTGACATAACGTACGCAAGACTGTGAAGAGTTTCAGTATGTCGCCGACCACCGCACGTGCGGCGTCGGCCGCCGGCGTCCAATGGTGTCGCTATACTTCCTCGGCACCCCGCGCGTACCGACACGGAACGAATCGCAGACTCGCGGGCCAACCACCATGATTCGCAGTCGGCTTGCCGCATTGTTGTCCGAAGGGCTGTCCGCAGCCCAGGCCGCTGGCGCGATCGCCGCCACGCCGCCTGTGACCTTTAGCCTGGAGCGGCGCGAGGACGACCTGGCCCATTACTCAAGCTCCGAAGCCCTGCGGCTGGCCCGGATCGTCGGCGCACCGCCCCGCACGATCGCCGAAGCCATCGTCGCCCACCTGCCTTCGGCACCCGAGGTCAGCCGCGTTGAAACCGCCGGCCCGGGGTTCATTAACTTCTGGATCGACGACGCCTGGGTACTGGACCAGTTGCGGGTAATCGTCCAAACCGGTTCCGCCTTCGGCGGGTCCAACCAAGGCGACGGCGCCAGCGTTCAGGTGGAGTACGTCAGCGCCAATCCCACCGGTCCGCTCACGGCCGGCGCCGGGCGCGGCGGCGTCGTGGGCGATGCCTTGGCCCGTCTGCTGGAGACCTGCGGCTACAACGTCACGCGCGAGTACTACGTCAATGACGCTGGTCATCAAGTCGAGATCCTGGGGCAGAGCGTGTATCACTACTACGCCGCCTCGTTCGGGGAACAGGCGCCCTTCCCGGCCGACGGCTACCAAGGCGGCTACGTGTCCGCGTGGGCCCGGCAGATCGCGCATGACGACGGGTCGCGGTGGCTCGGCAATGGCGCGCCGAGCGACGCACGGGCATTCGAGACGCGAGCCGTCCAAATCGGCCTCGCGGAGATTCGAAGGGACCTGGACGACCTGGGCATCGAGTTCGACGTCTGGTTCTCGGAGCAGGCCATGCGCGATCGAGGTGAGGTAGACGAGGTCATCCAGGCCCTGGACGCTCAGGGTGTTGTGGCGCAACGCGATGGCGCCGTCTGGTTCATCGGCGGCGCGGGCGAGGACGACCGCGAAAACGTGCTCGTCCGCTCACGCGGCGATCCGACCTACTTTGCCGTGGACATCGCCTACCACCGGGACAAATTCGAGACGCGCGGATTTGAGTGCGTGATCGATGTCTGGGGCGCGGATCACCACGGGCACGTTCCCCGCATGCACGCGGCGATGGAAGCCCTGGACGCGAGCGCGGACGCCGGTCGGCTGGAAATCCTGGTCACCCAGATGGTCGGCATTCGCTCCAACGGCGAACTAGGCCGCCAGGGCAAGCGCAGCGGTAAGTTCGTAACCCTGCGTGAGGTCATTGACGAGGTGGGTCCGGCGGCTACCCGCTACTTCTTCCTGTCCAAAGCCATCGACAGCCAGATGGAGTTCGACCTGGAACTGGCCAAGCGCGAAGACCCCGAAAACCCGGTCTATTACATTCAGATGGCCCACGCGCGCTGCGCCGGGATCCAGCGGACCGCCGGGACGTCGCGTGGCGCCGACGGCTCAGTGGCCCTTACGGCCGACGACGTCGCCCTGGCACGCCGACTGCTCGCCTTCCCGGAAGTCGTGACGGACGCCTGCCTGAACCGCGAACCACACCGGGTCACGCATTACCTGTTGGATCTGTCGCGAGTGTTTCACTCGTACTACAACAAGCACCGCGTGGTGACGGAGGACACTGCCCGAACGGCACGGCGGCTGGAACTCGTGCGCGCCGTGCAACAGGTATTGGCGAACGGGCTGGGTCTGTTGGGAATCAGCGCGCCCGAGCGAATGTAACCGGGCCCTACGCCAGCGTCGCCAGGTTCGTCGTGGGCCAGGCCGCCACGCCGCCCTCCGCCAGGCGCACCCGCACAAACCGGGTGGCGATTCCCGAGTTCATTCGACCAACCTCCGGCGCGTCGCCCAAGAGAATGCCCTCGGCCCCGGCCGCGGAACCGCTGGCCAGCCGCACCGGCAGACCGTCGGCCGTGCGTTGCGACAGGCCCTCGGCCGCCGCCGGCGGCAGGAGGACTTCTGATTGACCCGGACGCCGCGCGCCGATCACGGCGCCTATTTCGCCTTCCGCCGCTCGGAACAAGTCCTGCAAGGCGTGCGGCATCCGGGCGAAACCCGCCCCGCCGGTCAGCACGATGGCCTGCGGCGGTCGACCCAAGCTGCCCTCTGGAGGCGCCAATCCGGCAATGGTCGGCGCCAGCCCCAGTCCCGTGACCATTTCCGCATCCGCCGACGGAGCCACAATGCCCGCGGGCTGCGTCTCCAGGGCCCGCCGTACCCAGTCGGCCCGCAAGGGATCCGGCGTGACCAGAACGCCTGGTTCCAAACCGTCGGCTTTGGCGTCCGGACGCTCGCCCGACTCCACAAATCGCAACGGTCCGTATGCTCGCCCGCCGCCGCCCAGCCCGCCGGCAACCGCCACGCCCTCACCCTCCACCACAATTCCGTATTCGGGATCCGCGGTCACCACCTCCCCCGCCAGGCGGCAGTGAAGCACGGCGTCGCGAATCTCGCGGACGAATACGGCTACGCCGGTTTCCTCATTGACCTCCGCCAACATGCCGCGGCTGGGCGCCAGCCAGTGACGCCCCGTCCGCAAGCGGCCTGGGGTGCCGGCCAGGGGCGTTTCAGCCTCGACCATTGCGCCGGGCTCCACGGCGAGAAGCTCGTGGACTTCACCTGGCGGAACCTGGAGCAGACGCGGCAGATCCACCACCGCCGCACCGCTCCGCACGCGTCCCCGGCACCAAGCCTGACCCGGGACGACGATATCGCCAACTTCGACCAGGATCCGGCCGGGAAAGGGCAGCGCGTGTCGACGGCGGAGCCGACCCACGAAGACCCCGCGGGGGAGCGCCATCCCGGATCCGGAATTAAGCGACATGCGCGGCGTCCTGGCGGCGCGGCCGCGCTGCGGGATAGGCATTGAGGGCGCGGTGCCACTGTCCAACCCACGCCTGGCGCGCATCGGGTGCGTCCGGCCACACCAGCGGCCGGCCACGAGCGTCGATCACCAAGCCGATACTGCCCGCCACGATCGGCGCGCGCAGGTGTACGGGCCGTCCATAGCCCAGACCAGCGTCGAACTCCTGCGCGGGCCAGATGCGTACGTCTGCTTCCGCGTCCGCATCCCACTGAATCACATCCATCGAGCCTGCGGTTACCTCTCGCTCGATCACGGAGGCGCCAGCCGGCTGCACCTCCACCGCCACCGCCGCGTTGCCTAGCGAAGCGTCGCCTCGCAGCGCTACACATGCGCCCAGACGAACGAGCGACGATTCCACGGAGGCTGATCGTCCAGCTTTGAGCAGGCATCCGCTCATGGCGAGAGCGTTCGAGGCGTCCAGCGCCAATTGCGTGACACCCGCCGTTTCCAGGCTGTTGATCAGAACCAGGGCCGCCTGCACGGGTCGTGCCAGCGTGCGCGTGATGTCGCCCGTGATTACTGCCAGGTCGGCCGCCGCGGACCGGCCGCGGCGTTCACCGGACTCGCTCAGGGCTTCGCGCGCGGCTGCGGTCCAGATCGCGTGCGCCAACTGCAGTTCCGCGGACGTGCTGGGCAGCGCGGTTGGATAGGCGGAGCGCTCCAGCACAAAGACCTGCAACGCCTCAGGCAACGGCTCGTCGCTTGTCCACCGCGCTACTCGGTCGACCGGCGTGAGCAATCCCAGGTGGAACGGACGACCCTGATGCCGCTCCGAGCCAAGCCGCGTCGACGTCACCGACTCGCCGCGAACGCTGACAGCGGTCACGTCGGCGTAATCGAACGAGATCACGTCGACATCGAGATCCTGCCCCGCGCTCAGCGCCCGTGCCGCCTCGGCCAGGGCCGCCGACCGCGAAACCTGCGGCGCCCGGCTCACCGAGGGCGGAACCACGCGATCCGCCGACGCCCCACGTCGGACGGCGCGAGCCGCATCCTCCAGCGCGGCCCTTGGCGTGCCCATGTCCATCGGTTCGGTTGGTGAACCGCCGTATACCTGAAACGCCGTGGTGGGTAGCGCGGCCTGCAGTCGTTCACGGGGCGCCGGGTCGGTTTGGCCAGCGTGGAGCAGCACGACCCGTGGGAGGTAGCCAGACTCGTCGCCGCCTAGCCCTCCAACGAGCAAGTCGGCCACGTAGGCCAGGCTTTCGCCGGTATCGTCGTGCGCAAGGGCCACGACAATGGCGTCTGGCATGCGCGAGGCAATGACGTCCAGCGCGGCCGGCCCATCGACGCGGTCGCGAAAGGCATGCACCGACGTTGTGGCGTGACCAATTTGCTCAAACCCGGCCGCGGCGATTGTGCGGGTGAGTTCGTCCTGATCTCGCTGTACCAGGCTGCCGAGCAGAAACGCCGTCGGTCCGCGCGCCACGTCGTCACCGGTGACCGCCGCGATTTCCGGCGCTCGCTCTGGCAGCGGTCCGTTGTGCGGGGGGTGCGGAAAGGCGAAGCTGCCGGCGCGGACAGCGACATCGGCCAGAGCCCCCTCAAAGGCTGGCGTGAGATCGAAGTGCGGCGCATCGAGCGTGGACGGCACTGAACCCACGGCCAGAATTCGGTAGCCGGCCGGACCGCGCGCAAATATTCCCGCGCGGACACAGGGCCCCAAGTCCATCACCATCAGGCGTTCGGCCGAGGTCGATCTCACACGCATCGCGTCAGGCATCGCATACTCATATCAGTATGAATGAGGTCCGAGGAATACGCGCGGTTTCACGGTCTGCAGCCGTTCTGCGCTCCAGTCAATGAAGTCCATCTCGTTCCAGTGGACGCCCGGCGTGGAAAGCTGGGAGGCCGAAACGGTCGTCTCCACGATCGCGCACCTGCAGGAGGTAGCGCTGGTGCTGGGCCAGCGCGCCGGGTTCAGCGTGGAGCGCGGGCAATTGCGGCCGTTCGGAACCTGGGTGATCCCGCAGCTTCCGCGCGGATCTCCGTACTGGAGCACGCTCTGGTACGTGGAACAGAGCCTTGACGCTGAGAACGGTCAGATCGTCGGACCCCGCTACATTCGCACGTTCGAGCAGGAACCGTGGCAGCAGGCCGGACCGCACTATGACGTGGCCATCCTGGACCAGGATCTGCGAGACGCTCCTGAGCACAATATTTCGCCGCAAAGCGATCCCCATGTGTTCGCCAGTTGCCGGCCGAATCTGGCCGCGGTGATGTCGGTGCACCGCCTGCGCGCCATCCCGGAGACGGCCCGGCGGCAGACAGCCCTGCGGCGGCTGGCCATCAACGCCTTTGGCCAGGTACTCGAACTGCCCGCCGCCGACCGTCAAACCAACGTCGAGATGGCCCTCGGCAGGCTGGGCTGCCTCAACCGCTGTGCGCTGCGCTTCGCACCCGACGTGGGGCAGTTGCTGGACTTCGCTCTCGAAGAGCACGAAACCCGAACCATTTTCTGTCGCGAATGCACCGCAGACCTGCTGCAGCACGTGATTCGTACACATTTCCACCCCAACTAGACGCCGCGTGGACGACATGAAGATCAAGCTTGGCATCGAAGAAGAGTTCTTCCTCGTCGACCCCGAATCCCGCGACCTGCTGGCCGACCCCGATGTCCGCATATTCGAGGCCTGCGAGACCGATGGCGGACCGCACAAGTTCGTCAGGGAGTTCCTGCGCACCCAGATCGAGTCCAACTCTCGCGTCTGCGAATCGGTGGCCGACGTCCGCACGGCGCTGCTGGAGACTCGCAGCACGGTCATCCGGGCCGCCGAGACCCACGGCGCCGCCGTCATGGCCGCCTCCACCCACCCGTTCGCCGACTGGAAGGAACAGGCCCCCACGCCGCGGGAGCGCTACGAGCGCTTCGTCGTCACCTTTCAGGACAGCGTCCGTCGCTTCCTGATCAGCGGCATGCACATCCACGCCAGCTTCGGCGATCCCGATTCCCGCATTCGCGTCATGACTGCCGTCCGGCGCTACTTGCCCATCCTCCACGCGCTCTCCGCCTCATCGCCCTTTGTGGAGGGTCGCGAAACCGGCTTCAAGTCCTTTCGTCTCAATTTGATGACCAACCTTCCCCGCACCGGCCTGCCCGGCCCGCTCGGCTCGCGCGCCGAGTTTGACCGGCTGGTGGCCGACTATCAGCGCATGGACTTCATCGGCGACGCCAGCGAACTCTGGTGGGACATCCGGCCCTCCGGCAAGTTTCCAACCGTCGAAATGCGCATCGGCGACGTCTGCACTCGCATCGACGATGCCATGTGCGTCGTCGCCCTCTACGCGTCCCTCATCCGCTACCTGCTCCGCCAGGACCGAGCCGGCAAGCTACCGCCAGAACCGCCCACCGAGATCATTGCCGAGAACCGCTGGCTCGCCCAGCGCTACGGCGTCCTGGCCTTCTTCGGCGACGAGCGGGGCGGCGGCCGCAAGGACATCATTGACGTCACCGAAGAACTCGTGGAAACCCTCGCCGGCGACGCCCGCGCCCTCGACTGCGAACCCGAGCTGCGCCACGCCCTCACCATCATCACCGAAGGCACCGGCGCCGACCGCCAGGTGGACTTCTATCGCTTGCGACGCCTCGAAGGCGACTCGCACCAGGAAGCGCTCCTAAGGGTCGTCGACCTCGTCCTCGCCGAAACCCGCGCCAGCATCGACCCCGCGGCCTGACGCTCCGTCGCTGCGCAGGGCAGTCACTTCCTGGCAACCACGACAAAGTGCGCCGTCACTCCGAACAACGTCGGTTCCTCTTCGACTGAGCGAATCAAGTCCAGGAGCTGCGCTCGCTTCACAGGGTCGGACATGCGTCCATCGAGGTCTGTGGCCAAGACCCCAGGTCCTTGCACCGCGTACGTGCCCGGTTGCTCGAATCCCGCCGCAAGGACCTCCGCCTCAAGCTCGTCCGGCCGGTGAAAGAACGCCGTGGTGAAGTAGCCATAGTCATCTGCGAGACCGCGGTGCTGCCCATCCTCTAGATCGCGTCGCAGGATCGGGACGAAGTTTGGGTCATCGATGTAACTCTCGATGAGACCGTCCAGCAGCGAAGCAAACCGGTTGATTGCCTTCGCGATCACCACGCCCCCGGGCCTCAACACGCGGTGAGCCTCACGCAGCGCCGCCAGCCGGTCGTCTCGCTCCGTCAGGTGATATAGCGGCCCCATCAGCAGGACGCCGTCCGCGCTCCCGTCGGCCTGATCCAGCGAACGCGCGTCGCCCAGCATCGCGCTGGCCAGCGGATGCTCCGGTTGCGCCTTGGAAGCCTCGCGCGCCTGTTCCAGGTGCGTCTCCACCGGATCCAGCAGGTGGACCTCATACCCAAACTCCGCCAACCAGCACGCATACCGCCCCGGACCGCCGCCCACATCCAGCACCATCCCCGGCGGCGCCGGCAGAAACCGCCCAATCAACTCCTGCATCCGCGCAAACTCAAGCGGCCCCGCCCCCCGCACCAACCGCCCCGCCTCATCAATCCCCTCGTAATACGCAAAAACCTCAGGGCCAGCCGCTGGGACGTTTCGTTCCGGCATCACGCCGTCGCCTTCCCCTGCAAGCGTCGCAACCAGTCAGGCTACGTGACCCTGCCCATCGCGATGGTTCGCCACCGACGCGCGAGGTGGCGTCGGCAGCAAGTATTCCGCCGCTACCCGGGCATCAACGGCCTATCGAGTCCCCCGAGCTCTCGGTCGCGCCGCAACCGCTCCTCGGCAATCAGCGTCGCCGCGTCGATACCAAGGTTTGTCGTCGGACGCCGAGCCGGGCGCTCCTGCCACTCCAAGCAATCCAGCTCACGTTCCACCGAACTCAGCACGACCGCGCGCACGGCTGCGGTTGTTCTCACGGGCGTACCGCCGAAGACGTTCCTACACGTCGTCCGGGATGTTTCGAACGTGCAGATTTGCCATGGCCCGAGCATTGCACGAGAGGCGTCCGAGTGGCGATGCCTCTTCCCCTGCCGCCGTCCTCAGACCTGACGCTGATCCGCACATACGGCGTCGCCACGTAGGCTCTGCACAATGGGCGATTCCGACTGCGTTGGTCGATCGCTGACGCCCCGTCGCGCAAGAATCCGTTATGCCCCACTCCAAAGTCATCCCCTCGCCCAGAACTTCGCTCTAGCCGCCCGAGTACCCGACAGCGTCCGCCGCAGCTTCTTGTACCCCAGCGCCGACATCGACAGCCACAAGCTCGTCATCCTCTCCCGCACCAGCCGCAACGCCCATAACCAGCACGACGCCGACCTCTGCACCTTCCACCGCGCCCCCAACTTCCGCTCGCTGGCCATGGAGCTGTGGCGCCGCGGGCTAGGGAGCTTGCGGCTCGTCGTGGCTGGACTGTCAAGTGACTGCCGTGAACTGCTGCGCGGCAGCGTCACTAAGCCGTCGAGCGTGGTCCTGGGTTTTTCGCGGTGCGTGCAGCCTGAGCCCCTGAGTTACCGGACGCCGATGCACGCCTCAAAGGCGCCCCCTGGGCGCTGGCAAGGACGATGACGGCAGCTGCAAGGGTCCAGAAAATTGCGGCGAGTTCAGGGAGGAAATATGCGTGGTCGACCAGTCCGTGGATCAAGGCGGCCGTCATCGCGCCGGCCAGCCCGAACGCCAACGGATCGGATCGCCCGGCGGCCGGACGGCGAATCTGCGACCAGTCCCGCCAGAACAGCGCCAGCACCGCCACGAGCGCCACCAGACCGACCACGCCCAGCGAAACCCAGGCGTCCAGCAACAGGTTGTGCGGGTGCGAGATGTTCGGCTCGCGCCAGGCCTCGGGCCGCATGTAGTCGCGATAGTGCGTGAGGAAGTTGTCCGGACCAAGACCGAACAGCCAGTTGTCGCGGGCCATGCGCCAAGCGGAGTCCCAGATGGCCAGCCGCGATACGGCGCCACTGTCCCCGATGCGCAGCAACTGCCCGATCCGGTCGATGCCCGTAACCGCCACGACAGCCGCTAGCGCCACGATCGGCAGCGCGATGGCCGCCAGGCGACGTCCCGGCCGGGCGTGTTCCCACATCGGCCGGGAGGCGACCGCCAGCCCCAGCAACGCGCCCAACCACGCGCCCCGGCTCCAGGTCAGAATCAGCACCGACCCCATAAGTACCAGCGCCAGCAACCAAAGCGTGCGCGTGCCCGGTGCGCGGCGCCATCCCCAGCGGCCCGGCGCCTTGATTGAGGTGCTCAGGCTCGCGACGACCGCCAGCGCCAACGCCACCGGGGCCGCCCGCTCCAGTACCAACGCCAGGTTGTTCGGCGAGCCGAACGTGCCCCGCAGACGTGGCGGGAAGACTTCGGTCACCACCGCACCGAATGGAATCAGCGCAAGCGCTGTCAGCGCCGCCAGCGCCGCCCCCGCCACCAGCGCCGCCAGCAATCGGCGAACGTCGCTTCGGTCGCGCAGAACCGAAGCCAGAACCACAAAGAACGCCGCAGGTTCCAGGATCACCGTGCGCAGGTCACGCAAGGCGAACTTCGGGTAGTCCGCCAGCGCCGCCGCCACAATCCCGGCCAGGACGAATGCGCCCACCACCGCCAACCAGCGAACGGGCGGTAGACGCGGCGGCCCGCACCACAACGCACGCACGATCCAAGCGGCCACCACGGCCAGGATCAGGATTTCGCCCACCGGGCGATCGATCACGCCGGTCCGTCCAATCACGCCCACGAACGGAATGGCGGCCACCGCCACCAGCGCCGCGTCCCGCGGACGGGCAAGCGCCATCACTCCCATGCCCAGAGCCAGGAGAACCCGGATAAACGTCCACAGGGAGGTCAGGCCGCCGGCCGGCAGTATCGCGTAGAGCACCGCCGCTGTGGCCAGAACCAGTTCGCCCAGGCGCAAGGGGCCAATCCGCTGGTCCATCCAGATCCAGGACAGCGTCGCCAGCGCCCGCTGAACCACCAACCATCCCCGCGCCAACCACACGCCCAGCGCCCCCACCGCCGCCCACAGCGCCCCCAGTGCCAGCCAAGGCCACGTGGACCGGGCATTGCCCACCAGGAGACCATCCACGATCACCAGTCCCCCGCTTGCGGCCGGATTAGACTCGGCCAGCACCGTCAGTTCCAGCGTGTGCGGGCCGGGCGGCAGCCGTGTGGCAATCGGGATTCGCGCGAGCGGCTCCACCTGCGGCGCATACAAGTCCAGGATTGCCTCGCCCGCGGGATTCCGGGGCAGCGCGTCGGCTAGCGCGTCTTGCCCGTCGATTCGGGCCAGCACCCGCCCCATGTCCGGCCCCCGCCGTGTCAACAGCCCCACGTCGGTGCCTTCAAACCGAAAGCTCAGCCTCGCGCCCGCCACCCCCGTTTGCCGATGCAAGGTCAACGACGCCAGGTCGCTCGGCACGCGCGGCCAGGGCCCGTCGTAGCTCACCGCCGGATGCGACTCCTGGTGCAAACCGACTCCCGCCGCCACCGGTCCGGCAAAGGACTCGCGCACCGCATTCAGGTTGGGACGCGGCGTAAAGTCCCTGTCCATCAGCCGGAAGTACGGGGTCGGATCGCGCGGCTGCGGTTCTTCCGGCCAGCGCGAGGCCCAGATCACGATCGTGGGCATCCAGGGCCATTGCTCGCGGGCGCGCCGTATCCCTTCCACCGTCCACGCCGCCTGAACGTCGATCGGGTGATTGCCCCAGATGCCCGGATCTCCGCTCCACCCAATCGGTAGCGACATCCAGCCGTACTCCGTCGCCCAGACCGGCGTCTGCGCATCGCCAAACGCCAGCATGACCTCGCGCCACAGCACGGCGCGCGGAAAGTTGACGCGCTGATCGTCGATCCGCGCGTCCCACGGCCCGGTCCACAACCCGTACGACATGCTGGCCGCGACATCGAAGTCGCCTTTGGCGCCCAGCTGGTACAGGGCGCGCAGAAAGATCAGGTCGCTCAGGTTTTCCGGACCCGTCTCGATCGTGGGCGCCAGCCCGGCCAGCACGATACGCGCCTCGGGATCGGCGGCGCGAATGGCTTGCCCAACGGCGCGCAGCATGTCCAGGTACTCGGCTGGGTTCGGTGACTGCCCTCCCCACTCCCCAAAGAGGTTGGGCTCGTTCCAGATTTGGTAGTAACGGACCTTGCCTCGATATCGAGCGGCCAGTTGGCCTGCAAACCTCGCAAAGTCCGCGTTATCCGCTGGCGGGGCCTGCATCCACGGGTTGACCCTCGGATCGAAGCCGGGCGTGGCCCACGACGGCGCGCGGTCGAGCCGCGCCAGGATCTCTATGCCCGCGTTCTGGGCGTCTTCCACGATTCGGTCATATTTCGTCCAGGCGTCCTCGCCCAGGTCCGGGTGCTCATCCGGATCCAGCGGCTCGAACTCCGCCCAGTTGAACTCCTGCCGGATCAGCCCCACCCCGGCTGCGCGTAGCACGTCGAGCTCCCGGCGGACCTTGGCGGCGTCTGGTTCGCGGTGCAGGAATGTATTGGCGCCGATCGCCGGACCGTTCGCGTCCCGGACCTCGCCTAGGCCCGCGGTGCCGTAGGTCACTCCGCGTTCCAACAACGAGGTGAACGCCACCGCTCCGACTGTGACTGCGGCTGCGACCGCTACAGCCGCCGGCAGTAGCCAGCCGCGCCGCGCTCGCAATAGGTGCCTCAGAATCGTCCTAGGGGAATGACGCGCCGGTGGCAGCACGTTGCACGGCTCGATAGACAAGTCGCGGCGTGAAGTCCGGTTCGACCATGCGGAAGTAGTACTCGCTCTCGTCAGGTTGCAGAGCCGCCAGGGGTTTCTGGAAGAACCAGAGATTGAACACACCCGCCCAAGGCCAGTGGGCCAGGGCGTAGCGCACCCCCTCCACGGTCCATTCGGCCTGCGTTTCCTCGGAGACCCGCCGCCAGACCAGCTTTGCCGGGTTCATGCCCGCGGGTGAAGCGTTCCACCCATATTCGTTAAACCAGATTGGCTTGTTCCGCAGGCCGAATTCCACCATCAGATCACGCACCAACTCCACCCGGCGGAAATTCAGCACGTCCGGATCGGGTGGTGCCTCCGGTGGATGCTCCAGGCCAAAGGCGTTGGCCGCCTGCACGTCCATGTAGTCACCTGCACCAGCCTCGTAGAGCCGCCGCAGATAGCTGACCTCGTCCATGGCCCGTGGACTGTTCTCAAGCGTGGCTGCCATTGGCGCGCCGATCACCACGTTCTCATCGTCCACACTCTTAATGGCCAGATTGGCCACTTGCAGCATTTGCGCATAAGCGATGGGCTGGGGCGGTGAACCGCCCCACTCATGCGCCAGATTCGGCTCGTTCCAGATCTGATAGTGGCGCACCCGCCCCTGGTAGCGAGTCGCGAACGCCGTGAGGAATCGTCCGTAGTCGCCCAAATCGGTCGGCGGCGCGGTTGGATGGACCGGGTTGGCACGAGCCCACGCCGGCGCCCGGTCGATTCGCGCAATGATGTCGACGCCCACTTCATCAGCGAGGTCCACAATTTCGTCGTACTTGTCCCAGGTGGATCGGCGCGCCGTCGCGTCGAAGTACTGCCCGCGGGCCGGCGTCTCAATGCCCTCCCACGGTGCATGCTGCTTGATCCAGCGAATGCCGGCCTGGTCAACCATTTCCAGCGTCTGGCGGCGTTTCCAAGTCTCAACCTCAAGCTCCAGAAACGTGTTAACCCCCCACGGCCACACGTTGGCCAGAGCAATTGGGCTGGACTGCAACCGGCGCACCGTCGAGTCGCCGCAAGCGCTAAAGACCGCCAGTGCGGCCGCCCCGGCGCCGCCGACCAACAGGTTTCGGCGCCCCATAATCCGCGTCACGTCAGCTCCGCCTCAAGTTCGAATCCCAACCCCACCAGATAGTCGCGTGAGATTTGAACGCTGGCCGATGGGTCGCGGCCCGGTCGATCGTGCCCAACCGCCAGCCAGCCCTCGAACCCGCGCTCACGCAACACGTCCACCACGCCCTCCACGTCCACGTCCCCCTGGCCCAGCTCCAGGAACCCGCCGGCCTCCCAGAATCCCTCCAGCGACCCTTGCGCCCAGACGTGCTGTTCATGCAAGTCGGCGTCGAGGTCCTTCAATGTCACGTAGGCAATCCGCTCGAAGTTCGTGCGAACGAACGCAAGCGGATCCGCGCCCGCATAGGCCAGGTAGCCGATGTCTGGCGCCAGCCGCAATGTCTCCGGGTCCGTCATGCTGATCAACTGGTCCATCTCGTCCCCGGTTTCCACGTAGGAGCCGAGCTGATTGCGAAAGAGCAGGGGAAGTTCGAAATCGCGCTGCGTGATGTACGCCGCCTGCGTCAGGGAGTCAGCCAGCTGCGTCCACTGGTAATCCAATAACCCGTCCTGGCGCTGATCTGTGACGTGACCCGCCGTGAGCATTCGCTCGGGAACCGGACGCGAAGATGTAATCAGGAACGCTGCGCCTATGTCGGCAAAGAACTCGGCCGCCCGCTGCAACTGGTCGAACTCAATGTCGCGATACATCTCGGCGAACCAGTTGGCAAAGAAGCGGCCGGCTGTGACTTCCAGGCCTTCGTCGGCCAGCACCCGGCGCGCCGCCGGCATGTTCCCGGCCAGGTCGCCCACCCCCTCGATGCCCGCATACCCCGCGTCACGCGCCTCCTCGGCTACCTGGGCGAATGGGCTGTCGCCCCAGATGGTGGCGGTGACGGCGACGCGCACCTAGCCCTCGTCAGACGGCTTCCGCACGGTCCGGCCGGTCAGCTTCTCCTGTGGCAGCACTTTGACGGACGGGCGGGCCGGTGCTGCGTCCGTTGGCTGTGGCGGCTGGCTGGGCTGAGCCTCGGGGCTCGGCTCCTCGGACGGTGCCGGCGCATCGCTCGGGGCCTCGGCGGCATCCGCTGCCGGAACAGCTTGAACCGCCTCGGGCTCGGGCTTCGCCGGTGCACGTCGCCGTGACCGCCGCCGCGGCGGCGGATCCAGGCGCGGCCGAGCGTTGCCCCGCTCCGTTGGCATGTCGCGACGGCCCGGGCGTTCAGATCTCACTGAATCGAGCAGACTCGCAAACTCCACCACCTCATCGGCCGCCTCCATCAGCGCTGGCGGCGCCAGTTCCCGGCTGGTGATCACTTCCACGCGCACGCCGCGCCGCTGCACCGCCTCAATCAGCACGGCCAGATCGGCGTCGGTGGTCAGCAAGCTGAGCGCATCCAGGTGCGGGGCAAGTTCCAGCGCATCCACCGCAATGTCCACGCCCAGGCTGGCTCGTAGCACGCCGTCCGCGCGCCGGCGTAGCGGCTTGGCGATGACCTTGAATCCCTCGGCCGCCAATCCGGCCAGGCGCTGCTCGGTGTCGGGACGGTCGTCGTCGCGCACCCCGTACGCCACGGCCCGCACCAGTCGGCGGTTCTCGGTCAACCGCTCGCGTAGCCGCCCAGGCGCCACGCGCACGCCGTGATGGCCGACAATCACGTCCAGCGAGGCTAAATCAAGGAACAGCGCGGCACGGGAACGTACTTCCATTGGCCGAACTCCTGGGCGCGATGGCTGATTGACCAAAATGATAGTGGATGATGGCGGGTGGCTGGTGAGACTGGGCTAGCGATTCCTGGCTCGCAGGGTGTTTACCACGTCCACCGCGTCCACCGTACCAAGCACGCGCCCGTCCTCAACGACAAAGAACAGCCGCCGATCCGTTTCATACGCCTTGTCGATTACCACGCTCAGCTGATCGTCCGGCGCTACCACCGCCATCTCGTCGACCGGGCGCGTAATGTCCCGCAGCACCGTAGACAGCCGTTCTTCCAGCGGAACATCCCGCACGTCGTCCCCCTCCAACATCCCAATCAGCTTCCCGGCGGCATCTACCACCGGCCGCAGACCAAACCGGTCGTGGTACAGCCCGCGTTCGATGAACTCCTGCACGCTCCCGTCGCCCGGCACCGCCCCGGACTCCGGCCGCAGCAGATCGCGGATGCGATAGCGATGCAGCTGTTGCCTGAGAATCGCGTCGCGATACCCCCCGCGCGCCGCCGACCACAGAAACCAGCCAATCACCCCCGTCCACAGCGACTGCACAGCCCCGCCCAACAAGAGAAACTGGATCAGGCCAAAGGCCATCAGCGCCGCCCCCAGCGCCGATCCCACAAAGCTCGCCACCCGCGTGCCGCGAATCACGTCGCCCGTCACCGCCCACACGATCGACCGCAAAATCCGCCCGCCGTCCAGCGGAAATCCCGGCAGCATGTTGAACACCGCCAGCGCCAGGTTCATCTCCCCCAGCCAGCGAGCCGTCACCGCCGGAATCGACGCCGCCTCCAGCTGATCGCCCAGCGCCAGGAAAAATCCACCCAGCGCCGCGCTGGTCAGCGGGCCCACCACCGTGATCAGAAACTCCTGCCCCGGCCGATCCGGCTCGCGAGCCATCTCCGCCAGCCCACCGAAAATGAACAGCCGGATGCTCCGCACCGGGATCCCCGTCCGCACCGCCACCACCGTATGCGCCGCCTCGTGCGCCACGATCGACCCAAAAAACAGCAGGCTCGTCACCACGCCGCCGGCCCAGATCGCCGGCCACGTCACATCCAGCCGAACCCCCGAGCTCAAGCTCGCGTCGATCAACCGCACCGGGATCACCGACGTCGCCGTCGTCCACGTCACGAAGCCAAATATGATCAGCCAGCTGGCGTCGATGTTGAACTCGGTCCCGCCAACCTTAAACAGCCGCCATAGACCGAACGGTGTCCGCCCGCGACCGCCGGCCCGCTCTTGGGTCCGGTTCTCGCGTGAGTCGCGCAGTGCCTAGCCTCCGACTCCTGTGCCCAGCGCGGGCGCGATAAGTGACACGATCAGCATCAGCACCGCCAGCAGCGCCAGGATCGACCACACGCCCGAAAGCGTGAGCCAGCGCCGCGGGTTGAACCGCCGCGGTCGCCGCGCCTCATCCGGCCGATCCCGCCGTCGCGGCCGCCGGCGCCGCCGCGCGCTCATCGCCGCCCGTCCAATTGAATCACGCTCTGGCCGCTACGCGCGACCTTCGCCGCGCCCCGTTGGGCGATCCCACGTGCAAACCCGTCGCCGACGACAGGTCAAACCAGTCGTTCGCCGCCACCCGCAGGTCCTCCGACATCGCGTCCGCGAACGAATACGCCTCAACCCGCAGCCCGTGCTCGCGCAGGTAATCAACCATCGGCACGTAATCCCCGTCGCCCGAAACCAGCGCCACCACGTCCATCGTCGGCAGCCGTCGAATCACATCCATCACCAGCACAATATCCAGATCCGCCTTCCGCGTCCCGTCCGCAAACACCTTGATCGACTTGGTCACGATGTCGTAACCCTTCTCCCACACCGGCGCCACCGACCGCTGATGTTCCAGTCGCCCCGCAAAATCAGCATAAATCGGGCAATACGCCCGTGCGTGAATCAACCGGCGATCCGCCGTCACCTCGTCCAGCATCTTCTTGAAGTCCAGCCGAATCGGATCATCCGGATCCCGGTCGCTCACGTTCGCGGTATCCACAAACACGCCCAGCCGCAACTGCGGCCCGGAATGCGCCGTCCCCGACTGGTTCCGCAGCGTCCCGGCCATGCGTGTCAGTTCCCGCGCCGAATTCGCCAGCGCCCGTTCCCCCGGCCGCTCTTGCGAAATCACATCCTTCAATTCGTCAACCAGCATCCGCAAATCCTGGCCGTCGGACGACACCTCGTCGCCCATGTCCAGGTCAATGTCCTCCGGAATCGCCGATACCCGCCGCATCAGTCAGCGCTCGTTCGCTTGGAGGATGACGCCGCCGTCCGTCGCGTGCGTGTACCCGTGCCATTGTCCGTGTGCTCATCCGCCAGGCTCTGCAGCCGCCGGTCAATCTCGCTCTGCCGCGCCTCTTCGCGCTTCTCGCACTCCTCACGACGCCGCTTAATCTCCTTCGCGTCCGGCGCTACCGCCTCCAGCGCCTCCCAGATCGCCTGGATCCGGTCCGAATTCCCTTTGATCTCCAGGTTCGAGTTAAACGCCACCTCCGTCATCTCTTCAATGAACTCCACCAGCCGCTTCTCCAGCGCCTCCACCTGGTTCCGTGTCTGAAACAGCGACGTATCCAGCGACTTGTCGCCGCGCTTGTACTGCCGCTCCGTATCCACCACCTGCTTCCGCAACTCGCCGAAATTCTCGCGCAGCGCATTCAGATTGCGCGCGATCATTCGGTGATGCGCCAGGTGCGAGACCGTCTTGTCAGAATTCGTCGTGGCGGTCGCCTCGGTCCCGTTGGCCGATGTCTCCGCCGTATCTGTTGAGGTGCGCCGGCTACGCCGTGCGCGCGAGCTCCTTGATGCCATGAGTAACTGCCAGCTCCATTTCGTTGGTGTTCAGGTTTCGTCCAATCACGTCGATGTACAGCGGCGCCGGCCCGAATTCACGGACCTCCCACGCGCCCAGCACCACATCAACCAGCGCGCAGCCCGCCGCGTGAGGCACAAACCCCTTCGCGCGAACCACCTCGCCATAAACGCCCCCGGCCAGGTCGCCCACAAACCTGTCGACCCGCTCGGCGGGCAAATCGCCGGTGTCCAGCACCAGCCGTTCCAACCCACTCCCAGCCAAATCGTCATGCGGAACCCCAGGCGTCCTCGGCTCCGCCTGTGCGGCGCCAATCGCTTCAGAGACCCGCCGTTCTTTCCCCTCGCCTGGGGGAGAGGATCGAGCCGAGGACTCCGCTCTTCCTCCCTCTCCAAGGGGAGAGGGTTGGGGTGAGGGGTCCGCTCCTACTCCCTCTCCCCGTGGGAGAGGGTTGGGGTGAGGGTCTTCCGCGCAACCACCCCTGACGACACCAAGGTCGCCTGCGTGGGACAAGGCTGGGGTGACGGCTCCGCTCTTCCTCCCTCTCCCTGTGGGAGAGGGCTGGGGTGAGAGCTGGGCTGCGCCGTCCCCTCGTCCTCCCTCTCCCCGTGGGAGAGGGTTGGGGTGAGGGTCTTCCGCGCAACCACCCCTGACGACACCAAGGTCGCCTTCGTGGGACAAGGCTGGGGTAACGGCTCCGCTCTTCCTCCCTCTCCCTGTGGGAGAGGCCTGGGGTGAGGGTCTTCCGCGCAACCACCCCTCAGTCATTCGCACCCCGCCCTGACGAATAGTCGCCAGCAAAAGGTCCGAATCAACCCGGCAATACACACTCTCCACAATCGCCGCCTCGGCATTCAGCCCGCGCGCCCACGCCCGCGCGTCCCGAAGCTCCCTCTCATTCGCCGCGTCCGCTTTATTCACCAGCACCAGGTCCGCATGCCGCACCTGGTTCGGAAAAAACTCACCCAGGGCATCCCGCACCAGCGCATAGCGCGTCGCGTCCAGCACCGTAATCACCGAATCCACCTGCACAATCGACCGCACCGCGGGACTCGCGAACACATGCGCCAGCGTGTCCGGCGAGGCCAGGCCCGTCGGTTCAATCACCAGCCGGTCCGGCTGCACACGTCGGTCAATCTCATCCAGCGCCGCCATCAGGTCGCCCCGCACCTCACAGCACACGCAGCCGCCCACCAGTTGCCGCACCGTCAGGTCATCCGAGGCCAGAACCACTTGATCTACGCCTTCAATCCCGAACTCATTCACCAGCAGCGCCGTCGATTCCAGGGCAGACAGCCGCGGAACCAGCGAACGCAACAACGTCGTCTTGCCGGCCCCCAGGAACCCATACACGATGGTCGCCCTCATCGTGGTACGGCTCCTTCACCGGCGCCAGCCCATCCAGGGCATCTCACCACCCGGCGGCCACTCGGTCGCGCCGGGCAAGCTTCAAAGCGTGGGGAAATAGTCCAAACAAAAAACCCTCACCCCAAGTATCGCACGCCCACATCCGCCATCCCCGACCGTGCCGGACAAACCGTTCGTGGTGAGCCGGTCTGGAGTCCCCGGAAAGCCTGCCCTGAGCTTGTCGAAGGGCCCGTGTCGAACCACCCACCCTGACCCTGCCGATGAAACCGTTCGTGGTGAGCCGGGCCGTAATCTTTTGGAGGCCCGTGTCGAACCACACTGCCCGGATGAAGCACCCAACCCGTCCCCCCCCGCTCGGCTCCGCATCTTCACCCTCTCCTGGGGGAGAGGCAGAACCTGTCCTGAGCTGGCCGAAGGACTCCGGTGTACCCACCGGAAATCGGTGAGGGCTCTTCCGCTCGTGCTCTCACGCCCACCCCGCTCGTGGTGAGCCGGTCTAGAGTCCCCCGAAAGCCTGCCCTGAGCTTGTCGAAGGGACCGTGTCGAACCACCCGCCTCGGATGCAGCTACCAACCTCGTCCCCCGTCCCCGCCCTCTCTTGCGTAGTGGCCGGTTTCTAACCGGCCTCTTCCGGGCACCCACCCTCGGGTTACGCAAACGTCTCCCGCAGGAGACACCGCATCTTTCCCTCTCCCTGGCAGGAGACCTTTGCAAAACGCCCCTCGTCCTCGAAGGAGTGGCGGCTCTTCACCCTCTCCGAGGGGAGAGGCAGAACCTGTCCTGAGCCTGCCGAAGGATTCGGGCGTCTTCGGCCGAAATCGGTGAGGGGTCTGCCGGGCAACCAACTCCGGGTTCTGCAACGGTCTCCTGGCAGGGAGAGGGAAAGAGCCTGCCCCAGCCTGCTCCGGACACGATCCCGGGGACGCGATCCGGGGGTGAGGGTGGAAAGCCCGGAACCTCTCCCAAGTCCCAAGCCAGGCACGCTGTCGCCCTTCGTGGTCCTTCGTGCCCTTCGTGGACCATTCCCATCCCCTCGGACTCTTCTCTCAACGCTCGCTCCCCTCAGTTCACTCCTTCCCCCTTCCCCGCACTATCCTGAAGGCAAGCGCAGCGAGGCATCCAAGTGGCAACCACCGTCGAGACGCGGCCCGAGTGGCTGCCCGACGAATACGAACACATCCAGGTCACGCCGGAGGAAATCCGGCAAGCCTTGGACCGTGACGCCCAGCGGCACTTCGGCCTGACCGCCGACGAATTCCTCGCGATCTACCGCGATCCCCCGGAGCAATACCACGGCAACCCCGTGTTTCGCTCCCTGACCTATCTCGCCTTCCTCATTGCCAAGCCGGTGTCACCGTAGAACCCGCCCTGACCCGGCCGATAAGACCGTTCATGGTGATCCGGGCTCTCCCGCTACGAAACGCCGACTGACAGGCCCCGACCTGATCTTGGCGAACCTCCAGAGATACGTCTCCGAAAGAGCGCGCAGCCTGTCGCCGGCCCGCCAGTACTCCTAAACGAGATCATTCAGTCAACGAGCATCGAACGTACGTCATCGAGCGCGAGAGGAGGCTGTCGTCGGTGGACCATGGCGTGACAGTTAGGACAGATGGGACGCAAGTCTTCAATTGGATCAACTGAATAATCTGAACGGACGTCGGAAATAGGAACCAGATGATGAACGTGAATGAAGCCAGCGCCAGTTTCTCCATATCGCTTCCCAAACTCCAGACCACAGACTAGGCACGCTGGACCATAGTGCTGGATACACGCCTCCCTAGCCGCGCGATCTCTTTCGAAGACATTAACTGACACCCTTCGGGCGGCTCCTTCGGTGAATCCGCTCGGTGGAAGTTCGTCCGGCCCCGCGAGAGTATTCACGTCCGGTGCCTCGACGGAAAACGACCAAAGAATCTCTACTGGTGATTTATCAGCGACATCTATCGCCGTGGCGTAGCCGGCGTATATAAATGGATCCGAATTGGATTCACGCCAAAACACGTGTACGACCCTATCCCTCTCAAGCAATCTTTGAACACTCGCCCAACCGAGATGAGAACGTTGCTGGTGACTCCACCGAAGCAAAGGACCCTCCCATTGATTGTCATAGTCATGACCAGTACGCCCAGGCGTGCCCACATTGGCGAAAATCAGAAACTCATCATTGTGTTCCAAAACTCCGGTGTGCCACGGCCCACCGACGGAATCCCGACGAACCCCAGCCAGCTCCTTCACATCCCCACGCGAGTAGACTCTCCCGACAACAAACCGCAACATCCGCCCGTTGCCTATTCTATTCAGAGCCCGCACCGCCCAGCGAACTCTCAAGACCTATCCTAGTACACCGTCAGAAGCTTCAGCAACTACACGACTATAGAGCCGAATATCGACTATCCTCCTAGGCCGCACTTAGAATATCTGTAAATGTGTACTAACGTTGTGTATCCTTCCGAGACTCTGTCTCTCACCTGACCACAAAACCCCACGCAATGTGGCCCCGGCCAACTCACACTCACCGAATCCGCCCAACCTCCTAATCCGCCTCTCACCTCTGACTCCTTCTATATTCCGCAAGCCCTAGATTCGCCGGGGTGACAGTGCGCGGGCCGGAAGAGACCGATCTCGCCTTTTAGTCGTGAGATACCGCGAGAGAACAGAGTCGTCCCGACCCTGACGCTGGCCCAGAGCCCGAACTGGTACCAGGACCGTCAACACCAGCCCCGCACTTGCAAGGCAGGACGTGCAGCCAGCGTTGCCGATGGGTACCCAATGGCGGGCCCACAGGGGCCTTGCGGCGGGGATCGAGGTGGCGAAGGGGCAGTTGGACGTGGCCGTCGAGCCCACGGGGACGACGTGGACGGTGCCGTGCTCGCCGGGAAGGCTGCAGGCGCCTCGGCCGACCCGGATCGCGTTGGAAGCCAGCGGCGGCTACGAGCGGGCCGTGCTGGCAGCCCTGGTCGCGGCCGACCAACCGGCTGTCCGCGTCAGATCCGCGGCTTCGCCCGCGTGCTGGCGCAGTTCGCGGCAGAGGTCCGGCCTCCGCCGCGCCCCCAGCCCAGCGCCACGGTCCAGATTCTCCAAGACCTGAGCCACGGGCGCCGGAGTTGCCGGAGCGGGCGCGCTCAGGTGCGCACCTCGCTCTACGCTGCCGCCCGCACCGCCACGGCAAACCGACTAACCTGGCTTTCGTCTCCTGCGTGCGGGACCTTTTTCGTCCTCTGCAACGCACTCTGCCGCAGCAAACCAGGTGGAACACCACCATGCCCTAACCCCTGATGCCCCAACACAGGTGTTCCCTAATCCCCGTTCGACGTGAGCCTGCTCGGAGCCTGCAGACAGCGCCGCCGAGACACATCCTCAGCACCCCGCTGATTTCGCCCCGAACACCGATAGCCCTAGCTCACTCGCGCTATCCTGACACCAAAGGGGGACGAGACGCAGCCAATGGCATCAAACATTGAGATCCGACCGAAGCGTCTGACTGACGACATTTAGGTATGTCCGGATCAAGGCCAGACAGTTCACTCGCCGATCAGAAGTCGCACTCATATGCCTCCGCAATAGGCACAGAGGCCCATATGATGGACTGCTTTCAAGCTACTCTCAATAGCACTAAGTCTGCCGACACGTCTTCTCCACCATTCCTCCTTAGGGAACTTGACGGTCTGCAAGGACGTGCCGATCTCGTAGTAGCCTACGTCGACACTTGCGCCATTCCCGATGGTCTAAGTATGGAGGCGCTTGCCTCCTGTTTGAGCACACCCGCAAATGCGCGAATCCTTTCGCTCCTGAAATATAGCGCTCCTCGGACAATGGGCTATCTCGAAAGAGTATCGGGATTATCGCGTAGATCTTTAACACGGCAAGTTAGACAGATGTCTGCTGTGGGCATTGTTGACATATCAGCTAATTCTTCCGTATTTCTTGCATATCGTCTACCATGGAATATGATTGACATAGTAACGTATGAAGGCAAGCTATCCAATGGTCGTCGGGCGTTGCACCAAGCGATGGGATACCGATCGTTTTCGCGATCAGTTCAAATTGTCATGCCGGAGCCTGGTGCCCGACGAGCCAAGAGGCTTGCAACAATATTCCAAAATAACGGCATTGGATTGATTTCTCTACAGGAGGATGGAAGCATACGGACCGAAATAAGGGCCAGAAGGCACCGCCGCCCAGCGAGCCGCAGACTATATTTGCTGGCGGTCGGGGCTATTCTAAGGAGACTCCTCGACCAAGATCATCACTCAGACTCGGGCATCAATTCTGAACCGCCTTAGTGCATCGAGCCATTGATCGAGGTGTGTAGGTCCCGTTTCGTTCGTAAACGGCACTAATCGACCAGTTTGCGCGTAAACACCACGTGCATGTGCTATACAACCTTGAGCCGCATCAAGACGGTCCGCGGTTCTGGACGCTGAAACTGACTGTACGACGTTCGCCAAAGCGTGCCAGTGATGCACGGCAGCATCGTCCCTTGGCCATGCGACATTTTCAGGGTTGTTAGCGCCTGTGAATCGCTGATCGACCGGTGTGCTTGACAGCACCCGAGCAATTTGCCCGCCAGCGTGGATACCGTCCAACTCGGTTACATATATGCTGTTCAATAACGGGCTGGAAGTATAGCGCGGACGCGGTTGTCTTCCAAAGGTGCCCGGCGTAAACCGTCTTAGAGTAAATTGTCTTAATCCGACAGACCACCCTGAAGCAGTGGCATTCACTCCGACCGCATGCACAAGAAGAGCAATCATGTCTGTATAACCAGAGATCACTCGGTAGTTGTTTAGCTCACTGAGCGAATAACAGACCCTTAACAGTGAGAAAAGTACATCCGGATCAAAGTGTTGACGATAAATGTCTGATGACCGCTGTACGACAAGGTAAAAGCCGTCAACGTCAAGCCGTGTCAGCTCATCGAGCCAATTATCTACTTGCAGTTGCTGACGAAGTGCTCCTTCCCCAATAACGAGGCTCACATAGAGCGGCTTGCTGTCTCGGTATTGGTTGATGGTCTCTTGTGCCATCATCATGGCAATTTGGGCCCATTGGCTGGCTAGATCTTCGACTATTACGGTTGGTGAGAAGATACCCGATACACTCAGGGTCGACTGCCATGTTAGGGTGTCTCTTACGTATGCCTGAATCTCTGCTGGGCTAAACGAAGTTGGATCAAGATGTGAATGATAGTGCGGATAGCGAGTGAGCTTTCCGTCGTTCACCGGCGATATCGTTCCAATGTGGAACTGTGGATCTACGAAGCACTCGGCCGATGGATATTCAAGCTGTATTTCCGAAAGAAACGAGCCTATGTTAGCCGGCAATTCGTCACGAGGACTCAGAATCATCCCATGAATCACGCCATCTGCAAAGCCACGGTGAATCTTGTCTGTCTTTCCCCAGCCATGTTGTGCGAAAATAGTCACGTTGCAACTCCTAAGCGACGCGCGATGCTCTCGATGGCAACCCTTGCTCGGTCACAAGTTCGGTAGCGCAGGTGAGGCGCCTTCCCGAGTAACCGAGATATCAGATCACTTAAGTCTACAGGGAAATCCGGGGTCCGATCAGATACCGGCGTCGGTGTCGAAGTAAGGATCCCGGCCACCACCTGCGAGGGAGTCGTGAGCGACGTCATAAATGGATGCTCGCCGACTGATGCTTCGTACAGCACGACGCCGACGGCGAATAGGTCAGATCTAAAGTCCAGACGCAGTGTCCGAAATGGATCCGTCTGTTCTGGTGAGAGGTACGCCATAGTCCCCAAGACTGCCGGCATTCGTGTAAGGCGTGTTGCATCCAAGTCAAGTGCAATTCCAGGATCCAAAAGCACATATCTCTCGCGATCCTTGGACCAGATGATGTTTTCAGGCTTCGCGATTATCCCCTTGCAGTAAGTAAGCCTGGCCTGCTAGGCTCCCGCCACCACACAAGCATCGGATAACCCGGCGGCCTCGGACGGCCGCTGGCGAGCTTGTGTGGTAACGGGTTATCCGACCAGCGGTCCGTTCGGGGCCGTCGTACTTCCGGGTGGCCCTGGAAAGAGCGCCTATGCGCCGCCCTACCACCCGACGGCTTCGCAGGGCCGTATTCGTTGCGGGAATTGCCGCGGCCCTTGTCGCTGGAACGGTGGCCGCATCCACCGGCGCGAGTTGGCTCCAAGCCTTTGAGCCGGAACCCGGAACGATCAGCCAGCGCGTCACACGGATCGAGGGCTTCCTGGAATCCAACTCGCGTGAGGTCGCGTCGATCGTTCAGCCGGCGACGTGTCCGACTGCTGAGGAAGCACGCTACCTCGAGGCCCTTCGCGCCGATCTTGAGTCCCTGGCCGACGCCTTCGACGCCTTGTCGAGCGAGGAGGACCTGGACGTGATTACCGACTTAGCCGTGGCCATGTTCGAGCGCAGGCCGCCACTGTCCATTCGTGGCCAGTTGCTGCATGTCGAAGCCCGACGACTCTCGGTCTCAACATTGACGCTCACCAGCGCGATGCAGACCGAAATTGACGATGGCACCGCCGGGGCCAATGCCTTGGCACGTCTCACCCCGGCCCTCACCCGATTGGGGGTCGAACTTGTCGTGCTGATCTATCTGGTCGAGCAGTTCTGCGACGGGGACTCTCCGGCCCCCACGGCTTCGCCAACCGCCGCCCGTGGAACACCCACGGCAACCCGAACACCGACGCCAACTCCGACCGTAGCTGCGCAGCATCCCCTCGCCATGGAGTTCGGCTGCCAGTGGATTATGGACACCTACCGATCCGTCGCTATGGCGGGTCGCGATCTCGCCATCCTGAATCTGTCCACCGCGATGACAGCCAAACGGCTGGAGCAAGGTTCGTTCATCTTCGTGGGAACCGGCGATGCCGCCGCAGCCTTGCGCGAATGTGAGGCGCAGGGAGGTCAATAATGACCCACTACCGCCGCGGGCTGTTTGGCTAGTCGGCGTGAGTGGCCCGATAGCGACTCGACAGTGTCTCAATCACGCGCTCGAAATCACGCGTGAGCTTGGCGGCCGCTTCACGCACGATTCCCCCATAGTCAATAGTTTCGTCATCGTTCAGGAGGCGTAGCGTGGACTGCGAGACCTTCGCCAAGCTGGCCTGCTGGCCGCCATTCCCCGTGGGCCAACAGAACAATTCAAACGTCACGATGGCTTCCCGACCATTCGGGAACTCGACGGCATGGAGTCTGATACCGATGTGGTCCGTCATTTTGAGTGGGCCGTCAGCTTCGCTCATGCCGCCATCGCCCCGATCATCCGCGCAAACATCTGGTCGGCGACTTTGCGGTGATTGTAGCGGAAGGCGAACTCGCTGACATAGTTGTGGAGCCACTGGCGCGAGACGTGGATGTGGCTGCCGCGGATGCTGAGCTTGAGCCGCGCCCAGAAGTTCTCAATCGAGTTCGTGTGGATGCCGTCGCGCGCGTACTCGCCTGCGCCGTGCCGCACCTTGCGGTGCTCGTAGCCGCGCCACGTCAGCAGCCGGTAGCCCCACCATTCGTCAGTGTGGATCGTGCTGCCGGACTCGACCGACTGATCGATCAGCGGCTGGATGGTGGCGGCTTTGGCGTCCGGGATCACGAACGCCTTCATCGCGCCGCCTCGCTGCTTCATGCCGAGCACAATGGTCTTGCCGCCGGCGCCGCGGCCAGGCGTGCCGGGGCGATGCCCGCCGATATAAGACTCATCGATCTCGACTTCGCCAAAGAGCATCCCCGCGTCCATATCGGCCATGAACTCGCGAATCTTGTGGGCCATGCGCCAGGCGCACTTATAGGTGACGCCAAGCTGCCGTTCGAGTTCCTTCGCCGGGACGCCGTGGCGCGAGCTGGCGAACAGGTAGATGGCGTAGAACCACTTGACGAGCGGGGTGCGCGAGCCTTCAAAGATCGTGCCGACGCAGGGGAACACCTGGTAGCCGCACCACTGGCAGGCATAGGAGCGCCGCTTGCGGACGCGGTGAAAGCGCGTCTCGCGCTCGCAGCGTGGGCATTCTGCGCGTAGGCCGATGCGCAGATCCATCAGTTTGGCGAGGCAGGCGTCGGAGTCCGGATAGTCGCGCTGGAAGTCGAAAACGGTGTAGGTCTTAGCCATCGCTGCGGTTCCTGATTGCCGATGGCTGAGTATAGCATACTTACCGCAAGGGGATAATCGCGTCAGGCTTTATGTCTCGATGAATTAGATCTCTCTCGGCAAGCCAGTAGACGGCTTGTATAAGATCGACTCCCAATCTGGCGACTTTATTTGGCTCAAAGGATCCTTTGTTGATAGTATCGCGCAGGCAGTTACCGCTGATCCACTCTTCTGTGAAGTATATCCAGCCTACGCCATTGATCTCTACGGTTTCGAGACCTATTGAGCCGGTTCTCGCGAGAACCGGTATATCGACCTGATCCAATATATCGAATTCGCGTTTGGCCCGATCCGCAGTTGTGTCTACATCTGTCTGCACATCGTCACTGTCAGAGTCCCCCGTATCGATACATATTAGCTTTAGTGCGACTATCTCATCGTCTACAGTTGCCTTGTAGACTGCCTTTTGACCTCCGGAAACTACGAATTCAGCTGACTGGACACCGGGAATGATAGTAGCGAGTTCTGCGCTCGTTGGGAAAGTCACCGAAACTTCTCCTGTGCTTCGATTTTGCCTGCTTTTGACTGTGAGTTGGCAAGCCTATCAAAGCAGCGCGAAAACGGCTGTCGTGGCGGGATGGATCGGTTCCCGGTTCGAGCGTGAAGTTGCAAAGAGGTCGATTGGCTGTCGATCCGCTTGTCAAGGAGAACACTAGCACGGCGGAAAATCTGTTCGGCGCCGCGCGTCCTCCCACCGCCAAGGGCGTCTCACTGAAGCCGGCCGGCTCTTGGGAGAGTCTCTCGCTTGCACGGACCCGCCGTCGTTGGCATAGCTTGCGGCCGGCCAAATTGCGCCCTCAAACCACCGCAGCGAAGCGCCGGTCGGAAGCGCAGCCCCCACACTGGGGGCTGCGAATGCTTCAGAGCACTCATGGGCGATCTCGTTTGGGGGACGTCCGTGGCAGTAGTCAATGGCTACATCGAGACGGCCTCAACCTGTGCTACGGCACCCTGCGCTACAGCCCGTACCGGTGGCGTGACCTGGGCAAGCTGAGCCGAGGCTAGCCAGACCCCCGAACCGTCAAACCACCCGCGCCTCCGGTCACTCGCCCGGAACCCGTACCCGCCCGCCCGCGCCTAATCGACACGGCCATCCCTACCAGCCTTGCCAGTCCAGTCAGCAACGCAGGCACTGCCTGCATTGCCTGCAGTGACGTCATGGCCGGCACACAAGTTCCCGGCACCGTACGTCTCGTACCCCTCGCTGAGAGCACGCCGCCCTCGCCGCATCTGTCATCCCACGCCGCGTCCTGCGTGGACCCCGATCAGCCTCCGACGCCAGGTACCAAAACCTGGTTGACCGCAATCGCAACCCCAGCCGCCCCAGCCACCACAAGCCCGGCGATCCACTTGATCAGCCGCGCCTCCCGCGCGTGCAGGTCGGCCTTCATCTCGCCAAGGTCAGCCTTCCACTGCCCTTTTCCACCCCTCTCCCTATTCCACCCGTCCCTCCCCGCGGCCTCGGTAAGCTGACACTCCGCACTTCATCAACGACTATCGATCCACTGCCCCAGCCGAATTTCCGGCCGGACGCGCTGCCCCCTCACTGGGGGCTTCGCATATTTCAAGCCATGTTCGGGCGGTCTCTTGCCGGGGGACGTCCGTGGCAAAAGTCAACGTCTACATCGGACGGCCTCAACCTCAACTACGGCGCGCTGCGCGACACTCCGTACCGCTGGCTCAAACTTGGGAAGCTGAGCCAAGGGCTGCTCAAGGTCAGCGACCATGTCCAGCGGATTCGCTGTTTCACCGCCCTGATCAACCATCCCACCGACCCAACCATCCGCCAGCGGCCCGGTGGATCAGGATTCGCGCAGCCTCGGACCTCGCCAAAGCGCCAACAGTTCGGGCCAGCACCCAGACAACCCTTGACGCCCGCAGTGATCTGGCGTACACATGGTCATCGGACCCAGCCGAATAATCGGTCTGGGCGGTGGAGCCCCTGTGCACGGGGGCTCCGCATATTTAACACAGCGAAGGGCGGTAGGCATTAGGAGCGTTCGTGGCTCGGGTCAACGTCTACGTTGATGGACTGAATCTGTACAACGGATCTCTGCGAGGAACGCCCTACCGCTGGATTGACCTTCAAAAGCTCAGCCAGGCGCTGCTGAAACCCGGCGACGAGATTCAACGAATTCGCTACTTCACGGCCCTGCTGGATGGCGCCGCCAATTCAACCGTCCGCCAACAGCAAGCAACCTACATCCGCGCCCTTCGCACAATCCCAAGCTTGACAGTCCACCTGGGCTTGTTCGTCGCCCACAAGCGAGCTATGCCGCGGGCGAACGGAAGCGGAACCGTTGAGGTGCTGAGGACCGACGAGAAAGGATCCGACGTCAACCTCGCCTCCCATCTCCTGCTTGACGCCGGTGCCGGCGACTTTGAGAAAGCGCTGGTCGTGTCGAACGACAACGACTTTGCCTTCCCGGTTCGCGCCGTAAGGGACCGACTCGGCATCACCATCGGCGTATCCTGCCCTGTGGCCCTACCCGGCCGGCGGGCGGCCCGTCTGCTTGTCGATGCTGCCAGCTTCACCACCCATCTCACCCGCAAGCGCCGCAAGCTGCTCCGCCAGAGCCAGTTCCCCAATCCCGTCATCGACCCCACCGGTCGCCCCATCCACAAACCCAGCGGCTGGTAAGCACACCACCCCCCAACCTCCACCCACCGCCATCCCTGCCGGCGTTGCCGGCAATGCAATCAACGCATGCATTAATTGCGTTGCTAGCACTGCTGGCATCGCCAGCACCCGCCATCACCGGCGCCGCTCCGCCACTCACATCCCACGCCTCGCCGCTCCCTCCTTCTTTCGCCCCCTCCGCCTCCTTCTCACCCCTCACTCCTCTCAGCTCACTCCTTCCACAGGCCCCGCCACCCCAACCAGCCCCACACCCGCGCTCGCCACGCCCCCCGGTCCACGGTCCGCATCACCGCCGCCCCCCGAAATCCTTGCTGCTGGCTGCCAGTCCCCGCCCACCGCCGCCAGTAATGACCTTGACTTCCCCCGAGAGGCAGAACCTGTCCTGAGCTAGCCGAAAGATTCGGCCGTCTTCGGCCGAAATTGGTGGGCAACTGCATTTGGGGCAGCCGGGGTCGGATCCCAGGGGGACTGGTGCTGGCAGAGGGCGTTGCAGACCACCAGCAGCTTGCGCATGCAGGCGTCAGGGCCACCTTGGAGGGCTTGCCGGCTGCGCGCAGGCGCGGATAGCAGGCCCGGATGACCGGACCGGCCCGCGTCGCGGCGACGGTGGCCATGTGCAGCACCGCGCGGACGGCGGCGCGCCCGCCCGCCATGCGGCGCTGGCCGCGCCAGGTACCGCCGTCGCGCACGGCCCCGCCTCCTCCGCCCAGCCCCCGCCTTCACTCACTCCGACTTGAATCCGCCTTGCCTCTGTCGTACTCAGAGTGTACACTAGACGGGCTAACCCCGCAACCCCACAAAAATGCCCCCCGCCCCCGTCGCCCTGACCCTGCCCCCACTCCTCGCCAGCCTGCGTGCGTTCATCCTGACCCTGTCGACATTCCTCGCGAGCCCATCGAACCACGCCAACGCGCCTCGCGCTCCCACCAGCCGGCGCCCCCTACGCCTGCCTCGCCGCTCGCCCCGCCCTCCCCAAACCCTGCACCGCCTGCGCCCCGCGCCCCGCCGTCCCTCCACGACCGCTCCTCGCCCGTCCGCCATCCCGGCGGCCGCCGCCGGGACCCAGCGCCATGGGCAGTCCCGGCGCACCCAGCCACCCCGTCCACCCGTCCATCCCGGGCTCCCCGGGCTTTCTAACCCGCTCCCACCACCCCGCGCAAACCACGCCCCACCCACGCGTCAAACCCAGCCAAAACACACCCCGCCCAGCCCTCCGTCACACCCGCAACCCCAACCATCCACCCCCGCCGCCGACACGCCCCAGACCCACCAAAAAAGCGCCCCGAATTACCTCAAGAGTTTTTTAGAAAAAACTCTTACGCGCACGAAGGCGCCCCATTCCCACCACCCCGGCAGCCAAGTCCTCAGCCCGCTAGAGCTCCCGAAGATCCCGCCAGTTCCCCCCAGCCTTCGCATCCACCTCTTCCTCTTCCTCCCTCGCCCTGTGGGAGAGGGTTGGGGTGAGGGTCTTCCGCGCAACCCGCCCCAAGTCACCACCACCACCTTCAACAGCAACCAATCAGCCGCCCCCCTACAGATCCTCCATGTCCCGCCAATTCCCCCCAGCCTTCGCATCGACCTCTTCCTCCCTCGCCCTGTGGGAGAGGGTTGGGGTGAGGGTCTTCCGCGCAACCCGCCCCAAGTCACCACCTTCAACGGCAACCAATCAGCCGCCCCCCTACAGATCCTCCATGTCCCGCCAATTCCCCCCAGCCTTCGCATCAACCGCCAGTGGCACCCGCAGCGGCACCGCCGTCGTCATCAACCCCCGCGCCACCCCCGCAAAGTCGTCCAGCTCCTCCGCGGGCAACTCGAACAGCAAATCGTCATGCACTTGCAACAGCATCTGGGCGGCGAAGCCCTGCTCCCGGATCGCCCGGTCCAGCTTCACCATCGCCACCTTCATGATGTCCGCCGTCGTCCCCTGGATCGGCATGTTGATCGCCATCCGCTCCGCCGCCGCCCGCTCATGAAACGCCCGCGACTGCAACTCCGGCAGATACCGCCGCCGCTGGAACAGCGTCTCCACGTACCCCCGCTCATGCGCCAGCGCGATCGTCGAGTCCATGTACCCCTTCACGCCCGGATACGTCGCGAAATACGTCTCGATGAACTTGGCCGCCTCCCCCCGCGAAAACTCCGTCCGCGACGCCAACCCCTGCGCGCTGATCCCGTACACGATCCCGAAATTCGTCGTCTTCGCCAGCCGCCGCATGTCCTCCGTCACCTCGTCCAGCGACACCTCATGCAGGCTCGCCGCCGTCGCCGAGTGGATGTCATGCCCGTTCGCAAACGCCTGGCACATCGCCGCGTCCTCGCTGATATGCGCCAGCACCCGCAAGTCGATCTGCGAGTAATCGATCGCCAGCAACGTCCACCCCTCGCGCCCCGCCACAAACGCCCGCCGGATTTCGCGCCCGCGCTCCGTGCGAATGGGGATGTTCTGCAAATTCGGATTCGCCGACGACAACCGCCCCGTCGCCGTCCCCGCCTGGTTGAACGTCGTATGCAGCCGCCCCGTCGAGGGGTGCGCCAGGTCCGGCAGCGTGTCGATATACGTCGACTTCAGCTTGCTCAGCTCCCGGTACTCCAGCACCCGCCGCACGATCGGATTCTCGTCCGCCAGCCCTTCCAGCACCCCGATCGCCGTCGAATACCCAGTCTTCGTCCGCCGCCCCGCCGGCAGCCCCAGTTCCTCGAACAGCACCGTCCCCAACTGCTTCGGCGAGTTCACATTGAACTTATGCCCTGCGTCGGCGTAGATCCCCGACTGCAACTCCGCAATCTCCTCCGCCATTTCCCGGGAGAGTTCACCCAGCGCCCCGGCGTCCAGCTTGATCCCGCGCCGCTCCATCTCGCTCAGCACCAGCGCCAGCGGCATCTCCACGTCGTGCAGCAGCTCCGTCAGCTTCAGGTCGTCGATCTCCGCGTCCATCTCCTCCGCCAGCCCCAGCGCCAGCGCCGCCCGCAGCGCCGCCGCCGCCGCCGCGTCCTCCGGGTCCGGCCGCATCAACCCGCCCGCCACCTGCGCATCCGGCAGCGCCGGTTCGACGTCCAGCCCCTTGCGCCGGAACACCAGGTCGTCCAGCGTCCCCGGAATCGCACTCGGCGTCGCCACATACGCCGCCAGCAACAGGTCCGCCTCTACGCCACGCAGCGTCACCTCCCGCGATGCCAGCGCGCTATGCAACTCCTTCGAGTCAAACGCCGCCTTCCCCGCCGCCTCGTCCTCCAGCCACCCCCGCAGCTCCTCCACTGGCCCGGCCTCGCCATCCAGGCTCACGTAGGCCGTGTCGTCGCCCCACGCCAGCCCCAGCCCCAGCAACTCCACGCTCCACGATGACCCTCGCGTATACGGAAACACCGCCACCCGCTCCGCCCCCGCCAGATCCGCGGCCAACGCCCGCGCGCCCTCCGCGTCCGTCACCACCGCCGGCTCAACCTCCAGCGCTTCGTCTTCGACCCGCGCCGCGGCATCCAGAAACCCCATCCGCTCCACCACGTTGCGGAACTGCAACTCCCGCATCAGCGCCTGCACGGCCGCCGGATCCGCCTGCCACAGCCGCGTCCGCTCCGCGTCAAACGCCACCGGCACATCACACACGATCGTCGCCAGCCGCCGCGACAGGTACGCCACCTCTTCCTGCCCCTCCAGCCGCCGTCGGATCGCCGGCCGCAGGTCCTCCAGGTGCGCGTAGATCTCGTCGATGTCTGCGTAGTCCTTCAGCAGCGTCGAAGCCGTCTTCTCCCCCACGCCCTTCACGCCCGGAATGTTGTCCGAGCTATCGCCTACCAACCCCTTGAAATCCACCACCTGCGACGGCCTGATCCCCCACCGGTCCTGGATCGCCGCCTCGTCATATATCAGCGGCTGCCCCGTCCGCGGATTCGTGCTCAGCACCCGCACATGCGGCGTCACCAGCTGCAGCGCGTCGCGGTCCCCGGTCACCAGCCAAACCTCAAACCCCTCCGCTTCCGCCTGCCGCGCCAGCGTCCCCAACACATCGTCGGCCTCAAACGGCTCCAGGTCATAGATCGGAATCCCCAGCACCTCGATCAACTCCCGGATCCGCCCAAACTGCGCAACCAACGCGTCGTCCGGCGCGTCCCGGTGGGCCTTATAGGGCTCGTACAACTCGTCCCGGAACGTCGGACCCGGCAGATCAAAGGCCGCCGCGGCGTGATCGGGCGACAGCTCCTCAACCACCCGCAACAGGATGTTGGTAAAGCCAAACACCGCGTTGGTGGGCTCGCCGCTGGAGGTGGCGAAGTGGCGCGGCACCGCGTGGTAGGCGCGATGAATTAGCGACATCGCGTCCAGAACCACCAGGCGGGGGCGCTCGGAAGCGTCCATACTGATCAGTCTACGCGGCCCCTAAACGCTGCCTCGTGCGAGACCGCTCCCCAACCACGACCAAACGCTCCTGGACCCGATCACTGGCCGGCCAGATTGCCATCCTGGCCGCCGTACCCACGGCCGCCGTCCTGCTCGCCGTGGCCGTCCTCACCCTCTTCCTCAACCAGCACTCCCGCCTCGAAACCCTCCTCCAGGCCGAAGCCGACCGCGCCCTCGCCCTCGCCACCCCCATCGAACGCGCCCTCACCGACACCCTCCGCACCAACCTCCGCTCAACCATCACCAGCCCACCCAACCTCTTCCTCCACCGCACCACCAACGCCCGCCCCACCCAGCAGCTCGACGAAGCCCTCCAAGCCCCGGCCACGGCAACCCTCCAACAAGCCCGCGCCACCGGCGCCCTCGCTCTCTCCAACGTCGTCCAGAACTCCAACGGCCAGTCCGTACTCATCGCCGCAATCCCCGACGGCGCCGTCATCCGCCTCGGCGTCATCCAGATCTCCTCGGCAACCGCTGAATCCCCGTGGCGCTCCCTCCTCCAGGACCTCATCCCCACCGCCCCCAGCGCCACCCTCGGCCTCGTCGACGCCACCGCCTACGTCGCCTACAACCAGGACCTCGACCAGGTCGGACGCTCCGTCACGTCCTCCGGCGAACCCGGCGATCCGCTATTCCAAACTTCCTCCGGCGCCCTTCTTCGAGGCCCGCTCATCGGCACCCAGCGCATCACCGGCTTCGCCCCCCTGGGAACCACCGGCTGGCGGCTGGTCGTCGAACGCCCCTGGACGGCCGCCCTCGAAGCTTTCAGCGGTCCCGGTCCCCTCGTGCTCATCCCCCTGCTCGGCGCGGCCCTGCTGCCCGCCGCCCTCATCGGCCTCACCGCCGTCCGCGCCACCAGGCGCCTGCGGGACCTCGCCCTGGCCGCCGGCCGCATCGCCGCCGGCGACTTCCGACCCATTCCAACCTCGGCACGCACCGGCGACGAGATTGAGGACCTCACCACCCAGTTCGAATCCATGGCCCGCCAGCTCCAGTCCCTCTACGGTTCTCTCGAACAGCGCGTCGCCGACCGCACCCGCGAACTCGAAATCGTTGTGCGCGTCGCCCGCTCCATCACCCAGACCCTCGACGCTCAGGAGATCCTTCGCGTCAGCGCCGCCGAACTCCCCCGCCACCCCCGCATCCAGACCGCCTACGTGCGGCTCGCACCTACCCAGACCGAGCAACTCGGCCTCGCCGAACCGCCCCATCCAGAATGGGCCGAAGCGGTGTCCCCTGACGACTCCGAGCCACACGGCGCCCTCCGCAGCCGCCCCACGCCCGCCGGCGCCTGGGTCCATGCCCTTCCGCTAACCGTGGCCGACGAAAATGGCGCCCTCCTGGTCCGCACCGCCGCCGCCGACGGCGCCGAACTCTCCAACTTCCTCCTCACCGTCGCCGCCCAGATCGGCATCGCCCTGGAAAACGCCCTGCTTTACCGCCAGGGCCAGGCCCGCGCCGCCCTGGACGAACGCATGCGGCTCGCCCGCGACATCCACGACACCGTCGCCCAGAGTCTCACCGGCGTCATCGTCCATCTGGAAGCCCTGGAGCGCGCCGCCGGCGATGCCATAGCCGCTGCCGACCACCGCACGCGCGCGCTCGACCTGGCCCGCGTGGGATTGCGCGAAGCCCGCCTCTCCGTCCAGGGTCTCCGCGCCTCCGCCCTTGATGGTCAGGATCTAAGCGACGCCCTCGCCGCCGTTGTCGCCCGCGCCGACGCCTCCGGTCAGGCCGCGGCCCGCTTCAGCCTCCAGGGCGACGCCGCCGGGGTCCCCGCGCCCATCGCCAACGAGATCCTGCGCATCGGCGAAGAAGCCCTCGCGAACGCCCTCCGCCACGCGTCGCCCCACCACGTGCTCACCAGCCTCCAGGTCGCCCACCACGCCGTTCGCCTCGTCGTCGAAGACGACGGCGCCGGCATCGATTCCACCAACTCCAACGAGTCTGGCTACGGCCTCCTCGGCATGCGCGAGCGCGCCGCGCGTCTGGGCGGCACACTCAGCATCGAAAGCCAACCTGGCGAGGGCACTCGCGTGCAGGCCCACATCCCGCTGCATCCGGCCTCCAACGACCGATGATCCGCGTCCTCATCGCCGACGACCATCCCATCGTCCGCGAAGGCTTCGGCGCCATCGTCAATGCTGAATCCGACATCCAGGTCGTGGCCCAGGCCTCGAACGGCATCGAAGCCCTCGAGCAAGCCGCCAATGCCAACCCCGATGTCGCCCTCATGGACCTCCGCATGCCCCAAATGGGCGGCGCCGAAGCCATCCGCCGCCTCCGCCAGGTCAACCCCAACCTGCGCGCCATCGTCCTCACCACCTACGACGACGACGAGGCCATCTACGAAGCCATCCGCGCCGGCGCCCGCGGCTACCTGCTCAAGGACGTGCGACCCAGGGACCTTATCCGTGCCATCCGCCGCGTCAACGCCGGCGGCTCGCTCCTACAGCCTGTCGTGGTTGAACGTCTGCTCGACCGCCTCGGCCCAAAGGACGCCGACGACGATGCCCAGCCTGTCGAAGCCCTCACCCCCCGCGAACTCGAGGTTCTTCAGATCATGGCCCGCGGCGCCCGCAATCGCGACATCGCCCAGGAACTCTTCATCTCGGAACGCACCGTCAAAATCCACGTCGCCAACGTCATCGCCAAACTCGGCGTCACCAACCGCACCGCCGCCGTGGTCCGAGCCATCGACTTCAACCTGATTCAAGACCGCGACAGCTAGCCACGAAGCGGATCGCGGCGAAGAGCAGATCTCAGGTGGAACTCGGGGAATACACGCAGACTCGCAGCGCAGCAACAGCCAAAAGGCTGGCCGAGGTCACGCTGAGGGGGCGTGGGTGCCAACTGGGGCGGATCGCTATGCGACTCCCGCTAGCAGGCCGGGCGCACTACCGCCCCGCTGGCGCTCACGTACTCTGACTATACCGTAGGTCACCCCGAATTCGGTCTGCCAGCAATCTCGCGAGCCCTGCCTCGCACGACGCTGAATGACCTGAGGTCGGCAGCGAATTCTCCAGGCGCAATCTCTACCGCCCATCCCCCACACCCGGCCTGAACTCCTTCAACGATAGCCGCCGTCCCTTCCCCTGCCGCCTTAGATCCACAATCTCCGCCGCTATCGCAATTGCAATCTCCGCCGGCGTTCGTGCTCCGATGTCCAGCCCGATCGGCGCGTAGACCCTGGCGAATTGTTCTGGCGTGAAGCCTTCCGCCAGCAACGTCCCGTAGACGATGTGCACCCGCCGCCGGCTGCCGATCATCCCGATGTAGGGCGCCGGCGATCCAAGCAGCCGCCGCAGCGCCAGTTCGTCGAAGCGGTGCGCTCGCGTCACCAGCACCACGTGCGTGCGTTCGTCTACTTCGAATTCGTCCAGGAACTCCTCGAACGGCCGCGCATACACCTCGTCCGCCGAAGGAAACCGCTCGCGATTAGCAAAGTCCGCCCGCTCGTCTACCACGATCGTCTCGAACTCCAGCACCGAGGACAGTTGCGCCAGCGGGACCGCGATGTGCCCCGCCCCCACGATCAGCAGCCGCGGCGTGGCCATGATTGGATCCAGCAGGAACCGCGCGTACTCCCGAGCGCGACGCGACACCGGCTCGCCTTCCGCATCCAGATTCACCGCCCGCGGATGCCCAGAGGCCAGCGTCTCCCCCGCGAGCCGCGCCAGCGCCTGGTCGATCCCCGGCGTCGCTACGACATGCGAAAGCCCTTGACCTGACTCGTAAATCGCCCGCAGGCCGATTGCACCGGCCACCACACCGCGCGCGCCCACCAGGTGCACGAACACGATGCCCGCCCGCCGCGCCAGCGCCTTCTGGGCCGCCGACACTGCCGCGGCGCGGTCAATCACAGGCGGATCAGGGGAGCGTCGCTCCAGGCCTCCAGCAGCACCTCCAGCGTGCCACCGCAGACGTCGCCCTCACCCTTGATGTCGTCGATCAGGTCGATCTCCAGCGCCCGCGCCCGTCCGTCCGCGAGCACCCGGATCGCCTCCGCCCGCACGTCCGCTTCCACGCAGCCGCCCCCCACGGTCCCCCAGGTGGATCCATCCCGGAAAAACAGCATGCGCGCGCCGATGTCCTGCGGGGTCGACCCGCGGCTGGACACCACCACCGCCGACGCTACCCGCTCACCCTCAGCGGTCCGAGCGGCAATTTGCCGGAAATACTCCTCCATAGCCCGCGATTCTATCGCCAGGATTCGCTAAACGACTCTCTTAGAAGAACTGCTGGATGAAATCCGCACCTTGCACCCCGGCTGCCGCGAACCCAATGTTCTTGATTAGCCGCCCCGCCCAGGACGAGATGAAGAACTTCCACCAGCCCAGCCGCGCCGCGCCGGCGATGGCTCCCGCCAGGTCGAAGAAGGGGTTTGGCAGGGCTGCGATGGCGAAGATCACCAGCAGGCCCCAGCGCTTGATCCAGGCCTCAACCCGCTGGTAGGACTTCCGTCGCTGGATCCACGGTGAGCCGGTCACTCCGAGGAGGTACGACACCATCTCGCCGGCCACCTGGCCCGTGGTGCCCACCAGCACCGGCCCCCAGACGTTGTCGAACGCCACCGCGAACACGGCAATCGACGCCCACCCGAACCCCGGCAGCATGAATAGCGCGCCGGACTGAACCGATACCACGAATAGCGCCAAGTAGGCCGGGCCGGCGTTTGCCCGAATCTCCTCGGCGTAGGGAATGGCGGCAAGGCTCACACAGGTCACGACGATCAGCGACGCCACCTGGAGCCAGAAGAGGCGCTTGTCTACGGCCGAGGGCCCCCGCCCGCCGCTGTCGGCGGGCGGGTCGCTATCGGCCGGGGTGCTTGACGGTTCGGTTTCGATCTGCATGCTTTGGGGCGCGACGCGCGCCACATCCAGAGTCTCGCGGTTATGCCTGAGTTGCCAGAAGTCGAAACGATCCGGCGCGAGTTGGACACCTACATCGTAGGACGTATCGTCCGGCGCGCGACAGTCCTTGACCCCAAACTCACGCTCGGCGTGCCGGTCCCGGAATTCGAGTTCCGCCTCATCGGGCAGCGCGTCGAGGAGGTCGACCGCCGCGGCAAGTACCTGCTGCTGCGCCTCACCGACCGAGTCCTGGTCCTGCACTTGATGATGAGCGGCCGCGTCCACTTGCGCCCAGCCGACGGAATCCAGCCGCATAGCCGCCTGGTCGTCGCCTTTGACCGAGACCCCGCCCTCCACTTCGTCGACGTGCGCCGATTCGGCCGCGCGTGGGCGCTGGACGAGGCCGACCTGGACACCGTGATCGGGCAGCTTGGACCCGAACCCCTGGGCGACGCCTTCGACTGGCGCACGCTCCGCGACGGCTTTTGCAACCGGACCGTGGCCGTCAAGTCGGCCCTGCTCGACCAACGCACGCTTGCCGGCGTTGGCAACATCTACGCCGACGAGGCTCTCTTCAGCGCCCGCATTCACCCCGAGGCACCCGTCGACCGAATCTCTACCTACAAGCTGAAAGCACTCGCCAGGGGCATCGTGGACGCGCTGGAGTCGGGCATTGCCAACCACGGCACCTCATTCAGCACCTTCGAAACCAGCCGCGGCACGCCGGGCGGTAATCAGAACCACCTTCAAGTCTTCCGCCGCACCGGGGAACCCTGCCCCCGCTGCGCCCGTCCTATCCGCCGCATCGTTGTCGCCCAGCGCAGCACCCACTACTGCTCGTTCTGCCAACGCCGCCCACGTTTCTGAGCTAGCGCGATGCGGCGGTGCTGCCATATTCGTTGGTGGGGTCTCGATACATCGAGTGGTAGTGCGAACCCGCGCTGCCCAGCGCACCCTGCGTCGAGAACTCGATGATCAGACTCGGACCCTGGATCCGGTAGTACATCGACCCACTGCCGTCGATCGCCCCATGCCATGCAAAGTGGATCTCGCTCACCTCGGACCGAATCTCATTCAGCCGCGCCTGCGCGCTCCGCGTGTCCAGCACGCCCACCCAGAGCCCAATCGCGTCCATCAGCAATTGCTGCTGATCCTCGCTCCAGTCACCAGCCCGCGCGCCCTCGACTTCCGGAATAACTCCGTCCCGTCCCGCCCCCGTCACCACCCCGTTGGGATTACTGGCCAGCGTGGCCTGCGCCCGCACGTCCTCGCCGAGGGCGTTGACCAGCGCCAACCCGGCCTGCACATACGGCTCCAGCGGCGCCTCCGTGGAACCGTTTACCTCAAACGATGCCGGTTCAATCCCCAGGAACGTCGGCGACAGGTAACTCCGCCCGTCCACCACCGTCACGTTCACCGCCAGGTGATGTCCGCCGAATTGCCAACCCCACGGCGCCTGGTCGGATGGCTCGTCAAAGAACGCCAGCCAGTAGTTTTCGGCGCTAAACCGCGAGCTGTCCCCGCCGCGCGACGCGGCCAACGCGTCCTCCGCCCGAACGATCCCGGTTGCCACCTCGTATCCCGCCCGGCTCAGCGCCACCGCCAGGAAATGGTGCATCGCATCCGTTTGCTCCAGGTCCAGGTCGCCAATCCGCACCCCGTTCCGCTGAAAGCGCACCGAACCCGGCGGCAGATTCGACCAGTTCGAACGCCGCGAATCCCCCAACGGCAACACCGCCGCCGCCCGCTGCTCGGCGCTCAACTCCCCGATGAACGCGTTCGCAGCGGTAACCATCGCCGACGCCGCCGCCGAGTCCGCCGGCGTTGCCACGGCTGCAGGCGTCGACCCCGTCGGGGCAACCGACGGTCCCCTGGCGGGCGCCGCGCCATCGCACGCAGCCAGTACCACAGCCGCCACCGCCACGGCCGCCGCAATCAACCGTCGTTCCATCCCTCAGGCTATCCGCTTCGCGCCCACGTCCTCGGGCGCCCTTGGCGCAACTCGCAGCGTCCGCTCCCCGCGATACGTCACCTGACCCGGCCCCGCCCCGCGAATCGGCCGGACCCGACGTCGCTGCGTCACATCCACGTCCACCGTCGCGTCGTCCCGCGCGGCGCTCAGATGCGCCGCAAGCGACGCCGCCCGCTCGATTACTTCCTCGGGCGCATCCCCGCTCGGGCATCGCAGCAGCACGTGAGCCCCCGGCACACCCCGCGCGTGCAGCCATAGGTCATCGGGCGTCGACTCATGAAACGTCAGGCGGTGATTCTCGGCCGCCGTACGCCCGGCCCGCACGTGAAACGCCCCCACCGTCCACCGAGCCGCCGTCGGAACCGCACGGCGCCTCGCACTCGCTTTGCCGTATCCCGCCTCCGCCAGCGTGGCTTCGATAGCCTGCCGCACTCCCGGCGAATCCGCCCGTGCCAGGTCGTCGGCCGCCTGCCGCAGAAAACCCAACTCCAGCTCCGTACGCCGAATCCGCGTCGGCGTATCCCGCGCCGCCGTCCGCCGGTCCCTGGCCTGCGCGAAGTACCGCTGCGCGTTCTCCACCACCGACCGCCGCGGATCCAGCTCGATCGTGCGGCCCTCGTGCTCGAACACCGGCGCGCCCGGCGGCGTCCCGTGCCCGAATGCCAGCAGAACCTCCCCAGCCGTCTGCAGCTCGTCGGCCGCGGGACTGGATTCCAACTCCACTCGCAGCGCCGCCATTCGCCTGGTGGCTCGCTCCGCGGCCGATGCAATCAGCTGCTCCAGCCGTTCCTCGCGTGCGTCCCTCGCCGGCGGGGGCGCCGCCGTCGCCGCGTCAAAGGTCTGCAGCGCCTCGCTCATCGAAGCCACTGGCACGCAGGCCTCGTCGAACTGAGTCAGTTCGTACGGCGCAAACGCCCGCCAGCCGTCGGCAGCCGGAACCAGCGATGGCTGCCAGTCCCCCCGCGCCGCGTCGGCCTGAATAGTCCCCAGGCCTTGCAACACCGGTACCCAGTCGGTCACCTCGCCGCTCAAGGCCGTCGCCGCGTACCCGCCGCGCGCCAGCGCCTCTCGCGCCAGCGTTGGACTCACCGCCCGCACCCCTCGCACCAGCACCCGCCATGCAGGCCCGTCCCGCGCGGCGCTTCGCCGCAGCGCCTCCGGGTTCACCGCTGCGAGCTCAGGCAGATCCAGCGCCGCCGGTCGTTCGTAGTCCGCTCCCGGCTGAATTCGCCGGCGCCCGTCGCCGCCCCGCACGCGCCGTAGCGCCTCCTGAATCCTGCCGCCGTCGTCCACCAGCAGCAGATTCGTCTGCCGCCCGATGAACTCCACGATCAGTCGTGTCCGCGCGGCTTCGGCCATCTCCGGCCCCTGCCACTCGAACGCCAGATCCAGGATCCGCTCCGCCGGCGGCTGCACAATTTCCACCAGGCGCGCTCCCCGTATCCACTTGCGCGCGAGCAGCAGCAACGGGCTGGCCGCCTGTGTTCCCGCCCGTGGCCACTGCTCCGCAAACCGCACTCGCGGCTTGTCCGGATCCACGTCCAACAGCAAGTAGTGCCGTTCCTGCTGCCCGTAAACCTCCAGCGCCAGCGTCCCCGGCTTCGGTGAGGCCACCCGCTGCACGCGCCCGCCCAGCGCCCGGTCCTCGATCTCCGACCGCACCGCCGCCAACGTCAGGGCGTCAAAATTCACCCGCGCCTCCGGGCTCCGGCAGCCTGTGGAACGGCTCCGCCGCAGGCTCGCTGATCCAACGGGCCGCGGCTTCCGCGGCCACCCCCAGCGCCTCTCGCAGGTCGCTCGTCGCCCGGTAGGCGCTGAACAACACCACCGCAAACACGTCCCCCGTTCCCGTCGGATTCCGCATCGGCCGCTCACTGACTGGATACCGCAGCCACCGCCCACCCTCATGCGCCTCGATCGCCCCCGGCCCGTCCGTCAGCACCCCGACGCGCGACCGCGCCAGCAGCGCCCGCGCGGTATTCACGTCCCCCGCCAGGTCTTCGGTACTGAGGACGCTCACGTCGGCCGCCGCAAACGCCCGCGTCGCCGACCGCGGCAAATCCACTCGGACGTGTCCCTGTTCGTCAACCCGTCGCAGCAGCCCCTGCCCCGTCAACGCCACAAAACCCCGACCCGCCACCGCATCCACGGTGGTCGGCCCGGTCTCGCGCAGAATCGGCCCCAGGTGCACGATCTCCGCCTGCGGCGCCAACTCCCGAACGTCGGCCGCGCGCAACCGCGGGGCGCGCGCATGCACCAGTTGGATGCGCCCTTCGGGACCGTAGATGTTTGAAAACGTCGCGGCCGCACGCGCCGGCCCCACGCGCCACTCGACCCCGGGAACCGCGGTCGCCAGCCGCCTCGCGTCCCACCGTGGCAATCGTGTGGCCACCACCACGCGGTAACCCAGCGCCACCGCGGCTCGGCCGCTGTAGTACGCCGTCCCGCCAAACGTCGAACCGTCCGGCGTCAAATCCGTCGTCACGTTGCCGAGCAGCAGATAGACCGGCCGCTCGGCCTCAGCGGTCATGGCCCTTTGGCGGTCAGGCCCTGGGACTGATGACGACGCGGCGCTCGTCGCCCTCGCCGATGCTGTAGGTCCGCACGTCTTCGTCGTCAGCCAGCGCCACATGCACCAGCCGTCGCTCGTTGGCCGGCATCGCATCCAGCGTGATTGGTTCCTGCGTGGCACGAACCTCATCCGCCAGTGTTTCTGCCAGCTCCGCCAGCTGATCGGCGCGACGCTGCCGATACCCGTTCACGTCCACGATCACCCGACACGGCCGGCCCAGTCGCCGCCCCAGCATCAGGTTCACCAGGTACCCGAACGCCCGCAGCGTCTCGCCCTGTCGACCGATCAGGCGCCCAAAGTCCTCGTCGCCCACGATGTTGTAGGCCAGCGGATCCTCGGACACCAAGTCGAAGTCCGCCACAAACCCCATGCGGTCCAGCAGGCTCTCCAGCAGTTCCTCGGCCTCGTTTTCCAGATCCTCGCCGGACTCCAGCAGTTCGCCGCGTGGACGCCGTGCGGTGGGCGCGGCCGGCTCGCTGGGCTCGGCAGCGGCTGCTTGGGCGGCGGATGGTTCGTCGATGACGGCTGCCGCTGGTTCCGGCTCATCCGGCTCGTTGATTTCAGGCGCCTCGTCTTCAGGCTCCTCAGCCGCGGCCTCAGCCACAACCTCTTCGGCTTCCTCGTCCTCGGTTTCCTCTTCGGTGTACGGCTGGCTACGCAGCCGCACGCGCACGCGCGCATCTTCGCGTCCCATGCCCAGCACCCCACGCGACCCGGAACTGATCACGTCCACGTCGATTTCGTTGAGGGTGACGTTCAGTTGCAGCAGCGCGCGTTTAACCGCGTCTTCCACCGAACTACCGGTCACGATTACGCCGTCGCCGGCGTCAGGATCTCTAGCCACCGCGTCTCCTCCGTCGTCGCCGGCGGCGAGGTCGTCTCGCCGTCTCGGACTTCGACTCGGTCTCGGTCTCCTCGACTCTGGCCTTGGCCTCTTCCACCTTAGCTTGATGCTCCCCCATCACGTCGCGCGCCATCGGCCAATGGGCAGGAAACAGCTTCCCGGTTCCCGTGGTGAAGTATTGCTGAACAATCGCGATGATGCTCGAAATCACCCAGTACACCACCAGCCCCGACTGGAACGTCCACGCGAACACCACCACGATGATCGGCATGAACTGCATCACCCGGTTCATCGTCGCCGCCTGGCCCGTGGCCGTGCTCGACGCCATCATCCGTGCCTGCACCAGTTGGAACGCCCCGGCCAGCAGGGCCAGGACCGAGACGTAGAATCCGCCCGAGGCAAACAAGTCAAAGTTCGCCGGCAGCCGCGTAAATCCCGCCACCTGCGCCGCCTCCTGCCCCTGGCCGCTATTCCACCAGTCCCGCAGATAGGCCTTTGTCGAATCCGTCGCCGGACCCCAATACGCATACACGTCCCGCGCCAGCGCATACCGCCCATCCGCCAGCACGTCCGCCAGCGCCGGATACGCGCGGTCCGCCCCTCGCGCCTCGATATTCAGCATGCGGATATCGTCATTGCGCATTGGCGGCGAGACGCCCAGCGAGCCTGGCTCGGCCCGCAGCGCGTTGAAGTAGTCGTCCACGCTTTCGTGCTCGCGGATCGGCACTTGAATCGGATCGCCGTTCAGCACAATCCGTTCCAACAGCATGGGCGCGCTGAGGTCGTCCTTCAGCCCGTGCAGCACGATCGGACCCACCCCGGCGTCCACGTCCGCCCAGTTCACAATACGGCCGCGCAGAATCCCTTCCACCTGATCAAACGTCAGCCGCGTCGCCAGCCGATCCCGTTCAACCAGCAAGGCCGCTGCCTGCACCAGGCGGGTTTCGTCCGTGCCCGGCGGCATCTGGCCAAGGTCCGCTTCGTTATCCAGGAAGATCGCCGCCGCGGTCCCGTCGTTGAGCGACTCGATTGCCGTCTCCGCGTCCACCACGTCCGTCCGGAACTGGTAGTTGGCCGCGAATTGCGTGAACGACACCGCCAGCGACGACTCCAACGGCGTCGGCAGTTCCGTGGTGGCGATGACCACGTCCACCGGCTCCGTCGGCGCGGCATCCCCGATGACTTGGATCGTCGAGTCTTCCCGCGCCAGGTTGAACCACAGGAACTGCTCATTCAGCAGCCCGCGGCTGCTGAGCGTCAGGATGCCCCCGTACAGCGCCAGCAGCACCGGCAACTGGATGAAGATTGGCAGGCACCCGGCCATCGGGTTGACGCCGCGTTCCTTGTACAACTTCATCGTCGCTTCCGAGACCGCCTGGCGGTCGCCCTTGAAGCGCTTACGGATGTTTTCCAGTTCCGGCTGAATCAATTGCATTTTTCGCTGCGAAGTGATCTGCTTCAGCGTCAGCGGAATCATCAGCAGCCGGATCAACACCGTGAACAGCACGATGGCAATCGCATAACTCCCCACGGCGTCGTGAATCAGGGTCAGCGCGTCGCTCAGCGGATTGACGGCCCACGTCTGCCAGGTGTTGGGGATCGCTTCCATGACTTCGCCGCGTCCCTAGGGGACGGGGTCGTAGCCTCCCGCGTGCCAGGGATGACAGCGAGCAATCCGCCGCATGGCCATCCCTGATCCGCGCAGCACGCCGTATCGCTCGATGGCTTCGTATGCGTAGTTCGAGCACGCCGGCTCGTAGCGGCACGACGGTCCGAATGCCGGCGACACCCACCGTTGGTAGGCCCGGATGAGTCCCAGCGCCGCAGGAGTCATTCGGCCAGCCGGGTCTGCGACGAATACAAGCCGCGGCGCACCGCCGCGGTCAGTTCGTCCGGCGCCGCGTCGACGGCGCGTTGCCGCGGCAGCGCCACGATATCCAGCGCAGCGGGCAGTTCCGAGAGTTGACGGCGTAGCGCCTCGCGCACCCGGCGGCGAAGCCGGTTGCGCTGCACCGCGCCACCGAATCGCTTCGACACCGGTACCGCCACCCGCGGTGCGTGGGAGGTGCCGGGCGTCACGAAGAGCACCAGCGAAGGCGTCACCGCCTTCGCCCCGCGCGACCGGACGCGGGCAATATCTCGAGCCCGGCGCAGGCGGTTGCGGCGATTCATGGGTTGAAGACCGCGACAGGCAGCGTCGCGGGTCAGACGCTCAGGCGCTTACGGCCCTTCCGCCGGCGGCGGCGGAGGATCGCGCGACCGCTGCGCGTGGCCATGCGGGCACGGAATCCGTGCCGGCGCTTACGTCGTCGAACCTTGGGTTGGTAGGTGCGTTTCATAGCTGGTCGCGGCTTCCTCGGACGCCGCAGGCATTGAGTGTATCACCGGCAGACTCCGCGCCATGGGTCCAATTTCAACTCGGCGCGATGCGATCGCGAGCCCCTACATCCCCTGCCAGTGTGCTAGCGTCCCACGTTCACCGCCGCAGCAGCGGACATGGCCAAAACCCCAATCCTCGTTTACCGCTGGTCGGCCGTCCCGCGCCCCAAGTCCTGGCGCAAAGCCCGCCGCACCGTGTACGAGTTCCTCAAATTCGCCGCGACATCGCTGGACTGGCCGGTCGGGCGCGTCCTGATCGGTCGTGGCGGCGGCCATCCGTCGCTGATCGTTGAGTTCGCCTTCAAACAGGCCGCCGACTTTGAAGCCGCCTGGGACCGCATGTCCGCCGATCCGCACAGCGAGGCCCTTTGGTCCACCCTGGCCCCGTTGCTTCACGACTCCACCGTACGCCGCGAACTCTTCGCCGTGCAGTACGCCCGCGTCGGTACGACCGACCGCTAGCCGTCAATGACCCGAAGCTCAGAAACCCTCGGCGTCGGCATCATCGGCGCCGGCAGTATTGCTCGCGGCGCCCATCAGCCGGGATTCGCGGCTCAGCCAAACGTTGAAATCGTGGCCGCGGCCGACCCCCTGGAGGGCCGCGCCGCCGAATTCGCCCGCGATTTCGACATCCCCCACGCCTACACCGACTATCGCGACCTGCTCGCCCGAGACGATGTGGACGTGGTGTCCGTGGGCACTCCGCCATTCGCCCACGCCGAGGCCACGATCGCGGCCCTGGAAGCCGGCAAGCACGTCTTCTGCGAGAAGCCCATGGCCATGAACGCCGCTGAAGCCCAGGCCATGGCCGCTGCGGCCGAGCAGGCCGGCCGCGTGCTCGCCATTGACTTTCAGACCCGCTTCAGCCGCGACGCCCGGCGCGCGCACGAACTCGTTGCCGGCGGTCAGCTCGGTCAGCCTCACTTCGCCCGCGCCACCATGCTTCGGCAAGCCGGCGTCCCTTCCTGGGGAACGTTTACGTCCAAGGCCGCCAACGGCGGTGGCGCGCTCATCGACATTGGCGTTCACGCGCTCGACCGAGCCCTCTACGTGCTCGGCCACCCCACGCCCCTCAGCGTCTGGGGCGCCATTGGCCGGCCCTTCGGCAACCGCGGCGGCGTCACCAACCGTTGGGGTCCCTGGGACACCGCCAACTACGACGTGGACGACTACGCCTTCGCCGGCATTCGCTTCGAGGGCGACCTGATCCTGCTGCTCGAGTGCTCGTGGATCCTCCGGATCGGCCAGAGCGTCGAGCGCCTCAGCGTCTCCGCCGCTGACGGCGGCCTCGAAATCAGTCCGCTACGCGTCTTTCACGACCGCGACGGCTTCCACAGCACCGAGACCTACGACACGAGCGGCGAGACGCGCAAAGAGCACGAAATCTCCGTCGCCGACTTCATCCGCGCCGTCCGCACGGGCGACCAGCCCACCGTCACGGCCGCCCAGGGCGTGATGGTCACCCAGATCGTGGACGCCATCTACCGCTCGGCCGACGAGCGAACCGAGATTCCGCTGGTCTAGACCAGGCGCCGTCCTAGCCGCGCTCAGCCATCGGCGTCACCGGCCGGTCCATGTGGCCGACGTATTCGGCCCTTGGGCGGATGATCCGGTTGTTGCCCTGCTGCTCCAGTACGTGCGCGGTCCAGCCGCTCATTCGGCTGATGGCAAAGATCGGCGTGAAGAGGTCCGGCGGGATCCCCAGCGAGGCGTACACCGTCGCCGCGTAGAAGTCCACGTTGGAGTTCAGGTTCTTCTCGCGCAGCATCACGGCTTCCATCACCTGCGAAATGTCAAACCACTCGGCGTGGCCTGAGGCCGGCGCCAGCTCTCGGGCGATTTCGCGCAGGATGGTGGCCCGCGGGTCGGCCGTGCGGTACACGGCGTGCCCAAAGCCCATCACCAGTTCGCGATTCGCCAGCTTGTCCATCACCCAGGCCTCAGCTTCGGCCTCCGACTTCACCTGTAGCAGCATCTCCAGCACAGCCTGGTTGGCCCCGCCGTGCAGTGGCCCGCGCAGGGCGCCCACGGCTCCGGCAATTGCCGAGTGCATGTCGGTCAGGGTCGCGGCGATTACCCGTGCCGCGAAGGTGCTGGCGTTGAATTCGTGGTCGGCCTGCAGCACCAGCATCACGTCGATCGTGCGCGTCGCCTCCGGCTTCGGGGCTTCGCCGAAATAGGTGGCCAGGAACGACTCGGCAATCGAACCGTCCGGAGGGTCGAGGGGGTCGCGTCCCTCAAGCAGTCGTCCTGCCTGCGCCACGATGTTGGGCGTCTGCGCCAGCAGCCGCACGGCCTTGCGCTCGGCCGCTGCCAGCGAGTCGTCCCCTTGATCAGGGTCAAAGCTGCCCAGCATGGACACGGCCGTGCGCAAGGCCACCATCGGGGTCGAGTCGCCGGGCAACGATGCCAGCATGTCCATCACCGGTCCCGGCAGGTCGCGGGACTCGTTCAGTTGATTGGTCAGCGCGTCGAGCTGGCTTCGGCTCGGCAGTTCGTCATGCCACAACAGGTAGGCGACTTCCTCGAAAGTGGTTTCCGCCCCCACCAGGTCGGCAATATCGATTCCGCGGTAGGTCAACCGGCCAACTTCGCCGTCGACTGAACTCAGCGCCGATCGGCCGGCAACGACCCCTCGCAGGCCGCTCTCTTTCGCTGCCATCAACGTCCCCCCTCTCGATTCGTCAACACAACACAACGTCGGGCAGGCCAGGTATCGGCGGCGCCGAGCGGCCTGCGGCGCGGAGGGCGCGATGGCGCGCGCAACCGCGCCGACACCCATTGTAGGCGATGAACCGTCGGCCGCCGCTGAACGGCCGTGCCTAGAGCGCCGGCCGCGCCCCGCCCCAGCCCGTCCGCTGCTCGGCGGCCGCGGCGAAGCCAAGCGTCAGGCCATCCGCCAGCCGCGGCCCCACCACCTGCAGGCCGACCGGCAAACCGTCCGCCGTCAGACCGGCTGGGATGCTCACGGCCGGCTGGCCGGTCAGGTTGAACGGGTACATGTGCTGGAACCAGCGTTCGACCCACGAGTCCGGCGCATCCGTCACGCCGGTCGCTGAGTCCACCGGTAGCGGCGGCTGCAAGAGAGTCGGTGTCATCACGACGTCAAACTCTCGGTACAGCCGCTCGAACGACGCCCACACGTCGCGTCGGTCGGCCTCGGCGGCCAGGAACCCGGTCGCGCTGACCCGATGCCCATGCTCCACTCGTGCGACCAGTGTCGCGTCCGAAACGCGTCGCATTTCGTCCAGTCGGTCACCCACGTTCAGCGCCAGTGACACGTTGAACAGCGTTGCCCACGACTCGATCCAGTCGTCCAGGAACGGATCGACTTCTGTCACCTCAAAGCTGTCATCTGCCATGGCAGTCATGACCGCCAGGCACGGCTGCAGCACTTCCGGATCGGCCTCCGCCTCGCCCAACTGCGGCGCCCAGGCAATTCGTCCGGATGTCGGCGGCTTGCTGACAATTTCCGAGTAGCTCACGCCTTCCGGCGGCAGCGAGGCCGGGTCTCGGTGGTCCTGATCGGCAATCACGTCCAGCAGCAGCGCCGTGTCGGCCACGGAGCGCGCCATTGGTCCCAGGTGCGACATCGGCGAGAAGCCGGCTCGCAGTGGCGCGTGCGGCACGCGGCCGAGCGTCGGCTTGTGCCCCACTACCCCGCAGCAAGCGGCTGGAATCCGAATCGAGCCGCCCCCGTCCGTGCCCAGCGCCAGCGCAACCTGCCCCGCCGCCAGCGCCGCCGCCGAGCCGCTGCTTGAGCCGCCCGGCGTGTGCGCCGCCGACCACGGATTGCGCGTCGCCGGACCGAGTGGGCTGTGCCCAAACGCCAGGTGCCCGTATTCCGGCATGCACGTCATCCCCACGATTACCGCGCCCGCCGCCCGCAGCCGTGCCACCGCCGGCCCGTCGCACTCCTCGATATTCCCCTTCATCAACAGCGATCCGACCTCGCGGGGCAACCCGGCCACCGCCACCTGCTCCTTCACGGCAACCGGCACGCCGGCCAGCGGCCCGGGCGTCGCTCCCTGCGCGTGCGCCGCGTCCACTGCCGCGGCGGCCGCGCGTGCGCCGGTTATGTCAACGTGGCGAAAGGCGTGCAGTTGATCGTCGGTGGCCTGGATGCGCTCCAGCGAGGTCTCAAGAACCTTCCCAGCGCTGATCCGACCTGAGCCCACGGCGTCCGCAATCTCTCGCGCCGACGCAAAAGGGATGGCGCCGGAGTCCACGATCAACCCCCCCGCCGAAGCGCCTACCGGTCCGGAGCGATCAGCGGAATAGGCGTCAACGTGGTGCTTGCCGGCACCGTCGGAACGACACCGGGGTTCAATACCAGGTCGTCAGGATTCGTCTCGTTGTAGAAGCCCGGCATGTGCGGCGTCGCCCGCACGTACCACACCAACTCCCAGATCTCCTCTTCGGTCGTCCGCGACCCGTACTCCGGCATGTCGCCGCGCCCGGCCCAGATCTTGTAGAAAATCTCGCCGTCCGTCTGGTTCTGCACGTCAGGGTGGGAGAAATTGCGCGGTCGCGGCACCAGCAACTGGACTTGCGGCCCGTTTCCGTCGGCCAGGTGCCCGTGGCACTTGGCACAGGTGAATCGATATTGGTAGTGGGCCCGTACCAACACTTCCTCAGAAAGTGGTAACGGGTTTTCCTGCACCAAAAACTGCCCTGGCACCACCCACTCTTCAATGTCTTGCCGCAGCCCCAGTGAAGGCAGCCACGTAAACAGCCAGAACATGCCGCCGAGCAGCAGAACCAGAATGACGATCGTCGTATCGGTCACAGCCGAGCCGCTACGTTCCACGCTTTTGCCCCTGTGCGTTCCGCACCGGGCGGAAGCCGCGCGATGTTAGCACCGACTCAGGCCTCTGCCACTGTCGGAGCGCTGGGATTCGGTCGACCCAGCGCCTGCCGCAAGAACGCATTCACGCGCACGGCGTACTCCCCCAACCGCTGAGGAAACGCCCCCACATGGCCGACACTCGGCGGCTGCCAAAGGACCCGCGGCTCTCCCGCCGCCTCGTAGAGCGCTTCCCCGACCTCCGTCGGCACATAGCGATCGGACTGCCCGTGGATGATGAACACCGGTCGCGGACTGATCCGCCCGATGTCGTCCGCCGGATTCACCAGGCCAGGGTCAACCCCACTGAATATTCTGGCCATGAGTTGCACTGGGCCGGCAAACGGAAAGGCCGGAACTCCCAAGAAGGCTTGGAACGAATCGTCCGTGGTATCCAGCAGCCTCGCGTAGGATGACTCCGCCACCACCGCGGCGATCCGGGGATCCCTGGCCGCGGCCATGATTGCTGCCGCCCCGCCCATCGAGTCGCCAATCACCGCCAGCCGCCGCGGGTCGACTCCTGGCAGACCAACCACCACGTCCACGGCGTCAATCAGATCGTTAACCTCGCGCGCGCCCAGCGTCACCACGCCCGGATCGCTCAGGCCATGGCCCCGAAAGTCGAACACGAACGTGTTGAACCCCAGACGCCGCAGCATGTTGCCCTTGCCCACCATGTCGCGGTGGGTGCTCGCAATCCCATGAGTGACGATTACGGTGCCCCCCGGATCAATCACGGGGCCATACCAGGCCGCCAGGCTGGCTCCGTCGCGCGTGGGCACATTCAGGCGCACCCACCCGACGTCGTAGTCCAGTCGCGTGGTCGCATCGTTCGCCTGCGGTGGGTGCGTCAGGAACCAGGCAGTCAGGCCCGACAAAACGACAAAGGCGAGGGCACCCACGGCCACCACACCGGTTCCCACCCGCAAGAGCAGTCGCCCCAGGTTTTGGCGGGGTCGCGGCACGTAGGCCAGCCGGCCTGGCGGCCGGTTGCGGTGCATACCCTGGTACACAGACCCCATCTGCCCACGCTTTGGCACGGCGCGCGATCGGCGCGTCCCGGAGGATGTGCCCTACACGATGTCACACTGCGTCAAGCTCCAACGTGAGGAATCTCTCGAATGACCGTGCTTGAGCTCGGACCCGACGCCATCACGCCGCGCGCGCTCGACGCCAGCGAAGCGCAAATGCTGGATGCCGTCATGGGGCAATCACTGGGCGTGCGTGCCGGCGAACACCTCCTGGTGGTCACCGATCCACCCCGGCGTCAACTCGGCGAACTCTTTGCGCGCGGCGGCCTCCGCGCCACCCCCAACGTGCAGCTGCTCTTGATGCCCGAAGCGCCCGACCACGGCAGCGAACCACCAGCGCGGGTGGCCGCGGCCATGGCCGCGGCCATGGCCGCGGCCGATGTTTGCTTCCTGCCCACCAGCAAGTCCCTGTCCCACACGCACGCGCGTCAGAACGCCAGCGCCGCCGGCACCCGCATCGCCAGCATGCCCTCCATCACCTACGAAATGGCCATGCGAACCCTCCGGGTTAACTACGCCGACATCGCGCGCACGTCCGAGGCGCTGGCGGTTCTTCTGACCGATGCCGACTCCGTGCGCCTCACCGCCCCCGGAGGAACCGACCTTTACCTGGACCTGAACGGGCGCAAGGGCTTCGCGGACACCGGCGTCTTCACAGCGTCGGGCGCCTTCGGCAACCTGCCGGCTGGCGAGGCGTTCATCGCCCCGCTGGAGCACCGCGCCCAGGGCACCCTGGTGTTCGACGCCGCGCTTCCAGTTGACGACCCGGACAACGCTGTGTCGCAGTCTCCAATGGTCATCCAGGTGCGCGACGGTCTGGCCCAATCCGTCGCCGGCCCTGGCGCCCAGGACCTGCAGGCCGTGTTCGACCGCCTGGGCCGCGATGCCCGCAACATCGCCGAACTCGGCATTGGCACCAACCCCGCCACCCGAATCAGCGGCAACGTCCTCGAGTGCGAGAAAGTCGTCGGGACAGCCCACGTTGCCCTGGGCAACAGCCTGCACATCGGCGGTGCGACCGATGTTCCGTTTCACAGCGACGGCGTGATCAACCGGCCCACCATCCTGGCCGGTGACACGCCGCTTATTGAGGACGGACGACTGGCGGTGTGAGCGGACCCGTGGCGCGGCTCGCGCGCACGACCTCCGCCGCTGGCATCGCGCTCATGCTGGCTGCCGCCACCTGTGTAGCGCCGCGGACCGTCGTCCCCGCTGCCACGCCCACCCCATCGCCATCGCCCACCTGGACCCCGATTCCTTTTGCGACCGCGACGCCGCGCCCCACGCCCACCCCAACCCAGACGCCCGCCGCTCTAGCGGTCGCAACCCCGGTTGCCACGGCGGCCCCACCGCCCGCCGACGAGTCCGAAGCCACTCCATCGCCACCTCCGCCCACAGCCTCGCCCGAGGAGCTCGCCCGCTACAGCCCCGAGGAACTGCAGGCGCGCCTGCCCGACCCCACCGCCCTGTCCGAGCGACTGGGTCTACCGGTGCTGCGCGGCGCCGACGAAGACATCACCGCGGCCAACTTCGGACTCCAGGACCAGTTCCTCGACCCCCTGCTCATTCGCCGGCTGGATCCCTTCCTGTTCAGTCTCCTCTTCGTTGGGCAGAGCGCCTCCAGCGTGGAACAACTGCTGGCCGACGATCTGCTCAATGCGCCCGGCCCGTTCTTGGAGACCGTGGCCAGCGGTCTGGTCGAAGGATTTCAGACCGCCGAGCGACCGGCCGACGTAGTCGCGCTCGTGGTCCAGGCGCCGCCGCCCGTCGGCGAACGCGCCGCTGCGGCCCGTACGCGCGTGGTCAGCGGGACCGATGCCTTCGAAGCCCGCCTGCTGATCACTGAGCAGGAGGACATCCTCGTGCTCATCCTCCAGATTGCCCGCGTCGACCAGGAAACCATCGCCGAACTCCTGGACGATGTGTCGCTGGCTGCGGCCGTCCTCACCTCGGAAATCCCACGCGGCTGAACCGGCGACGGATCCTCCACGTGTATACCGTCCCCGCCATGCGCACTGGTCGCGGGCACGACGAGCCGCCCGAGGTCACCATTCGGTCCCGCCCTGCCCGCCTAACCGACGGCCTCGATCGCCCGGAAGAACCCTCTTGGCCAGCAGGTCCTAAGCCGCGACCGTCGGGGTCGGCGCCACCTCCGGCGGCAGCACGATCTCCAGCGGCGATGCTTCCGTATACCGCAGTTCCAGTCGGCCCACCTGAACCAGACGCAAAAAGTGTTCGCCGGGCTGGAATTCGAAGACATCAAAGTGAATCGGGATCGCATACGGCCCCAGCGTCCCGTTGGGCTCTGGCAGCAACACGGCGACCGGCGTCTCGTCGATATATGCACGAATCCAGCACGACTCAGGCTGGAACTCGGTGCCCAGCACCTCCGGGCACGGGTCCCACCCGGATGACCGTGTGACCCACAGTTCCTGACGCCCCGCCCGTTGAACCTTGGCCGTGCCGAACTCGGCCTCAATCGTCACGCGGGCTTTATCGCCGACGTCCAGCACCAACGGCTCGTCCGACTCTGCCCCGTCCTGTGCACAGGCGCCAAGTCCTAGCGCCAGCGCCGCGCAGGTCATCAGCGCCACGACCCGCAGGAGCAAAATGGTTGAACGTGGGTGTCGGGTAAGCATCTTCCGTGTTCAATCTACCGCGAAAATCCGCCCTTGCCGCGTGTAGGCTCCCGTCATGGCGCTCGACCAGTCCACCGTAAAACCGCGCTTACTCGCCGTAGACGACGATCCCGAGATTCTGGACCTTCTTGACCGAGGTCTCAAGATTGAGGGTTTCGACGTCCGTGTCGCGTCCGACGGCGAGGCCGCCCTCAAGGCGCTCGCCGAGCACCCAACCGATGTCGTCGTCTTGGACGTCATGATGCCCGGTCTCGACGGGCTGGTCGTCATCCAGCGCATTCGCGAAACCAGCGATGTCCCCGTTCTCTTCCTCAGCGCCCGCGAGCGCGTCCGCGATCGCATCGCCGGCTTGGAAGCCGGCGGCGACGACTACCTACCCAAGCCCTTCGCCTTCGGTGAACTCGTGGCCCGCCTTCGTGCCCTCCTCCGCCGCCCTGGCACCCCGAAGTCCGACCGCCTCGTCTTCGCCGACCTCCAACTGGACGAAGCCGCTCGTCGGGTCACTCGCGCAGGCCTCGTCGTCCCGCTCACCGCCACTGAATTTGACCTCCTGCGCGTCTTCATGAGCGAACCACGCCGCGTCCTCTCGCGCGAACGTCTCCTGGAAGCCGCCTGGGGCTTCGCTCCTGACACGATCTCCAATGTCGTGGACGTTTACGTCGGCTATCTCCGGCGCAAGCTCGAAGCTGATGGCCAACTCCGCCTCATCTGGACTGTCCGCGGCGCCGGCTATGTGTTGCGGGAGGGCGACGCGTGAGCATTCGATTCAAGCTTCGTCTCCTATACCTCGCGTCCATTGCGGCCACCATTACCATCTTCGGAATCGGGCTACAGCTCCTTCTCATGGCACACGTCGACACCGAAGTCGACGAAACCCTGCGTGCCAGAGCGCGCGAAGTCGTGCGCATCGCGCAGCTCAGCGGCGGGTTGACCGGCGTCCGCCCCGAGGTGGGCATGCTCATCGAACTACCCGTTGACGAATTGCGCGGGCGCGAGGTCTACCTCCAAGTACTTGATCCTCAGGGCCGTCCGGTGGTCGCCTCAGTCAACCTCCGCGGGCAGTCGCTGCCTGTCACCGACGGTGCCATGCGCGTGATCGAAACCCGTCAGGAGTCCCTTGAGACCCTTAACGTCGCCGGAGGCTTTCGCCTGCGCTTGCTCAGCGTCCCCATCCTGCGTGGTGACGAACTCGTTGGCGTCCTTCAAGGCGCGCAGTCGCTCCAGCTTGCCGATAGCACCACCGAACGCTCGCGTAATCTTCTTATCGGCGGAGCTGCCGTCGTGTTTGTCGTCGCCTCGCTCAGCGCCCTCTACCTCACCCGCACCGCGGTCAACCCTGTGGCGGACATCACCCGTACCGCCGAGGCCATCTATCTCCAAGGCGACCTGAGCCGGCGAATCAGTGTTGGCGCCGGCAAGGATGACCTAAGCGCGCTGGGTCGCACTTTCAATCGCATGCTCGACCATATTGAGGAAAGCGTCGAGGCGCAACGTCGGTTCGTTGGCGACGCCTCCCACGAACTGAAGACGCCGCTCACCGTCATTCGCGGCAACGCCGAACTCCTCGGCCGCGACCCGGACGGTTCCGACGTAACTGCCACCCAGGCGATTACCCACGAGGCCGACCGCATGCAGCGCATCGTCAACGACCTACTGGCTGTCGCCGAACTGGACGCCCCCGGCGAATTGAAGTTCCAGCCACTGAACCTGCGGACACTCATCGTCCGTGTGCTCACCGATCTTGGTCCGGTTGCCGGCGAGCGTTCGATCACTCTCGCCGGTCCCGACGCCGCTTGGGTCTTTGCTGACACCGACAAGCTTGAACGCGCCCTCCGTAACGTCGTCCAAAATGCCATCACCGCCACGTCAAACGAAGGCGTCATTCAGATCCGGATCACGGAACGCGACCGCACGGTCTCGCTTGCGGTCAGCGACGACGGTCCGGGAATCCCCAACCAACACCTCCCGCACGTGTTCGAACGGTTCTACCGAGTCGACCCGGCCCGCTCGCGCGCCGGCAGCGGCACGGGCCTTGGTCTCACCATCGTTCGAAGTGTTGCTGAGACCCATGGCGGCAGCGTGGAAGCCCGCCGTGCCGACCTGGGTGGTGCGGAGATCGAGATCCGCCTGCCTGCCGGACGCCCGCCCGTTCAGGACCCCAAGCCCTAGTGCCGTCTGTGACTCATGGGCCGTTTATCCTCCAAAGCCCTTCGAATGGGCAAGGGTCGGACTGGGGGATCTTGCTTGCCAACCTGCCAAAACAAACACCACTCGGCCGCTAATTGTGGTCTGCTGTCGTAGCGGCGAGAACCATCCGCCTCTTCTCTTCTTCGCTCGGCCAATGTCCGCAGTTTGCCTGGCCGATGGCCCCGATTTTCGTACCGTGATTCAAGCGCGCTGCGTAACGCTATCGATTCGCGAATCCGGCTTTACACCTGCGCACCTGGCACGATTGAGGTGATTCCGGTCCAGGAGCACCGCATGTCCATGCCCTATCGCCTCGCCGCTCTCACCATCCCCTACGCCCGCGACGGTCTTTCGCGACGCCGGGCCTACGCCGGCATCGCCCGCGCCGGCTTCACCCACGTTGGGCTCTACGACCGCCACGACGAGGGTCCGCTGTGGCCGGAAGGCACGAACGCCGCGGCGGCCCGAGCGGCGGTGCAACCCGCCCTCGACGCAGGACTCCAGATCGACCACAAGTCTCACGGCGGCGTGACGTCGGAGTCTGGCGAACCCGAGAACTTTCTCAAGGCCATCGACCTGGCGGCCGAAGCCGGCGTGCCGGCCCTGGTCTGCTGGGGGCCCTACGAATACCCGGCCGACGGTTTCCCGGACAGTCCCAAGTCCGGTCCCGCCTGGCAGGCGGAGGTGGATGGCTTTTACGCCGCCTTTGAGCCCGGCGTCCGCGCCGCCGAGGACGCCGGTGTCCTGCTGCTGCCCAAGCCGCATACCGGCGTCGGCAAGCACGGGGCCGCCCTGCGCGAATTGCACGACCGCTACCAGTCGCCGGCCGTCGGCGTGTGTTACGACACCGGCAACGTCCACTACTACGAGGGCCTGGACCCGGTGGAGGACATCGAGCCGGTGGCGGGCCTCTGCCGCCAGCTGATCATGAAGGACCACGTGGGCCCGCGCGGCGCGCCCGTATTCCGCACCCCGGGCGATGGCGACATTGACCACCAGGCGGTGCTGGCCAAGCTGGCCGCCGCCGGCTTCAACGGCACGCTGACCAACGAGCGGGTTGACGTTGACGGCGCGGATGCGATTGACGTTGAACTGGCGCGCGCCTGTCGTCATATGCTGGCGGTGGCCGACGCCGCGTTTGGGAAGTCCACCAGTGCCTGAAACCGTCGGCGTCGGCATGCTCGGGTACGGCTTCATGGCGGCTGCTCATCTGTCCGGCCTCAGCCAGGTGCCCAACGCCCGCGTCACCGCCATTGCCGGCCCCAACCAGGAGCGCGCCTCCGCGGTGGCGGTTGCCCACGGTGTGCCGTCGGTCTACCCCGACGAGCAGGCCCTGCTGGCCGATCCGTCGGTTGACGCCGTGGTCATCACCTCGCCCGACGACCAGCACTACGCGCAGACGATGGCCTGCATTGAGGCTGGCAAGCACGTGTTCGTCGAAAAGCCCATCTCGCTGGACGCCATGCAGGCGCGCGACATGTACATGGCCGCCATGTCAGCCGGCGTTCGCACCGGGGTCGGATTCACCCTGCGCTGGAATCCGCTGATCGAGCGGATCGCCGCCATGGTCCAGGCCGGCGAGCTGGGCCAATTGGTCAGCGTGCACTGCCAGCGATTCAATCGACGGCTACTGGGCGACGTTCCGGTCATGGAGTGGCGCTACGATCCAGCGCGCGGCCGCAGCGGTGTCCTGGGCGACCTGGGCAGCCACATGATCGACCTGGCGCAATTCCTGGCGGGTCCGATCACCGCCGTGGCCGCCGACCTGACCACCGTCAGGCCGCACGCCCTGGACCCCGAAACCGGCGACGAGGTTCCACTCACGCTGGACGACGACGCGGTGCTGAGCGTCCGCTTTGCCAGCGGCGCCCACGGCACGATATCGACCAGCCGGGTCGGCGCCGTGGACTCGCACCTGCCGCTGGGACGCAGCAGCTTCCTGATCAACGGTACCGAGGCCGGGGTTCTGACCGACTGCGTCCTGCAGGCCACGATCAACCGGGTGGGCCAGGAGCCCGAACTGGTCGATCCCGGGCTGCCGCTGGACGATGCCGACCATGCCGGAATCCTGGCCTTCTTCGGCGAGCGGATGATGCGCGGCTTCGTGGACTCCATCCTGGAGGATCGCGACGTGCCACCCACGCTGATGGACGGCCTGCGCACGCAGGAGGTCATCGACTGCGCGCTCGAGGCGGCCCGCACGCGCCGCTGGGTTGACGTGCCCCCGACGCATGGCTGACGCCAGCGGGTTCGCCGAGCTGCGGGAGGCAATCCCGGCCATCCGGCACTACGTCTGCCTGAACTCCGGCGGCGTGGCCCCAACCCCGCAGGCCACGCTGGACCTGCAGCAATCCTGGTACGACCGCGAAGCGGTGATGACTACGACCAACCCCGATCTGCGCGAGATCTACTACGAGGAGCTGGCTGGCCTGCGAGGCGAGATTGCCGTGCTGCTGAACGCCGAGCCCGGCGAGATCGCGCTGATCCGGGCCGTCTCGGAAGCTGTTTCGTTCGTCGCTGCCGCGCTTGAGCTGAAGCGCGGTGACCGCGTCCTCCTTACCGCCGCCGAGCACCCCAGCGGTTACCTGGCCTGGCTGACGCTGCGGGACCGGCTTGGGCTGGAACTCGTCGCCATTGACGCCGACGGCGACGACGACGCGTTCCTGCGGGACGTGGAAGCGGCGATGACGCCCAACACCCGAGCGTTCTGCCTGAGCCACGTCACCACCGAGCGCGGCATCGTGCTGCCTGTGGACCGGGTCTCGGCGCTGGCACGTGAGCGTGGCGTGGTGACCGTGGTCGACGCCGCGCAGTCGTTCGGGGCTCGACCTACCGACATGCAGCAGCTTGGCTGCGACGTGTTCACCTTCCCCGCCTTCAAGTGGAGCATGGGCCCCTACGGCGTTGGCGCCATGTATGTCAGGCGCGACGCCCAGGAGCGCCTGCACCCCTGGGGCAGCGGGGCCGGCGCGGTGTCGCTGTCGAGCTTCCCGCCGGGCGAGGCCCAGTTGCATGACAACGCCCAGCGCTACGAGTTTGGCGCGCGTCCCTACGCCCTCTACGCCGCCTGGCGGGCCTCGATCCGGATTCTGACGGACCTTGGCCTGGAAGCCGTGCAGCAGCGCAGCGCCGAGTTGGCGGCTGAAGCACGGGCCGTTTTCGGCGACCTTCCCGGCGCCAGCATCCGCACACCCGAGCAAGGCGAGGCGCGTTCAGGCATCTTCACGGTGGGGCTGGACGGCGCCGACGGCACGGCGCTGGCCGATCACTGCCTGCACGCCCACCGGATCCTCTGCCGCGCGGCCGATGGAAAAACCGCCGTGCGGCTGTCGTTCCACGCCTTCAACGACCCGACCGACATCCAGGCCGCCGTCGCTGCCTTCGAGGACTATTCGGGCTAGACCCCGCGAATCTGCTCCAGGCTGCGGGCCATGGCGAGGGCTGCGAGGGCGGCGTCGCCGCCGCGGTTGCCGAATTTGCCGCCACAGCGGTTGATTGCCTGTTCCACCGTCTCCGCCGTCACGATGCCGTAGATGACCGGCGTCTTGGAGTTCAGCGCCACCTGCGCGATCCCGCGCGCGGACTCCTGCGCCACGTGGTCGTAATGCGTGGTCTCCCCGCGGATGATACAGCCCAGGCAGATCACGACATCAGGCTTCTCGGCATCGATCAGTTCGCGTGCGGCCACCGGCAGTTCGAACGAGCCGGGCACCCAGGCAACCGTCTGATCGCTCTCGGCCACGCCGTGGCGGCGCAACTCGCGCTGGCAGGACTCCAGCAGGTGGCCCACGAAGAACTCGTTGAAGCTCGCGGCGGCGATGCCCACGCGAAGGCCTTGGCCGTCCAGCGGTGGATCGATCACTCGCGCTCCGTTCGATTGCTCGCTCATAGCTCGTGCCCCATTCGTGCGCGCTTGGTTTCCAGGTAGCGGCGGTTGTGCGCGCCCGGCTCCACCGCCAGCGGAAGTTGTTCAACCACCTTGAGTCCGTAGGCCCGGAAGCCGGCGGTCTTCTTGGGGTTGTTGGTGAGCAGGCGCAGGTCGGTGATCCCAATCTCGCGCAGGATCTGTGCGCCGACCCCGTAGTCGCGCAGGTCCGCGGCGAAGCCCAGGTGGCGGTTGGCATCCACGGTGTCCAGCCCGCGATCTTGCAGTTCGTAGGTGCGCAGCTTGTTCGCCAGGCCGATTCCGCGGCCTTCCTGCCGCATGTACAGCACTACGCCTCGGCCTTCGTCGGCAATCCGCGCCAGGGCCGCATCCAGTTGGTCGCCACAGTCGCAGCGCATGGAGCCGAACACGTCGCCGGTCAAACATTCGGAGTGGACCCGCACCAGCGGCGGCGAGTCGCCGGCAAGATCTCCCAGAGTCAGGGCCACGTGGTCTTCGCCGGTTGTCGTGTCGTGAAAGGCCACGGCCTTGTAGGGGCCGTGCGCGGTCGGCAGTTCGGCGGCGGCAACCTGGTAGACGACGCGTTCATTCGCCCGCCGGTAGTGAACGATCTGGCTGATGCGCACCACAGGGATCGGCGAACTATCGCGGCCGGCGGCCAGGGTTGGTTGCTCGAATGCCGAGGGATCCGGCGAATCGACATGACTAAGCACGGCCACGGGCGCGAGACCTGCCAGCACGGCAAGGTCGACGGCGGCTTCCGTATGCCCCAGTCGTCGCAGCACGCCGCCTTCGCGTGCCCGGATGGGTGTTACCGGACCGGGGGAGCGGAAGTCTGCTCCATTCAGATCGGACGCCAGGGCTCGAACCACGGCGGCCGCGGCTTTGTGGTCCGGAGCCGGCGTGGCCTTGGCCAGTCCGACCGATGCCGCCAGCGCCGGACGCCGTGCCAAGGGGTCGACGGGTTCCGGCGGTTCTTCGGACAGCCCGAGATCGTCGAGTCGCCACGCGGCGGCAGGTACGTAGACCTCACCGTTGCCCTGGGCTCGCAGGCGCTCCAACGTCTCAGCCCGCAGGTTCTCGCCGGCCGCCACGAGGTCAAGGTCAGGCTGCGCCAGCCCGTCATCGACGACGGCCACGATGCCGCCGCGCCCGATGCATTCAATTGCCATCGCGACCGCGTCGGCGGTCATCGCATCTCGTCCAGCCTGTAGCCGGCGGCCCGCAGTTGTTCGATGGACGGGCCGGTTTCTTCCTGCGGCTCCGACACGCGCCCGTACTTGGCCAGGATGTCGACTTCCAGGTTCGCTCGATATCCGATGGGCGCCGCGCCCAGGGTGACCGAACGCAGCGTGTGCGGAATCAGGGCCACCGCGAACGTTGCTTCGCAGGGCTCGACCACGGTCAGGCTCACGCCGTCGAGGGCCACGAAGCCCTTGGAGACGATGTAGCGCGTGAGTTTTGGCGGTACGGCGAAGCGGACGACTTCGGAGTCGCCATCGGGTTGGCGTTGGATCAATTCGGCGGTGGCGTCCACGTGGCCCTGCACGTAGTGGCCACCCATCCGGTCGCCGTAGGCCAGCGGACGTTCCAGGTTGACGGGACTGTCGACGGCTAGCTGCCCCAGGTTGGTCAGGCGTAGCGTTTCGGGGATGGCCTCCACCGAGATCTCGCTGTCCGCCAGATGTACGGCCGTCAGGCACGCACCGTTGACGGCGATCGAGTCGCCGACGCGCACACCTTCGGCGCAGATATCCGACCGGAGGGTGAACCGGCGCAGTCCGTCTGTGTCCTCGAGGCGAACCACCCATCCCAGGTCCTCGACGATGCCCGTAAACATCTCAGTCCACCGCCGGTCCGTAGCGGTGCAGGTCGCCCTCGATCAGGGTGTCTTCACCAACGTTGCTGATGCGCGGACGGTCCAGCAGGGTGTCGACCTCGGTTGGCACCGGAATGCCCGGGCCCATGGACCATGGGGCCACAAACACCGCGAGGCAATCGACAGCATCAGCGGCCAGGAATGCGCCGGTAAGCGTCGGTCCGGCCTCGAGCAGCACGGTGGAGAGACGAAGCTCGCCAAGGGCATCCAGGGCCGCAGTGATGTCAACGCGTCCGTCCGGGGTGGGCGTGCAGGTGAGTACCTGAGCACCGGCTTCCCTGAGTTGACGAATTTGCTCGGGAGGCGCGGCAGCCGTCGTCAGAAGCAGCACCTTGCCGTCGCGACCGACGATTCGGGACGTCGGCCTGGTGCGCATCGTCGAGTCAAAGACCACGCGCAGGGGCTGGCGTCCGTCGGCCGGCGGCGGGCGTACCGTCAGGCGTGAGTCGTCGACCAGAATGGAATCGACGCCGGTGATGATCGCGTCGGCCGCGTCGCGCATTTCGTGGACGCGACGCCAAGCGGCATCGCCGGTGATGCGGCCGCCGCCGGGCGGTCTGGCGACCTTGCCGTCTAACGTCGTGGCCCACTTGGCGGTGACGTGCGGACGGCCGGTTTCGGAGAGCTTGAAGTGCCCCTGTGCGAGGTCGCTCGCCGGCCGTGCGCCCACGCCAGGCACGACCTGCACACCCTGGCTGCGCAAGAAGTCGAAGCCGCCGCCACGGACTCCGGGATTGGCGTCGGGTATTGCGGCGATGACGCGGCGAATGCCGGCCCGCAGGATCGCCTGCGTGCATGGGGGGGTGTGGCCGTGGTGATTGCAGGGTTCGAGTGTGACTGCCAGCGTCGCGCCACGCGTCCGAGGGCCGGCCGCGTGCAAGGCCTTGACCTCGGCGTGGTCGCCGCCAGTCGGTTGGGTGACGCCTTCACCAAGGATGGCCCCGTGGTCGGCGACGACTACGGCGCCAACCGGTGGGTTTGGATGCGTGCGGCCGCGCGCCTGCCGCGCCACTTCCAGGGCGCGGGCCATGGCGGCCTGGTCGGCTGCCGGGGTGTTGGCGCTCACGCGTTCGCCCAGGGCGGTCGTCAGATCGCGGGCCCTCGACGCGTCAAACCGCCGGGGCGCGGGCGTGCACGCGTAGCACGCCCACGGCGCCTTCTCCCTTCCGGACTGTACCGTCGGCTCCGGATTCGCACCGGATCAGCCGCCATTCGCCGGCTCGCGGGCTTGGCCTAAGGCCTTACCGCCGGTCGGGAATTTCCCGGCGCGAGCGCCGGGATCACCCTGCCCCGAAGGCACGTGTGTGCGTGGCTCAAGCATACGCCCGTGGGCAGCAGCGTCCAATAGCCGCCGTATGCTCGACGACGGAACTGCTGACCGCGGCCGGAGCGTGGCGCGATGACTTCGGATCGTCACATCGTGATCGGCCTGACCGGCAACCTGGGCGCCGGAAAGTCGACCGTTGGGCGGATTGCCGGTGAGCTTGGCGCGCGCGTCATCGACTCGGACCAGACCGTGCGCCACTTGCTGGCGAACGATCCTGAACTGGCGGCGAGCATCGAACGCGCGTTTGGCGCCGAGGTCATGCTGGACGGCCGGCCCGATCGGGCGGCGCTGGCGCGGATCGTATTCGACGATCCGGCAGAGCTCACCCGACTGGAAGAAGCCATCTACCCGCGGGTCGGCGAGCGCACGGTGGAACTGTTGGCGGAACCAAGCGCCGCGCCGGCGACGGTGATCGAGGCAATCAAGATCGTCGAGGGACCGAACGTGGACCGGCTGGACGCACTATGGCTAGTTGTGGCGACGCCCGAGATTCAGATACAGCGCGCGACGGCTACCAGCCGGATTTCCGCCGCCGAGGCTCGACGGCGACTGGTTGTGCAATCCAGCCCCGACGCGAAGGAACGCCTGTTCAGGGCGCGACGTCCCGGGCGTCCAGTGTGGCGCATCGACAACAGCGCGGATGTTGAGGCCCTCCGGCAGCGGGTCGCGGCCGTATGGCGAGAGACTAGGAATCGCCTCGGCGGATAGCGCACGTCCGAAGCTAGCCCAGGCAATAGGACAGAGACCTGCTGGCCCCGTGCTTAGCGCCGGGAGAGGAAAGCTAGGAGTCTTGGGAGTTACCGGGAGGAAGACGCTCGGATTTGATCGCCGCCACGTCGTACCCGATCGCCCGCATGGCACGCTCGAATTCACGCATGTCTGCGCGGGTGCTCTCCCGGTACTCGCGCATATCCGCACGTGCTTCTCGCCAAACGGCGAGCATGAACCCGCCGATGGCGAGCTGCAGCAGACCCAGCGCCGTACCGACGCTGATCACGGCAACCACTACATCCGACATGTCACGTTTCCGAGCAGCCCTCCGTTCGTCTTCAGCATACGACGCTAGTCTCCAGGTGCGCCGAGCAGCGTGGTTCAGCAGGGTGCCGGCTCAGGCGCAGAGTTCGTGGCTGTTGTCCCAGCGGTGGGCGCGAAGCGGCACCGGGCTGTCCATGAGCCGGTGCAACGTGTCCTCCCACGACTGCTTCCAGGCCGCCGCGTCGCGCAACTCCGACTCGGGGTTCGCACGGCTGCGCGCCACCCAACTGGGGAAGTAGGTGCGACCCGTCGACTGGCCGGTGGGGTTGTAGCGCAAGTCAAAGCTCCAGCGGACGTCGTTGCTGTGATTGGTCAACGAGGCGTGCATGCAGCGCTTGTGCATCAGAAGCACGTCGCCGGGCGACATTGGCAACGGCTTTGCGCGTTCCTTGGGAATCAGTTGGCTGGGAATCGTGGTGGCCTTGAGGCCGCGCTCGTTGGGCAGCGTGCAGTGCACCTGCAGGCCGTCTCTGTAGCTTCCGGGCACGACCATCAGGCAGCCGTTGCGCTCGGTAGCTTCGGTTAGCGGCAACCAGACGGTCAGCATGTCGGTGTCGTCGGCTTCTTCGTGCACCACGCCGTTGTCCTGGTGCCAGCCGGTGGTCGTGACCAGGCCGGTTCCCTCGTGCTTGGTGACGTAGCGTTCCGGCGGCTTGATCCGCACGTGCTGGACCGGATTGGACGTGATCTCGGGTCCTATCAGGGACTCCACGGCATCCAGCAAACGCTCATTGCGCAGCAGGGCGAAGACGGCCGGGCCAAAGTGGTACCTGGTGTCCGGATTCAGCAGAGCGGTGTTGATTGGAATCGTGATGTCAAACGGTTGCGGGTCCAGCAGCCCGGCCTCGCGGGTGATGGCAATGGTGCGGCGGTCGAATGGAAGCTCGGCATACGTGCTGGATATCTCGCCGTCGCGAAACATCCGCTCCGCTTCCCGGTCGAGAATCGCGGCGTATTCGTCCATGACCGGCTGCAGGTCGTTTGCGGGGGACAAGATTCCGCGGGCGACGACGTACCCGTCGCGATCGAAGTCGGCCAACTGTTCGGCTGTGAGGTGCATAGTGGTATGTCGGGGTCGAAGTTCTTGGAAGTCTAGCCCAAATTGTCGAGTGATTCGTGGTTTCGGCGCGGCTTTTTTCTGGGCTCTTCTCGACTAGGTTTGGCTCATCGCTACAAGGAGGATGGCCGCCGCGAAACCGCCAATGCCGATGGCAACGGCCAGGCCGCTGCTGACCAAGAGTACGCCGATAGACTGTCCGCGCTGTCCGCTCGGGTTTGGCGCGTTAAGGGCCAGATATGCGGCCAGGGCAACGATCGCGGCTACGAGAACGGCGCCGCCGGCCCGTACGCTTTCGATCAGGAAGTACGTCCCGGCCAGCACGACTCCGAACGCCAGCGCACTGGCCACCAGCGTGCGCCGCCAGCGGATTTTCAGTTTCACGAATTCGAGCATACGGCAGCCAGAGTGTCGCGTTTGCCGGCTCCGGTTGCCGTGCAGGGTGCAGCGTGTCACCGTAGGCGCACGACCGCTCGGAAACGTGTGCGCGGAAGGACGAACGACGTGACTGGCGCCGATGCCCTGGTCCAGATCCTCAAAGCCGAAGGCGTGAAGCAGGCGTTCTGCTTTCCCTACACGCCGGTCATGGAAGCGATGGCCCGAGCCGATCTCCGTATCCTGCTGGCCCGGCAGGAACGCGTGGCCGGCAACATGGCGGACGGCGTTTCCCGCTCGACCAACGGGCGCGAGATTGGCACCTGGACGGTTCAGTCGTCAGCCGGCGTCGAAAACGCCTTCGCTGCAATTGCGCACTCCTACACGGACTCCACGCCGGTGCTTTTCGTGCCCGGTCATCCCGGCATGCCCAAGGCCGATGTTCCGCCCACTTTCGAGGGCGTCCGCAATTACGAGGCGACCATTCGCCATGGAGCCACCGTGGGTGCGGCCGCGGAGATTCCGCAGCGGGCGCGCATGGCCTTTACGGCTCTGCGATCGGGTCGACCTGGTCCGGTAATGCTGGAAATGCCGACGGAAGTGTGCGCGGAAGAGTTCGCCGGACCGCTGGACTACACGCCGATTCGACCGGCGCGCTCGGCCGCCGACAGCGGCGCGGTATCCGAAGCCGCGGACCTGCTGCTGCGCGCCGGGTCCATTCTCGTCTGGGCCGGTCAAGGCGTGCTGTATGCGGAGGCATCGGACGAATTGCAGGAGGTCGCCGAGTTGTTGGGTGCGCCGGTCATGAGCACTCTGCAGGGCAAGAGCGCCATTTCCGAGAAGCACGAACTCTCGGCCGGCGTGGGTGCCTACGTGCGTACGGCGATGGCCGCCCACTACCTGGAGACGGCCGACACGGTGCTGGTGGTCGGTTCCAGCCTCAGCCGCATGTCATTCACGCCCGACCTGCCCGAGGGCAAGACCATCATTCACGCTACCAACGACACGGTGGACCTGAACAAGAGCTACCCGACGGCGGTACCCATCCTGGCCGACGCCAAGCTGTTCCTGCGCCAATTGGCCGATGAGTTGCGCTCGCGGGTCGGCGACGGTCGCGAAGCTCAGCGTCAGCAGACGGCGGCGGACATCGCCACCATGAAGCGCAACTGGTTCGCGGACTACGCGGCGCACTTCAACGACGACTCAGAGCCGATCAACGCCTACCGCATGCTGCGCGAACTCTGGAGCGTGCTGGATCCGGACACGAGCATGATCACGCACGAGTCCGGCGCCTCACGCGACATCCAGAGCGTGTTCTACCAGTCGACGGTGCCACGCAGCTATCTCGGCTGGGGGCAGTCGTCGCAGTTGGGCTTCTCGATCGGCCTGGCGATGGGCGCCAAGATTGCGAATCCCGACAAGACCGTCGTCAATGTGATGGGCGATGGGGCCGTGGGGATGACCGGCATGGACTGGGAAACGGCGGCGCGCGAGAACCTGCCGATCCTCAGCGTCATCAAACATGACGCGATCTTCAGCGGCTACGACAAGAACATTCCGCAATCGATCCAGAAATTCGGTTCGTCCACGCTGCACGGCGACTACGCCGGCGTGGCCGCGGCGCTGGGATGCCACGCGGAGTCGGTGTCCGCTCTCGGCGACCTGCGACCAGCCCTCATGCGAGCCCTGCGCGCCGTGAACGAGGGGCAGCCCGCGGTGGTGGACGTGTCAACCGCTGAGACTCGCGAACTGTCCATGGCGCCAAAGGCACGCCTGTACGACCGGTAGCAGCGAGCGTTTCGAGCCAGGTCTGGTAGGGCGGGGCAGGGCCGTCAGTCTGTAGGTGTGCCCGCGGTGCTCCGACCCATACACTGCCGACGCCGTTTACACCTACGCGCTGCCTGGGAGGGCCGGAATGCCTGAAGTCACCGTGGTCGCAACCATTCATCCCAAGCCGGGTCACACCGACGAACTGATCCGCAAGATGCAGGCCAACGTGCGCAACGTGCATGAAGAAGACGGCTGCCTGCACTACACGTACCACCGGGGCATTGACGATCCCGACGCCCTGATCGTGATCGAGCGCTGGGAGTCGGAGGAACACCTGGCCGCCCACGCGGCCGCGCCCCACATGAAGGCATTTGGCGAACTGGCCGCCGAACATCGGGCCGGCCCGTCCGAGGTCGTCCGGTACCAGATGGTTCCAATCGACGGCGACCCGGAGAAGTCGCACTTCTAGGTAGTGGCGCAGCTTGCACGCTGCAAATGGCCGACTTCGGTTAAGAGGGGACCGTCATTTCGGCCAGCATCTCGTCGGTGATGAAGCGCCCCAGGCCGAACATCTTGCGGTCCGAGTACCAGAGGATTCGCTCGCCGTCGTGCTCGGTGAGGCTGGCGTACATGGAGAGCCACGGACGGTAGAACGGGGGCACGCCGACGCCGTCAGTGTCGAAGAGCAGCCGCGGGTCGCTGAACCAGATGGGCTGGTGCGCTCCAGGACGGTACTCGCCCACCGAGATGAATTGCGGACGCCGGGCGTTGGTGTTGTCGGTTGGCCCTCCAGCTCCGTAGCCCCAGCCATCGTGATTCTGGAGGAATTGCAGATAGCGGCCGTCCCGTAGCCGGTAGAGCGGCGTTGGCGACACCGGGTTCTCCAGGGCTGGGCCGCCATCCGTGTAGCGCAGCATCTCCGTTGGCCGCCATGAGTGGCCATGGTCGTTGGACACCGTGTACCAGATCTGTCCGTTGCGGGTGCGCATAGCACTAAACAGGCGGTCGTCGGGCAGCAGTGCAACCGCGGGTTCCTGGCAGAACGAGAGGTCCGGCGGCGCGCCCGGATCCGTGGTGATGGGTACCGAAATCAGTTCCTCGTTGTCCGGCAGCCAGGTGATCTGCACGTCTTGAGGCTCGGGCCCCTCGTCGATATTGTCGAAGCGCATAAACCCGCAGCGGCACTCGCTGTTGAAGATCTTGGCCGTGCCATCCGGCTTGCGGACCACCAGCGGCCGACCTGCGGCCGACGAGGACCACTCGGTGTATCCCACGAGCACGCGATCGCGCGCGTCCCGGATCGGTTTCTGCCACACCAGGGCGTTGGTGCCCACGCTCGGGTTGGGATGGCTCAGGATGGTTCGCCGGTAGGGGATGTCCACGTTGCCGGGCGTCCATGACCGCCCGTCGTCATCGGAGTAGCTGCAGCGCAGAAAGCTGGTGGTGTAGTTGGTTCCGGCGGCCGTTGCCTTGTTATAGAAGACGTAGATGCGGCCGGTGCGGCTGATCACCGGAAATCCAAAGCAGGCGACCTGCCCGTATTTGGGGCCTGGCCGGTCGAGTGCGTCGGGCTCAGTCCAGGTACGACCATCGTCCTGGCTGCGCGCGTAGAGCACGGTCTGGTCCGAGGCGTCGGATTTGGCGCCAAAGGTCCAGACGGCCAGTAGATCGCCGTCCGGCGTCACGTCCACCAGTACGTGGTCCACCGCTTCCACGAATTGCGGCGGCTGCTTGGGCAGGAAGAGGACCAGGTCAGGGTCAGTGCGACGCCAGTCGTCACTGAAGCACTCGAAATCGCCGGCGACCGGCATCGGACGCCCCGCTTGCCATTACCCCGGACGCGCGCCGCCCGGACAGCGGCAGCCTAGATCGTCGTCCGTCCCTGAGCGAACCGCTCGGGCTGCATGCAGCCCGTGGAACGTGTGGGAACGTAAGCGACCAGGTGCTCGCCGCGACTCATATCTATCCCAGCCCGCGTCTTGGGTTGGCCTGGGCCCGATCGCCCAGCGCGCCTGAGCGCCTCCGGCGCCCCACAGTCATCAGGACACGCCCAAACCTGATGAATAAACAATAGATGCCATTGACAATGAGTGCTAAGACAACTACTGTGGATTTCGTGGCAAGGATAGCGAAGGGCTAAGGGACCCGAGGCGCATTGTGGCGGAGGGGCAGAACCAACCGATAGGGCCGCTAGGTCTTGTGGCCAGCACTGTGGTCGCTGCCCACGCCAAGTTGGCGGGTGACGTGCTGGCACCCTTCAAGATCGTACCGGTCCAGTGGACCATCCTTGAGCAGTGTGTCCCCGCTGAGGGCACCACGGCCACGTTGCTGGCGCGAGTCATTCCAATCGACTCCGCCTCCATCAGCCGCAACGTAGAGCGACTGGTACGACTCGGCTTGCTGCAACGGCAGCGACTCGAGCGTGACCGGCGCATCGTGCGTCTGACTCTCACGGACGACGGCCGGGCCATTCTCCCGGAGATTCTGCAACGGATGAAGGTCGTCGACACCACGCTCTTGGACGGGGTCACAGACGACGAGCTTGACGGCTTTCTTCGGACCGTGCACAAGGTCACGGCCAACGCGGCGCGCTCCTCAGAGCTCGCCGATCGTGGCGGTCCCGGCTAAGCCAGGCCGAGTGTCCTGGAGTGCTTTGGCCGGTGCTCCCAGTCCTGACCAGGGTTCTTTGTGCATCAAGGAACAGGGGCAGGAGCGTGTATTGCGCTGCGTGGCGGCGCTTCCTGCCCCATCCCCCTGAGGGTATTCGCGGGCGGAGGTGCATGGGAGTCGAACCCACCTGGAACGCTCACCAGCGCCCCACAACGGTTTTGAAGACCGCGAGGACCACCCGGCCCCGTCCACCTCCACCTTCACGCTAGCAGGTTTGGAGGCCCGATTCGCGACGTGAGCGACCCGAGCCCGACCGTTCGCGACAGTGCAAAGCCAGCCGAGTGCTTGATGCCCTGGCGAGCGCACCAGTGGCTAACTCTCGAGCTCGCGATCGGCTTCGTCGGGCTATGGCCCAACACTTATCGCCAGAGAGGCTGTGCGTCGACGAATCGTTTGGCTGCTGATATGGTTCGGGTTAGACTTATTTCAATTACGACTATCGAAAGTCGAAGGGTGCAGAACGTGATGCCAGGAACAATGACGCGTCGCCGTTTGCTTGCCGGAACTGTGGGTGCAGTTGGCGCCACCGTACTGGCAGCCTGTGGCGAGGTCCAGGTGGTCGAGGTGGAGAAGATCGTTACCCAGGAGGTCATCAAGACCCAGGAGGTCATCAAGGAAGTTCCAGTCGAGACGATCAAGGAAGTCCAAGTCGAGAAGATTGTGACGCAGACGCAGATCAAGGAAGTTGCCGTCGACCGGGTAGTCACCAAGATTGTTGAGGTCGAGGTGCCGCCCGAGGCCCGCACGGTGAAGTTCAACTTCGAAACGGACCATACGTCCGGTCCTCGAGGCAAGTCGACGCAGTGGGCGATTGATCGCTACAACCAAATCAAGCCAAACACGATCGTCAAGTTCATTGCGCAACCGGACCAATTCACTGAGAAGATAAATATTCAGGCGGTCGCCGGCACTCTTTCCGAGATCAGTCTGCTCAGCGACAGGGTGTTCCAGCAGTGGGTTGATGCCGGCACGTGGCTGCAGATCAACGATCTCCTAGCCAAGAACCCTGACTTCACGCCCGCCGAGTACCACTTTTCAGGCGAGGTGTATACGGACAACAAGGAACTGCCCGGCCCGCTTCCCTACGACGACACGATGCGCGGACCGCAGTACGGGATGCCCTATCAGGGCGCAGGAATCGCGGCATTCATCTACAACGTCGAACTCCTGGAGGCCGCGGGCATTCCGGCGCCCACGGATGGCTGGTCCTACGACGACATGCTCGAGGGCGCCATGAAGGTCCGCAATCAGGAGACGGGCGTTTGGGGACTCAATTCGGGCATCTTGGGCATGCAGCACCAGTGTTGGGGCTTTAACGGGCTCCAGAAATACGTCCTGGGTCCAGAGGGGCACTTGGTCTTGGGCAACTTCACGGGCGCCGGGAGGGACTCGCTTCAGAGAGCCTACGACTACATTCACACCTTCGATGTGCAGTTCAGATCGGAGCTGCGGCAGGAGATCGGCGGCGAATACGGCAACCCGTTCAATGCGGGGTTGCAAGGCTACGACCACGGGCGGGGCCGCAGCACGGGCTTCAACCTGACCCGGATTGGGGATCGGTTCCGCTGGGCGCAGGCCCCGAAACCGCGTGGCCCGCACCCAACCTCAACGGGCGACAACGAGTACGTCGATCAGCCCCATATCGTGGCCTCCACAGCTACGATCACGGGCACGGAAGAGCAAGTGGTCGACTTCGCGGTCTTTATGGCAGGCCCTGAGGTCCAGGCGCGCAACGGCATCGACCGGGGCTTCTACCCCTGTCGGCGCGGCGTCCAAAATAATCCCGCCGCCGTCGCGCCGCCGCCGGAGCGCATGGAAGAGATGTATCTGATGTACGAGAAGTGCCTGATGCGCCCAGGCGGAATCTACGTACCCGGATCGCCCTCGGGTCGCGGCGAAGTCGAGGGCATGTGGGTTCGGCCCGTTCAGAAGCTGTTTGCTGGCGACTTGTCAGTCGACGAGACGGTCGAAATCGCCGAGAAGGACGTGAGCGACCAGATGGCCAAGTACAAGGCGGATCTGGACGCCGGTCGCGTCAGTCGATAGTCAGCCGCACGCCGCCGTCGCTGGCCCCCGATCGATCGTTACGATGCGCGGGGCCAGCGGTTGCGGCTCTAGCACTCGCCAGCGGGCACGGACGCTCGTGCGCGTCTGCTGAGTGATTCTCGCCGCCAGAAAGCGTGATGCCGGATGACCGCCCCATTTTTCGAGAACGTGGATGTGTTCTTTCCCGGTCAGGGCGACACGTTGACCCAAGCGCCGGCGTATCACTGGGAGCGCAAAGCAGCGCCGGCGGAGGTTTCCGCCAAGGAAGGCCTGTCCGAGCAGACCGAACGCCGGCCTGACGCGCTGCACACCTATGGGGTGACGGCCAACTTCTACACCAGCACGCGCGATCCCAATGCGGTGCTCGTGGCGGTGATTGGGACGGACCGCGCCGAACGAAGAAAACTGGCGCGAGCGAAGATCACGATGGACTTCACCAACCTGAAGTACCACGACTTTGATGGGTTCGGCGTCCATCTGCCAGGGCTGATTGTCACGGATGCCGGGAGCGTCGTCGCCGTATGCCAACGGCGCCACGGGGGAATGGGTGACGGCGGCCACGAGAACGATGTCCTCATGTCGCGCAGCGCGGACGGCGGCAAGACGTGGTCGCGGCAGCGGGTGATCTATGCGAAGCAGGGTCAATACACGTTTCTCGGCGCCATCGTCGAGGACCGAATCTCGGGCACGCTTTTGGTTGTCGGTTGGAACATGCCGGCGGGCGTTGTCGATGACCTTGGCTACTTCAGCACATATGCGGAGCAGGGCGGCGGGTTCTGGGTCGTGCAGAGCGCTGATGATGGCTTGACGTGGTCGGAGGCGCGGCACGTGGATCCGGAGCCCAATTCTGACGGGTGGACCGGCTGGCCCAACAACAGCGTGCACGGGGTTCAGCTAGCGGCCGGGCCGCACCGCGGGCGGCTGGTGGTTCCGGGGTTTCTCTACAAGGAGGGCGAACCTGGAGAGGTGCCGGGGGTGCGCGGCGGGTTGCTGTACAGCGACGATCATGGCGAGACCTGGACAGTCGGCGCCGTGCTGCCCGAGGGATCGGACGAGGTGTCGCTGGTGGAGACCGCGGGCGGCGAAATCTACGTCAGCTATCGGAGGAACACCTGCCGACGGGACGGCCGCACGTTCGCCCGCAGCCGGGACGGCGGCCAGGGATTCTATGAGCTGGGTGAGCATGAGGAAGTGAGCGGCCGGCCCGTGCACGTAGGACTGGCCCGGCATGGATCGGCTGCCAACAACCATCCGGACGTGCTGCTCCTCTCGCACCCCACGGGCGTGAATCACCTGATCCCCGGCGGTGCGGACATGACAATCTACGTGAGCCGCGACGGGGGACGTACCTGGCCGGTTTCGAAACTCATTGATACGAGACCGTGTAGGTACTCCGACCTGGCTGTGACCGAAGACGGGACGGTGCTCTGCATTTATACGGTAGGCGAGATGCGAGACAGCGAAAGACTCACGGTCGCTCGCTTCAACCAGGAGTGGTTGTTTGCCTCGCCAGTTTGAGAGGCGCACCGGCACGTCTGTCGTGAAGCTATACGCCTCGCGGCATGCGTCGCTTTCGACCCGCGCATCCACTCGAACGTCGCCGTCACCTACGCGAGTCCGATGCCCGTTCTGTCAGGCCGACCGCCGAACGTGGCTTTGTGGAGGATGACACTATGCGCTCGTCAAATAAGTTGACCAGGTACGTTTCGGGCAGCGCACTTGCGTTGTTTATGGCCATGGTGGTTGTGGGTTGCGAAGCAAGCGATGAATTCGAGTACATGAAAAGTGAGCGGCAGATGATGCGGCAAGGTAGGTACGGTGCCGGAATGAGCGATGCCGATCGGCAGAAGCTCCAGGAGAGCTATGCGAGTAAGCAGCTGTCTAAAGCGACGCCGATCAGCGGCGGCGCGGCGCCATAGAGTCGGGCGAGGTGGCGAAGCGCTGTGCAAACACCGGACTACCTGACCCAGGTGCTGCTTGTGCCGCTAGGGAATCTTGCAACTGCATGCCCCTGCACCCCGGACGCCATGCGCATCGGCAAACGCCAGTCCCGCCAGGCTACGTGCTCGCTGGTCTGATGAAGGAGTCGAACTGTGCCCGCTGAGTTGTTCGAGACAGTGGACGTATTCCTGCCGGGTGTTGGCGAGACGCTCAACCAGTCCGTGGCCGCCCATTGGCAGGCGAGCGAGACCCTGAGCGCGCAGATCTATCTGGGGCAGCGCGGACAGGAGGAGGTCATGCTCCACCTGTCGGGCCTGACGGCCGATCAGCGGCGCCTTCTGACCGAACGGCCCGTGATCGTCGATGCCGGGTGGGCGCATCACGTGATTGACGGGTATGGGGTCCGCATTCCCGGAATCCTCGTCACGCCTCGGGGCACGGTCATTGCGGTCTGCCAACAGCGTGTGGGCTCCGTGGCCGATGGTGGTCACGCGACGAATGTGCTGGTGACGCGTAGCGAGGACGGCGGCAGGAACTGGACGCGGCAGGAGACGCTGTTCGCGGAAGCTGGAATCAACACCTTCCTTGGTCCGATTCTTGCGGACCGCCAGACGAATGACGTGTTCGTGACGTTCTGGAAGCTGCCGCAGGCGGAGGGCAACGGCCTGGGGTACTTCGCTCCTTATGCCGAAATGGGCGGCGGGTTCTGGGTGGTGCGAAGTTCGGACGAGGGCCAAAGCTGGTCGGAGCCGTATTTCGTCCGTCCGACGCCGAATGCGGAGGGCTGGGTGGCCTGGGTGAACAACTCGTCGCACGGTGTGCAGTTAGCTCGAGGCCCGCGGGCCGGGCGTCACGTGATCGCGGCGTTTCTCTTCAAGGCCGGCGAGGAAGGGCAGGCCCCCGGTGTTCGGGGTGGCCTGGTGTACAGCGACGACCATGGCAAGACCTGGCAGGCGGGCGCCGTTCTTCCCGCGGGTTCGGACGAACTGATCCTGGAGGAGACGGAAGACGGCGGCATTTACGTGAACTATCGAAAGAACCGTCCGTACTACAACGGACTGCGATGGTTCGCGCGCAGTTCGGACAGCGGCGAGGGCTTTGACGAACACGGGCAGCATGAGGAGCAGGTCACGCCGTGCTGTCACGCCGGGCTGATTCGCTACTCGTCCTCGGACGATGGCGAGAACCTGCTTCTGTTTAGCAATCCCAGGGGACCGAGCCGCAGTAACTTGACCGTCCGGGTCAGCTACGACGACGGACGGACCTGGCCGGACTCGCGGACCGTCACCAGCGATCTGGCGGGCTATTCGGACCTTGCGGTTCTGCCTGACAAGACGATTCTCTGCATCTGGGAGGGCGGCACGCAGCGCTACCACGACAAGATCAGCATGGCGCGCTTCAATCTGGACTGGGTGCTGGCTGGCGACTGAACGAGTTCGTTGATAGCCGGAGCCAGCGCCGTGCAGTCGCAGCTACAGGCCTGACGCAGGGCCCACGTACGCCGCGAAGATCTTGACATCGTCGGGCCGCGGGCAGTCGGGGCTGACGGGTCCGATATCCACTTTCAGGCGTAGCGGCGCATCACTGACAGGTAGCGATTCCTGCCTGGCCCAGCGCACAGGCACGCGCAAGCCGGATTCGCGAAGCGTGGCGGCGGCGGCGCCGGAATAGCCGGGAAGCGGCCTGAATTGAAGGTCAACTACTGCGACCCGTGCTGACGCGAACTCGCCCAGGCCGGACACGTTCAGGTGCACTGGCAGTCCATCCGCCTCGACTCTGAACGGACAAGTGATGAACTGAGCCCGCGTGCCTGCCGCGAAGGGCTGCACGTATCCCAGGCGGTCGCGTTCCCACTGCGCCAGCCGCACCTGCCCGTCGCCGCGCCAGGCGGAGTACCAGTACAGGGTCTTGTCGCCCACGTTCTCCATGCCCTGTCCCTGTTGTAGAGCGGGGGCTGCTCCCAGGCGTGTGTCTCGCTCCTCGGAGGCGGGAACGAAGCGAAACCCGGGAATCGGTTCGTGGAAGTGGAGTGCGTCGTGACTGATGGCCAGGCCCAGGTCGATTGGAACGTAGCGCCGGTCGCCGTAGGGATAGCCGTGCCATTGGCCATAGATGGCGAGACCCCAGGAGTGCAATGCCCGTTTGGGCTAAGGGAAGCGCACGCCGATCTTGATGGCGCGGTCTGGGGCGGCCAGGCTGCCGGCCAGCGCCTGGGCGGCGTCTGTAAAGCCGACGATGGGCGTGACGATGCCTGCGGATGTGACCAGCCCTCGTCTAAACAGGTCGATGGCCGTTACGCGGGCGCGCTCTTCGTCCCACAGCGGATAGGACCGGTCCGGGTTTCGCCAGACGGCCTGGCTGCCGACGATGGTGGGACGGTTGACGTGGAACTCCTCGTCCAGGTGCAAGGTCGAGGCGTCCTTGGGCCCAAATGGCACGTGCACGATGGTTCCGCACTGACGAATGGCACGGATGGCTTCGTGCAGGGCGGCGGCGTTGCCCGAGGTCTCGATAGCCACGTCCACGCCCTGGTTGGCCGTCGCGCGCTTGATCCGCAGCCCGGCATCCTCGGACGATGGATCGATGGCCAGGTCAGCGCCGAGAGCCAGGGCGCATGCGCGCCGAGTCTCGATCGGGTCGACCGCGATCACCGTGGTGGCCCCGCTGCAGGCGGCGATCTGAACCGCCATCAAGCCGATGGCGCCCATGCCGAACACGGCCACCGCGTCGCCGATTCGTATGTTGCCGTCGCGGACGGCCACCAGGGCCACATGGGCCGGATCAGAGCAGACGGCGTCGGTTTCGGAGAGGCCGTCGAGCGGCCGCCAGGAGTCTTCGGGTAGGTGATGCTCCTCGGAAATTGGCCCGTATCCGAAAACGCGGTCACCCGGCGAGTACGCAGTGACCGCCGATTCCACCTCGGTCACGACACCGACCACCATGTTTCCCACCGGGCTCTCAGTCAGTGGGAGAGGTTTGGGCCTGGGAAGGAACAGGCGCAGATCCTCGTCCCACTGCTTGCGGTGTTGCGGGCTGCCGGTCAAGGAGTGAAGTTCGGTCCCATGTTTCGGCGCCGCGAACTCCACCCGAATGCGGACGTCGCGAGGGCCGAGTTCCGGCGAGTCGAATTCCCGATATCGGAAAGTCTGACCGTCCGTCGAAACGACTTTGAGTGGCATGTGGACTCCTCCGGTCTAGCTGGCTAGTACGGGCGGATTGGCGGTCAGTCTCACGGATTTCGCGGGTCTATCACGGCCTTGATTACGCCATCGCTGGCCGCCGCATCTCGGACCAGGCGCAGGGCGCGGCCAGAGTCTCTGAGCGGAAAACGGTGGGTGACCATGCGGTGGAGGGGATATTGACCGGATCTGGCCAGGGCAATGGCGGCGCGGACGGCGGGCTGGTCATGGCTGTTGACACCCTGGGCGCGGACTTCCTTGCGCACCAGTTCATTCCAGGGGAGCTCGACACTCGCGGCGGCCGTGGAGCCAGCCATGACGAATGTTCCCAGCGGCCGCACGGTCTCGGCCGCCGTGGCGGGCGAAATCGCGCTACCTGTCACGTCGATTACGACGTCGGCCAGGCGTCCTCCGGTCAGGTCGGTGATTGCGTCGACCGTGTGCTGATCGAAGGACAGGGTGTGGGTGGCGCCGCAGTCGCGGGCGAATGCCAGGCGTGCCTGGTCGCCAGCCAGTCCGACCACGATGATCTGGGCGGCACCGGCCGCGTGGGCGGCGATTGCCGCGGCGAGGCCCTGTGGTCCGGGACCGAACACCGCCACGGCGTCGCCGATTCCGGCGCCACCGACGCTGTGGACCCAGCGAACCCCGTTGGCCAGCACGGCGGCGATCACCACAGCGACTTCAGGTGAGATGGCCTCGCCGACTCGGTGAACGCGCGCGCGTGGCGGTAGGTAGAGGTGCCTTCCGTAGGCACCCCAGAGGTGAGGCGACGAAGCGGCCGAAATGCGTCCGCCGTAGCCCTGGCCTTCCGCGCACATCTGGTAGCTGCCTCGCAGGCAGAGATCGCAACGGCCGCAACCGAAGCTGGCTTCCACGATCACGCGGTCGCCGACGGCCACGCCCCAGCGTCTTGCGGCGTTATGCCCGACCTGCTCGATTCGCCCGACGATCTCGTGGCCGAGAATGACGGGCAGATTGCGGCTGACGGCGGAGTGGCCGCCCCAGTGCAGCACGTCGCTTCCGCAGACCCCGGCCAATTCCATCCGTAGCAGACCGTCGTCGTCGCCGATCACGGGAATGGGGAACTCGCGGAGCTTGAAGGTCTTGGGCGCCACCAGCACCGCGCTGAATGTGCGCATTACGGGCGGCTTGCCAGACAGCCAATGATCGTGTCGGCATGCGCCACGAACTCGGCCGTCAATTCCAGCGTGCGGCCTTCGGTGGCGGACTGGTCGAAGACCCAGGAGCCGTCGCTGGCCTGCGTGTCGGCGAACCAGTGGGCCAGCTTGACGGCCCAGGCGGCGTATTGATCCTCGCCCGTCACCTGAAAGAGCAGGCTCGCGCCCCAGCCGCTCTTGCAGACCTGCGGGAACTCAAACTGGCGCGGCGTGCACTGGATGGAGAACTGCTGGAAGTTGCGCGCCAGCGAGAGGTAATCGGGGTTGGGATCGACCATGTACAGCCGGCAGAGGAACGCGGCCGACAACCCACCCACCGTCCAGCGCTGCGCCCGCGGTTCTTGCGACTCGACTACGTGCCAGAACTGGTCGCGGGCTTCGTAGCTGGTAATTACGGCCTGGTCGCGACACGAGAATGAGTAGTACAGGCGATCAGGCAGCTCGGTTTGCGCGTTCCAGACTCGCTCCAGGAATGCGTAGACCCGTCGGGCTTCATCGAGCCGGTTGAGGACGATGCAGGCCAGGCCGCAGCCGCAGGTGTAGGGCAGGTCCATTACATCGCCGAGGGTTCCATCGGGATCACGGTCGTTGGCGAAGCCACCTGAGGGCTCGTCCTGCATGGTGAGGATGAATTCAAGCCCGCGTGAACTGATGTCGAACTGGCGGGCCATGTGCGCGCCGTAGACCAGGGTGGCGTTGCGGTAGGCGTAGGCGTCGTAGAGCTGGCGGTAGCCACGGTCGAAGTCGCCATTCGGCGTGAGCATGTGCTCGCGGATCCAGCCGCAGACGGCCGTGGCAGCCTGGGTGTGGCCTGCCAGCGTGAGTGTCCAAGGTAGCCGGTAAAAGCGAAATCCCTCGTCGGAGGGTTCGACCGCTCCGTCATCGCCGACCCGCGCCAGAAGCCATTCCGCACCGCGGCGCTTGGTATCCGTTAGTCGTTGGATGGCCGAACGTCGTTGAGACGAGCTTCCAGGGTGGATCATGTCCAACCGGCTCCTGGCGTTATCAGTACCCGCGGCGCCAGCCTGGCGGCGTCGCGCTAGGCGCGCTCGCCCTCGTAGTACACCCAGCGACGCGCGCTAAGGAACTGCACGATTGTCAAGAACAAGATGATCAGAAACAGGACCCAGGCAATGGCCGACGCATATCCCATGTTGAACGCCCGGAACCCCATCTGATACAGGAGTAGCAAGATGAACAGCGTGGCGTCGGCCGGGCCACCGTCGGTAATGATGAGCGCCGCGGTAAAGACCTGGAAGGACCCAATGACGCCGATTACCGAGGTCAGAAAGATTTGCGGCGTCATCATCGGGACCGTGACGTTGCGGACTTTGGCCCACCAGCCCGCGCCGTCAATTTCGGCGGCTTCGTAGAGGTGCTGGGGAATGCCCTGGAATCCGGCCAGGAAGATGATCATGGTGGTCCCAACGGTCCAGAAGCTCATGATGATGAGCCCTGGCATCGCCCACGAGGTGGAACCGAGCCAGTTCGGCCCACTGATGCCCAAGGGCTCCAGGAAGATGTTCAGGAAGTTATTGAGCAGGCCGTTTGGCTGCAACACCCAGTACCAGAGGACGGCCGTTGCCACGCCGGTGGTAATCGAAGGCAGGTAGAAACACGTGCGGTAGATCGCGATACCGCGAACTTTTTGATTCAACAGCCCGGCGATGATGAACGAGATGAGCAGAACTCCCGGTACGTGGAACGCCACGTAATAGGTGGTGTTATAGACCGCTTGGACGAATCGAGGGTCATCGGCGGACAGCAGTCGAACGTAGTGGTCCAGGCCCAACCACTTGATATCGCCGATGAAGCTCCAGTCCGTCAGGCTTACATAGAACGAAAAGAAAAACGGCCCGGCAATGAAGAGGATGAAGCCAATCAGCCAAGGCAGGATGAAGAGGAATCCCTGAGTCTCGCGCCACGTCCAACCGGGAAGCAGCACGCGCCGTCTGCGCCGTGGGATATCTGGCTGATCGGCTAACGCCATGACGATCCGCTCTCAGCCTGTCGTGGCGTGGCGTCGGACAGTTCGATGCCGAATTTGGCGCGCGAGTTTACCGCGTGCGCAGAATTCGCGCCGCGTCGAAGCGACATCAGGCGACAGGACGCGGCCAAGCCCGCCGTTCCGCGCAACCCTTGCTCCTTCGGCGGCTCACACCGAGCAACACCTGGTGAACAGGGCCGTTGGGCGGCTAGTAGCCCTCGGCGACAGTGGTGCGGATGTAGCGAATCGAGTAGTGGACGTCGTCTGGGTAGCCATCCTCGGACCAGGCGGGGATGGCGCCCATGCCTGCAACGCGGATTCGGTGGCAGGGTGGAATCTCGATCACGGCACAGCTCATGCCGGCAACCGGCAACGCGTGGTAGGAACCGCCCTGCTGTAGCAGGTCTGCCCGCAGGTGCATGCCCCACAGGTTGTCGACGCGAAAACGCGCGGAGACGGCGCGTTCGTTCTCGCCGTCGTGCCGGAAGTTATCGATGGTGTCGCACTCGACCAGGATGGATCCCGGCGGCGTGCAGGCGCTGCCGATCACGGCGACCTGCACCATCGGGTGGTCTTCCTCGATGACGATCCAGTCGGAAGGGGTCTGGGTGGTGGCCGTGGAGCCGTCGGTGGTCTTGATAGGGAAGAGCTCAATGCCGTGGCGTTCGCCGCCGACCCACACGCGGTCCACGACAACGTTTGGGTAGTTGAAGGGGAACTCGTACTCGTAGGTTGTGAGATTGAGCGCCTTGCGCTCGCGCGGCGGGTCGTTGGGGTAGCCGGTGATTCGCTTGTCGGCGGCCTCGGTTGCCATCGGTCACTCCTGTCGAGAGGCAGGCCGCTGTCCAACGACGGACGCTTGATCGGGCCTGCCGGCTGCGATGCGTAAGTCCATGGGTCTTATCGCCCGGCAATTCCGGTCAGCGCCACGCCGCGAATGAAATAGCGCTGAGCCGAGAAGAAGATGACAAGGACGGGAATCAGCATGACGACGGAGGCCGCCATCATCAGGTTCCAGCGCGTGAGTCCGGCGCCGCCCCCGGTTTCGGTGTACAGGAAGAAGCGCAGGTAGAGCGCCAGTGTGCGCCACTCCTCGCTGTTCAGGAAGATCAGGGGATTGAGGAAGTCGTTCCAGTGATGAATGAAGGAAAAGATGGCCGAGGCGGCGAGGGCGGGCTTGGATAGCGGGAGCATGATGCGCCAGTAAATGCGGAAGTATGACGCGCCGTCAACCAACGCGGCCTCGTCTAGTTCGCGCGGCAGTTGCAGCATGAATTGCCGGATCAGGAAGACGAAGAACGCACCACCAAAGGCGCCCCCGCCGAACCACCACGGAACGATCAACGGCAGTGGAGTGTCGATCCAACCGAGGGTCTTGAAGAGGACGAATGTGGGTACCAGTGTCACAATACCGGGCAGCATCAGCGTGGAGAGCAAGATGATGAACAGCACGCGCTTTCCGAAGAACTCCAGCCTGGCGAATCCAAAGGCGACCAGCGATGAGCTCAACACTGTGCCTAGTGTGGCGAGGACCGCAATCATGAATGTATTGCCGAAATAGCGCGCTAGATTCGAGGTCTCAAAGGCGGTGATGTAGTTCCCAAAGACCGCTGGGTTCGGAATCCATTGCGGCGGGAATAGGAACTCGCGGCCGAACTCTTTCAGCGAGGTCGAGACCATCCAGACGAGCGGCAGGAGTGAAATCAACGCCACCAGCAGGAGGACCGCGTATCCGACTCCCTGTCCGGACACGATCCGCACATAGCCCAGGAGCGTGCGCTGCGTTGTGCTGTCGTCGCTGCGCCGAAAGGAGATTTGGCCGATGCGCCTCGCCACGAGTCTAGGCCCCTTCGCCTTCGTAGTAGACCCAGCGGCGACTGATGGCGAACTGGACTACCGTGAAGATCAGGATCACCCCCAGGAGCACCCAGCCGAGGGTGGCGGCGTAGCCCATGCGGAAGTTTTCGAAGGCGTGCCTATACATCCAGAGGACATAGAACAAGGTGGCGTGCTTGGGGCCGCCATTGGTCGCGATGTAGGCAGTTGCAAAGACCTGAAACGAGCCAATGATTCCAAGGACGAGATTGAAGAAGATCACGGGGCTGATCATGGGAACGGTTACGTGCCAGAACCGACGGAGCTTGCCGGCGCCATCAATGGAGGCGGCTTCGACCAGCGTCTCGGGAACGGCCTGTAGTCCGGCCAGGAAAATGACCATCTGGCCGCCGACGTGCCACAGACTCATGATGATGAAGGCCGGCTTGGCCAGGTTGGGATCGGTCAGCCAGCCCTGCTTGGGGATGCCGAACCAGCCGAGGATGGCGTTGAAGATGCCGAACTCGGGGTTGTACATGTACACGAACAGCACGACAAAGGCCACGGTGGGCGTGACCGTGGGCAGGTAGAGGGCGGTCCTGAATACATTTATTCCGCGTAGCTTCTGATTGAGCAGCAGCGCCATGAAGAGCGCCAGCAGAAGCTGGATAGGTACGGCCAACAATGTGTAGAAGGCCGTGTTGCCCAGCGCCGTCAGGAAGAGGTGATCCGACACCATGCGTTCGAAGTTGCTGAAGCCGACGAATTCCGGTGGACCCAACAGGTCGTACTTCGTGAAACTCAGGAACAGCGAATAGACCATGGGGAAGGCCGTAAAGAGGGCGAATCCCGCGATCCACGGGCTGATGAACAAGTAACCGATCAGGTGGCGGCGCCAGCGGATCGAGCGCAGGCCGGTTCTGGCTGGTGGGGTGGCGCGCAGCCGGGCCGTACGGCTAGCCACGTGGCCAGGCGGAGGTGTGTGTGAAGCCCGGCGCCCGCTTGAGCGGGCGCCGGGCTTCACAGCCAAGCTCAGTCCTGCCGGCTGCACGAGCGGCGTTAGAGCGGCTCGTTGAGCAGTTCGTCGATTCCGGGCGTGATCCGGTCCATGGCCTCCTGGACCGTCTCCTCCCCGAGAATCACGCCGTCCACGGCTGGCAGCACGAAGTCCGCGTTGATCTCGTCATAGCGGACGGGGTGGAAGAACACCCGGTCGTAGCGCTCGACGGCCGCGCGATGGACCGCCGGGTCTTCCCACGGCGCCAGCGAATTGAGCCAGACGGCCAGGTCCTCGTGGGACTTCCGCGTCGGCGCCGTAAACCCGACCTTGTACATCTCGACGATGCCTTCGGTCGTCATGTACTTGAGCAGGTCCCAGGCTTCTTCGGGGTTGTTGCTGGCTCCGTGAATGCCGTAGGCGTTGGTGGCATCGCGGTTGGTGTTGGTGCCGTTCGGCATCGTGTATGGCGGCACGATGCCGGCGTTGATCTCGTTCGGAACCTTGGTGGTCGTCCACTTGGCGCCCCAGTAGGTTCGCAGGTTGCCGCTGAGGAACATGCCCTCCGCGCCACCCGGGAACGCACGCGAGAAGTCGCGCGCTGGTACCAGTTCGTCGGTGATCAGACGCGTGATGTACTCAAAGGCTTCCACCGAGCCCGCCTCATTAAGCAGCGTGGCGGTGGCGTCCTCGTTCCAGACGGCGCCATCGTGGCCCCAGACCCAGAGGTAGTAGAGCTTGAGGGCCGCTGGAATTTCAACACCGCCCCAGATGCGGCTATCACCCTCGCCGCCGGCGCCACGTTCCAGGATGTCGGTGTGAACGTCGATCGTCCACTCGCCCTTCTTGTCCATCTCCCACAGGTCGCCAATGCCAAGATCTTCGAGCCGATCGCGGTTGTAGATCAGCAGAATCGGCGCATGTTGCATTGGGATGGCGTAGAACTTGCCGTCAAGGTACTGGTGCTGGAGCAGCAGGCCTTCGTAGAAGTCGCCCAGCGGAAACTCGGAGTCGTTGTTCCAAAAGTCGTCCAGTGGTTGCACGGCCCCGCGGGCCGCAAGCACCGAGTTCGTCTGCGGGTGGACGTACACAATGTCCATGCTCTCGCCGCCGGCCAGCGCCGTGAGGTACTTGGTGACCGCGTCCGGGTGCGGCACGCCGTTGACCTTGAGCGTGACGTGGGGATTCTGGGCCGTATAGTTAGCCGCAATGTTGTCCCAGGCCGGCTTGGTGTATTCGATCTGGTTGTACCAGGCAACCAGCGTGACCGGCGGTCGCTGCGGAGCAACCTCGACCGTTACAATCTTTTGGACTTCGACTGGCACTTCCTTACGAACTTCTACCGCCACTTGTTGCGTAACAATCTTCTCGACTACCTTCGTAACCGGAACTTGCTGAGTTACGACTTTCTCGACGATTTGCGTAACAACCCGGTCGACTGGGACCTCAACGATCTGCGTTTCGCCACAGGCCGCCAGCGCCAGGGCGGCCCCCGTTCCAAGTGCACTTGCGCCTGCTAGCCTCAGCAGCGAGCGTCTGCTTACCTGTTTTTGTCGGTCCATTGCTTCCTCCCTGCGCAACCGAGCGGCGCGAGACCGATGCCTCAGGGCCTAACTATCCCTACGCGAAGGCTTCATCGGGACTATTATTTATCATTTGTGAATACTCAGTGTCAAACGGGTCCGTCGAATCGGATGAATACCTACGGAATCGCCCCGCCGACGCTGACCACACTGAAACGTGAGCCTGGAGTCGGCTGTGACGCAGAAAGGTCTGACAGTGTTCCTACGTCTGCTGCGATTCGCCGTCCTGGCGGCCACCGTGGCGTCGGGGCTGATTCTCCTGGTGAAGCCCGAGAGCGTGAGCGGGTTCACGGGGTTGGCGCCGGACACGGCACGTGGAGTCACCGAGGTTCGCGCGGCCATGGGCGGGGTGTTCGTAGCCCTCGGTCTGGCCCCGCTAATCCTCCGAAGGCCGGCCGAGCGTGTCCTTGGTCTGGTCTACCTGGCCATTGCCGTGGTGCGCGCACCGTTTATGTTCGCGGACGGTTCCGAAGCCGAGCAGTCCAACTGGATCAGCCTGGCATTCGAGGTCGCGGCGGCGGCCATCCTCCTGGTCGGAAGGTCGCGGAGGCCCAGCTCGCGGGCCTGACGCCATGATTCGCAGTACACGGCCACCGATCCGCTGGCGGTCACCGGGCAGCGACCGATGACGGACCCATGGCTGCTGGGCGGCGCAGCGGCGGTCATCGCGGTCAGCATGACCCTGGTGTGGCTGCTGAGCCTGGCGCTTCGCAACGCCGGAATCGTGGATGTGTTCTGGGGGCTTGGGTTCACACTCCTGGCCGGCGTAGGCGTTTGGCTGGGATCGGGCGACATGGCACGAAGTGCGATGACCCTGGTCCTGGTGGCGATCTGGGGTGTTCGCCTGGCAGCGCACATCGGCTGGCGAAACCGTGGCAAGCCGGAGGACTTCCGGTATCAGCAGTTTCGCCGCAACGCCGGCCCCGCCTTCTGGTGGCGAAGCTACTTCACTGTATTCCTGTTGCAAGGCGCCGTCATGTGGGTGGTCGCGCTACCGCTGCTTGCCGCGCTGACCACTCCGGAACCCCCGGCCTTCGGCGCGTGGGACATCATTGCCGTGATTCTGTGGCTTGCGGGCTTTGCCTTTGAAGCTGGGGGCGATCTGCAGTTGGCGCGCTTCAAGGCCAACCCGGCGAACCGTGGCCGCGTGCTGTCCAGTGGATTCTGGGGACTCACGCGCCATCCCAACTACTTTGGCGATGCGGTGATCTGGTGGGGCTTCGGCTGCCTGGGACTGGCAGTCGGGGCCTGGTGGGCGCTGCTTAGTCCCATTGTCATGACCTTCCTGCTGTGGCGCGTCTCGGGCGTGGCGATGCTCGAGCGAACCATGGTCGATACAAAGCCCGGCTACCGCGAGTACGTGGAGTCGACGCCGGCTTTCTTCCCCCGCCTTCCCGGATTGAGACGCCGTGGCTGAGGAGCGAGCCTGGTTCGAACGTCTGGCGGCGCGCGGGCTGGCGCCCGACGGCCTTCTGCGACTCGGAGTGCGCCTGGCGCTGCGGCGGAGGCTGCGGTCCCTGGACCTCGCCGACGTGCGGCGACCGGCGCAACAGCAACAGGATGGACCAGTCGCCGTCGAAACCGAGGCCGCCAACCGACAGCACTATGAGGTGCCGACGGAGTTCTTTCGCCTGGTCCTGGGTCCGCGGCTCAAGTACAGCAGCGCGCTCTGGCCGCGAGACGATCTGACGCTGGCCCAGGCGGAGGACGCCATGTTGGACCTGACGGCTCAGCGCGCGCAGCTGGCTGACGGACAGCGGGTGCTGGACCTTGGGAGCGGCTGGGGGGCATTCTCGCTGTGGGCGGCCGAACGATTTCCAACCGCGAGCTTCACGGCGCTGAGCAACTCGAGAACGCAGCGCGAATTCGTCGCGGCTGAGGCCACCAGGCGCGGCCTATCGAACGTGCGGGTCGTTGCCGGTAACGCCGCCGCGCTGGAGATTCCGGATCGCTTCGACCGCATCGTCAGCATCGAGATGCTGGAGCACGTGCGCAACCACGGGCCGTTGATGTCTCAGCTGGCCGCCGCGCTGGCTCCGGACGGGTGCATCTTTGTTCACGTCTTCAGCCACAAGCGGCACTCCTACACCTTCGAGCCGGCGGACGGGTGGATGGCGCGCAGGTTCTTCAGCGGCGGCACGATGCCGAATATTGAGCTGTTCGACGAGTGCGCGCCTGCGGTCAGGACCGTCGACCGTCACGTGGTCAACGGCCGCCACTATGCGCGGACCCTGCGGGCCTGGCTACGCAACCTTGACCGGCGTCGCGTCGACGTGCGCGAGCTGTTTCGCCCTGTCTACGGAGAAGGCTCGGCTGACCTTTGGATCGCGCGCTGGCGCCTGTTCTTCATCGCCTGCGAGGAATTGTTTGCCTATCGCGGCGGACGCGAGTGGGTGGTCGCACATCACCTGCTCGAACCTGCCAGGCCGACGTAGAGGGGCTGCCGTCATGCACATCGCCGTCGTCGGGGCCGGCGTTTCAGGGCTGGTTGCGGCGCGTGAGTTGGCGCCACATCACCAGGTCACGATCTTCGAGGCCGGCAGCGCACCCGGCGGCCACGCACACACCGTGGACGTGGCCTGCGGCGAGCGCACCTATGCCGTGGATACGGGGTTCGTGGTGTTCAACCACCGAACGTATCCCGAATTGCGGCGCATCCTGGGCGAGTTACGCGTTCCGACTCAGCCCTCCGAAATGAGTTTCTCCGTGCGCTGCGACCGGAGCGGGGTTGAATACAGCGGCGCTTCGTTGAACTCCGTGTTTGCCCAGCGCCGAAACCTGGTGCGACCGGCGTTTCTGCGCCTGCTGTTCGACTATCTGCGATTCAACCGGCTGGCGACCGGACTTCTCGGCCCCGGCGAGCGACGCACCCTGGGCGAATACCTGAACGACGCCGGGTTCTCGCGCGTGTTCAGGGACCTCTACCTGGTGCCAATGGGATCGGCCGTCTGGTCGGCCGATCCATCCAAGTTCAGTCGCATACCCGTGCGCACCTTTGCGCGATTCTTCTACAACCACGGGCTGCTGGGAATCTCGGGCAAGCCGCGCTGGCTATCGATCGTCGGCGGCGCCCGTCGGTATGTGGAGGCGCTGATCCAGCCGTTTCGCGACCGCATCCATGTGCGCGCGCCCGTGGTTGGGGTCAGGCGGTCAGGCGACCACGTAACGGTGGCGGTGGCGGGGGCCGGCGAGACGCGATTTGATCACGTCGTATTCGCGAACCACAGCGACCAGGCACTGGGTACGTTGCGGGATCCCAGTCGCCAGGAACGGGAGGTGCTGGGGGCCATCGAGTACCAGGCCAACGATGTGGCGCTGCACACCGATACCAACGTGCTTCCTCGTCGACACCGAGCCTGGGCCTCGTGGAACTACCGCATTCCAAAGGACCACGCGGACGGCGTGCCGGCGACGTACATCATGAACCGCCTGCAGCGCCTGAACGCGCCGCAGACGTTTTGCGTCACACTGAATCAGACCGACTGCATTGACGACGAGACTGTCATCAGTCGTCTCCGGTACCAGCATCCGGTTTTCAATCAGGCGGCGATCGACGCTCAGGATCGTTGGGGTGAGATCAACGGCGCGCGCCGAACCTGGTATGCGGGGGCGTACTGGCGCTACGGCTTTCACGAGGACGGGGTGGTCAGCGGTCTGCGCGCGGCTCGGGCGCTGCTGGCCAGCGCATGAGCCGCGCGAGCGCCCTCTATACGGGACATGTCACGCATCACCGGCGGGATCCAGTGGCCCACGGGTTTCGCTTCGACCTCTTCATGGTCTACCTGGATCTGGGCGAGTTGCCGGGGCTGTTCGACGGCCGGCTGCTTTGGTCGGCGCGGCGTCCGGCCCCGGCCTGGTTCCGTCGCGCCGATCACTTCGGCAATCCGAACATGCGGCTGGACGACGTTGTGCGCTCGAAGGTCGCCGAGGTGACCGGACGGCGGCCCGAGGGTTCGGTTCGGCTGCTGACTCATCTGCGCTACTTCGGCTACGTGATGAACCCGATCAGCGTCTACTACTGTTTCACGCCCGATGAATCCCGGGTGCAGGCGCTGGTGGCCGAAGTGACCAACACACCCTGGGGCGAGCGGCACGTTTATGTCGTCGAACCTGAGCCGGACCTCCCCGGAGGGCGGCTGCGCGCCAGCTTTGCCAAGGCGCTGCATGTGTCGCCCTTCATGCACATGGACCAGAGCTATCAGCTAACAGCCACGATTCCGGGCGAGCAGCTGAACGTACAGATAGAGGTGGCGCGCGGTGGGTCGCCGCTCTTCGAGGCGAACCTGGCGCTGCGCCGCCGTCCGCTCACGAGCCGATTCCTGAACCTGGCGCTGATTGGCTACCCGTTCTTGACCGCGCGCGTGGCCGCGGCCATTTACTGGCACGCGCTGCGGCTCTGGCTGAAACGGGTGCCATTCGTCCCACATCCGGGGCACTGACCCGGGCGGAACTGTCGGCACGGCCCGTAAGCTGGCGCGTCGCGTCCCAGCCGCCCAAGGTGATAGTCCCCCATGACGACCCGCTATGAACCCAACTGGCGCTCCTTGCACGAGCACCGCACGCCTCGCTGGTTCACCGACGCCAAGTTCGGCATCTATACCCACTGGGGCATCTACAGCGTGCCGGCGTGGGGACCCAACGCCACCTGGTATCCGTATCGGATGTACCGGGAGGGGGAGCCGCACTACGCGCACCATGTGAAGACGTACGGGCATCCCGGTGAGTTCGGCTACAAGGACTTCATTCCGGAGTTCAACGGCGCGAAGTTCGACGCCGACGCATGGGCCGATCTGTTCAAGCGGGCCGGGGCGCAGTTCGCGGGACCGGTGGCGGAGCACCACGACGGTTTCGCCCTCTGGGACAGCGCGCACACCGAGTGGAACGCGGCCCGCATGGGGCCGAAGCGTGACGTGGTGGGCGAACTGGCGCAGGCCGTTCGGCGTCACGGCATGCGCTACATGGTGGCGATGCACCACGCGGAAAACTGGTGGTTCTTCCCGCACTGGCGGACGGACTTCGACACGTCCGATCCTCGCTATGCCGGCTTGTACGGCGAGCCGCACAACCTGGACTTCCCGCTGCGGGACGTCGAATGGGATGAGCAGGACAAGCCGAGCAGGGCGTTCCTCGATTCCTGGAAGGCCAAGCTGGTCGAGGTCGTGGACAAGTACGAGCCGGACTACATCTGGTTCGACTTTGGCCTGAAGGCCGTGCACGAGCAGTACAAGCAAGACTTCCTGGCCTACTACTACAACAAGGAAGCCGAATGGGGCCGCGGCGTGGTGGTGACCTACAAGTGGGACAACCTGCCGCCGGGCGTGGGCGTGCTGGACATCGAGCTGGGCAAGATGCCGGATCAGGCCTACCACGAGTGGATTACCGACACGACGGTGGACGACGGCTCGGGCTGGGGCTACCTCCGGGAGACCACGTACAAGTCGGCCACCGAACTGGTGCAGTACCTGGTGGACAACGTCAGCAAGAACGGGCTGATGCTCTTGAACGTGGGCCCAAAGCCCGACGGAACGATCCCTGACGAGGCGGTGTCGGCGCTGGAAGGCATCGGCGACTGGCTGCGCGTCAATGGCGAGGCGATCTACGCGACCACGCCCTGGTGGACGTACGGCGAAGGGCCTACCGAGATGTCGGTGTCAGGGGCCTTCAGCGACACCAAGGAGAAGCTGGCGTACCAGGGCAGCGACATCCGGTTCACGGTGAAGGGCAACGTGCTCTACGCGATCTGCCTGGACTGGCCGGAGCCGACCTTCACGATCGAGTCGCTGAAAACGCTGTATCCGAACGAGATCCGGTCGGTGGAATTGCTGGGTGCTGACGGCGAGTTGGCGTGGTGCATGACGGCGGAGGGGCTGGAGATCCAGCGGCCCGAGCGTCGGCCGTGCGAACACGCCTACGCGTTCAAGATCACGCGGAATAGGTCGATGTAGGGCAGCGCGTTCGGTCGTCGACGGCGGGCTTCTGCGATTCGAGCTCGCCGCTAGTCGCGCCGCTGAAGCCAGCGCCAGATCCAGCGCACCTGTTCGTCGCGATGGGTTGACGTGCTGGAGTGGTCGAGAAACGGGAAGACGTTGATCTCGCGGGGTTCGCAGGTGAGCCGGTTGAACGCTCCGAATACCGTGGACGGCGGGCAGATGTCGTCCCACAAGCCCACGCTCACCAGCGTCGGGCAGCTGATGCGGGGCGCCAGGTTCACGACGTCGAAGTAGCTGAGGGTGCGAAAGGTCTCGTCATAGCGGTCGGGAAAGGCGCGGCAGTAGGCGGGAATCTCGCCGTAGATCGTCTTTACGAGGCCCGGCGGCCCGGCGATCTGTACGGCGCGCGGGAAGTCGCAGAGGTAGGGAACTTCGGGCATGGCCAGCGCCACGCTCGGTTCGAGGGCGGCCGTGGCCATAGTCAGCCCGCCGCCCTGGCTGATGCCGGTGCAGCCGACACGGTCAGCGTGCACGCGGGGAAGTGACTGGACATATCGCACGGCTCGCACGCAGTCCACGTAGACCCGACGGTAGTAATAGGTGTCGGGCGACTGGATGCCCTGGGTCATCCAGCCGAGGGCGTGGCCGCGGGGATCGGCGTCGGGGTCGGTGCTGTAGCCGGTCTGTCCGCGCACGTCGACCGCGAAGACTACGAAGCCCTGCAGCGCCCAGGCCGCGGCGTCGAATACGGATCCGCGGTTGCCGGTGTAGCCGTGGAAGATCACCAGGCCAGGGAGTTCGGCGTCGCCGTCGGGGATCAGAAGCGAGCCGGCCACGCGACCCTGACCGTAGCCGGCGATGGTGACCTCCTGAACAGTTAGGCCATCGACTGGATAGTCCACGGGAGTCGCGGTTGGATCGAAGGGATGGTTCTGTTCGGCCAGGGTTTGGACCCAGAAGTCGTCCAGGTCCTCTGGCGCCGTCGGCGGTGGGACGTAGTCGCGAAGTTCCTCCAGGGGCCAGTCAATACTTGGCATGAGACCTCGCCGCGTTCTCCTCTCCGCTCGCGGTCATCCCGCTATGACCCAAAACGACCCTCGCCCAAGCCCCGGCGACCACTACTCACTAGGCTCCTTCCCAGGAGCCTTGGTTGGTTGATAAGCGCCTCCATCCTTGGTGGGCAGAGTGAAAAACTCAGCCGAGGGACGGCTCTCATGACGCATGGTAGACGGTGCCTGAACACATTTGGATGCCACATGCTCGCGGAAAGCGTACTGCGGCGGGGGCCATCGCTGCAGCAGCGGAAGACCCGCAAGTCTCGGGCCAGGCAGGCACTGGTGGCTGCGGATACGACTTCCTGCATGTCGCCGTTGACGACTGCTCGCGCGCGGCGTGTGTAAGGGTCTATCCCAACGCACCCAGCGCCATCACCGTCCGCCGCCCCGCCTACTTCGCGGCGTGGGACGCCCGGGGTCCAGGCCGCCATGACCAACCGCGCTTGGGGCTATGCCCGGTCCGCCTCCTTCCGCGCGGTCTCGGCACGCGCCTCTGGCCCCGCGCCGCTATCGGCCCCAGACGAACGACAAGGCCGAGCGCCGCATCAAGACCTTGCTGAGGGGCAGGTCTACGTCCACCTCTCTTATCCCGGTAACTTGGTCCGCCTGCAGACCCTGCTCGTCTAAGTGTGCTTCCTACAATCAGCAGCGGCCCCGCACCGCGCTGGATTGGATAGCTCACGCCGATGCAGGTCGTTGTCAACAAGGCCTCGCGGAAACCGCAGCTGGCTGGTTCACTCCACCGCCACCCACGCCCGCGTCCGCTCCGACTCCCGTGCCGCGTCCACCGCCCGCGCCACCGCCAGCCCGTCGTGAAAGCTCGCCAATTGGCTGGATTCACCGGCGGCGCGTGCCCGCAGACCTGGAACCACAATCTCCCGGAACATCGCCGTGTTCTGCGCCCGCGGCGACTCGTGAACCCGCACCGGCACGTCGACCACTTCAGGATCGACCCCGCGCACCAGGCTCACCTGGCCGGCCCGTCGGTTGCCGCCCGAGTAGCTCACAAACGCCGACGCCCGCGACCCGTGTATCTGCACGTCGGGCGTGGGCCCGGGTCGAGTAAACGTGGTCTGTCCTGCCGTGAAGGTGAACAGCGCGCCAGACGCCATTTCGCCATGAATCGTGCCGAAATCGCTCGCCGTAACTTGCGCCATCGGGGTTCCCGGCGCGACCCCCTGCGAGTTTTCCGCCGACCAACGGTTCGCGTCCATCCGCGATATCTCCCCCATGTCGGGTCGCTCCGGAACCACGATCGGCAAGTGCGCCATCACGGCCATGATATCGCTGCCGGTCAGGTACCGCGCCAGGTCCAGCAGGTGCACGCCCAGCAGCCCAATCGATCCGGCCGGGCACTCCTCCTCCGTCATCCACCACTGCACGGGCTCGTGCAGCGCGCGCGGCTGCCAAATGCGCCCGAACATCGCCTGAACCTCGCCAATCTCACCCTCGTCGATCAGCCGGCGGACGGTCTGAATCGGTTCCGCGAATCGCATGTAATGCCCCAGGCCGTGGCCCAGCCCGCTTCGTTCGGCTGCCGCCACCATCTCGCCGCACTGCTCGGCCGTGTTAGCCAGCGGCTTCTCGCACAGCACGTGCTTGCCGGATTCCAGCGCGGCAAGGGCCACTGGGTGGTGCATCGCGTTGCTCGTCACAATCGCCACCACGTCCAGATCGTCCCGCGCCACCAGGTCACGCCAGTCCGTATGCGTATCCGGCATCCCGTAGGCCGCCGCCGTCTCGGCCAGCGGTCCTGCGCGGCGGGCGGCGATGGCGCGCAACTCAAGGTTTGGCAGATCAACGGCTGGATTCAGGTACGTCGGCGCGAACAGTCCGGTCGCCCCCACCACACCCATGCGCAAGACAGTTCCTTCAGTCATGGCAACGCCACCTCAAAACGGATCCGGAACGTCCGGTGCGGGCCGTCCGCGCAGCTCGCGCGTAACGCTGACGAGATAGTAGAGGCCCGAAGCAACCGTCATGGCTAACGCAAACGTCACCATCGCCCAGGTCAGCGGCACGCGGTCCCAAATCAGCGCGGTCAGCCCCATGTACTGCCACATCATCTTCATCTTGCCCAACTGCCCGGCGCTCACCGTCACGCCTTGAGCGCCTGCGTAAGCCCGCATCCCCATGACGAAGATCTCGCGACCGACGAAGCCAAAGGCCATCCACCCTGGAATCCAGCCCAGTTCGACCATCGTGATCACCAGGGCGGCCACGACCAGCTTGTCGCCCACCAGATCGAAGAAGATCCCCAACTGCGAGCCCGACCCAAACCGACGGGCGATCAGTCCATCCAGCACATCGGTAATCCCCGCCACGATAAACAGGCAGGCCGCCGCCTGGTTCGAGGCCTGCCCGTCCCACAGCAGGAGACCAATCATCAACGGAATCACCAGCACCCGGAAGCCCGTCAGCAAATTCGGCAGCCCGGCAATCCACCCGGTGGCCTCCTGGTCCGCGGACCGGCGACCGACACAGTCTTGCTGCAGCGACGTCGGCTCAGCCACCAGCGTCAACTTGCCAGGTCCGCTGATACGATCTGCCCGGCGGACCCAGCAATCCGATCGAGACGCCGTCGATTCGCACCTCGATCGCATCGGGCGCTTCGGCCCGCACCGCGATTTCCAGCTGCGGCGACCACGTCTGGCTTGATCCGGCCGAGATCTGTCCGTCGAAGACCGGCTGGCCATCGACCACGACTGCAATCTCGGTCGGCCGCACCGCTACCAGTTCCAGCACGCCACCAGCCTGCAGCCCGACACCCGCTGGTGACGACGAGGGTGTAGACGACTCGAAAGGCGCGGGCACGGGCAGTCCGCCGGACCGAGCAACCAGCACCACCGTTGCTACGATCACGGCCACCACGGCAATTGCTCCGGCTAGCAAGCGCCCTTGGCGACGGCGCAACGCCCGGTCGGGCGCACCGGCGGCAAGGCGTCGCGCGCTTAGGGCCGTGGCGTAGGCGTTCAACACAGGCTCCTCCGGCACCGCGAGAGCCCGCGTGTATACGCGTATCAGCCCCCGCGTGAACGGCACGGCCGGCAACCCATCCAGATTGTCGGTTTCCAATGCAATCAGATTGTGCCGTGGAATCCGCGTGGCGCTCGACATCGCCTCAAGGCTCAGCCCGGACTGGTCCCGCGCCGCGCGAAGCATCTCACCCATTGTCGCCATAGTCGATTATCGCGCGGCCCGTGGTCGGAATGCCTGGGTCCTCAGGTCCGCTGAATGCTGAAGTCGGGTTGTGGCTTCAAAATGATGCCCAGGCCCGTCAGACGTTCATTCTGATTCGCAATGTCGATAAAGTCATTGAGGAACTGATCCATACCGTCCTGCAATTCCTGGTTCACCCTCGTGCTGTCGCCTTCAAACTCCGTAACCAGCGAATCCCGCCACGACGCAAGCAACTGTGTCAGCCCCTCTTGCAGGATGGCGGCAATGAACTGGTCCGCGAACTCCGGCACGCCAAGCCGGATGAATGCGGTCAGGTCAGTCACGTCGTACTGAAACTGCACGGCCAGGTCTTCCGGCTCCGCCTCGGTCGGAAGTATCAGCGTCACCGCCGCGTCACGGTCAGTCAGATTGATCAGACGTCGATCCGTCACCGGCTGCGGCCAGCTCCAGAACAGGCCTGGCCCTTCAACAACGCTGAGCGTGCCAGGGCCGGAATCACTCGGTTGGTCGAATCCCTTGCCCAGGGCTAACACGCCCGCGCTGCCCGGAAACACCACGGCCTCGTTTTGAAGCAGGACGAGCGCGTCGTCGGCGCTTAACCGGAAGACGCCGGCGGAAAGAAACGTCACGACCGCTGCGAGCGCGCCCAGCAAGAGAATCGCGGGCACGGTGACAAACGTGGGTGCTTGCGACCGCGAGACTGGGTCGTACGGCCACGTGATCGTCGAAACATGCACTGAATTCCGCTTCGCGTACAGCCCCGGAATCAGCCGGCGCGACGGCCGGCCAGCCTGGCGGAACTGCGCCGCCATGTCAGCTGCAAACGCATGCACCGCGTCGATGTCGTAGTGGGCCGCCAATCGCTTGAGTCGGTCGAATCTCGTCGCCAGCCGCAGCGCGCGCTGGCCGTCAATCCGTGGCCGCCCGCTCATCAGACTTCCAATATCTGCCAGGAGACTCTCGGCGGCGGTCAGGAACTGGCCCGCGTCGTCCCGTACCGTGACGTCGGCCACCTGCAGAGTCTGTTCGGAACCGCGGGCCGTCGGTCGCGCCGTCACCCGTCGCTGGGCGCGGCGGATCAACCAGACGGATGGCAAGAGGGAGATCACGACGGCCAGCGGTAGACCGCCCAGGGATCCGCCGGAGCTTCCCAGGAAGGTCGCTACTGCATCCCCTACCACGGGAACGTTACGAAGTGGCAGGGATATCAGCCCCAGCAGTGCCGCCACCAGAAACGGCAATCCCAGCGTCGTGATCAGTTGGGCCCACTGTCGGGCACGCGCATGTCGACGCAGGCGTCGTAAGCGACGAACGGCCTTGGTCTCGATCCTCAGCACCAGGTCGCTATCGTGCGGGAGCGATTCAACTCGAAGCGTGCGCGTCGGAACCAACGCCCTTGCAACCACCTGGACCAGCCGGTGCCGGTCGTGGGCAATCAGCGTCGAGCCATTCGGACCCGCCGGAATCGGCACGTACTCCAGCGGGACCGCTGCGGGATCCTCGCGCTGTCCGGTCGCGTGGCCCAGGGATGAGTCGTTGGCCCGCATCTACGCGCCCTCCGGCGCAACCGCCGCCGGCCCGGCGATGAACACGGCGCCGGCAGCCGCGGCCAGTGCCGCCGCGCGTTGGCTTCCAATCCGGCCGACCGCCAGCGCCGAAGCGCCGATAGCCCCGGTCGAATGCGCCGACCATGCGGCCAGCGTCCGATCGGCTGGCTGTCCCGGAGCCGTGGCCAGTACGCCTGGTGCGATCGGAAGCACGCCGGCGACGTGCAAATCCTCTTGGCTCGGTTCCATCAGGCTGATGCCGCGCCGACGAATTTCGTCGGAAACCCGCCGGCCCTCGTCGGCTCCAATGCGTACGCGCCGGTCGTCGGACCACGAAACGTTCGTCTGCTGGCCCGGGGCATGAACGATGAAGGCGAGTTCCGTCGCGCTGATGGACGTGCCGCCGTCGCGCAGGTCCAGCACAAACGACGGCTCGAAGACGTCCAGCGAGGCGCGCAGAGCTCTCCAGACGTGCGGCCGGATCGGCGAGGCCAGCAGCCGGAGCGCGGCGGCCAGCCCAAACGACGGCTGCTCTGGCCGCGGCACGTCCGCATTCGCGGCCGGCTCTACCAGGTACAGCAACAGCGCCACCCGCGAGAGCAGCGACCGTCGATCGCTCGCCGGCGTCCCTAGCGCGCGCGCCACGGCTCGGCCGGCGGCGAGGACTGGCATCGAGAGCGTGTTTGGCACCGCGTCAATCGCGATTCGAACGTCGGCCGCCGAGTCCCCGGCCGTCAATTCCACCACGCGGCCGTCCCTCAGGCCCGCAATGGGGCCCTCGTAGATCACGCGCTCGGCATAGACACCGGCCAGCTTGGCCGTCTCGTCCTGCCAGTCCGTCGATCGCAGCAACCGCCGGTAGCGCGATTCGTCAATTGGAATATCAACGCGCACACCCTCGGCAATCATCGGACGATTGTTTCGGCGCGGCCGGTCACGTCGCGTCGTCCCTGGCCGCCGTCGGCGCCGGCAATGCCAATTGCCATGGGTTGTGCATCGTCTCGTCTGCGACCCAGAATCCAACGTGGGGCGGCAGCATCGACGGATGCGTTCCGCTCGCAAGCGCCTCGTAGATCTCCGCCGCCTCGTCCAGTCCTTCACGCCGCGCCTGGACCGCCCCCAGGGCATACGCCGCCGTGTCGTCCTCCACGTTCCGCATCGACCGTTCGATTCGGGCTAACCCGGCATGGGCATCGGAACTGACCAGCGGCCTTTGCGCCGGCGCGACCGGTGCAGTGGGAACGAGGGCATCAAGTCCCAGGAACCAGCGCACCCAGCGGCGGCCCGCCAGCAACCACGCGCCCGCCAGCGCCGGAACCCAGTGACCGCCCGACGCGATGATCAGAGCCAATCCCAGCACAATGTCCATCCAGATCGCGGGTCGACTGCGTCGCGGCGAATCGCCCGCTGGATCGGCGCCGCCTGCCAGGCGCGCATAGTCCAGCGCCAACACGGCGGCTCGAGCCGCCAGCGGTGCCGAAAACTGCTGGCTCTGAGGCTGGATCAGGGCAATGCGCCAGCCCCAGAACTGTGGGCTGCGGGCCGGAGCCGCTCGCAGAATCGATGCCGTGGACCTGTCGGCGCGAAGCACATAACCGTCGCGAATGGGCACGGCCCAGCAGGCCAGATTCATCATCGCGAGCGCGCCGTGAGGTGCGTGAGGGGATACGTTCGCCCCCGTCTGGAACGCGTCAAGGCACGCAGCCAGCCCAGCCGCCCGGGCGGAGCTGAAATCTGCGGCGCGTCGGCCAGGTCGCGATAGAACCGCGCCGCCGCCGGCCATCGCACTCGCTCTCGAGCCACGCGCTCCAGTCGCATCAAGTCGCGTGGCTCGTCGGGCTGTTCGGCAATCCGCCAGAGATCGCGCAGCCGCGCCAGCGACTCACCGTCGCGTCCGACGGCGGCCGTCGGCAGCAACTCACCGAGTTCCAGCGTCGAACGCGCCCGCGCGCCGGCCCGCCGGCCCGCGACCGCGCGCCAGACGTACCCCAGGCCGGGCAGAAACCCCAGCGGCGCCGCCCACACCACCACGGCATACACCGGCTCCCGGTTCAGGAATAGAAACGCCAGCAACACCCCCAGCACACCCAACTCCAGCAGCCCCGTCATGAGCGCCAGCACCCACCGCCGCCCTTCCGCGGCCGTTCGCACCGCGTCGGCAAAGAGATCGGCCTCCACGCGAGCCCGGATCACAGCCAGTTCGCCCATGGAGAGCGGTAACCGGCTATACAACGCGATCTGGAACGGCCCCGTGTCAGCATCGAGCCGCTGAAAGTCCGTGTCGACCAACACCGCGCTTCCTGTGTCCGTGGGAACCACGAAGGCGTCGATCAGTTGGGCGTTAGGATCGGAGTCCTGCACGGCGATAGAAGGCTCCAGCAGCGCCTCGGGACGACACGAAAACCGCGGCGCGAGTATCCGAGTGTATATCGCCGCCAAACCTGAAATCGGACCGTGGCTCACCGGTACGTGTGAAGATGCACCTATGCGACTGCGACGCTCGAGCACCCGAAACCCAACCGTGGACGTGCTGGTCGTTGGCGCCGGCCACGCCGGCTGCGAGGCGGCCCTGGCTGCCGCGCGCATGGGACGCCGCACCGTGCTGGTCAGCACCAGCCTTGGAACCGTCGCCCAGATGCCGTGCAACCCATCCATCGGCGGCCCTGCCAAGGGCAACCTCGTCCGCGAGATCGACGCCTTCGGCGGCGAGATGGGCCGCCACACCGACCGCACCCAGATCCAGATCCGCGAACTCAACACCAGCAAGGGCCCGGCCGTCCGTGCGCTCCGCGCGCAATGCGATAAGCACGCCTATGGGCGACGTATGCGGCGCGTGTTGGAGTCGCAGCCCAACCTGACGCTCGTCGAAGCTCACGTCGACAGCCTGGTCCGGGAACCCGAACCGATCAACGGCGCGCCCGCCTGGCGCGTACGCGGCGTTCGCACCAGCGCCGGTGAGGAGATTCGAGCCCACGCCACCGTGGTCACCACCGGCACCTTCCTCCACGGCCGCATCATCCTGGGCGACCACGAGTCGCCCGGCGGACGCCGCGGCGAACCGCCCGCCACCGCCCTTTCAAACGACCTGCAACGGGCCGGACTGGAAGTCGGGCGCCTCAAGACCGGCACCCCGCCCCGCCTGGCCGCCGACAGCATCGACTTCACCAGGACCCGCGTGCAGCACGGCAGCGACCGGCCCCTCTGGTTCAGCTTCGACCCACCACCGCGCGCCGAGTGGTACGAAACGCCGCCGGATCCGGTCTACCCCCACGTCCCACCACCCGGATGGCGCACCCAGATGGCCTGTTACCAGGTCCATACCACGCCGCGCACCCACGCGCTCATTCGCGAGAACCTGCACCGCGCGCCCATGTACAACGGAGCCATCAAGGCTTCGGGTCCGCGTTACTGCCCCTCCATCGAAGACAAGATCGTGCGCTTCGCCGATAAGGATTCCCACTCCCTCTTCCTCGAGCCCGAGGGTTTCCGCACCCGCGAGGTCTACGTCCAGGGCGCCAACACCAGCCTGCCGGCCGAGGTGCAAGTGGCCATGATTCGGACCATCCCGGGACTCGAATCCGCCGAAGTGCTGCGCCCCGGCTACGCGGTCGAGTACGACTTTGTCCATCCGCGCCAGTTGCGACGCTCGCTCGAAGTCCGCAACGCCCGCGGCCTCTTTCTCGCCGGCCAGGTCAACGGCACCACCGGGTACGAAGAAGCCGCCGCCCAGGGCCTCATGGCCGGTATCAACGCCGCGCGCCGCTCGCTCGCTCGCGAACCCGTCGAACTCGGCCGCGCCCAGGCCTACATCGGCGTCATGATCGACGACCTCGTCACCAGCGACCTCACCGAGCCCTATCGGCTTCACACCTCCCGCGCTGAGTACCGCCTGCTCCTGCGCCACGACAGCGCCGACCGGCGCCTCACCGAGCTTGGACACGAGATTGGCCTGGCTTCAGATCGTCGTATGAGCCGCCTTCGCCAGCAGGCCGAACGAACCGACGCCACCCTTACCTGGCTCAAGAATCTGCGCGTTCCCGCAACGCCCTCCGTCAACCAGCGCTTGCGTGACCTCGAGCTTGCGCCGCTCCGCCAGACCACCCGCGGCCTCGAACTGCTCGCCCGCACCGGCGTCACCTGCGATCTCATCGCCGACCTCGCCGGCGATCCCCCGCCCCCACCCGAAGCCGCCGCCCACCTGGAGTTTGAAATCAAGTACGCCGGCTACATCCGCCAGCAGGAAGCCCAGGTCCGCCGCGCCGCCGCCATGGAAGACCGCGAGATCCCGCCCGACCTGGCCTACCTCGACCTCCGCGCCCTCCGCACCGAAGCCCGCCACCGCCTCGAACGATTCCGCCCCGCCACCGTCGGCCAGGCCGCCCGCCTCGAAGGCGTCACCCCCTCCGACATCGCTGGCCTCCTCGTCTACCTCAAGCGCCATACCGAGTCGGCCGACGCCAGGAGCCACTGAGCGGAGGACGCACCCCGACCCTCGCCCGTTCACCGAAACGAGCGAGGGCCAGGAGAATCCGTGACCGCTGAGCCGGGCCGGCGACCTACGGCACTCGACGCCTGATCCGTCGGATCACCGTCCGGTGTACACCGAGCGCGGCAAGTCCAATCGCACCGAGAACTGCCCCAATCGGGGCAACGATGATTCCGATGACGATCGCCGCGTTGGCGACCCACTGCCCGATCCCGGTCAGCACCTCGACTGAGTTTTCAACCGTCTCGCCGGGATCCCACTGGTCTTCCTCGACCACGTCCTCCTCTTCCTCCACGATTTCCGCAGGCTCCGGGATCGCCGTCAGGAACGTCACGCTGCGGTTGTCCACGGTTGCGCGGTCGCGTTCGGTGGCCTCGATTGAGGTCGTAAACCACTGCCGTGCGGCGGCGGACTCCAGTCGCGCCAGGTAGCTCACGTTGCCGCTGACTCCGGGAGCAAGCTCCGGGAACTCCCACACGACCGCATGCTGGTCCGCGTCATAGCGGCCGCCCTTGGTAGCTCGGATGAACTCAATGCCGGAGGGCAGCCCCTCGACCAGGCGGACGTCCCGCGCATCGGCGTTGCCCCGATTGGCATAGCCCACCGAGTAGCTCATTTCGCGACCCACCTGTACCTCGAGATCGCGTTCCTTGGTAAGGCTAAGGTCGACGAAGAACGGCAACGTCACCTCGTCATGGTCCAGGTCCGCACCGCGAACATCGCTCGCGGTACCCGCCTTCGCCCGCAGCTCCATCGTCCGGCCGTCACCCTCAAGGCGTGCGGTCGTCCGCAGCTCGAGAGACTGGCCCGGCGCCATCCGGTCGATCGTCCAGACCACGCTGTGCGTGGACTCTTCGTACTGCCCGGGCTTCGTCGCGAACTGGAACACCAGGTCGGGATCCAGCTGATCCCGCACCACAACCTCACGCAGTTCAACCGTCCCGTCGTTGATCACCGTGATCGGAAACTCCACCGACTCGTGCATCGCATAGCGATCCGGCGCGCGGCGCTCGATTCGAAGGTCGGGCACCGGATGCATGTTCACGGTGATGGTGGACAGCGCCGCCTGGTCGGCCAGCACATTCAGCTGTCCCTGGAACGTCTCGATCTGCTCGCGCACCTTGGCAACTTCGCGCTGCACCTCCAGCGTGTCCTGCACGGTCCTTGAGGTAGCCATGATCTCCAGCAGCTGCTTCTCCGTGGCCTGCGCATTTCGCATCCGCGACTCGATGTCCGTGAACGCTGCCGTCACGTCCCGACCGGTCACGTCCTCCGCAACGACCTCGCGCCCGTGAGCCCGAATCCGCTCGACCGTCTCGTCAAACCGCTCGGCCGGAACCCGCAACGTGATCGAGCTGATCCGGTACGGCTCGTTTCCGCCAATCTCGGTATGCGACACGAACGCCCCGGCGATCGAAGCCACGATCCCCCGAATCGCCCTCACACTCGTCGGCACGTCGGCCACCACGATCCCAATGCTGCCCGTGCGAATCACCTTCCGCCCGGAATCGGGCACCTGCGTCTCAGCGGACAACAGCGAGCCGGTAGACGTCTGACTCTGCGCCGCGGCCGCCGGATCCGCCGCCTGCACGGTCGAGCTTGCCTCCACAACCTTCTCGACCGTGACCGCCTGCGTCACCAACTTCTCGACCGGCACCTCCACCACCACGATCTCCTCAACGGGTGCGGGCGCGGCCATCGGGGCGGAGGCGGCCATCGGGGCGCGAGCGGGGGCAGCTTGCATGGCAGCCGGCTGCGCCATCATCTTCTCGGCGGACACAGTCTGAGTCTCACCGCATGAAGCAAATAGCATCGCCGCCAGCGGAATCGCCATCATCAGCGTTCGTCTCGGTCCTCGCATCACTCGCCCCCTTGACCTGATCGAACTGGTGGCTCCGACAAACGAACGCTCACACTTCGGTGGTGAATCTCGCCCAATGCCAGCTCGCTGACACCGACGCGACTGCATACCTGCGTGATTCGTTCGTGCGGTGCGCCTTCAAAGAGATGTACGTCGAAGGGGCACGATTCGTTCCCTGCGCTGCGGACGTTTTTTTAGCCCGTCCTCAGAGAGACCCCATGCGCCGCCGGAGGCTCGTCGGTGCTCTAGTTAGCCCGCCGGCGCCGGACCGCCCTGATCCCCCACCAGAGCGACCCGCCAACCACCGCAAACGGCCCCGCCACGATCACCAGCACGATCGCCGCGTTAGCCAGGAACCGCAGGATCCCCAGCAGCAGGTCCACGGCGTCCCGCGCCGTCGACCCGGGCCCGAACACCTCGCGGCCCGCCACGTCTTCCGGCAGCGCCGTCAGGAACGTCACCACCCGGTTGTCCACGTCGGCCCGGTCCTCGTCGGCCGACTCGATCTTCGTCTCCGTCTGGAACCGACCCTCGCTCCGCTCCACCCGCGCCTCATAGAACACGCCCTGTCCCGACTCGGGCGGAATCCGCGGGAACTCCCACACCACCGTCCGCGCGTCCGCGTCGTATCGCCCGCCGCCCTCGGCCCGCACAAACGTCATGCCCTCCGGCAAACGTTCCGTCAGCCGCACTTCCCGCGCGTCGCCATTGCCGTGGTTCTGGAAGTTGAGGTAGTACGTCACGTCCCGCCCCACCGGCACCGAGGCTTCGCCTTCCTTGAACACGCTCAGGTCCACGTAGAACGGCAGCGTCGCCTCCGCCCGGTCCTCGTCCGGTTCGCGCACGACGCCAGCCGCCGTGATCGTCGCCTCCACCTGCATCGGCGACCCGTCGCCCTCCAGCCGCACCCGCGACCACACGTCCCGCGACGAATTTGCATCCAGCCGGTCGATCTCCCACACCACGCTGTGCGTCGCCGTCTCGTACACCCCCTGCGACGACGCCCACTCAAACACCATCCCGGGCGCCAACTGGTCCCGCACCACCACGTTGCGCAGATCCACCGTCCCGTGGTTCGCAATCGTGATCGGCAGCTCCGTGCTGCCGTGCATGAAGTACCGCTCCGGCGAGAACCGCTCGATCCGCAGATCAGGCGCCGGATGCAGCCTCACCATAATCGTCGCCAGATCCGTCTGGTTCGCCAGCAGGTTTAACTGCCCCTGCAAAACCTCGATGCGCGACCGCACGTCCAGCAACTCCCGCTGCACTTCCAGCGTGTCGCTCACCGTGCGAGCCGTCGCCAGGATGTCCAGCAGCTGCCGTTCGGTCGCCTGCGCCGTCCGCAACCGCGCCTCCAAGTCCGTGAACTCCGCCGTCACATCGCGGCCGCCCACGTCCTCGAACACCACCTCGCTGCCCTGGTCCCGCACCAGCGCTCGAACCTCGTCAAACCGCTCCACCGGCACACGCAGCGTCACCGTGCTGATCGACCGCGGATCGTCATCCCGCACGTCCGCCGAGTCCACGAACGCCCCCGGAATCCCATCCACCAGCGCCTGAAAGCGCTCCACGGCGACATTCACGTCGCCCACCACGATCCCGATCGTGGCGTCCCGAATCACCCGCCGCTGAGGTGCCGCGGCCTCGGCATTGGACTCCTGACGCTCCGACTCGACCTGCACCTTGGCCAGTGCCGGCGCGGCCGCCGCCGGCGCCTCCGCAACCCGAACCACCGCCCGCTCCGCCGCCATCCCCATCGCCGTGGCCGTATCCCGCGACATGGACTCCTGTTGAACGGTCCTCTCAACCATCGCCGCCGGCGGCTCCGGAGCAATCGCCATTGCCGGAGCAGCCATAGACCGCTCCTCCTCGTCCCCGCCAAACGGCAACTCGCCGCAAGCCGTCAAAGCCAGCACGCCAACCACCAAAACCGCCGCCAACACTCGGTATCGCCCCGGCATCACGCGCTCCCATTTGTGTCGTCGCTGGGGAATCGGTCCCCGGGCACTGCCCGCGGGCCCGTCCTCTTCAAGCCTAACGGCGCCATCGCGGATTCGTATCGACACAGTCGAAACGGCTCCCGTTGCCGCCACATGAATAACTACGCCACCCAACCGCCAATCGTTCCCCACCGTCGGACCGTCCTACCGCCCCGCCAACGCTGCCGCCAACCCATACAAGTCAGCCAGGTCGCCCCGCCCAACCTTCCGAAACCGCCCCTGCGCTTCCTCCAGCGACACCGTCAACACCTCCACCACGTCCTCGCCGTCCCCAAGCATCGGCTTGCTCGCCAATTCCACCCGGCCCCACACCCACAAGCCGTTGAAACCTGGGATGCGGCAAATGTGGCCGGTATGGCGCCTCGGCCGCTGAAACGCAGTCCCACACGCCAAACGGCTTGAAGGACTCCAGCCTCGCCCCTGCCTCTTCCAGCAACTCACGCCGCAGCGTCGCCTCGATCGACTCCCCCGGCTCCCGCGTCCCGCCCGGCGCCTCCGGCCGCCCGTCGGCCAGCACCAGCGCCACCCAGCCCGCTGCCGTATACGGAATCGCGTTCACATTCGCCACGTCGGCATCGCAAGGTTCGGCGTCAATCAGACGAAACGTCCCCGAAACCGGCCCCCACCGCCCCGGCGCAAACAGCTCCGGAAACCGCGCAGCCTCGCTACCCGCCGCCGTTCTCCCCGTCCCGCCCATCCGCCAGCCGCGCCACCCGCAGCAGGTCCACGTCTTCGTCCATCCGCATGATGATCACCCCGGCCGCCGCTCGCTTGATCACACGCACGTTCCCCAGCCCGCAGCGCATCACCTGCCCGTCGGACGAAACCAGCGCAATCTCCTCGTTCTCCGCCAGCAACCGACGCGCATCCGCCACCTCACCCGTCTTCTCGCTCAAAATGATCGACTTAAGTCCCTGCCCGCCGCGGCCCTGCGACCGAAACTCGGACACGGCCACTTTCTTGCCGTAGCCGTTGGACGTCACCAGCAGCACAAATCCGTCGTCCTGCGTCAGGTCCATCGCGGCGACCTCATCCTCCTCCGCCAGCCTGATCGCCCGCACGCCCCCGCTCGTGCGGCCGCTCGCCCGCACGTCGTCCAGCGCAAACCGAATCGACATGCCATTCCGCGTAAAGAACATCGCGTGGGTCTCGTCCGTCGCCAACCGCACCCACACCAGTTCGTCGTCCTCATCCAGGTCCATTGCCAGCAACCCGTTCGTCCGAATCGACACGAACTGCGTCAGCGCGCTCCGCTTGACTTCGCCCTTGCGGGTCCCGAACACCAGGTAGTCGCCCGCCTCGAAATTGGGAATCGCCAGCACCGCCGTCGCCCGCTCGCCCTGCTCGATCGCCAGCAGGTTGATCAGGTTGTGCCCCTGCGCGTCGCGCCCCTGCTCGGGCAACTCGTACGCCCGCAGCCGGTACACCTTCCCCCGGTTCGTGAAGAACAGCAGGTGGTCGTGCGTATTCGCTACCAGGAAATGCTCCACCACCCCGCCCGTCTTGCTGCGGAACCCGCGGATCCCCTTGCCGCCCCGGCCCTGCCGCCGGTAGGTGTTGGCCGGTATCCGCTTCACGTAGCCGCGCGACGACATCGTGATCAGGCAGTCCTGGTCCGCCACCAGGTCTTCCTCGTTGAACTCGCCCGACGCCTCCCGCTGAATCTCCGTCTGGCGTTCGTCGCCGAAGCGCTTCACCACCGTCTGCGTTTCTTCCCGAATGATCGTCAGGACGCGCGACTCGTCCGCCAGGATGTCCTGCAGGTCGCGGATCGTCGCCCGCACTTCCTCCAACTCCGCCAGGATCTGCTCGCGTTCCAGCCGCACCAGCCGCCGCAACTGCATGTCCAGGATCGCGTTCGCCTGGATCTCGGTCAGCCCGAACTCCTGCATCAGACCGTTACGGGCCATTTCTGTGTCGTCCGCACCCCGGATGATCCTGATCACCTTGTCGATGTCATCCAGCGCGATCACATAGCCTTCCAGCAAGTGCTCGCGCGCCTGCGCCTTCTTCAGATCGAACGCGGTCCGCCGCCGCACCACCGTCTGCCGGTGCTGCACAAACAGTTCGACGAACCGGTGCAACGGCAGCTGCTCCGGCTGCCCGTCCACCAGCGCCAGGTTGTTGATGCTGAAGGTCGACTGCAGCGCCGTGTGCTTATACAGCTGGTTCAGCACCGCCGCCGGCCGCGCGTCCCCGCGCAGTTCCACCACCACCCGCATCCCGTGCCGGTCCGACTCGTCCCGGATGTCGCGCACGCCCGCAACAACCTTGTCCCGCACCAGCGCGGCAATCTTCTCCACCAGCCTGGCCTTGTTCACCAGGTAGGGAATCTCCGAAACCACCAGCGCCATCGTCGTGCCGCGCACTTCCTCCACGTTCACCACCGCCCGCACGCTGACCCGTCCGCGACCCTGCGTATACGCCTGCTCGATACCCTCGGCCCCAACGATGATCCCGCCAGTCGGGAAATCCGGCCCCCGCACAAACCGCATCAGGTCCCGCGAGGTCGCCTCCGGGTTCTCGATGTAGTGTTCAATGGCCCGCCCCACCTCGCGCAGGTTGTGCGGCGGAATACTCGTCGCCATCCCCACCGCGATCCCCGTGGAACCGTTGATCAGCAGATTCGGCACCACCGACGGCAACACCTCCGGCATCTCCGCCGTGCCGTCAAAGTTGTCGACGAAATCCACCGTGTCGCGGTCCAGGTCGTCCAACATCGCGGCCGCCACCTGCGTCAGCCGAGTCTCCGTGTAGCGCATGGCCGCTGCCGGGTCACCGTCCACCGACCCGAAATTGCCCTGTCCGTCCACCAGCGGGTAGCGAATCGAAAACGGCTGCGCCATCCGCACCAGCGCGTCGTACAGCGCCTGGTCGCCGTGCGGGTGGTACTTCCCCATCGTGTCGCCCACCACCCGCGCCGACTTCCGGTAGGCGGCATTCGGCGTGGCCGAAATCTCCTCCATCGAGTACAGCAACCGCCGATGCACCGGCTTCAGCCCATCGCGCACGTCCGGAATCGCCCGCGCGACGATCGTGCTCATCGCATAGTCGATATACGAGGTCTCCATCTCCTCGACAATGTCAATCGTCCGAATCCCGTCGTCCGCCACGTACTCCTCCGTCACGCCACCCCACTCCCCTCGTCAGAGATTTCCGGCTGCTCTTCTCCATCTCCCCGTGGGAGAGGGTTGGAGCCTGCCCCGGACTCGATCCGGGGGTGAGGGTCTTTCGGTCGAGGCGCCCCTCCAATTCGAGACTCCACATAGGCCCAACGACCATGCAGAGTCCCCATCACGCCTCTTCCTCCCCTCTCACCCCTCACTTCTCTTCCCTCTCCCCTTCCTCAAAGTCCCCACGCACCCCGCCCGTCTTCCGCACCAGCCGCACGTCCGCAATCCGCATCCCTCGGTCCACCGCCTTACACATGTCATACACCGCCAGCGCCGCCACCGAAACCGCCGTCAGCGCCTCCATCTCAACCCCCGTGCGACCCACCGTCCGCACCCTCGCCTCGATCGCCAGCGAATCCTCGCCCTCCGGCGTCAACGAAACGTCCACCCCGTTCAGCGGCAGCGGGTGACACAGCGGAATCAGGTCCGACGTGCGTTTGGCTGCCATCAGCCCCGCCAGGCGCGCCACCCCCAGCACATCGCCCTTCGGCAGATCTGAGGCTTCCCCGGCCATCTGCTCCCGAATCATCGCCAGCGTCGCCGGCTTCACCACCACCCGGCCCCGCGCCACCGCCGTTCGGTCCGTCTCCGACTTAGCCGACACGTCCACCATCCGCGCGGACCCATCCGCGTCGAAATGCGTAAACGAAGCCCCAGCCAATCCGGTAGTTAAGTCCCCGCGCCCCAGAAGTAGCAACCTATCTCTATTCTACCGCGCCACTCCTGTAATCCCGGCGTCTTCAGCCGGAGCCCAACAGTCCTATGCCCTTCCGTTGTTCCCGCGAACGGAGGCCTTTGCAGAATCCCAAGGCTCGGGCAGAAGATGGCGCGCCGCCAGCCGGACGCCTGGAGAGTGTGGAGCCTGCATCTAGCCATGAGGCGGCTGTTGCTTGAGGATTCGCTGACGCGGGTGCCCCTGGACAAGCGACAGCGGCTGGAGCGGGGCAACCAGACCGTGCACTGGGCGCCGCTCGCCCCGATGGTGGCCGCCATGCTCTTGGCCCAAACTCGGCGCCCCATTTCCCCGCCTCTGGTGATGGTCACGAGAATGCTCCGAGCCCAGTGGGATACCTTGCCCACTCCACAGATGGCAAAGTCGCTCACTGACCACCTCGCCTTGCAGCGTTGCGTAGGGCTGGGCGTGCAGGACGCCACCCCGACGATCCCAGGTGCCGCCGCGTTCGGACGGCCTTGGTGGAGCGCGGGCTCAGGGACCGCCTGTTCCTTGTAGTGGCAGCCCAACGGGATGCACAGGGCCTGGACTTGTAGGCGAGGCCCGCTGCTAGGCGCCCGGGTGCGGCGCCCACCGGTGGCGGCGGAACAGGCTACGGCACGGGCGACTGCCCCTGCCGCGGCGTGGACTCCGACGGGCCGAGGCGCGCGATCACCTTGGGGGTCTCCGGTACTGGGAGCGGAAACCCTGGATTCACAAACGAAGGGCACCACCTGCTGAGGGTGTTTTCATGGGAAAGGACGCGACACGCACTTCATCAGGGACGAGCAGTGGCAATGGCCCAACGCCATGCCGCCGCCTTGATCCGAAATATCGCAGCAAGTCTGTATCGCGCGTCATCAACGATGGCTCGGGATTCGAAACGCAATGGCTCGCCCACCCTGTGATACCAGCAATGCTACGCGGGCCAGCAAGGCGGGCGCGGCGCCCGTGCGGGCTGCGGTCGGACCCAAAGCCAAGGCAGCGGACGGGACTGCTCGCCCGTCTCCAGCAAGGCTGATCGCCGGAATCACGACGGGAGGGCGCACTTGGATGTGCGTCTTCGGTAGGTAGGAGCCTGTGAACTACGCGATGCCGGTGAGGCGGCTAGGGCTAAAGGCGTGGACGGGGTAGGCGGGGTCCTGGCCGGTGAGGAGGCGGGCGATGATTTGGCCGGTGTGCCAGCTCATGGTGATGCCGTGGGTGTGGTGGCCGCTGGCGAGGAAGAGGCCGCTGCGCGGGTCGCGGCCGATGAGGGGGAGGCCGTCCTCGGGTTCGGGGCGGAGGCCGGTCCAGATTGAGGCCAGGGGGCAAGCCTGCAGGGCCGGCAGGATGACTAAGGCGCGGTTGAGCATTTGCTGGACCGCACCGGCGCGCAGGCGTCGATCGAAGCCCGCGCGCTCCTTGGTGGCACCGATGAGAAGGCGTCCGTCGGACCGCTGGACGAGGCTGGCGCCGGGGACGTGGAGGATGTGGCCCAGGTGCAGGTGAGGCGCGTCGAAGGCGAGCATGTGGCCCTTGGAGGGCACGACCGGGACCCGAGGCAGGAGGTTGCGCATCCAGGCGCCGGCGGCCAACACGACGTGGTCCGCGCTGAGCGTGCCGCGTACCGTGTCGACGCACGGAGCGTCGCCACCGGAAATCTCCGTGACCTCGGTCCCCTCGTAAACGGCTACGCCGGCGGCCAGCAGGGCGCGATGGACGACGGGCGGCCAGCGCTGGGTATCGACCTGGCCGTCGGGGTAGACGGCGGCGCCGGTGATGTCGGGTGGGAGCAGGGGTTCGCGGCGGCGGGCCTCGTCGGGTTCGAGGAATTCGGCGTCAAGCCCGGCGTCCCGTTGCCAGGCGATGCGAGCAAGGAGGCGTAGGCGTTGCTCGTCGGAATGGGCGAGGCCGAGGGTGGGGCCCCTGGAGAAACCGACGTGGAGGCCGGTGAGCTCTTCGAGGAGCTGGGCGAAGCGGGGAAACTCGTCGCGGCCGTCCAGCCGTAGCCGGAACAGGGGCGTGTCGTGGTCGGCGTCGTACTGGGCGCAGATGAGGCCGCCGGCGGCGGACGAGGCCTCGCCGCAGATGCGACCGCGCTCGAGGAGGGCAACCGAGAGCCCAAGGCGACGGACGGCTAGGGCGACGGCGCACCCGACGATGCCACCGCCGACGACGGCGACATCCGCGTTCTTCAGGTCAGCGCTCACGCCGTGGCTTCAATGGCATGCACCGATCGATTGGGTCGGTTCGACTCAATCGTAGCCGGGACGGTAGGTGTCTCCTGGTGCGGCAGCCAGCGCGGTCCGTTGTGGTCCCATTCGCATGACTGACGAAAAGCGAACGGGGTGGTAGGGTACCGCATGAATACCGAACGAACATTTGCCGTACGGTTTGTGGGGCAGACGGGGAGGCCGTCGTCCAGCGTGACGGTCGGCGAGCGTCCCACGCCGCAGTGGCACAGGAATGGACAGGTCCGGCCAACGCCGGCGTGTCCGGACTGTGGCGTCCCCTTGCGGCCGCTGGGCCGGTGCCTGAGCTGCCCGGCCTGCGGCTGGGGGGCGTGCGGCTAGAGCGGACGGTACCAGCGTCGCGGCTTGTTGGACGGTCGGCGGACGGGCCTGGGGCCGAGGCGCTGTCGGACCAGGTGCAGGTCGCTCTGCAAGAGACGGCGCGCGCTCGATTGGGCGTCGGAGTCGTGGCCCCAGATGTCCCCCTGGCCGTAGCGGCTTTCAAGAATTGCGAAGACGTCGAGTTCGCGCTCGGTCACCTCGTCGAGCAGGTGCGTCCAGTTCGCGACACCGTTGGTAGCGGCGGCGGGTATACGCGACCAACCATCCAGCCCGGGCACGACGGCCGAGTTGGTGATGCTGAGGGCCTGCACGTGATCGTCCAAGGCGTCGAGATCCAGGCGCCAGGCCTCGGGAGCGAGGGGACCAAACTCGCCGGGGGCGAGGCACATGCCCACGTAGCCAGGGAGGCGGCCGTGCAGCAGGCCGGCAGCGTGACCGGACTGCTCCTGTAGGGATCCGGGGATCTGGCGCACGAGGGCGCGCAGGTTGTGGCGGCGGCAAAGGGTTTCCAACCCTCGCAGGCCGGCGCGGGCGGCTTGCAGCGAGTCCAGATAGGACGCGTCGTCAAGCCGGGACCACGATCCGTAGCGAATGTAGGGGACGCGCGCCTCTTCGCAGCCGCGGTGGATGTCTTCGGCGTGGTCGTCGAAGGGCGACGTTAGGTCGGTGGTGACCATGACGACCCGGGCGCCAGCCTCGGCGCAGTCGACGGTGACTTCGATGAGGTCGATGGCCTCGGACGGGTCCACCTGGCCGCCGGGGCCGATGACGAGATCGATGGCGTCCAGATCAAGCGCCCTGGCCTCGGCGACGAGGTCGGCCGGGGAGTGTCCCGGAAACGCGGCACCCGAGAGCACGTAGCGGCTGAACTTTAGGTCCACCCTGGAGACTCCGTGCGCATCGCGCCTTGAGCCTACGACCAGTCCGGCAGAGGTCGGACTGGCATGTCGAAGACGTAGGTCTGGCGGAACGATTGCGCAGCGGTCAGTCCGGCCTCGTTCAGGTTGTAGTCCATGAGCAGGATCGAGAGGTCCTCGATTAGCCCGCGGGACAGCAGCAGACGCAGGCGATAGTCCCCGGAGACTTCCGTCGCGCGGGCGACCCGCGGCGGCTGGCGCCGACCATCGACTATTTCGGTGAGCGTGCGGGTCGCCGGGTCGTAGCGGAAGCCTATCCGTTGCGCGGGAGCGGTGATATGGGCGGCGCTGGACCAGTAGCCGTGGGAGGTGGGCGCTTCGTTGCGCGGGCTCTCCGCGTAGGCCATGCCGACGTTGCCGCCGGTGCCGGTGGGGTTGAAGGTGATGAGGGTCCCGCTGATTGCGCCGGCGTGCGCGTTCACGTCTACCGAGATGACGTGGCGGCGGACGTGATCGGTTGTGGCGGCGGCAGCGGCGGCGTCCGGGGCCAGGCGCGCCGCGACGAGCTGGGGGTGGAAGTCGCGTCCGGCCGCGTTGACTTCCAGCACAGATCCGGGGTTGGGCGGGACGGTGATCCAGGTGAGGCCGGGGTTGACCGCGACTTCGGTCGAACCCGCGGAGATGACGCCGCGGGATGCGGCGACGACGCCGATGAGGATGGGCTGGTCAACCGGACGCAGATCGGTGCCAGCGGCCAGACGCCCGTCGCGCAGGCCGAGTTGCAGGCGACCGTCCGAGGGAATGTCCAGGGACCCGAGTGCTTGTCCCAGGTCGTTCGCGGTGAGGTGCCGTCCAGGCTCGACGCGATAAATCGTCCAATAGGGCGTGGCGTAGATCGCGTCGGTCTGGAGCAGTCCGTAGGTTCGGGGATCGTCGGCGCTGTTGAGCACCAGGAAATCAAAGGCAGGGTCAGCCAGTCGTTCGTAGGGATAGGCGGGGGAACTGGCGAGACCGCTGAGCTCGCGGCCGACCAACAGCCCGGCCCACACGCCGGTGGCGCGCCGGGCCCACGACTCGGATTGATGCCTGGGATAGTGGAAGGCCAGCACGTGGTCGCCGGTGCGGCGCCTGGCCTCAGGTACGGGGTAGTTGAGGCCGGGTGCGAAATAGACGCGGCTGCCGAGCGGCACGCGGTCCGCGACGGCGCGCGCGTCGTGCGCGATGCGGCGCTCGGCGTTCCAGCCGACGCCCTGCCAGTTCCACCAGACGCTGAGGTAGGTGTTGTAGATAAGCGCGAGCGACAGGATGACCAGGATGGTGACGCCGACACGGCCCAGGGCAGGTTCGTAAGGGGCAAGCCAAGCCTCGAGGCGGCGTGTGGAGGCCTGGCTCCAGAGCTTGAACTCACCGTGATAGATGTTGGCGATTCCGGACGCCAGCAGCACGACAACCAGAAAGGCTACGTAGGAGAGATTCTTGAGGTGACCGTAGTGGTAGCCGGCGCCGGCAGCGACCCAGAGCATGAAACCGGCGAAGCCGGCGGCTAGCGCCAGCGTCACGCGCTGATCACCGCGGACGGTTAGCGCACCCAACAGAGCCAGGGCCAGCGCAGGCCAGAAGAGGCCGCCCAAGACAGCTTGGAGTCCGTCGGTTCCGCCAGCGCCCAGCAGCGACTCCAGGGGGCCGTCGCGCGGGATGAGGCGGTAGGCCTCCAGTCCGAAGGCCAGCTCGACGTTGGCGAAGCGTGTATCGCCCCAGGCGTTGCCGAACTGACCGTTCAGGTCGCCCGCAATATCGACAACCTGCGGCAACGCCCACACGAGGAGCCAGGCAATTCCAGGGGAGCCCAGGATGGCCGTGCCGACGCCCAGCGCCAGTGCCCGGCGCAAGGTGCAGAGCCGCCGGTGGGCCGTGACAACCAGCACGACAACCAGGGTGACGGCCACGGCCAGGTAGACGGCCGAGATGGCCCAGAAGTAGGACACCAGGAGCGCGGCGCTGACCAGCGCCGCCAGGGTCAACGCCCTTCGGCCTCCGCTTCGCAGCGCGACGATTCCCGTCGCGGCCGCCAGGGGAAAGAGCGCGAAGGCGACCGAATGCGGTCCGAATCCCATGCCCGCGAACCAGAGCGGAAGGCCGTGCAGCGCATAGATCGTCGCCGCCAGTCCGGAGGGGCGTTCGGACATCTGCAGGCCGGTGCGGGCAAAGATGTAAACGGCGGGCACGCTGGCGGCGACAAGCAAGTACAGCAGCGGGGCGTAGACGTGGAAGGCGGGGACGTTCGAGAGAATCGAGCCGATGGCCAGCAGGTACGGAAACCCCCAGCCGCGCGAGTGGTTGCGCAGGCTCTGGAACTCTTCCTGAAACGGTCCGTCGGTGAGCCCCTGCATGAAGACGGTGTTCCACTTCAGGGCCTCCGCGAGGGGAACGTAGAGGTCCTCGTCGATATTCAGTCCCAGCATCGCGCCGGAGCGGCCGTGCAGGTGCGGCACGAAGGCTGTGACCAGGAGAAGCCCACCGGCGACCAGCGTCACGGCTTGTGGTTTGGTGGGTCGCGGCAGCCACCAACCATCACGACGAACCGTCCAAACGGCCAGGGCGGCGCCTGCTCCCAGGAGTACGGCGGTCGACAATCTCAGATCGAGGAAGAGATTGAGAGCGTAGGTCCCAACGATCAACGCAGCGGCCCCGACCAGCGGCACCGGCAGCAGGCCGGCCACTCGCATTTCGGGCGGCGTGAGCAGCCGGGTCAGACCGTAGCCAGCCACTATGCAGGCAGCCAACATGGCCACAACCACAGCCGCCGCTTCAAGGCCAACGGCCAGAATCTCAGGCACGGCGCGCTACCCGAGGTCTCGGGTATTCCGAGCGCCTACCGCCTTGAATCGGCCGATGCCCGCAGCAGGCCGGTACCTCCGGCCACCCCAAACGCATGGCCGAGGCCGACGGCCGCGCCGATTGCAGCGCCCAGGCCGGTGAAGACCAGGACGACTGCGATGAAGTCGCCTGTGGAAACGGCAAAGGAGCTCTGGACCAGCGGCGCGTAAAACCTCAGCAGGATGAGCTCGGTTGCGCCGGCGAGCTGCGTTGCCGAGACCGCCGCCAGTGCAAGCGTGACGCCTCCCAGTCCCACCCCGGTCACCAGACCCGACAAGACCAGTACGCCGGCCATCGACGTGGCGGTCCACGCGGGGCGCTTGCGGAAAAGAGCCACCACCTCGTTGTAGGCCGCGCCGGCAGTTCGACCTGCCACGATGACCTGTGGAATCACCGTCCAGAGCAAGACGTTAACGCCGGCCAGCACGATCGCGTCGACCAGGAACAGGACGATAAACACGGCGGCGATCAACGCCACCGGCCGCTCGGTTGTAATGACGGTGTCCGGCGGACGCGTGAAGCCGAAGACGGCCGTCTGCACCACGGCCAATGCGCCGACGACCAGCAGGATTGGCAGCGCGGCCAACGCGAGTGCCGGTACTTGCCGCCAAGCATCCCTCAGCGCGCGCCCGGCCGAGGTGTCGCGCTCATCGGAGGCGCGATCGGAAATGAGCGCCGACGCGCCGAGCGCGCACGACCAGAGGAGGAGAATGAGGATCGCCGCCAGCGGGATTGCCCCGAGCGCGGCCGGGGATCGGATGAAGGCGAGTCCTAACGCCAAGCCTCCCAGCGCGCCCACGGTGGCGCCAAGGCCAAGCCCAATCGCCAGCGCTCCAGGCTGCGCCACGGCAGACACCGCGGCGCCAAGCGGCTCCAGGAGGTGCAGCGGATCGTTCAGCCTCGTGGCCGGTTGCAACGGGTCGGGTCGAGACATTGCTGAGTTACCGGCAGTATATCGGCGGGGCCTGCGGCTACATTGGCCTCGTAGCGACGATTGCTGAGGTGCAGCGGCCGTGATGGATGGGCAATCCAACGCTGGTTCTCGCGCAGCCGTGATCGGCGCAGGGCGCATGGGGCACGGTATCGCCCTGGAGGCGGCCCGCGGCGGCTTTGACGTCGCGATTTATGACGCGCAGCCAGACCGGGCCAGGGCGGCGATCGCCGAGGCTGCCGACGACGCGAACGACCTGGTAGCGGCAGGCCTTATCCAAACGTCCGACATATCGACCATCGTCGGTCGGCTGATGCCCGTGGCCAACCTTGAGACGGCCGCTACCGGCGCGGAGGTGGTTTTCGAGGCGGTCGCGGAGGATCTGGAGGTCAAGCGCCGGGTATTCGCCCTGCTCGACCGCGCGGCGCCTCCGACGGCGCTCTTGCTCTCGAACACCTCCAGCCTGGCCATCAGCGACATTGCCGCTGCCTGCGAGCGGCCTGAGCGGGTGGCGTTGGCGCACTGGATTTTGCCGCCGCATCTGATCCCGGCGGTGGAGGTCGCGCCCGGACCGTTGACCAGTCCGGCCACCATCGAGGCCGTGCGCGAGCTGCTGAAGCGGTTGGGCAAGTGGCCGGTGGTGTTGGAGCGCGAAATGCCAGGCTATCTGATCAACCGGTTGCAGTTCGCGCTGCTGCGCGAGGCGATGGACCTGGTGGGGCAGGGGGTGGCTTCGGCGGAGGAAATCGACCGCGCGGTGCGAGGTTCCATCGCGCGCCGCATGCCCGTGATGGGTCTATTTGGCCAGGCCGACCTGGCCGGACTGGACGTCTACCGGCAGATCTTCAGATACCTGGCGGCGGATCTGAGCACGATTGACGGCCCGCCTGCGGCGCTGGATGAGGCAGTGGAGTCGGGGCGCACCGGCGCGGCGGTTGGCGAGGGGTTTTACTCGTGGACCGAGGACCAACGCGTCGAGGCCCTGCGGCGTCGGAATGCCGAGCTGATCCGGCTACTTCGGGCGGACCGGATCGGCTGAGGCGGACTTGCCGTCGACCTGGCGGGTGGCCGGGTCCATGCCGAAGAAACGCCGACCGACCAGGTAGGCGGCCCCGGCCTCAGTGCCCATGGCCGCGATCCGCGCCACCGCGCCAACCCCCGCGCCCGTCCAACCGGCCAGCGGCGTGATCAGGAACAGGAACGAGGCCATCATCAACAGGCGCGAGAAGGCCGTGAAGGCCACCCGGCGCGTCCGCCGCTGGTTCATGGTCATCGACTGGTAGAACTGGCGCACCGCCATCAGCAGCGGGAAGACCGACAGGATTTTGAGCGCGGTGATGGCGTCGGGGACCAGGGCCTCGGGCGCGCCGACCAGGCCGGCGATGACGGCGTGGCTCAGCGGAGTGAAGGCAATCAGGGCCATCAGGGCACCCATACCCAGCCCCACGCCGTAAACGAAGCGTCGCGCGCGGCGCTGCTGATCGGCGTCACGCCCTAGCACCAGCACCACCTGCCGCAGCGCCGCCATGGCGGTCAGCGGCAACATGCCGAGGCTGAAGGCAATCCGGAACGCGCCAACGGTCGCCTCCGGATCGGGCAGTCGCAGCAACCCGGCGTTGACCATGGGGTGACCGATGGTCAGGGCGAACTGGGTGATGATCAGGGGGATCAGGAAGCCGGTCAGGTAACGGAAGTCCAGCGGCGCTTCGCCCGCAGGATCGGGGGCGTAGGGAGCGGTACGGTCAACCTGGCGGACGAGTAGGACGGCCAGCACGCCCTCGACGACCGCCACGATGACCCACACAACCGCGGCGCTGTAAATGCCGGGGACGGGTAGCTGGGGAACCACGCCCAGGCCCAGCGCCATCAACACTACCTGGCCCACGGCCGGCGCCACCCAGATCAGGTTGGAGCGACGCCGGTGCGCCAACTGCGCCAGGTTGAACACGCGCAGCAAGTTGAAGAGCGGGATGGCCAGCGAAATCCGCATCATCGTCATCACGTCGGGCAGCAGGGACTCCGGGGTCCCCATCGCGAAGCGGAAGAAGGCCTCGCCAATCCCCGGCAGTGCAAACAGCGTGCTGATACCGGTGATGACCGCCATGTAGAGCAGCATGTAGCGCTGGATCACGGCGAAGGACTGGCGCCCGCGAACCAGGACCAGGTAGGCGCTCTGGATAGCCGTCCCGGACGCGCTCAGAATCTGAACCACGCTGGCCACGATCGCGAAGGTGGCCAGCGACGTCTCCGGGTCGACCGCCCGCGAGATGCCGGCATCCAGCACGGGATTGCGGAGTGTCTGGAACACCTGCGCGGCCGCCAGCGGCAGAAAAAACACCGCCATCGCGCGGTACGTCGTTGGAGTTGCCCTACTGGCCACGCACGAATCCCCTGCAAGCGCCGCCCTGACTATGGCGAAGCGCAGGGGATTTGCTCAAACGCCGGACGGTCTCGCTCGCTTCCGGTGGTACGGTTCAGGGGTGACCAGTTCGCTCCCGGCGGCCGTGTTTTTTGATGCGTACGGCACGCTGATTCACTTTCCGGCCGATCCCTCGCCGTTCGACTACATGGCCGACGCGGTGCGACGGACGGGGGTGGACGTACCGCGCGAGCGGCTGGATGCGGCGCTGCACGCCGAGATGCGGTACTTCAAGGCCCACTTTTCCGGAGTTCGGACGGCGGAGGACTTCCAGCGGCTCAAACTCGACGACGCCCGGGTCTACGTGGAGGAGATCGGCGACACGGGTCCCGTACGCCTCGACGTCGCCCACATGGCCGCCGAATTGCACGAGGCCTTTGCGACCCGGGTACTTCCGGATGCGCTGCCGGCGATTGACGTCGTCCACGCGGCCGGGGTGAGGGCCGGCGTCCTCAGCAACTACAGCTACCTGCTGCCGCTCGTGCTGGACGGGCTGGGGCTGGCCGCACGATTAGACCCCGTCGTGTTCTCGGCCGCCGTGGGGGCGGAGAAGCCGGATCCGCATATCTTCGAGACGGCGGCCGCTGCGGTGGGAGCCGAGACGAGGGAATGCGTGCTGATCGGCGACGACCTGGAGAATGACGTGGCGGGCGCTCGGGGTTGTGGAATGCCGGTGGTGTGGATCGCGCGAGACGGCGCCACGGCCCCTCCAGGGGTGGCCACGGCGCGCGATCTGGCGGACGCGGCAGGCATGGCCCTTGCTCCCGGCTGGCAATCACTATCGCTAAGGGAGCGACACGGCTCCGCAGCGGGCACCTGAAATGCCCTTGGCCAGGTTGTGCGTCGCCACGACGTCGCGAACGTCGGTGCACCCCATCGGTCGCCAGATCCAGGCGGCACTTGAGGGCAGGGCCGTGCGAGACGGATTGCTACTCGTGAGCGTTCCACACACCACCTGCGCCGTGACCCTGAACGAGCCGGAGCCAAGCCTGCTGGACGACTTTGCGCAGGCGTTGGAGCGCCTGGTTCCCTGGGAGGGTCGTTACGCCCACAACCGGGGGGCCGAAGACAACGCGGCCGCGCACGTGCGCGCCAACCTGATCGGTCATCAGGTGCTGGTGTCCGTGGTCAACGGACGGCTGCAGGTGGGGGCGTGGCAGGACGTGTTGTTGATCGAGTGCGACGGGCCGCAGACGCGGACGATCGAGGTTCGCGTGGTCGCCAACGAACCCGGCGTCGCCTAGAGCCCGCGCGCCTCCAGTTCCGCGAGGAAATGGTTGCCGTAGGGAAGGGGCTGGCGATAGCCCAGGCGGTCGGAGGCGGACGACCAGTCGCGCTGCCTGAGTTGGCGCGTGATGTGGGCGTCGGCCCGTTCCAGGTAGGGAGCGGCGTCCTGGCGGCCTTGCCGCACGACGGCGATCGGATCCCCGGTCAGCGCATGCCAGGCCTTGGCGCCCGGGTGCGCCGGGCTGCGCATGGCCCGGGACGCCGCCTCCACCAGTGGCGCGCGGTCGAACGGCCGCTGGTTCGGGTCCAGGAAGGCCGGATCCTCCAGCGTCTCCAGGCGTATCGGCGTCAGCAGGTTGGTGCGGGCTAGCGCGCGCTGTGCGGGCAGGTCCAGCAAGAAACGCGCGAAGACCCAGGCGGCGTCCGGTTCGGGACTGCCCGCGGCGACGCCGACGCATAGGTCGTCGGCCTCGGTCAAGGCCTGGCGTCCGTACCAGGCGGGCAGCGGCGCCACGGCCCACGGAACACTGGCGCGGATCCACCGGCCCACATCCGTCCGGTCGATATGCATCGAAGCCAAACCGCCGCTGAATGGGGCTACAAAGCGATGGGAAATCGGCAGCTCAATAGTCAGAGTTGTCTGCCAGCTGGTCAGTCGTCGCAGACGTACGACGCGTTCCGGGGTAGCGAGGATCGAGACGCGTTGCTCGGGGTCCAGGAATCCACCGCCATTTCCCTCGGCCAGGACGGGGCGCGCATAGGCTGGAATGGCCGTGAGCCCGAAACGCTCCACGCGCCGGTCGCTCGCGATCACCAGGCGCTGCGCGGCTTCCTCAAACTCCTGCCGCGTCCAGGTGCCTTGCCAACTGGTCGGCGCCGACACGCCGGCCGCCTCAAGGTGGGCAGCGTTGTAGAGCACGCACTGGTGCGCGGCGCCGAGACTGAGTGCGGACCGCTCACCGCCAGCCCCGGTGCGTGCCTCGGCGGCGCCCGGCGCGGCGTCCGACAGCTGTGGATCGGCGTCGATCCGCGCGCCCAGCCCGTGCAGAAACCCAGCGGCGGTAAAGTCGAACACATCTTGCGGTGCAATGCGGCTCACATCCGGTCCGTTGCCCAAGCGCAGACGGCTCCGCAGGCCGTCCGACGTGAGCACGTTGTCGAATCGTGCGTCAGCCGTAATCCATGGCGCCTCGGCCTGGAACTCTCGCTGAATTTCGCTAAAGGCCTCCAGCAGCACGCGCGGCCCCCAGGCTTCAAATCGGATCGCGGCGGAGGTCGCGTGTGGTGCGCTGTCGGCCACTTGCACCGGCCCGGCCACGGCTTGCGACGGTTCGGGCGTAGCCGTAGGCAGCGGCGGCGGCTGGACTACTTCCACAGGGGGAAGCTGCACCGGGGGCAGTTCGCGATCCACGCGATCCAGCGTGCAGGCCGCCAGCAGCGCGCTTGCCCCGGCCAGGCTGCCGCGCAGTAGCGCCCGTCGCGAGAGCGCCACAGGCCGAGCGGCGACATCCGCGCCGCGCGCCGCCCGCGCCCGGGCATCAACGGCGCTCACCGCCACCGCGCGTTCGAATCCGGTCTCAGCATGAACTGGCAGATCCCGGTTGGTCGCGCATCACTGGCTATTCTGACCTCAATTCTTGTTCGACTCTCGATCTCGAAAGGCGTCGCGCCATCGACATGTTGCTCTGGGCTGGCGCCTTGGCGGTGTTCTCCGTCCTCGGCGTGCCGTGGGCGTTGCTGCTGTTTCGCGGTCTGCCCTCGCGCGGCGTCCTGCTGACCGCGCCGCTCGGATTCTTCCTTGCCCATTATCTCGCCTGGGCCGGGCTTTCAATGAGTCTGTTTCCAAACGGCCGCGGTTACGCTCTCGCCGCCCTCGCGACGTTTGCCGCGCTGAGCGCTTTGCTGGCGTGGCGGCTGGGTCCCGACGTGCGCGACGCAATTCGTCACCGCCGGCTGTGGTTCACCGGCGGCTTGCTGCTGCTGGGGCTGTTCGCGGTCGGCGCCGGCCTGCGCTGGCTCAATCCCGAGATTAGCGGAACCGAAAAGCCGATGGACCTGGCGCTGCTCAACGCCGCCGCCCGCGCGGCGTCTTTCCCTCCGCCAGATCCATGGTTTGCCGGAGAGGCCATCAATTACTACTACCTCGGTTATTCCATGGCCGCCTTCGGCCTGCATCTGAGCGGCGCCGATCCAGCTGTCGGCTACAACCTGGCCCTGGCCGCGATCTTCGCGCTCGGGGGGCTGGCCGCCGCTTCCGCCGGCTACGACCTGGCCGTGCTGACAGGCGCCGGAAAACGAGCCCGCACGGTGGCGGCGACGCTGGCGCTGGTGCTCACAATGCTGGCTGGCAACCTGGCGGTCCTGCGCGACATCTTTTCCGATAACGCCAATGCGCCAACCGATTTCTGGCGGGGCATCGGATGGAATGCTTCGCGCACGATCCAGCGCGAAGAGGCCGGCCAAGTGATCGACTACACGATCAACGAGTTTCCGGCCTTCTCCTTCATCCTGGGCGATCTGCACCCGCACGTCATGTCGCTTCCAATCACGCTGGTTGCCGTTTCGGTTGCCGTGCAGTGGGTCGTCACGGCGTCGCATCCGAAGCGCGATTCGCTACCTGTACGTCTCGCTGGCGGCGCGCTTGCGGGGCTGCTGCTCGGGGGTCTCTATGCGCTCAATGCCTGGGACGCACCCACGTTTGCGGGCCTGGTATTGGCCGGTGGCGTCGTCATGGCCTGGCGCGAGCGGTTGCGACTGTTGGCCATGGCGCCGCCGATCGCCGTGGCGCTGATCGTGGCCGTGGTCGCCTGGCTGCCCTATACCCTGAATTATTCGCCCGGAAGCCGCGGAATTGGGGTGGTGACGGTACGAAGCGAGGCGCTGGACTACTTCCAGGTGTTCGGACTGCTCCTGGCCGCGGCCGTCGTGACGCTGGCTGTCTTGCTCTGGGACATGCGGCCGGACGGCCGCTGGTTTCTAGTCGTCGTACTCGCCGCCGCCGGCATGGCTACGCTGATAGCACGTGGGGAAATCGTGGTGGCTGTGGCCGCACTTCTTGCCCTCAGCGCGTACGCTCTCTGGTCGCACCACACTGAGCCCGGCCTTGCGGCGCTACTGTGGCTGCTCGTTGCCGGCCTGGGCTTGCTGACCGTCGTTGAAGCCTTCTACGTGGACGACTTTTTTGGCCCGCCCAATGAGCGCATGAATACGGTGTTCAAGCTGCACTACCAGGCCTGGGGCCTGCTGGCCATTGCGGCTGGACCGGGCCTGGTGCTGGTCTGGCGACGTCTGGCCCGGCCGGGCGGGTTGCGCCTGCGATTGACGCGTACGGCTGCGGTGTCCGCCTTTGTGCTGCTGGGTGTCCCAGCGCTGGCCTATCCGATCGTCGCCACCAAGGCCAAGACCGAGGCCAGTTCGGTTACCGGAACGCTGGACGGACTTGCCGCCGCCCGGCTCAGCCGGACTTCGGAGGTCGCCGCGGCCGAGTGGCTTCGTGCGCACGCTCCCGGCAACGCGGTGCTGCTGGAAGCGCCTGGCCGCGCCTACTCCGGCGACTCCCGCATGTCGACATGGACCGGAATCCCCAGCGTGATCGGCTGGACGCAGCACGAGGAACTCTGGAGGGAGTCGGATCCTCGGATCGCCGCTCGCACGGCCGATGTCGACACGGCCTACAGGACTGACGACTCTGCGCTGCGGCGTGCGGTGCTGGACCGCTACGGGGTGACGCACGTCGTGGCCGGTGACAGCGAGCGGGAGCGTTACGGACACGAGGTCGTGGACCGACTGGGCCACGACCTCCGCGTGGCCTTTGTCTCAGGCGGAACGACAATCTTCCGGGTTGGAGCAGGCCCGTGAACTCGGACGGGCACACAATCCAGGGCTGGCTGGCACGCCCGGCCTGGTTTGGCTGGACGCGCGGCGAGTGGTTGCTTTACGCCGTGATCCTGGCCGCGGCCGCCGGCCTGCGCTTCTTCGACCTGGGCGAGCGCGTGTATCACCACGACGAAGCGATTCACGCCAAAGAGTCCAACGACATGATCAACGGCAAGCAGTTCCGATACGACCCGGCGTATCACGGTCCATTGCTCTACTTCGGGAATGTGCTCGTTTTCCTGGCCGCGGGCGTGAATGATGCCCTTGGGCGGGTGATTCCAGCGCTGTTCGGCGTGGCTTCGGTGGGAGCCTTGCTGATCTTCCGGCCGGAGCTGGGCCGAATCGGCACGCCGCTGGCCATGGCGGCCATGACGATCTCGACGTCGTTTCTCTACTACTCCCGATTCCTGCGCATGGACATTTACGTGGCCCTCTTCACCCTGCTGCTTGTCGGCTCGGTCATGCGCTACCTGGAAAAACCGCGGCGGCGATGGATCTACCTGGCCTGGGCGACGCTGGGACTCTCGCTGGCGACGAAGGAGAACACCTTCATCCATGGTTTTGCGCTACTGGTGGTTCTGATTGCCGTGGGTGGCCTGGCCTACCGCGCCAGACGCCGCGGACCCGGCGTGTCTCCCTTGGGCGATCAGGCGCTCAACGCGTTTCGGTCTCTGGGATACGACGTCGAGCATGTGGTCTACGGCGCGCTGACCTTCGTACTGATCGTGTTTGTGTTCTACACGTCGTTCCTCACCCACCTTCCGGGCTTTCGCGCGGCTTTTACCAGCTCTATTGAGTACTGGACGAGCGTCCATGCGTCCGAGCGGGTCAATCAGCCATGGTTCTACTACGCGATGTTCCTTGGTCTCTATGAGCCGTTTGCAGTGGTCTTCGGCGCGGTGGCCCTGGTGCGCGTTCGCCAGGCCCGACACCTGCTGCCACTCATTCTGGGCGTTTGGATTGTGGTCACCTGGATCGTCTACTCGGCGGCTGGCGAGAAGGCGCCTTGGTTGGTTCTGCACCTGCTGTGGCCGCCGCTGCTTCTGGCCTGCTGGTGGGTCGGCCGCTGGTTCGACGAACCGCGTCCACCCGTTACCCGCACCGCTGTGGGCTTGTTGAGCGCTGGTTTGCTGGCCTGGTCGGTGTGGTTTGCCATTCCGATCACGTACGAGCGCGGCAGCATTCCCAACGACCTGGTCGTTTACGTGCAGACGACAGACGATGTGAAAGAAGTTGCCTCGATCGTGGACGAGGCCGCCCGGCGGACCGGTCTGGGCGACAAACTGCCGCTGCTCATCGACAACAGCTACGCCTGGCCGACCGTCTGGTACCTGCGGGACTACACGGACGCGCTGTACACAAAGGACATGAACCTCGAGGACGCTCGTGAAGCACAGATCGTGCTCATGTCTCCGTCGAGCGCAAACATTCTGGGAATCGAGTTGCCCGAATTCGTGGGCCGCGAGATGAAGCTGCGCTGGTGGTTCCCGGAACACACGTACAAGAGCTGGGATCTGGGATTCCTGGGCGAGTTCATTTCGGACTCGGAGGCGCGAAGCTCATTCCTACACTGGTTGCTGACGCGCGAGGAGCCGCCTGTCCCCAAAGGTTCGTATGACTTCATGCTGTATATCCGGACTGACTTGCTGAAGGACGGACCACTGGGACCCTTCCGGCTGTGAAGGTTGTCATTGTTGGCGCCGGGATTACCGGGCTGGCGCTGGCGCATGAGCTGCTGAAGCGCAGGCATCAGGTCACGCTGGTTGAGGCGGCGCCGCGGCCGGGCGGGGAACTGGCGACGGTGGAGGTGGGCGGGGAGCCGGTGGAGCGGTTCTATCACCACCTGTTTACGCACGACAGCTTCATGATCGGCCTGGCGGAGGAACTGGGAGTTGGCGACCGGCTTGAGTGGCCGGAGCCGGAGATGGGTTACTTCCTGGGGGGTCGGCTGTACCCGTTTACGTCGCCGCTGGATTTGCTGCGGTTCGGGGCCTTGAGCCCGTGGGCGCGTATGCGGCTGGGGTTTGGGTCGCTGCTGTTGCAGCGGCGGACGGACTACCGCCCATTTGAGGACCGGACAGCGGCGGAGGTGCTGCCGCGGTATGTGGGGTGCGAGGCGTTCGAGGCGATTTTCGCCTCGATGCTGCGGGCCAAGTTCGCGGGGCACTGGGAGTCGGTATCGATGGCATGGATGTGGGCGCGGCTGATGGCCCGGGCGCGGACGCGGACGCCGGACAAGCGAAGGGAGCGGCTGGGGTATTTCCGGGGGAGCTTCCGGGTGATTGTGGACGCGCTGGCGGACTCGGTGACTAAGCGCGGAGCTGAGTTGCGGCTGGCTTCGCCGGTGCAGGAGATCACGATTGGGGAGCCGGGCGCACCAGCGTTGCGGGTGAACGACGAGCCGGTGGAGGCGGATGCGGTTGTGGCGACGGTGGGGTTACCGATTATTCGGCGGCTGTTGCCGGCTTCGCGGCGCGGGTTCACGGATTCGCTGGCGGCCACGGCGTATGTGGGGGCGTGCGTGGCGCTGATCCAGATTCGGGAGCAGTTGTCGCGCTACTACTGGACGAATATCGGCGACCGGGACCTACCGTTCGCGGGGCTGATCGAGCACACGAATTACGTGGATCGGGAACGCTACGGCGGGAAGCGGCTGCTGTATGTGAGCAACTACCTGCCGCCGGAGCATGAGTTTTTCCAGCTGGATGACGACGTGCTGATCGATAGGTTCGTGGATCCGATCGCGAAGGTGTTCCCGACGTTTCGGCGGGATCACATCGAGGACGCGTGGGTGTCGCGGGATCCGGTGGCGCAGCCGGTGATCGAGGCGGGGTACCAGCGGCGGAAGCCGCCGTATGCGTCGCCGATTCCGGGGTTCTATATCTGCAACACGGCGCAGATCTACCCGGAGGATCGCGGCACCAACTACAACGTGCGGATTGCCAAGGAGTGTGCCGCGCAGCTGGAAGCCGATGCCCCGGGTCTGGTTGCACGCTGGTCGAACGGGGCCAGTGTTTCAGCTTCCTCTTCATAGCGGGAGTGTCCGGGCCAGAAGAGGTCCGGGCGTCCAGGTGTGGCCTCTTGGAGATTCGGCGTGCGCCGATCGTTGGCGTCGGATGGCGCGATGGCCCGACATCAGTCCGCACGCATTGAGGTCATCCGGTACCCTGCGGGCGCCTCGGGCCGTGGGCGTAGGCGCTGAGTGCTCCAGCTTCATCTGCCGACGGCAGAAACAACAGGTTTGGGTTTGTGTGACCCCAGGTATCCCATCGGATCGCCCGAATGCTCCAGTACCTAAGGCATTAAGCGCGGGAATGGCGGCTATGAACGATTTGAGCGCTCCGGGCCGTGTGGTCGTCATCGGCACCGTCGGCATCGACGACATCGAAACCGCCCACGCTAGCGTGCAGGGCGTCCTCGGCGGCTCCGCCACGTACGCCAGCCTGGCCTCGCGACACTTTGCACCAACCGCCTTGTCAAGCGTGGTTGGCCACGACTTTCCGTCGGCTCACCTCGAGCTTCTGACCAGGCGCGACATCGACCTCAGCAGCCTCGAGACCGCCGGCGGCCTCACCTTTCGCTGGGGTGGGCGTTACGCCGAAGACATGAATGTGCGCGAGACCACGTTCGTCGACCTCAACGTGCTCGAGCACTTCGATCCGAAGGTGCCGCAACACGCGGTAACCGACTCCTTCGTCTTCCTGGGAAACACCGATCCGAACATTCAGCTTCGGATTCTCGACCAGGTGGTGGAACCACGCTTCGTCATCGTCGATTCAATGGATTTCTGGATCGAGGGCAACCGCCAGCAAGTATCGAACGTGTTCTCCCGCTGCGACTGCGTGGTTCTCAACGACGAGGAAGCTCGACTCTTCGGCGGCCACGCCAACATCCCACGAGCCGTGCGGACGATCCTAGACCTAGGGCCAAGCTACGTCGTGGTCAAACGCGGCGAATTCGGCGCCGCCCTTGTCAGCGACCACGGCTGGTTCTTCGCGCCGGCCTACCCTTTGGAAGAGGTCGTGGACCCAACGGGCGCGGGCGACGCCTTTGCCGGGGCCTTCCTGGGCAGCCTGGCAGCCGCCGGTGCAACGGACCAAGCCGCGCTCCGCAGGGCCGTAGTCTATGGAAGCGTCGTGGCGTCGTTTACAGTTGAGGCGTTCAGCGTGGACCGCCTCGCTGAACTCACCCGTCACGATATCGATTCGCGCTACGTTGAATTCGGCGACTTCGCCGCCTTCTAGCCGCCAGTCCCACGCCCGGAGGAATCTGTATGGCCACGGCCGACAACCAGTCCGATATCGCGGACGCTTCCCTTGCCGATGACGGCGTCCGCCGTATCGAATGGGCCGACCAGTCCATGCCCGTGCTTGAGAGCATTCGCCGCCGCTTCGAGCGAGAGCGCCCGCTCGACGGCCTCCGCATTGGCGCCTGCCTGCACGTGACCGCCGAGACTGCCAACCTCGTTCGAACCCTGCAGGCCGGCGGCGCCGAAACCTCTCTCTGTGCCTCTAACCCCCTCAGCACGCAGGACGACGTGGCCGCGGCCCTGGTAACGGCCTACGGCGCGTCCACCTACGCCATCAACGGCGAGGACTCGGAGATCTACTACCACCACATCGAGTCCGTGCTCAACGGCCGGCCCCACCTCACGACCGATGACGGCGCCGACCTGGTATCCACCCTTCACACCGACCGCACCGACGTGATCGATGGCGTCATGGGCGGGACCGAAGAGACCACCACCGGCGTGATACGCCTGCGGGCCATGGCCGCCGACGGTGTGCTCAAGTACCCCATCGTGGCCGTCAACGAGGCCATGACCAAGCACATGTTCGACAACCGCTACGGTACCGGGCAGTCCACGTTGGACGGCGTCATACGCGCCACCAACCTGCTGCTCGCGGGGCGCACGGTGGTGGTGGGCGGCTACGGCTGGTGCGGGCGCGGCCTGGCCAGCCGCGCGGCCGGCATGGGCGCGCACATGATCGTGACCGAAGTCGATCCGGTCCGCGCGCTCGAAGCCGTCATGGATGGCTACCGCGTCATGCCCATGCAGGAAGCCGCCGCCGTTGGTGACGTCTTCATCACCGTCACCGGCGACAAGCACGTCATCGACCGCGCCCACTTCGAGGTCATGAAAGATGGCGCCATCCTGGCCAATTCCGGCCACTTCGACATCGAAATCAACATCGAGGCGCTGGAGGACATGGCCGAGGAGGTATCCGAGGCACGGCCCTTCGTGGAGGAATACCGTCTGCCCGGCGGGCGCCGCATCTACCTGCTGGCCCAGGGCCGGCTGATCAACCTCGCCTCAGCCGAGGGACACCCGGCCAGCGTCATGGACATGAGCTTCGCCAATCAGGCCCTGGCGTTGGAACTTCTGGCCAAGAACGCGCACGATATGGCCCCGGACGTCTACGATGTCTCCGCCAAAATCGACCGGCAGGTCGCCTCGGTCAAACTTGAGGCGATGGGCGTTGGAATCGACACCCTCACATCCGAACAGGCCGCCTATCTTTCCGGCTGGCAGGAAGGCACGTAGCCGCGCAGGGGCGCGGTCGAACCGCAAGCACACGCATCGACATCATGGGAGAGCACTTTGAGTAGCACCTTCGCGCAGGCCGCCCGTCTGCTGTTTACCTCCGAGTCCGTCACCGAGGGCCACCCCGACAAGCTCTGCGACCAGGTCTCGGACGCGATTCTGGACGCCTACCTGCGGGCCGATCCCAAGGCCCGCGTGGCCTGCGAGACCGCCGCATCGACCGGTCTGCTGTTCGTCCTTGGCGAAATCACTGCGGCCGGTGAAAGTGTTGACATCCCCAAGATCGCGCGCCAGACCGTCAGCGAGATCGGCTACACCCACTCCGACCACGGCTTCGACGCCGAAACCTGCGGCGTCGCCGTCTCCGTCAAGGAGCAGTCGGCTGACATCAAGATGGGCGTCGACGAGGCCCTCGAAGTCCGCGACCTGGACGGCGACTACGCCGAAGTCGAAGGCCTGGGCGCCGGCGACCAGGGCATGATGTATGGCTACGCCTGCGACGAGACGCCGGAACTCATGCCGGCGCCCATCGCGCTGGCCCATCGCGCCGCCCGCCAACTCGCCGCCGTTCGCAAGGACGGCTCGCTTCCCTGGCTGCGCCCCGACGGCAAATCTCAGGTCACCATCGAGTACCGCTACGGGCAACCCGCTCGCGTGGACACAGTGGCGCTCGCCGCCCAGCACGCGGACGACATCGACAGCGACACCATCGAGCGCGAACTCGTCGAGCGAGTTATCCGCGAGACCATCCCGCCCGAATGGGTCGACGACGACACCCGCTTCATCGTCAACGGCACCGGCCGCTTCGTCATCGGCGGCCCCATGGGCGACGCCGGGCTCACCGGCCGCAAGATCATTGTCGACACCTATGGCGGCATGGCCCGCCACGGCGGCGGCGCTTTCTCAGGCAAGGACCCCACCAAGGTCGACCGTTCGGCCAACTACGCTGCTCGCTGGGTCGCCAAGAACGTCGTAGCCGCCGGCCTGGCCCAACGGTTCGAGTTGCAACTGGCCTACGTCATCGGCAAGGCCGAACCGGTCTCCGTCAACATCGAGACCTTTGGGACCGGCAAAGTTCCGGATAGCGACATCGAAGCCGCCGTCCGTGAAGTCTTTGACCTGCGCCCGGGCGTCATCATTCGCGACCTGGGCCTGCGTCGCCCCCTCTACCGCCAGGTCGCCGCCTACGGCCACTTCGGCCGCGACGACCTGGCCAACGTCCCCTGGGAACGAACCAACCGCGCCGCGGACCTCGCCCGCCTCTGCGCGGTGGGAGCCGCCGTCGGCTAAGCCGAGCTTCAGTTGACGGCAATCGACGAAGTCCTGGAGCGTAACGCCCGTTTCGCGACCGGGTTCAGTGAGAATGGCTGCCACGCGCAACCCGCCCGTCGGCTGGCGATAATCGCCTGCATGGACGCCCGTCTGGATACCTTTCGGGCGCTCGGACTGGCGCCCGGCGACGCACACGTCATCCGAAACGCCGGCGGCGTGGTCACCGAGGACGTCATTCGCTCACTAGTCGTTTCTCAGCGCCTGCTCGGCACCCGCGAGATCATGCTCATTCACCACACCGACTGCGGCATGCAGACCTTCACCGACGATGAACTGAAGGACTCCATTCAAGCCGATACCGGCCAGCGTCCATCGTTCGCTTTCGAGCCATTCGCCGACCTCGAACAGGATGTCCGGGATTCCATCGCCCGCCTCGAGGCCAGTCCCTTTATTCCGCATCGAGACCGTATACGCGGCTTCGTCTATGACTGCGACACAGGTCGGCTCAATGAGGTCGCTCCGCCCTGATCCCTGCCGGTGCGTTGCCGCGCGCCGCATAATGGCCTCTCAATCCGGCTGACCCCGAGGATCCTGCCCATGAGCGTGTTCACGATTGACGTCTTGCAGTCCCGCCGCATGGTGCGCTGGGGCGGACGCTTCATCACGGCGTTCAATCAGGGCCACACGCGCAACTACCTATATCCCGTCTATACGCCCGCCGGTCAGGCCGTCACCGACGAGACACCCGTGGACCACCCGCACCATCGCTCCATCTGGATCGCTGCCGAAGAGGTCAGCGGCTACAACTTCTACATCGAACGCGCCTACGGCGGCCGTACCGCCGGCGCAATTCGCGAAATCGACGCCTCCTGGGAGCAACTGGAGTCCAATCTCCTGCGTGTCACCCAGACCCTCGAATGGCGCGGCGCTCCAGACTGGAGCGACCCCGACGGCCGCCTGATGCTCATAGAAACCCGCACCACGGACATCCAGCCCGGCGACATCTCGAACCTGCTGACCATCCGCTCCCAACTCGTCCCCGGCGGCGGTCCCTCTTCCCCGGCCGGACGCCTGGCCGACGGCACCCCCCTGCCCGGCAAGCCAGTCGCCGGCTCCGCCAAGTCGCCGGACAACGTGACCATCGGGCCGACCAAGCACAGCTACTACGGCGTGCGCCTGGCCGACCGCCTGCACGTCACACACGACGGCGTGATCAAGGACTCGGAGGGCCGCACCAACGAGGCCGAAATCTTCGATCAGGCCGCCGACTGGGTCGACGCCCACGGCCCCCTTGCCTTCGACAAGATCGCCGGCGTTGGCGTCTTGCCCGACGCCTCCTTCGACGGCGCCCCCTGGTTCGTCCGCGACTATGGCTCGCTCTGCATCAGCACCATGCGCCTGCAGGCCGTCGAGATCACCGCTGAGCAGCCCTGGGACCAGACGGTCCGCTTCGTCATCCACGACGGCGACCACAACGACGCCGACATCGCTGGAGAGTTCCAGCGCTTCCGAGCGGGTGAGTCCTAGGCAACGCTTGTCGAACGAACGCCGCCCCGTTTCAGTGTTTCACGTGAAACAGGCCCATCGGCTCCCCCGGCGTCGCCGCCCGTCCGTACCGCCGTCAGACTAGCCGCGGCCGATAAAGGGCTGGCCAACCGGTAGCACCGTGGCCTCCAGCATGTTCACGTGATCCGGCATGGCGGCCATGGTCACAGCGGCCGTCGCTAGTTCGTCCACCGTCATCATCGGTTCGTCGTCCTCCCGCCGCTTCGTTCCACTTCGCCGCTCCACCCAGGTGTTGCCTGGATTCAGACAGCTGCAGGACACCCCGTGATCGCGCCCTTCAAGCGCGATCACCTGGGTCAGCCCCCACAGCCCGAACTTGGTGGCGCTGTACGACGCCGACCCTGGCCGTACCCGTTGCGACGAAATGCTGGCCACGTTGATGATTCGTCCGCGCCCGGCCGCCGCCATGACACGCAGCGCGGCTCGCGCGCAAAGAAAAGGCCCGGTCAGATTCACGTCGACGGTTCGCTGCCAGGCATCCAGCGTCATGTCCACCAGCGGCGCGTGTTCGGCGATGCCCGCGTTGTTCACCAGCACATCCAGCGGGCCGAGTTGTTCAAGCGTCTGATCGATCAGCGCGTCAACCGCCGCTTCGTCCGTCACGTCGGTCGGAATGGCCGCAACCTCGGCGCCCAGGCCGCGGAACTCGTCGGCCGCGTCGTCCAGCAGCGCCGCGTCGCGAGCCGCCAGTGCCAGTTTGGCCCCCGCCCGCGCGAAGCCACGGGCGATGCCCCGGCCGATCCCGCGATTTGACCCGGTAACAATCGCGACCTTGCCGTCCAGTACGCCCATGGGTTCCTCCGTATCGCCGCTGCACTGCGCGCATTATCGGAATCAAGCGTGAATCATGTGTGCGGAAGGCCGGCCCAGGCTCGGTAAGCTCGTCTGGGCTGGTAGCTCAGTTGGCAGAGCAGCGGACTTTTAATCCGAAGGTCGTGGGTTCGAGACCCACCCGGCCCACCGGGTTACGGTGGCGACGTAACTAAGGCCCCTAACGTCCGGTTCAAATGATGTTGCAACGGTCCGCCAGCGTTCCTGCGGGTGGCGCGGAAACAAACTCGCAATCAGAAAAAGGACGGGAGTCCGCGCCTCAATGCCTCTCATAGAGACAGTCGACCTCACCAAGCACTTCGAGCGCCGGCGGCCGCCGCGCCGGCCCTGGGAACTGCTGCGCAGGCGTCCAATGAACGAGTCGGTCGATATGGTCGTCGCGGTCGACGACGTATCCCTCGCGGTCAATGCCGGCGAGGTTTACGGACTGCTGGGCCCCAACGGCGCGGGAAAGACGACCATGGCCCGGATGCTGTCGACGCTGCTCGAGCCAACCACCGGCAGCGCGCGCATCTGCGGGCACGACACGGTTAACCACGGTACCGAGGTGCGCACGTGCATCGGCGTGATGTTTGCCGGCGAGCGGGGGCTCTTTTGGCGCCTCACCGGTCGTGAGAATCTCCAGCTGTTCGGCCGCCTGGTGTTCATGGACCGTCAGGCGATTCGCCGACGCACGGATGAACTGATGGAACGGCTCGGCCTCGCCGACCGCACCGACGAACTCGTGGAGTCTTACAGCACTGGTATGAAGCAGCGGCTCAATCTGGCGCGAACCCTGATGCACGACCCGCCGGTGCTGCTGCTGGACGAGCCGACAGCCGCCCTCGATCCCGCCGCGGCGCGGACGACCCGCGGATTCGTCGATGAACTTCGCCGCGAGGGCAAAGCCATCCTCCTGACTACGCACAACATGTACGAGGCCGACGAGGTGTGCGACCGGGTCGGAATCATCGACCGGGGCCGCCTGATTGCGGAAGATCGACCGGCCGAACTGATCAAGCGCGCCGGCGTCGAGCCGCGCCTGGAGCTGATGCTGCGCGGCGACACAACTGCGGCGCGCACGGCAATTGGCGAAGCCTCCCTCTGGTGGGGCGAGGTGGAAAGTGACGGCGGAGTTCAGGTCGCCGTTCGAGCGCCCGACGGCTGGCGATCGGCCGAGGCCATCACCCAGCGCGTGTCGGATTCGGGCGCCGAAATCGTCCAGTCGCGCCTGCGCGAAGTCACCCTGGAAGACGCCTACATCGAGCTGACCGGCACCCGTCTCGGGGGACCGTTTGATCCGGTTTAGGTCGGGCGTGCGTTTCTCCTGGGCGAACGTCGCGGCGGCGCTGGAGCTATTCAGTCTGGGCTGGCGCATGAAGCGGCGACAGCCGTTTTTCCTGGTGAGCAGCGCCTGGCTGGCGACCTTTGCCGTACTTCCCATGGCGTTGGCGGCGATTGCCCTGGTTGGCCCCGGCGCTGAGCACATTCAGCCGTTCGTCGAACTCGCCGGCACGGACAACTACATGGCCTACGTGACGATCGGTGCTACGGCCATGATCTGGTCGACCACGACTGGGGCGAGCGTCGGATTCGTCCTCGAGGCCCAGCGCATCGAAGGCACGCTGGGCTCGATCTGGTTGACCCCGACGAGCTTGCTGGCGCGCGTTGCGGGCCTGGGTGCTTCCGGCATGTCCGTTGGAATGGCACGGACATTCATTGCCTTTGCCGTTGCCTGGGCCATCCTCCGGTTCCCCGTCAGCGTTGACCCATTGCTGCTGGTCGCCGTTCTTGCCGCGTCGACCTTCGGCGCCGGATCCTTTGGTCTCGTCTTTGCTGCGCTTGTCCTGCGTGCGCGCGCAGGCGCGCCGTTAGTGCAGGCGCTCCTGTTTGGGATGGGGATCCTGGCCGGCCCGGCCTACCCGACAACCGTGCTTCCCGACTGGGCCCAGATTGTTGGCCAGTTGCTTCCGCCGACATGGACGATTCGCGGACTCCGAGCGACGCTCGTCTTCAACGACGCCGCCCAAGCGTGGGCATCGGTCGCGGCCTTGTCTGCGCTTGGGATGGTCTTCGGCATTGGCGGCATGTGGCTGTTCGCACGATTCGACCGCGACGCACGCCAACGAGGGCACCTTGAAGCCGTTTGAGATTCAGCGCGCCGGTCGCGTAGCCGGTGTGGTGCTGGCGGCCTTCGCGCAGACTTGGCGCGAACACAATCGCTTTCGCATCGTGTGGGCCGCGCGAATGGTCACAACATTTCTGTTCCTCGCGCCCATTTTCCTGATGAGCCGGGCCTACGGTTCCGCGGGGTTCGCGGCCAGTGGCGGTGGTCAGGACTTTGTCACCTTCGCCGCCGTCGGTCTTGTGGTCATCAATGCCGCCATTGGCCCCATGGCGGCGACGATGTCTTATCTGGCCGGCGCGAATAGGGTCGGCATACTGCCCGCCCTGTGGTCGACTCCGGCTCCCCGCTGGGCCCTCTGCCTCGGTGCATCCCTCGCCGCCCTGGTGGATGCCGTTGTCGAGGGCGTAATCGTCATTGCCCTCGCGTTCCTGTTCTTTGGTCCGTCCACGCAGGCTGTCTCCGCGTTGGCCGTCGTCCCGCTGCTGTTTGGTCTGGCTACGTTCTGGGGGCTCGGTCTCGTGTTTGGCAGCGTGTTCCTGGCCACGCGCTCGTGGGCCGCCCAGGCAGTGGTAAGCGGCCTCCTGTTAGCGCTGGCCGGCACGGTCTTTCCAATATCGATCCTGCCGTGGTCCGTCCGCTGGATGAGCTACGTGTTTCCGCACACCTACGTGCTGGACGCCCTGCGCCACCTGGTTCTCGGAACGCCAACGATCGTGCCGCTGCCTGTTGACCTGGCCGTTGCTGGCGCCAGCGCGATTCTTGCGGTCCTTGCCGGCGTTGTCATGTTCCGACGCGCCGATCGCGAGGCCGCTCGGCGCGGTGTGATAGGGCTTTACACGTGATCTGGAGTGACCGGCCGGCAATGAGGGCCGGCCAATTCGGGATATCCACGCAGCACCAAGAGACTCCTCCGGCGAATGAACACGGCCCGTTTTGGTCGTTCGCGTAAAGCGCGGCCAGTCTGTGATCGCACCTGCGCGTCCGACGGTCACCGTTGACGCAACGTCCAGCGGGTGACCGACACAAACTTACCGGCAATCCTGCAGAAGCCGCTTCGCGAAATAGTTGTACAAGCCGCCAAAGCGGAGTCAATCGTGGTGTGAAGATAGTTAAAGCGTGTCCGGATATCTGGCCCGCGTGAGTGCGCGTCAACCTATTGATACGATGGGAATCTGGATTGTTATCGCCCTTATCGCAGCGGCTCTGAGTTAGGCCTCTCTCGACATCTCCATAACAACTGAACTGAATTTGGACTCCCGTGCAGGGTCGAAGCATGCGGCGTCTTCACGACGCTGCGCGCCGGCCCGTCCCTCTACCCAGATGTTCCCTGGGTCCAGACAGCTGCACGACTAACCCGGCGCGTGCGACCCTCAAGCGCGATGATCTGGGTCAGGCCCCAGCGCTCGAACTCGGAGTCGTTGTAGGAGGCCGACCCCGGACGTACATGCTGGTCTCGTTGATGATGCGCCCACGTCCGGCCGGCGCCATGACCCGAGCACGATGCCACGGGCAATTCTGTGATTCGATCCGGTGACGGCCGCGACCTTGCCGTCCAGTACGCCCATGGGTCCCTCCAAACAGCACCTGCGGACCTACGCGCACTAACGGAATCAGGCGGCAACCATGGGTGTGGCAGGCTTGCCCACTTGCCGCAGCCGGTCAGGCGCGAAGCGTCTCACCAATTGCCGGATCGTTCAGCGTGAGCGTGGTCAGGCAGCCGGTATGAAAGACCCTCGTCGTCGTAGGCTGAAGCTGCGAGCAGCGTCGTAAAGTTCGAGGCAGGCTCCTTGTTAATTCGCGACTTTAGCCTATCAATTCGCTGGCCAACCCGGAAGGCGAATAACGGGAATGGATTTTTGTTCTTTGGAAACTTCAACTGGTCGGCGAGCTCATTTCCCACCAGCCCGCGGGAAACAGGGTAGATGACGCGGTTTACCAGCAACTTTCGTTCATCCGGATCGTCAATTCCCGCGACCAGCGGGGCGGAGTTAATGAGTGCATTCGTCATGATGATTGCATCTTGTGTAGGCGGAGGCTCGCACATTGAGCCGATCCGGTATAGGTCCAGGGCATGGCTCTCGTCGGCGAAGAGAATCGTCTCGGGGATGCCCATGAGATAACCGGCGTAGCGCCAGACGTCGTGGAAGCCGGCGCGCTCTTCAGCATCGTAGCGAGCCCCCAGCGACTCCGAGTGTTTGACCGTGCGCGCAGCGAAACAGGCGACCGAGTAGCCTAAGTGCGCGGCACTGAGGGGAGTGCCCCAGGCGTCGTGATCCCATTCATCGGTCTGCCCTAGCAGGCGACGTACCTGCCCGTGGACAAATCGGATGCGAACGGACAACTTCCATCCGTCGCCCTGCCGTTCCAGCCCGCCGGGGAAGAAGATTTCCATCTGCTGGCGGTTGTTCTGCTTGAGACGCCAGACGCCGTTGTCGAAGATGCGCCCGGTCTGCACAAACGACTTGCTGATCAGCGTGGCAAAACCGTCGACCAGCACGCCGGTGACAAAAGCCGACAGGACGAGGACTGAGTTCTTCTGAAACGCGCGGACGCCGGGCCGAAAGGCGTCGTAATCAAGCCAGTCTGGGTCGGGTAGCGGCGCGTCAACGAAGAATTCGCGCAGCGCGTGCGGTGCCTGTCGCAGCTCGTCGTGCTGCTCTTGCATCCCCGCCTGGATGAACCGGTGGACCTCCCGCTGAGGCAGCGACGCGATTTCATCCAGCAGCGCGTCCATGACTGGATCGCCGATGTGGGTGTGGGCGATGTAATTGTCCGCGGCTTTTCTGTCGACAAGTCGGGCCTTCGCGTACCCGGCTGCATACGCGGAAGGCGGGGAAGGTTGTCCTACCCCGTCAACGACCTGGCTCCCGGTTGAGGGCATCTCGGTGCTCGTCAGCCTCCTCGACACACCAGCGATTGTAGCCACTCCTGATTTCGCGGGTTCGTCTCCGAAACGCCCAGGTCCGTTGCTTCAATGCCGTCCGCTAGCTGCTCCAGGCGCCAGTCGCCTCAGATAGTCAACCCTCGTTGCCGGCGAGGTCGAGCCAGGCGATTGTCCTGGAGTGTATAGTGCGGACTGCCCTTCCGGAACCTGGGCGGATGAGGGTCATTGTGAGCATGTCATCCCGTTTCCAGGGTCGTGGAGGTTGCCTTGGGCGCGGTCGTCCTCGTCGCCCGGTATCGTGGCTCGCCGTCAGGCGACTAGCGATGGCTCCGCAACCTGACGCGAGCGCTTGATGTTCCATGAGGCCGTCGGCAGCGACAGGATGCTTGGCTGCCTAAACACGAACCGATCCAACGCCCGTCTCAAATTTAACTGTAGGTGCAGCCTAATGGTTGCGTGGTGTCGGGATGTAATTAACCCTAGCGGCGCCCGCCGTGACATGGACGGAGTTGAGCCTTGACTGGATTACTGGCCCGCGTAAGTGCTCGGCGACCGCTGGTCACCATTGCAATCTGGCTACTCGTAGCCATTGGCGCCGCCGGGATCAGCTCGAATCTGCTCGACAGCGCCACGACTACTGAACTACGGCTGGGATCCGGCGCACGGTCGCAGCAAGCGGCGGAATTGTTGGAAGACAGACTCCGTGGCCCTGAACCGATAACAGAGATCGTAATCGTTCAGTCAGAAAACCTGACCGTCGACGATCCCGCATTCAAGTCCAAGGTTGAAGCTGTATTTGGCCAGATCATTGCCCTCGGTCCCGACGCGGTTCCGGCCGGACTGAATTACTACTTGACCGGCGACGAGCGGCAAGTCTCTCCGGACCGCCGGACCACGCTCATGCCGTTTCGGCTCGCCGGCAATCTCAATGAGGCGGAAGGTCACGCCGAGCACATCCTGGACATCGTTGACGAAGCTGATGGGGTTGACGGCTTCCGTGTCCTCACCAGCGGAACCGCCAGTATCTCGGTGGAAACCAACGAACTTGCCCTGCACGACCTTGAGCAAGGCGAGCGGATTGGAATCCCGGTGGCCTTGCTCATCCTCCTGGCGCTCTTCGGCACCGTCGTCGCAGCCCTGGCGCCCATCGGGCTGGCCCTCGTAGCCATCGTCATTGCCTTGGGTTTTGTGGCGCTGATCGGGCAGGCCTTCGAGCTCGTGTTCTTCGTCACCCTCATGGTCACCATGATTGGTTTGGCCGTGGGTATCGACTATTCGCTGCTCATCGTTTCCCGCTTCCGCGAGGAGATGGAACGTGGCCTCGACAAGTTCGAGGCGTCTGAGCGCGCGGGATCCACCGCCGGCCGAACGGTGCTCTTTAGCGGCGTAACTGTAATTATCGCGATCTGCGGGATGCTGATCGTTCCGTTTCCGTTCTTCCAGTCGCTGGCCATCGGCGCCATCCTCGTCGTGGCCGTTGCCCTGGCAGCCACGCTCACCCTGCTCCCGGCCGTACTCGCGCTCCTGGGACCCAGAGTGAACCTGCTGTCCGTGCCGCTGCTCGGCCGGTTCAAGGTGTCGAGCCCCGACCATTCCAAGGAAGGGTTCTGGGAGTTCATCACGCAGAAGGTGATGAAGTACCCGGTCATCAGCATTGTCGGAATCGCCGTGCCGATGATCGCGGCAACGTTCTTCTATTTCGACATCAAGACTGGTCTCAGCGGCGTCGATGCCTTCCCTGAAGGCGCGCAGGCTCGAGAGGCCTTCTTTGTCCTGGAAGAGAACTTCTCCTTCGGCATCGTGAATCCCGTTGAGATCGTCGTTGATGGCGACATCAACAGTCCCGAGGTGCAAGGGGCGATGCAGCGTCTGCAGGAAACCCTCAGCAACGATGCCCGGTTCCCGATCCCGCCGGTCCCAACGGTCAATCCTGCTGGCGACCTCGCGCTTCTGACCGTGGTAATCCACGGTGAGCCACGCAGTCAGGCCGCCGTCGACACGGTGACCGTCCTGCGCGACGAGTACATCCCCACGGCCTTCGATGGCGTCAACGCGGAGGTCCTGGTCGGCGGAGTAACAGCCGTTGCGGCGGATGTCTTTGAGATCGTGGAAATCTATACGCCCTTCGTCTTCCTGTTCGTGCTCGGCTTCAGCTTCATTGTGCTGATGCTGGTCTTCCGATCCATCGTCATCCCGATCAAGGCCGTCATCATGAACCTGCTCTCCGTCGGCGCCTCCTACGGCTTGCTGGTCCTGGTGTTTCAGAAGGGTGTGGCGACGGACTTGCTGGGATTCCGCCATGCGGAAGTCGTGGATGCCTGGATCCCGCTGTTCCTCTTTTCCATCCTGTTCGGCCTTTCGATGGACTACCACGTCTTCCTGCTCAGCCGCATCCGTGAACGCTACGACCACACCGGAGACAACGCGGAGGCCGTGGCCTATGGGCTGCGCTCCACCGCCGGCATCATCACCGGGGCGGCCCTGATCATGGTGGCCGTCTTTGGCGGGTTTGCGCTCGGCGAGACCATCATCAATCAGCAGGTTGGATTCGGGCTGGCCGTGGCCGTTTTCCTCGACGCAACCCTCGTTCGCTCCGTGCTGGTTCCGGCCAGCATGGAGGTCCTGGGCAAGCGCAACTGGTATCTACCGTCCTTCCTCAGCTGGCTTCCTGATGTCCGAGTAGAGCCCGCGGAGGACGAATAGGGCTGCGGCAAGGATCCAGAGCCGTCGCGAGTTGACGGGCTGGAATTCCCAACCGGCAATAGCGATGGCAATGCCCCGGCGCGAGCCCTCAGTCCGGGATTAGCAGCCAATGACCTGGCCCACACTCGCATCGGCGACCCCATAGCCGACGCGATGATGGAAGCGCTTTAATCGATCGGGCCGCGAGAGTCCTGGCGAATCGCGCAAGGTGCCATGGTCAACGCGGACGACGAGAGTGCCCTGAAGGCCACGCTGCGAAGCGGACGGTTCCGGAATGCCGGGATTCAGTTGCGTCAGTCAGAATCAGGCGGCACGTGCCCGCTTGCCTGAGCGCCCGACACCCGCCGGTCCATGCGCAGACGTCCGCGCGTGCCGGCAAGCTGGGAGAGTTGCGACGATTCCTCCCAGGTGACATCCATATAGCCGACTTGCCGGTAAAAGTCGCGTGCCGCGCGGTTCTCCGCCAGCACGTACAGGCTGCATGCCGACGATTCGCGATCGGCGCGCCGGTGCACACTAGCCAGCAAGGCCTTGGCCACACCGTTGCCCCGGTGATCCTCAGACACGGCCAAATATGGAACGAACCAATGGTCCGCTGGTACAGCCGGGCTCGCACGAATGAGCGCGCGGAGCCGGGGGAGAAGCTTGAAGACGCGCCACGGCCCGTACACCTGCACGTAGGACCACATCGTCGCCCGATAGCGGCGGGCCAATTCGGGCCACGGCGCCTGCGAAACGAGCCCGACCACCTGACCGTCATGTTCGGCCAATGTCACCAGGTCAAAGCTCCACAGCGTCCCGGCGCGCGAAAAGAGCCGCTCCAGGTAGCGCGTGGCTCCGCCCTCGACCCCCCAGGCCGAACACGGCGTCCGCCAACCCAGGCGTTAGTGCTTCGCGCAGCAAGCGACCGGCGGCTTGCCTGTCATCGGGTCGCGCGTGGCGGAGCTTTAGATTCTCCCGTCGCGGCTGTCGTCGTCTGTCACCCGCTGGGATGGGAGCGGCAGCGTCTTCCGCCGCTACCTTAGCCGGCATGGCCCCGCTCATGCCCGGTCGGCCTCCCAACACGTTCCGGATAAGTCCCATTCTGCGGAGGCTAGCGGCAGTCCGTCGAGTGGATCTGCAGCGCATATGCAGATTCAGTGCGCCTCTTGAGCGCGAAGCCGTCCAACAGCGCGCGCTCAAATCCCTCGCAATGTCGCGTCCACTCGATTCGATAGCCAGACTCACGCCCGCACGGCCAAGCCCCAATGATGCTGGTGCCTTGGCCGGCACGCCGCAAGCCAACCGAATCCCTGCCGTTCGCGTGCGCTGCGAGCGGCGGGCGGCTCACCCATGCCCCCGAACTCCGCGATCCGCGAAACCACTGGGAAAGCGGTGGGCGAACGAGACTTCAACACTAGCCGACCGTCCAAAGGCTACCGCCCTCGCGTTACCACCCCAGCGCGTGACCGATGATCCCCTTCGGAGCGACCGCCCCCGCGATTACCCCGCCCGGCCCGGCGGCCCGAATGCCCATTGACTTGCCGTTCGACCAATCGCCCGTGACTTCAACGTCGTGGCCGCGTCGCTCGAGTTCCGCCAGCACGTCGCTGCTGATCCGCCCCTCGGCCACCATGCGCCCCGGGTACGCCTCGCGCGGATAAAACGACGACGGGAAGTGCACCGAGTGCACCGTCGGCGCATCCAGCGCTTCCTGCAAGTTCATGCCGAAATGCACGTGGTTCAGGAAAAACTGCAACGTCCACTGGTCCTGCCCATCTCCGCCCGGCGTGCCAAACACCATGAGCGGATCCCCGTTCCGCGTCACCAGCGAAGGCGTCAGCGTGGCTCGCGGCCGCTTGTGCGGCGCCAGCGCGTTAGGCCGCGCCGGATTCAGATAGAACATTTGACCCCGCGTGCCCAGCGGGAATCCCAGGCCTCGGATCACCGGCGACGTTCCCAGCCACCCGCCGCTGGGCGTGGCCGCGACCATATTTCCTTCGTGATCCACCGCGTCCAGGTGCGTCGTGTCTCCCACGTGCGCGTGACCCAGCCCCAGGTCCCGCACCTCGCGCGCGGCCACCTGCAACGCCCTCCGGTTGTCCTCGGCCACGTCAACCGTGGCGTAGGCCGGGAAACCGGTGCCTGCGTCCCCCGGTCGCATCTCCACTGACGCCTCGTCGCCAATCAGCCTCCGGCGTTCCTCCGCGTACGTTTTCGACAACAGCCGCTCGAACGGCACATCGTCGAACTTCGGATCGCCGTAATGCGCCTCGCGGTCCGCAAACGCCAGCTTGGCGCACTCGACCAGGGTGTGCAGGTAGTCCGCCGAGTTATGCCCCATCGCCGCCAGGTCAAACCCCTCCAGCAGGGTCAACTGCTGCAGGAACACCGGGCCTTGCGTCCAGCCGGAGCACTTGTGGACGTCCAACCCGTGGTAGTTCACGCTGACCGGCTCGCTGAACTCAGCCTCCCACTCCGCAAAGTCCTCGTAGCTCAGCAAGCCGGCGTGCGTCGACCCACTGGCGTCCTCGACCGGGGTGCTGATGAAGTCCAGAATCCGCTCGGCAATCTCCCCTTTGTAGAACGCGTTCCGCGCGGCCTCGATGCCGGCCACGCGCCCCCCAGCAGCGGCCGCTTTTTCCGCTCGACACAGGACGCGCAGCGCCTCGGCCCACTCGGGATTCCGGTGAAGCTCGCCCACCTCAGGCGCCCTGCCGCCGGGCAGATACACCTCGCCCGTACTGGGATACAGCTCCGTGAACTTGTCCACGTTGCTGGCCAGGCTGTTATGCAGGCTGTCGTAGACCGGGTACCCGTTCTCCGCCAGCTCAATGGCCGGTTGCAAGACCTCGCTGAAACTCAAGGTTCCAAACCGCGCCAACGCCGCGGCCCAGGTGCCCACCACGGCCGGCACGCAAGCCGGCAGGTACCCGTCGCCCGGAACCAGGTCAATGCCGTGCTCTCGGCACCAGTCGATCGTGAACGCCTGCGCTGACCAGCCCATGCCGCTCAGCTCAAACGCCTTTCGCTCGCGCGCTGAGTAGATCAGCGTCGGCACCTCGCCCGCCAGCCCATTGCTCTGCGGCTCCAGCAGGTTCAGGCAGAAGCACATGGCCGCTGCGGCGTCGATCGCGTTGCCGCCCTGCTCCATCATCCGGAACCCGGCTGCCGTCGCCAGGTAATGACCCGAGGTCACCACCCCGCGCCGCCCCATCACCACCGGCCGCGTCGTAAACCCCGTCCGCATCCCCACGCTGCGATCACCCAAAAAAGTCGTAATCGTCATCGGTTTCTGCTCCGGTGCCCATCAGCGCGGTCTCGGTCGCAGCTTAGCCCCAACCCAAGAGCCGCGCCCCGAGCCACCAGCGCAGCACTCTCGACTCAGGTAGGCACAGCGTCGTCCAGTCCATGGGGTGTTCACTCCGCTGTCACGCCGAGCTCGTCGGACATACTGGGATTCGGAGAGGAGTGTGACCGGAGTGAGCGAACGTCAGAAGCAGAGGCGGATTCCGACCTTCAACAGCCGCGAGGAAGAGGCCGAGTTCTGGGACTCCCACGACACAGCCGACTTCGAGGACGAGTTCGAACGCACCAACGTTCGCTTTGCAAAGAACCTCTCCCAAGGCATCACGGTGCGCTTCACGGCCGAAACTCTGGAGACCCTGCGGGCGACGGCTCAGAGGAAGGGCATCGGCCCTACCACGTTGGCGTGCATGTGGATCCTGGAGCGCCTCGAGGCAATCGACCACGGAACTGCCGCACCATAGCTCAGGACGTCGCAGGCCATTTGTTTGACTCGAAGCACGCCGCCAGTCTCTACGCCCGCGCCCGCCCCTACCACCACGACCTCGTCGTTCAGCGAATCGCGAACCAATTAGCCATCAGCCAACGTCTCCACCGTGCGCTCGATGTCGCCTGCGGAACCGGCCTCTCCTGCATCGCCTTGAAGCAGATCGCGACCAAAATCGTCGGAGCCGACATCTCCGCCGCCATGCTCGCCCAGACCGATCACGACGAGCGCATCGGCTACCTGCGCTGCCCGTCCGAAGCTCTACCCCTGCCCGACCAATCCTTCGATCTCCTTACAGTCTCGTCCGGCTTGCATTGGTTCGAGCGAATCGCCTTCCTGGCGGAGGCCCGCCGCGTGCTAGGGCCACGCGCCTGGCTCGTGATCTACGACAACTTCTTCTCCGCCAATCTTCAGGGCGCTCCGGACTTCAAGCCCTGGTTCGTCTCCACGTACTTTGATCGGTTCCCCACGCCCCCGCGAGACAACCGACCGCTCGACCAGCGGTCAGCCAGACAGGCCGGCTTCCGATTGGTCAAGAGCGAGAAGTACTCCAACGTCGTCTTCTTCGACCGAGCGCAGTTGGTCGACTACCTGCTCACCCAGACCAACATCATCGCGGCCATCGAACGCGGCGAATGGAGTCTCGACGACGCCCGGGCCTACCTCACCGCCGAAGTCAGCCCCTACTTCCCCTCACCCGAGCCAAAAGCCTTCGACTTCGGCGGTCCGATCACCTACCTGCGCAAGGCCACCTAGCCGGACACCACGCTCCGCGCCATATCCTTCAGCGTCGGCCGCTTGCCATACATCAGCAGGTACGCCCGGAACAGCCGCATGGCCAGCCACAACGCGCCTGCCGAGCAGGCCGCCAGCGCCAGCAGCGCGCCCACCGTCTCCAGCGGCCCCATGCCGTCAATCGCCAGCCGAATCAAGCCCGTCACCGGGGCCGTCACCGGGATGTAGGTAAGCACTCGCGCCAGCGTGCCGTCGGGTTCGGTAAACAGGATGAAATTGAACCAGATCGGGATGAAGGCCGGAACGATCACGATCGCCGAAATCTGGTTGGCCTCACGCAGCGAAGTGGTCACCGCGCCCACCGCCGCCATCAGCGATGCGAACAGCGCGTAACCGAACAGGAAATACCCCGCCGCAATCGCAATGTCGCCAACGCCCGGCAAGGTCAGAATGTCGGCGGGAATATCCACAATAAAGCCGACCGCCAGCACGCCCACGCCAACCGATGCCAGCCACGCCGCCATCTGCAGCAGACCCGCGGCGCCCAGGCCGAAGAACTTGCCCAGCAGCAGCGCGTCCGGCTTGACCGATGACAGCAGCACCTCCATCACCCGGTTTTCCTTCTCCTCCACCAGCGCGTTCAGCATGTAGCCCGAACTGAAGAAGATCGAAACCAGCAGCGAGACGCCGGCAATCGCAAAGAACGCCGCCCGCCCGATGTCGAATCCAGGGTCGTCCTCCGCCGCCCCGTCAGCCCCGACCTCCTCCGTGACCAGCCGATAGGGCAGACGCAGCCGCTCCGCAAACCTGCCCGGAACCTCGTCAGCAAACAGATTCGACAACACGAACCCGCGCAACGCCGAGTTATAAGAGGGCCCATCGGGTCCGAATACCCCGCCTTCGTCTTCGGCAATCCGGACCCGCACTACCTGTCCTGACTCGACAAAGTCCGCCGCAAACACAAACAGCGCGTCAATCTCGTCGGCCCTGAGCGCTGCCACGCCAGCCTCTCGATCCGGCACGGGTACGAAGACCGCGCCCGCCTGCTCGTGATGCCCGCCGAAAAGCGCCGGCCCGTCCGGCAGGTCCACGTAGCCGAGCTGCGGCAAGTCGTCGCTTTGCTCAACGCCGGACGAGCTCTCCGCATCACCGTCACTTCGGGTCACCAGCGTGAAAATCGCAAAGCCCACTACCGCCAGCGTCACCAGCACCGGCACCGCCGCCGTCGTGATGATGTACGACAGCCGCGTAACCGCCGTGCGGAATTCATGGCGGGTCACGATGCGAACGCTACTCATCGGCCCGCGCCTCCAGGTCCGGCTCCCCCGCTTCGTCGCCACGCCCATCAGCGCCACCCACGATCTGCAGGAAAATCTCCTCCAGCGTCGGCGCCTCGCGCTCGAATCGCTCGATCTGCACGCCCGCGTCCAGCAGCGCCCGCAGCACGCCTTCCGCCGACCCCTCGTCGTTCAGGCTGACCCGCCAGCCGTCGCCCTGGGACTCGGCGGCTGCCACGCCCGGCAGACACAGGGCGAATGGCATGTCCGACGTGCACTCAACCAGCAGGCGATCGCTGGCGTGCTGCCGTCGAATCTCCCGCACGCCCCCGTTCAATACGATCTCGCCCTCGTTGATCATCACCACCCGGTCGCATAGCTCCTCAACGTCCGTCATCTGGTGCGTCGAGAACAGCACGGCCACCCCGTTGTCCCGCAGGTCGGCCACCACGTCTTTCATCCGCCGCACGTTTACCGGGTCCAGGCCAGAGAACGGCTCGTCCAGCACCAGGAAGTCCGGCTTGTGCTGGATCGTCGCCGCAAACTGCAGCAACTGCCGCAACCCGCGGCTCAGTTCGCCCACCTTCTTGGCGCGGTGTTCCGTCAGCCCCAATCGCTCCAGCGCCGCGTCCGCCAGCCCCGGCGCTTCCTGTGCCGGCACCCCCTTCAACTCCGCCATGTACTTCAGGATCGGCGGGATACGCAGGCTCGGATACAGCCCGCGCTCTTCCGGCAGATAGCCAATCCGCCGCCTCGCCGCGTCGTCGATCGGCGCGCCGAAGACCTCCACGGTGCCCCGATCCGGCGCAAAAATGTCCAGCATCATCCGGATCGTGGTGCTCTTGCCCGCGCCGTTTGGCCCCACAAAGCCCACCACCTCGCCCTGCGCAATCTCCAGCGAAACGTTCCGCACCACGTCCAGCGCCCCAAACCGCTTCCACAGGCCACTGGCCCGCACCGGTGCGCCGCTGCTGATCACGCTCGCCATGACCGAGAGTCTAGGCGGACGCCAACGCCACGGTCCGTGACAAATACGCCAAAAGCGCACGCCGCCGCCGCCGACTAGGATGGGCGCACAACAGGTTCGCGCGGAAGGGCAGCCCGATGCCGGTAGGAAGTGGATCGCATCGCTACGAACGCGTGCAAGGATGGCCGCAACTGCCGGCGGACATCTTCCTCGGCTGGATTGGCAGCGTGGGCGTCGACAGCAAGGGCCGTGTCTACTGCTTCTGTCGCGGCACCCATCCCATGATCGTCTTCAATGCCGACGGCCAGATCGTGGATACCTGGGGTGACGACCTCCTCAACCACGCCCACGGCGTCTACGTGGATGCCGACGAGCACCTCTGGCTCACCGACCGCTTCGCCCACGTCATCTGGGTCACCACCACCGAGGGTTGCGTAGTGCGCCGGATCGGCTACCCCAACTTCACCAGCGCCGATGGCGGCCACTTCAACCACCCCACCAACACCCATCTCGGCGCCGACGGCTCCATCTACGTGTCCGATGGCTACGGCGACACCCGCTGCCACCGCTTCGCGCCCAGCGGTCAGTTGCTCAACAGCTGGGGCGAGCCCGGAACCGGGCCCGGCCAGTTCGACCTGCCGCACGGCATCTGGGCCCTCAGCGATGACCGCATCCTGGTAGCCGACCGCGAGAATCACCGCATCCAGATCTTCGATCCCGAGGGCGTCTACATGGACCAGTGGACGGGCTTCCGCCAGCCCTCCGACTTCTTCGTCGACGAGGATGCCGGCGTCATCTACCTCGCCGAAGTCGGCGGACGCGTCTCGCTACTCGACCTGACGGGTCGGACCATCACGTCCTGGGAAGACCCCGGCGACGGCGGCCCAGCCTTCAGCGCCCCCCACGGCATCTGGGTCGACCCTGACGGCGCCATCTACATGGGCGAAGTCCAACGCGACGACGCCCTCTACAAATTCCAACCCATCAGCTGACGGTGAAATTGGGTTAGAGATCTCGGCGCCCGACGTGACGTCGGAGTCGCCGGCGGGATTCGTAGCCGAGCGCCGCTAACCGGCAGCGTGTTCGGCTCGCAACTCCGCCAGCACCGCGTCCGTCATCCCCTCCAAATCAAACCTCGGCGCCCAGCCCCAGTCGGTGCGTGCGCTGGTGTCGTCCATGCTGGAGGCCCAGCTGTCCACCACGCCGGCGGGCACGGGGTCCGGGTCGAACTCAAGCCGCACCTCCGGCATCCGGCGTTGCACCGCGTCAGCCATTTCCTGGACTGTCGGGTTGGAGCCCATTACTTGGTACACCCGGCGGCTGAGACTGCTGGCGGGCGCGTCGTGCAGTTGCAGCATCGACCCCACCACGTCTTCCACCCAGACTAGCGGGATGCGGCTGTGGGGATAGACCTTGAACGTATAGCCGCCCTCGCGCACCGCTCCTATGTACAGCTCGCACACGAACGCGCTGGCCGCGCCCGCCGCCGGCGCCGTGGGCGCAACCATTGCCGACAGGCGCACACTGCGGAAATCCACGCCAAAGCGCTGGTAGTAGTAGACCCCGAGCCGCTCGCCCAGCACCTTCGTGACGCCGTACAGGCCCGCCGGCCATTGCGGGCTGTCGTCGCTCACCGTGTCGTCCACACCCAGGCCATACGTCGCCACCGAACTGGGAAACAGCACCCGCCCCACGCCATGAATCCGCACCGCTTCCAGCACGTTGCGGATGCCGTCCAGGTTCACCCGCCAGGCCAGCTCCGAGTCCGTCTCCGAACTTCCCGATAGAAGCGAGGCCAGGTGATACACGGTGTCGGGTCGGGTTTCGGCGACGATGTCGTCAATAAAGCCCGGGGCCTGCGTCTCACCCACCCGTACATCGGCGCGTTCGAACGCCGCAGACGGCGCCACCGGCTCCGCCCGCACGTCCACCACCGTCACCCGGTCGCCGCGCTCGATCAGCGCAGCCGCCAGCCGCGAACCAATGCTCCCGGTGCCCCCGGTAATCAACGCGTGCATGGGTCTCGTTTCATCAGTGTGTTTGATTCTGCGGCTGCAGTCCGCCATTTTGCCCCGCCGCCAAAGCTCACGCTGCGTCTACGCAGTCACGATCCCTATGCCGCTTGAAGCGCTCTCCGACTAGTCGGAAACAGCGTCAGACCAAACCCACCCGCTCGGCGCCCAGGCGCTCCAACGTCGCCGGCGTCGCGTCGTGTGCGGCCAGCCATCCAAGCATGGAGGCGTGAAGCCGCCGCGCCTCGTCCCGGTTGCTGTTGATCAAGTTCACCGACTCAGCAGGATCATCGGCGATGCAATACAACTCAGGCCCACCGTCTCCGTCGCCTTCGTCCACCAGCAACTTCCACTTGCCGTCGGTCACCGCCGGCGCCCGCGTATGCACCCAGCGGCCGTCGATATTTGTGGTCGTGGCGGTAATCGCCAGCGGCCGCGGCCCTTCCGACTCGCCCTCCAGCTGCGGAACTAGGCTGCGGCCTTCCAGGTCCACGTCGGCAGGCGCCGGGATGTCGCACAGTTCCAGCACTGTCGGCATCAGGTCCGGTGCCTGCACCAGGCCCGCCAGTCGTGATCCGGGCGCGACCGTCGACCGATTCAATGACTCCGGGACGTGCATCGACCAGCAGATCCCGTTGATCTCATTGTGAAACGGGAACACGCTGCGCCGCTCGGCCTGGATGCCCGACTTCCCGGTGCGGTCGCGCTCCCCCAGGTACATCCCGTGGTCTGACATGAACACCACGATCGAGTTGGCCAGCAGCCCGGCGTCCTCGACCGTCCGCAGCATCCGCCCCACCGCCTTGCTCAGCAGCGTGCACATCGCCTTGTAGCGGGCCTGCATGTTCCGCAGTTCGGCCGTCGTATAGACGCTGGCCTCGCGGTAGTTCGGCTGCGCGATCGGTGGCCCGTCGTAGGTCGGGTCGTAGTGGTCCAGCAGGTAGCGCGGCGGAAACCACGGCTCATGCACGTCAAAGCAGTCCACCCACAGCATGAACGGCTGTGGACTCGCGTAGCAGTCCTCCAGGAACCGGCACACGTCGTCCGCCATTCGCATTGGCTGCGACTGATCCTCGTACCGCCGCCAGTAGTTCGTATGCGCGTGGATGTCGGGCAGCACCGGCGCGTAGTCGTGGTTCCCGAAGTCCACCCGCGTCTTGCGCGGATCCTCCACCAGGTGCTCAATCGGATCGTTCAGCCGCAGGAACTTGCCGTCGCTTTCGTGCCCGCGGTTGAAGTGATGCCGGTCGAACCGATGGAAAAAGTGCGAGTTCATCAGGTGCGTCGTATCCGCGATCAGCTGCGTGCGGTACCCGTTCGCTCCCAGCACGTCCGGCAGCGTGATCGCCCTCGGATCCAGGTCTCGCCAGCCATGCCGTGGGTGACCGAACCGCCCCGTAAACCAGTCCGTCCGCATCGGAATCGTCGGAAAGCTGGAAACCGTCGCCTGCTCGAAAGTCACGCTCCGCCCCAGCCAGGCGTCCAGCTCAGGCGTAACCACGTCCGGATGCCCGTTCGCCGCAATGTGGTCCGGCCGGTACGTGTCGCTGACGATCACAATCACATTCGGACGTTCAATGGATGGCATCAGGTCGGCTCTCGGTGTCGAAACGTCGTCGCCTGGATTGTGACGCACGACGACAGAGGAATCTATTCCTTGGATCACGCTGGCATACGGACCTTCAGCCTAAAGGCGTCAGGTCAGCGCGCAGCGCCGCTAGGTCAGTTCGGTTCCCTCGGCTAGTTCGGCCAGATAGCGGTCGTATGCAAACACTCGATTGCGGCGCCTGCCGGTCAGTTCGCGGGCGATCTCCAGGTCGACGAGCAGCCTCATTGCCGAGGAGACAGCAGGGAACGAGAGGCCAGTGGCCTTCACGGTACTAGCCATGGTTCGGACCGGGCGCCTCTTGAGCGCCTCATGTAGTCGTAAGGCCGAACCCGCTCGTCGACCCGATGCTTCGATCTTGCCGCGATCCGTCTTGAACATCGCTTCCAGACGTTGTGCGGTGGTTACTGCGGCTGTGGCGACTTGGCAGACGCCGTCAAGGAAGAATGCGAGCCAAGCTTCCCAATCCCCCTCTCGCCGAACAATGTCCAGCAGGTCGTAGTAGGTCGAACGATGCTGCTTGAAGTACAGGCTGAGATACAGCAGGGGCTCACGTAGCACCCCGCCATGGTGCAGCAGAAACGTAATCAGGAGTCGCCCAACCCGCCCGTTGCCGTCAAGGAAAGGGTGAATCGTCTCGAATTGGACGTGAGCCAGTCCGGCCCGCACGAGCAATGGCAGACCATCGTCGGCGGCGTGAAGGAAGCGCTCGAGTGCCGTCATGCAGTCAGGAACGGCGGTATGCGGCGGCGGCACAAAGCGTGCGTTGCCGGGCCGCGTTCCCCCTAGCCAATTCTGCGAGCGTCGGAACTCGCCCGGGTTCGTTTCGCTACCCCGTCCGCGTGCCAGCAGCACGCCGTGGATCTCCCGGATCAGTCGATTCGAGAGCGGGAAGTCTTCGCGCAGCCGCGCGATGCCGTGGTCGAGTGCTGCGGCGTAGTTGGATACCTCGACCAGATCCAGATCGTCCTGCGGCACACCCGGCGCCTCTTCCAGCTCGTAGAGCAGCAGTTCCGAAAGCGACGACTGCGTGCCCTCGATCTGAGACGAGAGCACGGCCTCTTTGCGGACGTAGCTGTAGATGAAGAGTTCAGGAGCCGGCAGCAGCGTCGAAATGCTGTCCAGCCGCCCCAGGGCGAGTAGCGCACGCTCCAGGTCCTGTTGCAGCCACCCGTCGAGCGCAAGCGGTGGATTGGGCGGCAGGGGCCTGGGCACGAACGCCTTGTACTGCTCGCCGGCCCCGGCCATGCTCCGATATTGGCCAGTGACACCGCGTTTCATGTCGAGAGAGTTGGTCCGTTGTTACGCAACTCTGAATAACGGGATTGGTTATTCAGACTTAGGCCACTAAGTCTAAATAACATGGCCAAGTGGAGTCTAGAGCACTTATGCGTGGCTGCTGGTCCGCTGCTATTCAAAACTGAATAATTAGATGCGTTATTCAGACTTGGGGCCAAAACCCTGAATAGCAACGCCACTGAGCACCATACCGCTCCGGGCAGGCAACGTCAGAGCCAGACGGCAACGCCACCCGGCCATTCCCCCATCTCGCCCCCGCAGGGTCGCAACAGGGGCTCGGCGCGCCCACAATATGCTTGTCGCCTACGCTGCCAAGAACCCACTCCATGCCCGCCTTCAACGGCCTCAACCTCCACCTCGGCAACCTCTCCCGTCTCTCATCGGCCCAATCCCGCTCAATCTCCGCCGAAAACCCCCGCGGCGAACGTGGCGGCGGCGCCAGGGCCGAAGCCGACCCGAACGGCCCCTCCCGTCACCTGGGCCTCGGCTGGAAGTGCCGTCCCGCCGTCTCGGTGGATCCGGGCGAGACCCTGGAAATGGCCGACATTCAGGGCCCCGGCGCCATTCAAAGCATCTGGATCACCGGCGCCGTCTCCCGCAACCTCATCCTGCGCATGTACTGGGACGGCCAGGAACAGCCCGCCGTTGAGGTTCCTCTACCCGACTTCTTCGCCGTGCCCTGGGCAACCCGCGAGGGCGATCTGAAAGACCACTTCGCCCAGGTCAGCGCCCTGCCCATCGTCGTGAACCCCGGCTGCGGTCTGAACTGCTTCTGGCAGATGCCGTTCCGGCGACACTGCCGTATCACGCTCGAAAACCAGCACCCGGCCCAGCCGCAACGCTGCTTCTACCAGGTCAACTACACCCTCACCGAGGTCCCCAACGACGCCGCCTACTTCCACGCCCAGTTTCGCCGCACCAACCCCGTGCCCTACGGCGAGGAGTACACCATCGTCGACGGCATCCGCGGCCGCGGCCACTACGTCGGCACCTCCCTCGGCTGGGGCGTGCTCGATGACCGCTGGTGGGGCGAAGGCGAGATCAAGTTCTACCTGGACGGCGACCGGGACTTCCCAACCATCTGCGGCACCGGAACCGAGGACTACGTCGGCGGGTCCTACGACTGGCGCGTCGACGGTGAATACCGCACCTACACCACCCCGTTCCTCGGCATGCACCAGGTCATCAGGCCCGACGGCCGCCTGCTCCACAAGCACCGCCACGCCATGTACCGCTTCCACGTGCTTGATCCGATCCGCTTTGAGCGAGACCTCCGCGTAACCATCCAGGATCTCGGCTTCCACCCCGACCGGGACTTTGACGGCAAGGGCCGCTTGTTCATGGCCCGCCAGGACGACATCTGCTCCGTCGCCTACTGGTACCAGGCCCTGCCGACGTCTACGTTCCCGCCGCTGCCGGACCGGATGTTCCTGACCCTGCCGTAAGCCACCAGGGCGCTGATCCACACGCCAGCGACATGGCGTGCTCCGTTCGCCCTGAGCCAGTCGAAGGGCCGGGATTGCATCGCGAGTGTTGCACCAGACGTACCGATTAATCGGCTTCTGTCTCCCACGCCGCATGGCACACTCATTGGGTACTGAGTTGTAGCTGCAGGAGCCGACCCTCTGACATCAACCGAGCGTCCGTCAGCAACCTCAGCACACGACCACGGCCCCGGCTGTCAGTGCGCCGGCCGCTGCGACGCCGTCCTGTTTGATGTTCCGGGCCTGAAGCTGGCGTCGCGTCGCGGCTTCCTGCGCGCCGGCCTGGCCGGGGCCGCCATTGCCGCCGCCAGGCCACTGATCGCCCGAGCCGTAACCGAGGAGGAAATCGAGGCGGCTGAGCGCGAGCAGTCGGAACTGGAACGCCTGGCCCAAGAAGAACAAACGCTGCTGGCCGCCGCCCAGGCGCGCGAGGGCGCGCTCCAGCAGCAACTCGCCGTGATCGACCGCCAGCGCTTTGCGGCGGTGGAGCGCCTGCGCGACGTCAATCGTCAACTCGAAACGGTGGAACTCGAGGTCTTTGACATCAATGCGTCCATCGCAAACCTCAATCGAACCCTCGCTCGCGAGACCGACAACCTGGGCGCCCGTGTCCGTTCGCTCTACAAGGCAGGGCGCACCTCAACGCTTGAAACGGTGCTCTCCTCCTCCTCCTTCTCCGAGGCCCTCGACCGCGCCACCTCGCTCGAGCGAGCCCTGGCTCAAGACCTTGAAGAGATTGAGTCCCTCCGCCGCAGCCGCCAGACCGTTCAGCTGCGAACGGCCGACTTGGCCGCACGACTCCAGACAATGGACGAACTGCGCCAGGAGGCGGCCACGATCGAATCCGAACTGCAGCGCCGTTCGCAAGAACAGCAGGACCTCATCTTTGGCGTCCAGCAGGAGCAATCCGCCTACGACGCTAACGTCGCCGCCTTCGATGCTGAAGCGGCGGTCGTCGGCGACCGCATTCTCTTGCTTCGCGACATTCGCCAGCGCGAACTCGCCCAGCTCGAACGCATCAAAAAGCTCCAGCAAGCCCAGGAACAGGCGCGCGAGCTGGCGCGCCAGGTGGCTCAGACCCAGGGAACCTCGGTTGCAGGTGTCTACACCTGGCCACTGTGGGGCCTCATCACCACCGAGTTCGGCGGCTGCACCTTTGGCCAGTGCCCGCACATCGGCATCGACATCGCCGGGAACATGTTGGTGCCCGTCGTGGCCGCCAACGACGGCATCGTGCTGGTGGCCGATTATGTGGTGCCGGGCAACCGCCAGGCCTCGTACGGAATGATCGTGGTCATTGCCCACAACCAGAATGAGGAGACCCTCTACGCCCATCTGGACGACTGGACCTCTCCGCCGCCAGTCTCGGCCGGCCAGTTCGTCAGCCGCGGCCAGGTGATTGGGTACGTCGGCCTTACCGGCTGGACGACCGGCCCGCACCTGCACTTCGAATACCGGGTCAACGGCGTCGCGAACAATCCCCGCAACGTCCTGGTCTGACGCGCCGCGCCCTCGCTCACGGCTGGGAGCGGAACCGGTGCCTGACCGGTGGCCCGAGACGGCTCGTATCATGACCATCCACCCCACGCCCGATCACTACTATCCAGCGGTCGCTTGGTGGCCGCTGCTCAGGAAACGCCACGGATGAACACTGCTACCGAAACGGCCGTTGACATTGAGTTCAAGTACGACGCCGCTGGTCTGATCCCGGCCATCTGTCAGGACGACGCCAGCGGCGACATCCTCATGCTCGGCTACATGAACCACGAGGCCTTCGTGCGCACCCTGGACTCGGGCACGGTTTGGTTCTTCAGCCGCAGCCGCCAGGAACTCTGGAACAAGGGGTCGACCTCAGGGAACTACCTCCGAGTGGTCGATCTCGTGGCTGACTGCGACCGTGATGCTCTTCTGCTCAAGGTCAACCCTGCGGGACCCACCTGTCACACCGGTGTGCGGTCGTGTTTCCACAATCCGCTTGACCTGTGACGCGAATCTCGAACCTACGAACACTGCCGACCTGACTACCATGTCCGGCCCAGTGAGTGCTCACCTTCGAGCCCTTGGTCGGCAGCTGTCCGGCTTATCGTCCACGACAATTGACCCGTTGGCTTCCGCCGTGGAGGTCGCGTGGGCCGCGGATCAAACGATCTTCATCGTCGGCAACGGCGGCAGCGCCGCCACGGCGTCTCACTTCGCCACTGACCTATCCAAGACCACGATCCCGAAAGCCCCCGGAGCGCGAGGGATCCGCGCCGTGGCTCTCACCGACAGCGCCGGGCTGCTGACCGCCTGGGCTAACGACTATTCGTACGAGCACGTCTTCGCCGAGCAGCTCCGCAACCTTGCCCAACGGGATGACCTCCTCATCGCGATCAGCACGAGCGGCGAGTCGACTAATCTTCTTGCGGCCGTCGCGGCAGCCGACGAGTGTGGCGTTCGAAGCTTGGCCCTTGCACCACCGGCATCCACGCTTGCGCGGCGCGCCGCACTGGTGGTGCCCGTCAAGGGCGAGTCCGTTCAGGCTGCCGAAGACCTGCACCACATCGTCTGCCACGCGGCCACCCTGCACATGGCCGCCGTCCTTGCCGACGCCGCGTCGCGGTGAGCACTACTGACGAATTCGGCGGCGCCCCGTCACCTGGTAGCAATCAGTGATCGTCACCCTGAGCCCCCTTCGACTCAGCTTTTTTGGCGGCGGCACCGACTTCCCCAATTACTACCGAGTCGACGGTGGCGCGGTGCTCACAACCGCAATTGACAAGTACATCTACGTCATCGTCAAGGAGCGATTCGACGACGACATCTACATCAACTATTCGGTCAAGGAGATCGTCCAGTCAGTCGACGACATCCGCCACGACCTCGTGCGCGAAGCCATGCGCATCACTGCCGTCGAGCGCGGCGTTGAGATCACCACACTGGCTGATGTACCCAGCACCGGAACCGGGCTCGGATCCTCCGCCGCCGTTACCGTAGGGCTGCTGCACGCGCTGCACACCTACTGCGGGCGGCTAGTGGACGCCCGCACTCTCGCCGAACAAGCCTGCCGCATCGAGCTGGAGATCCTTGGCCGACCAATTGGCAAGCAGGATCAGTACATTTCGGCCTTCGGCGGCCTGCGCGCCATCTACTTCAGGGCCAACGATAAAGTTGACGTGGAGCCGGTCCGTGCCGCCCCGGCCACACTTCGAAGACTCCAGGATCGACTCCTTGTGTTTTTTACGGGACGCACCCGATCGTCGTCCGCGATCCTTGACAGCCAACAGCAGCGCATCGAGCAGTCGCAGCCCGACCTCGACCGCCTTCGAGCTTGCGCCCACGAGGCTCGCGACCTGCTCATCCGCGGCCGACTTGACGAGTTCGGCGAATTGCTCGACACCGCCTGGCGCCACAAGAAGGCACTGGCCGAGGGGGTCTCGGATTCCGCGATCGACGAGTTGTACACACGCGCCCGCGCCGCTGGCGCCGTGGGCGGAAAAATCGCCGGCGCGGGCGGCGGCGGCTTCCTCGTCTTCTACGTTCCACCGACCCGGCAGGACGAGGTGCGCCAAGCGCTCGCACCGTTGCGGGAACTTCCGGTCGCGTTCGACCCCGGCGGCGCCCGGGTCGTGTTCAATATCCACCGCTAGACGCCACCGCCTCCTCGGGAGCAACTGACACTATGCACGTCCTCGTCACCGGCGGCGCTGGCTTCATCGGCTCGCACGTCGTTGACGCGCTGCTACGTCGCGGATACACCGCCGCAGTACTGGACAGCCTGGTCCCGCGAGTCCACCCGGACCGATCCTGGCCTCAAGCCTTGACTGATGTCCGTCGCATTCGAGGCGATGTGACCGAGCCCGACGACTGGCTGGCGGCCTTGGAGGGTGCCGACGCCGTCGTTCACTTGGCCGCCTACCAGGACTACCAGGCCGACTTCAGCCGCTTCGCTCGCGTCAACGACGCTGGCACAGCCTTGCTCTACGAGCTGCTGGCCGAGCGTCATCAGCCCATGCGACGCGTCGTCGTGGCCAGCTCGCAGGCCGTCTACGGTGAAGGCGCCTACCAATGTCGCGACCACGGCCGCCAGTACCCGCCGCCTCGCTCGCTCGAACAACTGGCCCGCGCAGACTGGGAAATGCCTTGCTCTATATGCGGCGCGTCACTTGAGCCAGTGGCGTCATCTGAAGAACATCCGGCGCCCACCAATGCCTACGGCATCTCCAAGCTGGCTACCGAGTCCTACGCACTCACGCTGGGCGCCCGGCACAGCATCCCGACCACGGCCCTCAGATTCAGCATCATCCAGGGGCCGCGCCAAAGTCCGGCCAACGCCTACTCCGGCGTGCTGCGCGCCTTCGTCGGACACATCCGCCATGGCCGACGACCCGTCGTCTACGAGGATGGCCGCCAGCGGCGCGACTACACCCACATTCGAGACGCGGTATCCGCCGTCGAACTCGCACTCGAGCACCCCGATGCGGTCGGACAGGCCTTCAATGTCGGCAGCGGCAGGGTCACGACCGTGCGCGACTACGCAAGTACCGTGCTCTCCGCAATGGGAATCAACGCCCAGCCGGACGTGAGCGGGCGCTTTCGCCTGGGCGACACCCGGCACGTCTGGTCTGACACGGCGCGAATCCGTGCGCTTGGCTGGCGACCGACCGGAACGCTCCAGGAGATCATTCGCGACTACCTGACATGGATCGCCGATGTCCCTGAGGCTGACGACTGGACGGCCCGAGCTCTCGCGCGCATGGAAGCCGGCGGCGTGGTCCGCCAGGCATCGCGGACCGACTGACCGAACGTCCCGGCAAGCACGGGGCCGGCAGCCTCGACTTCTGACGGAAGCGAACCCTGCCGCTACGAGCGAAAGGCCGCCGTGTGCTCCGGGATCGGCTCCGGCAACTTCTGCCCGACCGTTGACGGATACCGCTGAAACAGTTCGCCCCACGGCCCTCGCAGCGCCTGTCGAACCCGGCCCCGCCCGATCGCGTTGTACCAATACACATCGTGATACAGGCGCGACGCCGCGTATGACCATGGCGCGATCACCGTCCGCAGCAGCATCTTTTCGAGCCGCTTCAACGGTCCCCAGTAGATCAACTTCTGCCCTCGGCTGGCGAACGTGTCCTGCCGGGCTGCCACCTGCCACCGCACTTCGTCGATGTCCGCGCCCACGACTTCAATCTCGCGGGCGTCGGCTGTTCCCAGGCCGTCCTCATGCGCCATGCGCAGGAACGGAAGCTCGAACGGATCCAGTCCCATGAGCCGCGCGAGCGTCGCGTCTACGGCTACCTGGTCTGCTCCGGCCACCAGCAGGCCGCGCTCCTGGACTTGCATGCAACGCGGTCCCGCGCCTTCGCCCGCAAAGGTGCCGTCCGCAACCGCAAACACACCAGGATGAATCTCCTGCTGAATCATCAGCAAGTCCACCAGCGTCTCGTGAATCGTCGCGTGGCAGTAGTGCCGCTTGTCGAAAAGCAACCCGCCGAACGCGTTCTTCATCGCGCCAGTGATCGTGGTGAACACGTGCGTCTTTACGGTCGGCAGGTGAATGATGTTTGCCCCGATGAGCCGCTGTGGAATCCGAATGCCCTCCGGGTACACATCGTGCAGTGTGCGCAGTCGGCCCTTCGGCTCATACCGAACCCACGCGTCGTCTTCGTACAGATGGACGTTTCGGATGCCGTGCGCCGTCACGACCGGCAAATGCTTGTTCCTGCGCTCACCCACGTGCGCGCTCACGGTTACCGTTCGGTTATGCGCGGCGAACAGCGACTCGGGCGCGTACGCATCGGCTCGTAGCTTCCGAATCACACCGTCCAACTGCCAGGGCGTGGTGGAGCAGGCCGGGTACCAGTGGTGCCACGAGACGTTGACCTTCAACGCGGTCTCCGCACCGCGGTCCAACGCGGCCTGATAGCCGGCGTCATCCATCGCCCGGGCCACGTCGTCCAGCACGCCTTCGGGCGTGGTCCGAATCAGCGCGACGCGAGCCATTCAAGCGTTTCCGGGTTGCAGCGGCGACGTTCGATCTTACGTTCCGGCGAATAGCGCCAATCCGGCGCGCGCCAGTTCCTGACGCTCAGGCATGATGCGCCCGTCAACCGCGTGTCACTCTGGAGCCGCTAATGCCTGCCTACCGCGCCGCCGCCATAGCCGATTCCACGCTCGAACGCGCCTACGGACACGCCATCCACCAGGCGTTCTACGAGATTCCAAACGTCGAGCTGACGGCCCTCGCCGACCCCGTGGCCGAACCAAGGGCCGCGCGCGCCGCTGAAATCGGCAACCCGAAGCAATACGACGACTACCGCGACATGCTCGCCGCCGAGTCGCCCGACCTGGTCGCCATCTGCCCCCATCACTTCAAGCACCACGGACGCTGGCTGCTTGACGTCATCGAGTCCGGCGCCAGGGGCATCTACATCGAGAAACCTATTACTGCCAGCCTCGACGAAGCCGACGCCGTGCTCGAGGCGGCCGACGCGGCTGGAACCAAGATCGCCGTCGCGCACCAGAACCGCTATCGACCGGGCACGCGCCGCGTGGCGCAGTTGGTCCGCGAGGGTGCAATCGGAACCCTCCGCTACATGCACGCCGTCGGCAAGTGCGACCAGCGTGGTGGAACCCACGACCTCCGCGTCCTCGGCACCCACGTACTCGATGCGCTCCGCTATATCGCCGGCGACGTGGCCTGGGGCACCGGCCACATGCAGGCCAATGGACGTGATGTCACCGTCGACGACGTCTACGACGGCCCCGAAGGCTTGGGTCAAATGGCGGGAGACGCCCTGACCGGCTACTTCGCATTCACGTCCGGCGCGATTGCCCGGTTCGATTCCTATACCCGGTCTGCTGGCGGTCCGGCCCCCTGGTTCGGCTACGAGCTATGGGGCACGGAAGGCGGAATTTCGGTTCGGGACGCAGGCCGCTCGATCCTCCACTATCCGGCGCCCGCAAACCTGCCGGGAGACTCCAGCCTCGCATGGGAACCGGTCGACGTAGCCGACCTCGCCTACCCGGACGGCACGCCCGCCAGCGATGCCCAACTCTTGGATGCCCTCAACCGCCACGCCGCCGTCGACATCATCGACTGCATTGAAAACGGCGGCGAACCGGTCTCCAGCGCCCGCCAGGCCACTGCGGCTCTGGAAATGGTCATGGCTATCCTCGAAGGCCACCGCACCGGCGCCCGCGTCCGGTTCCCTATGCAAACCCGCGCCAACCCCCTGGCCGTCTGGCAGGCCGAGAGCTAGCCGTACGGGCGGTTCCCGAACCGCCTTCAGAAAGTCCGCGGCTTGTCAATCCCCGTCTATAGCGTGACGCGGCTTCCCGACTCCGCCGATGCGTACGCGGCGTGCACGACTCGCAGCACCTTTAGGCCGTCCTCGGCCGTGATTGGGGGGTCGATCTCGCCCAGGCAGGCACGGACCGTGCACTCGACCCACGGGGTGTAGCCGCCACCGCGACCGTCGTACTCGAAGCGTCGGTCGTTGGACCCGGCCATGGCGGACGAGATTGAACGCCACTCCAGCGCGTCCGCCTCGCCCTCGTGCGCGCGCACCCAGCCCTCTGAGCCATAGACGGTGAAGCCGTTGTGCCCCTTCTGATCCATCAGGTAGCCGCTGAACAGCACCCCAAGCGCGCCACCAGCGAACCTGAAGGTGACGATGCCCAGGTCTTCCACATCGATCGGCGCGCCGCCCGCCACCGCCGTCATGGCCGAGACCTCCGCAATGTCCTCGCCCACCAGGTACGTCAGCATGTCAAGGCGGTGGATGCCCAACCAGCTCAAGTGCCCGCCGCCGGCCAGCTTCTTCTGAAACGTCCAGTCCGGGTCGCCCAGCCGCCGCTGGATCCTCGTCTGGTCGTCCACCTGTACCGCGCGTACCGCGTACAGGTCGCCAATGCCGTCGTTCTGGATGATGCGGCGCGCGTCGGCAACGCTTGGGCTGTTGCGGTTGGCCAACGCCAGCATCAGGTGCGCGCCATTCGCGTCGGCCAATCCCGCCAGTTCCTCAAACTGCCCCACATTCACGCAGGCCGGCTTCTCGGCCATCACGTGCACGCCGGCTTCCAGCAGCGGCCGGATCACGTCCGGGGCATGCGCCGCGATCATGGTCACAATGGCCATGTCCGGCTTACCGGCCGCCAGCAGCGATTCCACCGACATGTGCGTGCCGCCCGCCTTGGAGCCGATGGTGTCCACCGAGGCTCCGAATGTGGTGCCACCCGGGTCCAGCAACTCCGCCTGGTCGATCAGGTCAAGGTCGCGAATCGCGTCCCGGTACGGCTGTTGGTGGGCGGCGCCCTCCTCGGTAATCAATGCGACGGTGGCCATGTCCAAATCCCCCTTGCAGGCTGGCGTTCCGTGCATGGTAGTCGAGTAGGGCTGAAACATTCGCCAGACAGGTCGTCCGGCCCGATTCCCGCCCATAGAGCGCGTTGCTGCTGGTTACCGTGCGCATGCTCCGCGATCAGTCCGCAGACTCATATCTACCCTGCCGTCCCGTCCTTGCGGCTGTGGAGCAGGATCAGGTTGCCGTCGGGGTCGGATATCCCAGCGGCATAGCACGATGCCTGTTCACCGGGCCCGAGGATGATGTCCACCCCCAGTTGGCGAAGTTCGGCAACGGTTGGGCCTACCTCGTCAACGGCAATGGCAATCGCGCCGCCCTGAACGGCCGCACCGGCGCCTTCAGGATCCAGGCGAAGCGCGAGGACAGTCTTCGAGCTGCCAACCGCAAACTCGGCCCATCCCGATCCTTCCCATGACTCGAGCGTCAAACCCAACGTGTTCTCGTAGAAGTCCGCGCTCCTGGCGATATCGCTGACGTTGTAGACGAAAAAGTCGATCCCCCGTGGCTTCATCAGGTTCTCCGACATGGGTGATGTTGGACTCGACACGGCCGAGCCGCGCTGGCAGCGCACTTACGCCTACCTGGAGTCAGATGGCCCGACGATAGCGAACGTTTGATCTCTGCATCGCTGCGCCGGTCTCCTCATCAGGCCGCCTACGCAAGTGCGCATGCGCTCAGCACGCGGTAACGCAGAAACACCTCGTCTTCGCGCGTAACTGCGCTCATCAATTTCATCCGCTGGAATTGATCGCTCGGCAACGCCGCCGGCCCTTCCACCGCCGTTCGCGGCCGCGGCTCGCCGATGATGGAGGGCGTCACCGTGATAAAGAACTCGTCCACCAGCCCGGCCGTCAGCATGTGGTAGTTGAGGATCGCCCCGCCCTCGCACACCAGCCGTCGGACGCCGCGCTTCTCGGCCAGGTAGCGCACCAGGCCCTCGAGGTCGACGCGCGCGGATCCGAGCCTCACGATTTCAGCCACATCCGCTAGACCAGCCGTGACGTCCGCCGTCTCTGGCGCCACCACCATCGGCGCAATCGGATAGCTGCGGCGCTGGAACACCCGGTCACTTGGATCTATTTGCCCGGAATTCGACACCACGATAAACAGCGGCGGCTTGTCCATATCCCTGAGCCGCCGCTCCCTCTGCAGTTCCTCGCTCCACATGTAGCGGTCGATCCGCATCCCCAGCGTCCGCGCCCCGTGCAGCACCGCGTCGAAGTGCATGCGAAACCGACGAAATGTCCGCTGGTCGGCCTCCAGGCTAATCGGCCAGTAGTCGTCCGTTGGTCCGGTGATCGCGCCGTCCACCGTCATCACCATCTGGATGGCGGTGTAGGGGCGCCAGGTCCCGCTTGGAAGCTCCAGGTCGTCGTAAACGCCGCCCGTGTCGTCCTGCGCGCTCACCGCCCCCGCCGCTCGCTCCCCCAACCCGTCACGCTACTCAGGCGGCAGCTTGACGATGTTCAGCCAAAAGTCCTGGATCGACGACACCGCGTGCATGAACTGCTCTAGGTCCACCGGCTTTGTCACGTAGGCGTTGGCATACAGGTCGTAGGTGCTCAGGATGTCCTGCTCGGCTTCCGAACTCGTCAGCACCACCACCGGAATCCGGTGCAGGTCGGGATCCGACTTCAAGTCCTGCAACACCTCGCGTCCGTCCTTCCGGGGCAGGTTCAGATCCAGCAGGATCAGGTCGGGCCGCGGTCGCTCGGCATATTCGCCCTGACGCCGCACGTAGGCGATGGCTTGCTCACCGTCGTTGACCACGTTCAGCGTGTTGCGAATCTTCGCCTCGCGCACGGCTTCCTGCGTAAGGCGCACATCGCCGGGGTTGTCCTCCACCAGCAAAATCTCGATCGGGGCGCCGCTCTCCTGGGCCACGTCAGGCCTCCTTTCGCCTGGGGGGATGTGTCCCAGGTCGCTGGCGCATGGCCGGCTGCGCCTACCAGCGGAACGGGCCCGGCTCAGCTGCCCGTGCCCGCCGCCTCAGTGGCCTTTAGGGTAAACCGAAACGTGGTGCCCTGGCCCTTGGCCGACTCCGGCCAGATCGCTCCCCCATGCCGTTCCACGATTTTCCGGCAGACCGACAGCCCGATCCCGGTGCCCTCGTAGGTGTCCCGAGTATGCAGCCGCTGGAACACCTGGAATATCCGATCAAAGTGCGCCGGATCAATGCCGATGCCGTTGTCGGCAACCGCGAACTCCCACAGCGCACCTGCCCGGTTCGCCGTCACCGCCACCCGCGGCTTGCCGCTCGCATTGAACTTGACCGCATTGCTGACCAGGTTCTGAAACAGCTGCGTCAATTGAATCCGGTCGCCCAGCACTGGCGGCAGCGGTTCGTGCGAGATCTCCGCGCCGGCGTCGCCGATGGCTTGCTCGAGGTTGATCAGGGCATCCCGCAGCGCCACGTCACTCTCGATTGGCTCCAGTTCGCGCCCCCGTGTGCCCACGCGCGAGAGATCCAGCAGCCCGCTCAACAGCGCCTGCATGCGCCGCGCCCCGTCCACCGCGAACTCGATGAAGTCGTCGGCGTCGGAATCCAGCTTGCCGCGGTAGCGTCGTTCCAGCAGCCCCACGTAGCTCGCCACCATGCGCAGGGGCTCCTGCAGGTCGTGGGAGGCCACGTAAGCAAACTGCTCGAGTTCGGCGTTCGACCGCGCCAGTTCGGCTTGCGTGGCCAGCAACGACTCGATCGACTGTGCGTTCGCCACAGCCCCCGCGACCTGCGCGGCGATTAGCACCGCCAGCGCCTCGCTGCGGGCATCGTAGGCGTTCGGCGTCCGCGACATGAACCGCATCACCGCAACCACGGTCTGTTCCAGGATCACCGGAACATCCATCCAGGTCCGCAAACCGGCCGCGATCCCGTTCTGCAGGCGTGGCGATTGGGCCAGGATTGCGGCGACGTTCCGCTCGTCCACAATTTGCGGCTTCTGGCTTCGGACCACCGTCTCGAGCACCTGACCGTCCAACGGCTGCCAGACGTCCAGCGTGGCCAGCGGAACGTCCTGCCCGGCGTAGTACCGCGCCTTGTGCTCCCAGGTGTCGGTGTCGACCACCACGATCGACAGCCGATCCGCCGGGATCACCGACGTCACAGCCTCGGTAAAGCGGTCGTAGACCTCGTCGATGTCCTCCGACGACGTCATGATCCGCCCGATTTGGGCCAGCAGCGGCGCGAATTCGACCTCAACCTGCGCGGGATCCGGCGACGTACCGCTATTCGATTCGTTCACGGTAGACCCGCCCTCCGTCCCGGCCAGTCTGGTTCTGTGGTGGCGTTGCTCAAGACCTATGTCCCCGGATTCATCGGTGCTTCGCCGCAATTGTTACAGTTTGGGCACACTTCGGAACTGAATGACCCGGGCCGCAACGCAGCGACCCGACGCTGGGAGGGAAGCAATGGCCGCACAAACGCTCCGTATTCTGGTGATCGAGGACAACCCCGGCGACGTTCGGTTGCTGGAAGAGATGCTCGTCCCAACCAGCGACGTGCAGTACGAAGTCCAAAGCTTCGGCAATCTGTCTGACGGACTTGCGGCTGTCAGCGACTTCGAGCCCGCCGTCATTCTGTTGGACCTCGGCCTCGGCGAAACCCAGGGCTTGGACACCTTCTCGGCCGCGCAGGAAGGCGCTGGGGACGTCCCAATCGTCATTTTGTCGGGACTCGGGGATGAGATAGTGGCAACCGCGGCGGTTGGCCAGGGTGCCCAGGACTACCTGGTCAAGGGCGAATTCGAGGAAGTACGGCTACGCCGCACCATCCGCTACGCCATCGAGCGTCAGCGCCGCACCGCCACTGCCGAGGAACGCATCCGCACCCTGGTCGCCGAAGAGCCCGGCTTCGCCGACATCGTCATGAACCAGCCCGACGGCATGATCGTCGCCGATTCCACGCGCAGGGTGCTGTTCGCCAACCCCGCCGCCGCCGAGTTGTTCACCGTCCCGGTGGATGACCTGGTCGGCAGCGAGCTCGAGTTCAACGTGCGCCCGGGCGCCTCACAAATGGTGCAGATCCGCGAAGACCCGCGAAACCCGAAGTACCTGGAAGCCCACAGCGCCCAGGCCGTCTGGTCCGGCAGCGACGTCCACGTCCTCACGTTCCGCGAAGGCGAACACGTCGGCTTCCTCCGCCGAATCCTCCGCAACATCGGGCTCTAGACGCCGGTCGACCCGCCGTCGCCTACACCAGGTCACCGTACAGCCGGTCGATCAACCGGCAGGCTTCGCTGCGGCTGATGGTCCCGTCCGGCTCCTCGGAAGACGGCGCCTCCGGCATCCCTCCGATTGACGCCATCAGCGGCGACGGCTCTGCCATCCACGTCCGCAAGATGTCCGTGAACCCCGACCGGCTACAAACCGCCTGATCGTCGAACAGCCCCGCGTCCACCTCTAAGGGACGCCACGGATCCACAGCCCGACGCGCCAGCCACGCCCACCGCTGCGCCTCGCCCTGCGTGAGCGGCTCGTCCGGCCGCGCCGCGTAGTGCGAAAAGAACCCTCGCGCTCCCCAGAACTGCGTCGCCGCCGCCAGGCCCGCCGCTTGCTCCTCGAACCCGTCAAACCCAGCCGGCGCAACATCCTCGAAGTACGTAATCACCTGCCCACGCGCCAGCAGTTCACGCTGCAACGCCCCGCGCGGCACATCCCGCACCCGCGCGCCCCGCTCCAGCGCAATCGCCGCTGCCGTCCCCGCCGCTTCGCCCAGCGCCATCCACACCGGCTCCATGCGAATCGTCCCGTACCCCAGGTGACTGGCCGAAACCGCCACTGGTACCAGCAGCCCGTCAATCCCCTCCGGCGCCATCACCCGGAACGGAATCTGGTACGGCACCGTCTCCTCGTGCAGCCCGATGAAACCTTCCAATGCCACTCGCCGCCCGTCCGCAACCTCTGAGTCTTCAAGCCCCGTGTCCTCGCGCTTCCGCGTCGCGTGTGAATCAATCTGGTAGCCGCCCGACGCCACGCTGTCCCAGTGCACCGGCGAGCGCCCGCCTGAAGCGTCCAGCAGCGCATCGCTGGCGCTGAACAGGTAGCCGCCCAGGATCCGGCAGCCCTCCCGCACGTACATCTGCCGCGGAAACCCGCCGTTGTCCTCAAACTCGTCCGCCGCCAGCCCCCACTCCCGTGCCGCGTCCCGGAAGTCCTCCGGCAGCTCCTCGTCGTTCTGGCAGAACCACACCAGCCCCTCGGTATACGCCCGGTGCGCCTCCGCGATCTCCAGCCGACGCTCCGGTCCCGCCTCCGGGTAGTCGAAGTTCGCTTCGGCCCAGTCGCTCGACGTGAAGCAGAAGTGGTGGTTGTTCGCGTCCGACTTCCGGTTCGGCATCGCCACGAAATTCAGCACCGCCGTTCCGCCCCGCGGACCCCAGAACCCCGGCATCCGCCCGCTCCGCACGTCATCGATCAGCGGCAGGTACGGCGTCCGGTCGTAGCCCGCCGGCCGCTCCACAGCCCGCCGGTTCTTCGGATCGTCCGTCAGGCACAACCGGTAGTTGTACGCCTGGATTCGCCGGTCCGCCGCCCCCGTTGACCCCGGGTACGTCATCCGGTCGTGAAAGTCCTGGTACACCACCCCGGCGTGCGACTCGCCCAGCTCCTCCCGACCCTCGCGCCCGATCCGGTACGCAGCCCCCGCCCCCAGCGCCACGTCGCCCTCATACGTCGCGTCCACGAAGACCCGCGCCTCCAGACGCATTTGATCGCCCGTGGCCCGCCCCTCTGCGTCCACCGCCGCCAGCGTCACCGCACTCACCCGCCGCTCCGGCGTCTCGTCAATCCGCGTGACGTCCGCCCCCGGTTCCGTATGCACCAGCCAGCGCCCGCCTTCCGGCATCGACGCCCCGCCCGTCCAGGCCAGCCGCCAGCCCCGCCAAACCGCCAGCCGCTCGTGCTCTCCAACCAGCGCCTCCAGCAGCCGCTCGGCCACCGAAGGCTCGAATCGATACCCGTCATTGCAGACTCGAACCTGCTCCGAGTCCTCGCCGTACGTCGACGCGTAGTGCTCGCGCACCATCCCCACCAACCGCCGGAAGATCCCGCCCACCGACGCGTTCGGCCGGATATCCGTCGCCCCCAGCCCGTTCGTCATCAGCCCGCCCAGGTGCTGCGACGGCTCCACCAGCACCACGTCCAGCCCCGCGCGCGCCGCGGCGATGGCGGCTGCGATCCCGGCGGGTGTCCCACCAATCACCGCCACGTCAGTCTGCGTCGCCGCCCCTGGTTCAGCGCCCATCGCCCGCGTCCGTTCCGTCCAGTCCATCCCCACGCATCGTTTCACACGGGGACTTTAGGCCATAACCCGCGGAGCCCTACCATGGACGCATGGACGGCGGCTTCAACATCGGCGGCCTCGGCCGCCTCCTCATAATCGCGGGCGGCCTGCTCCTCGTCGGCGGCGTGCTTCTCGTCCTTCTCGGTCAGATCTCCTTCTTCGGCCGTCTCCCCGGCGACATCGCCATCGAACGCGAACGCTTCTCCGTCTTCGTCCCCCTCGCCTCCATGCTCCTCCTCAGCCTCATCCTCACCATCCTCATCAACATCGCCCTCCGCCTCTTCCGCTAGCCAGCAATGGGATCCAGGCGCGACACTGAAGCCGTGGGACAGATTGGCATCATTGCTGACTGGTTGATGTGCGGCGACCCCGGGAGGGCCTAGCGTGCGCGGCAAGGTCGTAGCAGCACCTGCCCAGCAGAGCACCCTTTTTTCGGCTGTCGCGCGCCCACGGCCCGAATCTGGAGAGTGGCAGCCATACCTTCGGATCGATGAATTGGACCGTGAGCCCTTCGAGGCCGTCAGCCGACCCCTATTACTCTGCGGGGACGCCCGCGCAGGGCTGGCTCTTCTACCCGATGAGTCCGTGCAGACCGTCCTCACGTCGCCGCCCTACTGGTCGCTGAGGGACTACGAGGTTGAGGACCAGATCGGCCGCAACGACAGCCTCGAGGCATACCTCAGCGCCATTCTGGAGGTCTTCGAGCAGATTAGGCGGGTTCTCCGGCCCGACGGGACGGTGTGGCTGAATGTCGGCGACTCATATACGTCCGGAAATCGCAGATATCGAGCCCCCGACCGTAAGAACAGCGCACGCGCAATGAGCGTACGCCCGCCCACCCCACAAGGCTTGAAACCAAAGGACCTGATCGGCGTTCCATGGCGCTTGGCCTTCGCGCTTCAGGATGCGGGCTGGTGGCTGCGAAGCGAAGTGATCTGGCACAAGCCGAACGCACACCCGGAATCCGTAGGCGATCGCCCGACCAAGGCCCACGAAACACTATTTCTGCTGTCGAAACAGCAGGACTATTACTACGACCTTGACGCTGTCAAAGGCCCGCACGACCGCCGTCTGCGCACCGTCTGGGACATCCCTACAGAGCCGCTGCGGCGAACCAACGGCAGTGCCGACAATCACCCAGCCATGATGCCCATGACTCTGGCACGACGGTGCCTTTCGATAACAAGCAAGCGCAACTCCGTAGTGCTGGACCCCTATGCAGGATCAGGAACGACCCTCCTCGCCGCCCGCGAACTCGAACGCGACTGGGTAGGCGTTGAGATCAAGCCGGAATTCGTTGACCTGATCGAGCGACGAATGCGCGGGTAGTGACCCTCGCAGAACTCAAAGCGAAGCTCGACACATTCTCACCGGTCAAAATCGAGTTCGTCGCCAGGGTCATGGAGTCTCTGGCCAACCCGCCCAGCGCCGAGATTAGACAGCAGGGCACATGGCTTACGGGATCCGCGGAATGGATCGAATACTTCAGCCTCGCTCTGTCGGTCCATCACAGCGCCACAACCGAGCCCCTCGGCCTAACCGCCTTCGAGACCGTATTCAGGAACGCCTGCGAACACCTCGGGTGGCCCATCGACGCGCCAGGATCCAGGACTCGAAGGTTCGTTGATCTGACAGTTCGCCCGGGTGTCGGCCCAGAGAGACGACTCTCTTTGAAATCGACAGCCGCACAGAGACTGTCAAAGACGACACTGCACATATCGAAACTCACTGAAGCCGCCTGGATTCAGGACGCGCGTACAGCCAGCGACCGCCGGAACCGAACGCAGAAGCTCTTCCGGCAGTACCAGTCGGCGGTCACTCACATCATCATGCTGAGGGCGTTTCGTGAAGAACCAGACCAGGCGCCCAGCCTCTATCAGCTCGTCGAAATCCCGGTAACCATCTTCGATTCCGTCCTGAGCGCGCCTCTGGACGTCTTCACGCGGGACGCACCGCTGATTGAGTGCCAGATTGAAGACAGCCTGGTTGCGGTCGTCGCCATCGACAGGTCCGATGCGAAGGTAACCGTCAGACGAGTTCAACTCTCCGCCTGCACTGTGCATGCCGAGTGGAGTCGAACATGAGAACGGGACTGAAAGCAATGCCCGGTCCGTTCGGAGTCCGCTAGCTAAACCGCCCCGCCATACACCCCCGCCGCATTCCCCTCCCGCGGCGTCCCCGGCACCATCGGCCTGTGCGGTCGCCCCGCCACCAGCCGTGACCCGTCCGTAAACCCTTCCGGCCGGCCCCGTAGTCGCTCGATCAGCCGTTCTCGCCACGGCCCCAGGTCCACCGTCGCCGCCAGGTCCTTCGTTTCGTCCGGGTCCTTGGCAATGTCGAACAGCTGCTCGCGACCCGACTGGCTGTACCAGATGTACTTGGTCTGACCGTCCGTAATGAAGTGCCAGGCCGTTTCCGGACGGTTTTTTCCGCCCGAATGTTCCCCGTGCAGCGTCTCCCGCCACGTCGGCGCCTCGCCCCGCACGAACGGCATCAGGCTGCGTCCCGTCACAGACGCCGGAACCTCCAGCCCCACCCCATCCAGGATCGTCGGCATCACGTCCTGCAGACCCACGGGCTCGTCGCGCACCACGTGCGTTGGATAGCCCTCCGACGGCGGACCCAACACCAGCAGCGGCACCCGCGCCGCCGCCTCGTACGGCCACGACTTATGAAACAGCCGGTGGTCGCCCAGCATCTCGCCGTGGTCCGACACAAACACCACCAGCGTGTCGTCCAGCAGCCTCATGTCGTTCATGTACTGCAACAGGCGGCTGATCTGCATATCCACGTGATTGATCAGCCCGTAATACCCCGCCCGGCAGGCGTGCATCACCGATGCGTCCAGCTCCAGCCCCTGCGACCGTGCCTCCTGCATCTCGATGTCGATCCCTCGCGTCGGCGCGTCCACCGGGTCCGCCCAATCCCCGATCACGGGGTTCGGCAGGTCGCGCCAGTGGTAGCGGTCGTAATAGAACTGCGGCGGCGTGAACGGCGGATGCGGATCGATAAACGACACCTTCAAAAAGAACGGCGCGCTCGGATCCCGCCGCTGCAGAAAGTTAATGGCTTCCGAAACACACCAGAACGCATGCGTCTGCTCCTCCGGCAGGTGACTCGGCCGCCCGATCCACCCGTTCGGCGTCGCTCCGTGCGCCATGGCCCAGCGATTGAGCGGAATCTCCCCGTGCAGCCAGTCCAGGTAGTCGTTCCCGCCGCCGCGCGTGCTGTCCGCCAGCACCATCCGGTCGAACCCATAGCGCTTCCGCTTCGGCGACAGATGCAGCTTCCCGCTCAACAGCGTTTCGTACCCCGCCGCCCGCAACTCCCCCGCCAGCGTTGCCGGCGGCTCCCAATCGGTGTCCGGGTGGTTTTGCAACATCCCATGAGTCGCCGGATCCTGGCCCGACATCAGCGTGCGCCGCGCCGGGATGCACTGCGGGCACTCCGCGTATGCCCGACGGAACCGCGCGCCCGTCGCCCCGATCTCGTCCATCGCCGGCGTCTGCAACACCGGATGGTCTTCGATCCCCAGGCAGTCGCCCCGTTGTTGGTCCGTCACCAGCAGCAGCACGTGCGGACGCTTGGCGCTCATCCCGACCTCAGGTCCAATCGATCATGATCTTGCCGGTCGTCGCCGAGTCCGCCAGCTTGAACGCCTCCACCGCCTCGTCGATCCGGATGCGCTTCGCGATCACGTCTTTCACCGGCAACTCGTGCCGGCGCATGAAATCCAGCAGATCCTCCCACTCGTACAGCTTGAAGATCCACGACCCCGTCAGCGTAATCTCCCGGGCATTCAGCGGAGCGCTCAGCTTGTACACCGTCTCCTCACCGATCCCCACTTCCACGAATATCCCATGCGGACGCAGCCCTTCCAGCGCCGCCGTCCGCGCCTGCGTGAACCCTGACGTGTCGATGGCCGCATGCACCCCGTCGCCGCCCCCGAACTCCCGCATGGCCTCTACCGGATCGACCTCGGCCGCATTCGCCGTCGCGTCGATCCCCAACTTCTCCGCCATCTCAATCCGGCTCGGCTGCACGTCAATCCCAATCACCGAGGCCCCCATCGCCCGAGCAAACATCACGGTGTAGAGCCCCACGGGGCCCAACCCGCTCACCGCCAGCGTCATGTCGCCCGACGCCTTCGCCTTGCGCGCGGCCGCGAACGCCGTGCCCAGGTTGCATGCCAGCAGCGCGCCGTCCTCGAAGTCGAAGTCGTCCGGCAGCGGCAGCGTGCTGCGCGCCGGCACCACCACGTAATCGGCATTCACCCCGTCGCGCACCCAGTTGAACCCCTGCATGTCGCGACAGAAACCCGGCTCGCCGCGCCGGCAGTGCTCGCAGTGACCGCAGCCGATCAGGTGATAAATCACCACCCGGTCGCCCACCGCCGGATGGGTCACGCCCGGACCCACCGCGTCCACCACGCCGGCCCCTTCGTGCCCCAGCGTCAGCTTGCTGTAGCCGTGCTCGTCCCGTTCGGCCTGGGGTTGCCGGTACTTGTGCAGGTCGCTCCCGCAAATCGCCGACCCCCTGACCCGAATCCGCACGTCGTCCGGCCCCGGCTCGGGAATCGGCTTCGTCGTCAGCTGCACGGTCCGGTCGCCGGGACAGATTAGGCACTGCATGCTGTCTGAAGTCATCGGGGCGTCAGTTCCTGCACACTCGCACCGCTGAACCTAACGCCCCCGCCCCCACCCGTAAACTTCCCGGCCGTCTCAGACCTCATTGGACGACGCGCCCCACCCATTCGCGCCGCGCCGCCCTCCGTTCGTGGTGAGCCGGCCCGGAGTCCGTCGGAGGGCCGAGTCGAACCACACCCCCCACTTACCAATCCACCCAGCCAGCCCCGGTCCTCTTTTCGTCCGTCTCACTCCTCTGCTCTCTCCCCTCTCCCCTTCCCCCTGGTGTATCTTTGGTGTATGGCACGCACCAACATCGACATCGACGATCAGGCCTGCACCGAAGTCATGCGGCGCTATCGACTCCCCACCAAGCGCGCCGCCGTCAACTTCGCCCTGCGCACCCTGGCGGCCGAGCCCCTGTCGGTGGACGAGGCTCGCGCCCTCCGCGGCAGTGGTTGGGAAGGCGATCTTGAAGCCATGCGTGCCACCCGCCCGCCGTGGTCCTGATCGACACTTCAGCCTGGATCGAGTTCCTGCGCGACACCGGGTCTCCCGCCTGCCGTCACGTCGACGACCTGCTGGTCCGCGAAGTCGCCATCTGCGACCCCATTCGCATGGAGGTACTGGCCGGGGCGCGAGACGAATCCCACCTGCTGAACCTCCGGCGCCTGCTTGCTCGCGCCGTGGTCATACCCATGCGCCCCACCGACTACGAGGATGCCGCCGCCCTCTATCGCCGCTGCCGCCGCCAGGGCGCCACCGTCCGCAAGCTCATTGACTGTCTCATCGCCGCCGTCGCCATCCGCGTCGGCACGCCCGTCCTTCATCACGACGCCGACTTCCACACCCTCGCTCACCACACCAACCTCCAGACCCACGCCCCCGCCTCCCGCTAACCACAACCACGCCCACCCACTCCCCAACCGAATCCCACCCTCGCCAGGGGCGGCGCCACTCTTCGCCGTCTCCAGGGGGAGAGCCAGAACCTGCCCCGAGCCCACCGATGGATTCGGCCGTCTTCGGCCGAATTCGGCGAGGGGTCTTCCGCTCGTAACCCCACCCGGCAGCACGACGTCGAAAAGACCTAATAGAGTGAAGCGCTTCCACGCTTCAATGCCCAAACCACCAATGAACTCCCGAGCCCCACATGCCCCCCTTCGCTGAACTAAAAAACCGCGTCGCCATCGTCACCGGCGCCGCCCAGGGCATCGGCCGCAACACCGCCGTCACCCTCGCCCGCCACGGCATGCCCGTCGTCCTCGCCGACCTCAACGACACCCGCGGCCAGCAAGTCGAAGCTGAAATCCAAGCCGCCGGCGGCCGCGCCGCCTACGTCCACGTCGACGTCGGAACCATGTCCGGCTGTGAACACATGGTCCAGACCGCCCTCGACCGCTTTGGCGGCGTCTACGCCCTCGTCAACAACGCCCGCTGGCATCCCCACGACAAGCTCGTGGACGTCACCGAGGCCGACTGGGACCGCAGCCAGGACGTGCTCATCAAGTCCCACTTCATGGCCTGCAAGCTCGCCATCCCCCACATGATCGCCGGGGGCGGCGGCTCCATCGTCGGCATCTCGTCCGCCCACGCCATCCAGGCCAACGCCATCGAGGGCCCTTACGAAGCCGCCAAGGCCGCCATCAACGCCCTCATGCGCAACGTCGCCGTCGCTTATGGCGAGCACAACATCCGCGCCAACAGCATCCTGCCCGGCGGCATCATGACCGACGTCAAATACGAAGCCGCCGCCCAGGCCCCCACCCCCGATCTCGACGCCCGCCAGGCCCTCCAGAACCCCATCTGCCGCCGCGGCGACGCCCAGGACATCGCCAACGCCGTGCTGTTTCTCGTCTCCGACCTCGCCAGCTTCGTCACCGGCGAATCCCTCGTCGTCGACGGCGGCCTCTCCATCGAACTCCCCGGCTCCGCCACCACCCGCCTGACCGGCCTTGAGGTCTAACGCCCGCCCTTCCAGGTCAGACGGTATAACGCTCGCCCGAGGATTCATGGCGATGGCAACGCATTCGTTGCTATAACGACAGGACGTGGGAGACGGAGACTCTGTCATCGCCAGCATCATCGTTTGCAACCTCGACGAAGCGCTGAAGCGTCGGCTGCGCATTCGTGCGGCCAGGAACGGGCGGTCCCTGGAGGCGGAAGTCCTCGAAATCCTGCAAACGGCGCCCAGCAACCAGCCCGCGGCGCCGGAGAACCTGGCAACGGCCATTCGCGCCCGCTTTGCCCCACTGGGCGGCGTCGAACTGGACCTACCGCCTCGCGCACCCATGCGCACGCCGCCCCGCCGCGACTGAAGCGTCCGCAACGATCAGGCCTGATATCAACGTCAGGAACGAATTCGCCGTCCGTCACGGCGGAAGCTGCCGGACCGATACGGCCCTGTCGCACAGCGCCGCGTACGAATTCGGCAGAATCTAGGGAGGCCTGAAGGATGGAAACCATCGACACCGAGTCCCTCGCCCAAGAATTCCGCTCCCGCGTCGACGCCCTGCCGTCTCCCAAGGTCCCCCGCGTCCGGCCCATCCGCCGCGAATTCTCCAGGAGAATCTCCTCCGCCCGTCCTGAGCAGGTGCTCGACGTAGCTCGGCGTCTGATAGCCCTCGACCTCCGAATCTGGGCCTACGAGATCGTCCATTACCACCGCCCCACCCTCAGGGCGCTCGACGTCGCTACCATCGAAAACCTTGGCCACGGCCTCGCCGACTGGGCCTCGGTCGATGTTTTCGGTGGATATGTAGCCGGCCCCGCCTGGGTGAACAGGCAGATCGACGATCAGGACGTCCACCGCTGGGCCAGGTCCCCCGATCGCTGGTGGCGCCGCACCGCCCTCGTCGCCACCGTCGGCCTCAACACCAAGGCCCGCGGCGGCTACGGCGACGCCCCCCGCACCCTCGCCGTCTGCGAACTCCTGGCCGACGACCGCGACGACATGGTCGTCAAAGCCCTCTCCTGGGCCCTCCGAGTCCTCGCCCCCCACGACCAAACAGCCGTCCAACACTTCCTCACCACCAACCACCACCGCCTCGCCGCCCGCATAAAACGCGAAACCCACAACAAACTAACCACTGGCCGCAAAAACCCACGCAAGACAGGTGGCTGACCATCGCGAGAATAATCGTCAAGACACAGTCCCAACGACTCGTGGGACGTCAACAGCCGTGCCGTCAAGGCCTCCTACATTCCGCTGCCCGTTCAAGCCAACAACAACGTCGGAACAGCTGTCGCCAGAAACCTATATGCGCTTCGGATTCCCGCGAATGAAGACAGCGTCTGGCCCGGCAGAATCGTGATCACGGCCGACTCCAAACCTTCCGCCCAGGCGTCCACCCCCAAACTCGATGCCCGCCAGGCCCTGCAAAACCCCATCCGCCGCCGCGGCGACGCCCAGAACATCGCCAACGCCGCGCTGTTTCTCGTCTCCAACCTAGCCAGGTTAGTCACCCGCGAATCCCTCGCCGTCAATAGCGGCATGCCCACCGACCCCTGGCATCCGTCGCCCGTTCCTTAGTGGCCTTGAGTCTTATGCTCGGCCTCAAAGGCTGTGTGCTCGGTTCGAGGCTTGCGAGCCTCGCCATTTCGGATTCCTACTAGGTGAAACGCGAATACGCGGCATCGCCAACGGCGACAAGATTGCGCCTCAGCTGTTGGATGCCATTCTCGTTGAATTCACTTACGGTGAGCGGTGGAGAAGAAGATGTACGCTTACCGTAAGGAACGTGCCAGAACCAAATGCCGCACGACTCCCGTCACCCGCGACCTCGCTCGGCACCAAATGCTAGTGGGAAACGAGATGCAATGACTGACTGCGCGAATGACCATTCTCGACAGACGGACGAGCCTGATGGCGACGAAGAACAGGAAGAGCCGTTCAGCTTTGCGGAGCACCGACGTAACGCTGTAGAGAAATACCTTCGCGTCCGGGACCAATATCAGGAACTTTCGACGGCAGTTAGAGACATTCTCATACAAGCCTTAAAGGCAAGGGCTATTAGGGTCAATTCTATTGAGGCCCGGGCGAAGGATCCGGCGAGTTTCGGCACGAAAGCCGAGACACCATCTGAAGTTAATCCACAAGCACCTAAGTACCCGAATCCATTGCGAGACATAACGGACCTTGCTGGCATAAGGATCATAACTTTCTTTCCTCGCACTGTAGACGAAATTGGCGATTGCATTCGCGAGGAGCTGGAAGTAATTGAGCACATGGACCTTAGTCGGACTCTTCTCCAAGAGGAGCGATTTGGGTATCGGAGTGAACACTATCTGGTGAGACTGAGCGACAGGCGAACTGCGCTTCCAGAATACGAGCCGCATTGCGGGCTAATAGCTGAGATTCAAGTGCGTACAATACTTCAGCATGCTTGGGCAGAGATAGAGCATGACATCCAATATAAGTCTTCTATCACAACTCCAATGAGCGTTCAGCGTCGCTTCATGGCCCTTGCTGGTCTGCTCGAGATCGCAGACAGAGAGTTTCAGGAGATTCAAGACGCAGATAGTGATCTAAAGCAGCGGGCAAGAACTTCAGTTGAGGAAGGATCACTTGATCAGGTTGAAATCACGGCCGATGCTCTGCGATCGTATCTTGACAAACGAATTGGATCGGATGCACGTGTCTCCGAGTTTTCCTACGAGTGGACGGCTCGGGCTCTTCGCAGACTAGGCTTCGCGACTATCGATCAACTAGAACACTGTATAGATGGCTACGATGATGACGAATTGAGTCGTATTGCCTGGGGTCGGCGCCAGGGACCCATTATGCGATTATCGGATATGCTGCTCGCCGGAATGGGGTCCGTTTTTATTGAGAGAGGAACCAACGACTCTGAGTGGAGAGTCGTTCTGGAGAGGAATCTCGCCAAATTCAAAGTGCACGGAATTCAGCTACGAGAATATGACCCGCAAGCGGAACTCGGGGGTGAAGCTCAGGAGTGAAGCTATCTCGGATTTCATAAGGCACGCGAACCTAGTCACCGGCAATTTCTTAGCCATTACAGAAAGGATGGTTTCAGTAGTTCGTGATGTCCTAGCGTGAATTCCAGATATTGCAGGGTACGCCCCAGTCTAGCTTAGCGTGCGAGATTAACGCATAGAGCACGCAGGCCGGCCATCATTTGAAACCTGATGGGGAGGCACGGGTACCCGATGCGCAATTTTACCCAGGGCAATCGATAGGCCATCAAGCGGTTGCGTCTTTCGTCACCTCACCATCCTCAATCCGGAGCAGCAGCGTCGCGTTCTCCTGGACCCAGCCGAACGACACCGATCGCCGAAAACGCTGTTGTCCTTGGTCGGCGTAGGGACGCTCAGCCTCCCAAACATCGAAGAACTCTCGCAGGTCCGAACCGTCGCTGTAGCGCACTTCGACGAGTCGCAGCAAGTCCTTGTGTGAGATGAAGAGGTGCCCGGCATCGCGATCAGCGCCAAGCTTCTTCCGCCACGAGTTGCGATGGTACTGGTATTCGAATGAGCTGCCGTATTTGGCCGACTTGACCTCGTATTTCTCGAGGTCGAGACCGCTCTGAGTCCGCACCCCTCGGTCGCGAACGAGAATTGATGCGAAGAGCTCCCAGTCCTCTGACATCGCGACCCTAGGTGTGACTCCGCGCGCCGAATACAATCGCACTTTGCCCCGAAGGGGGCCATACATGTAGGCGTGGAAGTAGATCAATGCCATCTCGATGTCGAGATCGTCGGGGAGAGTCATGACGCGGGTTGGCGGACCTCCACACCGTCTGGCACGGAAGCGATGGGTTGGCGATGCGCGGCGCGTTCCACGATCTCCGAGACACCGTCAAGGTCACGACCAATCACCCGATCGGTGATGCGGATGACCGTCCAGCCCAGGGCGCACAGCTCGTCGTTGACGCGGGCATCTCGCGTGACGTTGCCCTTGATCTTGCGCTGCCAGTACTCCGGCATCTCCGCAAGCCGCGCCGCGCTCAGCTTTTTTCCGTGCCAGAACTCTCCATCCACGAATACTGCGACGCGCCGGCCGACCAAGGCGACGTCGGGCCGACCGGGCGCACGGGCATAGTCGACTCGATAGCGCATACCCCGCCGCGTGAGTTCTCTGCGCAGCGCGAGTTCGGGGCTGGTGTTCGTACGGCGCACGCGACGCATAGCCGACGAACGCTGCTTCGGCGTGAGAGGATCGCGACGCTTAGCTGGGACTACCTTATGCGACTGCGGCATACGGCCCGCTCTTCTCGCACAGCCGCGGCTGCACATCCGCAGTCGGACGCTCGCCAGCGTAAGAGAAACCAAACGCGTGCCTGACTAGCCAGCGCACTGCTGGCACACAGACCGCGTCGCCGAAGCCGAGCCACGCCTGGCGGTCACCAACTGTTATGGGAAAGTCCCCCGCGCCCTGGAGGCGGGCGTATTCGCGTCCGTTCAGCGGCCGGATCCTAGCCGCGCCGCTGCGGCAATCGACCAGAAACTGGACGCTGCTGCCGCCGTACGGGGTTCTGAGACAGCCGGCCAGCTTGTCCGAACGCACTTCGCCTACGGTGCGTCCGGCACGAACCCTGCGGAACATTGTTGTCACACCGTTCCGGTCACCCGCCAAAAGCGCCTCGACTCGCTCACGGTGGCGAGGAGCCATCGCTTGAACGAGCGCGTGGACGCGCTCGTTCGGCCACCAAGAGTCGTGCCCTTCCAGTACCTCATCCAGCACCGCCGCTAGCGGCAGCGGACTACTTCGAGGCGGCTCCGGGAGCGTTAGGTCAATGAACGGTATGTCTCCATTCGCGCGCTCGAACTGCCGAACGCTTCGCGGCCGGATGGTGGAGACATCCCTCGAGGCAAGCGACGTGCCGTCGCCGAAATCGCGCCTGAGCGCCACAACGAATAGGCGCGGGCGGCTCTGCGGTGCGAACCACTTCGCATCGAGCCTCACGATGTCGATGCGGTACCCAAGCGCACCAATGCGTTCGCAGATCGCCCTGAGGTCCCGACCCCCGTCAGACGACAGCAGTCCGGTCACGTTCTCCAAGAGCAAAGCCGAAGGAGCGTCGCCTCTGCGGCACAAATCGTCAGCCAGGTCTAGGAATGGCCAAATCGTCCCGGAGTGCCGCCCTGCGAGCCCATTGCGGTTGCCCGCCAGTGACAGGTCGATACAGGGGAACGACGCAGTCAGAAGATCGATGCCATCCGGGATGTCAGATACGACGAGCTCATGGATGTCGCCCACGTGCAGGTGCTCCGGGCCAAAGCGCGCTTCATACATCTCCGCCTTGGCGGGGGCGATGTCATTGGCGAAGACACACTCCCACCCGAGCGGCTCAATCGCCTCCCGAACGAGGCCTATACCCGCAAAGAACTCAGCGAATCGTGGCATATTCGACCCTGCGCTCCTCGCCGATTCTGGCCTCAACGACGGCGAATACGCAAGCGCACTGGCGCGGCGTGGCGCTCTGGGTTCTCACCATGGAAGACCCGCCGGCGCTTCTCTGCCGTGTGGGTATGCTCCCCCTTGTCACGATCCGCCTAGCCGCATTGCGTCGCTACATGAGCACGATGAACATTTCCCTCCCGGAATCCCTCAAGTCCTTCGTGGACCAGCAAGTCAGATCCCGCGGCTACAACTCATCAAGCGAATGCGTTCGCGAATTGATCCGCAAGGACCAGGATCGCCTGCGCCTACGCGGCCTGCTACTCGAAGGCGCGGCATCGCCTCCGGCAGTCACCGCGGACGCGCACTACTTCGCCCAGCTTCGTGATCGCGACTACCAAGCCGGCAGGCGGTGACCAAGAGGCCTGTCTGTCTTCGCCTGCTTCATCTCCGGTAAACCTTAGGTCGTCAACCGCGCCATGCCCCTCACCCCCAACCTCGAACGCCACCCGCCTAACTGGCTTCGAAATCTATCGCCCGGCCTGATCCAACCCCGCTTGCCCTCCAGCAGTAGTCTTAGTCCGAATTGACTAGCCTGAATGTCGAGATGTCCCTCACGGATGGGTGAATGATCCCGTCCGAACCGTCAAAGGCAATGCAGGCGACGTGGAGGTCGGACAAGAAACCGCCTTCGATGTCCTCAATCTCCCCGTTGTCGATGCGCTGCGACAGATTCCGCGCCAACCACTGTGAAAGAGATTGATGCACGCCTGAGCCGCTCCCGCCGACCGGGAAACCAAGCTGTTCGCAAAGCTCCGGAAATCGACGGTCGTATTCAATAGCTAGCTGATATGCGGTAAGGAAAGGGCGCCCGAGGTGATGGTGCCGATTGGGACGGTAGTACACACCGCCCAGAATCTCTCTGATGTTGTTCTCGACCGTTGAACTCCACATAACGCTCTCATTCTCGGCCTCTGGGCCGGCGGTACACGGCTACTGACTGGGTTCGCACACTAGGCGGCATGGTAAGGCCCGGGGCCAATTCGGTGCCCGCTATTCCAAACGGTTCCCACAGGCAGCCCTAGCTGTATCGGTGCGCCAACGCCTCCGTCAGACGATCGGCAAGCGGCGCCTCGCCGATTCGCCGCAATTGGTCCGCCAATTCCGGGCGCGAACGCGGCAAAATGCCCGCATCGCTTAAGGTTGCTCGGGCCAGGTGAGTCAGCATCGAGACGTAGTTCTCACTAGCCGCGTCGTGATCGCCGAGCGACTGCATCTCCTCGTGGAGCTGTTGTGCCCGTCGCGCCCGCTTGCGGGCCTCCGCGGCCGAAGGCAACGACAGTCGGTCGATCCAGTCGGACCGCAGCCGCGACCACCACTCCTCGCGCTCGAAGAGCGGCTGGCCGAAGCGCACCGCCCACGAGAGGAAGTCGTGCCCGTCTGCCAGCTTCGGCGGCACCTCGGCCGCTTCGTGCTGCTGAAGATCCACACCGATCGGCGGCCGCGGGACATTCGGCCGACTCCTGCGGTACACCAGCACAAGGTCAAGATCATCGCTCTGCGCCACGTCGCGCACGGCCGATCCGGAGGCGACGATCGCCAGGATCGCCGAGTCCTGCCTGGCGACGGTCACGGCATCGATCGTCCAAAGGCGCGCCCTGCTGCTCGGCCACGACCGCACGGCCGCCAGCGTCGGGTCCGACTCTTCGAGTCGGCGCACAGGTCGCTCCGTCGTAAGCCGTTGCATCATTGCGCCAGTAACCCCTGCACGTGATCGACGTACATCTCGATCATGCTTGCCGTGTCCTCGGGGTCCATCCCGACGGATGCAGGTGTGTCTCCATAAGCTTGATGTTTGCGCATGGTATTCAGGTCGATGAGCACGTCGACGATGTCAGGTAGGCCGTGCCGTTGGCTCAAAGACTCGGCAGCCTCCGCCTTCGCAAAGTGACTTCCGGGACGAGGCTCCCCGAGATGCAGGGCCGCGGCGACGATGCAGGCTTCAAGGCAATAGAGACCGTATGACGAAAGATCTGCCCAGTCCGGGCGGATCCCACGCTGCCTTCTGCACCCGTTCAAGATGTGCCCGAGCGAGCCGCAACGAATCCTCAGCAGATTGCTGAACCATGCTCACCCGTGTCCCTTCCCAAGCCTGATCTGAGTCTAGCGGCAGTCGCCCTACCTGACCGCTACGCGTGCCTCTTGGTTCTCCAGAACCGAACGACCTAGGTGATACCTCTACGGCTCGGATTCAACTCTCAGATCTCGTTGCCATCCCGCCCCACATGGCACTATCCACCCCACCCCATCCGCCCAACCACCCAACCCATGACCCCCGACTACGACTGGCAATCCCTCCACCGCGACGCCCTCGTCATCGACTCCCACAACGACACCATCGTCGGCCTCATCCGCCGCGACGGCCAGAGCATGGCCGGCCCCGATGCCCCCGCCCGCGCCCAGCCTGAAAGCCTTATCAGCTACCTCCGCGGTCCCGTCGACACTGCCGAAATCCCCATCCAGTCCGACCTCCCCGCCATGCGCGAGGGCGGAGTCGACGCCGGCTACTTCGCCGTCGACAACACCCGCGCCTGGGGCAACCACCTGGCCTACGTGCTGGATGGCTTTGGCTGGTTCCACGCCGAACTCCAGGCCCACTCAGACCAGCTTGCGCTAGCCCTAACCGCCGACGACATCCTGGCCGCCAAGGCCGCCGGCAAAGTCGCCGTCATCCTCGCCATCGAGAACTCAGAGGCCCTCGAACGCAGCCTCCACGTCCTGCCCATGCTCTACCGGGTCGGCGTCCGCACCATGACCATCACCCACTCCATCCGCACCTACGCCGGCGACGGCGAGCGCGCCCACCACTCCGGCGGCGGCCTCACCGAATTCGGCCACGACCTCATCGCCGCCATGAACGACATCGGCATGCTCGTCGATGTCTCCCACCTCAGCGTCCCCGCCTTCTGGCACGCCATGCAGGCCACAAAGGCCCCCGTCATCGCCAGCCACAGCTCCTGCCGCGCCCTCAACGAACACGGCCGCAACCTCCACGACGACCAGATGAAAGCCATCGCCGACGGAGGCGGTGTCATCGGCGTCAGCTGCGTCCACCACTTCGTCCACTGGACCAACCCCACGCTCGAGCTATACCTCGACCACGTCGAACACGCCGTCAACGTCGCCGGCATCGACCACGTCGGCTTCGGCTCCGACTTCGACGGCGGCTCCTACCTCCTCGACGACGCCCGCCAGGTCCCCCAAATCACCCACGGCCTCGCCGCCCGCGGCTGGCCCGAACCCAACCTCCGCAAATTCCTAGGCCTCAACCACCTCCGCGCCTTCCGCGCCGCCTGCGGCTAGCCGAGGGGAGCGCCCTCCGTTCGTGGTGAGCCGGCCCGGAGTCTTTCGGAGAGCCTGTCCTGAGCCTGTCGAACGGGGCCGTGTCGAACCACAATGCCCTCGGCACCCTCTTCTCACGCTGTTCATGACCCGGTGCATGCACTCTCACTCCCGAATCACCCGCACCTCAACTCCAACCTCCAAACCCGCCCACGCCCGATCCGCCGTCACCGCCGGCACCCCCCGCATCACCGCCAACTGCAGACACGCCCGATCCCCAAGCGAGAGCCCACGGATACCGGTGGGTTGCCTAAGACTCGCTGCCGCAAGCGCCTGCCTGTTGTCGAAGTCGATTACTTCCAAGTCAATTAGGGCCAGAGCGTAGTGCCAGTGGGTTGCCGGGATGCCTTGCCCGTCAAGCTTGGCGGCGACCTCGGCGATATTGACCGCCGAGACCAGCGCGTCGCCCCGGTAACCCGCCACCACATCGGCCCCGGGTTCGTTGCGGAGCAGAGCCAGAATCGCCGAGGTGTCCAGCACCACGCGGCTCATTCGGAGGCCGTGTTCGCAGCCCTGGCTTGCCTCGCCTTGATCGCGGCAACTTCGGCTTCCTCGGCCGCAGCTTCCCTCCGCCGGTCCGCTATCAACTCATCAACCAGGCTCACGCCCTCCGGCACATATCGGTTGAGCACCTCGCGCATGCGCTGAAGTTCCTTGGCGTCATTGATTACCCGGAGTTCCTCACCGTCCATCCGCATAATGATGTAGTCGCCCTCGTTTACCTCAAGCGCCCTGCGATAGGCCGCCGGAATCACCACCCGACCGCCCGGCCCTATCGCCGTTCGCACCAGTTCGGGAAGCGATTCCACCGATTCCTGGAGTGTTTCGTCCGGGCAGACGCAGACCAACTGGACTTCGGTGACTCCGCCATCCACAAGAACGTTGCGAGCGTGCTGGGGCCGGATGCCCAGGTACTCCGCGATTGTCGTGCGGCTGTATCCCGCGCTGTGCAGCGCCCGGATCTTGTCAGCCTTGGATCTCAGACCATCCGTGACTTTCTCTTTTGGGAGCCGTTCACAGGCGCATACACAACGCGAATGTCGGTTCAGTTGAGTCTCGGTGTAACCGCCCTGAACCATCGCGCGCTGGACGAACTTCTCACTGATGGCTAGGCGCTGCAGGACTTCCGATCGGTTGTATCCCGCGCCCACGAGCGCTACGACCTTCTGAACTCTTGTCTGTAGGCCATTGATGACCTCTGTCGCCGGGCGCCGTTCGCAGTCGCACGCGCAACAGCCCCGTTCGCAGTCACAAATACAGCAACCCACAATTGCCTCCAGCATTTATCAAACCGACGCGGTCTGACCTCTTGTGTATATCACTGATTCAATCTCATGGCAAGGAACTAGGTTCAATAGTTCAACAAGGTTCAAAGCGCATCTTGGCTCAGGCACCGACTACACTGCCGTCGCAGCCCGCGCCGCAGGGAAACTCGCCATGCAACGCCGCAAACTCGGCCGCCTCCACCACCACAGCTCCATCGTCACCCTCGGCGCCGCCGGCCTCGGCCGCGCCGACCTCCCCCAGGCCCAGGTCGACACAGCCGTCCAGCAAGCCCTCGCCGCCGGCGTCAACCACCTCGATATCGCCCCCACCTACGGCAACGCCATGGAACACATGGCCCCCTGGATGCCCCGCCTGCGCCAGGAAGCCTGGTTCATCGGCGCCAAGACCCAGCAGCGCACCCGCCAGGCCGCCTGGGACAACATCCGCGCCTGCCAGCAACGCCTCGGCGTGGAAACCTTCGACCTCTTCCAACTCCACGCCGTCGTCGATTTCGACGACCTCGACCAGGTCACCCAACCCGGCGGCGCCCTCGAAGCCCTGATCGAAATGCGAGATCAGGGCCTCACCCGCTACATCGGCATCACCGGCCACGGCCCCCTCGCCGCCGCCGTCCAGCTCGAGGCCCTCAACCGTTTCGACTTCGACACCGTCATGTTCCCCCTCGCCTCCGCCATCTACCTCAACGCCGATTACCGCCGCGACGCGCAGGCCCTTCTGGCTGCCTGTCAGCAGCGCAATGTCGGCGTCCAAACCATCAAGATGCTCGCCCGCGGCGGCTGGGGCGACGGCCCAAAGGAACTCAGCTGCTGGTACGACCCCCATCGCGAGCAGCCCCAGATCGACCAGGCCCTTTGGTGGGTCCTCTCCCAACCCGTCCACACCGCCCCGTCAACGGGCGAAACCACCCTCCTCCCCCGCATCTTCGACGCGGCAAGACGCTTCCGCCCCCTCACCCCCGCCCAACAAACCGCCGCCATCGCCGCCCAACACCCCCCACGCCCCGAACCCCGCCTCGCCATCCCGGCCGTGGCGTAGGTCGAAGCCCAGCAGGCGGCGTGCAGCTACGCGTTTCGGTCTAGTGCTAGGCGACTACGAACCGGCCGCTTGCCGTTCAACCTGCTCCACGTGCGCTCGTAGCGCCCGATTAATGTCCGTCTGATACCCCCGACCGCCCTCAGCCTGCTGCTTGAACCACGCCACCACATCCGCGTCCAGCCGCAGCGTGATCTGCTGTTTCACAGGCCGGTAGAACAACCCGCGCTTGGCACCCGACCAATCCAGCGTCTCGGGGATGTCCGACGTGTCGATCTGGTCATCCGGCAACGCCTCAAGCGCGTCAAGCTCCGCCCGCTGTGCCTCCGTCAGATCAGAAGCGTCCTTCCGCATAAGCCGTCCTTTCTCGAGCCGTGGCTCTTCGCGCGCTGATGATCCGGCCCACGTCATCGCCCGTCGGCCAGTCGTCTTCGGGCCAGGCGTGGATGACCAGCACAATCGCGGATGCCACCATTCCTATAGTTCTCCAGCGCGGTTCGCCAGGATTCGGGTCACTAAGCGTCATGGCCCTAGGATCTTCGAAGACACGCGCTGCAGTCTGGAAACTGAGCCCATGCTTCTCCTGGTTCGTGCGATTCTTCTCCCGGTCCCATGTCCAGCGAAGTCGGCCAGCCATGCGTAGTTACTCTATTGTAGCTACAGCAGCCACCGCGTGCAACTGTGCTGATGAGCTCGGGATCCATGTTTGCGCGCCCGGACCGGACGCCATGCGTCCCGGCGGGGTGTTAAGACTCAGCATGCGGCACTCCCCGTGAGTGACATCCCGTTGGCCGCTCGCCCGTGCCGCACGTCAGTGCCGGCCAGCCTCCGTGCCCACTATAAATGGCTCCTCACCCGCCCCACCCCACCACCCACCCGCCTCCTCGACGTCGGCGCCGGCGACGCCCGTCTCCTCCACGTCGCCCGCGACCTCGGCATCCCCCACCGCGTCGGCCTCGAACGCAAACCCCGCTGGCGCCCCCCCAACCGCCACTTCGCCCCCACCATCGGCGACGCCCAGCGCCTCCCCTTCCCGAACGACACCTTTGACTGCGTCGTCGAAAACGAATCCCTCGAGTGGATCAAAAACCCCGTCCGCTACCTCCGCGAAGCCGCCCGCGTCTCCACCCCGGATGGCCTCGTCATCGCCGACGACTCCGACTGGGACACCCTCGTCTACGCCGTCCAGGACACCGCCCGCGCCCGCCGCATCCTCCGCACCTTCTGCGACACCGGTCCCAACGGCTGGATCGGCCGCACGGCGCCCACGCTCATGCGGCAGGCCGGCCTACGCCAAATCCAGGTCCACGTCCGCGTCGTCACCGAACGCGAATTCGCCCCCCACACCCTCGGCTACCACCAGGCTCAGGTCATCGACCACTGGCTCCGCCAAACCGGCGACATCACCCCCACCCAGCTCGACGACTTCCAGGCCGAGCTCCACAACACCGCCACCCGCGGCAACTACCTCTTCACCCTCAACCGCTACATCGGCCTCGCCCGACCCGGCCAATCCTCGCCAATCCCGTAGGGGTACCTCTTGTGGGTACCCATGGCCCCTAGCGCCTCGGCCCCTTATCCGCCAACGACATCGCAATCACCAACCCAATCGGCCCCAGCACAAATCCCACAAAAAACCAGATCGGAACCCACAAGTTCCCCCACACCTCCGGCTCCTCCTTCTTCGACGCCACACGCGACGTAGCCCACCCAAACCCAACCGCCACCAAAAACAACACAAAAAACAAAGGCTCCGGAACCGCCATCCGCCATAACACCTCCCGCCGCCAACCCTCAGAGCCTACGCGCCCCGCCAAGCCCCCATCCTGCGCACGCTACTCGCCCGATCGCTCCCCGCCTTTGCAGGCCCCGACCGTTCGTCGTGAGCCAGTCTGGAGTCCGTGGAATACCGGATCGATCCACAACCCCTCATCACCCAACCCTTCCTACACTTCTCACTTCTCTGCCCTTGTATGTTCCCAGGGCCTTGGAATGTCCAAGGTTTGAGCTCTCCCCTTCCTCGCTCACGTATCCTTCCCCCACCACACCCTCAGACCTCCCTCCCATCCACTTCCCCTTCGCCGAATTCACCGGAACCCCTCACGACCTCGGCCTCCAGCACGGCCAGCGCTTCCGCGACCTCGTCCGCCTCCAGCTCGCCGAAACCATGCAGGGCGCCGCCGACAGCGGCCTCACCGCCGCGGACGCCCTTCACTGGACCCGCCGGCACCAACCCGCCGTCGAAGCCATCGCCCCCCACTGGATCGATGAGCTACGCGGCCTGGCGGAAGGCGCCGGAATCCAATTTGACGAAGCCCTCGCCCTCCAACTCCGCCCCGGAACCGGCGGACTCCCCGAAGGCTGCACCTCATTCGCCGCCGTTGGCGCCGCCACCACCGATGGCCAAACCATCGCCGGCCAAAACCGCGACCTCGGCGAGCCCTACCTCCACCGCATGTTTCTGGCAGCGTTCAGGCCCACCCACGGCCCCCACATCCTCATGCACTGCGTCCCCGGCGAACTCGGCGGCGTCGGCCTCAACAGCCACGGCGTGTCCGTCTTCGCCAACTCCCTCTGGGGCAAGTCCGGCCGAACCTGGATGGCCCCGCCCATCCTCCGCCGTGCCGCCCTCGAATCCGCTACGGCCCAGGCCGCCGTCCAACGCATCCAGGCCATGCACGGCCCCGCCATCGGCAACTTCCTCATCGCCGACCCCCACCACGCCCGCAACCTCGAAATCCTGGCCGAAGGCATCCACGTCACCCAAGTCAACGACGGCGTCTACGCCCACGCCAACAACTGCACCGCCTCCATCCTGCTCCCCCACGAAGCCGAGCGCCGGCCCCTCCCCTACTCCGAAGGCCGCCGCGTCTCCCTTCAAACCGCCCTCGACCAACACGCCGGCTCAATCGATACCGATGTCTGCCGCCACCTCCTCAGCGACGAATCAGGCCGCCCCGAGCCCGTCTGCCGCCCCTTCCGTTCCGGCGACCCCTTCGCCACCATCGCCGCCCTCGTCGCCGTCCCCCACACCCAAACCCTCCACCTCAGCCACGGCCCAGCCAGCAACAACCACTTCACCACCTACCGCCTCTAGGAAGACCCCGTTCGTGGTGAGCCGGGTCGGAGTCGTTCGGAGACCCGTGTCGAACCACGCACCCCACCACCGAAACCTCCATGGCACTCCCCGTCATCTCGCCGTCCGCAACCGCATCTTGCGTAGCGGCGTCGTCTCAGACCCGCCCGTCTTCCGCGCAACCAACCCGTTCGTGGTGAGCCGGACAGGAGTCTTCGAGTGGCCGTGTCGAACCACACCCCCCAAGCACCCAAGCTCCCCAGGCCGTCCCTGCGATTTCCGTAAGCCTTGGCCTCGCCAGGGTTCACAATAAACGCGCCGGCACCCGCAATCGGTACCCCTGCCCCCGGCGCTACAATCGAACCACCCTAGGCGCCACTGGAGAATCCAATGGATGTGCGCGCGGCTGCCCGGACAGCCAAGGCGTATATCGCCGAAGTCTTCGCTGACGAGGACATCGACGAACTTGGACTCGAGGAAGTCGCCTTCGACGACCGCTCGAATCTCTGGCAAATAACCGTCAGCTTCCTGCGGCCCAGGGGAGAAATGGACAGGTTCCAGGCTGCCGCCACTGGCTATCCGGCCGGCACCCCCACCATGCGTCGTTCCTTCAAGGTTGTGAACATCGACGACGGCTCGGGCAGCGTCCTTTCCGTCAAGCACCGGGTGGTGCAAGGCGTCGACTGACTCGGTGCCCGCCGGCTGCTACCTCGACGCCAATCTGCTCGTGCTACTCGTCGTCGGTGCCACGGATACGTCGCTAATAGCTCGGCATCGTCGCCTGCAAGCATTCGACGCGCTTGACTATGAACGTCTGGTCGATCTGCTTGTCAACTACCAGCAAGTACTTGTAACGCCAAATACCCTTACCGAGACGTCCAATCTGCTCAGTCAACATGGCGAGCCTCAGCGATCCAGGTTCTTTGATACGTTCCGGTCGCTGATCGAAATCAACAAGGAGATCGTTGTCACCAGCCTGGAAGCGCTGACGCCTGAGACTCCCGTGCTCACCGTCGATTTGAATCTCTACCTCGCAGCCCTGTCCAAGTCGCCAACCGCAGCCTTCAACTTCACCCACCTCCAGCACCCCTAACCTTCTGCACGTCCCCGGCCCCATCCCGTTCGTGGTGAGCCGGACAAGAGTCTTCGAGTGGCCGTGTCGAACCACTCAGCCCCAGCACCCAAGCCCCTGATCTGTCATTCCGAAGTCCGCTGAGGAATCTCGCCTCTATTCCCTGTCCCGTCCCCAGCCCATCCCCTTTCGTGGTGAGCCGCCCCGGAGTCGTTCGGAGGGGCGCGTCGAACCACCCCGCTCTCAGCACCCAAGCCTCTCAACCAGTCCCCCGCCGTCCGCGTCCCTGTTGGCGTAGGCACGGCGTCTCCGACCCGCCCGTCTTCCGCCCAACCAACCCCGCCATCTTCATCACCCGCCAATCCCTCGCCGTCAACGGCGGCCTGACCTTCCAACGCCCCGCCAGCATCGCCACCGGCCTAACCGGCCTGGAGATCTGCCGACCCGTCTCTGGATGAATCGAGTTCGGCCATCGTCGAAACAACGGCGCGGACTCTCGGAGCGACTTGAGGGACGTCCGGCTTTTCTGACGCTAAAGAGCGTCTGCCGGATCGCGTCCGGGCGCCGGCGGCCGCAGGTCGATCCGCATCTCCGCGATCCGTTCCGGATCCCCGGCGACGCCTCGTCGGCGCAGCACGGCCAGCATGTCTTCCTGCCTCGGCTGACCGAACGCCAGTCGGTAAAGCGCCAGCGACTCCTGCAGCCGGTCCCATCGCGCCTCGTCGCGACTCAGGGGAAAAGCCATGATTCGCCGCTGGAGTTGGGCGTCGCCCGGGTAAATCCAGTAAGGGGAAAGGTCGCCCAGCCCTCCGTCATCTTCGGCTGCGGCGGATTCAAAGACCGCAGTCCAGGGATCGCCGACGCCTGGCGCCAGCGCGACCGATCGGTGCGCCGCCGCCACATTCTTTCGGATCGCGTGCCCCTTATAGCGGTCCACCCGCCCCTCGCGCTGCTCGAAGTCGACCGGATTGCCGGGGAGATCCCAGTGGACCACCGAATGGCACCACCAGTGGAAGTCGACTCCCTCTTGGCCTATCGATGTCGTCGCGAGCACGAACGGCCAGAACGGAGAGTTGAAGGCAGCCCTCACCTCGGGAAGCCTGGCTTCGTCCTGGCTATATCGGGAGCCGCCAAAGCGCATGGCAAACCGGCTCGGGAACGCGATGCCGTCGCCGTCAAAGTGATTGATGTCGGTTGCGCGGTTGACCGACTCCCGTACGGCGATGGCCCGCCGTGCGGTTGCGGCCAGTGAGATCAGCCCCTCATCGGTCGTCGTGTTGGCCCCTGACTCTCCGGCCAGGTGGTGGATGTACTCGTCGAGAACCGCTTGCAGCCCCCCGTCGATGCAATAGCGCGCGACCCGGCGCCAATAGGCGCCTTCATCCGCGCGCGCGCTGCTTGAGCCTCCGTACAGGCCGTCGAGCAGCAGCATCGCATTGGGCCGCGCGAAAAGACTCCGCAAGCCGGACGCCAGGATCGCCGCCGCGCGCCAGTGGCCCAACTCGGTTACCGTGTCGCCCGTTCGCCTCAGCCGCTTGAGCGCTCGCCACGCAATGTTCCCCGGCGCACCTAGACCGAGCAGCGCACTGGTCGCTACCAGGTCCGCCGGCCGTTCCGACTCCGGCGTCCAATCGCCCAGAGCCTCTTGCAAATGCCTGACATGCGACACGAGCGCCTCGCCCCGCTCCTCGTCGGGCGAGTCATCGGGAGAAGCTCCCCGCAGTGCGTCGGCAAGAGTGCCTGGCCGCGCCCCGATCAGCGCGTTCGCGAGGTCGCTGCCCCGCTCGGCCTGCACCGGTGCGAACCAGTGCCACACCGCGCTCGCGGTTGAATTGGTGCTGCCGTTCGAGCCAACCACCGCTTCGACGCGCTCGGACGCCCACTCCAGCAGACGCTCCACGCTCGGCGAATTGGCACAGTCGCCGGCGGCGTCCAACGGGTCGGTTCGTGCGGCAAGCGTCGGCACCGGCCAGAACAACGCGAGCGTCGACATCGCGGCCGGCCGCCCATCAACCATCCGATAGTCGAGGCGCCCTGAGAGAGCTGCCCGGGCCGCGGGCGTATTCAGTCGGTGCCCGGCTCCAGTAAATATCTGTCGCTGGACCTCGTAGCTCAGGAGCGAAGCGATAGCGGCGGGAGCGGCCACCCAGCTGGAGAAAATGAGTTGCTTCGTGATCTTGGTCGAATCGACTGACTCGTACGGGCCGCCGAGTCGGTGATAAGGAAGCGACGGCGGCATCCAGAGCAAGCGCCACCAGCCCTGCTTGAGCGTCGCCCCATAAAGCGCGCGCATGCGTGCGTTCGCCCAATCGAGCGGCTGAAATCCCTCAACATCGGATCTGTCAATGCGCTGCGCGCCGTGAAACAGCGGAACCAGGCGAGCCCGAAGTTCCGCATCCTTCATCCAGTCACGCACACGCTCCCCAACCCGATATCCGCTCAGGAAGTTGAGAAAGTAGGGTGCTGACTTCCAATACTCGACGCCAAGCGGCGCCTTGACCTCGTCCGCGACGCGCCGCAGCGCGACAAAGCCGGCAAAGTCGTCCGATTGCACGCGAAACTGGCTTGCCTCCGCATCAAGTCTTGTTGTTCGCCTGTCGCCGCTAGGCCGCTCGGTTCGAGCAATCCACCTGCGCAATTGGGCTTGCACCCGGTCTCGGATCGCAGCCGTCGGCTCGCCCGCCAGCGCCGCCTGGCGCATCGCGTCCAGATCAGCCCGTAGGGAATCCACGGGCTCATCCGCGTCCGCCAGGAACTCCAGGGTCTTGAGGAAGTCCGCGTAATGGCCGGCGCCCTCCTCGGCCTCCTCCGCGTACGTGAACGGCTTATACGGCGTTGCCGAGAGCAGCAGCACGCGCGCGTCGGACTGGTTGAAGAATTCGTGGGCCAGTTCGGCCGCTTCCCCGCCAGTCTTGTCGTCGAGCAGGTTTCGAAAACGCTGGAATTCGTCCAGGATTACGAGATCCGGCTCCAGCGCCTCGACAGCGGCTCGCGCAAGCATTCGGCGCAGCCCACCGACTATTTGGCGCGCCGACGCACGCTGGCTATGTGACAGGGCCCCCCGTTCTGCGACCTCGTCGATCAACGCGACGAGCGACCCTCGCTCGCTACTCCCTTCGAACGCCTCGAGAAACGTCCGCTGGATGCTTGACTCGAAGGGCCCTGAGCGCACGGATGCTACGTACCAGTCGACGAATCTCTGCCGGCTCGACACGCCGCCTTGGAAGATCCGCTCTGCCGCGGTCGCTCGCGCGTCCCTGAGACCCAGGTGATCGCGCAGCAGGACGTAGAGCACGGCACGCTCAATCGCCGTCCCCAGCTGCCATCCGAATTGAAACGATGTGGCCGGTGTGAACGCGACGAATGTGGCCGGCTTGCCGGCGCCGCCCGGTGCGGGTTTCAGCACGTTCGGCTGCCTGATCAACAACGTAAGCCGCGTCGCAAAGCTCGGACTCTCCGAGCCGGTGGCGTTCAGCTTTCGAATATTCTGCTCGGCGATGTCCGCGTTGGAGCACACGTACACGATGTCGATGCGGCCCACGTGGTCGACCTGCTCGAGGTGCTCCAGGGTCTGGGCGATGACTTCCTGCGCGACGTGCGTCTTGCCCAGCCCGGTTTCATCGGCCACCAGAAATCGCCGCGACGAGTCCTGATCGCGGTACAGCCGCCTGAACGCGTGCTCGGCGGTCGCTCGCTGAAAGTCGCTGAGCCTTAGTTCCCGGTCGCCGGGAGTCGTTTGGGTCACGAAGCGTCTGCGCGCATCGCGCGTCGCGCCTCAAGGACCGGCAGCCACACGTCGTCCCAGCCCGGCGGAAGCACCGCCCGACCATGCGGCGACCGGCGCAGGTGCTCGATGATCTCGTCCAGGTGATCGATTGACTCCGGACTGTCGGCGAGAGCTCGCGCCAGCAGTTCCAGGACGCCTTGCCCGGCGCCTGCTGACCAGCGTCCCGACCCCTCGCCGTTCACTACGATTTCAGTGACCGTCCCGGACGCGAAACCGATAAGCAGCGCGAGCAGCCGCAGAAACTTCTCCGGCGTGTCGATCTGCCGGGCAAAGATTTGCCGGAATCGATCGTCAGGCGAACCCTCGAGTCGTGAGCAGACGACCGTCGAGCGCTCCAGCACTTTCCCCTTGACAGACTGGCGCGCAGTGAGCCGAAGAAATGCCGTGATATCAACCAGGTCGCAGGGCGGGAGTTCGGCGTCGAGAGGCTCTGCCGAATCGAGCGAACGGGTCTCGGTCGGACGGTTGTGGGGAGCGATCGTGACGCAGGCCCCCTTGAGCATGCGTCGCGGTGCGACATCGGACGTAATTCGAGCGCCCCAACCCTCCGTCGCCTGCGTGACCGTCGTGCGGAAGCGGATCTCCGCCGCGACGTCGAGAAGCAGGTTTTCGAGCGCGCGGCTGTCCTCGCCGTCTCTATCGCCACATGGCTCCGTACCAGGAACGTAGGGCAACAGCATGGCTCGAAGCGGAGCTTTTTCTCCGACAAGCGCGTCGACTCCGAGAGTCCCGACTGAACCGACGAGCTCACAAAGAAACTCCACGTTTTGGCCCAGCCCCGCATCCGTCGCGTTGGCCGAGCCAACGAAGAGATGCGCTCGCTTGTCGCGCTCGACCACGAAGACCTTTGCGTGCAGTTGCGTAAAGAAGCTCCGGTCTGCCTCCCCTTCGGGGTCATCCGCGGCGAGGCTCGCCGTCGGATCGAGCTCAAAGACGTCCACGTGCTCGAGTGCGTTTGTTGGCAGAGCCTTGAGCTCCGCGCCACGCGAGATGAGCACGGCCGTCTGGCCCGCCCGTGGCCGAAAGATTCGCCGAATCGCGCCTTCGCGGACGAATGGAGAAATCACGAGCTTTCGATAGCCGCGGAAATGCTCGTCGACGGGAAACCGACGCGCACGTGGAAGGCCGATCGGATGAAAGCGAACCTTGCGAACGCCGTCGGGTAGCTCCCATTCGACCCGCCGCAGCTCGTCGGCGAGATCGGTCAGGACCGCGTGACGGTCTGGAGATAGCGGTGTCACTGCCAACCCCAGCAGCCTGCGAACGAACCGCGCGAGTGGCCCACTGCCCTGGTTGATCCGTCCCGCACGCCAGCCATCGAGCCAGAGGATCGTGTCCCAGCTGCGATCGGCGGTGAGGTTTCGAGAGAGCACGAGCAGCCGATACGAGGGCGCCTGGTTCTCGTCACGGAATCGGAGCACCCAGGTCTTGGGATGGAATATGTGGCCTGGCCTGGGTCGCCGCACCTCGTGGACGACGTCTTCGAGCAGCGCCAGCAAGTCGGACGGCCACTTACCCGCGCCGATCGCGCCGGCCTGGCAGAAGATGTCAATCCGATCGCTCATCCCGCGCAGTGACTGCATGACCTCGATGGGATCCGGCTGCTCGTCCAATCGAAAACCGGCGAACGCAAGCGGCACGGTCAGGGCCGTCTCCAGATCGAGCGTGAACGTTGTCGCGACGGCGCGATCCAGCGAGCAGCCCGCCGGCGGTCGCAGAGCGTCCAGCAGCAACTCGCGGCTGTCAGGGGCCAGCATGGCCGTTCTCCCGCCCATCCACGATCTCATTGAGAATCCGCCTGACGACCGGCCAGCGGAAATTGAGGCGTCCGGATCCGGACGCGCCGCCCCACTGACGCATCAGCCGCTCATTGATCAGCCGCGCCTGGCCGCGCTTCTGCACGCGTTCCCGATTCCGAATCAGCTCCCGCGCCTTGTCGTCGTCCGCCAACCGTCCGCCGCTTGCTCGCGCCAGGTCAACCCATTCGGACACGAATGAGCGCGTCGGCGGCGCGGCAGGCCGCCCCTGTGTACCGACCAGGGCCCACAACCCGTTCAGGTCCCAGGCCCCCGCGTTGATTTCTTTAAAGTCCTTCTGCCACTCGTCAAGCCGGCTCTTGTATTCGTCCCGGCGCCTCTCGTGCCTTGAGATATCCATTTCCTCCGCCCGTTCGGCCAGCAGCAGGTTGTAGAGCAGCGCGGCCCCGTGCATCGTGACCGAGAACCGGCGAGCCTCGTCCAGCGCGTCCCGGACCTGACCCTTCGCAGCGACAGCCTCGGGTTCATCCCAGGCGTACCGGGTGCTGGATGATTGACGTTTCCCTCGCATTACCAGGAACTGGAGCAAGCTATCCGGTACCGCGTCGACGATCCGCTCGGCGAGCCAGGTCGCCTCGTCCTGCGTTAGGGTGAAGTTGCAGATTTCATACTCGAAGAAGTCGTCCGGAGCCGACGGAGTCGAGGGTGCCCACACCGAGTCGGAGTGCTCCAGGAACTCGGTCGCCTCATCCTGCGGCCGTGAAATCTGGCGCAGACCCGCAACCTGTCCCTCCGTTCCTTCGCGCCGCAAGATGCCGAATCGCCGCAGGGTGTTCCAGTAGATGCTCGACGGGAGGATTCGCACCGCCGCCCCCGCGATCAGGCCGATCAGTCCCGCGTGATCCCCGCCGCGATGCAGCGCGCCAATGAGCTGCCGTTCATGCCACTGAACCCACTGCGTGAGCTTCGGGCCGCCGTGTCCCCGACGCGCCCCCTCGCGATACAGCCAGGGCACGAACAGCAGGTACCGGGCGCGCGTGAGCAGAAACGAGGTTCCGGGAAACAGCGTGTCGCTCAGCGCGTCCCGGATCCCACCGAGCCCCAGTTCATCGCGACTCTCGGGCTGCAAAAACCACCTGACGATCTCTCGCGCCCGTCGCTGGTCGGTCTCCGAATAGTCAAGCCACGCAAGCCCGGCTGGCGCCATGAACATTGCCTCACATGCGTTTCCGCCCAAGGGATTACAGCGCGCGCCGGTCCCACTTGCAAGTTCGACCGTCTATCCAATCCCGTGTGGTGTCCCGTCAGTCCGCCCAAGTCCGCGTCCTCGCCGAAGGACCGCATGGCTCCGACTGGCCGCACCCTGGATCAACCGCTCAAGTCTCCTTTCCCGCCCGCCTCAACTGACACCATCCAACTCCACGCAACCCGCGTTTCGCCCAAATGCCCGTGCCTCCAGCTCACCCAACCCCACCAACCACTCCCAACTCCCCTCGTCACTAACCGCTAGCCACTGCTCCCGCCACTTGCCACCTGTCCCCAGCCAGTGTACACTAGCCGAGTAAGTCACGCAACCCCAATCCGGAGCCCTCACCTGCCCCCTCCGCCCAGCCCACCGACAGCCCCTGGCTACCAATCCGGCAGCCGCCATCGGCTGGCTCTTCCCCGCCCCGCTAACGTGCTCAGCCTGCTTCACCTGCTCCTGGCTGCGCTGCGCCTAACCCGACGTCGGCTGCCCTCGCCTTCCCCCACCCAACCCCAGCCAAAAACCGACCTGCCGCCCCGCCAGCCATTCCCGAGCAGGCCGGACTCCACCCCGGCCGCCGACGCCTCCCAAACCCACCCCAAATGCACCCCGCCGCACCTCAAGAGTTTTTTAGAAAAAACTCTTATTGCGCGCGAGGCGCCCAGGTCAGCCGACGGGCGGCAGCCGGTACTCGATCAGGCTGGGACAGCGCCGCGCCAGCCCGCGCGTCACCGCCGCGCCCAGCGCCTCCGGCGTATCCACCCCTTCGGCCACCGCCCCGAACGACTTCCCGAACGCCACGAAATCGGGGTTATGCAGCCGCACGTCCACCGTGCGCCCGCCGAAGTTTCCTCGGAAGTTCCCGTCAATCGCCGCGTACGACGAGTCGTTGAACACCACCGCCACCACCGGCAACTGCTCGCGCACGGCCGTGGCGAGCTCCTCCGCGGTGAACAGAAAGCCGCCGTCCCCGCTCAGCGACAACACCGGCCGTTCGGGACAAGCCACCTGCGCCCCAATCGCCGCCGGCAGGCTGAACCCCAGCGTGCCGAAGTAGATCGGAAACATGTACGACCGCGGCTGGTCCACCGGAAACAGCCCCGCCGAGCGGTAGCTGGTCATCGTCATGTCGTTCACCAGCACGCCGTTGTCCGGCAACACCCGCCGCAGCTCGTCCAGGATGGCCGCCGACCTCGGGTCGTCCGCCGCGTCATGCGGATTGCTGCGACGAGCAAGCATTCCTGCCGCAATGTCCGGCGCCTCGGGAGGCGTCTCGTCCGGCAAGGCCTCAAGCACTTCGCTCACTCCGGCGGCGGCATCAGCCTGGATCGACACCGCGATTGGCCGGTGCCGACCGAGTTCGGCCGCCGACCGGTCGATCTGAATCAGCGTCTCCGGCAACGGCATCCGGTCGTCGTCAGTCACCCTCGCTCCCAGCCGGCATCCGACCACCAGCGCCACGTCGCGTGTCCGCAGGAGCTCGTACAGGTTCTCGTCCAACCGGTGCTTGCAGCCCAACGACAGCGGATGCGACTCCGGAAACGCCCCCTTGCCCGTGTGGGCTGTCAACACCGGGGCCTGGAGTCGTTCCGCCAGCGCCTGGACCTCCGGTCCCGCGTCCATGGCCCCGCTGCCCAGGAAAATCAGCGGCGCGTCCGCGCTGGCCAGCAATTCCGCCGCCCGATCCACAGCCTCAGGATCAGGTGCGGCTACCGTCGCTGGCTCTGCCCCCGCCAACGCAACCTCACCGGTCGCCGTCAACAGGTCCAGCGGAATCTCCACGCTGGCCGGACCTGGCCGATCGGTGGAAATCGCGTCCATGGCTCGGGTCACCGCGCCTGGGATAGCCGGCACCGTCTCCACCAGCTCGTGGTGACCCACCAGGGCCCGCAGCACGCCGGACTGATCGCGCAACTCATGCAGTTCGCCGGCCTCCGGCGCTCGCGAGGCCGGGCCCAGGGCCGTCGCGATATGCAACACCGGCGACGACTCCGCGTACGCCTCACCCAACCCGGTCGCCGCGTTGGTGATTCCAGGCCCCGTGATGGTGGCCACGCAAGCCACACGGCCCGAGGCGCGTGCGTATCCGTCCGCCATGAAAGCCGCGCCTTGCTCGTGCCGCGTGATCACCACCCGGATATCCGGCGCGTCCAGCAGCGCGTCGTACAGGCCACCGTTGTGAACGCCCGGTATCCCAAACAGCGTCGTCACGCCAGCCTGGCGCATCCCGGCCACCAGAGCCTGTCCACCCGTCATCTGCGGCATCGGCGCCAGCTCCCGCGTCAACTGCACGAACGCTTCGGCAGCATTCCCTGTCAGCCTAGCGTCCCGCGGGCCAAATCAGCCGCCGTCCGTAGAATCCACCGGCGCCCCGGGCACCCTGCCACCGCCAACCCCTGATGAACTCCGGCGTCCCTACATTCGACACCATCGCCGCCATCGCGACCCCAGCTGGGAGCGGCGGCATCGGCATTGTGCGAATAAGCGGCCCCGAAGCCCTCTGGATCGCCCGCCGCGTCACCCGCCGCACCCGCAGCCCCAAGCCCCGCTACGCCCACCTTGTGCGCGTCTATGACGGCAACGACGACCTCATCGACCAGGCCCTGCTGCTCTTCATGCCGGGTCCACGCTCCTATACCGGCGAGGACGTGGCGGAACTCAGTTGCCACGGCGGCCCGGTCGCGCTGCGACGGGTGCTGGACAGCCTGCTGTCGGCTGGCGCGCGACCGGCCGGCCCCGGGGAGTTCACCCTGCGGGCCTTCCTCAACGGCCGCCTCGACCTTGCCCAGGCCGAGGCCGTCGCCGATCTGGTGGCCGCTCCAACGCCCGCTGCTTTGGCCGTTGCCGCCAACCAGCTGGCGGGCCGCCTCTCGGACGCGGTTCGCGACATGCGCACCGCCTGTCTTGACTTACTGGCCCAGATGGAGGCCGAAGTCGATTTCGACGAGGACGATGTCCCTGCCATGGACCGTGCCGTGCTCGCGTCCACCCTCGATTCGCTGCACCAACGTCTGGAAGCTGCCCTGGCCTCGGCGGGTCGCGGGATCATGCAGCGCCACGGCGTGCGCGTGGCCCTCGTGGGCAGCCCCAACGTCGGCAAGTCGTCGCTCATGAACGCCCTGCTCAGCGCCGACCGCGCCATCGTCACCGACGTCCCAGGCACCACCCGCGACGTATTGGAAGAGTCCTTTGACCTCGACGGCGTACCCATCGTGCTCAACGACACGGCGGGCTTGCGCGAGACCCACGATCCCGTCGAAACGCTGGGCGTTGAACGCAGTTCCCGCGCCCTTGAGGGCGCCGACGCCGCAATTCTGGTTCTGGACGCCAGCCGCCCCTTGCTCGGCAACGACGAGACCACCGCCGCGCGCGTGCGCCGGGCCGCCAAACCCACCATCGTCGCGCTCAACAAGCGGGACCTGCCGCACGCAGTCCGACCTGGTGACGTCCGTGACCTCGCGCCTGGCGCGCCCGTGGTCCACACCGCCGCAATCCGCGAGGATGTCAGCGAGCTACGACAGGCCCTCCGCCATGTCATCGGACTGGCCGGCAGCGACGGCGGCCTGGCCCTGGTGGCCAGCGTCCGCCATCAGGAGGCCCTCAGCCGCGCCGGCAACGAACTCGCCAGCGCCCGCCGCGCCGTGGCCGACGACGAACCCTCCGACCTCGTCAGCATCGGCGTCCGCGGCGCTGTCAACGCCCTCGGCGAAATTACCGGCGAATCCGCCACCGAAGACTTGCTGGACGTCATCTTCTCGAAGTTCTGCATTGGCAAGTGAGTCAGACGGTCCACGAAACCCCGGACTTGTAGATTGCCGCACCTGCCCGAACGCCTGTCGCCACCGGGCACTTCGGGCCGTCCGGCTAAATGTTGAGCGGCGCCGGCGGTCGGGGAACCGGCGCCTGCTCGGCGTCCCGCGTCTCGCCAAAGAGACCGATTTCGGACGCCGAAGCGTAGTCGGCCGTCCCAAACGTAGAGTAGATCTTCAGCATCGCGTACCGAATGGGCACCGGCGTATCCACGTCAAAGACCAGCTTCAGATCCGGCGACGCCGCCGTGAACCTTCCAATGCTGACCAGCGCGTCGGGATGCGTCCGCGGATCTTCCAGCGAGGCCAGTACCTCGAACTCCCGGATGTAGCTGGCCTCCGGCTCATCCGGATGGTTCCAGATGATGACTTTGCGAACCGGCGTCCGAAACCGAACTTCATAGACGGCCGTCACCGGAAAGTCCGGGCCGGCCGATCGCCAGGCGGTGAACTGGGGATCGAACAGGCCGTCTTGCAGTCGACTGGCACGGTGGTCGCCCTCGGCGTCCGCCGTGGAACTGATGGCCAGCAATTCGCCGCCGTTCACGATTTCCAGGAGGTCGAAGCCTTCGCCGTCCAGGTTCGAACTCTGCTGCAACCCGACCTGAATCCGGCGAACCACTTCCGGCTCGATTCCCTCCTCCTGCGTTGTCCGCAGCGCCAACACGGCCGGAATAACCCCGGCAGCCAGCAGGAAGCTGAATATCAGAAACGAGGTCAGGGTGCGGCTCGAGGTCAAAATGCGCCAGAGGTTGCGCGGCGTCGGTCGTCGACTCGCGGCAATCTCGGCCGCCCGCGACTCCTGGTCGGCCCGCACGGTGGCTTGGTGCCCGTCGTGCCAGCGGTCTCGTTGGGCGTCCACGGCCGCCTGCCGCCGCGCCCACGCCCCTCGGCTGGCCCCGCGCTCGACGGAGCGCTGCGGCGTGGTCATCGCCGGCTGCGGGACGGCGCCGCCGCGAAGTAAGGGCGCCGAAGGCGCGTCATTGGGCGTAGGCCTTGTCCAGGAATTCCGCCACGTGCATCACTTCGAGGTCGAGCCCGCGCCGGCGGGCGCCAGACTGGATGTGCAGCAGGCAGCCCGGATTGGCGGAAACGACGATAGCGGCGCCGGTGGCCTCAATGGCGTCAAGGCGCTGCTCCAGAATCGCCAGCGAAATGTCGGTGTCCGTGACGCTGTACAGCCCCGCCGCGCCGCAGCACACCGTCGGGTTTTCCATCTCCACCAGCTCCACGCCCGGCACGGCCGCCAGTAAGTCGCGCGGCTGCTGCGAGACGCCCTGGGCATGCACCAGGTGACAGGCATCCTGATAGATCACCCGCTCGTTGATGGAACCCGCCGGAGGCTTCGCACCAATCTCAGCCAGGAATTCGGATAGATCGCGCACGCGCTCGGTGAATGCGTGCGCGCGGGCCGCGTAGGTCGGGTCATCGGCCAGAAGTTCGCCGTATTCCTTCAGCGTCGATCCGCAGCCGGCCGAGTTGATGATGATGGCTTCGTACCCGGCCGAATCGAACGCGTCGATGTTGCGACGCGCCAGTTCGCGGGCGGTTTCCCGGTCGCCGCCGTGTACGTGCAGCGCTCCACAGCAGCTCTGGTGCTCCGGGATGTGGACATCGCAGCCGTTGCGCGCCAGCACCCGCAGCGAGGCGCGATGCGCTTCAGCAAAGGACACGCTCATGATGCAGCCGGTGATGAAGGCGACCGAGTGACGGCGCTCCCCAAAGGCCGGCACAAACCGCAGATCGGAGGCCTGCAGGAATCGGTCGGAGATTGGCGGGGAAAGCGCCTCCACCGCCGCCAGCGGCGGTGCAATCAAGCGCAAGAGGCCTAGCCGCCGCATTAGCGCCTGCAACCCGGTCCGCTGGTAGAGCCAAAGCCCGCGTGCCGCCAGTCGCAGGAGTTTCGGACGTGGAAACACCACCCGCAGCACGGTCTGGGCGATGCGGCGGCGCGTGGGCAGGAGCTTGGCCTGAACCGTCTGCGCCCGCACCGACTCGATCAGGGCCCCGTACTTCACGCCGGACGGACAGGCCGTCTCACACCCGCGGCAGTCCAGGCACTGAAACGTGTGTCTGAGGAAGGCTGGACTGTCCAGCGCCATCCGTCCGTCCTGCACCGCCTCGATCAGCTGGATGCGCCCGCGCGGCGAATCCATCTCCAACCGCAGGACCCGGTAGGTCGGGCACTCGTTGAGGCACAGCCCACAATGCACGCAATTGGAAAGGATGGAAGCCTCGGGCGCGTCCATCTCGGAGAATCCCAACCGCGCGGGTTCCACTGCCATGCCTAGGTCACCACAAAGCGTCCACGATTGATTATCCGATCTGGATCGAAGGCCGCGCGCAACGCATCCATGGCCTGCACGTCCGGCGCCTCCGCCGACACGCCCCACACGCCGACCGCTCGCTTGACATCGGTCGACGCGGACTCAATCACTAGCGTACCGCCTAGGCGCTCTGCCGCCGCTCGCAGGCGCTGCACGAACGCCGCCAGGACACTCGCGCTGTCCGACCCTACGGCGCGCACGCGGATCACTCCATGCAGCGCCCGCGCACTGGCAACTGTGCGCAGGCCAAGGTCGTCGCCAATCTCAGCCGCGCTGCCCAGCAGCGAGGGCGTCTGACTGGATAGCGCACTCAAGCGGCAGGTTGCCTGGTCTGCAACGTCCATGGGCGGACGAGCCAGGGTGTCGGCGTCGGACCAGAACCGCGTCTGCGCCGGACCGTCCAGCGTGATCCCTTTGGCTGCCGCGGGGGACGCGACGGCCTCGCCCACCATGGCGAACTGAGCGGCAACGCCGCCCGCGGTTCCCGGTACGCGAATGGCCAACAGCCAGTCGGCGGCGGCGGCGATGTCCGGCGCAACTGACCGTTGCACCAGATCGAATCCGCTGCACATGAGCGGGCTATCGATCAAGGCCCCGACCGCCGATCCGGCCGCGGCGAGATCCGCGAGGGGAACGACCAGCGTGCGCTCCACGGCTGGACGCGGCGTGACCTTCAGGTTCACGCGGGTAATGACGCCCAGCGTGCCGAGCGCCCCGATGTGCGCCTTGGGCAGGTCGTAGCCGGTGACGTTCTTGACAACCATGCTGCCCGACTTCGTGACCAGACCATCCACGCCGGCGACTTCGAGGCCGATCACCAGATCGCGCGCAGTCCCCGACCCGGCACGTCGCGGACCAGACAGGTTGGCGGCCACCATGCCGCCGATCGTGGACGTCGGTCCGCCCGCCGAATCCAGCGCCAGCATCTGCCCCGCACCCGCCAGCAACCGTTGCACGTCCGCCAGCCGCGCACCGGCGGCCACCGCGAGGGTCAGGTCCTCCGGCCGATACTCAATCACCTGGTCGAGTCCGCTGAGGTCCAGCAACAAGTCCACTCGCTCGGGGGGCGCGCCAAGAGCCAGGTGCGTCCCGCCGCCGCGCGGGACCACCACCGCCCCCAGACGACGACAGATCGCCAACGCCGCCGCGACGGCGCCCGGAGAATCCACGCGCGCACAGAGCGCCGGCCGAACGCCGTCAATACTGTCGCGCTCGAGGTCGCACGCCCGTGTGGCGTCTGGCGACAACTCTGCCGCCAACGCCTGTTGGAGTTCTGGGAGATCTGGAGTCCGGTGGAGGGCCATGGCTCGCAGTATCCGAGGCGAGCCTCAGGCGCTCAATGCCAGCAGGCCACTAGCCAGCCGCCAACGGTCGTCTACGAAACCACCAGACGGGTGTAGACAAGCTACGCAGATACAGGGTCATCCCAGACGGCGACGATGCGTCCGTCGGGTCGCCGGAGTTCGGCAGGGTCGGGATCTGAGTTGTTCCAAACACTGCGCTGCTGGAAGCGGTGCGCGCCCTGGGCCTGGCCGGATCCGACACGTACCAGGGCTCCCGGGTCGACGGAGGCGCCGGGGGGAAAGCGATAGACCTGCTTTCCACGAAGACTGACCAGCCACCAGCCGCTGATGTCCAATGGCATTGCTCCCGCGTTGGTCAGCGTCACCACTTCCTGGACCTTGTCCACGGTCAACGTGATGCTGGCCGAATCCAGCGCCCAGATACCTCGGTTGGCCTGGCGCGCCTCAGCGACCGCGGAGCCGATGGCGTCCTGTTCGGCCAGATTCGGCGCGATTGCCAGCGCCCGCACCCAGCCTTGACGCGCCAGGTCGGCAGCCAGCAAGCGATCGGTGCGGTAGACGTGCCGCAGTAAGCGGCCGCCGGCGTCTATCGGATCGATGTCGGCGACGAGGCGCAGCGGCCCATCGCCGATGAGGGTGCGAAGGGCCTTGCGGGCCTGGTCGGCGAGCTCGCGCTGGCCGACATCGTCGAATTCAGGCGCGTCGATTCCGAGGATTCGAACCGAGACCTCGCCCGACGAGAGCGCGACGGTGAATGTGTCGCCGTCGATCACCGCCAGCAGCCGGCCGTCTTCGCCGTCCACATCCACTGTGACTGGCGGCGTTGGAGATGGGGTTGGAGTGGGCGTGGGAGCTGGGGTAGCCGTAGGGGAGGACGTAGGCAGTGGTGCGGGTGCGGAGGTGGCCGAGGGGCTCACCGGCTCTCGAATGGTCGGAGGCTGGCCAGTTTCGGAGGTGACCGCGGGAGAGGTGGGCTGACTACTGGCGGCGGTAGCCGCGCGCGCGGTCAGGCGCAGAACCACGGTTTCGTCGGGTCTTCCGTCGCAGGCGGTCAACACAGCAGTAGCCACCGCCCCAGCCGCCAGGCCCCGGGCTATTGGCGCTAGCTTCCGCGTGCCGCATCAAGTGGTGCTGGTGAACCAGCAACTACTGTACTGCGAATTCTCCAGAACGTGGGTTGAACCTGGAGATTCCCGGTTCAGGCCATAGGTCGGGCCAGGCATGTCCTGGCGCTGACGAACCGGCGTGCGTTCCAGGGTTGGACCGCAGACGAAATTTTCCGACAACGGCGCCTCGCACGTCGGTCGATTTCGCTGGTTTAGAGCAGCGCTTGGAGGAACCGTGGTGGATTCTTGGGTGTCCGAGTCGTTAATGCAGTCCAAGTACCCTGCAATAGGAATATGCTGCATGGAGTAGTAGCCGCCACGGAGAGTCACGCATGGCTAACTATAGGGCGTTGAAGAGCCGCTTAGACCGAGGCGAGGTGATCATCCTCGACGGGGCCATCGGCACCGAGCTTCAGGCGATGGGCGTGCCCATGGACCCGGCCGCGTGGTGCGGACCCGGCAACTACACGCACCCGTCGACGGTGCGGCAGATGCACGAGCGTTACATCAAGGCTGGGGCGGATGTCATCACCACCAACACCTTCAACACCCTGCGCCCCGCCCTGGAGGCTTCCGGGTACAGCGAATTGGTGCGCGAAGTCAACGTGCGCGCCGTGGACGCAGCACACGACGCCATTGCCCGGACCGCCGTCGACCGGCCGATCTGCATCGCCGGTTCCATCTCGTGTCGAATCCCGATCCGCGACCGCAGGACCGGGACTCTGCTGGGCGGCACCGGCTTCGGCTATGGCGCCAGTCTTTCGACGGCGGAACTGAGGGCCTACGCCGAGGAGCAGGCCAATATCCTGGCCGAGTCCGGCGTGGACTTGTTCCTGATCGAGAACCTGTGGGCCGATAACGAGTCCCGCGCCATAGCCGCTGAGTCTGCAAAAGCCACGGGGCTCCCGGTTTGGGTTGCGTTTACCGCTTCCGTAGCGGAGGACGGGCAGCCGGTGCGCATGAGTTTCGGCAGCGACCGTGACTACAGCACCGGCATCGGCATGCCCCTGTGGACGGAGAGTTGGCGGCCGGTCGATGACACCAAGAGCCTGGCCGACGGCGTCAACGAAATTGCATCGGTGGGCCCCGACGTACTGGGCGTGTTCCACAGCCGGATCGCCGAGACGACGCCGGCGCTCGAGGTCGTTCTCGATGAGTGGTCCGGGCCCGTGATCGTGTATCCGGATGCCGGCCGGGATGACTATCTCGCGACCTGGCAGGACAGCAGTGTGAGCAACGAAGAGTCCGAGGAGGAGTTGACGCGCGAAGCTGCGGCCTGGGTCGAAATGGGAGCCCAGGTCGTGGGCACGTGCTGCGGCTTCGGCGTCGATTACACCAGGTCCCTGCGCGAGGCTCTGCCGGCTGGGACCTCGTCGCCGCGAAAGACGGCCGGGCACGCACATAACAATGGAAGCGAGTCGTAGAGATGGCGGCGGCTTAGGCGGGCGGACCTGACATGGATTCCAAACCGTTGGTGGTCGTCGGCGCCGGGGTGTCGGGAACGGCTGCCGCCATCGCGGCGGCCAGGGCCGGCGTGCCGGTCACGCTCATCGACGAGAACCCAATCCCCGAGTCCATGGCTGCGCTGAACGTTCCGCAGTTCTTCGGCCGGCGGTTCAACGGGTCGCTGCGAGACAGGGCTCTGATGCTGGAGCGGGTAGCCGCGGCCAACCCAGCCCTGGCCGAGGCCGAAGAAGCCGGTGTGGACGTTCAGCTTGGGACATGTGTCTGGGGAGCCTTTCGCAATAGCGACACCAGCAGGGTTCTCGATGGTCCGCAGCTCGGGCTGGCCGATCACGAGCGGTCGTGGATGATCAAGTACGACCGGCTCATCGTGGCAACCGGCGCCCGTGACCTGGGCATCGGTTTCGCCGGGTGGAATCTGGCGGGCGCCATGGGGGCCAACGGCGCCCATGCGTTGATGCATCGCTACCAGGCGCTGGCCTCGCGACGCATGGTGGTTCTGGGCTCCGGCAACTTGGGTCTCCACTCCGCCAGGATGGCGCTGGATCGGGGTATCGAGGTGGCCGCTGTCGTGGAGGTGTCTTCCTCCGCGTGCGGCGACGAGGCCCTTGTCTCCGCGTTGCGGAAACGAGGCGTCAAGCTGTTCACGTCCCACGCCGTACACGAGGCGGTCGGCAGCGACGGCGAGATTGAATCCGTCGTGTTGGTGGAGATCGACGACAACGGCGAGCCGGTTGCCGGCACTGCGAAGGTCATCTCCGCAGACACCGTCTGCCTCGCTATCGGCCTGGTTCCGAACGTGGAGCTTCTGAGTCTCCTGGGGTGCGACCTTCGCTTCGAGTCCCAGCTTGGCGGTTTCGTTCCGAACCACGACGGCTGCATGCAGACCAGCGTGGACGGTGTGTTCGTGGCGGGTGACGTAGCCGGCTGCGACGAGGAGATGACCCTCAACGGAGAGATTGTGCAAAATCAGGGACGCTTGGCCGGCGTTGCCGCGGCCGAGTCGCTGGGAGCCATTGACAAGGATTCGGCGCTGGCCCGGAGACGCGACCCCCGCTCGGAGGTCGACAACCCAACTCCGAACCACGTCTACTCAAGCTGGACACGATGGCTTCAGGCCCTCGTGAATGCGGGCGGACCTGGAGTTCTGGCTTGCCAGTGCGAGCAGGTCAGTTGTGCCGAGCTAATCGACCTGCAACCGCCGCGGTATCTGAAATGGGAGTCGGAACGAAAGAGCCGCCGGGGGCTCGGGACACTCGCGACAAACGCTTCAATCAACCCAGACCAGGTCAAGCGCCTGACGAGGGCGGGCATGGGCCACTGCCAGGGCCGGCTCTGCCGTGAGCAGGTGGCGATGCTGCTTGCCGAGGAAACGGGTAGCGACGTAGCCGAAATGCCACCGATGTCCTACCGGCCACCCTTACGGCCGCTGCCGCTGCGGATCATGTGGCCCCACGACGAGCCCGAGCAGGTGCGCAGCGAGTGGCCCAAATGGTTCAGCCCGACGCATCAGGTGCTGGGGTAGAGCGGCTCCATGCCAGTTGACACCGCCGACGTCGTCGTCATTGGCGGAGGCGTTTCGGGTCTCAGTTCCGCCTATTTCCTGGCCAGGGCGGGACGGGATGTGGTTGTCGTCGACAAGGGGATCGTCGGGGGCGAGGCGTCCGGGCGGAACGGCGGGATGGTCAGCGAGCGGGTTGACGAGCCACTGCTGATACCGATGGCCGTGGAAGCCACGGAGCTATGGACGACGCTGGACGAAGAGTTGGGCCATCCCACCGAATTCGTACAGGAAGGTCGGCTCCAGGTCGCCGTGACCGAGGAGGAGATAGGCAGCCTCGTCGCGGAACGGGACGAAGCGCTGCGCCACGGTCTCCGTGCCGAGCTGGTGGATGCTGCCGAGATACGGGACATGATTCCGGGAATCACCGAGCGGACGCTCGGCGGGCTTTTCTTCGCCAACGGCGGACACGCCAATACCCAGCTGACGGTCCAGGCATACGCGTGGGCGTTGCAAGACCTGGGAGGGCGGCTCTACCAGAACACGACCGTTACCGGCCTTCGGGTCGTCGACGGCAGGGTCGCGTCGGTGGAGACCAGCGCCGGCGACATTGCGGCCGATGTGGTGGTCGGCGCCGCCGGGCCCCAGACGGGGCTAATGGCGGAGCTGGTGGGCGTTCACGTGCCCGTGGCGCCAGCCCGGGTGGAGATTCTGGCGACCGCCCCCGTGGAGCCGCGCTTCCCGATCGCCCTGGTGGGTAACGGGCTCTACGGACACCAGGCCGTCAGAGGGAATCTGATTTTCGGCGGCGGGACCCACGAATGGACCGACGTGGACCTGACCACGAGTCCCGGCAAGCCCAACACTCCGCTCATCAGGAATATCGCCAGGCGGCTCGCCGAACTGCTTCCGGGGATGGCAGACGTCCCGGTCATCCGAAGTTGGGCTGGGGTGGTGGAACAGGCCCCGGACTACATTCCGATCATTGACATTCTCAACTGCCCGAGCAACTACATCGTTGTCACCGCGTCGGCGCATGGGTTTGGGATTTCACCGGCCACGGGCAAGGTCGTCAGCGATCTGGTGCTCTACGGCGAGACGAACATCGACATCAGAGGTCTTGGGCTGAGTCGTTTCGCGGACTACGGCCCCGACTGGCGCGAGACGCGCGGCTGGAATCCGGCTCCGCTGCGGTTCTGATTGCTGCGCCGTCCGTCAGGACGGGCTACGCAACTGCGGGAATTGGTGGGCGCGAGGGGACTCGAACCTCTGACCTCCACGATGTCAACGTGGCGCTCTAACCAGCTGAGCTACGCGCCCGAGGTTTGGAGTTCCGACTGTAGGCGGCCCTTGGCCAGGATTCAACTCACGGCACCTGCCAGCGGCCGCTTTCGCGCGTTGCATCGCCTCACCGTCGGTACGTGGAAGCGGCATCCAGGCGGTACGCTGCGGCCCACAGCCGGTTCAGCCACCCGCGGGGATCGCAGAAGGAGCGCCTTGATGTCGCAAGCGCCGGCCGTCTACAGCGCCGCTGACGTGCGACGCCGCCTGGATGCGCTTCCGCGCTTTGATTTGACCGAGTTGCCGACGCCACTGCTGGATCTGCCGAACCTGACCCGAGAACTGGGCGGGCCACGGCTGCTGATGAAGCGCGACGACCTGACCCAACACGGGTTGGGCGGGAACAAGAACCGCAAGTTTCAGTTCGAAGTCGGCGCGGCTCTCCAGCAAGGCTGCGACGTGCTGCTATGGGGCGGCGGGGTGATGCAGTCCAACCACGCCCGCCAGTGCGCGGCCGCCGCACGGCGCGCTGGCCTGGATGTTGTGCTCGTGCTGAACGAAGGGCCACACGGCGCTGAGCTCCAGGGCAATCGGCTGCTGCTCGAAATCCTCGGCGCCGACGTACGCCCCACGGGACGCGACGGCATGTTCGGCCATGAGGCGGATCTGGCCGCAACGGCGGACGAACTGCGCGCGGCCGGTCGCAAGCCGTATGTGATCGACTACGGGCCGCTGACTTCGATCGGTTATGTCGAGTGCATATTGGAAATCCATGAGCAGTCGCGCGCCCTGGGCGCGGACGTCACGCACCTCTACGTGGCCTCGGGCGGCGGCACGCAGGCCGGACTGGAACTTGGCAACCGAGCGCTGGGCGCCGGCTACGCGATTCGCGGCTTTAGCCCGCTGATCGTGGACGGAGGGCGCACCGGCCAGCAAGCGGCCATGGCCAATGCCACCGCCGAGCTTCTGGATTTGGAGATTCGGATTCGGGCGCAGGACATCTGGAACTCACAGGCCTTCGTTGGCCCCGCGTATGCCGAAGCCACGCCGGAGGGAGTGGCAGCCATCCGGCGGGTGGCCGAGACCGAGGGCATATTCCTGGAGCCCGTGTATACGGGCAAGGCGTTTGCCGCGCTGCTGGCTGATGTTCGGCGCGGTGACCTGACGGAGCAGGACACCGTGGTGTTTCTGCACACCGGTGGGACACCATTGATCTTTGCGTACGCGGGCGAGCTAAGTGAATCGCCGCGGCCAAACGGGTAGGCTGCGGCAGCGTGGGAGGGAGTGTTTACATGCGAACAGCAATCAGAACTCGTTCAGTGCGGCGTGTGGCAGGCATGCTTGCCGCCGTAGTGCTCATCGGCGCGATTGCCGTGGCCTCGGGCTGCGGTAAAGAAGAACGAAGCGGAAGCTTCAAGATCAACCCGAGCAAGGCCTCCTCGGCCGGAATCGGCTTCTAAAGCCCTCCGTGACATTCGCGGCGCCGGCAGGCGACGCGCGTAGCTCCGGGGCCGGTCCAGGCCACTGGCAGGCGGACGCATGACGCTGGCCGAGTCCAACGGGGTGACCAATCCGGTTGCCCGCGTCGTGTTCTTCTGGAGCGCCACGACGCTGAACTGGCGCCTGGATGGGTCGAACCCCTACGCCGGCTTGCTGGCCCAAGCGCTGGCCGAGCACGGCGTGCGCGTTGAGGTGAAACGGTCGGGAAATCTGGGTTTCGTGTGGAAGTTCCCGCGACCCTACGATGTCGTGCACTTCAACTGGAACCCGACGTTTTACGAGCACCCCAACCCGGTGTTGGCCATGCTGCGCCTGGTGGCCTTCGCGGCCATGCTGGTGGTCGCGCGGCTGCGTGGCTTCCGGATCGTCTGGACCATGCACAACGTGGTTCCACACGAGCAGCTGCGAGAGTCGCACGGCGAGGTGGCGCGGCGGGTGGTGACCACGCTGGCCAACGCCGTAATTTGCCACTGCGAGCACGCGAAGGCCGTACTGGGGCGTCGCTTTGGTCGACGCTGGGGCGTGCATGTGATCCCGCACGGGTCATTTGCCGACGCCTATCCACGGGAAGCCACGCGGGCGGAGGCGCGACGGTCATTCGACATTCCGGACGACGCGTTCGTCTACGGGTTCTTCGGCAACATCCGGGCGTATAAGGGTGTTGAGCGGTTGATCGAGGAGTTCGGGTCGCTTGAGGGGGACAACTTGCGGCTGCTGGTCGCGGGCGCGCTGCACCCCAACTACCACGGGCCGCTGCACTCGACCGAAATCGAAGACCGACGCGTGATTGCGCACCTGCGGCACATCGCCGATGAGGAAGTGCAACTGGTAATGGCCGCGGTTGACGTGCTGGTGCTGCCGTTTCTGGACACGCTGACCTCAGGCTCGGCGATCCTGGCGCTGGGGCACGGCACCCCGCTGGTGCTCCCGCGCCGGGGCTGTCTGCCCGAACTGGTTGGCAATGGCTCCGCCGCGGTGCTGTATGACCCGGACGACCCGGACGCGCTGCGGCAGGCGCTGCTCGATGCGCAGGCGCTCGATCCGGAGGTTTCCGTTCGTGCGGCAGGCGAAGTAGACGCTGGACTCAATTGGACCGGCATTTCCCGCAAGACGCTGGCCGCGTACGGCCTTGATGGGAGCTCGTCATGAACGAAAGCAGTCTTGGTCTACCCACGAGTCCGCTGGAGCGCGCGCTGGCTCGGCACGAATCGCCGGCCTTCGCCGCGGCCATGCGGGAGCTGCGTGAGGAAGCGGCGGCCGCATTGGCCAGTCCGCTGCGGCCCGTGGCCCGCAACGGCGGCTACTACCACTCGTACTTTTGTCCGGACCATGCCGCCGAGTTGATCTTCGAAGAAGGCACGCCAACCAGTCACGCCTGCCCGGTGGACGGACGGGTTTGGTCGGGCCAGCCGTTTGACGACTCCTGGCTCTGGACGGCCAATCGCCGGATGGCGCAACGCGCCTACCGGCTGGCGCTGCTTTGGCGGCTGGAAGGAAACCGGGAATACTTGGAGGCGGCACGCCGAATCCTCACGGAATACGCGGCCATCTATCCAGACGTTCACAGCAGTCGCGACGCCCCAAGCGTGGGCAAAATCACCTTCTCGGCACTGGACGAATCGGTGTGGGCCATCCCCATCGCCTGGGCCTGCCATGTGATCTGGCCGGGCGTGGTTGACGACCGGGACCTGCTGCGGACCAGGCTGCTGGAGCCGGCGGCCGCGCACATCGAGGCGCAGCGCACGCCGCGCATTCACAACTACGAGAACTGGCTCAACGCGGCGCTGGCCACGTTGGGGACGGCGTTAGGCGACGAAGCGCTGGTAGAGACCGTCATCGACGACACCTACGGGCTGACCGATCAGCTCGCCCGCGGCGTGTTGGCCGACGGCCACTGGTACGAGGGGGCGTCCAGCTATCACTACTACACCCTGGGGGCCGTGCTGTACCTGGCGCAGGCGCGCGAGGGATTGCCCGGCGACCCGGTTGACAACCCGACCATGCGCCGCATGTTTGAGGCCCCGCTGCGAATCGCCTATCCGGACGACTATGTGCCGGCCATCAACGACTGCTGGTACCACTCGCGTGTCACCGACGAGGTGGGCCACGGCATTCCCAACGGTCCCGGCTTTTACGAAATTGCTGCCGGCACCTATGGAGCGCCGGAGTTTGAGGCGGTCCTGGCTCGCGCGTACCGCACGAAGCCGCGCTCAAACGTGGAGTCGTTGCTCTACGGGCCCGACCAGGTACCGGACACAGTGTCGCTGCCGCTGGTCGAGTCCAACGAGGCGGCCAGTGGCTTTGCCGTGCTGCGCCCGGAGCTTCCGGCCGGCGCTCCGGGCGAGCTGCTGCTGAAATATGGACCGCATGGAGGCGGGCACGGCCACGCCGACAAGCTGGCACTCAGCATCTACGGCGGCGGCCGGCGCTGGGGCGCCGACCTGGGCACGCCGGGCTACGGGATCCCAATCAACTCCTCATGGTATCGGCACACGCTGAGCCACTCGACAGTCGTGTTGGACGGTGAAGCGCAACCTCGCGCGACGGGCGAGGCTCTGCGTTTTCGGCCCGTGGCGGGAAATCCGTTCGGAATCGCTGACGCGCAGGTTCTATGGGAGCAGGGGGCCTACGCGGCCGTCTACGCTCGTCGCGTGGTGCTGGCGCGCCATGGGTATTTCATCGTCCTGACACGGGTGGAGTCCCCGAGGCCGCGCAGGGCGCATCTGGTGTTCCACCACGAAGGAGCGCTCACGACCGGGCCGGCGAGCGTGGGCGTTGCGCCGAGCTTGCCCGGCAATGTTGCCTACGCCCATCTGAGCGACACCCTGGCATGGCCGGCGGAGTCGGGCGCCTTGCTTCGGCTCGCCGTGCCGGTAGACGACGCTGCGGACGCCGTGCTCACGATCGCCTTTGCGCCGCTGCCTGGGGCGCGTCTGCTCACGGCGCGCTCACCCGGGAATCCCGCCAGCGATCTGCGCAGCACGTTGATCTTGGAGGTTGCGGTCGAAGCTTTCTGGAGCGCCGCCGTCTTCGTCTACGGCGACGACACCGCCGTCGAATGGGGTTCGACCACGGCCGACGGGCCGCCGGGACTGGTCGTGCGCTGCAACGGCCATGACGACTCGTGGTCGTTCACGCGGGGTGGCGACGCGAGCTTCCACTATCCCCTGGACGGCTGAGACTCAGGCGATTCCCTAATGTCCGCCGGGGGCGTTCGCCCGTAGAATCCCTGCACATTTGTTGACGCGCCTGCCGCGGTGGCTGTACGGTCCGCCACCGCATTTGCGGGTTTCGTCTATTGGGGGACCGAGCGTCCCGCGACGATCAACGGGGCCTGACGCTCGGATTCGAAGGAGGTGCGATGACCGCAACTGACATGGCCAGTGCGCCTGAGGGCGTCAGACGTAGGCGCGGCATCTTGGGCTGGACATGGAAGGAGACCCAAGGGTTCCTGTTTATTCTCCCTTGGCTCTTTGGGTTCATCTTGTTCCTTGCAGGACCCTTCTTCTTCTCGTTCTTCCTCAGCTTCACCCAGTGGCGCCTGGTGGGCGACATCAAGTGGCTGGGGTTTGAGAATTACGCCCAATTGCTTTCCGGTGAGGACACCCGGTTTGTCCAGAGCGTGTACAACACGGCGTATTACGTGGTGTTCCACGTGCCGGGCGTGCTGATCATCTCCTTCATCATTGCAGGGCTTCTCAACCGCAAGGTGAAGGGCATTGCCATCTACCGGACGGCGTTCTACCTGCCCTCCATCACAACCGGTGTTGCAACCGCGGTGCTCTGGTACTGGGTGTTGCAACCCAACGGACTGCTTAATAACTTCCTGGACATTTTCCTGGGGCCACTGGACATTCAGGCGCCCAACTGGCTGGGGTCGACGACCTGGGCCATGCCGGGGCTGATCATCATGAGCTTCTGGTCCGTGGGGACCACGATGATCATTTACCTGGCGGGGCTCCAGGGCATTCCCCAGCACCTGTACGAGGCCGCCGAAATTGACGGCGCCGGCTGGTGGGGCAAGGTCCGCCACGTCACCATCCCGATGATGACGCCGCAGATCTTCCTGACCATGGTGCTGGCGGTGATCGGATCCTTCCAGGTCTTCACGGCCGCCCTGATCATCACCGAGGGCGGTCCGGCCGACGCAACCCTGTTCCTGTTGCTGTACCTGTACTGGAACGGGTTCCGCTTCTTCAAGATGGGCTACGCCTCGGCCATTGCCTGGATTCTGTTCTTCGTCATCCTCTTCCTGACGATCGTGCAGTTCCTGACCGCACGTCGCTGGGTGTACTACGAGGGTGAAAGGGCTAACTAGGGGGGACCATGGCGCAGCAAACAGTAACTGTAGAACCATCGGACCCCTCCGGGATGCCATCGTCGGTCCGCATCCGTACGCCGGCGCGTATCCGTGCGATGCGCGTCAGCGGACGCGTACTGACGTACGTGGTGCTCTGGCTGGGAAGCTTCGTGTACGCCATCCCATTCCTGTGGATGGTGCGCACGTCGTTCATGCGGCTGGACAAGCTCTTTGAAGAACCGCCGCAGATATGGCCCGATCCCTGGATCTGGCAGAACTACATCGATATGTGGGAGACGGGACCGTTCGCGAACTGGATCGTGAATTCCCTGATCCTCGTCGCTCTCGGCATGTTCGGGCAGACTCTGGTCAGCATCTTTGTCGCCTACGGCTTCGCGCGAACGCAGTTCCCGGGCCGAAATCAGCTGTTTGTGCTGATCCTGGCGAGCCTGATGCTGCCGGGTCACGTGACGATCGTGCCCAAGTTCATCATGTTCCGGACCGTGGGTCTGCTCGACAGCCTGTGGCCCGTGGCCCTGCCGGACCTCTGGGGACAGGCCTTCTACATCTTCATCCTGCGGCAGTTCTTCCTAACGCTGCCGGTGGAGTTGGATGAGGCAGCCGAGATTGACGGCGCGAACCTCTTGCAGGTGTTGTTCCGCGTCGTAATTCCGCTATCGAAACCTGCAATCGCCACCGTGGCGGTGTTCAACTTCATCAACAAGTGGAACGAGTTCTTTGAACCGTTCGTCTTCATCCAGACGCCTGAGAAGTTGACCCTCGCCGTGGGCATCCGGTGGTTCCGGACGCAATACGGGACGGAATTCCAGATGTTAATGGCGGCGTCCATCGTTTCGGTGGCGCCAATCGTGATCGTGTTCTTCTTCGCACAGAAACAGTTCGTGCGTGGAATTGCGCTGACCGGCATCAAGTCGTAACGCCGACTTGACGTCGTAGTCCGCCTGGTGGGGGCCATTCGGCCCCCACCGATCGTTTAAGGGCCTCGTACCGCCAGGCCGCTCTGGCCGACATCAAGCCTCAGCCCGCCTCGACGCCGTCGGAGCTGCTGTTGAGTGGCGGTGGACGGCGGCTGCTTGCAGAAGAACGTCGCCGACGGTCACACTAGCCCTACAAGCACAGCAACGTTGAATCTCCGATGCGCCTACTCTTGGCCGCCGGCGCTTCTCATGACGCGGACCTGGAAAACGCGTTGATCGGCGCGCCGTCGTTGGACATCGTCAGCCACGAACGCCCCGACGCGCAGGCGATCGTGCTGGCAGCCGCCGATGCAGGCGGCGTGGCTGCCGACGTCGATATCCCCTGCGCCGTGTTCACGTCGGCCGTGGCGGGGACGGATGGGCTATTGGCGCTGCAGGCGGGGCGAGGACCGAGTCTCAGCGTGTTGGCGCCCGCTCTGCACCGATCGCCATATCGCTTGTTGCGCGCGTCGTTGGACACCGGGCGAATCGGCTCGCCGCGCTTCCTGCGCTGGACGCGTTGGGCGCCGGCTGATTCCGGAGAACTGGCGGGCGCGCTGATCGACGAACTCGCGGCCGTGCTGGATCTGATGGGTCGACCAGCGGTGACCGCGTACGCGGCCGGCCAGGCCGTGGGCACGGATGGCCCCGATTACGTCACGGCGATCCTGACATTCGAACGTGGCCTGACGGCCGTGCTGGACGTGGGCGCGGCATGTTCGGGTGGACAGCCATTCGACCGCGCCATGTTGATTGGCGCCAATGGCTCGATCCACGCCGATGGGCGAGCCTCGGCCGCCCTTCGGCTGGACGACTCGGAGTCCACCCCGCTCGATTTGGACGGACCGTTCGCCGGTCACATTCGAGCGGTGGAGGCATTCACACGCGGCGAGTCGCTCGACCTTGACCTTGCAACGCAGGCCGCCGCCGTGCAGGACGCCGTGCTGGCCTCCATGGAGTCGGGTCGGGCCGAGGCCGTAGCGCCCTAGAGTCGCCGACCCGGACTGCAGCCCCCTCCAAGTTCAGAGCGGGAATGACTTGTCCTGTCTAGCAATCGGTCAGTCGCGTGTCGGCGCGTAGGGAATCGGCTGTCCCTGCGGGATCTCCGTCAATTCCACGATGTTGTCTTCGGGGTCGCGGGTGTAGAGCACCCGCGTCCAGGTATCGAACCAGCCCACTGGACCGCCGATCGACTCGATCCCGGCCGCCGCAAGACGTTCCAGGATCGGGTCCAGGTCATGCACGATGAAGTGCACGTGGTTGGGCCCGTGGGTGTTGGGCTGCCGCTGGATTGGCGCGGAGGGGTGGCGGACGTACTGCAGCAGTTCGATCGCCGCCGGTCGGTCGGGCGTGCCCAGGAACAAGACCTCCAGCCGCACGTTGGTCAGGCCCAGCAGCGCATCCAATGGGGCGCCCTCGCGGCTCATACGGCGCGTTTCGGATAGGCCAATCACGTCCGTGTAGAAACGCGCGACGAGATCCAAATCCTGAACAACGATTCCGGTGTGTCCGGCATCAATGGCCACCTGACGCGCCTCCTACAATTTCACTGTCTGGCGGCATTGTGACAGCGCACCGGAGTGGAGGCGTCTCTGGCTACACAGCGAGCGCACATGTGGGTCGCCTTGGCGGCGTTGCAACAAGCGCCTGACACGCTACGCGACATCGCACACGGCTCTCTGCCGGCCTACTACGCCGGAGCCATTGCGCCCGATGCCCGCGTTCGTAACGAAGCCGCGCGTGAGGCGACTCATTTCTACCACTTCCGCGATCCGACAACCTGGGGCACGGCTACGGAACGACTGTTTCAGGCCTATCCCGGGCTCGCCGATCTCGCGTCGCTTTCGGAGGCGCAGGCCGCGTTCGTGGCCGGGTACCTGACCCATCTGGCCGCCGATGAGGTCTTTGTGATTCGGCTTGGACGGCACGCGGCCGAGGGCAACGGCGAGGCGATTGGTGGACTGTCCTGGGCAATCGAGGCCGGCTCTCCCAACGCGCCACCGGGGCTTGCGGCGGCGTTCAATTGCCTCGCCGACTTCCGAGCGGACGGTCTTACGACCATTGCCGATTCGGCCCTACTCGAACGCAAAGCGGCCGGGGTGAGCACCATCGACCCGGGCCTGCCGCTCGGCGAGCTTCGCCGGGCCATCGTTGCCATCAACGGGCTCGCGGTGAGTGCCGGAGACTCCGCTCGCGAGGCCGAAGCGCGAGCGGCAACCGGTCGCCGCTATTTCGGTGCGAACGTCGCCTCGGATTTCCTGGCCGCAGCCGAGACTGAGGCCGTGCGCCGGTTGCGGGCATTCGCCGCCGGTACGGCGGCCGACTACGATGCCGCCCACCTGCGCGACTTGGCCGGATGATCTGATGCACGATCTCTGCATTCGCGACGCTTTGATCGTGGACGGCTCTGGATCGCCCGGCGTGCGCGGCGATGTGGCCGTCGACGGCTCGATGATCGTCGCGCTGGGACGTGTCCAGGATGGGGCCAGGCGCGAGATTGACGCTGGTGGCCGGGTCATTTCGCCCGGCTTCATTGACGTGCATACCCACTCCGACCTGCTGTTGCTGGACCGCCCGGACCATCAGCCGAAAGTGCGCCAGGGCATCACCACCGAACTCACCGGCCTGGATGGCATTGGCTACGCGCCGCTGGCCGCCAACGACCGCCAGCCCTTCCTCGACTATTTCGGCGCACTCAACGGCCAGCCGGACGTGGACGGCCCTTGGGAAACCGTGGGCGGCTGGCTGGACAGCTTTGACCGCACGGTCGCGGTCAACGTCGCCCACCACCTGCCCCATGGGTGCGTGCGGGCCGCCGTGCTGGATTGGGAAGACCGCCCGGCAACGCCCGAGGAACTGGTGCGGATGCGCCAGATCACGGACGACGCCATGCGCGACGGCGCCGCGGCGCTGTCCACCGGCCTGGACTACGCCCCGTGCTCCTTCAGCAACACCGAGGAGTTGGCTGCAATCAGCGAAATCGCCGGGCGCTACAACGCGCCGTACGTCACCCACATGCGCTACAAGCTGGGAATGCGCCAGGCAATTCGCGAAACCCTGGAGATCGGGCGCCGCGCCAATTGCCCGGTCCACATCTCCCACTTCAACAGCCTGGACGACAGCTGGTGGGTCAACCTGGGCGAAGCCGATCGCGGGGCCGACCTGGGCGTCTCGGTGTCGTTTGACACCTACGCCTGGGCCGCCGGCAGCACCTTGCTGCACTTCTCCTTCCCGGACTGGGCGCTTGATGGTGGGGTTCAGGCCATGCTGGCCCGGCTTGAGGACCGCGAGCAGCGGGGCCGCATCGAGGCGGCGATGGGGCAGCCGGATGGCGACCGCCCCAGCAACTGGTCGGGCCTGCGCCTGGCCAACGTCCCGTCGCCCGCCAACAACCATCTGGAAGGGCGCATCGTCAGCGACATCGCCGACGAGCGCGGTGTTGCACCGGAGAGCCTGGTCGTTGACCTGGTGCGCGCCGAGCGCGGCAGCGCCGCCGCGGTGATGCACAACTCCGCATCAGACGCCGATTTCGAAATGATCATGCGGCATCCCGCTCACATCTGTTCAACCGACGCGCTGCTGACGGGCGGCTCGCCGCATCCGCGAACCTTTGGCACCTATCCGCGCTTCCTGGGACATTTCGTGCGCGACCGGGGCGCCGTGCCCCTGGAAGAAATGATCCGCCACATGACCTCGGCGCCGGCCCGGCGGTTCGGGCTGGTGGATCGCGGGTTGATTCAGTCCGGCATGGCCGCCGACCTGGTGCTGATCGATATGGCAGGGGTCAGGTGCAATGCGACGTTTGAGAGACCCACGCAATACCCCGACGGCATTGACATGGTGATCGTCAACGGCGAAGTGGTGGTCGAGCACGGTCGCCACACCGGCGCCACGCCGGGCCGCGGGCTTCGACGGGGCGTCCCGGCCGCCTCATGAACGCTTCCCGCCCAACGCCATCCGCTCGGCCGCCGGGATACACCGGCGGCGGTCGCCTTTCCGGGTTGTTTTGGCGGCTTCTGCGGCGCATGCTCTCGCGACGTTGTCCGGTGTGCGACGGCGCAGGTGTCGATCCCGACGGCCCTCCCGCGCGCCCTAGCGGTCGTCCGCCGCGCTGCCCGCGCTGCTTTGGCTTCGGGCGCACAGCCTTCCCGTAGTCGAGGGAGTCCCGTACAGCGATGAGTCTGAACCGAGACCAGATCCAGGCACTGTTTGAGGCGCCAACGGCCATGCAACCCCAGTGGGCGCCCCGCGGACGACACCTTGCGTACACCGTGGGCATTCCCGATGTTGCCGCCAACGCCACGACCAGCGAAATCTGGGTCGTCGACGCCGAAAGCCTGCAATCCGAGCGTCTCTGTGAGGGCATTTCAGGCGGCAGCCCCCCGGTGAGTTGGTCGCCCGACGGGGCTCGCCTTGCTTATGTCGAATCGGGCGACGAGACCGACTGCATCGTCATCGTCGGCCTTGACGGATCGCGCAGCGAAATTGACCTCACGCTGGCCGGCCACGGTCGCCTCGCCTTGCACGCCTTCTTCCGCACCTTCGCCTGGTCGCCCACTGGCCACCGAATCCTCTACACCGCGTACAACAAATCGCCCGAAGTCCCCGCCGACCCCGCCGTAAACCCACGAAATGATGGTGATGGGCTGGGCGAAGTCGAGAGAATCCGACTCTGGGCGTGTGACCTCCACGGCGACGATCCGCCGCGCGCTTTGACTTCGGACGGCTTCCACAGCGGCGCCGGCGTGTGGATGCTGGACGGCGAGTCGATCGCCTTCGTCTCGAATCGAAGCGGACGCGAAGAAGGCGCGGTCCTCCAACCTCACGCAGCCGTTTGGTCTCTGGCGCGCCGATGCTGCCGGAACCTTCGAACGCCCGCTGGTGTGTGGAGACAACGCGGTTATCGCGCCAGCTCTTTCACGCGACGGGGGACGCATCGGATTCCTGGCCGCGCCCACCATGGGTCCGCACTCGGTCAACATGGAACTCGCCACGGTCGACCTCGACGGTAGTTCCCGGCAGTCCTTGACCGCCGGGCTTGATCAAAGCGTTGAGACCGAGACCCGTCCGGCGGCGGCGCCCGACGGTTCATGGATCGTTGCGCTGATGGATGGGATGCGCAATGTGCTGATGCGGGCGCGCGAGGATCAGCCGCCGGAACCGCTCGCGCACCGGCTCCCCCACGTTTCCACGCCCCACGTGGACGGACACAGCGGCGAGATCGCCTGCGTCACACAGGCGGCCACGGTACCGCCCGAAGTCGAGCTACTGGCCCCCGACGGTCGCTCACGCTGGCGCTCCGGGCACCACACGGTCGAGAGTTCGGTGCAGGCCCGAATCTGGTCATTTGACCGAGACGACGGTCTCTCCGTGGAGAGCCTGGCCCTGGCGCCGGCTGACGCACGGCCCGCAGGCGTGATCTTGTGGCCGCACGGCGGACCGCACAGTCGGACGGCCCATGAATACCGCCCGGAATGCGAGGCGGCTGTTCGCCATGGATTCGCGGTGGTGGCGCCCAATTTTAGAGGCAGCCACGGCTACGGCCTGGACTTTCTGATTGCGGATCGCATGGACCTCGGCGGTGGCGACTTCGAGGATTGTGTCGCGGCGCTTGACTCGTGGGTGGCCAACACCGGAAGCGAAGCCCTCCCGGCCTACGTGACCGGTACCAGCTACGGCGGGTATCTGACAGCGTGGGCGGTCGGCCACACCCATCGCTTCATGGCCGCGGTTGCCGTCAACGCCGTCACCAACATCGAGAGCTTCTTTGGTCAGACCGACATCCCGAGCTGGGTCTATTGGGAGTTCGGCGGGTCTCCGCTGGAGCAGCGTGAACTGATCCGCGACCGCTCGCCGGTGCAACACCTCGCCGGGGCCACAATCCCCACACTCGTCGTCCATAGCGAGGAGGACCGACGCGTTCCCATTGCCCAGGGACTGGAACTCCACGCGCTGCTGCGGGCCGCCGGCGTCGAGACCGACTTTGTGCGCTATCCGCGGGAATACCACCGCATCAGCGAGCCGGCGCATCGAGTGGATCTGGTGTCGCGCACGCTGGATTGGTTCTTCCGCCAAACCAACCGCACCTAGTCGCCTGAGGCCGAGTCAGCGCCGGCCGCCATACCGCTCGCTCCGGCATGCAAAGAACTGCGTCACCCTTTACCGCAATGCGTTTTGGGCGCTATTGTCAGGTCAGGGGAGGCGCAGGTTCCGCGGGCCGTACAAGGCCCTAATTGGCTTGTTGGCCGGAGAACGGCGCCATGTGCGGCATCGTTGGGTATATCGGCGATGGGTCCGCCGCCCCAGCCATCCTGGATGGGCTGCGAGCCCTTGAGTATCGAGGCTACGACTCGGCTGGGCTGGCTGTCCTCACAGCACAAGGCTTGAGCGTTCGTCGTCGAGCCGGTCGAATCGACGACCTGGCCACGTTGATTGACGACGAGCTGATGTCCAGCGCGATCGGAATCGGCCATACCCGTTGGGCGACTCATGGGGCCGTGACCGATAGCAATGCACACCCTCATGCCGACGCTTCGGGCCGGCTGGTCATCGTCCACAACGGCATGACCGACAACGTGGCCGAATTGCGCGCCGAACTGCTGGCCGACGGGCACCGATTCACCTCGGAGACCGATACGGAGGTCATCGCCCATCTCATCGGCATTCAGCGCGATGCCGGGGCATCACTCACCGACGCGGTCGGGCGAACGCTGCGTCGCCTGGCGGGCGCCCACTCGGTGCTGGCGCTGGCGGCCGACGAACCGGACCTACTGGTGGGCGGGCGTGTAGGTTCGGCCGGTGGCCTCGTGGTCGGGCACGGACGTACCGAAGCCTTCATGGCATCGGACCTGCCGGCTGTGGTTCGGCATACTCGTGCCCTGCAGGTGGTGGAGGCCGGGGAGATCGTCACCCTACGCACCGACGGTGCTGAGTTTCAGGATCTCAACAGCCGCCCGCGCCACCGACGCCTGTTCTCGGTGCCCTGGGGTCCGATGGCGGCAGCCAAGGCGGGCCACCGCCACTTCATGCACAAGGAAATCCACGAACAGCCGGCTACGCTGGCTGACACGATTCGGCCTCGGGTCACGCTTGATCCTGCCGAGCTCCGACTTCACGACTTCCAGCTTCCGGTCGACGCCAACGCCGTTGATCGTGCGGTGATCGTGGCCAGTGGCTCGTCGAATTTCGCCGGCATGGTTGGGGCGCGCTACCTGCGGGATCTTGCACGGATTCCAGCATCAACCGAGGTCGCGTCCGAATTCGCCTATGCGCCAGGGCCACTTTCCGGCCGGACGCTTGTGGTTGCGATTTCGCAGTCGGGCGCCACGGCCGACGTGCTGCTGGCCGTGGAGCGGGCTCGCGCTGCCGGCGCGCCTGTGGTGGCGCTCGTCAACACAGTCGGCAGCGAACTCACTCGAACGGCTGACGCCACCCTGCATCTGCACGCGGGCCCTGAAATCAGCGTGGCGGCCACCAAAACATTTGTCTCTCAATTGGGGGCGCTGTACCTGTTGGCCTGTCACGTTGGCGAGCAGCGCCGCGTCCTGCCCGCGGACCAGTTGGCGCGCCGCCTCGCCGACATCGCACACGCGCCGTTGGCGGTCGCCCGCGCGCTGGACGTCGAATCGCAGATCGAAGACCTCGCGCGTCGTTTTCACCACGCCGTCAACTTCCTCTACATGGGACGTGGCCTCGCCCACGCCATCGCGCTGGAAGGCGCCCTGAAGCTAAAGGAAATTTCGTATATCCACGCCGAAGGGATTGCGGCCGGCGAGCTCAAGCACGGACCGATCGCGTTGGTGTCGCCCGACATGCCGGTGGTAGCCGTGGCGCTGAACGACGAACTGCGGGCGAAGACGCTCAACGCGGTTGCGCAAACGCGTTCGCGGAACGGGCGAGTCATCCTGGTCGCCACCGAAGGGGACGATCTGGAGGATGGAATCGCCGACGAGGTCATCACCGTGCCGGGCACACCGTCACTGATTGCGCCCATCATTGGCGTGATCCCGCTGCAACTTTTTGCGTACCACATCGCGGTCTGGCTGGGCGTGGATGTGGACCAGCCGCGCAACCTTGCCAAGTCGGTCACGGTCGAGTAGTGCCTACGCCGGCTGCATCGTCAACGAACGACCGCGCACGCCTGCTGGGTCAGATTCTGGCCCTGGTCGGCGTGCTGGCGCTCGTAGCGGTGATCGTTCGCGAGACCACGAATTCCCCGGCCTACGTGACAGCCAACGAGCGCATCGACGAGTTGAATGCCCAGATTGCCGGGGTCGAGCGATCGAACGTCGAATTAGGCGAACGGCTAGCCTACGCGCAGTCGCTTCCCGCCTTGCGCGAAGTCGCCAAACGCGACCTGGGTCTGGTGGATCCGGGTGACCGCGCGATTTTCATCATGGACGATCTGAGCAGCGCGCCCTTGCCCACGCCCGTGCCGGTGGAGCCACCGCCCCCCGAGACTCCACCGCCCGTCAGGATCGGCCACGTGCATGCCTGGCTCGAGGTCTTCACCGGAGGCTGAGCGTCACGGGAACGGCGTAGACTCGCTGCGTCATGCGTGTGCCAATCACTCGCGTCGATCCCTCGCTTCCCCTACCTACGTACGCCACCGGCGGCTCCGTAGGGTTCGACTTAACGACGCGTGTAACCACCGAGGTTGCGCCGGGCGGTATGGCCCGGATTCCGTCAAACCTCATCGTCGCGACCCCGCCGGGCTACATGTTGCTCGTCGCGGTACGCAGCAGCACGCCCCGCCGTACGGGCCTGCGGCTTTCCAACGCCATTGGCATCGTCGACCAGGACTTTGCCGGGCCGGATGACGAAATCCACATCGACGTTTGGAATCCAACGGATTATCCGGTGGTCGTGCAACGCGGCGATCGGATTGCCCAGGGGGTGTTCGTGTCTGTCGCGGTGGCTACCTGGGACGAACAGGAGACGCCCGATGCCCCCTCACGCGGTGGGTTCGGGAGCACCGGTTAGGCGCGACCCTTCGCGGCGAGTCGTTCGCCGGGTACGCGACGCCGTCTATCGGACGACGGTCCGCACCGCCGGGCTTACCTCTCGCGATCTGGTGGCCGTGGCTGTGTCGGGTGGGCCTGATTCCATGGTCCTGTTGGACGCGCTGCTGGCCGCCCGTGAGCGCGGGGGACCGGCACTTCATGTCCTGCACTTTGACCATGCCTGGCACGACGGCAGTGCAGCTGTCGCCCGCGGCGTGCGAGACGCCTGCCGGGCCAACGGCGTCGCCTTCACGAGCGAGCGCGCCGCCCGTCCCACGCCGGAGCGCGGCGAGTCCCGAGAAATGGCCGCCCGCCGCCTTCGGCGCCAATTCCTTCGCCGCGCGGGCGCGCAACTCGGCGTCGCACGCGTGGCTACGGGTCACCAGGCTGACGATCAGGTGGAAACCATCCTGATGAACCTCGCACGCGGCGGCGGCCCGGACGCCCTTCAAGGCATGCGGTTGGATGACGGAGGGACGCTGCGTCCGCTGTTGACGGTATGGCGAAGCCAGGTGGAGGCCTACGCGGCAGTCCGCTGCCTTCCCACGCACCACGATCCGGCCAACCAATCACCGGAATTCCGCCGTAACCGAGTTCGCCACGAGTTGATCCCGTTGTTCGACGAGATTTACCCGGGATTCCGCAAGGCGCTTCTGCGCACCGGCGCGCTGGCGGCATCGGCCGCCGAGCCCCTGGTGAGCCCGGCTCAGGGAATCCGAATGCCGCTGGCCCCGGATCGGTGCGCCGTGCCCGCCGGACGACTGCGTAGAGAGCTGAACGCCTTGCTGCGGTCCGACGAACCGACGAGCCGCCAGCTCGGCGAGCCGCATTGGCGAGCGCTGGAACGCGCGTTAGCCGACAACACGGCCGGACGTTGGGTCCAACTGCCGGGCGGTTGCTGGGCCTTTGTGCGGGATCGCGCAATCGCTCTGTATGGCGCCCAGATCAGTGATCCGTCGTGGCTCGAGCCAATCCAGCTCTCGGTTCCGTCGAGCGTTGAGCTTGCGGTTGGACGGTTGACGCTTCGGGTCCGGGCGGCGGCTGAGACCGCGGGCCACGCGCATGCGGTCGAGGTGCTCGCCGTTCCTGCACCGGGTGCCAGGCTGGCCGTTCGCACGCCCTGCCCGGGTGATCAGCTCAGATCGCCGGTCGATGGTCGCCGACACGACCTGGCGCGACTGTTGCGCCGCCGCCGTGTGCCTGCGGCCCTGCGCGCTGGCACGCCGGTGGTTACGCTGAATGATCAGCCCGTCTGCGTTCCTGGAGTCGTGGTTGATGCAGACCATCGACCGACGCCGGACGCCGATAGGATCCTTGCTATTTCAATCACGTGGGCGCCGCTGCTTCCGGCAACGGCGCCGGGTGGTTTCGCTACGGAACCATCCATGAACCTTCGTAGACTCGACACGTAGCAGAGGTGCGGGCCGGGCGCGTATGGGCCGCTGATATAATTGCCCACATCCACGCGGCGCGGCGCCCGTCTCGTCTTTCCTGGGACGAAAGGCTGCCCTTTCATGAACAACCGACTCGTCCGCAACGGCTTCATGTACATCGTGCTGGCCGTTGCGATCCTGGTTGTGTTGTTCGTCATGTTCAATCCAAGCCCGCGCGAGCAGAACGTGCCAATCTCCACGCTGCTAGCCGAAGTGCAGGCCGCCGCGGATCGTGGTAGCCGCCCGCAGATTCAGCTTGGCGGCACGCGCGTTTCCGCAACCGTGGACGGGCGCACGATGACCTCCGTAGTCAACGACAACTTTGATATTGGCGAGCAACTGGCTGCCCGAGGAATCAACACCGGCGGCGAACAGGTCACGGTCGAGTTTGACGAGCCAAGTAACGCGCCCACCATCATCAGCATCCTGACCTCGGTGCTGCCGCTGCTGGTCTTCATTGGCCTGCTCATATTCCTGATGCGACAGGCCCAGGGCTCCAACTCCCAGGCGCTCAGCTTCGGCCGCAGCCGCGCCCGCCTGGTCACCGCCAACCGTCCCAAAGTCACCTTCAAGCACGTCCAGGGCGTGGATGAGGCCAAGCAGGAATTGGCCGAGGTCGTCGAGTTCCTGAAGTTCCCGGAGAAGTTCACCAAGATCGGCGCCGAGATCCCCAAGGGCGTGCTGCTGGTCGGCCCGCCCGGCACGGGCAAGACCTATATCTCCAAGGCCGTCGCCGGTGAGGCCGGCGTGCCGTTCTTCAACATCAGCGGATCGGAATTTGTTGAGATGTTTGTGGGCGTCGGGGCCTCGCGCGTGCGCGACCTGTTTGAAAAGGCCAAGCAGAGCGCGCCTTCGCTGGTCTTCGTGGATGAAATCGACGCGGTCGGCCGTCAGCGCGGCGCCGGCCTTGGCGGCAGCCACGATGAGCGGGAGCAGACCCTGAATCAGATTCTGGTGGAGATGGACGGATTCGAGTCCGAGCAGACGGTCATCGTGCTTGCAGCGACCAACCGGCCAGACGTTCTCGACCCGGCGCTGCTACGCCCCGGCCGCTTTGACCGCCGCGTGACGCTTGACTTGCCGGATATCCGGGGCCGCGAAGCCATTCTGCGCGTGCACGCCCGTGAGAAGCCGCTGGATCCAAGCGTGGACCTGGAGACCGTGGCCAAGCAGACGCCGGGCTTCTCAGGCGCCGACCTCAAGAACCTGCTCAATGAGGCCGCGATCCTGGCCGCTCGACGCAACCGATCCGTGATAGGCCTGTTCGAGCTCGAGGAGGCGATCGACCGGCTGATCGCCGGCCCGCAGCGCAAGAGCCGCGTCCTGAGCGTGCAGGAGAAGCGCGTGACCGCGTTTCACGAGATCGGCCACGCCCTGGTCGCGCACATGCTCAAGCGGTCCGATCCGGTCTACAAGGTCACCATCCTGCCGCGCGGGCAAATGGGCGGTTACACGCGCCTGCAGCCGCCGGAGGACCGTCACCTGTACACGAAGTCGTTCTTCGAGGACATGCTGGCCATGATCATGGGCGGGCACGCCGCCGAGGTGCTGGTCTTCGGCGAGATGTCCACCGGCCCCAGCAACGACATCCAGCAAGCCACCGAGACAGCTCGTCGCATGGTCACCCAGTACGGCATGTCACCCAAGCTCGGCCCGCGCGCCTTTGGACGCCGTGAGGAACTGGTGTTCCTTGGTCGCGACATCGCGGAGCAGCGCAACTACAGTGAGCGCGTTGCCGAGGACATCGACAAAGAGGTTTCCCACCTCATTGAAGATGCCCACCGTCGCGCGATGGACATCCTCTCTCGCCACAGCGACCTGCTGGACAAGCTGGCCGAACGGCTGATCGAGGTGGAGACGCTGGACGCCGAGGAGTTCACGCTGCTCATCGACCAGCATCATGGCCGAGCGCCGTTGACCCCACCCGACGTGCCGGAGCCGGCGCCTGAGTCCGAACCGATGGACGAGGAGTCCACCGAAGCTCCGGACATTAAGCTCCCGCCCAATCCCAAACCGCGGCCTGCCGAAGGCGCCGTCTAGCGCTCGAATCGCGGCTGTCGGCGTCGGGCGCGGATCTCAGCCATCTCGCCACTGTCGCCAGAGAGTGCCGGCCCGCATCACCGGTAGCCGTAGCAAACTTCGGTATTGGTTGTGCAGGTGAGCAGTCAGGCCGGGTCCGGGGTGCGTGACTCGACCCACGGCGGGCACGGTTGACCTCGCCTCGACAGCGCGACGCAGGTCGGCGGCGCTCCGCCCTTCGAACAGCGTGACGGCCTTGGCCAGGTCCCCAAAGTGCGCGTCGCTGGCGCCGATTGGCGCACCCACCTCGTCGCCGTGGTCCTGGAGGAACGCCGACAGACGGTCACGCGCACCCTGCCGCATGTACGGATTCTCGGCCTCAATCCCATCGAAGCAACAGCGCTGAAGCGCCTCGCGCAACCGCTTAGCCGAGATGGATGACGGCAGCCCCAGGAACGGGTGCGCCACGATTGCCAGTCCGCCCTGGGCGTGAATCTCGTCCACCGTGTCTGGCACCGAGCGGAAGATCCGTGGCGCGCGATCCAGGAAGAGACCCACGATGTGGTCCTGCCGTCGAGTCGTGACCTCCATCCCAACGATCACATCAACCCGCGCGCCAACTGACAGCGCGTGATCCCGCACGTGCAATGCCCCATCAATGGTGTCGTGGTCGGTCACGGCCAGCACGTCAAGATCCAGGTGCTCGGCGATAGCAACGAGTTCTTCGGGTGACACGACGCCGTCGCTGGCCGTCGTATGACAGTGCAGTTCAGCCACGCCCCAGCCACCCGCCGGAGCCACGGGAGGTTCAACTGGCAGGCAGAGCCGTACGGATCGCTCGTCGGATTGTCGAATGACAGTCATTTCATCGGTAGTCGCGACATTCTTGCCAATGGCGTGGCCCTAACACTACTGATCGACGGCCCGCCGTTCGGGTGCGCGGAATCGCTCGGACTGGAGTAGGCTTTGCGCTCAACGTGAATGCGAGCGAGGGCGAAGTGAGTGGCCCCGGATCTGGCCCGGCCTGGAACGTTGAAGAGTTCCCGTCCAGCTACAACGGCGTCCCGATTGAGTGGGATTCGGAGCGCTACGACACGGCAGCCATGCCCTTCATCGTGGCCATTCGGCAGCACTTCTGGTCGTGGCGCATAACGCGCGTCGCAGCCGCCACCGGCCTGATTGAGGTGGATCTCGCGTTGCCAAGCGTGATGCCCGACGGCTTCACCATGATCGGCTTCGATCCTGGTGACGAGCCGCCCCAGGCGCTGCTCGGCGAGTTCAGCGAGCTGCTGCAGGGCATGGGCCGCGTGATGCTGGATGACGCGTGGACCTATCGCCTGCAGGCCTCCGATGGCTTGAAAACCGAGCAGTACGAGGGCGTGTTTGGCGGCTCGCTGGAGGCCGACTGATGTGGCCCAAGTCGCCTGAAGCGTCCTCGATCGCGGACCGGGCCTATCTCCGGGACTACGCCGGCTGGGTGTCCTCAATCCACGGGGTGGAGGCGCGCGCGCTCGTGGCCGCCATTCGCCAGGCTGACGACCGCAACCTGAGAAAGGCCTTGAGTACGCGCCTCATGCAATCGCGCGTGAGTGCCCTGCTCTCCATCGGATTCCTCTACGTGGCAGTGCGGGAGCGCTTCGGTTCGTCCCTGCTTCAAGCACGCTTGCGGGCGGACGCGACATCGGCTCGCATGGCGCTGCGTGAGGCGTCGCTTGCCGCCGACGCTGGCCTGTGGCGGTTTCTGCGCCTGCCGGAGCCCGCTGAGCTTCGCAAGGCCAGGGTCGACCCGGCCGCCATTAACGAGTACGTGGACTCCGGCGAGCAACGCCTGGCCAACGTCGCGCGCATCGGCCAGCTCGCTCGCCAGGACATGCTGCTGAGTACGCTGGATGCTGGGCGTCACAATCGAATCATTGTGGCCTCCCCGCGCAGCGTCGGGCTCATCAAAACCGGACACGAGTCCGAACTGCACGGTCTGAGCAATACGGCCTTCTACCTGGTGGACCTCTCGGGCGGCGAACTGCAGGACGAGGGAGACCTGGTGGCCGTGGCCAGTCCCACGACGCCGGCGGTAATCGAGGAAATCGCCGAGGAGATCAAATTCATCGATGCCGAAGCGGCTGCGACGGCCGCTCTCGTCAGCCTGGTCGCCGATGCCGGACTTATCGACGCTGGCGATCAAGAACCGGCGCTAGGCGATTTCCTCTAGGAATCGAGTGTAGAGGCCAGCCACATCGGCCTCTTCGCACGATCCATCGTGCGCCGCAAATCGAGCGCCCACGGTTCGGGTTTCACCCGGTGCCAGGGTGATTTCCTCGTGCCGCCAGGGGCTGACGTAAAGCGGGCCATAGTCGCGGGTGAACCACGGAATCCGGTCGCTACCGGGATGCGGGAAGATTGCGATACCCGACACCTGAGCCCGGCTGACGGGTCCCGAGTAGTCCACCCAGTCCGAAACCTGGTCGAACGTTTCGGCCTCGTTGACCTGCCCGTTGGCATTGGTAATCCGACCTCCGTCCAGCACGTCGATCTGGTCTGAAACTCGCAGTGCCAGGCCGGCTTCCTTGGTCTGGCCCATCCGGATGGGGCGCTCGTTCGCGCGCACAGTGACCGTGACGTCAACCATCGTATGGCCGGGACGCTCGCCAATCACGATGACCCGTGAGTCCCGCATGCAGAGATGCTCGTCGCCGTCCAGCCAGTCCACCTCCTGCCGGAATGTCACCCCGTCATCGGCAACGTCAACGTCGGTTCTGGACACCAGCATGCGCGGGCAAGGCACGGTCCATTGGGACTCGGGCGCCCAGAAGTTCACGCCGTCAATGTCTTCGTGGGCAAACCAGATGCCAAGGTGATGCAGGTGGTCGGCCGTCGCGATCTCCGTGACAACGTGGCCGCCCGGCGTCAGAACCGGATGGATGTAGGGGCGGAACTTGCCCTGCTGGACAGCGGCCAGGTAGTAGCCGTCGACATAGACCTTCTGCTGATGCTGGAGTTCGCGGACTTCGTAGATTGGCAAGGGGCTGGGTGGTCCGGTGGCGGGCCGCTGCAGTTTACGGGAACGCCGATGTCTACCTTTGGATGCGTTGATTTCGTAGCCTTGCGTCTCTAGGGGGCATGGTTTGCCTTAACCTGTTCTGAATGATTGACGACACACGCTCGTTTACGCGCTCGTTGGCTGCGCTGCCGCTTTTCCTGATCGCGGCGGTTGGGGCCCTGCTGGTGGTTGTGGTTGGGCTGGTGTTCCTGGTAGCGGCGACGTTGGTGCTGGCCGTCGCGTCGCTGTTCCGGCCCGACTTGCGGCGGGTGATCGTCAGCCTTTGGCGCGCCGGCCGGGCCGCCCGCGCCTATCGCCGCTGGCAGCGTGGACCGACGGTCGAGGTCGTAGATATCGACCCTGCCAACCGCGGCTAGCTGCGATTTCCAGGCGTCTTACTGACGAGGTATCGGCAGGCTGCCCGGTGCTGGAGTTACGGAACCAGCATCGTGTCCAGCGAACCCTCGTAGACCTCATACCTAAACGCACCGGTAGCAGGCACCTCGAATTGCAGCACGGGGATAAAAGCCGCTTCCCCCCAAGTTTGTTTGCTGATACGGACGGCCAGTACCCACGTACCGGGGGCTAGTTCTGGCTGAGGCCCTGAGAGGCTGGCATAGCCGCTTCCGTTCCATAAGGCCAACGTACCCGTCTGCGGCTCCAACTCGTAGAGATAGAAATACTCGTGCACCCTCGTTTCAGGCACCGGTTCAAGTTGGCCCATATACCTCCGGGCGCCGGCGCGGGTGTGGCCCCTGCTGTCAAACCCGTAAGGAAAGGCCCACGGGGAGCCGTCGGCCGCAAAGATCAGCCAGTCCTGGCCTCTCCACAGTTCCGTCGCGCGATCGGTGAAACTGGCGGTGAACGTGAGGCGTCCGGGAGCAATGCCAACGTCTGACAGCATGACGCTGAAATGCTGGGGGGGCGGTTCCATGATGGGCTGGATAGCGTCAGCCGGTGCATAAACAGCGATTTCTTCATTCCACCAGATGGGTCGCCGTGCATCGGAAGCAAACGCGGACGGCGCGAGACGTGCTGACGTGACAACCAAGTCAGGCGTCACGCGGCCGAGCGGCTCCGTCTGAAAGTCCGGCCGCAGGTGTGGAGCAAAGGTCCGAACGACGCCAAAGAGTTCGGCATGGGACAACACCGACGCCGCTCGCACCGAGCCCAGATACTCGATGGACGGCGAGAGGTACACGGTGACGGATGCTGGAACGGTTTGGCGCAGTGCTTCGAACGAAGCAGGCGTCGGCGCTACATTGAGTTCAAGGAACGCTGGCCGTATGCGATAGAGGGCGTGGGTACCGTCACGGATGAGCAGTTCGAACAGTCGAGGATCATCCAGCCATTGCTCGGCACGGTCGGGCAGTCGAGCGATCCAGGCGTCTGTGGCATGGAGGTATGCGTAGTCGAGACGGCGGACAGCCGCTGGCTCCAGATAGCGAATGGCGTCCAGGTATTCGGGTCCTTCCACATAGTTGTAGTGCGGGAACTGGGTATAGCCCGACGCGTTGGGACGGCCCGTGGCGATGGTCGCCGCAGCGGGATGCGGCGAGAGAATTCGGGTGTCGACAGATGTATTCTCGCGGATATAGGCATTGATGGGCGCAGGGATATGCTGCCCGATGGTGTGTCGTCCCATGATGGTCAGGTCAAACTCTCGCTGACCCGGCTGAGCGTTGGCGAACTGAATCCCATGACCAAGCGCCAAGCCGAGGGTGCGCACGGGCATCGCAACGGTCGGCCAGGCAACAAGCCCGACAATGCATGCGGCGGCCGCGTAGCGCCAGCGGGGATGCAGAGTGCGCAGACGGACACTCGCCGCGACAAGCAGGGCTAGGAGCGCAAGAGTACGGGCGTGGCCGTCAAGGCGGGTAGTGTCCTGGGGAGCGTACTCATACTGCAACGTAAGCGCGGCGACCAGGAACGGGACGCTCCCCAGAGCCAGGGCCAGCCCAAGGCGATCTCGCCACGCCAGCAATGCGGCGGTTGCAGCGATCGGGACCGTACCAGAACCAAGGACGCCAAGACCGCCTGACAGCTGTGTGAATGTGCCTAGCGGCCGGTGACTATCGACGTCCGCGATCCAGCCGAGCGATAGCCCACCACCTGACGCTCCGGTCAGCACCCCCGTGATGACCCCACCCCCCGCTATCAGCAGCAGCGTGGCGAGCGCCGGTCCCAAGCCTGCGCGCAACGCTCCCATGTTGCGTGTGGAGTGCGTTGGCCAAATACGGACGAATCGCTCGGCCTCAAAGAGCGCCCAGAGCAGAAGTACGGTTAGGGCAACCGCTTCATCCACGAGTCCCAGAAAGCCAAGCAGAATTGCCAGAACGACATGGCAGGTGACATCTCTGCGCTCACGAGCTGTCGCGCGTTCCAAAATGGAAAATGCCACTGCATAGGCTAGGGGGAACTGTGGTTTCCATATGTTCGGTGGCGACGCTTCAAACTCCGTCTGCCATTGAAGCGAGACTTCCGGCCAATACAGGCTAGCCAGTGAAGTGCGCAACCCAACCGCCGGCACGCCGGTCGGAACGGGAGTCTGCAGGATGTCCGGCGTCGGGATAATGAAGCCGACAAGCGTCCAGGCGCCTGCGGTGAGTAGCAGCGGTGTCAATATGACCAAGCTGGTCCATCCACCGCGTCGCAGTAGGGCCATCGCGACGACCAGAGCAAAGCTTGTCCAGATGTAGGCGCCCAGCAATTCCGTCATGAAAGACAGATCCGGGCCGAACGGTGGAGCCAGCAGCCCGATCAGCATGTCCAGGCCATAGTGGTATGGCGCAGGCACCCCTGGGTGCCAGGGAAACACCGGCGGAAACCCGCCCGCACGGATGGAGGCGGCAAGGCCCAGATGGAGCGACGCATCCACGATCGACAACAACTGGCGGCCAGCCAAGAAAATCCAAAAGAGCGCTAGGGCCGCGACGGCGAAGCCAGCAACGGTGCGCGGCGGCAGCCGCAGCGTGGAGGGTGCGCGCCGAGCCAGCCAGGCCGCCAGCGCCAGTGTGATGACCCAGGCCGCAGCCGCGCCGGTCATGCCAGGCAGCAGGTACATGACGAAGTTGGCGGTCAGGCCCCAGAGCGCCGGACCGATCACCAGCCCCTGGGCCAGCGCCAGCCGGTCATCGGATTGGCGCAGCGCGACTCGAGCGACCACGAAGCCGATTGCGGCCAACGCCAGCAACTCTGCCGCCAGCAGCAGCAGGCCGGGAATCACGGCCGGATCGACGGTCATTTAGCGAGCCGCCGTCGCCATAGCCAAGTCGCGATCCCCTCGTTCCATTGGGATGTACCCCCAGGCTAGGTCAGGTCGACCGCCTGGCCGGAGTCGGTGGAGCGGGCGATGGCGTCGATGACGCGGATGGTGGTGAGGTTGTTGCGGCCGGAGAGCTGGGTGTCGACGCCCTCATTGATCTGGCGGGCGAACATGTCGGAGATCTGTTCGTCCGGGGACATGCCGCCGGGCGGCGGGTCAAGCGGGATGTCTTCGACCTCGACGCCGCGCTTGAGTTGCAGCGAGTCGCCGGACTTCAGCCGACCGGTTGCCAGTGCCGCCTCGGAACACTCGACCGTGAACTGGAATTCAGTGTGCCGCGCCTGCGACGTGCCGACATAGGTGGCGGAGGTTCCGTCGTCGAACTCGATGATGGAGTGCACAAGCGACGGGGTAGGCCAGGTGCCCCAGGCGGGTTCGACGCTGATGCCGCGGGCGCGCACCGGCGTTCGGGGGATGGCGCTGAGCAGGGTGTCAATCTGGTGGACACCCTGCTGCCATAGATGCATGTGGGGCGAGTCGTGGTACGGACCGCCGCGCGCCTTGTGGTGAATCATCACCGCGTAGCCAGGCGGGCCGTAGGTTCCCTCGACGAGATGGCGCCGGATGGTGGGGTAGGCGGGGCGAAGCCGGTCATTCTGGGTAACCAAAAGCTGCAGGCCGGCGGCTTCGGCGGTGGCAACGGCGCGCTCGGCGTCCTCCAGGCTGACGGTGAACGGCTTCTCCACCATGACGTGCTTGCCGGCCGCCAGGGCCTCGTCGATGAACTGGGCGTGGAGCATCACGGGAGTCACCACGACTACGGCGTCACATTCGTGCTCGTCGAGCGCCTCGGTCAGGGAGGTGTGGGCGGCATCGGCGCCGAGGTCGGCCAGGTCGAGGCCCAGGGTCATGAACTCCTCGTTGACGTCGACCAGGGCAACGGGTTCGAAGTCCTCGGACTGGGTCATAACGCCGAGGTGGGAGCGGGCGCGGTTCCAGGCGCCGACGTGGATGGTGCGGATGGCCATGGGTCTCGTCCCCGACGGGTGAATGCCGCCATTATCGGCGTGGGTACGACCGGGGGCTAGCGTGTGGCGGGACGCCTACAATCTGAGCATCTGCCGTTTTGGCATCGGGGATGGTGAGTTGTGTCGCACGAAGCCCGCTTGAAGGAACTTGGGATCACGCTGCCGGAGGCGCCCACGCCGATGGCGGCGTATGTGCCGGCGCTGCGCACCGGGGATCTGCTGTGGATTGCGGGTCAGCCGCCGGGGGGCGACTGGCGCGGACGCGTCGGCGAGGACTATGACGTCCCAACCGGCGCGCGAGCGGCCCGCGACTCGGGGCTGAACATCCTGGCGCAGGTGCGCAAGGCGGTGGGCAGCCTGGACGAGGTGGAGCGGGTGATCAAGGTAGTGGGATTTGTCAACGCCGCGCCTTCCGAGTCGGGGACGCACCTGGTGGTGAACGGGTGCTCGGAGTTGATGCAAGAGGTGTTTGGCGAGGCGGGGCGCCACACGCGGTCGGCCGTGGGCTGCAGTACGTTGCCGATGGACATTCCCTGCGAGATCGAGGCGGTGTTTCAGCTGCGGAGCTGAGGCCGACCTCGGCTTAAAGTTTACGAGCGGTCCACTCGGTGGACCGCTCGTTAATTCGCGGCTATTTCGGGCGCGGCTAGGCCGTACCCGGGTGTCACGCGACGTTACCCGGCGCTCACCTCACATACGGCAGCGCTCGAAAAGCCACGACTAGCATCACCCATATGTATCACCCCCTCAGCGTTTCGGCACCCCGGCACGAGCCGGTATCCGGTATGCGGCCATTATGCACCAGCGACGGTGCGTGGGGTTGCGGATTTTGGGCGGACCACCGAGGAGGCCAGCACGTCGCTCTTGCAGCGCGAGGATCCCCGTCTCCTGGCTCGTCCAGGAATGCAAGCGGATCAGGCCCCTAACTTGACCCTTAGCGTCCCGCTGCGCTCGTCTGGCGCGGGGTGAGCCGCGCAGGCTGGCACTGAGTCCTCGCGGCGGACGCACGACCTCAGGCGCACGCGGTGGCCGCGCTGACCCAGACTGCACACGGGTTCTGGGCGGGCCTAGACTGGACCCGGCACCCCCACTCGCGGCAGGGCAGTGGCATGCAGCTTTCGGAACAGCAGGCGCAGTTTTTCGAGACGTTTGGGTATCTGGGCTTCCCCGGGGCGTTCGCCGACGAGGCCGAGGCGATTAACGAGGAGTTCGAACGGGTCTGGGCCGAGCGCGGTGGCGGTCACCGGGGGCGGGAGCACGATCACAAGCAGCGGTCGGCCTTCGTGCCATTCATCGACCAGAGCGAGTATCTGAGCGCGCTGATTGACGACCCGCGGATCGATGGGGTGGCTGCGGCGCTGCTGGGGGACGACTACAACTACGAGTCCAGCGACGGGAACTTTTACGTGGGCGATACGCGCTGGCACTCGGACGGGTTTGCGCGCACGAAGTACCGGTTTCTGAAATTCGCGTTCTACCTGGATCCGGTGACGGCGGAGTCCGGGTGCCTGCGGGTGATTCCGGGCAGCCATCATCGGAATGATCGATATGCCCTGGGCCTGCACGAGGTGATGAGTGGTAGCAGGGTTGACCAGACGGCGGAGACGTTAGGCGTATCAGGTCCCGAGGTTCCGGCGGTGGCGCTGGAAACGCAGCCGGGCGACCTGATCATGTTCAACCAGGACTTGAAGCACGCGTCGTACGGCGGTGGGACGCGGCGGCGGATGTTCACGATCAATGTGTCGGAGCGGTTCGGCGACGAGGACCTGGACACGCTGCGAAACGATGTCGCGTCGCTGGTGCGCTTCTGGGCGGAGAGCGCCTACGGCGACGCCATGGTCAGGACGGCGGGACCAAAGCGCATGGTGCACCTGGAGCAGCGGATGGCGAACGACGACCATCTGCCGGGGCTGGTGGCGAAGGCGCGGGAGGAGATGAGCGAGCCGGCACGGGGGTGAGGGCCGATTGGGACGCGGCCGTACCTGGGTCTAGATGCGGTGTTTAGCCAACCGGGGAATCGTTGGCCGGTTCGGCAGTTCTCAATCAGTCGTGCGCGCCGACCCCAGGCAAGCCCTGACTCTGAAGCAGGCGGTTGACACCGTCGGTGATGCCGTCAAGTCGTGCGTCGACAGCCTCACGGGTGTTCGTGATTTGGGCCTCGAGGGTCTGATGGGAGTCCGCTAGGCGGGCCTCAAGCGTCTGGCGGGTGTCCTGGATCTGGGCCTCGAGGGCCTGGCGGGTGTCGTTGAGTTGGGCCTCGAGCGTCTGGTGGGTGTCGTTGATTTGGGCCTCGAGGGCTTGGCGGGTGTCCGTTAGGCGAGCCTCGAAAGCCTGGCGGGTGTTTTCAAGTCCGGCCTCGATAGCCTGATCCGTGCGGTCAAACCGGGCGACGACGGCCCGGTGGAAGTCGTTTTCTCGATCCTCGGCTTGCTGAAAGAGCGCGTTGATGTCGGTTGCCAGCTCCACGAACTGCTGATCGACATCGGTCCGGAGCGCGTCGACATCCAAACGTAGCGCGGCTATATCGGCTTGCGTTGCGGGGGTGGTGTCAAGGGCGGTCGCGTCCGACATTGAATGCTCCGTGGGCGAAGTCTCCGTTGCCGTCAGTCCAGGCGACGGAAACCAGTTGATTGGCGACCGCCCACGCCTGCCTGATTGTACAAAGAAAAATCTGAAAGCGCCGGCGCACGGTGCATCGACTGCTACGACGGCGGTTGGGTAGGACTACTCAAGACGCCTTCGATTACGCCTTCGATTCGGGCGACGCGTTCGGTCAGGTTGTCGACGCGGTTGGTCAGGTGCCGAACGCAGGTCCGCACGTCGCGCCAGACGGCTACGACGACAGCTATCACGGCGGCCCCTACAGCAAGGATTCCAATCAGTTCCGGCGACATCTGCGATTCCTCGGTTCAAGGTAGTTCTCCGTGCCCGCGAATGGGGTATCGGAGACCAATGGATCGGCTGCCGCCCGCAGTTAAGAGATCCTACCGTCGACTGTCCGCGAGCAACGGACCGCGCACCTACGCGGCGGTGGCAGGCTCCGTGGCGGCGTCGGCGAGGGCGCGCTGGTATTCGCGCTTGAGCAGGCGCTTGCTGACGAAGATATCCACGAGGTCCCAGGGGAGGGGTTCGTCGGGATCGCGCTGGCGGTGGATGTACCAGTCCAGGTCCAGCCCGGCTGCCTCGATCGCCTCGTACCAACGCGCTGGGACGAGATGCTCGCTCCAGCCATCGAAGCGGCAGCCGCGTTCCCAGGCGCCCTTGATGGCGCGGCCTACACGCCGGTCGCCGAGGGCCAGCAGGGCCTCGATGTGGCTTTCCTGGGGGTCGTGCCACATCAGGTGGATGTTGCGGTCGCGGGCGATGTCAAAGCAGGCCTGCTGCTTGGCGCGAATAACGTCGCTGCGGTCCTGCGGATGCCACTGGAAGGGCGTGAAGGGCTTGGGGATAAAGGTGGAGACGGTGACGTTGACCTTGGCGCGATTGCCGTGGTGGCGGCGGCCGAGGGCCATGACGCGGTTGGCCAGGTGGGCGATGGCCTGGGCGTCTTCGATGGTCTCCGTGGGCTGGCCGATCATGAAGTAGAGCTTGATGGTGCGGAAGCCACGCTGGAAGGCCATGTCGCAGGTTTCCAGCAGGTCCTCGTCCGAGATTTCCTTGTTGATGACGCGGCGCATGCGGGGGGTGGCGGCTTCGGGGGCGAAGGTGAGGCTGCCGCCGCGCTTGCCGCCGCGTTGCAGGGCGTCGGCCACGTCGACGTTGAAGGTTTCGACGCGGGTGGAGGGGATGGAGACGCGGACGTACTCCTCGGCGGAGTCGTAGACGTCGTTGATGACGCCATCCAGTCCCTTGTAGTCCACGGCGTTGAGTGAGAGCAGGGAGACTTCGCTCTGGCCGGTGGCGGTGAGGCAGCGGTCAACGGCTTGCTCCACCAGCTCCTTGTTGCGGTGGCGGACCGGGCGGTAGAGGTAGCCGGCCTGGCAGAAGCGGCAGGCGCGGGCGCAGCCGCGGTCCAGTTCAACGGCGATGCGGTCGTGGACGACGCCGGTGTTGGGGACGACGGGGCGGCGGGGGCCGCTGTAGACGTCGATGTCGACGTATTGGCGGGCGATCCGCTCGGGCAGGTCATCAAGCAGTCGTTTGTGGCCCAGGAAAGCGCCGTCCTCGGCGTATTGGGGCTCGTAGAGGCCGGGTGCGAAAACGCCGGGGATGGTGCGGGTGCAGGCGGCGACGAAGTCATCGCGCCAGCCTGGCTGGGTGCGGTCAAACTCGGCATGCAGGTGCAGGACCTTCTGCAGAAGGTCCTCGCCTTCGCCGACCGCAATGAGGTCGAAGAAGTCGGCCATGGGCTCGGGGTTGGAGACGGCGGAGCCGCCGCCAAGGACGATTGGATCGTCGTCGGAGCGGTCGACGCGCCCGATGGGGATGTTGGCGAGATCCAGCATTTCCAGCACGTTGGTGTTGCCGCTCTCGTAGCTCATGGAGAAGCCGAGGACGTGAAAGTCGCGCAGGGGGCGGCGCGATTCCCAGCCGAAGAGCGGGAGATTCTGGGCTCGCATGGCGTCGGCCATGTCGGGCAGCGGGGTGAAACTGCGGTCGCAGAGATGCGGCGTGTCGTCGTTCACCAACTCGTACAGCAGCCCCATCGCCAGGTTGGACATGCCGATTTCGTAGGCGTCCGGGAAGCAGAGGGCGAGGCGGGTCTGGGCCGAATCCCAGTCCTTCTGGCGCGCGTTGTGCTCGCCCGCAAGGTATTGGGCGGGTTTGGTTACGCCATCGAGCAGGTGCTCGAATTGGACAGCAGTCGAGACAGACTCGGACATGGGCGGAGGCGTATGGGCCGATGCGTCAAAGCTACCCAAGGCTGACCAACCCCACAACCACAGTCTCACGGATCGAGGGACGATTCACTAGGCCTCTCACGTAGTCTTCACGAGCCGACGGCCATCGGATTCGACGAAGGTCTTATGCTTAGGCATTTGGGCGGACCGCCAAGACAAGAAAGCCTCGACGCCACATGCATCGTCCAGCACCCATACGCCTAGTCTCCATCCTGCTTGCCTCGCTCTTCGTGCTCGTGGCGTTCGTTACGCCCGTCATGGCCGACCAACACGACCAGGACGACATGACAAGTGGCGGCCTCTCCGCCGTGGTGCAGCGTTCCGCGTTCACACAGCCCGACGAGACTCTTGGCCACAATATTCCCGACCTGACGCTGTCGGTCGACGACGCCGAGGTGTCCTGTGACTTTCTCACGTTCTACCGGGCTACCGGCGATGTCGACCGCTGGGGTTATGCAACGTCTGAAGTCATCAGCGAGCACACCGGCGTCCTGACCCAGTACTACCAGCACGGCATTCTGGACTGCCAGGAGCGCGACGGCGTCTGGCGCATGGAGCGTCGGCTGGTCTGGGACTACCTCAGCGGCCTGGGCGCCGAACCGAATCTGCGTAGCGAGCAGCCCGGCTTGCTCCTGGGCCCGTGGGGTCACCGAGTCTCTAATCTGGCGGTCGACGGTACGACGACTGGCTTCCTGGACTTCTTCAACGCCATGGGCGGCTTGGCTGCCTTTGGGCATCCCAGGTCCGATGCCAGACTGGACGACGCGCCCGGCGCCCTGCTCGGCATTGGCGGAGCCGACCCCAGCGTGATCCGCCAGTACTTTCAGGCCGCGGTCTTCGAGTACCGGCCCGGCAGCGCCCAGCCGGTGAACCTGCGCTTCCTGGGTGACGATTTCCGCGACGCCCGCTACCCGTTCCAAATCCACCAGGCGTTCACGAGTTTTCACGCCGCCACTCCGCTGGACGACGGCCAAACCTTCGCTCTGGAGGAAATCTCGGGTATCGACGCGCTCGTTGCGCAGTACTACGCCGACCGCGACGCGCTGGTTGCGCTCTACCACGCCTTGGACGGCCCCAACTGGAATCTCAACGACAACTGGCTCGGCAACGCGCCCCTGAGCGAGTGGTACGGCGTCACGATCGGAGCTGGCCGCGTTGTCGAGTTGGACCTCTCGCAGAACCAGTTAAGCGGCCAGATCCCGGCGGTAATCGGCCAACTCACCGGTCTGACGAATCTGGACCTCTTCGGGAACCAGCTAGTGGGCGAGATCCCGCCCACGATTGGCAACCTTGACAAGGTCACCCGTCTCTCCCTCTGGGCCAATCGACTGAGTGGGTCCATCCCCGCCGAGCTGGGCGACATGGAGAGCCTGGCGTGGGTGGCTCTCGGCATTAACGAGTTGACTGGTGAGATTCCGCCCGAACTGGGCAGCCTCGCCACCCTCACCCACATGGACTTCACCCTGAACCAGCTCAGCGGCCCGATTCCGGCCGAACTGGGCAATCTCCCCAACGTGGTCTGGATCGGGCTCTGGTCTAACCAGTTGAGCGGCGAAATCCCGGCTGAACTGGGCACCCTTACCGGCCTCACCCAACTCGACTTCGATCACAACCGCCTGAGCGGCCCAATTCCTTCCGAACTGGGCAACCTTGTGAACCTGGACGAGCTTTGGCTCCGGCATAACCAATTGAGCGGCGCGATCCCGGCTGAACTGGGCAACCTCAGCAGCCTGACGGTCCTGGGGCTGGAGCAAAACCAACTGACGGGCGACATTCCGGTCGAGCTGGGGAACCTGACCAACCTGCGCCGGGTATTCCTCGAGGGGAACGCGTTGACCGGATGCATTCCCGCGGCGCTGGCCGAGGCCGCCCAAACCGATGTGGGCGAGCTCGGGCTGCCCTACTGCGAAGCCGAGGAGGAAGCGTCGGCCGACGCGGCCTGAGCGCCTGACACAACGGCGCCGGTGCGCTCGCGGGCCGAAGGGTCCGCGCCACCGGCGCCGTCGTCGCGTCTCCGGTTCCACGGGCTGGCACGGCCGCTGACGCGTCGGCTAGCGGCGGACGCGGGGCTCGTGTCACCCGACGCCCGTGCCAAACCCGTGGCGCAGGTGCTCGGCGAAGAGCCTTCGTTGCCTGGAGATCGAGCGGCCCTAGTCCTTTCGGCCGACCCGCAGGCCCGAAATTACGCCGTTTGAGCGATGGCGCGCCGCAGCCTACAGTGAGCCGCGTGAACGACCCACCAGGAGCGCCCAATGTCCAACTTGCTCAGGCGACCCACGCCATGACCGACGTTATGATCGAAACCAATGCGCTCACCAAGCGCTACGGCCGCGTGCTGGCGGTGGATCAGCTATCCCTTCAGGTTCCCAAGGGCCACGTCTTCGGCCTGCTCGGGCCCAATGGCGCGGGCAAAACCACCGTGATGGGCATGTTGCTGGGGTTGGTTCGCCCAACCTCCGGCAGCTTCAGCCTGCTGGGAACGAACGGTACCGGCCGGGACGCGCTGCGGCGTATCGGCGCCATCGTCGAGACCCCGGCCTTCTACCCCTACCTCTCCGGCCGCCGCAACCTCGCCTACTTCCAGGGCGTGATGGGTCGAAAAGATTCACGCGAACTGGACCGGCTGCTTGAACTCGTGGGGCTGGCCGGGCGTTCCAACGACGCCTTCAAGACCTACTCGCTCGGCATGAAACAGCGTCTGGGACTGGCCTACGCCCTGCTGGGCGATCCCGAGCTGTTGCTGCTGGACGAGCCCACCAACGGCATGGACCCGGCCGGCATGGCCGAGGTACGCGACCTGATCCGCGATCTCGGCTCCGAAGGCCGCACCATCCTGCTCTCCAGCCACCTGCTCAACGAGGTCGAGCAGGTCTGCGACAGCGTGGCCATCATTGCCAGGGGGCGGCTGGTCGTTCAGGGCGACGTGGCCGACCTGCTGCGCCCCCAGGAACAGGTTCGCCTCCGAACCACCGACGACGCCAGGGCCCTGACCATCCTGACCGCTTCGGACGAGATCGAGGCCGCCAGGACCGAGGACGACGCGCTGGTCGTCACCATCGCCCACGAACGCTCGTCCGAACTCACCGCCCTGCTCAGCAAGTCCGAGGTCTACGTCACCGAGATCGCCCCGCTCCAGGTCTCCCTGGAGCAGTACTTCCTGGACGTCACCGGCGAAAACGGGGAGCGGTCCGAATGATTGCCGATGTGCTGTCCCTCACCCGCTGGGAGTGGTACAAGCTCCGCCACCGCCGCATGCCCTGGATCCTGCTGGCCGTTATCGCGCTCTTGGTACAGGTCAACTTCTGGGTCACTTACGCCCTGTTCCGCGGCGGGAGTAAGGTGATGGTCGGCGAAGGCGGAGGGTCGGGCGAGGTCACCGTTTCGACCAGCGACCAGTTCCTCGAAATGTTCGCCTTTCCAAACAGCCTCGCGAACGGCCTCATCGCCGGGCGCGGGTTCGGCGGCATCCTGGTGATGATCCTGGCCGCGTCCCTGATCGGAAGCGAATACGGCTGGGGCGCCCTGCGCACCGTGCTGACCAAGGGCGCCGGGCGTTGGCCGCTGCTGGCCTCCAAGCTACTGCTGCTGGCCTGCCTGAGTGTCGGGGCCCTAGTCGTGGCAGCCGCTGCGTTGGGCGTCAGCAGCGTGATCGCTCTCACCACGCTGGACGCCGCCTGGGTGGCGGCCTCCGCCGACTGGTTGGGCCTGGGCATCGGGTTCGGCAAAGCCGTCTACGGCATGCTGCCCTACGTTGCGCTGGCCGTCTTTGCCGCGGTGGTGACGTCGTCTACGGCAGCGGCCATTGGGATATCGCTGAGCTACTGGTTCGCGGAGTCGATCCTGATCGGCGTGCTGGCAAACTTCGACTGGTTCGAACGAATTGACGTCTTCATCCTGGGTCAGGCCGTCAGCGGCTGGATGGGATCCGCAGCCGGCGGCCTTTCGTTCGGCAGCGCTGCCGAACTGCCGGATGCGACGCAGGCCTTCCTCGTCCTGACGGGCTACGTGGTCGTCCTGACGACCGTAGCCTTTGGGCTGTTCCAGCGCCGCGACATCGCCGGCGCAAAGGGCGAGTAGCGGCCCATGCCAAAAAATGCGCCATCCACATCCGCCGCGGCCCAGCGTCCGGGCCCCTCTGGTAAGAAACGGGAAAAGCCCGAATGATTGCTGAAACTCTGTCCCTGACCCGCTGGGAGTGGTTCAAGCTCCGCCGCCGGCGGATGCCCTGGATCCTGCTGTTCGTCAGCGTCCTGCTGTTGCAGATCACGTTCTGGAGCGCCTACGCCTTGTTTCGCGTCGGCGATGAAGTGACGCTGGGCGACGGCGGCGCCGCCAGCGTCAGCGGCGCGTTCCTCGAACTCCTGGCCTTTCCAAACAACGCGGTGATCGGGCTCGCGATCTCGCACGGTTTCAGCATCATCCTCATCATGATCCTGGCCGCCTCGCTCACCGGCACCGAATACGGCTGGGGCACGGTACGCACAGTCCTGACGCGGGGCGCCGGCCGCTGGCAACTGCTGGCCTCCAAGCTGCTGCTCGTCGCGCTCCTGGGCGTTGGCGCGCTGATTGTCGGAGCTCTTTCCATGGCCCTGAGCAGCTTTATCGCCTCGTTGACCCTGGAAGGCGGCAACTGGGTTGCCGAGTCGTCGGATTGGGCCGAGGTGGCGCGCATCTTCGGCAAGGCCATCTTTGGGTTGCTGCCTTATGTGGCCCTGGGGCTGTTCTTTGCCGTCCTGACCACCTCCTCCGGCACGGCCATCGGGCTTTCGCTCGGCTATGCCGTCGCCGAGGGAATCGTGATCGGCATTCTGGCCAACTTCGACTGGTTCGAGCCGGTGTCCGGCTTCGTCCTCGGTCAGGCGGTCGGCGGCTGGCTGGGCACGACCGGCGGCGAGCTCTTCGTCGGCGGCGGCGACGACACCTTCGGCGACGCTGCGGTCCTCGCCATGCAACCTGATGCCTTGCATGGCTTCCTCGTCTCGCTGGCCTACATCGTGGTCCTCAGCGGCCTCTCCTTCTGGATCTTCCAGCGCCGCGACATCGCCGGCGCCAAGGGCGAATAGGCGGCAAACAGTGGTCAGTGGCTGGTGACTGGGTGCCTGCCTGGTCACCAGCCACCGTCCACCAGCCACTGCTCAAACTCTTGACCGTCGCCAGGCCGGCGGCGACACTCACTCCCTGCAGGAGACGTTTGCACAACTCCCGTGGTCCTCGGATTTGGGACCGCTCTTGCTCCCTCTCCCGCTGGGAGAGGGTTGGGTTGAGGGTCTTCCGGGCAACCATCCCGGGATTACGCAAAGGTCGCCTGTAGGAAAGGCGTTGACGGAAACGCGTTCGGCGGGTGGCCCGCCGCAGCGAGCCCGGGACGGTGCAAGCCGGGCGGTCAGGGTCCCGCTGGAACATCCTTCCCGAGCCGCCGGTCGAAGGCCCCCTGGGGCTGGTAGAACCGGACGGAGTTGCGCTCCGTGACAGGCGCAACGGCATCCGCCTCTCGGCGCGTGCCGGCTAAGTGGCGCGGTCCTCGCGGCCGCGCAACGCGGGTGGTACCGCGGGTTCTTTGACCCGTCCCGTTGGGGACGGGTTTTTTCTTTGTCTGGAGCGACATGGCAACCGAGCCGCTGTTCTACGCCGACAGCTACCTGCGCGACTTCGAGGCCACGGTCACGGCCGTCAGGCCGGACGGAGTCGCCTTGGACCGCAGCGCCTTCTATCCGCTGGGCGGCGGGCAGCCGAGCGACCTGGGCGAACTGCGCGCCCACGGGCAGATCTGGCCGGTGACCGCCGTGCGCCGCCAGGGCGGAGATATCGTCCACCGGCTCGAAGGCGAACCGCCGCCGGTCGGAACCGCCCTCACCGGTCACCTGGATTGGGACCTGCGCTACGCCTTCATGCGCCTGCATACCGCCCTGCACGCCCTCTCAGGCGTCGTCTGGACCGGTTGGCAGGCCGACGTCACCGGCAGCCACATCTACGACGACGGCGCCAAGGCCCGCATGGACTTCTCGCTGGAAGGCATCCGCATCAACGACGTGCGCGACCAGATCGAGGAACGCCTCAACGCCGAACTGGCCGCGGCCCGTCCCGTCCGCGCCTACGAGCTACCCCGCGCCGAAGCCCTGGAACTTCCCGATCTGATCCGCACCCACGTCAACCTGGTGCCCGCCCACATCGCCAACATCCGCATCGTGGAAATCGAGGGCCTGGACCGCCAGGCCGACGGCGGCACCCACGTCGCCAACACCAGCGAAGTCGGCCGCGTCGCCATCATCAACGCCGCCAACAAGGGGCGCATCAACCGCCGCCTCGAAATCGCCCTGACGGACTGACGCCATGAGTGACGAATCTTCAAACCCTCCGAACCCAAAGTCCGCGTTCGATCCGCTGCCGGCGGAATTGGACTTCCCGTCCATGGAACGGCGAATGCTGGACCTCTGGGCCAGCGAAGACACCTTCGAGCGGCTGCGCGCCAAGAACGCCGACGGTCCCCGCTGGTCCTTCTTCGACGGACCCATCACCGCCAACAACCCCATGGGCGTGCATCACGCCTGGGGCCGCACCTACAAGGACGTCTACCAGCGCTACCGCGCCATGCGCGGCTACCACCAGCGCTACCAGAACGGCTTTGACTGCCAGGGTCTCTGGCTGGAAGTCGAAGTCGAGAAGGACCTCGGCTTCAACTCCAAGCGCGACATCGAGGAATTCGGCCTTGAAGCCTTCGCCGACGCCTGTCGCGAACGCGTGGAGAAGTTCTCGGGCGTACAGACCCGCCAGTCGGTCCGCCTGGGTCAGTGGATGGACTGGGACGACTCCTACTTCACCCACTCCGACAACAACATCGAGCACATCTGGCACTTCCTGCGCCGCTGTAACGAACGCGGCTGGATCGCCGCGGCCCAGCGCGCCATGCCCTGGTGCGCCCGCTGCGGCACCGCGCTCTCCCAGCACGAGCTCATCGACACCTACGAAGAGGTCGAACACGACGCCGTCTACGTGCGCCTGCCCATCCACGGACGCCCCGACACCTGGCTGCTCATCTGGACCACCACCCCCTGGACCCTGGCCGCCAACGTGGCGGCCGCCGTCCATCCCGATCTGACCTACGTCGAGGTAGCGGCGGACGGCGGCCGTTACCTCCTGGCCGAAGCCGCGATGTCAGGCGTCTTTGGAGAAGACGCTGAAATCGTTGCCAGGCGCCAGGGCGCAGACCTCCTCGACCTGACCTACGACGGACCCTTCGACGACCTGCCCGCCGTCCGGGGCGTCACCCACCGCGTCATTCCCTGGACCGACGTCGGCGCTGACGAGGGCACCGGCGTCGTGCACATCGCCCCCGGCGCCGGTGAGGAGGACTTCCGCCTCGGCCAGGACCTCGGCCTCGAGGTCCTCGTGCCCATCGACGAGAACGGCGCCTACACAGCCGGCTACGACTGGCTGACCGGCCGCGATGCCCGCGAGGTCGCCGACGACGTGGTCGCCGACCTGCGCAAGCGCGGCCTGCTCCATCGCCACCACACCTACACCCACCGCTACCCGCACTGCTGGCGTTGCCACGAGGAACTGGTGTTCCGCGTCGACGACGAGTGGTTCATCCGCGCCGACGAAGTCCGCCAGCCCATGCTCGACGCCGCAGCCACCGTCAACTGGACGCCCGAATACGCCGGCGCCCGCATGGCCGACTGGCTGCGCAACATGGGCGACTGGAACATCTCCCGCCGCCGCTACTGGGGCCTGCCCCTGCCCTTCTACCCCTGCGAGTCCTGCGGACATCTGACGGTCATCGGCTCCAGGGCCCACCTTGAAGAGCGCGCCGTCGAGGGCATGGACCAGCTACGCGAGCTGCACCGCCCCTGGATCGACCGCGTCGTCATCCGCTGCGAGTCCTGCGAGGCCCCCACCAACCGCATCGACGCCGTCGGCGACGCCTGGCTGGACGCCGGCATCGTGCCCTTCTCAACCCTCGGCTACCTGCAAAACAGCGCGGAGTTCGAGAACTGGTATCCGGCCGACTTCATCACCGAAATGCGCGAGCAGATCCGCCTCTGGTTCTACTCCATGCTCTTCATGAGCGTCACCATCCAGAACCAGTCGCCCTACCAGTCCGTCTTCGTTTACGAAAAGCTCAACGACGAAACCGGCCGCCCCATGCACAAGAGCTGGGGCAACTCCATCGACTTCAGCGAGGCCGCCGAGCGCATGGGCGCGGACGTGATGCGCTGGCTCTACGCCGGCCACAACCCGCTCTACAACATCAACTTCGGCTACGGCCCGGCCACCGAAGTCAAGCGCCGCATGCTCACGCTCTGGAACGTCTACTCGTTCTTCGTGACCTACGCCCGCCTGGATGGCTTCGACCCCACCGCGCCCCGCATCCCGGTCGCCGAGCGTCCCGACCTGGACCGCTGGGCCCTCTCACGCCTGCAAGGCCTCATCGACACCATGACCGCCTCGCTGGACGATTACCTCGTCCACCGCGGCGTGCAGGCCGCCCAGGAATTCATCGAGGACCTGTCCAACTGGTACGTGCGCCGCGGGCGCCGCCGGTATTGGAAGTCCGACTCCGACGACGACAAGCAGGCCGCCTACCAGACCCTCTACGAACTGCTGACCAGCCTGGTCCGCCTGCTGGCCCCCGTCATGCCCTTCTGGACCGACGACATCTACCAGAACCTCGTCCGCCGCGCCGATCCCAACGCGCCCAGCAGCGTCCACCTCACCGACTGGCCTGAAGCCGACGACGCGTTGCGCGACCCTGATCTGGACGCGGCCATGACCCTGGCCCAGCAAGTCGTGCGGGCCGGACGCGCCGCCCGCAACAGCGCCAACGTCAAGCTCCGCCAGCCGCTGCGCTCAGCGCTGGTGCGCGTCGCCGCCGACGCCGAGTGGGACGCCGTCACGACCCTGCAAACCCACGTCCTCGACGAACTCAACGTCAGGGAACTCCGGCGCATGACCTCCGAGCACGAACTGGTGGATTACTCGGTTCGCCCCAACTACCGGGCCCTCGGCCCGCGCTTCGGCCGCCAGGTACGCCAGGTCGCCGCCGCGCTCGCCGCGCTGGATGCGCCCGCGGCTGTGCGCGAGTTGGACGAACTCGGCTCCCTCCACATCGAAGTTGAAGGAATGACCGAGACGCTGGAGCCCGGCGACCTGGACGTTCGCCGCACCCCTCGCGAGGGCTTCGGCGTCGCCGAGCAGGACGGCGTCATCGTCGCCATCGCCACTGATATCGACGACGAGCTGGCCCGTGAAGGCCTCGCCCGCGAACTCGTCCACGCCACCCAGGGCCTCCGCCGCGACGCCGGCCTCCAAGTCTCAGACCGCATCCACCTCTGGCTCGACGGCCCGGCCGCCCTGCACGAAACCCTGGCCGAACACCAGCCCGAAATCGCCGCCGAAGTCCTGGCCCTGCAGGTCAACGAAGGCCCGCCACCTGAAGACGCAGCCGAAACCTCCCCGACCCTGAACGGTGTTCCCGTGCAGGTCCGCCTCACCCGGGCCTGAGTCCAGACCGACCGTCGCCGCCGGTTTGTTGAGGTTCCGCCGGCCTAACCGGCGAACCGATCAACGGCCACGGCAATAGCAACCGCCGTGGTCACCGACCCAAGCATCAAGCCAATCATCCACTTGATCAGGTCAGCCCGCAGGTTCGCGATTTCCGCCTTCATGTCGCCGCGCAGATTGGCAATCTCGGTCATAAGGTCAGCGCGCTGATCAGCGAGATCTTCCTTAGTCGCATAATGCGCGAGGCTTCGGTCAAGTTCCTCACGCAGTTCGGCGCGCGTCAGCGCAGCGGCGGCAATGCTGGGGTTGCGCATTCGGACGGCTCCCATTTCGAAGTACTGTCTCGCCGCCCTGGAAGCAATAGTAGCCCACGACCGCTGTACCCACCGACCGTCGCCGCCCAGTAGCTGAGGTCCTGTCGGCCTAACCGGCGAACCGATCAACGGCCACCGCAATAGCAACCGCCGTGGTCACCGACCCAAGCATCAAGCCAATCATCCACTTGATCAGGTCAGCCCGCAGGTTGGCTATCTCGGCTCTGATTTCGCCTCGCAACTCGGCAAGGTCTGCCTTGGTTGCATAGTGCGCGAGGCTTCGATCCAGTTCCTCACGCAATTCGGCGCGCGTCAGCGCAGCGGTGCCAATGCTCGGGTCGGCCATTCAAATGTCTCCCAGGTAGAAGAACTGTCTCGCCGCCCTGGAGACAATTGTAGTCAACGGCGGACGGTCACTCCGCTCGGCCGTTCCGTCGCGCCCCTACTCCGCCAACGCCACCTCCACCGTCCCGTCCGTCACCCGCACCTTGTAGCTGCGCGTCCGGTGGCCGAAGGGCGGATTGATCACCCAGCCGTCGGTGACGTCGTAGATCCAGCCGTGCAGCGGGCAGGTGAGTTCGCACCCCACCAATTGCCCCGAGGCCAGCGGGTAGCCGGCGTGTTCGCAGAGGCCGTCCAGGGCGTGGTAGCGGCCGTCCACGTTCGCGATCACGATCTCGACCTTGTCCAGAAAGACTGACGACAGCCGGCCCGGCGGCGGCAGCAGCGACTCGGGACCGACCGGCTTGAACTCCGCTTCGTCAGCCGAGGTCACGCCGCATCACCGTCACGTCCGCGCGACCCTCGCCCAGGTCGAGAGCTGCCGGTTGCACCACCTCTTCAACAAAGCCCGCCTCGCGCAGCACGTCCAGGCGACCCTCCGAGACCCCGCAGGCCCGCACCGCCCGCACATCGTTCTCCGCCGCGTGCTCCAGCGCCGCCTCGACCACCGCGCCCGCGCGGTCCACGTACGCCGGCGCTGCCTGGAACTCCATCGTCGCGTTGGCGCGCACCGGCGCATGTGCCGGTGCCCACAGGTTGGCCGAGGCCACCATCCGCCCACGGTCGTTGATCAGCACCTTCCAGGCATTGGCCTCACTTGCGGTATGCCGCGTCATCGAGTTGAAGAACGGCCGCAGGCACCCGCTGGCCTGCACCGCCGGCGGCGCATAGAACATGGCCTCGGTGTAGTCGCGCACGATCCACTCCGACGGTTCAAACAGCATTACCAGGCCCGTGTAGGCCCCGATGTCCCCCAACCGGATGTCGCGGATCTCCCCGTCGCCCGCCCGCCCAAAAAACTCCTCGTCAAACGTATCCGCGTCCGTCCCCGGCCGCAGCGCGCGGTAGGTCAACCCGTTGTAATGCCGGTAGCCGTGCTTCTCGTAGATGTGCTGCGCCACCGGGTTCACGGTGCCCAGGTAACTCACCTGGCCCCCGACGTCCCAGAACCCCCGGATCGACAGCTCCGTCAGCCGCTGCGCGATCCCCTTGCCGCGCTGCTCGGGTTCGGTAAACACGAACCCGTAGCCGCCCATTTCCGGCAAGTCGCGGCTGGTCCCATGCCATGCCGTGCCCACCACCGTCCCGTCGATCCGCCCGATCAGCATCGTGTCGGCCAGCGACGGGTCATGCGTCCCGGCCAGGAATTCCGCCAGGAATCCTCCTTCGGCTGGCACCATCCACGGATCGAACGGCCGCGTCAGAAAGCCGTAGGCCTCGAGTTGTTCGGCGCCCGTCCCGCGGCCCTCACCCGGCCCCAGCACGCTCGCCACCAGCTCCTCGCCGTTCGGCAGCGCGAATACCTTCTCCATGCCGTTGCAACTCCGGTGCTGCGTTCCCGGGTGCCACAATAGCCGCTCTGACACGTGATTGAAGGAGCAAAACGCATGTCGCTACAGGGCAAGGCCGCATTGGTCACTGGCGGTGGAACCGGCGTGGGCCGCGCCACCGCACTCAAGCTGGCCGAACGCGGCGCCAACGTGGCCGTCAACTACTCGCGCTCGGCCGACGAAGCCGCCCAGACCGCCAAAGACATCCAGGCGCTCGGTGTTGAGGGTCTGGCCATCCAGGCCGACGTTGCCTCGGACGCCGCGGTCGTGGCCATGGTCGAACAGACCGTCGCCGCCTTTGGCCGCCTGGACATCGTGGTCAACAGCGCCGGCACCACCTTCTTCGTCGATTACGAAGACCTGGACGGCATGAAGGACGAGTACTGGGACCGCATCCTGGCCGTCAACCTCAAGGGCCCCTTCTTCGTCAGCCGCGCCGCGGCGCCGCACCTGAAGGCCGGCGGCGACGGCGTGATCGTCAGCATCTCGTCTTTGTCGGGCATCACCGGCACCGGCTCCTCCATTGCCTACGCCGCCTCCAAGGGCGCCTTGAACACCATCACCAAGTCGCTGGCCCGCACCCTGGCGCCCGAGATTCGCGTCAACAGCGTGGCGCCCGGGCCCATCGACACTCGTTGGATGATCGGGCACGAGGAGTTCCTGCAACGGGCCGTCGATCGCAGCCCCGTCAATCGCGCGGCCACGCCCGAAGACATCGCCGACGGCGTGCTCCTCCTGGTCGAGAACCCGATCATGACCGGCGAGGTCCTGGTGATGGACAGCGGCTGCGGCCTCTAGCCGCACGCTCCGGGAGACCGTTGCATAACCCCTGCCACCACCCCGTTCGTGGTGAGCCGGGCCGGAGTCCCTCGGAGGCCCGTGTCGAACCACACGCCCATGCAACCAACCCTTCGTCTTCCGAAGGTGCCGCCCCACGACTACGCAAAGGTTTCCTCTGGGGAGGGTTGGGATGAGGGTCTTCCGGGCAACTGCCCCGGGGTTACGCAAGCGCCTCCTCGGACGCGACTGAATCCTCTGCCGAAAACTGGAACCCCCGCTGCGGCGGGGGTTCCGTTCGTCACCGCGCGTCCACGGTGCCTACTGCTGGAGAGGCGTCCTACTCCTGGGTGTGCCCCGTGCCCCTGCAAAGAGAGCAGGTGCGCCAGAAAGCCGTTTCACCGTAGTTCGTGCGGCTGACGTGGCGCCCGGTCGGGGCGTAGCGCAGCGAGCCGCGCCCACCGCAGCGGACGCAAGATTCATGCCCGCTCGGCGCGGAGTAAGTGGCCCGTGGGCCGACGTAGTGAGTCATCGTTCCCTCCTCATTGTGGGAACTTCCGCCAGATCTCCACGATCCGGTCTTCGGGCTGACGCCTTTGTCAGCACCTCCACTGTACACAAAACCCGCGCCGCGTCAAGCAACCAGCGCCCACAGAACCCAGCCCATCCGAAGGGGCGCCTCGTTAACGCCCGAGGGGCGCCGGGGAATACCCGGCGCCCCTCGATGTGGGCAGCTGACGAGCGAACTAGCGGCTTGGTGCGGTGCGTAGGAAGAGCACGACCTTCCACAGTTCGTCTTCGGTCATGCCGCCGGTTTCCTGCGGCTGTTCGGCGCCCGCGATGCACTGTTCACGAATCCTCTCGCGAACCTGGACCGCCACCTTGAACTCTGTGTGCGCGGTGCCCAATTCCTGCGGAATGCTGTGCGGCACGTCGCCAATGTCGTCTTCGCTGATGCTCGTATTGCCGTGCCAGGCCTTCATGAAGACGGCGCCCGGGTTGGCACTAAGTTCAGCCTGGAACTCCTCAGCCTTGAAGTCCGCCGGTCGCGGCGAGTACAGCTGATATTGCGGGCCGAATCCATCGGCCGCATAGCCGTGGCAGGTGGCGCAGGTCGTCAGATAGATCTGCTCGCCTTCCGCCACCACGGCCTCGGTGTCGGGGCAAGGGTTCTCTGGACAGTTGCCCGCTGCAACGCAGGCAGGTGCCGGAAACTCGGTGATCCCCGGCGGCTCACACGCCGCAAACACGACGAGCGCGACCAACAGGGTCGCCAGAGCGCCGATCAATCCGCGGCGCAGCGAAATTTTCATACTCCGTCCCCCAGGGTTGGCCGTTGGTTGCTGGCTTCGAGCAGTCAATGTAACGCGCCGCCTTCCCCACGCGCCACCACGCGCCCCTCAAACGCCCGACTCGGGCGTCGCCATCAGTCGAAAATCCTGTAACTCCTTACCGGCCACGAACCACTGACCACTAGCCACTGCCCGAAGCGTTACCCTTGCGCCGCGTACGGTCTGGAGACCCGGCCATGCGAGCGGCGCTTCACACGCTCATGTTCGGCGGCTACCCCCTCGAACGCGTGGCGCCAGCGGCCCGCGACATCGGCTATTCCGGCGTCGCCCTCATGTGCCGCCCGCCGCATCTCGACCTTGACAACCCCGCGCCCTCCGGTCGCGAAGGGTCTCGAATCCTGGGTGACGCCGGCCTGCAAGTCGTCGGGCTCGCCTCCGGCCTGGGCCGCCCCGAAGCCTTCACGGGTACACCGGCCGAAGCCGAACTGGACGGCGTCCGCCGCGCCCTCGAAGCCGCCGACATCCTTGGCGCCGGCCTGCTCCGCCTCTGGGGCGGAGCCGACGGCCTGTCGGTCAATAACCCCGACGAGCTGGCAGCCGCCGCTTCTTGGTACGGCCAGGCCGCCTCCATCGCCGCCGCCGCCGGCGTCCGCGTCACCATTGAGGTCCACTCCCTCGGGCTGGCCTCCAGCACCGCCGCCACCTGCCGCCTCGTCGACGCCATCGACCATCCCAACCTGGGCGCCGCCCTCGATACCGGCAACCTGCACGCGGCCGCCGGCGCCGTCGGCGCCGCCGACGTAACTCAGCTTGGTTCGCGCATTTTCGACGTCCACGTCAAAGACATGCGCGGCCTGCCGGACGCCCAGGGCCACACCCTGGAAGTTGACGGCCGCTTCTATGCCCACACACCGCTGGGCCAGGGCGACGTGCGCAATGCTGAAACCCTCGGCCAGCTTGCCGCCGACGGCTATGCGGGCTGGATCGCCAACGAGTCCGAGTGCTCCTGGCCCGACTGGGACACCTCGGTCGCCGCCGCCCGGCACGAATACGCCGAACTAAACAAGCTCATCCAGGCCGCCCATGCCTGAGAACGTGCCGCCCGCCGCGGCTCGGTCCCATTCACCGCCCGGGAGCAACTAGAGATGCGCGTCGCCTTTAGCTGGGATCCCAGCCTCTTCAACTACCGCAACATGCTCGGCAATCCCTACGGCGGATCGTTGGTCGAGGCCATGCAGCGCCACGGCTACAGCTTCGAACTCATCAGCCTGAATCCAAGCCCGGATACGCCCAGCGTGAACCTGGGCTGGATTTGGCGCAATCGCGGTCGCGTCCACGGGATCCATCTTCACTGGCTGCAGGGCATTACCAATACGGACACGGCCACCAAAGCCTGGCTGGGGATGGGCGCGTTTGTCGCTGCTCTGCTGCTCGCCCGCCTCCTCGGCTACCGCGTCGTCTGGACGCTCCACAACATGCTCCCCCACGAACGCCCCCACTGGGGTGTCGATGTCGTGGGCCGCTACGTCATGGCCGTGCTGGCCAACTCCATCATCTGCCACTGCGAATACGCCGCCCGCGCCTACACCCGTCGCTTCATCCGCCGCCGCAATCTCTTCGTGATTCCCCACGGCGACTTCCGCAGCGCTTACCCCGCCAACGTCACCCGCCAGCAGGCCCGCCGCGAACTCGGAATCCCCGACGACGCCTTCGTCTACACCTCCTTCGGCAACATCCGCGGCTACAAGGGACACGACGACATGCTGGAAGCCTTCAAGGGCCTTGAGGGCGACCACCTCCGCCTCGTCGTCGCTGGGCAGCGCCACCAGTTTTACGACGGCATCGTGGGCAACCAGCCCGTGGGCGACCCGCGCGTCCTCATGCACGAAGGCAAAGTCCCCATCGACAAGCTGCAGGTCTACTTCCACGCCGGCGATGTGGCCGTGTTCCCCTACCGCGACGCCCTCACCAGCGGCGCCATCATCACCGCCCTCGGCTTCGGCTGCCCCATCATCGCCACCCGCGTCGGCTGCATCCCCGAGCTACTCGACGACACCGGCGCCGGCGTGCTGGTGCCGCCCGGCGACGTACAGGCCTTGGGCGCCGCCATGCGTGACGCGCAGAAGTGGAATCTTGCGGAGCGCACCAGGGCGGCCCACGCCGTCGCCGATTCGCTCGGCTGGGACCGCATCGCCCGCCAAACCATGGAGGCCTACGGCCCGCCGCGATCGGCCTGAAGGTCGGACGCCAACACAACCCGCGCTCGGGCGGAGACGACGCAGCTAAGCCCCGATGCGTCCGCCATTCCCCGTCCGGTTGGCTCCGTGCTCGGCGACCAGATTGCATGCCTGCAAATAGTGGTCGATGGATTCTCCGCAGTCCGCCCAGTAACCGTGCAGCACGTCGTGGGTCATTTGGCCGCGTTCCAGATAGGCGTTGTTCAGGTCGGTTACTTCCAGTTCGCCCCGGTCAGAACGATCCAACTGCTCAATCAGGCTGAAGGCCTGCGCGTCGTAGAAATAGATGCCGGTCACCGCGAGGTTGGAGGGTGGGTCCGTGGGCTTCTCCACGAAACGTGCGACACGGTCGCCGTCCAGTTCCGCCACGCCATAGGCGCTGGGGTTCTCCACCTCTTTCAGCAGAACCTTGGCGCCCGCAGGCTGCTTCGCGAACCGCCGCGCCGGTTCCACGATATTCCCGCCGATGACGTTGTCGCCCAGGATCACCACCATCCGGTCATCGCCCACAAAGGGCCGCGCCAGCGAAATCGCCTCGGCGATGCCCCCGGCCCCCTCCTGGTAGGTGAAGCTCAGGTGGCTGACGCCCAGCGCCTCGCCATTACCCAGCAGGCGTAGGAAGTCCCCGGCGCTGGACCCGCTGGTAACGATCAGGATCTCCGTCACGCCGGCATTCACCATCGTCTCGATGGGGTAGAAGATCATCGGCTTGTTGTAGACCGGCAGCAGTTGCTTATTGGTCACGCGCGTTATTGGGTCTAGGCGCGAGCCGGTGCCGCCCGCCAGAATCACACCCTTCACGATTCCTCCTCGTCGCCGGCATCGCCGGGCTGCGGCGCCAGCAGCGCCTCTACGAACCGGTCGGGGTCGAACGGCTCGAAATCAGTCAGCCGCTCGCCCACGCCGACAAACTTAATCGGAAGGCCTGTGGCGCGCGTGACGGCGAACGCCACCCCACCCTTGGCCGAGCTGTCCAACTTGGTCAAAACGATGCCGGTGACCTCCGCCGTCTCCAGGAATCCCTGCGCCTGGTGCAGGCCATTTTGTCCGGTGAGGGCGTCCAGCACGAGCAGCACCTCGTGCGGCGCCCCCGGCGCCTTCCGCTCGGCGACTCTTCGCATCTTGGCCAGCTCGTTCATCAGGTTCACGTTGTTGTGCTGCCGGCCGGCCGAATCGGCGATCACATAGTCCACGCCGCGCGCCAGGGCCGCGTCCAGCGCGTCGTAAATCACCGCGCCGGGGTCGCCACCCGGCTGGTGGGCAATCACCGGCACGCCCACTCGGTCAGCCCAGATTTGGAGTTGGTCGATGGCGCCGGCGCGAAAGGTGTCGCCTGCCGCCAGCAGCACCTCGCGCCCGTTGGACCGCAGCAGGTGAGCCAGCTTCGCGATCGACGTTGTCTTGCCCGCCCCGTTCACCCCAACCACAAACACCACTTGTGGGGCCGGACCGCTGGCGAACTGCGCGTCGCGTCCCCCCAGGGCATCGGTCAGTCGCTCCGCCAGCAGGGCCCGGGCCGCCTCCGCGTCGGACGCACCGTCGGCCTGTACTGTCCCGCGCAGCTCGTCCAGCAACTCCATCGCCAGTGTCGGCCCCATATCGGCGGCGATCAGCAACTCTTCCAATTCCTCCCAGTCCGCCTCCGTCAGCTTCGAGCGCCGCAGCCAACGCCGTACCGTCGAAAACCGACGCTGCGTTGGCTGCACCGCCGGGGCTAAGGCTTCCGCGGCCTCCGCCTCAGACGTCTCGGCGCGCCGTCCTCGCCGCAGTCGCTTCAATAACACAGAATCCTCCGTGCGCGAAGTTCAGATTGAGAGGCTCACGACTCGGCCAACCAACCCCCTGCCGGGGCGGGACCATTCAAAGCAGCGGAGAGCCAGGCCCGATTGTAGGCAGGAGACCAGGGAAACTGGTCAACAGCCGCGAAGCGAGCAACCTTAATCCCCGCCATGCCCGCGAACGCAGGACTGTGGATTCACATATCAAGTGCAACAGGTGGTTTCAGAAAACCTCAGCCGGCGTTTGGTAGCCGAGGCATCTGCGCGGCGTGTTGTTATACGCCTGCGCGAGCTACATGAAGCGAATGGCCACCTGGCGGAGACCTTGCCTAAAGACGTCCCGACGTCTAGAGTTCAGACCGAGATGACTGATGAGCACGCGCGCCAGGCTCCCGGACGGGTGCGCGACGGCATCGTTCAGGTCATGTCGCACACCTCGCAGCCGCTGTCGGTCAAGGAGATCGAGGCGCGCGTATCCCAGGTTGTGGGACCGACGCGCGGTTCCTCAATTCGTTCATACCTGCGGCTGAACACCCCGAACGTGTTTGCCCGTGAACGGCGAGGCGTCTACAAGCTTCGATCATCGGCCGAATCCGGCGTCCAGCGAGAGCTTCCGGCGCTTGACGCGTGGGAGGCGCCGGCGTCATTCGGACGGGCCACCCTCCACCACGCCGACTGCTTCGACTGGCTGCGCCAGCAGGACGACAACAGCATCCACGCCGTTGTGACGGACCCACCCTATGGGCTCCACGAGTACACCTCTGAGCAACAGGCCAAGCTACGCAGAGGCCGAGGTGGGGTCTGGCGGATACCTCCATCGTTCGACGGCCATCGCCGCTCACCGCTACCCCGTTTCACAACGCTCACGCAAGAGCAACTCAACGACATTCGTACGTTCTTCTTCGTCTGGGCGCGCCTGCTACTCCCCAAGCTGGTTCCCGGCGCGCAGGTGGTCGTGGCTTCCAATCCGCTCTTGTCGTATCTGGTTTCCGGGGCCCTGGCGGATGCGGGGCTGGAGCGCCGCGGTGAAATCGTGCGCCTCACAATGACGATGCGCGGAGGCGACCGGCCGAAAGCCGCGCACAACGAGTTTCGCGAAGTCAGCGTGATGCCCCGCTCCATGTGGGAGCCCTGGGTCGTCTACCGAAAGCCCATCGAGGGACGAGTGCAGGACAACCTGCGCGCCTGGAAGACAGGCGGCTTTCGCCGGCCGAGCCCCGACAAGCCGTTTGGCGACGTCATCGCTTCCGCGCCGACCCGTAAAGCCGAGCGCGACCTCGCGCCGCATCCGAGCCTCAAACCACAGGCATTTCTCCGGACGCTCGTGCGGGCGGCATTGCCGGTCGGCGAGGGTGTCATTCTCGACCCGTTCGCGGGCGCTGGCTCGACGCTGGCCGCCGCGGAAGCCGTCGGCTACCGAAGCGTGGGGATCGAAAAGGACCCGCTCTATTTCGAGATGGCCAAAGAGGCCATACCCAAACTGACGAACTATTCGCCCGCCAACGGTCAGTCGAGCCGGTAAACCCGGCTTCTTCGAAACCTCTGGATTCCGTCCCTGTGAAGCGTTGAGGTCGGTGTTCCTAGCGCCCCTCGAGTGTTTCGCCGAAAGTCCTCAAGCGTCACATGGCCTAGATAGATTTCGGTGAATGTCATCGGCGATCGATCGCGAGCGGGTTCCGTCTCGGTATCCACTCGATACACAAACACGCACATCCACTGCTCACGGGCACCGTGCATGTCGACCGCTCCACCAGGCTTGCGAGTGGACTTGACCTCCACGCCCTCGCTTCCGGACTTGATCGAGTTGTTGGGGTATACCCCTTGCACCAGTAGGTCGGGGTGCCCGTTGTGATACCTGTTCTCGGTGAGAACCCGCGAATGCTTGGCAAGACTTGACGTCAACATGTCGGACAAGACGCCTGACATGATGGCCGGACGCAACATGTCGTCGAGCCGCTGAAAGCCTCGTTTCGTGAGGTGCGAATTGACGTCGAAAAAGAAGTCGTAAATGTCCTGGAGCGCAATCTCAAAATCCTGGAGTCGAAGCTCAAAAGGCAAGTGAATGTCGGCATTGAAGCGCGAGGCATCCACTACGTTTCGTTCTATCGGCATTTGAGGTGTCCGGCACTTCTGCCAGCGTGCGGTGAGCGTGGAGCCCGTACCCGGGCTCTTCAGGACGATCAGTCTAGGCCAATGGATCACCCCTCGAGTCTTCTGAGCGCCCGCTGGCATGATTGAACCGTCGCACTGGCGTCTAGCCGCGCCGCAAGGAGCCCACGCATGAAACGCATGGCCAAACCCGCCGGCCGGGGCAACGTGGTCCTGGAAGACGCCCCCATTCCCGAACCGGGCTACGGCGAAGTCCGCGTCAAGGCCGTGCGCAGCCTCATCAGCCGTGGCTCGGAAATCGGTCGGCGCTACGTCCTGGAAGAAGCCGTCGATCCCCAGATCATGGGCTACTCCATGGCCGGCGTGGTGGACGCCCTGGGCGACGGTGTCGATCACCTGGACCTCGGCGACCGCGTCTGCGCCGTCTCGCCGCACGCGCAGTTCGTGGTGGCGGCCGCCATCCCCGAGCGCCAGGCCAAGCTGCCCGAGATTCTTCCGCTCTCCCCCAACGTCACCTGGGACCAGGCGCCCTACTGGATGCTCAGCGCCTCGGCCGTCCGCTGGACCGACATCGCCCCGTTCGAACGCGGAAACGTCATCGTCGTTCTGGGTCAGGGCCTCGTCGGCAGCCTCATTCTCCAGGTCATGCGCGCCATCGACGCCGGCAAGCTCATAGCCGTCGACGCCACCCCGCTGCGTTGCGAACTTGCCGCCGCACTCGGCGCCCACCACGTAGTCAACGCCGCCGACGAAGACCCCGTGGCCGCGGTTCGAAAGATCAGCTACGGCGTCGGCGCGGACCTGGTCGTCTACGCCGTCGGCGGACCGGCCGGCCCCACGGCCTTCAGGCAGGGCATGGACATGCTCGCCGAAGGCGGAACCCTGCACCTCGTCGGCAAGTACGAGCAGCAGGATCTGCCCCTCAGCTCCGAAACCATCCAGAGCCGCCGCATCGTCGGCGGCTTCTTCGGCGGCCAGTGGCATCTCGGCTCGGCCCGCCGCGCCCTGGCCCTCATCCAGTCCGGCGCCATCAACCCCGACCGCATGACCACCCACCACTTCCCCTACACCCGCGCCCCCCAGGCCTTCCACCTCCTCCACGACCACCCCCACCAAACCCTCGGCGTCCTCCTCGACTGGGACATCGAGGACGCCTAGCGGCCGAATCTTCCAAGGCGTGCAGCGCGCAGCCCGGCCGCGTCAACACCGTCATTTGTAGCGTGCTTTCTTATGCGTCGCTAATCACGCTGCTTGCACCGCTAGTGACTTTCGGCGCCAATCAGCACCCAGTTATGGCAGCACCCTCACCTTGATGCACCGCTGGAGAATAGAGGTCCGCAGGGTCCAAATTACGTCTGCTACACTAAAAGTCTCTTCCTATTGTGGGTCTATGTCTTTCAACTACAGGAAGAAGTGATGAGCCGACTCGTTGTAGGGATGATTGTTGCAGCTTTCCTTGGCGGATTCATTGCCTATGGCGTGTTTTCATATTTCAGTGACTTATCGGTAGGTTCAGAAACGACAGTGGAGACACGTACCACAGCAGATGGTGATGTTCAGATCACAACATCCAATCAACAACATTGGACGACAAAACTGGTTGTGCATCTGGTGCTAATGACTATTCCGACGACTATCTTGTTGTGGCTGCTCGTTGAAGGTATTCGGTATCTGCGAGCTACTCGCAAAAGACTTTAAATGATGACTCCCCGACCAATCTCCTTGGTCGGTCGGGGCCGTGATCGTAGGCGACTTACCGGCGTGATCTGCCGATACAGCGTTTACGACCACAAAGAACGCGTCCCACGCGTCGAAGGAATTGAGCAAAATCGCAAGATAGGAGGCTGATATGCGCAAATCGACCATTGCCTTGGTCATCGTAGGTGCCTGCATCCTAGTCGTGGTCTGCGTTATTGTCGGAATGCTGGTGTATAATCTGGGAATCCGCACGATCGTATCATCAGCTTACGCGCCACGTGAAGAAGAAACCATTAGTGAACATATTGTTGTGGTTGAGAATTCCGTTGAATGGAAGTTGATATCGCAATCCGACGAATACGGCAATAACTCACGTATCTCGTTCAAAGTCACATTACGCAATCCGACCAGCGAAGATATCCAGGTACGTGCGTTTGATCTACGCATTTGGTTCTTCGATTCTGAAGGGTTTGCTCTTGCACGCCACAACTACGCTGACGAGTTCACCGTGCCAGCCAACGGCGAATACACCTACTCGGCGCCGCATGGTCTGCGAGGTGGCCTCGGCGAGCAGGTGGCTTATATTGAAGTCCTGGGAGTGAGATCGAAATGAGAAAGAGAATTGGTATCGGCACTGCTGTTTTCGTGTTCTTCGTACTTAGCTCGTAGGCCATCAAGGAGCCGCGAACCTTCACATTTCGTCGGGTCTGGTGTCCGGAGGACTTTGGCTAGGACCCGCGATACGCCCGAAAGAAAGGCCAATGTTCGAAATCCTCGGGTTCCTGAATGCGCTCATATTGCTCTGGATCGTCGCGGGCTGGATGGCCGTGGGGTTCTACACGGCCACGGTCGCCTCAACCAAGGGCTATCGCTTCGGATGGTGGTTGATTGGCGGCCTGGCCTTCAGCGTGGTGGCGCTCATTGCCGCGGCGGGCATGCCGGATCGTAGGAAGTGATGCGTAAGAAAATCCTGCTGGGCATCGGGACATGGGTGTTTATCGCTTCAGCCGTGATTGTCGCCCTCGCGGTCTGGGGGCTGGGTTTAAGTTCGATCACTCGCTACAGCGGGCTGCCGGACGACGACGAGCTCAATGAAAACATTGTGTTGGTTGAGGACTCCATTGAATGGAAGCTGATATCACCGCCCAACGACCAGTTTGGCAATAGTGCGCGTATTTCATTCAAGTTTGTAGTGCGCAATCCTACAAGCGAGGATATCGTGGTTGACGCCTATGATTTAAAAATCCGGTTCTTTGACGCCGAGGGCTTTGCGCTTGATCGCTCCTATTACTCTGACGAATTCACCGTACCAGCGAACAGCGAACACACGTACTCATCGCCCTATAAACTACAGAATGACCTCGGGGAGCAAGTCGCATTCATTGAAGTCCTGGGAGTGCGATCGACATGAAAGTTCGGAAGGCCAACGTTTGAGTTACCTGGGCCGGGCCGGGCTAGGCTTACTTCAGGTTCTGTCCTCTGGTGTGAAATGAGCCTTCACGATTGGCCGCCGCCAAAACCTGACGACATGCCGTCCGATGAGTATGTCGAGTCATGGTTCGGCGGCGGTTTGTGTGGAGTTCTTGTAGGTTTAGGAATCATCGCTCTGATAGCTGGTATTGGGTATCTCATTTCAGTTTTCTAATAATAGAGGCCCGCACTCCGAAAGATACGGGCCTATTACTATGGTGGGAGTTATGTAGCAGAGCGCCGAACCACGGGCTGGTCTGGTTACGCGTCCGATCAACAGTGGACGCCAGAGTGTATCGCAGTCCCGGATGGTGGCAGCCCCGCCCGGCTATTGCCCGAAACTCACCGCATCGCGCGCTACCCCAACAGGATGAAGGGATTGCCGGGGATCAACAGGTCCAAAATCGTCAAGACCAGCACCGCTGCAACGACCAGCGCCAGCGACTTGGCCAGGACCCTCACCTTCCACGCGTCCGATCGGTCCGGCGCGCGCCTGATGATGACGGCGCTGACGAGCAGCGCGACCACCGTCAGGGCGACCGGAATGAGCGGATCCCAGGCCAACACCATGACTAGTTGAGCCCCGAATTCGAGGACGTCAGGCGGCCGTTCGCGTCGATCGACTTGGTAATCCACGCCGTAACGCAGTAGAAGCCGCAGAACTTGCCCTCGGCCCGGTCATCGGCGTAGCTCTGGCCCTTGCCGCCACGCTCGATGGCCTTGTAGGTGACGCCTTTGAACTTGACCGTTGAGGTGCTCTTGCCCCATGCGCTCAATTTCGGATTGTTCGTGATGATTCGGCTGTCCCAGCACCACCAGGTCTGCGAGTAGAACTTGGCCGACCCCTGTCCGCCGATACCGCCGATTTTCTTCGTCACCTTGGCTGTCGTGCAGCCGCTCTCAGAGGCGGCCATCAGGTCGTTGATACTCGCTATGACGCCGGACATGCTTGCACCCGGTTCGAGGCTCCAGGTCCCGGTCTGTTGTGGCACAGATGGGTCGGCGTACGTGACCTCGACCATCACGTCGGTTCCGGCGTCATAGAGGTCCATTGGCGCCCTATCGCTGCCAGGGGGCTGATGGGGGACCGAACCTTCGGCGCTGGCCGTTCCCAATCAATAGGGACGCGCTGAGAACTGCGACGAACGCAGCGGCGAGGAATCGGAACATTGATTGCCGCATGGCAATCCTCATCGGCTCTGCTCGCCAGGAGAATCGCCATTGATCCTGACTCCAGCGAGCCATGAACCGGGAGGATCATATATGAAATTCTACATATATGCAAGAGGTACATGTAGAGAAATTCACGTAATGGCTGCCTGGCGGTTCCGGGCCCTCATTTGATCCCAGGGAGCGCCGACCTCGTCGGATGTCGCTCGCCGCTTCCCCTGCACCCGAGCCCCAGGGCTTGCCTCCTCCTCCTCGACCCCACCGGCCAATCGCTCGGCGTCCTGCCGCCCTGGGGCGCCAAAAGACCAGCGGTCAGGGCGGCCCAAACTGCGCCTCGACCCTCCCGAGCGTGTCTACGCCGCGACCCGACGGTTCCGGGGCATTTCCACCGGTCCCCAGCGAACCGGCGCCAGCCCTGCCCAACCGTCGGCCAGTCGACCTGGATTGCCTAACGTCAGCGGCTAGAGTACACTATCCGCCGACGTGTACGCAACTGCTCCCGGAGACCACCTCGTGCCCACCCCGCCAACCCGCCCCAACCCCCACCGCGGCCATCCCAGCACGCCCCGGTCCGGACCCCGGCGGGCCGCGCTGGCAAGCGCAACCAGCCCTCGCCGGACGGGCCTCGGCGCGCTTCGATTCAGGCCCGGATGGGCCGCCCGGTACCTCAAGAGTTTTTTGGAAAAAACTCTTACGCGCGCAAAGTCGCTCGCTTTTGGCCGCCGATCCGGCTCAGTTCTTGACCTTCCCCGCCCGCCGGTCCCGCTCCCGCGCCGCCGCCTCGCGCTGCTCCGGCGGACCCCACCCACCGCCGCCTGCCGTCCGGTGCTCGAACACGTCCCCCCGCCGCAGCGCCGTCGTCCCCTTCCCCGCCAGTTCGCTCCGCTCGCCGTCCCGCACCAGCACGCTGCTCGAGGTCGCCCCCGGCTGTCCGCCCTGCAGGCCATAGGGCCCCCTCGTCCGCCGGTCCGAGCGCAAGTTCAGCGTCGTCTGCTCGGCCAGCATCCGGTAGTGCCGCTCGACGGCCAGCCCCCCGCGGAACTGCCCGTCGCCTCCGCTGTCCGGCACGAACTCGTACCGGTCAATCGCAATCGGATGCTCGGCTTCGATCACCTCCGCTGGGTTGTTCGCGAAGTTCACCACCACGCTCGACACCCCGTCCGGCCCATCCGCGAACGGCCGCCCGCCCCACGACCCGAACAGGAACTCCAGCATCACGAACGGCTCGCCCCGCGCGTCGTACCCCGCCAGGCTCACCCCCGTGTCGCCCCCCGCCTCCGCCGCCGGCACCCTGTCCGGTACCGCCTGCGCCAACGCCCCCAGCACCGCGTTGGCAATCCGGAATCCGGTCAGCCCCCGCGCCGCCACCGGCGCCGGCGGACGCGGATTCACGATCGTCCCCTCCGGCGCCGTCACCTCGATCGGCCTGAAATGCCCTTCGTTGTTGGGAATATCGGCGGGCATCACGCAGCGAACGCAGGCATACGCCGCCGACTTGGTAAACGGCATCGGGCAGTTGATCGCCCCCCGCACCTGGCCGCCCGACCCCGTGAAGTCGACCTCGATCCGGTCCCCCTCGACGCGCAGCGTCGCCTGGATGGGAATCGGCTCCGGGTCGATCCCGTCGTCGTCCAGATAGTCCGTGAAGCTGTAGACCCCGTCCGGAATCTCCCGAATTGCCAGCCGCGCCCGCTCCGCCGCGTAGTCCAGCACCGCGACTCCCAGGTCGCCCAGGCGTCGTGGCCCATGCTCCTCGGCCAGCGCCAGCAACCCGCGCTCGCCCACGTGTCCCGCCGCCAGTTGCGCCCGCAGGTCGCCCAGTACCTGGGTGGGCACTCGCACGTTCCGTTCCAGCAGCCGCCACACGTGCTCCACCGGCTCGCCGCCGGCCATCAGCCGCACCGGCGGCAGGCAGATGCCTTCCTGGAACAGCTCCGTGGCGTCGCACCCGTTGCCGCCCGCCGTCTTGCCGCCAACGTCGGCGTGATGCGCGATCGTCACCACGTGCCCGATCACCCGGCCCTTGCGGAACACCGGCTGCGCCGTGTAGATGTCCGGCAGATGCGTGCCCCCGGCGTACGGGTCGTTCAGCGCATACACGTCGCCCGGCCGCATCTCGTTGCCGAACCGCGCCAGGAACGCCCGCATGGCGTCAGGCACGGAGCCCAGGTGCAACGGCAGCGTCAGCCCCTGCGCGATCAGCCGCCCCTGCGGATCGCAGAGCGCGGCCGACAGATCCATCGAGTTCTTCAGGTGGGTCGACCGCGCCGTCCGCACCATCGCCACCGCCATCTCGTCCACCAGCGCCGCCACCGCATGCCGAAACAGCTCCCGCTGCACCGGATCCACTACGCGCCGTCGCGCACTCATCGGTTCGCCGCCAGCAGCAATGCCCCGTCCGCCTCTCGCGCGCAGCGCCAGCCCGGCGGAACCACGGTGGTGGCGTCATAGTCCTCCACGATCAACGGACCCAACGTCGGCCGCCGCCCCAGGTCCCCGCGACGCAGCACCGGCACGTTCCGCCAACGCCCCTCAAACCAGGCCCGGCGCTTTATCTGCGTCTCACTCCGCGCCTGCGCCTCGCGCAACGCAATCGGGTCATTCGCCCGCACCGCACTCACCCGCAGCACCGCCGCGATCACCGGGCTCGTCGAATCCCGGTGCCCATACGTGGCTTCATGCAGCGCCTCGAACCGGTCGCGGATGGTGTCAAGCGTCCGCTTCGTAACGCGGCCCGCCGGAATCGTCGCCGGAATCTCGAACGACTGCCCGCGGTATCGGCACTCGGCCACCGACTCGATCTCCAGATCTGTGGCCCGATAGCCGCCCGCCGCCGCCAGCGCCATGCAGCGCTCACGCAGCGACCCAAGCGCTTCGTCCATCCGGCTACCCGCATTGGCCGCGCCCAGATCGATCAGCGGCGAGTGGGTGGCCATCCAGCGCAGGTCGGCGCCCAGCAGCCCGGTGGCGCTGAACACCCCCGGCCCGGCCGGCGCCAGGATCCGCCGGATCCCCAGCAGGTCGGCTACAGCAGCAGCCATGCCAGGCCCGCCTCCGCCGAACGCCACCAATGTGAAAGCCGCCGGGTCCACACCGCGTTCGCTGGTAACCGCCCGCAAGGCGCGCGCCAATTCGGCTGCTGCCACCTGCCGGGCGGCATCCGCCGCCCGCGCAATGTCGGTTCCCAGCGGCCCCGCAAGCTGTTCCGCCACCGCCCGCTCGGCCCTTGCCGCATCGATCGCCATGTCGCCACCCAGCAAACCCGTGGGGCTGACGTGACCCAACACCACTTTCACGTCCGTCAGCGTTGCCTCCTGCCCGCCGCGCCCATAGCAAGCCGGGCCGGGGTCAGCCCCGGCGCTGTCGGGCCCAACCGACAAGCCGCCGGCCTGATCCACCCGCGCGATGCTGCCGCCGCCGGCGCCGATCTCGGCCAGGTCGATCGTCGGCGTCCGCAGCAGGTACCCCGAGCCGCGCGTCAGGCGCGTGCCGGAACTGATGCCGCCCCCAAGCTCCATCTCCGGCGCGATGGCCGGGACACCGTCCAGCACCACCGCCGCCTTGGCGGTCGTGCCGCCCATGTCGAACGCCAACACCCGGTCCAGGCTCCGCGCTCGGGCCAATTGCGCAGCCGCCAGCACCCCGGCGGTCGGCCCCGACTCCAGGCAATAGGCCGGCAGCTGGGCCGCCTCGGCCGCCGGCATCACCCCGCCGCTGGATTGCAGCATCAGGATCGGCGCCCGCGAGCCGGCCCGGCGCAAGCCCTGCGCCAACCGCTCCAGGTAGTCCCCCATGATCGGCTGCAGGTAGGCGTTGATAACCGTGGTGCTGGTGCGGTCGTATTCACGGATGAGCGGCAACACCGCCGAACTGCGCGAAACCGCCACATCAGGCAGTCGCTCCCGGACCAATCGCTCGACCTCAATCTCGTGCCGTCCATTCACGTACGAATTGAGGAGACAGATCGCCACGGCTTCCACGTCGGCTTCAGCAAGTACGTTCAACGCGTCGGACACAGTTCCCGCGTCCAACGGGGCAACCACCGATCCGTCGGCGGCCATGCGTTCGTCGACTCCCAAACGCAGCCGGCGCTCCACCAGTGGCTCGGGTCGCGACCAACTCAGGTCATACAGCCGCGGATAGCGCAGCCGCCCGATCTCCAACACGTCGCGGAAGCCCTCGGTTGTAATCAGACCTGTACGCGGCCCGCGACGCTCCAGGATTGCGTTGGTCGCCACCGTGCTGGCGTGCAGCAGGCTGGTCAGCGATGCGAGGGAGTCCCCGCTGCACGCTTGAAGGCCCGCAAGCACCCCGCTATCGAATTCAGGCGGCGTGGACAGCGTCTTGTGCCGCGTAACCGCGCCATCCGCGTCCACCGCCACGAGGTCGGTGAAGGTCCCCCCAACGTCCGCCGCACTGCGCAGGCCGGAACTCGGACTATCGGCCTTCAAGTTGCAGGTCGCTAAGTGAGAGCCGGTGCTGTCGCTCGACCGGCCAGCGCCCCCAGCGTGGCCGGCACGTCCCAGCCGAGCCGCCGCGAAATTGCCGCGAAGGTTGCGCTGTTACTGCTGACCACGGGCAACCCGTACGCCGCTTCCAGCGGCCGGATGACCTCGAAGGTCGCCATGTTGGTGCACGAGAGGAAGATCGTGTCGGCGTCGGCCGGCGGCGGTTGGGCGTCGACGAAGTCGCGGAGTTCAATCGCGGTCACGTCGGCGATCTCCACCGCCGCGGAGATCCCGAGTCCATACGCGCACAACGTGTCAACGCCATGCGTGGCCAGGAACTCTTCCTCGTGATCGTTCAGCTCGGCCGGATACGGCGTATAGAGCGCAACTCGCCGGCTCCCCAGCGATTCCAGAGCCTCGGCCACTGCGCCGGACGTCGTAATGGCCGGTGCGTTCGCAGCCGCCGCAATGGACTCGCGCAGCGACGTCTCACCGTCGCGCCCGTCCACAAAGCTGCTGGCCGTGCAGGCGAACGCCACGATGTCCACCAGCGCACTCCCAACCTCGTCCGCAGCCCGCTCGGCGTGCGCCAGCATCTCGCGGGCGTCGTCCACTCCGCAGGTCGAGTTACGCATACGCGCCGAGTGCACAGTGGCGGTGGACGGAGCCAAGCGCCAGAACTCAGGTTCGACAACCGTATTGACCGACGGAACCAGCAGTCCTACGCGTTGCATGGCAACGTTCCCCGAATTCACCCCGCCCAATCGTCAGTTGACAGGCGTTCGGATGTCAACGTCGGCGGGCAATACGAACCGACGGCGACGTGAGAAACTACAGCTATGACACCCGAACTGATCGGTGTCCTGTCGGTGGGCGTGGCGCTGGCGGCGCTTATCGTGGCCGGACTGGCCGCGATGCGGGCCGACCTGCGCGAGATGCGGCGCGATCTGACCGAGCTGGCCCGACAGCAGGCACGATCCGAGGGTCTGCTGGAAGGCATGCGCGACGCGCTAATCGCAAGCAATCGCAACACCGACTGACAGCCGAGACCAAACGCCGGCGCAGAATCGTGCGCTGGGCGGCGGCAACCAGAGACTCCGGGCGGCCATACCCTGCTGCCATCACTCGCAGAGCAGCGAGCGCGGTTTCGACGCTGTCCCCTGATCGTTCTACGCTGAACGGACTCGGCGGGCGAGGAGCTAGTCAATGTCTCGTCTAAGGGTGGGCGTCGTCGGCTGCGGCGCGATCGCCCAGATCCAACACTTGCCGCACCTGCGCGAGGGCCGTGACCGCTTTGAGATCGGCGGCATCTGCGACATCGCACCGGACCTGCTGCGCAAGGTCGGCGACGACTTTCACGTGCCGGAGCAAGCCCGCTTCACCGATGTCCACGACCTCGTGGCCTCCGACATCGATGCCGTGCTGATCTGTTCCTCCGGGTCCCATGCCCCACAGGTTCTGGCCGCGGCCGAGGCCGGCAAGCACGTGCTGGTGGAGAAGCCGGCCTGCGTCACGCTGGCGGAGGCGCGGTCCATGATCGACGCCTGCCAAGCGGCTGGCGTCGTGCTGATGGTGGCGTATCCCAAGCGCTACGAGCCCAGCTACGCCTACGCCGCGAGCCGCGTGCGGGCCATGCAGGACGTGCGGCTAATCCAGATCAACCACCTGCACCCGTCGAATGACCTGCATATGGCCGAGTTCTCGTTTCACCGGGCCAACCTGCCGGACGACGTTGTCGCTCGGTTGCGGGCAGCCGACACCGCGTTGATTGCGGAAGCGCTGGGCCTGGAAGATCCCTCCGAGGAACTGGTTCGGGCGTATCAGTTGGCGAATGGCAGCCTGATCCACGACATCAGCGTGCTGCACGGCATGTTCGGCCCGCCGGAGGCCGTACTGAATACCGAAATCTGGCGGAAGGGAGGCGGGGTCACGAGCACGCTGCGGTACCCGAATGGCATTCGGACAGTGCTCACCTGGGTCGACCTGCCCGACCTCTGGGCATTCGAGGAGACCTTCGCCGTCTACGGACGCTCGGAGCGAGTCATCGTCTCGTTCCCCACCGGATTCAGTCGTGGACTGCCGACCACGGCGGTTGTGCAGGAGACGGACGCCGACGGCTCCCCATCCCGGCGAGAACTGTCCTGGCACGAGAACCCGTTCAAGCGTGAACTGGAGCACTTCCACGACTGCATTCAGTCCGGACAGACACCTGATACGCCCGGCACCGAATTGATTGACCACCTGACGCTCGTTCGCGACATCGTGCGGGCTTCGTTTACCGGCGGGAGTTGAGCATGGCTTTCAGAGTCTTCGATGCACGTACCGACATTCAGAACCTGGTCATCCAGCCCGACATCCGGGCGCGCTTCCTCCGGATGGAGCCGGGTGAGGAGAACGTCCCGCACAGCCACGACCTGGGCGCCGAGATCTTCCTGATCCTCGAAGGCGAGGCCGAATTCGTGATCGAAGGCCACAGTGAGGTGCTCGGCCCGGGCCAGCTCTGCTTCGCCGACCGCGACGAGATCCACATCGTCCGCTGCGTCGGCGACGCCCCAATGACCATGTATCTCTCGGTCACTCCGCACATCGACCCCACGCACACCTGGTGGGAGGAGAACGGGGTCAAAGCGCCGCCGCGCTACGGGGGGTCTACGACTTCCGAGCGCGCGGCAATGGATGCGGAAACGCCACCGCCTCCCATCGCCGATCTCACCTCCGCGCACGCGGCCGCCGCCAACGAAGCGGCACAAGCCGCGCAGGCGGCCGCCGAGGCCCAGCGCACAGGCATTGAGGCATTGGAGCAGGCCCTGGCCAAAGGCGATCGAGCGGCGGCCGAAGCAGCCGTCGACGACATGTGGGCCGCGCTTTACGGCAGCTTCAGCGCAAACCGCGAACTCGCCGCCGCCTGGAACGCGCTGGCGCCCCGCGTCGGAAGACAGTGAGCGTGGGCTGCTAGTCGGTTCCGGCCGCCCAGGCGCCCAGGGCCATGTATCCGCCGTCCACGTTGACGAACTCGCCGGTCATGAACGAAGCGCCCTCACTGGCCAGGAACACCGCCACGGCGCCGATCTCCGACGTCTGGCCGACCCGGCCCAACGGGTGCGAGCTTCCCCACAGGTTCAGCATCTCGTCCTCGTCCCCAAACGCCCGGGCCGCCCCGCGCGCCAGCGGCGTGTCGATTGTTCCGGGGTTGATGGCCAACACGCGAATGTTGTCCCTGGCAAAGTCCAGCGCCATATTGCGGGTCAGCGACAGGCTGCCGCCCTTGCTGGCCGCATAGGCCGGCACCTGCGGCTGCGACTGCAATCCCTGCACGCTGGCGATGTTGATAATCGTCCCGCCGCCGCGCTCCCGCAGGCGCGGGATAGCGAACTTGGACATCAGGAACTGGCCTTTGAGATTGATGTCGATGATGCGATCCCACGTAGCCTCGTCCATCTCCTCGGCGGTCATGTATGAAGCCGTCGGCTGAATGCCGGCGTTGTTGACCAGCACGTCCAGGCCGCCGAACTCAGCGACGGTTTCCGCGACCATGCGTTCGGCGTCGGCGATGGAACTCACGTCGCCGACAACTGCGATGGCACGCCGACCGGCGTCGTTCAGGCGGTCCACCAGGCCGCGGGCCGCTGCCTCGTCAACGTCGGCCACGCTCACCGCCGCGCCGGCGGCGGCGAAGGATTCCGCGATTCCGGCGCCGATCCCCATGGCGCCACCCGTAACTAACGCGACCTGCTCACCCATCGATACGTTCCTCGCGTATTCGCCTGGGACAGCCTAGCGGTCGCGGCGCGTCCAGCAGACTCGGTATGTCGGCGCGTAGACTCCCGACCAACCAATGAGCACCCTTGCGGCGTCGCCCGCAATCACCGATGCCGGTCGGCGCCGCATCGTCGGCGCGCTGTTCGTGGCGCGCGGCGGCATCGGTGTCGGCTATCTGGCCGGGTTCATTGTGGTCACCATCGCCGCCAAGGAGATCAGCGGCCACGCGGAACTGGCGGGATTGCCCGCCGCCATTTCGATGGTCGGCAGGGCGATCGGCCCGCCGCCAATCGCCCGCGCGATGGACGTGTTTGGGCGTCGACCGGCCATCGCCGGCAGCTACGCGCTGGGAGCCGTGGGCGCCCTTACCTGCGCACTGGCGATCGCGGCCGGGTGGTTCTGGCTGCTGCTGGTCGCGTCGCTCCTGGTGGGCGTGGCGCGCACCGGTGGCGACATGTCGCGTTACGTCGCGGCCGAGGTCTATCCGGCGAGCCGTCGTGGCCGAGCCATCGGGATTGTCGTCTGGGGCGGCACTGCCGGCGCTTTGGGCGGACCGCTGCTTGGCGGCTATACGCAGGATCTCGCGAGTTCGGTCGGGCTGTCGCCCTTTGCCGGACCCTGGCTGGCCGCGGCGGGAATGTTGGTGTTCGCTGCGTTGGTGACCTGGGCCTTCGTGCGACCCGATCCGCGCGACGTAGCCGATGTGGCCGATTTGGCGCGGGACACCCTGGCGGCGGCCGGCGAGGCCCTGGACCTGCGCGGTGCATTGCGCGACCGCCGGGTGCAACTGGGCATCTGGGCCATGCTGACAGGTCAGGCTGTCATGACTCTCATCATGGTTGTGGTTCCGCTGCACCTACACACCTTCGCGAACCTGGAGGAGGCGGTCCCTGCGGCAATGACCGCACACGTGGCGGGCATGTTTGCATTGGCGCCGGTGACGGGTCGCCTGGTGGATACGTTTGGGCCACGGCCGATGGTATTGCTGGGCGCAGTGCTGCTGATGCTGGCCAGTGCGCTGGCCGGGCTGGATGCGGGCGTGGGCACGGTGCTGCCGGCCATGTTCCTGCTGGGATACGGATGGAATGCCTGTTTCGTGGCCGGCTCCACCATGCTGTCGCGCGGGCTGCCGCTGAACGTGCGCGCCCGCGTCCAGGGCCGGGTTGAAGTGCTGATCGGCGTCGTGGGCGCGCTTAGCAGCGTCTCGTCGGGACCGCTGCTAGTTGGCGGCGCCGGCATGGGCTGGCTGGGCGCCGCAGGCCTGGTCTCGGCGCTGTTGCTGCTGGTCGCGCTTGGTTGGGAGCGCGCAGGCACGCGAGCGCCCGCGAGCGCGTAATGTCCCCGCGCCTACAATAGGCGCCGCCTGCTAGCCGCCAGCCGAGAGCCGCCATGCCGAACCTGTGGGGTCGTCAGTACAGCCGTGCCGAGTTGATGGCGCGCGTGGGAGACGTTTCGCAAGTCGGCGGGGTGCGCGAGTACCGCCTGGACGGCGGGTCCGGCGATGGGCTGGCAGTTGTTGACGTCAACACCGGTTCGGGATTGCGATTCACCGTCATTCCGGGTCGCGCCCTGGACATTACCGGGGCATGGTTCAACGGCATCCCCCTGGGATTCCGGAGCGCGGCCGGCGAGATGCATGGTGCGTACCACGAACCCGAAGGCTGGGGCTGGGTGCGCAGCACAGTGCTAGGGCTGCTGGTCACCGGAGGTCTGGACAACGTTGGCGACCCGGCCGTCGACCCCGACCGCCTGTACACCGACCTGGGATTGCACGGACGACTTTCAAACCTGGCCGCCTCAAACGTTCATGCCGACGGCGAGTGGAAGGGTGACGAGTACGAGATGTGGGTGCAGGGTCGCGTGCGGCAGGCCGCGCTGTTTGGAGAAAACCTGGAACTCAAGCGGCGGATTTCAACGTCGCTCGGATCGACCTCGATTCGCATTCACGACGAGGTCACGAACCTCGGTTCCGAGCCTGAGCCGGCGATGATCCTCTTCCATTTCAACCCGGGGTATCCGCTGGTGGATGACGGGTCGAAGCTGCACGTACGCAGCCGATCACGACGGCCCTACGACGAACATTCCGCGTCGCTGGAACCCGGCTGGGACACCTACGGTCCGCCGACCCCGGGCTGGCAGAACACGGTCTGGATCCACGACGTGGAGCCGGATGACGACGGGATGGTGCACGCGGCCCTGGTCAACCGCTCCTTCGGCGATGGGATCGGTCTGGGCTTCACGTACCCGAAATCCCAGTTGCCGTTTCTGAACCAGTGGAAGTTCCTGGGAGTGGGCAACTACGTCACCGGCATCGAACCGGCCAACTGCACCGTGCTGGGTCGCGCCGTTAACAGCGCCGACGGAACCTTGCAGATTCTGGAACCAGGCGAGACGACCGAGTTCGACATTGAACTCTCAGTCCTGTCAGGTTCCGACGCCATTGGCAAATTCCTTTCCAACATCGGTGAGTGACGCCTGCGACCACATCGAGTCTCTGCGCGTGCGGTATTCCGACACGGATGCGCAAGGGATCGTCCACCACTCCAACTACTTTCGCTGGCTGGAAGAGGCGCGTATCGGTTGGCTGGAAGCCATCGGCCAGCCCTACGGCGACTTGACCCGGCGAGGCATCTACCTGCCGTTGACCACCTGTAGTTGCACGTTTCAATTGCCGGTCTGCGCGGGCGAAGTGGTTGACGTGCAGTTGATGCTGGGCGAGGTTTCGCGCGCGCGAGTAGACCTGACCTACCGAATCATGCGCGGCACACAGCTTGCGGCCACCGCCGCGACCACGCACGCCTACGTGGATGAAGCGGGTCGACCATTGCGGCTGACTCGCGACGATTCGTTTTGGCTAGCTATCAAGAGGGAGCCCTGATGCCTGTCTCCAATTCCGCAAGCGCCGACTCCGTTTCAGTCCGTGTGTCGCCAGATTCGGCCGACAACGGCCGAATGATCACAAGGCCCGCGTTCACCGTATTTCTGTCTGGTGTCATGCAGGGATCGAACATTGAGAGCGTTTTGCACGCCCAGGACTACCGGCAGTACTTGCGCGAGATCATCACCGCTGCTCACCCGGAAGCCGAGGTGGTCTGTCCCGCGGAACTCAACCCAGACTCGGTCGCCTACGACAACGACGCTGCTCGTCAGGCGTTTATGGGTGAGTTGGACTTAGCTGCGGAGACCGACGTCCTGGTGGCTTATGCGCCCGTGGCCACGATGGGAACGGCGGTGGAGATGTACCGCGCCCACGCTGCCGGTCGGCTCGTCTTCGCCATTTCGCCGATGGTGACCAATTGGGCGATTCGATTCCTCTCAACTCGCGTGTTTGCGGACCTGGCCGCATTCGAGGCATTTGTGCGCGACGGCAAACTGGGGCGAACAGTGGCGTCGCGCGCCGGCTAGTTCTCCTCCGACGTCTCCAAAGCGAAGCGCCGTCCACGGCCACGGAAGAGAACGCGAAGGCGGGAAGGGACCAGATGCCAGACCAGAAGCCGAACGTGATTGTTCTGCTAACCGACGATCAGGGTTACGGCGACTTGTCCTGCCACGGCAACCCGATCCTGCGAACGCCGAATCTGGACCGGCTCCACGCGGAGAGTGTTCGGCTTGAAGACTTCCACGTCGCGCCGATGTGCACGCCGACTCGCAGCCAGCTGTTGACAGGGCAAGACGCCCTGCGAAACGGCGCCACGTTTGTTTGCATGGGCCGGTCGCTGATGGATCCCGCACTCCCGACCATGGCCGACATCTTTGCGGCCAACGGCTACCGAACCGGCCACTTCGGCAAGTGGCACCTGGGTGACAACTACCCCTACCGGCCGCAGGACCGGGGCTTTGACACAACGGTTCATCACCCGGCCTGGGGTATCACCTCGGCGGCCGACTATTTCGAAAACGACTACTTTGACCCCTACGTCCGGCGCGGCGACGCTATCGAGCAGTTGGAGGGGTACTGCACGGACATCTGGTTCGACGAGACGATCAATTGGATCGATCAGGACCGCGACGCACCGTTCTTCGCCTACCTGGCAACCAACACCCCGCACGGCCCGCTCTGGGTACCGGACCAGTACCGGCAGCCGTACCTCGACCACGTGGACTACGACGTCGCCAGCTTCTTCGGGATGATCGCCAACATCGACGAGAACGTCGGCCGGCTGGACGCCTACCTCACTGAGTCGGGACTCCGCGACAACACCATGCTCGTATTCATGGGCGATAACGGAACGGCCACGGGCGAAGACGTCTACAACGCCGGAATGCGAGGCAAGAAACGCTCCCTGTACGAGGGAGGACACCGGGTGCCTTGTTTCATCCGCTGGCCATCGGCAGGACTGGTGGGACCTCGCCAGATCGATACGCCGACCCAGTGCCAGGACGTTCTTCCGACGTTAATCGACCTGTGCGACCTGGAGGGTCCTGTGCCCAATGAGTTCGATGGGATTTCACTGGCAGCGACCCTTCAGAACGAAGAGCCCATCGCGGACCGGATGTTGTTTGTGCAATACGGCCATACCAGCGACGGATGGTCGGGAGAAACGCGCCGAGGCGATGCCGCCGTGATCTGGAACACATGGCGTCTGGTTGGCGACGAGCTCTTCGACCTTGCGCGCGACCCGGGACAAGCGACCGATCTCGCGGGCGAACATCCCGAGGTTCGCACCGCGATGCGCAACCAGTACGACGCCTGGTGGGACCGGCTCGGCAGAAACCTCGACAGCTACCACCCGATAACAATCGGCTCGGACCACGAGAATCCGACGCGGCTGTGTAGCTGCGACTGGGCCTACGTCTACTGCGACAATCCCGGCAACATTCGCGGCGGCGTGATGGACAGCGGTGTCTGGCACCTCCAGGTCGAACGTCCTGGGTCCTACTCGTTCTCGCTTAACCGCTGGCCGGAGGAATCAGACTTGCAGATTTCAGCGTCCGCCCCCGAAATGCACGGTGTTGACGGGTCGTTGCCTGAGGGCACGGCGTTGGCGGTCGCGCAGGCCTGGCTGAAGGTTGGCGAATTCGAGGCGGAAGCTGAGGTCGTGCCGCAGGATCGATGCGCAACCTTTGTGGTCAATCTCAATGCCGGTCCGACAAGGCTCAAGACCTGGTGGCTTGACGCTGACGGCACCAAGCTGGCGGGCGCCTACTACGTATCGGTCACGCGGCTCGCCTGAACCCGTACCCGCAGCCGCCAGATGTGTGGCTGGCCCCAGAAGCGCGGCACCGTCTTAGACTGGTCGCATGACCATGCACGCTCGTGCGCAACACGTCGCCGGTCGCTCGCCGCTCGTGGCGGCGTTGGCCGCGGGCCTGTTCACCGCGGCGGCTTTTGGTGTAAGTGTCGGGGTGATCACCGGGGCCATCGATACGCCGATATTCGAGCGAGCGACGCCCGCCTACGCGATCGACTACCCGATCTGGGCGATCAATGCGCTGCTGGTGGGTGCGCTGGCCGGCGTGAGTATGTACGCCATGCGGCAACGGCAGTCGTTCGGAAGCGGGCCAATCTACGCCGGCGGATTCCTGTCGGCCTTCGCCATTTCCTGCCCGCTGTGCAATGGGTTGCTGGTGGCCGCGTTTGGCACCGGCGCCGCGGCGAACTTTTTCGACCCGGCACGCCCCTACATAGGAGGGGTGACGGCCCTCGTCATGGCGTATGTGCTTTACCGCCGGGTTCGAACGCTCCGGGCTGGCTGTAAGGACTGCGAGGTTGCGACCGAACCGTCCACCGCCCAAGAGTTCCGCGCCTAGTAACGATCGGGCCAGTAGCAGTAGGCGTCAATCGGCGGAAAGAGCGCGTCCAGGATTCGGACGTCGCGGCCCGCAAGCCGCTCGCCGTGGATCTCTCGCAGCTCCCTGGCCGATCGGTATCCAAACAGAAGTTCGGCCAGTCGTGCCGACGGCAGGAGCACGTGGTGCGGTGGCGAGTCACCCCCAAGTGGAAGTTCGCCCGATCCAAGCTCCGTCTCAATCAGGAGCCGCGACGGACACTGGCTCCCCAGTGCGCCGGCCTGCTCGCGCGCGTACGGCTGCAGCGCCTCCAGCACCGGGCCCGGCAGGCCGAGCCGGACCATCTGTGAGCGGCCGATCGGACGTTCGGTCGTCAAGCTCACGTCGAGATTCCGCAAATACCGACCCACGCGGCCTGGTGGATACACGTGAAATACCAGCGTTCCGATCCCGTGTCGGCCTGCCTCGTCCACCATGGCCCGAATCAAGGATCCCGCGACCGCGCTGTTCGTTGCCTGCGCGTCCACGATGTCAAGCCGCTGCGCGTCGCTGTCGATCTGATCGCCAATGCAGTAGCCGACGATCCGGCTCTCGTCGTTCAGCGCCACCTGCACCCACGCATCGAGCCGGCCGAAATAGAGACCCTGACGGGGACCGAGCCAGCGTTCGGGCTCTCGCACCCGCGCGCCTGTCATCCTGGCGGTTTCACGGTTGTACAGGCGAGCGATCGCGGGTCGATCCGCGGGCTCGCCGGCCCGAATCCGATGACTTGCCGGCACCGCCTGGGCGTGTCGCGTCGAAACGTCAAAGCTGAACTCCGGCATCACGGTGGCGTATGCCCAGCGGTGATACACGTCCGGCACGCCGCCATAGAGCGTGGATAGCGGCACACCGCGTGCCTCGGCGCGCTGGAGTACGGACTCCAGCATGAAGCGCATGTGGCCCCGCATCTGATGCGCGTCGTGCGTATGCACGCCCACCACGCCCGCGCAATCCAGCGTCACGCCGCGCAGGCGGTGACCGACCGTGAAGGTCTGCATCCAACTGACCAACTCACCGTCGACCTCGACGCGCACTTGCTCCCACGGCGGCCCGAGTTCGTGGGGAAGAAACTGAATCGAGCGGTCGGACACTGACCTCAGCCGACCGCGAGTTTGGCCAGTCCGACCAGGGCGCGCTGCAAACGCTCCCGGCAACGCTGGCGTCCCAGCACTTCCATCGTGGCAAATAGCGGCGGTGTGGCCTTGCGTCCAGTAACGGCGATGCGGACGGGCATGAAGAGGTCGCCGGCCTTCCAATCCAGGTCGCCGGCCAGCGCGCGCATGCGGGCTTCCAACGTGGGATCGTCAAAGGGCTCAGCCTCATCCACCAGCGCCGCCACCCGCTCCAGGGCCTGTGACGTCTCGGCTGGCGAATGCCGTCGATACCGCACCTGCCGCATGTCGGGGTCGAGATCGTCGTCGAAAAAGAAGTCCATCAACTCGGCCGTCCGATTGAGGTGCGATATGCGCTCGTACTCCAAGGCCAGGGCTGAGGTGAAGTAGGGACGCTGCGTTGGCCTGAGGTCCAGTCCGCCCGCGATCGCATAGGACCAGGCGCGATCAGCCAGATCCGCCAGGTCGAGCCGCCGAATCCAGACGCCGTTGAAGTAGTCCAGCCGCTGTGGATCAAACACGGCGTCGGCGCGGTTCACGCGCTCCAGCCTGAACTCCTGCACCAGTTCGTCCAGGCCGAAGATTTCGCGCTCATCGCCCGGCGCCCAGCCCAGGAAGATCAGAAAGTTGACCAGCGCCTCGGGCAGATAGCCCTGCGTTCGATACTCCCCGACCCACTGCGCGCCATCCCGGCTGGAGAACTTCTGACGCCTTCGGTTGACGACCAGGGGCAAGTGAGCAAAGGCGGGTGGCGTCCAGCCCAGGGCCTCGTAGAGCAGCACCTGCCGGAACGTGTTGGACACATGGTCCTTGCCACGGACGACGTGACTGATGCGCATGTGCTGGTCGTCGACCACGACCGCCATGTTGTACAGCGCCGATCCGTCACCGCGCGCAATGACAAAGTCGTCGACTTCGTCCGGACCGACTCTGATGTTCCCGAGCACGATGTCGTCGAACTGGACGGGCATCGGCTCGGACCGAAACCGGACGGCGGGAACTACGCCGGCGGCCTGGCGCTCCGCGATCTGGGCGGCGCTGAAATTTCGACCAATACCGGAGTAGCGCGGCGGCCGGCCCTCGGCCCGCTGCTGCTCGCGCTCGACGGCGCGCTCCTCGGCCGTGGTGTAGTCGTAGTACGCGCGATCTGTTGCCAGAAGCTGCTGCACGGCCTCGCGGTGGATGTCCTGCCGCTCGCTCTGCCGGTAGGGGCCGAACGGGCCGCCGACGTCCGGGCCTTCATCCCAGTCCAGGCCCAGCCAACGCAGGCCCTCATAGATGCCCACTTCATGGGACGCATCACTGCGCTGCGCGTCCGTGTCCTCGATGCGCAGCACGAACGCGCCGCCGACGCGGCGGGCCATGAGGTAGTTGCACAAGGCCGTTCGAGCGTTGCCCACGTGCAAGTCGCCCGTGGGGCTTGGCGCCATGCGTACACGGATTGGCTGAGTCATGGCGCGCAGTATCTCACCGCTCGGCTCGGCATTCCCGGCAGCCGATCGGTCAACCCTCGTAGTAGCCGATGATCGTGTCCATGGCAGCCGAAAGTTCGGCGATCCACGCCTCGGGCACGGCGCTGCTGGGGCTGACTTCGGGCGTGATCCAGCCGCTGTAGCCAACGCGCCGCAGCGTCTGCATGACACCGGGCCAGTCCACGTCGCCGTGCAGCAGCCGGGTGAAGCCCAACCATCCGCCAGGTCTGAGCGTGAAGTCCTTGACGTGAACCCGGGCAATCCGGTCGGCGCCCAGCGCCTCGATCCAGTGCTGCGGACGCCCGAACTGCATGACATTGCCGACATCGAAGTAGACGCGCAGGTGCGGACTGGCAAAGCCGTCCACAAACTCCAGCATGTCGCGCGGACTGAGAATCAGCGCGTTCCAGACGTTCTCCACTGCAAGCGTGACGCCGGCCTGTTCGGCGTGCGGCAGCAGCGACTCGGTAGCGGCGCGGGCGGCGTCCCAGACCTGGCTGAACGGCTGGTCGTCGGAGACGACACCTGGGATGTAGAGCAGCGTGTCCACACCCAGGTCCGACGCCAGGTCGATGCTGCTGCGCACCAGCGCCTGGCCTTCCGAGCGGATGTCTTCGTCCAGCGACGACGGCGAATGCTGCCAGGGCAGACCGGCGTTGAGATTGAAGATAGGCGGGCCGTCGGCCGCCAGGCGCCGGAGTTCCTGCCGTTCTGTCTGCGTGGCCCTCAGCGAGAAGGGACCATCGGCCGGCAGCGTGAGCTCCACGCCTTCAAAGTCGCCGTGACCGGCCAGACGGAAAACCTCGGGAAGGGGCATGGCACTGCCCAGGCAGCTATCGCGCAAGCCTTTGTTCAGACGAGGTGTGGAATTCATCAGTAAGTCTGGCAGACGCTGGGAGTCTGGGTCGGTGGCGTTTCGGTCGCCGACACAACTCGCCCAGGTCCGAGGTTACGCCTTATACGCGATGGCCTCGCCAAAGGCAATGGCGCCGACGGCGCCGGGGTTGGCCTTCCACTCGTCAATCCGAGCCTGCCAGTCATCGAGTTGCTGCTGGGAGGCCAACCCGAATTGCACGATGGCCGCCGTGACTTTGGGCGAGAAGAACCAGTCGTTGATGAAGCCGTGGAAGAAGGCCACGTCCTCGGTGGCGCCGAAGAAGTCGAACGATCCGGACGCCTGGATGTCCACGAACCCAGCCTCCATCAGGTTGGCCTTGAGTTTCAGCCCCATCTCCGGGTGGCCGCCGTTGCCGGCCAGGAGCCTGGCGAACGTGGCCCAGGCCCCGGCCGTGTTCTCATCGCCGGGATGCAGGAACGAGGAGGAGATGATCGACTCGCGACTGGCGATGAGGCCGCCGGGCTTCAAGACCCGCTTGACTTCGGCCAGCGCCGCCTGGGTGTCGGGCACGTGCATTAGCACCGCGTGGCAGTGGGCAATATCGAAGGAGTCGTCGTCAAACGGCAGGTCTGTGATGTCGCCAACGTGGAAGGTGGCGTTGGCGTGGCCGCCCGCCTGGGCAGCGGCGCGGGCCAGATCGATCTGCGATGCCTCCATGTCGATGCCGTGAATTTCGCCGGGTTCGACCGCCGTGGCCAGGCCGACCGAGATGGTCCCCGGACCGCAGCCGAAGTCCAGCACGCGCTGGCCCGGCTTCAGGTGCGGGAGGAGGTGTGCGGCATGCGTGTGCACGCTGCGACGAGCGAGCATCTGCTGGAAGTCGTCGCTGTAGCCCATGGTGTAGGTGGGTTCTTGTGATGCCTGGTCCGACATTGCCGCCCGCTCTCTGATTGCCAGCCGCCGCCCGACATCGTAGGCCAGCAGCGACAGACCCGGAAAGGTCCGACTGTGACGCGCGAACACCCGGCTCGCCGCTGTGAACGGGCGAGGACTCTTGACGACCAGTCAGCGTGGAGATGCCTACCGGAAGGCGGGAACGTCGACGAATTCGTGTCGGCGGGCCGATTCGTACGCGGCCTCGGTGCAGGCGACGCCGGCCCAGCCGTCGCGGCCGTCGGCGCAGGGCTGACGGCCGGCGGCAATGGCCGACGCAAAGTCGCGCAGGAGGCCGACGTTCATGCTGGAGGCGAAGGAGACCTCCCGGTACGGGGTCTCGGAATCAGCCGAGGTGACGCGGACGACGTAGTCGCTGATGTCGAATTGAACGACGCCGCCATCGCACACGATTCGGCCGCTGACATCACCCCACCGGCGCCAGTTTGGTAGCCGATTCCAACTGGGGTCGCAGGTACCGATGACGCCGGAGTCGAAGACTTCAATCAAAGCGCCCGTGTCTTCGACCGGAATGTCCCGAGCCAGCGTTCCGGCCTCGCAATAGATCTGCGCAACCTCTGATTCGCTGAACCACCGCATCAGGTCCGTGGCATGCACGATGTGGTCGCGTATGGCTCCGCCGCCGGAGCGCGCCGGGTCGATAAACCAGCCGCTGGGCCTGGCCCCCAGCACGTTGGTGAGCGACATGGATCTGATGGCGCCCAACTCGCCGCTTTGCAGGAGGCGTTTGGCTTCCCAGACGGGAGGGGCATGTCGCACGGGGTAGGCCGTGGCGAGGGTCACGCCATGCTCGGCGCAACCCCGCACCATGGCCGTGGCGTCAGCCAGGGTTACCGCCAACGGCTTCTCACACAGCACGTGCTTTCCAGCCTCGGCGGCCGCCAGCGTGAGGTCGTGATGGGCAACGTTGGCGGCACAGATGCTGACGGCGTCAACGTCGTCCGCCCGGAAGACGTCCACGTGGTTGGCATGAATCCGCACGGATTCCAGCAGGTTGGCCTCGGACAACACCTGCTCGGCCTGGATGCGCAGATCAGGGTCGGTCTCGGAGACGGCGACCAGTTCGATCTGGGGCAGGCCAAGCATGGCCCGAAGGTAGGAAAACTGATGACCGTGCTCGAAGCTAACCGCGGCGATGCGGATTGGCTTGCTCATACGGTTACCGCCGTTTCGGAATCGCAGGCGCTAACGAGCGCGCGGTAGGCGGCGTGGGCAGCGGCCAGCCCGGCAGCCAATTCAGCCGGCGGCGCACGTTGATCGGCGCGACAGAGTTCGGCGACAAACTGAGTGTACGGATGGATCTCCGTGGCAGGCAGCGGCGTCGCGGCGCCGCGCAACGTCACTCGGTTGATGTCAAGACGCGAGTCATACTCGCGGATTCCACCGCGCCCCAGGGCCTCATAGAAGCGCAATTCGGCGCCGGCAGGCGCGCCGGCGACGGCTTCAACGTAGGCGATCGAATCGTCGTGGAATCGACCGACGCCGTAGATGGCTTCGAAGCCGGCAGCGCGGGATTGGCGGCGCGCGCCGATTCGCTGCAGGCTGCCGCCGAGCGCCGTGAGCGCCAGGATGGCTTGCCAGGCTGCCGGTCCCAATCCGGGGCCTTCGGCAACCACGATGGACTTGGTCATGGTGCGTTGGCCGAGGGCTTGCAGATCCGCCGACATTGCGGCAACGGGACCGCTCAGCAGATCCGGCCAGGCAGCCAGGACCCGTAAGCCTTGCCCGGCCGGCGTTGGCGCGCCCGCCACGATGAGCGCCTCGGAGGCCAGCAGGCGGTCGCGCAGGACCGTCGGCACGGCCTCGGGATCCTCCAGGTCAACCGCCACGTTGTCGCCCAGGTGGGGGTCGGCGGTGAGCCAGTCCACATGCGCCTCACCCAACGCGTCCACGTAGGCGGCACGGCGAAGCGCGCCGGTTGGGCCGTGGCCGACGAGCGCGCGCTGGATCATTCGGGCAACAGACCACGCTGCCAAGCGATGAGCACCGTGTTGATCATGCCGGCGTGGTCGTACTGGTCATCCAGAATCCGCTGTCGCAGCTCATGGATCGGCATGCGTACAACTTCAAGGATTTCGGTTTCTTCCAGGGCAACCTGACCCTGAGACAGGTTGCGGCCAATGAACATGTGCATGCGAAAGCCGCTCAAGGCAGGAACCGGAAGAAAGGATCCGAGGTCCTGCAGATCGCCAATGCGCAGGCCGGTCTCTTCCTCGAATTCGCGGTGCGCACAGGCGGCGGGCGTCTCGCCACGATCCACGTGGCCGGCAGGCAGTTCCAGCAGCACCTGGCCGGTGGGGTGCCGGTACTGGCGAACGCAAATGGCCTGGTTCTCGTCGTCTAATCCCAAAACCGTGACCGCGCCGCCGCTCAGCTTCAGGTAGGTGTAGTCCATTTCGCGGCCGTCTTCGCGTGCCCGCAGACGGTCGATGACGACGGGAAAGCGGCCCTGCCAGGCCAGCTTCGATGCGATGACGTCCCACTTGAGATCCACGGAAGCTCCTGGATTAGCCGGAGGGGCGCGATTGGCTTCGCCGAGATTACGCCAACGCCCAAGGCGACGGTGCAACGTGCGGTCTGATCAAGTCTGGGAGTTCGGCAATCGTGGCGATCACCGGTACGGGCGAGTCGGCGGGCTGGGCCGGGTTGAGCCAGACGGCGTCAATCCCGGCATTGGTCGCGCCCTCGACGTCTGGCTCCAGACCGTCGCCCACGTGCAACACCCGGCCACGATCTGTCCCGGCAATGGCGAGTCCGCGTTTAAAGAACTTCGCATCGGGCTTTTCGATGCCAATGTCGGCGCTCACAACCTGGGCAGCGAAGAATCTCTCAAGGTCAAGCGTGACCAGCAGCCGGTCGAGCCAGCCCTCCCAGTTGGAGGCGACAACCACACGCAGGCCCAGTCGGTTGAGCGCCCGCAGGGTCTCAACGGCACCGGGCATCGGTGCGTAGGCATCGAACGAACTGAAGCGTCGGTAGAGCGCGTGGCTGAAGCCTTGCGTATCAGGTATCCCCAACACCCCACCGAGCCGCTCGTACTGGGTGTGCCAGTAGGTCGACGAAGCCGCGGTGGTGAGCGAACAGCCACGCGAGCGGTTCTCCACGCCGTCCTGTCGCCAGACACGATCGGCCCGCGCCTCGAAGTCGTCCGGAGCCTGCGGCACGCCGAACGCAGCGGCGATTCCCAGGACACTTTCAAAGAACGGGGGCTCGATATGCACGACGGTGCCGCCGATGTCCATAAAAACTGTGTCGTAGGGGCCGCGAAGTGGACGCGGGCGTCCGGCGGTCGAATTCATGGCACGATTATTCAGAATTTGACTCGCGCCCGGCCAGCGAGCGTCGTGGTCAACGCCAAGTGCCGCAGCCGCGTGGATCCGGACTCACTGAACTCGAGTGGTAGGGTTGAATCCGGCCGGGGACGGCCAGTTCTTGGGGTATCGTCTAGTGGTAGGACGCGCGGCTCTGGACCGTGAAACGGTGGTTCGAATCCATCTACCCCAGCCACTCTCTGCGGGTCGATCAAGACGGCCTGAAGCCAAGCGCGTGACAAGAAAAACCACAAGCCGGCCCACGTCTCAAGGCGACCGATGGCGACCGAGTTGACACCCAGCGACGCACTGCTGCTGGTTGACGTGCAGAACGACTTTTGCCCCGGCGGCGCGCTGGCTGTGGCTGATGGGGACGCGGTGGTTCCCGTGTTGAACCGCTGGATCGAAGCCGCCCGGCAGGGTGGCGCGAAGGTCTACGCCTCGCGCGACTGGCATCCGACCAACCACATCAGCTTTGCGGCGCGCGGCGGTCTCTGGCCGCCACATTGCGTGCAGGACACGCCGGGCGCGGCGTTTCATCCCGATCTGGAGTTGCCAAACGACACGGTGGTGGTGTCCAAAGCCCAGCAGCCCGACCACGAGGCCTATTCGGCATTCGACGGCGGCGAACTGGGCAAAGAGTTGCGGGCAGCGGGCATCCGGAGGCTTTGGGTAGGCGGACTGGCCACGGACTATTGCGTAAAGGCGAGTGTGCTTGACGCGGTTGAATTGCCGGGACTCGAAGTGCACGTGATCACCGATGCCATCCGCGCCGTGGACGTGGCGCCGGGCGACGGCGAAGCGGCACTGAACGCAATGCGCGAGGCAAGCGCGATTCTGGAGCACGCCACGCCCGCATGACCTCCCGGGCGCAGGCGGCCGCGCCCGGCGACGCGCTGCTGACCGACCTGTATCAGCTCAGCATGATGCAGGCGTACTGGGAGCACGGCCTGACGGAGACAGCGACCTTTGACCTGATCTGTCGACGTTTGCCGCCAAACCGAAACCTGCTAATCGCCTGCGGGCTGGAAGCGGCTCTGGACTACCTGGAAGGACTGGCCGTGGCGCCAGCGGATCTGGAATTCCTGGACTCGCTCAATAGGTTTTCCAGGGATTTTCTCGATCGGCTTGAAACGCTCAGATTTAGGGGCGAGGTGCGGGCCGTGGCGGAAGGCACGCCGGTATTTGGGAACGAGCCGATCCTGGAAGTCACAGCCTCGCTGCCCGAGGCCCAGATCGTGGAGACCTACGTGCTCAGCGCGATCCATCACCAGACGATGGCCGCGTCCGCCGCCTACCGCCTGGTAGCCGCCGCCGAGGGCAAGCCGGTCGTGGACTTTGGCACGCGCCACGCGCAGGGCGCGGCCGCCGGCGTGGACACGGCACGCGCGGCCTTCATTGCGGGCCTTGCCGCCACCTCGAACGTTGCTGCCGGGCGGCAGTTCGGTGTGCCCGTGAGCGGCACGATGGCGCACAGCTATATCCAGGCGCATGAACGAGAGGCGGATGCGTTGGCCTCGTTCGTGGCCACGCACCCGGCAACAACTTTGTTGGTGGACACCTACGACACCAACCGGGGCGTGCGGAGAGTAATCGACCTGGCGACACAGCAGGGCGACTGTTTCGATGTGGCTGCCATACGCATCGATTCGGGCGACCTGGGGGCCAATGCGCGGCGGGCTCGAACAAAGTTGGACGCCGCTGGCCTTAGCTCGGTGCGAATCATTGTGAGCGGCGAGCTTGACGCGGCGGCCATCGCTGAATTGGTCGATGCCGACGCGCCGATCGACGGCTTCGGCGTTGGCACGGCGCTGGCCGTGTCCACCGATGCGCCTTACCTGGACACCGCCTACAAATTGGCGGCGTACGCCGGCCAGGGACGGATGAAGCTGGCCGCCGCCAAGCGAACCTGGCCCGGTCGAAAGCAGGTGTTTCGTCAGGCCAAGAGCGACTTGGCGATACGGGACGTCATCAGTTTGGCTGACGAAGCGCTGGACGGGCGGCCACTATTGGAAACGGTCATGGTGGCCGGTCGAAGGATTGAGGAGGTCCCTCCAGGTCTGGACGAAATCCGTCAGCATGCGGAGCTGTCCCTGGCCGAACTCCCGGTAGGAATACGCGGCCTTGAACCGTCCGAGCCACCGTATCCCGTGGCGATTAGTGAAAGGCTTGACCACGCGGCACGCGAACTCGCGAGTCGTCTGCGGGTTCGGGCTTAGGCTTCGGTGTCGCCTTCCCCGGCAGCAGTGGCCGGTTGGCGGGCGGCCAACTCTCGGTCGAGGATCAGCAGGCCCGCGCCATCGTCGCCGGCAATCCGTAGCTGGCTCAGCAGCGTGCGCAGCGTGTCCTCTTCCTCAATCTGCTCGTTCACGAACCAGTCCAGCATCGCCTTGGCCTGGAAGTCGCCCAGTTCCATTGACCGAGCGTAGAGGGCATTGATGGAGCGCGTGGTGTCCTGCTCAAGATCGAGTGCGCTGGCAATGACCGACTCGGGACCGTCATATTCCGTTTCGGCCTGGTCGAGTCCGCTCAGCGTGACCGGGACATCGCGGGCGGTCAGGTGCTCATAGATGCGCATGCCGTGGCCCCACTCTTCCTCGCTCTGGGCGCGCATCCAACCGGCGAAGCCGTCAAGGTCGAGCGTCTCGAAGTAGGCGGCCATGCCCAGGTAGACATAGGCCGCGCTGAATTCATGATTAATCTGGTCGTTCAGCGCCGCCGCCAGGCTCTTTCTCATGGTCGCCATCGTCTCCTTCCGGTCGATATACGCTGCCTAGAGCAGCGTCCAAGTACTCTCATTAGGCGATCATACGATGAGATATAGCATTGGCTAAAAGTAATCGAAAGCCTTTACTAATCTACACATATCAACCCGCTTATATCATCACTTGATACTAGTATGGCTGCGGTACGTTGTCAATTATCTGCAGGTCGCTACTTGCCGATCCGTCCAAATCGACGCAGCCGCAGGGAGTTGGCGACGACGGACAGGTCACTGAACGCCATGGCGCCAGCGGCCAGCATGGGGTTGAGTTGAAGCCCCCATACGGGAAACAGCACGCCGGCCGCGACGGGTATCAGGGCCACGTTATAGGCGAACGCCCAGAACAGGTTCTGGCGGATCGTGCGCATGGTGGCGCGGCTGAGCCGGATCGCCGTTACGGCATCGCCCAGATCGCCGCGCACGAGGGTGATGTCACCGGCTTCCATGGCGATGTCGGTTCCCGTGCCCATCGCGATGCCCAGATCGGCCTGGGCAAGCGCGGGCGCATCGTTGATGCCGTCGCCGACGACAGCGACGCGATGCCCGGCGGTCTGCAATTCCCGCACGATGGCCGCCTTGTCCGCGGGACGTACCTGGGCGCGAATCTCATCCAGGCCGACTTGCCGCGCAATGGCCTGGGCTGGCGCCTCGCGGTCGCCGGTAACCATCAGCACGCGCAGACCGAGATCCCGCAGGCGGGCAATGGCCTCGGCGGCTTCCGGTCGCGGCGCGTCGGCCAGCGCCATCAAACCAACCAGTTCACCGTCGATGGCCGCGTAAATGGAAGAGCGACCTAGCGCGGCCAGTTCCATGCCACGCCCCTTTGCCGCTTCAACCGACACGCCCGCGTCCGTCAGAAGATCCGCCGTGCCAACCATGACCCGACGGTTTTCAACCACGGCGTGAACACCACCGCCGGTTACCGACTCGAATTGGTCGGCCGACGACAGCTCGATCCCGCGTTCAATCGCGTTATGCACGATTGCTTGTCCGATCGGATGCTCGGAGTCACGCTCCGCCGACCCGACCAGGCGCAGAATCTCCGACTTCGGCTCCCCGTTCAGCGGAATGACATCCGTAACTTCGGGACGGCCGCCGGTGATCGTGCCGGTCTTGTCCAGCACCACGGTGTCAACGCGCCCGGCGGTCTCCAGCGCTTGACCGCTGCGCACCAGGACACCCAACTCGGCGCCTTTGCCCACGCCGACCATGATCGCCGTGGGCGTTGCGATGCCCAGCGCGCACGGGCACGCAATGATCAGCACCGTGACCATGGCGACCAGCGCGTGGGTGAGCCGCGGGTCCGGACCGACCGCCAGCCAAATGCCCAAAGTCAGCAGGCTAATCACGATCACAGCCGGCACAAAGCGGGCGGCTACCCAGTCCGCCAGCCGCTGCACCGGCGCCTTGGAGGTCTGGGCGCGCTCGACCAGCGCGATAATCTGCGCCAGCATCGAATCTGAACCGAGTCGCGTGGGGCGCACGCGCAGGCTGCCGGTGGTGTTGAGCGTCGCGCCGATCACCTCGTCGCCAATCTGCTTGTCTACGGGCACGCTCTCGCCGGTGATCATCGATTCGTCCAGTGCCGACAAGCCCTCGAGCACCCGGCCATCCACCGGAACCTTCTCGCCCGGGCGCACGACAACCACGTCGTCATGCCCTACGTCTTCGAGTGAGACCTCAAGCGTCTGACCGTCTCGCTCGACACGGGCCGTCCGGGCCTTGAGGTCCAGCAGACGCTGGATCGCGGCTGACACGCGCGCTCGCGCCCCCAGCTCGAAATAGCGGCCAAGCAGAACCAGCCCGATGATGACCGCGGAGGCTTCGTAGTAGTAGACGTCAGCCCCCGCCACGCCGCTTAACAGGTCGGGCCAGACCGTGAGGATCAAGCTGTAGCCGTAGGCGGCGCTAGTCCCAACAGCAATCAGCGTGTCCATGTCCGCGCTGGCATGCCGGGCTGCAAGCCAGGCGCCCCGATAGAACGACCAGCCGGCCCAGAACTGCACCGGGGTGACCAGGACGAGAACGACCCAGGGGTTGCGCAGGACAGCCGGCGCCCACGGGATGAACTCGGCCGCCCCCCAGAACGCCAGGACCCCAACCGCAAGCGCGAAGGCGGCCTGGATGCCCAGCCAGCGACGTTCGCGCCGGCGGCGTTCCTCCAACCCTTCAGCCGCGTCAGCAGCGCCATCCGACGCCTCGGTGGACGCGTCGGCTTCAAGTACGCCGAAGCCGGCACGCTCCACGGCCGTGCGCAGCGCGCCACGGTCAGCCTGGCCCAGGGCGTGACGAGCCAGGGCCTGGCCGGAGGCCAGATTCACGGATGCCTCAAGCACACCTGGAACTTCCGCAAGGGCGCTTTCGACCCGACCCACGCACGACGCGCAGTGCATGCCCTCGATCTGGAGCGTTTGCTCGGCAGCCGGCACTTCGTATCCCGCCGCCTTCACCGCGTCAGCGACAGCGGCCGTATTGAGATCTCGATCAGCGCGGACGGCAAGCGTTTCGTCGGCGAGATTCACCGCCGCCTCCAAAACGCCGTCCACTTCCGCGACGGCCTGCTCGACGCGGCCCACGCAGGCGACGCAGTGCATGCCTGTGACAGGGAGAGTCAAGGATCGCTCGGTGGCGACAGTCACGAGACCTCACCGTTTCCGTGCGCGTGTCTGGGGCTGTCGGCGGTCTTCAGGGTGGCAGCGACGCGCTCAATGGCCTCGCCGGCCGAGGCCACGCGACGCAGGTGCCCTGTCCCCTTGAATACATCCATCAATTCCGCGATGACCTGCTCGCGCTCGGCGGGATCATCCGAGGCGATGGCGGTGGTGACGCAGGTCCGGAGGTGGCGGTCCAGGACGCCGGCGTTGACTTTCTCAATTGCGCCCTGGATGGCCAGGGTCTGCTTGAGCACGTCGACGCAGTAGGCGTCGTCTTCAATCATTTTCTCGACCGCGCGGGCATGGCCCTGGATTGACTTCCAGCGGTTGAGGAGATTCCTCGTTTCCTGATCCATCGCTTGTCCTCGGGGAACAGACCCATGTTTACCCCACCCCAGGTGGGGTGGTCAATCAAGCTTACACCGCGCACATCCGAATCCAAATCCCGCGCGCGGCCGCCGCCGGCGCTCCGGCCGCGCTATGTTGCAGGCAGCCCACCACGCTAGGAGTCACCGCCATGGAGTACCGTCGCTTGGGCCGCACGAATCTGCGCGTGTCGCTCGCCAGCCTGGGGACCGGCGGCCCCAGCAAGATGGGGCAGAACCGGGGAGCCACGCTCGACGACGCCCGACATCTGACGCGGCGCGCACTGGACCACGGGATCAACTTCTTCGACACGGCGGCCAGCTACGGCGACAGCGAGATCCTGCTCGGGCACGGCCTGGCCGGCGTCCCGCGCGATGACTTCATCGTTGCCACGAAGTACAGCCCGCTTGTCGACAATGAGCTGAAGAGCCCCGAAGACGTGCAGGCCTCGATTGATCGCAGCCTGGAGCGCCTGCGGCTCGATTACATCGACGTGCTACAGGTGCACGGCCTGATGCCGGACCGGTACGACGCCGTAGTTCAGAGCCACCTGCCGGTTCTCCTTCAAGCTCAACGAGCCGGCAAAGTCGGCTTTCTCGGCGTCACCGAGCAGGCCCACGCCGACGTGCACCACAAGACTTTCAAGCGCCTGGCCGCCGACGAACACTTCGACACGTTCATGGTCGGCTACAACCTGCTGCACCAGACGGCCGAGCGGGACGTACTTGCAGCGGCCGAGACCGCCGACATCGGACTGATCGTAATGATCGCCGTGCGCCGCGCGCTTGGAAACCCCGCACGTCTGCGTGAAGTGATTGCCGAACTCAAGGCCGACGGTCACCTGGCGGCCGACGCGCTGCCCGACGACGACCCGCTGGGCTGGCTGGTTCACGACAGCGTGGAATCAGTGCCGGAAGCGGCCTATCGCTACGTCCTGGAACCGAGTGCCATCTCAACCGTGCTGACGGGTACCGCCAACCCGAACCACCTGGACGAGAACGTGGCCGCCATGGCCCGCGGGCCGCTGCCGCCCGAGGACCGAGCACGGCTTCAAACAATCTTCGGCGAGCTGGCGCTGGGGCTCGGAAACTAACGGCGCTTCACGCTCAGCCGGTTCAGTCGATGGCGCCGGTGGCTCGCATGACGGTTTCCTGCACGACGCGCTCGTGCTCGAGCGAGCGCTCCGGCGGCTGCTCCCCACGCAGCGTGCGGACAAACGCCTCCAGGCTGGCCACGTAGCGTGGCCGGGGCTCGAGTGTCATCGTCTGCTCGCCTTCAAGGAAGCCGTCGCGCGCGCTGTCGAGCGACAGCCTCACCGTCTGCGCCGGTTCCATGGGTTCCATGATGGCCCAGCCGCGCGAACCGTAGACCTCGTAGCGGCGCGGCCGCGGCGGAACCTCGAGCCCGGCGATATCCACAATCGCCAAGGCTCCCGGATACTCCAAGACGGCCACGCCGTTGTCCACGAAGCCGCTCTCGGGCCGCACGCGCTGCATGAACGGCGTCACCTGATCAGGCCGACCCAGCGTCCACACGACCTGATCCAGCACGTGGCCGCACAGGTCATAGAACACGCCGCCGGCGAAGCTGGCCAGCAACGGGTGCGTGGCCGGCTCGACGTACGTGGACATGTGGGCGCGGATGGCGAAGACATCACCCAGCAAGCCACCCCGGGCCCAATTCGCGATCCTCTGATAACCGTCGTGGTGCCGGAACATGTAGCCAAGCTGGATATACAGGTCCTGCTCGGCGGCTGAATCCAGCACGCGTTCCCACCTCGGCAGGTCGTGCCCAGCCGGCTTGTCCAGCAGCAAATGGCGTCCGGCCGCGATGACGGCCTCCGCCTGCTGGAGGTTCTCTGAGTTATCGCCTTCCGCAGCCACTGCATCGATGCTGGCGTCTTCCAGAACGGCGCTCAGATCGTCGAGCCAATTCGCCTGGTTCCAGGGCGCATCGCCGCTGGCCTCCAACTCACGCCGGCGCTCAGCGTCGTCCTCGAACAGGCCCACCACTTCGACATCCGGATTGTCGAGCATCACGCTCAGCCAGCCCGCCGCGTGGGGATGCTTGGTGCCCCACTGAACCATCCGCAGCGGTGAAGAGGTCACGGTGCCAGGCTCCTCTCGCAGCGTCTCAATGCGCAGTCAGTCGTCTGCAAGTAGCCTAACGCTCACATCGCCAACGTTCAGGCGCGGCGAACGGGTTGGAGCGAACCACCGACGCTCGTGAATGTCAGGACGCGTAGAGGATTCGACGTACGTGTTCGATTCGGCCGTCGGAGGTATAGCGCCAGACCCCCACGTAGCCCTGGCGCAAGTCACCGTTGGCGTCCCACGCCAGCGGACCCGACGCGCCCTGGTAGACGACCTGGCCACCATCAGCCAGCACATCGAGCGCGCGGGCCACGCCGTCCGGTCCGGCGGTGACGGCCTCACCAGACCCTGAAGTGACGGTACGCAGATGGTCGCGAATCGCGGTGCCGTTCGTACTGTTGCCTGCCTGGGCCGCCAGCGCGAGTGCAACGGCGGCGTCATAGACCTCTCGGCTGTAACTGCCGACCGGAGGCTCGCCATAGGCATGGACATAGGACGTCACCCACGCTGGAGCGGGCTGTCCTGAGGCGGACGCTCCAACGCCATAGGAATCGGCCAACGCGTCCGCGCCGATCGCTTTGATCAGATCCAGGTTCCGCAGCGCGCCACTCCACAGAAATTGGTCATAGAGGCCAAGGTCCAGCGCCTCGCGGACTGCAACCACAGCCTCGGCCGGAAACAAGAGAACGACAAGCGCCTGGGCACCGCCGGCAGCGGATTCCCGCAGGGCGTCGGCCATGCTGCGCTGGCCAATCTCCACGGCCACCGACCGGAGAGACCCGTCCCAGGCGTCCGCAAACGCCTGGGCCAGTCCCTGGCCCCAGAGATCGTCGCGGTAGAGCACGCCCACGTTGTCAAGGCCACGCTCGCCGGCCAACTGCGCCAACGCCGGTCCGTGCGCCCGGTGGGACAACGTGGCGCGGAAAAAGAAGTCGTTGTCCGCGGCATCGGACAAGCGCGCGGTGCCCGCCGCCGGACTAATGAAGGGGACTCCGGTCGACCCCGCCACGCGCTCAGCCACCGGAATCGAGTTGACGCTGGTGCTGGGGCCCACAATTGCATGCACGGCTTCCTCGTCTATGAGGCGCCGCGCTTCGCTCACCGCCCGGTCCGGGTTCTGTTCGGTGTCCGCAACTACGGCTTCGACCGGGCGCCCAAACACGCCACCAGCCTGGTTGAGGTGGGCAATTGCCAAATGGAAGGCGCGCTGCCGGTCCTGCGCGTTCTGCGCCGACCCCTCGCTGATATAGGTCAGCAGGCCGAGCTTCAAGGCCTGGTCGGGTCGCGTCTCGCCGCAGGTGCCGAACATCATGAGGAGCAGAAGCGTCGCGAGGACACGACATGCCAGGGCAGGTTTTGATGCGACTGAAAGGCAAGTCCCGGCCCGGCCCGACACGGCGCGCCCGAGCAAAGCAGTTTGCGGCTGCGACATGGTCATTACCGGCCTAAAACAGGGTGCGGCCCGGGACATTGACCCGCGTGCGGTATAGCGATGTGCCCGCATTGATGAACAAGCTGCGCAGGTCGGCGTCGCCCCAGGTGAAGTTGGCGACGCCCTGGGGCACGTGGATCACACCGAGGCAGGTCGCGTCCGGCGCGAACACCTGAACGCCGCCGGGGCCGGCCGTGTACAGGTTGCCCTCAGTGTCGATCTTCATCCCGTCCGCCAGGCCTTCCCGGTCACCGGTCAGCTCGGTCCAAACTCGCCCATTGGACAGCCCAGCGTCGTCGTCCACGTCAAACACCCGGATGTGGGCGCGCATCGTGTCGTTGATGAATAGCTGCTGTTCGTCCAGCGAGAACGTGAGTCCGTTGGGCTGATCGAAGTCGTCGACCAGCAGCCTGAGTGTTCCGCTCTCGGGATCAAGCCGGTACACGCCGCGGAAATCAAGCTCCACGTCGCGGGCCACGCCGTAGTACTCCATGCGACCGAATGACGGATCGCTGAAATAGATCGAGCCGTCGCTCTTGACGATCACGTCGTTGGGGCTGTTCAGCTCCTTGCCGTCGTAGTGCGAGACCAGAATCGTTATGGAGCCGTCGCACTCCGTTCGTGTCACGCGGCTGGTCGCGTGCTCGCAGGTGATCAGCCGCCCCTGGCGGTCGTACGTGTTGCCGTTCGCCATATTGCTGGGCTGGCGGAAGACCTGGATCCCGTCCGCGGCCGTCCAGGTGCGCATGACGTTGCCGGGCATGTCGCTGAAGATCAGGTGGCCTTCAACGTGGTGCCAGACCGCGCCTTCGGTGAAGTCGAAGCCCGAGGCGACTTCCTCAACTGGCGCGTCGTAGCCGACCACCTGCCGAAAGCGCTCGTCGCGAATCTCTACGTTCATGGCCGCTCCAGTTTCAAATGTGCCCGCGGAAGACCTTGCGGCTGGAACGACATTGTGACGCCTCGGACGGTCTCGTTCACGAATTGGCGCGTGTTGGCAGACATTCCAGGCGCTCCAGCCATGCAGCGAAATGTGGACAGGCCGCACGGATAGCGCCCAGACCAATGGCTAGAACACCCTGTGTGCCCGCAAGAGGTTTCTGGTAGCCGGCGACGAGGCGTTCAATGCGTTTAGAGGGCGCAGTCTCGGGCGAGTCGTCGATTTCTTCTGGGTTGTCGAACTGGTCCCGAATTGCCTGAAGGTCGGAGGCAAGGTTGGGCCGCCCAATCGTGTCCGCAAAGCTACGGCAGTCGCTGAAGAGCATTGCTTCGAATTCGTGCATCATGAGGTACGGAACGAACCGCTCAGGGTTGAAGCTGCTGCCCATGAGTTGGCGGACATCCTCCAGCAACTCAGCCTCGACAGTTCTCGCCCGTTCGGGCAATGGTCGCTGCTGCGCTTGACTCCGGCCGGGCCACCCTGATGGCAGGCCGTAGTAATCCACCATGGTCGTAACGAAGCATCCAGGATCGCCATGAAGGTTGTTCAAGATTTCCTTCCGGGCAGTCGGCCAGGGCCTTACTCCGCCACGACGAGTACGTTGTCGGGCATTTCCCAGCAGACGAGCGCTGACGTCGGTAAAGCTTCGGCTGTAAAGATGCGGCGCAAGCACTAGGTTGACAAATGACTCTTCGGTCTGCCCCTCGACGTGGACGCGCAGCCGGATCGTAGGTCGCCTTCCGCGTCTACTCATGGGCGGGACGACCGCCCAGTTCGTTCTTCTCCCAGAGTTGGCCCAGGCTGTAGTCCTCAAGCCACGCCGCGAGCCTCTCCGCGTCGAGCTGAGAGAATTGCGTTTCTCCATTCACCCGGTCAGCCACCAGCACATCGTCCGGGTCGAAGTGGTCCAGCAGGATTGGGGACTGGGTGGCGAGGACTATCTGCGTCTCAACTGACGCTTGCTTGACGAGCGAGGCGAGAAGCGTGATTGCGTAGGGGTGTAGACCCAGTTCCGGCTCGTCCAGCAGAATGACCGCCGGACGCAGGCTTACCGGTTGCAGCAGCAGAGTAGCCAAGGCGATGAAACGCAAGGTTCCGTCCGAAAAGGACGCCGCGTCGAAATAGGCGTCGGACCCTCGATGTCGCCATTCCAGACGGATCTTGTCCTGGTTCAGCACCAGCGGCTTGAGCTGGAAGTCCTCAAAGAAAGGCGCGGCCAGCCGGACGGCGCCTTGGATTTGGGCGTACTCACTCCGGTTCTTGAGTCGCAGCCGGTACAGGAAAGCCGCTAGGTTGGCACCGTTGGGACGCAGGAATTGATTGTCATGTAAATCGACAGTCCGCTTGATCGGCGAACTGGAGCCAGTGTCGTGAAAGTGGTAGATGCGACAGTTTTCGAGTTGGTCATTCACGTTCTGAACAGGCGTGCTGACCGACGGATCGCTGATTCCAGCTTCAAGGTTTTGGCCTAGAGGCAACATTCCTTGCTTGGGACCGATCTCGAATAGAGTTCTGGGACTCTCGCCGGACCTTGACATTAAGCTCACGGTGCTCGACTCGGATCTCGCTTTATCCCAAAAGGAAACCGTCTCCTTACTCGGGTAGAGTCCGTCGGCATCTGTCGGAGCCAAAACGATCTCGTACTCACTTTGCTCTTGGCCGGCATCACCCCTAAACCCAACGCGAATTTCTAATCTCGCTGTCACCTTCGCCCCGAAGTGCAGAGTCCGATCGGCCCCGCCGATGCGACTCACATAGTCCTGAAGCCTTTCCGCGCGGATTGCCTGAAGAAACGCGAACACTTCGATGAAGTTTGACTTGCCCGACCCATTGGCACCGATGAGCACGTTAATGGGACGCAAGCGCAGCGTCTCAAGATGCTTGATGCTCTTGAATCCCTGGACGGTGATGTGTTCGATTGCTGGCATGCCGACCCCCGTCAATCGCTCAGCCTACCGCTCACCTGCGAGCAGTGGAGCAAGCGCGCGCCGCATCCCGATCCTGGTCGTCAGCCAGGCGGCTCAGCGGGTGGCACGACGGGCAGTGCTTCGTTCATGGCACCGGAGCGAAAGCCTTGCAGGTCCAGGGTCACGTAGGTAAAGCCGAGGGATTTAAGACCGTTGATGATGCGTTGGCGACGGTCGGAGTCCTGGGTGAATCGAGCCAATCCGGATTCGGGGACTTCGATGCGGGCAATTGAGCCGTGGTGACGGACGCGTAGTTCGCGGAAACCCTCGGCGCGCAGCAGGGCCTCGGCGTCTTCGATCTGGCGCAACTTCTCCACCGTGACCTGGCTGCCGTAGGCGACACGGGAGGATAAGCAAGCTACCGCCGGTTTGTCCCAACTGGAGAGGCCGAGGCGTTTGGAGAGTTCGCGGACCTCCGCCTTGCGCAAGCCAGCCTCGACAAGCGGTGCGCGGGCGCCGCGTTCCCGGCTGGCGGCCATGCCGGGGCGGAAGTCACCCAGATCGTCAATAACCGGCCCGTAGAGCATGTGCTGAACGCCGCGCTCGGCAACGAATTCGCGCAGGCGGTCGAACAGCTCGGCCTTGCAGTGGAAGCAGCGGGAACTGTCGTTAGCGCGATAGGCCGGGTTGTCCAGCTCGCGGGTTTCGATGAACTCGTGGCGGATGCCAATCTGGGTGGCGAACCGCGCTGCATCGTCGCGTTCGGCCTTGGCCAGGCTGGGAGAAACGGCGGTGATGGCTAGCGCCCGGTCGCCCAGGGCATCGAATGCCATCTTGGCTAAAAACGTGCTGTCCACGCCCCCGGAGTACGCGACAACCGCATTCTCCAAGCCACCAAGCGTCTCCTGAAGGAACAGCGTTTTGGCCTCGAGCGAGGCCTCGAGATCTATGGACGGCTGGTAGACGGCTGTTGCCATGCCCAGATCCTACGCGGCCGGCTCGTCCGGCGGGTCGGATATGACCAGCGGTTCCTCGCTGATCGCGCCGCCGCGCAGCCAAAAGCAGCGCAGCACCGGCCGTTCGGGATTCATGAGCGAGACGATGATGAACCGGCTGTACTCGGAGTAGCCGGACTCAACGGCCTCGCGTACGTCCGTCGGCGAGGGGTACGCCTCGCTGCGTGGATGTGAGTGATAGAACGCCGAAATCTCCCAGCCATGGACGTCTTCAATATCGCGAGTGGCGTCGAGCATGTCGCGTGGGTCGATGGTGTAGTGCACCCGGCTCTGATCGGCGTTACGCGCGGGATATACCTTGAGCGCCATTTCCTCCTCGCCACCAACCAGGCCGCAGCATTCCAGTGGGGCCTCGGCACGGGCCTGGGCCACGATCTGGTCGTGTTGGTCCCGGGTCAGGTGGAATGGCATGGCCCAAAGATAAGCGATTGTGGCGAATGCGCAGAACGCCGCCGTCGCCTCATTCGCAATACGGTGGGGGCTTGACGGACAGATTTTTCGCCGGCCCGGTCGCCCACGCGGTGACCGACAACATCGCTATGGCCGGCACCCCGGGCGGTGGAAGGATCAGCACCACCAATGCCCGTCATTCCTCAGGGCCTCTGGCGAGACCCCGACTTCGTAAGGCTGTGGGTTGGGGGCACGGTTTCAGCCTTCGGATCCCAGATCACCTTCCTGGCCCTGCCGTTCACGGCTGTGCTGATGCTGGATGCCTCGCCTCTCCAGATGGGCATCCTCGCGGCCATTGGCGGCCTCCCGTCGCTTGCCTTTGGGGTCGGCGTCGGAGTATGGGTCGACCGGCTCCGAAAGCGCCCGGTGATGATCGCCGCGGACTACGGGCGTGCGCTTTTGCTGCTCTCCGTCCCAATGGCCGCGTGGTTGCAGGTACTCAGCATGGAGCACTTGTACGTCGTGGCCATCGGAACCGGCACGCTGCGGATGTTCTTTGGCGTCGCCAACCGATCGATTCTGCCCTCGCTCGTTTCACGCGGCGAATTGGTGGAAGCGAACAGCAAGCTCGCCATCGGCACTTCGGCCTCGCAGGTCGCCGGACCGGGGGTCGCCGGAGTCTTGATCCACCTGGTGACAGCCCCGGTTGCCCTGGTCGTCGACGCCGTGACCTTCGTGATCTCGGCCCTGGCGCTCCGAGGCATTCGAGGCGCGGAAGCTGAACCGGCGAAGCCGGCCGCCGACAGCAACTTCCTCAGCGAGGCCCGCGAAGGCTTAGGCGTGATCGGTCGAAACCCGATCCTTCTGGCAATCGCCGTGGCTGTCGGCGGAATCGCCGTGTTCAATGCGATGTTCGAAGCCGTGTGGCTCCTTTATGTCAACAAACAGCTCGAAGTCGAGCCGCTGGCCTTCGGCTTCCTATTCGCGGTGAGCAGTGTCGGGTTCATGGTCGGCGCCTTTGTCGCGGAACGCCTCATCCGGTGGTTGGGCACGGGTCCCGCCATGATCGTTGCGGTGGTCCTGGCCGCGCTGAGCGATCTGGTCACCCCGCTGGCCGGCGGGCCGCTGCTGGCCGTCGTCGTGCTTCTCACCACGTCAATGTTCCTGTTTGGGATCGGCGTCACGGTTTACGGTGTCTGCCAGGGCAGCCTGCGACAGGCAACCACGCCGCTTCGGCTTCAGGGCCGCATGAACGGCGTCATGAACACCCTGGAGATGGGGCTGGTTCCAATCGGCGCACTGGTTGGCGGTCTCATGGGTGAAGTGCTCGGTATGCGGTCCACCTTGTTCGTGGCCGCTGGCTTCGAATTGGCGGTCGCCGCATGGCTCTTTTTGTCACCCATCCGGTTCCTGCGCGAGTTGCCGGAGCCTGCCGAGTAGAACGCCTCGCATTGTCGAACTTCGACCAGCGAGGCGCGGATTACGAGAGCTCGTGACGCCGGCCCATACCACGGAATGTCTTGACGCTCAATTTGGCCGATCCCTACAATGGGCTGCTAACGCGATTGATTCGATCCGCGTCAGCGCGCGTCCCGATCTGCTCGGTGCGCGGCGACTGACTGGCGGACCAGACACGACCCCTTCATGAAGACCGCAGCGTATTGCTGGCGGTCAGCCGGGTCGAAAGGGACGGAAGTATGCCGAAAGACATCCTGCTGGATGTAGAGGCCCGCTCGAAGCTGGTAAAGGGCATCGACGTGGTCGCCAACGCCGTCAAGACCACGTTGGGGCCAAAGGGCCGCAACGTGGCCCTGGGCAAGAAGTACTCCGGCCCCACGGTGACCCACGACGGCGTGACCGTGGCCAAGGACATCGACCTTGAAGACCCCTTCGAGGACATGGGCGCGCAGCTCATCAAGGAAGCCGCCAGCAAGACCAACGACATCGCTGGCGACGGAACCACGACGGCCACCGTGCTGGCGCAGGCCATCATCAAGGAGGGCCTCAAGAACGTCGCCGCCGGTGCCAACCCGATGATCATCAAGCGCGGCCTGGCCAAGGGCGTCGAGGCTGTGGTCGAGGAAGTGGGCGCCCAGGCCAAGCAGATTCGCAGCCAGGACGAAATCGCCCAGATCGCCTCCATCTCCGCTAACGACACGCAGATCGGCGAACTAATCGGCGAGGTCATGGACAAGGTCGGCAAGGACGGCGCAATCACGGTTGAGGAGTCCAAGGGTCTTGAGTTCGAGATCGAGTACGTGGAAGGCATGAAGTTCGACCGCGGCTACATCTCGCCGTACTTCGTGACCAACCAGGACCGCATGGAAGCCGTCATCGAGGACGCGCTGGTTCTCGTCACCGACAAGAAGCTGTCGGCGGTGAGTGACATTCTCCCGACGCTGGAGAAAGTCACGCAGTCAGGCAAGAAGGACCTGGTCATCATCGCCGAGGACGTGGAAGGCGAAGGCCTGGCCACGCTGGTGGTGAACAAGCTGCGCGGCATCCTCAACTGCCTGGCCGTCAAGGCCCCCGGCTACGGCGACCGCCGCAAGGAAATGCTGCAGGACGTGGCCGTCGTCACTGGCGGCACCGTGATCTCCGAGGACATGGGTCGTCGCCTGGACGGCGTGATCCTCGAGGACCTGGGTCGCGCCCGCCGCGTGGTGGCCGACAAGGACAACACCACCATCGTCGAAGGTGGCGGCAAGGAAGCGGCCGTGCAGGCCCGCCTCAACCAGCTCAAGGGCCAGGTCGAGGAAGTCACCTCCGAGTACGACCGCGAGAAGCTGCAAGAGCGACTGGCCAAGCTGGCCGGCGGCGTTGCGGTCATTCGCGTCGGCGCAGCAACCGAAACTGAGCTCAAGGAGAAGAAGCACCGCGTGGAGGACGCCCTGTCCGCCACGCGGGCCGGCATTGAGGAAGGCATCGTGCCGGGCGGTGGTGTGGCCCTGCTCAACGCCGCCCACGTGCTGGAAGGCGTGGAAGCCGAGTGCACCGGCGACGAGATCGTCGGTGTTCGAGCCCTGCGCCGCGCGCTCGAAGAGCCGCTGCGCTGGATCGCCTCCAACTCCGGCGCCGACGGCTCGGTCGTCGTCGAGGAAGTCCGCCGGCAGTCCGGCGCTAAGGGCACGAACTGGGGCTACCACGTGGTGAACGAGGAGTTCACCGACATGGTCGCCGCTGGCGTGATTGACCCGGCCAAGGTGACGCGCTCAGCTCTCGAGAACGCCGCTTCGATCGCCGGCATGATCCTCACAACCGAGGCCCTCATCGCCGACGTACCCGAGAAGGAAGAGGCTCCCGCACCGGCGATGGACTACTAGGTCCAAAGTCCGGAACGGTCAACCGCCCCGCCGGCGCAGGCCGGCGGGGCGGTTTGCATGTCGAACAAGATCCACGTCAAAGCTCGCCGCAACAGTTGAGTTCGCCAAGTGGCAGTCCAGGCCCCATCCGGCGTCCGGCCCATCTCGTTACCCTCGCAGTCCTTGGGAATCGGCACTCCACGCGCACCTAGGCAAAGCAAGCGACGTCACCCCTGCACGTACGGCCGCAGCCCTAGAGATTTGACTTAACTAAAAACAATTATTTAGATACCATAAACAGGCCGGCAGGCCGCATGAGGTGCGGGCCTGCCGGCCCCCGACAACAGCGTTGGAATGAAAGGAAAAGCGATGCGCACGCTGCGGGTGCTTGCCGTCGCCGCGGTAGTGGCCGTCAGCGCCGCCGTTGTGGCGGCGTGCGGCGCCATGTCCAACCAACCGGAAGCTGAAGCGATGATGCTCGCGCTGGCGCCGGTTGCGCGCGAAAACGGACGACCGCTCCGAGTCGTCGCGACGACGGGACAGATAGCCGATGCCGTCCGCCGGGTCGGCGGGGATCGGGTTGATAGCCACGGCCTGATGGGACCCGGCGTGGATCCCCATCTCTACCGCGCCAGCGAGAGCGACGTCACGCGGCTCGAAGCAGCGGACGCCGTGTTCTGGAACGGCTTGCACCTGGAGGCCGGCATTTCCGGCGTCCTCGAACGGATCGCCGAGCTTGGGGTGCATTCAATACGGGTGACCGACGATATCGACCGCCAACACCTGCTGGCGCCGCCGGAATTCGACGGTGCCTATGACCCGCACGTCTGGTTTGACCTTGACCTCTGGTCCGTTGCCGTCGCGACCATTCGCGACGCCCTCATCGCTATGGATCCTGAAGGTGCCGACGTCTATCGGGCCAACGCCGCCGCCTTCATCGCCGAAGTCGAAGAACTCGACTCTTATGTCAAGTCAAGGGCGCTGGAGATTAACGAGCGTGTACGAGTCTTGGTTACCGCGCACGACGCCTTCAACTATTTCGCAAACCGCTACGACATGGAAGTGCGCGGCTTGCAGGGCATCAGTACCGAGAGCGAGGCCAGCACCGCTGACGTGCAAAAGCTCGCACAGTTCATCAGCGAGCGGGGGATCCCCGCGGTCTTCATTGAGTCGTCAGTCCCCGATCAAGGCGTCCAGGCCGTAATCGAAGCTGCGGCCGCTCGCGGGCACACGGTGACCATCGGAGGCGAGATCTTTTCCGACGCGATGGGTGCGGAAGGCACTGCGGAAGGCACCTACCTCGGCATGATTCGCCACAACATCGACACCATAGTCGAGGCGCTGGCGCAGCCGTGACAACCGGCTGCCCCACCAGCGCACTCGCGGTCCAAGCCACAGATATCACGCTGGCATATCAGCAGCGGCCGGTCCTATGGGACGTCGACCTGGAAGTTCCCCGCGGCGTGCTGATGGCCATTGTCGGGCCCAACGGCGCCGGCAAGACCACCCTGCTGCGAACCGTGTTGGGCCTGCTGCGGCCGGCCGCCGGCGAGGTGCTCGTATTTGGCCGCCCGTACGCCGAACAGCGGCGGCAGGTGGCCTATGTGCCCCAACGTGGCAGCGTCGATTGGGACTTTCCCACCACGGCACTCGACATCGTAACCATGGGTACGTATGGCGGTCTCGGCTGGGTGCGGCGTCCCAGCTCGTCCGAGCGCGCTCGCGCGACCGCCGCTCTTGCGCAGGTGGGCATGCAGGACTACGCCGACCGCCAGATCAGCCAGCTTTCAGGCGGGCAACAACAGCGGGTCTTCTTGGCCCGTGCGCTCGTGCAGGACGCCAACGTATACCTGATGGACGAGCCCTTTCAGGGGGTCGACGCCACCACTGAACGCGCCATCGTGGACTTGCTGCGAGCCCTCCGAGCCGAGGGCAAGACGGTCGTGGCGGTGCATCACGACCTCCAGACCGTGGCTGAGTACTTCGACGAGGTCATGCTTCTGAACGTCCGGCGCATCGCCGCCGGACCGGTGGATCGAGTGTTCACCGAGGAGAATCTGCGTCTTACCTACGGTGGCCGCGTGGCCGGCATCGGCGGACGCACACATGGAAGCGAGCTGGAGCCATCCCGGTGACCTGCTCGTTGGGACGCGGATAGGCTCGCACGACCCGTGGACGTCCTGGGCGACCTCTTCCTGGACTACACGTTACGTACCGTCGCGCTCGGATCGGCCACGTTGGGAATCGTCAGCGGTGCCCTTGGAGCCTTCGCCGTGCTCCGCCGGCAGGCCCTGCTGGGCGACGCAATGTCCCATGCGGCGTTGCCCGGCGTAGCTCTGGCCTTTCTGATCACCGGCAGCCGTGCCCCGCTGGTGCTGATGCTCGGCGCCGCCATTGCCGGCTGGTTGGCGGCGGTGGCCATCGTCAGCATTGTGCGCGCTTCCCGCATCAAAACCGACACCGCCATGGCCCTGATGTTGAGCGTCTTCTTCGGCGCCGGTCTGGTCGTGCTGACGTTCATCCAGCGCCAACCCGCCGCCGGCAAGGCCGGCCTGGACCGATTTCTCTTCGGTCAGGCAGCCGCGATGCTGGAAAGCGACGTCATCACGATGGCCGCCGTGGGCGCCCTCGGCCTCCTGGGAGTGCTGATCCTCTGGAAAGAGTTCAAACTCCTGAGTTTCGACCCGGACTTTGCCGCGACCCTGGGCATTCCCACCCGTCGGCTGGACATCCTCCTCACCAGCCTCCTCGTGGTCGCGATCGTCGTCGGCCTCAAGACGGTCGGCGTGGTCCTGATGAGCGCGATGGTCGTGGCGCCCGGCGCGGCCGCCCGCCAGTGGACCAACCGCCTGGGCGCCATGGTCACGCTTTCGGCGCTCTTTGGCGCGGCGGCCGGCGTCCTCGGAGCGCTCTTAAGCACCACGGCTGAGACTTCCACCGGTCCCACCATCGTGCTGGTCGCCACCGCTCTGGTGGTCGTGTCCCTCCTGTTCGCACCTGCACGCGGCCTTGTGTGGGCCCGCATGCGCGCGTGGCGGAGCCACCGGTTGTTGGCCCTGGAAGCCGTGTTGTCCGACCTGGCGGCCCTGGCGGCGCAACACGGATCCGACGCCACCCATCCGCACGACGTGGGCGCCCTGCATGCCGTCCGCGGGCGCACCGTGGTCGAGCGGGCGCTCAGCGAACTCGCCGCCGATGGCCTGGCCCAGCGGCACGACGGTGGCGGCTGGTCGCTGACGGCACAGGGCCTGGCGGAAGCCGCACGGCTGGCGCGGACGCGCCGGGCGCCCGGTGATCCCACATGACCCCGGCGCAAATCGATGTCCTGCTCGTAGCCGTGGTCGTGGCCGCTGCCTGCGCGGTCCCGGGCACCTTTCTGGTGCTGCGGCGCATGGCCATGATGAGCGACGCCATCAGCCACACGGTCCTGCTGGGCATCGTACTGGCCTTCTTCGTGGTGGCTGATCTCAACTCGCCCGTCTTGATCGTCGGCGCCGCCCTGGTTGGCTTGCTCACCGTGGTTCTGGTCGAGGTCGTCGGCCGCACGGGCCTCGTGCGCGAGGATGCTGCCATCGGCCTCGTCTTCCCGGCCCTGTTTTCGATCGCCGTAATCCTGATATCCAGCCTGGCCGGCGACGTGCACCTGGACAGCGACGCCGTGTTGTTGGGCGAGATCGCCTTCGCACCCTTCAACCGCTTTACGCCCTTCGGCGTCAATCTGGGACCGAGAGCCCTCTGGGTCATGGGCGTCATCCTGCTCATCAACCTTGCGGGCATAACCCTGTTCTTCAAGGAACTCAAGCTGGCCACGTTTGACCCGGCTCTGGCCGCCGCGCTGGGCTTTTCGCCGGCAATCGTCCACTACGGCTTGATGGCATTGGTGTCGGTGACGGCCGTTGGCGCCTTCGACGCCGTCGGGTCGATTCTGGTCGTGGCGTTGATGATCGGCCCGCCGGCCGCCGCCTACCTGCTCACGGACCGCCTGCCCCGCATGCTGGGGCTCAGCGTCCTGATCGGCGCCCTCTCAGCCGTTGGCGGCTACTGGCTGGCTCGCCTCCTGGACGCCAACATCGCCGGCGCCATGGCCACCGTGGTCGGAATCGCCTTCACGCTCGTCCTGCTGTTCGCCCCGCAACGCGGCCTTCTGGCCACCGCCCGCCGCCGTCGGCGGCAGCGCTGGACCTTCGCCCGCCAGATGCTGCTGATTCACCTCGCAACCCACGAAGGCACGCCCACCGAGGCCGACGAAAGCCGCCCCGACCACATGCAACGCCACATGCGCTGGTCGCCCCAGTTCACCGACCGCGTAATCCAAACCGCCGCCAACCGCGGCCTTGTTCATCTGGAAGACAAACAGCTTCGCCTCACCCCGCAAGGACGGGAAGTCGCCCGTACCGCTGTCGTGCGAGTCTGATGCGGGGCGTCAAAGACCCTCGGATGTTCCCGACTGGTCAAAGGCTGACGTTGAAGGTCGAACATGCCAACCAGCCTGAGGTCTGGTAAAAGACCGGGGAGCACAGGGCTTTGTCGGCCCGTCGCCTATGCCCCCGAACTTTCCAGGAACTTTCGAAACGTACGAGAGCAAATGGGAATAGCCGAGGTTGAGAGCCTTAGTAGGGAAGTTCGGTGTCGGGGTGGTCCTTCATGTAGTGGGCCTGGGCGACGCCGAAGTTTTCCTGGATCTGGAGGGAGTGGCCGCCGTCGACGACGAGGGTGTGGCCGGTGATGAAGGAGGCATCCTCGGAACAGAGAAAGGCGACGGCGGCGGCGATGTCTTCGGGGCGGCCGCAGCGACCGACGGGGTATTGAGATTCGAAGAACTGGAGGCCGGAGGGGTTCCGGTCCCACAGGTTGGCCTGGATGCCTTCAGTGACGATGTGGCCGGGGGCGATGGCGTTGACGCGGATGCCGTCGCGGCCGTATTCGACGGCCATCTGGCGCGTGGCGGCAATGAGGGCGGCCTTTCCGGTCTCGTAGACGAGAGCGCCGGGGGCGACGAGCAGGCCGTGGATGCTGGAGATGTTGACGATGCTGCCGCCACCGGCCTGCCGCAGGTGGGGCACGCCGAATTTGGCGGACAGGTAGCTGGCCTTGACGAGGACGGCCATGGCTCTGTCGTAGACATCAGGCGGCACGTCTTCGGCGCCGCCGGTCATGGCTTCCAGCGCGGGGTAGGCGTTGTTGACGATGATGTCGAGGCGACCCCAGCGGTCGACGGCGGCCCGGATCATGGCCTGGACCTGGTCGATTTCACCGACGTTGGTGGTGCAGGCAGCGGCGATGCCGCCGGCGGCCTGGATGCGGGCGACGCGCTCGTCGGCGCCTTCAGGGTTGATGTCGGCAATGAGGACAGAGGCGCCTTCGGCGGCTAGGCGTTCGGCGATGGCGCCGCCGATGCCGGTGGCGCCGCCCGTGACGACCGTTCCGCGGCCCTCGAATCGACGCGTTGCTGCCGTCATGGTTCCCTGTCCTTCGCTACGAGTCAGGCCGTCGCGGGGGCAGGTTTGGGCGACGCCCGGGTGTTTGCGCGGCCGTTGCTGGACGTTGTGGACCGATAGGCGTCGGGCGCGAGGACGCGCTGGAGGTATTGGCCGGTGTAGCTGGCGGGTTTGGCGGCGACGTCCTCGGGGGTGCCTTCGGCGATGAGTTCGCCGCCGGCGTCGCCGCCTTCGGGTCCGAGGTCGATGATCCAGTCGGCGGATTTGATGACGTCGAGGTTGTGCTCGATGACGATGACGGTGTTGCCGGCGTCGGCCAGGCGCTGAAGGACCTGGATGAGCTTGCGGGTGTCGGCGAAGTGGAGGCCGGTGGTGGGTTCGTCGAGGATGTAGACGGTTTTGCCGGTGGCGCGCTTGGAGAGTTCGGAGGCGAGCTTGATGCGCTGGGCTTCGCCGCCGGAGAGGGTGGTGGCGGGCTGGCCGAGGCGGATGTAGCCGAGTCCGACATCGACGAGGGTGCCGAGCTTGCGCTCGATGGACGGAATGTTCTGGAAGAAGACGTGGGCGTCTTCGACGGTCATATGGAGCACGTCGGCAATGGTCTTGCCCTTGTAGGTGATGTCGAGGGCCTCGCGGTTGTAGCGGGCGCCCTCGCAGACCTCGCAGGTGACGTAGACGTCGGGCAGGAACTGCATCTCGATGCGGTTGAGGCCCTGGCCCTCGCAGGCTTCGCAGCGACCGCCCTTGACGTTGAAGGAGAAACGGCCGGGTTTGTAGCCGCGGGCACGGGACTCGGGGACGGCGGCGAAGAGGTCGCGGATGGGAGTGAACGCGCTGGTGTAGGTGGCGGGGTTGGAGCGCGGAGTGCGGCCGATAGGCGATTGGTCGATCTCGATGGCCTTGTCGATGTGTTCCAGGCCGCGGATGCGGGAGTGCTCGCCGGGGACGTTGCGGCTGCCCCAGATGCGCTGGGCGAGGGCGCGGTAGAGCACGTCCTCGATAAGGGTGCTCTTGCCGGATCCGGAGACGCCGGTGACACAGATGAAGCAGCCCAGGGGGAACTGGACATAAAGGGACTTGAGGTTGTTGGCGCGGACGCCTTCCAGGGTGAGGCGTCCGCCGCTGCCGGTCCGGCGGGCCGTTGGTACGGGGATGTGTTCGCGGCCGGCCAGGAATGCGCCGGTGAGGGAATGGGGGTGGCGTTCGACGTGCTCGGGCGTACCTTCGGCGACGACCGTGCCGCCGTGTTCGCCGGCGCCGGGGCCGATGTCAATGACCCAGTCGGCGGAGCGGATCGTCTCCTCGTCGTGCTCGACGACCATGACGCTGTTGCCGAGGTCGCGCAAGCCCTCCAGGGTGCGAACGAGGCGGGCGTTGTCGCGCTGATGGAGGCCGATGCTGGGTTCGTCGAGGATGTACATGACGCCGACAAGGCCGGAGCCGATCTGAGTGGCCAGACGAATGCGCTGGGCCTCGCCGCCGGAGAGCGTTCCGGCGGAGCGTTCGAGGGTGAGGTACTCGAGACCCACGGCTTCGAGGAAGCCGAGGCGGGCGTTGATTTCCTTGAGAACCTGGACGGCGATGGTGGTGTCGCGCTTACTGAGCTCAAGGCCGGCGAAGAAGGCCGCGGCGGCCTGGATGGTCATGGCCGTGGCATCGTGAACCGAACTGCCGCCCACGGTTACAGCCAACGATTCCGGCCGGAGCCGAGCGCCCAGACACACGGGGCACATGCGGCGGGTCATATAACGCTCGATCTCGCCGCGGATGTACTCGGACTCGGTGTTGTCGTAGCGGCGGCGCAGGTTGGGGATGACGCCTTCGAACTCGAACTCGTAGGCGCGGCGGCGGCCGGCGGCGTTGGTGTACTGGACAACCAGCGGCTGACCGGGGGCGCCGTAGAGGATGACGTCCACGATGGCGGGGTCGAGGCGCTCGACGGGGGTGTTGGTGCGGAAGCCGTATTTGCGGGCGAGGGCCTCGATGACGTGGCGGGTCAAGGACGTCTCGCGCGTGTGGGCCTTGACCCAGGGGGCGATGGCGCCCTGGGCGATGGAAAGGCTGCGGTTGGGAATGATGAGCGCGGGGTCAAGCTCCAGCTTGGAGCCCAGGCCGTTGCAATCCGGGCAGGCGCCATGCGGCGTGTTGAAGGAGAAGAGACGGGGTTCCAGGTTGGCCAGGCTGACGTGGCCGTTCTTGCAAGCGAGGCGCTCGCTGAGGGTTAGCTCGTCGCCGTCGACGATCTGGATGGTGACGAAGCCCTCGCCGAGCTTGAGGGCGGTTTCGAGCGAGTCGGCCAGGCGCATGCGCGAGTCGGGCTTGGGGGTGAGGCGATCGACGACGATGTCGATGTCGTGCCAGAGGTTGCGGTCGAGGTCCGGCACGTCGTCGAGGGGGACGACCTGACCATCGACACGGGCGCGGACGAAGCCGGCGCGGCGGGCGTCCTCGAAGACGCCCTTGTGCTCGCCCTTGCGGTGGATGATTACGGGGGCGAGGACCATGAAGCGGGTGTCGTCGTCCCAGTCGAGGATCAGATCGACCATTTCCTGGATGGTCTGGGAGGTGAGCAGTTCGCCGCAGCTGTGGCAATGGGGCTGGCCGATGCGCGCCCAGAGGAGGCGCATGTAGTCGTAGATCTCAGTGACGGTGCCGACGGTGGAGCGGGGGTTGTGCGAGGTGGCTTTCTGGTCGATGGAGATTGCGGGGGAGAGGCCCTCGATCTGGTCGACGTCCGGCTTCTCGAGCTGACCGAGAAACTGGCGGGCGTAGGCGGAGAGGGACTCGACGTAGCGCCGTTGGCCTTCGGCGTAGAGGGTGTCGAAGGCGAGGCTGGATTTGCCGGAGCCGGAGATGCCGGATATGACCACGAGCTTGTTGCGGGGGATCTCAAGGTCGATGTCCTTGAGATTGTGTTCCCGCGCGCCGCGGATGACGATGGAAGAGTCGGCCATAACAGTCCAGCTTAAGCGATCCGGTGTGTGGCTGTTGGCGGCGGGCGCTTGGAAGTCCGGCGGCGGTACGCGTGCCGCGGCGTTTTCGATCAGAGGGCTAAGGTTGGGGCGGTAGCCCTGAGGTAGCTGGGTGCGGGCAGATGCTGCGATTGTTGCTGGAACGGCTTGAGGCGCGCGCCGCGGCAGGGCAGCCGGTGACGGTGGCGCTGGCGGGGGCGGGACGGTTTGGGACGAGTGTCGCAGCGCAGATTGCTCAGATCGACGGTCTACGGCTGTCGGCAGTGGCGGATCCGAAGGCGGGCAACGGGACGTTGGCTCTGAAGGCGGCGGGCTGGGCGGACGAGCAGGTGGAGCGGTGCGAGGGCATCGCCGAGGTGGGAGCGGCTATAGCCGCGGGTTTGGCTGTGCTGGCGCCGGACGTGGAGGCGCTGGAGTCGGCGCCGATCGACGTGATGGTGGAGGCGACAGGGATTCCGGACGTGGCGGCGCGTAATGCGTGGAACGCGCTGCGCCAGGGCCAGCACGTGGTGATGGTGACGGTTGAGGCCGACGTGAGTTGTGGGTGGGCGCTGGCGCGCGAGGCGCGGCGGCAGGGTGTGGTGTACAGCCTGGCGGCGGGCGATCAGCCGGTCGCGATCATGGAGTTGTACGACTGGGCCAGGGCACTGGGGCTGGAGATCGTGGCGGTCGGGCGGGGTACGCGGCGGTACCCGGCGGACCGGCACGGGGATCCCGAGCGGGCGCTGGCGCGGCTGGGCTATGACAACGAGGCGACGGCGCGGCTGCGGCTGAACGCGCAGATGTATAACTCGTTCCGCGACGGGTCGAAGGCCCAGATCGAGATGTGCGCGGTGTCGAACATGACGGGGTTGCCGCCGGACCGCCGCGGGATGCACGAGCCGTCAGCGGGGCTGGACGGCCTGCCTGATCTGTTCGCGCCTGGCGATGCGGGCGGCTTGTTGGAGGGCACCGGCGTGGTGGACCTGGCGAACGGGGTGGGTCCGGACGGCGAGTCGGCGTTGCCCGAGAACATTGCGGACGGGGTGTGGGCCGTGGTGACGTCGGCGGACGGGCACATACGCGAGGACATGCGGATTCACGGGACTCGAGTTTCAAGCGATGGGAAACGGATGGCGCTGTTTCGGGAGTACCACCTGTGTGGGATCGAGACGCCGCTGAGCATTGCGCAGGCGGCGCTGCTGGGGGCCTCCTCGGGAATGCCGCAGGAAACTCCGACTTCGGAAGTGCTGGCGTATGCGAAGCGTGACCTGACGCCGGGGGACCGGCTGGACGGTTCGGGCGGTCGGCTGGTGTACGGGCTGATCGACCGGGCCGAGACGCTTGCGGCCGATGGCGTGTTGCCGCTGGGGCTTTCGTACGGGGCTCGAGTCTTGGAACCAGTGGCGGCGGATCAGGCGATTCCGGTGGGGTCGGTGGAGGTTAATGAGGCGTCATTTGTGGCGCAGCTGCGTGACGAGGACGTCGTCAGGCAGCGAATGTAGGCAACGGATTCGCGGCGTCTGCGTTCGTCGACTCGCGATCGCGTGCCGCTGGGGTGCCAGCGTCGCACCGCGCGGTAAGGTGAAGGTAGGAGCAACGGTTTCCCGCAGGCGTTGACCACGGGCGCCGTGTCTCCGAGTGATGCAAATCAGGCCGGGCAGTTGCGCCCGGATCAACGAGCCGCACGGGGCGGACTGCGGGTCTGAGGTCAGTACTCATGGACAGGCAGACTCCACACCACCAGCCTCGCTCAGCCTTGACGTTCTTTCTGAATCTGCAGCTAGCCCAGCCCACGATGGTTGGACTCACGATGCGGTACGAGTTCGACGACGAGGTATGGGTGGGCGTGTGCGAGGAGTTGGGAACCTCCACCTACGACTCGGACCTTGACACCGTGATGCACGAGCTGGGCGAGCTTGTGCTGCACGAATTAAACGCGCTGGAGGCCGATGGGGAGCGCGAGGGTGTCTTTGGCCGGTACGGCATCGAAACGCTGCCGGTGCCAGCCAATGTTCTCCGCCGACTTCGCGACTTCGACGTGCCTGAGTCGCCAACCGCGAAGGAACAGCCCGGGCTTCAAGCCTGGGCCGCGCAGGATCAGCTTGCGCCCGCTCTAGCGCCCGCCCACTCGTAACCCCGAACCGGCGGATGTCTCCCCGCCTGCTTGTCAGGCTGTTTCGACGTGAAGGGTGGAGGGAGCGGCCTTGCCCGCACGGGATCCTATTCACCACGGGCAGCGGATCCACCTATCGCCGCGCCACGGTACCGCTGAAGCGAGACCCGATTCCGAAGGGAACCCTTGGGGCGATCCTCGGACCCAAGCAGACGGGCTGGGGACAGGCCGGACTGGATGCGCTATTGGCCAGGCATGGCCAAGGCCAAGGCAGGCGGACGCGAGCGAGGCGGGGGCGTGGATGAGGTCGAATTCCAAGGCCTTGACGGCTGGATTCGCGGCTCTATCTCGATGTAGGTGGCCAGACTCGCCAAGAGCGTAGGCACCTGGACCCTTCTAGTCGATGGGCTGGTGGAAGTAGAAGCAGAGGCCGTCGGGGGCGACGAGGAAGAAGACACTCATCTTTTGGCCGTCGTGGTCGTCGATGCGTGATTCGCCGGGGCTGAGGCCGCTGGCTTCGAGTTCGCGGCGGGCGCGGTCGATGTCAGTCACCAGAATGGCGGCGCCGTCCTGGCTGGCGTCGCCGCCGTTGATGGCGAAGCCGATCCGGACGCCGTCGCGCTGCATGATGACGGTTGGGACGGGGTCATCTCGACGTTCCACTTCGGTTAGGCCCAGGGCGTTGGCGTACCAGCTCGAGGCCTGATCCAGGTTCTCCACTGGGAGCGCCAGAACGTCGTCCTGGTATGGAAATGCGGCCTTGAAGAGTGGATCGGTGGTCATGGCCGAGGTTCCTTCGAAATGGGTGCGTGGTGCCTGCCAAGGCTCTTCGGGACGAGCGTACAACCGGAGATACGGGAGGCGCTCGGTTAGACCTGGCGGTAGCGGAAGCAGGTCAGGAGGTGATCGTTGACCAGGCCGGCAGCCTGCATGAAGGCGTAGCAGATGGTTGGGCCGACGAACTTGAAGCCGCGGCGTTTGAGGTCGCGGCTCATGGCGCGGGAAATGTCGGTTTCGGAGGGGATGTCGTCCATCGAGCGAAAGGCATTGCGAATCGGACGACCGTCGACGAATGACCAGATCAGCGCATCCAGCGAACCCATTTCGTCGATGGCGCGCAGAGACGCTTGCGCGTTGCCGACGGTGGACTGAATCTTGGCGCGATTGCGGATGATGCGGGCGTCGGCGCGGCGGGCTTCAACGTCGGCGGGGGTGTAGGCGGCGATTCGCTCGAGGTCGAAGTTGTCGAATACCTCGCGATAGCCCTGGCGGCGGTGCAGGACGGTGCGCCAGGAGAGGCCGGCCTGCGCGCCTTCCAGGGTGAGCAGTTCAAATAGGGCGCGATCATCATGGAGGGGAACGCCCCATTCTCGGTCGTGGTAGGCCCGCATCAGCGGATCGTCGCCGGCCCAGGGACAGCGTTGGCGGTTTACGAGGACTCGCCGAGGTCGCGGGCGTAGCGGACCAGTTGGACCAAACCGTGCCAGTCGTGGGTATCTTCGGTGCCGTCGAACGCCCAGCCGTTGACCTTGTAGAACCGGCGCGTTGACGGCAGGTCACGCAGGGTCCAAAGGACGGCGGCGCGATACCCGCAGGCGCGAAGAGCCGACGTCAGGGCAGCGAGCAAGGCTCGTCCCACGCCGCGACCCTGCCAATCAGGGTGGACGTAGAGCGCGCGGACCTCACCGACATCGGCATTCAATTGCTCGTCGCGGGCCTGTTCGGCCATGCCCATCCCAATGATGTCGTCGCCGGCGCAGGCCACGATCACCGACGATCGTTGGGCGTCCTGGATCGCGGTGCGGCTGCGCTGGATACGCGCAGGCGGGAGGTCGAGACCATCGAGAAACGCGTCCGAGACGATCCCGCGGAAACAGGCCTTCCAGGTCGCGATGCGTACGGTCTCGAAATCCCTGATGTCGTCGACGGTCGCCGTCCGAACCATCCAGGGTCGCGCCGAGGTCACGCCGACTGACCGAGATCGCAGGAGTAGCGGACGATGGGTACCGTGAAACCCTCGCCCCACTCATCTTCGATTCCGTCAAGTGACCAGCCGTTGGCTTCGTAGAAGCGTCGCGTGGCCGCGCGGTCACGCAGGGTCCAGAGAATGGCCGTGCGGTAACCGCGGGCGCGCAGACCGGACGTGAGACGCTTCAGCAGCGCACGCCCGATACCGTGGCCCTGCCAGCCGGGCAACACGTAAAGCACATAGAGTTCTCCGATGTGCGGGACCGGCTCAGGCTCCTCTGGAGAACCGGCCGCACCCATGCCGATGACCTGGGACTCGGCGACGGCAACGAGACGCACGCCGTCATCTGTGCGTCTGATTCCCTTGCGGATCTGGTCAACCCTATGGGACTCCACCTTGAGGTCGTCGAGATAGGTGTCGGGAAGGAGTCCGCGGTAGCAAGCCCTCCAGGTTGCGATGCGAATGCCCTCAATGGCCTCAGCATCGTGGAGAGTTGCGGGCCGCACCGTCCAGGATGAGTGTTCGTTAAGATTCATGATGCTCTGCTCACGGCATGAGGCTGGCCGCTTCGCGTAGGCCGTGGGAGTAGCGGACCGCCGGAGCCGACATGGGTTCCGGGCCGTGGAGATCGAAGTCGCCGTGGCGGTCGAACGTCCAGCCGTTGGCTTCGTAGAAGGCGCGGGCGGCGGGGTTGTCGCGGAAGGTCCAGAGCACAGCCGATTCGTATCCCAAGTACGGCAGATCGTCGGTGAGGCGGGCTAGCAGTGCGCGGCCGACGCCGCGGCGCGGCCACGGCATGGCGACGTTGAGGGTGCGCAGTTCGCCTGCGCCGGGGCTTGCGGGTGGGAAGTCGTAGTCGTTGACTGGGCCGACACCGCCGTAGCCATCAAGTTCGCCATTCGCTTCGGCCACCTCGAACCGCCAAGACTCTCGGTTCTGCAAGGCCTCCCGGAACTGTGCGACATGTTCCGTCGTGACGGTGAGCCAGTCGAGATAGTCGTCCGGCAACCGCCCGCGGTACACCTGCTTCCAGACGTCCTCGCGCAGCGCTTCAATGGCCTCGGTGTCGTCCGGGGTTGCAGCGCGGATCACCCACGCTGCGGCAGCTTTCGCGGGCGCGACCTTTGCATGACCCATGGCTGCTGCGACTGTATCCCACACGATGGAGATATGCGTCCCTGAAGTCGTGCCCGCCACGATCCAGGACGACGAGTGGCCGGCGGCGCAATGCGGTGGGAGACGGCGTCGGGACAGTCGCCTTTCAACTGATTTCGCCGCAGATCGACGCACGCGGAACGCACGGTCGTATATTCTTTCGGTACTGAACCGTAAGGTCCTTCAGCCGGCTTGGAGGCTAGACATGGCCGTCAGCACGCTTCGCACGCTTACACAGTCACAAGTTGATCAGTTCCTGCGCGACGGGTTCACGGTGGTCGATGACCTACTGGACGCCGACGAGATCGCGGTCCTGGCCGAACGGGCGGACCTGATTGCGTCGGGCAGGGCGGAGCACATCGTCGAGGGCACGATTCAACTGGAACAGCCGTTTCGCGAGAACGGGGAAAAGGTCGACAACCAGGTAATGGCGACGCGCAAGTTGGCGCACATCGTCCCGGAGGATGAGGTGCTGCGGGCGCACGCACGCAACCCCAAGATCGTGGACGTGATCGCCGACCTGATGGACACGGACGACATCACGCTTTACGGCGATCAGCTCTTCATGAAGCCGCCGCGGCATGGGTCAGCCAAGGAGTGGCACCAGGACTCGGCTTCGTTCAAGAACATCTTCCCTATGGACCTGATTTCAGCCTGGGCGGCGATCGATAACGTGACGATCGAGAACGGCTGCCTGTGGATGGTTCCGGGCAGTCACCGCTGGGCGATCATCCCGCCGACGTCGCGACCCACCATCGAAGGGCAGTTTGGCGGGGACTACCCCACGGTGCCGGTGCCACTGCGGCCCGGCAGCGTGAGCTTTCACCACAGCCTGACGTACCACGCCAGCGGACCGAATGAGACGGACACGCGACGGCGCGGCTACGCCACGCACTACATGCGGTCCAACTCGATCAACGACAAGGAAATCCCAGGCTCGCCGGCGGTACGCGGATACGTGCACATCCGCGGGAAGCGGATTCCGGGGACGGTGTCGGACGAGGTGTTTGACGTCTAGTACGTGAGGGCTACGGTCTAACCGCGTCTGGAGCGGTTGGCCCCAGGGAGAACGTGCTGGCGCCCAGCTACTGCAGCGGTCGGCGGTCTGATGCATCGGAGAGCGCCTGAAAGCTTGACGCCATGGGCGCCTGGTATGACAATCCGTTGAATGAACCGCCCCATCGGCCTTATGAGGGGCGTCTAATAAATGGGCCCGCCTGCTTATATGGGCCCCTCAGTTTCCTCTCGTGGTTGCGGGCGTTCCAGCTTTCCGCGTAGTTCGTCAAGTGGCGTGAACGCATGTGCAGCATTGATGATGTCATCCGAAGTGAAGGGTTCATATGAAATCACGCGCACTCGCTTTCCAAGGTTTCTTAGGTGTTCCAGGACTGGTGCGAAGTCCCCATCTCCTCCAAAGAAAACTACGTCGTCATATTGGCTAACTTCGGCTAGCATCTTTAGAGTTATTTCCACATCAAGATTGCACTTATAGCGCACTTCATCCCTCTCTTTGTCATACTGCCTCTTAGCTTCCTTATGGATTACTGTGTATCCGCCGTGGGCCAGCGCTCGGTGGAAGCCCCTCTGCTTCCGGACGGCACTGGCGTTGTTGCCGGCCGGCGTGCCAGTGAAATAGTAGGCACAGCCCTCGTCATGGTCCTCCAGCAGCCAGTCCAGGGCTTTGAAATAGTCGATACTCCATCCCTGCTTGCGCTGGGCGTAGAACATGTTGGCGGCGTCGATGAATAGGCCTAGGCGGGGCATAGGAGTTCTCCTGATGCAGAACCACGTGTCGGTCTAGCCCGACGGCGGTTCGTTGACGGCGATCACGCGCAGCAATCGTCCTCCGGCGTCGTCGGTGAGATAGATCTCGCCGTCGCCGCCCTCGCCGAAGGTCGGGATCAGGAAGTCAAAATCGGCTCGTTGAATCATCTGCCAGACGCCCTGAGCGTCGAGTTGCAGCGTCCATACGCGGCCGCTGCAGTAGTCCCCGAAGATGTAGGCGCCGGCGAGCGCGGGAAATGCCCGGCCTCGGTAGACGTAGCCGCCGGTGATGGAGCAGCCGTAGTCGCGTCCGTACTCGGCAATCGGAATCTGCAGGCCCTCGGTTGCACACTCCGCCACGACGGGTGGGAAGCAAGCGCTGCCTTCCATGATGTTCCAGCCGAAGTTGAGGCCGCCCCGCAGCGGCGCCAGGGCCAGGTGGATCTCTTCCAGATCGTTCTGGCCAACATCGGCAAGCCACAGGTCGCCCGTGACGCGATCAAACGAGAAACGCCAGACGTTGCGCAGACCGTAGGCAAAGATCTCGGCGCGCTTGTCGGGCTGGCTGGCAAAGGGGTTGTCGACAGGAATGGCGTAGCCGGATTCGGTGTCAACGTCTACTCGGAGAAGTGAACCGAGCAGGGTTGCGGCGTTCTGGCCGTGACCCAGTGGATCACCGCCGGACCCGCCGTCGCCGGCCGAGATGTAGAGAAAGCCGTCCTGGGGTCCGAAAGCAATCATGCCGCCATTGTGGTTCTGGTAGGGCTGCGCGATCTGCAGGAGGACGCGTTCGGACTGGGGATCGGCGCGGGCCTGTCCGGGGTCGGCAGCGAACTCGGAGACCACGGTGTCGCCGTTGTGGTCGGTGTAGTCCACGAAGATGCGGCCGTTGGTGGGATAGCCAGGGTGGAAGGCGACGCTGAATAAGCCCTGCTCGTAGGCCTCGGAGCGTATGCGGTCGGTGATGTCGAGAAAGGGATCGTTGCGGACCTGACCGTTCTGCACGACCAGGATCCGGCCGGGCTTCTCGACCACAAACAGGCGGCCGCTGGCATCCCCAGCGTGGCCGACAAATATGGGGCGATCGAAGCCGGTGGCAACGACTTGCACGTCAAGCCCCAGTCCGCCGGCGGGTGCCGGCTGCGGCGTGGCGACGACTTCGGGAGTCGGGGCCGGTGTCGGCGTGGGCTCAGGCGTGGGATCGGGAATCGCTGTAGCGACCGGCGACCCTGTGGCTGCTGGAACTGCGGCAACTTCAACTCCGGCCGTCGGTGTCGGCTCACTCGCTCCCGTGGGCGATGGCGTTGGGATGACGACCGTCGGCACGGCTGTTGCGGGTGGGCTGGCCTCTGCGGACGTCAACGTCGCCGGCGCATCCGGGCTTGGGGATGCCGCGGGTTGTTTGATCGTGGACGCCTGAGTCTGAGGAGTGGACGGCGTCGTGGCCTGAGAGGATGACTCGACATTGGCAGGCGGTGGCGAGGTACGAGCTGGTGGCGTCACCGTGGTGGCTGACGCACCAGGCTCGCACGCGGCAGCCAGGACGATTATCACGAGGGCGGCAAGCGTTCGTCGCATGGGAGCAACCTTACGGCATGTGACGTGCCGCAACGGTGAGAAGCATCGCCGAACTCAGCCGGATTGAATGGGCAGGCAAAGCAGCGCACACTCGCGGACGCGCAAGGCTGGTGGAGAGCGGCCGATGGGAAGACTCGAGGGCAAGCGGGCGCTGATCACGGGCGGCGGACGCGGGATTGGCGCCGGGATTGCGCGTCGGTTCGCCGCCGAAGGGGCACACGTGATTCTGACGCAGCGCAATGTAGACCTGCTGAATGCCACGGCGGAAGAAATCCGAGCCGACGGCGGCACGGTTACCTGTTTCGAGGGCGACGTCGGCACGCCGGCAGGCGCCGCGGCGATCGTGGAGGAAGCGCTGAAACGCGTTGAGTCGTTGGACATCCTGATGAACAACGCCGCTCGCACCGGGCAGGTCGGCCCATTCCTGGAGGTCGCGTTGGAGGACTGGCATAGCTACATCGACACGAATCTGACTGGCGCGTTCGTGGTGGCACAGGCGGTGGCCCGCCACATGGTGGACGCGGGCATCGAAGGACGAATCGTCAACACGGGATCTGTGGACTCATTTGCGTCCGAGGCCAACGCCTCGCCGTACGCGGCGAGCAAGGGCGGGCTGTGGCTGCTGACGCGGGCGATGGCGGTGGACCTTGCCCCGTACGGCATTGCGGTGAACTTGATTGCGCCGGGACCGATTCGGGTGGAGCGCTCGGAAGTGCGGGCGCGCGACCCGGAACTGCGGGCGCGACGAGAGCGCGTGATACCGCAGGGCGCCTACGGCATGCCGGAGGACGTGGCGGCGGCGGCGGTGTACCTGGCCAGCGACGAGTGCCGCTATGTGACCGGGAGCGCGATTACGGTGGACGGCGGGGGACGCGCGTTTCTGCCGTTCTGAGTCATGAGATTCGGCTGGCTGACCAATGGCCGCAAAGAGAGGCTTGGTCGTCAGCGTGAGCCTGTCGCGGAGGACACCATGCAACTAATCCCGCCGTCGCAAGACGACCCACTGTGGCGGGATAACCCCGGCAGCTGGGGCTGCGAGCCGTCTGGCATTTGGTCGATGCTGCGCGCCGCGCTGGAAGGGGACCTTGCCCGAGTGCGCGCGCTGAAAGCGGGGGAGCCAAACCTGATTCGAGCGGAGTACTGGTATACGCAGCCGCTGCACTTCGCGGTTCGCGAGGGGCACGCAGACGTTGTGCGGACGCTGCTGGAATTGGGCGCAGACCCCAGCTACCGCCGGTACGCCCACGAGCCGCTGGCCACGGTCGCACGCGACCGCGGGCACGAGGGCGTCGCTCGAATCATCGAGGACGCACGGGCGGCGCTGGGGCTCGGCGGCGAGCCACATGAAGTGCACATCGCCGCCACGGCTGGGGACGTGGATCGGTTGCGAGCCCTGATCAACGGCAACCGCTCGCTGTTGGACCGAGGGGATGACGAGGGTTTCAGCCCGCTGCATCGGGCTGTCGAAGCCGGGCAGGCCGAATGCGCAACTCTTCTACTCGAGCTCGGCGCGCCGCCAGACGCCATTCAGGCTGGCGGTGGGGGGAATCGGCCAGACGCGTGGTACCGCCCGGCGGGTCTGCGGCCGATCGACCTAGCGCTGAAGCGCGATGACTTCGACATGGTTCGAATGCTGCTGGCCGGTGGGGCCGAGCTGACGATTGACGTGGCGGCGGCGATGGGGGACGCCGATGAGGTTGGGCGAATCCTGGAATCCAACCCAGGTGCTCTACGCGCGCTTGGTGATCAGGCCGGGCGGTCAATGGGGGAAGCGGCACGACGGGGTCACACCGACGTAGTTGGCGTGCTGCTCGCACGCGGCGTTGATCCGAATCTGCGCGACGGGCGTGACGCACCAAGGGGAACGGCAATCTGGCACGCGGCGCAGCGTGCGGACGGGGAAATGGCTCGGATGCTGCTGGAGGCGGGCGCGGATCCCAACGCCGGGATCGAGTCCTCGGGTACGGCGACGTGGATGGCGAAGGAACCCGAGCTGCGGCGAATGTTCGAAGAGCACGGCGGCAGCGTGGACGCGAGCGGGCACTTGCTGGACGGCAATGACGAGGCGGTGCTGGCGATGGCGGACAAGGATCCCGCAGCCGTAAGTACCCACAGCTGCGGCGGCATCTTCACCATGGCCGTCTCGTTCAAGCGGCGCCACCTGTTGCAGCCGCTGCTGGATCGAGGTGTGCGCGTCCCCGACGTCGTGACCGGCTGCCGGACCTACTTGTGGAATACGCCCGACATGACGCGCGTGCTGCTGGAGCACGGCATGAATCCGAATCTGCCGAATTGGCAGCGGGTGACGCCGCTGCATGACCTCTGCAGCCGTGGAGGGCGCGGCCGGCCAGACCCCAACCGGCATGAGCTTCTGGACCTGTTCCTGGAGTTTGGCGCCGATATCAATGCCGCGGACGAGGAGTACCGGTCGACGCCGCTGGGGTGGGCGGCGCGGAGTGGACTGCCGGACATGGTGGAGTTGCTACTGGCGCGCGGGGCGAACGCAAATCTGTCGGGGGAGTCCTGGGCTACGCCGCTGGAGTGGGCGCGGCGACGGGGACACGAAGACATTGAAGTCTTGCTGTTGGCACATGGCGCGCAGTAGGCCATCGAAGACCCGCTAGATCGGATCCAAGGGGAAGATGGGGCGGCGGAGGCGGTGGTAGGTGAGGTCGCGGGGGTCGTGGGACTGGACGGCGGGGAAGGCGACGCGGTGGACCTGGGTGGCGATGGGGCCGTAGGCGGCGCGGAAGTGGTTTGAGGATTTGACGCCGATCCAGCGAAAGGCCGTTGGCTCGAGGCCAAGCGTGCGCGGGCATTCCAGGCTGAAGATCTGCAGGCGGTTGGTGGTGACGGCGACGCGAACGCCGCCGATGCGGAGCAGGGCGGTGGGCCCGAACTTCTGGGTGATGCCGGTCATCATGGGACCGCGAATGACGAACTCGAGGTTGAGGAGCCGTTCGACGGTTGCGCGGGCGTGGACCGGCGGGCCCTGATCCGGATGGGACTTGCCGCCGATGGCGACCTCGACCTCCGCATCGTGCCCGGCCGCCTGTGCGAGTTGGACAGTCTCGGGGTCGCAGATGGTTAGGACCAGCGCGTCCTGGAGATCGTGCTGGATGAAGGTACGCAGCATGCCTGTGGAGTCGCCGGGGGCGCCGCCGCCGGGGTTGTCCTGGCCGTCGGCGATAACGATCGGGCCGGGTCCGGCTGAGCGGGTTTCGGCAAAGGCGTCATCGAATCTAACGAGGTCGACAAGAAACTGCTGGCGCTGGTCAAAGACCCAGTCGGCATAGCCCTTGGCCTCGCGCCGGGCCCTGGCCGGATCGCCGTCGGTGACCACGACGACGGATGTGCCGGCTTCGGGAATATCGGCCCAGGCGAAGCCCGGGTTGACGGAGGCGGTGAGGATGCCGGGTTGGGCTTCGAGCTTGTGGGCGCGGGCGACGATGCCGTCGAAGGGCTCGAAGCCGGTGACGTTGCCGCCGGCCCAGAGCAGGGGCAAGAGCTCGACCGCCATGGTGGGACGAATCTCGCCGCGAAGGGTGCGGACAATCAGGTCGGCGGCTTCGCGGCCTCGTTCGCGGAAGTCAACGTGGGGGTAGGTGTCGCAGGGGATGATGACGTCGGAGAGTTCGGCCATCGCGTCGCTGATGTTGGCGTGCAGGTCGAGCGTGACGATGACCGGGCGATCGGGACCGAGGATGGCGCGGACGCCGCGCAGGAGATCGCCTTCGCCGTCGTCGATGCCCTGGATGACCATGGCGCCGTGCAGGTCCAGCAGCGCGCCGTCGACCGGCATGGCCGCTTCGAGACGCTCGAGGAACTCTGCCCTGAGGCGGGTCCAGGCGTCGGCGTGAACCGGGCCGGAGGGTTCCGCGAAGGTCCACATGATCGGGACCAACTCATAGCCGTGGGTTGCCGCGGCGTCGATGAAGCCGCCGCAGCCGGTGTTGGTGTCGCGCATGGCCTCGATGACTTCGGGGCCGCGAAAGAAGCCGCGGGAGGCTTCGGAGAAGGCCTCGTAGGGCGTTTCGATAGGCGTGAAGGTGCTGGACTCGTGCCCGATATTGCCGGTGGCTATGCGCATGACGCGGCTCCGGGGCGTGGATTGCGGGGAGTGTAGCGGCGGGGAAGGCGAGCTCCGTCGTTGTTAGCCATTGTGGATGGGATTGAGACGGGCAGCACGGACCAGGGCGAGGGCGCGGTCGTGGGCCTGGGGCGAGACCGCGGCGACAATGCCGCCGCGAATGCGGGGATCGGGCGCGTTGAAGGTCCGGGGGCGGCCCTTGAAATCGGTGACCAGCCCGCCGACAGACTCCAGGATCGCGGCGTGCGGCGCGAGGTCCCACTCGGAGCCGGAAGTGCGGGCCGCGACGAACGCGTGCATGCCCTCGGAGAGCATGACGGTCATGCTCATCAGGCCGTGGTAGGAGACGGTGAACGTCACGTTGTCAGACGCGGCCGCATCGGTGATGGCCGCGGCGCTATAGCTGTGCTGGACTCGGAAGGGCGAGGCATCCAGCGGTTGCGGCCGAAGCTCGATCGTGCCGTCGTCCAATTCCAGAAGCGGGGTGGCGCCGACAGCGCCTGAGCGGAGGTCTGGCATGGCGGGCCGGTTGACGGCGCCAACGACGGGCCGCCCGTCGACGGCGAGCGCGAGCATGATCGACCAGTCACGGTCGCCGCGCTCGTAGTGGGAGGTGCCATCGATGGGGTCGACGATCCAGCAGCGCGACTTGCCGAGACGGTCCGGGTCGTCGGGGCCCTCCTCGGAGAGAATGGCGTCGTCGGGGTAGGCGGACTCGATGGCTTCCACGATGACGTCGTTCACGTCATAGTCGGCCTGGGTGACGATGGAGCCGTCGGCTTTATCGAAGACCGGGAGATCCGGGCGCTCGAAGAGAGCCAAGGCCGGCTCAGCTGCGCGGCGGACGATATCGACGGCGAAGGCGAGTTCGTCGGCGTATGTCATGGAAGAGAGTTACCTGCGGCTGTCCCGAGCATGTCAGGTCCGCATCACGTGAACGGCTTCGGGGGGGATGTGGACGCGCCAGTGGCGGCGGGTGGCGACGCCCATGACCCGGTAGGGGTGGGGGGCGATTTGGATTTCGATGGTGGGGTCGTCGGGGCTTGCCGTATTGGCGACGCGTGCGTAGAGGGTACGGGAGTGGCCGAAGTCGGCTTCGTCGGTGATCTCGACGTCCAGGGTGTTGGGGCGGTTGTCGGGCGGGCGATCGGGTCGGGTGAGGATGATCTGGTCGGCGCGGATGGCGATTTGAACCGGGCCTGCGGTGATCTCGGTATGGCCCGTGAGCAATGGTCCGATGGGTGTGTGGACCGTGACGCCGTTCTTGGAGCCGACGACCTTGCCGTCGAGGACGTTGGCGATTCCGAGGAGGCGGGCGACTCGAGCAGTGCGCGGGCGCTGGAGCACGTGGGAACGGTCGCCGGCCTGCAGGATGCTGCCTGCGTCCATGACGGCGATGTGGTCGCCGATATGGCTGGCTTCGGTGAGGTCGTGGGTGACCATGAGGACCGGCAGATTCAGGTCGCGGACGAGGCGGCGGAGTTCGCGGCGGAGGGTCAAGGCCACGCCCTCGTCAAGAGCGGCGAAGGGTTCGTCCAGGAGGAGAGCTTCGGGCCGGCGGACCAGGGCGCGGGCCAGGGCGGTGCGCTGGGCCTGGCCACCGGAGATCCGGGCGGGGCGGCGGTCAGCCAGGTCGAGGATGCCGAGGGTTCGGAGTTGGTCGTCGACTCGTTGATCACGTGTGGCGTGGGGAAGGTCGAAGACGCCGTAGGCGACGTTTTCGGCAACGGTGAGGTGGGGGAAGAGCGCGTAGCTCTGGACGACGTAGCCGAGGCGGCGGTCGTAGGGCGGGATGTTGAGGCCGGTTGCGGCATCGAAGACCGGGCGGTCATGGATGGCGATGCGGCCGCGGTCTGGCGTGAGGAGGCCGGCTATTGCTTCAAGCGTGAGGGTCTTGCCGGCGCCGGATTGGCCGAAAAGGACAGTGATTCCGGGGCCAACCTGGAGCCTGGGAGCGAGCCGGAAGCTGCCGAGCGTGTGGGTGACGTCGATCTGGATCACAGGGCGCGGCTTCCGGCGCGGGCGAGGCCGCGGAAGGCGATCAGGACGGCGAGCGCAATCGCAGCCAGAACGACGGCGATGGCGACGGCGGCGTTGGCGTCGGCTTCCATGGCTTCGAGGATGGCGAGGGGCATGGTCTGGGTGCGGCCGGCGACGTTGCCGGCAAACATGATGGTTGCGCCGAACTCGCCGAGGGCGCGGGCCCAGGCCATCACAGCGCCGCCGGCGAGCGAGGGCAGGGCGAGCGGGACGGTGATGCGGCGGAAGGTGCGCCAAGGGCGGGCGCCGAGGGTTGAGGAGACGGCTTCGAGGCGCTGGTCGACGCTCTCGAATCCGGCGCGGGCGGCGCGGATGTAGAAGGGGGCGGCGACGAACATCTGCGCGAGCACGACGGCGGCGGTGGTGAAGGCGACGTCGATACCGGCTGTGGCCAGCGGTCCGCCGACGGGTCCCTGGCGGCCCAGGAGCAGGAGCAAGGCCAGGCCGCCGACTACGGGCGGCAGGACGATGGGCAGGTCGATGACGGCGTCGACCAGGGCGCGGCCGGGGAAGCGTCGCCGGGCCAGGAGGTAGGCGGTGGGGGTGCCAAGGGCGACGATGGCCGCGACGGCGACTGCCGAGGTGATGAGCGAGAGCTGGACGGCACCGCGGACGAAGGGGCTGGTGAGGGCCGCGCCGATATCGGCCTGGGTGACGCCGCGGGCGATGAGGGCGCCGACGGGAGCCAGCACGAGGGCGAGTGCCAGGGCTGCCAGCAGCCAGATGAGGATTTGGCCCCAGGAAAGTGGGGAGCGCGGGGCTGGGTGAGTTGGCGGGGTCAGGTCAGGGTCCTTGCGGGCAGCGGGGCGAATCATCGCACCGAGTCCGCAGCGGCGGGGGCGAAGCCGTGGCGGGTGAGGATGGCCTGGGCTTGGGGGGAGTGAAGGAAGGTGAGGAAGCGCTGGGCGAGCTCGGGGTTGGGGGCGTCGCGGAGGATGGCGGCGGGGTAGTGGGCGGTGACCTGGACGTGGGGAGGGGTTTGGATGACCTGGAGGCGGCCGTTGGAGGCGAGGACGTCGGTGCGGTAGACGAAGCCGGCGTCGGCTTCGCCGAGTTCGAGCTTGGCGGCTACCTGGCGGACGTTGGTTTCAAAGGAGACCACGTTCTGGAGGACGGCGTCGGGAAAGCCGGGTTGGCGTGTCTGGGCAGCGTGGAGGGCGAGCATTTGGCGGGCGTAGGCGCCGGCGGGGACGGATTCGGCGGCCATGACGAGGCGGCGGTCCGGTTGCGGGAGGTCCTGGAGGCCGGTGATGTCGGCGGGGTTGGCGGTGGGGACGGCGAGGACGAGTTGGTTGGTGGCGACGACGGTGGGGGGCTGGCGTAGGAGGTCGGCGTGTTGGAGGGCCTCGAGGTGGTTGGGGTTGGCGGAGATGACGAGGTCGGCGCGGGCGCCGGATTCGATCTGGAGGCGGAGGACCTGAGAGCCGGCGACGTTGGGGACGACTCGGACGCTGGGGGTGGCGCGCTGAAAGGCGTCGCCAGTTTCGCTGAGGGCTTCGCGGAGGGAAGCGGCGGCGAAGACGTGGAGGTCATGGGTGGGGACGGGGTTGCAGGCGGTGAGGAGGAGGAGTGCGAGGAGGGTTTGGGCGGCGAGGTTTGCGCGCGTAAGAGTTTTTTCTAAAAAACTCTTGAGGTGCGGGGGCGTGCTTTTGGGGCGGGTTTGGGGTTGCACATCGGCATGGCGACGCGGCAGTCGAATGCGGTGGTGAAGCGTGGCCTGCGCGAGGGCTGTTCGGCGGGCGGGCGGGCTTGCGCTCGGCGACGGCTGGTGAACGTTGAGGGCGGAGGGGCGCGAAGGCGTGGCGGCAGTGTTGGCGCCACGAGGGCCAGGCTGAGTGTGGGCTCCGGGGCGAGCGGATGCTCTCCATGGATCAGCGGTCGGCATCGAGACGGATTGGCACGCGGAGGAGGCCGGACGTTCCCCCAGAAAGATCCGGCTGAGCCAGCGAAAGATGAAGCAGATTGCAGCGGTCAGAGACATCCCAAGTTGAGGTTGCGAAGACAACGGGAGTATTGTACACTGTATGTGCACTACCGGCAAGGCGAGGAAGGGGAATCGACAGGCTGAAAGGTCAGTGTCTGGCGGCTAGCGGCTGACGGTTCGTGCGGTATGAGCGTTGGGGCAGGAGGATTCAGGGATGCGGCCACGGCATGAGAGACCTCGCGGCGCGATCAGGTCGCCTCCGGGACTGAGCTGGGCTGGTCAGGCGGCGTCCCGGCGGTCGCGGTCGTGGTGGGTGGCGACGAGGCCCTGGATTACGCCTTCGAGGCGGGCGGTGCGCTCGGCGAGCGCCTGGACGTCGGTGCGTAGATTCGAAATCTCGGCGTGGAAGTCTTCGCGCAGGCGCTGATCGCCGGCGTGAACCTCGGCGCGGAGGGCCTGGTTGTCAGCGCGGAGGGCCTGGTAGTCGGAGCGGGCATCCCGCCGGAAGGTGAGCAGCAGGCCAATCAGGGGTACGCCCAGGGCGAGGATGGCGACGAGTTCGGGGGTCACTGGGCAGCTCCGCAGGAGTGGCTTCGTAAGGTCACGGCCGCCCGTCGACGACTCTAGCACGCGTGCCGGGCTGGTGGATGTGGGGTCAGCGGGCTGGGGATTCGTGGCTGCCGCGGGAGGCGCGGTGGTCAGGCGGCGTCGTCGTGGCGGGCGCGGTCCTGGTGGGTGGCGGGGAGGCTCTGGATAGCGCCTTCGAGGCGGGCGGTGCGCTCGGTGAGGGACCGGACGTCGGTGCGCAGGTTCGACATCTCGGCATGGAAGTCTTCGCGCAAGCGCTGATCCCCGGCCTGGACCTCCTTGCGTAGACCCTGATCTCCGGCTTGGACCTCTTTGCGTAGACCCTGAAACTGAGCCTGGACCTCGTCGCGTAGGGCGTGATTATCGGCCTTTACCTCGGCACGCAAGGCCTGGTTCTCGGCCTTGACGTCGGTGCGTAGGCCGTTGATTTCGGTTTGAATGTCGGCGCGAAGGGCGTGATTGTCAGCGCGGGTATCCGCCCGCAGGGCACGGATTTCGGCGTGTGTGTCGCGCCAGAGAGCCACCATGAGTCCGGCCAAGGTGAGGCCCATAGCCAGGATTGCGACGAGTTCGGGGGTCATGGGGCGGCTCCCAAGGGTTAGTCTGCAACGTCACGGTCCGCCCGTGGCAAAGCCTAGCATGGGCCATGGGCATGAATGCGCCCCTTGTCCGAGGGCGCTGCTAGACTCCCCGCCGGCGCCTCTTGGGCGGAGTGGTCCTTGCGAAATCGTGGCTTGACGCGCGGCGCCCGCATCGTTCTACCGATGGTTATTGCGGCGGTTGCGGCGTTTGGGCTGGCGAGGCCGGTGCTGGCGCAGTGGCCGACGACTTGCGTTGATCTCAATGACATCGTTGAGGCGCATCTCGGCAACGATGGCAATGTCGGCATTTATCAACGGGTCTTTGGCGACCAGGCCGAGCAGAGCTGCCAGAACGACCACCGGGATGACGTGCGCGGGGTGTTCGGCTGGGCGTTTGATCAAGCGGCGCAATCAGCGGGTTCGGAAACTCAGGATCTGGCGTGGCCGACCGACTGCGTGGAACTCAACGACATCGTGGAGAACCACCTTGGCAACCACGGCAATGTAGGTATCTATCAGCGCACGTTCGGCGCGCAAGCCGAGCCTGCCTGTAGGCACGATCATCGGGACGACGTGCGCGGGGTATTCGGCTGGGCGTTTGGCGGCGCGACGTCAATTGCGACTGGTCCTTGGCTGGCTGTCAACGAGTTGGTCAAGGGATCGCAGGGAGCCGTTCGGTATCTCCGAACATCAGACGAGGGATGCGGCAGCGCGTTTGTCGTGACGATGGACGGCTATATGGTGACAAATAGTCACCTGCTGGGAAGCGCGCGTCATGTGATCGTCGGGACGCACGATGGTCAGGAAGAGCATGCGACGGTGATAGCCAACGATCCCGAGGTTGACCTGGCGCTGCTCAAGCTGCCAGGCGGCGGGTACCCCTTCCTGCCGTTTGGAAGTTCAGACGAGCTGGAATTGGGCGAGGATCTGGTGATCCTTGGCTATCCGTTCTGTCTGGAGACATTGACCGTGACTCGCGGTGTGCTGTCCGCCCGCCATCCCGGCTGGCTGCAGACAGACGCCGCAGCCAACCCGGGCAACAGCGGTGGGCCAGCCTTCAATCTACGCGGCGGCGTGATTGGCGTCGCTACCGCGAAGCTGGGTGGCGGCGCGGTCAGGGGCGTAGAAGGCGCGAATCTCCTAATCGACGGTGACGAAGTGCGTGGCACCGTTGATGACTGGATCATCCGCCATCGCACCGGAATCTTGCCTGAGCCCGCCTCACCAGCGACCAGTCCGCCTACCCAGGTGAGTCCGCCACCGTCGGAGCATCCGGGCTACGCTCGTGTCCGAGCGGTTGCTGTTGCCCGCGGCGCAGCGCAGACCCGAGCGGACGAAATAGCCGCCGACGTCATCTCGCGCGGCACGGTCAACGCGTTTCTCCATGGCGTTGACGACGGAGTGCAGTACGGGCGTTACGATTGCCGATGGCAAAGTGATCAGTGTCCGCTGGCATCACCAAAGCCCCCAGAGCCATTCGAGGTTATCCAGGCGGTCGGCATAGCCAAGGGTTCAGACTGCACTTCCGAATCCGATATGGGTGTCACATGGCTAGGAGAGCTTCCTGCCAATCCACTTCCAGAGCGATATTGCATCGTATACGCGGTTGATCGCTGGCTGTTTGGATGGACGGTCGAGACGCGATGGATCTGGGAAGGTGGCTATACAGAATGGACCGACTCTCGAATGCCGTGCAGAAACAGCAGCGGATGGTGCAGCAGAGGGTATTTGAAAATCGGCTGGCATAATCCTCAGCTAACTTCAGAACATTCCGGAATACTTTCAGTTACGCTTTATGTGAGCGGTGAGTATGTTCGTACTGATTCGTTCCGAGTGACGTAGCGCATATAGCACTGTTATTCTTCAGGAATCCTGACCTGCAATTGTGTCTGAGATAAGCACGCACGTTTGCAGCTCGAATATTCGTCAAGTGTTCCACACTACTCACAAATTATTAATCAGTATAAAGGTTGTATCTAGACGACAGGAAACCATCACTTTCCGGCGCTCGCAGGTTGCGCTGAAATCAGGGCGCTGCCTGGTAACCCGGTACTCCACGGCTGCCTGCCTAGCCCCTGAAGTCAGCAGGCGCGGGGCGAAGGGTAGGTCGTAGGGTCAGGAACTGCGGTGATGGGTATCGCAGACGTGGGTTTCGTGGCACCAGAGGATTTGGCGCCAGTCGGGGCGGCGGGGTTGGACGCGGGTGTTCGGTGACGAGGCGCCGACGATCTGTTCGAGGGTGATGCGGCGGGTTGGGAGATGGACGCGGGGGAAGGGGAGAGGGAAGAGGGGAGAGCATGGATGCTGACTCCGGGGGTGTGGTTGGACACGGCCGCCGAGGACTCCGGCCCGGCTCACCACGAACGGTGGGTGCCCCCAGGGGTTGCGCGGAAGACGGACGGGTCTCGCACCCGCCCCTACGCCGGCTGGAAACGCGGGTGCCGGGATGACCGGGAGCGGACATTAGAATCAGGTAGTGATGCCGTGGGCCGGTGGATGGGTTGGCCGGCGTGTGAGGGAGCTTTGCGGTCATGCCGGAGATTGAGTCGACGCCGGAACTGATTGAGGGCATTTATGCCGCCATGCGAGAGCGGTTGGCGGTGGTGCGGGGGCGACTGGGGCGGCCGCTGACGTTGACGGAGAAGGTGCTGTACGGGCACCTGGACGATCCGGCGGGTCAGGATCTGGTGGCGGGCGAGAGTTACCTGCAACTGCGGCCGGACCGGGTGGCGATGCAGGACGCGACGGCGCAGATGGCGCTGCTGCAGTTCATGCTGGCGGAGCGGGACAGCGCGGCGGTGCCCTCGACGGTGCATTGCGATCACCTGATCCGGGCGTACAGCGGGGCGGACCCGGATCTGCAACAGGCACTGCTGGAAAACAACGAGGTGTACGCGTTCCTGAAGAGCGTCTCGGCCAAGTACGGGATCGGGTTCTGGGCGCCGGGATCGGGAATCATTCACCAGGTGGTGCTGGAGAACTACGCGTTTCCGGGCGGGCTGATGATCGGCACGGACTCGCACACACCAAACGCGGGCGGGCTGGGCATGCTGGCCTGCGGCGTGGGCGGGGCGGACGCGGTGGACGTGATGGTGGACTTTCCGTGGGAGGTCCTGCATCCGCAGGGGATCGGCGTGCACCTGACCGGGGAGCTCTCGGGTTGGACGGCGCCGAAGGACGTGATCCTGAAGGTGGCGGGCCTGCTGACGACGAGCGGCGGGACGAACCGGATCGTGGAGTACTTCGGCGAGGGCGCGGAGTCGCTGGCCTGCACCGGCAAGGCGACGATTACGAACATGGGCGCGGAACTGGGCGCCACGACCTCGGTGTTTGCCTATGACGAGCGGATGGCCGCGTACCTGCGGGCGACGGAGCGGGAGGATCTGGCCAGGCTGGCGGAGGCGAACCGGGACCTGCTGACGGCGGACGCGGAGGTGCTGGCCGAGCCGGAGCGGTATTTCGAGCAGGTGATCGAGATCGATCTGTCGCAGCTGGAGCCGCACGTGGTGGGCCCGCACCGGCCGGACCTGGCGCGGCCGATTTCGGAACTAGCCGGGGCCGCGGCCGACGAGGGGTATCCGGACCAGATTTCGGCGGCGCTGGTGGGGAGTTGCACAAATTCCTCATACGAGGACATATCGCGGGCGGCGGACCTGGCGCGGCAGGCAGCGGCGCGGGGGGCGAAGGCGCGGGTGCCGTTCCTGGTAACGCCGGGGTCGGAGATGGTGCGGGCGACGATCGAGCGGGACGGGCAGTTGCAGGACCTAGAGTCGATCGGGGCGGTGGTGCTGGCGAACGCGTGCGGACCGTGCATTGGGCAGTGGCGGCGGGACGACATCACGCCGGCGCGCGAGGGCGACCCACCGAAGCGGAATTCAATTGTTTCCTCGTTCAACCGGAACTTTCCACGGCGGAACGACGGGAGTCCGAACACGTTTTCGTTCCTGACGAGTCCCGAGGTGGCGGTGGCGTTTGCGCTGGGCGGGCGGCTTTCGGCCGACCCGACGGCTTCGCCGGTGGGCGGGGAGAACGGGGATGGATTCGTGCTGGAGCCGCCGGGGCCGGCGGCGGATATTCCGCCGGACGGGTTTATCGGGCAGCGGTACGGCTATGAGCCGCCGGCCGAGAATCCGGACGCGGTGACGGTGGCAATCGATCCGGAGAGCAAACGGTTGGAAGCGCTTGAGCCGTTTACCGAGCGGACGGTGGATCAGTTCCGCAGGATGCCAGTGTTGCTGAAGGCCACGGGCCAGTGCACGACGGACGCGATTTCGCCGGCGGGCCGATGGCTGACGTATCGGGGCCACCTGACGAACATCAGCGACAACATGTTCATCGGGGCCAACAACGCTTTCGGGGACGAGGCGGGCACGGGCTACAACGTGGAGACGGGCGAGGACGACGAGCCGCTGGCGGAGATCGCCACGTACTACAAGCAACAGGGCATCACCTGGGTGGCGGTGGGCGACCAGAATTACGGCGAAGGCAGCAGCCGGGAGCACGCGGCGATGTCGCCGCGGCATACGGGGGGCGGGGCGATCATCGTGCGGAGCTTTGCGCGCATCCACGAGGCGAATCTGAAGAAGCAAGGGTTGCTGCCGTTGACGTTTGATGATCCGGACGATTTTGAGCGGATCGAGATCGATGACCGGGTCACGTTGAACGACGTGGGCGAGCTGGCGCCGGGGCGTCCGGTGACGGCGACGCTGGAGCACTCCGACGGGACGTCGGCGACGATTCAGCTTAACCACACGCTAAACGAGGAGCAGATTCGCTGGTTTTGGGCGGGGTCGGCGCTTAATCTGATTCGCGCGGCGGGCAACAATGAGTGACTCTGAGGCGTGAGCAGCGAGGACACCTACACCCGACACTCGCCAACAGAGCGATGTCGGCAAGGGTTGGCACCTCGACCGGAAGACCCTCACCCCAACCCTCTCCCACGGGGAGAGGGGGAAGAGACTGCGTACCTTTGAGCTTGTGGAAGCCTGAGCGGCGGGGGGCTCGCGACGCCTCACGAGCGGAAGACCCTCGCCCCATCCCTCTCCCGCGGGGAGAGGGGGAAAGATCTGCCGGCGACTAGATGAGAGAGCCCGAGCACTACGACATTGTCATTATCGGTACGGGTCCGGCGGGGCGGCGGGCGGCGATTCAGGCTGCCAAGGTGGGCAAGCGGGTCGTTGCGATCGACCGCCAGCGGTATGTGGGCGGACAAGCGGTGCACCGGGGGACGATTCCTTCCAAGACGCTGCGCGAGGCCGTGATTCACGTGACCGGGGTGGGGCAGCGGGCGTTTTACGGCGCGGCCTACCGGGTGATGACGAACGTGACGATGGACGACCTGCTGCGGCGGACGGCGCAGGTGGTGCAGTCCGAGGTGGATGTGGTGCGGGACGGGTTCCTGCGCAACGACATCGACATGTTGAACGGCATTGCACATTTTGAGAGCCCCAACACGATTGCCGTGCATACCGAGAATTCCATCCTGGAGCTGCGGACCGACAAGGTGATCCTGGCGACGGGGTCGCGTCCGGCGCGGCCGGCGCACATTCCGTTCGACAAAGAGCGGGTCGTGGACAGCGACGGGATCCTGGACCTGCACTCGATTCCAAAGTCGATGACCATTGTGGGCGCGGGTGTGATCGGGACCGAGTACGCCAGCATTTTCGCCACGCTGGGCGTGGCCGTGACGCTTATCGACGGTCGCCGGGATCTCCTGGAAATGGTGGACGAAGAGATTGGCGAGGCCCTGAAGTACCGGATGCGCGAGGACGGCATCACGCTGCGGCTGGGTCACAACGTGTCATCGGTAGAGATTGACCCTCGGGGACGGCCAGTGACCGTGCTGGAAACCGGCGCCAAGGTTGTGAGCGACCTGGTGATGTATTCGATTGGACGTCACGGCGCCACGGGGCTGCTGAACCTGGACGCGGCGGGGCTGAAGGCGGAGGCGCGCGGACGTTTGAAGGTGAACGAGCATTTCCAGACGGACGTGGAGCACATATACGCCGTGGGGGACGTGATCGGGCAGCCGGCGCTGGCCTCGACTTCGGCCGAACAGGGACGACTAGCGGCACTGCATGCGCTGGGGATGGAGTGTCCCGAGCTCGACGACGATCAACTGCCGATCGGTATCTACACGATTCCAGAGATCGCGCTGATCGGAAGAACGGAAGAGCAACTGACCCTGGCCGGCATCGCGTACGAGAGCGGAGTGGCCCGATACAAGGAGATTGCGCGCGGGGCGATTATCGGGGACGACTTCGGGATCCTGAAGCTGCTGTTCGACCCGGATACGCGCAAGGTGCTGGGGGTGCACATCTTCGGCAGCCAAGCGAGCGAGTTGCTGCACATCGGGCAGGCGGTGATGGAGCTCGGCGGGACGGTGGACTATTTCGTGGAGACGATCTTTAACTATCCGACGTTCGCCGAGGCGTACAAGGTGGCGGGGTTGAACGGGGTGAACAAGCTGCTGCGGTAGGTCGACGGTGTGGTCGTAGGACACTTTGGCATCTGCCGGCGTGGGTTCCGCAGCCACAACTGTGTGCGCGGCCTGCTCGGCTCTTGGGGCAGCACCGCGCAAGGGTTGGGTCCCGCACTGGATCGAGGTGCGGGGCAGGAATTTTGCAGGGAATGGCGGATGGGGCGGTGCTAGCCTTGGGGGCCAGGACGGCGCCTGAGATGCGGGGCGCCGAATCACCACTTGACACCTAGCTTTGCCATGACTTCCCTACCCCAGGCGCCCGCGGATCGGGCCGCTGAGATTACGCAGGCGCTGGCTCGTGTGATGGAGCCGGACCTGCAGCGCGGCCTGGTGGCGGCAGGCCTGGTTCGCGATGTGCGGACGAACGGCGATGACGTGTCGCTGACGGTGGTGTTGACCTCGCCGGCGTCGCCGCATCGCGAAGCGCTGGAGCGCGAGGTGCGTGAGGCGATTGCCGGGCTTGGCTGGCCGCGTACGGTTGAGATCACCTGGACGGCCGAGGTTTCGACCAATACGGGGTTCGGTCAAGAGGGCGATGTCCTGGCCGGGGTCAAGAACACGCTGGCGGTGGCCAGCGGCAAGGGCGGCGTGGGCAAGTCGACGGTGGCCGTGAACCTGACGGTGGCGCTGCGTGAGCTTGGGGCGAAGGTGGGGCTGCTGGACGGCGACATTTACGGCCCGAACGTGCCGGGGATGCTGGGGATCGACGGGCGGCCGGTGCTGGAGAACGACAAGATTCAGCCGCTGTCGGCGTTTGGCGTGCCGGTGATGTCGATGGGTTTTCTGACTGATCCGGGCCAGGCGGTGATCTGGCGCGGCCCGATGGTGGCGCAGGCGCTGCGGCAACTGCTGCATGACGTGGCCTGGGGCGAGCTGGATTACCTGATCGTTGACCTGCCGCCGGGGACGGGTGACGCGCCGTTGTCGCTTTCTCAATTGCTTCCGCTTTCCGGGGCGGTGATCGTGAGTACGCCGCAGGAGGTGGCTTTGCAGGACGTGCGGCGGGGGATTGCGATGTTCGAGAAGCTGCGGGTGCCGGTGCTGGGCGTGATCGAGAACATGTCGTACTTCATCAGCCCGGACACGGGGGCGCGGTTCGAGATCTTTGATCACGGCGGGGCGAGGCAGGCGGCGGAGGAACTGGGCGTGCCGTTCCTTGGTGAGATTCCGCTGGATCCGGACGTAAGGATTGCCTCGGACAATGGGCGGCCGGTGGCGTCGCGCGGAATGAATAACCCGGTGGCGGGGCCGTATTTCGAGGCGGCTCGGGGCGTTGCGTCGGAGATTACGAAGTTAAACGCGGCGCGGCCGGATCCGCTGCCGGTTCTCTAGCGGGCGGGCGGTTGCCCGTTCTGCTGTCGGGCGAAGTTGGCGTGTAGCTGGTTGTCCGGTGTGGGGCCGTTGCCGCCTAGTCGTCGCCGTTGTAGGTGATGACGCTGTGAATGGGGTAATCGCCGAGCTTCGCCGTGCCACCGAGGAAGGCGAGGTCGATGAGAAATGAGATGCCGACCAAGTTGCCGCCGAGGCCGTTGACGAGCTCCACGGCGGCGGCGGCGGTTCCGCCGGTGGCGATGACGTCGTCGATGATGGCTACGCGGTCGCCGGGGTGGATGGCGTCGACGTGGACCTCGATGGTGTCGGTGCCGTATTCGAGCTGGTAGGTGGCCGAGGTGGTTTCGGCGGGCAGCTTGTCGGGTTTCCGCAGGGGGACGAAGCCGCAGCCGAGTTCGCAGGCGACGGCGGCGGCGAAGATGAAGCCGCGCGACTCGACGGCGGCGACGGACGCGAGGTTGGCGTTGCGATAAGGCTCGGCGAGGGCCTGGACGGCGTCCTTGAGGGCGGCGGGGTCGCCAAGTAGCGGGGTGATGTCTTTGAAAAGGATGCCGGGCTTGGGGAAGTCGGGGACGTCGCGGATGTAGGCGGTGAGGTCGAGGGCCATTGACATGCTCGGCTGCGTTGAGGCCGGGTCATGGTAGGACGCGGGCACCGGCTAGAATTCGGGCGAGACCGCCTGGGCCGCAAAGGACGTTCAGATGCCGGCGTATACGTATGAATGCGAGACGTGCGAGGACGTGTTTGACGTGCGGAGGTCGATGACGGACGACAGCCCGGTGGTTTGCACGACGTGCGCCGGCAGCCGGGTGCGGCAGGTGTACTACGCGCCCGCAATGGTGGGACGGTCGTCGTCAGGTTCGGCGAGCCAGGCGCAGGCGGCGAATGACGCGTACATGAACGGTGGCGGCGGGGGCTGTGGGAGCTCCTGCGGGTGTCACTAGCGGACACGGGTAGCTAAGCAGAGTCGCCGGAAACGAATCTCGCGCCCGCGGGACGTGGTGACCCGGCCGTCAGGTGGGTTAGGCGGCGGACTCTCTCTCGCGGCCGGGTTGCGGGCCGCCCAGGCCGGCAAACAGACCCTCAACTGCGCCGGTGAGCCGGGCCTGGCCCTGGTTAAGCCCCGCCATTCGGGTTTCAAGGGCCTTCGTATCTTCTCGGGAGGCGTCGATATCCGCCTTCAAATCGCTGCGCGTGGCGGCGATCTCCGTCCTCAGTTCACTGCGCGCAGCGTTAATCTCCGCCCTCAGTTCACTGCGCGCAGAGTCAATCTCCGCTTTGAGTTCGCTGTGCGAGGCGGCGATGTCCGCCTTAAGTTCAGTGCGCGAAGAGTCGATCTCCGCTTGTAATTCACTGCGCATGGCAGTCATGTCGGACCGTAGACCACGGTAGAGCGCGACGTTGACGCTGACGACTCCGCCCAAGCCGACCAGCATTGCCGCGCCCACGCTCAGTATTCCGATCAGTTCCGGGCTCATCCCGTCAACCTGTCGTGCGTTGGGCGGATACAAGGATTCTAACGGTCGACGTGCGCCTCGCTGACGGGATACCTGGCCTGGAAGAAGTGCTGGACGTGGTCGAGGCGGTGGGTGAGGGGGGCCGGGGGGAGGGAGCGGAGGATGGTGGAGCCGTAGCGTTGACGGCGGAGGCGGCTGTCGAGGACGGCGACGACGCCGCGATCGGTGGTTGAGCGGATGAGGCGGCCGAAGCCCTGTTTGAGCAGCAGGGCGGCGCGGGGGAGGGCGAGTTCGGCGAACCAGTTGGCGCCCTGACTGCGCAGGTGGTCGGTGCGGGCGGCGACGACGGGGTCGTCGGGGACGGCGAAGGGGAGGCGGGCGATGACGACGAGGCGGAGGGCGTCGCCGCGGACATCGACGCCTTCCCAGAAGGAGCGGAGGCCGAAGAGAACGCCGTTGTTGGCATTCCGGAAACGTTGGAGGAGGTCGGCGGGGGCGGCGTCGCCCTGGCGGAAGCGGGGGTAGGGGAAGGCGTTGCGGGTGCGGCGCCAGGCGTCGTTCATGGCGCGGCGGCTTGTGAAGAGCAGGAAGGCGCCGCCGCCGGAGGCGTTGACGAGTTCGATGAGGCGATGGGCGAGGCCGGCGAGGTAGAGCTCGTCGTCGGCGCCGGCGGTAGGGGGCGGCTGGAGGTCGGCGGGGGCGTAGATAAGGGCCTGGCGGCGGTAGTCGAAGGCTGGGTGGGTGATGAGTTCGGCGGCGCCGCCGAAGCCCAGCCGGGAGATGAGGTAGGCGAAGGAGCGGTCGACCGTGAGGGTGGCGGAGGAGGCGACGACGGCGGGGCGGTGACGGGTGGCGGCATGGATGAGCCGGTCGACTTCGAGCGGGGCGGCGTGGGCGGTCAGGGCGCCGTCGCGGCCGCGTTCGGCGAAGTGGACCCAGGCGGGGTCGTCGAGACGGAAGACGCGATCGGCGTCGGCGGCGAGTTCGTGGATACGGCGAGAGACCCAGGCGCGGGTGTCCTGGTCCTCGATTGATTCGCAAGCGTCAAGGAGCGAGTGGGCGGTTTCGGCGAGGGTGAGGCCGGGGCCGATTTCGTCGGTGATGGTGGTGCGGTTGAGGCCGACGGTGCGGTTGAGGGCAGCGAAGGCGCGGGCGCTGGCGGCGACGACGGCGGCCATGGCGCGGGTGTGGGCGGGGCCAAGGGATTCGCGGACGCGGGGAGCGTTCATGATGCGGGCGGCGCGGCCGTCGTCGAGGTGAGCGGAGAAGGCGGAGGTGGCAGCTTCGTCCAGGGTGTGGGCCTCGTCGAGGATGAGGACGCCGTCGGGCGGCAGGGGCATGCCGGCGGCTTCGCCCCCGGCGCCGCGGAGCTTGGCGTCGGCGAAGACCAGGTGGTGATTGGTGACGACGACGTCGGCCTGACCGGCGCGGGCGCGGGCCTTTTCGGCCCAGCAGTCGCCCTGGAAGGGGCAGAGGTTACCTTCGCAGGTGTCGACGCCGCGGGTGAGGTTGGTGAGGACGTCGGGGGTTGCGTCGGCGCCGAGTTCGGCCATGTCGCCGGTGGCGGTGGTGGAGGCCCAGGTTTGGACGCTTGTGAGGCGTTCGCCGAGCAGGAGGTCCGGAGATTGGGCCTGTTCGTCGAGGGAAAGCAGGCAGAGGTAGTTGGCGCGTCCCTTGAGGAGGGCGGTCTTGGGGGCGACGCCGGCCACGCGAGCGGCGAGCGGGAGGTCGTGGGTCCAGAGCTGGTCCTGAAGGGCCTTGGTGGAGGTGCTGACGATGGCGCGGTGTTTGGCCCGCAAGACTGGTACGAGGTAGGCGAGGGTCTTACCGGTGCCGGTGTCGGCTTCAACGACGCCGCGGCCGCCCTCGGCGACGACACCGTCGACAAACTCGGCCATCTGAACCTGGCAGGTGCGGGGTTCGTAGCCGGAGAGATGTTCGGCGAGCGGGCCGCGTGGTCCGAAAAGCGCCCGCAGGTTGGCCGGCGCGTCGGGCGCCGGTGCGGGGCCGGCGGCTATGGCAGCAGCCGGCGGGTTGGCAGGGGGCCGAGGCGCGGGTCGCCCCGGAAGGCTTCGGCGAAGGCGACGCCGGCCTGGAGGCCGCGGTAGGCGGCGACGGTTTCGGCGGCTTCGCCAAGTTCGACGCCGTGAGACTCGCGCAGCGAGGCGGCGAGGGAGACGTGGGCGTCGAGGGCGTGATGCTTGGCTTCGAGGGAGTCGGTGATGTCCACGAATTCGGTGGGGGTGAAGCCGGCGGTCCAGGCGCGTTCGTAAGCCAGCAACGCGGGGGGCTGGGGCAGGGGATCGCCCTCGCAGAGGACGTTGGGCGCGGCGGACATTTCGGTGGCGGCGCGGGCGAGGTCCCAGGCGCCCGTGGCGTCGAGGACATTGCCGAGAGGGGCGGGCGCCAGCAGCAGGTCAGGCTTGTGATCGCGCAGGGTCTCCGCGAGCTTGACGCGAGTGACGGCGTCGGCCTGGACGGCGAAGTCGGAATGGTCCATCCAGATCAGGTCGACGCCGAGGCGTTGGGCGGCGGTCTCGGCCTCGGCGCGGCGGCGAGTGGCCAGTTCGCGCGGCGGGACATCGGGCAGGGCGGAGTTGCCGTTGGCGACGGTGACGATGGTGATGTCGTCGCCGCGTGCGCGATGGCGCGCCAGGGTGCCGCCGACGGCGAATTCAGCGTCGCCCGGGCGGGCGGCGATGGCGATGACGCGCATGCGGACGTCGGTTCCTGGGCCGGGCGGTTCGGGCGTCGAGTGTAGCGAGGACGGACGAGAGCCCGACACTGCGCCACAATGCTTCTGAATACCAGAGAGACTGCGAGATGTCGTCAGACCGTATCGCTGATCGCGGCTTCTTCGACGAGGCGAGCATTTACGTCCGCGCCGGGTCGGGTGGGGACGGGGTGTCGCATTTTCGGCGGGAGAAGTATGTGCCGCGGGGTGGGCCGGACGGTGGGGACGGGGGGCGCGGGGGCGACGTGGTGTTGCGGGCGCGGGCGAACCTGCACGCGCTGACGGCGTTTCGGTACAAGCGGCGGTTTATCGCGGCCAATGGCGGAAAGGGCGAGGGCAAGAAACGGCATGGGGCGAACGGGGACAGCGTGATCGTGGATGTGCCGTGCGGGACGGTGGCCTATGACGACCGGAACGGGGCTGTGCTGGGGGACCTGGTGGAGGAAGGCCAGTCGGTGGTGATTGCCGAGGGCGGACGCGGCGGGTTGGGGAACGTGCATTTCAAGTCGGCGCGCTTCCAGACGCCGGAGCTGGCCACGCGCGGGGGCCGCGGGCAGGAGCGCCAGGTGCGGCTGGAGCTGGAGTTGCTGGCGGACATCGGGCTGGTCGGGGCGCCAAATGCCGGCAAGTCGTCGCTGCTGGCACGGCTGAGCGCGGCCAGGCCCAAGGTTGCGCCGTATCCGTTCACGACGCTGGAGCCGGTGCTGGGGGTGGTGCAGGCGGGGGACTCGGGGGTGGTGTTTGCCGACTTGCCGGGACTAATCGAAGGAGCCAGCGGCGGCGCAGGGCTGGGCATGGCGTTTCTGCGTCATGTGCGGCGGGCGCGGGTACTGGTGCACGTGGTGGACGGGTCGGGGTTGGAAGGCGATCCGTTCGAGGCGTTCCAGGCGATCGACGCGGAATTGGGAGCCTACAGCGAGGACTTGCTGGAGCGTCCGCGGATCGTGGCGTTCAACAAGATGGACCTGCTGGAAGCGCGCGAGGGATGGCCGGATTTCGAGGCGCTGGTGCTGGCCGAGGGTTTCGAGGCGGTGGCGGTCTCGGCGGCGAGCGGCGTCGGGTTGCGGGAACTGGTGGGACGAACGGTTGGAATGCTGGCGGAGGCGCCGCCGGCGCCACGACCGGAGCCGGAGGAAACGGCGGTGCTGCGTCCGACGCCGGTGGACGAGCCGGTGCAGCTATTTCGGCGGTCCGACGGCGCGTACGTGGTGCGGGATGCGCGGCTGGAGGGGCTGGCGCGCAAGCTGAACTTCGAAACGCCGGATGCGGCGGACTATTTTCAGCGGCAGCTCGATCGCAGGGGCGTGACGGAACGGCTGGAGCGGGCCGGAACGACGGCCGGCGACACGGTTGTGGTGGGGGAGTTGGAGTTCGAGTGGATGGGATTGGGGCTGTGATAGGTTTTTCCAGAGCGACCATGCGAAATGCAAGCTGCGAGACACCTCGCGCCCTACGCACCGCCACTATCTAGCCCCTGCCGCGCGCCGGCGGGGGCCGTGCCCGCGCACATTTGGCGGGTTACCTCGGATGACTACCCACCTACCGTTTTCCGCGTGGAGCGCCTTCCATGAATGTTGATCAGACGTACGACCGCCTCTCCCGGGTGCGGCACTCGGCCGCGCATGTGCTGGCCACGGCGATGCTGGACCTGTTTCCGGACGCCCAGATGGGGATCGGCCCGCCGACCGACGACGGGTTCTATTACGACTTCGAGTTGCCGCGGGCGCTGACGCCGGACGACCTGAAGGCCTTGCAGAAGCTGATGCTGAAGCACAAGAAGGCCAACTATCCGTTCGAATACTCCGAGCACAATCGCGACGCGGCGCTGGCCTATTTCGAGGAAACCAACCAGCCGTTCAAGGTTGAGTTGATAAACGACCTGCCCGACGACGAAACGATCAGCTATTACACGTCGGGGCCGTTCGTGGACCTGTGCCGGGGTCCGCACGTGGACAGCACGGGCGAGATCGGGGCGTTCAAGCTGCTGTCGATCGCCGGCGCGTACTGGCGAGGCGACGAGAAGCGGGCGCAGCTGCAGCGGGTGTACGGCACGGCGTTCGAGACGAAGGCGGAGCTGGACGCGCACCTGAAGCGGCTGGAGGAGGCGAAGCGGCGCGATCACCGGACGCTGGCGCGGGACCTGGACCTGTTTTCGATCAATCCGGCCATCGGCGCCGGGCTGGTGCTGTGGCACGCCAAGGGGTCGCTGGTGCGGGAACTGCTGGAGACGTTCTGGCGGGAGGAGCACCGGCGGCGCGGCTACGACATGGTCTACTCGCCGCACATCGGGCGGCGCGAACTGTGGGAAACGAGCGGGCACACGCAGTGGTTCTCCGACGGCTTATTCCCCGAGATGGAGCTGGAGCACCAGACGTTCATCAACAAGCCGATGAACTGCCCGTTCCACGTCAAGATCTTCGATTCGCAGACGCGCAGCTACCGCGACCTGCCGCTGCGGTACGGGGAGTTGGGCACGGTCTACCGATTCGAGCGCTCGGGCACGTTGCACGGAGCGCTGCGGGTGCGCGGGCTGACGCAGGACGACGCGCACATCTTTTGCCGGCGCGACCAGTTCACGGACGAGGTGGCGGGGGCGCTGGACTTGGCCAAGTTCATCTACGAGACATTCGGCTTCAGCGAGTACATCGTGGAGCTGAGCGTGCGCGACGCCTCGGGCTCCGAGAAGTACGCCGGGGGCGACGACTTGTGGGAACTGGCGGAACACGGTCTGGTGGAGGCGCTGGACCGGCACGACATGGCCTACACGCGGGTGGAGGGCGAAGCAGCGTTCTACGGACCCAAGATCGACATCCAGGTCGAGGACGCCATTGGCCGCCGCTGGCAGCTGACGACCGTGCAGGTGGACTTCAACCTGCCGGAACGCTTCGACATCACGTACGAGGACGCGGACGGCACGCGGCAGCGTCCGGTGATGGTGCACCGGGCGATTTTCGGGGCGATGGAACGCTTTGTCGCCGTGCTGATCGAGCACTTTGCGGGCGCGTTCCCGGTCTGGCTGGCGCCGGTGCAGGTGGCCGTGATTCCGATTGCGGACCGTCACGCGGACTACTGCGAGTCGGTAGCCGAGCGGCTGAGAGCGGCCGGGCTTCGGGTGCAGGTGGACGCGCGAGCGGAGCGGATGAACCGGAAGATCCGGGACGCGCAACTGCAGAAGACGCCGTACATGCTGATTGCGGGGGACCGCGACATCAAGGCCGGGAAGGTCTCGGTACGGCTGCGGACCGAGGAGGACCTGGGGGCGATGACGGTGGATGAGCTGCTGGAGGCCGTGCTGCCCGTGGTTGAGTCGCGCGCGCCGAACGATTTGGGGTTGGGCAGCGCGTCAGGAGATGAGTGAGCGGCGAGAGGGATTCGGGGTGCACCGGGAGGGTGTTTCGACACGGGCCTCCGCGGACGCCGGCCCGGCTCACCACGAACGATGTGCGGGCGCGGGTCGATGGCTGCCAGGGTGGCAGTGGAACACCGATAGGATGGCGGGGATTCCGGCGAGAGCTCCAGGATGCATCCGATGACCCCTGTTAGCTACGACTTCAGCGATTCGGCGGTGCTCATTACCGGCGGTACGCAGGGAATCGGCCTAGCGGTGGCGGAGGCGTTTGCACGGGCTGGGGCGAACGTCGCCACTTGCGCCCGGACCGAAGCGGACGTTGCGGAGGCCGTGGCGGCGCTTGATGACCTGGGTCCGGGGGAGGTGTACGGAACCACGGCGGACCTGGCTGAGCCGGAGCAGGTGGGCCGGCTGTTCGACGACGTGGTCGCGAACGTCGGCGCTCCCGACATCCTGGTAAACAACGCCGCCGCCCAGGGTAACTTTCCGTTTCCCGAGATGGACCGCGAGCGCTGGCGCTGGATGGCGCAGGTGAACCTGGAAGCGCCCTTTGAGTTGTCGAGGCGCTTCGTGCTGGCGCGGCCAGAGCCCGGCGGGGCCATCATCAACGTGGTGACCAACCAGGTGATCCGACACGCACGGGGTCGGGTTGGCTATGGGGCCAGCAAGGTTGGCCTGGTAGGGCTGACTCGCACCATGGCGCTGGAACTGGCGCACCGGGGCATCCGGGTCAACGCCGTCGCGCCGGGGTTCGTCGACGTGCCGCGCATCTACCGCGAGTTCGATGACGTTGACGACCGGCTGGCGGCCATGCCGTCGGGGCGATTCGTTACGCCGGATGAGGTGGCGCAGGCGATCCTGTTTTTGTCGTCCGAGGCGGCGTCCGCGATCAGCGGGGTGGTGCTGCCGGTGGACGGCGGACACGCGCTGGACGGAACCTGGGTCCGAGAGTGAGGGGGTGCTTCGCACCTCTGCTGCACGGGCGGCAGCGAGGGCTCATCGAGCGGCGTTGGTCAGGCGAAGTGCTTCAGCGCGAGGCACCTGAGTGAAGCTGGTCATCGCCAATGACGACGGCATCGAGGAGCCGGGAATCTGGGCGCTGGCGCGCGAGCTTTCGCAGGTGGGGAAGGTGGCCGTGTACGCGCCGACCCGGAACTACAGCGGGGCAGGGATGTCCATCAGGCTGGAGCGGGAGATCAGACTGGATCGGGTCGGGCCGCCGCCGGACGTTGACCTGAACGTCCCGGCCTACACGCTGGACGCGCCGCCCGCCTCGCTCGCAACCATCGGCGCCGCCCATGCCTTCGATGGGCAGGCGGATGCGTTGGTCTCCGGCATCAATCCGGGATGGAATCCCGGCGAGGAACCCTACAAGGTCTCCGGCACCGCGGGGGCGGCGCGGGTGGCGGTGGAACGCGGGTTGCTGGGGGTGGCGGTGTCGGCCGAGTACTTCGCCGCCGCCGATCAGTACGCCGATATCGCCGCTGCGACCCGGCGGCTGCTGGAAGCCATTCGCGCCGAGTTCGATCGGCTGCCCAACGTGCTCGTCAATGTGAACGTGCCGGTGCGCTTCGGGAAGGACTCGCCGGTGCGGCTGACCCGGCCAAGCGTCTTCACGCTCTTTCGCGACAGCAAGCTCGACGACTGCCAGGTTGACGAGAATGGAGTCAACGTGCGCCTGACGTCTGGGGACTACTTTGACGAACCGCCGACGCCGGGCGATGAGATGCACGCGCTGGCGGAGGGTGCGGTGTCGATCAGCGTCACTGGATTGAAGCCCGGCCGGGTGGTGCTTGACGATCCGTGGCCGGCCATCGTCCGAAATTTCAAGGCCTGAGCGGCCGCCAGCAGGAGATACGGATCCAATGAGCGTTCAATCCGACCTGGGCGAGCTGAAAGCCCGATTGCGGGAAGCTCGTGATATTTCGTCTTCGGCGGCGGTCCTGTATTGGGACCAGTCCACCTACATGCCGACAGGAGGCGCGGCGGGACGTGGGCAGCAGTTGGCGGTGCTGAGTCGCCTGGCGCACGAGAGCGCCACGGACCCCAAGATCGGCCGGCTACTTGGCCGGCTCGAGCCGTACGCCGCGTCCCTGCCGCCGGAGCATGACGACGCGGCGCTGATCCGGGTGTCGCGCCATGACTATGAGCGGGTGACGCGCGTGCCGGCCGAGTACAGCGAACGCGCGGCCAGGCACGCTTCCGGCACGTATGCGGCATGGGTGGAGGCGCGGCCGAAGAACGACTTCGACACATTGCGTCCAATGCTGGAGACGACGCTGGATCTCAGTCGCGAGTACGCCGAATTCTTCCCCGGCTACGAGCACATTGCCGATCCGCTGATCGACGATGCCGACGAGGGCATGACGGTGGCTCGGATTCGGCCGGTGTTCGACGAACTGCGGGACGGACTGACGCCGCTGGTGGCTCGGATTGCGGCCGCCGACCAGGTGGACGATGGGCCGGTGCGGAAGCACTTTCCGCAGGCGCGGCAGTCGCGCTTTGCGGAGAAGGTGATCCGGTCGATTGGGTTTGACTTCGAGCGCGGGCGGCTGGATCCCACGGCGCATCCGTTCATGACGCGCTTCGCGCACGGCGACGTTCGCATAACGACGCGCACCAACGAGGATTTTCTGGCCGAACAGCTCTTCAGCACCATCCACGAGGCCGGCCACGCCCTCTACGAGCAGGGCACGCGGGCGGAGGACGACGGGCTGCCGCTGGGCAGCGGGACGTCAGCGGGGGTGCACGAAAGCCAGTCCCGGCTCTGGGAGAACATCGTGGGCCGCAGCCTGGGGTTCTGGACGCACTGGTACCCGACGCTGCAAGCCGAGTTTCCCGAACAGCTGGGCAGCGTGGACCTGCGCGACTTCTACGCCGCGGTCAACCGGGTGGAACCGTCGCTGATCCGCACCGACGCCGACGAAGTGACCTACAACCTGCACGTGATGATCCGCTTCGACCTGGAGTTGCAACTGCTGGAGGGCGAACTGGCGGTGGCCGACCTGCCCGAGGCCTGGCACGAGCGCTACCAGTCGGACTTGGGCTTGCGCGCGCCCGACGACCGCGACGGCGTGTTGCAGGACGTGCATTGGTACGCCGGCAGCATTGGCGGGGCGTTCCAGTGCTACACGCTGGGCAACGTCATCGGCGCGCAGCTCTATGACGCGGCGCTGCGCGACCTGCCGGATATCCCGGGGCAGATCGCAGACGGGAACACTGCTCCTTTGCTGGAGTGGATGACGACCAACGTCTATCGGGTGGGGCGGCGGCTGACGCCGGACCAGCTGATCGAGCGGGTTTGCGGCGGACCGTTGGACGCGCAGCCGTTGCTGCGGAGACTGACGGCGAAGTTTGAGGACCTGTACGCGCTCTGATCTGGCAAGTCGGACCCGGTAATCCGTGAGGTGGGTGTGAGGGAGGACGAACCGCGCGCTCCCCGGGCCGACGAATTCGACGAACTCGTTGCCCAGGTCAATGGGGTCATGCGCGAAGAGGTGGGCGCCGCTCCCACGTACGGCGAGGAGTGGCCGCGGATCTACTGCCTGGAGAACCTGGAAAATTTGCGGGTGATCCGCGCGGACGGGCGGATCGTGTCGTCGGCGGCCATCTATCCGCACGACGTCCGGTTTGGTGATGCACGGCTGCGGATTGGCGGGGTTACCGGGGTTGCAACCGATGCGGCCTACCGTCGGCGCGGATACGGGACGCGGGTCATGCAGGCGTGTATCGAGCGCCTGGCCGAGTTGAGGTGTCACCTGAGCCTGTTGGGATCTGGCGTGCCCAGCTGGTACCGGAAGTTGGGCTGGGAATATGCGGGGATGGAGCGCAGCTATCGGTTCAGCCGGGGGAACCGGCATTTGCTGCCGCCCGATCCCGGGCTGGTGATGCGAGAGGTGGAGGATGGCGACTTCGAGGCGTTGGCTGCGATTCATGCGGCTCGAAAACTGGGCGGGGTGCGGTCAGCGGGTTTACTGCGCGCGATGTGGTCGCCAAAGCCTGGAGCGGCAGTTTGGGTGGCACTAATGAGTGGGGAAGTCGGGGCCTACCTGCGCGTGCGCGGCACGTCGGTGACGGAGTACGGGGGGCCAGCGAACCTGGTGCTGTCGATGGTGTCTCGACTGCTGGAGTCCTGGGACGATCCGTCGGTGTGGACCTCCACCCGCTCGATCGAGGAGCGGCACGCGAACGTCAAGCCGACTGTACATGCGAGCCTGGATGCGCCGTGGCGGCCGGACGATGTGACGGAAGCGCTGGACGCGCTGGGGATTCTGCGGTCTGCCGGTTACGTGCGGATGATTCGAATTGAGGACCCGCAAGGGCTGGTGCGGGCGTATGGGCGTACGGATCTAGCGGCGCGGATTGAGGGCGAATCTATCGTGGTTGAGACCGGTGACCGGGTGCTGCGGCTGAGCCGGACCGATGCGGTGAAACTATTCTTTGGGCCGGAGCGGCCGGTCACGCCCGACGTGGCCGGACTGCCGTTCGTGTTTCACGTGTGGTTGGCAGATCGGGTATAGGCGGCTCCCTCGGTCGGCTGTTGGCGCACTAAACACCTGGCTTGCTTGCAACCAGGAGGAAGGAGCCGAGCAGGCGGCGGATGGTGGGGAGGTCGTCGCTGAAGCGCCAGCTTGCGGTGCTGGGGAACTCCTGGAGGCTCTCGATGCGGAGGCCGGCGCGGGCGACGCTGGTGACGATGTCGCCGAGCGTCCAGTGAAACTCCCACCTGGGTTCGGCGGCGTTCTCGGCGCCGGCGAAGTGACGCCAGCCGCTGGAGCGGCGGGCTTGGCGGTGGAAGTAGTCGTCGGTGATCTTGATCGAGCCTTCCTCAACCTGGATGCATCCCATCTGCGGGTGTTCCTCGTTGAGGATCAGCCGCCCGGACGGCCTGAGCAGTTCGTGGACCGACGCGGCCCAGCTATCGAGGTCGGGAAGCCAGCCCAGGGCGCCGCCGCCGGTGTAGACGATGTCGAAGGACTCGGGATCCAGCGCCGCCGGGCGGCTGCTGACGTCGGCGGCCAGGAAGTCTGCCGCGATGCCGGCGGATTCCGCCTTGCATTTGGCCAACTCGATCTGCCTGGGACTGATGTCGACGCCGGTGACAAGGGCGCCGGCGTTGGCCCACGAGAGCGTCTCCTCGCCGCTGCCGCACTGGAGATGGCAGAGGCGCAGGCCGCGGACGTCGCCAGCGGCCTCAAGTTCGTGGTCGCGCAGCAGCGAGCCGCCCCCGGCGAAGAAGCCGGCAGTCGGCCAGATGTCATGCCGAATGTCGGCGATTGCGTCCCAGGCGTCGCGGTTGGCTGAGGTGTAGTCGTTCACGGGAGTTCTTGGGTTGCGGCAGATGGGAGACGACCGTCCATTGTGACCCTCTTGTGCGCCGTGGCTGGACGGGTCGACGCTTGGGATTCAGGCTAGGACGAGTCGCCGCGCGGGGAATCCACAATGAGACAGAAAGGTCTGCGATGAGCGTGGACGGGCCGCGGGTGATGCGGCTGGACGAGCGGCAGGACCTGATCGACCACGTTAATCGGGTGATGCGCCAGGAGGTGGGCAGCGACCCCACCTACGGCCAGGACTGGCCGCACGTGCACCAGCCCGAGAACGTGCCGAACATCTTTGTGGTCCGCGAGGATGACCAGATCGTGGCGTCCACGGCGATTTATCCACACGACACGCGGCTGGGCGACGTGGAACTACGCATCGGCGGCATCAATGGGGTCTCGACCGACGTGCCCTACCGCCGGCGCGGCTACGCCACGCGGGTGCTGGACGCCTGCATCGAGCGCATGGCGGAACTCGGCTGCCACGTCAGCCTGCTGTCAACGGGCGTGCCCAGCTGGTACCGCAAGCAGGGATGGGAGTACGGCGGGACCGTGCGGGTGTACAGGTTCGACCGGGGGAACCGGTCGTTTCTGCCGTCGGAGCCTGTGCCGGAGATTCGGCCGGCGATGGACGGGGACTTCGAGGCGCTGTCTGAGATCAGCGAAGCGAGAGCCTGGGGCGCGGTGCGGCCGCCCGGCCACATGCGGGCAATGTTGCGGCGGCGGAACTCGACGGTCTGGGTGGCCGAGCGCGACGGCCGGGCGGGGGCCTACGTGTTCGCGCGCGGCGCCGCGATCGCGGAATACGGCGGGCCGGCCGACCTGGTCGTGCCGATGATCGCCCGCCTGCTGGCCAAGTGGGACGACCCGGCGGTGAAGACCTCGACGCAGTCGGTGGCCGAGCGCCGGGCCGGGCGGAATCCCACGGTGCACGCCACGCTGGCGGCGCCGGCGCGGGCCGATGACGTGACGGACGTGCTCGATGCGCTTGGAATCATGCGGTCAGCCGACTACGTCGGGATGATCCGCATCGAAGACCCTGCCGGGTTGGCGCGGGCCTATGGGCGGGACGACCTTGATCCGGTGGACGAGGGCGATGCAATCGTGATGACGGTGGGCGGTGCGCGAACGCGGCTTAGTCGTAACGACGCGGTCAAGCTGCTGTTCGGTCCCGAGCGTCCGCCGGGCACGAACGATCCGAGGTTGCCGCTGGCGTTTCACGAGTGGGCGGCTGATCGGGTGTAATTTGGGTGGCGCCCGACAGGTGTTTCTTCTTAGAATCGGCCCACTTGCCTGGGCTGACTATCCAGGTACGCTCAATACCCGGCCGCGGCGGGCGGCGCGTGGAGGCCAGGCATGGCAGTAACTGAACGCAAAGACACCACAGGGCACGTGATCGAGATCCTCGATGAGGAATTCGAGGACTTCACTACCGAGGCCCGGGCCTACTTGGCCGGTCAGCGCGTCGAAGAGAAGTTCATCGGCTACCGGCTGAAGCAGGGCGTCTACGGCCAGCGCCAGCCCAACGTGCAGATGCTGCGGGTAAAGCTGCCCATGGGCGGCGTCACCGCCGACCAGCTGGACGCCTTTGCCGAGGTGGCCGAGCGGTTTGCGCCGCTGAAGAAGGGCCACATCACCACGCGCGAGAACATCCAGTTGCATCACATCCCACTGCCGCTGGCCTGGGAATCGCTGCGGGTGCTCGGTCGCGCCGGGCTGTCGACGCGCGAAGCCTGCGGCAACACCGTCCGCAACGTGACCGGCGACCCCTGGGCGGGCGTGGCCGCTGACGAAACCTTTGACGCGACGCCGTACGCCGGGGCCTTCGTGCGCTACTTCGTGCGCAACCCGCTGACCCAGTTGCTGCCGCGCAAGTTCAAGGTTTCCTTCAGCGGCTCCGACACCGACCGCACGATCGGCGAAATTCACGACCTAGCGTTTTTCTCGACCATCCGCGAAGTGGACGGCAAGGAAGAGCGCGGGTTCCGCATCCTGACCGGCGGCGGGCTCTCGATCATGCCTAAGCACGCCTTTGAGCTCTACGACTTCGTGCCGCTGAGCGACTACCTGCGGGTGTCCGAGGCCGTGCTGAGGATCTTCAACCGCTCCGACGAACTGCGGCGCAACCGGGCCAAGGCCCGCATCAAGTTCCTGGTCCACCGGGTCGGAATCGAGAAATTCCGCGAGATGGTCGAGGCCGAACTGACCGGCGCCTGGGCGCAGCGCGAATACGACCTGGACGACTTGGTATTCATCGACAACGAGCAGGCCGACGCGCCGGACATGCCGGCCGAGGCGCCGGTGATCGCCGAGGAAGACGCCGACCTGTTCGAGCGCTTCTGCTCCACCAACGTGTCGCCGCAGGTCCAGACCGGCTACTCGACCATGGAAGTCAAGGTCAACCAGGGCGACCTGAGTCCTGAGCAGTTCCGCGGGCTGGCCGACATCCTGCGCAACTACGGCGCCAGCCGCGCGCGCACCACCCACTGGCAAAACATCGTGCTGCGCTGGATTCCGGACAACAGCGTCTACCCGGTCTGGCGCGAACTGCGTGCGCTGGGGCTGGGCAACCCCGGCGCCTACGAGATCAACGACGTCGTGTCCTGCCCCGGCACGGACAGCTGCAAGCTGGGGATTACCTCCTCAATGGGCCTCAACAAGGCCATCCAGGCTCAGGTCGAGGAAATGCACATCCAGGATCCGCTGACCCGGCAGATCCTGATCAACATGAGCGGCTGCCCCAACTCCTGCGGCATGCACCACGTGGGCAACATCGGATTCCACGGCGCGGCCATCAAGACCGGCGGGCGCCAGGTTCCGGCCTACCACACGTTCATCGGCGGCAACCGCCGCTACGGGTCGCCCATGCGGCTGGGCATGCTGCTGCGCACCCGCGTGCCGGCCAAGCGCGCGCCGGCGGTCGTCGAGCGGCTGATCCTGGACTACGAAGAAAATCGCGAAAGCGACGACGAATCCTTCAACGAGTACGTGGACCGCTACGACCGGCTCTACTTCGACGGCCTGCTGAAGGACCTGGCGCTGCCGCCCGAATACGACGACGAGCCCGAGCACTTTGTGGACTGGGACCGCGACCGGCTGTACGTGCTGGAACGCGGCGAGGGCGAATGCGCGGTCTGACGACAGACATTCCGTCCGACCTATCGCCGGCGCAGCGCGGCCAGCGGCTGCGCGCGTCGGCGGCGATTGCTTCGATTCACGTCATGCGTGGCTGCACCTGCTGTTGTTGCCACTGCACGTGCGCCTGTATACGGGGCGTGGTGGTCTAGGCCTCTCACGCCCGCCAAGTCCTGGTCACGCCAGGCACTTCTCGATGCCGGCCGGGCGTTCGCGCCTTTGCCGCCTAATCAGTTCTAACTGATCGAGCCGCCAAACGGCGTCGAGCACCTGAAGTCCAATCCGGGGCGCCGTCTGTCCCCTGCCATCGGAGGTTCTCTCTCAATCGTGAACGTGCAACTTGCTGAAATCGACCTGCGTCGCGAAGGCCCGCGGCTGCAGGACCTGCCCGCCGAGGAGGTGCTGCGCGACGTCGTGCGCGCCTACGCGCCGGACGTCGCGCTCTCGTGCTCTTTCGGCGGTCCCAGCGGGATGGTGCTGGTAGACATGCTCGCCCGGCAGGACCTGCTGGACGACGTCGAGGTCTATTACCTGGACACCGGCCTGCTCTTCGAGGCGGCGCACGAGGTCCGCGAAGAGATCGAGCTGCGCTACGGGTTCGAGGCCGCGGCCTATCACCCGGACCTGACTCTGTCGGAACAGGCGGCGCTCTACGGCGACGCGCTCTGGGACCGCGACCCCGACGCCTGCTGCGGGATCCGCAAGGTTGGCCCGAACGCGCAGGCGCTGGCGGACAAGCGAGCCTGGATTACGGGCGTGCGGCGCGATCAGTCGACGCAACGGGCGGCGACGCCGGTGATCGAGTGGAACGCGAAGTTCGGGCTGGTAAAGGTCGCCCCGCTGAGCGGCTGGACTCAGACCGAGATCTGGGACTACATCCGACGCCACGACGTGCCCTACAACCGGCTGCACGACGAGGGCTATCCGAGCCTCGGATGTAACACGCGCTGTACCTCGCGTCCGTTGCCTGGAGAGTCGATGCGCAGCGGACGTTGGCGCGGAATGTCGAAGACCGAGTGCGGCCTGCACGGAAACACCTAGGGATGGTCAAGTCAATGGATTGCAATACGTTTGCCGCCTATGGGCGGCGCGAGTCGCTCGGCCTCACGATCTGGCTCACCGGCCTTTCGGGGGCCGGCAAGACCACGCTGGCCGAGCGGCTGACTCCTGAACTGGAACGCCGCGGCCACCGCGTGGAGTCGCTGGACGGCGACGTGGTCCGCACGCACCTGAGCAAGGGGCTGGGGTTCACGCGCGAGGACCGCGACGAGAACATCCGGCGGATCGCCTGGGTGGCGGCGCTGGGAACGCGCCACGGCGCCACGATGCTGGTGTCCGCGATTTCGCCCTACGCGGCGGGTCGACGCGAAGCCCGCGAGCAGATTGGCGAGTTCGTCGAGGTCTACGTGAAGTGTTCGTTGGACAAGCTGATCGAACGCGACCCCAAGGGGCTGTACGCGCGCGCGCTGGCCGGTGAGATCGAGAACTTCACCGGGGTCAGCGATCCGTACGAAGAGCCGGTGAATCCGGAGATCGTGGTGGAGACGGACATGGAATCAGTGGATGAAAGCGCGGCCAGGATCCTGGAGCGTCTGGAATGCCTCGGCTACCTGGCGCCGGTGTCCGACTGCGTGGTGGCCGCCTGATGGCTGCCGTGGCGACGCCAGTCGCGATCCGGCTTTCACCGCGGCAGCTCGCAGACCTGGAGCTGTTTCGAGTCGGCGGCTACCGCCCGCTGACCGGTTTCATGACGAAGCCCGAATACGCGGCCGTGCTGAAGGACATGCACCTGCCCGACGGCCAGCCCTGGCCGCTGCCGATCACCCTGGCGGTGGACGCCGAGACGGCGGCCCTGGTGCGCGAAGGCGACCGGCTGGATCTGCTGGACGGCACGGGCCGGCGCCGCGCCGAACTGGAGGTGCGGCAGCGCTTCCACTACGACAAGACGGCCGAGGCGCAGGCCGTGTACCGCACAACGGACGCCGAGCATCCCGGTGTGGCCGCGCTCTATGCGCAGGGCAACGTGCTGCTTGGCGGGCCGCTGACGTGTTTCGGCCACTCGCCCGACCGGGCGGAGGACCCGCGGCACCTGACGCCGGCGCAGTTGCGCGAACGGTTCGAGGCGCTGGGCTGGCGGACGGTTGTCGGGTTCCAGACGCGCAATCCAATCCATCGCGCGCACGAGTACATCCAGAAGGCCGCGCTGGAGATGGTGGACGGCCTGCTGGTGCATCCGCTGGTGGGCGTCACCAAGGAAGACGACGTGCCCGCCGATGTGCGCTGGCGCTGCTACGAGGTGCTGCTGGACGGCTACTTCCCGCGCGACCGGGTGGTGTTGGCGGCATTGCCGGCGGCCATGCGCTACGCGGGTCCGCGCGAGGCCGTGTTTCACGCGCTGGTGCGGCGCAACTACGGCTGCACCCACTTCATCGTGGGACGCGACCACGCGGGCGTGGGCGACTACTACGGACCGCACGACGCGCAGCACATATTCCACGAGTTCGACGCCGGCGAATTGGGCATCACCCCGCTGTTCTTCGAGCATGCCTTCTGGTGCACGGCCTGCGCGGCGATGGGGTCGGCCAAGACCTGCCCGCACGACGGAGCCAACCACGTGTTCCTGAGCGGGACGCGGCTGCGCGGCCTGCTGAGCGAGGGACAACGTCCGCCGGCTGAGTTCACGCGACCGGAGGTCGCGGCGGTGCTGGCCGATGCCTATGCCCGGCGCTGAGCGCAGGCAGCGTACGATCAGGGGCTGACGCAGGCGGTCGCAATCCGAGGTGCGGCGGTGAGAGTTCGCATCGCGACACGCCGTTCGCCGCTGGCTCGCGCGCAGGCGGCGTTGGTGGCCGATCTGCTGACGGCGGCCAATCCCGGGTTGCGAGCTGAGTTCGTGCTGGTGGAAACGACGGGCGACCGGGACCGCACCCGGGCGATCGAGGCCTTGGGCGAGCACGGAGTCTTTTCGCGCGGCGTGCAGACGGCCCTGCTGGATGGCCGGGCCGACGTTGCGGTGCACAGCTACAAGGACTTGCCGACGGAGCCACTGGCGGGTCTGTGCATCGCGGCCATTCCTGTCAGAGCCGATCCGCGCGACGCGCTGGTGACTCGAAGCGGCGAACCACTGGCCGATCTGCCCGAGGGCGCCACGGTTGGCACCGGAAGCGCGCGGAGGTCCGCCCAGGTGCTCGCCGCGCGTCCCGACCTGCGGGTTCAACCGCTCCGCGGCAACGTGGGTACGCGAGTCGGACGCGTGCAGGCCGGCGAGCTCGACGCCGCGGTGATGGCCGTGGCGGGCCTGGAACGGGCGGGTCTGGCTGGGGACATCGCCGAGATCCTGCATCCGCCAGGTTTTCTACCGGCGCCGGCACAGGGCGCGCTGGCGGTAGAGGTGCGGACGGACCGGACCGACGTGGAGTTGCTGGTGGAGCGAATTGATGACGCGGAGTCTCGGGCGCAAGTGACCGCCGAGCGGGCCTTCCTGCGCGACTTGCGCGGCGGATGCACGGTGCCGGCGGGCGCGCTTGCGACTGTAGACAGGACGGATCTGGCGCTGACGGCGGGGCTGTTCGGTGATGGCGAAACGCAGCCGCTGACGCTTCGAGGGCGCGTGACCGACGCCGACGCGCTGGGCCGGCAGGCCGCCGCCCGGGTGCTGGCGGCGCGAGAGCAGACGACGCAGTGAAGGCGCAAGCGGGAACCATCTACCTGGTCGGTGCGGGTCCGGGCGATCCGAAGCTGATCACCGTGCACGGCCGCGAAGTCCTGGAGTCGGCGGACGCGGTGGTGCATGACCGGCTGATTTCGACGGACCTCTTGACGCTGGCGCGCGCCGACGCTCGGATCGAAGACGCTGGCAAGACGCCGGGCCGGGCTTCGCGAAGCCAGGCAGAGATCAATGACCTGCTCATTGCATTGGCCCGTGAGGGGCTCGCGGTGTGCCGGCTCAAGGGCGGGGACCCCTTCGTTTTCGGCCGCGGCGGCGAGGAAGTATTGGCGGCCCGAGCGGCCGGAATCCCGGTCGTAGTTGTGCCCGGAATCTCGTCGGCCCTGGCCGGACCCACCGCGGCGGATGTGCCCGTGACGCATCGGGGGGTGGAGTCAAGCTTCACCGTGGTGACCGGTCACGACGCGCAGTCGGCTGCGGGTGCCGGGGTGGATTGGGCACGGATTGCGGGTACCCCTGGGTCAATCGTGGTGCTGATGGGGGTTGGGAACCTGGGGACGCTCGCCCGCAAGCTAATGGCGGGCGGACGCCCGCCTGACGAGCCGGTGCGCGTGGTGGAGCGGGCTACCTGGCCGGATCAGCGGATGATTTCGGGAACGCTGGCGACCATTGGCGCGATCGCCCGGGAGTCTGGACTGGAGGCTCCGGCGGTGATCGTTGTAGGCGCTGTCGTGGGAGTGCTGGACGAGGGTGCGGCGACGTGAGGCGTCCGCGGGTCGTCGTGACCCGGCCAGCGGACGTGCGAGACCGGCTGACCGAACGCCTGCAGGAACTTGGATGCGAGGTCGTAGCGGCGCCAGCCATTCGAATCGGCCCGCCCCGCAGCTACGAGGCGCTGGATGCCCTGGTGCGGGCGCCTGGCCGCTACGACTACCTGCTATTCATGAGCCGCAACGCGGTTCGCTACTACGTGCAGCGCGCACGTCGGCTGCGGCGTGGCGGACCGGCGGTTCCGGCTAGCGTGCAAGTCGGCGTCGTCGGGCCCGCAACCAGCATCGTGGCCGAACGGGCGGGGATAACTGTGACGATTCGATCGGACGGGCGCACGGGGCTTGACCTGGCAGCCGCAGTCGTTGCCCAGGCCTCGACCGGGGCGCGGGCGGCGGTGGCCCAGGCGGAAGACGGACGTGAGGAGACAGTCGACCGCCTTCGGACTGCGGGCTTGGCGGTCACGCGCGTCCCGGCTTACCGGACGCGTCCGGCGGCAGTGCCCAATGAAATCGTGACAGCCGTTCGGAGCGGCGACGTCGACGCCCTGGCGTTTGCGAGTCCCTCGAGCGCCATCAGCTTTGCAGTCGCCCTGGGCGGGTTGGCAACAATTCCACCGGAAGTCGCCGTCGCCGCCATCGGGCCGACCACGGCGGCGGCGTGTGAACGCGCCGGGCGTGCGCCCGACGCGGTGGCGTCAGAGGCAAGCGGGGAGGCGCTTGGGGAGGCAGTCGCGATGAGTCTGAGCGGATGCCGTCGTCAAGCGGATCGTCGAACCTCCATTCCGAGCGCACAAGGTCGTTGAATTCCAGCTTTAGAATGACTCTCTACGGCCGGAGGACGTGCAGTGGTGCGGGAACGGCTGATTAGGTCGGTGACTGCGGCTGACGAGGTTGGTGTGCTGCGGCCGCGGCGATTGCGGCGGTCGGTTGGATTGCGGCGGCTGGTGCGGGAGACGCGGCTGTCGGTGGATCAGTTGCTGTACCCGATGTTTGTGGTGCCGGGCGAAGGCATCGAGACCGAGATTGGCTCGCTGCCGGGGCAGATGCAGCGGTCGGTGGACCGGATTGGCGCGGCGGTTCGCGAGGTGGCGGACGCGGGAATTCAGGGCGTGCTGCTGTTCGGGCAGGCGTCGGTGAAGTCGCCGGAGGGCGACGAGGCGTCGTCGCCTGACGGGACGGTCCAGCGAGCTATCGGAGCCATGAAGGATGCCGCGCCGGAGCTGGTGGTGTTCACGGACGTGTGCCTATGCGCGTATACGGATCACGGCCATTGCGGGATGTTGGACGGGCAGACCATCGACAACGACGCCTCGGTGGCGCGCATTGCCGACGTTGCGCTCTCGCACGCGCGGGCTGGAGCGGACGTGGTGGCGCCGTCGGACATGATGGATGGGCGAGTCGGCGCGATCCGGTCGCTGCTTGACGCGGAGGGTTTCACCGAGACGGCAATCATGGCGTACGCCGCCAAGTACGCCAGCGCGTTCTATGGGCCGTTCCGAGAGGCGTCCGGTTCGGCACCGGCTTTCGGGGACCGGCGGAGCTATCAGATGGATCCGGGCAACGCACGCGAGGCGCTGCGCGAGGTTGGGCTTGACCTGGAGGAGGGCGCGGACATCGTTATGGTGAAGCCCGCGCTGACCTACCTGGACGTGATTGCGCGAGTTCGTGCCGACTACGACGCGCCGCTGGCGGCGTACCTGGTAAGCGGCGAGTTCGCGGCGATCAAGGCGGCGGCTGATCGGGGCTGGCTGGACGAACGCGCGGCCGCGCTGGAAGCGCTGACGGCCGTGGCACGCGCCGGCGCCGACATCATCATCACCTACTGGGCCCCTCGGGCCGCCTGCTGGCTGGACGAAGGGCCGACGCACTGACGTCGAGCACCCGGAGTGCCGTGGCCCTGAGCGCGGCAGCCGCGGCGGCGTTTGCGTTGGGGGCACCGCTCTCGCGGCTTGCGCTGCCGGTCAGCGCCGCCGAAGTGACCCTCTGGCGCCTGGCGTTGGCGACGTTGGTGGCCTTCGGTCTGGCCAGGGTGTCCGGTGTCTCGTTGGCGCACGCGCGCGAGCGGCGAACCGCCGTGCTGGGCGCAACGCTGTACGCTCATTTTCTCCTGTTCACGCTGGCGGCTCAGACCACAACCACTGCCCACACCTTGGCGCTGGTGTACGGCTCGCCGGCACTGGTCGCGCTGGGCTCGGCGCTCATCCTGCGGGAGCCACCGCGGGCGATGCAGATCGTTGGCGTGCTGGCTGCTGTGGCCGGAATTGCAATCCTGGTTGGATTCGAGCCCGCCGAGAGCGGGGCCACGCTGGGTGGCGACCTGGCCGCCGCAGGCTCCGGCGCGGCCCTGGCCGCCTACGTACTCGCGGGTCGTTACTACCGCGGCGCGATGCCGCTGCCGTCCTATGTATTTGCGGTGTACGGATGGGCGGCGCTATTGGCGCTGCCCTACGCCGCGTTCTCATTTGACACGTCGGCGTACGACGGCGGGCGAATTGCGGTGCTTGTCATCCTCGGGATGGTGCCGCTGGGGCTGGGCCACACGCTGCTCAACGCGGCACTCCGGCGCGCGCGCGCGACGATTCCCAACGTGATCACCACCCAGGAAGTCACCGGCGGCGTTGTTCTGGGCGCGCTGCTCTATGGCGAGATTCCCGGAACCAGCGCGCTGCTTGGCGCGCTCTTGGCGCTGGCCGGGGTCATCACGGTGGTCGTCTTCACGCCCGGCCGGCGCGAGCCGTCCGGCAGCTAGGGGCGAAAGCGCAGGGTTGCAACCGCGCCGGGCGCGTCCCGGCGCGGGGCGATGTCGAAGGCGCCGTCGAGATTGCGCTCCACCAGGTTGCGAACGATGGTCAGGCCGAGTCCCTGGTCGCGCGCGAGGCTGAAGTCTTCGGGCAGCCCGATGCCGTCGTCCTCGATCGAAATGGCTAGCCGACCGTTGTGCGCGGAGGCGTCAACGTGAATGCGGCCGGTGGTTCGTCCGGCCATGCCGTGCTCTACGGCGTTCCAGAGCAGTTCATTGATGACCAGGGCGAACACCGTGGCCTTTTCGGACTGGATTCGGCCAGGTCGAGCCTCCACCGTGATGTCGATGCGGCGGCCGCTGGCGTTCAGGTCGCCACGTAGCATGTCGGCCATCGAGTCGATAATCTGGTGCACCGTGGTCTGCCCGATGGCGTCCTGCGACAGCAGGTCGTGAACGCGGGCCATGCCGCCAATGCGCCCGGCGCTGAGCTTGAGCAGCGTGGCGGCTTCCTGGGTTTCGGTGCGCCGCGCCTGCATTTCGAGCAGGGAGGCGATGGTTTGCATGTTGTTTTTGACGCGGTGGTGCATCTCCTGGAGCAAGATGGATTTGGTCTCCAGGCCTTGCCGCACCTCTTCGAAGAGCCGGGCGTTCTCAATGGCGATGGCCGCGTGGTTGGCGAAGGTGAAGGCCAGGTCGACCTGTTCCTGGGTGTACTCGTGGGGTGCGGGGCTGTAGAGGCTGATGGCGCCCACGGCGCGGTCGCGCAGGATCAGCGGCACGCTGAAGAGCGCGCCAAATCCTTCGGTGGCGATCAATTCGCGGGTGGCTGCCATCCGTTGATCGTTCATGGCGTCACTGACGACGACCGGCGCACGCGTCGCCACCGCGCGGCCCACCACGCCGTCGCCAATGCGAAGGCTGTGCCGACGGTAGGCGTCGCCGAGGTTGTGCGAGGCCACGATGCGCATCCGCTTGCCGTCCTGGTCCACCTGCCAGATGGCCGCCTTGTCCACGTCGATCAGGTGGGCGGCGGTCTGGGCAATTTGGGCCAGCACCGACTCGGGTTCAAGGTCTGAGGTAAGCGTGCGCGCCAGGTTTTGGACCGTCGTAAGCTGCTCGATCTTGCCGTGCAGGGCGTCGTCCGTATGGCTGTGCAGGCGGGCGTTCTCCACCGCGATGGCGAGCTGCCCGGCGGTGATTTCGGCAAAGCGGGCTTCCTCGTCCGTGAAGTCGCGGAATTCGGGGCTGGCCATGCTCAGGACGCCGACCAGGCGCTCGACGGTGAACAGCACGATGGGGACGACCAGAAAGCTGCGCAGATCTTCTTCACCCAGCCCGGGCACGTACTTGAAGCGGGGGTCGCTCCAAGCGTCGCGGACCGATACCGGCTGTCCAACCTGGGCCGCCCATCCGATGATCCCCTCGCCCAGGGCCAGCGTGGTCTGTCCGATGGCTTCGGGATTGAAGGCGCGGGTGGCGCTGAGGATCAGACGGTCAATGGCCTCGTCGTAGAGATAAATGGTGACTTCGGAGACGCCCAGCAGGTCCGAGATGGACTCGACCGTGGCCATGAGGATCTCGTCCAGCTCCAACGAGGAATTGATCACGCTGTTTATTCGGTCGAGTGCACGGACAGTGTTGTCGAGCAGTCGCTCCCGCTCGGTCGGCGTGGCGTTGATGGGAACGATGGCGTCGTAGCCGCGCACAAGTGACTGAACGGCGGCGGTCTGCAACTGAACGAGCTGGTCGACGATGGTCTCGTGCTGCGCGGGATGGGCATCGCGCAACACCGCCGTGCCCAACGCGCCCATCCGCTCGAGGGCGGTGGCGAGCAAGCCGGAGAGGGAGCCGCCGCGCTCGGCCACGATGGTTCCCGCACGTTCGATGTGTCGAAGGAAGGCGCGGTTGGCGCGCAGTTGCAGGAGGAGACGGCCGGCGTCCAGCATGGACATCTCCAGCGCCGCGTCGGCCTGGTCCGCCAACCAGCGGGCAAACTGCCGGCCTTGTTCCGTCCCGTCTCGAACCTGGGTCACGCCTCAAACCTTCCGTCCGCCGCGGTCAGGCCGCGGCGCCGCTGCGTGAAGAGCTTAGGACGGCGAGCGGCGACGCAAAAAGGCCGGCACGTCAACCTCATCGTCCGCCAGGCTGCCGCGTCGCGCCGGACGCCTGGCACGGTCGCTCTGGCGTCGGCCGCGCCCGGGCCGGGACACATCTGCTGAAGGCGACGCCTCGAACCCGGTGGCTATCAGCGTGATTCGGATTGTCTGGCCCATGCGTGGATCGACCACCGTGCCAAAGATGATGTTGGCATCCGGCGCGGCGACGGCGGTCACGTGCTCCGCGGCGGCGTTGATTTCGGCGATCGCGACGTCGTCGGAGGCTGTGATGTTGATGAGCACGCCGCGTGCGTCGTCAATCGAAGTCTCAAGCAACGGGCTCTCCATCGCCTGGCGCACCGCCCGCAGCGCCCGCTCTTCGCCGGCGGCTTCGCCGACGCCCATCATGGCCGTGCCGGAGCCGCGCATCACCGAGCGCACGTCGGCAAAGTCCACGTTGACCAGCCCGGTGGACGTAATCAGGTCGGTGACGCCTTGCACTCCGCGATGCAGCATCTCGTCCGCCATCACGAACGCGTCCGAGAATGCGGTGCTGGCGCTGGCGTGTTCCAGCAGCTTGTCGTTGTGCAACGTGATCAGCGCGTCCACGCGGCTTTCGAGCTCAGACAGGCCGTGGTGGGCGACCTGGACGCGACGTGACCCTTCGAAAGTGAAGGGCACGGTGACCACGGCCACCGTCAGCGCGCCGGCTTCCATCGCGCGGTCGGCCAGGACCGGGGTGGCGCCGGTGCCGGTGCCGCCGCCCATGCCAGCTGTGATGAACACCATGTCGGCACCGTCGATCAGGTCGGCCAGTTCGTCGCTGCTCTCGGTGGCGGCGCGCTCGCCGAGGCGCGGGTCGCCGCCGGAGCCGAGATGGTCGGTGGCCCGGCTGCCGATCAGAAGCCGGCGGTGGGCGTTGGATGCCGCGAGATCCTGGGCGTCGGTATTGACGGCGATAAACTCCACGCCTTCAAGCTCGGCAGCGACCATGCGGTTGACCGCGTTGTTGCCGGCCCCGCCTACACCAATGACTCGGATATCGGTGAGGCCCGGTACGGCATTCCTGGACCCGGGCTCCGTGTCCTGGCGCAGGATGCGCGGTACCAGGTCGCCGGGCCGCCGCAGGTCGTCCATCCGGTCGGGGTCGAATCCGCCGCGGTCCCTAGGCGGCACGATTACGCACCTCCGCCGCGAGCGTCTCGTAGGCCTGCACCGCGCGCCGGGCGCCGCGGTTAGATCTGCCGGCGGCGAAGATGGAAACGCCGGTGCTGGCAGCTTCCAAGATCTTGCTGTTCGTGGGAATGTCTGACTCAAACACGCTGGCGCCCCAGCGCTCGCGCAGGTATTCGGCGACGGTCTTCTCTTCGCGCAGCCGGCGATCGAATTTGCTGAGGACGATTCCAAGGACCTTGAGCCGCGGGTTGAGGAAGGTGACTTCCTCGATGCTCTCATTCAGCATCTGCAGCCCTTGCAAGGAGAAGAAGCGGGCTTCGGTGGGAATGATGACCCACTCAGCGGCGACCAGCGCATTGATCGTCAGCACGCCCAGCGATGGCGGCGTATCGAACAGGATGAAGTCGTAGTCCTTGTCCACGCGTAGCACATGCTCGCGCAAGCGAAGCTCGCGTCCGAGCTTGGTCTGCAGGGCCGACTCCACGCGGGCAAGTTCGGGGGAGGCCGGTACGACGTCCACGGTGCCGCCGGCGGGATCATTGACCCGGTAGCGGGGTAGCTCAACGTCGCGGTTCAGCAAGGCGTCGGCGAGGGTGGCGTCCATGACGCGCTCGACGCCGAACGAAGCGGTGAGATTGGATTGCGGATCGCAGTCGATGACGAGCAGCCGGGAGCCGGCGCGCGCAAGGGTGGACGCCAAGTTGGATGTGGTGGTCGTCTTGCCAACGCCGCCCTTTTGGTTGGCAATGGCGATAGTCACGGCCATGGGGAGCCTCCACGGAAGCGTCGCCCACCGGCCCCCACGGCGACGATCTGAATCGGATGCTATGCCAGAGGCTTTCTGGCAGTCAACATAAGTTTAGGCGGCGGACGCCTCGATGCCTCATGCTAGCCTCGGTTTCGTGCGGCCGGACGCGTGAAGGCGATTGCTCCGATGGGCACTACGGCGGTGCCATCGCTGGCTGTGAATCTGGCGCCCGGTCATCCGCGCGGGCTGCCGCTGCGCGCTCCGGTGCTCACGGCCTCGGGCACGTTTGGATTCGGGGACGAGTATCGGGATGTTGTGAACCTGGCCGCGCTTGGCGCCATCGTGACCAAGACGGTGACGCCGGAGCCGCGCGAGGGCAACCGGACGCCCCGCACGGTTGAGACGCCGTCCGGGATGTTGAATTCAATCGGCCTGCCGAATCCAGGCGGCGAAGGCGCGGTGCGTGAAAAGGCGCCGATCTGGGCGGAGCTGCCATGCCCGGTTGTCGTGAGCATCGCGGCGCACAATCCCGAGAGTTGGACGACGCTGGCCGCCCGCTTCGACGGGCTGGACAACGTGGTGGCCATCGAGGCCAATCTGTCCTGTCCCAACGTGGCCGGCGGGTTGGATTACTCGACCGATCCGACGACGACCGCGGCCACCGTCCAGGCCGTGCGCCGGGCCGTTTCGCTGCCGGTAATCGCCAAGCTCTCGCCCAACGTGACGGATCTGCGGCCGATCGCGCGCGCCGCCGAAGACGCCGGAGCCGACACCCTCTCGCTGATCAACACCCTGCTCGGAATGGTGATCGATACCGACGCGGCGCTTCCGTTTCTGGGCGCCGGCGCCGGTGGGTTGTCGGGCCCGGCGATCCGGCCGCTGGCTGTGCGTTGCGTCTACGACGTCGCGGGAGCAGTCTCGATCCCCATCATCGGCATGGGCGGCGTCGTGACCACCGACGACGCGCTGCAGTTCCTAATGGCCGGGGCGTCCGCCGTCCAGGTGGGTACCGCAACCTTCAGGGAACCGCGGACCGCCGAGCGCATCGTTGAAGGACTGCGCGGGTGTCTGGAGAACCGCGGCTTCGAATCCATCGCCGATCTGGTGGGCGCGGCGCGGCCGGATCACGTTAGCGGCTGAAGTGGACCTGGATGACCTCGCCGTCTGAGACCAGGTAGTCCCGGCCTACCCGCTGGATGCGGCCGCGGTCGCGCAGGTCGGCCATTGAACCCGCGGCCAGGAGTTCGTCCGCGGCCACGGCATCGGCGCGGATGAACCCCGTCGCCAGATCTGAATGGATGGTGCCGGCGGCGTCCAGCGCGGTCGCGCCGCGTTTCAGGAGCCAGGCGTTTACCGAGCGCGTGTTTCCGGTGTAAAACGTTATCTGGTCAAGGGCCGTGCGCAGGGCCTGGCCCAGGCGCTGTGCCGCCAGGCTCGGGAGGCCTAGGTCTTCTCGGAACGCGGCGGCGTCTTCGGCGGGCAGGTCGTCGAGTTCGGCTTCCGTGGAGGCGGCGACCACGCACCAGTCGTCGCGCCCTGCCGCGGCCCGCTCGGCGTCAACGGCTGCGGCATCGTCGTCCGGGACGTTACAGGCCACGGCGCAGGACTTGGCGCCCAGCAACCCGAAGCCGCGCAGGTTCGCGACCTCGTGCTGAGTCAGCCCATGCAGCAGTGGGCGCTCGGCTTCAATCGCCTCGCGGGCACGGCTGACGATGGCCAGTTGCTCGCCAACCTCGCGTCGCTCAACCCGCGGGCCGCGGGTGGCACGCTCCTGGAGACGCTGCTGGGCCGGTTCCAGAATCGCCAGGTCAAGTACCGCCAGCTCGGTTCGCAGCGCGGCGGCGCGCTCGGCCGCGGCTTCCAGGCCGCCGTCGCCGGACACCACCAGCAATAGCGCGTCGGCCGTCCTGAGACGCCCAATCCACTCGGCGTTCGGCGCGTCGCCTGCCGCCAGCGCGTGGCCCGGCGCGTGCCAGAGAGTGAACGAAACGGGAACCGTCTGCGCCGCGCGAAAGACTTTCCGCAGGTCCTCAAGGCGCGGATCCGGCAGGGACATGACCCCGGTCTCAACGCCAAGACGCCCCTGCGGCGAGCCGATGACGTGCCGTCCCACGGCGGCGGCGAAGACGGTATCCACGCCGGCGGCGAAGTCGCCGGCAAGCGCGATTTCAGGCACGTCTGGCGACTCCCACTGGAATTCTCATAAAACGCTCATCTGCCAGACCGTAGGAAGGCCCGCGAAACAGAGTTTCGCGCCAATTCGCCCTCAGAATGGCCCCACGGTCGAGGTGACTCCGACAAGGGCGGAGTGCCCCACGGGACAAGGGAATTCCATGAGGTACAGGGGTCTGTGCATCGTTGCGCTGGTAATAGTTCTGTTTGCAGTTTTATCAGCGGCGCGTCGGCGCACCAGCGCTGCGACGGAGCGAATCTGAAGTTTGCTCCAGAATTCGCCGAGCTCAAGTCGAGTCTCGGCGACACCATGGGCGAACCGCTGGACTGCCATGACCATGCGGCGAATGGCGACATCATTCAACACACGACCACCGGAAAGGCCTTTATCCGGCCGAGCGTGGGGATTTCCACGTTCACGGACGGCTGGCGACACTGGGAGCTGACGGACGACGGAATCCGCATGTCGACGAAGACCACCGCCTTCGACGTCACGATCACGAACCTGACACACACGCAGCCGTTCACGCCGGCAGTGATTGCCACGCACCGGTCGAACGCGGAACTGTTCGCGACCAGGAAGGCCGCAGGTCCTGAGATTTGGAACGTGGCCGAGAACAGCGACGTGCCTGGTCTCGTTCAGTGGTGGCATGACAACGTCGACGCCTCGCACGTCGCGGTGGCATTCGGCACGGGCGAACATCCGCCCATCATGCCGGGCGAGTCGTCCACCATCACGATCGTGGCGGACCGGGGCGCCGACCGGCTGTCGGTGGCCTCGATGCTGATCTGCACCAACGACGGCTTCACGGGTGGCGCTGGTCTGGCCCTGCCGACAGAGCTGGGCGAGACCGCCACCTACATGGCACGCGCGTATGACGCCGGTACCGAGCGGAACACCGAGGACTTCGCGGACGTGGTTCCGCCCTGCCAGCCGCTGCGCGGCGTGTCGTCTGATGACGCCGGCGCCGGCATGAGCAACCCCGACCTGGCTGAAGGCGGCGTGGTACTTCACCACGTGGGCATTGCTGGCGATCAACCCTCCGGCGACCTCACGGTCGAGGCCCATGGTTGGGACATCGAGGCGCCCGTGGTAAAGATCACGGTGACGCGCATTCGCTAGCAAGGCGAGTCGACCAGGGGCGGCTGGCACTCGCCAGCCGCCCTTTGGGCTCAAGGCGCTGCAGCCTGCGACGGGTCGAGGAATCGGGCAGTGGCCATCGCGAATACAGGGCTGCGGCAAGCTGTCCGGTGATATGCTCAAGGCCTACCTCGCGTGACCCGAGACCCAGTACAACCGTGCCTTCACCCAAAGAAATCGTCCGTCATCAACGCCGCGCCAAGGACGTGCGCCGGCAGCGCTTCGTGCGCGCGCGTAACGTAAGCACGCGCTCCACGGTGCGTACCTTCGTCAAGCGCGCCCGCGAAGCGATCGATGCCGGCGACGTCGACGCCGCGCAGGCCGCCATCCGGGAGGCCCAGAGCCGTCTCGATGCCGCCGCGCGCAAGGGCATCATCCACCGTCGCAAGGCGGCGCGCAGCATGTCGCGCCTAGTGCGGCAACTGCGAGCGGCGCAGGCCGCCTAGGCCCGAGCCTCGGCCGGCCGCGTGGCCAGCCGCGCGGTCAGGATCTCCAGCAGCGCGTCCTTGTCCCCACCCGTTGACTTGAGCGCCGCGTCCGTCCGCACGACTTCGGCATACATCCGCGCGATGAGCCGGTCCGACATCCGCCGGGCCTGCTGGGCAAGGTAGCGGCCGCGACCGGGCGGCGTCCCCGCCGCCCGCGCCACCTCCTGGTAGCTGCCGCCCTCGACCACGACCTGGCGAGCCGCCGCCAACTGCCGCAGCGAGCGAGTCACGTCGGCCAGGATCATCTCGTGCGGCGTTCGTAGCGCCAGCATGTCATGCAGCACCCCCAGCGCCTCGGCGCCCCGCCGGTCTGCCAGCGCATTCACATAGTCCCAGCGCGCGTGTTCGCCAATCGTGGCGCAGGCGGCATTCACGTCGCGCTCGGTGACTTCGCCGCTGAAGCCAACGTAGGCCCCCAGCTTCTCGATTTCACTGGCCAGCAGCCCCGCGTCGGCCGTCATGAGCTCCACCAGGCGGCCGGCGGCGCCCTCCGTGATCCTCACGCCCACGCGCCGCGCCTCGGCGCGCACGAACCGCACCGCCTCGGCCTCACGCAACGGTCCAAACTGCTGAACGCGCCCGCCGTGCTTGGTCAACTCGTTGAAAGCCCTGACACGCGACGCGGTTCGACGGTCCCCCAGATCCAGGTACACCGAGACGGCCAGGTCGCAGGTATCGGCGCTCGGGTCGTCCTTGCGCGCATCGCCGTACGCCGCCAGCCACTGGATGAGCTTTCGGGCCTGCGGCCCGCTGGGCGGCGCGCCGTCCAGAAAGACCTTGCGACGCTCGCCGAACATCGAGACGGCCCCACAGGCCGCGTTGAGTTCGTCCGGGCCCGTTCGTGCTCCGTCCAAGTGGCTATAGGCCAGGTCATCCGGAGCCGGGTGCCCCAGCACCGCGTCAACCGCGTTCCGCAAGCGCGGGTCACGCCCGCCCATGAAGATAAACAGCACAGCGTTAGCGTACGACGCCTGTACTAAGGCTTGTCGTCCCGCCTCGAGGCTTGTGACCCATCAAGGAGTTCAAAGAACCTCTCTCGCGACATGCCGGCGGTTCTCATGTTGCTCCTGATGATGTCGAGTCCGACCGCCTTGTACTGCGGAATCACAACTGGTCGCCCCACGCCGCGCTTCGACAGCACAATGTGCGACCCGCGTCTTCGCTCCTCCTGGAATCCGTCCGCCTCGAAAACCCTGACAAGCTCACGCCAATTGAGTGGTGTAAGCCTCCGTGACACCCTTCTGCCTTAGGGGGATTTCGACCCTGAGGGAACTCTCTGTTGGCACCGGATCTCCGGGTACGGGCTCGAACCCACAATCCTTCAAGACTTGGACCAATGTGCCGCGTTCGAAGCAAGACAACATGAAGAGGCTCAAGGCTTCGTTGAGATTCTCAACCGCTGCCTCCTCCGTCGTGCCCTGACTGAAGACATCGAGAGACGGGCATCCGGCAACGTAGCCCACGTCATCAGGCCTGACCTGGATAGGCACGTCAAACTTGAAGCCGATGCCTGTGTCCGTGAGAGTTTCCGTAGGCGTTTCCACGTCGAAATCGAATCGAGCCAACCGAATTCACCGTATCACGGCGAAGAGCAGTGAACCGTGGCACCTGCCTGACTCGGTCGGTCTCGTGGCCATGCTGGTCATTCGCCGCTCACAACCCTGCTATTGCGTCAAAGTGCCTGGGTTCCCGTGTCCCATCGTCGCTCCGCCCAGCGCGTTGACACGGCAGACTGGCACACTCAATCCTGTTCGCCAGCCTGAACACCCGCGCCGCCGCGGGTTCCGACGTTTCACACTGGAGGTTCGCTATGGGTGACGACTCCGCCAACGGCGCGATCGAGCAGTCGTTTGCTACCCGGCACGCCGGCTCGGGCGCGCTGCGCGCGCGCGCGCGCCAGGCCCTGGCCGGCGGCGTGGCCCACGACACTCGCATCCAGGCACCCTTCCCAATTATGACCGCTCGCGCCAAAGGCGCCCGCAAATGGGACGTGGACGGCAACGAGATCGTGGACTACACGATGGGCCATGGCGCCTTAATCCTGGGACACGGGCATCCAGTGGCCGTGGACGCCGCGCGCGAGCAACTCGAGATTGGCACCCACTACGGGGCAGGCCACGAGCTCGAGATTCGCTGGGCGGAACAGATCAAGCGCCTCGTGCCCAGCATCCAGCGGGTGCGCTTCCATTCCTCCGGCACCGAAGCCACGCACATGGCCATGCGCTTGGCACGCGCCCACACGGGCCGTGACCGGATCGTCAAGTTCCTGGGCCACTTCCACGGCTGGCACGACTACGCCACCGTGGCTGTCGAAGAGCCCTACGACGTCCCGACCTCCGCCGGCGTTCCGGCCGCGACGCAGGGAAGCATCACCGCCTTGCCAACGGATCTTGACCTTGTGCGCGACGAGCTTGCCAAAGGCGACGTGGCCGCCGTGATCGTGGAGCCCAGCGGCGCTGGTTGGGGCGCCCTGCCCATCGAACCGTCGTTCATTGAAGGCCTGCGCAGCCTGACGACCGAACACGACGCCGTCCTGATCCTGGACGAAGTCGTCACCGGCTTCCGCATGTCGCCCGGCGGATTCCAGGTAATGGCCGGCGTGACACCGGATCTGACCACCATGGCCAAGATCGTCGCCGGCGGCCTGCCGGGCGCCGCCGTGGGCGGGTCTGCCGAGATCATGGACCGGCTGGAGAAGCGCGGCGATCCAACCTGGGACCGCGGCCAGCGCATCGCCCACCCCGGAACCTATAACGCCAATCCCGTCTCGGCCGCGGCCGGCGCGGCAGTGCTGGACTTCCTGGCCGACGGCCACGTGCATGCGCACATCGACACGCTGGGCGAGCAGCTGCGGCAGGGCCTCCAGGCCGCATTCGACCGGCATGACGTGGGCGCGCTGGTCTACGGCGAAACGTCGTACTTCCACATTAGTCTGAGCGGCCAGCCCGCCAAGAGCGGTCTCGGCGGAGCTGCCGGCGACGCGCTCGGCCAGGCCCTTCTCAACCAGGGCATACACCTGATCTCCGGCGGCGGATTCACCAGCGCCACCCACACCGAAGAAGACATCGACCAGACGGTAGCGGCCTTCGATGCGGCCATTGGCGCCGTGTCCGCCGAAGGCCTGTTTGGCGACTGAGTCTGAAAGGGAACCCCGAAACATGAAGATCGAAGGCAAGCTGGCGGATCTCGGCATCGAGCTGCCGTCCCCAAGCATCCCGCCCACCGCCCCGCTCAAGCCCTGGAACATCAGCGGCAACCTGGTCTACCTCTCGGGCGCCGGTCCGGTGGATTCCACTGGCGCGACGCCGGTGGGCAAGGTCGGCCGCGACTTCGATACCGCGGAGGCGGCCGAATTCGCTCGCTCGATCGCCGTGGCGCACCTGGGCGCGCTCAAGGAGGCGCTTGGCGACCTCGACCGAATCCTCCAGGTGGTCAAAGTCCTGGGCATGGTCAACTGCACCGACGACTACACCGACCAGCCCGCCGTGATAAACGGCTATTCGGAGCTGTTCGTGGAGCTCTGGGGCGAAAACGGCCGCCACGCGCGCTCGGCCGTCGGCATGGCACAGTTGCCCGGCGGCATGCCGGTCGAAATCGAGGCGATCCTCGAGTTCATGTAGAGGGCGTCCCGCGCTTTGCTACGGGTCGGAACGTTGGCGTGGGCCGCCGCTGAACGCGTCGTCCCTGGCCCAGTCCACCGGCACTTCAGCTGGCATGGTTGAACGTCGGCGGCGCAGGTTCGGCACCGGCACCAGCACGTAGCCGTTATCCACGCCAAACTCCAGGATGCGCTTGGTCAGTACCACGTCCTGGGCGCAGTAATCGATCACGCGCTGCCGGTCGGCCGGCCGCCCGGTGCGCCAGAGGTGGACCGCCTCCGTGCCGTCGCTCAACGACTTGGCCTCGCCGAACATCGCCCCGGCGATGTCCTGCAAACGCATACCTTTGCGTCGGCCCGTCACCGACTGCAGTTCCAACAGCACGTCAAACGACCGCTCGCGCAAGACGGACACGTCGCCGTAAGCCGACAGCACGGTGAGATCGAAACGACGTGAGTTGAACCCAACTACGCGCGGATGCTCGGCCAGGTAGTCGATCAGGTCCTGCGCCTCCGGCTCGTGCCAGACGTGCTGCTCACCGTGCTCGTCAATCGTGACGCCCACCGCCAGCCCAAAGTCCCTGATGTTGCGCCAGCCGCCGCGCACCTCGTGGCTGAGGTACAGCGTCTCCAGGTCAAACACGACATAGCGACCGTCGGGCGAGGATTGATCGGGCCGGCTGCGCATGGCGCATTATGCGCAGGCGACTGCGGCTGCGCGCCAGTCGCTACCTGACGCCAGCGTCGCGCGCAAACGGAAGGAACACTACTGGACTCGCCGGTGCCACCCTGTATATTCGGGCGCCATCGTGGCAAGGGGATCGTCACGCTCCGCGATTGCTCACCGAGGCGCAGCGGTGCGCCGGCAGCAGGTATCGGCCTAGCGACGCCGAATCAGTGCCCGTAACGGTTCGCGAGGCGGAGCGTCGCGTGCGGGCGGCAGGATGGGTACACGTAGCGACCCGCGGGAGCCATCGGCAGTACAAGCATCCACACCGCCCGGGGCGAGTGACGATCCCTGGAAAGATGAGCGACGAACTGAATCCAAAGACTTGGGCATCCATCCGAAGACAAGCAGGCTTGGAGCGCTAGCAATGCAATACGAGGTCATCATCGAGGCCGGCCCTCGAAACTACTCAGGGTATGCACCTGCCGTGCCCGGCTGTGCAGCTACGGGTGAAACGGCGGAAGAGTGTCGTCGCAATCTGCGAGAGGCTCTCGAGTTTCATCTTGCGGGGCTTCGCGAGGACGGTCTTCCAATGCCAATGCCAGACACCGTCGAGGTGTCGGTTCCGGCCTAGGCCGACTCAAGAGGCGGCAGCGGCCCCGGGCCTGGTGCATCGCCCGTCGAGGCTGGCCCGCTTCGCCAAACTGGTTGAGCTACTTGAGTTGACAGCAGAAGACGTGGTGCTGCGGCACAAGATCCTCCTCAAACCACAGTGACCCGCTGCCAAATTCCCTTGCCGCGGGCCCGAGGCGTTGTTACGGTGGCGCTGTGCGCGTTGCGCGCTCGGTTGGCCGTGCCTGTCGCGACTCCGAGAGACAATGCACACAACGCAAAGGCGTTGACGGGGAGGAGTAGGTCTCCCGAGAACCCCGAGCGAGCCGGAAATGGTGTGAGCCGGCGGGTTCTCGCAGCCGAAGGTCGCCCCCGAGCCGACCGGTCGAAGGGTTTGCCTGGTAGATCGGTCCGGTGCCCGCCGTGATCGGGTAACGAAGCGGTTCGGTCGTCCGACCGGGCAAGCGGGGTGGTACCGCGGGTTACAGCCCGTCCCTGTGAGGGACGGGTTTTTTGTTGCCGGAACGCCGGCCGACGCGAAGGACTACGGAGCGATGAGACGCAGCACGCAGAGGCGTGACGTTGCGCGCGCTCGGATCTACGCGGTCGCGGTACCCGACGGAGACGCCGCCTAGCCGCCGTCTCCGCGTTTCCCCAGCAGACACGACGACACCTTTTTCCACGACTCTCCAGGAGACCCACGACATGTCCGCAATGAACGGCCAATCCACCAACGGTTCCACCGCCGCGCCCAGGACACCGCGTACCGGCGGCGAGGTGGTCTGCGACGCCATGCTCGCCGCGGGCGTCGACGTCATCTTCGGAATGCCGGGCGGCGCCTCGCTGCCCTTCTATGACTCGCTCTACCTCTACCAGGACCGCATCCGTCACGTCCTGATCCGCCACGAGCAGGCCGCCGGCTTCGCCGCCAACGGCTACGCGCGCGCCACCGGCAAGGTCGGCGTGGCCACCAGCACATCCGGTCCCGGCGCCACCAACCTGGTCACCTGCATGGCCAACGACATCATGGACTCGGTCGGCGTCGTTTACATCACCGGCCAGGTGGCCCGTCCGGCCATCGGCTCCGACGCCTTCCAGGAAGCCGACGTCACCGGCATTTCCATCCCCATCACCAAGCACAGCTACCTGGTGATGGACGTGGACGAACTGCCTCGCATCATGCAGGAGGCGTTCCACCTGGCCTCCACCGGCCGCCCGGGTCCGGTTCACGTGGACATTCCCAAGGACGTATTCCTGGAGACCACCACCGAGACCGCGCCCGACCAGGTGAACCTGCGCGGCTACCGCCCGTCCAAGGTCGGCAACGCCCGTATGGTTCGCAAAGCGGCCGAGGTCATCAACGCCGCCGAACGCCCCATCATCATGGCCGGACACGGCATCGACATTTCCGGCGCCGCCGAGGAGCTGCTGCAACTCGCCACGCGCGGCAACATCCCGGTCGTCAGCACGCTGCACGGCGTCGGCACGTTCCCCGAAACACACCCGCTGTCATTCGGGATGCTCGGCATGCACGGCCTGGCCTACGCGAACTTCTCCATGCGGCAGACCGACTGCATCATCGGCCTGGGCACGCGCTTCGACGACCGCGCCGTGGGCAAGCCGGACGAATTCGGCCCGGGCGCCAAGGTCGTCCACATCGACATCGACCCCGCCGAGATCGGCAAGGTGCTCGAAACCGACGTGCCGATCGTCGGCGACCTGAAACTCACGCTGCAGAAGCTGCTGCCCCTGATCGAGGACCGCGACCGCACCCCCTGGCTGGACCAGATGAACGGCTGGCGCCGCGACCACCCCTCGCTCAAGATCCCCGACAGCCCCGACTCCGTGCTGCCGCAGGAAGTCGTGCGGGCCATCTACGACATCTCCGGCGGCGAAGCCCGCGTCATCGCCGACGTCGGTCAGAACCAGATGTGGGCGGCCCAGCACTACTGGTACGAGCGCCCGCGCATGTTCTTCAGCGCCGGCGGTTTGGGTCCGATGGGCTACGCGCTTCCAGCGGCCATGGGCGTCAAGCTGGCGGACGAGAAACAGGACGTCTGGTGCGTCACCGGCGACGGTGGGCTGCTGATCAACATCCAGGAGTTCAACACCCTGGCGGCCGAGGGCATCAACGTAAAGGTCGCCGTGCTCAACAACGCCCACCTGGGCATGATTCGGCAGTGGCAGGAGTTTTTCTACGAAGGCCGCTACATGGGCGCCTTCCTGGACAACCCGGACTTTGCCAAGGTCGCCCAGGCCTTCGGCTTGCACGGCGTCGGCGCCAGCTCGCGGGACGAAATGAACGACGCCATCGCCATGGCCCACGAATACGACGGCCCCGTGGTGCTTGACCTCCACGTGGACCGCGTCGAGAACGTCTACCCGATGATCGTTCCGGGCACCGGCGTCAACAGCGTGATCGAGGACCCGCGATGAACGAGGCGCCTCAAACCCACACGCTGGTGGCCACCGTGGCCGACCACCCCGGTGTCCTGACCCGGGTGGCCAGCCTGTTTCGCCGACGCGGCTTCAACATCGCCAGCCTGGCCGTTGGGCATTCCGAGGAGCCCGGTTACTCGCGCATGACCATCGCCGTCGAGGGCTCGGCGGAGGAAGTCAAGCAGTGCGAGAAACAGCTGTATAAGCTGGTCGAGGTCGTCTCCGTGAGGAACCTGACCGGTGCGCCGGCGGTCACGCGCGAGTTGGCCATGATCAAGGTGCGCGTCAACTCCAACGAACGGCCCGGTCTGGCCGAGATCACCGACATCTTCCGCGGCGAAATCGTCGACGTGAGCAAAACGTCCATGATCGTGCAGATGACCGGTGCTCAGTCCAAGATCGACCGCTTCCTGGACGTAATTACCGAGTACCCGATCGAAGAGATTTCCCGAACCGGCGTGATCGCCATCGCTCGCGACGACGTCGGCCCCCGGAATGGACGTGCGCGTGGATAGCAAGGTTCTCTACGAGGCCGACATCACGGCCGACGAGTTGCAGGGCAAGCGGGTCGCGGTCCTGGGCTATGGCAGCCAGGGGCACGCCCATGCCCTCAACCTGCGTGACTCCGACGCCGACGTGGTCGTCGGACTGCGCCCGGGCAGTCCCTCGCGTGCCCGCGCCGAGTCCGAGGACCTGCTGGTCCTTGACGTATCCGAAGCCGTGGACGCCGCCGAGGCGGTCATGCTGGCCCTGCCCGACCAGGATCAGCCGCAGGTCTACGAGGAGCAGATCGCGCCTGTGCTGCGATCCGGCCACATGATTCTCTTCGCGCACGGATTCAACATCCACTACGGCCAGATCAGCCCGCCTCCCGAGGTGGACGTGGCGATGGTGGCCCCCAAGGGCCCGGGGCACGTCCTGCGTGACCTGTTTGTCGAGGGCGTGGGCGTTCCCGGTCTGATCGCCGTCCATCAGGACGCCACTGGTCGCGCCCGCGACGTCGCGCTCTCCTACGCCAAGGGGATCGGCTGCGCCAAGGCCGGCCTGATCGAGACCACCTTCAAGGACGAGACCGAAACCGACCTGTTCGGCGAGCAGGCCGTCCTCTGCGGTGGCACAACCGCGCTGATCAAGAATGCCTTCGAGACCCTGGTTGACGCCGGGTACGATCCGCGCCTTGCCTACTTCGAGTGCCTGCACGAGCTCAAGCTGATCGTGGACCTGATTTACCAGGGCGGCATCAGCTACATGCGCTACTCGATTAGCGACACCGCCGAGTTCGGCGACCTGGTCTCCGGACCGCGCGTGGTCGACGCTACCTCGCGCGAAGCCATGCAGGGCATCCTGGAGGACGTGCAGAACGGTGAGTTCGCCCGCCGCTGGATTCTTGAGAACCAGGCCGGGCGCCCGGCGTATAATGCACTTCGGAATCGCGACCTCGAACACCCGGTTGAGGTGGTGGGTCGCGAGCTCCGCAGCATGATGGATTGGCTCCCCAAGACGCGCGAATGAACCGCAGGTGACGCACGACTGATGCGCAATTTCCTGGTGACTTCCCGGCTCGCGCTTCCCGGCCCCTCCCACTAGCGGAGGGGAACCCCGGGATATCCTGCGGCCGCATCCGCGGCCGCCCACGACCTAGCTGAGGAAGCTGTCACCATGCGGAACGTCCGCATCTTCGACACCACCCTGCGCGACGGCGAGCAAGCTGCCGGCGGCGCGCTGACCATCGACGAGAAACTGGAAATCGGGCGTCAACTCGCCCGCTTGAACGTTGACGTCATCGAGGCCGGGTTTCCGTTTACCTCGCCCGGCGACTTCCGGGCCGTCGACCTGCTGGCTCGCGAACTCCGCAACGTGGAGATCGCCGGCCTGAGCGGCTTCAAGCGCGAGCAGATCGACACCACCTGGGATGCGCTGAAGGCTGCCGCCCGGCCCCTGCTGCACATCGTCATCTCCACCAGCGACATCCACCTGCAACATCAGTTGCGGGAGCGTCGCGAGGTCGTGCTCGACCTGACCCGCGACTCCGTGGGCCATGCGCGCACGCTGACCGATCACATCGAGTTCTCGGCCATGGACGCCACGCGGTCCGACCTGGACTTCGTCAGCGAAGTCTTCAGTGCCGCCATCGAGTCGGGCGCGACGGTCGTGAATTTCCCGGACACCGTGGGCTATGCCCAGCCGGCCGAGTTCGCCGAGATGGTCCAGTACGTCATGGACCAGACCCGCGGCATCGAAGACGTCGTGCTGTCTGTCCATTGCCACGACGACCTGGGCCAGGCCGTGGCCAACTCGCTGGCCGCCGTCAAGAACGGCGCGGCGCAGGTGGAGTGCACGATCAACGGCGTGGGCGAGCGTGCCGGCAACGCCTCCCTGGAGGAGATCGTCATGGCGCTGCGCACGCGCAGCGACTACTTCGAGGCCGACACGCGCCTGGTCAGCACCGAACTGGCGCGCAGCAGCCGCCTGGTCTCCAACTACATGGGCATGGTCGTGCCGCCCAATAAGGCCGTCATCGGCGCCAACGCCTTCGCCCACGCGTCCGGCCTGCACCAGGACGGCATGCTGAAGGAACGCACCACCTACGAGATCATGAATCCATCGGACGTCGGTCTGGACGAGAGCAGCATCGTCCTGGGCAAGACCTCCGGCCGGCACGCCTTTCGCGACCGCCTGAAGCGGATGGGCTACGCGCTGGCCGACGACGAGTTCCAGGCCGCCTTTCAGGCCTTCAAGGAAATCGCCGACCGCAAGAAGACGATCACCGACCGCGATCTCGAAGCGATCGTCCAGAACGAGCAACGCCGTGCGTTCCATCAGACCTTTGAGCTTCTACACATCCAGGTCAGCACCGGTACCGGGTCCATGCCGACCGCGACCGTGCGCTTGCGCACGGACGACGGCGAAGAGCTCTTCGACGCCGCCATTGGAACGGGCCCGGTGGACGCCATCTACCGAGCGATTAACCGCCTTGTGAAGGTGCCCAACCAGCTCACCGAGTTCTCGATCAATTCCGTGACCGAAGGCATCGACGCCATCGGCGAGGTCACGATCCGCATTGAGAGCAACGCCAAGACGTTCAGCGGGCATGGCGCGGACACCGACATCCTCGTCGCCAGCGCCCAGGCCTACGTCAATGCGCTGAACCGCCTGATGGCCGGCCTCGGAAAGGGCTGGTCCACGACCCCCGAGGCCACCTTGCTGGCTGACGCTTCGGGCGTACCCGGAATCTAGGAGACGACATGGGCCAAACGCTGCTCGATAAAGTCTGGGACGCGCACTCGGTACGTGAATTGCCGAACGGGCAGACCCAGCTGTTCATCGGCTTGCACCTCGTGCACGAGGTCACCAGTCCCCAGGCATTCCAGATGCTGGCGGAACGCGGACTCTCGGTCCGCTACCCCGACCGCACCTTCGCCACCGTGGACCACATCATCCCCACCGACGGATCCGCTCGACCCTACGTGGACGGAATGGCCGAGCAGATGTTCGTGGCCATTGAACGCAACATCGAACAGACCGGGATCCCGTTCTTCGACCGTTCCACGGGCCGTCAGGGCATCGTGCACGTGATCGGACCCGAACTCGGGCTGACCCAGCCGGGCATGACGATTGCCTGCGGCGACAGCCACACAAGCACGCACGGCGCCTTCGGGGCCATCGCCTTCGGCATCGGCACCTCGCAGGTGCGTGATGTGCTGGCCACGCAGACCATTTCGGTGGCCAAGCCGCAGTGCCGGCGCATCATGGTCGGTGGAATGCTCGCTGAGGGCGTCTACGCGAAGGACGTCATCCTGGCCATCATCGGTCGGCTCGGCGTGCAGGGCGGCGTGGGCTATGCCTACGAGTACGCCGGCGATGTCTTCGACGCCATGTCCATGGACGAGCGCATGACCGTCTGCAACATGTCCATCGAGGGCGGCGCGCGCGTCGGCTACGTCAACCCCGACGAGACCGCGTTCGACTACCTCCAGGGACGCGAGTACGCGCCCAAGGGGGAGGAATTCGACAACGCGCGCCAGTGGTGGAGTGACCTGGCATCGGACGCGGACGCCGCGTACGACGACCAGGTCGATATCGAGGGCGAGTCCATCGCGCCAATGGTCACCTGGGGCGTCAACCCGGGCCAGGTCGTGGGTGTGGACGAGTTCATTCCGTCGCCGGGCGAAGTCGAGGGTCTCGAACGCCGCTCGATCCAGGACGCGCTGGACCACATGAAGCTCGCCCCGGGCGCCCCGATCGCGGGAACGCCCATCGACGTGGCCTTCGTCGGCTCCTGCACCAACAGCCGCATTTCCGACCTGCGCGAAGCGGCGCGGGTGGCCGAGGGCGGGCGGGTCCCGGCGCACGTGAAGGCCCTGGTGGTGCCAGGGTCGCAGCAGGTAAAGGTCGAGGCCGAGGCCGAGGGTCTGGACGATATCTTCCGGGCCGCCGGCTTCGAGTGGCGCGACGCCGGCTGCTCCATGTGCCTGGCCATGAACCCGGACAAGCTGGTCAACGATCAGGTATGCGCCTCGTCCAGCAACCGAAACTTCAAGGGCCGGCAGGGCAGTCCGCTTGGCCGGACCCTGCTGATGAGCCCGGCCATGGTTGCCGCCGCCGCGGTCGCCGGCGAGGTGACCGACGTGCGCGCTTTGGCCGCGGGCTGAGGGGGCGACCGATGACTGACGACGGACGCATTACCAACATCGCCGGAACCGGAGTCCCGGTGCGCGGCAATGACATCGACACCGATCGGATCATTCCCGCCCGCTATCTGCGCGAGATCACCTTCGAAACCCTCGGCCCGCACGCCTTCGAGGACGACCGTAAACAGATGAACGGCAAGCACCCGTTCGACGACGCCCGTTTTACCGGTGCCGGCGTCCTGGTGGTTAACCGCAACTTCGGCTCGGGCTCCAGCCGCGAACACGCGCCGCAGGCCCTCATGCGCGGGGGCATCAAGGCCATCGTTGGCGAGAGCTTTGCCGAAATCTTCTTCGGCAACTGCACCACCATCGGCATTCCCTGCCTGACCTTGCCCGCCACCCAGATCGAGTCGCTGCAGAGCCTGATCGAGGAGGCGCCGGAGACGCAGGTTGAGATTGACGTCGGTAGCGGATCGATCAAGGCCGGGCAGGCCACCTATCAGGCCGAACTGCCGGCCTCCGTCAGCCACGCCTTTGTCACCGGGGCCTGGGATGCGCTGTCCTCGCTGCTGGAGTCCGATGACGCGATCAGCGCCGTCCACGACAGGCTTCCCTACATCAGCGGCTGGCCCGCTCGGTGAAGGACTGGCGCATCGTCGTCACGCCGGGCGACGGTATCGGTCCGGAGGTGATGGCGGCCGGGGCGGAGGTACTCGATCACACGGCCTCCCGCTTTGGCGTCGGCGTAACCCAGGTCGAGCGACCGCTCGGCGGCAACAGCATCGACCGCTTCGGCGAGCCGTGCACGGACGAGGTGCTGCAGGACGCGCTGGACGCCGACGCCGTGTTTCTTGCGGCGGTCGGTGGTCCGAAGTGGGAAGACCCGCACGCCGAGTTCACTCCCGAGGAAGGCGTGCTGCGGCTGCGCAAGGGCTTGGAGCTCTACGCAAACGTTCGACCCGTCCGGGTGTACGACGCCCTGGTCGATCAATCGCCGTTGCGAGCGGACGTAGTTCGAGGGACCGACCTGGTCATCCTGCGCGAGCTCACCGGCGGCCTCTACTTCGGTGAGCCAAAGGAAATGCGCTTCATCGACGGCGAACGCGGCGCCGTCGACACGCTGGCTTACACGGAGAGCGAGATTCGCCGGATCGTCGAGCGAGCCTTCGAGTGGGCGGCCGGTCGCCGGCGCAAGGTGCTCTCGGTGGATAAGTTCAACGTGCTGGTCACCGGGCGCTTCTGGCGCGAAATCGCCAATGACGTGGCGGCTCAACATCCCGACATCGAGTACGACACCATGCTGGCCGACGCCTTCGCCGCGGCCCTTGTTCGCCAGCCGACCGAATACGACGTGGTCGTTACCGAAAACACGTTTGGCGATCTGCTCAGCGACGAGGCGGGCGTCTTCACCGGCTCGCTGGGCATGCTGCCCTCGGCCAGTTTGGGCGACGCGGGGCGCGCGCTCTACGAGCCGGTACACGGCAGCGCGCCGGACATCGCCGGTCAGGGGATTGCCAACCCGTTGGGTACAATCCTCAGCGTGGCGATGCTGTTTCGTCACACGTTCGACCAGCCGCAGGCGGCCGCGGCAATCGAGACGGCCGTCGAACAGACACTCAACGACGGGTTCCGAACGCCCGATATCGGCGAGGAGGGTGCGCGCCTCGTGGACACCACGTCCATGACCGCGGCGGTCATTGCCCGGATTGAGGGGCCCGCCGCCGGCTGACAGGCGTTTCAACGTCTCGCGGGAAGCCGGCGAGTCGACTCGCGCGTAACCGATCTACTTCCCGCCGAGGCTTGACCGATTCCGATGCAACTCTCGCTCTATGACACAACCCTGCGCGACGGCGCGCAGACGGAAGGCATCTCGTTCTCCACCGAGGACAAGCTGCGCATCGCCCAGCGGCTGGACGCCTACGGCGTCCACTACATCGAGGGCGGGTTTCCCGGCTCGAACCCCAAGGACCGGGAGTTCTTCCGCCGCGCCGCCGAAATCGCCTGGAAGCAGGCCCGCATCAGTGCCTTCGGCGCCACGCGCTATAAGGAACGCGACGTGGCCGACGACCCCACCGTGGCCGCGCTCCTGGCCTGCGAGACTCCAGCCGTCACCATCGTGGCCAAGTTCTCTCGTTTCCAGGTGGAGTCGGTCCTGGAAACCAGTACCGACGAAAACCTGGCGATGATTCGGGACACGGTCGCGCACCTGAAGGCCGCCGGCCGCGAGGTGATCGTCGACGCCGAGCACTTCTATGACGGCTTCCACCAGGATCCGATCTACTCGCACGCCTGCGTTCAAGCCGCCACGGAGGCTGGCGCGGACTGGATCATTCTTTGTGACACCAACGGCGGAGCTTTGCCTGCCCAGGTCAGCGAGGCAACGCGAGCGGCGCGCGCGTGGACCACGGTCCCGGTCGGCGTCCACATGCACAACGACGCCGACCTGGCCGCCGCCAACACGTTGGCCGGTGTTGCGGCCGGCGCCCTGCAGATCCAGGGCACGGTGAATGGGTTCGGCGAGCGCTGCGGCAACGCCAACCTCATCACCCTGATCCCGACCCTGCAACTCAAGCTCGGGCGCCAGTGCGTGACGCCGGAACAGCTCCGCCAGACAACCGAGCTCTCGCGCTACGTCGGCGAACTCGCCAACACCCCGCCCAGCGCTTTTATGCCCTACGTCGGCCTCAGCGCCTTCGCGCACAAGGCCGGCTATCACGGCAGCGGCATGCGCAAGCACGCCCAGGCCTACCAGCACATCGACCCCTCCACCGTGGGCAACGAGCGCCGCATCCTCATCTCCGAACTGGCCGGCCGCAGCAACATCGCCGAGCGCGCACGTGGCCTCGGCCTGAGCACCGACGACGCCGGCGTCAGCGAGGCGCTGGCCGCGGTGAAAGACCTTGAAGAGCGCGGCTACCAGTTCGAGGGCGCCGAAGCCTCGTTCGAACTGCTGCTGCGTCGCCTGCGGAGTGACTATCGCTCACCGTTCGAGTTCGTGGACTTTCTGGTGCTGGCCGAAACCCGCGGCGGTCGCGAGATGCTGTCGGAAGCCATGGTCAAGATCCGCGTCGGCGAGGAGATTTTCCACACCGCCGCCGAAGGCAACGGCCCCGTCAGTGCGCTGGACCACGCGGCCCGCAAGGCGCTCGAACGTTTCTTCCCGGCCCTGCAACAGATACGCTTGGTCGACTACAAGGTCCGCATCCTTGACTCCGCCTCCGCCACCGACGCCAGCGTGCGCGTGCTGATCCAGTCCACCGACGGCTCCCGCGAATGGGGCACCGTCGGTAGCTCCGCCAACATCATCGAAGCCTCCTGGCTGGCCCTCAAGGACAGCTACGAGTTCGCCCTGCTGGAAAACGGGACGAACGGCGCAGGCTGACTCCCGCGGCCCCAGGGCTAGAATGGCGCTGGTGATCCAACCTTCATAGTCGGGCGGGTACAGGAGTCAGCGGCGTGACGCCGGACTTGATCGGAATACTAAGCGTGGGCGTGGCGCTGGCGGCGCTGATCGTCGGTGCGACGATACGGCTCAGCGGCCGTATGGACCGGCTCGAAGCACAGCAAGCGGCCTTTGGCGCGGATCTGGCGGCGCTAATGGCGCGAAGTAAGTCATTGGAAGCGCAAGTGATGTCGCTGCAGGCTGGAATCGGAAGATTGGATACGCGGCTTGCGGCTGTGGAGGCGCAGATCTCGGGTGTGCAGGCGGAGGTCGTGGCGTTGAGATTGCAGGCCGAGGCTTTGGAGGCACGCAGCACGGCGGTCGAACAGCGGCTGGCTTCGCTCGAACGCGGCCAGGCCCATCTCGAGGGCGTGCTCGAAGGCCTGATTGTCGGCATGCGCAACGAGCCGTCTCCAAGCGAGGCCGCGGCCTAGCGCAACGAGCTTGGCGATGGCCCGCCGCTGGCCGGACGATCGGTCGGCGGGTCAGGCCAGCCGAATCAACTCCGTCGAGACTTGCGTGATCGCCCGCAATTGGTCATGCGGCATGTATTCGCGCACCGAATGCACGTCGATATAGCCCATGCCCAGGCACACCGAGGTAATCTCCTTCTCATTGAACTCGTGCGCGTCGCTGCCGCCGCCCGTGCTCACGTGTTGCGGCTCAATCCCGGCGGCCGTTATCGCGGCATCCGCCAGTGCCACCGCCGGATCGCCTTCGTTCAGTTCGTAGGCCGTATAAAACGTGTGCGTCTCGATGTCCACCTCGCCGCCAAAGTCCGCCGCCGCCTGCTCCGCCGCGCCCACGATGTCCGCCACCTGCAGCTCCAGCCGCTCCTCGGAAAGGCTGCGCGTCTCGACGGTCACCTTGGCCTCCGGCGCCACGATGTTGTACGCCTCGCCGCCTGAGATGATCCCCACGTTGGCCGTGGTGATCTCGTCCACCCGGCCCAGCGGCATCCGGTCAATCGCCCGCGCCGCCATGCCGATCGCGCTGACCCCCAGCTCCGGCTCCAGCCCCGCGTGCGCCGCCTTGCCACGAAACGTGAAGTTGAATCGCCGCTGACCCGGCGCCCGCATCACCACGTTTCCAACCGGCCCGCCCGCGTCCAGCACATAACAGCGACGCCCAACCACATCGTTGGCGTCAAACGCCTTGGAGCCAATGTGCCCCACGTCTTCCCCGGTGGTGAACAGCAGTTCCACCGGCCCGTGTGGCTCGCCCGACTCGTGGTACGCCCACACCGCTTCCATGATCGCGGCCACCCCCGCCTTGTCATCCGCGCCCAGCACCGACGAGCCGTCCGAATACACCCCGTCGTCCTTCACCACCGGCGTCATCTCCGGCGTCGGCCGCACCGTGTCCATGTGCGCGTTCAGGATGATCGGCTCGCCGTCCCTCCCCCGCGCCGGCCACTCCCCAATCAGATTTCCATGCGGATCCGACCGCCACGCAATCCCCAACCCCTCCATCCGCGGCTTAATCACCGCCACCACCCGCTCCTCGTCCCCGTAGTAGCTATCGACTGAAAGCAGGGCTACAAAGGTGTCAAGCAGGCGGTCGAAGTTGATGCCGATTGGTTGGACGGAGGTGATCATTTGGGCGCTGGTTTCCGGGCAGGTGAATTGCCCGCATTGTGGCGCACTTAGGTCGAGTTCTGCGGAGCCTCGATCGCGGCGATGAACTTGCTCGTCGGCAATTCCGTACTACGTCTCAGACTTGCGGCGCGGGTGGGCGGCGGCGGGCGGCATAGGTCGCGTGTGCATCGGCTTCGATCCAGCCGGCGACGTGCGGTTGGGCGTTGAGAGCGGCGCGCGCTGCGGCCATTTGGTCGAGCGTGACTTTGTGGGTGGCGGTCAGGACGGGCCACAGTCGGGCGGACGCTGGCGCGGCTTTGCGGCCGGCTCGCGTGTGCAGCAGCAGCGTGAGCACGTGGGCGACGGTCAGCGGAGTGCCTGATTCGACACCTAGAATATCCGCGACGAGTTCAGGTCGGTGCACGTGTCGCTCGGCCAAGGGGCGACCGACAGCGGCCAGGCAGGCCACGGGCATCACCAGGGTTGCGCCGGTCGGCATGGCCGGTTCGTGGTCGGCAGGTGCCTTGAGCAGGCGGCGACGAGCGCCATCGGCCTCCACGATCAGCACGTCGGCGCCTGAAGCATGCAGCAATTCGGGTGCAAGCTCGGGCCGGATGCCGTTGTAGCGTCGCGGCGTGGGCGCGGCGGTGACGACGGTGACGACTGGGTGCTCGTCCAGCGCCGCGCGGAGTTCGGCACGCCACCGCCGGGGAGGCACGACCAAAAGCTTGGGCGAACGGGCCAGTGAGGGCCGGTGGATGGTGGTGGACTTGGTGGTGACCACCCGCAGCCCGCGCGCCGCCAGCGCGTTCGCCAGGGCGAACATGGTCGTGGTCTTGCCGCCGGCGCCGACGATGGCCGTGATATCGCCCGGTCCCGCGATGTCGGCAAGTGCGCACGTTGCGGCGTTTCGCGAGGTCATGTGCGTGACCCTTGCCGCCGAAGCGAAGCGTCACGCTGCGCGACGGTCCCATGTTGTTTAAGCGCCGCGCGTACACTGCGCGCGAGTAGTTGTGAACAGGGGTTGTGCATGCCCTGCGCGTTGATTACGGGCATTACGGGCCAGGATGGCTCATATCTGGCGGAGTTTCTGCTGGAGAAGGGTTACAAGGTCGTTGGCGTGGTCCGTCGCACCAGTACCGAGAACAACGGCCGAATCCAGCATCTGCAGGACGACCTGGCGTTGGAGCCTGGCGATCTGCACGATCAGTACTCGTTGATCGAGATCATGCAACGGCACCGGCCGGACGAGGTGTACAACCTGGCGGCACAATCATTCGTCCCGGCCTCGTGGCGACAGCCGGTGCTCACTGGCGAGGTGACGGCCCTGGGCGCAACCCGGGTGCTGGAAGCCATTCGCGCCGTGGATCCCTCCATCAAGTTCTATCAGGCCTCAAGCAGCGAAATGTTCGGCCAGGTGCAGGAATGGCCGCAACGTGAGACCACGCCGTTTTATCCGCGCAGTCCCTACGGGGTGGCCAAGCTGTATTCGCATTGGATCACAATCAACTACCGCGAGAGCTACCGGATGTTCGCCTGCTCGGGGATCTGCTTCAACCATGAGTCGCCACGGCGGGGACTTGAGTTTGTAACGCGCAAGCTCAGCTACTCGGCGGCCCGCGTGCATCACGAAGTCGTGCAAACCGTACCGTTTGGCGACCTGTCCACCCGGCGCGACTGGGGCTATGCGCCCGACTTTGTGCGGGGCATGTGGATGATGCTGCAACAGGACGAGCCTCGGGACTACGTGCTGGCGACTGGCGAGACTCACTCGGGACACGAGTTTGCCGACCTCGCGTTCAGCCACCTGGGGCTTCGCGCGCAGGACCACATCACGGTGAGCGAGGACTTACTGCGACCGGCGGAGGTTCATCGGCTGATCGGGGATCCCTCGGCCATCCGCGAGGACCTTGGTTGGGAACCGTCGGTCACATTCGAGGAACTGGTCCGCATCATGGTGGATGCGGACGTCGAGATGGTTGCGGATGAGATCGCGCACGCCGAGATAGCGGCCAGCCGCAGCGCGGGCTGAGCCTGGCGACGCAGGTGTCTGGCGCGGTCCTTGTCACCGGAGCGGCCGGGTTCATTGGGACGCGCACGGTGGAGGCATTCCAAGATGCCGGCCGCGACGTCGTCGCGGCGTCCTACCAGGGCGATGCCGACACCGGCCTGGAGGCGGCAAATCTGCAGAACGCCGGCCAGGTTGATGAGATCCTGGCGCGCATCCAACCATCGGCTGTCGTAAACCTGGCGGCGATCGCCAATCCCGGCGAAGCCCAAGCCAATCCGCTGCGCGCGTACGACGTCAACGTGCTTGGTCAGTTGCGGTTAATCCAGGCCATGCTTCGGCACACGCCGAAGGCTCGGTTGGTGGCTATGAGCAGCGCCGAAATCTATGGCCGTGTCGAGACTGGTGAGTTGGTGCGTGAGGAAACGCCGCTGCGACCGGCCTCCGTATATGCGGCCACCAAGGCGGCGGCGGACTTGCAGGCGCTGCAATACCATCTGTCGGAGGGACTGGACGCCGTGAGGTTGCGCTTGTTTGGCAGTGTTGGGCCGGGACGATCGGCCGAGTATTTTCCGGGCCGCCAGGTGCATGCCGTGGCGGCGATTATGAACGGTTGGGCCGAGCCGGTCGTTCCGACCTTCAGCCTGGCCGGTGCGCGTGACTACGTGGACGTTCGAGATGTAGCGCAAGCCATCGTGGCAGCGACTGATCACGGTCGCGCAGGCGTCGTGTACAACGTCGCCACAGGTCGCGCGCGGCCGCTCCGCCAGATTGTTGAGCGACTGATTGCGATCGGCGGTGTGGAGGCCGAAATCATGGAAGAGCGAAAACTGCCGCCGGGACGCCACGGCGCCGTCGTGGCCGGCGACGCAACCCGGCTGAGAGAGGACACCGGCTGGCGGCCGCGGATCCCTCTGGATCAGTCCTTGCGCGACGCGCTGATCGAAGCCCGGCAGACCGCCAGGTCCGGGGCGGAAGCTTAGGATGGCGCCCCTCGCAGAAACGCCCATCCACTTCGGTACCGACGGCTGGCGCGCTGTAATCGGCGGCGACTACACCTTCCGCAATGTCGGCCGCGTCGCACAGGGATTCGCAACCTTCGTGCGGCGTAACTGGCGCTGGGAGAACGGGATCGTGGTCGGGTACGACCGGCGGTTCGGGTCAGAGCGATTCGCCGCACACGTGGCGTCGGTGCTGGCTGGCAACAGCATTCCGGTGCATCTGGTCAACTCCCCCTGCCCGACGCCAGTGGCGGCATTCAGTACCGCCGACCTTCGGGCGGCCGGGGCGGTGATGATCACCGCCAGCCACAACCCGGCGGCAGACAACGGCTTCAAAGTGCGCACGGCCACTGGCGCTGCGGTGGCTCCTGACGCACTGACGACGATCGAGGACGGCGTCGCCAGGGTGGACGGCGACGCCGTGGGCTTCCTCGACGCGGCGACGGCCATGCAGGCAGGGCTCCTGCGCCCGTTCAGCCCCGACGCGGCCTATTTGAATCACGTGGCTCAGCTGGTTGACCTTCACGAGTTGCGCTCGCGTGACATGCGCGTCGTGGTGGACGCGATGTACGGGTCGGCCGCCGGATGGCTGCCTCGCATCCTCGACGGCGGACGGCTTGACGTGACCGAGATCCACGGCGAATGGAATCCACGTTTCCCGGGGATGGCGCGGCCCGAACCGATTCCGCCGCAGACGGACGAAGCCACCGCCGTCGTGCGCGAGATGTCGGCTGCAGTGGGCATCGTGACGGACGGGGACGGTGACCGGCTTGGCGTCGTTGACGAATACGGTGACTTCGTGGATCAGCTGCGCACGATCGGCCTGCTGGCGTACTACTTCCTTGAGCACACAGGTTCGCGCAAGCCCCTGGTCAAGACCCTCACAACCTCGTCGATGCTGGAACGCCTGGGTCAGCAATACGACGTACACGTCGAAGAAGTTGGCGTCGGAATGAAATTCGTGGCCCCGGCCATGCGAGACCTCGATGCCGTGATGGGCGGTGAAGAGAGCGGTGGGTACGTGTTCCAGCCGCACATGCCGGAGCGGGACGGCGTAGTGGCTGGGCTGTATTTCCTCGACCTGATGGCGCGCGAGGGCAAATCTCCTGCCGAACTCGTTGCCCTGTTATTCCAAAAGCTGGGACGCGAATACCACTACGCGCGGCACGATTTGGAGTTTCCGGCCGAGGCCCGGGCCGAAATCGAGGCTCGCGTAAAGGCCTGGTTGCCGGACGTGATCGACGGTTCCACCGTCCTGCGCCGCAACGAGATGGACGGGTTCAAGTACTACCTGGACGACGAGAGCTGGCTGCTGATCCGCTTCTCGGGCACCGAGCCCTTACTTCGGATTTACACGGAGACCACGTCAGCCGAGCGCGTGGCGACGCTGTTGGACATCGGCGCGAGCGCCGCCGGCGTGGAGATCGAGGACACATGAGCGATCAGGATGTCACCGTCGTCGCGAAGCCTTGGGGCCGCGAGGTGATCTACGCCTCCACCGAGCTGTACATCGGCAAGATCATCGAGATCAACGCTGGTGCCCGGCTGAGCCTTCAGTACCACGAAGCCAAGGACGAGACGATCTACGTCCTGGACGGCCGCCTGCGGCTGGTGATCGGTGACTCAGCCGACGCGCTGGAAGAGCGCGACCTGGACTCGGGCGCCAGCGTGCGCGTGCATACCGGCAAGGTGCACCGGTACGAGGCGCCGCATGGCAACGTGCGTGTGCTGGAGGTCTCTACGCCGCACCCGGATGACGTGGTGCGGCTGGTGGACGACTACGGACGCGAAGGAACGTCCGCGCCCTGACGCTCGGCCCGGGCTCCCTCTCTGCGCCGGTGATGGGCTAGTGCGATCGCCTCAGCCACTACGTAGATGGCCGCAAGGGCCGTCCCGATCAGAAGCACGGTCAGGACGGTGCGCGGCGAGTCGTGCGCAATTGCGTAGCCGGTGACCGTAGCGGCCAGAATGACGACGAGACCGGTCCATACGCGCAGGTGACCGGCGCCGATGTGCAGGCTGGCGGTCACGACGGCAATCGCCAGTAGCGCCGCGGCCGCCACGTAGAGGGGAAGCAGTTCCGCGTAGGGCGGGTAGCGGTCGCCGAAGATCAGGCCATACACGCCTTCCGGCCAGGCCAGGATGATGAGCGCGCAGGCGCCGGAAACGGCGGCCATCAGCGCTAGGCTCGCCAGGTAGGCACGGATAATTCCCGCGCCGACGGCAGCGCGCCAGACGACGAATGGCAAGAGCACGACCCCCACCATCATTCCGCTCCAGAAGACGATGCGTCCGACAAGTGCCAGCGCCGCGTAGGCAGCGGCCTCATCCGGGCTGAAAAAGGCCTTGACGGCCAGAACATCAAGATGCAGCAGGCCAGCCAGGGCGAAGAGAATCAGCGCCACGCGTACGTGGTCTGACATTCGTAGCGGGGGAGGTTCCTGATCCAGTGGCTCATTGGGGCGTCTCAGCACATGTCGAGCGCTCAGCCAGCCAAATATGATGCCCCCGAACGCGGACGCCGGACTGGCGAGCAGGGCGCCGGTGGCCCCACCGCCGGCCAGGACCGTCGCCGCGCCGACGACCAGGCGCCCGAGTCCGTGCGCGGCCAGAGCGAAGCCCAGCCCGATGAATTCGCGCGCCCCCTGTGTTACGCCGCGCGCCACCGGTTCAAACGTCAGCGCGCCGGCTGCGACGCCGGCTACCACCACTGGCCAGGGTGAGGTCAACTGCAGCGCGGACTGAATGAGCGGCGACGCGGCGGCAATGCTGAGCGTCAGGACCAGCGAAACCAGGCCGGTCCAGCGGACGATGGTTCGAATTACGTCCCGTAGTTCACTAAGGCGTCCCAGGGCAACCAGTTCTGCGGCCCGACGCGCGACCAGTGTCTGAACCACCTGCGCCGGAGTGACCAGCAGCGACAGCGCACCGAGCACCGCGAAAGCCTCGGCATAGGCGCGCGGCTCCAGCCCGCGGGCCATGATGAGTTGGAAGGCGGATGTCGCCGCACTGCCAAGTAGCAGAAACGGCGCCAAGCGGCCATTGTCCCGCAGGATCGTCTGGACGATGCGCGGGGCCGACGCCGAAGCGTCGACCTGAGACGTATCGAAGCTGGTGTTCAGTCCTTGTAGTCGTCCCGCGCCGGGCTCCAGGCCTCGATCAGGAAACACTGACTGGTCGCCGTGGCCTCGTGGGGCACGTTGGACGGAATGACCCAGCAGTTCCCCGGTTCGATGGCGTGGACTTCGTCGCCAATTGTGAGGTCAAGCGTGCCCTCGATGCAGTAGCCGACCTGTTCGTAGACGTGGTCGTGCAGGGGCACCAAGCCGCCTTCCTCAAGATGAATCTCGGCCATCAGCATCGTCTCGCCCCACAGCAGGGTGCGCCGGCGAACGCCCGGCACCATGTCGGCAAAGGGTCGGTCAGCATTCGAAACTATCGGCACGATCTGTCTCCCTGACAGTCACAGCTAGCGCATTGTCGCAAGCCGTGCGGTTCCGGTGGGTTATTCGATTGGTGGGCGGCCAAGGGCCTGACGAATCAGTTCCAAGCTAGGCTCCTCGCCCCGCACCTGAAGCGGGGGCCAGTCGCCCTTCAGTCCGGTCTCGGAGGAGATGCACACGATCTCGGCGTCCGGATCCAGAAGCCCTTCCCGCACGAGGCGCGCCGTGACCGCCAGCGGAACAGCGCCGGTCGGCCCGACCCAGAGCCCCTCGGTTGTGGCAAGCCGTCGCTGCATATCTAACGTTTCCTCGTCGGAGACATCGCCGGCCAGGCCGTTCTGTTCGCGGATACGGCGCAGGGTGAGTCGTCCCTTGGCGCCCATATCACCCACGGCGGTGCCTTCGGCCACCGTGTAGGCGATTGTTTTGGCCCGCAACTCGTCGCCGGTCCGCCAGGCCTCGGCGATAGTGTTGGCCTCGGTGGACTGCGCGGAGACTGGACGCGGCGGTCTTTCAATACGCCCCGTGGCGGCAAGCGCCGCCCATGCGCGTTGCCCGGCCAGCAACGTCTCTCCCATCCCGACTGGATACACCATCAGGTCAGGCGCACGGCCGAGCTGTTCGTAGGTTTCCAGGGCGATCGACTTCTTGCCTTCCTGCTTGTAGGGGTTGCGAGAGGCGCCGCCATCGAAGAACCAGCGGCGATCCACGGCGGCGTCAAAGTGCCGGATCATGCTGTCGTACACGCCGTCGTACCAGATCACGTCGCTGGCAACGCCGGCGATGTGGGCCATCTTGGCCGCTGTGCTCTGGGTGTAGCAGCAGACCAGGCCGCGCAGACCGGCCCGCGCGGCATAGGTGGCAATGGAGGATGCGGCGTTGCCGGTGGAGACGACGCCGATGGCGTCGAATCCGAACTGGCGGGCGCAGGCCACCGCGGTCTGGCTAGAGCGATCCTTGACGGTGCCGGTAGGGTTGGAGCCGTCGTACTTGATCCAAAGACGGCGGAGGCCCAGTTCAGCGCCGAGGCGTGGAATCGGAAAGAGCGGCGACGGCTGCTCGCCGAGGGTGACGAAGTTGGCGGCCTCATGCACCGGCATCCAGGCGGCGTAACGCCACACGCCTGTTCGGCGCGGCTGGACCAGCGGCTCGTCGGCCAGCCGCCGCAGGTCGTACTGGATCTCCAGCAGCCCGCCGCAGGCCGTGCAGGCCAGGCGGTATTCGAGCGCGTGGGACTGCTGGCAGTCGACGCACAGGAGATTGGTGGACGCGGATTCGGAGCGCACGGGGCAGAGCCGGTTGGGACGGGAAGCGACAGGGTACAGCCCCTGGCGTGACGAACGCCCCGCCGGGGGGAGCCGGCGAGGCGTTCGGATAGGGGAGGGAGCGCCCCGGACTAGTTCAGGCTGGGCGGCCGAATTCGCGCATGGCGGCGCGCGCAGGCGGCGCACGCGGTTGTTCCCGGCAGTAGCTCAAGGCGGAGTGGTTCAATCAGGCCGCCGCAGTCCTGGCACAGGCCTGGACTGTCGCCGCTGGGCAACGCCCTCAGCACGTCCTGAATCGCCACCTGCAAGTCGCGATCTGAAGCGTCGCGCGCACGATCGGCCAAACTGTCAATGCTCAACTCGCTCATCTACACACCTTCGCTGCGGCGGGCGGTCCTACGCGGACTCGATAGCAATGGTGGCGGCCCTGGCCTCCTCGGCCTTGGGGACGCGCACGGTCAGAACACCGTTCTCGTAACGAGCGCCCGCGCCAGCCGTGGTGGTGCGCACCGGCAGGGAAACGCGGCGGTAGAAGCGGCCTCCGCGCCGCTCGCGGACGTGGTAGCGACTGTCCTCGGTCGGCTCGGTCTTCGACTCGTCCTCGTGCGCACCCTGAATGATCAGATCGCCGTCGGCGGTCGTGATCTGGATCTGGTCGGGGCTGAAGCCCGGCACCGATGCCCTGACAACGACCGCGTCGTCGGTCTCCTCGATGTCCACGGGCGGTAACCAGCCGGGGCTGTCCTGGAAGGCCAACCGCAAGGGGCGGGCGAACCAGTCATCGTCGAAGAAGCGGGGCGCGATCTCGCGGCGGCGAGCCTGCGGTCGCCAGTTTCGGATAGCAAAGGTCATCGGAGAGCCTCCATGTAGCTCACTTAATTGCTGACGATTGGATCATAAGACTTGAGTCTTTACATGTCAAGTACTAAGCACAGGATATCTGCGTGTGGTTCGCGCAAGTCTGCTGGATGAGGCAGGGTGGACACTTGGAGGGGCCATCGGCAAGGCAACGACGCCAGGCGCGAAGCAGAGCTGCGGTCAGAAGCCGGAGGGCAGGTCCAGCCCGAGCCGCTCCGCCATTGCGGTCAACGGATCGATGACGCTTATCGGATAGGCGATGCCGTTGGCAACCCGGTCCTTGAAGAGTGACCATTCGGGCTGACCGGGCATTTGCACCTGATCGAAGCCCGCCGCGGGCGGCAGCTCGTTCACGGCGCGGCTCTGCTCATCCATGGCCGTGCGGAAGTCATCCAGCGGTAGGAACGCGTCAACGTCGATGGTCAGAAAAAACAGGCTGCCCCGGGGTACCCGATTCTCGGGGTCGAGGGCGCCCTTGATCAGCGTGGCGCCGTCGCCCGAAAGCACGCCGGCCATCAGGTCGTGTACCAGCCCGATGCCGTAGCCCTTAGGACCGCCGGCAGGAAGGACGTAGGCAAGCCTGGAAGCGTCAGTAGTCGGATTGCCGTCGCTGTCGGTGGCGACGCCCTCCGGCAGGGTGCCGGTTGTGGTCCCCACCATGTGTAGCTTGTTCAGGGCATATGCACCCGACGCCATGTCCAACACCACGGGCTGCGACCCGTGCGTGGGAAAGGCCCAGGCCAACGGCGTATTGCCGGTGGCCGGCTGACGGCTGCCGGTCGCGAGCATGCATGGACCGGCCATGTTGCTGGCCGCATGCCCGATCAGACCGGCGTCGGCCGCCATCAGCGCCCAGTAGGCCGCGGCGCCGAAGTGGCCGGTGTCTGAAGCGACCGCAACGCCCACACCGCGCTCCTGCGCGATTTCGATGGCCGCCTGCATGCCGGCCCGGGCGCCCAGCTGTCCCAGGGAGCGGTCGCCGATTACACGGGCGGCCCCGTTCGAGCGACTGACGTGAATGTTGGGCGTTGGATTGATCGCGTCGGCTTCAAGGCCTTCGGTGTAGGCGGCGAGCAGCCGTGTCCCGTGGGAAAACACGCCGCGCAGGTCGCAGTGAACCAGCGTCTCCACCACAAAGGCCGCGTCGTCGCGGGGCACGCCGGTTGCGGTCAACGCGCTCGTTCCGAAGGCGCGCATCTGGTCGGCCGGGATTCGCGCTTCCCCGATGTCGTAGCGCAACCGGTCGCTCATGCGTCCCACTCCGCGTCCACGCCGTACGCGCGTCCGGTTTCGGCCACAGCGTCCAGCAACCCGCTCGGGTAGCCGATCCCGAGCTCAAATGCGTCGGCGCGCTTGAGCCATTCGGGTTCGCCGGGGACCAGCACGCGGTCGAAGCCCTCGGCTGGACGCAGCGCGTGAATGGCGTCAATGGTCCGGTCCATGTCCGCAAGAAACTCGGCCAGGGGACGGAACGCCTCAACGCGGATGGCGGCAAAAACCTGACCGACGGTTCCCAGGTGGTCGGGAGTTCGATTCACGGCGGCGGTGGCGCCGGCAAGGATTCCCGAGAGCGTTTCCATGACGATGCCAAACCCGAATCCCTTGGGACCAGCGAAGGGATTCAACCAGACGAGTTGGTTGGGGTCGGTGGTGGGGTTCCCGTCGGCGTCCACGCCAACGTCCGCGGGAATGGACTGGCCGGTCGCTGCGGCAACGCGGACTTTCCCGAGTGCCGAAAAACCGACGGCCATGTCCGCGACGACCGGATAGTTCCTGCCGGCCGGAAGCGCCCAGGCGATGGGCCCGTTTGTGAGGGCGGGCGTGCGGCTGCCGAAGGCGAGCACGCCGGAGGCACCGCCACCGCTGCTAGTAACAAAGGCCACGCAGCCGGCCTCGACGGCCTGCAGCGCCCAGTGGGCGGCCGGACCGAAGTGACGACCGTTGTGGACGCAGACCATGGCGGCCGCGCCGTCATTGGCCATATCGATCGCGCGCTGCATGCCAATGTGTGCTGACACAGCGCCGGGTGCGCCGCCGGCGTCGAGTGCAGCGGTTGCGGGCCGTTCCTGGAGCGTCGTGACTTCGGCGTCGGGTACGACAAGCCCTGAACGGATCTCAGCCGTATAGGGCGTCACGCGCGTAACGCCGTGGGAGAACACGCCGCGCGCGTCGGCTTCCACCAGCACGTCGGCGATCAGGGCGGCCCGGTCTTGCGGGACGCCGGCAGCGTTCATGACGCTGGCAGTAAACGCGCGCATGCGCTCCACCGGCACGCGCTGGCCGACCGCGGCTTGCGCGAAGTCGGCGCTCATGGATTGGCCGCGATGGAAGCCCTAATCGCTTCACCCAGGACTTTGACGCCGATGCGGATCTCCTCGTGCGGGGCGTGGCTGAAGGCCAGCCGAATTGCACCGAGACCGGCGCCGTCCACTCGAAAGACCGCGCCGCTTCGGACCAGCACTCGAGCCTCTTCGCAGCGTCGTATCACCTCGTCCAGGAGCTCGGGTCGCCGCAGCGTGAGCCAGCAGAAGAAGCCGCCGTTCGGCCGGTGCCAGGTCGCGAGATCGCCGACATGTTCGTCGAGTGCATCCAACATGATGTCGCGACGTTCACGGTAGATGTCCTGCAGGTGCGCGATCTGTTCTTCCATGTGCTCACGCATGAATTCCGCGGCCAACGCGGACGAGAATGGGCTAGTGCCGCCATCGGTCTTGAGCGGGAGGATCCGGTCGGTCAGCGGGGCCGAGGTGAGGATCCAGCCCAAACGAATACCCGCTCCGAGGATCTTGGAAAACGTGCCCGCGCGCGTCACCAGGCCCGTTCCGGCATCCAACTCGTACATGGAGGGTGGCCGATCACCGTCGTAGTGCAGTTCGTAATAGGCATCGTCTTCGAACACGGGCACGCGGTGCCGGTGGCAGACTTCCAACACTTCAAGCCGCCGCTCACGCGTGATCGTGGTGCCCATGGGGTTCTGAAAAGTGGGGATCGTGTAGAAGATGGCGGGTTGCCGGGTGGCGAACAGTTCGTCCAGGGCAGCCGGCTCGGGGCCATGGTCGTCCCAAGGCACATGCGCGCCGTGGTCGCTCACCCGCCGCACAAACAGCGCGCCGAACGAGGCCTGGTCCAGAGCAATGATCTGATCGCGGTTGACGAACGATCGCAGCACCATGTCGATGGCCTGCCCGGACCCGTTCGTAATGATGATCTGGTCGCGGTCAACCTCGAGTCCTTCAAAGACCCGCAGCTTTTCGCGAACGACGTCCACCAGTTCCAGGCTGCCCTTGCGCCGGCCATATAAGAGAGCCGGGTAGTTCTCGGGCAGCGCGCTGCGGGCGGCCTCCACCATGTGTTCGAGTGGCAAAGCCTCGTTGGCGGGCTGGCCGACCAGCAGATCCGCCACGATGTCGTCGGGCGCGCCGGAAGCGGAAACCATCGTGCCCGGGGCGACACGTTGACGAGCCTCATCGCTCAGGCAACATTCGAAGTCGAAGGTCGCAGCCACGGCGCCGTCAGACGGCGAGGGTCGGCTAATAGATGCCGCCCCCCTCCATATAATCTTCCTCCGGCTTCGTGGCCACCGGAATCGGGCGGTTTTCGCACACAATGGCTTCGGTCGTCAGAGTCATGATGCCGACGCTCACGGCGGCCCGAATGGCCGCGATTTCAATCGCCGCCGGATCAATGATGCCGCGTTCGTACAGGTCCGTGTAGTCGCCTACAACAGCGTCCCAACCGTGCCAGTCGGGCAGCTTGCGGACACGGTTGACGGTGACCGACGGGTTGACGCCAGAGTTTCGGGCGATACGCCGCATGGGTGCCTCAAGGGCGTCAACCAGGATCCGTGCCCCGACCGCCGCATCGCCGGTGAGTTCGTCCGCGACGTCCTGCGCCGCTTCCTGCGCACGGATCAGCGACGTGCCGCCGCCTGGAACGATGCCTTCGTGCAGGGCCACTTTCACGGCCCCCACGGCGTCGTCGGCCTTGTCCTTCAGGTGGTTGATTTCCTGTTCCGTGACGCCGCCCACGGCCACGATGCCCACAGACCCGCCGAGACGAGCGATTCGACGCTCGAGCTTCTTCACGAAGTTCGGATTCGTCTCTTCCTCCAACTGCGCGCGCAACTGATTCTGGCGATCCTGGACGTCGGCTTCGTGGCCGGCGCCCTCCAGAATGATGGTGGCTTCGCGGTTGGCCACGACGCGCCGGCAGAAGCCCAGCCACTCCAGCGGGACGTCCTGCCAGCGGATCCCAAGACTGTCCGACACCACGGTGGCCCCGGTAAGCACGGCCAGATCTTCTAATAGGTCGCGCATCTCGTCACCAAACGAGGGCGACTGGATGGCCACCACGTTCAGATTGCCGCGCAGTTTGTTCTGGAGCACAAACGACAGGGCGTCGTGCCTGAGGATGTTGGATACCACAAGCAGGTTGCGGTTATCGCTGGAAGCAACCTTGTCGAGGATGCTCGTGAGCTGGTCAGACGTCGTGAGGTTCTGGTCGGTCAGCAGGACTCGGGCGTTTTCCAGCGAGCCTTGCATCTTGTGGGTGTCGGTGACGAAATAGGGCGAGATCCAGCCCTTGTCCACCTGCATGCCCTCGACGTAGCGAGGTTCGAGGCGTTTGCCCCAGCGGTGGTAGTCGACCGTGGCGAGGCCGTCGCGGCCGACGCGGCTCATGATCTCGCCGACGATTCGGCCGAGTTCGACGTCGTCGCCCGAAATCGTAGCGACGTGGCGAATCTCCTCCGCGCTTTCCACGGGCCGGGCCAGGTCGCGCAGGTGCTCGATGGCGGCCTCCTGGGCTCGCCACATGCCTTCGCGCAGAAGCATGGCGTTCGCGCCCGCGGCGATGTTGTAAAGACCCCGATGCACGATGGCCTGCGCCAGCACCGTGGCGGTGGTTGTGCCGTCCTCCGTCATAGCGTTGGTCTTGGAGGCCGCTTCCTTCATGATCTGGATGCCCAGATCGAGAAGAACGTTGTTCACCCGCTCGATCTCGTTCGCAACCGTGACGCCGTCATTCGTGATCTGCGGGGGACGCAGCGTTCGCGCGAACGCCACATTCCGGCCCCGAGGCCCGAGCGTGGACCCTACGGTGTTGGCAACGATGTCGATGCCGGCCCGTAGCGTCTCGCGGGCCTCGTGACCGAAGCGAACTTCCTTCTTCTCGGGCGGAGGAAGCTGGTCCCCAATCGTGCCCGGAATATTGGGCAAGGCGGTTCGCTAGCTGATGATGGCGAGGACGTCGCGCTCGCTGACGATCAGGAAATCCTCATCGTCCAGACGTAGCTCGGTTCCCGCGTACTTGGCGTAAAGAACCTTGTCGCCTTCCTTGATTTCCAGCGGAATCGTCGTGCCCTCGTCGTTCACGCGACCGGACCCGACGGCCAGCACGGTGCCTTCCTGCGGCTTTTCCTTAGCCGTGTCAGGCAGCACCAGTCCGCTGGCGGTGGTCGTTTCACGATCTTCGGGCTGAATCAGCACGCGGTCGCCCAGCGGCTTGACCTTGGTCGCAACCGTGGCCATGCAATCTCCTCCGTGGCAGTCCGACGCCAGATTGAGTCTCTGCGTCGAAGATAGGTGGTAGCTGCCGAGTCATCAGGGGCAGCAGCAGAACATGATAGCCGATGCCGTCGCCAACGTCCCAGGGACGCCGACGCTCGGCTGCCTGATGATACCCTACCGCCACTCGCGCCGCAGCAGATCTTCGTAGGATTCAGCTTGCCGCGGCAGCACCCATCGCTGGGGATTTGATGTGACGCCGAACCACGAGGCGCGGGCGTCGTCGACGCCATACGATCTGTTGATCCGCGGGGGAACCGTTATCGATCCGTCGGCGAGCGGACTGGCGCGGGCAGACGTGGGCGTGACTAACGGCCGTATCACGGCGGTCGCCCCCGACCTTGCTGGCCAAGCCACCGAGCTTGTCGACGCGCGCGGCGCCTATGTCGTGCCAGGCCTTGTCGACTTTCACGTCCACGTGTACTGGGGTGCGACGATCTGGGGCCTGGAAGCCGACAAGATTGGCGCCGCCGGAGGCACGACCTCGTTCCTCGACACCGGAAGCGCTGGGGCCACCACGCTGGCGGGGCTGCGCCGCTATGTGATCGAGCCGGCCCGCACGCGCATTCGGGCGCTGGTCCACATCTGCACAGCCGGACTGATCACCACCCTGGGCGAGTTGCGCGACCCACGCTACCTGGACATTGACGGGACCGTTCGCGCGATCGACTCGAATCGAGATATCGCCCCGGGCGTCAAGATTCGCTACTCGGAGAATATCGTTGGCGAAGGCGCCCAGGCCAGGGCTGCGCTTGACGCCGCCCTGGAAGCCGCCGAGCAGGCGGGAGTCTGGCTGATGGTTCATATCGGCTACACCCCGGAAGCGATTCCCGACGTGCTTGACCGTCTGCGGCCCGGCGACGTTGTCACCCACAGCTACACGCCCTTGGCAGGCGGGCTGGTGGACATGGGCGCTCGCCAGATGTTGCCGGCGGTTAGCGCGGCACGGGATGCGGGCATCGAGTTCGACATCGGGCACGGCAAGAGCAGCTTCGGCTGGCATACGGCCCAAGTTGCGCTGGACGCAGGCTTTCCGCCGGACTACATCAGTTCCGACCTGCACCGCGGCTGCGTGCACGGCCCGGCATTCAGCCTGCCCAACGTCATGACTAAGTTCTGGCGGCTCGGGATGCCGTTGGAAGACATCGTGGCGCGCTGCACCCTCGCGCCGGCCGGAAAGCTGGGCCTTGACGCCGGGACGCTGCGCGTGGGCGCCGAGGCCGACATAACGGTGCTAGCAGTGGACGAGGGACCAGTCTCCCTGGTGGATTGCACCGGCGAGAAACGAATCTGGGATCGAGAGCTACGCGCCGCGCATACATTCCGGGCTGGAATCCGGTTGGACCCCGAGGCGCTGGGGCCATCACAGGAACTGCCGGTCGAACTCTCGTCGCAGCCGATGACCCGCGACGCCGACGCGTAGAGCTAGTCCTCCAGATAACGCGCCAGCGCCGTAAAGGCGCGGGCCAGTTCCAGGCCCTCCCCTTTCTCCATGTGCATCACGAGGCCGCGCTCAAAGAGCTCCAGCGTGACCGTGCCGTGGGTCGTCTCCTCGGAGATGGCCACGGCGTCGCTCATATAGACCTCCTGGAACACGTGCTCGTGCTGGTGGTCGCCGTTCGGTGACGTGCTTTCCACGTGATCACCCCCCTCCGCCGCGGCCGTCGCGCCGCGAGCCAGAGTCTACTGAGGTTGTCGGGACCGCGTCTGCCCGCAGACCCAGCGAGACCGTGTGCAGGCACTCGCGATCGCTCTGGCAAGGGTCAGGCGGCGATGTAGGGAATCGTGAAGGGCCCGCGAGGAAGCACACACGCGCGGCCCGAGGAGCCAATGAGTTCGCGGGTACGCCACGCGACGTCGGGGCAAGGAACACAGTGAGCGGCACGGACTTCGTCATCGGTCAATCCGTCAGTGCGGAGATGCACCGTGGCACTGTCCAGGACTCGCCCGAAGATTTGGTTCTGCCACTGGTCGCCCCGCACGTGCGGGGCCTCCCGAATAGCCTGGACCATGCCACGCGGCGTGCCGTGTTCTTGAAGGATGTGCACGAAGTCGCCGTGTCCGGCGCCTTCCCGGCACTCGGCGGCCATAACGATATGTCCGCCAGGCCGCACGATCTGCGCGGCGGCGTCCATCCCTTTGACGGCCTGATAGAGATTCAGATCCAGCGGATGTCCGCCGTTGGTAGTTATGACAACGTCGTAGGCCTCGTCGACCGGCTGCATCGCCGCCTGAAGTGCCGCTTGGCAGCCGGCGTCGTGTGCGGCTTCGAGCGCCCCGGCAAAAATGCCGGTAATCGCGCCATCGCCCGCGATCGTCACGTTGAGGCTGAACTCGCAGCCGGCCAGGCGGGCGGCTTCCCGCTGCTCGCCGTGGATGGGATTGCCGTCCAGCACGCCCCAGCGAGCATTGGGGTGACCGATCATCTCGGCGTCGTGGTTGCGCAAGATGCTCGCCTCGCCCGCGACGCCGGGCAGGATGAGCTTTGCCCCGCCGCTGAAACCGGCGAAGAAGTGCGGCTCAATGAGACCCAGCGTGATGCGCACGTCGGCGTCGAGGTAACGCCGGTTGATAAGCACGGGACGCCCCGACGCGGTCCGGCCGATTTCCCGCAAGCTTGACCTGTCATGCGCGTCGTGATTGGTGATTCGCAGGCGACGGCGCAGGTCAGGGCCGAGCATACGGTCGAGCTCGTCGTCTCGGGTGGGTCGATGCAGGCCGGTGGCCACCAGCACATGCATGCGACTGGCCGCATTGGCGCCCAGCTCACCCAACAGCGCTTCCAGCATCAGCCGGTTCGGCGCCGGCCGGGTGCTGTCACTGATCACAACGACAATGGAACTCTCCGGCCCGACCAGATCGGCTAGCGGCGAGGTGGCGATCGGGTGCTGGAGGGCCTGGCGTAGCGCCTGGTTCGCATTAGCGACGCGCGGCGGGTCGTGTGGTTCGATGACGTCGACATCCGCGTCAAGGTCAATGGGCAATAGCCCATCGCCGTAGGCCAGATCTACACGCATACCAGGGAGCTCTCCAATAAAGCGCCTGAGTCTAGGCGAGGCTCCCGGTTTTGGCCGGTTTTCGTGTTAACATAACGGTCCCCATCCGCACGGTGTGCGTGGCGGGAGGCGGTCTGGATACAAGCACAACGCCCCCGTCGCCAGGGAGTACGACGTCCAAATGCTTGTTACTCACCCGTGGCAATGATGCGCGCCACTGTGGACGATTTTGTCCAGCACCTACAGACCGAGCGCGGCTTATCGAAAAACACGTTGGCCGCCTACCGGAGCGACCTGCGGCAATTCGAGACGTTCGTGCGGAAGGCCGGCCATAGCGGCTGGGACCTCCCGCCCAGCGTCGTTCGCGCGTTCATGACCGACCTCGTGCAGCGCGAGTACCGACAGACGTCGCGTGCGCGCAAGTTGGCGGCCGTCAAGGCGCTGTATCGCTACTTGGTGTCGTCGGAGGTGGTGGCAACCGATCCCACGGCCGGGTTGGACGGCGCACGCGTCACAAGGCGTCGTCCCCGGATCATCTCCACCGCGGAGGTCGAACGCCTGCTGGAGCAGGCAGCGGACGCTTCCACTCCCGAACGCATGCGGGATCGCGCCATGCTGGAGGCCCTGTACGCCACCGGGATGCGCGTGTCCGAGCTCGTTGGACTCGATGTGGATGACGTCGACTGCTGGGCTCGGGAGATTGTGTTGGATCGGGATGGCGCCAGCGCCCGCACCGTGCCGCTAACGGAGCGGTCGGCCGAGGCGTTGCAGGCATATCTCACCAACGGGCGCGAAAAGCTGTTACGACGGGTCGACGAACCGGCGGTGTTCCTGAACCATCGCGGCAACCGCCTCACCCGTCAGGGCTTCTGGCTGATCGTCAAGGCCTACGCGCAGCGCTCGGACATTCAGACGCCGATCACCCCGCACACCCTGCGGCATTCGTTCGCCGCCCATCGTCTGCAGGGCGACAGCAGCGTGCGCGAAGTGCAAAAGCTGTTGGGCCATGCCAGTCCGGCGACGACGCAGATCTACGCCGAATTGGCGCGGGAGAATCGACCCCAGGCCCCAGGCGGTTCGGGGGCCTGACGCCGGGCGTGACCGACGCTGCTCGCGGCGCCCAGGTGCTGCGCGCGGCCGCCGGCGCCGATCCGCCACGCTGGGCGGTCATCAGCGGCAGTGGATTGTCCGCGCTCGCGGATGCCTTCAGCGTGCGCCGAACCCTGGATTACGCCGAGGTAACGGGATTCCCCGGTGCCACGGTTGTTGGTCATCCGGGTCGCCTGAGCCTGGCGGAAGCTGGCCGCGTACCGGTCTGGATCTGCCAGGGGCGCCCGCACTTCTATGAGCACAACGATATGCGGCCGATTACCGCGTTCGTGCGCGTGCTGCTCGACGCCGGCGTCACCCACCTGCTGCTGACCAATGCGGCGGGTGCGCTGAACCCGCAATACCGGCCCGGTGACGTAATGGTGATTTCCGACCACCTGTTCCTGCCCGGCCTGGCGGGACATCACCCGCTGGTTGGACCGAACGATCCACGCGGCGAGCGTTTCCCCACGCTCGCCGGCGCATACAACGCCGAACTACGAGCCGCCCTACGTGATGCGCTGGCGCGAACCGGCTGTACCGTGCGGGAGGGCACGTATGCCATGGTCGCCGGTCCATCGTACGAGACGGCGGCGGAGACGACGCTGCTGCGTCACCTGGGGGCAGACGCGGTGGGAATGTCCACGGCGCCGGAGGTTGTGGTCGCACGCCACGCTGGGGCCACCGTTGGTGCCGTATCGACCATCACGAACGTGGCTGGAATCGAAGAGCCGAGCGACGCAGGCCATTCGGCGGTTGTCGACGTGGCAACGACCGCGGCGCCGCGGGTTGGCGCGGCACTGGCAACGATTGTCCGGCAGTTTGGTGCGAGTTAGGTCGCGCGCAGCCGCAACAGATGGCGCAAGAAGCGCACACCCTCCAGGGCCGACGCCTTGCTGGCGGCTCGCGCGCGTCGATCGAACGTATACGGAACGTCCACGGCCCGCCGAACGTGACCGCGGACGAGGATTTCAAGGAGGATTTTGAAGCCGACCGGCTGTAGGGTCACGCCGGCAATGATGCGGCGGCGGAACGCAAAAAACCCGCTGAGGGGGTCGGTGGTTCGTCGCGCAGGCGGCAGCATGATGCGAGCTACGCGGGATGACTCCCGGCTCACCAGCCGCCGCCAGGGTCCACTGAGGCCGAGCTCGCGGCCGCCGCGCACGTAGCGGCTGGCGACGACAACGTCGGCGCCGGCTTCCACGGCGGCGATCAGGTCTGGCACAACGCTCGGCGGGTGTTGCAGATCGCCGTCCATCACCACCACCACATCCTCGGTAACCTCAGCCAGAGACTCGACGACTGCGTGCGCCAAACCTCGCCGACTCGAACTGTGGTTCAGATTGACGGCCGGGTTCTCGCAAGCCAGGTCCCGAATCTCACGGGTTGTACCGTCGGTGCTGTCGTCTGCGAACAAGATGCGAAACGGCGATTCGCCAAGCGCCGCGGTTACCTGCTCCACCAGCGGGCCAGGGTTTCCGCGCTCATTGAACGTTGGCACGATCACGGCAATGGTGGGCGCGTTGTCAGACGGCATGTGATTGGTGTGACGGCCGGCTGGCGGCGGCCGCTGCCGAGCGTAGCACCGGCGTTGACAGTGAAAAGTCGGACCGTAGACTGAAAACGCGACCCACGTCACGGCTCATAGAATCCCCACACACGCCGTAGTCATGGCCGGAGGCGAAGGCTCCCGGCTGCGACCGTTGACCATTGAGCGCCCCAAGCCAATGGCCATGCTGGGCGACGCGCCGGTCATGGAACACATTCTGCGGCTGCTGCGTGCGCACGGTTTCACCGACGTGATCGTCACGCTGCACTACCTCGGCTCCACGATCGAGAACTACTTCCAGTCGGGCGAGGACTTCGGACTGAGAATCACGTACACCTACGAGAACGAGCCGTTGGGCACCGCCGGCAGCGTGGCCCTGGCCCGCGATCAGTTGACCGAGCCGTTCCTGGTGATCTCCGGCGACGCGCTGACCGACGTTGACCTGACGGCGCTGGCAACCGCGCACGAGGCCTCTGACTCCCAAGCCACCCTACTTCTGGCCCGAGTTCCCAACCCGCTGGAATACGGCGTGGTGGTGACCGAGGACAACGGACGAATACTTCGCTTCCAGGAGAAACCGTCCTGGGGCGAAGTGCTCAGCGACGCCGCCAACACGGGTATCTACATGCTGGATCCGGCCGTGTTCGACTTGATTCCGTCGGGACAGCAAGTCGACTTCTCCATGGACGTCTTCCCGGCCATGCTCTCGGCTGGCCGACCGCTATATGGGCACATTGCGGACGGCTATTGGACCGACATCGGGACGCTCGAGGCCTATCGGGCCGCCAACGCTGATCTGGTTTCGGGGCGAGTGCGTACGTACGGCGGCCCGACCTATCGACCGGACGGTCCCTCGGTGGACCCGACGGCTCGCGTCGATCCCACGGCGCAAATGCGGGGGCCGGTGTACGTAGGGCGCGGGAGTGAGGTTCACGCCCACGCCGTGATCAACGGTCCCGCGGTGATTGGCGACAACACCCTGATCGCCGAACGCGCGGAGATCAGGGACGCGGTGATCAGCGGCAATGTCGTGGTTGGGGTCGGCGCCAGCCTGGAGCGGTGCATCGTGGCGCGACACGCCAACTTGGGACGTGGCGTGACGATTCTCGAAGACGTGGTCATTGGCGACCGCAGCACGCTAGCCGATGGGTCGTCGGTCCGACCGGGCGTGCGCATCTGGCCCCGCAAGTTCGTGGATGAAGGTGTGGTCGTGGACCGGAGTCTGATTCACGCGCCGCAGGCCCGGCGCACGATCTTCACGCACGGCGGCGTGGCCGGGCTGGCGAACTTCGAACTCACGCCCGAATTCGCGGCGCGATTGGGCGCCGCCTGGGGTAGCACGCTGTCGGTCGGCTCGTCCGTCGTGGCCAACCGCGACCAGACGCGGCCCGCGCGCATGGTAAAGCGCGCCCTGATGGCCGGGCTGGCCTCCGTAGGGGTCCGCGTAATCGACATCGGCGCCACGCCGTTCCCGGTCGGACGGTTTTCGTGCGCGCGGTTTGAGGCCGAGGGCGCCACGCACGTTCGGACCTCCCCCTACGATGCCGCGTCGGTGGACGTTCGCTTTACCAACGCCCGAGGCGTGGACATCCGCCCCACCGAGCAGCGCAAGATTGAAGCCACGTTCATGCGCGAGGACTTCCGGCGCGTCGGCTCGGAGTCGATCGCCGAGATCACCGTGGCGGCGGCCGTGGAGGCCTATCAGGAGGCGCTCCTGCGTGTGGTGGCCAACTCCGAAGTGACGCACCGGCACGTGGGCGTGGTGGTGGACTACAGCGACGGAACCTGCGGCGAGACCCTCCTCAGCGTGCTCACCCGCCTGGGCGTGCGCGACACCGCCGTGGATGCCTCGCCGGTGGACGTGGGATCCGGCGGCATGGCTACGGCGGAGCGGCTGGCCCGGCTGGGACGCATCGTCACCGCCGTCGGGGCCACCTTCGGCGCAGTGGTGGGGCCCGACGGCAACCGCATCTGGATCGTGGACGAGCAGGGCGCTCCTATCGACGGCCTGACCATCATTGCGCTTGTCCTTGATGGGCTGCGGGCGAGAGGAATCGCCGGACCGTTGGCCGTGCCCTTCACGGTGCCCAACAGCCTCACGACCTACGCCGGCGACCTGGGCTTTACACCCATCCGTACGCAGGCCAACGTGGCCAACATGATGCAGGTGAGTGACGGCCAGCGGGCGGTCGTGGCGGCGAACGGCCGTAACGCCCTGGCGTTTCCGAATCTGCACCCGGGTCCTGACGCCATGGCAACCTTGGTGCACCTGATAAGCGCGCAGGCGTTGAGTGATCTATCCATGTCGGCGCGGGTCAATTCGTTGCCGGCCTTCACGCTGGCGCACCGCGAAGTCTCGGTCGCCTGGGAGCGGCGCGCGCAGCTCATGCGCGTCCTCAACTCCCATCCCGATCGCAGCGACGAGGGGGACATCGATGGAGTGGTCTTCGGCCAAGGCTCCGAGCGCGCGGTTGTCGTGCCCGACGACGACCGGCCCGTGTTCCGCGTGATGGCGGAGGGTGAGGGACCGGCGGCCGCGGCGTCGCTGGCCGACGAAATCGAGCACCTGGTCGCCAGCGCCGCCCGGTGAGCACCCGCTCGGGCGTGCCGGCCCGCGTCACCGCGGTTGCTATCCGTCGTGAAGGCGACGCTGCGCTCGGTATCGACTGGGCCGACGGCTCTGCTTCAGTGATTCCGCTGCGGGAGATCCGTCTGGCCTGCGGCTGCGCGGTCTGCCGCGACGAACTGACCAGCGCGCCGCTGCTGGACCCGGCCACGGTTCCCGCCGACATTCGTGCCTACCGCATCGCGCCGGTGGGGAACTACGCGCTCACGTTCGACTGGAGCGATAGCCACAGCACCGGTATCTATCCGTGGGAGATGCTTCGAGATCTGGCCGAGCGGACCGAAGCCGGATGAACGTGAAGCGTCGTTAGCCGGTCACCTGCTTCATTTTGCGTTCGTAGCGGCGTTGCATTTCGGGCGCCCGCCACGCCATGAACTCCTGCTCCACGGCGCGGGCGTTGTCTTCGGATGGCGGCAGGGGTATCTCGATCGTGGCCACGGATATGCGGTCCGTCCCCCAGACGTAGGCCGCGACTTCACCCTTGCTCACGATCAGGTTCACGCCCACGTTGGCTTCAACCACCGGCACGCCGTTTTCGCGCGCTCGAGCGATCACGGCCAGATTCTGCTCGCGACTGCGCGAGCCGTAGGACGGGATCAAGATGGCCTGGGCGCCGTCCATCACCTGGGCGCGGGCAATCAGCGGGTTCCAGCGGTCGTTGCAGATCATCGTGCCGACGCGGGCTAGCGGAGTGTCGATGGCTTGAAGGTTGGAGCCAAGGCGGTTGAAGTCCCAGTCGTCGCATGAGCCCTCGGCGAGCTGCGTCTTGTAGTACGTCCCGCAGTGCTCGCCGTCGGGGCCCAGGATGATCGCCGCGTTATAGACGCCGTCGTCACGCCGTTCCGCGTAGCCGAAGCAGAGCACGATTCGTAGCTCGCGAGCCAGGTCACTGAAGCGCTGAATGTACGGACCGTCCGGCGGCTCGGCGACATCCCACATGTCGGCGCGTCGATCCGGATCCTCGATGACCTCCATGACGATGTAGCCCTCCAGAAAACCCTCGGGAGCTACGACCAGTTCCGCGCCCTGAGCCGCGGCCTGGCGCACGAAGTCCTCCAGCTTGTCGGCGTTGGCGGGCTTGTCCCATTTCTTCGGCTTGATGGACAGCGCGGCCGCTCGTACTGATCGATACATGGCATGGATCCTTTCGATTGCGAATCACCCAGCCCTGCCTGCTGACGCTGTCCGCCGGACGAGAACTTGTCAAACAGTGACTGTTCGCCGTCGGGGTGCGATGGATTGCGACCGCGAACGATCAGCGGTCAGGTCGATCCCGAGGACCAAGCCAGACGCGCTCGGGGACGCCTGCCTCGTGGTTGAGGGCGCGCGCAAGCTCGAACAGCACATCGCTGAGACGGTTCAGAAAGACCGGGACCTGAGGGCTTACATCGGATCGCGAAGCGAGACGAAAGACCTCACGTTCAGCGCGGCGACACACAGTGCGAGCAAGATTGACGCTGGCCGCCGCGGGCGTGCCGCCGGGCAGGATGAAATGTTGCAGTGGCGGCAGGTCCGCCCGGTACCCATCAAGCCACGAGTCCAGCGTGTCAATGTCTTGCGCTGTAATGCGGTCACCGCGGGCGCGTCCGCCCGGATTGGCCAGGTCCGAGCCCAGGGTGAACAGGCGGGTCTGCATCCAGGCCAGTCTGTCCAGTTGATCGCCGGACGGACAGGAACTCATGGCGACGCCGAGGGCGGAATTGAGTTCATCTACGGCGCCCAGAGCCGCGATGCGAGCATCGGTCTTCGACACACGCGCACCGTCAAAGAGGCTGGTCTCGCCCTGGTCGCCGTGGTGCTTACGAGTCATTGAGGGCCGCGGACGGACGTTCCAGGGGAGCACCTCATGTGAATGACCGACGCGGTGTCATGCGGGCTTGGCCGGGCCGGGGAGGAACAGCCGGGCAATAGCGTCGCCGCCGGCGTCGCGCCAGCCGGTGTCGGGGCGGGCGAGTTGGCGCGCGAGGGGGGACTCGGTCTCGATAACCAGGGCATCGGGGTCAATGGCGCCCAATACCTGGCGCCAGTCGCTCCCGAGACCGATGACTGTCAGGTAGTCGTCGAGCGTGTCGGGAACGAAGAGGTCGAAGCGGCCGTCAATGTACACCAGGGCGTCGGGCCAGAGGCTCCAAGTGAAGTACGCACCCCAATGGTAGGTACTGAAGATTCGGGCTGCTCCGATCTCAGCGACGCTGTCGCGAGCGACGGCCGGCATGGGCACGACGGCTGGCCCCTCGAGCGTCCGCGGGCCGATGGCGACGGCGACGCCTATAGCCGCAGCCACGACCAGCGCCCCAACGACATGGACCGCCCAGGCCGGAGGATGCAATCGAGGGATGCCCGTGAGCGCGAGCGGAGCAACCAGCAGCAACGGCGCCAGGACCGCGGCGAACGGCATGACCTTGCGCGTGCTGTAGCCAGCGGCCACCACGACGACCAGCACTACGACATCGATTGGCGTGACACGACTCCGTCGAAGGACTAGCAGCAGGCCGGTCAGAACGAGAAAAGCCGCGAAGAACCACCATGTTTCGCTGAAGGCCTCGGGCGGCCGCCAATCGCTGTTGAAGCGACGAAACTCGCCGCCCCACTGGAAGAACGGCTGGGCCAGCAGGCGGGGTCCGGACGGGTTGAGGGCCGGTGCCGCGACCGATAGGGCCGTGACGGCGGCGAAGGGTCCAAAGCGTGTGCGGGGGCGAGGACCGATGAAGGGAAAGCGGGACCGTGCCCAGAGAGCTTCGCAGCAGACGGCCCCGAGCAAGGCGAACCCGATAGGGAACGACGCATGCACGTTTCCCCAGAGGACGAACACCAGCGGCAGGAGCCACACCCAGCGCGAGCCGGTGCGCCGGTGGTGCAGCGTCACGGCGGCGGCCACGGCGGCGGCCAGCAGTCCGAACGCCAGCGGACGGATACCTGCGAATGGGAACAGCGGCAGGGATGCCGTAACCAGCCCGGCGGTGCGCATCCACGGGCCGACGCCGTGGGCGGCGAGCGTGCGTTCGAGCAGGGCCCAGATGAGGGCGTAGACGGCGGCTACGCCCAGGACCGCGGCTATAACGCCGCCCCGGTCGACCAGTTGAAAAATGACGAGGGCCGGAAGCCACTCGTGGACTGTCCAGACCGCGTCCCCGGCACTAAAGGTGAACGGATCGGGATAGGGGAGCTCGCCCCGGCTGGCGATGAAGCGACCGTTGTTGAGGTGGACCCAGAGGTCGGCGTCCAGCGGCTGGGCGGCGGCCAGCGCGGCGAGGGAAAGTATTGCCGCGGCGGGAGCCGCGCCTATGCGTCGACCGACGTTGGCGGACACCTGCTCGGCCGCCTGAATCAGTACAGGCACGGCCCGTGATTCCTAGTTCGTTGTCGGCAGATTGCGCCGCAAGAACTCGGCGCTGTTGCGGACGACGGTCTGAGCGCTGGCGTTAAGCAAATGTCCCACGCCCGGGTAATGGTAGAGGTTACTTGCCACGCCGGCCTCCCCCAGAGCCAGCCGGAGCTTTGACGCCCATGCCGGGTTTACCGCGAGGTCGTTCCCGCCCTGGTGGATGTCCACCGGGCCGGTCAGCCCGTCGAGATAGTTGCCCGCGGACAGGGCGGCGCGCAACTGGTCGCTTGAGCGGGAGGTCGGGACTCGGTAGTAGTCGGAAATGTCGTCAAGCCAGACGCTGAGTGGCGCCCAGAGAGCTATCGGGCCAATCCAGGGGTCCACGACACCGGCCCGGATTGCCAGTTCGCCGCCCAGGCTGTGCCCCCACACGCCGATGCGACCCGGCTGTGCTTCGGGGAACTCTCGCGCCGCGGAAGCCAGGTTAAGCACGTCGATCACGAATTCCAGCCGAGCGCCAATATTGAGCCGCGTATCGTCGTGCGAACCGCCGAGCCCACGATAGTCCGTTGCAAGAGTCACCACGCCGCGCCGGCCCAGGGCGTCGGCCATGACGCGCGTGCCCACGCCGGTCGCGTACTGACTTGGGAGCACGTAGCCGTGATTCAGCAGGACGACCGGAAAGGGGCCCCGGCCGGCCGGAATCGTGGCCATGCCTGTGATGTGCAGGCCGTCGGAGTTGTAGCTCATGACGTACGAGGTGTAGTCGTCGTGGCGCGCCGCCGCCTTGTGCAGACGAATCTCGGAGGGCGGGAAGTTGCGTGCGCGCAGCGCGGGAATGGAAAGCGGAGACCCGCCGGGACTGCGGTCGCTCGGTCGCCGACGAGGTTCCAAACGTCGCAGGCGCCGAGCAATACGGCGGATGCGCCGGCTGCGAGCTGGCTCAACAGGTGGCGCCGGGGGATCCGAATACCCGCCCCCAAATCCTCACGCCCTGCGCGAGGGTCCGGAAGTCGGGGTATCGGCGCGGACATGGGCTGGGCTGTCTCCGCCGCGGACGGCGTTGCCGCCGACGGCTTTGCTGGGGCTACCGGTCTATTGAGGCGAGTCCGTCCGAGACGCGCTCGACGACGCGGGACTCGACGGCGCGGGCCGCGGCATTGAGCGCGTTTTCCACCGCCATGGCGTTAGATCGTCCGTGTCCAATGATGACCACGCCGTTAACACCGAGCAGCGGGGTACCGCCATATTGAGCGTAGTCGGTGCGACGACGTACCGCGCGGAACGCTGGATACATGAAGGCCACCCCGGGAAGGGTGTAGGGGCGGCGTCGGACGGCGGCGCGAAGTTCACCCACCGCAAACTCAGCCGTGGCTTCGAAGGACTTCAGGACCAAGTTGCCTGTGAAGCCATCGCAAACCGCGAGGTCAACGCTGCTGTTGAAGATCCCGCCCGGCTCGACATTGCCGACAAAGTCGAGCGGTGATGCGGCCAGGAGTTCGGCGGCCGCGAGGGTCAGCGGGCTGCCCTTGGTGGCTTCCTCGCCGATGCTCAAAACCCCGACGCGCGGGTTCGGCGTCCCGAGCACCTGGCGCAGGTAGACGGCGCCCATCAGGCCGAAGTCGCGCAGGTGTTCCGGGCGGGCTTCGGCGTTGGCTCCCACGTCGATCAGGAGAGTCGGCGCCTCTCGACCTGGAATCAGGACCGCGAGCCCGGGCCGATCCACCCCCTTGGCGCGGCCCACCACCAGCACGCCGGCCGCCAGCGTCGCGCCGGTGTTCCCCATCGATACAAGAGCCTGGGCCTCCCCGGAGCGAACGAGTTCCGCGCAGCGACGGATCGAGGCGTCCGGGGTGGACCGCACGGCCCGTACCGGGTGTTCGTCCATGCCGATAGTGGTTGGCCCCGATTCCAGGCGCCAGGCCGAGGGATCCTCGCCGCCGCTCGACAGCAAACTGTGCATAACGTCGACGTCGCCGACCAGGATGGCGCGCCGGCCGGTTGCCTTGGCCGAGCCGATCGCGCCCTCAATCGTGGCTTCGGGCGCACGGTCACCGCCCATGACATCCAGGGCAATGGCCGGTCTCTCGGCGGCGGCCGTCATGCTCGGATCGTCAGACGTCCAGGTTTCGGACCGTGCGGGCGCGGTTGATGATGAACCGGCGACGTTCGGCTACGTCCGTCCCCATCAGCCGCGAGAAGACCGAGTCGACGTGCGCGTCACCGTTGCCATTCATACCGACCTGCAGGAGATGCCGGTCCTCCGGATTCATGGTCGTTTCCCAGAGCTGTTCGGCGTTCATTTCACCGAGGCCCTTGTAGCGCTGCACGGTGACTCTGCCTGAGATTTGTCGAAGCAGCCGGTCGCGTTCATCTTCGCTGAAGGCGTAGTCGGCACGTCGGGAGTTGCCAACGCGGAACAGCGGTGGCTGGGCGATGAAGAGGTTGCCGTTTTCGATTAGTGGCTTCATCTCGCGATAGAAGAACGTCAGCAGCAACGTGCGGATGTGTGACCCGTCCACGTCGGCGTCGGTCATGATCACAACGCGGCCGTAGCGAATCTTGGTGACGTCGAACTCAAGGCCGACGCCGCCACCAACGGCCGTGATGACGTTGCGGATAGACTCGTTCGAGAGCACCTTGTCCACCCGCGCCTTCTCGACATTCAGGATCTTGCCGCGGATGGGCAGGATGGCCTGGAAGCGCCGGTCGCGTCCCTGCTTGGCGTTTCCGCCGGCGGAGTCGCCTTCGACGATAAAGAGCTCGCAACGGTCGGGATTGCGCTCCTGGCAATCGGCCAGCTTGCCGGGCAGGGCGAAGCCGTCCAGCGCACCCTTGCGCACCACCAGGTCACGCGCCTTTTGGGCAGCGACGCGGGCGCGAGCAGCGAGCTTGGTCTTCTCGACGATCTTTCGGGCCTCGCTGGGGTGCTCGTGCAGGTAGGTGCCTAGCTGGTCGTTGACGACGGACTGGACGTGGCCCGCGACCTCGCTGTTGCCGAGCCGTGCCTTGGTCTGACCCTCAAACTGCGGCTCAGGGATCATCACGCTGACGATGGCGGTGAGCCCCTCTCGGACGTCGTCACCAGTGAGATTGGGGTCGCTGTCTTTCAATTGCCCGCTCTTGCGTGCATAGTCGTTGAGCGAGCGGGTGAGGGCGGAACGGAAGCCGGTGAGGTGGGTCCCGCCGTCGATATTGCGAATGGTGTTGGCGAAGGTGTGAATCTGTTCGGACACCGTGTCGCAATAGGCGAGGGCGACTTCAACCTGGGTAGTCTCAATCTGGCCGCGCAACACGATCGGGTCCGGGTGCAGTCGCCCGCGCCGTCGCGTCAGGCGGCGGACGAACGAGGTGACGCCGCCCTCGAAGTAATAGGTCGCCTGGCGGTCGGTCCGTTCGTCATGCAGGTGCAGCGTGGTGCCGCCGGCCAGAAAGGCCATCTCCCGAATACGCTGGTCAAGGATGTCGAAGTTGTAGTCCAGGGTCTCAAAGATCTGGTCGTCGGCCAGAAACTCGACCTCGGTACCGTGATCTCTTGTCCGTTTGCCCTTGACCACATCACCCATCGGGATGCCACGCTCGTAATCCTGAGTCCAGGAGTAGCCGTCACGTTTAACCGTGACGCGCATACGGCTGGAAACGGCATTGACGACCGATACGCCAACGCCGTGCAGACCACCCGAGACCTTATAGGCGCCGTTGTCGAACTTACCGCCGGCGTGGAGCGTGGTCATAACAACTTCAAGCGCGGGGCGCTTGACCTTGGGATGTTCGTCGACCGGGATGCCCGAGCCGTCGTCAGTGACGCGGACCCAGCCGTCGCGGGTGATGACGACTTCAACCCTGGTTGCGCGCTGAGCCAGCGCTTCATCGACGCCGTTGTCAATGACCTCAAAGACGAGCTGGTGCAGTCCACGGGCATCGGTACTGCCGATGTACATTCCGGGCCGGCGGCGAACGGCTTCAAGGCCCTCGAGCACCTGGATGTCTTTGGCCGTATACGCCATTCGGTTTAGTGCTCCTTCGCCGGCCGACTGGCGGGCTCATTCACCACGACGATGTGGCTGCATAGCGGCCCGAAAGCTTTAGCGGGACGGGTGTGCCTGATATTCGCAGGACCAACAGGCCGGTGGGGCCGGCCAATCACTGCGCGGACGTGTGCGGCAGGGCGGCGGTTTCGGATGGGTTCTTTCCGTTGATGCCCGAACCGCCTCCACTTTCTCGTGCCCAGGATCAGGTGGTTTGTCCGATGGACTCATGGTACCACAGGACGATGGATTTGGGACCGTCGTCTCCCAGCGCAACAGGCCATGATTTGGCCCCTACTGCCCTCTATGAAGCTACAAAACCACTATCGGACTACTCGACAAACACCCCGTTTTCTTGCAGCAGCGCACCATCTAGGTACAGCGCGCTATCCGTGCGCAGGTCCTTCACCATGTCCCAGTGAACCGCGGACTGATTCTTGCCGCCGGTGAACTCATACGAACGGCCCACGGCCAGATGGACTGTGCCGCCCATCTTTTCGTCGAACAGGATGTTCTTCGTGTGGCGCTGGATGCCGTCGTTGGTCCCAATACCGATTTCGCCCAGGCGTCGAGCGCCTGGGTCGGTGTCGAGGATGGCGTTGAGGAAGTCTTCGCCGCGCTCGGCGCTGGCTTCCACGATCAGGCCGTCCTTGAACGTGAGCGTGATGCCGTCCACCTGGCGGCCCTGGTAGATCGCCGGGAACTCATACCTGATACGGCCGTTGACGCTGTCCTCGATCGGCGCCGTAAAGATCTCGCCGTCGGGCATGTTCTTCTTGCCGTCGGCAGGCTCCCAGATGCGCCCGGCGGTGCGGAGGGTGAGGTCGGTATCAGGACCGACGATGCGGACTTCCGAGCCGGCTTCGAGTCGCGTCTTCAGCGACGCCAGCCGCGCTGTCATTTCAGACCAGTCGATGTTGGTCGCGCCGTACAGGAAATCGGCGTACTCGCTGAGCGACATCTCCGCCTCTTGGGCCAGGGCATTGGTGGGGTAGTCGCACAGGACCCAGCGGACGTTTTCGATGATCTGATCCATGACGGGCCGGCGCGCGATCATCGACTTGGCCAGACGCGACGGGTCGGCGTTGGCCAGTGCGCGTGTGTTTTCGGTGGCGCGGATGCGGATGGCCACCTGGATCGAGTCGGCCTGAAACTGCGCAATCGGATCGAGGAACTCGAGTTGCGCATCGCTGGCCTCGGCCAGGAATACCTCCTGGGCCTCCTCGAAGCCGACATTCAGCCGCGGGTGCCCGCCCGCCGCCAGGACGCGCCGGTAGCAGGCCATCAGCAACGGTTGAGCATTGGCGGTGCCGTCAATCACGACCAGGTCGCCAGGACCGACTTCGGTCGAGTGCTGCACTAGGATGTCGGCAAGCGCTTCCACGCGGGGGTCAGTCACGAAACGGATCCTCAGGCGATTAACGTCGGAGATGAACCCATCCTCGTATGCCGCCCGCGTCGCGCTCAACTGCATACCCGCACGAATGGCGGCCGACAGTCGCCGCGCGCCGCAGCTGACAGGACCCGACCGGCGTGTCTGACCTGAAGCCCTGGGAGATTCTGGGGTCGCGGACCCTCTACAGCGACCGCTGGCTGACCCACACGCTGGAGCACGTGCGCCTGGCAAGCGGCTACGAGATTTCGCAGTACCACGTCCTGGATCAGAACGACTTCTGCCTGATGGTCGCGGTCACGCCCAGCCGCGAGGTCCCGCTCGTGCGCCAATACAAGCACGGCGCCCGTGACGTCGTGCTGGAGTTTCCGGCGGGGCTGGTCGAAGACAACGAGACGCCGGAGGCCGCGGCTTCCCGCGAACTGCTGGAAGAGACCGGCTACGCAGGCCGTATGCATTGCGCCGGGACGCTGCTGACGAGTCCCTCGCGCAACCGCAACCTGGCACATGTGTTCGTCGTCTTGGCAGCCAAGCAGGTTTGTGAGCCCGAGCCTGAGGAAACCGAACAGATCGAGGTGGTCATGACACCGCTCGCCCGTTTGCCCCGGCTGGTTGCCGAGGGGGCCATCCGTGACCTCGGTTCCCTCGCGACATATACCCGGGCGCGAGCAGCGTTTCCCGACCTTGGCTGGGAGGGCTAACTCCCCCGCAGGTCCTGTCGCTATCCGTATGCGGCCCGGCGTGGGTTCCGCAGCTACCGCCGCGGTTCGGCGAACGGATCGAGCGTCGGCACGCCGAGGCGCTGGAAGTCCCGAATATTTCGGGTAACGACGGTCAAACGATGAACGGTAGCGACGCCAGCGATGAGGGCGTCCTGCATAAGGGTTTCCGATCGCCGGTGCATTAGTCCGGCCCAGACCCGGAACGCGGCGGCGTTCACGTCCAGCAGGTTGTAGGTCACGAGCAGGCGGTCGAGCCAAGTTTCCAGTTGCTCCGCTTTGGCGGGATCCTGCTCGCGGGTAATCTCAATGCCGGCCTGGACTTCGCCAATGGTGACGGCGGACAGATAGAGCTGGTCGCCGGGCACGTCTCGAATCCAGTCCAGGACAGCCGGATGCGGCGCCGGGCGGCGCAGTTCGGAGACGACATTGGTATCGAGCAGGTACACCGGCTAGTCGAACCGGGGGGCGGCCCGCCGGCGGTGGACACGACGCCGGGGTGTGAGCGACTCAGTGCGCGGCTCGGGCGCCAGCAGCAGTTCTTTGAGGTCGGGGCGCGTCATGCGCTCCAGCCGGCGCCACTGGTCAATTGGCACGACCACGGCCGTCTCGACACCTCGCTTGGTGACGACCTGAGGCCCTTGGGCAAGACTGGTCTCCAGCAATTCGCTGAAGCGGGCCTTGGCTTCCTGGACTTGCCAGACCTTGCGCATGTCGTCCTCCGAGTCGGCCAAAGTACGGCGAAGTTCTGACTAGGCTAAAGACTAGTTTATGCGAACTTGCAGACGCGTGTTGACGGGTAAGTGCGTGGCCGGACGGGAGACGCCACGAGCGAAGCGCACAGCCAGTAGGTAGCATGCGCTCCCGAATGCCCGCCTAACGCGCGACGGTCCCCGATTCCACTAATGGTTCAAATTCGACCTGAGATCGCCGCGCTGCACGGCTATACGCCGGGCCATCAGCCGAGCGAAGCCGGCTGGATCAAGCTGAACACCAACGAGAGTCCGGCGGTGGCGCCCGGCGTGCTCACGCGCCTGCGCGAAGCCATCACCGACGACGTACGGCTGTATCCGAATCCGGTGAGCCAGGAACTGCGCGAACGGCTGGCGCAGCGTCACGACGTCTCGCCCGAGCACATCATCGTGGGCAACGGGTCGGACGACGTGCTCAATCTGATTATTCGCGCGGTCTGCCCACCCGACGCTCGGGTCGTGGCGCCGCATCCAAGCTATTCGCTCTACCCGGTGCTCGCGCAGATTCAGGGCGCCCGCATGGTGCATTGCCCCCTGGGGCCAGGGTTCGCGCTGCCGGTCCGGCAGCTTGCCGCCGCTCGTGGCGCGGTGACCTTCGTGGCCAGCCCGAACAATCCGGCCGGCACGCACTACGGGGCCGAGGAACTCGCGTGGCTGGCCGAGCGCACCAACCTGCTGGTGATCGACGAGGCCTACGTGGAGTTCGCCTCGAGCGATCGAATGGACCTGGCTCGCACGCGCCCAAACGTGTGCGTCACGCGGTCGTTTTCCAAGGCGTTCGGTCTGGCGGGGATACGGCTGGGTTACGCCGTTGGCGACCCGGCGTTCATTGACGTTCTACACCGCGTCAGGGACTCGTACAATGTCAGCCGGCTTGCGCAGGTTGCCGGAGTGGCAGCCTGTGACGAAATCGCCTGGGCGGAGGCGCACTGGGAGGCAACTCGCGTCCGGCGGGACGCATTTGCGGAGGAGCTCCGCGGACGCTTTGATCTCCAGGTTTATCCATCCGAAGCGAATTTTGTGTTCGTTGAGTGCGCACCCCACGATGCGGGCGCGCTTCAACGCGACCTCGCCACCCGTCGAATCCTGGTCCGTCGTTTCCCGGAGGAGCCCCGGCATGCCAACGCGCTGCGCGTCTCGATTGGTTCGGACGCGGACATGCGAACGCTGCTGGAGGCCCTGGGGGAAATCCTCGCGGTTGGACCGCTTCGCGACGGCGAGGCTTGAGCCGATGTCTTGGTCAATCTCGGACGCTTCACCATGCACCCAGCAATTGCGACGCATGGTTCGCAGGGAGGTTTCGTAGTTGGAAGGTCTGGTCTGGCTTGTACCCGCGTCGATCATCATCTCGGTGCTCGTCGTTATCTACCTGGCGCGCGATGTTCTGACGCGTCCGGTTGACCGTTCGGCAAACCCCGCGGATCTCATTCCGGCCATGCAGAGGTTGGAGGCCGAAGACCGGTCGGAACTATACGGTCGGATGTCGCTGAATGGCGACCGCATATTCGACGGCGCGACGGCATTCCTGCAGCGGCAGTACCGCACCATCGCCTGGATGGCGATTGTGGCCGCGGGTGTCCTGGCCGTTCTGCTGCTGTTCTTTGGCGAAAACCCGGACAAGGGAATTGAGGCTGGCGATATCGCCTGGCGGACCGGGGTGTCGTTCCTGGTTGGCGCGGTGCTGTCGGGCCTCTCGGGCGTCATCGGCATGATCATTGCCGTTCGGTCCAACGTGCGCACGGCCAGCGCGGCGACGCGCTCGCTGGGCGACGCGCTCACGATTGCCCTGCGCGGCGGGGCGGTTTCCGGAATCCTGATCGTGGGCCTCAGTCTGCTGGGCGTGTTCATGCTGTTCTGGCTCTTCGGCGGGTTTGAGAACCCGAAGGTGACGCCGGAACTGATTGTCGGATTCGGGTTCGGGGCCAGTTTCGTGGCCCTCTTCGCGCAGTTGGGCGGTGGCATCTACACCAAGGCCGCCGACGTGGGCGCGGACCTGGTAGGCAAAGTGGAAGCCCGCCTGCCCGAGGACGACCCGCGCAATCCCGCGGTCATCGCCGACCTGGTGGGCGACAACGTGGGCGACTGCGCCGGTCGTGGCGCGGACCTCTTCGAGTCCACGGCCGCCGAGAGCATCGGGGCCATGATTCTGGGTGTCGCCGTATTCAAGGCGACCGGCGAAGACAATATTGCCTGGATTCTATTTCCGCTGGTGGTGCGGTCGTTCGGGGCTCTTGCCTCAATCGTCGGGCTACTGGTTATTCGGCCCGACCGGGTGCGCAACGCCCAGCGGGCGCTGGACGTGGGCTACTGGACCACGGCCGTGCTGGCGACGGTGGGGATGGCGATTTCCGCCATTGTGATGCTGGGGTCGTGGTGGTTCTTCCTGGCTGGGCTGATCGGAATCCTGACCAGCGTGGCCTTCGTCTACATCACGCAGTACTACACGGCGTTCAACCGGCCGGTTCGGGAGATTGCCGAGGCGTCCCGCACCGGGGCGGCCACCAACATCATTTCCGGCCTGGCCGTAGGTCTGGAAAACACGGCGATGCCGATCATCGTCATTTCCGTGGCGCTCTGGACGTCGTACCAGGTGGGCATCCAGGGATTTGCCGACCTTGGCATCACCGATATCAGCCCCTTTGTAGCCGGCGTGTTCGGTACGGCGGTGGGCACGATGGGCATGCTGATGAGCGCGGCCTACATCCTGGCCATGGACACCTTCGGCCCGATCGCCGACAACGCGGGTGGGATTACCGAGATGGCCGATGCGCCCGAGGACGTCCGCGACATCACCGACGGTCTGGACGCTGTCGGCAACACGACCAAGGCGCTGACCAAGGGGTACGCCATTGGTTCGGCGGCGCTGGCGGCCTTCCTGCTGTTCAGCGCATACCTGGAGACTGCGGGCCTTCACTCGGTCGACCTATCCAAGGTCGAAGTTTTCATTGGGGCCATGCTAGGGGGCATGCTGGTCTTCCTGTTCAGTTCGCTGGCGATTCGCGCGGTTGGCCGCGCCGCCCAGGCGATGATCCAGGAAGTACGCCGCCAATGGCGGGAAGAACCGGGGATCCTTGCAGGCACGGTGGAACCGAACTACAGCCAGGCGGTGGACATCAGCACGCGCTCGGCGCTGCGCGAGATGATCGCGCCCGGCCTGCTGGCCGTGTTTATGCCGATCGTGGTTGGTCTGGTGCTGCGCGCCGAGGCCGAAGCCGCGCTGCTGATGGTCGGCACCATTGCCGGTGTGTTGCTGGCGACGGTGATGAACAACGGCGGTGGCGCCTGGGACAACGCCAAGAAATACATCGAGGCGGGTCACCTGCGCGACGAAAACGGCAATCCGCTCGGTAAGGGCACGGATGAACACGCCGCATCAGTGGTGGGCGACACCGTGGGTGACCCGTTCAAGGACACCGCCGGGCCGTCGCTGCACGTGCTGGTCAAGCTGTTGAGCACGATCACGCTGGTGCTCGCACCGGTATTCATCTAGACGCGTTGACACTGGGCCGCCCGCCAGGGTGCGCGCCGGCGTCTCGCTGGGTCCGCTGACCCATGTGGGGCGAGGTGATCATCCTGGCGGCGGTCCAGGCGCTGACCGAGTTTTTGCCGGTCAGCAGTTCCGGGCACCTGCTGCTGGTTCCGGCGCTGGCCGGCTGGTCCGATCCGTTTCTGACGGGGCTGACGCTATCGGTGGCGCTGCACCTGGGGACCGGGCTGGCCTTGGTGATCGCACTGTGGTCCGACTGGATGTGGCTGGCGCGCGGCGCCCTGGGCAGAGGGCCCTCGGTCCCGGCAGCTCGCCGCCTGCTGGCGGCGCTGGTCGGATCGACACTCCTGATCGGCCTGATTGCGCTGCCGTTGCGCGGCTGGCTGACGACGCTGCGCGACCCGACGCTGGCGGCGGTCTTGCTGATTGTCTTTGGCGTGGTGCTGGCGGCGGCTGACCGGTTTGGGACGAGCCGTCGCGATCTTGCGTCCACGCCATTCGCATTCTGGGTTGCGATTGGCCTGTCACAGTTCGCGGCGCTGATTCCAGGGGTATCTCGGGCGGGCATCACGATGACGGTGGCGCGGGGTTTGGGCGTGGAGCGTCAGGCCGCCGCCAGGTTTTCGCTGTTTCTGCTGGCGCCGGCGGTGGCCGGCGCGGCACTCGTTCAGTTCGTGGACGTCGCGATCAGCGGGAAGCCGATCGGCGACATCTCGCTGCTGGTCGGGGCAACGCTGGTCGCGGCGGTGGTCGGGGCGGCGGCCGTGCGCTGGCTGCTTGGCTTCGTCGCTCGCCACAGTCTGGCGGCGTTTGCGGTCTACCGGGTGGCGGCCGGCGCCCTGGCGCTGATCCTGTTGCTGACGCTGCGCGCCTGAAAAACCTGCGGCGCAAGCGCCAACCGTCCATATAATCGCCTCTCTGAGCGAGGTGACCATGCGCATAGGGATTCTCAACGCGACCGGGTACTCCGGCGGCGAACTGGTTCGGTACCTGGCCGTCCACCCGGAATTCGAAATCGTCGGCGCGACCGCCCGCAGCCAGGCCGGACGCCGCCTCCACGAGGTATTTCCTTGGATGCGCGCCAGCGGTCGGGCCGCGTACGCGGACCTGGAGTTGACGCCCGAGCTGAACGGCAGCGCCGACCTGGTGATCTCATGCTTGCCGCACAAGGCGTCGGCGGCGCAGTTGGCGCCGTTTCTCGACGATGGGATCCGCTGCATCGACGTCAGCTCGGATTTCAGGCTGCGGGATCCGGCGGACTACCTGCGCTGGCATGGCGTGGAGCACGCGGCGCCGGAGTGGATCGACTCGGGCGTGTACGGGCTGACGGAGTGGCATCGCGAACAGATCCGCGAGACCAGCTTGGTGGCCAATCCCGGCTGTCACGCCATCACGGCGGCGCTGGCGCTGGCCCCGGCGGCGAGCGCCGGACTGCTCGCGGGCCACGTGATGGTGGACTCCAAGACTGGAGTCTCCGGAGCGGGACGCTCGGCGTCGCCCGCATATGGGTTTTCCGAAATCAACGAAGATGCCTCGGCCTATCGAGTGGCCGACCACTACCAGAGCCCCGAAGTCGCCCAAGAGTTAGGCGATATTGCCGGCTCGCCCATTGAGGTGACGTTCGCACCGCACCTGGTACCCATGACGCGCGGCATCCTGATCACGGCCTACGGGGCCTTGCGTGCAAATGTCGCCTCGTCGCAGGTCGAGCAGGCCTACCGCGATGCATACGACGACGAGCCGTTCGTACACCTCGCGGGCGCGCCGCCGCACACCAAGTGGACGTCCGGCGGGAACCATGCCTTTGTGCACTGGACCGTGGACGACGCCACACAGACGCTGGTCGCCATGGCCGCAATCGACAACCTGGGCAAAGGCGCCGCGGGCAGCGCGGTACAAAACGCGAACGTCATGGCCGGGATCGACGAGCAGGTCGGTCTGGCGATTCCGCCGAGTCACCCGTAAATGCACGAGCCCCCGGCGGAACTTGACGGCTTTCGGGTCGTTCCGGGCGGCACGCTGGCGCCGCGTGGATTCGTGGGCGGGGGCGTGGCCGCCGGAATCAAGGCTACGGGGGCGCTGGACCTGGGCGCGATTCTAAGCACGCGCACACCCTGTCAGTCGGCGGCGACCTTTACGACCAACCGCGTATGCGGCGCGTCCGTAACCATCAACAAGGAGCGCCTGGGTACGAAGCCGGCCCGCGGCATCGTGTTTAACAGCGGCAACTCCAACGTATTCACCGGGGCGCGCGGGCGGGCCGATGGCTTGGCGTTCATCGACGCCTTTGCCGGCCGGTTCGGCGTGCCGGCTGATGAAATTCTGGTGGCCTCGACGGGCGTGATTGGCTTCCATTTACCGATGCCCAAGATCCTGGCGGAGGTCGAATCCCTGGATCTCTCGCCCGACGCCGGCGAGGCGGTCGCAAGGGCCATGATGACCACCGACGTTGCGCCCAAGACGCTGGCCATCGAGGTTCCGGTGTCCGGCGGCACGATCCGGATCGGCGGCGCGGCCAAGGGCGCCGGCATGGTGCATCCGAACATGGCGACGATGTTCGTCTTTATGACGACGGACGCCGAGATGGAGGGCGGTGCGCTCCAGCGGCTGCTGAGCGCGACGGTGGCCGATTCATTCAACCTGCTCAGCATTGACGGCGATCAGTCGACGAGTGACACGGCGCTGCTGTTGGCCAACGGGGCCAGTGACACTGGATTGATTCAGGAGGGCACGTCGGACGCGGAGGCGTTTACGCGGGGCTTGCAGGCGGTCTGCCGCTGGTTGGCACAGGAAATCGTGCGCGGCGGCGAGGGTGTTACGAAGCTGTTTTCCGTGACGGTGCGTGGAGCGTCGGATGACGCCACGGCGCGGCAAGCGGCGCGTGCGGTCACCACGTCGTCGCTGGTAAAGACGGCAATTCACGGCGGCGACCCGAATTGGGGCCGGATCGTGATGGCCCTGGGCAATAGCGGCGCCGTCTTCGACCCGGACCTTCTCGACATCTGGATCGGCGAGACACAGGTCGTCAGGCAGGGAGCGCCCGCGGGTTACGAAGAGGCAATGGTTGCCGAGCACTTCATGCAGCCGGACGTCACGATTGAGGTGGCGCTAAACCAGGGTGAGGCCAGCGCGACGGCCTGGGGCGGCGACCTCTCGGCCGAGTACGTGGCGATCAACGCGGAGTACATGACCTGAGCGCCGGCAATATCGAATCCGATCAAACAGCCACGCCTGATCTGACCGGCCGCTACGTGGTCGTGAAGATCGGCGGGACGGCGGACATGGCCGCCGGGCGGGTTGGAGCTGACGTGCGCACCCTGGTCGAAAACGGCGTGCGAGTCGTGATTGCCCACGGCGGCGGCGACGAGCTGACGGCCTGGCAGAAAGCACGGAAGCGCAAGACCCGGTGGCACAACGGCCTGCGCGTTACCGACGACCAAACACGAGACGACGCTGTGCTGGTCTTTCGAGGCCTCGTGGCGCCGGCCGTTGTGGGCGCGTTGCAGCAGTCCGGGGTGTCGGCGGTTGGAATCAGTGGGCCCGACGGCGGGGTGGTGCGCGTGCGCCGTGCCTCGCCGGACCTTGGCTGGGTCGGCCAGGTGAACGCCGTCAATACACGTTTGCTGGACGACCTGACCGGGGCCGGACACGTCCCGGTTGTTTCGCCCCTCGGCGTCGATGGGCTCGGGGCGTTGTACAACGTCAACGGTGACGACATCGCAGGGGCGATGGCGCGCGCGACACAGGCCGCGGCCCTGGTGTTTCTGACCGACGTGGACGGAGTCAAGGGCGCTGATGGCGACGTGCTTGCGCAACTGGACCCGGTTGGCGCCGAACGCTTGATTGACCATGAGGTAATTGCCGGCGGGATGGTTCCAAAGGTTCGGTCGGCCGTGGCCTTGCTCGGCGATGTGGGCAGGGTCTGCATAGCCAATGGTTCGCGACCACACGCCCTGCGGCGCGCCCTGAACCCGGCCGGCGGCGGTACCCAGGTGAGGGCCGAATCCGCCTCCCTATAATCCGAGTCGGAACGGCGACTGCCGTTCGATCCCTCCCGAGGCTGATCCACGCATGGGCTGGCAAGAGCTGGAAGCGCGCTATTACCACCAGGCGTTTCGCCGATTCCCGGTGACGTTGGTGCGCGGCGAGGGGTCGCGCCTGTGGGACGACGAAGGCAATTCGTACCTGGACTTCACCGCCGGCATTGCCGTGACCACGCTGGGACATGGCGATCCGGAACTGTGCGACGCGGTGGCGGACCAGGTGCGGTCGTTGGCGCACATTTCTAACCTTTTCTACACGACGCCGCAGCTTGAGGTGGCGCAGCGCTTGGTTGATAACTCGGCGCTGGACCGCGTGTTCTTCGTCAATAGCGGCGCCGAAGCCAGCGAGACCTGCCTGAAGATCGCCCGCAAGTGGGGTCGGACGCAGCGAGACGGGGCTTACGAAGTCATCACGGCTGAACACGGGTTTCACGGCCGCACCATCGCCACCACGGCGGCCACCGGCACGCCGGCGTACCAGGAACCGTTTGCCCCGATGCCTGACGGCTTCACGCATGTTCCCCTGAACGACCTGGATGCGGTGGACGACTCGATTTCGGCCACAACCGCCGCCGTGATGGTTGAGCTCGTCCAAGGCGAGAGCGGCGTGCGGATGGCAGATCCGGACTATGTGCGGGGTCTGCGAAGCGTCTGCGACGAGCACGGCGTGCTGCTGATCTTCGATGAGGTTCAAACGGGCATCGGTCGCACTGGTCGCTTGTTCGGCTACGAGAACTTCGACGTCACACCCGACCTGATCGGGCTGGCCAAGGGGCTCGGCGGCGGCCTGCCGATCGGGGCGGTGCTGAGCAGCGAAGCCGTGAGTGTGCTGGTGCCCGGTGAACATGGGTCCACGTTCGGCGGCAGTCCGGTTGCCTGCGCCGCGGCCCGCGTGGTGCTCGATCGGGTGATGGCGCCAGGCTTCCTCGATGAAGTGCAGGCGAAGGGCGAACACGTGCAGGCGCGTCTGCGAGACAGCGCCGAACAGGGCGCCCGAATCACTGGCGTGCGCGGCCTGGGTCTGATGATTGGCTTTGACCTTGAATCCGAGGACGTGGCAACCGAAGTGGTGGAGCAGTCGCGCCAGAACGGCTTGCTGCTCATCAAGGCCGGGCCGGCCACGATCCGCATCGTGCCCCCGCTCACAATTACTGTGGACGAACTTGACGAAGGCTTGGATGCGCTCGACGCCGCGCGGGGCGCTTGACGCGGTCCCTTCCTCCCGTCGGATGAGCTAGCCCGCGCCCATGTGGGGTGGACGCTTCGACAAGCCGCCGGCCGATGTCGCGCGCGCCTTTACGCGCTCGTATCCCGTCGACCGCCGCATGTACCGCGAGGACATCGTGGCCAGCCGCGCCCACGCCGCGATGCTGGGCCGGCAGGCGATCATTCCGGCAAGTAGCGCGGAGGCGCTGACAAAAGCCCTCGACAACCTGCTGGCTGAACTCGATCAGATCGGCGGTCCGGCGGCGGACGCCGACGATGAGGATGTGCACAGCTACGTCGAACGGGAACTGACCGCACGAATCGGTAACGATGGCCGCCGCCTGCACGTGGCGCGCAGCCGCAACGACCAGGTCGCCACGGATTTCCGGCTTTACTGCAAGGGCTTCTGCCTGCGCCTGGCAACGGCGACGCTGGAATTGCTGGGCGTCCTGGCGCAGCGGGCCAACGAGGAGGCGGAGACGATTGCGCCGGGATTCACGCACCTGCAGGTCGCGCAACCGGTCACGCTGGGGCACTACTTCCTGGCCCTGTTCGAAATGCACCGGCGCGACGTGGACAACGTTCTGTACGCCTACACGGTGGCCGACGTGTGTCCGCTCGGCGCCGGAGCCTTGGCTGGCGTGGCCTTCGACATCGACCGGGAGTTCGTGGCGGAGGAACTGTGCTTCAGCCAGGTCGCGCGCAACAGCCTGGACGCGGTGTCCGATCGAGACTTTGTGAGCGCGGTGCTGCAGGCCTGCGCAACCCTCACCGGCCATCTGTCGCGCTGGGCGGAAGACCTGGTGATCTGGGCGTCACCCGGCTACGGGATGGTGCGCTTCGACGATGCGTTCGCGACCGGCAGCAGCATGCTGCCTCAAAAGCTCAACCCGGACGTCACGGAGCTCACGCGCGCCAAGGCCGGCGCGGTTGCGGGCGCGGCCGTGGGCTGGCAGGCAACGCTCAAAGGCGTGCCGCTGACGTACGCCCTGGACATGCAGGAGGACAAGCGCGCCGTATTCAGAGTGGAGGACGACGTGCTCGCGGCCCTGCGGGCGCTCACAGGCGCTCTGAGTACGCTCACGGTGAACCGTGAGCGCATGGCAGAGGTCGCGAGCCTGGGACATGCCACGGCCATCGAGATCGCCGATTACTTGACCGAGCAGGGCGTGCCGTTTCGCGATGCCCACGCGGCCGTCGGGCGGCTGGTTCGCCTGGCCGAGGACCGGGGCATCGAACTGGCCGACCTGGACGACGCCGACTTTGAAGAGGCCGACGAAAGACTGTCAGCGGACGTACGTGACAGATTGCATCTTCAGCCCGCCGTCGCGCGCCGCACGTCCCTTGGGGGAACCGCCCCGGCCCGGGTGCGCGAGGAAGCCGCGGGCGCGAACCGCTGGCTCCGCTGGCAGCGTCAGCACGTGCGGGATCTTGTAGCCCGAGGCCTTCCGGCAGCACTGCAGCCCGCGGCGCCTGCCCGGGCGGACGACTGACGCCGCGTGACAGACAGCCCTTCGACGGATTCCGTTCGACCGTTGGCTGGTTCCCCCCAGGCGCCGCTGCAACTGTCAATCGTCATTCCGGCGTACGACGAGGAGACCCGCCTGGCGGGCACGCTGCGCGCGATTGACGAGTGGGCGGCCGGCCGCGACGGGCTGGTCGAAGTTGTGGTCGTGGACGATGGATCCAGAGACGCCACCCTTGAGGTCGCTCAGACCTGGGCACAAGCCGACGTCGGCAAGGGACACCTCGTTCCGGTGGTGCTGGCCGAGCCGCACCGAGGCAAGGGCGCAGCCGTGGCGCGCGGCATGCTGGCGGCGCGCGGCGCCGTACGTCTGTTTATGGATGCCGATCTGGCGGTACCGCTGGTATTCATCGAGCGGATCGTCGAAGAGGTTCGGCGTGGCGCCGATGTGGTGATTGGCTCGCGGGAACTCGCGCAATCCCAACGCCACGACGAGCCCTGGCGTCGTCATGCACTTGGACGCGGATTCAACTGGCTGGTCGGGCGGCTGGCCGTTCGCGGCTTCCGCGATACCCAGTGCGGCTTCAAGGGCTTCTCGGCCGACGCGGCTGAAGATGTCTTCAACCGCGTACGCCTGTATCCGGCTGGCGGACGCACGATTGAGGGCGAACGAGTCACCGCCTTCGACGTGGAACTGCTGGCCATATCCCGTCGGCGTGCCTGGCAGGTCGTTGAGGTTCCCGTCGAGTGGCGGCACGTGCCCGCGAGCAAGGTGCGTCCCCTGGTGGACACGGTCTTGATGCTGCTCGACGTGGTGAAAGTACGCTGGCACGTGGCGCGTGGGTCGTACGACTGATCCGCACAGGAATCCTTGGCGCGTCACAGCTGGTGAGCGTTCGCGTGACGCCGGCCGAGCCAGCCGGGCGGCATCCATAGAAGCGGCGACGGAGGAATGCCAGGGGAAGCAAGAATCGTCGTCTTCGACGGCTGGCTGGAGACCCTGGGTGGTGGCGAACGCCAGGTTCTCAGCGCGGCCAGCGCGTTGCGGTCGCTGGGTACGGTCCGTGTCGTGTCGCACCGTCCGATCCACTGGGCCGCCGTGGTGGAGCGCGCCGCCGTCGATCTGGACGGCGTCGGATTCGGCACGCTCCCGGAACGGCCGCAGCTATCCGGACGCCAGGTGGCCGGTGATGCCGACCTCTTTGTCAACGGGACGCATCACAGTTTGGTCGACGGCTCCAGCCTGCCGTCAATCCGGTTCGTCTACTTTCCGGCGCGGCCCGGAAGTCGCGCACGGCGCTTGGCTGGACGTGCGCTACAACGGCTCGGCCACGGGCTCGGGGCGGCCAGCGAGCGGTCCGGCTGGTACGGCGCCGAGGTGCACCACGGCGTCCACTACCGCCAGTCCAGCGGCGCCGGGCGAATCGGCGTTCGCGAAGGCACGCACCTGCGGCTGTGGCTGAGTGCCATGAACGACGCTGAACGGGTCTATGCCGTCCGGACCGGCGCGGGCCAAACCCTGGCCGAGGGCTTGGCGGGGGCCAGGGGTGACTTCGCGCCAAGTCCGTGGGTTGAGGTCCCTCCCGGGTGCGGCGAACTCGTCGTCCATTCGGCGGCATCCGTGGGAACCAACCAGCGGGAGAGCCGGCTGCTGGGGTTGGCGCTCGGCTCCATCGAGGAGCGGGGACCACCGGCGCGGCGCCTGTTCCAGCGTGCGACGCGGCGGCTTGTCCCTGCTCTTGGGGCCTGGGCGGCCGACGATCGCGCGGATTGGTACGCCCGCGCGCTGCGCTCGTACGACGCGGTAACGCCCAACTCGCATTTCACCGCATCGTGGCTGCGTCGGCGTTGGGGCGTTACCGGGCCCGTTATTGAGCCGCCGGTCGTCGCCGACCCGCAACGCCGGGAAATCCGGCAGCCGCTCATCGTATCCATCGGGCGCTTCTTCGTCGGCAGCCACAACAAGAAGCACCTGGCGATGGTGCGCGCCTTTCGCAAACTGTGCGATCGCAGGCTGGTTGGTTGGCGCCTGGCGCTGGTGGGCGGCGTTGGCCAGCGTCCGGCGGATTCGGCCTACCTGCGCCAGGTCGAACACGCGGCGCGTGGTCTGCCAATCGATGTCTACCCGAACGCTGACGAAGCGACCGTCAACGAGCTGCGGATGCACGCCGCCATTGGCTGGCACGCGGCGGGGTATGGCGAGTCGGAACGCCGGACCCCCGAGCGATTTGAGCACTTTGGCATGGCGGTAGCGGAACTCATGATGGCCGGCGCCGTGCCGGTCGTGTTTGACGGCGGCGGCCTGCGGGAAATCGTCGAACCGGGTCGCAGCGGATATCGATGGCGCACGCTGGACGAGCTAGCCGACGCCACGCTGGCGCTGGCTCGGAACGGTCGCCATCGCTCGCAACTGGCCCATGCCGCGCGTCGCCGTGCGGCGCGCTGGTCGCTGCACAACTATCAGCGGCGGATCGTGAACCTGGCGCTTGAGGTCATGGACGGCCATAGCCACAACAGGCAATCCGCCTAGGCGTGGTTTCCACGCGACGGAAGCGAACGCTCGTGCGCCGGAGGACGCCCTCTGGTTGCTAGCATCGTGGGTTCGCCTGTCCAGAATGATGGTTCAGCGTGGCACTACTCGTTCAAAAGTTCGGCGGCTCATCGCTCGCAACCAGCGAGCGGATTCGTGTGGTGGCCGAGCGTATTCATGACTCACTGTCGCAGGGCGATCGCATAGCGCTGGTCGTGTCCGCCATGGGCGACACCACCGACGACCTGATCGCGGCCGCGCAGCGTCTGGCCACGCGGCCGAGCTCGCGGGAGCTGGACTTTCTGCTGTCCACCGGCGAGTTGGTTTCGGCGGCTTTGACCTCCATGGCCCTGCACGAACTTGGGCGCGACGCCGTGGCGCTCTCGGGACCGCAGGCCGGAATCCGCACCAACGGACGCTACGGTCGCGCTCGCATCACCGAAATCGAGCCCACGCGAATCCGTGCCGAACTCGAGGCCGGACGCGTCCCCGTCATGGCCGGGTTTCAGGGCCTGGGACCCGGGGGCGACATCGTCACCCTTGCGCGCGGAACATCGGACACCTCGGCGGTGGCCTTGGCCGTGGCCTTGGGCGTCGACCGCTGCGAGATCTACACCGATGTGGACGGCATTTTCACCGCCGATCCGCGCATCGTGCCCGACGCGCGCAAGCTGGATCTGGTGATTTACGACGAGATGCTGGAGATGGCAAAGCTCGGCGCCCGCGTCATGCATCCGCGCGCGGTCGAGATTGCCGAACACTTCGGCATGCCGGTGGTGGTACGTTCCAGTTTCAGCGATGCACCAGGGACGGAAATTGTGGCTGAATCAGCAGTTCCAATCGAGACCATGCAGCGGGTGCGCGCGGTCGCGCACGACACCGACGTGGCGCGCGTCACGATTCGCGGCGTCAGCGATCGACCGGGTCTGGCGCATGCCTTGTTCCAGCCCCTGGCCGACCGGCACATCAACATCGACGTGATCGTCCAAAACGTCTCCGACGGCGGGGTGACCGACCTTTCGTTCACCATCGCCGAAACGGACCTGGACGCCACGCTCGACCTGATTCGCCCCGTGGCGGCGGAGATCGGCGCCCGCGACGTGGCGGCGTCAACCGAATTGGGCAAAGTGAGCATTGTGGGCGTAGGCATTCAGAGCACACCCGGAATCGCATCTCGGATGTTCGGGGCCTTGGCTGCTGCCGGCATCAACATCACCAGCATTACCACCAGCGAGATTCGGCTCACGTGCCTGGTGGACAAGTCGCAAGTGGCGCGCGCGACCGAGCTGTTACACGCCGAATTCGACCTCAGCGCCCCGGACGCCGCGTGACGGCGCCCGCTCGTTCCGCCGATGGCCGCTGATACCATGAAGGCACGCGCCAAACCTGTTAGAAGGTCGCCCGGAGCGGGAGTGGCGATAGCAACATGATCGAAATGATCGTGGATAGCGTGCGGGTGAATCTGATCAGCCCCAGCCGCGTGGTGGTGCTGAAGGAGCGCGACGGACCGCGCTATCTCGCGATCGTGATCGGCCAGGGCGAGGCCGACGCCATTGCGGTCAAACTCCAGGATCACGAAGTGCCGCGGCCATTGACCCACGATCTGCTCAAGCAATTGATTGAATCCGTCAAAGGCTCCGTTGAACGCGTGGTCGTCACGGATCTGGTCGACACCACCTTCTTCGCGACAATTGTCCTGGACATAAACGGAAGCCACTACGAACTGGATTCACGACCAAGCGACGCCATAGCGCTGGCGGTGCGAGCCAACGCACCAATTCTGGTTGAACCGTCGGTGCTCAATGAGGCGGGGTTCGAGCCTGACACGGATGGCGAGGCTGCCGGCGAAGGCGAGCCGGTCCCGGACGAGAAGCTGGAAGTCTTCCGCGAATTCATCAACCAACTCGATCTCGACGATATGGAGAAGTCCTAAGCCGGGCGCATCCGCCGTGCAAAGCGGACGGACGCCTTGACCCGCCCCCCCAAGCGCGCCGGATCCTTGGCAATCCCAGGGGGAGTCCCCGCAATAGCGTCAGGTTTGCCTGACGACTTCGCGCTGCCCGGAGACCCCTGATCGCCGGATGGCCGCCAGGACCTCCAGCAGGTGAACGCTGTCCTCGGGCGGTGATTCGTTTGCGCTGGCGCCCCTGAGAACGGCCAGGAAATGTTCGTCCGGATTGCTTCCGCCGGACAGTCCCTCCACTTCGCGCGCGACCTTCGCCTCAAGGTCGTCTTCCAGAATCCGTTCCACCCCGCCGGATGCCCAATCCGCGCGGATCGCGCCGTTGTCGGCGAACACCGCCAGGCGCTCGCCAAACGTCTGACCGGTGCCGATGATGGAAAGCGTGCCGATCGCGCCGTTGTCGAAGAGAAACACGGCCGCGCCGTCGACTTCAACTTCCAGGTCGTAGGTACGCATTCGGGCATCGACTTCGACGATGCGCAACCCGGTGGTCCAGAGCAGCATGTCCATCAGATGGCTGCCGGAGTCACTCAGCTGACCGCCGCCGCCCAGGGCCAGGGTGCTTCGCCACTTACCTCGGGCTGCTCCAATCCAGGCCTGCCACTGGCTGGCTTGCACGTGCGTGATCTCGCCCATGTCGCCGCGCTGTAGGCGTCGGCGCATATAGGTGTAGCCGGGACTAACGCGGCGCTGGAAGCCCACCACCACGTGTCGGCCACGGGCGCTCGCGTGATCGGCGATTTCCTGCGCGAGCTCCGGCGTGTGAGCCAGCGGCTTTTCGCACAGCACATGCGCGCCGGCATTCAACGCGCCCATCACATGCTCGTGGTGCAGCGTATGCGGCGTCGATACCAGCACCGCATCCAAATCGACGGCCGCCAGGAGATCGCGCCAGTCGGCGTACGCCGGAACATCGTCCAGGCCCTGCACATTCGACCGAGCGGCGGCAATTGACTCGTCCGACGGATCGGCCATGCCAACCAGGTCGAACTCGGGCATTGCAGAAAACCGCCGCAGGTGACCGGCGGCATTGCCGCCAACGCCAATGGTGCCAAATCGGTATGGCATGGACATCAGGCAGTGCGCGCAGACGGGCGGAAGTCTACGTCAACCGGCCCGGCCGCAGCGCCGCCGGCAGCTAGGCGTCGCGGGTCGTCGGATCTCCGGGGACGAATTGCCCGCCATACGGAAGCGGAAGACGCTCCACGGTCTCCCGGAAAGTCCCGCGGCCCTTCAGCAGGTCGTGCACGTCCCAACCCTGGGCCTCCAGCTGTTCAAGGACATAGGCCAGTTCGTAACGGTCGCCGGTTTCGTCGTCAATGAACGCGTCGGTCCAGCCCAACTGGTAACGCGGCACCGCAAATGTGCCCTCGCCATTGCGGCGCGGGATCTGAAACCGAAACTCGGATACGCGAATGTGGCGACGCGGCTCGCTGCTCATAGGGGCCTTGGGTGACGGGCGCGAAACGGCCGGCTGAGTTAAGGCCGATTGTGAGCAGCGTGCGGCCTCTGTGTCAACGGTCCTCTGTACGCCCGACGACAATCAGGTTCGGCGAATCGTCGCGCCATGGTTGGCGCGAGTAGTCACCGTAGACCGCGTCGATTCGCAAGCCCGCCGCCACGAACTCGGCCACGATCTCGTCGCGGGTGAGTAACGCCAGGCTGTAGCCCAGCCGGCGCTCGTCAACCAGCAACGGGCCGTCGTAGTAGCGGTAGATCAGGGTGCTGCAACCGCGATGCGCGGCTTCGTCGTACGTGTAGAAGCGCTCGCGCGTTATGCGCCGGCCGGTCGAGGGGTCGCGTTCCAGAAACTCAACCTCCTCGTGATCCGGCGTGGCGTCAAGGGCGGTGGCGGAGAAAACGTCCACGGCCACGCCCCCGCCCGGCCGCACGTGAGCGGCGGCGTTCTGCAGAGTTTGCCGGCGGGCGGCCCCGTCGGGGAGCAGCAGGTACGAGTTGAAGCCAACCAATGCCAGGTCGTACGTCTCCGCGAGTTGGCACGTCCGCATGTCGTCGCGTTGCAGCCCAAGGCGCGCTCTGGTTGACCGCGCTAACCCAGCCCGGCGTGCTGCGGCCCGCCGCAGCATGGCGGCTGAGGTATCCACGCCGGTGATCTGAAAACCTTGCCTGGCCAGGGGGACCGCCATGCGGCCGGTGCCGACGGCGAACTCCAGCAGGCGCGGCCCGAAGCGGCGCCCCTCGGTGATCCAGAAGTCCAACTCCGCTCCATCGCACTCCGGGTACTCCAGGTCGTAGACCTGCGCCGCCGGGTCGTACCCCGTTTCGCGAAATGGCGGGGGCGTGGTCAGTCGGGTCCGTTGCATGTCAGGGCCGGCGCGCGGCCGGCGACATCAGTCCGCGCCGGCGTAGGTCAGGGGCGCGCTGGCCAGTTCGTCTTCGAGATTGGCGTGGTCTTTCACACTGTCCATGCCGCGCCAGCGAGCTTCGGACCGGAAGGCGCCCAGTCGGCCCGCCGCGGCCAGTTCCGGAAACGTGCTGTCCTCGTGGTCGCCAATCTCGGGCAGGTGGTCTTCAAACGACCGGTCCAACACGTACACGCCGCCGTTGATCCAGTGGGGCAGCACCGGGTTCGTGGTGAACTGGCTGACCTTGCGACCCTCGACTTCCACGATCCCGTACTGGCTGACGTAGGGCGTCAGCAAGATGGTGGCCATGTTGGCGTCGGCCCGATGCTGGTCCAGCATGGGGGCCAGCCGCTGCTCCGTCAGGATGTCGGCGTTGGAAGCCATCACGATCGGCTCCTCGCGGGGAATCTGCTGCATGCCCAGGCGCAGGCCGCCGCCGCGACCCATGGGCGTTTCCTCCACCGCGTAGCTGAAACTGGCGCCAAGGGCCGAGCCGTCGCCAAAGTGGTCCTCGATGACCTCGTGCAAGTAGCCGCACGAAATGACGAAGTGGTCGACCCCCTGTGCCTGGTACCACTCCACCTGGTGCTGCATGATCGGCTTGCCGGCAATGGGAACCATCGGCTTGGGCACGTGAGCGGTCAGCGGCCGCAGGCGTTCACCGCGGCCTCCGGCGATCAATACGGCGTACACGCAGCGGACCTCCAGGGCATCACGGGCGCGCGGCGCCGCGACGCACGATTATAGGAACGGGCGGCGACGGAACTGACCACGCCGGTCGGCGGGTTGTGGGTCATGTTGATCGCAGCCCCCGCCACAAAGCGAGCAGTCATCGTTCCCTCTCCTGAGACCTTGGCAAAACGCCCCTCATCCTCGACGGTGCGCCGTTCTTCACCCTCGCCAAGGAGACCTTTGCACAAAGCCTCTCGTCCGCTAGGGGGCGGCTGCTCTTCACCCTCTCCAAGGGGAGAGGCAGATTCCGCCGTCTTCGGCGGAAATCGGTGAGGGGTCCCCCACTCGTGCGCCCACCCCCAGCGACCACCGTTGCCAAACTCCCGACGCCGGGCCGCCGCTCTTCACCCTCACCCAGGGGAGAGAGTCGGAGCCTGCCCGGGATTCGATCCGGGGACATGGAGTCTTCCGGTCTCGGTCCCACGCGCCAACGCAATTCCGTGTGCCCCGCTCCGAGTCGCAGCGGGCTTCGCTTCTCATGGCTCAGAACGACCCAGGCGGCGTTGCTTGGATTCACTCGTGACGGGATGATTCCCACGCGCAGTGCAGTTCAATGACGTTGCCATCCGGATCGCGAAAGTAGAGGGAACGTCCTCCGGCATCCTCCGTCGGCCCTTCGACCGCCGATCCGGCGGCGACGATGACTTCGGCGGCCCGTTCAAACTCGGCTTCGCCCAATGCCAGCGCCACGTGTTGCACGCCTAACCGCCGCCAGTCGCGGGTGTCGGTTTGCGGCCGCCGCTCCGGCGCCTGAAACAAGTGAAGCGAAAAGCCGGGCGCCAAGAGCACCTGGCGAAACGTCGAGCGTGATCCAGGTGTCACGCCGAGGACGCGTGCGTAGAACGTGGCGCTTCGGTCGAGGTCGCGCACGTTAATGGCAACGTGATCCACGCGACTGACTCGGAGCCCTCGAAGTCCAACCGGGATCTGTGCCATGGGTGCCCCGCTCTGGGTGACGATGGACAGTATCGCGCGTTGGCCGCGGCTTGCTCTTGTCCAGGTTCCCTTTCGGCGCGAGACAGACTCTGATTTCCACTTACCCCAAGATGTGGGTTCAGCATGCGATACATCCGACCGGCATACTAGATGTAGTGGTTGGGTGGTATGATTCGCGCCCAGCTTGGCAGGGAGTGCACAACATGCGGTGCCCAACCTGCAATTCGGCGCGACTGCAAGTGGTCGACACGCGTGAGGCCGCCGACGCCACACGGCGGCGCCGCGCCTGCCAGGAATGCGGCCGCCGATTCACGACCTATGAGCGTCGCGACGCCTACACGTGCCCGCATTGTGGACGCGACGAGGCGCGCGTCGAGTTGTCGGAAGTAACACCGCAACGAGCGTTGCGCCGCCACCGTCGCTGCGCGGAGTGCGGGCGTGGCTACCAGACGCTGGAGCGGTTGGCGCGAATGGATATTCGAGTACTCAAGGCCGACGGACGGAGCGAAGCGTTCAACTGGGGCAAGCTGTATCGCTCGATCATGATCGCCGGAACGAAGCGTCCGATCAGTAGCGAATGGGCCGAAGCGACGGCTATTCAAATCGAGAACGAGCTGCTGAGCCGCGATGCGTTTGATGTCGACTCCCAGCGGATCGCCACCATGGTGATGGAACGCCTGGTAACGCTCGACGAGGTTGCCTACGTACGCTACGCATCGAGCTACTTCGGCGAAGGCGGCATCCCGGAAATGCTCGAGACCATCAACGAATCGCGATTGCGCCGTGAGCGAACTGAGATCGAGCGAACCACCCTTCCGCTGGTGCCGGCGGACGCAAACGATTCCTAGCTGGCGGCCCGACCGCCGGCGGCGAGCGAGGGCGTGTCAATGATCTCGGCCCGCACGTTCATCGGGTTTGGCGTGGCACTGGCCCTGCTGGGTTTCGTGGTCGGCGTACGCGATGAGTTGGGCCCCGGCCTCCGTACGGCCTCCGCACTAGCGTCCGTGGTCCCGGGCAACCCGCCCACGCTGCTCAAGCTGCGGCCGCCGCCACGCCTCACCACCCTCGCCTACACGACCCGTCAGGGTTACGAGTTGCTGGCGGACCTCTATGAACCGCCGGATGCCTCCAGCCGGCCGGCCATCGTCCTGGTCAACGGGGTGGTGCCGGAGGGCCGTAAGTATCAGCCGCTCGCGGACTTCGCCGAGGGGCTGGCGCGCACGGGATTCGTGGTTCTGGTGCCCGATATGCTGGATTATGTCAACTATCGGGTGTTCCCGGAAGACATCGGCGGCCTCGTGCGCGGCTTCCAGGTGCTCCAGGATCGGCCGTCCGTGCACCCCAACCGCGTCGGGTTCATCGGGTTCAGCATGGGCGGATCACTGGCGCTGGTGGCGGCCTCCGATCCTGAAATCGCCGACCAGGTGGCGCTGGTCGCAACCATTGGGGCCTACTACGCGCTGGACGCAATGCTGAGGGCCGTCACGACCTCCACCGTGCAAGTCGACGACAGGTTCGAGCCGTACCAGCCTGACAGCTACGTGTGGCTCGTGACGCGTAACACGTTGCTCTCGGCGGTTCCCGACGCGCAAGACCAGGACGCCCTATTCCATCTCTTTGCCCTCCAGACGCCCGACCCGGACCCTGAGGCGCTGCCGAGCTATGACCCTGCAAAGCTCGGGGCGCCGGCACGAGGCGTATACGACCTCTTCACCAATCGCGATCCGGCGGCGGTGGGCCGTCTGATGGACCGGCTGCGCGGAACCATGCCGGGCGTGCTGGAGACGATTTCGCCCGACGCGAACATCCAGCGCCTGCGCGCGCCGGCGGCCCTGCTACACGACCGTGGCGACCTGTACGTGCCTGCGCAGGAGTCCGTCCGCATTTTCGAACGCTTGGGCGGCGAACCGCGGGCGCAGTTGGCCGTGCTCGACGTGATCCAACACGCGCAACTGTCCGCGCCGGACCTTTCGCCGCCGGTTCTGCTCGGCTCCTTCATTCCGGGCATGTGGACGCTCTGGCAATTCACCTTCGACGCGCTGAGCCGGCTGTCAGTTGGCGTCAACCCGTACCAGGCGTAGGGCCACCACGTCCGCCGGTGCGTTGAATCGCATCGGCACGCCCACCGTGCCTACGCCGGCCGAGATGACCAGCGGGCGTCCGTGCGCGTACATGAGGCCACGGGGTCGAGGGAGGGAGTGGCGCAAGCGTAGGGTGAGCGGTCCGAAAAGCGGAAGGGCGATCTGCCCGCCGTGGGTATGACCGCTAAGCGTCACGTCGACCCGCCGCTTGCCCAACTCAAAAGCCGTGTCCGGGTTGTGCGCGGCCAGGATCGTGAAGACTTCCGGATCAAACCCTTCGAACGCGGCATCCAAATCGCACAGGCCCACGTGCGGCTCGCCCACGCCAACCAGTTGCAGCGGGGCGCCGTTGACGGTCAGGCGAACGGATCGGTTGGTCAGGGTTTGGATGCCGTGCGCCGCCAGCGCGGCTTCCATGTCCGCGAGTGACCGGGTCTCATCGCGCAGCCAGCGCGGAGCCGGGCCTTGCGGTGGACCCAGCGCGTCGTGGTTGCCCCACACGGCAAACGCGCCAAGGCGTGCGTTGATTCGGGCCAGGCGCTCACCCACGTCGCTAATGAACCGTTCGTCCTCCACCAGATCGCCGGCCGCAATCAACAGGTCGGTCTTTGCGCCGGCCAGGTCGTCCAACGCCCTGAGTGAGCGGTGTGGCCGCCCGCCAACATGCAGGTCGGAGACCAGCAGGATGCTGAAGCAGTCAACGCCCGCCGGAAGTCGGGCCGTGGGCAGGGTGTAACGGACGGTCGTCAGGCGAGGGCGAAGAGAGGCCGCTCGCCAGGCCTTCGCAAGGAGTCGCATCGCCTGGATCCGGACAGGGTGAACTGCACGAGTATGACGCGTTGCCGTCGGCTCGCTAGCAGGTCGTGAATCAGGGCCGCGGCTCGCGCCTTTGACGTCAATTCGGTGTGAAGGGGTTTTGAATAGTCAGTTGTTGGACTCGCTGGCCGTGGTGTAGATCCTCGCTGTAGAGGCGGGCGCACCCGGCTTCCAGCGCAGCCGCAACGATCAGGGAGTCATAAAAGCTATAACCAAGCTGCGCTTGGATGCGCAGTCCGCGCGCGTACAGCGAGCGAGTCGGATTGACCCGCCACAAGGGCGCCAGGACGTCCTCCAGCAACAGCCGCGCGCTTTCGGGACACGCCCCCAACGTGCCGGTAACGACGTTGAGCGTCTCCTGAATCACCTGATGGCTGATGCAGCCGGTGCCGTCGTTCAGGCTGCGGCTCACCAGGCGCTCGGCGCGCTGGCGCTTGTCGGCGGCCTGCAGCGCCGCGGCAGGAACCGCGGATCACGTCATCAAGTCAACCCACGCACTACGAGCTACTGACCACTACCCGCCAACCACGGCATGCTGGTGTTCGCCCATGGCACGAAACTTGGCGTAGCGGGCTTCGACCAGATCGTCGAGGTTCTGGGCACAGAGTTCCTGGAGCATGCGCGCCAGTTCGGCTCTGAGATTCGCGGCGGCGGTGTCGAAGTCGCGGTGCGCGCCGCCTTCGGGTTCGGGCACGACGCGGTCGATCAGACCGGCTCGCAGCAGGTCGGGAGCGGTCAGGCCTAACGCGGCGGCCGCTTCTTCGGCGTGGTCGGAACTGCGCCAGATGATGGCGGCGGCGGCCTCGGGCGAGGCTACGGAGTAGATCGCGTGTTCCAGCATCAGCACCCGGTCGCCGACCCCCAACGCCAGGGCCCCGCCGCTACCGCCTTCGCCGATGACCGTAACGATCACGGGCGCCCGCAGCCGCGCCAGGCGGGCCATGTTCTCGGCGATGGCCCAGGACTGCCCGCGCTTCTCGTCGTCAAGCGTTGGGCTGGCGCCCGGCGTGTCCAGGAAGGTCAGAACGGGCCGTCCGAAGCGTTCGGCCATGTCGAACAGGCGCAGAGCCTTGCGGAATCCCTCCGGGTGGGCCATGCCGAAGTTGCGTTCGACATTTTCGGCCGTGCTTCGGCCCTTCTGGTGACCCACCACGACCACGCTGCGGCCCTCAAGCGTGGCCAGCCCGGCAATCACCGAGGGATCGTCGGCGAAGCGGCGGTCCCCGTGGAGTTCGGTGAAATCCGAACAGAGCCGGTCAAGATAGTCCTGCGTGTGCGGCCGCTGGGGATGGCGCGCCAACTGCACGCGCTGCCACGGGGTCAGGTGGGCAAAGATGTCGGCCGTGCGGGTTTCCAACTCCAATTGCAGGACGGCCAGTTCGCGCGCGACCTGGGAGTTGGGGTCGGCGCCGGCGTCGCGCTCGAGTTCGGCGATGTGCTCGCGGAGCTCGTCCAGGTCCCGCTCGAATTCAAGCACGGGCCCGCTCCCCGCTCAGACGCGCGCGGCCTTGGCGCTGACCCGCGTCGGGTCGGCCACGTCCGCCGGCGCCAGGTGACCAATCACCCGGCTCAGGGTCTCGCGCAGTTCGCGGCGTGGGACCACCAAGTCAAGCATGCCCTGACGCAGCACCCATTCGGCGGTGTGATCTTCGACCGGTGCCCGCCGGCGCAGCGTGCCCTGGACCACGCGAGACCCGGCGAAGCGAATCGTTGCGCCGGGTTCGCCCACGATGATGTCGGCCACGGCGGCGAAGCTTGCGGTTACGCCGGCCAGTGTCGGGTCGGCCATGACGCAGATGTGCGGCAGCCCCGCCTCGCCCAGTCTGGCGGCGGCCGCCGTCGTGCGGGCCATCTGCATCAGGGCGTAGAGGCCCTCGTCCTGGCGCGCGCCGCCGGAAGCGGTGACGGTGACGACCGGCAGACGATGGCGAAGCGCGTGCTCGAAGAGCCGCGTGATCTTTTCGCCCGTGGCCGAGCCCATGCTGCCCGCGATGAAGCCGAACTCCATGACACCCAGCGCGATCGGCCGGCCTTGCAGCGGGCCAACCCCGCAGACAATCGCCTCGTTGCGGGACGTAAGGGCTCGGGCCTTGGCTACGCGGTCGACGTATGAGCCGCTGGGGCGCCGGAATCGAAGCGGGTCGGCTGCCGTGATGTCGGCGTCAATCTCATGAAACTGGCCGGGGTCATCCAGCAGCAGCGCAATGCGCTCGCCCGCGTCGAGGCGGTCGTGGTAGTTGCACGAAGGGCACACGCGTAGCGCGGCTTCGAACTCCGGACGGTAGTGCATGCCGCCGCATTTGCGGCAGGTGACCCAAAGGTCCACCGGGACATCCGGAAAGCTCTGCACACCGCCGCGACGCCTGACGGCCATCCGCCGCACCCCTTATGCGCGTGGGGAGACTCGGCTCGGGGGGCGGACCTCCCAGCCGCGAGATGGCCGGAGTATATCAACGCTACAGGTGTAAACCGGCTGGTCTCGGCGGAACGTCAAACCGCTCCTCGGGAGTTCGCGCCAGAACCAGCGCGCCGACCCACACCGCACCGCGACGGCGTAGCGCACGGGTCGCCGCCTCGATGGTCGCGCCGGTGGTCGTCACATCGTCCACCAGCAGGATCCGCGCGCCGGACAGCTTGCGCAGCGCGCGAAACGATCCTCGGACGTTGGCAAGGCGCTGCGCGCGCGGCAGCGAGGTCTGCGGCGGCGCGTCCCGCACCCGAATCAGCACGCCGGCATCCAATGGCAGGTCGAGCTGCCTGGCGACCTCGGCGGCCAGCAGCCGGCCCTGGTTGTAGCCGCGGTGGCGTTCGCGGCTGGGCGTCAGCGGAACCGGTACGACGAAGTCCACCTGGAGGTCGGCCGGCAGAGCCGCCATGGCCAGACCCGCCAGGTCGGCCGCGAGGTAGCGCTTGTTCCCATACTTGAAGCGATGGACGGCTTGCAGGATGGGCGGCGTATAGGCGTAGGCCGCATACAGGTGGTCGACGCGACGGTCCTCGAGACGACAGCGCGCGCATTGGTCCCCGTAGGTCAGGGGGCGCGTGCACTGGCGGCACTGGGGGTGGGCAAGCGGCGTGGCGGTAGCTAGGCAAGGCTGGCAGAGGGCGCCGCCGGGGCGGCCGCAGGCCGCACAGCGCGGGGGGAACAGGGCGGCGGCAATAGCTCGGCCGGCGCTGCGGATGCTATCGGCGGCTGCCTGGACATAGCCGCGCAGAGCCGCCCCGCCCTGGATCTCGTCGGGCGGAGCGTGTCTCGCCATCAGCCCACGCGCATCGGCTTAGCCGGGGGCGCCCGCCGGGCTTGGAGTGATCTCCACGATAGTTGGCCTTTCGTCCTGCACGCGCAGTTCAAACTCGCGCCCCTCGGCCTCGGCCTGCATCACCTGATCCGTCAGCGGCTGGTCCACGTACTCGCCCACCAACTGCGCGATCGGCCGGGCGCCGGCCCGTCGGCCCACGGTGACGTTGACGATGTAGTCCAGCGCCTCGGACGTGATGTGCAGCCGGATCCCGAGGTTCTCGGCCCGCAGGATGGCCTCCGAAAGCGTCCGCCGCGCGATCTCCCGGATGTCTTCCTCTTCCAGCGCGCGGAACACCACCAGGCGGTCCAGCCGGTTGAGGAACTCGCCGGGCAACTGCTTGCGGGCGAACTCCCGGATTCGGGCTTCGTAGGCGGCATGCTGGCGAGCCGACTCCGAAGTGGGTTCGAACCCGATGGTCGGTCCGGTCACCTGGTCCGCCCCCAGGTTCGAGGTCAGCACCACGATGGTGTTGCGGAAATCCACCTGGCGGCCGTTGGCGTCGGTCAGCAGGCCGTCTTCCATGATCTGCAGCAGCACCTGCAACGTACGCGGGTGCGCCTTCTCCACGTCGTCGAACAGGACCACCGAGTACGGGTTCCGGCGCACCGCCTCGGTCAGCCCGCCGGCCTCGTCGAAACCGACGTAGCCCGGCGGCGAACCGATCAGCCGCGAGATGCTGTGGTACTCCGACATTTCCGACATGTCCACCCGCACCAGGTTGTCGTCCGTTCCGCTCACGAACTGCGCCAGCGCCTTGGCCGTCTCGGTCTTGCCGACGCCCGATTCGCCCAGGAACAGGAACGACCCGATGGGACGTCGCGAATCACGCATCCCGGCCAGGGCGCGCCGCAGGGCGCGGCCGAGTTCGGCCAGTACGTCATCCTGGCCGACGACCCGCTTGCGCAGATCGTCCTCCATGTGCAGGAAACGGTCCGAATCGTTCTCGGCCAGCGTCGGCAGCGGCACCCCGATCCAGGACGACAGGACCTCCGCGATCTCGTGCGGAGTGATAACCGCCCGCTCCGTGCCAACCTCGGCCTCCCAGGCCGCGCGTTCGTCCCGGAGTTCGTCGGCGACCTGCTCGCGCACCCGGCGCCGGGCGGCGGGGGGATGGTCGGGGTCGTCCGGCGATTCGGGTTCCGCCGCGATCTCCGCGTCCAGCTCCTTGATCCGCCGCAGCAGTTCGACGATGCGCGTCGGCGGCGTCTGGCGCTGCACCTTGGCCCGCGCCGCGGCCTCATCCACCAGGTCAATGGCCTTGTCCGGCAACTGGCGTGACGTCACATAGCGGCGCGACAGATGCACCGAAGCGTCCACGGCGTCATCGGTGACCCCCACCCCGTGATACGCCTCATAGATCGGTCGCAGCGCCTTCAGAATCTCGATCGCGTCCTCGTCGCTGGGCTCGTCCACGTCAATCGGCTGGAAGCGGCGGTTGAGACTCTTGTCGTTGGCGATGTAGCGGCGGTACTCGCGCCAGGTCGTGGCGCCGATGACTTGGACCTCGCCGCGCGCCAGGTGACCCTTCAGCAGATTCGCGGCGTCCAGCGAACCCGCCGCGCCGCCCGCGCCGATCACGGTGTGCAGCTCGTCAATGAAGAGAATCACGTCACCGCTCTTGCGCACCTCCGCGATCAGCTGCTGGACCCGCTCCTCAAACTCGCCGCGGTACTTCGCGCCCGCGATCATGCCGGGGAGGCTCAGGGAAATGAGGCGCTTGTTCAGAAGCTCGTCCGGCACGTCGCCCTTCACGATCCGGTGAGCCAGCCCTTCCACGATGGCCGTCTTGCCAACGCCGGCGTCGCCCACCAGCACCGGGTTGTTCTTCGTCCGCCGCAGCATCACCTCGATGGACCGGTCCATCTCGACTTGGCGGCCGATCACCGGGTCCAGGTCGCCGCCGCGGGCGGCATTCGTGAAGTCGCTGCCGTACTCGGCCAGCATGCTGCGCGGCTTGCCGCGGCGACGGCCGCCCCGCCAGCGTCCGCGCCGACGGCGGCCACGGCCCGGGGAGCCCGGCTGATAGGCGGCTTCCATACGGCGGCGCAGGGTACGGAACTCAACGCCGGCGTCCGCCATCGCGCCTGAGGTCAGGCGTCCCGCGTTCGCCAGCGCGCCCAGCAACAGGTGCTCCGTGCCGATGAAGCGCACGCCCATCCGCTCGGCTTCCAGCGCGGCCGAGCGCAGCACGTTACGGCCCTGGGCCGAAAGCGGGCGGCGGCCGTCGTCCCGCGCATAGCCCGGCGGCAACGTGTCCACCACCGCGTCGCGCAGCGGCTCCAGGTCAACGCCGGCGTCGCGCAGGACACGCGCGGCGGCCGTCTGAGGCGACTCCAGAATGGCCAGCAGCACGTGGCCGGGACCCACGGCGTCGTGGCCCAGGCGGGTGGCTTCCAGCTCCGCGTGCCGGATAACGCGGCGGCCGCGGCCCGTCAGGCGGCGCAGGTACTCCACCGGGGTGTAATCGTCGGATTCGCGTTCCACGGGTTTCGGCGACGCCTCAGAGGCTGATGGGAATCTGGTCGACGAGGTCCTGCAAACCCTCGCCGATGCTGGTGCCAAGCGAGGTAATTACCACGATCAGCACAATCACGAAAACCGCGGTCACCAGCACATAGCTCAGCACGCCCAGGCCGGTCCCCTCGGAGAGAGAACGTCGCCCGGAACGGCGAGACGCCCCCCTGGAATTCAGATTCGCCGTCACCCCGGCCCCCTGCCTCCATCCATCCCCGCCAGTGTAGACCCGCCAGCGCCCCCCGTTCATGGTGAGCCGGTGCGCAGTCCCCAGAGCACCGCGTCGCCCCCCCACTCCCACGCCAGCGACCGGATACCGACAGGGCCGCGGATCTTCACCCTCTCCGAAGGGACCCTTGCACAACACCCAGCCTCCTCAACGGCGCCGCGCCTCAGGAAAACGACCGTGCACCCTTCCAGCAACAGATGGTCCGCCTCACCACCCAATGCCGCCGGCACAAGCCCAGGCGCGCCGGCTCCACGCCGCAATCGAGGAGAACCTGGCGTGCCTGAGCTTCGGAACCTGAGCCAAGCCAGGGCCGTCAATGTTGACGCCCGCGCGGCTATTGACCGTGCGACTGGCCAGCGCAACAATCTAGCCAGATAAACTGGACAGGGACAAGATCATGCGCGACTGGCCCTTGCAGGACGCCAAAAACCAATTCAGCGCGGTGGTCAACGCGGCGCTGGACGGAGAACCCCAGCGGGTAACCCGCCGCGGCCGGCCCGCCGTGGTCGTCATCGCCGTCGACGACTACGAGCGGCTCTGCCAGGCCGAGAAAGCCGGCGCGCCCGACTTCATTCAGCACCTCCTGTCCATCCCCAGAGGCGGGCCCGATGACCTGCTCGATAGTCCCGCGCTGAAGCTTCGCGACGTCGCCTGGTGATGTATCTGCTCGACACCAACGTCGTCTCCGCGCTGCGACGTCCCGATCGCCACCCGGCCCCGATCATGTGGCTGCAGGACCGGCGGCCTTCCGACGTATACATCAGCGTCGTAACTGTCGCGGAGATAGAACGGGGAGTTACCCAACAGGCTGCCCGAAACCCGAGCTTCGCCCGCGAACTGGCAGCCTGGTTGGAGCGCACCCTGGCCGCGTTCGCCGACCGCCTGCTCGGCGTGGACGTGCCCACCGCCCGCCGCTGGGGCCGCCTCTCAGCCGCCCTTGGCCACAACCACATTGACCTGCTCATTGCCGCAACCGCCCTCGAACACGGGCTAACCGTCGTAACCCGCAACGTCCGCCACTTCCAGCCGACGGGCGTTCCCGTGCTCAACCCGTTCATACCGGGAGAGGACGAATGACCGTCGCCGAGCTAATCCAGCAGTTGCAACACCACCCGCCCGACCTGCGCGTCGTGGTAGACGGCTACGAAAACGGCTACGACGACCTCTCGCCCGAGCAACTCGCCGTAATCGACATCGCCCTGAACACGGGGAAACACTGGTGGGAAGGCCGGCACGGAGATCCGGACGGGCCCAACGACGCTGAAGTGGCGCAAGCGCTGGTCATGCGGCGCGTGTCCAACTGAAGAGCAGGGGAGTCTGCGGTCGGGCGGGGAAACACGGCGGCGCGGAAGCCCACACACCCGGCTCGGCTGATCCTGCGCGTCAACAACTGATGACCTGCAATCGGACGGCACTCCGCTCGCAATCAGCCGACCTGAAACATTGCAATTGGACGGGCATCGCAAGACACCCTCGCCCCGCTGAACCCCAACCTGCCCGTCAAAGCCCTCGACGACGCCGTCCGCAGACTGACCCGCCCTTACGGCTCACCCTTGGGAGCGCCCACCACCGGCCGTCGCCCAAAGCGCCTGCAAACCGAATGGTCTACAATAGACCAGTCTGGATGTCCCACAGGAGCACCGGCGATGGACCACTCCAAATCGCAACGCACCTGGACCGTCGCCGAGGCCAAGTCAAAGCTGTCCGAGGTCCTCCGGCTGGCGGAGCAGGAAGGCCCCCAGCGCATCGGCCTGCGCCGGCCCTTCGTCGTCGTGCCTGAGAGCGTATGGCGAGAGAAAGCGCCTCCCGAAATGCCCTTGGGCCATTGGCTGATCGAGAACATGCCGCGCGGAACCAACCTCGAGATTCCAGATCGCGGCGGCGACTCCCGCCGCGAGATTCCCTTCGCCGACTGGGATCACGCCGACTGGGGCGATGATTGAGCGGCTTCCTCTTGGACACGAACGTCGTGTCGGAGATGACCAAGCACCGTCCCAGCCCCCGGGTCACGGCCTTTCTGGCTCAACCGGCCGAACTGTGGCTGGCAGCCCTGGTGGTGCATGAGCTGGAGCTTGGGTTGCAACTCATGCCGCCCGGACGGCGCCGGGACCGCCTGCGAGTGGACATCTCACGGCTACTCCGGCGTTACGAAAACCGCATCCTGCCGATCGATCGGGCCAGTGCGGAATGGGCCGCGCGGTTTCGGGCCAACCAGATTCGCTCCGGCCGTCCCCCCGACCTCAGCGACATTCTCATCGCCGGCACAGCCAAGGCCCACGGCCTGGCCATCGCCACCCGCAACGTCCGCGACTTCCAGGGCATGGACATCCACATCGTCAACCCCTGGAACCACCCATAACCACCCACCCCCGTTCGTGGTGAGCCGGGCCGGAGTCTTTCGCAGGCCCGTGTCGAACCACCCTTCCAGCAACCCAGCCCTCTTCGCCATCCCGGCGTCCCCGGCCGGTACCCAGCACCATGCTCAATCCCAGCGCACCCTTGCCACCCCGATCTCCCCACCATCCCAAGCCCACGCCCCCTCTTCCCTCACCGCTCACTTCTCTGCCCTCTCCACTCTCCCCTTCCCCGCCGCCGCGGTCGCAGACCCGCCCGTCTTCCGCGCAACCACCGAACCCCACCACCCCCGTTCGGACGCAATCACATCCAGACCGCGCCGATCTTTACCCTCTCCGAGGGGAGAGGCAGAATCCGGCGTCTTCGGCGGAATTCGGTGAGGGGTCCTCCGCGCAACCAGCCGGCCCCACCCACCCCGTTCGTGGTGAGCCGGCCCGCCCCGCCCGCAGACCCAGCCGCCCTCAAAATCCCCCTACAATCAGCACCGTCCCACGCCAAACCGGTTGCCTCACCACCTCGGCGGTCGCCGCCGGAAAGGCTCATGGGAATCACAGCCGGTGCCTCAACGTGGAAGGAGGTCGACCATCAACGCTCTCGACAGAATCACCTTCAATCCCGACATCATGGGCGGCAAGGCCTGCATTCGTGGGATGCGAGTCACCGTCGGAACCGTCGTGGGGTTATTGGCCGCTGGCCGCTCCCACGACGAAATCCTCCATGCCTATCCCTACCTCCAGCGGGAAGACATCAGCCAATCCCTGGCCTACGCCGCCTGGCGGCTGGAGGAGCGTGAGGTCCCACTCGCCACGTCGTGAGGCCCAAGCTCCTCCTTGACATGAACCTCTCGCCCGACTGGGTGCCGACGCTGGAGAACCACGGATGGCCCGTTGTGCACTGGTCGCATGTCGGTGACCCCAGAGCCCCTGATACGGACGTCATGGCTTGGGCGCGTGCCAACCAATACGTCGTGTTCACCCACGAATCTGGACTTTGGTGCCATGCTGGCGCTAACCCACGCGGCCGGTCCAAGTGTGCTCCAGGTCCGCGCCGAAAACGTCCTTCCGGACCACTTGGAAAAATTGGTCATCGCCGCGCTCAACCAACACCAGACCGACCTGTCGTCCGGTGCCTTGGTCGTGGTTGACCAGAGCCGAAGCCGGGTTCGCGTGCTGCCGATCTAAGCCAGCCCCCGCGTCTCCGCTCCAATCTTTCGTATGGGCCGCGTCTCAGACCCGCCCGTCTTCCGCGCACCCACCATCACCCGCCCACCCCGTTCGTCGTGAGCCAGTCCGGAGTCTTCGCAGAGCCTGCCCTGAGCGTGTCGAAGGGACTGTGTCGAACCACACAGCCCGGATGAACCACCCAACCCACCCGCGCAACCCGTTCGTGGTGAGCCGGGCCGGAGTCTTTCGCAGGCCCGTGTCGAACCACCCTTCGAGCAACCCAGCCCTCTTCGTCATCCCGGCGTCCGCGCCAATCTTCACCCTCTCCAAGGGGAGAGGCAGAACCTGTCCTGAGCCTGCCGAAGGAATCCGCCGTCTTCGGCGGAATTCGGTGAGGGCTCCTCCGCGCAACCACCTGGCCCCACCCACCCCGTTCATGGTGAGCCGGCACGCAGTCCACGGAGTGCCGTGTCGAACCACAGGCTCCAGCACCCAACCCACCCAGCCAGTCCCCTCCGCCATCCCGGCATCAAGTCTGCCCTCAGCCTGTCGAAGGGGATCTCGCCTTCCGCGCCTCCACGCCCCTCTTGCGTACGGGCCGGTTTCAAACCGGCCTCTTCCGCTCGTGATTTCTCGCCCCCCGTCCAGCCCGTCGCGAGGCGGAATCCCCCCGTCTTCCGCGCAACCCCCACCGCTCGCCTACCCCGTTCGTGGTGAGCCGGCCCGAAGTCCCCGAAGGGCCGTGTCGAACCACAAGCCCCCCAGCACCCAACCCACCAAGGCAGTCCCCTCCGCCATCCCGGCGTCAAGCCTGCCCTGAGCCTGCCGAATGGGGCCGCGACCCAACCACCAAACCGCCCCCGGCGCCCCAGCCTCACCAACGGCTCCCAACCGCCCCACTAGTCCCACGCCACTCAGCCCCGCCCTGAATGCTTGTCATTCACACCGTGAATGATTATCATCCACGTCATGGCGGAACAAGTCCTCCCTCGCCTTGTCACACCCAGCCTCAATCACCGCCTCCGCGTCATGCCGGCCGTCGTCGTCACCGGCGCTCGCCAGGCCGGCAAAAGCACGCTTGCCCAGGAACTGACGCCGGGAAATCGACGCTTCATCACATTGGACGATCTCGACGCCTTGGATGCCGCCCAACGCGAGCCCGAGCTCCTCGTCGGCGGCGACCAGCCCGTCACCATCGACGAGGTCCAGCGCGAGCCGAACCTGTTGCGCGCCGTCAAACTCGCCGTCGACCGGCAACGCCAACCCGGCCGGTTTCTTCTCACCGGTTCGGCCAACCTGCTCATGATGCAGCGCGTCTCCGAGTCCCTCGCGGGCCGGGCCAGCTACCTGACAATCTGGCCCATGACTCGGCGCGAGCAGCAGGGACTGGGGCACGCGGGCATCTGGGACAAGCTCATGCAGGCGCCCGACCGCGATTGGCCGGCCCTCCTGCATGACCAGTCCGCTCGACCCCAGGACTGGCGCTCGCTGGCGCGGCGCGGCGGCTTCCCCACCCCCGCCATCCACCTCGCCGACGCCCAGTCGCGCACCGTCTGGTTCGATGGCTACGTTCGCACCTACCTCGAACGCGACCTCCAGCGCCTGTCATCCATCGCCGCCCTCCCCGACTTCCGGCGCCTCATGCGCGCCGCCTGCCTGCGCCTGGGACAACTCGTCAACCAGACCGAGCTCGGCCGCGACGTCGGACTGCCGCAGCCAACCGTCCGTCGCTACCTCAACCTGCTGGAGACCTCATACCTGCTCATTCGCCTTCCCGCCTACGCCGTCAATCGCACCAAGCGCCTTATCAAGTCCCCCAAAATCTATTGGGGCGATACCGGCGTCGCCCTCCACCTCAGCCAGGAAACCCAACCCCGCGGCGCCCACCTGGAAAACCTGGTCCTGCACGATCTCCTGGCCTGGCGGGACGCACGCCTCGATCTCGCGGAGATCTTCTACTGGCGCACCACGATTGGCGAAGAAGTCGACTTTGTGGTCGAAACCGGCGACCGGCTCCTTCCCATCGAAGTCAAAGCCACCACCCGCCCACGCCGCCGCGACACCACCGCCCTGCGCACCTTTCAGACCGAGTACGGCCACCGCAGCCGAGCCGGCCTCCTCCTCCACACCGGAACCCTCATCGACTGGATCACCCCCAACATCCTCGCCACCCCCTGGTGGCGCGTCATCTAGTCACGCCCCACCTTGTCCCCAACCCGCCTCTTTCCAGTCAAGCAAATCCCTAACACCGTTCCTGGTGAGCCAGGTCGGTATACCCACCGGCCCCTGTCGAACCGCACTCGCCGGCACCCATGCCCGAGCCGCCGTCTTCTCCCTCTTTCACAGGGCCGCCGTCCCCGCCGCGCCGCAATTGACTAGGTGCCCTCGACCCGGCTGCGCACCCCGCTCGCGCGCCCCGGGCCCCTAGCTTCCGCTGGTCACCGTCACCGTCACCGTCGTCGTGGCCGACGGCCCGCCCGCCAGGCTGCCGGCCCGCACGGTCAGGGTGTAGCTCGGCGTCGCCGCCTGATTCAGCCGCGCCCCCAGCACCACCCCGCCCGTCAGCGCATCCACCGCAAACGTCAACGACGCGTTCCCCGCCGTGATGTCATACACCGCCGTGCCGCCTTCGGGATCGCTCGCCGTCACCGTGCCGATCGTCGTCCCGAGCGCCGCGTCCTCCGCCACGCGGAACGCATAACTCGTGGCCCCGAATACCGGCGCCTCATCCACATTCGTCACCGTCACGGTCACTGGCACCGTCGCCGTGGCCGCTCCGCCGCTGCTCTTGGCCTCCACCGTCAGACTGACGCTGGCCGTCGTCTCGTAATCCAGCGCCCCCGCCACCGTCAGCGCCCCCGTGCCGGCATCGATCGCAAAGGCGCCCGCGTCATTCCCCGCCGTCAGCGCGTAGGTCACCGCCCCGCCCTCCGGGTCCGTCGCGCCGACCGTGCCCACGGCTGCCCCCACCGCCGCGTCCTCCGCCACCGACCACGCATAGCTGTCGGCCCCAAACGTCGGCGGGTAGGCCACGTCCGTTACCGTGATCGCCACATCCGCCGTCGCCGCGTGGCCCGCCGCGTCGCGGGCCGTCACCGTCAGGTTGTAGTCGTCGGCCGTCTCGTAATCCAGGGCGGCGGCCACGCTGAGCGCGCCGCTGCTGCCGTCGATCGCAAACGCTCCCGCCTCGTTGCCGGCCGTGATGGCGTAACTCACCGCCCCGTCCTCCGGATCGGTCGCATCGACCGTACCCACAGTCGCCCCCACCGCCGCGTCTTCCGTCACGGAGAACGCGTAATCGGCCGCCCCGAACCCCGGCGCCTCGTCCACGTCCGTCACCGTCACCGTCACCGCCGCCGTCGCGGTCGCGCCCGCGGGGTCGCTCGCCGTCACCGTCAGCGGATAGCTGGCCGTCGTCTCGTAATCCAGCGCCCCCGCCACCGTCAGGGCGCCCGTGCCGGCGGCCAGCGCAAAGGCCCCCGCGTCGTTCCCCGCCGTCAACGCATACGTCACCGGCCCCGCCCCCGTGGTCGTGGCCGTCACCGTCCCCACCGCCGTCCCCACGGCGCTGGTTTCCGCCACGCGGAAGCTATACGTCTCCGCCCCAAACGCCGGCGGCGGACAGGCGCTGGTGCGCGTCGCCAGCGGCGTCGAGGACGCACCCCAGGCCGCCGCGGCACGGCCGACGGCGCCGAAGGCACGCACCTGCACGTCATAGGCGGTTCCACACGTCAACTCGGCCAGCGTGTACGTCGTGGTCCGCACGTCCCTGACCGCCGTGGTCCAGGCGTCGGTCTCGGCCAGGCGATAGTCCACGCGGTAGCGCCGCGCGTCGGGCACCGCGTCCCAGGCCAGCGCCAGGCTGGTCGCGGCAGGCGTGGCCGTCAGGTTGGTCGGCGCCGTCAGGGCGTCGGCCACGTCCGTCACCGTGATCGTGACCGTCGCCGTGGCCGCGTGCCGCTGCGGGTCCTGGGCCCGCACGGTCAGCGTGTAGCTCGCGGTGGTTTCATAGTCCAGCCGGGCGCCCACCACCAGCCGGCCCGCCAGCGAGTCCACCACGAACACCCCGCCCGGGTTGCCCGCGCTGATGTCGTAGATCACCGCGTCGCCTTCCGGGTCGCTCGCCGTCACCGTGCCCAGGGTGGTGGGGATCGTGGTGTCCTCGGCGACCGTGAACGCATAGGCGTCCTCGGCAAAGGCCGGCGGCTCGTCCACATTCGTCACCGTGATCGTGACCGGGACCACGGCCGCCGCGGCCGGGCCGCTGCGAGCTTCGACCATGAGCTGGTAGCTGGGCGCCGTCTCGTAATCCAGCGCCCCCGTCACCTTCAACTCGCCCGTCGTCGCATCCAGCGCCCACACGCCGCCCGTATTCCCCGCCGTCAGCCTGTGCGTCACCGCGGCCCCGCCGGCCACCGTCGCCCGGATCGTCCCCACCTGCGTGGCGACGGCCGTGTCCTCGGCCACCGTCAACGCATAGCTGGCCTCGGCGAACGCCGGCGGCGGGGGCACGGCCACCACCGCGACCGTCACCGTCGTCGTGGCCATGCCGGCGTGCGCGTCCGTGGCCGTCAGGGTCAGGTTGTACGTCGGGGTAGTCGCATGGTCCAGCGCCCCCGCCACCGTCAGCGTGCCGCTGCTCGGGTCCAGGGCCAACGCGCCGCCGGTGTTGCCGGCGGTCAGCGCGTAGGTCAGCGGGCCGCCGTCCAGGTCGCGGGCGGCGGCGGTGCCGACCATGGTGCCCACGGCCGCGTTCTCCGCCACGCGGAAGCTCCAGCCCGCCGCCGGGAACAGCGGCGGCGCCCGCTGCTGGGCCGCGTCCGCCACCGCCACCGCCACGGGCACGCGGGTGACGCCGCCGCGGGCGTCGCTGGCCGTGACCGTCAGGCTGGCGCCGCCCGCCGGCAGCGCGCCCGCCACCGACAAGATGCCGGTCGTCGCGTCGAGCTGGAAGACGCCGGCGTCGTTGCCGGCCGTCAGCGCGTAGGTCACGGTCCCGCCGTCTGGATCGGTCGCCTGTACCTGGCCGACGGCCGCGCCCGCCGACAGCCCGGCCGGCACGATCCAGTCATAGCGGGGCGCTCCAAACGCCGGGCCCGCCTGGCAGGCGGCCAGGCCCTGCGCCGCCGCGTCCGTGGTCGCCACCCCGGCGAAGGTGGCCGGCAGGCAGCCGGTCAGCCGGGTGGCGGCCAGGTGGAGGTCGGTCAGACGGGTCAGGGCGCCTAGTTCAGCCGGCACCTCGCCGGTCAGGGCGTTGCCGCGCAGGTCCAGCGCCGTTAGCTGGGGCAGGTCGCCCAGGGCCGCCGGCACGGGGCCGGTCAGGCCCTGCGCGCCCAGCCGCAGCCCCGTCACCCGTTGCGGCGTGCCGCCCACGCTCACCCCGGTCCAGGCGCTGAGCGCCCGCGTCCCGTCCCAGTTCAGGCGGCCGGGCCCGGCCAGCGCGTCCCGCGCCTCGAGCAAGGCCGTGCAGTCCTGCACCAGGCCGGTATTGGTCGTGGGGGTGGGCACCGTGACCCCGTTGCGGCACGGGGGCGTGGCCGCCGCCGGCCAGGTCAGCGTCACCGGCGCCGAGTGGGCCAGGGCCCCGGAGGCGTAGCGCGCCTGCACCCGCCAGGCGCCGGTCATGGCGGTCAGCGCGCGCGCTTGGTAGGCCGCGCCCGCCGCGTCCACCGGCGTCCAGACCCCGCCCACGTCGCGTTGCCACTGGTAGGTCGCGGCGCCGGCGTCGCTCGGCACCCCCGCCGTCAGGGTCGCGGTTGCCCCGGCCGCCGGGGTCGTCGTGTCGACCGTCACGGTGGGCAGGGCGGGCGCGCCGGGGCAGGCCGCCCCCGCCGGCGGGTCGCCGGCGGGGGCGGCGCGGATCCGCAGCATCAGGCGCTCGCCCGGCTGCCAGGGTTGCGTGCAGACCGGCCAGCGCAGCTCGTGGCCGCCCGCCGTGACCGTGGCGATCGCCGCGTCGCCGCGCAGCGTCAGCCCCACGGTCCCGTCCAGGCGGATCAGTTCGAGCTGCTGCCCGGCCAGGGTGGTGCCGCTCACGTCCAGCCGCAGCTGCCCGGCGTCCCAGGTCAACCGCCGCAGGGTCGCGGACGTGCCGCTGGCCCCGCTGCTGGCCGCGGCGCCCGCGGCGCCTGAGGCCGTGCCGACGGTCGCCGGCGCCAGCATCCCCTGGGCCGCGTCCCGCCCGACCACGCCGCTCCCCAGCGCCGCAGGATCGAAAAACGCCTCATGCACCGTCCGGGCCGGAGCGGTGACGGTGACGGTCCAGTCTCGGTAGGCGTCGACACGCACAAAATTGCACGCGTAATCTTCGTAATGCTGCCAGTTACGGTGCAGGCGATAGGTGCCGGCCGGCAAGGGACGGGCGGTGGCCATAACGTCATCGTTGCCGGTGCTGGGCTGATCATCATCGTCGACGATCATCGGTTGGAACAGTGTCGCGTCAGGGCCGCTCAGCCAGTAGCGGTGGTACCGAGGCCCGCGATACGCATTCGCCGCTCGAAACACCTCGGTCCCGGCTGTTGTCCCGGAGGCCAGCGTCGCGGCTTCCCGAGACGGCGTCCAAGGGTCGGCGCGGCGATGGCGCTCAAGTACGATTCTGCTGAGGATGCAGTCCCGGAATCCCTCGACGCCTGCCCCCGCCTGCAGCTCCGCCGCCAGCACCGCGATCCGGGCCCGCAGGTCGGCCAGGGTGATCGTGGGCGGCGGCGTCTGCGTCCCGTCGGTGATGAAGGCCGTCGGCGCTTGCCCCTCGGCCGGCGCGTCTTGCGCCGGCAGCCAGGCCCGGCTCAGCGTGTCCACGCTGTAGGCCCACGGCGGCTGGTTGAAGTTCAAGCGCGTGAATTGCAGGGCGGACGGGGTGATGCTTTCCGAGCTGCCGGCTGCTGCGCCGCCGCCGCCGGCCGGCGTGTACGGCCGCGCCGGCGCCTCCAGGAAAAGCACCGCCTGCCGCGCGTCCCAGGTCGTGACCCGCGCCTGCAGGAGCCACTCCGCGAAGTCACGGGCCTCCGCCTCCGTCAGGTAGCCGTGGCCGCCGCGCACCACCACCAGCAGGGCCGTCGGGCCGCTGCCCTTCAGGTACTCGTGCACCGTGAAACGCAATTCCTGCACGGCCTCGAAGGTGGGCGCCACGCCCGGATCGCTGGGCAGCGTCTCCACGGCCGCCGTCGCCGACTGCAGCGTCGCCCGCACGATCGACGTCGAGAGGAAGATCTGATGCTCGATGGACGGCGCGACCCGCCACGCCGGATTTGACGCCCGATGAATCTGCGGCGTCGGGGTGGGGGCCAGCAGGCCCGCCGGCTCGCTCGGCCCGCAGGCGGCGCCTGCGATTCCCAGCGCTGCAGCTATTGCCAACGCCGCCAGGCGCCAGGCGCGTGGTCGCCAAGATCGGGCCAAGGGTCGCATCGCGGTCCCGCTAGTGATCATCGCCGTGGTGGGCATAGGTGGCCTTCAGGCCGCCGATGTCCGTGTCGCCGAGGCCGGTCTGGTTGGCGCCACCCATGATGGCGTTGCCGTCCGGGCTGTGGCCCAGGCCCAGCGTATGCCCAAACTCGTGCATTAGCACCCAGGGCAGGTATTCAAGCTTGTCTCCCATGTTTTGCGCGTCTGTGAAACTCGTCGTCCACTCTTTCCTTCCTTCACCAGGCCAGCGCGGTGGGTCTTCGATCACGAAGACTTGGCCATTGCCAAGGTGTGGATAGGTGCCGGCGCCGTACGTGCAGGCCACGCTCCCGCCGCATTGGTCCTTGATGCCGATGCCGGGCTCCCAGTAGCCCGAGATAATCACGTCGCGGCTGCTGCCGCTGAGGAGTCGGTCGAGCGTGACGCCGCCGCTGGGCACGTTTTCCCAGGCCTTCGCCGCATTCTGATAGTTGAGCGGCTCGGTCAATGTCGGATGCGGCGTCCGGCTGAGGTTGATCGAAAACATTTGTTCGCCATCGATGTCGCCGTTGGCAAGGGTTCCCCGTATGAAGTAGAGCACCCGGCGGTCATGTCGGTGCCACGACCGCCGAATCGTCGTTGCCGCGGTATAGAGCGACGCGGCCGTCCCGCCCGTGCCCAAGCGCACCTGGACCTCATAGCTGATCGTGGCGCCGGCGCCCAGGCCGCACCGCGCCAGAAAAAACCCGCCGCCTGATGGCACCCACGGCGACTCCAGCATGGTCGTATCCGTGGGCGCGGGGTATCGCGGGCACGCCCGGCCTCCCTCAAAGCCCGTGCTCGCCGGCAGGCGCAGTCGGAGTTGGTGGCCGTCGGTGCGGGTGAATCCCGCCTCCCGCAGCACCACGCTGGCGTAGTCCAGCACCCCCCACTCGGAGTTTGCCAACTGCCTGTACGCGCCGCCCTGCACCACCGCGACCCTGACGTCGAAGACCGTCAGGTGGACGTGGATCTGGGCCGTCTTCTTGGCCCTGTCGGTCACCGAATAGGTGTACGTGGTGCGATTGGCGGCGGCCTGCGGCGTGCCGGCCAGCGTGCGCGTGGCTCCATCGAACGTCAGGCCGTTGCCCACGGCCGGCGCGAGTTGGTAGGTCAGCCCGCCGCTGCCGCCGCTGGCGGCCGGCAGGGTCAGGGTGGCCGCATGCCCTACCAGGACATTGGACGACAGCGCGCCCACGCTGCCAAAGCTCGGCGCCCCGGGGGCCGGAGACGACGTTGGGGCCGTCGTCGGTTTTTTGGTCGGCGTGGGTGTGGCCACCGGAGTCGGAGTAGCTGTGGGGCTCGTTGGCGCCGACGTGGGCTCGGCTGTGGGCGCGGGCCGCGTGGTGAATTCCTTGGGCGGGTTGGTCCACCAGCCGCAACTGTTCGGGCCGTTGCAGGCGTGGATGCGAAACCGATACGTCGTGGCGGGCTCCAAGCCGGTTAACGGCTGCTCACGCGTCACCCCGATGCTGACCGCTTGGTTCCACGGCGGCTGGGTCGTGCCCTTCTTCCAGAGCAGCACGCCGTATCCCGTCAGCGACGGCCCGCCGTTGCTGGGCTGGCCGTCCCAGCGCGCCCGGGCGGAATTGTGCGTGATATTGTCGAACCTGACTCTGGGCACGATGCCGGGCGTGCCCGCGCGCGTCACTCCGCGGGTCATCGTCTGCACCCCCCGCACCCCCGCCGGCGCCCCCACCGGGAAGGCCAGCACCGTCAGCGCCCGGCTCACCGAGGCGGCGGCCGTGGCCGCCCCGGCCTCGCGCACCTCCGCCGTCAGCGTCACCGGCGCCACCGCGCAGGCATAGACGACGAACCTCAGGTCCCGCGCCGTCGCGCCCGTCACCGACCGCGTCCGCGTCGCCGTCCCGCAGGCGCCGACCCCGACGGCGGCGGCGTTGTCGCTCGACACGACCACCTGGTAGGTCGCGGCCGCGCTCAGATTGGACAGTTGGACGTCGAACCCGTCGACCGTCGTCTCCGTGGGGTAGCTGCTGAGATCGGCGAACGCGATGCTGACGCCGTCCTGCGCCAGCAACGGCCCGGCATAGCCGAGGACGGCCGCCATGACCAGCAAGCCGCCGGCCACCGCCGCCAACCCCACCCGCCGCGCCGGCCACGCCCCGACCCAGCGCGCCAGCCGCCCGGCCAGCGCCAGTCCCAGGAGACCACGCCCGGCAATCACGCCTGGCCTGGCCCCGCCGCAGCTGCCGAACCCGCGGCACCGGCGCCCCACACCGTCGCCGGAACCTCACCAACGCGTCCAACCCGACCTGATCCCACCATGGGCGACCTCCCCGGCCGCCCACCGGTTCATGCACGTCTCGTCACCGAGACCCCGCAGTATGAACACCGATACACGCCCACGTCCACTCCCGCGCCCCGCCGCCGGCCAAGCCTCACCGTCGCCCCCGCGCCGCCCCCGTCATCCCGGCGTCCCCGGCCGGGACCCAGCGCCATGATCAGTCCCAGCGCAACCCAGCCCTCGTCGTCATCCCCGCGCAGCGCCTGCCCTGAGCGTGCCGAAGGGCGGCGACCCAGCAGCCACTCACCCCCCGGCGCCACCTGCCATCCCGATCGCCCCGCCGGGCAGGCGCTCGCCCTCCCCTCGCAGCTCACGCCTTCCCCTCGCCTTCCCTTGTCAAACAATGTACACTATCTGAGTAAGCCCCGCAACCCCGCCCACATGCCCACCGCCGCCCCTCGGCTCCACCGCCTCCTCCCCCTCCTCCAACGTCTCCCGCTCCGCTCCTTCCCCATCCTGCGTACCGGCCGGTTTCCAACCGGCCTCTTCCGCTCGCGACGCCACCCCACCCCCGCACCACGCCCACGCCCTCTCCAGCACCGCCAATCCACCCCCGCCCAACACCCACCACACCACCCCTCACCCTCGAATCCGTCGTTTCAGCCCCTCCCTACCGCACCCCAAACCCCGCCAAAAAAACACCCCGCCGCACCTCAAGAGTTTCTTAGAAGAAACTCTTACGCGCGCAAAGCCACCCCATTTCGACCCCTCCGGCCACCCCCAGCAGCAAACCGCCCAAACGCCCGCCTCTTCCTCCCTCGCCCGGTCGGAGGGGGGCTATCCGTTCCCGTCCACCGCTTCCTCCCTCGCCCGGTGGGAGCGGGTCGGCGTGAGGGTCTTCCGGGCAACACGCCGCCATTCAGCACCGTCGCCCCAGCGCACCCCCCAAGTCCTCCCAATATGCCCCCCGCCGCACCTCAAGAGTTTCTTAGAAGAAACTCTTACGCGCGCAAAGCCACCCCAGTTCGACCCCTCCAGCCACCCCCAGCAGCAAACCGCCCAACCGTCCGCCTCTTCCTCCCTCGCCCGGTGGGAGAAGGTCGGAGCCTGCCCCGGACGCGATCCGGGGGTGAGGGTCTTCCGGGCAACACGCCGCGACTCAGCACCGTCGCCTCAGCGCGCTCTCCAAGTCCGCCAGGCAACCGCCCCGCCGCACCTCAAGAGTTTCTTGGAAGAAACTCTTACGCGCGCAAAGCCCCAACGTCCGCCCGTCTCGGCCGCCGCCGCCAACTGCCCTTCCCCACCCCTGACGCCTCCCTTCCCGCTCTCACTTCTCTGCCCTCTCCCCTCTTCCCTTCCTCCTCCACCGCCCCCCAAACCCCGCCAAAAACCGCCCCGCCGCACCTCAAGAGTTTCTTGGAAGAAACTCTTATTGCGCGCGAGACCCCATTCCGCCGCCCCATGCATCCCGCCGCCGGGCGTATGCCAGACTCCCCCGTCGCTCCACCACGCGAGGTCCGGCCATCACAACATCCGTCGTTGAAACGCTCGCCGGCCTGGTCGCCATCAACAGCGTCAACAGCAGCCTCGAGGGCGGCCCCGGCGAAGCCGAACTCGCCCACCACGTCGCCGACCTCGCCCGCGCCGCCGGCGCCGACGTCGAGCTGTACGACGTCGAACCCGACCGCCCCAACCTGCTCGCCTGGATCCGCCGCGGCAACCGCCCCACCCTCATGTTCGAGTGCCACCTCGACACCGTCGGCCTCGACCCCATGCCCGACGCCCTCAACCCGCGCATCGCCAACGGCCGCCTCTACGGCCGCGGCTCCGCCGACCCCAAGGGCTGCCTGGCCGCCATGCTCCACGTCCTCCACGCAGCGGCGAAGGATCCCAACTTCCCCGTTGACCTCTGCCTGGCCGGCGCAGTGGGCGAGGAGATCGTCATGATCGGTTCGCGCGTGATGGCCGAACGACGCCCGCCCGTTGACGCCGCCGTGGTCGGCGAGCCAACCGAGTTGCGCATCATCACCGCCCAGAAAGGCGCGGTGCGCTGGCGCGTCCGCACCCACGGGGTCGCCGCCCACAGCGCCATGCCCGAGCAGGGCCACAACGCCATCCAGGACATGGCCAAGGCGTTGCCGGCGCTGGCCCGGGGCCTGGAACCCCACTTAGCCACCCGTACTCACCCTGTGCTCGGCAACGCCACCTGGAACGTCGGAACCATCCGCGGCGGAGCCGGAGTCAACGTCGTACCCGACCGCTGCGAGATCGAAATCGACCGCCGCCTCGTCCCCGGCGACACGTCCGATGAAGTGCTTACGCATGTCGACGCGGCGCTGGACGACCTGCGGGCCAGCGATCCGAAACTGCGCATCGACCGCGATCCGCCCTTCGTTGACATCCCCCCGCTGGAGACGCCGCACGACGCCGCGGTTGTGCGCGCCGCCCAGCAGGCCGTGGCCGCCGCGGGCATCTCGCCCGATCCGCTGGGCGTCGCCTACGCCACCGATGCGGCCATGCTCTCCGGTGTCGGCGGCATCCCGTCCGTCGTCCTGGGCCCGGGCGACATCGCGCAGGCCCACACCAACGACGAGTGGATCGAGATCGCGCAGCTCGAGCAGGCGGTCGGCATCTACCTGGGCGTCTGCAAGGCCTTCGGAGAGATCGCCGCCTGATGCGCCTGACCCGGCGCGTGCACCTGGTCGGCAGCGGCGCAACCGGCGCCGACCTGTCCAACCCCTACGACTGCCACGTCTACCTCGTAGACGGCAGCGGCCCGCTGGCGTTGATCGACGCCGGCGTCGGACTCGAGCCGGAACTCATCCTGGCCAACGTTCGCGCCGCCGGCTTCGACCCAACGAACATCCAGACCATCGCCCTAACCCACGCCCACGCCGACCACGGCGGCGGCTCGGGGCCGCTGCACGAGCTAACCGGCGCCGAAGTGCTCGCGCCGGGACCCGCCGCGGCCTGGCTCCAGCAGGCCGACGAGGAGGCCATCTCGCTCCCACGCGCCAGGGCCGGCGGCGCCTATCCCTCCGACTACCAGTTGGTTCCCTGCCCGTCAGCCGTCTCAATCGGAGGTGGCGACACCATCCAGGTCGGCGATGCCCGGCTCACCGCCATCGCCACCCCCGGCCACGCCCGCGTTCACCTCTCCTACCTGCTCGAAGGCGACGATCGCCCAGGCCTGTTCGGTGGCGACGTGGTCTTTCAGGGCGGCAAGGTCCTGCTGCTGTCCACCCCCGACTGCTCGATCCAGGATCTGGCCGCGACGATGCGCCGCCTCGGCCAACTGGACTTTGAGGCGCTCTATCCGGGGCACGCCGGAATCTCGTTGCGACGCGGCCGCCAACATGTGGACGCAGCCCTGCGCATCTTCGACGCCGAAGAGGTCCCGCCGAATTTCAATGCCTGACGAAACGGGCGGCTGGCGGCGCACGCCTACAATGCTGTGAACCTTCTGGCGAGTTAGGCGGACCCGATGCCCCTGCAGGCGGACGTGTGTGTGCTCGGCGGCGGACCCGGCGGCTACGTGGCGGCCCTGCGCGCAGCCGCGCTGGATGCAAGCGTCGTCCTGATTGACGCCGACGGCCTGGGCGGCGTCTGTCTGAACCGCGGCTGCATCCCCACCAAGGCCCTGCTCCGCAGCGCCGAGGTGTTCCAGCTGGCCAAGAAGGCGTCCAGCTTCGGCGTCCGGGTCAAGGACGTTTCGGCCGACTACCCGGCCATGATTCGCCGTAAGGACCGGGTGGTTCGCCAGCTCGGCCGCGGCATCGAGGGCCTCCTGAAGGCCGGCGGCGTAACGATCCTCCAGGGCGCCGGCCGGCTGGCTGGCCCCGGCGCCGTTGAGGCGGCGCTGGCCGACCGCACCGAACTCGTCACCGCCAAGTCCGTCATCGTGGCCACCGGCTCGTCATCCGCGGCCCCGCCGATTCCGGGCGTCGATCTGCCCAGCGTCATTGACAGCGACGGGGCGCTAGCGCTGGACGAGGTTCCCGAGCACATCCTGGTAGCCGGCGCCGGCGCCGTTGGCGTCGAGTGGGCCACCCTCTTCGCGCTCCTTGGCGGCAAGGTCACCCTGGTCGAAATGCTGCCCCGCGTCGTCCCGAACGAGGACGCGGCCGTCAGCGCCGCCATGCGCAAGATCCTGATCCAGCAGGGAGTAAAGGTCCACACCGGCACGCGAATCGATTCGATAGCGCAGGCCGATCCGCACCTCCAAGTGACGCTTGCAGCGGACGATCAGTCGGAGACCGTGGAGGCCTCGCACGTGCTGCTGGCGACCGGCCGTCGGGCCAACGTGGCCGACATCGGGCTGGAGTCCGCCGGCGTCCGGTTCACGCCGCACGGTATCGGCGTTAACGAACATCAGCAGACCAGCCGGCCCGACATCTACGCCATCGGCGACGTGATCGGCGACAAGCTGTTGGCGCACGTGGCGTCGCATCAGGGGGTCGTGGCCGCCGAGCACGCGCTGGGGCGCCCCTCGGTCTACGAGCCCAACGCCGTCCCCGCCTGCACATTCACCCATCCCGAGATCGCCAGCGTGGGGCTTACCGAGAACGCGGCCACACAGGAGCGCGGCGACATCCAGGTCGGAATGTTTCCGTTCCAGGCACTCGGGCGTGCCCGCGCCTACGGCGACACGGACGGGTTCGTGAAAATCGTGGCCGGTCAGCCGCACGGCGAGATCCTGGGCATGCACGTCATCGGTCCCGGCGCCAGCGACATCATCGCCGAGGGCGTGCTGGCCATACGTCTGGAAGCAACGCTGGACGACCTGCGCGAGACAGTTCACGCGCACCCGACCTTCGCCGAGGCCACCGCTGAATCGGCCTGGCAGGCGATCAACGCGCCGATTCACTTGCCCCTGCCGCGGAACGGACGCTGAGCCGCTCGGCCGCGCCACCACTGCAACTCGCGATTGCCGGCCTGGGGGCGATCGGAGCCGAGGTCGCACGCGCCGTCCGCGCCGGCGAAGCCCCGGGGGTCAAAGTCGCCGCCGTCGTTGAACCGGTCGCGGGCCCCGCCCGCGACAACCTCGCGGCCGCCGGGGTCTCCGTCCACACCAACCTCGAGTCGCTCGACTGGGACAGTCTCGACGCGGTCCTCGAAGCCGCTTCTCAAGCTGCGCTGCGCACCATCGCGCCGCAGGTCCTCAGCCGAGGCGTCGACCTGGTCGCCCTCAGCGCGGGCGCCACTCTTGACCCTGCCTTACTAACGGCGCTGCTGACCGCGGCCGAGAAATCAGGCGCGCGCATCTGGGTTCCGTCCGGCGCCATTGGCGCGCTGGACGTGATACGCGCCGCCAGAGTCGGTGACGTTGAGTCAATCACTCTGACCACCACCAAGCCGCCGACGGCCCTGGCCGGCGCGCCCTGGGTCGTCGAACAAGGCATCGACCTCACGACAGTCACCGATTCCCAAGTGATCTTCTCGGGCGATCCCGTGGAAGCGGTGCGTGGCTTTCCCCAGAACGTCAACGTGGCGGCACTGCTGGCCCTGGCCGCGGACAACCCGGACCGATTGCGCGTGACCGTGGTAGCCGATCCGAACGCGCCCGGGAATGTGCATGAGGTGGAGGCACTCGGCTCGTTCGGCGCGATGCGCCTACGGCTGGAGAACCGGCCCAGCGAGACGAACCCCAAAACCAGCGCCCTGGCAGCCCAGAGCGTGATCGCGCTCCTACGCCAACTCGGCTCGCCGCTGCGTTTCGCCTGACGTGATGCCGAGCGCCTTGATCGAGCCTACTGAATCAGGTCAGGAAGCTCGCTCAGGCTAGTGACGAGGAAGTCGGGACGGGCATTGCCGGTGAAGTTGGCCCAGAGGCCTTCCCAGGAACTGATGCCGATGGACTGGCAGTAGGCGATGTGGTCGGAGGCGCGCCAGAGCTACCGGGCGCAGACGCGTTCCCAATTCACTGTCCAGTCTTGACGGGTGGGGTGTGGGTGGCGAGTATCGGGCAATAAGGAGGGGTCCCATGGCACAGGCTGTCCTTGATGCGCCGGCGGCTGCGGAGGCCGCGAACGGCCGTACCTCGCTGACCGTAATCGACTGCGACGTTCATCCGTATCCGAACACGATTCACGACCTGACCCCGTTCATGTCGGACCGGTGGGTGCAGTACGTCAAACAGTCCGGCTTCTCGGCGCCGCCGGGCACGCAGTATCCCAAGGGTTACGAAATGGCCGCGCGACGCGACGCCTGGCCGCCGAGCGGGCTGCGACCGGGCGCAGATCCCGACTTCGCGCGCGCGCAGTTGCTGGACGAGTGGGACATGCAGTACGGGATCCTGACGCCGCTCTATGCCGCCGGCCACGTCCACAACGACGACCTCTCGATCGCGCTGGCTCGCGCCGTGAACGAGTGGCAGCGGCACATCTGGCTGGACAGCGACGAGCGCTGGCGCAGTTCCATCACGGTGACGCCGCAAATTCCGGAAGCGGCGGCCGAGGAGATTCGGCGCTGTGGCAAGGACGGGCGCTTCGTGCAGGTGATCCTGACGGTTCGCGGCAACGCGCCGTACGGGAAGCGCCACTACTACCCGCTGTTCGAGGCGGCTGCCGACATGGACCTGCCGGTTGGGATTCACTTTGGCGGTTGGGGGAATCACCCGATCACGGCGACCGGCTGGCCCTCGTACTACCTGGAAGATCACACGGGGATGACGCAGGCGTTCGAGGCGCAGGTGTTGAGCCTAGTCTCAGAGGGCATTTTCGAGCGGCTGCCCAACCTGCGGATCGCGCTGATCGAGGGCGGGTTCGCCTGGATGCCGCCGCTGATGTGGCGGTTCGACAAGAACTACAAGGGGCTGAAAGAGGAAGTGCCGTGGCTGCGCAAGCTGCCGAGCGAGTACATCCTGGAGCACTTCCGGATGACGACCCAGCCGATGGATGAGCCGCCCAACCCGCAGCACCTGCTGCAGATCTTCGACATGATCGGGCGGGACGACTTCCTGATGTTCGCCACGGACTACCCGCACTGGGACTTCGACGCGCCGGACCGCGCGTTGCCGTCGGTGGTGCGAGGCGAGTTGCGGCAGAAGATCATGGCGGACAACGCCAGCGCGTTCTATGACTTCGAGCGTGCATGACGTAGGGGCGGAGGCCGACTTCGAAGTCGGCCAGCCCAGGCGCGTCGAGATCGGGGGCCGCGGCTTTGTGGTCGTGAACGGGGGCATTCAGTTTTTTGCCGCCCGCGATGTTTGCGCGCACCAGGGGGCGCGGCTGTCATCCGGCCGGTGCAAGGGCAACATTCACGCGGAGACGGTAGGCGGCCACATCGAGTACCAGACGGGCGGTCGGACGTTGCTGCAATGCCCGTGGCACGGGTGGATCTACGATATGTCTACGGGCCGTGCGCTGGCCGATCCGGACCGGGCGAGGGTGCGGGTGTATCCGGTGCAGGTGACGGACGGCCGCGTGCTCCTGGACCTGGCGTAGCTCGATCGTGTCCGCCGGGGGCGGCGGTGTGGACGGGCTGATTCACTGTATTCACGCCTCGCGGACGGCGGCGGCGCTGGTGTTGGCGGGGGGTGGGACGGGCGCGATTCCGCTGCTGCTGCGGCGGCCGGGCGGATCGCGGACGGTGCTGGACGTCGCGGTGCCGTATGGCCCGAAGGCGGTGGCGGCGTACCTGGGAGAGGCTCCGTCGCAGGCGTGCTCGGCAGGGACCGCCGAGGCGCTGGCTCGGCGGTCGTTTCAACGTGCCTGCGAACTGAGATCCGATGGCTTGTTACCCGTGGTCGGGCTGGGCGTCACGGCTGCGCTGGCGACAGATCGGGTCCGGCGGGGCGACGACCGGATGCATCTGGCCGCTTTCGACGGTTCCCGAACAATTGCGTTGGAATGGACGTTCGAACCGCCGCTGGTCCGGCGATACGAGCAGGAAGCGGCCGCTGAGCGAACCATCGTTGCGGCGCTGGCGGACGCGGTGGGTGTGGCTCCATGGCGCGAAATGGTCGGGTCCGACGTTGCCTCCGTTGTGCGCACGGTTGACGTCGAAGATGACGAATTGGCGGTCGTCCACGACTGCACGCAGCCCTGGGTCACCGTCTATCCCGACGGCCGGCGGCGGCCGGGTGGACAGATTCCGACGGCGCTGGTGTCGGGGTCGTTCAATCCGTGGCATGAGGCGCACCAGGCGCTCTGGGAGGCCGCGCGACGGCGGTTTGGGGATCCGGTTGCGTACGAGCTGTCGGTCACCAACGTGGATAAGCCACCGTTACCGTCGGGCGAGGCGCTGCGACGCGCTGCCCAGTTTCGTGGCCGCGCCCGCCTGGTGCTCACGGCCGCCCCGACCTTTGTGGAAAAGGCTCGCCTGCTGCCGGGCGCGGCATTTGCCGTCGGGGCCGATACGGCGCGACGCATTGTGGATCCGGCCTACTACGGCGGGGCAGGAGCCATGCGCGAAGCGCTCGGCGAGTTGAGGTCGCTGGGATCAAGGTTTGTGGTGGCCGGTCGCCAGGAGCAGGGCCGCTTTTTCCAGTTGCGGGACCTGGCCATGCCGCCCGAAGCCGCAGGTCTGTTCGAGGCGATACCGGCCGAGGAGCTGCGGATGGACATATCGTCAACTGCGTTGCGCTCGGGTAAACCGCACTTTGGCTGATACAACCTGGCCCGTCCGAGTCGACGGTCGTCTACTATCAACGCATACCCCCGAAACCCGAACCGAGCACGGTGTCGGTGCCCGACCCGCCTGAGGCCTCGGCCTCGCTCTCCTACCAGCAGCCAGCAGACCCGCGACCGCCTTCCGAGCCGGCCAGTGGCGCGCCCGCATCCAGCGCACAGCCGGTCTACCGTTGGTCGCCGCGCACCCGTCGCTCGGTGGCGATGGGGATCGCCATTCTGGCCGGGCTGGTGCTGTGGGGCGCGCGTGAGATCGTGGGGCCGTTCGTCTGGGCGGGCATTTTTGCCTACGTCTTCAACCCGGCGGTTGGCGCGGTGGTTCGGTTGGCCCGCATTCCCCGGCCTCTGGCGGTGGCGCTGTTCTATGCCTTTGGACTTGGGTTGCTCACCCTGCTGGGGTTCATTATCGTCCCGCGCGCTGTCGACGAACTGGACCGGCTGAACGCGGAACTACCCGCCATCGTGGCCGAAGCCGAGGCCACGTTGCCTTCGGAGATCCTGGGTCAGCCACTCATCGTGCAGGACGTAATCGACGGCCTGACGGACGGCGCGACTGGCATGTTGACCGACGCAACTCGGGCGGTCGGCGCCTTCCGCAGCGCATTCACCCTGCTCATTCATGGCGTGCTGGCGGTCGTCGCGGCGGGCTATCTGTTGCTGGCCGGTCCAAGCCTCATTCGGGGCCTGCTGGTGCTGGTTCCGCCGGGTCCGCGGCACGAAGTCGAGGACCTGATCATTTCGATCAACAAGGTGCTCGGCGGTTTTATCCGCGGCGAAATCATCCTGGTCCTGATCATGAGCGTTACGACCTTCATTGGCCTATCAATCATCGGCGTCCCGTTTGCCGTGCTCCTGGCCATCGCCACGGGAATCCTGGAGTTGATCCCGGTTTTCGGCCCGATCATGGCTGCCATTCCGCCCATCGCCCTGGCACTGGTCACGGCCAACAACTTCGGCTGGCCGGGATGGGTTGCGGGCCTGGTGGTTGCGGTGATGTACACCGTGCTGCGACAGCTCGAGGATTACTTCGTGATTCCCAACGTCGTCGGCCGGGTCGTGCACGTGCATCCCCTGGTTGCGCTGTTCGCCATTTTCGCCGGTCTGCAAATCTGGGGGATCACCGGCATGATTATCGCGCTGCCGACCGCCGGCGTGGCGCGCGTGTTGCTGGGCTATGCCTACCGACGCACCATGACGTCGCCGCGGAGGCCCTAATGGTCGCCTGCCACGTCCGAGCGCCCATTGACCGGCTGCCGGCCGGCGGCGCGGCGTTATTCTTCACGCGGCAATCGCCGTTAGCGTAGAGGGACGGATGGCCGCAGAGATCGGGCTCGGGTTCCTGGGATTGGGCACCGTCGGTTCGGCGGTCGTTCGCACCGTCACGGAGCGGTCGGCCTTCCTTGAGCGTCAGATCGGTCGGCCCTTCAAGGTGCGTCGAGCCCTTGTACGCGATCCCAACCGCCGTCGCGACGTTCCGCTGGACGACAGCAAGCTGACGCTCGACGTGGACGACGTACTCGACGACGAGTCGATCGACGTCGTCGTGGAGCTGATGGGTGGGGTCGAACCGGCCAACACCTACATCCGCCGTGCCCTAGCGGCCGGGAAACACGTAGTCACCGCCAACAAGGAAGTGATGGCCACCCACGGAATCGAGTTGCTGGAGCTGGCCACGGCGCATGGCCGCGACCTGTACTTCGAGGCCAGCGTGGGCGGCGGTATCCCGGTGATTGGACCGTTCCGTCAGGACCTGGCGGCGAACCAGATCCGCGAGGTTCACGCGATCATCAATGGGACGACCAACTACATCCTGACGGAGATGGCCGTCGGCGGCGTTGACTTCGAGGACGCGTTGGCAGACGCGCAGCGGCTGGGATACGCCGAGCCGGATCCGACCAACGACATCGAAGGGATCGACGCGGCCTACAAGCTGGTGATCCTGGCCTCGCTGGCCTTCAACTGCGCCGTCCGCCCGGACGACGTCTATCGCGAGGGCATCACGCGCATTAGCGCGGCCGATTTCCGGTACGCGGCGGAGCTGGGCTACGGCATCAAGCTGCTGGCCATCGCCAAGCGGGCGCCGAACGGCTTCGAGGCCCGGGTGCATCCGGCCCTGATCCAGCAGGACGTGCTGCTGGCCCAGGTGGACGGGGTGTTCAATGCCGTGCTGCTGGACGGCGACCTGCTGGGCCGCGCCCTCTTCATCGGCCGCGGGGCCGGACCCGAGCCGACCTCAAGCGCCATCGTGGCCGACCTGATCGACCTGGGACACAACATCCGGCGCGCCGTGCACGACCGCATTCCCATGTCGCTGGATGGCGACTTGTGCGTGCTGCCGATGTCCGAGGTCCGCTCGCGCTACTACTTCAGGCTTTGGGTGAAAGATCAGCCAGGGGTGCTGGCCAGCATCGGTACCGTCTGCGGCGAGCACGCCATCAGCATTGCCTCAGTCATCCAGAAGGAAGTGGATGAGAACGCAGGCCGCGCGGAGCTGGTGTTTCTGACGCACGAGGCGCAGGAAGCGGCAGTGCAGGGCGCCCTGGCCGAAATCGCGGACCTGGATGTGGTGGCTTCCGTAGCCGGCGTGATTCGGGTTGAGGATCTGGCGGAATGAACGGATCCCCACGTCCGGGGGTGATCGAGCGCTACCGCGAGTTTCTGCCCGTTACCGACGACACGCCAAACCTGACCATCGGCGAAGGCGACACGCCATTGGTTCGGGCCGCGTCGCTGGAGCGCCGGCTCGGCGTGGCGGAAGTCTGGCTCAAGCTGGAAGGCTGCAACCCGACCGGGTCGTTCAAGGACCGTGGGCTGGCGGTGGCCGCCGCGAAGGCCATCGAGAAAGGGGCGCACTCCTTCATCTGCGCCTCAACCGGGAACACCGCAGCCTCGGCAGCCGCATTCGGCGCGCGCTCGGGGACGCCAACCGGGGTGATCATTCCGGCTCGCGGCGTGGCGCTTGGGAAGGTGGCGCAGGCGCTGATCTACGGCGCGCGTGTGATTCAAGTCCAAGGGTCGTTTGACGACGGCCTGACCGTGGTTCGCAAACTAGCGGCGCGTCCGGGAGTGGCCCTGGTCAACTCGGTCAACCCGTATCGGCTGGAAGGGCAGCAGACGGCCGCCTTTGAGGTTGTGGACACGCTGGGCGGCGCGCCGGACGAGTTGTACATCCCGGTTGGCAACGCGGGCAACGTAACCGCGTACTGGCAGGGCTTTCGCGCCTATGAGAACGCCGGCCGGGCCAGGCAGCTCCCGGTCATGCGCGGGTTCCAGGCGGCGGGGGCCGCACCCATCGTCGCCGGTGAGCCGGTGGCCGACCCCGAAACGGTGGCCTCGGCCATTCGCATCGGCAACCCGGCCAACTGGGAGCGCGCGGTGCAAGCGCGGGACGAGTCGGACGGCTCGATCGAGGCGGTTAGCGACGAGGAGATTGTCGAGGCCTACCGGCTGCTGGCGGCGGACGAGGGCATCTTCGTCGAATTGGCGTCGGCCGCATCGGTGGCCGGACTGCTGCACCGGGCCCGCGGCGGCGAGGCGATGGGCGAGCGCGTGGTCTGCGTACTCACGGGCACGGGTCTGAAGGACCCGGGCGCGGCCGTGCGGTATGCACCCGAGCCGGCCGAAGTCGAGGCCAGTACCGCGGCGGTAGCTCAGGCTCTGGGCTGGAGCATGAACTAGCTTCGTCCCCGGCCTCCCACGTCCCAACCGGTCAAGGCACTCCGGCCGCACGCCTGACCCGCCACAGTGACTCACTACGGACCGCAGACCAGCCACTACAATCGCCTTGTGTAGTCCCAGGGCTTCACGCGGGCGGGCGCGTTGCCTGCCGTCGGAAGTGAGCCGCCTGGATGAGCACCTATGAGGCTGGGTCTCCCGCCGGCGCCGCGGCCGCCCTAACCCGGCGGCTTACGTCCCTAACACCCGGCGGCTCCGCGGTCGACGTTGACCCGGATACCTTCCTGTGCGCGACCCGGATTGGCCTGGATCCACACTCGGAAGCGGCCATTCTCGACTCCATCCCCGTCGTTCCCGCCGACGATCCGTCGGTCGTCGCCGCCCGCGAGCAAGCGATCGCCCAGCCCGACGCTGAAGCGCCGGGGACCGGCGACGCGTTCAGCTACCAACCCGATCAGCCTGAATCCGAGCCGATTACCGTTCAGGCAGACCTGGGCCTCGACTGGCCGCCGGAATCTGTGGCGGACGCGGGGCTGCGCCTGCTCATCCAGCTGCGCGAGACGCTTGGTCGGCAGATCATCGCGGGTCGTGGTACCGGCGGCGAACTGCGCGGCCTGCTGCACCTCCAGGGGGTGCAGCGCCCCGAGTTTGGCAACCTACTGGAGTTTGCCGTGAGCGGTGCGGTCTATGATGCTTGGAGGCAGGGTGGCAGCCGCCCGATTTGGGCGGCGCTCAACGCTGACGACAGCCAGGAGTTGACGGGGCGGCAGGGCCACCTCTTGGACTTCAGCGCCGCCATCGTCCCGACAGGCGCGCTCCCCCGCGAAACTATTGTCACCGGCGCCTGCTCCCCGCTCACCATCCGCCTGCGCGTCCTGTCCCTGCGCGTCTGGCGCGATCGTCCCAGCGCCGACCGAAGCGCCCCCGTCGCGGCCTCGGTTCAGGCCGAGCTCGAATACCTCCGCCCGTCGGCCTTCGTTGTCGCCACATTCGGTAAAGCCCCGGTGCTGGACCCGGACAACATGCCGAAGTTCGACGGAACTCCCGAAGAGTGGGAAGCCTTTGAACGCATTATCCGCGAGAGCCGTGGTCGTTGATGGCGACTGGCTCGGAACTCGTCGTACTCGACACCTCCGTCGTATCGATCCTGTTCAGCGAGGTTGACGACGAGCGATTCGCTTATTACCAGGAACGACTTGCCGTCTGTCGCGGCCTAATCTCGTTCCAGACCCTGGAAGAACTCCTGTCGGGCATGCACAGCAGCGGCTGGGGTGAAACCCGCAAATCGAGCCTGATCCGGCACATCGGCAGGTACGACGTCGTGTGGCCTGAGCCTGAGTCAAAGCTTGTGGCGATTTCGGCCCGCTTGCGCAGCGACCTGATACGGATGGGTCGCACGCTCGCCGCCGCCGACGCCTGGATCGCCGCCACGGCTCTCATGCATGAATGCCCCCTGGCCTCCGACGACCGCGACTTCCGCCAGATCCCCGGGCTGCCCCTCATCCAACCCAACTAGCCACGGGCGTTCGACTGGGGCCGGGCGGGAAGCATGACTACAGCTCATCCTCGTCCAGCAGTCCGTCCCCCAGCACGACGTTGTCGATGAGGCCAACGCCGCCGATTTCGGCCGCGACGGCGATGACCAGGGGCGGGATGGCCGCGGCTACCGGTTCCAAGGTCAGGGCGTGGCGGACTTCGGCGTAGCCGAGGGTGGCCAGCGGCTCGGCTTCGACCGCCGATCTCACCAGTTCAGCCAGGGCCGCGGGTGAGCGTTCGTCGTCGTCCCAGGCATCGCGCGCGAGCGACAGGCCCCGCCACAGAGAGACGGCGGCTTTCCGATGTTCGGCTGCAAGGCGTACGTTGCGGCTGCTGAGGGCCAGGCCGTCGGGGTCCCTGACCGTGGGCACGATCACAAGGTCAGTCGGCAGGTTGAGGTCCCGCACCATGCGATCGATCACGCGGGTCTGTTGCCAGTCCTTCTGACCGAGGTAGGCGCGGGCGGGCCGGGTGAGGTTGAAGAGCTTGGCGACGACGGTGGCGACGCCGGCGAAGTGGCCGGGTCGGCGGGCGCCTTCGAGATCGGCGCCGATCGGTCCAGGATCGATCCGCGTGCCGAAGCCTTGCGGATACATCTCCTCGACAGCGGGTGCGAAGACCAGGTCCACGCCGCAGGCCTCGAAGGCCGCCAGGTCCGCCGCTTCGTCCCGGGGATAGGCGGCATAGTCCGATGGGTCGTTGAATTGGGTGCGGTTGACGAAAAGGGTGGCGATGACCGAACGGTCGCGCCGACGGGCGGCCCGAAGCAACGCCAGGTGTCCTTGGTGCAGGGCACCCATGGTCGGCACGACACCTACGGGCCCGGGCAGGCGGGCCCGCGCATCTTGAAGAGCGACCCTGGTTCTAGCGACGATCATCTATTCCGGCACCGCTTCAGCCTGTCCAACCGCGCCTCCGTCACTGCGTCATCATGGCACTTGGTCCAACACATTGAGGGTCGCGCAGCCAGGGGTACGGGAACGCCGCAGTCAACGCGATCCGCTACCTGGCCACTTGCGATATTCATACGTCTGCCGTACGATCTGTCTGGAGGATGATTCGTAAGGTTGATGATTTTGAGCGGTTCTGGCACCGAGGTCGCGGCTGAATTGGCCGTGCTGGGCTCGCGGCTGACGCGCATTGCTCAGCGCTTCGCCAAGACGCGCGAGGACCGCCTGGGGCTTACCCAGCCGGAATACCTGACGCTGCGGGCCCTGCGTCGGCGGAGTCCGCGGCGCATGAAGCAGCTGGCTGACTGGCAGCTGCTCAGCAGCCAGACGATGTCGCAGACCGTTGATCAGTTGGTTGTGGCAGGTCTTGCCACCCGGACCGAAGACTCGGACGACCGTCGCCACCTGCTCATTGACACCACGCCCGCGGGGCTTGCGCGGTTGGAGGCGTACGAGGACGCCTTTGTGCAGTACCTGCAGGGCGCCCTTGACGAACTCGACGAATCTGAGATTTCAGAAATAGCCGCAGCCCTCGTGCGGCTCAACGCCGCCATCAGCGCCAAGCGGGAGGCCGGCTATTTCGGATCACGACGAAGGACTGTCCATGCATAGCACCAACATTCTGATACGCCTGATTCGCTACGCCCTGCCGCATTGGCGGCTCAGCCTGGCCACCCTGTCCGTGACCCTGGTCGGCACGGTTGCCGACCTGGCGATTCCGCTGTTTCTACGGGAGGCCGTGGACCAGGGTCTTGAGGAAGGGGCCCAGAGGGTCCTCTACGTCTCGGCCGGCCTGGTGGTCGCCTTCACGGCCTTCAAGGGCCTTTCGCAGTTCGGCCGCCAGTTCATGGCCGAGGTCCTGAGCCAGCGTGTCGTTTTTTCCATTCGCAATCAGCTCTACATGCACATTCAGAGCCTGTCGTTCCGATTCCACGACCAGACGCGCACCGGCGAGTTGATGTCGCGTACGACGAGCGACGTCGAGCGCGTGCGCCGCTTCGCGTCGATGGGCATCTTCCAAATCGTGCAGATCTTTCTGGTCACCGGTGGCGTGGCGGTCATCCTGTTTGTGATCGACTGGCAGCTAGCCCTGCTGGCGTTGCTGATCGTCCCGGTCCTGGTTGCCATCGCGCTTGGTTTTGCCAAGCGCATCCGGCCGCTCTTTCAGATGGTCCAGGAAGCCTGGGCGGATGTGAACGTGGTGGTGCAGGAAAACCTGGCCGGTGCGCGCGTGGTGCGCGCGTTTGCCCAGGAAGACGCCGAAGCTCGCCGCTTTGGCCCGGTCAACGCCCTACTCAACGACCGCACGGTCACGGTGATGCGCATGTTCGCCATGCGCGCGCCGCTCTTCAACGCCATCCTGGGCGCCGGGCAGGTGGCGGTGCTCTGGTTCGGCGGCTGGAAGGTGATTGAAGAGCAGATCAGCCTGGGCACGCTGGTGGCGTTCAATACCTACCTGCTGCTGCTGATGATGCCCGTCCGCATGTTGGGCATGACGATCAACAGCTTCGCCCGGGCCGTCGCGTCCGGCGAGCGCATCTTCGACATCCTGGACGAGCGGTCCGAGGTGATCGAGTCACCGCATGCCGAAACCCTCACGAATGCCGAGGGCCGCGTCACCTTCGAGCGCGTCGGCTTTCAGCACGAGAGTCACTCGGTTCTCGACGGAATCAACTTCGATATCTCGCCGGGTCAAGCCCTGGGCATCGTCGGCGGCACGGGCTCGGGCAAGAGTTCCATCATCAACCTCTTGCCCCGCTTTTACGACGCGAACGACGGACGGGTGCTGGTGGACGGCATCGATGTTCGCGACCTGACCATTGATTCGCTGCGCGCGCAGATCGGCATCGTCCACCAGGAACCCTTCGTCTTTGCCGACACGATTCGCGCCAACATTGCCTATGGCCGGCCCGATGCCACGCGCGAGCAGGTCGTGGCCGCCGCGCGGCTTGCCCAGGTCCATGGTTTTATCGAGACCCTGCCGAACGGCTATGAAACCGTGATCGGTGAGCGCGGAGTCACCCTGTCCGGGGGCCAGAAGCAACGGGTAGCGATTGCCCGCGCCCTGGTGCTGGATCCGCGCATCCTCATCCTCGACGAATCGACGTCCAGCGTGGACACGTGGACCGAACGCGCCATCCAGGACGCCCTGCGACAGGCGCAGCAGGGCCGAACCACGCTGATTGTCAGCCAACGCATCCGCAGCGTGCGTCACGTGGCCGAGATCATCGTGCTCGACCACGGCTCGATTGTGCAGCGTGGTCGCCACGAAGATCTGATCGAGACTGACGGCCTCTACCGCGAAATGTGGGAGGCCCAGGAAGCCGAGGCCGAGCGGCTGCGCCGCGAAGCGGCCAGCGTCGGCGCCGAACCCACCCCCGTCGGGAGCCCGTCATCATGATGTCCGGCCGAATGTCCCTGGGCCGCTTTGAAGGCGACGCCGCGGCCTACAACCCCCACGTCACCCGCCGCCTGCTTGCCTACCTGGCGCCGCATAAGCGCATGATCGCCGCGGCCATCTTGTTGGTGTCCATCGGGTCCGGCGCCAACGTTGCCGGACCCCTGCTGCTGAAGTTGGGGATTGACGAGGGCATCGCCAAGAGGGATTTCGACACGCTGAGCACGATCGGCGCGGTCTATCTGCTCACGTTGTTTGTGATGTGGGCCGGCACCTACTTTCAGGTTCGAATCTCGGCCACGATCGGGCAGGCCAGCTTGCTGCGTCTGCGCAATGACCTCTTCGCAAAGCTCAACCGGCTGTCGTTGTCGTACTACACCCGACACCCCCTGGGCGCCATCATGTCTCGGATCACCAACGACGTGGACGTGATCAGCGAGTTCGTGACGATGGGCGTGGTTTCGCTGGTCACCGACGTTTTCATCCTGCTGATCATCGTGATCATGATGTTCGTGCTGGACGTCAAGCTGGCGCTGGTCACGCTGACCATGCTTCCCGTCATGTGGGTCGCGAGCCGGTTCTTCAGCGCCAGGGCGCGCACTGCGTTCCGCGACGTGCGAAGCACCGTGGGCGATGTCTACGCCAACCTTCAGGAGAGTATCGACGGCGTTCGCGTCACCCAGTCGTTTGGCCGTGAACGAACGAATGCCTCGCGATTCCGGGACACCAACCGGGCCACCATGCAAGCCAGCGTCCGCGCTGGCGCCATCGTGTCCGGGTTCATCCCGGTTATCGACACGATCTCGGCGGTCTCGACGGCCCTGGTCATCGTGGTTGGCGGCTCACTGGTTGTTGGCGGCGAGACGAGCACCGGAACGCTGGTGGCGTTCATTGCGCTGGTCGCGCGCTTCTTCCAGCCCATTCAGCAGCTCACGCGTTTCTACAACCAGCTGCAATCCACCATGGCGGCCGGCGAGAAGATCTTTGAATTGATGGACGAGCCGGAAGAAATCAGCGATTCACCTTCGGCCAGTGAAATTCCGCCGATTTCCGGCCGCGTGGAGTTTGACGATGTAACCTTTGCCTACGACGGAGCCGACGTGCTGCGTGACGTTTCCTTTACCGTTGAGCCGGGCCAGCGCGTGGCGCTGGTCGGGCCAACCGGCGCTGGCAAGACAACCACCATCAACCTGCTGGCCCGCTTCTACGACGCCGACACTGGCGAGGTTCGGGTCGACGGTCATCCCATTCGGTCGGTGACGCAACAGTCGCTGCGTCGCCAGCTCGGCATCGTGCCGCAGGACAGTTACCTCTTCTCCGGCAGCATCTACCAGAACATCGTGTTTGGACGTCCGGATGCGTCCGAGCAGGAAGTGATCGACGCCGCGAAGGCCGTAGGCGCGCACGACTTCATCGAAGAACTGTCGAACGGGTACCAGACCGACGTTCGCGAACGCGGCGCCCGGCTTTCGGTTGGGCAACGGCAACTCATCTGCTTTGCTCGAGCCTTGCTGGCCGACCCGCGCATCCTGATCCTGGACGAAGCCACGTCCAGCGTGGATGCCCGGACCGAGCGAGCGATTCAAGAGGCGCTGGAGCGTGTGATGGAGGGCCGCACGTCCTTTGTGATCGCGCATCGCCTGGCGACCGTACGCGGCGCGGACCTGATTCTTGTCTTCCAGGACGGCGAGATCGTGGAGCGTGGGTCGCACGCGGAGCTGCTGGCTCGACAGGAACTCTATTACAAGCTCTACACCACCGGGTTTCCTGGCAAAGACCAGGTTGAAACCGCGCCGGTCGAGCCAACCATGCTCGTGCGGCCCAGGTGGGGCAGATAAAGGCGGCGTTCGTGCGCGCCGCGGCCCCGCTCAATCAGGCCGGCTAGAAGAACATATACCGGAGCCAGCTGTAGACGTAGCGGGCTCCGTGGCGCCGCAAGGAAATGTGCGACCGGTCGCGGCGGCTGGCGTACTCGTGCGTGGGGACCTCAGCGACCCGGTAGCCCTTGCGCAGAAACTTGATGATCATTTCCTGCTCGGTGGTCGTAATGTCTTCCTCGAGCGTGATTGACTTGGCGGCCGCCACGTCAAAGGCGCGAAAGCCGCTCTGCGAATCGGTCAGCCGAACCCCGAAGCGGTAGTTGATGCCCAGGGTGATGATGTCCTGGCCCATCATCCGCAGGAACTTGTCAAAGTCCCCGTGCAGCTCGTCGCTGCCGCCGCGCATGCGTGAGCCCGTGGAGTAGTCGGCCTGGCCGTTCGCGACCGGCTCCACCAGCGCCGGAATGTCGTCCGGATCGAACGACATGTCAGCATCGATGGTGACGAGGATGTCGCCCTCCGCCTGTGCAATGGCTTCCCGCACGGCGCAGCCCTTGCCGCGGCCGGCGTCCAGGTACACCGGCACCTCCAGCGCGGCCGCAATATCCCGCGTTGCATCAGTGGAGTGGCCGTCCACCACGAACAGGTGGTCGGCGTGCGGCCGGCAGCCCGTGATGATCTCCTCGATCGTCTCGGCTTCGTCCTTGGCCGGGATACAGACGGAGACGCAACGGCCATTCGTCGGCATCTCGTGTCCTCCCAACTGTCCCACGCGAAGCGCTGATCATAGTCGGCCCTGCGCCGGAAACCTTAACGACGGCCGGTCTTGAGAGTCCGGCCGATGAACTCCGTCGGCTGGCGGTGTCCGCGCAGGCGGCAAGGTACGGATAATGCCTGCGTGCCGTTTGGACCGCGCTAAGCCAAGGAGTTGGACATGACCGCGAACGCAAGCGATGGCAATCCGTTTCTCGTCGCCGGCCCCTGGTACCGCGGCAATCTGCACATGCACTCCACCAACTCCGATGGGCTCAAGTCGCCGGCGGACGCGGTGGCCTGGTACCGCGACGCCGGTTACGACTTTGTGGCGCTCTCCGACCACCGGGTCGTGTCCGACACCGCGGCTTACGCCCAGCCTGGGTTCGTCACGATTCCGGGCATCGAGATGCACGGCCCGGATCCCTACACCGGCGAGCGCTATCACATCCTGGCCACCGGCGTCAGCGGATTCGAGCGATCCGACGACACCTGGAGCCCGCAGGAAGCCATTGACCGGGTCAACGCGGGCGGCGGGTTTGCCGTGATGGCTCATCCCTACTGGCTGGGCCAGTCCGCCAACGACATGCTGGAGATCGAGGGCTTCGTGGGGATGGAGGTCTTCAATTCCGTTTGCGACGTCACCAAGGCCAAGGGCTTCTCCGGCCAGACCTGGGACGAGTACATGCTGCAGGCCGGCTTGACCTGGGGATTCGCCACCGACGACTCGCACTGGAAGTATGGCGCCGAGGGACGCGGCTGGGTGATGGTCCGCACCGAGGACTTCACGCCCGCCGGCCTGGTGGCCGCCCTGCGTCGCGGGCATTTCTACTCGTCAATGGGACCGGAGATTCGGGACCTGCAAGTCGCCGATGGTCAGGTTCGGGTGCGCACATCGCCCGCGGCACGCATCAGCTTCATCGCCGCCCGTGCCCGTGGCTCGAGCCACCGAGCCGGATCCGAACCGCTGAGGGCCGCCACGCACGAACTGGGTGGTGAGGAGATTTACGTCCGGGTTGAGGTGGAAGACGCCGAGGGCCGTGTGGCTTGGTCAAACCCGACTCCGGTCTGACCGCCGACGTTCTCGATTCCGCTAGCCAGGGCGGTCTCTCGCCCGACTAGGAGGCCGCCGCCCGCACAATGGCCGCAAACTTGCCCGCGTCGAGGCTCGCGCCGCCCACAAGCGCGCCGTCGACTCCGTGGCGGCTCAATAGCTCTTCGCAGTTCTCCGGCGACACGCTCCCGCCGTATTGGATTCGCACCTGGTCGGCGGCAGCGAGGCCCTGCGCGGCCGCCACAGTGTCGCGAATCCAGCCAATGGCTTCCTGCGCCTGCTCAGGCGTGGCGTTGCGGCCAGTGCCTATGGCCCACACGGGCTCATAGGCGATCACGCTGGACGCCGCTTGGTCTGGCGTTAGTGCGTCAAACACCAGCGTGATCTGTGAGCGCAGGATCTCAACGGTCTGCCCGGCATCCCGTTGATCCAGCGTCTCGCCCACGGCCACGATGGGCGTCAGTCCGCCGGCCAGAATGGCAAGCGTCTTACGTCGCACGTCCGCGTCGGTCTCCCCGAATAGCTGCCGCCGCTCCGAGTGCCCCGTAATGGCGTAGGTCGCAAGTCCGGCCAGCATGGGAACCGAGATTTCTCCCGTATACGCCCCGTCCGACTCCCAATGCACGTGCTGGCCGCCGACGGCAATCGGCGTGCTTCTCAGGGCCGCGGCAACGGCCGTAAGGCCAGTGGCGGGTGGACAAAGAACCACGTCCACGTCCGCGAACGGCAAGCCCTCGGCCGCAACCGCGCGTGCCAGGTTGGCGCCGTCGTCCGGCCCTGTGTTCATCTTCCAGTTCGCGGCCACGATGGGCCGGCGGGACTGCCGTGAAGTCATGCAGGGACACTCCGAGTTCGGGGGCACATCAGTCTAGTGCCGCCTGCCTCAGCGGTGGCGCCGGCAAGGGACGACTGCGGAACAGCACGACGGCGATCGCTAGCGCCGCCACGTTTGCCAGCGCACCCAGCCCCAGCGGTAATGTCGGATCGATATCCAGCAGCGTGCCCGCGACGACGGTGCCCGCCAGAATGCCGAAGCTCCAAAGGGCATGGACGAAGCCAACGATTCGCCCCCGTTCAAGTGGCGCCGTGCGGTCGCGCACGACGCCAAGCACCAGCACGGACATCGTCCAGCCGGTCACGACGCCCGTGATTCCGGTCGCAATGAGAATCGGCGTCGACTGCCATCCCAGCGTTGCCACGATGGCCACCACCAGTTGCAGGCCGAGCACCGTGTACACGGGGACGGTTCGTCCGCGACGGTCGGACCAGTGGCCGATCAGGAACTGACTAACCGCCGCCAGGCTCATGCCCACGGTTCCGTACAGCAGAGCCGGCGGCAGCACGCTCTGCGTGGCGCGAAACATCAAGAGCGGCAGCGCAAGGCTCCAAACGCCCCAGAACGCGGTGGAAATGAATCGCAGCCCGCCCATCAGCCACACCTCGCGCCGCATCAGGACATTCCAGGTCCCCTCGTCGGTGCTGCCAACCGGGCGCTTGGGGCGCACGTCGCGCAGGTAGCGCAGCGTAATGGCGGCTGGCAGGAAATTCAGTCCCAGCCCCACCAGGGCGTAGGCGGCGAATCCGAAGCGCTCGACCACCGGCCCGGCCACGGCGGAACTGGCGGACATCCCGATGGTCCCGCCCAGAAAGTAGGCGGCCGTGGCCACCCCGACCGACTGGCGACTGGAGGCTGTCAGCAGGTAGCTCTGACCGGAGGTCGAGCGCATGCCGTGCGCCAGTCCCAGGATCACGGCCAGGGCCACCAGCAGCCAGGGCACGCCGGTCAGAAACTGCAGGAGTCCGGCCGAAAACCCGAGAATCCCGATCACCAACACCAGCCGGTGCCCCAGCCGGTCGGCCAGCGCGCCCGCCGTGACCGAAATCAGCCCGCCCATCACGGTTTCCAGCGAAACCAGCACGCTGGTAAACGCGGGTGACATGCCCAGGTCGCGCTCGACGTAGATGGGCAGCAGCGCACGCGCCGCGGCCACGGCGACGTTATTCAGAAAGAGGATCGAGACAATCGTGACCAGGGTCGGCGGAACCGAGCCCAGCCGCGCACGCAGCCGGGCGATTACCGGCCTCCCCGCGATTGGCTCCCGCGCCTAGCGGGGCCGGTCAGTCTTCGGACGTGGGTGCGGCCAGGCTTTCAGCCTTGCCGCAGCGCCCACACGCCCAGTACCGGTTCTTCAGCAGACCAAACCACCGACGGTATTCGTAGTAGTTCCAGGTTGTCTCCTGGCGGCATAGGGCACATTCACGCCGCTCGCTGGATCTGACACGGACACTGATTTCGTCGTCGTCGTCGGGCATCGTTCAGTCCTCAGCTACAGCCGCCCGAGCATTGTATCGGGAGCGAAATGTGTCAGCGCGCCGAACTCGAACGCGCCGCCTCACGCCAGACTTGAATGCGGCCTACGCCACCGACTTCGGGGACTGCGTTGGACGTGTCCACCTGGGCACAGTTGATCACGTCGTCCCAGAGGCCCACGGGCTCGAGCGCGCGACCACTGCGGGAGGCGGCCAGTGCCGCTTCGGCGGAGGGGTAGGCGGCGGCCACGTGAAGGGCGGTGACGGCCGATTCGTCCAGGTTGAGGTCCGAGGACTGCTGTAGCAGGCGCTGGACGATGACGCCGGCGGTGTAGACGTCGTCGATCGCCAGGGCGCCCGAGCGGCCGGCGCAGGCGATGGTGATGGTTGGGGCGTTTGGGTCTTCGAGAAGGCGGTCGGCGACGGCGCCGGCGTTGCGGAGGGCGGCGATGTAAGTACGGCGGGACTGGCCCCAGCGTTCGATGGCGTAGGCGCCGTTGGTGGTTGAGAGGACGGCGCGGCGGCCGGTGAGGTCGCTGTCCTGGAACTCGCGGGGAGAGTTTCCGTGGTCAAAGCCCTCGGGCGGCAGGCCGCCGCGTTCGCCGCAGAGGAGGGTGCGGGGACCGAGCTGGCTTGCGGCCTGGCGGGCGGTAGAGACGTCGCCGGCGATCCAGACCTCGGGATCGCCGGCCTCGGCCATGGCGACCAAGGTGGTGGTGGCTCGGATGACGTCGACAACCGCGCAGACGCCCTCGGGGTCCGGGGGCAGGGTGCCGGGGAGGAGTTCGACGCGGATCTGGCTCATAGGCGAATAGTCTGCCAGCGGCCGGAGGCGAAGCGGATGAGGGAGGCGATGGCGATAGTGAGGTAGTTGACGCCGGCGCCGATCCACATGCCGGTGAGGCCGAAGCCGAGGAAGATGCCCAGGCCCAGGGCCAGGGGCACGCGGATGATCCAGAGGGCCATAAGGGAGATCAGCAGCATGGCGCGGGTGTCGCCGGCGCCGCGGAGGGCGCCGGGCATGGTGGTGGCCAGGCCAACGAAGGGCATGAAGAGGGCGATGGTTCGCACGGGGAGTTCAGCGGCGTCGAGCACGGCGGGGTCGGTGGTGAAGGTGGATAGCAGGGCCCGCGGAAAAAGGAACATGGCCACCCCGACGGCCGTGGAAACCAGGGTGCCGGCCAGGGCGGCTTCGCGGCCGAAGCGGTGGGCCAGCTGCGGGTCGCGGGCGCCGAGGCTCTGGCCGACGGCGGTGGAAGCGGCGATGCCCAGGCCCAGGGACGGCATGTAAGCCAGCGAGATGATGGGTCCGACGACGTTTTGGGCGGCGAAGGAGACGGTGCCCAACTGCAGGCCGACGATACTGAAGGCCATGATGCCGCCGACCGAGATGAACATCTCGCCGACGGCGGGGCCGGAGACCTTGAGCAGGCGGCGCTGCATGACCCAGTCGGGTCGGTAAGAACCGAAGGCCCCGGCGCGGTGGGGCGAGCGGTAGATGGTGATGAGCATGAAGGCGGCGGTGGCGAGGCGGGCGACGCTCATGGCGACGGCGATGCCGAGCAGGCCGTAGCCGCCGGTCACCAGCAGCAGGCCGATCACCAGGTCGACGGCGGCCATGAGGACGGAGCCGAGCATGGGGGTGCGGGTGTCGCCGGCGCCGCGCTGGACGGCGCCGACCATGACCACAACGGTCTGGAGCGGGGCGCTGAGGGCGCTGATGGCCAGGTAGGGGGCAGCCATGGCGACGATGTCGTCGGAGCCGCCGACGAGGCGCAGGATCGGGTCGGCCAGGAAGACCAGGACGAAGACGGAGATAAAGGAGGCGGCGACGGCGGTGAGCATGCCCTGGCGGCCAGCGGTGTGGGCGGTGGTGACGTCGTGGCCGCCGTAGGAGCGGGCGACGAGGGCGAGGGTGCCGATGCTCATGCCGAAGAAGAGGGAGAAGGTGAAGAACATCAGGAAGTTGGAGATGCCGGCGGCGGCCAGGACTTCGGCGCCGAGGCGGCCGGCGAGCGCGGTGTTGATCATGAACAGCGCGCTCTGCATCAGGTTTTCGAGCATGGCGGGCCAGCCGAGCGCGAAGAGGCGGCGGCGGATCTGGCCGAGGGGGAGTTGGGGCGGGCCCGTGACGGGGGGCGATGCGACCGCGCGCGCGGACGGCAACCGGCAGCTCCCGAGCTTTGAGGTGGTCAAAGCGACCTGAGCGGATTCTACGTCCAGAAGGGGTGGATTGGGGTCTTGGGCGGGTGAATGGCCCTACCGAATCCGGTTCGAGGCTCGGACCGCGGATGCGTCGCTCGCGGGCAGCCAAGATGCGCGGGAGGCAGCGGTACGGCCGACGGTTTAGGCGACGTAGGGATTAAAGGTTACGAGCGGCCCAGCGTGTGGACCGCCCGTTGTTCGCGGCTATTTCGGGCGCGGTTTAAGCCGTACCCGGGTGTCACGCGACGTTACCCGGCGCTCACCTCACATACGGCAGCGCTCGAATAGCCACGATTGGCATCACCCATATGAATCACCCCCTCAGCGTTTCGGCACCCCGGCACGAGCCGGTGTCCGGTATGCGGCCATTATGCACCAAGAACCGGCGGGCGGTAGCGGTGGACACCCGCGCGGACATGCCGGATGGATGCGGGGGGAATGACGAACGGCGCGTGAGGCCTTGCCTGTCGTATTCTCATCGTGTACACTGAACGCAGCTTGCCAGCGATGTCCCAGCGGTCCGCCTTGCCGGACCTGGAATGGGACCTATGTCAGAGTCAGACGCGCAGCGCCCGCCGCCCGGCGAGACGTATCTGCGCGAGCTTGAGGAACAGCTCCTCGCCGAATTCAGCGACCGCAACGCCCGCATCGAGCGGCTGCGCCGCCTGCGTCACATGGAAACGCCGGTGGACATCCCGCCGGCCTATCGAACCAGCGCCCGCGAGGTGCGCACGCCGCTGGCACGGGAGCAGCTGAAGCGGGTGATCGGGAGCCTGACGGCCAACCGCCCCCTGGTGCACGTACCGCCGGCTGAACCGACCGAGACCGCCCGCGCCAGCGCCGACCTGCGGGCGCGCTGGACCAACGCGGCGCTGCGGCGCATGGACAACGAAGCGGCGCGCGACGTGTTTGGCATGTTGATCGACGCCATGGTGGCGGACGGCGCCGGCGTGCTGAAGCTGCTGTACGCGCCGGACCGTTGGGCCGGCTATCCGCGGCGCTCCGCGCAACGCGACGAAGCGGCGGAGAGCTTTCTGCGACGCGCCGAGCGCTTCAAGAAGTCCGCCCGGTTTCCGCTGGCCTGGCGGGACGTGGACGTGACGACCTTCTATCCGCTCGAAGGCGAGGACGGGCTGGAAGCCTGCCTGGAGATCGCCGAGCGGCCGCGCCACCTGGTGCAGCGCCGCTACGGACTGATCACGGACAAGCGCAGCGGGCGGCTGGTTCCGCCCGGGGGCGACGCCCAAGCCGACCCCGGTCCCGTTGGAACGCCCCTTGCGAGCGCCCGCCCCACCGCCCGCGTGGTCGAGTACTGGGACGACGAGTACTTCGCCTACCTGGTGGACGGCCACCTGGTTCGCCGCGGGCGGCACGGCTACGGGGCCATTCCCTACGTCCACGCCTACGGCGACCAGACGCCCAGCCGCGATCCCGCCAAGGCCGGCGTCTCCATGCTGGCGTCCATGGAATACCTGATCCCGCTGCTGGATCAGCTTCTGACCATGAAGCAGAACGCGCTGTTCCTGTACGCCTACCCCACGCCCAAGATCACCAACTTCTCGCCCATCGATCCCAGCCTGACCAACGACGGCCGCCCGCGCGCCCTGGACTTCCGTCCGGGCGAGATCCTGCCGCTCTACCCGGGCGAAGATTTGACCTTTCTGCAATGGCAGGGCACCCCGCCGGACCTGGATGAACTCATCACCCAGGCCCGCGCCATGATCGACCAGGCCGGAGCCCCCAGCGTGTTGTTCGGGATTCCGCCCGGCGGCAACACCAGCGGCTACCTGCTCAACCAGCTCATCAACACCGCGCGGGTCTCCTTCCAGCAGGTCGCCCGCCACGCCGAGCAGGCGCTGGAGCGGGTCGTGCAGCTGATGTGGCGGCTGGTCGAAGCACGAATCGGCGAAACCGTGTTCGTATTCGAGGCCGAGGACGAGCAGGGCTGGATTGGCCTGGGCCCGCGAGACATCGACGGCTACCACGCCGTGCGCGTGCGACTCGACCCGCTCGGCCCCGCTGATGATGTCGCGCAGGGCACCCTCGCCGCCAACCTGGTCAGCGCCCGGCTCGCCTCCCGCCGCTGGGCCATGCGCGAAAAGCTGGGCATCGAAGACGCCGAGACCGTGGAAGACGAAATCCTGCTGGACGAACTGATCGACGCCCCCGAAGTGCGCGCGGCAATTGCGCGCGACGCATTGCGCGAGGCAGGCATGACACCGCCGCCTGCCGAGGAGACAACCAATGAGCGGATATGAGCCGAGTCGGCTGCCCTATGTGGTCCAAAGGCGCGTTCTGCGGCTGATTCAGCAGCTGGCGCGGCGCATGCAGGCGCACCGGTTATCCGGTGACGGCATCCGCGGTACGTCCGAGGCGTCGTGGCGTGACGATCCGGCGGGCGGACCGGTCCGCCGTGAGGCACCGATTGCCGGCCGGATTCGGTCGTCAGGTCAGCGCGCGCTATTGCGCCAACTGCTGGTCGGTGGCGGCGAGCGCCCAGGGTCCCGAGCTCATGGCCGACGTTAGGCAGGACGCCGACAGCCCGTTCGCCGCCCGTCTGACCGCGATGGCGAACGCGGAGTCTGAGGCGCTGTGCCAGATGATCATGACTAAGGCCCTGGGCGGCGAGCGCTGGGCCGTGGAACTGGTGATGCGGAATGTGTTTGCGCGCCATGCGGACGGTGAGGACGCGCTGAAGACGTTGCTGGAAGAGATTCGTGAGCGCGTTGCACGGGGCACGTGACCTGCTATGGGCGCGTGCCGGGTACAGCCCGTCGCCGACGCAGCGGGCCGCTCATGACTGCCCGGCCCGGATCCGCCTGATCGCCGGCGGCGAGCGGGCCGGGAAGAGTCGGAGCGCCGCCATGGAGCTTTTTGGACGCCTGTGGGAGGGCCGGTTGTACTGGCTGGTAGGACCTGACTACGACCTGTGCCGGCCGGAGTTCGAATACATCCTGGACGCCTGCCGACAGATTGGCGCCGTGGCCTCGGTGCGACGCCCGGGAAGCAACCGTGGCGAACTCATCACGCGCACCGGCGCACGGATTGTGACGCGGAGTGCTCGCGAGCCAGAGCGTCTAGCCGGTGAGGCACCAGACGGGATTCTGGGTTGCGAAGCGGCGCAGCTACCGCCGTCGGTGTTCCTGCGCCTCCGGGGACGTATCGCGGAGCGACGCGGCTGGCTGTGGCTGAGTGGGACGTTTGAAGGCTCGCGCGGGTGGTACGCGGACAAGTTTCGGGCCTGGCAGCTTGCGGAGCGAGCAGATGCCCGGGCCTTTTCGATCCCCTCGTGGGAGAACCGAGCGATTTACCCGAGCGGCCGCGAGGATCCGGAGATTGCGGACCTGGAGGCGACGTTCCCGCCGGATCTCTTCATGGAGCGCTTCGGCGGCGTGCCGTGTCCGCCCTCCACCCTCGTGTTCCGCGAGTTCGATCCGCGGGTGCATGTGAGCGCCGACGCACGGGCTAGCGGATCGCCCGTGGAACTGGCCATCGACCCCGGGTATGCCGGCGCGTACGCGGTGCTGGCGATTGAGCCGCGGGGTGCGAACGTGGCCGTGATCGACGAGGTGTATCTGCGCCGCCGGGTAGCGGGGGATGTGATTGCCATCTGTCGGCAGCGTCCCTGGTGGCCTCGGGTACGTGGCGGCGTGATCGACGTGGCGGGTCGGCAGCACCACGCCGCACCGAGCCAGATCGAAGTCTGGGCTTCGCTGGCAGGGGTGCGGCTGCGTTCGCACCGTGTGCCGCTACGCAGCGGCATCGACCGCTTACGGACGTTCCTGCGCGACCCGGCCAGCGGGAACCCGCGTCTGACAGTGGCACCGGCGTGCCTAAACCTAGCCGAGGAGTTTGGCCTGTACCGCTACCACGAGGCGTCGGACCGGGAGCCGATATCCGAGATCCCAATTGACCGCGACAACCACGCCCTCAAGGCCCTGATCTATTGGCTGTTCGATCGCTTTGGCGCCATTGAACGGCCGCCGCGCCGGAGCATTCCGTTCCGGATTACGTGGTAACGGGGATCAGGCAGCGCCACGACCGAGCGGCGGGCTACTCGCTCGATGCGTCCGCGTCGGCGCGGGCGCTGAGGAGCAGGATGATGGGGTCGGCGCCGGAGGCGGTGTTGATGGCCAGACGCATGAAGCCGGCGTCCAGTTGCAGGTCAACGAAGGCCAAGCGACGCTCAATTTCGGCGACGGCGTCGGTCCGGTCCGCCAGATCGGTCAGGTGCGACTCGGCACCTTCCGGCCCGGACTCGATGAGGACACCGCCGACGGTGGGATCAACGTCGCGGCCCACGGGGCCGCGCTGCAGGGCCGCGACCATGGTGGTGGCGACGTCGCTGCCGGCGCGGTCAGCGATGGCGGCCAGGGCGAAGGTGGTGCGGTCGGCGTCGAGTGCGTCGGCCAGGGCAATCACGGCCTGGGCGGGTGGCGCGCGGCGCTCACCCTTCTCGACGTGACTCAGGAACGAATGGGAAATACCGCTGGCTTGAGCCAGCCGGCGGTATGACAACTCAGCGGCGCGACGGGTTGCGTGCAACACCGCCGCGAACCGCATCCCCTGCCGCGGTTCGTTCATGCTGGGGTCATCGTACCCACAGGGTTGACAAGACGCCAGTCCCTATCGTATTCTTTATGTGTACAGATGGCGCCGCGCCGAGGGTTGATGAATTCGACATCGCTGGCTTGGGCGGACCCCTCGGCGCGAGCGCCCTGACGCAATGGAAGGTTGACGTGTTGACAATCCAGCGCCAGAACGGGCGCTTGACCCTACAGGCCCGCACGCCGGGCCACGACGACGCGGCGGAATATGCGTTCACGCCCGCCGACTACCAGGCCGCCCGCCGCACAGTGGAGCAGACGCTGCGCGAGGCTGAGCCGTCGCGCTTCGAGCGAGCCTGTACCACGGCGCTGGCCGGCTGGGAGGGCGAGGACGACGTCTCAGCGGCCCACCGACGCTACGTGAGCCAGCGCCTGGACCAGGAAGCGGTGCGGCGCGGGCTACTGCTGCGGGCGCATTGGCATTGCCCGCAGTGCGGCGGCCCTGGGAGCCAGTGGACACCGGGCTGCCTGCGGATCACCTGTCCCGAGCCCGCGCCGGAACGTCTGGCGCATTGGGATCTGTGCCGGGTGGCTTCAGCTGACGAGCTGCTAACGCTGATGGTGAGCGAGGGCTACGAGCGAATTGGCGCGTCCGCGCACAGCGCTCGCCTGCGCCGCCTGCGGTTTGACCTTACCGCGCTACTACGGGGGTGCCGGCCGGGCCTGGCGCGCCGACTGACGCGCTGGGCCGAGGAGGCCAACGAAGCCCACGCCGTACGCGCGACCGAGATGCTGGATCTGGCGGCCCGACTGGGGGCACGGATTGAGGCCGGATCCGAATCGATACCGGAGGCGGATCTAACAGCCGCCCTGACCAGCGCCCAGGTCACGACCATGGGTGCACCCATAAAGGAGCAGTCATGACCGACGATTCCCCGACACCGACCGAGCCGGTCTCCCCGGCCAGCCCGTCAGGCGGACCAGAACCTACCGAAGCCGACGCGGCTGCGGACCATGCGGACTCAGCGGATGCGTTTCAGGCCGCGCTGGAAGCGGAGGTGGCGCGGCGGATCGAGGCGGTGGAACGCCGCTGGCAGTCGCGCAAAGACCGCGAGCTGAACCGCGCGCGGCGGCGCTGGGAGGCCGAGGCGGGCCAAGCGATCGACCCCGAGCTGCTGGCCTGGATTGCAGAGGCGGATCCGCGTGAGGTGGGGCAGTGGCTACAGGCGGGCCTTTCAACCGACCAGCCGGCGGAACAGGCGTCGGCTGCCGCGAACGTGCCGCAGCCACCGACATCGGTGAAGCCACCCGATTCGACGGACCCGACAGCCGACTCGAATGGAGCGGCGGGCGAGCCGTCGTTTTCCGACGGCGGCGCCGGTGCGGAGACGGCGGAGCCGCAATATGACGGCGAGGAGGATGCCGGCGTGGCCGCGGAGACGCTCTCGACGGAGGACTTGGAGCGCAAGGCCGACGCGCGGGAACGCTTGGCCGAACGGCGCAGCCTGGACCCATCACCCGACTTGTTTCCGAGCCGGGGCGCTCCGGCGGACGCGTTTCAGCAGATCGAGGCCGGGTTCGCCCGTGGCGAGGTGAACCTGGAGACCTATGAGACTGCCCGGCGGCGACGTGGGTTGACCTAGCGGGTTCCTGGTTGCCCGCTTCCGCGATGGACGCGGCCTGGTGTTGCGGCACCGGGCCATGTTCATTTCCAGGTCAGGCTACGGCTTGATGCACGGCCTCTGTCCGTGCGTCCGTCGGGAGCCGACAGCAATCAAGTCAGCCACGAACCGGGCGACGGCCGTAACCTGAGGCCTGCGCTTGCATCTAAACGGCAGCATGGTCGACGAAGGGCGAAGGTGAACCGGCATGGCATCGATTTCCAAGATTCATCCGTTTCTCTGGTTTGACGGCCAAGCCGAGGAAGCGGCGAGGTTCTACGTGTCGATCTTTCCGAATTCGAGGATTGTGCACGTGGAGAAGATCGCGGCCGGGCCAGCCGAAGACGACGCGGTCGTGCAGTTCGAGCTTGACGGTCAGCGATTTGGGGCGGTGGACGGCGGGCCGATGTACAGCTTTACGCCGGCGGTCTCGTTTGTCGTGGAGTGCGATACGCAGGAGGAGATCGACTACTACTGGGAGCGGCTAACTGAAAGTGGGCAGACGCAGCCGTGCGGCTGGCTGGTCGACAAGTTCGGCCTGTCGTGGCAGGTCATTCCGGCCGGACTTTCGGAGATCATGCGTCCGGCGCCCACGGCGGTTATGGAGGCGCTGCTGGAGATGTCGAAGATCGACATTGAGGGATTGCGGCGGGCGGCAAAGGGATAGTCAAGTCGACTTAGCCGACTTGCACGTCATTACGTGCATTTTTTCGACACTCAGGCGTGTTGATATGCTGCACGTACATGAAGCTATCAGTTCGGCGGATTAGGCGGCGGCTGGAGCGAGAGGGCTGGTATCTGCAGCGGCATGGATCGAACCACGACATTTATCGCCATCCGCGTGTGACCGGCATTATTGTGGTGCCGCGACACCGCACGGTTTCGCCCGGAGTGGCTCGTTCCATCGCCAAGCAGGCTGGGTGGGAGGAGTAGGTAACGATGGCCAGGTATCCGGCACTGATCGACGGGGCGAAAGGCGCATACGGCGTTGTGTTCCCCGACCTCTCCGGCATCGTGGCCATGGGCGCCACGGTGGAGGAGGCGATGCTGAATGCGGAAGCGGCGCTTCAGGATGCTGCGCGTGAGGCGGAGCGGGATGGCCTAGCGCTGAGTCCTCCCAGCGCCCTGGAGGATGTGGACGTGCCCGCCGGTAGCGCCCTGTCGTCGATTCTCCTCGTGCGCGCTGCTCCGGCGCGAGGGAGTGTGCGTCTCAATCTCACCCTGGACGCCGCGATTGCCGACGTCATCAAATCTGAAGCGGAGCGGCGCGGCATGTCGCGTAAGCGCTATGTGGAGTGGATGACGCGTCGAGTGGCTCAGGTCGGGGGCTAAGCCCCGTGCAACGCAGGGAGGTTCATCCCTGCGGCCCGGACTATTGCTTGGTTTCGATGCGGGCGAGGATGTCGCGGATTTCGGTGAGGAGTGCGGTTGTTCCGTCCGCCGTTGCGGCTGGTCTGGGGGCGCCTTCGGACGGTTCGGCGCCGAGGGTGATCTGCCGCTGACGGAGGATGGCGTTGCGGAAGGCGGCGGCGTCGACAACGCCGAGCAGGTTGCCTTCGCTGCTGGCGTTCTGACCTGACTGCCCCGCGGTCTCGGCCTTGAGCCCGTGCAGGCCGAAGCGACGCATGAGCGGTCCCTGGTAGAGCTTGAGGTCGGTGATGCGGTTGAGCGGGATGGTGGACTCGCTGCGGGTGAATACCCCCTTGCGAAGTTCCAGGGCCTGGGTGGTCAGACGGGCGGAAAGGCCATCGAGATACTTCGGGCCGAACCAGAGGCTATACAGGAGCCAGATTGGAATGAACGGGATCCCCACGATGGTTACGACCATGATGAGCGAGACGAGGACCCGCCAGTAGGCGATGACGCGGCGGTCGAATTGGGCATCCAGCAAGGTCTTGCCGGTGACGCCAAGTTGGTCAGGCTGCATGGTGGGATTCTCCAAACGCCCGTTGCCGCGGGCCGCGGATCGCGAGGTGTGGTGGGCGCTAGCCGCGGCTCATTTTCTCGCCACCGCGCGCCAGAGGTAGAGGCCGGCGGCACCGGCGACCCAAGTGAAGAGCACGTCCATCCAGGGGAAGTGGTTGAGGTGGGACTGGGCGGCCAAGCCGGTTTCGCTCTCTGGGAACAGCGTCCAGAGCCAGTTCCAGTAGAAGATGATGATCAGGCCCGTGGCTCCGAGGAAAAGGGCAGTGGCGCCCAGGTATTCGCGGGTAACGGGGTCGTTGGGGCCGCCGTTGAGGCTGCGGACGCGGTGGAAGCTGATGAGGAGCGATACGACCACAGCCACGGCCATGAACCAATTCATCACCTGCCAGACGGGATAGGTTTCGCCGCCGTCGTGGTAGACGGGGGTGAACATGAGGTTTAGTCCGACGGCGACGGCTAGAACGATGAGGGCGACGGCTACTACGCGACGGAATCGATCCATTTGGCCGCTCCGAATCTCGTAACGATCACGATTTGCCGATTCCCGTTCATTCGGGAGCGTAGCACCGCACCCTCGAGGGCTCAGTCGATGCGGAACTGTTCGGGGGCGCGGGTGAAGTTGATTTGCTGGCCGGCGGCAAGGACGGCGGCCGTGCCGCCGTTGGCCTGGATGCAGCGCCGCTGGTCGGCTTTGGCCGCGGCGTCGGTGGCGTCGGGGTCGCAAATGGCGGCCAGGCGGCGGTGGAAGTCGGCTATGCGCGTCTGGTGGGCCGGCTGGTTGGCCAGATTGGTCAGCTCGTGGGGGTCAGTCTGCATGTCGAACAGTTGTGGATCGTGTCCGACGAAGTGGACGTACTTCCAGCGCCGGTCGCGCAGCATGTAGGTGGCGGACGTCGAGCCGGTGGCGTGGTATTCGCTGAAGACAGTGCGGTCGGCCGGCTCGTCACCGGCGGCTATTGACCAAAGATCGGTTCCAGGAAGGTCCTGGTCGTCCGCTTCGAGTTCAACACCGGTGCCGGCCAGGATGGATGGGGCCAGGTCGACCAAGGAAACGGGGCAATCCACCGACCGCCCGGCGGGCACGTCCGGTCCGGCCAGGATGAGGGGGACGCCGGCGGCGCTGTCGTACATGACGCTCTTGCCCCAGAGGCCGTAGTCGCCAAGGGTTTCGCCGTGGTCGCTGGTGTAGGCGATGCGGGTGTCGTCGGCCAAACCGGCGTCGCCGAGCGCGCCAAGCACGTTGCCGATCAACTCGTCGACGAATGAGCACATGGCGTAGTAGACGAGGCGTGCGCGGCGGATGGCGTCTTCGGAGCGGACGTCCGCGGCCGTTTGGACACGGGCCTTGCGGAATGCGGCCAGGGGCGGGTGCATGGGCCACTGGTCGGGTGACCAGGCGATGGGCATGTCGATATCGTCCAGCCGATAGCGGCGCTGATGATGCTCGGGGGCCGCGAATGGGAAATGGGGCAGGGTGAAGGAGACAAAGAGGCACCAGGGCTTGTCGTGCGTTGGCGCCTCGGTGTGGAGCCAGCGCACGGCTTGGGCGGCGATGGCGGAGTCGTAGCGGATGTACTCGGAGTCGGTGTCGCCGGCATGGTCGACGTGTCCGAGCTGGTACCGGGTAACGGGAATGTCGGAGCGAATGCAGCCGAAGACATCCCCGATCCCGTGCATGACGTGCATGGGGATGCGCTGATCGGGAAAGCCAATGTCGTCAGTGGTGTGGCGGTAGTGGAGCTTGCCGATGGTGGTTACCGCATGGCCCTGGTCAACGAGCCGACGGCCCCAGCTGGACGCGGCGCTTCCGGTATACGGCGCGGCGTTGTCCCACGCCCCGATCTCATGAACGTAGCGGCCGGTGGCGAAGCTGGCGCGCGAGGGGACGCAGATGGGGGAGTTGCAGTAGGCGGAGGTGAACGACGTTCCGGCGGCGGCCAGGGCATCCAAGTTGGGCGTTTGGACCAGGGGGTGGCCGGCGGACCCGAGCATGCGGGGGTTGTGTTCGTCGGACATGAGAACCAGGAGGTTCTTGGGCTCCACAGTGACTCCAGATTGTCGGGTGGCGCGGGGTCAGGGCCATTGCGCGCGCGGGCGTGAGCCTAGCCCACGGTGCGTGCCAGCTACGAGTCGAATGGGCTCGACGCTTTAAGGGTTACGCGCGCAGGGGGCGGCGGGCGTGCCGCCGCCCCGTGCGCGAGGTGCTCAGGTGGCGCGCTAGCTGGTGGGACCCACCGTCCCTGGATATGTAAACCAGTCGTTCGCGCCAGTGTGTGTAAACGCGAACTCCGTTGCGCCGCCGGCGAAGATCGTTTGATCCTCCTGATAGGCGTTGCTGAAGGCGAGACCCCGGACATCGTTGAACTTCAGGTTCACGTTCCGCTGGCTCCAACTCGAGGGGCCACCAGGATCCTGGACGACACCGGCTTGCACACTGCTCCTGGTCAGGAAGAGCCCGCTCTTTGCGGTTCCGACCACAATCGTCCCGTCACGGGCGACAAGCGGCGAGAGGACAATCACGTTGATTCGACCCAACACGTTGTCCGGGTTTTCGATCACCTTGTGGAAGGACTCTCCAGCGTTCGTCGTGCGGTAGAGACCGTGCAACTCGGAGCCGATCCAGAGCATCCCGTTATAGGCCCACTCGGGGTGAACGGCGACTGCCGAGATCTGAAGCCCGCCTGGCAGGGCTTTCGCGCCGATCACTGTCCTGAAGCTGGCGCCACGGTTGTCGCTCACGAGCAGGTTGGTCGACGTCCAGGCGAATATGTGGATCCTGTCACCACGTCCCGGCGTGGCGGTCATGCCCAGATAGGCACCGATGGGCAGGCCGCTCAGATACTGCGACGGCACGCTGGACCACGTGGCCCCACCGTTCGTGGACTGATACAGACCAGCGACATCGGACACGGCGTAGAAGGTGCCATCCACGTTGAATCGCGGCGATGCGGCGAGCCCGCTGATTCGACTTGCGGGAAGACCGGCAGCCACCGACCACGACTGCCCGCCATCCGTGGATCGGGCAACGCCGGTGTTCGTCGCCGCCAGCACCACGCCGTCGATATGGATATTCGGCGAGGGCAGCATGGCGTTGATTGCGAGGTTCGGAAGACCACTGATGACCTGCGTGAAGCCGGCGCCAGCGCTGGTGGACCGGAGCACACCGCCAGATGCGGTGCCGATCCAGATCGTTCGATCCTGCGCGACGACAGGCGACGCCACGACGTGCAGGACTTCACCAATGGAGGCTGAAACCGGCGCCGGCTGTGGGGCCGGGTCAGGCGCCGGCGTGGGGACCGGGGTGGGCACCGGCGTGGGGATGGCCCAGGCAAAAACGGCCTGGACATCCGCCCGGTGGTCGTTGCGGCAGCCCGCTTCCGCTTGGGCGCCAAAGACTCGCTGGTAGATGCCGACGTTCGCGCTGTTGCCCAAGTCCGCCTCGACGATGTCGTTCAGAGCTACGCAGGTCGTGGGCCAAGCCGTCGGCGCGGCTGGGGGTGTGGCGCCCGTGCCGCCAATGGCCCAAGCGAAGACAGCCTGGACATCCGCACGATGGTCGTTCTGACACGCCTGCTCGGCTCGCTCGCCGAAGACGCGCTGGTAGATGCCGACGTTGCCGGTGTTGCCCAAGCGGGCCTCAACGATGTCGTTCAACTCGACGCAACTGGTCGGCCATTGCGCATGCGCCGACGTGGCAAGGAGCGCCAGGGCCAGCGCCGTGGCTAGCGTCACGGCGACAAGCAATTTGCGGAGTGTGAAGCTACCGAGGACATGGAGCGACGCTTGCATCCGACGCCTCCGAGGACTATCCGCACGACGAAATACATCGTAGTCCCCGACCGATGGCGAAGGAAAGCGCTTGGGGCGGGTCAGACCTTGGGCAATGGAGCGGCGCCGTGGGCATGGGTTGCCCTTCGTAATCTTCTTGTGTACAATACGAGCGTAGCGCTTCGGACCTGATCGAATCCGCCGAACGGCGGGAACGGTCAGCCGACGCGGGTCCGTGGCGGCCCGTGCTGTGTGATCCGACCACTATCTGCCGCGTCTGACGATCCAACGTCTCGCGCGGCCGGCGATAGATCCGGGACCACGGCGGCGGCGTCATCACCACCCAGCGCGCTTGTGCGGAGTACGGGGGCGGCGGTTCGCGCGCATCGTCCGATGGGACGTCGGACCGGTGCGCCGCCGTCGCCTCCCAGAGCCGGGGACGGACTCGGCGTGCGCCGCGAGATCAAGCGCCGGCGAAGCACGGGTTTCGCCGACAGGGCCCCTACAACGGAGGGCGCCCACAAGGGACGCCCCGACGAGATGGGGCACCCAACCAGGAACGAGATCGCGAGCGCGCCCTGTATCAGCGGGCGCGCTGGAGGCAACGCAATGGCGATAACGAAGAGCGATTCGATCAGCGACGTGGTGGACACGGTGATTGCCGAAGCCCGCCGCACGCAGATGCACCGCACCGTGATGGAACCGCTGGTGCGGACTTACCGCGTCCCGCGCGGGGCCGGCGACCGGCTGGAGATTCCCAAGTTCGGCACGGTGTCGGCGAGCGCCCTGACGGAGGGCGTGGACATGACGAACCCACAGACGCTGACCACCAGCAAGGTCACGATCACGCCCGCCGAGGTGGGCGCGCAGATTGTGCTGACCGACCGCGCGCTGCGGACGGCCAAGGAAGACATGGCCAGGGCGGCCGGGCGGGTTTTGGGCGACGCGATCGCCCGCAAGCTGGATAGGGACTTGCTGGGGCTGCTGGACAGTTTCAGCGGGTCGCTGGGCGGGGCCGGCCAGAACATCTCGATGGGCCACCTGCGGGCGGCGGTGTCGCGCCTGCATGGCGCGGACGAACCGGCGCCGCAGCCGTTTCACGCGGTGTTACATCCGTACCAGGCGCACGACCTGGCGGCGGACATTTCGCCCACGGGCACGTATCCGGTGCCGGCCGGCATCTCGCAGACGGTGCTGGAGAACCACTGGGTGGCGCGTGCGTTCGGCGTGGACGTCTTTCAGGCGGGAAACCTGAGTGTGGACGCCGGCGACGACGCCAAGGGCGCGGTGTTCTCCAAGGAGGCGCTGGTGTTGGTGATGTTCAAGGACTGGGCCGTGGAGCGCGAGCGCGACGCTTCGCTGCGGGCCTGGGAGTTGAACGTGGTGGCGGACTACGGCCTGGGCGAATACGCGGACGCCTGGGGCGTGGAGATGTACTTCGACGCGTCCACCCCGTCCAGCTAAGTCTGGGCGATTCCAGGAGGAGGCAGCGGCACATGCATGCTCCCATCATCTGGATCAGGCGCCGCCCGGCGCGGCGCCTGATCCACCGCTTCCCCGGCGCGGCGGGCGGACGGCAGATTCTGGTGATCACGCCCGACCGCCAGGAAGCGCAAGACACGGCGCTGGCCATGCGCGAGCGCCAGGCGGCGCGCCTGAAGGATCGCGGCGCGGCGGATCTGGAGGCGCTGGATGCCCAACGGGCGGGATGGCGCTGGCCGGACCGCCGGCGCGCGGAGGCCCACCCATGAGCGTCACCCGGCGCGCGCTGCGCCATCGGGTCGCGCAGCGGCTGGCGCCGTTTCTGACGGGCACGGCGGAGGGCGGGTCCACCGTCACGTTGGTGGACGCCGCGCGGCTCCAGGACTCCACGGCGTCGGCCGACCTGTGGACCGATAGCTGGGTCCACGTGTTCGGCGGCCCCAATGCCGGCGAGACGCGCCGCGTGGCGGCCTATGACCCTGCCAGCGGGTCGATTACGGTCAGCCGGGCGTTTCCGCACGCGCTGGACGCGGCGGCGCCCTACGAACTGTCGCGGCTGGTGGCGCCTGACGTGATCGACGCGGCCATCGACGCCACGCTCACGCGCTGTTGGTCCCAGACTCTTTCGCCATTGACCATGCTGGTTGACGGCGGGATGGAACGCTCGGACACCCGGGCCTGGCGCACCTGGAACGCCGGCGTGGCGAAAGCGGCGGCCGGTGCGGATGCGGCCGGCGGGGCCGCGAGCCTGGAAGTAACCACGACTGCGGCCGGCGGTTACGCGGCCTCGACCACGGTGGCCGTGCTGCCGGGCCAGCCGTACACGCTGGAAGCGTCGGTGGCGCCGGGCGGGTCTACGGCGCGGCTGACGGTTCACAACGTGACCGGCGGCGTTGACCTGGACACGCTTGCGGCCACGGGCCGGGCCTGGCAGCGGGTGCGGATGGCGTTCGTGATTCCCGAGGGATGCGAGGAGATCGAGGTCCGCCTGGGCGCCGCGGACACGGAAGCGACGACGCGCTGGGACCAAGTGATCCTGCTGGCGGCCGGCCGGCGCCGGTTTCCGCTACCCGCCTGGATTACGCATCGGCAGCAAGTGGTGGAGGTGTGGCGGCGAGCGGCGGCCCATCCGCAGCGCGTGATGTCGGCAGTGACCTGGTGGCGAACCACGACCAATCCAGGACCGGCGGGGCCGGAATTGTGGTTGGAGGTGGACCCGCCGCCCAGGCTGGGCGAGACGCTGCTGATCGAAGGGCTGCGGGCCTACGACCCGCTGGCCAGCGACGACGCGACCACCGACGCGCCGGTGGACTGGGTGGCGCAGGGCACCCTCGTGGAGGTCTACCGCCACCTGCACCGCGACGCGCCAGCCGGCGACGTGGAGCGATATGCGGCCTTGCAACGCGACGCCGCGCTGGAGTTTCAGCAGCTTTCCCGCCTCTACCGCCCGCGCGCCACGCGACGGGTGATGCTGGGGGGAGGCTGGTAAATGCCGCGCGGTAACCGCCCGCCCTATCCCTACGACTGCATGGTGGACGGGACGGGCCTGATGCTCAGCACCGGGGCCGACGGCACGGTGGCCTGGCGCGAGCGGAAGCTGGATTTCTTTGCGCCGCGCGTGAGCCAGACCGATCAGTCTTACGCTCAGTTCCCGCCCGAAGACGAGACGACCTGGGCGGTGGACGACCTTTCGGGCGGGTATGGCCAGCGGGTCGTGCCGCGCGGCGGGTCGACCGGTTACGCGCACGGGCTAGCCGACACGCGCATCCCACACCAGGTCACCCTGCCGCCGGAGGTCGTGACAACGCCGATTACGTCTTCGGCAACGATTACGGACCACTTCGAGCTCGGCGACGCCATCTACGTACTGGCGGGGTCCGCCGTCTACCGTTCGCAGGACGGCCGGACCTGGACGCTGGCCAAGGCGTTCGATCCAGGGGTTACGGCGACGTCCGCCGCGGTGTTCAAGGGGCGCGCCGAGCGGCCCATGGCCTTCATCAGCGTGGGCGGTACGGCGGCCGATGAGCCGTTCTGGACGTTCGACGGCACGACCTGGACACAGCACGCGGGTCAGCGGGCCAACCCGAAGGCGGTGCTGCGAACCGGCGACAGCGGCCAGACGTACGCCGATCTCACCGAGGCCGTCAGCGACGCGGACGCGGGGACGTATGGGCACCTGGACTCGCTGGGTGCGGTAAACGATGGCGCCTGGCTGCTGGTGGGCGGGAAGGCGCCGTTCGCGGCGGTGGCCATCGAGATGAACGCCGCCGCGAATGGCAACGCGGCCGAACTGGCGGCTGAGTACTGGAATGGCTCGGCCTGGACGACGGTGGGCGGGCTACGCGACGGCGCGGCTCAGGACGGCAAGACGTTGGCCCGCGACGGCGACGTGAGCTTTGACGAGCCGGCGGACTGGCGGCGGGCGACGATCAACGGGGTGGAGGCCTTCTGGCTGCGGCTGACCGTTGCGTCGGCCCTGGATTCATCAACCCGCATCAACGAACTGGCGGTGCGCGAAGTCCGAAAGGCCGACGCATTTCTGGTAATCGGTTCGCAATTGGCGCGGGTGAGCAGCGAGACCGGCGCACCCAGGCTGTCAACCTCGATGGACGGTGGGACGGCTTCCACCTGGACGGACGGCGCAGCGGTGGGCGACGGCGCATCCACCGCCAATGCGCTCCTGAGTCTGGGCGGCACGGCCTACGTGGTGAAGGAAGACGGCCTTTATGCGCTGCGCCCAGGCGCCGAAGGCGGCGCGGTGGCGGTGCAGGCGTGGTCTCCGCGGGCCCCGGGTTCCAGCCCGCATAGCGGGCGCGGCGCCACGGTCTGGCGCGGCTATGTGTGGCTCCCGCTGTCGCAGGGGCTTTATCGCTTCCGGTCCGGCGACCTGACGCCGGTTGGTCCTGAACGTCTGCGCGAAAACGACTCGCCGATCCGGGGCCGCATTACCGCCTGCGCCGGCGACGCCCACTTCCTGTATGCGGCGCTGCGGGACGAGACCGGGCGCACCACGCTGCTGGCGTTCAACCCGGAGCAGGATTCCTGGCACCCAATGGCCCGCCTGGGGCGTGTGGACTGCCGGCACCTGTGGGTGTCGGACCGACCCGGGCCGAACCCGCGGTTGTACCTCGCCGTTGGCGGATCGTTGGCCGCACTGGTGCTGCCGAGGGGTTCGGCCAACCCGCTGCGTGATCCCAACTGTCGCTTCGCCGCCAGCGCGGCGGTTTACCTATCGCGCTTCGACGCGGCGTTCGCGGCGCAGCCCAAGGCCTTCCTGGCCCTGACGCTGAGCGGCGAGGGGTTGACGGCATCCACCTGGGTGGACGCGGCCTACCGGCTGGCCAACGGTGCGCCGTTCAAGCAACTGGGACGCTTTGCGGCCAGCGGTCAGCGTATTGAGTTTGGGACGGAGGCCGCCGCGACGGCCATCGACCTGCGACTCACGCTGCACAGCGATGACCCCGCGACCACGCCGGTCGTCCACGCAGTCTCGCTGGCCTACGCCATTCGCGCGGATTTCAAGCGGGTGTTCCAGTTCGTGGCGCGGATCGCGGACCAGGCGCCGCTGCGCGACGGACGCCGTGAGCGGCGGTCGAGCCGCGCGATCAAGCAGGCCATTGCCGCCGTGGCGGCCACACGGGAGCCGGTGGTGCTGGTCAGCCCGGACGGCGAGCACATCGAAGCGCTGGTCCGCGGCGCCGAAGCCCAGGGGCGGCGCAGCGAGGCTGGGCGCGACCTGGAATGGCTGATGCCGGTGACCGCCACGGAATACCGCCCAACCGCCGGCACGGGCACCCACAATCGACTCGCGGCCTATGCCCACCAGGCCCAGGCCGCCTATCTGCATAGCCAACTCACCAGGCTCTAGGAGGGCGCACCATGGCAACCACCACGGCGAACCTGCGGCTGACCAAGCCGCTGGGCGCCGAGCGATACGACATCAATGTGTTCAACAACAACGCCGACCTGATCGACGCCGGCTTCCACGCCACGACCGGACACGACCACAGTGGCCGGGCGGGCGAAGGGCCGCAGCTCACGCAGGCGGCGCTGGCTGCCGGCGCGGTGACGACCGCCAAGCTGGCGCTGGACACCTTCCAGGCCGAGCAGTTCCAGAACGCGCTGCCGAACGGCGATTTCGAATCGTGGTCCGGCGGCGGAACGGCGGCTCCGGACGGCTGGACGCTCGCAGGCAACGCAGCCCAGATTGCGCGCGCGACCTCCGTTGCCAAGCACGGGCGCTATGCGGCAGCGCTGACACGGCGGGGCGCCGATTGCGATCTGCGCCGCGGCCTGGCCGACGACCTGGGCGGATTGACCTACCTGCGGGGGCGAACGTTCACCCTGAGCGGTTGGGTCTACGCGACCATTCCGAATCGAGCGCGGCTGGAGTTGGGCGATGGCGTGACCACATCCACCTCGGCCTATCATTCGGGTAGCTCGGCCTGGGAGTGGTTGACCGCGACGATCGACGTGGACAGCGCGGCTCCGGCGCTGCTGGCGCTATGCAAGCTCAAGCAGGACGACACGACGGCCTGGTTCGACGGGCTGCATCTGGCCGAGGGCACGTTGGCCCCGGCGTTTACCCCCAACCCGCTGGACCAAGCGCTGCGCCTCACCAATTTCCAGGACAGCACGCCCGCCAACCACGTGGACCGGGGGCAGTGGCGAGCGGAGGTTGGGGTGGCGTCGGTGGCGGGCGTGAGCTCGCAGAACTGGTCGGATCATGACGTGACGTTCGAGACGGCTTTTCGGACGGTCTACGCGGCCCTGGCCACGCCGCGCGAGGACATTGGCGGCCGCCGCGTGATTGCGCGCTGCACCAACCTGCGCGTCAACGGCTTCACCCTGCAGGCCGCCACCGGCGACGGCCGCAACTTCAGCACTACGACCCCGGGTTTGGTCTATTGGCTGGCGATTGGAGCGGTGTGATGACAGTTGCCGACCAGCCTGGCTCACCGGAGCCGAATCCGTTCGACACGCCGGCCGAGGCATATCCCGGCCTTTCCATCAATCATCCGAAGGAGGCAAACGCTTTGGAACCTGAAACCATCGGCATCATCACGGCCGTGACCGTGTACATCGCGCGCGTGGTGCGCAACGAGATGGTGCGCTGGCGCAGCCGCGCCCGCGGCACCGACTCGGAAACCCGCGCGCTGCAGCTGTTGGAAAACATCGACCGCAGCCTGACGACGCATCACACGGAAATGACGCGCTATCAAGCGTCGATCGCGGACTCTCTGGGTCAGATCAAGGGCCGGCTATCGACCTAGCCTGGCCCGGCGGTCGGCGCAAACCACGCCGCACGCGTGCGTCTCAAGCAGTCGCCCTGGCTTCGGGCCGAAGCCAGGGCGACTGCTGTTACCACGGCCACAACCATCGGCCAACGGGCAGGCAGCCTTTCGGCGCCGGCTGATCCGGGACGGCGTTGGACGGGAAGTGGTTCGGGTAGCGATCGCGTAGCTCGGGGCCGGAGGCGATGGGTGTCAGGTGCAGGTGCGGTTCGTGCTCCAGGATGTACCAGGCGACCGGCGGGCGGCGGCGACGATCGGTTACGCGGGGCGACGTGGCTTCGACGGCGCGTGGATGAACATTCGCGGCGGGCTGCCAGCGCAGCAAGGAGGTGCGCTCGTCGAGTTGGGAGCGGGCGATCAACTCGATCCGACAGTCATCGAACTGGCTGCGCAGGAAGCGCGCCTCGGCGCGATCAAAATCGCCGACGAGTTCTACCGACGCGTCGCGCATCAGTCGGGAGGCGTGAGCGGACGGACGGCGGGGGCTACGGCCTGAATGGTTGGCTCGTCCACGGCGCCAGCGCGCAGGATCAGCGGAGGATTGCGCGCCAGGTCGATCACGGTAGAGGGCGCGCCGGCCCCCGGACCGCCATCCAATACCAAGTCCACCAGAGTCCCCACCGCGTCGGCGGCCGCCTGGGCGGTCATGGGCGGCGCTTCGTTATGCAGATTGGCGCTGGTGCCAGTCAGTGGAGAGCCAACGAGGCGTATCAATTCGCGTACGACGCCGGAGGCGGGGACGCGCACGCCGACCGTTTCGTTCGGGCCGAGCAGCCGCCGGTCGACGCCCGGGCGGGCGGGCAGCACCAGCGTTAGAGCGCCAGGCCAGAAAGCGTGGGCCAGGCGACGAGCCGCTGGCGACAGATCGGCGATTTCGCCGGCCTGGGCCGAGCTCTCGACAAGGACGGGGATGCCGGCGCCGGGGTCTCGGGTCTTGATGCGAAGGACGCGCGCCACGGCCTGGGGGGCACGGATACTGGCGGCCAATCCGTAGAGGGTGTCCGTGGGGATCGCGGCAACCCCACCAGCCGCCAGCAGCTTGGCGCACCGAGCTAGCGCGACTGTAGACGCCGTCTGGTCACCCAAGGACGGGGCGCCATGCGGGGTGCATTGTCCAGCCATAGGTGTGGGCCAGGGAACTCCTCAGCATGTCGAACGGTCGGTCGCCGGTCGCACACCGGCCGAGCGGCGACGCTGCTGCCATGCCGGACGACATTTCGTGCAAGATCGGCCGCGTCGAATTGAATCCGACGCGGGTACGTCGCCAGAATGCCGCAGCCTGTCGTTTACCGTGCATCCGGGAACACCGGTATCTGCTAGGCTACGCGAACCTATTCGCAAGTTGGCGGTACTGCCGCCCGCACAAGGCCAAACGGCTCTGTCTACCATGCCGATATCGAATGCTGAGATACTGGTCTCGGGCGATGATGTCGTGGACGTTGCGGAAGTCAGCAGGCCAGCGGGCAGTGGTGGCCTCGAACTCTGCGCGACATGGGCCGGTGGAGCGCTGACTCGTCAGATTGTGCACTCGACCCCCAAGCGCGGGAGACTGCTGGAGCAGGCAAGGAGACGAACCCCATGAGCGTTAGCACCGAGTGGGCGTGGAACGATGACGCCATCGTGGTCACCGCGGATGGCCGCGTGGACGGCACCAACGCCCGCGACTTCCAGAGTGCCCTGGAGGCCGTGATTGAGGCCAGCGACCAGGCGGTGATCCTGGACATGGAGCGCCTTACGTACATCAGTAGTGCCGGGCTGCGTGTCATCCTGCTGGCGGCGAAGTCCCTTCAACGTAAGGACGCCACGCTCGCCATCTGCTCGCTTTCGGATCCGATCCGCGAGATCTTCAGTGTCAGCGGCTTCGACCAGATCATCCCAATTCACGCCACCCAGGCCGAAGCGCTCGCCGCCCGCAAGAGCTGAGCCGGCGTGCGAGGCGGGCGGCAACGTGGCCGCTCCGCAGGCGGACGGGCGCGGATCCAGAGGAGAGCTACGCGGAAGATCTCGATTAGTGCCACAAGGAACACGGACGCCAAGTGAAGCTGACCGTGGTGAACGTCACCGAGAACGGAGTGATGGTCGTCGCGATTGAGGGCCGGGTCGATAGCTCCACCGCTCCGAAGTTCAGGCGTGTGCTTGGCGGTGTGGCCGATGCCGGCACGAGGGGCATGGTTTTGGACCTCGAGAACCTCAGGTTTATCAGCAGTGCGGCGCTTGGGGTGCTGCTGGAACTTACAAAGGCGCAGGCGCGGCGCGGCGGCACACTCGCTGTCTGCTCACTGCCGGACTCCCTCCGCAAAATCTTCGAAATCAGCGGCTTCGATCAGATTATTCCCGTGCACGAATCCCAGGCCGAGGCACTCGCGGCATGCTCACGCTAGTGACCACCGATACCGGCAGAGCGCGGCCTGATCGGGCCGATTCCCTCGTGAACCTGGAGGCGTGACTGTGGGCGCGGAGTCCCCATCCAAAATCCTGGTTGTCGACGACGAGGCTGACCTTGAGGTGCTGATGCGGCAACGGATGCGCCGAAGCATCCGAAAGGGCCAGTTTGATTTTGTGTTTGCCCGCAACGGCGTGGAAGCGCTGGAGCGGCTACGAGAGAGCGACTTTGACGTTGTGCTCTCGGACATCAACATGCCGGAGATGGACGGGCTGACCCTGCTCCAGCAGATACCGGACGTGGATCCGGACGTGCGATCGGTAATCGTTACGGCCTACGGCGATATCGACAACATCCGATCGGCGATGAACCGCGGGGCGTTTGACTTCATTACCAAACCCATCGACTTCCGCGACTTGCGCGCCACGATTGAGCGGGCCCTGGAACACCGTGCGCTCATGCGCCGCGCGGCGCAGCCGAGTGGCGATGCCGGGGCGGAGACAGCCGATGACCCACGGGAGTTGGCTGATGGTCCGGTGTTGATCCACGTGGAGCGCGATGGCATGTATGCCGATGACGCGGACGAGGGCACGTCACCGGCTTCGAGTGGCATCAAGCTTTCGGTGCTCAATGCGACGCCGGACGGAGCCCTGGTGATTGCGCTTGAGGGGCGCGTGGACGCCAACACCATGCGGCGCTTCGAACGCGCCATCGAGGTAGTGCGCAAGGCCTGCGACGTGGCAATGATCCTGGACTGTCGAAACCTCGACTACATCAGCAGCGCGGGGCTGCGCGTGGTGCTGGCGCTGGCCAAATCCCTGCGTCAGCAAGGCGCCGAGCTTGGCCTTTGCTCGGTCACCGATGATGTCCGCAGGGTCTTTAATGTGAGCGGCTTCGATCAGATCATTCCGGTGCGTGATACTCAGGCCGAGGCACTGGCCGCATGTACGAGTTGAAGTTCGAGCGCCCCCCGCGGGGGCTTAGTTGCCCGAGCCACGGCACGGGAATCCGAGGGGTGAAATCGTGGTAGTCAAACCCCCGTACAAGATTCTGGTCGTCGATGACGAGCCGGACCTTGAACCCCTCATGCTGCAGCGCATGCGCCGAAATATCCGGCGCGGTCAGTACACCTTTGTCTTCGCCCGCAACGGGGTTCAGGCCCTGGATCGGCTGCATGAAGAAGACGATATCGACATGGTCGTTTCCGACATCAACATGCCGGAGATGGACGGGCTGACGCTGCTGCAGCAGATCCCCAAGGTCGACCCCAACATTCGCTCCATCATTGTTTCCGCCTATGGCGACATGGAGAACATCCGGACGGCGATGAACCGAGGGGCCTTCGACTTCGTTACCAAGCCCATCGACTTTCGGGATCTACGGGTGACGATCGACCGGACGCTGCAACACCTGATGGAGTGGCGCGAGGCGTTGGCCTCACGTGACCAGTTGGTGGCGCTGCAGAACGAGTTGACCGTGGCCAGCAAGATGCAGCAGTCAATTCTGCCCACGCACTTCCCGGAGAGCCCGCACTACCAGATATTCGCCAACATGGAACCGGCGCGCAGCGTCGGCGGCGACTTCTTCGACGTCGTGGCGTTGGAAAACGAGCGTATCGGCATGACCGTGGCGGATGTTTCCGACAAGGGCGTGCCCGCCGCGCTGTTCATGATGTCGACACGGACCCTGATTAAGGGCGCGGCGATTGGATCGGCCGGACCCGGCGATGTGCTGCGCGAGGTCAACAACCTGCTCTACGAGGACAACGAAACCGAGATGTTCGTGACGGTGCTCTACGCGGAGTACAACCCGGCGAGCGGCGAGTTTGTCTACGCCAGCGGTGGGCACGACCCGCCGTTGCTGGTGAAGCCCGACGGAAGTTCCACCACGCTTCCGCTGACCGGCGGCATTGCGCTGGGCCTGTTGCCGGACCTGGACTACCGCCAAAACTGCGTCGTGCTGGAGCCGGGCGACACCATCGTGCTCTATACCGACGGCGTCAGTGAAGCCATGACCAGCGACGAAGAGCAGTTTGGCCTGGAACGGCTACGCGCCTCGGTGGCGGCGGGCCCGGGCGAGAGCGCGGAAGCGGCCAATCACGCGGTTTTTGAGGCCGTCAGCGAATTCGTGGGGGACACTCCGGCGTCGGACGACATTACCTGCCTGACCTTTCGCCGCACGGAGGGTGGGTGATGAGCCTCACGCGCACCGTCGTGATTGAGACCAGGTTGGAGGAACTGACACGACTGACCGAGGTCGTGGAAAGCCTGGGTGAGGAAGACGCCTGGTCGCCTGGCCTGGTTGGCAAGGTGAATCTGGTGCTGGAAGAGTTGGCGATCAACACCATCAATCATGGTCACGACGGCGGGCTGCACGAAATCTCGTTTACCTTTAGCTCCAGCGACGATGCGTTAACCATCGAGATGGTGGACGACGGCAAGCCGTTCGATCCCCTGACCGAAGCGCCCGTTCCGGACGTGAACGCGCCGATGGACGAACGGCCGATTGGGGGGCTGGGAGTCTTCCTGGTGCGGAAGCTGATGGACGAACTGACCTATCGGCGGGAAGAAGGCCGCAACCACCTGACGCTCGTCGCCTATCGAGCTGAATGAATCGGTTAGTCCCTGTGCCCAGGGCGTGGTTGCTCGTAGCGCTTGGGATTGGGGGGCTTGCTGCCATCGCCGTTGCGCTGTGGGCCATGCTGGCGGTGGGCGGCACGACGGCAACGACGGACAGCGGGCCGGCAGCGCCGACGGCCGGGACTGAGGCGACTCCCGCCCTGGTCGACGCAGGTTCCGCACCCGCGGCCGGTGTTTCCGACGAGCGCGTCCTGTTTGGCCAGTCGGCCGCGTTTAGCGGTCCGGCCAGCGAGTTGGGCCTGAATATGCGTCTGGGCATTCAGGCTGCATTCCAGGAGGCAAACGCGAAGGGCGGCGTGCACGGTCGCTGGCTGGAACTGACGACGTTGGATGATGCCTATGAGCCCGAGGCCGCCATCGCCAACACCAAGCAGTTGATCGAGCAGGAGCACGTGTTTGCGTTGATCGGCGCCGTGGGTACGCCGACCTCGCGTTCGGCGGTGCCGGTTGCCGTGGAGGCCAATACGCCGTACCTCGCTCCGTTTACCGGCGCGGCTTTCCTACGCGGAGAGGATCTCCACAACGTGGTGATCAACCTGAGGGCTTCGTACAACCAGGAAACCGAAGAGATGGTGGAACGCCTGACCAACGACCTGGGCATCAGGCGTATCGCCTTGCTGTACCAGGACGATTCCTACGGGCGGGCCGGCTATAACGGCGTGCAGGCCGCCCTGGAGCGGCGCGGCATGACGCTGGCCGCGGTCGGCGTGTATCCGCGCAACACCACGGCCGTTAAGACCGCGCTGCTGGACTTGCGTGAGGGACAGCCGGAAGCCGTGATCATGGTGGGCGCCTACGAACCGGTGGCCGCTCTGGTTGCATGGGCACGGCACTTGGGACTCATCCCTGTGTTCATGACCATCTCGTTTGTCGGCAGCAACGCCCTGGCTCAGGAGCTGGGACCGGAGGGCGCCGGCGTCTTCGTTACGCAGGTCGTGCCCTTCCCCACCGACACGTCGCTGCCCGTGGTGCAGGCCTACCATCGCGCGCTGGCCGCCCACGATCCCGACGCGGTTCCGGGCTTCGTCTCCTTTGAAGGCTATCTGGCCGGTCGCCTGACCATCCTGGGCCTTGAGCGGTGCGGGCCTGACCTGAGCCGTGAGTGCTTTCTCAACAGCCTGCGCAGCGCCGAGGAGATCGATGGGTTCAGCCTTCGCTACGGCGATGCCGACAACCAGGGATCCGACGCGGTGTTCCTGTCGGTTATCGGCGCAGACGGTCGCTACCGCTCCGTCAGCAGCCTGACGGGTTCGTAAGCATGTTGGACCGATTGAAGCAGTTGCTGGAGGCGCGGTATCGCTTGTCGACGCAGCTCTACCTCGGCATCGGCGGCGCCGTTGCGCTGACCATTGCCGCCAGCGTCGTTGGGCTGGCGTCCTTTACACGGGTGGGCGAGGCGCAGAGCCGGGTCAACGAGGGAAGCGTGCCTGAGCTGGCGGCGGCCTTCGGCGTGGCCGAATACAGCAGCACGCTGGTGGCCGCGGCGCCTCGCCTGGCGGCGGCCACCACGGTTGACGCGGTGGACGAGATAGCCCAGAACATTGAGAGTTCGCGCCAGGACTTGGAGGTCCTGTTCGTCGTCTTGAATCGCAGCACCGGTGACCCGGAGCGAACCCAGCGCCTTCGACGCTACGCCGACACGCTGTTGTCCAACATTGACACGATCAAACGCGAGCGGTTCGACCTCTTTGACCTCGGTGAGCGACGGCAGGCCCTGCGAACGGAACTTGAAGACCTGCGAAGCAGCCTGGAGGGCGTGATCGTGCCCGCCCTCGACGACCAACTGTTCTACACGATGACAGGCTTCCGGGCGATTGAGGAAACTCCGCCGATCCGGCAGGTGTACTTCTCCGAGCCTGAACTCAACCGCTACCGACGCTTGGCTGAACTGCAGTCGGACGTCAGTATTGCGACGCAACTGCTGGCCAGTGCCTTCACCCTATCCAGCCCTTCCCTGATTGAGCCGCTGCGCGAACGGTTCGAGGCCTCGGTTCGCCGAATCGAACGCAACCTTAATGGGCTGTCGGATTCCGAGTTTCACTCCGACCTGGCGCCGCTCTTTGATCGGCTCTTCGAGGTTGGCACGGGTGAGCCCAGCGGCTTCGATGTGCTTCAACAGGAACTCAGCCTGCTAGAGCGTCAGCAAGTGTTGCTGGCAGACAACCGCGCCCAGGCCATTGAACTGCTGGCCGAGGTCGACGGCCTGGTGAGCGCCGCGCGCGCCAGCGCGGACGAGGCGACCCAGAGTTCGACCGACACCATCGCGACCGGGCGCTTTTTGCTGCTGGCCATCGGTGCGATCAGCGTCGGCGGCGCTCTGCTGATTGCCTGGCTGTTTGTTGGCCGCTTCCTCTTGCGTCGGCTGCAAATGCTGTCCGACTGGATGGTCCGCATGGCCGGTGGCGATCTTGAGACTCGAGTCGAGATGAGTGGCCGCGACGAGGTGGCGGACATGGCCGCGGCCCTCGAGGTCTTTCGCCGACACGCCCTTGAGGTCCAACGACTGAACCTCGTCGAAAAACTCGCCGATGAATTGCAGGACAAGAACGAGCAATTGGAGAGCGTGCTGGGCGATCTGCAAAAGGCCCAGGACCAGATCGTCATGCGCGAGAAGCTGGCGGCCCTGGGTGAACTCACCGCCGGCGTGGCCCACGAGATTCGCAACCCGCTCAACTTCGTGAAGAACTTTGCCGAGGCGTCGGAAGAGCTCTTGGAGGAGTTTCAGGAGGTCCTTGAGGAAAGCGGCGACAGTTTTCCGGAGGCTGACCGCGAAATCGTTGAAGAGGTGACGCAAGACCTGACCGACAACCTCGCGCGCATTCGCTCGCACGGGGACCGCGCCAACCGAATCGTGCAAGACATGCTTTCGATGGGCCGCGGATCGGGAGACCGCTCGCCGACCGACATCAATCAGTTGGTGGACGAATATGCGCGCCTGGCGTACCACAGTGCGCGGGGTACCGATCAGAACTTCCAACTCAGTATCGAGCGGGACTTCGATGACGCGGTCGGGGAGCTCAATGTGGTCTCCCAGGACCTGGGCCGGGTGTTCCTGAACATGGTGTCGAATTCCTGCTACGCCACCGACGAACGACGGCAAGCGTCCGGGGCGGCCGCCGGCGACGGGCCGTTCATGCCCGTGGTTTGGCTCGCGACGCGGCGGCACGAGGACCACATTGAAGTCCGAATCCGGGACAACGGCGGCGGCATGCCGCCGGATGTTGCCGAGAAGATCTTCAACCCGTTCTTCACCACAAAGCCCACCGGCCAGGGCACCGGGCTCGGGCTGGCCATGTGCAGCGACATCGTGCGCCAGCACGGCGGCAACATCCGGCTCGATGTCCAGGAAGGCGAGGGCACGGAGATGATCATCGACCTGCCCCTGGTGCCGCCGTCGGACACGGCCGAGCAGGAAGCGGATTCGCTGCTCGCGCCGTCGGCCTGAGCGGGGCCGGACTCAGCCGCTAGCCCGGACGGCTGGCTTTGCCGTTGAGCAGGCGTTCGATCGCTTGGGCTACGCCGTCGTCCTCGTATCTTCCGGTGATCCAGTCGGCGGCCGCCACCACGCGTGGATCGCCGTCGCCCATGGCCACGCCAATGCCCGCGGCGCGGACCAGATCAAGGTCGTTCAGGTTGTCGCCGATGCCCATGGTCTGATCGAGCGAGACTTTCGCCACGGCCGCCACGCGCGCCAGCGCGCGCCCCTTGTTGACGTCGCGCCGGACGATTTCGGCGAAGCGGGGATGCGAGCGCGTCGCTTGCACCGCCGGGCCGAAGCGGCCGTCCATATCCGCAATGGCGTCAAGCACGCGGGCCTCGTCCATCACAAACACTAGCTTGGTGCTGCCCACGGTCACGGCCTCGGCCAAGTCGTCGACGAAGGTGATCGGAACGTTGGAACTGGCGGCGTAGAAGCGGCCCTCCGGCGTGTCGGCTTCCATGTACAACTCGTCGTGGATGTAGGCGTTGACATGCAGCCCACGCTGGCGAGCGAATTCGATGGCCGCCTGCGCCGGTCCTGTCGGCAGGACCTCGTGCTGGTAGGTCTTACCGGTGACCGGATCTCGAACCAGCGAACCCTGGTAGCAAATGATCGGCAGCGTGACCTGCAAGTCGTCGGCAAAGCGTCGGGCCGACTGGAACATCCGGCCGGTGGCGATCGTGATTCCCAGGCCGGCGGCTCGCGCGTCGTCGATCGCCCGGCGAACGCGTGGTGTGATGCCGTGTTCGCCCTTGACCAGGGTGCCATCCAAATCCATTGCAATGATGCGGATGTGCGTTGCCTCAGGCATGGTGCCTCGACTGCGCGCGTGGCGCGCCATGGCGATATACTCTCGGCCAATGCCACGTAGCGTCATTCACGCGCCTGGCCCTTCCTGTGACGTTGGTGCGCAGCGGGCCAATATTGGCACGGGTGCCGCTTTCAAAGGCTTTTAGATGCGCTCCCGTCGCTGGCTGACGCTTGGGATCGGCGTCAAGCGCTATCTGTTGCTCATCTTCCTGGGAACCGTAGTCCTGGCGTTGGCCATGGCGATGTTCCTGGCCTTCGTGTACCGCACCATCGACATTCCCGGGCCCGCGGGCACGGTTGTCTACTACTTGACGCTACAGTTTCTGGCGCACCCGGTGCGCGAACTCACCGTGGGCGGACTGGGCCTGCTGATTGCCGCCTCGGGCGCAGTGCTGCTCGGGCGCAGTGTCCTTTCGGTCGTGGTGGATCCGCAGGACAACCTGGCTGAGATTCTCTACCAGAACCGACGCCTGCAGCGCGGGCCACGGATTGTGGCCATCGGCGGCGGCACGGGTTTGGGTGTGCTTTTGCGCGGCTTGAAGGAATACACCAACAACATCACCGCCGTGGTCACGGTAGCCGACGACGGCGGCAGTTCCGGACGCCTGCGTGAGGAGTTGGGCCTGATGCCACCCGGCGACATTCGCCAGTGCCTGGCCGCGCTGGCTGATTCCGAGTCGTTGATGCAGGACGTGATGGAGTACCGGTTCAGCCGAGGGCAGGGGTTGCAGGGACACAGCCTGGGCAACCTGCTCATTGCCGCGATCACCGACCTGAATCAAGGTAACTTCGAGCGCGGGGTCAATGACTTGAGCGAGGTCTTGCGCGTGCGAGGGCGCATCCTGCCGTCGACCCTGACCGACGTGCGGCTGGCGGCCCAGATGACCGACGGGTCCATCGTGCGCGGCGAATCGCGCATCCGCTCCGCCGGGAAGCCAATTGGCCGGGTCCTGATTGAGCCACGCTACGTAGCGGCCAACGATGAGGCGGTCAACGAGTTGCTCGCCGCCGATATGATCGTGCTGGGCCCGGGCAGCGTGCATACCAGCGTGCTGCCTAACTTGCTGGTTGGCGACATCGCCACCGCAGTGCGCGCCTCGAACGCGGTGAAAGTGTACGTTTGCAATGTCGCCACGGAACCCGGCGAGACCGACGGCTACAGCCTGGCCGACCACGTGACGTCGATGACCTCAAATGTCGGACCGGGCCTCTTTCAGTACACGCTGGTCAACAACCACACCAACCTGGGCGTGCAGCCAGGCAGCGGCTCGCGGATTGTCGACTGCGACCCGGCCGTCCAGGTTGAGTTGCTGGAAACGGGCGTGCAGGCGGTGATGGCCGACGTCGTTGACCACAACGACCCGCGCCACCACGACTCAACGACGCTCGCCGCCGCGTTGATGCAACTGTACGAAGAAGCGTCGGAAAAGACGCCGACGCCGTTGGCCGCGGGGGCGGCACGCTACTAGAGCCACAGGCCCTGCCACTGGTCTTGCTGCTGACTTAGCGGTCGCGCGTCGCGATGTAGGTTGCCACCGCCTCCAGGTTGCGGTGACCCCACGTGTTTACGGGAAGCCGCGCCAGCGCCTGGCTGGCCCGGTTCCTGTGTTTGCGAATCCGTTCCTCAGTGAAGCTTCGAGACCCAGCCCGTTCCAAGATCGCCATTGTTGCCGAGATGTCAGGCGGCACGCCGGCCTCGCTGAACATGGAGCGCAGGCGAGTCCGGTCAGGCCCGTCAGCCGTCTCCAATGCGTGAATGATGGGCAAGGTCTTCTTTCGCTTCTGGATGTCGGCGCCGACCGGCTTTCCGGTCACCGCGGGATCGCCCCAAATCCCCAGCACGTCGTCGCGAATCTGAAACACGATGCCCAGTTCTCGGCCGTAGGCGCGGCAGGCGGCTCGCGTGGTCGAGTCGTTTCCGGCAAAGACGGCGCCGAGTTCAAACGCCACTGCCAGCAGCGCCGCTGACTTGCGGGCGATCATGTCCAGGTAATCGGCCACGCCAACGCTGGCGGAGGTCTCGAACGCGATGTCCAGGTGCTGTCCTTCGGTGACCAGCCGGCATCCCTGCGTAATCACTTCGGTGGCGTCCTTGGCCAGTGGCGCCGCGGCGCCGTTGCCGCCGCTCCGCAGCACGCTGAGCGTCGCCAGCACGTGCAGCAGGTCGCCGGCGTCAATGGCTTGGGGACGTCCCCAGACCACCCAGACGGTGGGGCGGTGCCGGCGCGTCTCATCGTCATCCATCACGTCGTCGTGGACCAACGTGAAGTTGTGCAGGAGTTCCAGTCCAGCCGCCGCTGGGAGCGCCGCCTTCAGATCGCCGCCCAGCGCCTCGCACATCAGCAGGCACAGGGTGGGGCGGACGGCCTTGCCTCGGTCGGTGGTGGCGGGCGATCCGTCAGCGTTGACCTGGCCGAGCTGATAGCGAGCCATGGTGTACAAGGGCAGGTCGGGCCCTTCGACGGCACGGTGGAGTTCCGCGTCGATACGCTCGCGATAGCGGTCGAGAACTTCGGGTGCCGGAATCGTCGCCGACGGCCGGGTGCTCAGCGGTCGCGCCTCAGGATCCGACGATCAGTCGTCCCGCATCGATGCGAACCGCAACCGCATGGTCGGTGAGGGCGCAGGCGGCGTCCACGATGCCTGACGCGCTGAGGCCGTGCGCGGCTCGGATGCTGTCGGCCGGTCCGTGCTCGTGGAACATATCCGGCATGGCGACCCGTCGGACCTGCACGTCGCCCAGATCGTTATCGGCCAGGAGTTCGACGACGGCGCTGCCGAATCCACCCATCAGATTGTGGTCCTCGACCGTGACTACACAGCGGTTGCGCGCGGCGAGCTCGCAAATCAGGTCACGGTCCAGCGGTTTGACGAAGCGCGCGTTGACGACGGCGGCCTGAACGCCCAGCCGCTCCAGCCGTTCGGCGGCCTCCAGGGCCGGAGCAACGCCCCACCCCAGGGCAAAGATCGCGATGTCCGAACCGTCGCGCAGCATCTCGGCCCGGCCAATCGGCAGAACTCGCGGGGTGCCTGACAGCGGGACTCCAACGCCCGAGCCACGCGAATAGCGGACGGCGAACGGCCGGTCGCTGTCGAGCGCCGTGCGAAACAAGTGGCGCAACTCGTCCTCGTCCTTGGGCGCCGCCACGACGAAGTTGGGGATCGCCCGCAGATAGGCCAGGTCCAGGACCCCGTGGTGGGTGCGCCCGTCGTCGCCGACGATTCCGGCGCGATCCACGCCCAGGATCACCGGGAGGTTCTGGATTGCGACGTCGTGCACGATCTGGTCGAAGGCCCGTTGCAGGAAGGTGCTGTAGATGCAGACCACGGGCCGCAGCCCCTGCGTGGCCAGCCCAGCGGCCATGGCGACGGCATGGCCCTCGGCGATTCCAACATCAAAGACCCGGTCGGGAAGCTCCCGCTGCATGTCGGCCAGCGCAGTGCCTTCGCACATCGCCGCGCTGATGGTCACGATGCGGTCATCCTCGCGAGCCAGGTCGGTCAGCGTGCGGGCCAGCACTTTGCTGTAGCTGGTGGCGTTGGCGGCACCCACCGCCTGCGCGGTGCCGGGTTGGTGCAGCGTCACGGGATCGGTCTCAGCCGCCGGCAGGCCCTTGCCCTTGCGCGTAAACGCGTGGATCAGCACCGGACGCCGGCGTTCAACGGCGGTGCGAATGACGTCTTCAAGCAGGGGGCGGTCATGACCGTCCACCGGCCCCGCATATTCGAAGCCGAACGCCGCGCAGAAGTCGGCGGCGTCCGCGTACGGCTGCGTTGGCTGGGTGGCCATTTGCGTCGGTGTGAAGCGGGACCGGGCCTCGGCATCGTCTGGCTGCCAGGTCTCGCGGCCCCGGCCCATGTTGCGGCTCAGGGCGCCCACGTTCGGTGAGATCGACATGCCGTTGTCGTTCAGCAGAACGACAAACGGCAATCCAAGGTCGCCGGCCTGATTCAGGGCTTCAAATACCACGCCTGATGTAAAGGATCCGTCGCCGATGACCGCCACGGTGGCCGAGGTCTCGTCCCGCAACTGGGCAGCTACCGCGATCCCCACGCCGGCCGACACGCCCGTGCCGGCATGTCCGGCGCCCATGACGTCGTGCGGGCTCTCCTCCCGCGCGGCGAACCCGGACAAGCCTCCGGGCTGTCGCAGCGTCGGAAAGTCGGCGGCGCGGCCAGTCACCAGCTTATGCGGGTAGGTCTGATTGCTGGTGTCCCAGACGATCTTGTCTCTGGGACTCTCAAGCGCGCGGTGCAGCGCCAAGGTGATCTCAACTACACCGAGGTTGCTGGCCAGGTGGCCGCCATTGGCGTCGACCGTATCGATGATGACCTGGCGAATCTCGCCAGCCAGGCGGTCGAGTTCCGCGTCCGTCAGGGCGCGCAGATCCGCTGGATCCGCAATCCGGTCGAGTATGCGGTCCATCACGGTCCCCCTTTTGCATGCACCCGAGCCGCGAGCGCTGATCGATACTGCCCGTTGAACGGGGATTCGCGCAATACTGATGCCCCCGTCCCACGAGCCGCCTGACGTCTATCTGACATGGATATCGCCGGCTCCACCGCCCTTGTTACGGGCGCCAGCAGCGGGATCGGCCGCGCCGTCGCCATCGCCCTGTCTGAGGCGGGCACTCAGGTCGTCGGTCTTGGCCGGGATATGCCGGCTCTTCGCTCGCTGGCGGAAACCAGCGGCATCATCGTGCTGCAAGTGGATCTTGCGTCCGTCGACGAACTGCAGCACTTTGTCGAAGAGACGCTGCCCGGCCTTCCGCCGGTCGACATCCTGGTCAACTGCGCCGGGTCCGGGCACTTTGGGCCGCTGGCCGATCACAGCGCGGAGGACATTGACCGGCTGCTCGCTGTGAACGTGCGCGCACCTGTGGCGCTGATCCGGGCCGTGCTGCCAGGGATGCGGGAACGGCGACGTGGACGCGTGGTGAATGTCGCCTCAATTGCGGGTCACCTGGGCGTGCCGAACGAGACGGTATACAGCGCCTCCAAGGGTGCGTTGGCCGTGTTCAGTCGAGCTCTGAATGCGGAATTGGCGGGAACGGGCGTAGGAGTGACGGTCGTGACTCCGGGGGTGGTGCAGACGGCATTCTTCGAACGGCGCGGTGCGCCCTACGACCGGGGCTGGCCGCGGCCGATGCCACCGGAACGCGTGGCTCGGGCGATCGTTCACGCCATAACTCATGGCCGATCCGTAGTCGTGGTTCCGGGCTGGCTGCGCATACCAATCTGGTTGCAGGCCACGATGCCCGGCCTGTACGCACGACTGGAGCGTTGGCTTGGCTAGGTAGACGCCTTAGCGCAGCGCACCGGTGAGGGCGCGAACTGACTCCCTGGCCGACGAGGCGGTATCGAGCACCGCCGTCGGCTCATAGCCGCAGTGCGCCATGCAGTTGGCGCAGCGCGGATCCTTGCCGCGGCCGTAGGCGTCCCAGTCAGTAGTCTCCAGCAGCTCGGCGTACGACTCGGCATAGCCGTCGGCCATCAGGTAGCAGGGCCGCTGCCAGCCGAAGATGGAGTAGCTGGGGATTCCCCACGCGGTGCATTGGTAGTCCACCTTGCCTTCGAGGAAGTCCAGGAACAGCGGGCTGTGATTGAGGCGCCAGCGATCGCGCCGACCCTCGGCAAAGGCCTCGCTGAAGACCGCGCGGGTGCGATCAACCGGCAGGAAGTGATCCTGGTCGGGCGCCTTTTCGTAGGCGTAGCCCGGCGAGATCATCATGCTGTCGACTTCCAGCTCGTCGTTCAGAAAGTCCAGCACCGCCCGCACGTCCTGCGCCGAGTCCTGGGTGAAGAACGTGGTGTTGGTCGTGACCCGGAAGCCGGCCTTCTGGGCCGCCTTGATGGCTGCAACGGCCACTTCAAACACGCCCGCCCGCGCCACGGACTGGTCGTGCCGCTCCTTCAGACCGTCCAGGTGGATGGCGAACGCGAAGTAAGGCGACGGCGTAAACAGGTGCAGCTTCTGTTCCAGCATGAGGGCGTTGGTGCAGAGATAGACGAACTTTCGCCGACACACGAGTTCCTCGGCGATGCGGTCAATCTCGGGATGGATCAGGGGCTCGCCGCCGGCAATGGAGACCATCGGCGCGCCGCTCTCCTCGATAGCCGCCAGCGCCTGCTCCACCGGCATGCGCCGTCGCAGCGTCTCGCTGGGATGCTGGATCTTCCCGCACCCCTCGCAGGCCAGGTTGCAGGCATAGAGCGGCTCGAGTTCCACAATTAGCGGGAACTTTTCCCGGCCCTGCAGCCGCTGACGGAAGAGGTACCACCCCACCGCCAGGCTCTGACGCAGCGGAACGCCCATGAAAAACCATTCACCTTCGAGAGGCGACCGCCAAACCTACGACGGGAGCGCGCGAGCGTCCAGAGGCGTCAAGGGTGACGGCTGAAGTACGAGAACTCTGGAATCAATGACCCGCCACGTGTTGACGAGGCATTCGTAGCGGTCTGGGGCCAGACGCAGGTGCATTCGAAGTGTGAGATTCGGAATCAGGTCCGAAGGCTGGACTGCCACTCCTGTGGCGGGAGGCTACGTCCTTGTGCCCGGCGCAGCTCGGGCGCCAGCCTGCTCGGCTGCTCACGATAGACCTGATCGAGCTGTGCCGTGATCTTCCTGTCACGGCGCGCGGCAAGGTACTCGGCTACGGCGGCGGCGAAGCGCTTGCTGCACGAAGCTCCTGGGTTTCTCGCCACTGCGTCGACCCCGCGAGTCAGGCCGTGAGCAAGAGACGCGACGACCTCCACGCACCGATGAACCCCGGGAAGGCGACGCATGCTCGGATCAGGCCGTCCCTTCGATCGGCTCGAAGCTGATTCTGAGTCGGACCCCGGCTGCCCGCGCAAACTTCTCGAGCGTGCGGGTCGACGGGTGGGCGCGCCCGCTCTCGAGTCGGGCCACGACTGACTGCGTGGTCTGCATGCGTTCGGCCATCTGCGCTTGCGTCAGTCCAGCGTTGGTGCGCGCCTCGATCAAGGCCCGAGCCAGGCGGAACTCTGGCGCGAAGTCGTCATAGATCTTTTCGATAGACGGCGTCGCAAAGCCATTTCGTGTGCAGCGATTGAACGTTCCTCATGCCTTGAGTCTACGAGCGCTTGGTCATACGAACGAGATGCCCCTACGTGGTCTCGATCGAAGTGTCGCCGTCACATGCCGTCCTCGTCCCGCCCCGCTTTCCTGGCATACCGCCCGAGGGCCTTCAACGGAAACAGCAATCGATAGAGGTGATAGTTGATGTAGAAGGCGCCTGGAAAACCGGTGCCGGTGTAGTAGTCCTCGTCCCAATTGCCGTCTTGGCGCTGGGTGCGAATCAGGTACTCGACGCCGCGCTGCACCGCTGGCGATTCGTCGTCCGCCTCCAGCAGGGCCATGAGTGCCCAGGCCGTCTGGGACGCGGTGCTGGCGCCGCGACCGATCCAGGCCGGGTCGTCGTAGGAACGCAGGTCTTCGCCCCACCCGCCATCCGCGTTCTGGTGCGCTTCCAGCCAGGCCACGGCCCGACGCAGTGCCGGATCGCTCGACGGAGTTCCGGCGGCGACCAGTGCCGGCACAACCACACTCAGCCCGTAAATGTGATTGGCGCCCCAGCGGCCGAACCAGGAGCCGTCGGTTTCCTGCTCCGCGCGCAGCCAGGCCAGACCTCGTTGCGCCGTTTCGGTGCCCAGCGCGTCCTCCTGCGCCAGGAAGTGCAGCGCACGCGCGGACACGTCCGCCGCCGGCGGGTCGATGACCTCGCCGAAGTCTCGGAACGATGGCTTGCGGCACAGCGTGTTGGTGTTATCGGCGTCGAACGCGCCCCAGCCACCATTGCGCGACTGCATGCCTTCGATCCAGCCCCGCGCCCGCACCAGCGCAGCGTCTATACGGTCAGGATCGGGATGGTCGACCCGTCGCAGCGCCAGCCCGACCTCGGCCGTGTCGTCTATGTCCGGGTAGTTGTCGTTGGCGAACTCGAAGGCCCAGCCGGCGGGCGCCAGGTGGGGGCGCCGGACACTCCAATCTCCTTGCACACGGATTTCCTGATCCAGGAGCCAGTCGGCCGCCTGGATGAGTCGCGGATCGTCGCTGGGTATGCCGGAGTCGTTGAGCGCCTCAATGGCCATGGCGGTGTCCCATACCGGCGACTGGCAGGCTTCCACGCGACGCGTATGCCCATCGTCGATGGCGACGGTGTCGAGCCCCTCAAGCGCGCGTGCAATTACCGGATGGTCGAGCGGATAGCCGCGCAGCGTAAGCGCAATGATCGAGTTGACCCACGCCGGCTGGATACCGCCCCAGGAACCATCGCGTTCCTGCCGCCGCACGATCCAGGCCTCGGCGCGGCTCAGCGCCGCCTCTCGTAGCAGACGAAGCGGGTGCTCTTCGTACCAGCGCAGCAATCGGTCGACGTGGTTGAAGAGTCCGGTCCAGGTAAAGAGCGACTTGTCCATTGGCGGCGACTCGGACGTGCGCAGTTCGTCGATCGGAAACGGCGCGGGTCGCACCGGCCGATGGGAGCGAATGATCGTCAGCGCTACATAGGTCTGGCGCGCCCAACAGGCAAAGTCGTAGATGTTCAGCGGCCACCAGGACGGCAGCAGCATGACCTCCGGCGGCATGGCCGGCACGTCGTCCCAGGACCACCAGCCGTTCAGCGCCAGCCAGAAGCGCGTGAAGGTGCGGGTCGCCTCCACGCCGCCCTGTTCGCGAATCCAGGCCGCCGTCTGCTGCATGTGCGCGTCGTGGGGCTGGTCGCCGGCCAGCCGCAGCGCCACGTAGGCCTCGGTGGTCGTGTGCAGGTCGGGCGGGCCGCCGTGAAAGTTACTCCAGGTGCCGTCCGGTTGCTTCCGGGAGCGAATCCAGCGCGCGGTCCGCTCGGTCGTGCCGGCATCCAGGATGCCCAGGTAGCGGCGCAGGAACAGGTCCTCGGCCTCGATGGTGACGTTGCTCTCCAGCTCGCCTTTCCACCAGCCCTCGGGGTCCTGCAGGCCCAGCAGGTAACGGCGTGCCCGCTCAATGGCGTTGGCGAGCGCGTTGGGCCTCGCGGATACCTCGACGCTCATGCGGCTGTCGGCAGGCCCCGATCACGCCCCAGGGCCATGAGGATGTTGCGGGCTGCCTGGCGGCCGCTGCGGACGGCGCCTTCCATCGTGGCGGGCCAGCCCGTATCGGTCCACGCGCCGGCCAATGCGATGCGCGGATCGGCCGTAGTCGCACGCGGCCGCAGCCGCAGCGTGCCGGGGGACGGTCGAAAGGTGGCGCGGTGCTCGCGAGTGACATAGAACGCCGTCACGCGAGCGGCGGCGGCCATTGGAAACAGCCGGGCGAGTTCGGGGACGAACATCGCGCGCAACTCCTCGGTCGGGCGCTCGGCGTAAGCCGTGGCGCCCGAAAGCGAAACGGCCAGACACTGGCCTATAGTCAAGCCTGCCGAGGCGCTGCGGTCAAACACCCACTGCACCGGCGTCCCCACGCCCGCAGCAAAAGCGTGATCCATGACCGGCCGGTCGTAGATCACGTGCAGATTCACGATCGGGCTGTGCCCCAGGTTGGCGAAGCTCTCGGCGCTCGCGTGAACCTCCGCCGGTACCAGCCGGGCCGCCTGTTCGTGCGGTACGGCCAGGACCAGGGCCGTTGCCGACATCTGCTCCACGCCTACGCCGACCTGAACGCCGTCGGCCTCCGAGCGCTCGATTCCGGACACCGCGCTGTGCAGCCGCACGTCCACACCGGACGCCTCCAATGCCGCCGCCGCCCGCGCGCCGTGCGCCTCGCCCAGGGGGACCGTTGCGTATCCAAGGTCCGCGGCGGGCCCGTCGGTTAGCAATCCCACCTGGAACACCATGGCGCTCAGCCACAGCGAGGCCTCGTCGGAGGGCAGATTCAGCGTGGGTAGGACGATCAGGTCCCAGAACGAATCGAGCGCCCGCCGCGAGACGCCGTGGTTGCGCAGCCATGCGCCAAACGTCTGTTCGTCCAGGCTACGGTCGCCCAGGTCCAACCGCGCCAGCGCCGCCGCCGAGCGGACGATCCGCAGCTTGTCCAGCCGGCCGAGATGACGGTACGCCGCCAGGCTGCGGCTGAGGTGCAGTGGCGCGGGCAGATTGGAACGCGCCAGCCGGCTGACGCCGCGCTCGGGATGGATGACGGGTATGTCCAGCCGCCGCTGGAGCGTCACCAGGTCGCTGGCGCCGATCCTCTCGATGAACTCACGGTAGGCCGTGCAGCAGCGCAGAAAGACGTGCTGGCCGTTGTCGAGCCAGAGTCCGTCGCGCTGAAATGAGTACGTAGCCCCTCCCAGGCGTCCGCGTGCTTCCAGCAGCGTGACCCGCAGGCCCGCGTCGGCCAGCGCCAGGGCCGCGCTGATGCCGGCCAGCCCGCCGCCGGCTACCACCACCGGCGCGGCGCTCACCCGCCCGCCAGGCTTTGCGCCGCGACCAGCGCCTTCTCCCAGGCCGGTAGCGCCACGCGTCCCCGCAAGACGGCAGCCGGATCGCGCTCAATGCGCCGTAACACGCGTCGATAGATGCCCGCCATCGCCCCCGCACAGGCGGAACTGCGCGGATCCAGCATTGGACGCAGCCGCAGCCCTTCGTCGAACCACTGCGTGGCGCGGGTGGTCTGGAATCGGATCATCTCGGCGAATTGCGGGTTGGGGGGAGCGTCCGGATCAAGCGTGCAATTGAAACGGCGCAAGTCTTCCCGCGGCAGGTAGACGCGGTCGTTGTGATAGTCCTCGCGCACGTCCCGCAGGATGTTCGTGAGTTGCAACGCGACACCCAGGGCATCGGCCAGCGGGATCGCGCGCTCCATGTTCTCCGCGCCAAAGACGCCAAGCGAGAGCCGGCCGATGGTGCCCGCGACTCGGCGGCAGTAGACCACCAGGTCATCGAACGTCCGGTAGTCGGTACCACGCACGTCCATCTCAACGCCGTCGATGAGTTCGCCAAATGCCGCGAGCGGAAGCGGTAGTTGCTGCGACGCATGCCCCAGGGCGGCCAGCACCGGTTCGCTCGAATCCGGACCGATGTCCGACAGCCGCTCACGCGCCTCGCCCAGCGCCCTGGCTTTGGCCTCGGTTGGAAGGTCGCCGTCGCCGATGTCGTCGATCTCCCTCGCCAGCGCGTAAACCGCGCAAAGGGCCTGCCGTTTTGGCCCCGGCAGCAGGCGAATGCCCCAGTAGAAGTTGCCGGCCTGTGTGCGGGTGACCTGCTCGCAGTGCGCATAGGCCGCGACCGGGTCCATCGGCTACCAGTCCAGCGCGATACGCAACACCCGCAGCGCCGCGCGAGTCTTGGCCCGGGCGTTTGGCCGCGGCGACTGCGTCAGGACGTCGTACTCCGCGTCGCGAATAGCCTGAAGGGCCGCGCGGCCGCCTTCGATGAACGCTGCAATCGCCATACCTCGCACACCCGGCAGAGTCCGCACCAGCGTCGCGCCCTGTTCGAAGAGATCCCAGGCCCTCTCGACTTCAAACTCCATCAACCCCCGAAACTCGCAGGTGGGCTGGCGTTGGGCAATCGCCTCGAGCGAGCAGTCAAAGCGGTCCAGGTCCTCCAGCGGCACGTACACCCGGTCCATCTGGAAGTCCTCCGCCACGTCCTGCCAGTGCTCGGTCATCTGCAGGGCCGTGCAGATCATGTCCGAGAGCCAGAACCGTTCCGGCGTGGCCGCCTCGAAGACGTACAGCACCAGGTGGCCGACGGGGTTGGCGGACAGGTCGCAGTAGTCGGCCAGTTCCTCGTAGGTCGCGTAGCGGTTGACCGTCTGGTCCTGCCGGTTGGCGTTGATAAGTGCCCGGAACGGCGTATCCGGGATCGCATATCGCGCGACCGTCGGGACAATGCGCCGCATCACGTCGTGGCTGGGCAGCCCCCCGTTGAAGACAGCGTCCACCTCGCCGTCCAACCAGTCCAGCAGCGCCAGCCGGTCGCCTTCGGCGTAGTCGCCCAGCTGATCGGTCAGGCGGGCAAAGCCGTAGATGTTGTGCAGGTGCCGGCGCAGGTGGCCCGGCAGAAGACGCGACGCGACGGGGAAGTTCTCCCCGCCGGCCCGCTGCATGACCGCGGCCAGGGACGGTACGGACTTGGGCGGCGACGTGGTGCTCATCTGCTCACGTCAGGACAGGCGCGGGCGATAGAGGGGTCATCCGACGCGCGCTCCAGTCCTTGGGTCCAGCGGCCGCCCACCGCACGGCCCGTCCGGTCGGAGTTTAGGCCACGCAGAAAAGGCCGGAGCACCAAGCCGTTTAACACAGCGAGTGGCATCACCGATGGGCTGCCGACCCTCTGCACTTACGCGCGTCAGCCCAACAGGTAACTCGCGCCCTTCTCCAACAGTGGGACGACGTTCAGTCCGCGCTTAAGCAGTTGGCAGTTCCGGCCCGGCTGTCACCAGCGTGTAGGCCGGGTCGGCCATCACGGCGGCAGTCACGTCGCGCACGTCATCCGCCGTTACGGCGTCGATCAGGGCGGGGTACGCGCCCAGGTGATCGAGGCCCAGCCCGTAGCGTTCCATCGTCAGCAGCATGTTGGCGATGCCGTCGTTGCGTTCCAGGCGCAGCGGCAGCGAGCCGATCAGCGCCTGCTTGCTCAGGCGCAGTTCTTCGTCGTCGGGAGGGGTTTCGGCCAGCTGCCGCGCTTCGTGCAGGCTGGCGTCAACAGCACGGTCCACGTTCGCGGGGTTGATCCCCGCACGGATTGTCCAGGGCTGGCGGGTCAGTCCGGGAACCGCATAACTCGAGGCGTGATAGGCCAGTCCCTGGGTGTCACGCACGTTCGATCCGATGCGTCCGCCCAGGCCCAATTGCCCCAGGATGAAGTTGGCGACGACGGTGGCGTAGAAGGCCGGGTCGGTGCGACGGATCCCCAGCCAACCCAGCAGAAACTCGGTCTGCGTTTTGCCCTCAATGGTCAGGTCTTCGCGGCGTGGCTCGGCAGGTGCGACCGGCGGCGCGTCGGCCGCGTCCAGGGCGCTTCGCCATCCGCTCGGGTCCACGGCGTCCGGATCCGCCGTCCAGGCGCCGATGGTGCTTTCGGCCAAGTCGCGCACGGTTGGAGGGTCCACCGCGCCAACCACCGCCAACACCAGCGAGGCCGGCGCGAAGGCGCGGGCATGAAAAGCTCGCAGGTCGTCCGGCTGAAACTCGCGCACGGTCGCCGCGTAGCCGTCTTCCGGCCAACCGTTGGGATTCGACGGCCCGTAGAGCAACTCGCGGAAGCGCCGGGCCGCCCGCGAGCCGGGGCTGTCCTCGGCGTGGGCCAGGACGGTCAGCGTCTGCTCGCGTACGCGCCCGACTTCGTCGTCGGGAAAGGTCGGGTGTGCCAGGACATCGATCGACAACGTGAGAAGGAGCTCCAGGTCTTCGGCCAGCGCCCGGCCCCCGAAGGCCGCGTATTCGGTGTCGGCATGGAATGCCAGCGAGGCTCCGACTTGGTCCAACGCTTCGCTGAACTCCAGGAACGTTCGGTTCGCAGTGCCGCGGTTGAGGGCGTCGGCCGTCAGGCTGGCCAATCCCGCGGATTGGCGGGTTTCGAGCACGGCGCCGGCCGCGTGGTAGGCGCCGATTGCAATCGATGGCGAGGCAGGATTGGGATATACCAGCAGCGTGGCGCCGTTTGGCAGCGTGTGCCGCGCGACGGTATCCGCGTTTATCGCGTGGTGGGAGCCGGTCGTCACGCCGCCGCGCCGTTGGCTGCCGCCGGCAGAAACCAGCCGGTGACCCGAGCCGGTTCGCGCAGGTAGGTCCGCGCCACCCGCTGCACGTCGGCCGGAGTAACGCGGCGCAGGTCGTCAGTGAGCGTCTGAGCCAGCCGCCAACTGGCAGCCATCTCCAGCATTCCCAACTGCACGGCCTGCGCCGTCACGCTCTCCAGCGCGATGGCCCGCTTGGCGCGCGTCTGCCGCACCACTCGATCCAGTTCGTCCTGGCTGGGCGCTTCGTCGTGCAGCCGCTGGATCTCGTCCAGGACCGCCTCCTCGATCGGCTTTGGCGCGCCACCGGGGTGCAGGATCACCACCACGCGGTGCAACGATGGATCGATGTTGACGCCAACGTCCGCGCCCACCGAAGCGGCGATGCCGGATGCCACGAAGCGCTGGTAGAGGCGCGAGGTACGAAGCGTCCCCCCGCCGCCAAATGGTCCGCTGGGCGGTCCGGAGAGCAGCGCGTTCAGCACCAGCAACGGCGCACAGTCTGGGTGCGTGCGTTCCGGGGTGTGGTGACACAGCATCAGCACCGGGAATGGGCCCGGATGATGCACTTCCACGCGCCGGGCCTCGTTCTGGCCCGGTTCGCGCTCCGCCACTGACGGCGGCGGGCTGTTCGCCGGGCCCCCCCCGAAGTGCTGATCAATCCGATTCAGGACATCGTCCGTGGCGAAATCCCCAACGGCCACGATCACCGCGTTGCTCGGGCCGTAGTGCTGCCGATAGTGGCCGAACAGGTCGTCCCGCGTCATGGAGCGCAGGTCGGCCTTGCTGCCGATCACGCCATGGCCGTAGGGATGCACCTTGAAGGCCGTGGACTCCACGGCCTCCATCAGCCTGAACATGGGGGAGGCTTCGTGTCCCTCGCGCTCGGAGATGATGACGGTGCGCTCTGATTCGACGTCGTCGGCATCGAAGACCGCGTTGAGCATGCGGTCCGACTCGATTTCCAGCGCCAGATCCAGGTGCTCGGCCGGCAGCGTTTCGTGGTAGGCGGTGGCGTCTTCGTAGGTGAAGGCGTTGAACGTGCCCCCCACGCCTTCCACCATGCGGCCGATGTCGCCGGGGGCCAGCTTCTGGGTACGCTTGAACATCATGTGCTCAACCCAGTGGGAAGCGCCGCTCATGCCTTCGGGTTCGTCACGTGCGCCGACGCGATACCAAACGAAGAAGGTGGCGATGGGGGCGGTGTGCACCTCGCGGGTTAGCACCGCCAGCCCGTTCGCGAGCGAGTGCTCGCGCACGTCATCCATGCTGGCGCGTGGCTCCCGGTCCGAGGGCGCGGGATGCTATCACAGGGACCTGAAGACTCCCTGGAGCCCGACGTAACCATGGCGAAGCTCACGCCCGCTGCCTTTGAGGACGTCGTCATGGACGCCATTGCCTCGATTCCCGAGGCGCTGCGCGCGCGGCTGGCCAACGTGGATGTGGTGATTGAGCAGTGGCCCTCAACCGCCGACCTGCGAGCTGCTGAAGTCCCCGAGGGCTATACCTTGTTCGGCCTGTACACCGGCGTGCCGCTGACCGAACGAACCTCCGGCTACAACATGGTGCTGCCCGACCGCATCACGATCTATCGTGGGCCACTGCTGGCGGCCTGCAGCGAGGTCAATGAACTGAAAGGCGAGATTCGGGCTACGGTTATCCACGAATTTGCCCACTTTTTCGGTCTGTCAGACGCCGATCTAGTGCGACTGGGGGTTGCGTAGGTGGATGCACCGGCGCCGCTGAGACCAACGAAGCTCCCGAGCGCGGGGGATGGATGGGCAGCAGTGCGCGACCCGGCCCGCGTCGGGATCTGGCGATATCGACCCGCCCTGGGACTGCCGTTGGGGATCCCCGAGGTCAGCCTGGGCGAGGGGGATACGCCCATCGTCCCGCTATCGCGCTGGGGTTCGGCGCACGGGCTGCCACGCGTCCTGGCCAAGCTGGAGTACGTGTCGCCGACCGGATCGTTCAAGGATCGCGGGGCGGCCGCGGTTATTGCAGTGCTAGCCGGAACGGGTGTCAACTCCATCGTCGAGGACTCCTCGGGCAACGCGGGTGCCGCGATGGCGGCCTACGCGGCCCGCGCGGGCCTGCGCGCCCAGATCTTCGTGCCCGAATCTGCACCGGCGGCCAAGCGCGACCAGATTGCGGGCTACGGCGCCGAGGTAGTGGCGGTCGCCGGCACCCGCGACGACGTGGCGACAGCGGCCGAACACGCGGCCCACGCCCCCGACGTGGCCTATGCGTCACATGCCCGCCATCCGGCCTTCGTGGAGGGAACCAAGACCTTTGGCCTGGAAATCGCAGCGGCGCTGGCGGACGATCCGCCGCTGCACATCATCCTGCCGGTCGGCAACGGCGGGCTGCTGCTGGGCGCGTTCAAGGCCTACGGCGAACTGGCGCAAGCAGGCTTTCAGGCGCCAATGCCCCGCTTGCACGCCGCGCAAGCCAGCGCCTGCGCCCCGCTGGCCGCGGCGTTTTCTGCCGGCGCCGACATGCCGCTGCGCATCCAGGCGCGGCCAACCGTGGCCGGCGGCGTGGCCGTTGGCCGCCCGGCGCGGGGCGGCGAAGTTCTTGCGGCCATTCGCTTGTCCGGCGGCTCCGTGATCGAGATCGACGACGAGCAAGCACGCCTGACGCGCGCCGAACTGGCCCGATTGGAGGGGCTGGACCTGGAATACACCTCAGCCGTGGCCTTCTCGGCGGCGGCGCGACTGCGTGATTCGGGCGTGATCGGTCCGCACGACCGGGTGCTGATCGCGGCGACCGGCAGCGGGCTCAAGGACGCCGGCGTCTAGGTCACCGACGCCTTAGCAGACCTCGCACCGAGGGACCTGGAGCAAACCACGTGGGCAGCCGCCTAGGTCGGTCGCATCGGCGTGTCGGAATCTCGGGGAGTCACCCGGATCACGCGGGTCTGCACAGTCAGGTCGTGCAGGCTACGCCGGTCCGGTCGATGGATCACGACGTAGACCAGCAGCACCTGCACCAGGGCCGGCAGGATGGCCCAGCCGGTGGCTTGGGCGACCCCAAGCATGACGCCCAGGGCGATCTCGCGAACCAGGATTTGCAGGGGTCCCGCCGGGCTACCGTCCGCCGCGACCAGACGCAGACCCAGCGCCAGCTTGCCCAGCGTCGCGCCAAACGCCGATTGCATCGACCAGCGATAGAGCACCTCAAAGATCAGCATCCAAAGCGCCAGCGACGGGTCAATGGCCGGCGCTTCGAAATCCATGCTGATGACGCCGGTGGCTACTCCCAGAACGGTGGTCGTGAGGGCGACGAGCAGTGAGTCGATGACGTACGCGCCCACCCGCCGGTAGACGAGCCCCGAATCGGCCGCGAAGCCCCCGAGTCCTCCGGTTGCCGGCGGCCGGTCGTCCGAATCCGCAGGCTCTGGCCAGTCGCGGCCATCTGGTGGGTCGTCTGGCGACCCGGATGGCGGCTCGCGGTCACGGTCAGTCGGATTCCTCACGCCGCCTCCAAGCGCCTGCGAAGACACGCCGCCGGGCGGCGTTGGGCCTTGTGCCCCTCTGGGCAGTATCTCACCGGCCGGCGGCGGGCGCGCGACGCCGCCCGGTGCCGCCCCGCGTACACTCGACCACAATGCCAATTCGCGGTGTGATCTTTGACGTGGGCGACACGCTCCTCACCCAGGAGCCGTTGGTCGGGTCGTTGAGCAACCTTGGCGGCGCCGCCGCCATAGCGCCGCTGGTTCGGCCGTTTATCAAGACGGGTCTCACCGACGAACAGCTGGCGGAATCGTTCGGCGAAGCCCTGCAGGAGGCGCTGGTAGACGCGTATCAGCACGAGTGCGCGCTGCCCGACGCCCACCGCATTTTGGCCCACGTGCTCGACGAGATGGATTGGGAACCGTCCACCGAAGCCGTCGAAGTGTTGCTGCCGGCCTACTTCGAACCCTGGTACAAGGCCATGCAGCCGCTGCCGCAGGCTGTCCGGGTACTGCAATTGCTGCGCGAAGCCGGTCTGCGTATCGCCGCCATCGCCAACGTGCTCTACGGCGAAGACCTGCTGCTGGAGCGCCTGCGGACGCTTGGCTTAGCCCCACACCTGGACGCCGTGGTGTTCAGTACCGAGCTCGGCTGGCTCAAGCCGCATCCCGCCCCCTATCGAGCGGCCGCGCAACGCCTGGGGCTCTCGCCTCAGACGCTGGTAATGGTTGGCGACGACTGGGAGATTGACGTGCGCGCCGCCCAACGGCTGGGGATTCGAGCCATCTGGCTCCGCTCGCCCGACTTGAGGCCGCGCGACGAATCCGCCGCGGCTGTCATCAACGATCTGGGCGACTTGATCCCGGCGATAGCCGAGCTGGACCAACAGGAGCGCGTCGCATGACCGGCCGGACTCGCGCCCGGCTGATGGGCTTTGCCCGGCGTGCCTACCGTGTGCCGAGTCCCACCTACAACCACGCCTCCCATCGCAACCTGCAGCACTTCGGCAGCGCTCTCTCGGGGCCGGCACGGCGCGATGGAGTCCGCGTGCTCAATGTCGGCGGCGGCGGCCGCCAGTTCCCGCCCGACACGCTGGACGGGTTTGTTCGCCAGGCTATCGTCAACATTGACGTCGAACGCCACGCGGGCGTCCACGTCCTGGCCGACGCGGCCCGCCTGCCGTTTGCTTCAAATGCCTTCGGAGGCGCGCTGTCCACGGCGGTGCTGGAGCACGTGCGCCGTCCCGGCGCGGCCATCGCCGAAATCGCACGCGTCTCCGCGCCCGGGGCACTGGTCTACATCGAGGTGCCGTTCATGCAGGGCTATCACGCCTCGCCCCATGACTACCAGCGCTACACCAGCAGCGGCGTGGCCGAACTGTTGCGCGATTTCGACGACATTGAGGTCGGAGTCTGCGTGGGTCCCAGTTCAGCCCTCAGCTGGGTGTTGCGCGGCTACGTGAAGGGTGTGCTCAGTGGCTTCTCTCGCAGTCGGATTCGCGAGCGCGCCGCCGAGTTCGTGGCCGCCTGGCTCACAACACCCGTGAAATACCTGGATCGCTTCGTCGCCGACCGCCCCGCCGCCGAAGACCTGGCCTCCGGCTTCTACGCCTTCGCGCGCGCGCCCAAGGACTGAAAACTCCACGGCGCGAATCTACCTCGGCTCGGGCTAGAGCGTGACGATCCGGCTCTCGGCCGCTGAGGTGTAGGCGGCGTCGATGACGCGCTGGACTTCCAGGCCGCCCTCGCCGGTGAGGACGGCGGTGCCGCCGTTGACGCCCCGGACAAAGTCGTCGATCAGCGGCAGGTCGTGCAGTTCGTGCTCGGGCAGCGTGAAGGTTTCCGAGCGGTCGGGGCGCTCGATGGTGAATTCCTCGCCGCGCGCGAAGGGCACGTTGATGTGGCCGTCGGTACACCACACCTCGTAGTCGCCGCGCGCCGGATTGATTGACCAGAGCGCCGAAATGGTGGCCTGGACGCCGGAGTGGTACTGGACGATCACCGAGGTGGTGTCCTCCACGTTGCCGGGGATCACGCGCTGGTCGCTGAAGGCGGCCACGCGCGCGGCTTTGCCGGCCAGGCTGTAGAAGAGGTCCAGCCGGTGGCTGCCCAGGTCCATCAGCGGCCCGCCGCCGCTCTGCGCCTGGTCGACGCGCCAGTACTTGGGGTCGTCGGGCGTCATGGTGAAAGGACCGGAGGTGTTGGCGTGCAGGGCGATCAGGTCGCCGAGTTCGCCGGATTCCACGACCTCCCGCACCCGCAGGTTGATCGGATAGAAGCGGTGGTAGAAGGCAATGCCCAGTCGCAATCCGGCGGAATCCGCCGTCTGTACCATTCGCTCAGCCTCGGCCACGTCCATGGCCATGGGCTTCTCCACCAGCGCGTGCATGCCACGCTTCAGCGCATTGATGGTCTGGGGACCGTGCAGGTTTACGGGCGTCGCCACGTACACGGCGTCCAGCCCGCCCGCGTCCAGCATGTCGTCGTAGCTGGTGTACGCGTGCGAAACCCCGAACTGCCGCGCGTATCGGTCCAGCAACTGCGGGTCGCGCCGGCAGATGGCTACGAGTTCGCTGCCCTCGTGAGCCTGGATAGCAGGCGCGACGGCCCTGGCCGCAATGTCTCCCAAGCCCACGATTCCCCAGCGCACCATCGGTCAGCCCCCGCACACGGCTACCGCAGGCACGGTACCCGGCGCGCCGCCCCGGAAGCAATCGCGTCCAGGTTTTCGGCTCGCCCGCAGCTACCTGAAACGGTCAGTCCGGCGCGCCGGCAGCGGGCTGGATGCCTGGCCTGCCGCGCTCGGCCCGTGCCCGAGCTGGCGGCCGTTGGCTTGGTATTACGACGAAGCCAGACGGCTCCACATGCGGCAGCCCAGTGAACCCACGACGAGGACGAACAGTGGGTTGATGAATCCCCAGAACGTGCCGCTGTCCTGCCCGCTGAAGACGCCGAACCAGTTCCAGAAGAACCAGAGGCCGAGCAGGATCGCTCCGTAAAACGTGAGGTTCGTTTCCAGGTACTCCCGCCAGTCGGGATCGCTGCCCAGCGCGCGCCTGCGCCCGAAGCTCAGGCCGAGCGTGAGGACAACGCTGACCGCCATGAACCAGTTCATGATCTGCCACGCCGTAAACGGCTCGTCGCCGCCGGGGTGGTAGAGCGTCGTAATGATGAAGTGGATGCCGACCGCCGTCGCCATCAAGATCTGGTAGCCCGCCACGACTCGAAGTACCACGCCCGTCACCGCCTCTCGTTCCTGATGGCTCCAGACCGGAGATGCCGTCGGCACCGGAGTATAGAAGCGATGCCGGCGCTCGCCGACCAGCGGCGACTACTGCAAGTGCTGGAAGATCAGGGTCAACTCGTCGCCGGAGATCCGCCCGCCCACGCGCAGCGCGGTGGTGCCGTCGGAGTTCACGAAGACCCAGAACGGAAAGCCCCCGAGCCCGTAGGCGTTGGCTATGGCGTCCTTGGTGTCCACCACGACGGGCGACGTCCAGCCCTCGCGTTCCAGCCAGGCCTCCGGCGGGTAGTTGGCCCGCCCTGAGTCAATAGCTGTGGCTATCGCGTATATGTCCACGTTTTCTGGCACGCCCCCGGCGTCCACCAAGGCCTGTACCACAGGTACCTCGGCCTGGCAGTGCGGTCACCAGTGCGCCAGGAAGACGAGCGCCTTGGTGCGTCCGTCGTTGGTAATCGAGACGGCCGTGCCATCAAAGGACGTCCCGCGCACCTCAGGCACGGGCTGACCAGCGGCGGCGTCCGGGGTGGGGCGAACGAAGTCGGCCAGCCGGGCGCCGCTGACCTCGGGATCCGTAACTCCGGAGCCGCCCTGCGATTCCCCGCAGGCGGCCACGAGCGGCAGGATCCCAACGACCACGGCAAGCGCCAGAATGCGCAGGGCCAGCGTGACGACGTGTTTCGGACTCATCGGTCGGCGCATCCCCGGGCGAGCGGCACGCTCAGCATAGCCTTTGGGGCGGCGGCTCCGGTCCACTCGCCGCGTCCTAGTCCGAATCGTTGGTCTCGGCCAACCGGTTCACAGCGTCGGCCAGGTCGGAAAGGTTGGCATCCCGGGCGAACGTGGCATCAACTTCGCGAAATACCTGCGCCGCCCCAGTGTGAAAGTCGGGCGTGACGCCGACGTGCTCAAAGGTGCTGGCAATCTCTTCCATCTCGCCGATCCAGCGATAGGCCACATTTGGCAGTCGTCGCATGCCCTGTTCGGCGGCGCCGAGGGCGGCGGCCTGGCTGTTTTCCATCTCCGCGATCAGTTCGTCGTACACCTCAAGCCGCCGCGCGGCCACCAGCAGGGCCGTGCGCAGCGCTGTGGTTCCCTTGGTCATGGCCGCGTAGCACATCTTTACGGCCGAGGCCTTGCCGATCTCGGGCCCGACGTCCACCACGTCGATCCCGCGTCCGTCGAGCTCGCCGAGCAGATGGGCCGCCGACCCTGACGCGTAAACGCGGGGTCCCTGTCCGTTGCGCGGCGGCCCGCCGACGATGCCGGCGTCCACCAGCGTCACGCCGCTGCCTTCCAGGTCAACCTCCATAGCCTGCACCGTCTGCGGGGCGATGGCGTTGCAGTCGGCCAGGACGGTGTCGGCACCCGCCGATCGTGCCGCGTCGCCGACCTGGGCAGCCACGCCGCGTGCCCGCGCCGGTACCAGGATCGACAGGATCAGGTCGCAGCGCTCGACCAGCGTGGCCAGGTCGGACACGTCCTCGATGCCAGCGGCCCGGGCTCGTTCGTGGGAGGCGGGGCTGCGTCCTGCAAGACAGGTCAGGACGGAAAGTCCACTCGCACGCAGGGCGCCGCCAACGCCGGCGCCCATCTCGCCCGGACTCAAAATGCCAACTGTTTGAACGGCCATGCTCAACTCCTCGGCCTGGAACACGCGATTAGCGGCGCACGCCTGCATGATGCCGGGGGCAACCGGCAGCACAGATCCCGAAGCTGCGGTCCGCAACATCCGAGCCAGCGCGGCGCGGTAGCCCCGCCCGGACTCGAACCGGGGCGCATGGTTTAGGAAACCACCGCTCTATCCACTGAGCTACGGGGCCATGGAACGGCGCCGCCCCGCTAACAATACCGAGCGCCCCTCCACCGCGACGCCGCTGCGCCGCACGGGACCTACGGCTCGATATCAAACACGATGTTCACGGACACGCGGACCGTGAAGTCGCCGGGGGAAACCGGCACGCTCGCGCCGCCGGAGTCGAACGCCATCGCTCGCTCAAGACGGGCCTCTTGCGGGAAGCCCCCCGAGGTCTCGGTGACGTGCCGCGGGCTGCCGACCGCGACCCCCAGGCGCTCCGCCAGCTGCTCGGCCTTGGCTATGGCGTTATCCACGGCCGCGTCGCGCGCCGCCTCTTCCAGCGCCTGCGTGTCCTCCACGCCGAAGGTGATGCCGCTGACGTTGTTGGCGCCCGCCGCCAGCGCCGCGCCCAACACGTCGCCGGTCATGTCCAGGTCCCGAACCCGCACCACGATCTGGTTGACCACGTGGTACAGGAACTCGCCGGTTGGCCCGTCTGGGCCATAAACCTGCTCCACCCACATATTGAAGCTCCGCGTCTGGATATCGTCCTCATCGATGTCGAGATCCGTCAGCGCCTCAATCACATTGGCCATCGCGGTCGTGTTGTCGACGATGGCGACCGTCGGGTCCTCGTCGATCGTCTGAACCCCGAGCTCGAGGTCGGCGATGTCGGGGACAGCAGACGCCGCGCCGGCGCCACTCACGGTCAGGGTGCGCAACCACGCGGCGGTCGCGTCTTCATCCGACGACGCGCCGGCGGTGGCGACGACCGCGGTCAGCGCCAGGATGGCAATGATCAGTGAAACCCATGCGCGGCGCAGCATCCCCAATCTCCTTCGGTGGATTCGGCGGACCTCCGCCTCGTTCGAGCGTACTCCAGCCCTTGCAGGATGTGCGGCGACATCCCCGGCGGGCAAATCGTCAGGTAGGCGCGAGTCGCTGCGGCGCGAGCAGTTCCGGCGCGGCGCTAGTCCAGCGGCGCTCCCAGGCACAGCCCCGTATCGCGCGCGGCCAGGATCCACGGGTGGTCCAGCGGCACGGTCTTGCGCTGGCCGGCTACTTCGGCCACGTCGACCAATGCCGTGTCTTCGCCGCGGGCCGCCACCATCACGCCCTCGGCCCCGGCGGCCAGCGCGTCCGCGCCGGCCGTGCCCAACCGGGTCGCCAGCGCTCGGTCAGCCGCGGTCGGCGTCCCGCCGCGCTGCACGTGGCCCAGGATCGTCAGCCGCGCTTCCAGGCGCGTCAGCGTTTCCAGGCGGCGGGTCAGGGCCAGCGTGGGGCCCGCGAATTCAAACTCCAGCCCATCGGAAGATTCTGCGTCGGACAACCCGAGGTCCGCCGGATCCCGCGGCTTGGCGCGTTCGGCTACCGCCACGATGCTGAAGCCATGGCCGCCCATGCTGCGCTGCCGGATCGACTCGGCCACGTACTCCACGTCGTACGGCAACTCAGGGATCAAGACCACGTCGGCGCCGCTGGCCAGGCCCGCGCCCAGCGTCAGCCAGCCGGCGTTATGTCCCATGATCTGCACCACGATGATGCGGTGGTGACTGTGGGCCGTGCTGTGCAGCCGGTCGATGGCCTCGGTGGCGATCGAAAGAGCCGTGTCGAACCCGATGGTCGTGTCGGTGTGGGCGATGTCGTTGTCGATGGTCTTGGGCAACGTGATGATGTTCAGCCCGGCGTTCAGCAGCCGCTGGGCGCTGGAGTGCGTACCGCCGCCGCCCAGACACACCAGCGCGTCCAGGTGCAGGTTGGCGTAGTTCTCGCAGACGCGGGCCGTCATGTCGATCGTTTGGTCGCCGACCCGCAGCTTGTGCGGCTTGTCGCGGCTGGTACCCAGGATCGTCCCACCACGAGTCAGAATCCCCGCCAGCGCCTCCGACTCCAGCTCCTCGACCCGGTTCTCCACCAGGCCCCGGAACCCGTCGCGAATCCCCACCACGCGCATCCCATAGCGCCCAATGGCCGACTTGCCCACAGCACGAATGGCCGCATTCAAGCCAGGACTGTCGCCCCCGGCGGTAAGGATCCCAATGCGGCGAGGGGTCATTGACGCCTCGTGGCTAGTGGTTCGCGCGGCGTTGGTGTGCTCCCGGACGTGCTGGAAATGGCGACTTATCACTATGGTAATGCCCAGGTCCCGTTACCGAGCCGTCCCCCTTCTTTCCCTGTATTGCATGGGAGCGTCGACCTACAGCACCATGTCGAGTTGATACCTACTACACCATGCGAAGTCGTGTTGAATACGCTTCAAAGGCTTGTTCCATCCATATCAAAGTCGCGTAGACTCGATCCACAAGACTTCGTGAATAGAACAACTCGACATGTTTTTCGCCACGCCGCCGCTTGATGAGCGCGAACAGGCGGTCTGCGCGCGGGTAGACGAGCTGCGCCGTGCCCTGCGCGGTCAGGTTTCCGAAGACCGCCGCTGGACCGGCCCGCTGCGACGCGTATCGTCCGCGCGGGCCATTCAAGGGTCGAACAGCATCGAGGGATTGGATGTCACGCTCGATGACGCCATAGCGGCTGTTGGCGGCGGTGACCCGCTGGACGCGCCCGAAGACGTCTGGGCGGCAATCCGAGGGTACCGCCGAGCCATGACGTATGTGCTGCAACTCGCCGACGATCCGCACTTCGCGTATGACACGTCGCTAATCAAGAGCCTGCACTACATGGTGATGGAGTACGACCTGACCAAAGGTGCGGGACGCTGGCGCCCAGGCGCGATCTACGTTCGCGGCGAGCGGACCAGGAAGGTTGTCTACGAGGGGCCCGAGGCAATCGAAGTGCCCGGGCTGATGGAGGAACTGGTTGACGAACTCCAGGAGCAGGATCCCGCCGTTCCGGCGACGGTCCGCGCAGCGATGGCCCACCTGAACCTCGCCATGATCCATCCGTTCCGGGACGGCAACGGCCGGATGGCACGGATACTCCAGGCTGTCGTCCTCGCACGCGAGGGGGTGCTCGCGCCGGCCTTCGTGAGCATTGAGGAGTACCTGGGCCGGAACACGGACGACTACTACACGGTGTTGGCCGACGTGGGAGGGGGCATGTGGCACCCCCAGCGCAACGCCCGCCCATGGGTCCGGTTTGTCTTGACCGCGCATTACCGCCAAGCTCGGACCCTGCTGCGGCGGGCGAACGAGGCGGAACGACGCTGGGACATGCTCGAACACGAGGTATCGCAACGACGTCTGCCCGAACGCTGCGTCGGCGCTCTCTGGGACGCGGCGCTCGGATTCCGGGTACGGAATTCGACATATCGGGACTTTGCTGAACTGAGCATCGTCGCCGCCGGTCGCGACCTGAAGGCTCTTAGCGACGCAGGGTTCCTGGTCGCGCACGGCCAGGGCCGCGGCCGCTATTACGAGGCCTCCGCTGCGTTGCGATCGCTTGAGGATTCGATCCGCCGTGATCGGTCGCCAATACCTGATCCGTTTGAACAGGACCCACGACAGCAAACGCTGCCGCTCATTTCATGACGCGATCGATTGGATCTGAAGCCAGCTGTTGGCACCGGGTCCAGACCTGTTGAGAGGCGAAGACGCAATGTCGAAAACCGAGCGACCTGAGACCCCTACGGTCCTTCAAGGCGCGTACGCCTGCGACCTGGCGCCTGACAGCGGTGGCCGAGCCTTTGGCGCCTGGGCCGCGAGCGATTGGGCCGAGGAGGCGCTGTTTGCCGCCCGCTCCAACACCGGCGGCGGTGGCTGGCGGTTCGCGCCGGGTCGGGACGAGCGCGATTTCATCGCGCGCCTGGGCGCGGCGCGCTATCACGTGTACGCGGGTCACCTGGGTGGCAACGACCTTGCGCCACTTGAGCTGACCGAGAGCCCCACGGTCATTCAGGACCCGGCCGTGGCCGTTGGTGGCGACCTGCGCCTCGTGGCCTGGGGCGAGCGCATCGGCCAACGCTTCGTCGTGCGCGCGTGGACCGGCGACGAGGCCGAAACGGTGGCGTCCACGCCGGCCTCGCTGACCCGGCCGGCCGCCGCCATCGGCAGCGATGGGCAGCCGTGGGTCGCCTGGCAGGCTTTTGACGGGGATGGGTGCGTTGTCGTCGTGAGCCGCCGGAACCAGGGCGGATGGACGCAGCCCATGGTCGCCTCCGCCCCCGGCCAATCAGCCTGGCGGCCGGCCCTCTGTGCATCGGCCAGCCACGGCGTCTGGTTGGCCTGGGACGCCTGGACCGGGCACCACTTTCACGTATTCGCCCGGCGCATCGCACCGGACGGCACGCTCGGCCCCGCCGTCCAGGTCAGCGACCTGCCGCTGCTGGCCATGGACGTGGACATTGCCGTGGACGCGGACGACACCGCCTGGCTGGCCTGGGAGCAATCGCCGCCCTGGGGCTCGAACCACCGGTTCAACGAGACGCGGCAACTCGTGCTGGCCGCGGTTGACCCCACTGGGAACACCTTCCTGGCCAATAGCCACTGGGGCGCCGGTCAGGCCCCGATTCCAATCGAGTCCTTTACCCACGTGCAGTCGGCCGAGTTCATCGTGCCCGTGTCGCCGCGCCTGATCGCTGGGCGTCGCGGTATCGAGCTCTTCTTCCAGCGCTTCCGGAGCTCGAACTACGTGGACTTCGGCTGGCGTTTGGAGCGCATGGTCTATTCCGGGTCCACGTGGTCCGATCCGGAAACGGTCAGTCCCTTCCAGGGCACGCCGGACACGCGCTACGGCGTGGCGGCGCTGCCGGACGAGCGGCGCGTAGTGGCGCACAACGCCATGGAATTCGCGCCCATGCAGACCCTCGAGCGCTGGCAGGCGGGCCTGCCGTTTCTGTGCGAGGGCGCCGGACCTGTGGATCGAGAGCGAATCGAAGTCCTGACGCTGGAGCCTCCGGCTCCCGCCGAGGAGCCGCCACTCAAGGTCGAGTTCGCGCGCTATGAAGGCGTCCGCGAGGACGGCCCACAGGTTCGACGCGACGGCCGCTCCATCACCGTCGGCGACCAGACCTACCGCCTCTACTGGGGCGACATGCACCGGCACTCGCACCTCTCCAAGTGCATCGCCGCCAACGACGGCTCGCCGGTGCACAACTTCCGCTGGGCGATCGACCACAACCGCATGGACTTCTGGGCGCTCACCGAGCACCTGGAATACATGAGCTACAACGAGTGGCGGCGGGTCGAGGAAACAGTCGCCGCCTTCACCAACGACGGACGCTTCGAGCCCCTCTTCGGCTTCGAGTGGGGCCTCAATCCCGGCCACACCAACATCTTCTACCGCGACCAGGAGTTGGGCGAAGAGCTTCGCGCCCTGGCCCTGACGTCGCCCAGCCTCGAGGACCTAATAGAGCGCTGGGACAGCCGCATGCCGGCCGGCGCGGTCATGGCGGCCCGTCACTACCACGGCCACCGGCAGCCGGACGTCTTCGAGGGCTTTCGTCCGACCTGGGAGCCCGCCATGGAAATCATGCAAGCCCGCGGCGACCAGCGGGAGTGGATCGAGACGTTCCTGCGCGAAGGCGCCCGCATCGGCTTCATCGGCGCCACCGACCACGCCCGCTTCTGGCACTTTGCCTTCTGCATGACCGGCGTCTGGGCCACCGAGCCAACCCGCGAGGCCATCTTCGACGCCATCTGGAACCGCCGAACCATCGCCACCTCGGCCAAGATCCTTTTGCACACGGAGGTGTCCGGAATCCCGATGGGCGGCGAGGGTGAAGTTAAGGACGACCCACAGCTGCGCGTCATCGCCGAGTCCGACCAGCCGCTCCGCGAGATCCAGGTCTTCCGCAACGGCGAACTGACCCACCGGGAGTCCGTCGACACGCCAACCCTGGACTGGACCTGGACCGACCGCGGCAACCCGCGCAGCCAGAACTACTACTACGTCAAGCTGACCGCCCAGACGACCCACCCGCTCGCCACCCCGGCCGTCGCCTACGCCTCCCCGGTGTGGATCACGACCAAGGACTCCTGAGCGGCCGCATCCTTACGGAAGTCCCAGGGGATCTACGACCTGCGCGTCGCAGAGGCTAACCCGCGTTCATCCAGAGCAAACGTCCTTGAGAAGCCTGCGCGCTAGGCTGACAGCAGCGATCCTCCAGCGCCGGTCGGCACCAGGGAGAAGGCGCGATGGCGACAGAGACCAGGTCTGACACCCCCACGGTCCTCCAGGGCGCCTACGCCTGCGACGTGGCGCCAGACGCTGACGGTGGCGCCTTCGGCGCCTGGGCCGGCAGTGATTGGGCCGAGGAATCGCTCTTCGGACTGCGCACGTCGCACCCCGGCGGGCACTGGCAATTCGCTCCCGGTCATGATGAACGCGACTTCATGGCGCGCCTGGGTTCGGGACGCTTTCGTGTCTACGCAGGCCAGCTGGCCTCGGGAGACCTGAATCCGGTCGAGCTAACCGAGAGCCCCACCGCCATCCAGGACCCGGCCGTGGCCGCACGTGGAGATCAGCGCCTGGTGGCCTGGGGCGAGCGTCTCGACAACGGCTTCGTCGTCCGGGCCTGGATTGGCGCAGAGGCCGAAACCGTGGCCTCAACACCCGCCTCGTTAACCCGACCCGCCGCGGCGATAGATTCAGACGGGCAGCCGTGGGTCGCCTGGCAAGCGTTTGACGGCGATCGCTGCGTCGTGGTGGTCAGCCGTCGCCTGTCGGGCGACTGGACGCCCCCGATGGTGGCCTCGTTAGCCGGCCAATCGGCCTGGCGGCCCACGCTGCGTGCGTCGGCCGGCCACGGCGTCTGGCTGGCCTGGGACGCCTGGACCGGTCATCACTTTCACGTCTTCGCCCGCCGCATCGGGCCGGACAGCACGCTCGGTCCTCCAACGCAGGTCAGCGATGTGCCTCTCCTGGCCATGGATGCCGACGTTGCCGTCGATGCCGACGACACGGCCTGGCTGACCTGGGAACAATCGCCGCCCTGGGGCGAGGATCACCGCTTCAACATGACGCGGCAACTGGTACTGGCCGCCGTTGACCCCAGCGGCCGGACCTACCTGGCCCAAAGCCCCTGGACCCACGGCCAGGCGCCGATTCCGATCGAGAGCTTCACGTATACCTTGTCGCCGGAGAACATCGTTCCCGTGTCGCCGCGGCTTATTGCGGGGCGTGACGGAATCGAGCTGTTTTTTCAACGGTTCCGCAGCTCCCACCAGAAGGACTTTGGCTGGCGGTTCGAACGCATGGTCTACGCCGGCTCATCCTGGTCCGAGCCCGAGACGGTCAGCCCGTTCCAGGGCATGCCCGATACGCGCTACGGCGTGGCGGCGCTGCCCGACGACCGGCGCTTACTGGCTCACAACGCGACCGAGTACATCCCCATGCATACGCGCGAGCGCATGACGGACGGATTGCCGAGGCTGCGTGCCGGCAGCGCCCCCGTGGACCGCGAGCGAATCGAGATTCTGACGCTCGAGCCGTCGAACGCGGTCGTGGCGCCGCCCGTGCGCGTTGAGTTTTCAGGCTACGAAGGAGCTCGCAGGGACAACCCGCAGGCCCGCCGCGACGGCCGCACCATCACCGTCGGCGACCAGACCTACCAGCTGCTCTGGGGCGACATGCACCGGCACTCGCACCTCTCCAAGTGCATGTCGCCGAACGACGGGACGCCGCTGCAGCACTTCCGCTGGGCCGTCGACCACAACCGCATGGATTGGTGGGCGCTGACCGAGCACCTGGAGTACATGAGCTACAACGAGTGGCGCCGGGTCGAGGAGACGGTCGCCGCCTTCACCGCCGACGGACGCTTCGAGCCGCTCTTCGGCTTCGAGTGGGGCAACAACCCCGGCCACACCAACATCTTCTACCGCGACCAGCAACTCGGCGAAGAGCTACGGGCGCTCACTCTGATGTCGCCCAGCCTCGAGGACCTGATGGAACGCTGGGACGCCCGCATGCCCGCCGGCGAGGTGCTGGCCGCGCGCCACTATCAGGGCCACCGGCAACCGGACGTCTACGAGGGCTACCGCGCTTCCTGGGAGCCCTGCATGGAGATCATCCAGGCCCGCGGCGACCAGCGCGAGTGGATTGAGACCTTCCTCCGCGAAGGCGCAAAGATCGGCTTCATCGGCGCCACCGACCACGCCCGTCACTGGCACTTCGCCTACTGCATGACCGGCGTCTGGGCCACCGAGCCGACCCGCGAGGCCATTTTCGACGCGATCTGGAAGCGGCGAACCATCGCCGCCTCGGCCAAGATCCTGCTGCACACCGAGGTTTCGGGCATCCCCATGGGCGGGGAAGGCGAGGTCTCAGGCGATCCGCAACTGCGAGTCGTCGCGGAGTCCGCCCAACCCCTCCGCGACATCGAGGTCTACCGCAACGGCGCGCTGGCCCACCGCGAATCCGTGGACACCCCCACGCTGGACTGGACCTGGACCGACCGCGGCAACCCGCGCAGCCGCAACTACTACTACGTCCGCCTGGCCGCCCAACCCGCGCTTCCCCAATCCACCCCCGCCGTGGCCTACGCCTCACCCATCTGGGTGCGCACCGGCCGACCCTAGGCAGTGAGCTTGGAACGATGTTGACTCACCTTGCGAACGCACGGCTCATTCCTCGCCTCCGCGAAGTCTTCAGCTTTCCCAATCCCGTCAATGAAGTTGCGGCTCGAGTCGTAGCCGGAATGGTCGTGGTCCTGTCCCTTGCCATATTGCTGACAGGTCAGTGGTGGCTTGTTTTTCTGCTTGCCTACGGTTTCCTGGCCCGCGTAGCCACTGGCCCCACGTTGAGCCCGATGGGTCAGCTCTCAACCAGGCTGATCGCCCCGCGAATTGCTCAACCCAAGCTGGTGCCAGGCCCGCCCAAGCGCTTTGCCCAAACGGTAGGTCTTGCCTGCTCGCTGACTGCCTTGCTGCTGCACTTCGTCGTGGGACTCTCCGTGGCGGCCGGCGCCGTTCTCGCCATCCTCACCGTCTTCGCCGCCCTCGAATCATTCCTCGGCTTCTGCGCCGGCTGCTTCGTCTTCAACTACCTGATTCGCTGGGGCCTCATCCCCCAGTCGGTCTGCGAAGCCTGCGTCAACTTCAACCCGAATCAGCCGTAGCCGACTCGACGGGCTGAACGCCTCCTGCTCGGAGTCGCCGTCTGGTGCGCGTTCGATCATGCTCGGCGGCCAGGCACTTGATGGCAACGAATCTTCCGGGTCCGTTCAGCGTTGCAGCAGTCTGAACTCCGGCCGTCCCCTGACAGCCTGGCGGGTATTCCGGTAGGGCATGCGGGATTCGAACCCGCGATCTCCGCCTTGAGAGGGCGGTGTCCTAGGCCGCTAGACGAATGCCCCGTGCGGACCGAAGTCCGACGCCGCCTATGCTACGAAACCCTGCGGCACCCTGGCCCGCCGCCAGCGCTCCGTACAATCGAAGCTGACCTTCGCATGACAGCGACTCCTCATGTTTGAAAGCCTGACCGAGCGACTCTCCGGCGTCTTCGGCAACCTCGGCCGTCGCGGCCGATTGAGCGAAAACGACGTGGACGCCGCCCTGCGCGAAGTCCGCATGGCCCTCCTCGAAGCCGACGTCAACTTCCGCGTTGCCCGCCAGTTCGTCGCGTCCGTGCGCGAGCGCGCGGTTGGACGCGAGGTCACCCAGAGCGTCACCCCGGCTCAGCAGGTCACCAAAATCGTCCACGACAACTTGGTGGAACTGCTGGGCGGCGAAGCCGCCCGCCTGGCTACGGCGCAACGCCCCCCGTCGGTCATCTTGATGGTCGGACTCCAGGGCTCGGGCAAGACCACCGGCGCGGCCAAGCTGGCGCTGGCGTTTCGCAAGGACGGCGGGCGGCCCCTGCTGGTGGCCGCCGACACCTACCGCCCGGCCGCCATCGCCCAGTTGCAGACCCTGGGCAAGCAGATCGACGTACCCGTGCACGAGCAGGGCACTAAGCCCAGCCCGATCGACATCGCCAGGCGCGGCCTCGAACTGGGCGTCAGCAACGCCCACTCGCACGTCATCGTCGACACCGCCGGCCGGATCCAGTTGGACGACCGGATGATGGACGAGATCGAACAGATCAGCCGCGCCGTCAAGCCGATCGAGACCCTCTTCGTGGCCGACGCCACTACCGGCCAGGAGGCCGTCAACGTCGCCCAGGCCTTCCACGCCCGCACGCCGCTGACCGGGCTGATCCTCACCAAGATGGACGGCGACGCCCGCGGCGGCGCCGCCCTCTCCATTCGATCCGTGACCGGCATTCCGGTCAAGTACGTCGGCACCGGCGAGCAAATCGAGCCACTCGAGATCTTCCACCCCGACCGCATAGCCTCCCGCATCCTGGGCATGGGCGACGTAGTCACGCTGGTCGAGCGCGCCGAAGAGGTAGTCGATCTGGAGCGCGCCGAAGAGCTACAAACCAAGCTCCGCAAGGCCACGTTCGGTCTGGACGACTTCCTGGAACAGCTGAATCAGGTACGCCAGATGGGTCCGCTCAGCCAGGTGCTGGGCATGCTGCCCGGCATGGGCGCCATGGCCAACCGCGCCGAGGTTCAGGCCGCGCTGGACGGCAACGTGGTCGGTCGCTTCGAGGCCATCATCCTCTCCATGACCCCGGCCGAGCGCACCAACCCCGACATTCTCAACGGCAGCCGTCGCCGCCGCGTGGCCCTTGGCAGCGGCACCTCGGTTCAGGAAGTCAACCAACTGCTCAGTCAGTTCAAGCAGGCGCGCCAGGTCATGCAGATGATGAGTTCCGGCCGCATGCCCGCTGGTCTGGGCAACCTGCCGGGTTTCTAGATACGGCGTTCAGCCACTCGGTCCGCGGTCCAACACTTCAGAATCGTCCGACCCCGCGTGGGCTCACGCGACTCGCTACGCTCTGCACGAACCTTGAGCCACGAACCGCCATTCAACCCGGAGCAGGCGGTGGTTCGGGTGCTCCGGCGGCGTCCCAGGCTCGGTGTCATCGAGCAGGCTTGGGCTATCTGTGCCCAACTCGCAACATTGCGGTGCCTTCGTCGGGGAAGAACCCTGGGCTATCGCTTCCGAAGGCGGGCCGGAATAACGGCCCACATCATGAAGAGACCAGCAAAAGCAACGATTCCCAGCAGCGCTTCAAGCGGCAACGGCAAACCTCCAAGCCCCGCCGGCAAACCCGGCAGAGCGGCTATTGCCGCCGATTCACCTCCGAACCACCGCCTGTATCCAATCCCATGTTAGCCGGTCGCTGCTGCTCGCGTTACAGGTGGATGATCTCGATCGAGTCGTCCGTGACTTCCAGATCCAGGTGCACGCGCTCGATGAATTCCAGGATGGCTCGCATCTGCGCGTCCAGCCGTCGCGGATCGTTCGAGACGCACGAAACCCCAATCCGCGCTCGTCCCGGCACCGGATCCGCTTCCAGATCCGCCACCGCAGCGTTGAACGTGTTGCGAATCCGCCGCTTCAGCGACTCCACCGACCGCCGCCGGTCCTTGAGCGATTGGGCGGCATGAACCGCCAGCCCCACCTCCAGCGTCCCTACGTGCACGGCCTTCGCCTCAAGAGGGGTTGCCGCCCGGCGGCGGCTGGTCCAGTCTGACAGGCAAGCGCCGCCAGCTTCGAACACTAAGGAGCCGATCCATGTCCGCCACCCCCCGCACGCTAGACGACATCGACACCCCGGCGGCAGTAATCGACCTCGACCTGGTGCGGCGCAACATTCAGGTCATGGAACGACACCTGGAGGGCACGGGCGTCCACGTGCGGCCCCACGTCAAACACCACAAGACGCCGGGCATTGCCCTGCTGCAGATCGAGGCCGGCGCGCCCGGCGTCACCTGCGCAAAGGTCGGCGAAGCCGAGGCCATGGTCGAGGGCGGCGTCGGCGATGTGCTGATCGCCAACCAGGTCGTCGGCCCCATCAAGATCGCGCGACTTTGCGACCTCGCCCGCCAGGCTCGCGTCACGGTCGCCGTGGATGATGCGCGCAATGTGCGTGAACTCTCGCAGGCCGCTGTCGCCACCGGCGTCACCATCGGCATCGTCATCGAGATTGAAGTCGGCATGAACCGCTGCGGCGTGCTGCCCGGCGATCCGGCCCTGTCCCTGGCGAAGCAAATTGACGCTTCACCCGGTCTGGATCTCGTCGGCCTGATGGGCTACGAGGGCCACGCCGTCGGCATCGTGGACCGCGCTGAGCGCGAAGCCGTCGCCCGCAGGTCCCTGGCGGCCGTCATCGAAACCAAGGCCGCCTGCGAGGCCGCCGGCCTGGCAATCCGCGAGGTCACCGGCGGTGGCACCAACACCTTCGATATCACCAGCGCCATCGACGGCTGGACCGAACTCCAGTGCGGCACCTACGTCACCATGGACGTGGGCTTCCGCCAACACGCCGGCCATGCGTTCGAGCAAGCCATGTGGATCCTCTCCAGCGTGGTCAGCACCCCCGCGCCCGGCCGCGCCGTGCTTGACATTGGCCGCAAGTCCATGGCCTTCGAGCCCGGCGGCCTTCCGCTGGTGGAAGACCCGCCGGGCATCGAACTCCTCAGCCTCTCCGAGGAACACGGCAGCCTGGCTCTCCACGACGGCGCCCCCGACCTGCAGCCCGGCGATCGCCTCAAGGTCGCCCCCTGGCACGGCTGCACCACCTTCAACCTGCACGACACCCTCTACGTCATCCAGGACGACGAAGTCGTCGACATCTGGCCCATCGCCGCCCGCGGCAAATTCACCTAGATCAGGCTGGCAGTTATCTGGTCTGGCGGTACTGGATGACGACGCCATTTCCCCGGAACGTGCTGGGAAGCTGTACGGCCGACGGTGGAACCGGATTATTGTGTTCCGCGTTAGGCAGTTGGCACTGGAAAGGGTGGCTGCAATTCGGCAGTTGTCGGATCCACTGCCAGATCGGAACCCCGCTTGACACTCAAAATCCCCCGGTGCTAGCGTGACCTCTGTAGGCATATTGGCTGCTCGGCCATGAGTTGAGCGGCCGGTCCACCAGCCCTGCCCACCAGATTTGTTGCCTTTCAGTGTGGGTTCCGTATGCCGTTTGGCAGGGCCTTGAAACCAGAAACAGCCCGTGATTTCGCACATCCTGCGGTCCCGGCCGCGACCTCCAGCCGAGCTTGAACGTCCGGCGCGACGCATAGGAGGCTCGAATGTCTAACTCCAGCGGACGCTCCGGCGGCTATCGCCGTCCGCGTCGCTCCGGCCGTGGCCGCCGCCCTCACCGTCGTCAGCGCCAGTTGCAGCCGGATCCGGATCGCGAACTGACCGAACTCGAAGCCAAGCCCATGGAAGAGCTCCGGGTGCTGGCGACTGAGCTCGAAATTGACGTCAACGGCTCCGCCGACCTGACCAAGGACGCCCTGGTCAACATGGTCCTGCAGGCCCGCTCTGAGAAGGACGGGTCCATGTTCCTTGAGGGGAACCTGGAGGTCATGGACGAGGGCTTCGGCTTCCTGCGCCGCGACTCCAGCTGGGAGGGCGGCCCGGACGACGTGTACGTTTCCCAGGCGCAGGTCCGTCGCTTTGCGTTGCGGAACGGCGACTTGGTGAGCGGCCACGTGCGCCCGGCACGCGATGGCGACCGCTACCACGGGCTGGTCCGCGTCATGGCGGTCAATGGTCTGTCCCCGGACAAGGCTCAAGCCCGACCGCAGTTCGAGCGCATGGTTCCGATCTTCCCCAACGAGCAGCTTGTGCTCGAGTACTCGGCCAAGGAACTCACCTCCCGCATCGTCGACATCATTGCGCCCATCGGGCGCGGCCAGCGCGGGCTGGTGCTCTCGCCGCCCAAGGCCGGCAAGACCGAACTCATGAAGCGCCTGGCGCGTTCGGTTCTGAACAACTACAGCGACGTGCGGGTCATCGTGGCCCTGATCGGCGAGCGGCCGGAAGAGGTCACCGACTGGCAGCGCGGCGTTGAAGGCGCTGAGGTCATAAGTTCCACCTTCGACGAGCAGCCTCACAGCCACACGCGCGTCGCCGAACTCACCTCCGCCCGCGCCAAACGCATGGTGGAAAGCGGCGAGGACGTGATGATCCTGCTGGATAGCGTGACCCGCTTGGTCCGCGCCTACAACCTCGTGCAGCCGTCCAGCGGCCGCACCCTGTCCGGCGGCATCGAGCCGCAGGCCCTGTACCCGCCCAAGAGCTTCTTCGGCGCCGCCCGCAATATCGACGGCGGCGGTAGCCTCACCATCATCGCCTCCTGCCTCATCGAGACCGGCAGCCGCATGGACGAGGTGATCTACGAGGAGTTCAAGGGCACCGGCAACTGGGAACTGATGTTGGACCGGCGCCTGGCCGAACGCGGCACCTTCCCGGCCGTCAACGTGCTCAGTTCCGGCACCCGGCGCGTGGAGCTGATGCTGGACGCCGAGGGGCTCAAGTACTTCTGGACGTTGCGCCGTATGCTCAACGCCCTCGACCCTCACGACGCCTACGACTCGACGGAACTCATGTTCGACCGCATGAAGCGGACCGAGACCAACAAGGAATTCTTCGCATCGCTGAGTGATTCGTCCCGGTGACGTCGCTTGGCGACCGTGCGGATGGGGAGCGCATAACCGATGGCTGACGTGCAGGTGGTATTGCTCGAAACCGTGCCCAACTTGGGAGACATCGGCGACGTGCATTCCGTCGCCGCCGGCTACGCGCGCAATTTTCTGCTGCCGCGCCGCCTGGCCGTGCCGGCTTCACCGCAGCGCTTGGACGACGCGCAGTTCCAGACCGAGCTGCAAGACCGTCGCGAAGAGAACGCGCGTCGTGAGGCCCAGCATCTGGCCGACATGATCCAGGGAGTCACGCTCACCATCCACGTGCAGGTTGGCGGCCAGGGACGCATGCATGGCCAGATCACCAACCGCGACGTGGCCGCCGCCCTGCTGGAGCAGCACGGCGCCGACGTCGACCGTCACCTCATCCAGATCGACAGCCCCATCCGCTCGCTTGGTCGCTACCTCGTTCCCGTCCGCCTCGCCGCCGGCCTGGAGCCTTCAGTGATGCTGGACGTCGTGGAACAGGAAGCCGAGCCCGAACCGGCCGCCGAAGACGAAGCGGAAGAGGCGGAGGACGACTTCGAGGTCTCTCACCTCGGACGGTAGGGACGGTGCAGGCCGCCAATCGCGGGAATCGCCCCGCAGCCCCGATTCAACTTGGGTAACGACTGATTCCTGGCAGTGACTGGGGATAACGTCGTCGCTGACTGCGTCTCCGGCACTCGTGCGCGGCCGCTGGCGTCCCCGTCGCTCAGGTGTTGCTACCAAACCGTCCTAAGCTGGAGTTATGCACACATCCGAGACTAATGGTGGCTGTGGAATACGGGGATAGTTCGGATCGGACCTCGTACCTGCTGAATTCGCCTGATCTTGTAACCGCCGTCTCTTTTCCGCTTCGCCTCGTCCGCGTAACGTCCAGTCTCGGTCCGCCAGATCACCAGCGAGCAAAACGCCCAGCATGACCTTGGCCCCCATGGCGTCGGCCACCGACCGCCTGCCGCCCCAGAACATCGACGCCGAACGCTCGTTGCTCGGCAGCCTGCTCATCGACCCCGAGGCCATCACCCGCATCGCCGGGCAGATTGGGGCCGACGACTTCTACCGCGAAGCCCACCGCGCCATCTTTGCCGCGGTCACCACTCTCGCTGCTCGCAACGAGAAGACCGACTACGTCACTTTGTGCGACCAGTTGACGCGCAACGGCACGCTGGCCGACGTTGGCGGCGAGGACCGCGTCGTGGAGTTGGCCTCGGCCGTCCCGACCCCGTTCCACGTGGAGCACTACGCGACCATCGTCCGCCGCACCTCGGTCCTGCGGCAGATCATCCAGAGCGCCACCCGCATGGTGGCCTCGGCCTACGCCCCTGAGGCCGCGCCCGAAGAAGTGCTGGACGAGGCCGAAAGTCTCATCTTCAGCATTGCCAACGAGGTCCACACCCGCGACATCCTGCCGATTCGCGAAATCCTCCACGAAGTCAGCGACCAGTTGATGTTCCGGGTCGAACACCGGGGCGTGCCGACCGGCGTTTCAACCGGATTTCGCAGCCTCGACGCTCTCACCGGTGGCCTACAGCGCTCCGACCTCATCATCCTGGCCGCCCGTCCCGGTATCGGAAAAACGGCCTTCTCCCTCAACATCGGGCTGCACGCTGCCAAGCAGAACGACGTGCCCGTGGCCTTCTTCGCCCTGGAGATGCCCGCCGAACAGATCGTGCAACGCCTGATTGGCACCGAGGCCCGCATGGACGCCATGCGCATTCGCGACGGCGACCTGGACGACGACCAACTCCAGCGCGTGGTGCGCACCATGGGCGACGTGGCCGAATACCCCATCTACATCGACGACTCGCCGTCGCTCAGCGTGCTGGAACTCCGCGGCAAGGCCCGCCGCATGCACCTGGAACACAACATCGGCCTGCTGGTCGTGGACTACCTGCAGTTGATGACGGCCTCCGGCCACCGCGAGAACCGCGTGCAGGAGATCACCGAAATCACCCGCTCCCTCAAAGCCCTGGCCCGCGAACTCAACATCCCCATCATTGCCTGCGCCCAGCTCTCGCGCGCTGTGGAGCAGCGCCCGAACTCCCGGCCGCGCCTGTCCGACCTGCGCGAGAGCGGGTCGATCGAGCAAGACGCCGATCTCGTCGCGTTCCTGCACGAACCCGAGGCGGGGGACGAGGAGGCGATCGGGCGTCCCGTGGACCTCAAGCTCGACATCGCCAAGCACCGCAACGGCCCGGTCGGTAATGTGGACCTGCGCTTCATCCGCCCGCAGGGCCGCTTCGAAGAGACCGCACGGCGCGACTACTAAGGCGTCAGCTACCGTCGCGTACCATACGCAACGGTGGCGGACCGGAGTTCGCGGGATGTTCCGCGAGGTGGGCGGACATGAGAAACAGACGCTGGATCAGCGTGCTTGGGCTGGTGGTTCTGGCGCTGCTTGCACTCACGGCCTGTGGTGAGGGTGCGCCGGCGGCTCCGGCCAACGTGGGCGCGCAGGCCACGGCCGCGATGGCGGGGCCCGACGGCGCGCCCATGGGTACGGTGACGCTGACCCAGGGCCCGCACGGGGTCTTGGTGTCGGCCGACGTGCGCGGGCTGTCCGCTGGCGGCCACGGGTTCCACATCCACACGGTTGGCTCCTGCACGCCGGACTTCACGGCGGCCGGTGGGCACTTCAACCCAGGCGACCACGGCCACGGCCAGCTTCACCCTGCCGGGATGCACGCCGGTGATCTGCCCAATATCTTTGCGGGCGCCGACGGCGCGGCCCGCGCTGATTTCCTCACGTCCAACGTCACGCTGGATGACGGCCCCGAGCACTCGCTGTTCGACGCCGATGGTTCCTCCATCGTCGTCCACGCCCAGCCCGACACCTATGGTGCGGACGCCGGAGCCGGCGACCGCGTGGCCTGTGGCGTCATTCAGCCAATCTGAGCTGGCAGCCGCGGTCGTGACGTGTGGGCCCCATGACTGAACCGCAGGGCCGCGACTTCCGCGCGCCCCCCGTTACCCACGTCGGGCGCGGCGCCCTCAACCAGTTGCCCGCCGCCCTCCGCGAACTCGGCGCCGAGCGCGCCGCCATCATCACCGACCGCGTCATGGGCGCCTCCGAGTGGGCGCCCCGGCTGGAAGCCCTGGCCGCCGACGCCGACGTCACCACCACCATCCTGGCCGAACTCACTGGCGAACCCACCACCCGCGACGTTGACGCCGCGCTCGCCACGATTCGTGCTGCGGACGCTGATGTCGTCATCGGGTTCGGCGGCGGCAGCGCCCTCGACACCGCCAAGCTGGCCGCCGTGCTGCACACCAACCCCGGCAGCGGCCCCGACTACGAGGGCTACGAACGCATCCCCGACCCCGGCCTCCCCGTCATCGCCATTCCCACAACCGCCGGCACCGGCAGCGAAGTCACCCGCGGCGTCGCCATCACCGACCCCGACCGCGACGTCAAGATGCTGATGATGAGCTCCCACCTGGTGCCCGCCGCCGCCATCGTCGATCCCGAGCCGACCTACACCATGCCGCCGGGCGTCACCGCATCAACCGGGCTGGATGCCCTCACCCATGGCATTGAGGCCTACGTCTCGCGCCGCCGCTTCCCGATCACCGACGCGCTCGCCATCGACGCCATTGACCGCATCGGCCGCTACATGTCCCGCGCCTACCACCACCCCGACGACGTCGAAGCGCGCGAGCAGATGCTGGTGGGCTCGCTGCACGCCGGCCTGGCCTTCAACAACGCCTCCGTCGCCTTGGTGCATGGCATGTCGCGACCCATCGGCGCCTACTTCCACGTGCCCCACGGCCTCTCCAACGCCATGTTGCTGCCCACCGCCATGGAGTTCAGCCTCAGCGGCGACATCCCCCGCTTTGCCCACATCGCCCGCGTCCTCGGAGCAACCGACACCGACGACCAGGCAGCCGCCGAAGCCGGCGTCGCCATCGTCCGCGACCTGGCGGACGACCTCAAAGTCCCAACCCTCCGCGCCTGGGGCGTCGACGAAGACCGCTTCCGCGAAGTAACGCCCGCCATGGCCCACGACGCCCTCGCCAGCGGCAGCCCCGCCAACAACCCCCGCCCCGCCACCCTCGAGCAAATCATCACCCTCTACCAAACCGTCATCAGCCGCTGACCCTGCGGCACGGTCTCGATTGCGGGATCGTGGCGAAGGTTCCGGTGCCCTCAGGGCCTCTCGATATACTCAAATGACGCCCCGCGCCTGCTGCGGGAGCCACGGCACTTAATCGACGAACATGCCGCTAGGACTTCTCAAGAAGATCGTCGGAGACGACGCCGGCCGGACGGCGCGCCGGTACGCCTCACTGGTCAAGCACGTCAACGCGCTAGAGCCCGAGCTACGCGCCTGCTCTGACCAGGAGCTGTTGGGCAAGACACCCGAGTTTCGGCAGCGGCTGGACGCCGGAGAAAGGCTGGACGGCCTTCTGCCCGAAGCCTTCGCCACGGTTCGCGAGGCCGTGCGCCGGCATACGGGTGAGCGACAGTTCGACGTGCAACTCATCGGCGGCGCGGTGCTGCATGGCGGCGACATTGCCGAGATGCGCACCGGCGAAGGCAAGACCTCCGTCGCCACCCTGGCCGCCTACCTCAATGCCTTGCCCGGCCGGGGCGTGCACCTCGTCACCGTCAACGACTACCTGGCCAACCGTGACGCCAACTGGTACGGCCGCGCCTTGGTGGAGCGCCTGGGACTCAGCGTCGGCGTCATCCAGCACGGCCTGGCCCCCGACGACCGTCGCACCGCCTACGCCGCCGACCTGACGTACGGCACGAACAACGAGTTCGGGTTCGATTACCTGCGCGACAACATGGTCCATGCGCTGGACGAGCGCGTGCAGCGCCCGTTGCATTACGCCATCGTCGACGAAGTCGACAACATCCTCATCGACGAGGCCCGCACGCCGCTCATCATCTCCGGCGCGGCCGAGCAATCCACCCAGCACTACTACCAGATGGCCCAGGTGGTGCGGCGGCTCAAGGATGAGACGCACTACACCCTCGATCTCAAGCTGCGCACCGCCAGCCTCACCGAGACCGGCATCGCCACGCTGGAGCGCATGCTCAACGTCGACAACCTCTACGACGAATCGTCCTTCCAACTCGTCCACTACGTCGAGCAGGCCCTGCGCGCCCACGCCATCTACGCGCGCGGACGCGACTACGTCCTGTTCCGCGACGGTCGCGTGGTCGAGGGTCGCGACCGCCGCGCCGAAGTCGTGATCGTGGACGAGTTCACCGGCCGCCTCATGCACGGTCGCCGTTACAGCGAAGGCCTGCACCAGGCCATCGAGGCCAAGGAAGCCGTGGAGGTCCAGCGCGAGAGCCAGACCCTCGCCACCGTCACCTTCCAGAACTACTTCCGCATGTACGACAAGCTGGCCGGCATGACGGGCACCGCCAAGACCGAGGAGCAGGAGTTCCAGTCGATCTACGACCTCAACGTCACCATCGTCCCCACCCACCTGGACATGGTGCGCGACGACCGTCCCGACCTCGTCTATCGCACGGGCAAGGCGCGAGACGAAGCCTTGATCGACGCCTTGGCGGAGATTCATGCCACCGGCCAGCCGATTCTTGTCGGTACGACCTCAATCGAGAAGTCCGAGGCCCTCAGCCAGCGCATCCAGCGCCGCGGCATTCCCCACAACGTGCTCAACGCCAAGTACCACGCCCAGGAAGCCGTCATCGTGGCCGACGCCGGCCGCGAAGGCGCCGTGACCATCGCCACCAACATGGCCGGTCGCGGCACCGACATCATCCTCGGCGGCAAGCCCGAGGGCCTCACCACCGCTGAATGGCAGGCCGCACACGACCGGGTGGTGGAGCTTGGCGGGCTCTACGTCCTGGGCACCGAACGCCACGAGGCCCGCCGCATCGACAACCAGCTCCGCGGCCGTTCCGGCCGCCAGGGCGACCCGGGCTTTTCCCAGTTCTACCTGTCGCTGGAAGACGACCTGATGCGTCGGTTCAGTTCCGACAAGATCAAGGGCGTCATGCAGCACCTTGGTGTTGAGGAGCACGTGCCCATCGAAAGCGGCATGGTCTCCCGCGCCCTCGAGTCGGCCCAGACCAAGGTCGAGGCCCACAACTACGAGACCCGCAAGTACGTGCTGGAGTTCGACAACGTCATCAACCAGCAGCGCGGCGTGATCTACGACCAGCGCGAACGGGTACTGAACACCGACGACCTCGACACGCTGTTCCTGGAAATGCTCGGCGAGGAAGTTGAGCGCATCGTCGAAGCCCACGGCATCGAGCCGCACAGTGACGTTGCGGAACTGGAGCAACTCCTGCAGGCCTACGCCGCGGACATCGCCGCTGACGGTCAGCAGCCGGTGGCCACCGACGCCCTTGAAGGTCTGAAGGGCGAGGACGTGGCTGAGTTGCTCGCCGAGGATGCCGAATTACGTTACCGGCAGCGCCTGGCCGACATCTCGCCCGACCTGGCGCCCCGGCTGATCCGCTGGATGATGTTGCAGACCATCGACTACCTCTGGGTCAATCATCTGACCGCGATCGAGGACGTGCGCCAGGGCATCGGCCTGCGGGCGTACGGCCAGCAGGATCCGCTGGTGGCGTTCAAGCGCGAAGCCTTCGGGATGTTCAACGAGTTGATCGCCTCGATCCGAACCGACATCGTTCGCCGCTTCTTCCGGATTCAGATTCAGGACCCGGTCGAAGAAGAGACCGTCCTCACCCGCCACCGCGACAGCCTGGCCGACGCGCCGACGGCCACGCCGGACCGGCCGCCGCCGATCGCGCAGCCGGCCGCGAGTCGAAACGGCGAGGGCCAGGCGCCCCGCCTCACCCGACGCCAGCGACGCGCCCAGGAACGCGCCCGCAAAAAGCGCGAACGACGACGCAAGCGCCAGCGCGTCCACTAGCCGGGAGTTCTTCGCTCATGACCGAAACCGTCGACACCGCCGATCTCGAAGGGCGTGCCCGCCGCGCCCGGCAGCGGGTCACCGAGATACGGAGGCATCTTTGACTTGGCGGCCAAGCGCACGACGCTAACCGAACTCGACCGCCAGGTCGCCGCGCCCGATCTCTGGGACGATCCGGATCGCGCCCGCGAGGTCATGCGCCGCCACCGCCGAGTCAAGGATGAAGTCGACCTCTGGAGCGAACTCGACATGCAGGCGGACGATGTAGTGGGCCTGATCGAATTCCTGGATCCGAATGACTCCGATCTCCAGTTGGAAATTGCGGGCGAAGTCTCGACATTGGAGACCCGCCTGGCCTCGCTGGAATTCCAACTCCTGCTCGGCGACGAATACGACGAACACGACGCCTTTCTGACCGTCCAGTCCGGCGCTGGCGGCACCGAATCCCAGGACTGGGCCGAGATGCTGCTGCGCATGTATTCCCGCTGGGCCGACGGCCACGCCTTCGCGCCCGACGTCGTAGACATCTCGCACGGTGAGGAGGCCGGCATTAAGAGCGCCACCCTGCGCGCCTCCGGCCGTTACGCCTACGGCTACCTGAAAGCCGAGCGCGGCGTCCACCGGCTCGTCCGGCTCTCGCCCTTTGATGCCAGCAACCGCCGCCATACCTCATTCGCGCGAGTCGACGTGGTTCCGGTGCTGGAAGATCTCAACGAGGTGGCGATCAGCCCGGAGGAACTCCGCGTCGAGACCTTCCGCGCCAGTGGCGCCGGCGGCCAGTACGTCAACAAGACCGACTCGGCCGTCCGCATCCGTCACGAACCCACCGGCATCGTGGTCTCCTGCCAGAACCAGCGCTCGCAGCACCAGAACCGCGAGGTCGCCATGGAGATGCTCGGCGCGCGCCTCCTGGAGCGCCAGATCGCCGAGCGCGAGGCCGAACAGGCCCGCCTGCGTGGCGATCAGGCCGCCGTCGACTTCGGCAGCCAGATTCGCTCCTACGTCCTGCACCCCTACCGCCAGGTCAAGGACCTGCGCACCGGGCTTGAAGTCGGCAACGCCGACGCGGTCTTGGACGGGCAAATCGACCCCTTCATCCAGGCCTGGCTCCGCTCCACCATCTCCTCCGGAAGCGAGACCGACGCGTGACCGCGGGGCTCGCCGACCGGCCGTTCAGCCGCTCGCGGCCCAGGCGCTTTGCGCTGACGCTCATTGGGATCATCGTTGTCTGGCTCACACTCGGCGCCTCGCCCGTTGCCGCGGCCCCGTCGATCCCGGCCGATCTTGAAGCCGCCGTTGAAATACGCTCCGCCATCACCTTCCGTCTCGACGCGCCCTGGGCCGGGCCGCCTCCGTCCAGGGTGTCCATCCTCTTCGGCCTCCCGGAGGGCGCGGTCAGTCGGCGCGGACGCGCGACCTTCGAACTTGAAGACGGCCGCCTGATTGCCACGCACCGCTGGCGTCCGCGCGGGACGCTCCTGCCGGGCGCCGAGATCGAGTACCGATTCGAAGTTCACGGCTCCGACGGCACCGCGCACACCTCCACCAGCACCGTGGTCTACATCGACCCCGAGCTTTCCTGGCAGACCCAGTCCGAGGGCCTGGTGGACATGTGGTGGTATGCGGGCGGCGACGGCTTGGCTACCGATGCCGTGGATGGCATCCGCCGTGGACTTGCCGCCCTTGAGGAGGATTTCGGCCTCGAACTCCAGCGCCGCACGCGGCTCGTCTTCTATGCCGACGGGGACCGCATGCGCGCCGACATGGGCCGGGGTACCCGCGCCTGGGTGGGAGGCGTCGCGTCCGCCCGGTTCAACCTGATCGTGCTCTACGCCTCTGAACACGACTGGGGGCGCAGCACCCTCGCGGCCACCATTGCCCACGAGCTCACGCACATCGCCATCGAGCACGCCATTGGCGAGCCGTCGCGTGCGATTCCAACCTGGTTACACGAAGGTCTGGCCACCGTCGTCGAGAGCGCCGTCGCCGAGCGCTTTTCCTATGACGACATCGTGAATGCGGCCTTCGAAGCCGATCGGCTGATCTCCTTGCGCGGCCTCACCGGGTCGTTTCCGGTACAGAGCGGCGGCGCTTTGCTGGCCTACGCCCAGAGCAACTCGTTCGTAAAGTTCATCATCGACCGCTGGGGCGAATCCGCGATCACCGAGATTCTGGATGCCTACCGCCAGGGCGCGTCCCAGGACAGGGCGTTACGACAGGCCGTCGGACTCAACCTCAATGCCCTCGAAGCCGAATGGCTCGCTACGCTTGACCAGTCCGACGCCGCACCCACGGCGAGCGCTGGGGCCTGGTCCACCGCCTCGGCGTTCGCACTGCCCCGGCCACAACCATGATCGTGCTGCAGAACGTCACCAAGGTCTACCCCAACGGAACACGGGCGCTTGACGACGTCAGCCTGCAGATCGACGAGCGCGAGTTTGTCTTTCTCGTCGGTCCCAGCGGCGCCGGCAAGACCACCCTGATCCGCCTCATCAACCGCGACACCAGGCCCGATAGCGGCAGCGTCTTCGTCGAAAGCGTCGACGTCACCCGCATTCCACGCCGTGAGGTGCCCAAGCTGCGCCGCCGCGTGGGCGTCATATACCAGGACTACAAGCTGCTCCCGGGGCTGAGTGTGCGCCAGAACGTGGAGTTCGTGCTCAAGTCCACCGGCGAGTTCAACGGCCGCACCTCCAAGTGGGTGGATGAGGCACTTGCCCTGGTCCAGCTAAGCGACCGCGCCGATCATCATCCCCACGAACTCTCCGGTGGCGAGCAACAACGCACCGCCATCGCCCGCGCCATCGTCCGTCGCTGCCCCATCCTGGTAGCTGACGAACCCACCGGAAACCTGGATTACGCCACCAGCTGGGACACGATTCAACTCTTGGTGCGAATCAACGCGCTTGGAGCCACGGTCCTGATGGCGACGCACAACCGGGAGATCGTGGACACCATGCGGCGTCGCGTCATTGAAATCGCCGGCGGCAAGGTCGTCCGCGACCAACTCGGCGGCGGCTATGACAGCTAAGCTCAACGTCCTGCGCTACATCCTGGGCGCGGCCATGCTCGGGCTTTGGCGCAACCGCACCATGACCCTCGGCGCCGTCGTCACCACGGCCGTCATGCTGGTCACCCTGGCCGCCTTCCTGGCCATCAACGACACGCTCAACGAGATGGTCACGGCCCTTGGCCGCAAGAGCAATCTGATCGCCTACGTCCGCGACGACGCCCGCCCCTCCCGGGTAACCGAAATCATGCGCGACCTGGAACAGCGCCCCGGCGTCGGCGAGGTCGTCTTCGTCACCAAGGAGGACGCCCTGCGCGTATTCCAGGAGCGCTTCTTCGACCAGCGCGACGTCATCGACATCCTGCAGGCCAACCCCCTCCCCGCCAGCGTCGAACTCCGTATGGACGACCCCGCCGTGCTCCCCGGTCTGGCCGATGAACTCCGTGGGATGACCGAGGTATTCGAAAGCGTGGCCGTCCCGCTCGACGTCGTCGAACGCCTGATCTCCATCAGCAACGTCTCGCGTGCTGCCGGAACCGCAATGATTGTCGCCCTTACCGCTGTTGCCTTGTTCGTCATTGCCAACACCATCCGCATCGCGGTCTACGCACGCCGCCAGGAGATCGAAATCATGAAGCTGGTCGGCGCCACCGACTGGTTCGTGCGCGGCCCGTTCCTCATCGAAGGCGCCTTCATCGGCCTCGTCGGCGCCACCCTCGCCGCCATCGCGCTGGTCGTGCTCTACCTCCAGGCCGCGCCCACGGTCACCCGCATCATCTCGTTCCTGCCCATCGCCACCGATGTGTCGTTCGTCCGCAACCTGGCCATCTTCATCGTGCTCGTTGGGTTCGTCGTCGGCAGCATCGGGAGCTACGTCTCCGTGCGCCGTTACCTCGCCGTATAGGAGCGCGCCACTGATCGTTGTGCAGGGAGTCACCAAGCGCTACGACGGCGAGCCCGCCCTCGCCGACGTCTCCATCGCCATCGCGCGCGGCGAGTTCGCCTTCCTGATCGGGACCAATGGCGCGGGCAAGACCACCCTGCTCCGCATCCTCCTGCGCGAAGAGCCGTTCGACTCCGGCATCGTCCTCGTCAACGGCGTCGATGTCGCCAGGATTCGCGGTTCCGCCCTCACCAAGTTCCGCCGCCGCATCGGCGTGGTCTTCCAGGACACTCGCCTGCTGCCCAACGCCACCGTCCGAGAGAACGTCGGCCTGCCACTCCAGGTCCGCGGGAACGCCAATCGCCAAATCGATCTGGCCGTTGACGACGTGCTCGACCGAGTGGCCCTCGTCGACAAGTCCGAGCGGTTCCCCCGGCAACTCTCCGGCGGCGAACAGCGCAAGGTCGCGCTCGCCCGCGCCATCATTTCCAAGCCCGACATCCTGCTCTGCGACGAGCCCACCGACAGCATCAATCCCGTGCACGCTCGCGAAATCATCGGCCTGCTGCTCGACATCAACAGCGAAGGCGTCACCATTCTTGTCGCCACCCACGACAGCGAAATCGTCAACAACCTCCGCCGCCGCGTCATCCGCATGGACGCCGGCGCCATCCTCGCCGACGAACCAGTCGGCGTCTTCGACTCCGGCTAGCGGCCGCCGTTTCGCCCGGCAACGGCGGCTCTCTCATCGACAGCTCACCCGGCTGCGCTACTTTGGAATCAGCCTTTTCCGGTCCTACGTCATATGCAACGCCCCATCCGCACCGTACTCATGCTGGCCGGCTCCGTTATCGCCCTCTGTTTCGTGTTCTCCATCGGGTTCGTCGCCGGTGCCACGGCGCTGGGCCCCGGCGTCCCGCCCCCGCAGATCGTCGCGGGCGATCCGCCGCCGGAAATCAAGGACCAGGCGGAAGAGGAAGAGGTCGACTTCGGTCTGTTCTGGGAAGCCTGGAACGTCATTCAGGACAACTACTTCGACGGCCCGCTGGCCGCCGAGGTCTTGCGCGAAGGTGCCATTCGCGGACTCGCCCAGGCCACCGAGGATCCCTACACCCTCTACCAGGATCCTGAGCAGGCCCAACGGTCCAGCGCGCATCTATCTGGTTCGTACGTCGGCATCGGCATTCGCATCGAGCTTCGCGACAACTTCCCCTTCGTCATCCAGCCCTTGCCCCAATCGCCGGCCGAGGCCGCGGGCATCGGCATTCACGAGTACGTCGTGGCCGTTGACGGCGTCTCGACGGAGGGTATGGCCTTGGCGGACTTCGGACGCCTCGTGCGCGGCGAGCGCGGGACATCAGTCACCCTCACCCTGCGGCGCCAAGGCGAAACGTCCGAGCGCGACGTCACGGTCATCCGCGAACGCATCATCGTCCAATCGGTGACGACCACGGTCTTCGACGACGTCGGCTACATGCGCATCGCCAACTTTTCGTCTCGTACGTCAGGTGAGGTTCACCTCGCCCTCAGCGGCTTTCAGACAGCAGGCGTTGAACGGCTGATCGTGGACCTGCGCAACAACCCCGGCGGGCTGCTTGACGCCAGCGTCTCGGCCACCAGCCGCTTCCTGCCCGAGGGCGAGTTGATCCTGCGCCGGGAAAGCCGCAAGGAGCCGACCCAGGTCTACAACGCCATCAGCGGGTTCCGCGATCTGCAAACCCCACTGGTCGTCCTGGTCAATTCGGGGTCGGCCAGCGGCTCCGAGGTGTTCGCGGGCGCTCTCCAGGCCCATGGTCGCGCCACGCTCATCGGCGAACAGACGCACGGCAAGGGATCTGTGCAGGAACTGCACAGGCTCTCTGACGGCTCCATCATGCGCGTCACCACCGGAATCTGGATCACGCCGGCCGGCATCGCGCTAGCTGGCAGCGGGAGCGGCCTGGCGCCGGACCTTGAGGTCGAAATGTCCGAAGGCCAGATCGGCGCCGACGACGATCCGGTGCTGGCAGCCGGCTTGGAAGCGGTTCGGGCACTCCCGCTCGACGTCAGCCGCTAGCCGCCGGCGCCGGCGGCGGACTCGGGGCGGCGGAGGGAATCGCGACGATGAGTCGCACGCCATAGCCGCGGGCCACCTTGGCCCCGGGGCCCGGTTCCTGGCCCACCACGATTTCGCCGGCAGCGCCGGGGGTTGGGATTAGCCGTATTGATCCGACCAGGAGGCCATTGTCGAACAGCGTGCGTTGAGCGGCATCCACCGTCAGGCCAACCAGTTCCGGGACCACAACCTCCCCGATCCGCACCACCGTCAGCTGCACCTCAGATCCGCCCGCTGCGCCTTCCCCGCTGTCCGGTATCTGGGCAACCACTACCCCGTTCGGCGCCGAGTCGTCCTCCACATAGGCGGTCTCGCCAACCGCCAGCCCTGCCAGTTCGATAGCGCGGCGCGCGTCGTCTTCCGCCCGCCCAACCACCAGCGGCACCGGCACGATCTCTACGCCGCGGCTGATCTGCAACACCACCACCGAGCGCCGGTCCACAACAGCCCCTGCCAGCGGCTCCTGGCCAATCACCGTTCCGGCTGGAACGTCCTCGCTGAAAGCCGCTATTTCGATCACCTGGAATCCGCGGCGGTCCAGGTCGGCGCGTGCGGCCTCCGCCGCGAGTCCCACCACGTTGGGCAGCGGCGCCAGCGACGGTCCCCGGCTGATCGTCATCGTCACCGGCGCCAATCGCTGAACCGACGTGCCGGCCGCGGGTTCCTGCTGGATGACCCGTCCCGCGGCCACCGCGTCGTCGAACGCCTCTTCGTCCCGTGGCTGTAGGCCGGCGGCTTCCAGCAGCCCCCTCGCCGCCTCGGCGTCCAGATTGACAACCGAGGGCACCTCCACCACGTCCGCGTTCGGGTCTTCACGGCGAGGCACCAGGGGCTCGTCGCTGCTTGGCACCGGCGCTCCCGGCTGCAGCAGCGCGCCGGCGTCGTCGGCCAGGTCCTGCAGCCCGGCCAGCGGATCTGCCACCCTGGCCAGCACAAGCATGAACACGGTCGCTGCCGCCCCCAGGGCCAATGCGAGCCCCCACACCGGAACGATGGTCCGACGCGTTGGCCGCTGGCCGGGGCGCCGCATCCGCCGCCCGGGAGCACGCCGGCCAGCGCCTCGGCGTCGGCTATGGACGCGGCTCATGCATCGGGATGGATGAGTGGACGGTCCGGGGCTGTCGCCTCACGCCGCGCTGGCGGCATCGCGAAGGCCAGCTGCGGCCGTGGTCGACGTCCGAACGTGGCCGTTCGTCGTCCGACCGTCAGTCGGAGTTCCGTCTAGGCGTAACGACAACAATTCGGAAACGCCGTCTTCGCGCATGGTCACACCGTAGACCGTGGAGGCGGCCTCAACCGTAACCGCGTTGTGGGTGATCAGCAGAATCTGTGTGCGCTCGCTGAGGCTGAGCACCTGCCGGCAGAACCGCTTCACATTCTGATCGTCGAGCGCCGCATCCACCTCATCCAGGATGCAGAATGGCGGCGGGCGGATCTTCAGCAGCGCCAGAATCAGCGCCGCCGCCACCAGCGCTCGCTCCCCGCCCGACAGCGCCGCCAGTTGCTGGGGCCGTTTGCCCGGCATGCGTATCGAGAACTCCACGCCCGTCTGTTCGATGTCGTTGGGCGACGTCAGCACCATGTGCGCCTCGCCGCCCCCGAAGAGATCGGTGAAGGTTGAGCTGAATGCCTCATTCATCGTCTCGAACGTGGCCATGAAGTCGGCGTGCAGTTGGTGTTGCAAGTCGCGTGCCAGCGTCTGCAGGTTCGCTTCCGCCCCCTCCAGGTCGGCAATCTGCCGCCCCGCGTCCTCCACCCGGCGGCGCTCGCGCTCGTACTCCTCCGGCGCCAGCGGGTTGACCGGGCCCAGCCGGTCCAGCAGCCGCCGCAACTCCGCCGTCCGGCGTTCGATCTGACCGATCGCTGTGCCGGCCTTTTCGGCCTCCAGTCGATCAATACCCAGATCGTCGCGCGCCTGGGCCCGAATTTCGGTACGCCGCTCCACCAGCCGCTCGGTCTCGCGCTGCGCCGCCGCCACGTCAGCCGTGGCTCGGGCCTGCTCTTGCGCGCGCACTTCGGTTTGCATTTGCAAGCGCTGGAGCTCCAGCCGGGCCTCCAGCGCCTCGGATACCAGCCGAGGGACAAGATCCTCGTCAGGCGCGTCATCGCTATCGCTCATTGCGTCCATCTCGGTTAGCGCGGCCGTCGCCGCGGCCCGCGAACGCTCGGCGTCAAGCCGCTCCCGTTCCAGGGCCTCCGCCTCGGCGCCTGCCTGCGCTGCCGCGCTGCTGCGCTGGGCCGCCTGCGTCCGCAGGTCGGCCGCGCGACGCTCGTTCACGCCCAACGTCGCTTCCAGCGCCGCCAGCTGCGCCTCGGTTTCCGCCGTACCCGCCGTGGCGGTGTCCGCCTGGTCGAGTTCCTCGCTGAGCCGCGCCACGTCCCGCTCGGCCTCCTCAACGCGCGGTGCCAGCTCCTCCAGGCGCCCCTTGATGCCGCCCAGGCGTTCCTGGGCGTCGTCACGCCTCGTGCCAAGGGCGCGGGCTTCGGCCGCCGCGCGCTGATGCCCCCGGATGGCCGCGGTCGCCGCGTCGTGGGCTTGCTGACGGGTGCTGGCGGCGGCGGCGCTGTCCGCTTCCGCGCGGCGCAGGGCGGCGTCCGCGTCCCGCAGCTCCCGGCCGGCGGCCCTCGCGGCCTGTTCCAGCTCCGGCTGTCGACGTCGAGCCTCGCCCAACGCCCGTTCCGTCGCGGCCAGCCGTTTGCCGATATCCTGTCCCGCCGCGTCCTGAGCGCTCAGCCGCACCGTCCCGTCGGCGTCGATGGCGTCGCCGTCCAATGTGACGATCTGGTGGCCGGCAAGGTCGCGGCGTTCCTGCCGCGCTCGCAGCGCGGCCTCCAGGTTTTCGGCCACGACCACCCGGCGCAGCAACCGACGCACCAGGTCGGCGTCGGGACCGCTGGCATCCACCATGTCGGCCAGCGTCCCCAGCAGGCCCGCCGGCGCCACCTCGGCCGTGTCGTCCTCGTAGGGCCAGCCCCGGAACCCGGTGGCCGGGCGCCAACGCAGTCGCCCGAGCTGTAAATCCCGTGCGGCCGTACGTAGAGCCGCCCCGTCCGTCGGTCGAGCGACCAGCAGCGCGTCCAGACCGCCGGCAAACGCTGCCTCCAGGAGTCGCCCGGCCCCTGCACTGCGCGGGCGCATCCGCTCGCGTAACCGGCCGATGATGGTGTGGGGGGTCGTCTCCCGCAGCGCGCGCAGCGCCTCGTCGGTTCCTCCGGCTTGAGCATTGGCCTCCTGTAGGGCGTCCAACTCCCGTTGCAGCGCGGCGACGGCCTCGATTCCTGCTTGCAGATCTGCCCGCGCATGTGCCTGCGCCTGCTGCGCGGCTCGTGCGGCCTCCACGGCGGCGCGCTGCGCGGCCGACCTCTGTTCAACGCCTGCCGCGGCGGCGTGCGCCTCACGCTCCGCCGCCTCCGCGGCCGCGCGCGCGGCCGTGGCCTGTTCGCGTGAGTCCTTCGCCTGGGACGCCAGCCGCCCAAGGACGGCCTCCAGCATCTCGCCCTCGCCCGACAGGTGCCGCTGACGCTCCCGCAGGGACGTACGCCGGTCGCGCGCGCTGGCCAGTTGGCCGGCCAGCGTCTGCATCCGACCCCGCCGTTCACGCTCCGGCGCCAGCGTCTCCAGCAGCCGCTGTCGTTCGCTTTGAACGTGCGCAACGTGTCCATCGAGTTCCGCCAGCGACTGCTCGGCCACCCGGGTTTCCTCTGCCAGCGCCTCGGCGCGCGCCGCCAGGCTCAAACTCCGCGTGCTCAGGTCGGCGAGTCGACTCTCGAGGTGCCGCGCGCGTTCCACCAGCCGCGCGCGTTGCGCCTCGCGGCGCGCCGCCTCGCGGCGGGCGTGCTCCACCTGCCGGCGCGCCGTCGACAGGTCCTGCTCGAGCTCCGAACTCCGCAGCGATGCCTGTGCAGCCTGCCGGCGCAATTCTTCCACCGGTTCGGCCAGCAGCGCCGCCAGCGTTTCGGTGGCCTGCTGCTCGCGCTCTTCCGCGGCCTCCAGTTGCCGGTTCACCGTGAACAGCCGGTGTCGAGCCAGCGTCATCTGCCCGTCGCGTAATTCCCGTTGCAAGTCCGCCCCACGTTCCGCCACCTGCGCCTGCTCGCGCAGCGTGTCCAGCCGCGACTCGATCTCGGCCGCCAGGTCCCGCAGACGCTGGAGATTCCGCCGCGTCTCCGTCAGCCGGCGCCAGGCCTGATCGCGGCGGGCGTAAAAGCGAGCCACCCCGGCGGCTTCCTCCAGAAATGCCCGCCGGTCCTCCGGTCGCTGCTGCAGCATCTGATCGACTTGGCCCTGGTTGATCACCGAGTGCCCGCCGTGGCTGGCTGCCCCCGCGCTCATCAGGTCCAGCACGTCGCGCAGGCGCACCCGCGCTCCGTTGATCGTGTACTCCGACGCGCCCGACCGGAACAATCGCCGCCCGATCACCACCTCGCTGAATTCCGTCGGCAGCCAGTCCTCGGCGTTGTCGAACGTCAGCCGCACATCGGCCATCCCGGTTCGCGCACGAGATTCCGAGCCGCCGAAGATCACGTCCTCCGCTCGGCGAATCCGCAGCAGGCGCGGCGCTTGCTCGCCCATGGCCCAGCGGATGGCGTCCGAGAGGTTGCTCTTACCCGCGCCGTTTGGTCCCACGATGGCCGTCACCCCGGGCCGAAACTCCAGCGTCGTTCGACGCGGAAACGTCTTGAACCCCTGCAGGTCAATCCGCCGCAGGTACATCCGTTGTCCCTTCGGCGTCGAGAATTGCCGTCAGAGCCGCGCGTGCCGCCGCCTGCTCCGCGCGCTGCTTGCTGGAGCCTTCACCCGACGCCAGCACCGCATGACCGGCTCGGACCGACATCGTGAACCGGAGCAGGTGGTCGGGGCCCTCCATCGATACCAGCTCGTACTCGGGCGTGCCCGCCGCGTTGGCCTGCAGATGCTCCTGCAACTGCGACTTGAAATCCTTCGCTGGGCCCTCCCAGCCGTACCGGTCGAGTTCGCGAATCAGGATGGGGCTCAGCACATGGCGCAGCGCCTCCAGTCCCTGGTCCAGGTAGATCGCGCCCAGCACCGCCTCGAACGCCCGACCCACCACGCTCGCGCGTTCGCGGCCGCCAGTCAGTTCCTCGCCGCGCCCCAGTCGAACGAAATCGCCCAGCCCCAGCGCCGTCCCGATCTCACCCAGCGCCGCCAGGTTCACCAGCGATGCCCGCGCGTGCGTCAACCCGCCTTCCGCCCGATCCGGGTAGCGGCGATACAGCAACTCCGCGGCCACCAGTCCCAGCGCCGCGTCGCCCAGGAACTCCAGCCGCTCGTTACTGTCCGCGTCCGCCAGGTCCGCCTCGTTGACGAACGAGCGGTGCACCAGGGCCTGGGTCAGCAACTCGCGATCCTTGAATCGAATGCCAAGCCGCGCTTCCAGTAAATCCAGCCTCGCGTCGTCCAGGTGCGGGTTACCCACGGCTCAGGCCCACGGCCGTCGGCTGGGGCGGAAGAGTCGGTCAGCTAGGGAACGGAGGTCGGCGGGGCCCACGCGCGTGGGTTGGTGGAGGCGTGTCGCGATCAGCGCGGCTGTGCCTCCATTCGCCTCCCGATCATGCGCTCTGCGCGGCGGCCTGTTCCTGCACGCTCAGACACCACTCACCATACTTCCCCGACCGGCCGCGCACGATATCAAAGTACAAATCCTGCAACGCGCCCGTGACCGGACCGATCTCGCCGTCGCCAATGATGCGCCCGTCAATCTCCCGCACCGGCGAAATCTGCGCGCCGGTCCCCACCAGGAACAACTCGTCCGCGATGTACAACTCCGTCCGGTCGATCGGCCGTTCGATCGTCTCGATCCCCAGGTCGTCCAGCGCGATCTGCATCACCGTCGCGCGCGTCACGCCTTCCAGGATGTCCTCGCTCAACGACGGCGTCAGCAGCTTCCCGCCGCGCACGATAAACAGATTCTCGCCCGAACCCTCGCTCACGTGCCCGTCGTGCGTCAGCATGATCGCCTCGTCGAACCCCGATTCCAGCGCCTCCGTCTTGGCCAGCGACGAGTTCACGTAAATCCCCGTCACCTTCCCGCGCGCCGGAATCATGTTGTCATTCACCCGCCGCCACGACGAAATCGTGCAGCGGATCGGCTTCTCGATGTCCAGGTAATTGCCGAACGGCAGCGCGAACAGCGTGAACCCGTTCTCGATGGGCTGCAGGCCGTCCGGCCCCATCGCCACCATGTTCAGCCCGACCTGTAGCGCGCTCTTGAACGCCAGCGGCCGCACATACACGTCCTCGCGGAAATTGCCCGCCCGCAGCACGTTCACGCAGATGTCGATGAGCTCATCGACCGAGTAGTCGATGCCGATCCGCAGAATCCGGGCCGACTGGTGCATCCGCTCAAAGTGCTCGCGCACCCGGAACAGCAGCAACTGCTCCTCTTCGTCGTCCCAGTAGGCGCGGATCCCCTCGAACACCCCGGTTCCGTAATTCAGCGCGTGCGTCATCACGTTGACCTTGGCATCCGCCAGGTCCATGTATTCGCCGTTAAGAAACGCTTGCATCAGAACTCCCGCCGGCGGACGCACGCCCGCCAAACACGCGCAACCGCGCGGCCCTCAAGGCTCCCGCGCGGACGCGCCGCATGGTATCACCGCACCTCCGCCGGAACCGCTGCCTCGAAGACCCGCCGCCGCATGAACACCAGGTCGCCCCGCAGGTCAAAGCTCTCGTGGTAGCGCTCGAAACCCCACTTCGCGTACAGCCGTCGTGCATTCTCGTTTGGCCGATCCACCCCGATCGAAACGTGCGTGTATCCACGCTCGGCGGCCAGGGCTGAAGCGCTCCGCACCAGCCCCTCCGCCACGCCCAGCCGCCGAAACTCCGGCATCACCACCAGCGTGTGCACATACGCCAGCGTCAGCCCGGCCTCGATTTCCGGGTCGATATGCCGCAACCGCACCCACAACTGCCCGATCGGATTCCCGTTGAAGTCCGCCACCAGCCCCCGCTGCACCCCGTCCGCCTGCTCCCGGAAATACCGCCGCAGATGCCGCAATCGCGAGGTCATGCCCTTCGGCCCCCACAGCTCGCCCAGCCGCCGCACTTCGTCCACCCGCGCCGCGCGCACCGTGACAGGCACATCAATCCTGATCAAATACTCACCACCCGCCGCCCGTTCCAAGCTCATCGCCTCACCCGCCCCTGGAAGCCCTGGGAGCCTACTAGGTGGATGGCATGGACACCGTCGCGCATGCTATCCGTGACCCTGCGACCCTTACTCGCTGCTTGAAAGCCTTCGACTGAATCCCCCATGCGCATCGGCCTCGTCACCCTCGGCTCCCTCCGCGGCCAAACGGACGTGAACCTCAAGAAAATCGAGACTTTCACCCAGCAGGCCGCCGCCGCCCGCTGCGACCTGGTCCTCTTCCCCGAGTTCTCCGTCCACGGCCCCTGGGTCACCTACGACACCGACGCCGACCCCGCCGAACTCGAACGCCGGGCCGAGCCCATCCCCGGCCCCACAACCCAACGCCTCACCCAGATCGCTGCAGCCCACGGCCTCGCCATCGGCGCCGGCATCGCCGAACGCGGCCTCGCCCCCAAGCCCTTCAACGCCTACGTGATTGTGACCGGAGACGGCGTGCAACACGTCCAGCGCAAGCTGCAACCCACCACCAGCGAGATGGACTTCTATCGCGGCGGCGGTGACGACATGGCGCCCTTTCAGCTTGGCCAGACCTCCATCGGCGTCACCATCTGCGCCGACAACGAGTCGCCCGCCATCCACGACAGGCTGGTTCGGCTCGGCGCCCGCGTCATCGTCCAGCCTCACTTCGACTGCATCAAGGACTTCCAAAACGCCGGCGCCTCATGGGACCAGATCCTCCAGTTCAACCGCCGCGACACCCTCAAGCGCCGCGCCCGGGACCTGGCCCAACGCCTGGGCGTCTTCGCCCTCTACCTCGACGCCAAGGACCCCCGCCGCCACTTCCACGAACGCCCCCACTGGCCCCACCGCGTCACCGGCCGCTCCGCCGCCTTCACCCCCGGCGGCGATCTCCTAACAACCAACCCCGGCAACCACGAATCCCTCCTCCTCGTCAACATCGAGGCGAATAACCTAAGTGCCGACGGCCCCTAACCGTTCGTAGTGAGCCGACCCAGAGTCCCCGCGGAACCCGTCCTGACCCTGCCGATTAACCGTTCGTGGTGAGCCAGTCCGGAGTCTTCGGAGGACTGTGTCGAACCACACAGCCCGGATGAAGCACCCGACTCTCGCGGGCCGTCCCTCCCTGTCCTTTGTCCTCTCTCACTTCTAGCTTCTCTCAGCTCACTCCTCGCCATCCCGTGTCGAACCACACCCCCAGCTAACCCTCAAAGCCTCCGGTCCCGCCCCGACGCCCTGCGTCCGTGGTCAGCCTGTCCTGAGCTTGTCGAAGTGGCCGGGCTAGAGTCCGCGGCCCAATCGAACTTGCGCCCAGGCACCCCGGCAACCTCCGCCACGATGAATGGCTTCGAGCACAGTTCGAACCGTCCCCTGAATGCCAGTTCGAGGACGTCTCTTATGAATCGGAGAAGCTGACCTCGCCCCGATACTCCTCCACCAGTTCGGCCACGTCCTCCGGGCCGACGCCCTTCGCCCTGGCCCTCGCCTCCCCGTACTGGAGCAGTTGTCGCCACTCGCACTCTTCGATGTAGCGAAGCACCGCTTCCCCGACGAACTCGTCTCTGGACCCTTCCTGCCGCCTCATCACCTACTCCACCCGCTTGGACGTCGCGAACGGAGCGTTGCTCCATTCGGTCCTGGAGGACACCAGGTCCACGCTTCGTTCACTTCAGCCGCACGGCCGGCAGCCGCTTCAACCTCTGATTCACCGGGTCCACTTCGATGCCGACGGATTCCAGCGCCGTCACGCCCAACAGCGGCTCGGCGTCGTCCCTGCCGAAGATGACCGTTCCCCCGACGAACTCACCCATGAACTCGATCTTGGCAACGGTGACATCGAGGGACAAATCGCTGCCGTCGGCCAGTTCGTACATTCGCTTCCCTCTGGGTTCAAGACCAATGGCTTCCAGGTGCGGCCCGGGGACAAGCGAATCTGTCGCGCCCGTATCGACCAGGAAGAGACCCTCCCAGAACCGTTCCTCGTCGGCGGGGTTGGTAATCCTGACCGTTACCTGTGTCGCTCCCATTGTCCCGCCTCCGTTGAATGTCAGGGTCCGTGCGATGGCAGGCGTGCCAGCACTTTCCCAGGCGCCCATTGCCTTCGCGCCAATGATGTCCGGTGAGCATTGAACCGACTGGTAGAAGCGGGGTCATTGTGTGGACCCAGGTGCGGCCCCGCTTGGGCACTGCCGGATCGTTCCGAAACGGAACCTCCGAGGCTCACCGCCCTTCAACCCGCCCTATCTGCCACGCAAGTCCCACAACCCACAGAAATACGAAAGCGCTCAGCCCCAGAATCGTGCCCAATTCAACCGTCACGGCGGTCCCTCCGCAGCAAAAACCCCTGCACCCCGCCGTTCACCCGACACGGCCCAGAAGCCACCAACCAACCGCCCGTACGCAATTCTACCCACGAGCCTTCAGCAATCGCCGCAGACCACGGCCGTGCGCCAGGGTCCGACATCTATCGCAGCCACGCGATCCCAATCTCCATTGCCGTGCCTGGCACGCCGATGACCACAAGCAAAAGCAGCCCCGCGAACCGTGTGGTCAGTCGCATCTCCGTATTCACAAGGTCGGCCTTCGTCGCAAGGTGGTCGTACGCCCCTTCCAATCAGGCAAGTCGTTCCGTTTCTCCGGCCATCGGCTCCACCGTTGCGAAGGTCCCCGGACTGCGCCGGATCCCGTAGGCGGAGTCGGGTGGGCCTTGTCTCTGCTAGGCAGCATCCTGCGCTCCATTCATCGGGCGAACGCTAATTCCCATCTCACCTCGTCTGTCGTTACCGTGACGGCAACGCTGTCGCTGGAGACTTGCTGGCCTGTACTGAACGCATACTCGATGAGGCTCCCTATTTCGTTGACACGTTGTGCTCCGATGCTCTCGTCGCATCGGAATCCGATGAGTCCCATCTGCCGAGCGCTTCGCCGAGTTATGCCAAGTCGTTTCCTTATGATTGGCCTGAAATGTCTGACGTTCCATGTAACCACGATGGCCCCGTGAAGTTCGGCAATGCGCGCGACAGCTTGGTCGCGTGCGCGCGAATTGTCGTCTCGTACATAGATGGTTTCATGGCCTCGGGCTTCAAACGCCTTGGCGGTGGAATCTGGCACATTTTCATCGATCAGTAACCGCATGAGGATCAAATCACCGTGCGGCCATCACAGAAGCTACTTTGCCAGTGCTGCGGCTTCGGCCTCATGAAGACGAATAGCCTCGTGCACGTCTGCCGGTTCTAAGCGCGGATACTCCTCGATGATTTGTTCCGTTCGATATCCAGCCCTATGAAAGTTCCAAATGGCCGACGTCGGGATGCGTGTTCCAGCGATGACCCGTTGGTTATGCGCAACGTACCGGTGCCGTGATGTCTGACCAATCTCCTCCGCTTTTCGCTCGCGCATTCGCCGTACAAGATTCAGCATCTTGTCGCTCACCTCTTGCAGGTCAATGGTAAATGTAGTCTGCGAATTGGTGTTGGCTACCCTGAACGACTCGTCGTCCACCTCAAAGAATATGGTTGGTTCGCCCTCGCGCTTGTAGAACCGAAGATTGGCCCACGGATAGTCGTTGTGCTGGCGAAGCATGCCGGCCGCGCCCCGAAGTGCCTGGAGCGACGTGTGCTTGCGTAGGAGCGCCAGCGTCCGCAGTCCAACCACATCGCGGAACGAGTAAACGCGCGAGTACGGACCCATCCGCAGTGAACCGGCCTCGGGCTTGAAGAACCCGGTTTTGTCCCAGTAGCGCAGTTGGCTGCGTGACAGTTCGGTCAACTCACACACCTGGTCAGCGGTGAACGCACCAACTGGACCGTCGGGAGGAATCTCAGATTTCATGTGGCTCCACGCTCCCGTCCGCGCTATGACTTGCAGATCGGGAACCGGACTGGCACGTCGACACTTTACCGTTCGGGACGTCGGTGTCGGTCGCGGAACCACACTGCTGAGACAGGCCCGGGATGCGATCGTTCGGCGAACTCACCGAGCAGTCCTTGGCGAGTACCGCATCACACGGGCGGCGGATTCGACAGGCATCAATCACCATGGCCAGCAGTCAAGTTACGCCATTGCCCCAATCATACGGGCGAACATCTAGTCGGAGGCAATGCGGCGGGTGTCCCGGCACGCGGCCCCGCGCTGCGGCGTCGTTGCCATTGCGACTTGCGCGCTGCCCGGGTGCCGGCTGGTGCCTCGGTCGTCACATAGTCCTTCGCGGCCGCCGCCGCACCCAGACCGGAACGCCCAGCCTGCGCGGTGCGCGGTACATCAGTAACACGGCGAACAGTCCTCGACCGTCCAGCGATAGCCGGAAACCTCTGGCGCTTGGCCTGATCGCTCCTGAGAGGGACCTTCCTCATCTCCGCGACCAACGACGAGCATGTGGAGTACCTAGAAGACGCGTACGACCTCGCGATTGTGTCCCGGCGCCTGGCCGACACGCGGCTATCTGACTACATCCCACACGCCCAGATCGAAGCCAAAATACGCAAGCAAGAAGCCTGACCTCGCGCCGGAAACGTCAGCCGTACCCATGACGCTCCCGTAGGGGCGGCGGCATCTTGAAGACCCGCGGGCGGGCCGCTTGGCCTCTGCCGGTCCGATCAGGCGCGGGACTTCATTGGCTCAGAGGCTTACTCCGCCTTCGCCGGCAACCGCAGAAAGATTGCTTTGACGTCATCCCACAGACGGTTCATGTCATCCCGAATACGGTCGATATCGACATGGAGCCGCTCGACCGACTGCTCTACGCCCGTCAGCCCACCCTCAACCCGCCCCATGCGCCACGCGACACCGACGACCGATAGAACTACGGAAATGCTCAGCCCCAGAATCGTGCCCAATTCAACCGTCACGGCGGTCCTTCGCAGCAAAAGCCCCTGCACCCCGCCGTTTACCAGACCCCGGCCAGTGGTTATCCGGTGTCTTATTGCGTATTAGAAGTAGACAGAGTCAATGAAATCTGTAGGTTATTTTCCATTAGGCAGTCTTAACTGCCGATGGTAAAATAGCGAGTGTCTTGGCCAGCCACACGCCAACCGGAGGGCTAAGGTGAAGGAGTCGCGCGACACGCAGAGGAAGCAGACTCGGCAGATCCAAGACAAAGACGAAGAAATTCCGACGCTGACGAAAGAAGATATTCGGAAGCTTGACGAGCGTTGGGAAGGCGTTCCGATGGATCAACCTTTGAAGGTTGAGGACGCACAACGAGTCTATGCTAATTAGCTGACTGGACTCCCTTGGGATTGCTGTCGATGAGATCAATGACATGTCGGATATTGACAGCAATCCCGATTCCTGAATTGACACTATCGGGATCAATTCTGTAGCTCGTTATGACGCCAGCAACTTGTATGGTGTTGGTTTGATTCTCGTGGCAGATTAGTGGTCCGCCGCTGAAGCCTCGATTGGCGTGACCGTCTACATATAGCAAGTTCGTGCCATGCCAGGAGTCAACACCGCTAAGTACGCCAGACTTTGCCAGGGGATAGGGAAAATCGTACGGCGATCCTCCTCTCATCTCCAGTGGAAATCCTAAGAAGTAGATCTGCTGCCCGACTGTCATGCCGGTTGAAGATGCTGAGACAACCGCGTCTCTTGGGCCGACGGCGAGTGGAGAGGATAGGACGGCAATATCAATCTCACCGTCGCCTTCGCCAATGACATCGACTTCCAGGCTCTTCCATTGGCCATCGTTAAATATCTCAATTGTGTTGCCGCTGATAGTCTCTACGACGTGTCGGTCCGAAGGCCTTTCACCTCTTCGGTTCGAGGCCTTATTCAGCTCGCCGCCGAATCCGCCGTGCGCTCGCTGAAGACGGGGAAACAGGTGAAAACGACACATTGGTCTGCGAACTTCAAGAGATTCGTCCCAGCGGAGTCGGTGCTGTGAATTAGTGCGCGAGCTTCATCACTCACCCGGTCGCAGGCGCCCGCGCAGCGTTTCGGGCTGCCGGTACACCTCGCCGCGCTTGGCCACCCGGACGATGTATACAAGCGCCACATTTCCCTGAATCTGGTACACCACGCGGTACCGGCCGACCCGTATTCGCCACGCAACGTGCGGGCCGGTCATTCGCCGGCATCCTGGCGGCTGCGGATCGCTGGCTAGGCCTTCTACCTGCCTGGCGATGCGCCGCCGGTCGCTCCGCGGAAGTCGTCGCATCTCCTTGCGCGCCGCGCGATGCCATTGGATTTCGTAGCGCATAGATGATTTGTACATATGTTAACTTTTGTGCCATCATCCCCTGAGCGACGCTCGATGCCTTTGACAAGGGCGGCTGACCATGATTGAGGTGCGTGTCTCCGAGGCCCGGCGTGAGCTTTCCGAGCACATCAACCGGGTCGCGTTCGGCAATGAGCGAATCGTGCTCACACGCCATGGCAAAGGCGTCGTGGCTCTGGTGTCCGTTGAGGACGCGGAATACCTTGAGCAGCTGGAGCGCCGTGAGGACGCGGAGGACATGGCGATTCTGAGCGAGCGACTCAAGGACACCGATGCCTCGGACTACATCCCCCATGCGGAGATTGCGGCCGAGATCTACGGTGACGCCTGTCCCCGACCCGGCTGAGGCGAGCCAAGTCGGCCGCCATGGCGGTCCCCCCGCTGCGAAAGCCCCTGCACCCCGCCGTTCACCCGCCGCCGCCGCATCCCGTAGGGGTGCCCCTCGTGGGTACCCTCTTCCGCGCACCCAACCCCAATCCACTCCGACCATCCTGTGCCGCTCAACCCTCACTCCCCGATTGAGACACCTTCTGTTCGAAGCCTTAGTCCCCCGCCGTAACCGCCCCATCACCCACCCCAGAACTCCAGGAACCCCGCCGCGAATTTCACGAACGCCCCCACTGGCCCCACCGCGTCACCGGCCGCGCCGCCGCCTTCCCCCCGCCGGCCACCTCCTCGCCACCAACCCCGGCAACCACGAACCCCACCTCACCGTCAGCATCGACTCGACGGCCTAGGGAAGGCCTCAACAGCTCTTGAAGAACGGTTGAAATGAGCCCGGCCTATGCCGCACTATCCGGGTAACACTCGGTAACAACAGGCCAACATGCCCCGAACCATCAGGACCATCACCTTCTCTCTGCCGCCGGCGATGGCGGACCGGGTCGACGAGGTGATGAAGCAGCAGGGATGCTCCAGGAGCGAGTTCCTTCGCGAGGCCGTGCTCCGCTACATCCAGGAGTGCGAGTGGCGACAACTGCTCCAGTACGGCGAGGACCGGGCCAGGGCCAAAAGCATCGGACCCGAGGACGTGACCGACTTGGTCGAAGAGTATCGAGCCGAGCTCAGCTCCTCCCGTACATGAGAGTCGTCATGTCGTTCTCTTTTCGGACGACTTAGCCGGTAAGGACTAGTTGCATTGGTCTCCTACGACTGGATCGATCTTCGGACCCCTCCACACTACGATCATCTCGTCGATGTGCTAGACCCCGAGTTTGATCCGAGGGGCATCGCACAGCGTCTCAATAACCAGCTTACGCACGCCGCCAGCGGGATTCTTGTCGAGCACGGATACGTCGACAAAGACTACCGGAGTGCCTTTTATAACTTCTACGCCAAGATGGGTCGTTCGTACCGCTCCGACTGCGTCCGTCTTCACTTTTTTGACGAAACGGTCAAGTTTGACGAAGCCAAGACCGATATCGCTTGCTCTGACTTCCGACCGCAGGACCACTACTTCGGATACATAGTACTGAGACCGACCATGGTAGCCACTCTGGGACGGTCATTGCTTTCTCCCGACATGCGGCTGGGCGCACGCGGACGGGCTATTCAGTCAATCCACTACGTCAATTTGCTTGGTCATCGACTTCCAGTATGGGGATTCCCTTCAATGGCGCAGCACAGAGACATCGCCGTTTGTTCTCACGTGTGCTGCTGGGCCATTCTGCGATACTATAGTGAGACTTTACCGCAACATCGAGAACACCTTCTCTACGATATAACAAGGCTCGCCGCACCGTTTGACCCGGGCGGACTCGTGCCGTCCCTTGGTATCAATGTCCTTCAAGCCGAGCGCGTATTCCAGGCTGCAGGTTGTTATCCCTTGCTTGTTGTAAAGCGCAACTCATCTTCCGATGCCGCTTTCTACTCTCAGCTACTCGCCTATCTGGAATCTGGCTTTCCGCTCTTCGTAGGCATCTCCAGCGCGGCGCACGCTGTGGTGATCGTCGGTCATAACTGGAAACTCTCTGCTGGTTCCTCACAGACTCCGTCATCGCATGTCTGGTCACAAGTAGAGACTCTATTGACGGTCGATGATAACCTTCTTCCATACGCTACGGTTCCTCTACACTGTATCTCAACCGAGCCGGGAGCACCGCCTTATACATCTGACTGCTTTAGCTCGTTCATCGTTCCACTGCCTGACAAAATCTACTATCCTGCTTCCGCTATAGAGAGCTTCAGTCGAAGAGTTGAGCGTTGGTTAACGAATCTTCATAAAGGGGACGAAGAACCGCTTAAACTGCGCCGATACTTCATCAGTAGTGTTTCTAAACTCCGAGAATATGCTCGAGACAATCACACTTATTTGGGCGACAAGCTTCTCGATCTTACGATGCATCTGGAGACAGCTCAATACGTGTGGATCATCGAGTATTGCAGCGACGCCCAATGGCAGGCGGGACAGATTTCTGCTAGAGCGATCATAGATGCTTCAGCCAGCTCAACGGACGAAGCCCCCATTTGGTTGCTGCATGATGAGGAATTGGCTCTTGTCTTTGATCGTTCTTCGGCGGAAGTGAATCCGGCGCCTGTTCATCTCGAGCGCGCTGGTTTGGGTTCCCTGCCGCGGATGGAGCTTAATCTTCGCCCAGTCTTGGTATCGTCTGCGTTCACGAGCCCGCCCGGAGGAACCGGGAGTTCTGGAGGAGACCAATGAATCCTAAGCTCAAGAGGTACCTGCGGAAGTTTCGGCAGGCGAAGGTGGACAAGACTCTACTTGATGACCTGCGTCGGGAGATGAGGGAAGCGATTCCGGAGATCACCGAGAGCATCAGAGAGCGGGATGAGTTGGCGGCTGAGTTCCGAACTCGCACGTCACGGCCGACCCAGTCGAGAAAGGAGGATCAAGACTAGGAATCTGTCGACGGCCGCCTAAGCCTCTCGTAGGCCGTCGTAATGATGGCCTCGAGTGCATCGGCACCATCGTCATCGAGCTTTGGATCTGCACGCAGAAGCCTGGACACCAGCGCAACCGCTTCGGGGTTGTTCCGGGGTGCGCTTGTGAAATCTACTGGGTTGATACCGGACCATGCGGACAAAGCCGTCAGGCTGGCGGCGTCGGGCCGCCGCCCCTTAGACATCCTAGACAACGTGGACTGAGAGACTCCAGTCTCGTCGCTTACCATTCTCCAAGTCATGCTACGTGCGGCGACTGTGGCACTTAGGGCCTTATAAAACGCTTCGAAGTCAAAGTTCAAGCGCTTAGACATCGAGAAGCTCCCCTGCCCTCACGCGACGCGCGCGAGAGAATGACTAAGTGGAGGACCCTTTCGAGAATCATCAGGGATCTGCGCCAGAGTGTCATCCTTCGAGCACAGGAAGCTCCAGCGCGTCACCCATGGCTAGCCTTTCAACGCATTCCCTACAGTCGGGACTTTGACGCGGAATGACTCGCTGCGCCTTACCACGATGGAAGTGGAAGTGAAGATAGGCCGCTTCGACAACACCGGTTCGAAGCCCCAGGAAGTCAAAAAGGAAGTCGTTGACGGCATGGGCGGCGGCGACTGCGTTTAGCGTGATCACGCTGGGATTGGGTTCCTGCACTCCATAGGCCTGTTCCTTTCGCTCACTGTCTGACTTTGCCTCAATCGCAAGCTGCGTAGGATCGATCAGGCCATTGCACCAAAGGCATCCAGTGCCCGGTCTAACCTGTCGCACTGCGCACATTGCGTCGTCGAGGTTGCCGCAATCGTCCTGCCGCACTTTAGCGCCCATCTGTATCGCCGGAATGAGGTACTGGTGGGCGAGCGCATTAACGACTAGTCGGGCTCGCATGGAATCGGCAGCCAGAAAGATGAAGTCACAATCGCGAAGGAGTTGTGCGACCGAATCACGTGATACATCGCCAACTACTGGCTGCAGCGTGGCGTGAATCGCCATTTCACGCGCGTGGCGAACCGCGATTTGGGTCTTGAGTTGGCCCGATTCAACGTCAACTCGAGTCGCTCCAACCACTCGGGAGAGATTGCTGCTCTCGATTTCGTCCGTATCAATTAGGACTAGGTTCCCAATACCGAGTCGTGCAAGGTATTCCGCCACCAGTGATCCGATTCCGCCTAGCCCAACCACAGCGACCTTGCTCGCTCCTAGGATCTGCTGGCCAGCCTCACCGAACATTCGCACCTGGCGATCGTGTTCGGCATCCGCCTCGCGCTCTCGGCTTGGCTGCGAGTAAAGCCTCTCAATGTCGTGACCGATCACGCGATAGGTCCCGAGCGATCTTCGGCTACCGTCCGGCAGCCAGACATCGGCAGCGACGGAACGTCGACCGTACACCAGGGCGCCAACTGGGACGCCACGCCCTATGTCCAGAAGCGCGGGATAGCCTCGCTGGTGCGACTCGAGGTCAACTCGGCTGAAGCCCACATGTCGGTCACTTCCGTGATTGTGGACAGCCAGATACGCCAAGCCCGCGTCCCGGCACTGCAGAATCTCGCGATGAATGAAGGTAGGTGAAAGCGCGCGGTAGCCATATTGTCCGGCGACGTAGTCAGTTCCAAACTCGGCCGGTTGCACATGTTGAATAAGAAGTCGAATGGACTGCCCACTTTGGACGACGCCGGCCCGCAATATGGCACCGTGTTCGTCCTGGTCGCCCGGGTAGAGATGCTCCATGATCCGCTGGTGGTCTCGGGACGTGACTAGGACGTCGCAATTCCCTAAGCGCATCAGAGTTCTTCCAGAAAGTGCAGCACCTTGAGGAATTTCGCGACGGCTGTTTGGGGGAAGTGCTGCGTGTGGTTGTTGCGCCGGGAAACTTGCAGGGCCGGGCGACCGAGGAACTGGGCTCCGGGGGTTACTGGCGGATCGAAGGCGACGCCGTCCGCCCGTCGCACGTTGTCGGCGATGAATAGGGGATAGATGTCGGCGTAGGGATGGAGCGCCGTGATGTGCCCCCCAATCCATGTGGACGAAGGCCGATATCGACTCCCAATCTCGACACTCTCGACGATAACGTACGCACCCCCGTTTCCATCCTCCTGACAGTGGACGTCTGAGGACGGAAACGCCCGCCCTAGCTCCTCGATCGCACGTGCCACACCCTGCTTCACGGTCCGCCTCTAGCTGTTGTCGTCCGCAGCGATGGCGGTGAAGGAGAGGTGGTCGGTCAAAGGAACCTTGTCCTCATCGCCGATCACCTTGCTCGACCCGTTTGGCAGTTGGACCTGCAGCACGAAGTTCAACTGAATGTTGACTCCCTGCTTGATGGCCGCCTCTTTGATCTCGATCCCTGAAGCCGGTCCTGAGTGCATCTCGACCTTGTGGTCATTGACTTCGATGGTGACCGTCTTGACGCTCAGAGCCTCGGGCGTAGCGGTGATAGCTGCCATTTGTTGCTCCTTAGGCATTCGGTTGCCGATGTGCAAGGCAATCGTAGGTGTTGCTCTTCCGCATGTCAATTGCTTTTTTGCAATAACCTTTCCCAGCACCGCGAACGCTCGACCCGCCCCACGCCCCACGCCCCACGCCCCACGCACCACGCAACGCCGACAACCGAGAGAACCACGAAAATGCTCAGCCCGAGAATCGTGCCCGATTCGGCCATCACGGCGGCTATCGCAGCAACGCGATCAGGATCCGCCTCACCGTGCCCGGCACGTTGACGACCACAAGCACAGCTAACCACGCGGTCAGTCGCGTCTCGAGGTTCGCGAGGTCGCCCTTCGTCGCCAGGTTGCCGCAGGCCAATTCCAATCGGGCGAGGCGCTCCGCTTCTGTGGCCGTCCGCTCCTCCGTGGCGAGGGGCCCCGCACTTGGCCGGCCAGACAAGCCTCTGCGGGGACCTTAGAGGTCATTCGACCCAATCGGCCTTCGCCGGCAACCGCACCAGGATGTTCCTGACGTTTTCGCGCAGCCCGTCCATGTCTGCCTGCAGCCGCTCAACCGATCTCTCGACCCTGAATAGCCGCCCTTCAACCCGCCCCACGCCCCATGCAAGTCCCACTACCGACAAAAATACGAGAGCACTCAGCCCTTGAATCGTGCCTAATTCGGCCGTCCTCGGCCGAAATCGGAGAGGGGTCTTCCGCGCATCCAACCCCAACCCACTCCGACCGTTCTGTCCCGCTCACCGCTCAAGCCCTTCCCGAAAGTCACGGACATGCATGTCTACGCCCTAGTCCCCCCGCCGCAACCGCCCCATCACCCACGTCTGCACCCCCAGCATCCGTTGCGAGGAATACAGCAGGAAAATCGCAAACAGCGCCCGCAGCACCACCCGCGGCAGCACCTGCGCCAGCTGCGCGCCCCCGAACCCGCCGGCCAGCCCGCCGATCCCGATCGTCAGCGCGCGCCGCACGTCCACGTGACCCAGCCGATAGTGCTGCACCGCGCCGGACAGCGCCGTCGGAATAATCACCGCCAGGCTGATGCCTTGCGCCACCACCTGGTCGATCCCCATGAAAATCACCATCGCCGGCACCATCACGATCCCGCCGCCAACGCCCATCGTCCCGCTCACCAACCCCGCCACGACGCCCGTAATCACACCGGCGACAATGCGTTCGCCGCCTTCCAGGTTCATCAGGGCCACGTCCTGCAGCGAAACGAACATGCGCAGCGCCCCCGCCAGCAGCACCAGCGCGAACAGCCGGCGTAGCACCTGCTCGTTGATGTACGCCGTCAGCCGCGCCCCCACCGCCGCGAACACCACTGAGGTGGCCGCCAGCGCCAGCGCCACCGACACAATCGTCAGGTCGATTTCGTTCGAAGTCGCGTAGCGCGCCGTCGCGGCGCACGCCGTGGGTACGATGATGGCCAACGACGTCCCGTGGGCCCGGTGTTGTGACATCCCCAGCAGGCCAACCATCAACGGAATCAGGATGATCCCGCCGCCGACGCCGATCAGCCCGCTGACCACGCCCCCGGCCAGCCCGATCCCGATCAGCACCATCACCGGCGCCTGCCGTTCGGTCGCCGTCGCCGCGCGTTCCATCGGCGGAGTATATGGACCCCACGACATCAACTTCCCCCGTCACCTCGCCGGCCGCCCGTCCGGCTCGCCCTTGCCCTCTGTCATCAATCAGTGTACACTAACCCCGATGTCCCCGCAACCCCGATCTCAAATCCCCCCACCCCGCCCACCGCTCCCCATCGCCACCCCGCCCCACGCTGCTCACCTCGGGACCGGCCGGTCTTCCTCCCTCGCCCTTGAGGGAGAGGGCTGGGGTGAGGGTGACTGTCGGCCTCTGCAACCAAACCTGAGGCAAAGGCACCCCACGCAGGCCCGCCGCACTCGCCGCCAATCCCCGCCAAATCGCACCCCGCCGCACCTCAAGAGTTTTTTAGAAAAAACTCTTATTGCGCGCGAACACGCCCCAATTCGCGCTTCTCACCGCCCAGGCCTCGCCTCGGCGCCGGTCACGGACATCCCGAATCCACGCCCCCGCCCGGTCCGCCAATCCCCGCCAAAATGCACCCCGCGGTGCCTCAAGAGTTTTTTGGGAAAAACTCTTACGCGCGCAACCCCACCCCATTTCGCCCGCCCGGCAGGTCCCGCATGAGCGACCTCCAACTCCCCGCCGAGCACTTCACCGGCGCCCCCGACCCGCTCCTCGAGCGCGAGTGGCTCGTCACCAACGGCATCGGCAGCTTCGCCTCCGCCACCCTCGCCGGCGCCGCTACCCGCCGCTACCACGGCCTCTTGGTCGCCGCCGACCCACCCCCCAACGCCCGCTGGGTCCTGGTCTCGGGCGCCGACGAGTTCATCCGCCACGGCGACGCCCCCGAGATCCCGCTCAGCACCCAGGAGTACGACGGCGGCGTCCTGCACCCCGCCGGGTACACGGCCATCGCCGCCTTCACCCTCCGCGGCCAGCGCCCCATCTGGCGCTTCGACACCGAATCCGGGACCGTCGAGAAGACCATCTGGATGGAACGCGGACGCAGCCGCACCTTCGTCCGCTACACCAACCACGCACCGCACCCCCTGCGCCTCCGCGTCCGGCCATTCGTCACCTTGCGCTGGTTCCACGCCCTCCGTCGCGGCGACGACCCGTCCTTCGAGTCCCTGCAAACCGGACCCGGCACGCTCTCCGTGCGCGCCCAGGGCGACGCCCCCTGCGTCCACCTCGGCGGCAGCGGCTGGCGCCTCGAGCTTCGCTCCGACTGGTACTGGAACTTCCACCGCCGCGTCGAACACGCCCGCGGCTTCGACTACATCGAGGACGCCTTCGCTCCTGCGGACTTCGTGGCCGATGTGGCCCCTGGACACGCCGTGACCCTGCAGCTAGTTGCCGACGAACTCCAGTCCGCTGCCGACGTCGACGCCTCGCTGGCCAGGTTCGACGCGCGATCCATCTCGCTGGTGGCATCCGCCGCCGACCCGCTGGAACAGCGCTTGCGGCTGGCTGCGGACCAGACCCTCGTGCATCGCGGGCCGGCCCTTCCCGGCTTCGCCCCCGAGCCCAACACCGTCATCGCCGGCTATCCCTGGTTCGGCGACTGGGGCCGCGACACCCTGATCTCGCTCCCCGGCCTCTGCCTGGAAACCGGCCGCGCCTCGATCGCCAAGACCATCCTGCTCAACTACGCCCAATCCATCGATCAAGGCATGGTTCCCAACCGCTGGCCCGACGCCGGCGACGAACCCGAGTACCACGCCTTCGATGCCGCCCTCTGGTTCACCCACGCCCTGGCCGCCTACGTACGCGCCACTGACGACACGGAAGTCCTGGACGTGCTCGGCACCGCACTGCTCGAGATCATCGACTGGCACATCCGCGGCACCCGCCACGGCATCCGCATGGATCCGGACGACGGCCTGCTCACCGGCGGCGAGGACGGTCTCCAATTGACCTGGATGGACGCCAAGTTCGAGGACTGGGTCGTCACCCCGCGTCGCGGCAAGCCCGTGGAAATCAATGCCCTCTGGTACGCCGGCCTCAAGTTCGCGGAAGAAGCGTTCGCTCGAATCGGCTGGCGCGACGCCTTCGACACCGACGTTCTGTCCCTAATTGAGGACTCATTCGCGACACGCTTCTGGAATCCCGAGACCGGCGGTCTCTTCGACGTCGTCGATGGTCCCGACGGCTCCGACCCCACCATTCGCCCGAACCAGGTCATCGCTCTGGCAGTCGCCGGCGACCTCCTGTCGCCGCCACAGCGCGCGTCGGTCCTCGCGCAGGTTCGCGAGCGCTTGCTGACACCGGTCGGACTACGCTCCTTGGCGCCCGGCGACCCGGCCTACTGCCCCCACTACGGCGGCGGACCGCGCGAGCGCGACGGCGCCTATCACCAGGGTCCCGTCTGGAGCTGGCTGCTTGGCTACTACATTCAGGCCAGTCTCAAGGCCGGCGCTCCGGCCGATGAACTCCGCGGCGTGCGCGAGGCCATGCTGGCGCACTTGCGCGACGGCGTGGTGGGCGCCGTGAGTGAACTCTTCCAGCCCGAGGACCCGTTTGCTCCCGAGGGCGCGCCGGCCCAGGCCTGGGGCGCCGCCGAATGGCTGCGAGGCCTGCGCCTGCTGCGAGCCGCCAATGGCCGCTGATCCCGTCGCTGGCTGGGCGCCCCCACCGGGTCGGCACGTCCAGGTACCCGCCGGCGACTGCTTTGTCCGCGAATCAGGCGACGGCGAGCCAACCGTCGTCCTGCTGCACGGCCTGCCCGACGACTCCCGAATCTACGGCTGCCTGCAACCCAGGCTCGCCGCCGCCCATCGCACCGTCGCGCCCGACTTCCTCGGCTGGGGATCCTCGCAGCCGAATGAAGGACTCTCGCTCGGTTTCGATATGTTGGACCGGACGCTTGGGCAGATCCTCGATGCCCTGGAGCTGGATAACGTCGTCCTGGTGGCCCACGACATGTCAGGTCCCGCGGCCATTCGCTGGACGGCCGCGAATCCCGAACGCGCCGCTGCCCTGGTGTTGCTCAACACTTATTACGGCTGGAACTCCGCACGCATGCCCTTCGCCCTCAAGCTGCTCCACCTGCCCTACGTCGGACGTCTGGTCCGGCGCTTTCTCGATATCGGCCGAACCGGCCTGTCGTGGCACATCTACCGCTGGCAAGTCGGTCAAGTCTTGCCCGGCTGGACGGCCGACTTCGATCGCTTGCTCCGGATCTTTCACAGTGGCTTCCGGCACTCACCGACGGCCAGACGTGCCTTCCACACCGTCAACAACGAACTCGTTGATCAGATCGAATCCAACCAGCGCAGCCTGGAAACGCTCACCGCGCTGCAAACGCCCACCCTCATCCTCTGGGGCGCCCGCGACCCCTACCTCAAACCGGCCGTCGCCCGCCAGTTCCACCGGCTGCTCCCAAGCTCTGAGATTCATATGGTTCCCGGCGCCGGCCACTTTGTTCAGCTTCAGGCGCCCGACGAGATGGCTGACCGGATCCTGCGCTTCATTCGGGAGGCGGACTGCGGTTAATTCGACGAGCGCTGCCTTGGAGGGTGACGATCGGAACGCACCGCATTCGTCCCGCCCCGCCTGAGCTTTCGAGTCTCCGCCCTCGCATCGTCCCGCGGCCGCGCACGAATACCCGTAACGGCCCGCACGCCGCCCACGATCGCCGCCCGCTCCTCGTCCGTCAGCGTCTCCCACCGATAGTTGTGATCTGACTTCCGAATAAACTCCAACAGCCGATCCCGCAACGCCGACCACCCGCGATGCTGCCGCGCTCGCAACGCCGCAAACCCCGGCCGCCGCCGCAGCGCCGCCCGCGCATGCGGCAAGCAAAACGGATCGCCTTCAGCCAGCGCCCCTGCGACCTGGTCGCCATGCTGCGTCAGTACATCCAACGCCCGCCCCGCCGCCGCCGCCTCCGCCTCGCACACCGGACACGTCGCCGGCAACCGCGGCCTCCGCGACCCGCGCTGTGTCAGCCCGCGCAGCCGCGAGCGCACGCCGGTCGTTCCGCTGCCGCTGTCCGCTTCCGCGACGTCAAGCTCCTTAACCAGGGTATTCAGGATGTCGCGGTAGGTGATGGCCACCGCCAGCGCGTCCAGCTTCTCCAGGAAGTGTCCGGCATGAACTTCGCAGAACCCGCGCGCCTCCCGGATGTTGGCGCGCAGATCCACGTCGTTAACGTGCTCGTAGATGTACGAGCCCAGAAACCTATCCGACCGACGTGTGGCCAGCCGGCAGATCGCGCAACCGGGCCGGCCCAGCGCGTCTACCAAGTCTTCGAATGTTGCTTCAGTGCTCACGAGCCGCGGCTGTCGGGACGGATTCCTACGCAAGGTGCCACAACACTGGCTCGGGCCGTTGTACCGTCGCCCGTATACTCTGCGCGCTCGCCACCGGAACCGTTGCCATGTCCACGCACTCGATTGCTGTCATTCCCGGCGACGGGATCGGACTTGAGGTCATTCGCGAAGGCCGCCTGACCCTTGAGACGCTGTCCGAGGTCACCGGCGATCTCATCCTGGAGTTCGAGGATTTCCCCTGGGGTTGCCAGTACTACCTCGATCACGGCGAGATGATGCCATCGGACGCCCTCAAGACGCTGGAGCAGTTCGACGCCATCTACTTCGGCGCCTGCGGCTTCCCCAGCGTCCCCGACCCAATCTCACAGCGCGAGATGATCCTGCTGATCCGCCAGAGCTTTCAGCAGTACGCCAACATCCGCCCCGTCCGCATCTGGCCGGGCGTCCCAAGCCCGCTGGCGCCCGAGCGGCTGGAGAGCATCGACTTCATCTGCGTCCGCGAGAACTCCGAGGGCGAGTACGCCGGCGCCGGCGGCCGCGTACACAGCGGCACCCCGCACGAAGTCGCGCTTCAGACCACCGTGTTCACGCGCGTCGGCGTCGAGCGCGTCATCCGCCACGCCTTTGAACTAACCGAGCGTCTGGGACGCAGGCACGTCACCAACGTCACCAAGTCCAATGCCCTACAGTACGCGCCCGTCTTCTGGGACGAGGTATTCGACGAGGTGGCCGGCGAATACCCGGCCATCACGACCGACCGGAACCTGGTCGACGCCTGCGCCGCGCGAATGGTGCGCGACCCAGAGACCTTAGACGTACTGGTTGCCTCGAATCTGTTCGGCGACATCCTGTCGGACATTGGGGGCGCGTTGATGGGCAGCCTGGGCGTGCCGCCCAGCGCCAACCTCAGCCCGGGCACCGGCTACCCGCCGATGTTCGAACCGGTGCATGGCTCTGCGCCCGACATTGCCGGCCAAGAGATCGCGAACCCGCTCGCATCCATCTGGTCGGCGGCCATGATGGTGGAGGATTTCGGAGATCTGGAAGCCGCCAACCTGCTGTTGGAAGCTCTGGCGGATGTGACTGGCTCCGGCGTGCTGACCGTCGATCTGGGCGGCAGGGCTTCCACTGGCGAGTTCGGCGAGGCTGTGCGCGCGGCCCTCAAAGCCCGAGCGTCGTGAGCCAAACCCTTGTGGCGGTGTCCCGGCCTCCCTACGATTGAGCACCTAGGCCACTAACCTTCGGCCGCCGTCGGCCATCGTGATCCTCAATGTTCGGCATAGGTGTCCCCGAGTTCTTCGCAGTTCTTATCCTGGCGCTCATTGTGCTGGGGCCGGAGCGGCTGCCGCGTGCCATGCGCACGCTGGGCCGCTGGGTGCGTCAACTGCGCCAGATGACGCGCGAGTTTCGCAAGGAATTCGCGGAAGAGTTCTCGATCCTCTACGAGGAAATGGACATCCTGCGCCAGGAAGCCGAGAACACACGCCAGGAGCTGGCCGACATCCGCACGGAGCTCTCGGACACGCTGCAGGGCGCGGCGGACGACGTGAATGTGGCCGGCCAGGGCATCGCGGAAGACCTGCGCGGCGCGGTCAGTGCCGGTCAAGCCGGAGCGGAGGCATCGCCGGGAGGTTCCGGCCCGTCGGCCGGGGCCAACGCTGCGGCGACATCAACGCCGCCGGCGCTCCCGGGGCCTGTGTCGGCCTCCACGTCGTCGACGCCGGCGGCGTCCACGGAGCCGTTGCCGGCCGCCGACGCCATGGCGCTGGCGATCCAAGACACTTTTGCTCCCTTGACCAACGGCCAGGCCGCCGAGGCGCCACCGGTCGCTGCCGTGGAAGCCGCGCCCGTGCCCGCCGCCGAAACGGCGCCGCCGCAGCCGGCTGGTCAACGACTATCGGCCTACGCTCCCGATATCAACGGTCCGACCGAACCTGCAGCGCGAGCCCCTCTCGCGGAGCCACCGTCGGTGGCTCCGCCCGCGCCCGATCCGGCGCAGACTGCCGCAACGGCGGCCACCACGCCCGACGAGCCAGCGGTACCCGCAGCGGCCCTTGGCCCGCCCACCCCCGGCCTGCAGAATCAGATGGGTGGATTCATGCGGCTGATGGTGATGCAGGCCATCGAGGCTGATCCCGAATTCGCCGAGCAGGCCGAAGCCGCCCTGCGTAGCCAGGCCCGCGCCGATGCCGAGAGCCTGGGCGACCTCGAAGACCCTGAGCCGCTGGATATCGCGCAGGCCTGGGCGGCGCGCCGCCGCCACCTCGTTCCGCACGACGCCGTTGAGGTGGATCAGCGTGCGGAATCCTCAGCCGTAGTCGAGTTTGGTACCTGCCCCTATGGCCTAACGCCGGGCAAAGATCATCCGGTCTGCAGCGTCAGCAATGTCTACGATGACGAGTTCTTCAAGCAGTTCGACATGAAGGCCACCTACACCACGCGGATGAGCGACGGCGCCGACCGCTGCCAGCTCATCATCCTCACGCATGCCCGGATGCGTCAGTTCGGCTTGAAGATCGAGGCCGAGCCGCGCAGCCGTGATGAAGCCGAGGCTGAGCACGAGGCCGTGTTCTAGTGGCTCGGATTGAATCACGGCGCCGCTCGCAGGTCGGGCACTCGGCGGACTTCTCCGTCTAGCTGGCAGCCAGAAGTGGCTACGAACCGACGCTTGATTGGGCGTCGAACATTTGGGGCCACACTGGCTGCCGTTCTCCTGGCCGCCTGCGGTGAGGCGGAGCAGGCGCCGGACGCTTCACCGACAGATACATCCAATGCCGAGCGCCGGGCGTACCGAGAGACAGTCGCAGCCATTCTGACCGACGAGCGAGCCGCGTTTGACGCCTTCTTCGGTCCGGAAGCCGACGCATGGGCCACGGCGGAGGGCATTGTTGGCGCCGAGCAACGGGCAACCGCGTTTTACGACGTGATGAGCGTCGCCGAGACGCGCGCGGCCGAGCTGGAAGCTCCTCCGTTAGCCACCCTCTTTCACGGGACGTTTCTGGAACACTTTGACCGCTTCGTCGGTGACGCCGAGGTTATTCGTGACGCGATCCGCGCCGGGCAGGCGGACCGCGCATTGGGCACTTACGAGCGTCTGCGCCGGGGCGCGTTCGAGCGTTTGGACTTCCTGGCCGACCGGCTGGCGCTCATCGAGGGCTGAGCCGGCCGGTTAAGGCGAAGCGCCCGGCTGTTGCCGGGCGCTTCGTGGTGTGAACCCTTGAGCTACGTATCGCGTGCGCCGCGAGTTCCGTAGCGGTCGCGGAGTCTCGTCCCTCGGCGCGAGCGGCTCGGTGGATCTTCGGAGTGACCATTGCGTCCGTTCGGCCCGTTCGACCCGTTCGAGCCGTTGCCGCCGTAGCTGTACGGCTGCGGTTCGGCGTCGGCGCCCACCAGCACGCCGCCGTCGGGCAGCGACTTGAGCCGGTTGCCCTCGGCGATCTGCTCGTCCCAGCGATGCACCATATCCTCGACGTCCTGGCCGTCCACTTCGTCATTCGCGATCAATTCCTGGGCCAGCTCATGCACGGCGCCCGAGTACTCCGAGAGCAGACCCTTGACCTTGCGATATTCCTGCTCCAGCACCTGGTCGATCTTGCGTTTCATGCGCGGATCGTTGGCATCCACCATCGGGCCGAATGGCAACGACGAATAGAAACTGCCGTCCATGCCCCAGAAGCTCAGCATCTGGAAGGCCAAGTGCGTGGCACCGGCAAAGTCGGACGTGACGCCCAGCGTCTGCGACCCCAGGAATAGCTCCTCAGCGGCGCGGCTGGCCAGGCTGACCTGAATGCTTGCCAGTAATTCTTCGCGGATGAGGACGCGCTTTTCCTCGACCGGCTTCCAGGCCGCCAGGCCCAGCGCATCGCCGTGGCGGATGATCGTGACCTTGGTGAGGCGTTCCCAATTCTTGAGCTTCACCTGGGCGATGGCGTGCCCGGCCTCGTGGTAGGCCAGCCGCCGCCGGTCCTCGTCGGTGAGCCCGCGAATCGGTTCGCGCAGGCCCCACTCGTGGTTCTCGCGCGCTTGCGTGAAGTCGTCGTAACTGATCGCGTCGCGACCGTCGAAATGCGCCTGGATCACGGCTTCGTTGATGACGAACTTAATAGCCACCGGCGTGTACTGAATGGTGTCGTTGGCCATGCGGTCCACCGGCATGTCCTCGTGCCGAACCTTGGCCAGGTAGTACTCGATGATGTCCTTGCGCCCGTCCAGGTCCGGCAGGTCAACGTGGATCTTGCGGTCGAACCGGCCCGGGCGCAGCAGCGCGTGGTCAAGCGCGGATGCGAGGTTGGTGGCACCCATCGTGAGAACGAGCGGCGGCACGGCTTTGGTCTTCCGCAGACCGATCGTCCGCAGCAACCGCGATAGCCAGCCGTTGTCAAAATTCGGCGGGTCCATCTGAAGCAACAGCTCGTTCAGGAGCCCGAATCCGGCACCTCCGCCGAACAGCCCGCCGCCCATCATCATTCCGCCGCCGGTCTGACCCGAGCGGGCCATGCCGATGGCGTCGATCTCGTCGATGAAGATGATGGCGGCCCCGTGCTTGCGGGCCAGCTTGCGCGCCTTGCCGTAGAGCATTCGCACGCGCAGGTTGCCGATGCCCATGAACATGTTCTGGAACCCGGGCGCGGAGGCGTAGGCGAAGGGAATCCCGGCCTCGTTGGCAATTACCTGCGCCAAGTAGCTCTTGCCGGTGCCCGGGGGGCCCTCCAGCAACACGCCGCGCGTGACTTCGCCGCCCATACGCTTGAACGACATGGCACCTTGCAGCAGGCGCACCACCCGTCGCGCAACTTCGAGCACCTGGTCGTTGCCGCGGTAGTCCGAGAAATACACCCCGGTCTCGCCTGGCTGGATCCAGTAGACGCGACCCCGGCCCAATATGTAGAAGAGAAAGCCGAACTGCACGACCATGAACATCATGGCGTACACCAGGGTGAAGGCGAAGCTCAGAATCCCCAGCGTGATTTCTGACGCATTCGTCAGGCCAAAGACCAACAGGGCCGTGAGGCCAAGGTAGAGAAGAATCGCGCGCCAGTGCTCGCGCACGAACGTGAGTGGATTCCGGCGCATATGCGCCTGTCGCCGCAGGTCAGATTCCATGGAGGCCATCGCCACACCTCGATTCCGGGCCGGCCCGTCCCGGCGGAGACCAGTCGCCCGGCAGCCGCCCGCGGGGAGTTTCAGAGTATAGCCCCGGCCTGCGGCCGTTAAGGTGTCGAACATTACTCCCAGACGAGAACGATGACCGTCGTGACACGCCTCAACGCCGTCGCAGCGCGCCTCGATCGGCTGCCGGTGCTCGCCGCGCTCGGGGCGGTGGCTCTGGGGTTGGCGCTAACGGTGCGTTCGCTCGAGGGCAAAACGTTCCTCTACGGCGATCTCCAGCACTTCTTTGCTTTTGCGGAGGTCCTCTACACACCGGATCACTTCAACTATTACGCCAGCGTCTCCGACCAGAGTTTCACCTACGCGCATTTGCCGCTCTTCCCCATGCTGCTGGCCCCGTTGCAGCGTGTGTTCGACGCGCAGGGCTGGGATCGAATCCTGGCGGTCAAGGTCATCGTGCATGTATTCGAGGTCGCCACGGCCTGGCTTTTCGTGCTCCTTTCCCGCAAGCAAGGGTTGTCGCGGCCGTTGTCGCTTGGCATTGGGGTGCTCTGGCTCTTCACGCCGTGGGTTTACGAGGCGAGCGCGCTGAACGGTCACGCGTCCGCCGTTGCGGCGTTCTTTCTGGTGGCTGCAGTGCTTCGGCTTGGTGTTCCCTGGCAGGTGGGTGCGCTGATCAGCCTGAGTGTCGTCACCCGATCCGAGTTCGCGATACCGGCCCTGGTGCTCTCCGGCTACTACGCCCGCCGAGGGCCTCGGGCGCTTGCCGCCTACGCGGCCGGCGCGGCGGCGATTGGCGCGCTGGTCGTCGGCCCCTTCCTGATTCGAGATTCCGCCGCCGTGCATTGGGCTGTCGTCGGCCACCTGCAAGACCGGGGCGATGGTCTGCCGGTCTTCTGGGGATTCACACGCGCATTCGGTGTGGAGATGCCCGACGCACTTCGAGGGCCGCAGGATTGGCCAATGCTGGTGGTTCTGGTGTCGGCGCCGCTGGTTGGCTGGCTGAGCCGTGATCCGCGCTGGGGCATGTTCCGCGTAACGCTGGCCTATGCCTTCGCCTTGTTGCTCGGGCATGGTCGGTATTACGTTCTGCCGGTGACCGCCGGCCTCATCCTCGCTGCGCAGCCGAGGGTTGTTGCCTGGCTCATCCCGGTGTACCTCGTGGAGTTCGTGCTGCCGCTGACACGGCCTGCGTTGTGGGTCATACGGACGCCTGCGGCTCTGGTGCTGGCGGTCTGGCCTCTGGTTAAGCGCCTCCCTGTCACGCCACGCCCGACGGCAGACACCGGAGGCTCCGAATAACGGAAGGCGATCAATCGAGCGTTGTGCGGCGCTGCTGCTCGTCGTCTGATCGCCTGCGCCGCCAACTGCCGGTCGCCGCGACGACATCCGGTTCCGGCAGGGCTCGTCCCGTGGCGGGCCAATGCCGTTGCGCTGGCTAGTGCGGAGGGCCGTCGTGCCAGCGGCGGGCGAACTGGTTCAGGCGGGCTTGCGCCGCGCCAAACACAGTATCCGAAGCAAAGCGGCCCAAGGTGTCCGGGGCGCCGGCGGAGCGGCCGGTCATCAACTCAACAGCCTCGTCGACATGCGCAGCGGCGTAGATGTGGAACGTGCCCTCGTCCACCGCGCGCGCCACGTCCCAGCGCAGCGTCAGGTTTCGGACATTGCTGGCTGGAATCAGCACGCCTTGCTCGCCCGTGAGTCCCTGGCGCAGGCAGAGATCGTAGAAGCCCTCGATCTTCTGCGTGACGCCGCCCACGGCCTGCACATCGCCGTGCTGATTCACGGACCCGGTAACCGCGATGCCCTGGTCCAGGGGGTAGTCGGCCAGCGCTGAGAGCAAGGCCAGCAGTTCCGCCAGCGAGGCGCTGTCGCCCTCCACGCCCCAATAGGACTGCTCGAAGGCGATGCTGGCGCTCATGGTCAGCGGGCCGTCGAGGCCAAACGTTCCGTTGAGAAACCCGGCCAGAATCATGGCGCCCTTGTCGTGGATGGGCCCCGAGAGCTTGGCCTCGCGATCGATGCTGATCACGCCATCGCGTCCCGCGAACACCCGCGCCGTAATCCGGCTGGGCTGACCGAACTCGCGGCTGCCCACGCCGAGAATCGTTAGGCCATTCAGTTGGCCGATGGCCGCACCGCTTGCGGCGATCATGACGGTGCCATCGGCCATCCGGTCGCGAATCTGAGTTTCCAGCCGGTTCGAACGGCGAACTCGCTCGTCAATAGATGCCCACACGTCTTCCTCGGTTACCAGATCGCCCCCACGACGACGCGCCCAATACTCCGCTTCACGCACGATGTCGCTGATGTCGCCAAAGCGGGTGGAGAGTTTGGTGCGGTCACCGGCCAGCCGCACGCCTTCCTCTACAATCCGCGCGACCGCGGATCGGTCAAAGTGCTGCAGGTCTTCGTCGACACAGCGGGCGGCGATGAAGCGGGCGTAGCGCATCGTGTTTTCGGCATTCAGCTCGATTTCCGTCTCGAACTCCGCCAAAACCTTGAACAGCTGACCGAAGTCGGGGTCAAGGTCGTACAGCAGCGCGTAGACGTCGGGTGAACCGACCAGTGCAACCTTGAGATCCAGCGGAATCGGCTGCGGCTCCAGGCGCGCCGCTAACGGCAGTCCAAGCTCTTCGGCCGGGCTCTCGATTCGGATCCTCTCATTGCGCAGGGCCCGCTTGAGGACCGCATAGGAGGTGGCGGACTGCAGCAGGTCGTTGGCGTCCAGTACCAGATAGCCGCCGTTGGCCCGATGCAGGGCGCCGGGCTGAATGAGCGTGAAGTCGGTGACGCTGACGCCCAACTCCGTCCGCGTCTCGACGCGGCCGAACAGGTGCGGATGGGTCGGGTGCGTATCGCGCACGAGGGGAGCGCCGGTTCCGGGCCGGTGTGTAACCAGCACGTTTACCCGGTATGGCAAGTAGGGATCATGCGCCGGACCCGGGCGTTGCGTCGGCAGCGCGGTCTCGTCCGACTCCAGGAAGTTCTGGTGGTGACGGGTTACGTGTGCCTCGACGGCATCCAGGTGCGCCTTCACCTCCGGCAGGTCGGCGTACTCCTCCCGCAGATCGTCAAGCAGAGGTTTCGCCACGCTGCGCGCCACGTCGGCGTTCAGGTCGTTCAGCGAGGTGCGCGCCGCACGCTCACGTCGTCGAAGCCGACGGAGCAGGCGAGCAAGTTCGTCCTCGAGTTCCTGGCGGGTCGTCTGAAGGCGCTCTCGCTCAGATTCGCTCAGACCACGCAACACCTCGGGCGGCATCGGGCGGCCGTCCACCGTGGGGGCCACGCTGAGGCCGACCGGGGATTGACTCAGGGCGAAGCCTTGTGCCGACGCCCGTTCTTCAAATGTGCGAAATGCCTCGCGCCGCTCCGCCTGCACGGCTTGTGTCAGGGCATCCCGCTGGGCTTGATACTGCTCGGTATCAAAGGCCCGTTGCAGGTCGTGACCCAATGTTTCCACGACTTCGCGCAGTTGGGCACGAAACGTTGGCGCTTGCCCGGCCGGCAAGCGCAGGGCGCGTGGGCGGCGGCTGTCCTCGAAGTTATGGACGTAACACCAGTCGTCGGGTGTCGGTCGGCGTGCGGCCTCGGCCCGTAGCCGCGCCATGACCATCGAGGTACGGCCGGTGCCCGGCGTGCCGGCGGCGTAGATGTTGAAGCCGCCGCTGCGAATGTCCACGCCAAACTCAAGGGAACGTTCGGCGCGCTCCTGGCCGATCAGCGCGTCAGGCGGCGTGAGTTCCGACGTCGTCTGAAACGGCAGGTCTTCCGGACCGCACGTCCAGCGCACATCGGCGGCCGTGAGTCGCCGCGCCCCGCTACCGGGTCCGTTCTGATTCGCCACGCCCGAACTGGCCACGCTCCGGCCCTCCGGGCGGCAAGCGCGCGAAGTGTAGCAGCGACGCCTGCTCATGAATCCGACGAAATCCATACACTGCGGGCGCCCGAATCAGGGTTTCACCGAATGAAAATCCTCATTTACATGCCCAGCCACTGGGCTGACGAGTGGACCGACATGCCGGCGATGTTTCCGGACCACGACTTCGCCTTTGTTTACGAGGCGACGGCCGCAGTCGCCGAGATTCGGGACGCCGAGGTGCTGATTGTGCTTGGCGCGGCAGTCGAGCCCGAGGTGCTTGACGCCGGCGCGTCCCTGAAGTGGCTGCAGGTGGCCAGCGCCGGAATCGATTCCCTCGCCGCCCTTGGGGCCGACCGCTACGGCCATCTGCTCATTACCAACGCGCGTGTACTGCTGGCATCGCACGTGGCCGAGTCGGCGGTGGCGTTGCTGACGGCCCTGACCCGCGGCATCCACTTTTCCGCCCTGCGGCAAGCCGAGCATCGTTGGGACAACAGCTACGACTACGACGAGGTGGCCGGGAAGCGGGCGCTGATCGTGGGCGTGGGCGGCATTGGCCGTGCCGTCGCCCGCCGGTATCACGCCCTTGAGATGGAGGTGCGGGGGGCCGATATGGTCGCCGGCGAACCGGACGACAGTCTTAAGTCGATTCACCCCGTAGCTGACTTGGTCAGCTTGCTCCCTGAAACCGACGTGCTGACCCTCTGCTGTCCCTACACGCCGCAAACGCACCACATCGTCAACCAGGCGGTGCTCGACGCGCTGCCCGACGATGCCTACCTCATCAACGTGGCCCGCGGCCCGTGCGTCGACACGGCAGCCCTCATCCGGACCGTGCGCGCCGGCCGGCTGCGGGGCGTGGGCCTGGACGTTGTCGAGCAAGAGCCGCATCCGCCGGAGAGCGAGGTCTGGGACCTGCCGAACGTCCTGATGACGCCCCACATGGCCGGGGCATCGCCGCGACGTGGCGAGCGCGTGGTTCCCTTCGTGACGGACAACCTGCGCCGCTATCTGCGCGGGGAGCCGCTGAATAACGTGGTGGACCTGGCCAAGGGCTTCTAGGCGAGGAGCGCAGATTCCGTCAGCAGCCTCGCGATCAGGTTGGGACCGGCGCGTGGACTAGATCGTATTGCTCAAGCCACCGTCAATCGCAATGGCGGCCCCGGTAATGTACGCCGCGCGCGGCGAGACCAGGAAGGCCACCAGGTCGGCGACTTCGGTGGGCTGCCCGACGCGTCCTAGCGGTATGCCCACTCCGGCCCGTTCGTAAAAGTCCTCCAGCGTGCCGAGGCGTCCGGTGGCTTCCCAGCGGCGTTCCCACTGGGCGCTCCGGATTGACCCGAGCATGACGGTGTTCACGCGCACATCGGCGTCGGCGTAGTCCTTGGACATGGCTTTGGTTAACGCGATGCCCGCGGCGCGAGTGACAGACGTTGGAACCGAGGCCCGCGACGGCTCGCGGCCGCCGGTGGACGTGATGTTGACAATGGATCCGCCGGCCCGCCGCAAATAGGGCAGCGCTGCCCGCGAGCAGCGGATGGCCCCGAACAGCTTCACGTCCAGATCGGCCTGCCAAATCTCGTCGCTGGCGCCGTCGAAGCGGTGCGCGCCGGGGCCTCCGGCGTTGTTAACCAGGATGTCCAGCCGGCCCAGGCTGCGCGCGGCTGTGGCCACGAATCTGCTGGCGTCGTCGGCCTGACTCAGGTCCGCCTGGATAGGGAGGATGCGTCGGCCGCTTTGCTGCGCGATTTCATGCGCGGCGTCCTCCAACACGTCACGACGGCGGGCGGCGATGGCCACGTCGCAGCCTTCGCGGGCCAGGGCCGCCGCAATGGCGCGTCCGACACCCTCGCTGCCGCCGGTTACGGCCGCCGCCAGGCCCTCAAGCTGGAGATTCACGGCGGATTCGGATCAGGTCGCGGCGTCTCCGGCAGCCGCGCGCTCGCGCATCAGAAGCTCACGCCCCTTGCGGATGATTTCCTCGCGTTGCCGCTGCTGCCAACTCATTCCGGTCTTGGAGATGAACCAAAGGCGACGCGGGTAGCCGGGAATGCCGATCCAGACCACCTCCTGCCACGGCGGCATGCGGGCGGGCGGCGCCACGCCGTCCCAGTGCACGGGGGTTTCGTTGATGGTGAAGGCCACGAGCTGCTCCCTGGACGTCGGCTATTCGCGAAGCGACCGCCGTACATTATCGATCAGGCTCCGATGCGCGTCTGGCGCCTGCTTCCGTTCCGCCAGTTTGCGTCGTACAGCGCGCTCGCCGTAGTGCCGCATGGCCATGTAGATGGCCGAGGCGATCAGCACGATGATTCCAATCGCGCCGATCGTGTTCTGTAGTTCCTCCCGGAACCACCAGAACCCGGTGAGGACCCGCAGTCCGATCACGATCAGATAAATCGTGGCCGTCACGGAGATCGCATAGGCCAGCCGACGCCGCATCCCGCTGTAAATCAGGAACGGGATCGTCGCAACCAGCATCCCCAGCAGAAGCACGCGGAACATGGCAAAAGATCAGGCGCGCATCGCCTGAATCGTAGCACCGGCTATCCGCCGCTCCGACCATTTGCGGGCGCGCAACCCTTACATGCGCTACGCTGTGCCGAACCCGCATGACGCTGGCCTTGGCGGCGCATACCGTTCGCACGGTGCGTGCCGTCAGGTTCCAAGTCGCTCGAGAGTTGCACCCCCCACCACGCCGATGAACGACCACCGACCGATGACCGGCACTGCCGGGGTCGGGCGCGCCGCAGGTACTTCCGTCCCGCATCCTCCGGCGTCGTACTAGTCGTTCCACCAACTGCCTGATCGGGAGGATCCCTACCTTGGCCGCCATGTACGACCCGCGCTATGAGCACGATTCGTGCGGTGTGGGCTTTGTGGCGGACATCCAGGGGCGTCGCTCGCATCGGATCCTGGAGCGGGCGCTGGAGGCGGTGGCGTCGCTCACCCACCGAGGAGCGATCGCAGCCGACGCCCGCACCGGCGATGGCGCCGGCGTCCTGACACAGCTCCCCCGCGAGTTGCTGCAAAGCGTCTACGCGGATGTCGGATGGTCCAGCGTCGACCCGGCGCGCATGGCCGTGGGGGTCTTCTTCCTGGACGCCCATGACCCGCGCGGCACGCATCGCGCTCAGGTGCTGGCCGAAGCGATTTGCGCCCGTCGCGGCTTCAGCGTGGCGGGCTGGCGCGACGTACCGCTCGACCGCGACGTGTTGGGCGCGTCCGGCGGGAGCACGATGCCTGACATCAAGCATCTACTGCTCGTCGATAACCAGGACTCGAGCGATCTCCTGCCCGCCGAGCAGCGGCTGTACCTGGGCCGAAAGGAACTGGAGACCCGGCTGCGCGCCGAGTCCCTGGATGCCAACTATGTGGTCTCGCTCTCTTCGCGCACCATCGTTTACAAGGGCCTGATCGTCGGCACCGAGGTCGGTCATTTTTTCAAGGACCTGAGCGACCCTCGCTACCAAACAGCCGTGGCGGTCTTCCATCAGCGCTACAGCACCAACACCAGTCCGACTTGGGAATTAGCACAGCCGTTTCGGATGTTGGCGCACAACGGCGAAATCAACACGCTGGACGGCAATCGCAATTGGATGTTCGCCCGCGAAGGCGGGCTGGAGCATCCCCTCTTCGGCGCGGACTCGGCCGTGCTTCGCCCCATGACGGACCGCGTTGGGTCGGCCATGTCGGACTCGTGCAGCCTCGACCAGGTGCTCGAGTTGCTCACGCTGTCCGGGCGCAAACTGGTGCACAGCGCCATGATGCTGGTGCCGGAGGCCTGGCGCGACGCGCGGGAAATGCCGGCTGAACTGCAGGACTTCTACGCCTATCACGCCTGCCTGATGGAGCCGTGGGACGGCCCCGCCGCCCTGGCCTTCACCGACGGGCGCTGGGTGTGCGGCTCGCTGGACCGCAACGGCCTGCGACCGGCCCGCTACGTCGTGACCGACGACGACATGGTGCTCATGGCGTCGGAAGTCGGCGTGATCGACATCGATGATGCGCACGTCGTGTCCAAGGGTCGTCTCGGTCCCGGTCGCATGATCGCGGTCGATTTGGAAACCGGCCGCTTGCTCACCGACTATGCCGCCAAGCGCGAATTCGTTGAGAGCAAGCCCTACGGGGACTGGTTCCACGGCCAGCGCGTCACGATCGACCGGTCGCTGAGCGTGGACCTGGATGGCAACACGAAGGGGCTGGCCGAACCCCAGGTGCAACGCTGGCAGCGCGCGCTGGGCTTCACCCGCGAGGACCTGACGCACATCCTCGAACCCATGGCGCTGCAGGCCATGGATCCCGTCTTTTCCATGGGCAACGATGCGCCTCTGGCCGTCATGTCGCGCTTCCAGCCGTCGGTCTTCAGCTACCTGCGGCAACGGTTCGCGCAAGTCACCAATCCACCCATCGATCCGCTGCGCGAAAAGCTGGTGATGTCGCTCATGACGCGCCTCGGCAAGCGCGGCACCTTCCTGGTACCGACGCCCGAGGCCGCGCACCTGCTGCATCTGGATTCGCCGCTCCTGAGCGACGAAGATCTGCGGCGCATTGACAGGCTGGAGGACCCCGATTTCGCCACAGCTTGGCTTGATGCTCTGTTCCCGGTCGCCGGGGGGCCGGCTGGGCTGGAACTGGCGCTGGACGAACTGGTTCGACAGGCATTGAGCGCTATCGACGACGGTGCGCGCATCCTGATCGTGAGCGATCGCGGGATGGATCAGACTCGAGCCGCCATTCCCATGGCGCTGGCAGTGGGCGCGCTGCACTTCGCCCTGATTGAGTCCGGGCGTCGACTGCACGCCGGGATCGTGGTGCATACGGCGCAGGCCTGGGACGTGCATCACCTGTGCGCCCTCATCGGTTACGGGGCCGGCGCCGTCAACCCCTACCTGGCGCTGGCCACCGTCAACAGCCTTGAACCGGTCGCAACCAACGGGTCTGAGAACCTAGGCCAGACCTATCTGCGCATTGCCGAAGACGGGGTGCGCAAGGTGCTCTCCAAGATGGGCATCTCGACCCTCAGCAGCTACCAGGGCGCGCAGGTTTTCGAAGCCGTTGGTTTGGCCGGCGAAGTAATTGACCGCTGTTTTCCCGGAACACCGTCGCGGGTGGGCGGCATCGGATTTGAGGAACTCGCCTCCGATGTCCTCGCACGGCACGCCGAGGCGTTTGAGCCCGAGGCCCCGCCGCAGCCGGCCGACATTGGCTGGGCGCGCTACCGGCGCAACGGCGAGTTTCACGCCGCGAATCCGGCGTTCGTCAAGGCCATGCATCGGGCGATCCGAACGGGAGACCGCGAAGACTTCGACGCCTACGACAGCGTGGTTAACGATCGTGACCCGTATGCCATCCGGGACCTGCTCCGGTTCGTTCCGCAGGGTAGTCCGATCCCGCTTGACGACGTTGAACCGATTGAAACCATCGTTCGGCGCTTCACCACGACGGCCATGTCCGTCGGCGCGCTTAGCCCGGAAGCGCACAGCACGCTGAGCAAAGCCATGAACAGCCTGGGCGCGCGCAGCAACACCGGCGAAGGCGGCGAGGACCGAACCTGGTACACGCCCGACGAGCAGGGCAATGAGCCCGACAGCCGCATCAAGCAGGTGGCCTCGGGCCGGTTCGGCGTCACCCCGCTGTACCTCTCAAAGGCCGAGCAACTCGAAATCAAGATGGCGCAGGGCTCGAAGCCCGGCGAGGGTGGGCAGTTGCCGGCGCTCAAGGTCTCGCCGTTCATCGCCAGCCTGCGCCACACCATCCCGGGCATCCCCCTCATCTCGCCGCCGCCGCACCACGACATCTACAGCATCGAGGACCTGGCGCAACTGATCTACGACCTCAAGCACGCCAACCCGAACGCCGCGGTGGGCGTGAAGCTGGTTGCGGAGTCAGGCGTGGGGACCATCGCGGCCGGTGTGGCCAAGGCCTATGCCGACTACGTGCTCATCAGCGGTCACGATGGCGGCACCGGCGCCTCGCCGATCAGTTCAATCAAGAACGCCGGCGTGCCCTGGGAAATCGGTTTGGTCGAAACCCAGCACGTGCTCGTACGCAACGGCCTGCGCGACCGCATCCTGGTCAAGACCGACGGCGGCCTCAAGACGGCCCGCGATGTCGTGATTGCGGGCATCCTGGGCGCGGAGGAGTTCGGCTTCGGCACCGTGGCCGCCGTGGCGGTGGGCTGCATCATGGCCCGCCAGTGCCACCTCAACACCTGCCCCGTGGGCGTGGCCACGCAGCGCGCCGACCTGCGGGAACGCTTCGCCGGCGAACCGGAACACGTCGTCCGTTTCTTCACGCACATGGCCCAGGGCGTCCGCGAGATCATGGCCGGCCTGGGCGTGGCTCGCTTCGATGACCTTGTGGGTCAGGTCCAGTACCTGGAACCTGATCCCGACCTGAATGCCGGACGCGCGACCGCCCTTGACCTGCATGACCTGCTGGTCCCGCCGGATGAGACCCACGTCTCGCCGCTGCGCCGCCACCGAGCCAGCAACGACCGGCCGCACGATGTCCATCTCGACACACCAATCATCGAGGACCTCAATTTTTCCGCACTTCCAGACGTGTCCCTCGCGCTTGAGTTGCCGATTGCCAACACTGATCGCGCCGTGGGGGCACAGCTGAGCGGCGCGATTGTTCGCGCCGGGTTTGAGGATGGGATCGCCGACGAGAGCATCCGTCTGACCTACCGCGGCACCGCCGGCCAGAGCTTTGGCGCGTTCGTTACCCGCGGCCTGCGGCTGAACCTGATCGGCGAGGCCAATGACTATGTCGGCAAGGGGTTGGGTGGCGGCGTTATCACCATTCGCCCGCCTGACAGCGCTGCCTTTGCCCCTGAGGACAACGTGATCATGGGCAACACGGTCCTCTACGGCGCGACCTCGGGCCGGCTCTTCGCGGCAGGACGCGCCGGCGAACGCTTCGGGGTTCGCAACAGCGGGGCGCAGACGGTTGTCGAGGGCGTCGGCGACCACGGCTGCGAATACATGACCGGTGGCACCGTGGTGGTTCTCGGCCCGACCGGGAAGAACTTCGCCGCCGGCATGTCAGCCGGGACAGCCTACGTTTACGAACGTGGCGATATGTTCCTCAAGCGCTTTAATCCGGAGCTTGTCAGCGTGGACCGCGTTTCCACGCCGGAGGCCGCCGAGGACCTGCAGCGCCTCATCAGGCAACACGTTGACGCCACCGGCAGCGCGCTCGGACGCCGGATACTCGACGCTTGGGAAACCGAAGTGGCCAACTTCTGGCAAGTAATCCCGAACCCGCCGGTCGTTGACACCGAGGCGCCGCCCAAGGCGGACGCCGCTCGCGCCCGACGGGCCGTTGCGGCCCGCCGCCGAGCAGCCCTGCGTCACGGCGGACGCCGCCGCACGCCCGCGAGGTCACGAGACCCATCCAGGTGACGGGCAGCCTGCGTCTCGCTGCCCTCGGAGGTTCGATCTGTCTCATCGCGCTCGTTGCTATTGCCGGCGGAATCGTGGGAGGACTGATCGGCCTGCAAAGCGGCGATCCGCGTGGGCCGTTTGAATCCGCGCTCAACGGCGGTATGCGCGGCGCTTATGCCGGACTGGCCGCAGGCGCCGTAGTCGCGACGCCGCCCGCGCTGCTCTTTGCTCGAGCCGTTCGACGTTGGGCGCGCACGGCGCAAGGTGGAGACCGGAATGGCTGAGCGACCCATCAACAATCCCGGCCGCGTCCTCATCGCCGGTGAGAACCACATCGTTCGACTTCAGTCAGAAGCGGACGGCTCCGACGCAGCGCTGGTCAATCACTTTCGACTGCGGCTCAGCCCGCACGGTCCCGGCCATGCCGTGTTCGTGCTGGCCGACCCCAATGCCCCCGACCCACGTAACGCCTGCTACACCGACAACCTCGCCCTGGCCACCTGGTTGCTTGACTGGTACCTGCGCGGCAGCCCGCTGTACCGGAACCTGCGGGGGCTCGTCGACCTTCCCATCGTGACGGCAGGAGGCTTTACCTTCGTCGACGAACTTCCCCGCCGCTGGACCGAGACCGTCAGGGTCGGCGCGGTGACGGTTCGGGCGGTGTGGAATGACCTGGCGACGCCCTTTCACGTGGAGCGGTTGGCGCAACCCGGCGAACAAGACGCCATGGACGTCTTTTCGGTTCTCATGTCGGCGTCTGAAGGTTCCCTGTCGATCGACGGCCAGCGAATCCCCGGGGTGGTGTTCCCACGGCAGGTCGGCTCCCAGCCGATCACCAGCGCCTTCCTCGCCTTCGCCGAGTCATGGGTCGAGGCGCCAAGCTCGTAGCACGCGGCCGCGTCTCGAAGCGTCGGCTTAGTTGGCCAAAACTTCCAGGCGACGCTTCCGGACGACTTCCCGCCCGCTCAGATAGACCGACACGGTGCGCGAGATGTTGCAGATGTTCTCAGCCGCGTCGCCGTCCACGACCAGCAGGTCCGCCTGCCGCCCGGGAGTCAACTCCCCGGTCAGGCCGCCCAACCCAATGGCTTGAGCCGCCGCGCCGGTCACCAGGTGCACGGCGTCGACGGGGGTGGTGTCCAGCGCTACCACCGCGCTGATGACCGACAACGGAAATTCGTGGAAGGGCGTATCGATCACGCCCGCATCGGTCGACACCACGTGCGGCACGCCGCGTTCGCGCATGTAACGGAAGTTCGCTCCCGCCGCGCGGATGCGTTCACGCTCGTCCGCGGGCAACGCGTCCAGGTGCGCCAGGTCGCGGAACGGCGTGCGGTTCATGGCGGCCAGCGTCATGTGGACCGACTGGTGCGAAGCGTCAATGCGTTCCACCGCCGCTTCGTCCATTGTCGACTGGCCGCGGATCCCCTCGGGCGTGAGCCAGGAGCAGTGCTCCAGCGTGTCCACGCCGGCATCGATAGCGTCCCGGCAACCGTCGGCCCCAAGCACGTGCGCGGCCACGTGGCGTTGCAGCCGGTGAGTGTCGGTTACCAGCGCGCGCAGCGTTTCCAGGTCGTACTGCGAATGTCCGGCCTGCGATCCGGGGGTCATCATGCCGCCGGTGGCCATGACCTTTACGAAGTCGGCCCCGGCTTCCACCATCCGGCGCACCGCCCGAATCACGTCGTCCTTAGAGTCAGCCCGCAGCCCGCACCAGTTCAGGTGGCCCCCGGTCGTGGTGATTGGCGCTCCGCACACCAGCAGGCGCGGTCCCAGCGCCAGCCCAGTGCGCAGCGCGTCGCGCACGACCATATTGAGCGTGAGATATCCGCCGGTGTCCCGCATCGTGGTCACGCCGGTCGCCAGCGCGCGCTGACCATTGGCGATGGCGGTCATCACACGTTCTTCGTTGGATGCCGACTTGTGGACCGCCAGCGTGCGCTCGTGGCTTTCGTAGGCGCCGAACTGCAAGTGGCAGTGGCAGTCGATCAGGCCGGGCAGGATCGTGGCGTCGCCGTAGTCGACGACGTCCGCATCGCCGGCGTATGCGCCTGCGGATCCCACGTGAGCAATCTGGCCGTCGCGCACGACGACTTCGGGGTCGTATATCGGGTCAGCGCCGGTTCCGTCGATCAGCGTAGCGGCGCGGAGGATCAGGTCAGGCATTAGCCCGCCGTTTCAGGTTGCACACCAGGAATCTCACAGGCATCGAATGTTGTTCTCAGGCTCCCTAATCCGAGCCAGCGAGGTACTTGCCGACCAGCAGGTCATGACGCTCGACGAGTTCAGGCGGAATCATTTCCGGCGCTGTGATGATCGCGGTGGCCAACGCATCGGCGCATTCGCAGTCTGAGTCGTCGGTGGGGATCTGGCCAACGGCGTGGCGGACGACGCGCTGCGATAGGGAGGTATTGGCCATGAGATTGGCGATGACCATCTCGGCGGACACGTCTTCCTCGCTCTCGTGCCAGACGTCGTAGTCGGTGACCATGGCGAGGAGGGCGTAGCAGATCTCAGCCTCGCGGGCGAGTCGCGCCTCGGGAAGCGCGGTCATGCCGATGACGTCGACGCCCCAGGAGCGAAAGGTCTCGGATTCGGCGCGGGTGGAGAACTGCGGGCCTTCGATGCAGACGTACGTGCCTCCGCGATGTACGTGGGCGCCCTCGGTTTCGGCGGCTTTGGCCAGGACGGCGGACAGGCGGGCGGAGAAGGGCTCGCCCATGCCGACGTGGACGACGAGGCCGGGGGTGTCGAAGAACGTCATGGGGCGCTGGCGGGTGCGGTCGATGAGCTGATCGGGAACCACAACGTGCAGGGGTTCGATGTGCTCGCGCATGCTGCCGACGGCGCTGACCGAGATGATCCACCGGACGCCAAGCGACTTGAGCGCCCAAATGTTGGCGCGGGCGTTGACAGCGGTGGGCATGATGCGGTGGCCGCGGCCGTGGCGGGGGAGAAACGCTACTTCCGCTCCGTCCAGGCTGCCGATGCGGATGGTGTCGCTGGGGTCGCCGAAGGGGGTGGCGACGGTCTCGTCGCGGATGTCCTCCAGGCCGGGCATGTCGTAGAACCCGCTGCCGCCGATGACTCCAATGGCCGGCATCAGACTGAACTCCACATCTCAGGCTGCCGCTTCGGGGGCGGCCGCAAACCGGCCGAGCGACTCTTCAAACGGCGGCCGGTGGACGCCGTGCTCGGTAATGATCGCGGTTACGCGTTCGTGCGGGGTGACGTCAAAGGCCGGATTGGCGACGGGCGCATCGGACGGCGACCAACGCCAGTCGCCGTAACCGTGGACTTCCTCGGTGGCGCGTTCCTCGATGGGGATGGCGTCGCCGTTGGGGGTGTCGAAGTCGATGGTGGAGAGCGGGGCGGCTACGTAGAAGGGCAGGCCATGGGCGCCGGCGGCGACGGCATGGCTGTAGGTGCCGATCTTGTTGGCAACGTCGCCGTTGGCGGCGATGCGGTCGGCGCCGACGATGACGGCGTCGATGTGCCCGCGGCGCATGCGGTCAGCGGCCATGCTGTCGGTGATGAGGGTGAAGGGCACGCCCCACTGGGTGAGTTCCCAGGTGGTGAGACGCCCTCCCTGCAATAGGGGTCGGGTTTCGCTGACCACGACCTCGATGCCGTGACGCTGGTTGGCGGCCTGGAGGACACCCAGGGCGGTGCCGTAGCTGGCGGCCGTGGCGAGCGGGCCGGTGTTGCAGTGGTGGAGCACACGCTGTCCGGATGCGAAGAGGTCGGCCCCGGCTTCGGCCAGGGCGCGGTGGCGCTGTTCGTTGTCGGCGGCGATGTCGTGAGCCAGGGTCAGCAGACTCGTCCGTATTGCCTGGACGTCGTTGGCCGCCTGCGCGCGGGCGGCACTGCGCATGCGTTCGGCGGCCCAGGCCAGGTTTACGGCCGTGGGTCGGGTGGCGATGACCTCGTCGATGACCGAATCCAAACATTCCAGGAATGGCTTTGTCTCGGGTGCGTCGACGCGGGTTGCGCCCAGCGCCACCGCGTAAGCGGCCGCCACGCCGAGGGCGGGGGCGCCGCGGATGGCGAGGGTGCGAATGGCTTCGTTGACCTGCGAAACCTCGGTGCAGTGCAGCACCTCGACGGCGTCCGGCAGGCGGCGCTGATCCAGGATGCGGACCGCGCCGTCACGCCACTCGATCACCGGTGGAACGGGCATGGCCATAAGGTTGCGTCGGAGCCGGTGAGTATATCGGCGCGGACCTGCCGAACTGCCGAGTCGTCGCGCGGGCATCAGTTAGGACCGACGAGGCCGCCTAATCAATCCGGTGCGTAGCGGCTTAGACATGCGCGGTTGAGCGTCCAGCCGAAGCCAGGTCGTTCGGAGATGGTGACGGCGCCCTGGCGAGCTTCCGGTTCGCCTTCAAGTGCGTCCCAGATAAGAGCGTTTCCGGGCAGAGGGTCACGGCGAGGGAAATACTCGCCGATCGGGCAGTTAGCGCGCGCGGCGATCAGGTGCCACGAATGCAGCCAGCCTTGGTGGGGCGTAACGGGACGCTGGTGGCTGGCGGCCAGGCCGCAGATGCGCAGGACTTCGGTGAGGCCGCCGACGCGGTTGACGTCGGGCTGGAGGTAGTAAACGCCGGCGTTGATAAGCGAAACGAAGGGGAAGCGGGTGCGTTCCGACTCGCCCGCCGCCAGCGGCACGGCACCTTCACGGGCCAGGGCTTCATATCCCGCCAGGTCGTCGATAGGAATTGGGTTTTCCAACCAATAGGCGCCCACCTCAGCCAGCGGCTCCAGCATGCGCCGCGCGAATGGCAGGTCCCAGCCGAAGTGAGCGTCCACCATCAAGTCAGCATCGGGACCGATGATCGACCGGATCTCGCGCAGCACCTCCAATTCGATCTGACGCCCTTTTTCCCCGTGCGGCGGCCCGTGCACGGTGAAGTACTTGAAGGCGCGGAACCCCTGGCGCCGCCCATCGGCGATTTCGGTCAGCAGGGCCTGGCGGTCCGCGCGTCCGCGCAGCGAGAGCGAGCTCGAGTACACCGGCACGCGCCGGGTCGATCCACCGCCAATCAGGTTCACCACCGGCTGCCCGACCGACTTGCCCAGCAGATCCCAGAGCGCCAGATCCACGCCGCTCAGTGCCATCACGCCCGTCCCTCGCTGCCCCTGCCGGTTCAGTGAGGCGTACAGGCGTTCCCAGTGGACCTCGATGTCAGCCGGATCGGCGCCAACCAACAACGGAGCGAACTGGCGGGTAATGATTGTTTCCGCGCCGACGGGAAAGCCGCCGACGGATCCAAGGCCGGTGAGCCCCTCGTCGGTCTCGATCTCGACCACGACCAGAGCCACGGATTCGCGGCCCTGGTCGGGATTCCGGAGGGGATGAGCGCGCAGATCAGTTATTCGCATGATTGGTCATTATGGCGACGCGGTGCGATTCGCGAGACCGTCCAGCCCGGCCATGAAGACCAGGTCGACGCTCTCGTCAGGCACTGTGGCGAGAACATCGAGGTTGTCGCCGAGGACTACTTTGCGTATCGAGTCCTTAGTGGACGGATGCGTCATCAGGCCCCTCCGAGCTATCTGCCGGGCCACTCTTTTCTCGGCAGCGCGCCCTTTGGGAGGAGTCCGAGGACTCGCTTGTCGAATGCGGCCCAGCCGCTTTCGGGTACGAGCTTGGGCCAGTCCAACTCCATGCCCTGGTCCAGGCACAAGTACTGAAACTCTCGAGTCAGTTCTTCGTTCTCCCTTACCGCCTTAGGAATCTCGCCCTTGTCGATACAGAAGGCCGCGAGCAGACCGGCGGCCTCCCCGATGTTCCACTCGACAGGGTGCAGCCTGAATGCGCCATTGACGAGGTGAGTAACGCCGAGGTTCTTGCAGGCGGGCAGCAGGTTCTCCACGCGGACCGGTATGAGTGACCCCATCGGAATCTGGAACGGGAGACATTCGAGGTGGATGGGGTGATTTCCGCCGGTGCTGAAGTGGAGGTCGATGTGGTACACGCCCACACCGACGGTGTCGTTGAAGTACTCCGCCGTCGGTGTTCCCCGCGCCTTCGCGCCGATGTGGTTCTCGGTTACGGTGAACAGCGACTCGATGCGCCGCGACTCCCGGATGTACGGAGACTTGGCCAGCCCATCCTCGGTGCCCATGGCTTCGGGCACGAGGTGGAGTCCGGGATAGCCGACGCCGCCGTCGGGCCTCGGCGCTTCCGTCTGCATCCAGTACAAGAAGCCGAGCGACTGCTGCCTGGCCTCTTCCAGGTAGCGCTGGACCTCGTCCTCCGGCTTGTCGATGAGGTTTCCCTTCATGTAGTCGTTCTGCGTCCAGATGACGAGCGTGACCTCGGGAGGGGCAATTCCGGGCGGGTAGTGTCCGGGGTAGATGATTCTTCGCCAGAGGAACCAGGCCGATTCAGGAGTGTCGGTTTCGTGTGCGAACAGTACGCGCCGCTCGATCCTCCGGCGATTGAACTGATCCTGACTCCTTGGATCGGCAAACGAGCTGGCGCTGAAGACGGGTCTGTCCCAGGTATAGAGGGGCATTCCCCATTCGGGTGTGAGGTCGGGACTGTAGTCGCGCCAGAAGTCGTACTGCGCTGGCCTGTCGATCGTGTGGTCGCCGTCGGGATCGTGTCCCATGGCGAAGACCCAAGTCAGCGCCTGCACGTTGTCGCGCTCAGGGTCGCCCGGCACGGCGTTTGGCTCGCCCGTGTCTCGCTGGGACTCGAATCCGGTGACGTACTCCACATTGGCCATTGGGAGCAGGTCTCCCAACTCCGTGGCGTCGATAACGTAGTCGGCTTCGATGGTCTCCTCGCGCCCGCTGAACGTATCGAGGAGCTTGACGCCGCGGATGCGGTCGCCGTCATAGTCCACGTCGATAGGCTTGCGGTGGAGTCGCACCTCTAAATTGCCGGCGGCGCGCGGGAAGGCAAGCATCTGCTCCAGCACCGCCAGGGCGACGCGCGGCTCGTGGCAGAGGCGGGAGACGAGCCCATTGCCCGGGTTCAAGTAGTGGTCGGCTCGCGCCTTCGCGGTAAGCGGATAGTGGTCGCGGTAGTACTGTCGGACGAGATTGCGGTACTGCTTGTACCTGCCCGTGCTTCCGAACTGCTCGATCCAGGTGTGCTCATCGGGCGGGACCGCCTGGGACGTGAGCTGACCTCCGATCCAGTCGGTTTCCTCGGTCAAAATGACGCGCTTGCCGAGGCTGGCCGCCGACATTGCCGCCGCGCAGCCGCCCACACCGCCGCCGACTATCAGAATTTCGGCCCGGGCGTCCCCGGAGCCATGCGGATGTGAGTATGAAGTCATTGTGTCCTCCCGGACGTTTTCTACAAGATCAGGCGTCGCTTCTATGTCCTCGCGCGATGATGAATTGTCCTAGCCGCCAGGCAGTCCGGGATCAAGTATGTCCCTCAGAGCATCGCCCCATAGGTTGGCCGCCATAGCCGTTCTGATGACGGCGATGCCTCTTCGTAGACGACGAACGCCGGGGCATCTCCGCCCCGGCTTGCTTGCTTCCAGCCTCACGTGCCCCCCGCCGAGCGAAGTCGAACGCAATGCAGATATTGGTGCGAATGTTGTTGATAGGGGCGTCGCAGTCAAAGTCTCTGCGAATGCTCCGCGGGCTAAGATTGCGAGTCTCTTGTCTGGGACAGAGCCCATGCGCGGCAACGCCTGCTGTTCGCCAGAGTCGCCACGGCACACGAACGCTAGTGCCGATGATGCGCGCGTAACCAGCAGCGGCCAGGTCGCCCAGTCGCTCCGGCGCCGGCCCGGGATGGCGCGCATCCGGGGCGGGGAGTACCGGATGGGGACGGAGGACCGCAGCGGGTTTCCGGCAGATGGCGAGGGGCCGGTGCGGGCGGTTCGGGTGGATACGTTTCGGGTTGACATCGCAGCGGTGACAAACGCGCAGTTCGCCGAGTTCATCGCGACCAGCGGGTACCGGACCGAGGCGGAGACGTACGGCTGGAGCTATGTGTTCCACATGCTGGCCTCGGACGAGATCAAGCGCCGGACGCCGCAGCGCCCGGATACCACGCCGTGGTGGGTGCCGGTGAGCGGCGCGTTTTGGGCGGCGCCCGAGGGACCAGGCTCGGACGTGGACGACCGCATGGAGCACCCGGTGATCCACGTGTCGTGGAACGACGCCATGGCGTACTGCGACTGGGCCGGCACGCGGCTGCCGACGGAGGCGGAGTGGGAGTACGCGGCGCGGGGCGGGCTGGACCAGCGCCGCTATCCCTGGGGCGACAAGCTGACGCCCAAGGGCGAGCACCGCTGCAACATCTGGCAGGGCACGTTTCCGGAATCCAACACATCGGCCGATGGCTGGATTGGCACGGCGCCGGTGGACGCCTACAAGCCGAATGGGTTCGGGCTGCACAACACGTCGGGCAACGTGTGGGAGTGGTGCGCCGACTGGTTCAGCCCCAGCCACCACTTGCGGGGCGAGCGGCATAACCCGCAAGGCCCGGCCAACGGACAGCGGCGGGTGCTGCGGGGCGGGTCATATCTCTGCCACCGGTCCTACTGCAACCGCTACCGGGTGGCGGCGCGAAGTTCCAACACGCCGGATAGCAGCGCGGGCAACCTGGGGTTTCGCTGCGTGCGGTCGCTTCCGACGTCCGGATAGCGCCACGCCGATGACACCATGAACTCAGCCGCGGTAGTGGATTTGTCGAAATCGCCCCATGCCGTGGTGCGGCCAGTACCGCCGGGGTGGGTGGAGGTGGCGGACGGATTCTGGTCTGAGCGGATGCGCGCCATGCGGTCACATGGGTTGGATCGGCAGTTCGAGCAGTGCGAGGTGACGGGGCGGCTGCGCAACTTCGCGCGGGCGGCGGGGCGGCTGGCGGGTGAGTTCGAGGGGCGCTATTACAACGACTCGGACGTATACAAGTGGCTGGAAGCGGCGAGCTATGCGCTGGCGCGGGAGCATTCAGCCGAACTGGAAGCACGTGTCGATGGGGTGATTGAAGCGATCGCCGCGGCGCAGCGGCCGGACGGCTACATCAACACGTACTTCAGCGGGCCGCGGGCGTCCTGGCGCTACCGAAACCTGAACGATGAGCACGAGCTGTACTGCATGGGGCACCTGATCCAGGCCGGAGTGGCGCACCGGCGGTGTACGGGGTCGGAGCGGCTGTTCGAGGTCGTGGTGCGGGCGGCGGACCACATCTGCGCCACGTTTGGGCCGGAGGGGCGGCCGGAGCCGGACGGGCATCCGGAGATTGAGCTGGCACTGGTGGAGCTGGCGCGGGCGACGGGAAACCTGGCGTACCTGCGGCAGGCGGTGTTCTTCCTGGACGGGCGCGGTGCGAGCCCCCCGAACCTGAACGGGCTGCAGGTCCACCAGGACCACGCGCCGGTACGGGAGCAGCGCGACGCCGACGGGCACTCGGTGCGGCTGACCTACCTGGCGGCAGCGATGGCGGACGCCGCCATGGATACGGGTGAGACGGATCTACTGGCAGCCTCGATCCGACTGTGGGAGAGCGCCTACGAGCGCCGGGCCTACGTGACCGGCGGGCTTGGGTCGCGATACCAGGGCGAGGCGTTTGGGGCGGACTATGAACTGCCGAACGACCGCGCGTACGCGGAGACCTGCGCGGCGGTCGGCGGCATTTTCTGGAACGCGCGATTGCTGGCCGCCACCGGCGACGCTCGTTACGCGGACTGGCTGGAGACCGCCTTGTACAACGGGGCGCTGGTTGGGGTCTCGCCGGACGGCGGGTCGTACTTCTACGCCAACCCCCTGGCGGCCGATCCGCAGCCAACGCCAGACGACCAAGGGGGTGTTCACAGCAGCGGGGCGCAGCAGACGGTGGGCGGTCACCAGCGCCAGCCGTGGTACGACACGGCATGTTGTCCGCCCAACATCGCGCGCCTGCTGCTGAGCCTGCCGGGGTATGCCTACGGGGTGTCGGCGGACGCGCTCTGGGTCCATCAATTCCTGCCGGGTCGAGTGGAGGCTCCGCTGCCCGACGGCGGTTCGATCAGCTTGCGGGTTGCGACGCGGTACCCCTGGGACGGCGACGTGGACCTGGTGGTGGAGGACGCGCCGGACTGGCCGATTGAGTTGCGACTGCGAATTCCGGCCTGGGCCGAAGGCGCGAGTCTTGAGGTTGAGGAGGCACGCGAGGCTGTCGAGCCCGGCTCGTACGCCGCCATTCAGCGAGTCTGGTCGGCGGGAACAACGGTGCGCTTGCGCCTGCCGATGGACGTTCGGCTGGTGGCGAGCCATCCGCGGGTCCAAGCCAACACGGGGCGAGCCGCGATTGCGCGAGGGCCGCTGGTCTATTGCCTCGAGGCCGCGGATCATCCCGACTCCACTATTGACGCACTGGTCCTGGGCCCCGACTCGGCTCTGCAAGCCGTAGCCGAGCCGGACTTGCTGGGCGGGCTGACGGCAATCAGGGGTTCGGCCGGCGTTGCGGTTCAGAGAACGTCGGACGAGTTGTATGCGCGGTTTGAAGGCGGAAGGCCGGCGCTTACCGGTTCGACGGCCCTGACCGCGATTCCGTACTTTGCCTGGGCCAACCGGACGCCCGGAGCGATGCGCGTGTGGATTCCGTACGTTGACAACTGAGAACGGACCCATCCAGACGGACCTGTTCACCAGCGGGACGTTGGGTTACCACACGTTTCGCATTCCGGCGCTGGCCGTTACGACGAGCGGAACGCTGCTGGCCTTTGCGGAGGGTCGGCGCAACTCCAGGCATGACACCGGCGCCATCGACATCGTGCTGCGTCGCAGTAGGGATGGCGGCCAGACGTTTGACGACCTGCGGGTAGCGGTTGCGGGTGGGGGCAACGTGGCCGGTAATCCGGCGCCTGTCGTCGACGCCAGCACCGGTCGGATCTGGCTCTGGTTCTGCCGCAACAATGCCGACGGTCCGGAGACCCTGATCTGCGCCGGCAAGGCGCCGCGCACCGTGTGGCTGAGCAGCAGCGACGACGACGGCGAGACCTGGGCGGAGCCCCGCGAGATGACGGCCGAGGTCAAGCTCCCCGAATGGACCTGGTACGCCACCGGGCCGGGCCACGGGCTGCAACTGGCCTCGGGGCGGCTACTGATCCCGTGCGACCACATCGTGGGCCGGCACTTCGACCGGCACACGGATCCGTACCTGTCGCACGTGATCGTGAGCGACGACCACGGGGAAACCTGGCGGCTGGGCGGCGAGGCCCAGCCGGGCACGAACGAGTGCATGGCCGCTCAGCTGGCCGATGGCCGCGTGTATCTGAACGAACGCAACTACATCGGGGAACACCGGCGGGCCTTTGCGGTCAGCCACGACGAAGGCGACAGCTTCGACGCGTTTGGCTGGCACGACGAACTGATCGACCCGATCTGCCAGGCCGCCGTGCTCTCACTCGGCGGCGACCGGCTGGTTTTCAGTAACGCCGCCAGTCGCACGCGCGAACGGCTGACGCTGCGAATGAGCAGGGATGGCGGCCAGTCGTGGTCCTCCGGGTGTGTTCTCCACGCCGGGCCAGCCGCCTATTCGGACCTTTGCGAATTACCCGACGGAACGCTGGGCTGTCTCTACGAAGCCGGCAGCGAAGGTCCGTACGAGCAGTTGCGCTGGGCGCGATTCAGTCGTGGGTGGCTAGGCCTGCCGTAGCTTTCGTTCAGCCGCTCGGCGACGGTCTACCCGGATTACTCAGGCAGCGGGATGGTGCAGACGCGGCGGGTGAGGGCGCAGCAGAACCAAATCTGGCCCTGATGCAGGGTCATGCCGTGGACTTCGGGGTCAGGCACGTCAATCGCGGCCCGGATCTCTCCGGTAGCCGGGTCCAGCTTGTGGATCTGGCGCATCCCGACGTCGGAGCACCAGAGGTGATCGTCGGCAAGGAATACGCCGTGAGGACGATGGCTGGGCGTGGGGATCGAGCGATGCACAGACATGTCGCGTGGGTCAACGAGAAACAGTTGCTGCGCCGGCGGGACGGCCATCCACATATGGCGCTCATCCACCCATTGCAGGCCGTGCGCGCCGGTAATCTGGGCGTTGGTGGGGTCGACGAAGGCGACGACGCCCTTGCCGGGGGTGTCGTAGTGCGCGACGGTTGTCCCGTCGCCGTTCAGCTTGTAAATGCGTGACCCGAAGGTTGACGACACCCACAGGTGCCCACCACCCAGGGTTACGCCGCTGGAATGGTCGGACTCGGTGGGCAGGCGCGCCAGCACCGAACCGTCCGCGTAGTCCAGCTTGTAGAGGTGGTTGTCGTGCTGGTCGATCACCCACAGGCCGTCGTCAGCCGCCTGCAGGCCGTTGGGTTGCGGGGCGGGAGCGATCCACCGGTCCGTAACCGCAGTCACGCTGGGAGCCGCTCGTCGTGAGTGCAGCCATGACGGGGCAGCCAGCTTCGATCAACGGATCCTGAATGGCCGCCGAGTTTTCCGACCGATGACTTGATCACGCTCGATCTCCGGAAGCCTGCGCAAGTCTTGCCATAGCTTCCAGCATCCGCCAACTCAACTCACCCGGCCTCGCCGGCGGTAGACCTGTAGCGGCACGAGACAGGCTATGCACTGCCGGTGAAGTACACCTCCACCGAGGCGCTGCCGATCAGGGCGCCGTCGCCCACGCTTTCCTCTCGGACTTCGATGCGGAGGGGGCCGGGCGGGGTGGTTGCCGGGATTTCGATTGACCTGGTGAAGGCGCCTGGACCACCGTAGTCGCCTTCCACGGAGATCCAGCTCTGGTCGATGACGGTTCCGGCCTGGGTGTAGATGCGGTAGGTGAGGTTCTTTTCGAACGGGAGGTCGCTGATGCGGCCGCGGAGATCCAGCGAGGCGCCGACGGTGGCGCCGCTGAGGGGCGATTCGAGGATGAGTTCGGGGGTGGGTTCGCGGCTGGTGCGACCGTCTGTGAGGGGTGCGGCCTGCAGGAGGACGGACAGCGTGGTGCGGGCTAGAACCGAACCGTCGGCCGGGTGGATGTCGACGATTTCGATGTGGCCGGGTGCGTCGACGGCTGCGATGAATTCGATTGGCGCGGCGAAGGTTCCCGGTTGATCTCCATAGCCGTCAACCGGAAGACTGCCCATGCCGATTACGCCGCCGCGGGCGTCGTAGACCGAGTAGGCAAGGGATTCGGCTGATGGGTAGGTGCTGGTTGTGCCCCTGATCTCGACACCGCTCGCCACGGTCTCGCCCGGCAGTGGGGACTCGATGACCAGCGACTGGCGGGGGAGGAGCTGGTCGCCACGCAGCGCAAATGTGCGGGTGATTTCGAGGGTCGGGCAGCAGAGGCCGTCGCTGGGGCGGTGCATGACTGTCTGGGCCACGATTTGGCCGTTGGCGATGGCCAGGCTGTTCACCGGCACCCGGTCGCCGAGGAAGGCGTGCGCCACCTGGATGGGTGCGCCGTCGCGATCGAGCATGGCGACCAGGTGGATGAAGGTGCCGCTGCCGCCGCCGGAGATGAAGACGACTGCGACGGCGTCGGCGATGCCGTCTCCATCAAGATCGCCGAAGGCGACGGTGTCGTTGACAAGGCCGGCGTGGACTCTCTCCGTGGCGCCCTCGCCGAAGACGAACTGTCCCTGGCCGCCGGTGAACTGAATTGGGGTGTTCTCGTCGCCGAGGAGGGGAAGGTGGTATTGGGCGTTGCGTAGCTGATCCAGGGTCAGGCGCTGGGTCTCAACGCTTGCCGGGGTTGCAGATTCCCAGGGCAGGCGCTCGGAGTTGAGCCGCTGCTGCAGGCCCTGCGGACCGTTGATCCAGGTGCGCTGGCCGTCGCTAAACCCGGTCCAGTTGTCGGCTTTGCGCCAGGTGAGCCGACCGTTGGTGGTGTTCTGTTGGGTGATGCCGGTTGCGGGGTTGTGCTGCTCGTTGTCCAGGCATTCGCCCACGACGTCCGGGATGAGGTCGTGCAGGGCCTTGAACCCGAGCTGGAAGGCGCAGTCCTGGGCAAGGGCGGGCAGGGCGGAGACGGCAAGACTGGCAACGGCGATCAGCAGAACGAGCCTAGTCTTCATTGAGCCGCCCTTCGCGTGGAGGCCTGCGGTATCTAAGCATAGAGACGCTGAAGTGAATTAAATGCGGGTGACGTCCTGATCTTGCGAAACGGTCCTTCCGGCGACTACGAGATATCCATATCGGCCTGCCAAGTCCATGCCGGCTGGGTGATTTCAAGGATCGGATCTCGTCCAACTTGACCGCTTCTCTTTTGCAGTCTCTCATCGTGGGTGTGCAAGACCCGGCAGTTTGCGGCGAGCGCCGAGGCCACGTGCACCGCGTCCTTTGGGCGGACTCCATGACTCCAGCAGAGGTCGCGCGCGGCTTCAGCAATCGGCCGGGTGAGTTCGACTAGCGTGAGATCACGATCACCGGTCGGCCTGAAGAGGTCAATCAGATCCTCCCGTCGCGATTCGTCCAGTCGCACGGCCGGCTGGATAGCCGGGACGTACAGGACCTCCGCGATGGTCAATGTTGACGTGACGAGTGTGACTTTGCCCGCTTCCCAGTCCTTCAGCACGGCACGCAAGTGCGCCTGATTCGGATGGCCGCCACGGAGAAAGTCGAGATAGACGCAGGAGTCCCAATAGACGCAGGTTGGATTACTCGCCACGAATCTCGGCCAGGTAGTCGAGCGAGTGTCCCTCCATGGCCGCATAGACGCCTTCCAGGGCCAGCACACTGCGGCGATGAGACTTGGCGCCGAGCAGCCGGAGCTCCGTAATCTCGCTGACCTCACGCGGCCTTCCGTCGGCATCACGCCGCACACGCCCGGTGACCAGTACCTTCGTTCGCATTCGCAGTGCTTCAACAACCTCGTCGAAGAGGCTGTCGTCGAATCGGCAATTCACCGAATACCCGGAGACGTCGTCCCAGACGGTGCAACGCAAGCTTCCGTGAGTGTTCACGGCCTCAAGGCGGCCTTCAACGGCACCAAGCGTGTGGGACCGCGCTAGAAGCTTTTGTGCATGCCCGGCCGCGGTTGGTGTGAAGTCAACTCGCTCTCCGCTGTCCGCAGACTCCAATACGAAGCCGGATACTCCGTCGCCAATGATCCGGCCAATACGTTGAATCTGTGCGAGGGCATTGAGCCCGAAGGTTTCCGGCTCGCTTATGGCACCTTCCAGTTCACGGACACCTTTCACGCAGAGCAGCGGCACGTTGAGGTCGGGGGGACCGTTCGGACGCCGGCCTGCCTCGACGAAGGACACCACGGCCGACCCGGTTTTGAGCTCTCCGAGATGCCAGCGCATGGTCGGTTGATCGTCGGGCGAGTACGCCGCGTCAACGTCGTCCAGCAACTGCTGGAAGAGGGACACAGCGTCGGCAAAACGACGTGGCTGGATCGCGTCGCCCTTGACGGTCAATACCAATCGGACCGGCGACATTCCTCTACCCTCCGGTCCCAGATCCGGTCAATCCGAGATCGCTGTAGCTGGCGGCCCTGAAGTGCCGCTCAATCTGCCTACTGCAACGCGCGTGCCGCCCAGTGAGTCTAACCCTGGGGACACATGCTGCATGACATTCCGTCCTACCGTGTCGCAGGCAGACGTCCAGGATTGAGTCCGCTGCACTTGCCGTCGCTGGGACAGGCGGGACTGGGTCAGGAGATCAGCCGACGACGAGGTTGATGAGGCGGCCCTGGCGGTAGATGACTTTGCGGACCTGGAGGCCGTTGGTGTGGGCCTGGACTCGGTGGCTGGCCAGGGCCAGAGACTGAGCGGCGGCTTCGTCGGTGGTGACGGGGGCCTCGATGCGGTCGCGGACGCGGCCGTTGACCTGGACGACCAGGGTGAAGGTCTCGTCGGCGGCCAGGGCCTCGTCCCAACTGGGCCAGGACTGCAGGTGGATGCTCTCCGAGTGACCGATGCGCTCCCAGAGTTCCTCGGCCATGAAGACGGCGCTGGGGGCCAGCAGGACCAGGAAGGTGTCAATCGTCTGCTTCCAGGCGGGGGTGGCGCGCAGGTCGTCGTCGCCGACCTCGATCAGGAAGTTGGTGAACTCCATCAAGGCGGCGACCATGGTGTTGAACTTGAGCGCGTCGATGTCGTTGCTGACGCGACGGATGGTCTGGTGCAGACGGCGTTGCAGCTCAGCCTGCACGTCCGTGTAGTCGGCGCGCCGGCGGCGGGTGCCGCCCATCTCCTGGCCCAGCACCAGGTTCCAGACCCGGTTCAGCCAGCGCGAGACGCCGGCCAGACCCAGGTCGCTCCAGGGCAGGGTGCGGTCGAACGGCCCCATGAAGAGGATGAAGCAACGCAGGGCGTCGCCGCCGGCGGTGGCAGCCACCTCGTCGGGAATGACGACGTTGCGCCAGGACTTGGACATCTTGGTGATGCGGAATTCGACCAGCGACTGCCCGTTGCGTTCGGCGCGCTTGCCCGTGAGTTCAAAGCGGGCTTCCATCGGGTAGCGGCGGAAGGGTTGGACGGCCTCCGGGTTGTCGAAGGCATCGGCGCCGTCGGGATCGGCCACGCGGGCGCCGCCCTGGCGGTCGATCCGCAGGGCGGACTCGTCTACCCAGCCGGGCTGGGCCAGCATCAGCCCCTGGTGGCGCAGGGCCTGAAACGGCTCTGTCATATCCAGCACCCCGGCGTCGCGCAGGGCCTTGGTCCAGAAGCGCGCGTACAGCAGGTGCATGACGCTGTGCTCGGCGCCGCCGACGTACAGGTCCACCGGCATCCAGCGCTTGACGGCGTCGAGATCAAAGGCCTGGTCGTGCTGGTCGGGGCTGCAGAAGCGCAGGAAGTACCAGCTGGAACAGGCGAAGCCGCCCAGGGTGTCGGTCTCGCGCCGGCCGGGCTTGCCGCACTTGGGACAGGGGACGTTGACCCAGTCCTCGGCGGCTTCCAACGGCGAACGTCCGCCCAGTTGCTGTGGGTCAATCTGCTCCACGTAGGGCAGCAGGACAGGCAGCTGATCCTCGGGCACGGGGGCTTCGCCACAGTCGTCGCAGTGGACGATGGGGATGGGGGTGCCCCAGTAGCGCTGGCGGGAGATCAGCCAGTCGCGCAGCTTGTAGTTGACGGCAAAGCCGCCCTTGCCCTGGTCGCGCAGCCACTCGGTGACCGCACGCACGCCGTCCTCGACGGACAGGCCGTCGAACCGGCCGGAGTTGACCATGGGACCATCGCCCGTGAAGGCCTCGGCGAGGGGCTGGCCATCCCACTCCGGTGGGGCGATGACGGTGCGGATCTCGATGCCGTACTTGGTGGCGAAATCGAAGTCACGCTCATCGTGGGCCGGCACGGCCATGATGGCGCCGGAGCCGTACGTCATCAGCACGTAGTCGGCGATCCAGATGGGCAGACGCTCGTTGTTGACGGGATTGACGGCGTAGCCGCCGGTGAAGACGCCGGTCTTGTCGTCGTCCAGCGCCACGCGCTCCAGTTCGGCCTTGCGGGCGGCGGCGGCCACGTAGGCCTGGACTTCGTCGGCGCGGTCCGGCGTAGTGACGCGGCTTACCAGCGGGTGCTCAGGCGCCAGCACCATGAAGGTGGCGCCGAAGAGGGTGTCGGGGCGGGTGGTGAAGACCGGGATTTCGTCGCCGGTCTCGGCGGTGAACGTCACGTCGGCGCCGTCGCTGCGGCCAATCCAGTTCACCTGCGCCGCGCGCGTTTCGTCCGGCCAGTCCAGGCCGTCCAGGTCTTCGATCAACTGGTCGGCGTAGTCGGTGATCTTGAAGAACCATTGGGTCAGCTCGCGCTGGGTGATGTCGGTGTGGTCGCGCCAGTCGGTGCCGTCGGCGTTGACCTCCTCGTTGGCCAGCGCGCCGCAGATGGGGCACCACCACTGCAGGCCGGTGGCCCGATAGGCCAGGCCGCGTTCATAGAGCTTCAGGAACATCCACTGGGTCCAGCGGTAGTACTCGGGGTGGGTGGAGTTGATCTCGCGCGCCCAGTCGTAGGAACCGCCGGCCAGGTCCAGCTGGCGCTTGTAGTTGGCGCTCCACTCTCGAGTCAGATCAGACGGGTGGCGCCCTGTCTCGATGGCGGCATTCTCGGTCGGCAGCCCAAAGGCGTCCCAGCCCATGGGGTGCAGCACGTCGTAGCCGCGCATGCGCATGACGCGTGACAGCACGTCGGTCGGCACGTAGTTGCGCAGGTGCCCGACGCTGATGCCGTCGCCCGAGGGGTAGGGGAAGAAGTCGAGACAATAGAAGGTCGGGCGGTCCGACGGCTCGGGCGTGCGGTACAGGTCCTGCTCTGCCCAGCGGGCGCGCCACTTGGGATCGATCTCGGTGGGACGGAATTCAGTGGTCATGGCAATACGGCAGAACAGTCAGAGGACGGGGAGGTGGGGCAATTCTAGGGCAGGCGAGAGGGCGTGTGGCGCTCCCCAGGTAGGACGGAGGCGGGTCACCCCAAGCTCCGGGTAGCGGAGGGCCTTCTACAGGATTTCGTCCACCGGTGACCCGTGCGCAACCCAGTCGGGCGCAGGACGACGGGCGCCAGGCGGCGACGCTTCAGGCCGGGTACGGCGTGGAAGCCCGCTGGAGCGCTACCGCCACCGGGCATACCGAAGTCTCCGCTGGGGCGGGCGACGAACGCGGGTCGCAACCTGATCGGCGGGGCCGGATGAGGAGACTCGCTATTGGGCGGTGAGTTTCCGGTCCAGGCGCATGCGCCCGCGAATGCCGGCGATTTCGTTCAGCCGTGCCGATGTCTCGCAGGTGCGTTCCACGAAGCCGGCGTGCTTGTAGAACTGGTGGGCGGGGAGGTTTTCCGCCAGGACGTAGAGACTGCAGGCCGGCGCGAACGGTCTGGCGCGCCGGTACACGGAATCGAGCAGGGCGTGCGCCACGCCGTTTCCCCGGTGCTTCGGGGTCACGGCCAGGTAGGGGATGAACCAATGGTCCGGCGGCACGGGAGGGCTGGCTCGCATCAACGCCCGGAGCCGTGGGACAAGCCGGAACGCGCGCGCGGGGCCGTAGACGCGCAGATAGGCCCACAAGGTGGCGCGGCGGCGGCGGGCCAATTCGGTCCAGGCGGCGTGCGAGACCATTCCCGCGACCACGCCGTCGACTTCCGCCAGCGTGATGAGGTCGTAGCTCCACAAGGTGCCCGGACGCACGAACAGCCGTTCGAGGTAACGCGCGGCGCCTCCATCGACGCCGAGGCCGAGCACGGCATCGGCGAGCCGCGGCGTCAGAGCTTCGCGTAGCAAGAGCCCCGCAGCCTGGCGGTCGTCCAGTTGGGCGGGGCGCAGCTTCAGTCCTTCGCCGTGGGTCGATTCCGGCTGGGACCCAGGCGTCGTGGCGGCAGGCTCTCGCCCGAATGACACGCTGATTTTCCGGTCCTCTTCCCGCCACCTCCCCGACGTGATGGTGAAAGTAGCCGCAACTGATGGACCGCCTGTGCAGCAGATATGCAGGTTGTATGCATTTCTCCGAATGCGTCCCCCCTCACGCCGATTGCTGCCCGACTTGCCGGAAGCGGGCGAAGAGCAGGCGGCGCCCAGGCTGGATCCACTGGGATCCCAGCCGATTAGCGCTGCCGTTCGTCCGCCGCCGGCAGCTCGATGCGGAATGTCGATCCGTCGCCGGGGGTGCTGGCGGCGGTGAGCTGGCCGTTCATGGCCAGGACGAGCGCCCGCGCGATGGCGAGACCCAGACCGCTGCCTCGGGTCTTGCGGCCGGAGGCGTCGCTACCGCGGTAGAAGCGGTCGAAGATGTGCGGCAGGTCCTGGGCGGTGATGCCCTCGCCGGTGTCCGACACCTCGATCCGGCAGGCTGTGGCGCCGACGGCGCCCGAGCGAATGTTGATCGTGCCACCCGCGGGCGTGTGGCGGACCGCGTTGTCGAGCAGGTTGGCCAGTACCTGGCAGAGTCGCGCCTCGTCGGCCAGCGCCGCCCCGGGCGAGGGCGTGACCTCAAGTGTCAGGTCCCTGGCCAACGCCTGGCCGCGCATGGCCGAGGCCGCAGCCTGCAGCACGCGATCAAGGGATACCCGCTCGACGGTCAGGTCAAGTTTCCCTACTTCGGCCAGCGACAGATCGCGGATGTCCTCGACCAGGCGGTGGAGGCCTTCGGCCCGGTCCAGCGTCAGCTGCAGGGTCTCGTCGGAGCGGTCGTAGACGCCGTCGAGCATGGCTACGAGATTTCCTTCAATTACCGTGACCGGCGTGCGCAGCTCGTGGGCGATGTCGGCGAAGAGGTTGCGCCGAGCGGCCTCCTGGGCCTGCAGGCCGGCGGCCATGTCGTCAAAGGCCGCGCCAACCGTGGCAATTTCGTCCCGGCCCGCAAGACCGCTGCGTGCGTCCAGGTCACCCGCGGCCACGCCTCGGGCCGCCGCCGTCAGCCGGCCCAGCGGCCGGGTGATGCCGGCCGCCATGAGAACTCCAACCACGAGGGCCACGGCCAGGGCGACGACCAAGCCGATGAGGAGCGAGCGAATCGTCTCATTGACAAACGTTTGCTCCAGGTCGGCCCGCGTATCGAATCCGGTGGGCAGCGCGTGGCCTGGCGCCAGCGCGCGCGGCATGTGCAATCGCCCGATCTGCTGGCCCGCGGCCACGAGAGGCGTGGCCGGCCAGGCGGCGGGCACATGGGTTCCCACGCCGTCCGTCGCCAGAACCAGGTTGCCGGCAGCATCCACTACGGCGAGCGGCAGCGTGCGCGATAAGTCGCCGGGAAACACCTGCCGCGCCGCCTGCCGGAGGTCGCCCGTGCGCTCGTAGGCCATGACGATACGTTCGGCCGAGTGGACGGCTTCGTGGTGGCGCACGTCGGTCGCGAACCGCTCGAACCGGCTGGTCGTCGTCAGCCCGACCACCACCGCGGCCGTGCCTACCGCCACCGTCGCCACGGTGACGAAGGCCAGCACCAGCCGCAGCGAGAGCCGCATGCCTATGGGTCACCCAATCGATAGCCGATGCCCGGTACGGTCACCACGTAAAGCGGCTCGCCGGTGTCAGGCTCCAGCTTGCGCCGCAGGTTGCGAATGTGGCTGTCGATGGAGCGTTCGAGCGCAAAGCTATCCGGGCCCGCCACTGCGCCCAGCAGGTCCGCCCGCGAGCGGACCCGCCCGTCGGCGCGGACGAGTTCCGCCAGCAGGTCGAATTCGGTTCGCGTGAGCGAAATCGGCTCGCCGTCACGCCGCAAGAGGCGGCGCTCGATGTCGATATCCAAGTCGCCGACGCGCGCGGTCCAGGTTGACGACGGAGCCTGCGCCCGCCGCAGGACCGAATGGACGCGGGCTACAAGTTCGCGCGGATGGAACGGCTTAGTGACGTAGTCGTCAGCACCCAGTTCCAGGCCCAGGACGCGGTCCGTGACCTCATCCCGCGCGGTCAACAGCACGATGGGCCGTGGGCCGCGCGCCCGAATGGTTCGCAACACGTCGAGACCGCCGATGCCGGGCAGCATCAGGTCCAACACCACGATATCGGGCTGCTGAGTGGCCTCCTGCACGAGGGCCGTCTCGCCGTCCTCCGCGGTGATGACCTCCATTCCGTCACGGTCGAGATAGGCGCTGACCAGGCGGCGAATGTCAGGGTCGTCGTCGACAACGAGGACGCGCTGGCGTTTCACCGGCGATCTCCCGAGCTCATTTCGTTGCCGGGTGTCTGTTCACGACGTTCACCGTACCGGCGAACTGTCAAGCGAGCCCGCAGACGATGTGCAGATTCTGTGCACTTTGACGCTCTCCATGCGGTGAGCGAAGGGTCGCGTCAGCTAGCGGTCCCCGGCCGAGACCGTGGGATTGCCGTTCAGCCACTGCTGGGCGATTTCGGCGCCCTCGGTTAGCACCCGGGTCCCCGCGAGTATGGCCGGGCGGCAGGCGTTGGTGTCGGCGAAGCCTGAGAGGAAGCAGTCCCAGCCGGACAGGTAGAAGGCGGTGTAGGAGTCGGCCAGTGTGTCCAGACCCAGATTTCGCAGTTCCGCGATTACGCGGGTGCGGTTGAGGCTCCAGGCGTGTTCGGTGCCGAGACCAACGAGATGCAGCACGAGCGGGCCGACGGGCGATACCCGCCAGACCAGTTGACCCAACAGGTCGCGCGCATGCGGACCCAGCCGGTCAATGGCGAGGAGGGGCAGGCGCCGCACGAACTCTGCTCGTTCCAGCAGGTCGGCGGCGTTGTGGCGCCGGATGGAGTCGGGGTCGCTGTAGTCGTCCGTTGGATAGGGCTCGCCATGGAGTACGACGACGGTTGACCGGGGGGAGTGGACGAAGCCCGGCCGCTCGAGCATGAGCTGGTTCATGACGATGAGTTGAAGGCGAGGATGGTGGAGCGGTTGCGGGATGCGCCTGGCGAAGCACGCCTCGATCCCGGACTGGACTTCCAGGGCCCGCGGCACGGTGTCCAGGTATTGGCGCCATGCGTGGTCGTGATGGAAGGACACGTGGATGTCGACGTCGCTGACTTCGGGCACGTAGTCGAGCGGCGATTCCCACGGCTTGACCGTTGAGCCCGTGAGATAGATGCCGCGGATTACGGCTACGGGTATGAGCGTCAACAGCTGGTCGCGAACGCAGGCGGCCAGGCAGCGGGTCTCGGCCCGCAGCTGGTCGCGGTTGGGATGGCGGTCCCTCCACCCTGGAGACGTCTGGCTCACGACAGGTCAGCTTCCTGTCCCGAAAGCAACCGACGAGACTAGCTCCCAAGTCCGGGATGGCCGCAGGTGGCACCACGGGCGCACTATGGGCGGGAGCGTTGGCGTGCGAGACCAGGGAGTCGAGTTATGGCGCGCGAGGAGATGGCGGCAGGGCTGACGCGGGAGAATTTGCATGGGATATGGATTGCGCTGACGACGCCGTTTACAGCGGAAAACAGGATCGACACGGGCGTCGTGCGCGAGAACGTGCAGCGCTGCCATGCCGCGGGGCTGCACGGGGCGTATACGACTGACAGCGACGGCGAGTTTTACGCCATTGAGATTGACGACTTCCGCACGCTGGTGGAGGCGTTTGGCGACGAGTGCCAGAAGGTGGGGATGCCGTCGCAGGCGGGGGTGACCTGGCTGAACACGCAGGGCACCGTGGACCGGCTGCGCATCGCCGCGGACAGCGGCGTGATGGGGGCGCACGTGGGGCATCCGGTATTCATGCCGATGACCCCGGCCTCGTTCGACCGGTTCTGGGAGGACGTATCGGACGCGGTGCCCGACGACTTTGGCTTGATCCAATACAACACGCCGCGGCAGCCGCACGTGCTGGGCGGCGCCGAGTACCGGGCGCTGGCCGCGAAGTTTCCGAAGCTGATCGGGGCCAAGTACGTGCAGGCGGGGGTGGACGGCTTCATGGACGTGCGGCGACAGGCGCCGGACCTGAGCTGCTTTGCCGGGGAGCACGTGCTGACGGCCTTCGCGATGCACGGCGCGCGGGGTAACTACTCGTGGATGGCCGGTTACAACCCAACCTTCATGTTGGAGTGGTGGGACGAGATCGAGCGCGGGGACTGGGATGCGGCGGCGCGGCGCAACGAGCGGCTGCAGGCGTTTGGCGCGGTGGTCAAACGCCACCTGGTGGAGGACGGCAACCTGCACGGCATCACCGGCAAGGCCATGTCGGCGGCCTCGCCGTTCCTGGTGGAAACCACCTGGGAAACGCGCCGGCCGTACCTGCCCGTGTCCCGCAAGGGCTGGGAGGCGTTCGTGCGCGCGGCGGCGGAGGAGTTTCCGGACCTGGTGTACCAGCCGTGACCGGCCGGCCCGTATCCGTGGCTCGCTGCCGCTAGCTGCTCCCCTGGGGGCCTTGGGACTCCGACGTCTCCTCGGCGTGCCTGTGTGTTAGCGCTTCGGCCGGGCTCTGCCGGAGCAGTTCGTCGATGGCCAGGTGGGCGGCGGCGAGCGCGTCGGCGGGATCCGCCTGGCCGGAGGCGATCGGAAGATCGACGTGGTGAGCCAGCGCGGACCTGATGCCCGGGGCGTAGGGTCCGTGGAGCGAACGGGCGCCGTTGACGGCCTGCATGACGGCGCCGGCGTCGGACGCGCTGTAGCCACTCTGGAGTTGCAGTTGCGCCGCGGACGCTCCGCGCGCGGGGACGGTGGCCACCGGGGCGATCCGGTCGGCTATCCAGTCGAGCGTTCGGAAGGCGGCATCGGGGTGGTCGCTGGTACTCAGCAGGGACAACACGCCAAAGACCGTTGAATCGGAGGCCGCCTGTTGCCGGCGCGGCGGCGCCAACAGCCCGCCGGCGTTGAGCTCGTTACCAAACAGCCCGCCGAACAGCCCGCCAACAGGCGCGCCCAGCATGGACACCGGGGCGCCTTCGACCAGCATCTCAGCGCTGTCGGACGACGTCGTGATCGACACTCCCTTGGAATCGGGTTCGAGCCTGGGGCTAACGTCGTCAAAGGCAAGATCGTGCAGGAACTCCATGGCTTCCAGGGCGGCGGTGGTGTCCAGGGTGGCCTGACGAGCGTCCAGGTTCGCAACCGAGCCGCCGTTCTGCCAGATCCATTGGTGGCTGGGCATCAATCCCGGGGGCGCAAACGCTCCCCAGCGCTGGGGAAGGCCGTCGGCGTCGACCCGGGTAAGCCGGCGGGCGGTCTCCCGGTACAGTTCCCAGTCCCAGTCGCGCAGGGCTTCGGGATCAACGCCGGCATCGGCCAGGTGGGACGGGGTATAGCGCACCATGCTGACGCTGACCCAGAGCGGCAGCCCGAACAGGTTGCCGTCGGTCGTCAACTCGCCCACGGCGGAAGGTAGAAAGTCGTCCGCGCTGAAGCCTGCGGCGGATGCGGCGGGGCCATTGACGGGCGCCGCGTGGCCGCGCTCGGCAAGCGTCAGGGCAATTTCGGGGCTGAGAACCAGCAGCGCGTCAAGCTGTGGATGATTGGGCAGCATGGCTTCGACCGCCGTGACCATCTCCTGCGAATCAAAGGTCAGCGCTTGCTCGAATTGGACGATTCGCAAGTCGGCGGGCGCGTCGTCGGCTTGCGCTGAGTCTGCGGCGAGCCCGGCGATCCTCAGCGCCACCGGGTCGAAGAGCGGGTTTCCGGTGGGGATGCCGATAGTGACCGGGGCGGCGGCCTGGGGCTGGGCGGTGCGTTCCTGGACGGCGACGACGGAGGTGACGGGCCGGGTGGCGGGTGAGGCGGCTCGACCCGCGAGGGATGGTGGCTCGGGCAGTTCGGGATCGCCGCAGGCGGCCAACACAGCGGCAGCGGAGGCGCTCAGCGCGCCCCAGCCGACGCCGCGCAACAGCGTGCGACGAGCCAGGGGGCGCGGGCGACGGTTCAAGCGGGACGGGGTGGAATGGCCGGACATGAGGCTTGCTCCGCGGCATGCAGCTACTACGCCAGAGCTTGGATGGCGGCGCGCGCCTCGCCATCAGCCAATCTCTATATTTTTTGAACAGCCACTAGGTCGAACGGGTTAGATCGAAAGGGCTACAGGCCACGCAGTTTGGGCGCGCAACGCGGGGAACGTACGAGACAACGGCCAGGCGGACGTCCCGAATGCTCGGGGACGGTGACGGATTAGCGGGTGAATACGGTTCCGCGGACGTAGTCGGCTTCGTCGGAGGCGAGGAAGGCAAGGACGCGGGCGACGCCGGTGGGGTCGCCGAGTTCAGATTGGCGGCGTTGAATCTCTTCGTCGGAAACGCCGCCGGCGTGGCCGACGTCCTCCACGTTTTGCAGCTTGAGGGCGGTGGCGATGCTGCCGGGGGCCACGGTGTTGACCCGGATGGGGTCACAGCCCATTCGTCCCTGCATGACCAGGCCCAGGCCGTGCACGGCGCCCTTGCTGGTGCCGTACGCGTAGGACGAACTGCCGCTGGTGACGCCGGCGCCGGAGGCCAGCAACAGGATCACGCCGCCGGCTTCGCCCATGGCGCGTACGGCGTGCTTGGCGCAAAGGAACATGCCGCGGGCGTTGACGCCGAGGACACGGTCGAAGGTGGCGGTCTCAAAGTCCTGGATCGGCACCGTGGCGCCCTGGAGGATGCCGGCGCAGGCGATCAGGACGTTGAGGCGGCCAAGCTCGGATGTGGCGGCGAGCAGGTTTTCGACCTCGGCCTCATCGGAAACGTCGCAGGCGACGAAGCGGACGGAGTGGCCCTCGGCGGTCAGTTTTTCGGCGATGGCCGCGCCCTGGCTTTGTGGGAGATCGGCGAGGACCACGCGGGCGCCGCGCTGGGCGCAGACCTCAACGGTGGCGCGGCCGATGCCGGATGCACCGCCGGTGACGATGATGAAGCGGTTCTGTAGGGAGTCGGTGGTCATCGGACAGCGTCCTTGAGGAGGCTGGGATGTTTCACGTGAAACATTCGCGCCGTTCCTGGTGGGCCACCTGGCAGTCAAGGCGGTCTGCTTCCGGAATCTACGGGATTCATTGCGACCGCTACAATTGGTGCAGGGCGGGGATCCGATCGAGATCGCATGAGGGGAGACTCGCCTGGCTACACCAACCATTGATGTCCGCGTCGCTCGGCTTGAGCGGCGGGCCGAATCAGACGACGACACGCTTCGAAGCGTTCTGCGGATTCTTGAGCGCATGGACCGGCGGTTTGCTTCCGTTGAAGCGAATGTTGCGACGCTCAAGACCGACATGATCTCGGTGAAGACGGATGTCGCCACGCTGAAGACGGATGTCGCCACGCTGAAAACTGACACGGTCTCAGTCAAGGCAGACATTGCGACGCTGAAGACAGACTTGGTGTCGGTCAAGGCGGACATCGAAACGCTTACTACGGTCACGGATGTCCTCGCGCTGAAAGTCGCGACAATCGAAAACACTACCGCCGACACCAACAGGCGAGTCAGAATTCGCGGATTCGAGGAGTAAAGGCCAGGAGGCAGCCTGCGGTCGTCGCCGGACGGCGACTACCCGTCCTGAACCATCCGGAATGCTCGGCCCAGGCCCTGGCGATTGTCCGCGTTGGCTATCCGGATGGGTCCCAACTGAGGCCGGCCTCAGCCATGGCGGCGTCGAGGACGCGTTTGGCTTCGGGGATGAGTTCGGGTGGGAGGTGTTCGATGAGGACCCAGGCGTGGGGGGCGATTTCGTTCAGGGCGGTGAGCCAGGCCGCGTGGTCGATGACGCCCTGGCCGAGCGGGACTTCCTCGATGTGCAGCACCAGGCGGTCTTCGAGCCTGTAGTCCTTCCAGTGCGCCGCCCGGATTCGCCCGCGCGATGCCGCCAGGAGACGCGCGTAGACGGGTGTGGGGTCCCAGGCGTCCCAGATGCTGCCGATGAAGTTGACGGGGTCGAGGTTGAAGCCGAGGGCCTGGGTGGGAATGCGGCGAAGTAGGTCGGCGATGCGCTCGGGGCGGTCCAGCACGGAGAGGACGTGGCCCTCGACGGCGAGCGAAATGCCCTCGGCCTCGGCGGCCTCGGCGATGGCAGCGATGCTCTCGACCGCGCGATCGAAGGCTTGGTCCTGGTGATGATCCGGGTGCGGATACCAGGGGCCCACCGGATTGAGGCCGCCCGGGCGGATGTAGAGCGTCTCGGCCCGCAGCGCGTGGGCGGCCTGCATGTGGCGTTTCATGCCGTCGATGCCGGCCTGGCGGATGGCTGGATCGAAGGAGATCAGCGAGGGGTATCTGCCGTTGGCCTGGGCGACGGTAAGGCCCTCAGCACTGAGCAGGTCGCCGACGCGCCGGAACTCGTCGATCGAGTAGGTGTCCGGATCGCCAAGTTGCACGCTGGACCCGGTGAAGCCGAGTTCGCGGGCGCGTTGGGCGTCGGCCGCCGTGATTGCCGGGGGAGTGGACGGCAGGAGTCCTACAACGCCGCTACGCATACGCTGTCTCCGTTCGCGAGGGCTGAGCGATGGTAGTACGGCGACTCGGGTTCAATGGTCGGATGGGTCGACCGCCGCTTCGGCGTCGAGGGTCCAGAGTTCGCGGCCCCAGACCATGATGAAGAGCACGACGGCCACGCTGAGGCCGCCGCCGAGAACCATGGCGGTTGGCATGCCGCGGTTCTCGGCCACGATGGAGATGGGCATCAGGCCCAGCGGCGTGAGGCCCCAGCCCAGCATCCAGATGGACATCACGCGTCCGCGCAGGCGGTTGGGCGCGAGCAGTTGAATCATGGTCTGGTTGTTGGCCATGTAGACGGCCGAGAAGAACCCGGCGAAGGCCATGACAATTCCGGCCGACAAGGGTGAGCGGGTCAGCCCAAGCACCACGATCGCCAGGCCAAAGGCGGCCGCGCTGAGCATGACCATCGGGCCCTTGCGGCGGATTCCGGCGTAGGCAACCACGCCGACCGACCCGATCACCGCCCCAATGCCCTGCGCCGACAGCACCAAGCCCAGTTCGACGGACCCAGCCAGCAAGTCCTGCTGCACAAAGATGGGCAAGATGAAGATCATCGGCATGCTAAAAAGGGACGGGGAAAGTCCCAGGAGGAGCAGGGCGGCCAGAGGGCGGGTGCTAAAGGCGAATTTGAATCCGTCGCGTAGCGCGGCGAAGGGTGATCCTCGAGTCCTTGGATGCTGGTCTCCGCCGCGAACCACAAGGACATTGAGCATGCCCCACACGTAGCCGCCGGTCTGCACGAAGTACGTGCCGGCGATACCGATCAGGCCGACCAGGGCACCGGCTAGGGCCGGTCCAGCGATGCGGGAGGCGTTCATTGTGGTGCTGGTGAGCGCGATGGCGTTACTGACGTGGCGTCGCGGCACCAGGTCGGAAACCAGGGCGTTGCGCGACGGCACGCTGATGGCGAACGAGGTCCCCGCCATGACGCTGGAGACCGCCAGGTGCCAGACCTCAATGCGGCCGGTCGCCACCAGCACGCCAATGGTCAGTCCGGCAACGGTAAAGAGCAACTGGGAGGCAATCAGCAACTTCGTGCGGCTGACCCGATCGGCCAGCACGCCGCCGAACGGCGACAGCACCAGCATGGGGACGGCCCGAATCATGGCGAGGGTCGCCAGGATGAACGCCGAGCGAGTGAGCTCCGCCACCAGCCAGCCCTGGGCGACGTTCTGCATCCAGAACGCCATCATCGTACCCAGGTTGGCGCGCCAGAGCCGGGTGAAGTCACGGTGGGCAAAGGCGGGCGCGAGGCGATCGCGGTGGCGGATCAGCCAGGAGCGTCGGCCGGCAGGAGCCTCAAGCGGCGGGGGCCGGGCTGCCGGGCTATCGTTGGTCATGGGTCGGGCCTGCTCGGCTCCTTCCGGCAAAACCTGAGATCCAGGCCCGCCAGTCCGAATGATTGACGATTGGCGCGCTCGCGCCAACTGGCCGGTCGAGCGAGATGAGCCAGGGATAGTGCCGCTGGCCTAGGCGCATTGACTACACACCTGCGAGACATCTGACAGTCGCGGAACCCCCATCGAGACTTGGAGTCATTGCCCACCAAGATCTCAACGGAGGTTTCGATGGCTGAAGCTACGGGACGCCCACAGCGTATGCGGTATTCATTTGAGGCGCGCTGCCGTGCGATTGCCCTGATGCGTGCCGGGGTGAGTCCCCGGGTGGCGACGACGGTCGGCTCGAGCCGCGCCCCGGCTATCACTGGCGAGCGCGGTATCTGGCGGAGTGCTGGCCGGGGCTGAGCGGCTCAAAAGCCCTGCGCTACGCGCAGAACCGCACGTTGGCACCCTTGGAACGGCGCACAGGGCACCAGCGAACGCTACGCCCCTGTCGCGTCTAAGGAGGCAGGCGGGGGAGCGGTAGGAGGACGAGGCGGACGAAGCGCGTCCGGTTGGTGCCGGTTAACACTAAAAGAAAGGGGCGCGCTCGCGGGTGTGGTAGTCTGCTGCTATAATCCTACGATGGTGAAGGATAGACCTATGGCTAAGAAGTGGTTCCGGCTGAAACTTACGCGCTTTCTGATCTCGACGATTGCGGCCGGGCTAACGCTCGCAACGCTCGCCATGCCGGTGCTGGCGAATGAGGGCCCGCAATCGGTGCCTGTGGAGATTGGGATAGCCTCGCCATTCAAGGGCACAGTGCCAAGACAGCGGGCGTCATCGGCAATGTTAACGCGGCGATGACGGGCGAGTACGTATGCGCAGACTTCAAGGCGAAGTTCAGCAACGGGATTTTTTCGTCGAAGACATATGCCTGCTATGACGGCCACTACATCACAGGGGAATCGCCGCGTTATAGCGTAGGTGGCAAGACAGTGAACTTCATAGACTGTATCTGGATTCCCGGAACGACTGAATGCCAAGAGTTCATCTTCGAAGCTTCTAGCGTAGATCGAACTATTGGTAAACATTCCGGCGGCATCGGCTTCGTTGATCTTGTTGACATAGCCAAAGCCAAGAGGAATCTGTGCCAGGATAATGTTGGCTGCCAACACACACACTCACTCGAAATCAAAAAGCAGATTTTCGGCTCTGGACATGCGTTTGCATGGACAACAAAAACGCCCCTATAGCTACTAGCTCCGCGGGCAATAATATGTGGGACCGCGCGAGCCTTGCTGTAGGCTTGGCTATCGTGGCGGGCCTGCTAGGTCTAGCCGTGTATAGCCTGGTTCACATGTCTGCGAGTATGCCTGACGGCAAACTTGCGGCGTGCGACCAGATCGTCGTGACTCCTGCGCACGCCGTTGTCAATAGAGCCCCGATGGCGGATTGCTTCGCCTTGGCTGCAGAACGCTTTGGCCCCTGAACCTGGCCCAAACAGAAACTGTGGTTACAGCTGCGAGAACGAAGCGCTATACGCCGAGGGACCCTGAACGCACCGGTGCGGAGAACCGTGGGCGGTGGCCGGCGGGAACCTCAAGCGGCGAGGGCGGGGCTGCCGGACTATCGCTGGTCATGGGTCGGGCCTGCGCGGATCCTATCGGCGAAAACCTGAGATCCAGGTCCGCCAGTCCGAATCATTGACGATTGGCGCGCGCGCGCCAACTGGCGGATCAGATTTCGGCGAAGACTGAGCCCGCGTCGGACGCCCGGCGGGCGGCGTCGATGATGTCGACGACCCTTGCGGCTTCCTGTGCGGAGACGGACATGGGACGCCCCTCACGAATTGCGGCGACGAATTCGCTCAGCTCGTCGTTCCAGGGGTCTCCGTCGGGAATCAGCAGCATTCGCGTCCCGTCCGCGTCGGTGACGCCAATGTGATCGGCGGCTTCGCTGAAGCCGACGGTTCCCTGCCGGCAGATGACCCTGCGGCCCGACTCGGAATCACCGTCAAAGCCGCGACGGTAGGTGATGGTGGCCAGGCCGCCGTCCTGGAAGCGCAGGTTGACGACCGCCACGGCCCGGTCGAAGACGTGGCCGGCCGGCTCCAGGGCGGCGGCCGCGGCGATGTGCGTGATTGGCCCACGCCCGTAGATGGCGGGGTAGCCCAGGAGGATGGCGTAGACGAGGGGATGCCCGCTGATGCGCTGGTCGAAGCCGGCGTCGCGGCCGGCGCGTAGGTCGTAGGGAAAGTGAACCACCAGGTCGTCGTGGAGCGCGCCGCCCAGCGCGGCGACCTGCTCGCGGACCAGGCGCGGACCCGGGCGCAAGGGACTGGTATGCCCAACGCGAATCACTAACCCCTGCCGGCAGGCAACTTCGATGAGCCGCGTGGCGTCCAGCGGTGTCAGGGCCAGTGGCGACTCGCTGAACAGGTGCTTGCCGGCGGACAGCGCCGCGGCGCCCATGGGGGCATGGGTGTCCGGGTGGGTGGTGACGATGACCGCGTCCACATCCGGCCGTGCAACGGTGGATGGCCAGTCGTCCGAGTGTTCGACGCCGAATCGCCCAGCCAGCGCCGCCCGGGTCTCGGGATTGCGCGCCGCGATGGCCACGAGCTCCATGTCGGAGCGGGCGGCGATGCGCTCGGCGCGCGCCACGGCCATGCCGCCACTGCCCACGATGGCGAGGCGGAGCGGGACGGAGGGAGCTTCAGGCAATTTCCCGCCTGCTCAACGGTAGGGCGGGCCGGCTGATTTGCATGCGCTCATCTCTGTGAACTCACGGTCGCGCACATTCTGGACGGTGGACGCGCGGTACGCGAACCGGCGCGGGGCGTGCCATGATGCCGCGGCAGCGATCCCCTGAATCAGGAACTCACATGTCCAATGGCAGCCTTGGCATTGGCATCGTCGGCGCGGGCGACATCGTGCGTACGCGGCACATGCCGAAGCTGGCGGAAGTCGAAAACATCACCTTCGCGGCGGTGACGAACCGTCGTCGCGAAACCGCCGAGGCGTTTGCCGCCGACCACAGCGTGCCGAACGTGCTGGACGACTGGCGCGCCGTGGTGGAGCACCCCGACGTGGACGTTGTCTGGATTGGGGCAACGCCATATATGCACGCGCGGGTCTCGGTGGCCGCCCTGGACGCCGGCAAGCACGTGTTCTGCCAGGCGCGGATGGCGCGCAACCTGGCCGAGGCGCGCGACATGCTGGACGCGGCCAAGCGCAACCCCGGACTGGTCGCGGCGGTCTGTCCTCCGGGCACCGGGGTAGCCGGCGACCGCACGATGCTTCGTCTGCTGAAGGTGGATCGCTTCGCCGGTGCGCTGCGCCAGGTCCGAATGTCGTCGTTCGGCGACACCGCCGTGACCAACGACATCCTGCACTGGCGGCACGATTTCGATGTGAGCGGCAACAACGTGATGAACGTCGGAATCATGGTCGAAGCCCTGCAGCGCTGGGTCGGACCAGAGCGTGACGTGCAAGCGATGACGAAGGTCCACATCAAGGAGCGCCGCAACGCGGAGACTGACGCGCTCGAGGCCGTGCGGGTGCCCGACTCGTTCACCGCCATGGGCGAGCTGGTTTCGGGCGCGGACTACGTGTACCAGTGGTCGGGCCTGGCGCATCACGAACCGGCCACCGAGGTCTGGCTCTACGGCGACGAGGGCACGCTGGTCTACGACTTCGACCACGACACGATCGCGGGCGCGAAGGCGGGCGAGGACGAACTGTCGCCTATCGAGATTCCCGCGGACGAGCACTACGACCCGAACGTTGAGGTGGACTTCATCGACGCCATTCGCTCGGGTAGCCACGACACCGGGCTGGCGCCCAGCTTTGCCCGCGCCTACAAGTACATGGAGTTCATGGAGGCCGCAACGCGGTCGGCGCGGTACGGCCGGCGGGTCAGTCTGCCATTGGATTAAGCGGACCGACTTTGGTGACGACGTCCGCACGTTTGGTTTCCGTCGGGCGGTAGGGACCAATCATGACTAGGCGCGCGTAGCCGATGCGCGCGTTGGACGTGCGTCCAGGCGTGCTGCGGCATCGGAACTTTGCGCTGTTCTGGTTCAGCCTGGTCATCTCGCATTCAGGAACCTGGATGCAGATGCTGGTGGTGGGCTGGCTCACCTATGAACTGACGCAGTCGGCCTTCTGGGTCGGGGTGGTGAGCGGGGCGCGCGGTGTGCCGATGGTGGTGCTGCCGTTCTTTGGCGGCGTCGTGGCGGACCGAATGGACCGCCGCACGCTGCTGTGGATCACGCAGGTCAGTCAGGCGCTGCTGGGTCTGGCGCTAGCGATTCTGGTCGCCGCCGACCTCGCGCAGGTCTGGCACTTCGCGACGCTGGCGTTGCTCGCCTCGGTCGCTGGCGCCTTCGATCAACCGACGCGGCAAGCCATCGTGCCCGCGCTGGTTCCGCCGGAGGACTTGCGCAAGGCCATTGCGCTAAACGCCGTGGTGTTCACAGGCGGCGCTCTGATCGGGCCTGCGCTGGCGGGCTTGTTGGTGCCGGCAATTGGCGCAGCCGGCGTGCTGTTCATCAACGCCACCACCACGCTGCCGGTGTTCGCGGCCCTGGCGCTGATGAAGCTGCCGCCGTTCAGCCCCCGGCCGCGTGAGGCGGTACTGAAAACCGTGCGGGACGGTCTGCAGTTCGCGTTCAGCCGCGAGCTCATCGTGCTCGTGCTCCTGGTCTCCGCCGTGGCCAGTCTGTTTGGGCGCTCGTACCAGCAGTTGGCGCCCGTCTTTGCCGAAGAAGTGCTGTTCGCCGACGTGACCGGCCTGGGTTGGCTGATCGCCGCGCCGGGTCTGGGCGCCGTGCTGGGCGCGTTCGTGGTGGCCAGCGCGAACTGGCTGCCGGACAACGGTCGCCTAGCCGGCGTTTCGGTGGCGGGCTACCTAGCGGCACTGGCGGGGTTTGCGCTCTCGACAAGCTTTGGCCTGTCGCTGGTGCTGCTGGTGCTGGTGGGACTGCTGAACACCGTGTTTTCGGCCTGTGTGCGGACAATGCTGCAACTGGAAGCGACCGAGGCGTACTACGGCCGCGTGATGAGCCTGAACACCATCACCTTCATCGGCCTATCGCCAGTGGGCGCGCTCATCATCGGATCCATCGCCGAGTCGGCCGGTATCCAGGCCGCCACCCTGATCGGCACGATGGTGGTGGCGGTGGTGTTTGGGGCGGTGTGGCTGACGCGTTCCACGCTTCGACAGGCCGCGTAGACTTCGCCGCAATCAGCTTCGCCGGAGTACGGATCTATGGCACATATCGGCGTGTTCTACAGCGAAGGCTTCGATCCCGGCGCCTACAGCGTGGCGCTCTATCACGCGCAGATGGAGGCGGCGCGGGGCGGGCACGGGCTGAGCATTCACCAGTTCCCCGCCGGCTCGCTGGCGGCCGCGGCCGAGCGCGCGCCGGAGGTTGACGGCTTGCTGGCGTTCGCCACGGGCGAGACCGACCTTGCGTTCCTGCGCGGGCACTCGCGACCGTCGGTCGTGTGCGAGCGCATCGTGCCCGGCTGCGCCTATGTGGCGCCGGACAATTTCGACATCGGGCGCACCGCGGCGCGGCATCTGCTGGACCTGGGGCACGAGCGCCTGGCGGTGGTATTGCCTGGCGACCCCGCCAATCTGGACAGCTATCACGGATCCCGCTTTGCCGGCGTTCGGGACACGGCGGCGGCCGCCGGGCATCCGCTGGACGACGCCGACATTTACTTCGGAGCAAAGGTTGCGACGACCGGACAGGACGCGGCCGAGGCCATCCTGGCGCGCGGCGACCTGCCGGACGCGATCTACGTGCAGAACTTGCCGATAGCGCTGGCGGCGCTGCGGACGCTGACGGCGGCAGGCGTTGCCGTTCCGAATGACGTCTCCATCCTGGGGACCACGTTCGTCCAGCTCAATGCGCCGGCGGCTACCGAACACACGACGCCACCACTGACGGCGGTGACGTTCGAAAAAGAGGAGATGGGCCGCCAGGGCGTGACCTACCTGGCCGCAGCCGTCGAGGGCCGCGCCAGCGACCGCCTGGAAGCAATGCTGCCGGGCGTGCTGGTTGAGGGTGCGTCCACGGCACGGGCGCGAGCCGCGGCGAGCGTGGTCTAGCCGCTTAGTCGGCGGGCTGCCGCTGGAGGACGGGGCGGCGGAGGGATTGCGGCAACGGCGGACCAACGAAGCCCTCCTCTTCCAGGCGATGTCCCAGCTTCAGGGCCAGCGAACGCCCGATCCCCAGTTCCCGGGCCACCATGTCAGGCGTGATGCTGTCGTGACGCATCACCAGTTCGGTGGCCTCCACGAAGACTTCGTCCTCTTCGTCTTCCTCCGTCCGCTGAAGCTCCTGCCTGGAAACCTGGGATGGTTCGCCCTGCTCGCGCCAGTGCTCGACGACCGTGCGGACTTCCTCGTCGGTGACGCGCGCGCCCTGTATGCGCTGCGCTTTGCCGCCCTCGGGCGGCGCATACAGCATGTCGCCGCGTCCGATCAGGCGCTCGGCACCGGCGCTGTCCAACACGGTGCGCGAGTCGGCCTGGCTGCTGACCATGAACGAAATGCGGGTCGGGAAATTGGCCTTGATCAGGCCGGTTATCACGTCCACCGAGGGGCGCTGGGTGGCGATGACCAGGTGGATCCCGGTGGCGCGGGCCATTTGGGCCAGGCGCGCCAGGAGCCGCTCCACGTCGCCGGGGGCCGTCATCATGAGGTCGGCCAACTCGTCGATCACGACCACGATGTTGGGCAGCGGGCCGTCCGCGTCCTCCGGCGGGGCCGCGTTGTAGGCCGCCAGGTTGCGCACGCCCACCTTGCTGAACGTGCGGTAGCGGCGGGCCATCTCGTTGCTGACCCAGGTCAGCACGTCAACTACCTCGTTCACGTCGGTGATGACGGGCATGCGCAGGTGGGGAACGCCGTCGAAGGCCACCAGCTCAACCATCTTGGGGTCGATGAGTACGAGCTGCATCTCGTCGGGCGTCTTGGTGAACATGATGCCGGTGATGAGCGAGGTGAGGCAGACCGATTTGCCCGACCCGGTGGCACCGGCAATCAGCACGTGCGGCATCTTGGCCAGATCAGCCACCCGCACGTTTCCGGCGACATCCTGGCCAAGTGCGACCTTGATGTCAGCGTCGGTCGTGGCCCAGGCCTGGCTTTCCATAACCTCGCGCAGGGTCACGACCGCCGGGTTGTCGTTCGGGGTTTCGAGCCCAACAAACGGCTGGCCGGGAACGGGCGCCTCGATGCGCACGCTGCGGGCAGCCAGCTTGAGCGCCAGGTCGTTGGCCAGCGCGGTGATGCGCGCAACCTTGACGCCCGGGCCGGGCTCCAGGAGGTATTGGGTCACGACCGGGCCGGGCACGGCTTCGGCAACCCTGACCTGCACCTTGAATGACTCCAGCGTCTCCTCGATCGAGGCGGCCTTGCCGACGATCTCGTCTTCGGGAACCTCGCCGGAGTCCTCGGCGGGTAGCAAGAGCCCCATGCCCGGCAGCTGCCAGCGGCCGTCCACCTGCGGGGGCGCGGCGGCGGCCGGCATTCGGTCGGCAACGCGAATCAACGGCTGCTGGCCCCAGGCGGGCGCTTCGTCGGCCTCGTCGTCGGGCGATGCGTCCTCAGCGTCCGGCCGCGTCCGGTCAGGCTTCTCGTCGGCCTGCGCCGGCTCGGCCGGCGAAAACCATGGCCGCGCACGGGCGTTGGCGGCGGCAATCACCCGCACAAAACCTGTCGCCAGATAGAGGCTGGCCCCGATAGCGAGGCGTCCGGGCCGCATCACGGTGTCGGTACCCCACGGGGAGGCGGCCATGCCATAGGCGAGTGCCAGTACAGCGGCGAGGGCCAGAACCAGGAACGCCGGTACATCCCCAAGTGCGGTCCGCACGGCCGACCCAATGAGCCCGCCAATAACACCGCCGCCTTCAGGCTGGCCCTGGTTGGCGACGGCGGCGGCAACGTCGGTCATTGCCGACAGGGCCACGACGAACACGGCCGCCGCCACGAAGTGGGTGACATCAATGATGGATCGCCGACGCGCGCCGGCCACCAACACGGCTCCGCCAATCAACGCGCCCGCCAAGGCGCCCAAAGGCGCGGCACGGCCCAACCCGGCCGCCATGGTTTCCGCGGCGCCGGTCACGACCAGGGCGTCGTCGACGATCAAGCCAACGAACGACAGCACGCCGAATGCGGCCACGATAAAGCCGCCAAAGCCCGCAATGTCCCAGTGTTCGGGCCGCGTCGCGCGTGCAGGCAGCGCGGCGGCCTTTCGGCTCGTGGCCACGGGAGGCCCTCCTCGGTGCGAGCTGTCGCCCGCCCCCTAGCTAGACCTCAGTGACGATCGGCAAAATCACCGGTCGCCGCCGGGTCTCCCGGAACAAACGCCTCCCGAGTGCGTTCCGGATCTTCCTCTGTAGATGCTCAGGGGATGCGTCCGCATGGTCGCCGGTGTCCACCACCGACCGCACGGTGTCGCGCGCACGCGTCAGCAACTCGTCCTGAGCGTCTGACGCGTACACAAATCCCCTTGTGATGATATCTGGGTCTGTCAAGCACTGACCAGTGTCACGATCCACGTTAACAACGGTAATCACGAGGCCGCCCTCAGCCAGGTGCTGACGGTCGCGAAGGGTGGCGTCGCTCTCCTCGCTAACGGTAAGGCCGTCCAGGTACACGTTGCTGACCTCGGTCTGGCCGACCACGCTGATGTCGTCCGCCGAAAGCTCGACGATGTTCCCGGACTCGGCCACCAGCACGTGCTCGGCATCCACGCCGACACGCTCCGCCAGGCGCCGGTGTTCCTCCAGGTGCCGGAACTCGCCGTGCACCGGCATGAAGAACTTGGGCTGCAGGGTCGTCAGCATGTACTTGAGGTCTTCCTGACCGGCGTGGCCGGACACATGCACCGGCAAGAGGCGCTCGTAGAGCACACGCGCGCCCTGCCGGGCCAGCCGGTCGATGGTCTGGTTCACGGCCTCTTCGTTGCCGGGAATGGCCGAAGCCGACACCACCACCGTGTCGTCGGGTAGCAGGTCGATGAATCGATGATCGCGGTTGGCGATCCGTACCAGTGCGGAGCGAGGCTCGCCCTGGGATCCGGTGCAGATGACGGCGAGTTCGTCCGCCGGGTAGTCCCGCAGGTCGCGCGGATCGACCTCCATGGCGTCATCAGGCACGTGCAGATATCCCAACTCGCGGGCCACGCCGACGTTGCGCTCCATGCTGCGTCCGACGAAGCACACACGACGCCCGTAGGCGTAGGCGGCGTCTACCACCTGCTGGACGCGGGAGATCAACGAGGAAAACGTGGCGACGATGATGCGCCCCGGCGCATCGTTGAAGACCCGATCAAAGGACTCGGCAATAACTGCCTCGGACGGCGTGTGTCCGGGCTGGTCGGCGTAGGTACTGTCCGACATCAGCAGCAAGACCCCTTCGTCCCCCAGGCGGCCCAGGGTCTGAAAGTCCGGCGGAATGCCATCCACCGGCGTGTGGTCGATCTTGAAGTCGCCGGTGTGAACGATGGTCCCGATGGGCGTGTGGATGGCGATGCCCATGGCGTCCGGAATGCTGTGGCAGACGTGGAAGAACTGGCAGCGGAACGGTCCGATGGTGACGGTCTCACGCGCCCCGACGACTCGCAGATCGGCCTGGTCGCGCAGGCCCGGCTCTTCCAGCTTCACGCCAACCAGGCCCAGCGTGAGCTTGGAGCCGTAGATCGGCAGATTGAACTCGCGCAGCGCGTAGGGCAACGCGCCGATGTGGTCCTCATGGCCGTGTGTGATCACGAAGGCGCGCAGCTTGTGGCGAATCTCGCGCAGATAGCTGAAGTTCGGCAGCACAAGATCAACACCCAACATGCCGGCGTCGGGGAACGTGATGCCGCAATCGAGCACGATCGCGTCGTCGCCGTACTCGATCACGGTGCAGTTCTTGCCGATTTCGCCGATGCCGCCGATGGAGACGACACGAACGCGGTGGGCTGTAGCTTTGCCAGTCATATGCAGGTTTCCGGTGTTGTGGGGCGTTAGGCGAAGAACGAGAGTTGCTGCGTATCGGGCGGCGGCGGCGGATCGGGTTCAACTTCCGTCGCGTCGGCCAGCAGCTTGGGAATCATCTGGAAGTCCTGCGACAGAATGTCGCGCAGTCGCAGCTGTCGCAGCGCCGCCGCCGGATGGTAGACGGGCAGGTACACCCGGCCGTGCAGCCGCCGTGCGACGCCCCGCGCCCGCGAAATCCGAGCGTCTGGGAAAAAGGCGTTCAGCGCGTGCCGTCCCAGCAGGACGACCAAGTCGGGATTGATCAACTCCAGCTGTTGGTCCAGGTACGGTCGGCAGGCCTCCGCCTCGTCGGGCAGTGGGTCGCGGTTGTTGGGCGGGCGGCACTTCAAGACGTTGGCGATGAACACGTCGGCTCGCTGCATGCCGATGCCCTGGATCAGTTCGTCCAGCATCTGCCCGGCCTGACCCACAAACGGTCGGCCCAACCGGTCCTCGTGAAAGCCCGGACCCTCGCCGATGAAGATGACACGGGCGGTGGCTGAACCCTCACCGGGAACGGCGTTGGTGCGTCCCTTGTGCAGACCGCAGCGCTCACAGGTCCGAACAACCGAAGCGAGACTTGCGAGATCGGGAAAGGTCGGAAGGCCGATCACGCGCTACGCATGCACCGCGGCGGGCTGGAGGAAGGCGTCCAGTTCGTACAGGTCGAGCACGGACTTCAGGTCCTCCTGCATGCCGGCCGGCAACTCGATGAGCGGTGAGCGTGGGACGCCCACCGAGAAACCGCTCAGATTGACGGCGGCCTTGACAGCGATCGGGTTGGGCCACCCAGCCGGGAAGAGCGCCCGTGCAATCGGCAAGAGGTGCAGGTGCTTGCGACGCGCGGTCTCAAGATCGCCTTCCACAAAGGCATCGATCATGTCACGGGTTTCGCCGCTCACCACGTGCGACTGAACGCTCACTACGCCCACGCCGCCCAGGGCCATGAGCAGGTAGGTGTCGCTGTCGTTGCCGCTGTAGATGTCGAAGCCGTCTTCGGCCGTGCGCGCGATCTCGGCGATCTGGTCAAAGTCCCCGCTGGCCTCCTTGACGGCCACGATGTTGTCCACGGCGCTCAGGCGAGCCACCGTGTCCGCCGTCATGTTGAGGCTGGTGCGGGCCGGCACGTTGTAGAGCATGTTGGGCAGTGGCGTGGCCTCCGCAATGGTCTCGAAATGGAGAACCAGCCCGTCCTGGGGAGGCTTGTTGTAGTAGGGCGTGACCTGCAGAAGGCCGTGGACGCCGATGTCGGCGGCTTCGCGCGACAGGTGCACGCTCTCGGCGGTGTTGTAGCCGCCCGTCCCCGCGATCACCAGGGCGCGGTCGCCTACTGCCGACAGCGCTTCCCGATAAAGCTGGAAGCGTTCGTCATCGCTGAGCACCGGCGACTCGCCGGTAGTGCCGGTGACGACGACCGCGTCGTTGCCGGCATCGACCAGTCCGGAGACGAGACGTCCGAACGTGTCGTAGTCCACCGATCCGTCATCGGCAAACGGGGTGATAACCGCGGTAATGAGCCGGCCAAAGGTCAACATGCGACAGCCTCCGCCCGCGACCGTACGATTGACCGCGATACGCCGTGCTGTAAGGGCTGATTGTACCTAGCGACCGGGACAGGATGGCCACGCGGAGGTGGCCGGCAGCCGGAGGCCGCGGACCGGCGGGCTAGGCGGAAGTTGGAGCGCTCGTCGGCGCGGATTCGCGTGGGCCGTCGGACCGTGCGGAGCTCGTTTCGAAAAGGGTTGGCGGCGCTGGCCGATCGCCGGTAGGCCGCGTGCGCTTCTCAACAAGGGTCAGCGTCTCCAACATGGCCTGCTGGGTGGCGTCGATGCGTGTGACGATCTGCACGAGTTCGTACTGCCTCGACTCGAGGGTGTCCATGCGCGCGTCCATGCGATCCATACGGGCATCCGTACGGTCCATGCGGGCGCTCAGACGCTCTTCCATAGCGTCCATGCGATCATTTGAACGGCTATCAAGCCGCAACATCAGGCCGACAACCGCGCCAGCGGTAGCTAGACCGCCCACAACCAGCGTCGCGCCAACGCTCAGGATGCCGACCAACTCAGCGCTCATGGCGAGTGGTCGCGTTTCCCGTGCGCGAACTATGCAGTCATACTACACAAGCTCGCCGCTGCGCGTTTGGCGGCCGACCGCCGGTACCGCAAGTCAACTCCACTGTCGACCTGCTGGCCTCTCGCGGATCGAACTACCAGTTGACGCGGCGGCTGAAGTAGCGATGCCAGCGGCGCCAGACGCCCTTGCCGTAGAAGTCCTCTTCCTGGCGCTCGATGATGACGGCCTCGGTGGTGAGAACCTGTGACGCGAGGCCCGCGGCGTTGTAGGGACTGAGTGCCTTCAGGAGTTCGGGGAAGGCGGATCGCCACAGCGAGCGGAACAGCAGCAGCCCCAAGGCCAATAGGAACAGCACCGGCACGGCGCTGGACTCGCGGAGATACGGGGTCAGCGCCAGCAGCAGCGGGGCCAGCATGGCGACCCATAGCAGGATTTCGACCTGCGCGTTGACTCGCCGGGTGCGGCGACGGTGGGCAAAGGTATAGGGTGCACGCTGCCGCTCGAACCGCGCCCGCTCCAGTAGCGCCAGGCCGGCGCCCATGACGCCAAACACGGCGGCTATCGCCAAGCCGGCGGCAATGAGGACGCCGCCCGGAGTCCCCACCGGCGGGCCGTCGCGCTCCCGTGGTATCTGCTCTTCGGCCACGGCGCGACTGCCTTTGCCTTCGGGGTCGATCAGCAACTCGACCACGCCCGTCGCGACAATCATGAAAATGAAGAGCGCCAACGCCGCCAGGACAACCCCCATGCCGGCCAGGAAGCCGGACTTCAGGAGATCGAACGTAGGCGTTCGGGCCGCGCGAATCTCCTCCAGGTAGATATCCAGCTCTTCCTGGGATGCCTCCGGCGACATGCCGGCCCGCACCAGCGCCTGCTGAGCCTGCCGGTAATCGTCGCGACGGTCCGCGGGACGCCTGACCTCACGCCACCACGACTGCATCGAGTACACCAACCCCATGACGCCATCCTAGCCGGGGCGGCGCCATTCGTCGGCCAGCGTCTGAGACCTTGCGGGGACTCCGCCCTAGACGAGCCCCTGCTCGATCATCGACTCGGCGATCTGAATGGAGTTCGTCGCGGCGCCCTTGCGCAGGTTGTCGGAAACGACCCAGAAGACCAGGCCGTTGGGATGCGACATGTCCTGCCGCACGCGACCCACCCAGGTGGTGTCGTTGCCTTCGGCCGTCATGGGCATGGGGTAGACCTCGGCCGCCAGGTCGTCCACCACTTCGACGCCGGGGACGTCCTCCAGCAGCGAGCGGGCCAGGTCGGCCTCGATCGGATCGCTGAATTCGGCATGGACGGCGGCCGAATGCGCTCGGAACACGGGCACGCGCACGCAGGTCGCGGACACGGCCAGGTCGGGCAGGTGCATGATCTTGCGAGTCTCCGCCGAGACCTTCCATTCCTCCTTGGAGTAGCCGTCGTCGCGCGGATCGTCGATGGAGGGAATCAGGTTGGACGCGATCTGGTGCGGAAACACGTCCGGCGTCGACTCGGAACCGTTAGACATGGCGGCGCTCTGCTCCGCCAGTTCCTCCATCGCCATTCCGCCGGCCCCTGACACCGACTGGTAGGTGTCGGCGATCAAGCGCCGCAGGGGACTGTGCTCGTGCAGCGGCGCCAGCACCTGGACGATCGGTGTCGTCGAGCAGTTGGGAATCGCCACGATGCCCTTGTGCTCTTTGAGGTCCTCGGCATTCACCTCGGGGACGACCAGCGGCACGTCGTCGTCGTAACGGAATGCCGAGCTATCGTCGATGGCGATGACACCGGCGGCGGCAACCCGCGGCGCCACGGCGCGGCTGATCGAGCCGGATGCGGAGATCAGGACGAAATCCAGGCCCGAGAAGTCGCTGTCGTCGTCCAAAACCTGGACGGTGTGGGCCTTGCCATTGAACTCGATCTGCTTACCGCGACTGCGTTCCGAGGCCCACAGGCGCAACTCGCCAACCGGGAAGTTGCGCTCCTCCATCACGCTCAGGAATTCGCGGCCCACGGCGCCCGTGGCGCCAACAACCCCGATACCAAAACTGCGGCTCATGCGTCGTCACTTTCCTCAAAGAGCAGGTGCTCAAGGCCGATGACAAGGCCGGGCAAGTCTCGCACCCGGCGGGCGGCCATCAGCACGCCTGGAACAAACGATTCGCGGCTCGTGGAGTCATGTCGAATAGTGAGGGTCTGCCCCAGCGCGCCAAAGATTACCTCCTGGTGCGCCACCAGCCCTGGCAGCCGCACGCTATGCACGCGCACCCCATGGTTCACACCGCCACGCACTCCGGGCAGCGTGAAGCGCTCGGTGGGCGCGTCAATGGCCGATTTTCCATCGCGCGCCTGTGAGATCAGGTCGGCCGTGTGAGCGGCCGTGCCCGAGGGGGCGTCGATCTTCTGGTTGTGGTGAAGCTCAATCACCTCAACGTGGTCAAGATGCGGCGCCGCCAGTTGCGCCATGGCCATCATCAGGACGGCGCCGATAGCGAAGTTGGGTGCGATGAACGCGCCCACGCCCTCGCGCTCGGCCGTCGCGCGGATCCCGTCCACCTGGTCCGGCGACATTCCCGTGGTTCCGATGACCGGGGATACCCCGGCGGCAATTGCCATCGGCGCGTTCTCGGCCACCGCATCGGCCACGGTGAAGTCGATGGCTACGTCGGGACGAGTCTCACTGATGGCCGTGGCCGCATTGTCGAACCAGGGGAAGTCGTCGGCCTGCCCCACCCGATCGACGCCAGCCACCAATTCCATGTCGGCCGTGGCCTGCACGGCTTCCACCATCGTCTGGCCAACGCGTCCGGCGGCCCCGAACACAACGACTCGCAACGGCGTTCCCATCAGCGTGCTCCTCTAGTCGCGGTAGCGAGGCCGCCTGGGTCCGCGACCGCCACCACGGCCGCCGCCGCGACCATCTCGGTCGAAACGACCGCGTCCGCCGCCACCATCGCGGCGCGGGCCGCCCCGACCGCCGCCGCGCGGGGCTGGACTGGCGGTAGCCTTCGTCTCCTCGGGCGAGAGCCCCATCAGCACGGCTCGCCGCGACAGGTTCACGCGGCCCTGGTCGTCGGTCTCGATCACCATCACCATGATGTCGTCGCCGACGTTGACCACGTCTTCGATCATCCCGGGCGGCTCCTCGGCCAACTCGTGGCGCGGGACCAGGCCCTCGCGACCGGGCATGAACTCGACCATGGCGCCGAACCCGAAGATTCGGGTCACCTTGCCAAGCATCGTGCGCCCGGCGTCGATTTCACCGGTCATGTCCCGGATCATCTGGACGGCCTGCTCGGCGCCCTCGCGTGACGGCGAGCCGACCATGATCGTGCCGTCTTCCTGGATGTCGATCGACGCGCCGGTGTCGGCTTCCAACTGGCGGATCATGCGACCGCCCGGGCCAATCACCGCCCCAATCTGGTCGGGGCTGATCTGGGTTCGGACGATCTTGGGCGCGTACTCGCCCACGTCGTCGCGGGGCTCCGCCAGCGCGCCGTCCATCACTTCCAGGATCTTCATCCGCGCATCGCGTCCGCGCCGGACCGCCAGTTCCACGATCTCGGCGGTGAGGTACTTGACCTTGATGTCGAGCTGGATCGCGGTGATGCCCTTCTCGGTGCCGGCCACCTTGAAGTCCATATCGCCGAAGTGATCTTCCGCGCCCTGGATGTCGGTCAGCACCTTGAATGCCCCATCGTCCGAGGTGACCAGGCCCATTGAAATGCCGGCCACCGAAGCGCTGATCGGGACTCCGGCGTCCAGCAGCGCCAGCGTGCTGCCGCAGGTGGAGGCCATGGAGGTGGAGCCATTGGAGGACAGCACTTCGGACACCACGCGCATGGAGTAGGGGAACTCCTCGTAGCTCGGCACCACCGGCAGCAGCGCGCGCTCAGCCAGCGCACCATGTCCGATTTCGCGACGACGCGGCGAGCCGAGCCGCCCGGCCTCGCCGGACGCGAAGGGCGGCATGTTGTAGTGGTGCATGTAGCGCTTGGGCTGGACCAGTTCCTCGAGATCGCTCAGGCCGATCTTCTGCTCGTCGCGCTGGTTGCCCAGGGTCACGATCGAAAGCACCTGGGTCTCACCGCGCTCGAACAGGCCGGTGCCATGGGTACGCGGCAGTATCCCGACGTCCGCAGTCAAGGTGCGCAGCGCGTCGTCCGAGCGTCCGTCCGGCCGGATGCCGTCGTCCACGATCGCCCGGCGCGTGTAGACGCTCTCCAGGTCGTGCAGGGCCTCGCCAATGTCGCCGGCCTCGTGCTCGCCGTCGAAGGCGGCCACAGCCTCGGCCTGGATCGCCGACAGTTTCTCGCTGCGGGCGCCTCGGTCGGTGATGCGGGTGGCCTCGGCCAGCGCGGCGCCGAAGCGCGCGTCCACGGCTTCGAGGACTTCGGGGGCGAGCATCTCGGTCTTGATTTCCCGTGGCTCGGGCTTCACCAGGTCTCGGAGCTGCAGCTGCAGGTCGATAGCCGCCTGCAACTGCTCCTGCCCCCAGGCAATGGCTTGGATCATCGTGTCGTCGTCAACTTCGCGCGCGCCGGCCTCGAGCATCACCACGCCCTCGCTCGTCCCCGACACGACCAGGTCCAACTCGCCATTGGCGTTGTCTTCGATGGTCGGATTGAGTTCAAACTCGCCGTCGCGCAGCCCCACGCGTACGGCGCCCACCGGCCCCTCGAACGGGATGCCGGAGATCATGAGTGCCGCGGATGCCGCGATGGTGCCGATGACGTCGGTTTCGGCCGTACGGTCGTGCGAGAGCACGGTCAGGATGATCTGCACCTCGTTGCGCATGCCCTTGGGAAAGAGCGGCCGCAACGGGCGGTCGGTGAGCCGGGAGGCCAGGATGCCGGCCAATGGGGGCCGGCCTTCGCGCCGGAACACGCTGCCCGGAATCTTGCCGATGGAATAGCTGCGCTCTTCGTAATCCACGGAGAGCGGGAAGTAATCGATCCCCTCGCGCAGCCGATCGGACATCACGACGGTGCCCAGAATCACGGCGTCGCCGTAGGTCACGACGACGGCGCCATCCGCCTGCTGGGCCAGGCGGCCAGTCTCGAACGCGAGCCGACGCCCGCCAAACTGGGTCTCAACGGTATGCATACAGGTCACTCCTCGCCGTCGGTCTGGACGAAGAGCAAAGAAGCGAGCCCGCAACCAGCGTTGCGCCCTCGGTTCTTGGCTCTTCCGTCAGGTCCCTCGGCGTTCCGATCCGAAGCGGTTTACAACAACGAAAAGCGGTCCGGCTTCGGAGCGGACCGCTCATCAATCCGTGCGGGTACGCCGCGCCTGAGGCGGCGAACCGCGTATCGCCAGGAATTCACGCGCCTTTAGCGCCGCGCTCGAATCTGGAGCTTGTCGATCACCTGCCGGTAGCGCTCGGAGTCGCGGTCCTGCAGATACTTGAGGAGCCGACGCCGGCGGCCGACCATCTTGAGCAGACCATAGCGGGAGTGCTTGTCCTTCTTGTGCTGCTTGAGATGCTCGGTGAGCTCTTCGATTCGGGCGCTGAGCAGCGCGATTTGCACCGGCGCGGAGCCGGTGTCTTCAGAGTTGAGGCGAAGCTCGTCAACGAGTTCGCGCTTGGGAGAGGCAATAGCCATTCGTGGTTTTCAATCTCGCCGGCCCTGCGTGGACCGCGCGTCGCGACGGGGAGGCGTTCAACACGCCGCCCGTCTTGGCAAGTGTAGCGCACGACGACATCTCGTGGACCGTTTATGCAACACGCCGTCCACTCGTGCTTGCGCAAGCGAACTTCGATCTATAAACTAGTTTGTATTACAAACCCAAGCGCCCCCAGGCGGCGAAAACCTGATTGGGAGGCTCGGCATGCCAAACACTGAACACGAAGCACCGGCTATTCCGCCCGAGGAGAGTTGGAACACCATCCACGCCACCATGGACCGGGCGCGGAGTTCCATGTATGTGGCGGGGATGGACGCGATCCTGCTCCTGTGGGGCGTGATCGTCGCTCTAGCCCTCCTGGCGCAGTACGCGATCGTGACGCTGGTACCCGAGTTTGCAGCGGACAATCCGTGGTTTCCGGCGCCCGTGTGGGGCGTCCTGACGGCAGTCGGGATGGTTGGCAGCGCCGTTCTGGGGCACCGGGCCAGCGAAGCCAACGCCGCCGGTCCAGCTGCGCGCAGCGCCGGAATCCGGGTGTTCCTCTACTGGCTGGCGGTGGCTGGAGCGTCGTTCCTGGTGCCGGCGGCGGCGGGCATGTGGACGGCTGACGTCGCCGGGATCACGATTGCGCGCGTCGCCATTGGCATCGTGGCCCTAGGCTACGTCCTCTTCGGCATCATGCATCGCCCGGTGGTCGCGGCCGTGGGCGTGGGCTTTGCCGCGGTGTTCTATCTGTCCAGTCACCTCGCGGGCGACGCGGCGATGTTGTTGTCGGCGGCGGGGACGCTGCTCGTGGTGGCGCTGGGCACCGCGTGGATCCGCTGGAGCGACAACCGTTGACCGACGAGCCCATCGTCCTCAACGAGACCATCCACCAGTCCACGCGACTGCGGATCATGACGATGTTGGCCAGTCACACCGCCACCGACCGGCTGGCGTACGGCTTCATCCAGCAAACGCTTGGCCTCACCGGCGGCAACCTAACCACCCATCTGCGCAAGCTCGAAGACGCGAAGTACCTGGTGATCACCAAGGAGTTCGTGGGCGCCAAGCCGCGCACCTGGGTTCAGGCCACACCGGCGGGCCGCCGCGCCTTTGCCCAATACCTCGCCAACCTGGAACGGGCGTTGAACTGGCGGCCGAGCGCCTGATCTAGCCCCGCTGCCCTGATTCGTCAGGTCCGCCGGGAATCCTGGTTCAGACGGCCCGGGCCGTGACCCAAACCGCTCGCCACGACCTAGCGGCGCGTGACCCTGTAAATCTGCTTGCCAACGTGGTCGCTAATGACTACGGCCCCATCGGGGGCGATGACCACGTCCGTCGGCCGGTCGAGGCCGGTAACAAATGGGTGAACCTGGCCGGTATAGGTCTCGCCCTGCGGCTCCAGGCTCACGCGCAGCACGTTGTGGGTGTACGAACTGCGGCCCAACCCCGGGCCCCAGGTTGCGATCAGGGCGTCGCCCTGAAACTCGCCCGCCTGCGGCCCGGTGAAGAAGGAAATGCCCGTCGCAGCCGCATGAGCGGGTAGCGCGGCAACAGGACCCACGACAGCTGATCCCTCCGGCGGCTCGCCCCAGACATTCGGATGCCCGTAGTCACGACCTTCGATCACATGATTCAGTTCGTCCGGCGCGTCGTCGGCCGAACGCACCGGGACGTCCGGGGCGTTGTCCGTACAGAACAGCTGCCCGTCAGGTGCGAACGCCAGATCGAACGGGTTCCTGAATCCCCGTGCTACAACTTCGACGCGCGACCCGTCCGGGGCGATGCGCAGAATCGTGCCCGACAGTTCGGTGTCCGGCTCCTCGCCCATGTTGCTGGTGCTGCCCACGGCCACGTAGAGCAGACCGTCGGGTCCGGCGACGATCCCGTTGTTGCGGTGTAGCAGTTCGGCCCGTTCCGGCAGGTCGGTCACGATCTCGACGGACTCGTCGGCAGCGCCTGTACCGCTGGTGTCGCGCAGGCGAATAATCTTCTGTCGAACCGAGGCGTAGACGGCGTCGCCGATAAAGGCCACGCCGCGCGGCTCATCCACCCCCAGCGGGTCTAATCCCTGGGCGAAGGCGACGGGCGCGCCGGCGCCGGCAACGCCAGCATGGGTCAGGATGGCGTTGTTCGACATTGAGATGTAGAGCCGATGGTCAGGACCAAAGGCTAGGGCGACCGGCAGCCCGAGATCCGCCGTATCGAGCACCGGCGCTATGCGGAAGCCGGCTGGCGGTCGGGGCGCACCGGCGACGACCGCGCCCACTTGGCGTTCCGACACTTCCAAATCGATTCGATCGCCCACCTTCAGCGGGCTGGCGGAGCGAAAGCTGCGAATCAGGGTCCACAGGCCGGCCGGGTACGCACGATTCCGCACCGCATCGCCGCTCAAGCGCAGGCGTACCGGTTCGGCGCGGCCTGGAGCGAATTCCAGCACGCCGGCCTGCAAGTACTGCCGAATGACACCGGGCTCGGCAGTCGGATCGATAACCGTCCCCGGCTCGCCCGTGTCGCGACGGGCTTCGGTCTTGGGGAATCCAAGTCCGGCCGCGCCACCCAGCGCCTGGAAGGTGTCCAGGAATCCGATGTCGTCCCCGTCGACGGACTGATTCGACACCACGTGCCCAAAGGGGCCGACGGCCATGCCCGCGAATGGGTTGGTGGTTCCCGCTTCAAAGCCCAGATCGGGGCTCCCGCCCAGCCCGCCGCCAATGAAGTCCCACACCGGGCGCGGCATGGGGTCGGTGGCTTCCCCCGACCACTCCATCACGCCGCGCTGGAAATACTGGACCAGCAGGCCGTTCTCGATCAGCGGTTCCGAAATCGCATGGCCCCAACGCCGCAAGCCACCGGACGCGTGGTAGTAAGTCAGGAGCGAGGCCGCGTGCGCAACACCGTCAAGAGTGAACGTTAAATCGGCGATGTTGTGGTCCAGCGCCGAATCGAATGCCACGCGCGCAACCCATACGCCGCGTAGCGCGGGTAACGCGCTGGTCCGGCGCGCCCACAACACCGGAAGGGCAAGCGCCGCGGCCGTGAGGACGGCGCGGCGGCCAATACGGCTGCCAACTCGCGTTACATGCATCGGAGACGGGGCACGCCAGGAACGCTCGTGGGTGCGTGAACACGCAATAGTAGCGAGACCGGCGGTCCGCTTCCCTATACTCGTCGCATCCCACCCACACGTGAACCCCTATGGCATCGCGCCGTCGCCGCCGCACGCGCCGTCAGGCCAGTGGCGGCCAGCCCAGCGGTAGTCGCTCGCCAAGCCCCGACAAGGGCGGCAAGCGGGATCAGCGCAAGGGCGGGCAGCGGAACCAGCAGAAGGGCGGTCTGGGCCGCGGATTCTGGCTATACATGCTCGCGGTAATGGCCCTGTTTATCCCGCTCAACCTGTACTGCTTGAATCAGGCCAGTCCTCCTGGTCCCGGCGAGGAGACGGACCAGCAGGCGGCCACGATTCTGAACGCGGTAACCGACCCCCACGAACCGTACGCCACCGATCCACCCACCTCCGGCCCACACGTGACGCAACTAGCCGCGCACGGCTTCCAAACCAACACCCTGGCCGATGAAATCCAGGTCGCGAACCTCTCGCGCGGCTTTGTGATCGTTCACTTCAAGGACACCGGCCTGGAAGCCGAAATGCGGCAACTGGCCGCGGAGTTTGAGGGGCATGACGTGATCGTGCAGCCGGACGCCAGTCTGCCGGCCGAGACCGCGGTGGCGCTGACGGCCTGGGGCCGGATCGAGCAGCTCGACGCCTACGACAAAGGCCGCGTCTACAACTTCGTGCGCAACTACGCCGGCCTGGGCCAGCCCCAGGCGACACCGTCCAGTGGCGGCGGCGGCTAGCCCACGCGCAGCTGGACCGGGCCCAACAGTCCCGAAACCAGCGACTCGGCTTCAATGTTGTCCTCGTGCCAGTACCGGTGCCAAGGGTCGCCCATCTTGGACTCGTCCCGCTTCCAGCGCATCTCGTTCGCGTAGAGGTTGCTCACCCGCACCCGCAGGTTGTTCGACCCGGTCTGCACGAAGCCGCTCAGGTCAAAACTGTAGGGTGGCCAGAGTCGGACGTCGACCCGTCGATTATTCACGAACACCTCGGCGTGATGGCGCACGTCGCCCAAGTCCAGCGTCACCGTGGCGTTGGCCTGGTCGGCTGTGAGGTCAAAGCTCCGCTCGTAGTTGCCCGTGCCCGAGTACCAGCCATACCCGAAGTTGTCCCACGGCTGGAGCGCCACGGTCGTCGGCCGTGTAAACAGGGCCAGCGGCGCCAGGATGCCGTTAGAAAACTCGGCCGCCTCGATCTCGACGGTCAGCGTCCGGCCGGTCGTTATGTTGTAAATGCCCTGAATGTCCGGCGTGCGTTCGCGAACGTCCACGTACACCTTGTGGGCGCCCTTGATGTTCGGGATCCCGATGCCCACGCATCCGACGGGCAGGCGCTGGCGGTATACCAGCGTGCGGGGAAACGCCACCGGCTCGCCGAGGAGCGGAATGTGCCGCCACGGCTCAACCGGCGGACGCCCACGCTCCCAGGTGACCAACGGGATGTCGCGCTCGTACCCAAGACCGGACCACACCTCGGCGGGCGGTGCCTGCACGTCCCAGGCGTCGTCGGAGACGATGACGATGGAGCCACCCGAACGCAGGTCGATCTGGCCCTCGAACAGGAATGAAATCGGGGCGTCGGACATGCACTCCACGTCCGCCACGATCGTGTTCTGGCCCGGGCGCAGGTAGGGCATGATGTTGTACGTCACGGGACTGGACCAATCCTCCGACTCGCCCAGCTGTGTACCGTTCATGTACACGGTCACGCGGTCAACGCCGACGAACGTGGCCCACGCCTTAATCGGCGGCTCGGTTAGATCGAGCGTTCGCCGGAACCGCAGGCGCCGGTGCTGGTCGCTTGTCTTCTTTATAGCCCAGCCCCCGTGCTTACGAACGCCCGTAATCCAACTGGCCCGCCAGTTGCCAATCGTGTCGGCGCCGGCCCGCGCCAGCCACGTCTCCGGCCATTCGGAGTGGTCAAAGGCCGGGTCGCGCAACTGTTCCAGCCGGCCTGCGCCCAACGAAAAGCTGGCCACGCGCATTACCGGCAGCTCGAACTGACGAATCGATCCCTGGCCGGTCGGCGTCCCACCTGCCAACGCAAAGGTCCAGTCGGTCTTGAACTCCAGGTCCTTCTGTTGCCGCGCCACGTCGCCGGCCGCCCGATTTCGCGTGGCGCGGACGGACGTGTCGAAGACCACAATGCGGGCCGCGCGCGGCGGCAAGTCCAGCGCGAATCGCCGTCGCCCGCGCGACCTTGTGATCGCGAGCGCTTCCGTATCACCCGTCTCAGGGTTCCAGACCTCAGGCCGGCCGTTAACGTCGGTGAAGACGCTGGCGGTCGCGTCGGTCGCGGAGCGGTTGACGACCATCAGCATCTCGGCGCCGTCGAGCCGCCGGGGTACCACGATCACGTCGGCCTCGCTTTCGACCGTGGTTCCAGGCGACAGGATCTGGGCAATGCGCTCGAGCGCATCCGGTAACTCCTCGGAGACCCTGTAGGTCCGGCCCTTGCCTATGGCTAAGCCCTCGGGGGTGGTGGACGCCGGGCCAAAGAGCGTCCCGACGGCGCGTGTGATCGAGCGATGCCGCCAACCACCCTCGCTGCTGCCGGATGGACTCTCGCCCACCACGATGAGCCGACCCCCCGAGCGCGCAAAAGCGCCCAGTCGGCGCATCGCCTGGGGGCCGATGACGGGCGTCGGCGGCAGGATCAGGCTCGTGACGGTAAGCGAGCCTTGCCGGAGGCGGCCGTTCTCCAGGCGCGCGTTTCCATGACTGATGAACCGTTCGTCCACAATTTGCACGTCAATACTGGCGTCGGTCAGACCGTCGATCAGACCCTCGTAGGCCTCGGCGATCTCGCGCGCTCGCGCATTGGGCCGGCCGTCGGCGGTATTGGCGGCGATGCTGGTCCAGGGATATAGCACGCCGACCGTGGTTGCGGCCCTCGAGTGTCCCACCGCCGCCGACAATCGGGTCAGATAGTCCGACAGACTCTTGAAGTGGGTCCAGTACGGGTTCTGGTGACCGAAACTCGGCGGCCAATCGTCAGCCGCCTCGGCGGTAGCCATCGAGTAGAAGAGCCCGTGGAGCACCTGCATATTGACGCCGTAGGCAGCCAGGAGGTTGGCGCCGTGCCGAATCTCGTCCAACGTGACGCCCCAGCCGGCACCGCCAAAGGCCTCGGCCATTACGCGCGGCCGACCCGCCATGGCCGCTACGGATACGGCCGGCTTGACCTCCGCCGCCTGCACGCTGCGCGGACGGCCGTAACGGAAGCCGTGATGGTCAGTTCCCGGAATGCTGAGGTGCCGCAGGCCCCGGAAATAGTCGCCCTGCCGGGACGGATGGGACGCCACGTGCTCCTCGGTGTGGCCAGTCCACTCCAGGCCATGGCGTTGACACCAGGCGCTGATTTGGGCGAACCAAGCTTCCTCGTACAGCGCCGCCACGGTGTCGTAGAAGTCGCAGCGCACCTTCACGGTGTTGTTGCCGCCGCGCAGCACCAGCAATGGCAGTGACGTCAGCAGGTCGTAGCCCTTGTCCTGCTCGAAGCGCGCCGGCAGATCGTCGGTCCACGGCAGCGGCTCCGCGGTGATGTAGGGCTCGTCAAAAAAGACCCCCGGAATGCCGTCGCCGAAGGCGGCCTTGTGGCGCTGGGCGTAGCCCTGGTAGGCGACATCGAGGAAGGCCTTCACCGTTGCCGGTCGCAGGTAGTCGATGCGGTCGTCAATGGTGTGGACCGCGAAACTGAGGACGCGCCATTTGCCTTCCGGGCACTCCCAGGTATTGGCTTTGGTCACGTCCACCAGCGTTTCGGGGTCCAGGTCCCCGTCCGCATCCAGGCGGGCGGCGACCTGAATCAGCGGCGTGCCGGCGGGGTAGCGACCTTCCAACGCGACTTCGGCCGGACCTTCGACCTCGTGAATCTGCCTGCTCAGCGTCTTGGCGTGGTGCTCGCTTCCCTGCGACAGGACGGCAGACTCGGTCTGCCCGTTGCGGCCGTTTGGCGATCCGGCGGCGCCGCTGGGCCAAGCATATTCGTCGTAGATCCAGGTCTTCAGCCCGGCGTCCCGCCCCTTGCGGACGGCATAGTCCACGGCGTCCCACCAGCGCTCGCCGAGGTAGGGGGTCTGCAGGCTCTCGCGCGCATGCATGAATACGCCGCCGATGCCCTTGTCCGCATATTCCTTGATCTGTCGACCAAGCTCGGCCTCATGCAGCCGACCATTCCAAAACCAAAGCGCCAGTGGCGCGTATTCGCGGTCAGCTTTTGCGAAGGCCGTTCGCAGACGATCAAGTGCTCGGCTCACAGTAGTTCAGTCCTGACAAGAGTGCGCGGACGGCGCGCATCGGCGGGTCATCGTCAGCGCAGGCGCGTGTTCAGAGGCGCGACGAATGGGTTGAGAATGTGAGAAGAAAGTCGCGCCGGAGCGGCGCGCAAAGCCAATTATAAGGGCTAGCGTAAAATTACACCAAATTGCTTGACATAACCCCAAGTTTGGGGACGTGCCGAGCAGATCGCTTTCGTCCGCACCGCTGGTCCCGGGCACGCGTGCCCGGGACCAGCGGCGGCGGAGAACGGTTCTATTCCACCGGCCAACCGTCAGGCGCCTCGTTGGCGTCCAGGGCCGACTGAATGGCGGTTGCCGCGTCAGCCGTAACCCATCCGGTCCAAATGCCGGGATTGCTCTTCAGCCACCAGAGGGCGGCGTCGTTGGTACTCGCGTCCGGGTTTTCGCGCTGCCACTGGGCAATCGTCTTGTACACGTCAATGTTGAGGCCCCAGGATCTCAGCATCTCCACGACGTCCGGCGCGCCGGACAGGACGTCGGGATGCACCGCAATCAGGATCGTCGCGTCCTCGTACGCGCACGCCTTGGTGGTGAACCAGCACTCGTCGGTGTATTCCGGCTCCTTCAGCCGCACCAGGTCCAGCACCAGCGACGGATCGTTCGTACCCCATTGGTACCCCAGCCACGGTTCGCCCCGCTCATACGCGCCGTAGAGGTCAGCGTTCGCGGCCGCGCCATCGCCGGGATTGACGATGTGCACGTGATCAGTGAGACCGTAGGCCTCGATCTGGGCGGCGTTTACCTCTTCGCAGGCCCAACCGATCACACATGAAACGAGGCGCGCCTTGTCTCCGGATTCTGTTGTCTGGAACAGAGCCTTGAACTTCTCGTCTTTCAAGTCTTCTACGCTATCCAGATCCGGATATTCCTTCTGGAGGTAGGCCGGAATCACGAACGAGGATTGCCAGTCCTTGCCAAGGCTTTCGCCAATGGACACCACCTCGCCGGCACTCTGCGCCTCTGCCCACGCTTCATCCTGATTGGGGAGCCAAATCTCCATCGTGATATGACTGTCGCCACGACGCAGACCCTGGAACAACGGCAGCGTGGCGCCGAACACCACGTCCGTGGGGTAGCCGTAGCCCTTCTCGACGATGTACTGGGCAATACGGTTCTGAATCTGAGCACTCGACCAGTTCAGGTCACTAAACACCAGCGTCTGCTTTTCGCCGGCCGGCGGCTCCACGATTTTTTCGACGACTCGCTCGACCACGACCTCCTGCGTCACGATCTTCTCAACAACCCTCTCGACTGGGACTTCCTTCTCGACGATCTTCTCGACCTCGACTTGCTGCGTCACGATCCTCTCGACGACCTGCGTCTCCCCACACGCCGCCGCGACGATGCCCCCGGCGAATCCCATTGCACCGAACCGCAAGATCCGGCGCCTACTCATTGGTTTCATATCAATCCTTCCACTCGACGCCGCACAAACAGGGCGGCTCGCTGCTACTGCAGCCTACCGCAATGGGTTTATCTGTCCAAGATTACTCCCCCGCCTTGGCGCATCTGAATGCATCAATGCTTCAGGCAACTTCAGCAGCAGACTCCATTGTCGTCAAGTCAATCATTGGAACGGCAGTTAACATGCGGTTCTGTTCGAACTATAATCGCTTGCTTGAATTAACCGACCGATCGCAGCATTTCCTGACGACTGCGGGACACGGCTTGCGTAAGTCTGTCAATAATGATGGCAAGAAACACGATGGACAGTCCGGCGATCGCCCCATTGCCCGGCTGGTTCTTCTGGAGCGCTCGTAGCACGTTGTCGCCCAAACCTCCGGCGGCCACCATGCTGGCGATGGTCACCATGGAAAGGGCCATCAGCGTCGTCTGATTGATGCCCGCCATGATCGTCGGCAGAGCCATCGGAATCTGAACTTTCGTCAAGACTTGAAACGATGATGCGCCGAACGACCGAACGGCTTCAATCGTTTCGCTGGGAACCTGGCGGATTCCCAGGTTCGTCAACCGGATGACGGGAGGAACAGCGTAAATGATCGTGGCAAAAATGCCGGCTGGCTTTCCCAGCCCGAAGGCAAGAATGCCCGGCAGCAGATATACGAAGCTGGGCATGGTTTGCATCGCATCCAGAATTGGGCGCATCAGGTTATCGGCCAGCTGGTTCCGCGAGCCCAGAACACCCAGCGGAAGGCCGATCACCACGGCAATAGCCACCGCCACGACCATCAGCGCAATCGTGTCGATCATGTTTTCCCAGAGGTCCATGAACCCCACGAACAGCAGCGCCACCACCGTGAACGCCAGCAATCGCCACCCGCCGACGCCAAGCGAGAGCAAGGCAAGGCCTATCACAATTGCCGGCCAGGGCACCCACTTGAGGCCGTTCTCAATTTGAAGGAGCACGGTGTCCACGGCCGTGCTCAGTCCGTCGAACAGCCAGCTGCCATCGTTGGTTATCCGTGTAACCGCCTCGTCAATGGCACTGCTGGAGACTTCGCGTACGGTGCGATCCAGCGTGATGGATCCACCGCCTGAGGTCGGAACTTCGGAACTGGATACGGTCGTCGGGAACTCCATTTCCGGGCCCCACAGCAGCAAACTGACGAGCACCGCCACACCGACGATTCCAAGTCCGGCCAGCCGCCTGGAGTGAGGTCGAACGACGTCGAGCGGCTGGCTTCGCGCTGAAGCCTTCTGATCGGGCAGTGCACTGTCAGCTCGAGCCATGCTCAAGTCTCCTGCTTTCCTTCAACCATGCCGGCGAGCAGCGCTCCGCGGCGAATCTCGCCCAGGATCGCTCCCGTATCGCCAACCACCGCGATCGGATGCCGGGTCTGCGCTGCGATCGGGATGATGTCGTCAATCAGCGCGTCCGGCGTCGTGGTCGTCGCCGGGTCGACGTCCGCGCCTTCCAGGGTACGCCGTCCCTCATCGATCAGCTCCATAACCCGGTCCTTCGTCAGCACGCCCCGCAGCGTAAAGTCGCGACCGATCAAGAACACTGCCTCGAGACTGTGGCTGTCCATGATGTGCAGCGCCGCGCGCGGACCCTGCCGTTCATAAACGACCACTTCCGACTCTTGCATGATGGCCCTGGCCTGTATGACCTTGGCCCTGGAAACATCCTGTACGAAATCCGTCACATACTCGTCCGACGGCAGTGTGACGATCTCTTCCGGCGAACCCTCCTGGATTATCTCCCCATCCCGCATGACGGCGATTCGATCGCCGATCTTAAGGGCTTCATTCAAATCGTGGGTGATGAAAACTATCGTCTTATTCACTCTGGTTTGCAGGGAAATTAGTTCGTCTTGCAACTCCCGTCGTATGAGCGGATCAAGCCCGCTGAACGGCTCGTCCATCAGCAGCATATCCGGGTTGACCGCCAGCGCCCGCGCGAGCCCGACCCGCTGTTGCATGCCACCGCTCATCTCTCGCGGACGATAGTCTTCCCAGCCGCTCAGGCCAACGGTTTCGATGCTCTCCGACGCCATTCGGTAACGTGTCTCCTTGTCGATCCCCCGGATTTCAAGACCAAGGGCTACGTTGTCGAGCACCGAACGATGCGGGAGCAGCCCATAGTTCTGAAACACCATCGCAATCTTCTGGCGGCGAAACTGCATCAACCGACTCGGCGAGTACGACAGCACGTCGTCGCCATCGATATAAATGCTGCCGCGCGTGGGTTCGACAAGCCTGATCAGCGCGCGTACAAGCGTGGACTTGCCGCTGCCCGATAGCCCCATGACGACGAAGATCTGCCCCTGATCCACGCGAAACGACACGTCGCGCAGGGCAACGACGAGTCCAAGCTCGTCCTGGATCTCGCTTCGAGACTTCGAGCCGTAGGCCGGATCCAGGGCGCGCTCCGGTTTATCTCCAAATACTTTCCAGAGACCTTGCACGTCCACTTGCGGCGAATCGCGCTCCACGTCGCCCATGCCTTCACTCACACTCGCACCGTTGCTCAAAACGAAGAATCACACCCTCTCGGGCCCGAGTTCGCGCGAGCGCATCGCACTTGACGCGCACAGGTCTTGTGAGTGTTTGCCCCGCGACGATACGCACACTCACGCTGTATGACGTCCATCGCGTTCCGCCCGATTCCGTGGGACACGCCATTCATACTGCCCCAACCTCGCGAGCCTGTCATAGGTCGTACCGCCGCTTCCGCCTGCGAATCGACGTTCGTGCCAGAATTCACGCAGTCACCCAGTCGCTGCGCGAGACGCTGCATGGCCCTGAACCGCCGCTGGAGCCAATGACCGTCCACGAGGCGTCACCGCCCGACGACCGGGCGGTGCAGGCCATGGTGGACATGCTCGCCGACGACGATTCGGCCATCCGCGCCCGAGTCGTCGCGCACCTCGTCCAGGCCGGTGAGCGCGCCGTCGTCGCGCTGACGGCAGCCCGTAGCACCACCTCCTATCCGGACCGCATCGAGGAAGCGCTGACCGCAATCCACCGCGCCGACGCGTTGGGCGAGCTCGACTGGTTCCGCTCCATCGAACCGAAGGGCGCCTCCGAAGCGGGAGCGCTGCTGGTTGCGCGGGCAATCGACCCCGGTATCGATACCGACGAAATACTCCGATTCCTCGACGAACTCGCCGACGCAGCGCCGGGGCCCGTGCGCGCCGGCGACCCGGACCAGGCGCTACGGACACTGGCCCTCTACATGTTTCGTGAGTTGGGGTTCGACGGCGCTCGCACCGACTATCCAAACCCGGCCAACAGCCTGCTGGACCAGGTCGTCAAGCGCCGCACGGGGCTTCCCATCACCCTTTCCGTCGTCTATCTGGCAGTGGCCAGCCGGGTTGGGATGCCGCTGGAAGGTGTGGGCCTGCCCGCGCACTTCGTGCTGCGTCATCCCGGTGCATCGGAACAACCGTACCTCGACCCCTTCAACCACGGCCGACTGCTCGACGAGGCCGAGTGCAAGAAGATTGTCCGGACGCACGGCTTCACGCTGCAGCGCGATCACTTGGCCGCGGTCAGTCCACAGGAGATCGCCGCGCGCATCTGTCGCAACCTCATCCTGGCCTATCGACGCCAGCAAGACGTCGAGCGCGAAGAGCTGGCCCGCCAGGTCCATCGTCGGCTTCGTCCAGACCAGGACCTGCTGATCGCATGACGACGCAAAGCGCTCGCTGCACCACGCCAATTCTCGGCCGCGCGCTGGTCGCCTGAGCGCGCGCCGACCTGTGCCAACCGCGGCCGCGTTTCATGATTGGCAGCTCGGCCTGATCGACGTACGCCGCGTGTACAGCGCACTTGACGTCGGATGTGGCCGGGGACGCATGACCCAGGCGCTCCGTCGGCGGGCAGCGCCGGGCGCCTGGGTTGTGGCCATTGACGTGCAGCCCGAGGCGGTAGCAACAACGCGGAGCCGGTACGCCGTCGACGGAATCCTCGCCGGCATGGAATCGATTCCGCTGGCGTCAGGTCAGTTTGAACTGGTAACCGCGGGGCATGTCCTGCCGTCGTCGAACAACATCACGCGCGCCATGCGCGAATTGCGCCGGGTATTGGCCCCGGGCGGCAGCTTGCTCGCCAGCGCCGATAGCGAATCCTCGGGCCGGCGGCTGCTCGACTGGCATGTCGAGGCCTGCCGACGAGCCGGACTGTTAGACCAGGCCGAGCGTGCCGCCGCGCCGTCGGCTCGCCGCCGCTTCACGTTGGAGAACGGTGCGCGTCAGTTGTCCCGCGTGTTTGCATCCGTCGACGTGCATTCCCGCGACGAGACGCTGACCTTCTCATCCGTGGACGCCTTGCTGAAGCTTTATGTAAACGGGCTCCACCTGCGCGGGGCGGCGGCCTTGAAGGATCCGGCCGACGCTATGGCGCTGGCGAACTGCCTGCGACCGCACCTGTTGACAGTCGCCGCCGCCGCCGCCGAATCTGATGGCCGCGTGATCGTGCCTCGCCGTTCCGGCTGCTTTGTCGCTCAGCCTGCAACGTCGTAGATTTCGTATCCACCGGCGCAATTTAACCATCAGGACGCGTCAACCATGTCAGATACGGCACAGACCGCAGTTGGACAAGCATTCCGAGGACTGGCCGGGCTGGCCACGCTGGCCACCCTGCTCGCCACTATCATCGTCACAATTCTGGGTATCGTCGGCGTCGTCGACATGGACTGGGTCGTCGCCGATCGGACGGTCTCGTTCGCCTACTTGGTCGGGCTTGGAGCCGTAGCCCTGAGCCCCTTCGTCGCGGTCGGATTGGTTGCGATCGGTGTCGGCAACGCGATCGGCGTGGTTGCCGTCAGCGCCGGGTACGCCGGCGGCATCATTGCCATCTCGGGAGATACCGCCAGCGGCGTCATCGCCATCAGCGCCGGCGGCCGAGCCACCGGCATGTTGGTCGGCATCGGCGACGAAGCGCGCGGCCTCGTGGCCATTGCGTACTCGGGCCGCAAGGCCGGGGTCTTTGGCAGCTGGCCGGCCTGGCCGGGCGGCGAGTCGTCGTCCGACTGACCCGAGGGCGCATCGACACGTCCCGCGGCCTGCCGCACGGGCCGCGGCGCACACACCGCGAACCGACCTGAGGCGCCGACCGGCGGCGAATCGCGAACCGACTACAATTCAGGCGACGGCGGGGCGTCGGGCGCACGCCTACCGGGCAACGCGCGGCGGGCACTGGTTCCGTCGAACCCTGGAATCGCAGGAACCCGCGAACAGGTTTTATGTCTACGAGCCGCGCGCTAACAATCGCCGCCATTGTCGGCACCGTCCTGCTAATCCCGGTGCTCGTGATCCTGGCCCTGGGCCTGTACGGGTCGTCCATCACCGGCGATTTCCCGCTAGCCGAAGACCATGGCCCCGAACTGCGCATCGAACCGCCCAGCGGCGCCGCCGGTTCGGACATCACCATCCGCGGCGTCGACTGGGTGCCGCGAACGCTCATTCGCGTGGAGATGATCGTGGCCTCGGGCCGCCCCACACTCACGGCCGACGGTCGGATCGACACGATGCAGGCGGCGTCGCCCGCCGTTTACGTGGGCGAGATCATCGCCTCGCGCGCGGGTACGTTTACGGTCGAAACGCAACTGCCCACCACGCTGCCGCTCACCGCCCACTCCGCCATCAGCTTTCGCGCGGAAGCCAGCTATCGCGGCGGAGAGTTCGCCGGCGCCTCAGAATCCGAATTCGACGTCATCGCCGGACCCGGCGTCATTGAAGCCACAGTCGTGGACGAAGTGAGCGGCCAACCGCTCACAAATGGTTTTGTAGACCTGCTCGGTCTGCGCGGCGATCTGCTGGCCATCCAGCCGATTGCGGCCAATGGCATCGCGGCTTTTTCCGGACTGGCCCCAGGCCAGGGTTACGACGTTCGAGCCCGCGTGCCCGGCTACCAGGTGCTGCGGTCCGCCGGGATTACCGTGGCGGAGACCGAGCCGTCGACCGTGCGCTTCGAACTGCCGCCGGGCCCGGCCGGCCGGATCGTGGCCGGCGGCGTACCGCTGGTCGGCGCTCCGGCGTCGATCACGATGGCGGTTATCGATTTACCCTCGCTTACGCCTTTGCCACCAGCGGCGGCCAGCGCCCTGCCGGCGGCGTGGGCCATCGCGTCGGATCCCGACCGTGGACGCGCCTTCACGGTGGACGAAGTCGCCACGCACGTCGAGGTGATCCAGGCCGGCGCCGGTGCCGCGGGGCTGCCGATCCCGCTCACGTTCTCGCTTGAGGTGCGCGTCGTCGATACCGAGGAAGAGCCGGTGGCTGACGCCTTCGTGCGGCTGTTCTGGAACATTCGCGGAACCCGCGTCTTCGTCAAGTCGGAGCGGACCGACGACCAGGGCCGCATCCGTGTCCCCGACCTGATCAGCGGCAGTCGGTACGAGGTGCTTGCCACGGCTGAAAACCATTTTCAACCGTTGGGCGAACGCACATCGGTCGTAATCAGGCCGAACGTCATCTCGACCGCCACCGTGGTCATGCGCCGGGAGCCCAGAACCGAACAGAGCCTCTGGTCGGGCGAGCCCAGCCGGGGATCCGGCGAGCCCGGATCGGCCGGCGGCGTCGGGTCGCTGTTTCGTCTGGCGCCCCTGGCTGGAACCGATCGCGCGCCCGCCACGGCCTTGGTCACCGCCGACATAGCCGTGGAACCCGCGAACGGCCGCGTATACGTCACCGGCTCCGACCTCAACCGCGGTCACCTCTTCGTGCTGGACCCTGACTCTCGTCAGGTCATTCACGACTGGGAAGTTCCGGCCGGAGTGGGGGACATCGTGCCGACGGGCGACGGCAAAACCGTCTACCTGGCCAACCGGCCGTTCTCGTCAGTAGTTCGCTTCAACGTGGAGACCGGCGAGGAGGAAGCGCGGGCGCTAGTGCCCTCATGGCCCGAGGCGCTGATTCGTGACGCGGCCGGCCGCCTGTTCGTCGCCAGCCTGCGCGACGGCAGCGTGAGTCGGCTGGACGCTGAAACGCTTGAGGTACAGCAGACACGCGGCCTGGAGGAAGGAGTGAACCGGTTGGCTGTGGACGAACGTACGTCCACGGTTTTCGCAACCAACCTCTGGACCGACACGGTGACCGGCTTGGACGCCGAGACGCTGGACATGCGCTTTCTGCTACCCGTGGCCAAGTCGCCGCGCGCTGTGGCGCTGGACCCCGCTAGTGGGGCGCTCATTGTCGGCAGCGCCGACCAGGGCACCGTGGCGATCTATAGCCCCGAGACGTTTGAACTGGCCCAGGCGCTGCAACTGCAGATTCCGATCAACGACATTGTGACCGTGCCAGCGGCGGAAGCCTGATGGACTGGGGCTTCGTAGGCAACGCCCGCGCGGTGCGCGCCGTACAAGGCTCGCTGCGCGCGGGACGGGCTGCCCAGACCTACCTGATCACCGGACCGCCGGGCGTTGGACGCCGCACCTTTGCCATACGCCTGGCGCAGGAGATTTGGTGCGCGGGCCTCCCGGAACCGGCCGAGGCGTCCGACCCCTACCAGTTCCTGGATGACGCCAATGCCATGTGGCAAACCGCCGTGCGGCGCGGCCATCCCGACGAAGAGCCCGATCCCGACAAACTCACGACCGGGGATGGACGACGCGTTGACTTGCGCTTCGTGCTCACCGCCTACAACGACCTGCACGTGCTGCGGCGCGCCGATCACGCGCGGGACATTGTGATCGATGGCGTGCGCGAGTGGGGCGCGGGGCTGTACCGCACGCCCGCCACCCAATCCATGCGCATTGGTCTAATCGACGCGGCGCACGAGATCAACGCGCTGGCGGCCAATGCGCTGCTGAAGACGCTGGAAGAGCCGGGCGCGCACGCCATTCTGATCCTCATCGCGCCCCGAGCCGCCGACATGCTGCCGACAATCGTGTCCCGCTGTCGCGTCATCGAACTAGGGCCCGTGCCCGCGGCCGAAATTGCGGCCCACCTGGCCGCGCAGTTCCCGTTGTCGACGGACACCGTGGGCCAGATTGCCCGGGCCGCGCGTGGACGACCAGGCTGGGCGATCCGCATGGCCCGTGTGCCCGCGGCTTGGGAGGACTACCGGGCCTCCCGCGAGGAAGCCGCGGCTTTCGAGCAGGCGCCGGTGCCGGCGCGCTTCCGCGCTGTGGACAGCCTGCTGCCGCGCGGCCGCATGGTGGCCCAGACCAACGAGGCACTCGCCTGGTTGCGAACGGTGGAAGTGGAGCTGTCGCATACACTTCGCTCGGCGATGCAGGGTCATCCGCGCGCCGCTCCGGCCGAGTGTCGGGCAGCTCTGACCAGCGCTGTGGGACGCTTGACCCGCCTGCGCGAAACGCAGCGGACGCTGATTGCCAACGTCTCGCCGCGACTTGCGCTGGAGGATCTGGCCCTGCGGCCGGAGCCCGACGCGGCCGACGCACAAGGAGGTGATGGTGGTCGACGCTGATACCCCCGCCAGCGCCGCCTGCGCCATTGGCGTCCGGTTTCGCCGCGCCGGACGGCTCTACTACTTTGATCCGGGCGACGCCGACCTGGCGGGCGGCGACTACGCGATCGTCGAGACGCCACGGGGCCTCACCGCCGCGCGCGTTGTCATGCCCTCCACCGAGGTCAACCTCGACCACCTGCGCGGTGATCTGAAGCCGATCGTCCGGCGCGCCACCGACGACGACCTCGTCAGCATGACGAACTACCGCAAGGAGGAGGTCGAAGCCGAGCGCGCCTTTGCCAAGGCCATCATGGAGAAGCGGCTACCGATGCAGGCGGTGAAAGCGGAGTACACCTTCGACGGCGCGACGCTGACCCTGCACTTCTCGTCGCGGGAGGCCAGGCTGGAGTTGGGGGACTTGGTAGCCGAGATGGCGTCGCGGTTCCGCACGCGCGTGGAACTACGACAGGTCGGCCCGCGCGAGCGGGCCGCCATGCGCACCGGCATGGGCCGCTGCGGCCGCGAGTTGTGCTGCGCGACGTTCCTGTCGGAACTGGACACCGTGTCGCTGCGGATGGCCAAGGACCAGAACCTGCCGCTGAACCCCGATAAGATCTCCGGCGCCTGCGGACGCCTACTCTGCTGCCTGCAGTACGAGCATGACGGCTACGTGCAGGACAAGCTGGCCGCCGAGCAGGCGCAGGGCGGTGGCGGCTGCGCTACCAGCGGCGCCTGCGATAGCTGCGGCGTCCACGAGCTGAAGGATGTCCTGGGCCAGGCCGTCGCCCCCGGCCATGAACCCGAGCCGCCGGCCGATCCGCCGGAGCCGACACAAACGCAAGCGACGGAACGCGCTGAACCCGAGCCGCCACGCAGCCGACGATCGCAGGCCGCGCCAGCCAAGAAACCCGAAGCCGCCTCAGACGAGGAGTCCAGGCGGTCCGGCCCCCAGCCGCGCCGCCGGCGACGACGGCGGCGCGGGCGGACGCGGCAACGCCCACCGCCCGGTTAAGCCCCGCGGCCCCCGTTGCCGGGGGCCGCGAGCGTTGAAGCTGAGGCTCGACGCTAGGCGTCGTAGTAGAGCATGAACTCGTACGGGTGCGGCCGCAGGTTGACCTCGTCGGCCTCGCGCGTGCGCTTGTACTCAAGCCAGGTGTCGACAACGTCCTGGGTGAACACGTCGCCAACCAGCAGGAACTCGTGGTCGGCTTCCAGCGCGTCGAGCACCTCGTAGAGGGAGCCCGGAACCGACTGGATCTTGGCCGCTTCCTCGGGTTCCAGCTCGTACAGGTCCATGTCGGCCGGCGCGGGCGGCTCGATCTTGTTGCGGATACCGTCCAGCCCGGCCATCAGCATGGCCGAAAAGGCCAGGTACGGGTTGGCCGTGGGGTCGGGCGGGCGGAACTCCACGCGCCGCGCCGCCGGGCTGTTGGAGTACGTCGGAATGCGAATGCAGGCGCTGCGGTTTCGCATCGAGTAGACCAGGTTCACCGGGGCCTCGAACCCGGGCACCAGGCGCCGGTAGGAGTTGGTGGTCGGCGCCGCGAAGGCCAGCAATGCCGGCGCGTGCCGCAGCAGGCCGCCGATGTAGTGGCGCGCCGTCTCGCTGAGCAAAGCGTAGCCGCTCTCGTCGTAGAACAGCGGCGTGCCGTCCTTCCAGAGGCTCTGGTGGACGTGCATGCCCGATCCGTTGTCACCGAAGATCGGCTTGGGCATGAAGGTCACGGTGTACCCGGCCTTCTGCGCCACGTTCTTGACGATGTACTTGTACAGCATGATCCCGTCGGCGGACTTGACCAGCGGGGCGTACACCAGGTCGATCTCGGCCTGACCGGCGGTGGCGACCTCGTGGTGGTGGACCTCCACGTCAAGCCCGACTTCGCCAAGGGCCAGCACCATCTGGGTGCGCAGGTCCTGCAGCTTGTCGTTCGGCGGGACCGGGAAGTAGCCCATCTTGTGACGCGGGCGGTGACCCAGGTTGGCCACATGCATGTCGTCAGCGCCGGAGTTCCAAACGCCTTCCTCGCTGTCCAGGAAGAAGTAGCCGGCGTTGGCGGTCTGGTCGTAGCGGACGCTGTTGAAGATGAAGAACTCGGCTTCGGGACCCCAGTAGCTGGTGTCGGCGATGCCGCTGTCGATCAGGTGCTGCTCGGCCTTATGCGCGATGTTGCGCGGGTCGCGGCTGTAGGACTCGCGCGTGATCGGGTCCTGGATGTCGCAGGTCATCACCAGGGTGGGAACCTCGGGAATGGGGTCCACGAAGGCGGTGGCCGGGTCCGGCATCACCAGCATGTCGCTTTCCTGGATCTGCTGGAAGCCGCGGACGCTGGAACCGTCGAAGCCGAGGCCGTCGTCGAAGAGGTCTTCTTCGAGCTTGTCGATCGGCAGCGAGAAGTGCTGCCAAGTGCCCGGCAGGTCCGTGAACCGGAGGTCGAATATCCGGCAGTCGGCGTCGCGCGCCTTGCGCATGACGCTTTGGATGAGATCGTCTCGAGAGGGCTCAGACATCGCTATGCCGCTCCTCGCGTTGGCAGGCCGTCCGCCTCCTGCGACCTGGCCTGCCCGCTAGATAAAAAAACGCCCCTCGGCATCGCTGCCGTCGGGGCGGGAGGATCAACGTCCCAACGCTCCCACGCTGGAGCGTTGACAGCCGACATGCGCCGCCGGCGTGGCGCAATTGTAGGCGGCGGCGCGCTGGACTGTCTACGGAAACCCGCCGCCGCGCCCGTCGTGCGATACCGTGACTTGGCAACACTGCACCGGCGGAACGAGCCGTGACTTTCTGGGATCGCTGGGCTCGCGAAAGCCGTCTGGCCCTGGGCATTGGCCTGCTGGGGACGCTGGCGGTACCTGTGGTGGGCATCGTTATCCTGCGCTTTCTGCTGTCCGGTCCCGAAGTGGAGGCGGTGGCCAGCCAGCGGCTGGCGCCGCCGCGGCCGGCCGCCGAAGTCGGCGTGACAAACCCCGGCCCCTTGCCCACCGTGCTGGCGCCCGCTCCGCCGAGCACGCCGGCGCCTGACGTCCCGTCCTCAACGCCCACCCCCGCGCCCACGCCCACGCCAACCCCCTCGCGCACCGGCGAGGTCAACGCCACCGACGGCCTCAACGTGCGCACCGAACCCAGCACCCAGGGCCGCGTCCTCCGCATCCTGCCGTTCGAAACCCAGGTGGATCTGACCGGCCGCTCGCGCCAGTCCGAGGGTCTGACCTGGGTGGAACTGGAAGCCGGCGGCTGGGTCCAGGAACGCTACCTGGATCGTCGCTAACCGCCGTCAGACTTCTGTAGAGCAAGGGCGAACGCACGAGTATGTGGAAGGCCACGGACAGACCCATACGTTGATGTCGTGATGCTGATATGCGGACGACCCTGACCATTGACGACGACGTGCTGGCCGTTGCCCGAGCGCTGGCCGCGCAGACCGGCAGTAGCCTGGGCAGTGCCGTATCGGCGCTGGCCCGCCGCGGGTTCAGAACCGCGGACACGACGCGACATGACGACAAACGGACCACATTCGAGGTTCCAGGGGATGCCGCCCCGATAACCAGCGAGGACGTGTATCGGTCGTTGGACGAGTGGCCCTAACCGCCCTGCCGGACGTCAATATCCTGATCGCCCTGGCCTGGCCCAACCACGTCCATCACGCGGCCGCCAGGGCATGGTTCGAGGAACACCGCGAGAACGGCTGGGCGACGTGTACGTTGACCGAGGCCGGCTTTGTTCGTGTGTCCTGTAATGCAGCGGCTGTTGGACCGACGGTCACGCCACTGGACGCCATCGAAGTCCTGGCCAACCTGAGGCGACTGGGCACGCACACCTTCTGGCCCTTAGATCGGTCGGTCGTCGATCTACCAGCGGCCGTCGGGGAAAGACTCCAGGGCTATCGACAGATCACCGATGCCGTCTTGTTGGCCGCCGCCATCCAGCACGACGGGCAACTCGCAACACTGGACGTCGGCCTCCAACGCCTGATCCCCGCCAGCCAGCGCTCCTCCGTCGCCGTGATACCGGTCTGACGAGACTGGTGGAGCTGCCCTGGGAGCGGCTGCCTTCAGGCGCCTAGCAGAGGATGCCGAAGCTGAAGACGCAGAGCATGCCTTCGATCAGGTTGTCGGCATTGCCGAGGATGTTCAGGCCGAGTTTGGCGAGGGTCAACAGCGCTTCGACGGTGAGTTTCCCCGTCTCGAGCAGCTCGAGCAGGTCGGCGTTGCCGGACTGCCTGGCGAGCTCGGCGATTCCCGGGCCGTTGGGGTCGGCGCCGGCGTCCAGCAGCAACCGCACGATCTCGGTGTCGCCGCGATCGACGGCCAGGGCAAGGACTGCCAGGTCCTCGTCGACCAGGGTGTTGGGATCGGCGCCCCCTTAGTCGAAAATGCGGGAGAGGCGGCGGCTGTCGGGGGAGTAGCCGAGCTTTTGGTAGAGCCGCAGGGCGGGTTGGTTGAAGTCGTAGACGCCAAGTTCGATTTGCGTGAGGCTGCGGTTGCGGGCCCAGCGGTGGGCCTCCTCCATGAGGCGCGTGGCGATGCCGCGTCGTTGATGAGTTTGCGCGACGACGAGTTCCTGCACCATGGCGTAGCGGCGCGGCGCCAGCGCGGGGACATCGGGCACTTCAAGCCGTTCCAAGGCCTGCACCCGCACCAGCCCTACGATCTCTGCATCAACTTCAGCTACGAAGAGCACCTGGTCAGGGTCAGCCAGGTGGGCGTCATACAAGCGCCGCGAGCGGGCGGGTTGGTCGGTGGGTCGAAAGCGGTCAGGGCGCTCGCGGGCGTGGAGGGCGTCGGCTTGGGCGTATAGGCGGCAGGCGGCGCGGTAGTCGGTGGCTTCGGCCAGGCGCAGGGAAGAGTCCATGGAATGGTCAGAATACGAAGGCGGGCACCAACTGGAGTCGTCCTGGTGAGGTGTGGGCCCTTCGGCAGGCTCACCACGAACAGCGGCGCGGTACGACAGGTAGCGGGCGGGTCTGAGACCCGCCACAACGACGAGTTGCCGGCTTAGCCAGGCTGCTCCAATTCAGAATCCAGGCGGTCGGTGACGAACATGTGGCCGGGGGCGTGGGTGATCATGAGGGTGGGGCGGCTGGCCTGGGCGACGGCCTGGGGGGTGACGCCGCAGCCCCAGAAGACGGGGACTTCGCCGGGGCGGATGTCCACGGGTTCGCCCCAGTCGGGCTGCTCGATGTCCCGGATGCCGATGGTGGCGGGGTCGCCGGCGTGGACGGGGGCGCCGTGGACGCCGGGGTAGCGGGCGGTGATTTCGCAGACCTCGGGGACACGGTCAGCCTGAACAGGCCGCATGCTGACGACCATGGGGCCGGCGAATTCGCCGGCGGGGCGGCAGGCCAGGCTGGTTTGGTACATGGGTACGTTGACGTCCTGGGTGTGGTGGCGGAGCTCGAAGCCGGCGCGGGCCATGGCACCCTCAAAGGTGAAGCTGCAACCGAGCAGGAAGCCAACCATGTCGTCCTGCACCTGGTTCAGCACGTCGGTAGGTTCGCCGGGGTCCTGGATGCCGTTGCGATAGACGCGGTAGCGGGGGGCGTCGGTGCGCAGGTCGGCGCCGGGGGCGAAGCGGGTCGGTTCGAAGCTGCCGGGCGGGGTGCGTTCGAGCAGGGGGCAGGGGATGGGGTTGGCCTCGCAGAAGGCCTGGAAATCCTCGGCTGAATCGGCCGGGAGCATGACGAGGTTCGCCTGCACGTAGCCAGCGGCCATGCCGTGGGTGGGGCGGTTCCACTGGCCTGAGCGGCAGGCGGTGCGGACCTGGGCGCCGGTGGCAAAGGTCCGGGACGATCTCATGCGGGGACCCGTCCGTTGGCCTGGGCGTAGGTCTCGCAGACATCGGCCAAGCGGTGCAAGACGCTTGCGGTGCGATCGTAATGGAACGTGTCCACAGTGGGTTCGCAGCGGGCGGTGACGCCATCCACGGCGCCGGCGCTGACGATCGCGCGCATCCAGCGGCGGTCGTCGGTCTCGGTGGGCATGAGTGGCCGTCCCGCCAGCATTTCCAGCATGGCGGTGAAGCCGTAGGCGCCCCAGTTGCTGACGGACGCCAGCAGCACGTGCCGGGCGCGGGTGATGCAGGGGGCGGGGGAGATGCGGCGCTGGCGCATGAAGCTGGCCAGGGATCCCAACCCAAGCTCGTTGCCGCCATCGCCCACGCCAATGCTGATGGGGACGCGCAACAGCCCGTCCATAGGGACGGGCGAGGGATTCAGGGTTTCCCCGCGCATGTTGGCGAGGCGGCCATCGGCGGTAAGCCCGGGGCGCTCGATCGCAATAGCGGCGTGCGGGCGAATCCGGTCCAACAAGCGTCCGGTGGCGGCTTCGGCCTGGGGGATGCTGTCGGCGTCGATTTCCTCAATCTCGCCCAGGTCGCGGCCAATGGCTTCAATAACGGGTCGGGTCATGGGATCCACCACGGTCACCACATGCCAGCTGAGGGCCCGCAAGGCCCGTCCCACAGCGGCAGCCCCGGGCGGCCCGTCGGTCTCGGCAATGCCCTTGATGGGAAATCCGGTGATCAGCAGAGCGACGCCGGGCCTGCGGTCCAGCAGTTCGCGGGCGGCGCGGGCGTACGAATCGGCGGGCACACGGGCCAGCGCGGGCCTGACGCCGCGGTAGTCGTAGGGAAAGACGGCATCGGCCACGTCGGCCGCAGCGGATTGCACAGGATCCGGCGAAGGCCACATGGGCGGCCCGATCCAACGGCTATCGAAAAGGGAGCGCCATCATAGTGGTGGCGGAGCCACTCTTGCTGGGGGGGTAGGCGAAGGAGGAAGTTTCGGGGCCGAGTAGTGGCTAGGGTGCATCGCCAATGATCGCCCGGGGGTGGCGCAGCCACTCTTGCTGCGGCGATGAGGCGAGGGGCGAGACTTCGGGTCGGTACGGACGCCGGAGGCGTGCTGGATGTCGGGGCGTCGGCCACAATGTGTCCACCATTTCTCCGAACACGCGCCGGCCCGGTCCCAAAGCTGGACAATGGAGCGAGTGTGGAGGGCGGACGCTATAGCGACCGGATCGTGGCGATTCACCACCTACAGGGCAGGCCCTGATGTTCTATGAGCCGTATCCGCCGTCGGAAGTTGTGGACGGAGTTTGGGTTGGGGGCCGGCCCAGCCCGGCGTCGCTGGGGGCGCTGCAGGCAGCCGGCGTGACGCACGTTCTGAACGTAAGCACCGACCCGCATGGAGCCCAGGTGCGGCGGGACTTCAGGGCGACCTGGGTTCCGGTGGTGGACGATCTTGAGCCGAAGCCCGCCTCATGGTTCCGGCGCGGCGTGTCATTCGCGCGCCGTGCGCTGAAGGACCCGGACGCCCAGCTCTACGTGCACTGCCGCGAGGGGATGCACCGCGGCCCGCTCATGACCTACGTGATCCTGCGGGCGTTGCGAGGGCTCTCGCCAACCCAGGCCAAGCGGGCCATCACCGGCAAGCGGCCCGTGGCTGGATTCCCACAGGTCTACCTGGAATCGGCCGAAGCGTTTCTCCGGCAGGAAGCGGAGTCGGGAGATTCGGCGACCTGACGACCGTCGCGTGTAGCTAGCGGCGCAACCTCATCAGGACGACGGCGTGGGCGTGGCTTCGTACAGCGAGCCGGGGGCCTCCTGGTAGTTGACGCCCTGGCCGCGGCCGCTGCCGCTGGGCTTGAACTCGAACTCGCCGCCGCAAGCGCTGAATAGCGTGGCCGCCACGGCACTGGCGACCAGCAGCGCGGCAACGGTTCGCCATCGACGGATGGACATGGGGTAGCCCTCTTTCTCCAAACCTCGGGGGCGAGGACGGGTTTGTCGGCATTCGGGCACATTGTAGGGCGTCCATTGACAGGCTCAGGACGAACGGGACGGCGCGAATCGGGGCGGCATTCGGCTTCGCGCCCTAGACTCGGCGCACTCGCGGGAAAGAGAAGCCAGCCATGTACGACCCGCACCTGCATCTGTTTGTAGACGACCTCGAGGTGGACGCCTCGCGCAACGTGACGCCCACGATCGGGCGCCCTGAACGCCGCTCGCACGACCCGATCGTGGTGTCCGACCAGCCCTACGAGGGCGCCGGCATTGGGATGGACTGCTCCATCCTGCCCGGCGAGGACGGCAGCGGATTCCGTATGTGGTACCGCAGCCTCGACGCGGCACGCGAAAAGACGCAGCAGAACCTGCTGCACTACGCCGTCTCGGACGACGGGCACACCTGGACCAAGCCGGTCCTGGGACAGATCGAGGTCGACGGCAACACCAACAACAACGTCTTCCACCGCCCCGGACTGATTCCGGGTTGCCGGGCCATGGAGTCGCACGGGCTGATCGTGGACGACGTGGGCGGGCCGCAACGGCGCTACAAGATGCCCGTGTATCACTCGTTCCACGGCGACCGGGACAACGGGCTGTTTGCGCTGTTCAGTCCCGACGGGATCACCTGGACGCAGCATCCGGAGCCGATCTATGCGCAGGCCGGCGACCGGCACTCGGCCATCAAGGACCCGGCAACAGGCGAGTACTGGCTGTTTCTCCGTCCGCCGCGCTACCACTCCCCCATGGGCAACGGCGCGCCGCCGGGATCGGGCGCGCTGCCGTACAAGCGCATCGTTTCGCGCGCGACGAGCCAGGACTTTGTGCATTGGTCGGACTACACCACCGTGCTGCGGAATGACGCCTTCGACACCCGCGGCACCGAGTTCTACAACATCGCCCCCATCGTCTACGGCAACCGCTACCTGGCCTTCGTGAACCTCTACGACACGGACGTAGAGCGCATGTGGGTCACCCTGGCCAGCAGCCTGGACGGGCTGCACTGGCATCGGCCGTATCGCAGCGAGCGCTTCCTGGACCTGGGCGCCGAGGGCGGCTGGGACGACTCGTGGGTCAACATGTCCGACAGCCCGCCGGTGCGCCAGGGCGACCGCATGCGCTTCTGGTTCCACGGCCGCGAAGAGGCGCACGGGCTGAACTACCGCACGGGCGGCATCGGAACGTTCGTTCTCGGGCTGGACCGTTTCGCCGGCCTGTCAGCCGGACGTGAAGCGGGCTGGATCGTCACCGACCGCGTGCAGGCCGGCGCCAACCGCCTGTTCCTCAACGCCAACGTCCGTAACGGCTCGGCCCGGGTCGAAGTCCGCACCAGCAACGGCACCCCCATTCCCGGCCTGATGCTGGACGACTGCGACGAGATCCGCGGCGACTCCGTGGAGCATCCGGTCACGTGGAACGGCTCGCCGGATCTGGGGGCGGCCGCCGGCGAACGGGTGCGGGTGCATATCGAGTTCAGCTATGGGCAAGTGTTTGCGTACCGGTTTGGCGACGAGGCACGGGATCTGAGCTAGCAGGGCGCGCCTTCACCCAGACGCCGGCAGATGCTGGAGCGCCAAGCCGACCTGACCACGCGCCCATCGCTTGCACAAATTGAAAGTACTACTTGCAATTTGTGCAGCTCAACCGTAGCGTGACACGCATGATCAAGCGTGAAATCACCCCGCACCTGACGCGGCTATTCGAGCAGTACCCGTTCGTCACCATCACCGGGCCGCGGCAGTCCGGCAAGACCACGCTCTGCCGGTCGGCGTTTCCAAACCTGGCCTACGCCAACCTAGAAGCGCCCGACCAACGGCAGTTCGCCGAATCGGATCCCCGGGGCTTCCTGGCGCAACTCGGCGAGGGCGCCATCATCGATGAAATCCAGCACGTCCCCGACCTGCTGTCTTATTTGCAGGTGCTGGCGGACGAGCGGCGCCAAAACAGCTTGTTCGTGCTGACGGGCAGCGAGCAATTCCAGCTCTCCAACGCCATCAACCAGTCGTTGGCCGGACGCACGGCGCTGCTACGTCTGCTGCCGTTCTCACTGGCGGAGCGGCAGCGCATCGGCGCAAGCCTCGTGATCGAGGAGATGCTGCACTCGGGTTTCTATCCCCGGATACTGGATCAGCGGCTGGAGCCGCAGCAGGCTCTGGGCGACTACTTTGAGACCTACGTCGAGCGCGACGTGCGCCGGATGGGCGAGATCCGCAACCTGTCGAGCTTCCGGCGCTTCGTACGCCTGTGCGCGGGGCGCGTTGGACAACTGGTCAATCTCAGCGCCCTGGGCGCCGACGCCGGGGTGTCGCACACCACGGCACGCGAGTGGCTGACGCTGTTGGAAGCGAGCTATGTCGTCTTTCAGTTACCGCCGTATCACGCCAACATCCGCAAGCGCCTGGTCAAATCGCCCAAGCTCTACTTCTACGACGTGGGCCTGGCCAGCTACCTCATCGGCATCGAGCAGGCGGACCAGATCGTCACGCACCCCCTGCGCGGCGCCCTGTTCGAGAACCTTGTGGTGGCAGAGGTTCTCAAACACCGGTTCAACCAAGGCCGCCAGTCCAACCTCTCCTTCTTCCGCGACTCCCGCGGCCTGGAGTGCGACCTTTTCTACGAGACCGCCCACGGCATCGGCGCCCTCGAAATCAAGTCCGGCGCCACCGTCGCCAGCGACTACTTCACGTCCCTGCACCGCGTCGCCGCCCTGATCCCCGACATCACCGCCAAGACAGTCATCTACGGCGGCGAAACCCTCCAAACACGAACTGACGCCGAGGCGGTGCCGCTGGCCGACCTGCGCGACGTACTGGACCGATTTGAGCTCAACCAGAAGACGCCGCCTTCGTAAGAGCGCCACGAGGGTAGGCAGAAGTGTCACGCCACACCCAACTCGCATACGGGCAAGCCTTCCCCTACGGTTTCAGCGGTCAACCGCGCGATCTCGGCTGGCTGTGCTGACCACCGAGGTGTGGGGCACGGCCGACGGGTCGGAGGCGGCGTCAGCGTTCACGGGAAGACAGTCCATCTCACCATGTGTACGAATAGCCGTCTTCCTGGCCTGTAGAGCAACGCTCTGCTCTCCGGTGCGCAGGTGACACATTGCGGTCAATCACTGGATGACAGTCAACGGTTTGTTGACCGGAGGTCTGTAGCCGCGATGCCGTAGGCTTGGCGAAAGTGGCGGTGAACGAGGAGTTGCTTGGATGCTGGGAGCACGGCTGCGGCAGGCACGGCTGGCGGCCGGACTGTCGTTGCAGGGCCTGGCTGACCGGCTGTACCCGGGCGTCTCGCGTCACTCGGATGCGGTTCAGGCGCCGCGGGCATCTCTTCGCGACCTGGCGCGGCGCTCGCTTGAGGAACGCCATCGCGTACTGCGCCGCGCGCAAATCGCGGTTGACCCGGACGAGACCGAGGCATGGGACACGACACTGGCTGACCGGGTTCGCTAGCCCCAGCGCAAGCAGTGGCGAGTCACGCACCAACGCGCGGCGAGGTCTGGCTGCTTCGTCTTCCGCGCGCGGTCGGCGCCGAGTTGCAGCGCGACCGTCCAGTCGTCGTGGTCAGTTCGCCCGCACTCGACGATGCGCCCGTTCGCATCGTCGTTCCCTTGACCACGTGGCGAGCGGAGTACCGGGGTCAATTCAACAAGCAGCCGATTGCCGTCAACGAGAGGAACGGCCTACACGCGGAGTCGGCCGCCGACTTTCTGCAAGTACGCAGTGTGTCCACCGAGCGGTTCATTCGGCGGATCGGCAGACTCGAGGCCGACCAGGTCGAGGAGATCGTCGCCGGCGTCGTGATCGCCATCGACTATCGAGCCTAGCCGGGGCGATCGGCCCGACGTTCGCTGTCACTCAAGGTGTCCGGTCGCCGTCCGGCGACCACAACTCCGTGACCGATCCTTCCCGTTCAACTCGTCAAGACCACATCTCAACACGGGAACCGGCGGAGCCGGAGTCAGTCGTTTCACGTGGGCTATGCCGTCTCCAGCCCTGACAGGTCCACGGGTTCCCATTGGCGGGATTTGGCGCTGCGGTAGGCGGCGTCGATGACGGCGTTGGAGATGTAGCCGTCTTCGAAGTTTTCGGCGGCGGGGGCGCCGTCTTCCAGGCAGCGGACGAAGTGGTACATCTGGCCGTGGTACCCGTATTGCCAGGCTTCGTCGGACTGGGGAAAGGTCCAGCCGGTGTCGGAGTCGGCCTTTTCCTGGACGTAGCCCATGGAGTGGAGGCTGAAGGCCTTGATCGGGACGCCGTGGGTGGCGTCGATGTGGATGAGGCCGTCCTCGCCGTAAATCTCGGTGCGGACGTCCATGCCGCCGTGGTTGCTCCAACCGGCTTCGATCTGGCCGAGGGAACGGTTCTCGAAGCGGACCAGGGCGACGGCGTTGTCCTCAAAGGGCACATCGTGCTCCAGGGTGTCGGCCCAGCACATGACCTCCTGCGGCATCACGTCCTTGCCGATGAACAGGCGGCAGGCGGCCACGGCGTGCACCCCCATGCCCAGCAAGGGCCCGCCGCCGCTGGTGGAGGCGTCCCAGGCGTAGCTGGCGTGGGAGCCGGTGTGGGCCTCGCGGGCGCGGACGATGAGGACCTTGCCGATGGCGCCGTCGTCCACGGCCTGCTTGGCGCGCAGCACGTCGGGCATGAAGGCTTCGGTCTCCAGGTAGCCGTTGAAAACGCCGTGCTGGCGGACGGCCTGCAGGATTTCGGCGGCCTCGGGGGCGTTGCGACCCAGCGGCTTGGTGCAGACGACGGCCTTGCCCGCTTCCGCGGCGGCGATGCAGGCGTCGCGGTGGACGAAATTGGGTAGCCCCACCACCACCAGGTCCACGTCGTCGCGCTCGATCGCCGCCTGCATGTCGGTTGTGGACTCGGGCACCTTCCAGCGCTCCGCAAAGTCCTGGGCCTTGGCCTCTGTCTTCGAGAAGTTCACCACCACGCGCTGATCGGGCACATAGCGCAGAGCCTGCATATAGAAATCACACACGAAGCCGCTGCCGAGCATTGCAATTCGAACCACCGGAACCGGCCTTTCCTGGATCGGTTAGTCGCGGGAGTTAGAGGAAGGCTACCGAACGGAGGCGGGTTAGCCGCCGAAGAGGAGCGACAGCAGGATGAAGCTCCCCGCCAGCGTCAGCAGGCCGAGGGGGAGGCCCATGCGGACGAAGTCGCTGAAGCGGTAGTTGCCGGGGCCCATGACCAGCAGGTTGCCGGGATGGGCGTAGGGGGTGGCGAAGCCGGAGGTGGCGGCCAGGGCTATGCCCAGGGCGAACATGCGCGGGTCGGCGCCCATGCGCACGGCGGCGTCGATCGCCAGCGGCGCCATCAGCACGGCCGTCACGTGATTGCCCATGACGTGGGTGAAGAAGAAGGTCAGCAGCAGTACGCCGGCCAGCACCGGCAGGACGCCGAATATCCCCAGAGTCTCGGTGGACTGTTCGGCCAGGAAGGCGGCGGCGCCGGTGGTTCGCATGGCCTCGGCCAGCGGCAGCATGGCGGCGATCAGCAGGATGGCGCGCCACTCCACGGCCCGGCGGGCTTCTTCCATGGTGATGCAGCCGGTCAGCGCCATGGCGGCGGCCGCGGCCACGCCCACAATCGCGACCGGCGCCAGTTGCAGCATCAGCGCCACGACGAACAGGCCCAGGATGGCCACGGCCACCGGCGCCCGATGCCCGCGCGGCGGCGTCTCCGCATCCTCGGTCAGCACCACGAAGTCGTTCGAGTCGCGCAACTGCCGCAGCGCCACCGGCGGACCGTGCACCAGCAGCGCATCGCCGCCCTCCAGCGGCAGATTGGCCAGGTGGGTTCGGCGGGGCGCGCCATCCCGCCAGATGCCGAGCACGGTGGATCCGTGGCGGTCGCGAAACTCCAGATCCTCAAGGGTTTGGCCTACCAGGCTCGAGCGCGGCCGCAGGACCAATTCAGTCATGCTGAGTGAGCCCGCCTGCAGGGCATCGGCGCCCAGCCGCCGATGGTCCTGCACTTCGAGAGAGTGCACCTGGCGTAAGCGCTCGATGTCGTCCTCGCGTGCACCCAGCAGCAGGTAATCGCCAGCCAGCAACACCTCCGAGGGCCGTGGGGAGGCCGTGAGGTTGCCGTCGCGCTCAATGGCGAGCACGGCGATGCCAAAGGCTTCACCAATGCCGGCCGCGAGCAGGCTCTGGCCGACCAGCTGGCTGGCGTCCGGCACCACGGCCTCAAAGAGGCGTTCCTCCAAGCGGTAGGCCTGGTGCTCCACGCCGGTGGGGGCCGCCTGCGTTCCGACGCTGCGAACCGGCAGCAGCCGCCGCCGCGTGAGCAGCACCAGCCCGATGCCCAGGACTAACGCCAGCGCGCCGAAGGGCGTGAACTCGAAGAGCCCCAGGGGCTCGTAGCCGGCCTGCTCCAGGACGCTGCTGGTAAGGATGTTGGAGGGCGTGCCGACGAGCGTCAGCATCGCGCCCAGCAGCGACCCGAAGGCCAGCGGCATCAGCACGCGGGACACGGGGGTGTTCATGTCACGCGCGGCCGCCACCACGGCCGGCAGCAAGACGGCGCAGGCGCCCACGGAGTTCATGAAGGCGGAGAGCACCGCCACGCTGGCCATGGTGAGCACGATGAGCCGGACCTCGCTCTGGCCGGCCACCCGCCGGATCCAGGCGCCGATGTAGGCCGCGATCCCCGTGGCCGTGAGGGCCGTGCTGATGACCAGGATTGCCCCAACCGCAATGACCGCCTGGTTGGAGAACCCGCTCAGCGCCTGCTCGACCGTGATGACCCGGCCAAAGAACAGGGTCAGCAGAACCCCGAACGCAACCAAGTCGGGCGCAATGCGCCCCCACGCCAGCAGCAGCAGAGCCACCAGCGTGACCACCAGCACAAACCCGATCTCAAACGTCACGCGCGGATCCACTCCCTCGCCCTTGAGATGATCCCTGCGTCATGCATCCCGGCCGGCACCATGGAGCGGAGTCCTTCCACCACACGACAGTGACGCCAAGACCAACAGCCGGTCGCGCGTGCGAGACGCACTGAGCGCGGCGCGACGTCACGCACAAGGCCGCGTCAGCGTGTCCCATCGCCCGCGGGTACGCTCCCCGCCTCATTCCCAAGTCCCGAAACGCCGGCGTCCAGATCCCGCGCCGCCGTCCGCTCGACAGTGATGTTCAACAACCCGCATGATTGAAGCATGCGAATGGCACAGTACGGAATCGCTCACGATCACGCTCACGATAAGGCACGCGTACTGCGCGAGACTGAGGAAGTTGAATTCGTCGGCGTGTATGAGCCTGACAAGGGAAAAATCGAGCGTCTAGGCGGTCAGACTGAGTACGAAGGCGTCAACTGGTTCTCGTCCAAGGAAGAGATGCTGGAGGACGAGAGCATCGTTGCGATTGCCGTTGAGGGCGAGATCTTTGACAACCTTCGCTTCGCGCGCGAAGTGCTGGAGCACGGCAAACACGTTTGGCTGGACAAGCCGGCGGGTAACGACCTTGCCGAGTGGCGGGACGTGCTGGACATCGCACGTGGGCGCAAGCTGAATGTTCAGTTGAGCTATATGTACCGCTACGACCCCGGCTTTCAATTCGTCCTGGACTGGGCCACGTCGGGGCGGCTCGGCGACATTTTCTCCATTCGCGGCCGCCTGTCCGCCGCGCCGGGTAGCGCGGACCGCTGGAAGGTGTGGGAGTCGCCCGGCGTGCGGGCCGGCGGCATCGTCTTCATCATGGGCGGGCACCTGGTGGACATCATCGTTTCGATCCTGGGGCGGCCGGAGCGGGTGACCCGGTTCCAGCGGCATGACGCCGAGAGCTTCTCATCCTTCGCGGAAAACGAGTGGACGACTGATCCACCGTGGTACTTCAACAACACAGCCGCGATTTTTGAGTATCCGCAGGCCATGGTCAGCCTTGAGTCCACGAACATGGAGCTCGATTCCTGGGAGTCGCGGCGGTTCGAGGTGTACGGCACCCGCGGCAGCGTGATCTTGGAGCCTTTCGAGGGCCGGCGCGGTAGTAATGTCCGGCCCGTCATTCGGCTATGCCTGGACGAGAATCGGGACGGGTACGCCAAGGGCTGGCAGCCGGTACCGGTGCCACACGCCAGGCGCTACTTCCCAGGCCTGGCGGCGCTGCTGGCGACCATACGCGGCGAGCAGCCGCCGGATCGCACGCTGGAGCACGAGTACCTGGTGCAGGAGACCCTGTTGCGCGCTATCGGGTTGGCCTGAGCCGCAACGCCGCTATCACGATCGGCGGGTTGACGGTGCGGTCTAGGCGCAGACGGGCTCGTCACCTCGCCAGCGAAAGGCGAAGTTTTCGCCTTTCGCTGACAGCCGCGTTCGTGCGTCGTACCAGAGCTGGGCCCAGGCCTGCGGATCCGTAAGTTCGATGGAGGGATCGCGGCGGCTTCGCGCCACGAAATCGGGGAACGCCGGGCGGCCGGTTGGTTGACCGGTTGGGTTGTAGCGCAGGTCAAGGCTCACACGGAAGTGGTCGCTGACATTGGGGCCGGAGCCATGACAGGTGTACTTGTTGAAGACGATTACGTCGCCAGGCTGGGTGGGCACCGGCGTTACCCGATCGAGTTCCAAGAGCTCGTCGGGGATAGCAACCGGGTTCAGGCAGTGGGTTCGCAGCGCTCCCCGGTGACTCCCCGGAATTACTCGCAGACAGCCATTTTCCGGCGTTGCCGCCGAGAGCGACATCCACACGGTGAGCATGTGCGTCTCGTCCGCAATGGGGTCGACCACACCGTTGTCCTGATGCCAGGGGTTGGCCCTGACCAAGACGTCGGTCGCGCCGTCCGGGAGCGCTTTCTCTGGCGGCTTGATGCGCACGTGCTGAACCGGGTTGGAGGTGATCTCGGGGCCGATGATCGACTCGACGACGTCCAAAACCCCCTCATGGGTGAGGAGATGGAACACTGACGGACCCAGCCACATGTGCGTGTCCGGCTTGACGTCCCGGTTGGGCAGGCTGCAGTCGAAGTACCTGGCGTGGTCCCGCCCGGAATCTTGATAGACACGAATCATCCGGTCGCCGAATGACAGATCGTCGTAGGTTGAGTCGATCTCGCCACGGTCGTACAACTCGCCCGCCAGGCGATCGAGCACCAATGCGTAATCGGCAAAGAGCGGATCAATGAATGCTTCCGGGTCAATGACACCTTCGACCCGGAGGTAGCCATCATGCTCAAACTGCTGCAGCTGCTCGGCAGTGAGGAAGTGGCTCGCTGCCTCGGTACTCGGGGTCATGACCTGGCTCATGGCCGAATTCTCCTCGTCAGGCGGGACCGGGCCAAGCTTCCCAAGAGCCCAGCGTGGCCGTGCGGAAATATAGCATGGGGCAATTCGCCTCCGAATAAACTCCCGCTTGCGATCGTGCAGCAACGCCCCCGTCTGCCACGGTCTCGATGCTCGCCACCGACCTGCCTCAAACCTCGATCAGATTCGAGCGTCGGGTTTCCAGCTACAATTGCTACGCTGGTCGGATAGTTCAAAGGCAAAGCTCATGGGCAGCGGGAGGGTTGCTGCACCGGCGGGCGGAGATCTGAAAGTCTTGCCGCGTCGGCGATTCCTCGTCCTGCTTGGCGTGTCCCTGGGTTCGACGGGGCTTATGGCCTGTGGTGGCGACGGCGGTGGCGACAGCGGTGGCGAGGCGACCGACACCCAGCAGCTACCGACGCCTTACTCGTTTCCGGGCACCAGCGACAAGGACAGCCTCCACGACTCGTGCATACCAGGACATCCGGGGTGCTAGATCCGGTTGCCGATATCCGAGTTGACGCCAACAATGGCGCAGCCGTTGGGCCTCGTGAACTGTCGCCGCACCCGAACGCCGGCATGAAGGGTGGGTTCAGATGACACGCGCCGCCGTGATCGGGCTTGGGCGCGTCGCCAGCACGTGGGACGAAGAACGGCACAAGTACGACGGCTGGCCCTTGCCGCACGCCCACATCGGGTGCATGGCCGAAGTGCCAGAGATCGAAATCGTTGGCCTGTGCGACACGTGGGCCGAGCAGCGCGAGGCCGCCCGGATCAAGTGGGGTATCGACGCGCTTTTTGATGACTATCGCGCCATGCTGGAAGCGACCCGACCGCAGATCGTCAGCGTGTGCACCTCAATGAAGCCACGCAAGGACATCATTCTCGAGATTGCCAACGGCGACTACGGCGTACAGGCGATCTGGGCCGAGAAACCACTCACATACTCCCTAGCCGATGCCGACGAAATCATTGAAGCTGTCCGTAAAGCGAATATCACTCTGGCCGTAAATTGCACGCATCGCTGGCGGGATAGCTTCGTGCAGGCCCGCGAAATGATCGATGCTGGATATATTGGCGATGTTGTGCACGTGTCGGGAAACCTTGCTTGCGATCTCTCTCAAAACGGCAGCCACCTGATTACCCGCCTCACGATGTTTACCGACGCCCCGGTGGACTGGGTAGCCGGAGAAGCGGTGTCAGACGAAGCGGTTAGCGGCGACGACGACTTTGCCGGCAATGGATATTTCGTGTGCGAAGACGGCGTACGCGGAGACTTTCGGGGAATGCGTACCGGTGGACTGGAGATGACCTACGACATCACCGGCACCGAGGGGATGTTCCGGTTCACCGAAGACGGTCTGATAGGAGACCTATGGGTGTTGGATAAAGGTCTCCCAGGCCAGAGGGGCGCCGCACCGGCACGTCACATGTTCCGACCCGCGCAAAAGCCGCGAGCCACCGGGGTTCATGCGCTCTATGACCTGTTGCACTGCATTGAGACAGGCGAAGACTCTCGGTGCCCGGGGGAGGATGCGCGTGAGGCTCTTGAGATAGCGATTGCCGTCCGCGAATCGCACCGACAGGGGGGCGGCCGGGTCGACCTTCCGATCAAGGATCGCAGTCTCGGGATCGTTTCTCGTGAGGTTTTGAATCATCCGGTGCCCCGCGCCATCGAGACTACTCGTGAAGCAGCAGGCAGCGGATAAATCATGGGAATAACTAATGGCTAAGCTAAGAGTAGCTGTCATTGGACTTGGCCGTATAGCAAGCACCATTGACGACGAAATAGAGAAATACGACGGAACCCACTTGCCGTACTCGCACATTGCCTGCTACCGGGCGGTCCCGGAAGTCGAAATCGTTGGCATGGCGGACACGTGGGAAGAACAACGCGAGGCCGCGCGGCAACGCTGGGGTTTCGACGCGCTATATGCCGATTATCAGCAGATGCTCGAGGAAACACGGCCGGACATCGTTAGCGTTTGTACATCAGCCAAACCACGCGGCGAGATCCTGACCGCCATTGCCACCGGCGGCTATGGCGTACGAGCCATTTGGGCTGACAAGCCAATCACTCTTTCGCTAGCCGAGGCCGACGAAGCCATCGATGCGTGTGCGAAGGCCGGCATCGTGCTCGCGGTCAACTGCACCCGTCGCTGGCGCGACGACTATCGGCAGGCGCTCGAGCTACTCAACGACGGGGTCATTGGCGACCTGCTGTTCGTCCAGTCGAGAGCCCAATGCGGTCTATCGCACAACGGCAGTCATCTGATTACGACTCTCACCATGTACATGCCTGGCCGAGCAACGTCGCTGGTGGGAGAGGCCGAGATTGACGAAGAGCATCCGGAGAATGACTTCCCTGGCAGTGCCGTCATATCCTTTCAGGGTCACGTCCGAGGACACGTTCGGGCATTCGCCAACGGGCCCGCCGAAAACTCACATGACATTGTGGGCACGAACGGAGCCATCCGGATCCTCAATGACGCCCGCGAGATCGAACTGTGGACCCAGGAACCGGAGGCCGAAAATTACGCGAGCCTCAAGGGGCTCGGAGCATTTGGTCGGCGCTTCTTTCCACCGCCACGCCGGCGGCGGAGCGGCGGGGTGAACGTGATCTACAACCTTTTCGATTGCATTGAGACCGGCGATGCTCCCCATTGCAGCGGCGAAGATGCCAGAGAAGCACTCGAAATCGCCATCGCCATCCGCGAATCCGAACGCCGGCGAAACCGACCTGTCAAGCTTCCACTTCAAGATCGCGGCCTCAGGATCATTTCCAACGAAGTTGTACGCAGTGAGCTGCCGCGTGCAATCCTCCGCCAACGTGAGGGAATGTCAGCCGCGGACTGGAAGAGATGGCAATCCCAGCGAGCCTAAGGCCCAAACCTTAGCCTTAAGCTATGGTCGCAATCAGTATCTTCGCACCTCGGTCGTACACAGATAGAGGAACACGTAAGAGCTGATACGAAGCGTTGGCGCTCTCACTCGTCATATTCCAGGTAGCTAAAGTCGTCAGATGATCCTGTGGGCGTCCATCCGAGTTCTTCCTTCGCTGGCGTCGTATCACGCCACCGCCATCGGTTCTCGGAAATAGCATCGAAGATTCGGTACCGCATGTCGTCCGGCGCACTCAGGCACTTGTCGATCATTTGCGTCGTGTCGGCGTGGCTCAAATATCCCGAGAACTGCCGACGCGTCACGGGGCGATCAGAAGCCGACACGTTCCCAAGCCGGATGACGATGACCGACATATCGTAGTTGTCAGCGAAGTAGCGCGCGCAGGACTCCCCAAACAGCTTTCCAACGTGATACGGACTCGTTGGACGTGCAGCCCAGTCCGAAGTCACCATGGGCCACTCCTTCGGGACTTCGTCGAATCGTCCCGCTGAAATCAGCTCATACGGTGAATTCTCATCGCGTTCGTATCCGTTCATCGCGCCACCGGTGCTCATAAAGACAACCCTGGTGACGCCGGCTTCCTGGGCGGCCCGGAAGACGTTGACCGTCCCAGTCACGGTTATGGCCATCGTCTTGGCCCAGCAGTCGTCACAAGCGCGGGTTCCGCATGCACAGTGAATGTCGTCCGTATACGCTGCGAGGTGGAGAACCTTGTCAACATTCTTGAATGCAGGTCGGATTGACTCCAACTCAGAAATATCGGCTTGGATGCACGGGATTCCTGAAACAGGACGCCGGTTCAGTGCGCTGAAGTCGTACTGGTCACTAAGGGCTTCCACAGTGAGACCGCCAACCAAGCCACTCGCCCCGGTGATCAAGACTTTCTCTTTAGCCATCTCTGGGACTCCCGACACTGGTCGGTTCATTCTAACCAGCAGACCGTATTCTCGCCGGGCTGGATGTTCGCTCGATGAAATATCGGGACCGTTTGAGAGATTCAGCAAACGGCGACATTTCCAAAGGCAACGTGGCCGAATTGGCGCCAAGCGTATTCGGCCTCATCAGCGTACTGCCGCTCCGGAGAGCAGTCCGAAGCGCGCGTGCACGGTCGTCACATGGCCTCGCTACAATTGGTGCGTCGGCCAGATAGTTCAGAGACGAATCTCATGAACGCCACAAGACGCGACTCACGATCGGGCGCCGCGCCGAAGGTCTTGCAGCGACGGCATGTTCTCGTTCTGTTAGGAATCTCCCTGGCTTCGGTCGGGTCGGTCGCCTGCGGTAGTGGCGGGGGTGCAAATGCGACTCCAACGCCCTTCGCATTTCCCGGCACCAAAGAGGGTCACGACGCCTGCGTGGCGAACTGCTCTGGAGGTCGCTAACGACGTCGTTCACCCCCAACGATCGTTGGTCAAGCCCGCGAGCCGTCGGGTGGTCTCGAGGTCGCAGGGACCATCCGTATAAAATTACGATGAATCAAGTCGCCGGCGATGCATGTCCGCTCAGCCGACCACTACCTGACGATCGGGACTACGCGCACACAGGCTCTTCACCGCGAAAGCGGATGATGAAGTCGTCGGGATTGGCGGCAAGTCGCGCCCGCGCGTCGTACCAGAGCTGGGCCCAGGCCTGTGGGTCCCGGAGCTCACTGGCCGGATCGCGGCGGCTCCGCGCCACGAATTCCGGGAAGGCCGGACGACCACTTGGCTGGCCCGTGGGGTTGTACCGAAGGTCCAGGCTCCAGCGGCAGTGGTCGCTGACGTTGGGGAGCGAGTCGTGGCAGGTGTACTTGGTCATGAGAATGACATCGCCGGGCTGTGTCGGCACCGGCGTAATCTGATCCAACTCCAGGAGCACATCGGGGATGGCGACGTGCGGAGGTGAGCAGTGGATTCGCAAAGCGTCCCGATGACTCCCCGGAATCACGCGCAAGCACCCATTCTCGATCGTTGCCTCCGATAGTGAGATCCAGACGGTCAGCATGTCGGTGTCGTCGGCAAGCGGATCAACCGCGGCATTGTCCTGATGCCAATTAGTGGCACGCACCAGGACGTGATCCGCGCCCTCCGGGAGCCCGTGTTCGGGCGGTTTGATGCGCACGTGCTGAACCGGGTTCGAGGTGATTTCGGGACCGATCAGCGACTCGACCAGATCGAGAACCCGGTCGTGCCTGAGGATGTCGAAGACTGCCGGTCCGAGCCACATGGGCGTATCGTGCGTCGTCCCTCTGCTGGGCAGGCAGCAGTCGAAATTGCTCGCGAAGTCACGCCCCGTCTCTTGATAGATCCGAACCAGCCGGTCGCTAAAGTTCAGTTCGTCGTACGTTGAGACGATCTCTCCGCGGCCGTGCAGGTCGTGCGCCAGCCGGTCGAGCACACCTTCGTATTCGGCAATCAGCGGATTGATCGCTTCCGCCGGGTCCAGCACACCCTTGACCAGCAGGTACCCATCACGGTGGAATTGCTGTAGCTGGTCGGCCGTGAGGAAGCGGTTCTCGGTCTCGATCCGCTTGGTGATGACCTGGCTCACGACGGACATCTCCTTGCTTCGCCGAACCTGTCCAGACTCGTTGACGATCCCGACGGAGCCGCAGGGAAAACGTAGCACGACTCAGCGGCAGACAGCGCAAGCACTGGTTTAGATACGCCGACCGGCCGATACCCGCAGGCATCGGCCGGTCGGCGCCTGGCACACACAATGCGCCTCTAGAACCCTAGCTGGGCAGCGCCTTAATGAATGCCTCGTATGCGTCGTAGTCTTCCTTCGTCGCCTGCAGAACCCTGTCGGATGTGTCGACCATCCGCGTGATGCTCTCTTCCGCGGTCTCCTCGCCGGCGAACCCGGGATCCGCGGCGCCCCACCAGGCCGCCCACTCCCACCAGTGGGGGTGCGCGCCCTGCCAGTTGCGCTGGTCGTCGCGCTCACGCATGAGTTGGATGTGCAACGTCCCGTAATTGTCGGGCGGCGGCGCGTTGATCACGTCGCCGTCGAAGATCTCCTTGAGCACCGGAGTGCTGCCCTTATCGATGGCGATGCGCTCCTGGACGACGGGTCCCGCCATGAAAAGCAGCCACTCGATCGCTTGCTCCGTGCTCCCGGCGTTGCCTGCCGCATTTGTGACCGCGTGCGGCTGGCCGATGTATGAGCCTGGGATCTGCCCTCGCGGTCCTTCAGGGGGCACGATGAGCCCCCAGTGGAACCGGTCGTGGATGCGGGCCACATTTCCGCCGACGCCGCCGTTGTGCCACCCGTAGAGGACTTTCCCGGCCGAGAACGGGTCGCCGAATTCTCCAGAGAACTCGCCGGCATCTGACGGCGGGAAGGCGTATTTGTCCTTGTGAATGGAGTCGATCGCCAGCTGGTAGCCCTTATCGCCGCCTTCGTCGAAGCATTCGAGATGCAGCCCATCCGCGCTTCGGAAATGTCTCGTCCCGGTGTCGCTCAAACCGAAGACCCAGCCACCCCAGGTAAGGGCCGGATGTACATGCATCCACTTGCCCCAGTCGCCCGTGTCGGGGTCGGTTGCCTTCATCGCGTTTTCTACAAAGTCGGTCGTTAGACCGAAGCTTCCCTCAGTCGGCTCGGGGATGCCCTTCGCTTCGGCCATCGTGTAGTTGAAGATGAGGCCGGTGCAAGCACCCTGGTAGGTCATGCCGAACTGCGGGCCCTCAATGGGCTGATTTGTAGGGGCCGGTATCGTGTTGAAAAAGTTAACCGTGTATTCATCCGGTGAGAACCACCAGCGCGTAGGGTCCCAGTCCGAGTGCTTGCGCATTTCTTCGTTGATCTGCGTGAATCCACCAGGCTGAATCCACTGATTAACGAAGCCTGCGTCAAGCAGGGCAATTTCGGCTTGCGTTCCGGCCGTCATCTGGATTCCGAAAGCTTCCTGGTAATCCCCACCCTGAGGCTCGAACTTGATGGGAATGTGAGGGTATGCCTTGGCGAACTGCTCAAGCGCCCACTTCATCGCCGTACCCCGCGGACCGGAGGTGTGGTCATGGGCCACCCGAATGATGGCGGACACGGCCTGCGGCGCAGCCTGAACCTCTACGACTTTCTCCACTTCCTTCACGACTTCCTTGACGACTTCCTGAGTTACGACCCTTTCAACCTCAACTTCCTTGACGACTTCCTGGGTGACGATCTTCTCGACTTCGACAATTTGGGTCTCACCGCAGGCGGCCAAGGCGACCGCTCCTGCAGCACCCGTGACGCCCACGAGGGCGCTTCGCAGCGCGTGCCTCCGCGAAACGAACCGGTTCATCATTGCCTCCCCCGGGCCCCAGCAGCTATCGGCGTGGCTTTACTCTTCACCGTCCGACCAACCCCAAAACGCCGCTCGACAAGCTCGGACCAAGCCATGCGCCACCTTACATGCACCGAAATACTTTAACACAGAACAAGTCCATCTCGAACTTCAGTGGCTCACGCTGCTTCGGGGCCGTGAGAGCCACGTGGCTCCGTGTCCTCCGCCATGCTGGCGCACACTCGAGTTTCGCCAATCCACGCCCTGCTCAGTCGCCTCAGTCATCGCCCACCTCGTCGGCCAGGAGGGAGTCGACGCCTTCCACGTAGGTGGGGTAGGCCAGCTTGACGCCAAGCTCGTGGCGGATTCTGGCGTTGGAGCAGGCGTAGTTTCCCGTCACCAGCGCGTAGAGGTTGTGGCCCAGCGGGGCGTGGCCCTTGGTTAGCTTTGAGGTCAGCCCGAATCCGGCGATCATGGCCCGCGCCAGCCACTTGGGCGTGGACCCGGGCGCCGGCACGTGCGCGCGGTCAGCCAGGTGGTCGAAGTAGTCACCCATGCTGACCGGCTCGTCGTCCACGGCCAGGTAGACCTCGCCCGAGCGCCCGCGCTCGGCCACCTCCGCCAGAACCGTCGCCAAGTCGTCCACGTGAATCCGGCTGGAGAGGTTGCTTCCCCCGCCCAACATGCGCAGGCGCTTGTTGCGCAGGGCGTCGACCGTGCGACGGCCCGGTCCGTAAATCGTTCCGGCGCGTACGAAACGGGCCGGGAATCCTCGCTTGCTCAGGGCCTCGCGCAGGTGCCCTTCGGCCTGCAGGCTTATCCGCCCAAGCTGGGAGTTCGGCTGCGGGGGCGTCGCTTCCGTAATCGTCTCGTCCGACCCGCGTCCGTAGGCTGCCAGCGTCTGCACCAGCACGAACGACTTGATGCCGGCGCCGGCCAGCGCGGCCTCGGCATTTACCACGCCGTCCAACCCCACGCGTTCCGTCCACTCCGGGTGGCCGCTGATGCTGCCCACCAGGTAGAACACGTGATCGTCAGATCGTCCCAGGCCGTCGAGCTCCTCCGGCTCGCCGACGTCGGCGATTTCGACCTCGATGCCGAGGTTTTCCAGGTCGTCCGCCGCCGATTCGCTGCGCCCGATCCCGCGCACGGTCCAGCCATGACCGACAAGGCGCCGGGCCAGCGCGCTGCCGGCATAGCCCGTTATTCCAAAGATCAACGCCTGGGGCATCCGCCACCAACCGGCCGACCGTCGCCGCGCCATGGTGAACGGCTTTGGGCAGCCGCCGCAAGCCGTGACCGCGCGGACTGCTAGTCTGGATGCGTGGGCGCCGAAATTCTAGCCAGCACCGATATGACCTCGCTGGCTTCCCGCATCGCCGACGCGGCCTACCTGGAGGGCGACTTCCTCCTGCGTTCCGGCCGGCGCAGCCGCTACTACCTGGACAAGTACCGCTTCACCACCGAGCCCTCGCTGCTCCGCGACATTGGCCAGGCGTTGGCCGCTCGCTTGCCCACTGGCACCCAGCGCGTGGCCGGCCCCGAACTGGGCGCGGTACCGCTGGCCACGGCCGTCTCCCTGAAGACCGGGCTCCCAAGCGTGCTGGTACGGGGTGAATCAAAGTCCTACGGAACGGAGCGCCGGTTTGAGGGCATCCTGCATCCGGACGAGAACGTCGTGCTGATCGAAGACGTCGTCACCACCGGCGGCCAGGCCATTGAGTCGGCGATCGCGCTGCGCGACAGCGGCGCGAACGTCATGCTGGTTCTCGTGGTTGTTGACCGCCAGGAAGGCGCGGCGGAGGCCATGGCTAACGCCGGCTTCCGCTTCGAAGCCCTGTTCACCAGCACCAGCCTGGGATTGAAGACCTGATGCCAGAACGAAAGCTGCGGGTCGGCGTGCTCTTTGGCGGCCGCTCGGGCGAGCACGAAGTATCCCTGCGGTCGGCGCGTTTCGTGCTGGAGTCGCTGGACCCGGAGAAGTACGACGTTCGGCCCATGGGCATCACCAAGACCGGCGAATGGCTGCTTGACGACGATCCGATGCCGCTGCTTGAAGGGGCCGTCGAGCCCGGCGCCGAACCGGCGCAAGCCCCCGTGAGCCTGCCCACACGTATGCCGGAACGTCCCGCCGGCGCCCTGGACGCTCCACTGGACGTGGTGTTCCCCGTGCTGCACGGTACCTACGGCGAGGACGGGACGATTCAAGGGCTGCTGGACCTGGCCGACGTGGCGTACGTGGGCAGCGGCGTCACCGGATCCGCGGTCGGCATGGACAAGGCGATCCAGAAGCGAGTGCTCCACGCCCACGGGATCCCTGTGGCGCCGTCGCGCGTCTTCACGCGCCGCGGTTGGCGGACCGACCCGGCGGCGGTTCAAGCCGAGATCGAGGCCGAGTTGGGCTATCCCGTCTTCACCAAGCCCTGCAACCTGGGCAGCAGCGTCGGCATCAGCAAGGCGCACAACGCGGACGAGCTGGGCCCGGCAATGGACCTGGCAGCCAGGTACGACCGTCGGCTGATCGTCGAAGCCGGGATTCCCAACGCCCGTGAAATCGAGGTCAGCGTGCTGGGGAACGACGAACCCGAGGCCTCCGTCTGCGGCGAGATCATCCCCGGCAACGACTTCTACGACTACAGAGCCAAGTATCTGGACGACACGTCACAGGAGTGCATCCCCGCTGATATTCCGAACGAATTGGCGGAGCGCATCCGGCGCATGGCGGTCGAAGCGTTTCTCGCCATTGACTGCGCCGGCTTTGCGCGAGTGGACTTCCTGGTCAACGGGGAGACGTTTGACGTCGTCCTGCTTGAGATCAACACCATCCCCGGCTTCACCGAGATCAGCCAGTTTCCAAAGCTGTGGCGGGCCAGCGGTCTCGGTTCCCGCGAGCTGCTGGACCGGCTGATCGACCTGGCGATGGAACGGCACGCGGACCGGCGCGAGACCAGCACCAGCTACGACTGACCGCGGGAGTCCGACGTGCTCGCGACGGCGGGAGGTGCGGTCTTCGCTTTGCCGCGACAGCATCGTTACAAAAACTCCTAGAGTTGACTTGTGTAAATCACGGTGTACTATGCTTGCCCTGAGCCATGCGTGAGCGTCGAAGTTTTCTCAGGCAGAGCCTGAGACTGCTGGCGGGAGGCACGGCAGGCACAGTACTAGGGGGCCTGGCCACCGCTGTGCACGCCGCCGGATCGCCTCCACAGCCGACTGAACGGCCCCCGTGGCAACCTGACATCGCCGACGTCCAGCCGCCCTTCCAGGTGCCAACCGCGCCGACCCTGGACGAGTTGGACCTGCCCGTCACGCCGTACACGGGCGATGGCCCTCCGCAGTCCGTCGTCAAGTCATCCCCGGTGATCACGGTCTACGGCCGCAGCTTCGGCGTGGCCCCAATCCTGGGGCTGCTTGGAGACCTGAATTCCTTCGACGAACTCGAGCGCAGCATCGCGCCCTGGGTTCAAGCCACCGAGGAGTTGGCCCAGGCCCCGGTAACGGTCGCGCCGCATCTGATCTACGCCCTGGCGCGACCCTGCCAGGGTAAGGACGACTCGTGCCTGATCTTCCTGGACGGCTCGGGGGTTGACCTCATCAACGACTACATCCTGCCGGCCCAGGAGCGCGGCATGGGGGTTGTGCTGGACGCCCAGATGGGCCGCCTCTCACCGTCGTTCTTCGTCCGCCGGATGATCGATATGGGCTACATGGCCTATCCCAACGTGCACATCGCGCTGGACCCCGAGTTCGCGACCCGACCGGATCAGAACATGCCGGGCCACCCGATCGGATGGCTTTCGGCCCAGGCGATCAACGAGGCCCAGCGCATCCTGGCCGATTACGTGCGCAGCGAGAATCTCTCGCACAAGAAGATCATGATCATCCACCAGTTCGTTGATGAACTGTCGGACTCGTGGTCAATGGTCTACGGCAAGCGAAACCTGGAAGTCTTCCCGGAAGTCGACCTGGTGCTGGATGCGGACGGCTTCGGCAGTCCCGACGCCAAGATCCTCAAGTACAACGCCATCACCAACCCGGAGGCGTATCCGCACCTCCAGTGGCGGGGCATCAAGATCTTCCAGTACAACAAGTACGCCCCGCGCTTTTCGGACTCTCCGGTGCTGACGCCGCGCCAGCTGTTTGGCCTCGATTCGACGCGCGCCGGCTGGCGCATGTGGGCGCCGCCGCACCTGATCGTGCTGGCCTAACCGGCGTCAGCCCAGCGGCGGCCCCGCCAGGTTGCTGAACGACTGCGCGGCACCGGATTCCAGCAGTCGCAGGGCGGCGGCCACTGGCTCCCCGGCGACGGCGTTGAGTTCAATCTCAACCAGGGCCCCGGCCTCTAGGCCTGCCCAAACATCCTCCTCGCGCGCCTCGGGCGGCACCTGAACGCGAATGCCGTTGAGCGTGAACGCGTCCGCGCCCACATCGCTGACAAAGCCCTGCCAGCGTGTGACGACCGGACCGTCCGGCGGACCGGCCGGAGCGACCTCGCGCGCCACCAGCACGTAAGACGAGGCGGCGTGTAACGCCTCAAAGGTCACCAGCACCACATCGCCGGGCGCCAAAGGTCCGCGCAGCACCAGCGGGGTGTCCAACGGCCGGCTGAACACGATCCCTCCGGCCCGCACGCTGAAGGAGCCGATGGAGACCAGCACGCCTTGGAGCGTTGGCGGTAGGGGCTCGGCCGGCGACGCGGCGTCCGGCGTCGGCGTGGGCTCGGGGGTCGTTGGCGGCTCGGTCGGGGCAGGCGACGCGGTCGGCGCCGGTTCAGGTGGCGGCGTCTCGGTTGGCGCTGATTCGGGACCAGGGGTGGCCTCGGGGGACAGTGTTGGCTCGGCCTCGCTCGGAGTCGGCGACGGCGGGGCCTCGGTCGGTGTTGAGCTCGGGGTTGGCGTCACCTCCGGAACTGGAGTTGACTCACCCTCTTGCGGCGCAGGCGTCGCGGGTGGCTCCGGTGTGGCCTGCGCTTCAGCCGTGGGCGTTGGAGTGCTGACCACAGGGCTCGATTCGGGGCTGAGCGTCGCCTCCGGCGTAGGACTCGGTGCGCCGTCAGCCGCGGTGGGCGTGGGCGAGGGCTCCGCGGGCGTCGGCGACGCTTCAGGTGTCGGCGCCGCACCCTCGGTGGGTGTCGACTCCGCTGTGGAGGACGCTTCTGGCGTCGGCGACGGCTCGCTGTCGGTCGGTGTTGGCGTGGGTGAGATCTCCGCGGGCGTCGTTTCCTGGACGGGAGTCGTATCCGGCGTTGCCGTGGGCTCACCTTCGCTCGCAGTCGGCGTCGGCGAAGCGTCCGGCGCGGGCGTGCTCTGAGGGGCCGTGGAGTCGGATGTCGGCGATGACTCGGGCGTTGCGGTTGGCTCTCCTTCGGCCGGGGTTGCCGTAGGCGTTGCCTCCCGAGGCGGTTCGTCCGCCGGCGTAGGCTCGGGGCTGGGCAAGGAACCGGGTGTCGCGGTTGGCTGGCTGGCTGCCTGCGTCTTGGACGAGTCGGGCGTCGGTTGAACAGCCGCGATCCCGACTAGCGTCAGCGTCCCGTTGCCCGCCACGATGGCCTCGGCCCGCACGCGCGTGGTCAGGGATACGCCGTCCACCGCCCCCACGTCGCCGCGCCGAATCGTGATGCCGGCCACGACCAGGGCCTCGTCCGTCACGGCGTGGAGATCGCCGGTGATAATCACGGCGCTGCCGGTAATGTCGATGGCTGGGACCGGAGTGGCCGCCGCCGTTGGCTCGGGTGGGGCTTGCTGCGCCGGGGCGGCGGTGGGCGCCGCGGTTGGGGCGGCGGGTGTCGGCGACACGGGCGGCGCAGGGAGAGCCGCCGGCGTGGGACTGGGGCTGGACACCGGCGCGGGCGTGGCCGCCGTGGGCGACGGGATTGGATCGGGCGTCGCGGTTGGCGCCGCGAGCAGGATTGGACCGCTGTGGACATCCTGCAGGCCGGCCTGTGCCAGCGAACGCGCTCGTGTGATTGGGGCGCGCTGGGCATCGGCGGCCGAGTGCGTGAGTGAGTTGAACCGCGTGTCGTGCTCGGCCAGGCGGCGGCGGTAGTCCTCGGCCACTTCGCCGGTACGCTGGGTGCCCGGCTGCGTCTCGCGGGCCACCGCACCCAGCACATCCACACCCTTGCGCACGACCTCCTGGTAGGCACTGCTGGCGCGGGCCACCGCAACGCTGTCCCCAAGCCCGGCCGCCGATTCGATCTCACGCAGGCGCTGTTCGGCGGTATCCAGATACAGATACGCCTTCTCCGCATCCGCAGCGAACCCGATGCGCAACTCTTCCAGGGTGAGCCTGTAACCGTAGAGCGCGCTTTCAGGCCCGCTGTTGACGGCGGCCAGCGTCACGCCGCCGTAGGCGATCAGGGCAATCATGAAGGCCGCGGCCAGACCCGCCATGCGCACCGGCATGAAGCGCGGGAACCACCAGGCCAGGCGCTCCCAGGCGCTGGCCGGTTCGGGCTGCTGGTCGTTCCGCGCGCGCAGCCGCTGGAGTTCGTCGTCGATCAGGCGCGCCCCGCGCTCCACGGTCGGCCGGTCCAGCGGCAGCGGGGCGAGCGCTTGCAGGTCCAGCGCAACCACCAGCATGTCGCGCAGACGCTCTTCGTGTCCCGGATACTCGGCAACGCAGGCGTCGAGGGTCGCCTCTCCGCGCAGCAGGCGGTCGAGCGACGCGTGGAAGGCCGTCTCGATGTCAGTGCTCACCGGGTGCCCTCAGCCATGACTTTGCGAAGGGCGGCAACCGCCCTGAATTGCAACGCACGAATGGCCGGTTCGTTACGGTTCATGATTTCAGCGATTTCGCGGTGGCTCATGTCCAAGGCAAACCGGTAGCTCAGGACCTGCCGCTGGTCTTCGGTCAGCGACTGCATGGCTTCCCGAAGCTCCTCGCGACGAGCCAGCGACTCGAAGTGCGCGTCCAGCGTTTCGCCCCGCTCGGCAACCAGTGCCTCATTCAGCGGAACCGTGCTGCGTGTGGCTCGCCAGTTGTCCACCACCACGTTCTTGGCAATGCGGTAAATCCAGCCGTTGAACTCAGGGATTGAGCGGTGCTCGTAGCGCCCGATCGCCTGCATGGCGCGCAGGAAGACCTGGTTTGTCAGGTCTTCGGCCAAGACCCGATCGCTCACCTGGTACGCGATGTAGCGGTGAATCCGGTCGACATAGAGTCGATAGAGTTCCCCGTAGGCCTCGCGATCAAGCGTGGCGGCGAGTCGGATGACCTCATTCAGTCGCTCTTCGTTTGGCTCAGCGTCCAACGGCACGGCAACGGTGGTCCTGGCGCTCTATGAACGGGGGTTCGGCGCGTCTGTTACGAGGCGGCGCGGCGGCAGGCCGCTACTAATCAGCGTTCGGCCAGTTCAGCAAACCAGGCGCGGGTACGCGCCAGGCCTTCGGCCAGGACCACGCATGGACGCCAGTTCAGCAATTCGCGGGCACGCGCCGCGTTTCCAAGGTAGCGCTCAACCTCCGCCTGCGGGTGCGGATGAGGAATCTGACGGACCCGACCGGCGCCGGCGTCAATCAACTCCGCCAGCTCAGCGATGCTCGTCTCGCGTCCAGTCGCCAGGTTCAGCGTCTGCCCGACGGCTGACTCGACGGACGCGTCGACGATGCCGCGGGCTGCGTCCTCAACGAAGAGGAAGTCGCGTGTCTGCGCCCCGTCACCGTGCACGTCAAGGGTCCGGTCCGCCATGGCGGCCTGCAGGAAGCGTGCGACCACGCCGCCTTCAAGGTCGCTGCGCTGCCAGGGGCCGTAAATGTTGAAGGGCCGCACGATCGTGTCGCGCAGGCCGAACGCCCGTCGATACCCCGTGGCCAGATCGTCGGCCGCAAGTTTGGACGCGGCGTACGGCGAAGCCGGGGCAGTCGCGGCCGCTTCATCCAGCGGGCCGGCGGCCGAGGCGTAGACGTGGCACGTACTCACCAGCACCAGGCGCAGATTGGCCGCCCGTGCCGCCTCCAGGACGTTGAGCGTACCGAGCACGTTGGCGCGAACGGCCTGGACCGGGCCGTAAACGCTGGCGCCGACGTCCACGGAAGCCGCGAGGTGGAAGATCGTGTCGACGCCCACAAGTCCATTCCGCAGCGCCGCCGGATCGGTCACGTCGCCCTGCGTCAGCCCCAGGTAGCCCGGCCGCCCGGTGAACGCCTCCAGCGAGCCCGGCCGCGCGCGCGAAAGATCGTCCAGCACGCGCACCGCCACACCGCGGTCCAGCAGTTCGGCCACCACATGCCGGCCAATAAACCCGGCCCCGCCCGTGACCAGGGCGCTCATGCGTCCACCGTGCGCAGCCAGTCCACAGTACGCCGCATGCCCTCGTCGAACGGCGTGACCGGTTTCCAGCCAGTCGCCTTGCGAATGCGGGTGGCGTCAGCGCGCAGGGCCGGCAGATCGGTACGCCGGCCTGGCGTTTCCACGATCTGGCTATCGGAGCCCGTAACCGCCAGCACGGTTTGCGCCACCTCGCGGATCGACGTTTCACGCCCCGTGCCGATGTTGAACACCGAGCCCGCCAGCGCGGCGCCTCGTTCGACGACGCGCGCGTAGGCCTCCACCGCGTCGTCGATGAACATGAAGTCCCGCGTCTGTCGGCCGCCGTTCTCCAGCGGCAGCGGTTCGCCCCGCAGCGCACGACGGGCAAACGCCACGGTGACGGCCGGATAGCCCTGGATGTTCTGGTGCGGGCCAAACGTGTTGAAGTTCCGAATCACGACCACCGGGTGACCCCACCAGCGGTTCAAGGCCAGGCAGTGCATTTCACAGGCGGCCTTGCTGACCGCGTACACGGTAACCGGACGCAGTGGGTGGTCTTCGTCCATCGGCACTCGGACCGGTGGGCCGTAGACCTCGGGGGACGAGGCGTACACCAGCAGCGGCGGGCGCTTCATCGCGGCGATGGCGTGCGCAAACCGAAACGTCCCCGCCTCGTTGTTGGCGAAATAGGCGTGCGGCCGCTCCATGGACTCGGGAACGGAGATGCGAGCGGCAAAGTGCACGATCACGTCCGGCGCCCAGGCATCCAACTCGGCCGTCGTCAGATCTCCGTAATCACGGCGCACGATCTCGATGGCCTTGCCTGCCTCAACCTCTGGCGTCAGCGGCTCGCCGCCGGGAAAGTGGCGCGAGAAGTCGTCCACGGCCACCACCGAGGCGTCCGGATCACCCCGCAGCAGCCGCCGCGTCAGGTTGAATCCGTACATGCCCGCGGCGCCTGTGATCAATGCACGCATGAAGATCGGTCTCGATTGTGGGTGGCTCGCAAGGCCGGGGAGTGGAAAGTTGGGCCTACGAGGCGCAGATTATAGGGACGACGCGGCGTTTGCTGGCGGAGACGCCGTCCTCCGATAGGGAGATATTCATGGGACTACTGGCGGACGAGGACATCCAGGCGCGCTTGGCCCAGCATTCCGGCTGGGCCTGTGAGGGCGGAGCCCTGGTCAAAAAGTTCGAGCTGGCAGATTTCATGGCCGTGGTTAACCTGGTCAACGCCGTGGCCCCCGCGGCCGAGGCCGCCGATCACCACCCCGACATGTACATCAACTACCGGCGCATCACCTTCACCCTGTCCACCCACAGCGAAGGCGGCGTCACCGAAAAAGACTTTGCCCTGCTGGACGAAATCGAGCGGCTGGCGGCGTCCTAGGCTTCTTCTTGAGATAGGTGCCTCTGCGGGCGGACAGAGCCCGGTGTTTCACGTGAAACATTCGCCTGCCCTCTGATCAGGTGCAGGCATCCACGGAAGCGACCCGTGGAAAGGAGGGACCGTGGCCACGATTGACGAACGTGTGAGCCGGCTTGAGGGCGGCTTCGACCACCTGGCAACCAGGGCCGATGTTGCCAACCTCAAAGTCTGGATCATGGGGCTGCTGCTGACCGTGGTGGCCTCTGCCCTCCATTCCGCGGCGAATCTGATTGTGCGCCTGCCCGCCTGTCGAATCGACGCCACACTTGTGAAAAACATCATCAACTTGACAGTGCAGACGCAATTGACGACTAAAGTCGGCGTCGGAGTATCATGACGTCACGGGTAACCAAACCTGAGGTGGAAGGGGCCCTCCGCCCTACCTGACCTCAGACGGATAGCCGAGACGATTGGGCGGCCGCGGTTGGAGCAGGTGTCGCCATGAACGCAGATCTCATCCCAATCCTCGTCGCCATCATCGGTGCCGCCGTCGCCATATTGCTGGGGCTCGGCGGACTGACCCTTGCGCTGTGGCGCGAGGTCCGAGCGGATATCCGCTCGTTGTCGAGCCGTATGGACGAATTCTCCGACCGCCTAGGTCGGGTTGAAGTACGCGTCGGTCGGCTCGAAGAGCGCATCGCCGGAGTCGACGAGCGACTAGCTCGGGTTCAAGAGCGTGTGGCTGGCATCGACAAGCGTCTGGCTCGGCTTGATGAGCGCGTGGCTGGCATCGACAAGCGCCTGGCTCGGCTTGATGCGCGTGTAGCTGGAATCGACGAGCGCGTAGCTCGGCTCGAGGGCCGACTCGCCACGACCAGTGTCGTCTCCGCCTAAGGGCCGGCTGCGGCAGGCTTCTCCGGTGAGCCTTACACCCCGAGAGACGACCGCACCCGGCCGCGGGCGCCGATGAAGAAGCGGTTGGTCTGGATGACTTCGACGTCGGTGCATACAAGACCCAGCAGCGAGAGCAACTCCTCGGGCGACCAGTAGATCTTCCAGATGGTGAACTCGCGGCCGTCGTTCAGTCGCCGGTGCTGCCGCTGCACGCGGTCGCCCTTGACGTACTGGTCGGACGCACCCGAGTGTTCCGCCTGCTGCGAGTCCACCAGCACAATCCACCCACCCGGACGTACGATTCGCGCCGCCTCTCGAATGAACTCCTGGGAGCGCGCGACCGGCACGTGACTCAGCCAAAACCCGAACATGCAGGCGTCCACCGAGCCGTCGGCGGCGGGCAACCGGTAGGCGTCGGCCCGGCAACGGCCGAGCGGGTCGTGATCCCCGTCACGCCGGCGGGCCTCCTCAAGCATCTCGGGCGCGTAGTCGGAGGCGATCACCCGGTTGCGGCGGGCTAGCAGCCGCGTCCACCAGCCGGTGCCTGCCGCGACTTCAAATACACGCGCGTCGGTCAGCGACCCCACGAACTGCTGCAACTCAGCCATTTCACGATGCCAGGCGGCGTCATCCTCGGGACCGTGGGCGTAGCGGCCCTCCCGCAGGATCCACTGCTCGAATTCCGGCGCCCGCGCCCGGTAATAGTCCCTGGTGTCGGCCTCGACGTCAGTTGCGCTGCGCTTCGCCATTGGATGGCCCTTTATCTGTCGGTTCGTCGTCATCTTCCTCGGGCAGATCTACAAGCTCGGCCTCGTGCAGCCAGTCGAGCGTCGCATTGAGGCCGTCGTCCAGCGCGGTGTACGTCAGACCGAGTTCGCGTTCAGCCTTCGATCCATCGAGCTCGCTGCCGTGCAACGCAATCCGCACCGCTGCGCGCGAGATCAGGGGACGGCTTCGCTTGATCCAGGCCGGCAGGCTGTAGATCAGGCCGAATGCCTGCCAGGCCAGCGGTGAGGCGGGTTTGATTTCGTACTCGAGGTCCGCCAGTTCGACCGCACGCTGGAGAAAGGCGAGGCGCGACAGGTTGTGGCTGGCCAGGATGTAGCGCTCGCCCGGCCGCCCACGCACCAGGGCCAGGGCGACCCCGCGCGCGATGTCCTTGACGTAGACCCAGGCCACCGGCTCGTCCACCGAAACGCCAAGCTGTCCGCTTAAGGCTCCAATCAGGGCCTGGCCCGTACCCGAAGCGTCCCCTGGTCCATAGACGGTGCCCGGATTGAGGACCACCACATCGAGAGGCGAACGGTCTTCGAGCAGGGCGGCTTCCGCCTCGACCTTTGAGCGCTCGTAGTCGCTGAGCGCGTAGTCGCGCCGCTCTGTGGTCTCGGACCCAACCTCGCCTTCCTCTTCGCCAATGGTGGATCCGCTGCTGACGAAGATCAGCCGGTGGGCCCCGGCCTCGCGGGCGGCGTCCCGCACGTTGCAGGCGCCGTCCACGTTGAGTTCAAAGAAATCTTGCGCACGCGGCGCCCAGGAATCATGCAGGCCGGCCAGATGGATAACCGCGGCCATGCCGTCCACGGCCGCGCCAAGCGTGTGCGGTTGCAGGATGTCGCCTTCCACCGCCTCCACCCGGTTGGCGTTGAGCCAGGAGCGGTCGCTGGATTCGCGAACCAGCGCGCGAACCTGATGGCCATCGTGGCGCAGCGCCTGGATAACGAAGGGGCCAAGATTCCCAGTCGCGCCGGTGACCAGGACTTGCACGTCAGTCGCCGGAGTTGACGGCGCAGTCGTGGATGATCTCGGCCGCCCGCTGAATATCATCCGAGGAAACTTGGTGGTACGTCACCGCGCGGCAACGGCCGGTTTCGTCGAAGCCCACCACCCGCACCCCGGCATCGTCCAGCCGTGCCGCGAATTCTGTCGGCTGACCCAGTTCGGGCCCGATGTCGAAGAAGACGAGATTGGTTGCCACCGCCTCTGGATCAACAGTCAGCCCAGGGGTATCGCTCAGCAGTTCAGCCAGCAGGCACGCGTTGGCGTGGTCCTGGGGCAGGCGCTGCGGAATCTCGTCCAGCGCCACGTGACCGGCCGCCGCCAGGACGCCGGCCTGGCGCATCCCGCCGCCGACCATCTTGCGGACGCGCCTCGCCTCGTGAATGTAGTCGCGCGAGCCCAGCAGCAGGGACCCAACCGGCGCGCCCAAACCCTTGGACAGGCAGAACTGCACGCTGTCGGCGCCCTGCATGAGGTCGGCAACCGAGCACTCCAGCGCCGCCGCGGCGTTGAAGATGCGGGCGCCGTCCACGTGCACCCGCAGGCCAAGCTCATGCGCCGTCTGCACCAGTTCGGCCATGCGTTCAGGCGGGGTGCAGGTACCGCCGGCCGTGTTATGCGTGTTCTCGATCCAGACCAGGTGCGTATCCACCAGGTGGACGTTCGGCGCCTTGACCGCCCTGCGGATCAGCTCCGAGGTCAAGATCCCGTCGGGCGCATCGACCGCGGCCATGGTGACTCCGACCAGCGAGGCCCAGCCGCCAACTTCCCACGTGACCACGTGGCAGCCGCGTTCGGCGATCACTTCCTGCCGCGGACGGCAGTGGGTCAGCAACGAGCAGAGGTTGCCCTGGGTGCCGCTGGCCACCAGCAGTCCGGCTTCCATGCCAAACATCGCCGCGCAGCGCTCTTCCAGCGAGCGCACAGTGGGGTCCTCTTCAAAGACGTCGTCGCCGACCTCCGCCTCCGCCATCGCCCGGCGCATGGCGGGCGTGGGAGTGGTCAGTGTGTCGCTGCGTAGATCGATGCTTGAGTTCGACAAGGCGGCGCCGGGGGGAAGTCGGACTGGTGAATGGTACCGGTGCGTCAGACTGATTCCAGGAAGCGCGCCAGTTCGTCGCGCTCGATCGTTGGGATTGGCACATTGTTCCCATCGACCGTCCAGCGGCAACCCTCGGTCGGGGGCGTGGCGTGTCCGATGACGGCAGCCCCCAGGCCCTTGTCATGCAGCGTCGCTACCGCCGCGGGCGCCTGCGAGCCGGGCAGGCTGGCCAGGAGGGCGCCGGAAGCAAGCAGGGCGAAGGGATCCAGCCCAAGCGCATGACAGATTCGGCGGCACTCCGGGAGCACCGGCACCGCGTCTCGATCGACCCTCAGTCCCACGCCCGCAGCCTCCGCCAGCTCGTGCAGCGCGGCGGCCAGGCCGCCCTCGGTGGGGTCGTGCATGGCATGGACGTGGGCGGCGGCCTGCAAGGCAGCGGCCGCGGGACGTACGGAGATGCCCGGCGATGTGAGCCGAGCCGCACCCGCCTGGATATCCGCCACGCTGACTCCGGCGTCGCGCAGCAGCTCGGCGTGGTCGCCGGCCAGGATGGCTGTGCCTTCGACTGCAATCTCGCCGGCCAGCAACAGCGCGTCGCCCGGGCGGGCGCCGGACGTGCGGACGAGTGCGTCGCGGGTGACAGTCCCGAGCAGAGTTCCCGCCACGACGGGTGAGGCCACGCTATCGGTGATTTCGGTGTGCCCGCCCACCAGCGCAACACCGGCGACCGCACAGGCTGTGGTGACGTCGGTCAGCAGCTCCTGAACTTCGGCCGCCGTGGCGCCCACCGGGACCAGCACCGTGGCCAGTAGCCAGCGCGGCTCGGCGCCCATTACGGCCAGGTCGTTGCCGTTGACCGCCAGCAGGTACGTGCCGATGTCGGCGGCCGCAAAGGTGATCGGGTCGGCGGCGGCGACCAGGAGTTCGGGGCCACCCACGTCAATGACGGCGGCGTCCTCGCCCGGCTCCGCTCCAACCAGCACCGCCGGGTCGCGGCGCGGGACACGACCCAGCGCCTGGCGCAGCAGCGGCAACGGCAGCTTGCCGGTCGGGAGGCTCATCGGGTTATTCCGGTCGAATGTTTCACGTGAAACATTCGGCCAATCGATCCAGCCTGGTGGGTCGGCGCTAGGATGAGCGGCCCCATTCCGCGCCGGTTTCGCGGCGGGCGTTCATGCCACACATCTCCCTGCCCGATGCACGTGTCAGCGACATCGTGCCCCGAATCCACGTGAACGGACAGTCAAGCCGTGTGCGGCGGATCGAGCGGCTGCCGCCGTTGCGCCTGCTGGCCGGCAGGTTTCGCGACTGGCCCGGTCTGGCGGTGCTGGAGGGCGGATCGGACACCTCGGGCGAAGGCCGCTGGTCCTACCTGGCGGCCGACCCATTTGACACGGTGCGGTGGACGCCACGCGGCGTTGTCTCGGAGGTCAGGGGCCCGCTGCCCGGCAACGGTTTCGCGGCCCTTGAGCAGGTCGTTCCTCGCGGAGCTCCAGTCGTCGACGGCTCGCTCCCACCCTTTTCCGGCGGCGCGATCGGCTACATCGCCTATGACGCTGCCTATGAGCTTGAAGTCTTGCCGGGCCGTTGCCCGGGACCGGTACCCACGGACCTGATGCGGTTTGGCGTGTACGACTGGGTGCTGGCGCGCGACGCCCAGACCGGCGACGGCTGGATTGTCGCCACGGCGCACGGCGGTCGCGATCCCGACAGCATCTCCGCCCAGGTGCAGTCACGCCTGCGCGTGCGCGAAACGGGGGTCAGACCGCCCGCGCCGCGCAGCGCCCGTACGAACGCCGACCGCCACCGGTTCGGGCGCTGGGTGACGGCGGTCAAGGACTACATCGCCGCCGGCGACTGCTACCAGGTGAACCTCGCCCGCCGGATTGCGTTCGACGCGCCGGAATCTGGGCTCGAACTCTTCCAGCGTCTGGCGACGGCGCATCCCGCGCCGTTCGGCGCTTACCTCGACGGCGACGGGGTCGAACTGGCCAGCGCGTCGCCGGAGTTGTTCCTGCGCGTCAGGCCCACCGGGCACGCTCGCACGCGACCGATCAAGGGCACCGCCCCGCGAGGCCGCACTCCGGCCCTGGACGCCGCCGCCGAGGCGCGATTGCGGGCCAGTCCAAAGGACCGGGCGGAGAACGTGATGATCGTGGATGTGCTGCGCAACGACTTTGGGCGCGTGTGCCGTCCCGGATCCATCAGCGTGCCCGCGCTCTGGCATACCGAGGCATTGCCGACGGTGTGGCAGCTGGTCTCGGAGGTGCGCGGCGAACTGGGATCCGGGGTGTCAGCCGCCAAGCTGCTCGAGGCCTGCTGGCCCGGGGGCTCGATTACGGGCGCGCCCAAGATTCGGGCCTCGGAGATCATCGACGAACTGGAGCCCGTGCGCCGTGGCGCCTACTGCGGCAGCGTATTCGCGCTGGGCTTTGACGGCAGCCTCACCGCCAGCCTGGCGATCCGCACCGTGCAGATTCGCGGCGCGGTAGGCCATCTACACGTAGGCGCCGGGATCGTGGCCGAGTCGGACGCCGACCTGGAGTACGCCGAAACCCAGCACAAGGCGCGGGGCGTCCTGCAGGCGCTCGGCGTCGCGGAGGATTCGACCGCTTAGGTCGGCGCCTCGCCGCCCCAGCGACGGTCCACGAGCACCGCCGCAATTAGCAGGCTCGCAGCGATGGCGAGGCCCAGCGGCGGAGTGAGCAGGGCGATCATGGCGACGATGCCGCTGCCGAAGTCGCCGTAGGCCCCAAAGACAATGCGGCCGAAGCCGAGCATCCGCCACTGCACCCGGCGACGGGTTCGCAGGCGCAGGGCGTGGGTCGCCAGCGCCGCGATGGCTCCCAGCGAAACCCCCAGGATCACGCTGGGACCGCCTGTGGCCATGGCCGCGCCGCCGACGATTCCGCCGCCGACGGGACGCAGGATCCAGCCGACACGGTCCATCAATCCCCCGCTGCCCGGGAACTTGTCGGCAAAGATGTCGATGGGCAGCAGCAGCAGGGCACCCACAAACATCCCGGTCGTGGCCACGAACGCGAACGCCGGGGCCGGCGTCAGCAGGTCGGAGCGGGCCGCGACGACCGAGGTGATCGCGACCGTCACATATGGGTTCAGCCCGCTGGATATGCCAAGCGCCAACGCAAGAACGATGCTCATGCCACGGTCGACCGGTTACCCGCGGATCGGCCAGGGATCACGCGCCGAATTCAGCCTGGGCGCGCGCGTACTCGTCCGGGCTGCCGATGTCGATCCAGCGCCCTGAAAAGACCTGCCCCAGGACCCGCTCGTGCGTGTGCAGCCAGGCGATGAGGTCGCCGGACTTGTCGGGATCGCCACCGGCGTCGAGGTAGGCCGGTACGACGCCAACGCGCTCGCGCGGTATTCCGTAGACCACGGTGGAAATCAGCGTGCTGACGGGACGCTCCGGCTTCTCGACGAAGCTGGTTACAACGCCATCGTCGTTGATTTCGACCACGCCGTACAGGGGCGCGAGACTCAACGATTCACAGTCATAGAGTCCAATTACGACGTCATGCCGTGCGGCCTGCGCTACGGGCGCGAGGTCGAAGTCGAATAGATTGTCGCCGGCGACCACCAGCAGATCGTCGTCGATTCCCGACTCCCTGATGAAGTAGGCCATGTCGCCGACGGCCCCCAGGCGCGTGTCCAGCGAGTTGGTGCCGTCGCTCATGACCGTCACGGGCGGTCGGCCCTGCCGGGCGGCCGCCCACTCAACGAACCGGGGAAAAAACACCTCGTGGGTAATGACCGTTACGTGCTCGACCTCGGGGACCGCGCCGAGGCGGTCCAGCACGAAGTCGATGACGGTTTGAGAGCCGATGGGCAGCAAATGCTTCGGCCCGCCGCCGGTAATGGAACCCAGCCGCGTAGCCCAACCCGCCGCCAGTACAAGCGCCTGCATGCGGGCATGGTACGTCCGAATGCGCCGATGCACCCCTATACTCGCAGCGGATCCGCCAGCCGCATGACGGGCTTGCCGCCCGGAAGCGCCGGAGGTGTGTACGGCTGGACAGTTCGCGCCGTGAGCTAGTTCTAGGAGTGCTCGGGCTTCTGATCCTGGGCGTTGTGGCGTATGTCCTGTACGCCCAGGCGACGGAGGACGGCGGCGTAGGGTTTCAAACCGAGACGCCCACGACCACCCCCGAAGGCGCGGCGTCTCCGACGCCAAGCCCGACGCCCACGCCGGCGGCGACCCCCACGCCCACGCCGGCCCCGCAAACGTACACGGTTCAAGCGGGCGATACGCTGCTCGGTGTCGCCGAGCGCTTCGGAATCACGTTAGAAGACCTGCAGGCGAAGAACGACCTGCCCGATCCCAACAACATTTTCGTTGGGCAGAAGCTCGAGTTGCCGCAGCCCGGCGAGCGCGTGCAGGCGGAAACTCCGGTGGCCAGCGGCGGCTCTGCGGACGACGTATACGTCGTTAAGGCTGGCGACACGCTGTACGCGATTTCGCAGGAATTGGATGTGACGGTGGAGGACCTGGCTGAGATCAATGAGATCACCGATCCGTCCCAACTCTTTGTTGGACGCCGCCTGCTTGTTCCAGAGCGCAGAGTCACGCCGCCGACGGTGCGCCCCGATCAGGCTGCCGGCCAGGGCGGCGCGTCAAACTAGGAGTTCCAGGGTCACGCGCGTCCGGCCATATACTTGATGGTCTGAGCAGCCACCCGGGCACCACGACGCCGTGAACATTACACAGGTCACCGCACAGCGGGCGTTGCGTGACGCCCCGGTCCAGGCGTTCACGCTGGTGGAGCGACTGGTCAAACGTCCGCTGTTCGGCTGCCAGATGTGCGGGCACTGCATCCTGCAGGACACGGCGTTCATCTGCCCGATGGCCTGTCCGAAGGGACTGCGCGACGGGCCGTGCGGTGGGACCGACATCTACGGCATGTGCGAGACCGACCCCACGTTGCCCTGCGTGTGGCTCCGAATCTACGAGCGGGCCGACCGGCTGGGCCGCATGGACCGGCTGATGAAGCTGCAGGATGACCTGGACTGGCGGGGCCACGGCTCGTCGAGCTGGCTGACCCTGATCAAGCGGGCTGTCGGGCGCAACGGACGCCTGAGCGAGGCCGAGCGAACGACGACCTAAGCTGGCGGTGGCGGGGAGTCGTCACTCCGAGGCTTGCGCAGATTCAATTGTCGAAACAGGCGCCGGCGCAGCCTGAACGCAACCAGGGCGCCGACCACGACCACGGCGGCCAGGACGATGCCAAATCCGACGCGCGGGTCGGCCTCGACAGCCGAAGCCACGCGCTGGTATTGATCGCCCAGCCCCCAGCCGATACCCATGTAGATGAGCGCCCAAATGAACGCGGACAGGGCGGCGGACGGCAGGAACTTCCAGAAGCTGGCTCGCGCCGCGCCGGCCACGATGGTGATGACGATGCGAAAGCCAGGGATCAGCCGACCAATCACGATCGCGGGAACCTCGTAGCGATGGATCCAGCGCTCGGCGCGCTCGCGCCGCTCGGGAGTGATGTGCAGCGCCCGACCGAACCGAGTGATAAGGCGCGGACCGATCAGGCGGGCCAGCCAATAGAGCACGGACGCCCCGGCGGTAGCCGATACAACGACCGTGGCCACGACGGCGACGGGATTGGCCACGCCTCGGTACACCTGATACCCCATCAGCACGATGGCCGTGTCGGCCGGCACGGGGAAGGGAACACCCGCTTCTTCCACCCCAACGTAGATGGCCAGGGCCAGGTACTGGTTGGCTTCCAGGAATTCCAGCAGGAACTCGCGCGTGGCGGTGATCAGGTCGCCCATGGCCGTTACGCCACGCCGCCGGTTGTCGCGGCGAACATTTGGTAGCGGTCGCTAAGCATCGGCCGGTCTTAGGCAGGACACCCGGGCGGTCCGTAGCGGCCGGTGAGGAAGCGCCAGCGGATTCGAGCGAGGTCGCGGATCATGCGCAGGGTGTCCACGGTCAGACGCAGACGCGAGTCGGGGTCATTGGTCCATTCAACAGGTAGTTGCTTGACGGCGTAATTGCGGTGTCGCGCCAGCCGGAGAATCTCCAGGTCGAACATCCAGCGATCGATCACCGCTGCGCCGAAGAGATCATGCGCCACGGGTCCCCGAAAGAATTTGAACCCGCATTGCGAGTCGGGCGTATTCGGAAGGCCGCCGACCTGACGAGCCAGTTCTCGAAAGACGCGGGCGCCGACCCGCCGAACGGCAGGCTGACGTACAACGGTCTGGCTGTGGCTCAGCGCCCTCGAACCGATCACTACGTCAGCGCCTTCCTGAATGGCGGCGACCGCTTCCCGTATGTGCTGTAGATCGGTCGAAAGATCGGCGTCCATAAAACCAGCAACGTCGGTGGACGCGGCAAGCATTCCGGCCCGCACAGCCGCGCCCTTGCCGCTCTGGCGCGAAAGCGTGATCAGATCGAGGTTGGGGTGGGCCGGCATTTGTGCGCGCACAGCGTCGCCGGTGGCATCGCTACTGCCATCGTCAACCACCAGAACCCGCCCGCAACCCTGAAAGGTTGCCAGCCACGCGAGAATCCGCGGCAAGGTGCGTCCCAGGCGCTCGGCCTCGTTGTAGGCCGGTAGGACGATGGTCAGAAGCATGAGAGTCATTTCGGTTGAGTGACGGGGCGTTTCGACCCATGGCGGGCCTGGGGCGGCGGGGCTTGACCAACCCCACGCCGCGGCAAACCGTCAGCGCCACGAACTCGGGCAGTTTAGGCGAGCGCTCAGCGACCATGGCGATCACCGGGCTACGCCTCGCGATCCGGCACCGCCATCTCGTCCCTATGGTCGACGCAGCCTTGACACCCGGACTGTGCCGTCGGCCCAAGAAAGTCGCCCCCTACAATCAGCTTCGGGCCACGCCGCGCCTGGCGGCTCGGCGCCCAGACGGACGCAATCCAGCCAAGCCCGTGAGACCACAAGTCGTGGGTAGTCATCAGTGCCCACCACCGAGAGACAGGCATCTCAGGTTGACCCAGGTTGCGCGCAGCCTCGGTCCAGGGGGCACTTTGTTGCCGAGCCGTAGCGCAGGATTCCGGAGATGAGTCTGGACCCTGCTGTTTCGCCCTGGCCTGGGGTTCTGTCCGCCACCCTCATCTGCCTGTGGATGGCGGCTATCGGCGCGCCGCTGGCGCACGCGGTGTTTGCCCACCGACCGCGTCCCGTCTGGCCGCTCTATGCACCAATTCTCGGGGTCGTCGCGGTGCTGCTGACGACCAATCTTGCGGCGTATGTCGCCCCAGGCATGGCCAGTGCGTGGATCGGATTGCTGGTTATGTCGGCGATGTCCGTAGTCGTCGCATGGCGGAGCGGCATGGTTCGTCCTGTTTCTCGCAGGTCGGCGCTGGCCCTGTTGGTGCTGGCCACGGCTTCGGCCGGCATCTTCGTGTTTGCCCTCGCGAACCGGACGCACGTGTGGTTCGTCGATGAGTCATGGCACTTCGCGCTGGCACAGCGCATGGCCAGGGGCGTATTTCCACCGGTCACTCCGTACGGTGTGGATGCGGGCATCGGATATCACTACGGCGCCGATCTGCTGGCTGCGTCCGTCCTCAGCACAACCAGCGCTCCGGTGTGGACGACGTACTACGTGCTTCTGTCTTTCCTGACCGTAGCCCTAATGCTCGCGGCTGTAGGGTTCGCCTGGGACATCGGCGCACCGCCGCTGCTGGCCGTCGGCGCCGGCGCCGCCCTCGGGTTTTTCGCCGGACGCTTCCACGTCGGTCTGCCCCCATACGTCGAGTCGCCCGAGGGCGTCCAAGGTTTCGCTGGGTATTTGGCAGGGCTAGCCCCGGGCGCAGCCGCTCACCCGACGGCGCGCCTGGCATTCAAATGGGTTGAACAGCCACAGTGGTCACTTGCCGCCGGCGCCTTGATTCTTGTCGCCGCGGTGCTCGAGGCGGGGATGGCACGCCGGCAGGCGGCAGTACTGGCGGCCGGCGCCGGGGTATCAGCGCTGGCGGAAGCCGCGATGCTGGTTTTCTCCAGCGCGGCCTTGGGTGCCCTTGGTGTCGTTCGCCTCGTTCGCCTGCGCGGGCGGGAACGGATTGTGCTGGCCGGCGCCCTAACCATTGCGGTCCTCCTCATCGTGTTTGCGGGTGGGCCGATATCCGACGAAGTGTTTGGGCGAGGCGGCACGACAGGGATGGTTCGCCTCGAATTCGATCCAAAACCGGAGGACCTGGCGCCGTTTGGAATTGCGGGGCCGGCGTTGATCCAGATTGGAGTCATCCCCCTCGTTGCGATTGGCGCGTTCGCCGCATGGCGTCGGCGCAGCTGGGGTCTGGCGTATCTCACGCTGGCCGGGGCGTTCGGTTTGGTGGAGGCCGAAGTCCTGCGTTCCGTGCGGCCGGCGAACGACGACCGAATCCTCTGGTTGGCAACCGCCGTGGCGATGTTCGCCGCCCTGGTTGGGATCAGCACCCTCGTCGGCGGCCTGTCCAGCCGTCGCCAATGGCCGGCCGTGCTGGCTCTCGGTCTATTCGCCCTTCTGCCGACGATCGTGCCCCGAGCGATTTCCGGGACACACCTGGCGCTCGGCGGGCTCAATGTCGGGCATCCGGCCGGAACGCACGCCGTCGATCGGTTTGCGGTTCGGACGCAGTTCGGCTCGGTGCTCGCAGCGAACTGGGATTTCTACGAGTGGCTCGGTCAGTCGCTGCCTCACGATGCCCGCCTGCTGACCACGCAGCCGGCGGGTATTGCGTCACTTGTTGGAATTGCGTCCCCCACCTCGGGCCGCCATCTGCAGTCGCTCGCGCAGTACGTAACGCCCGTATACGAGGACGCCCTGCGCTTCCTGCATCGTGACGACCTGGAGGAGATGGGGATCACCCATCTGCACGTCACGGACGCCCACGCCGAAGCGCTGACGCCAGAGGCGCGGCACCTGCTGGATGACCCCGCGCATTTCAAGCTCCTGGCCGACATGCGCTCGGCGTCGGGCATGCGACATCGGGTGTTCGAGGTCCTACCCGACGCGGGAACGACTGACGTCGCGCCATCCAGCTACCGCCGCCTTCGCCACATCGTTCCGGCCGACACACCCGTGTCCCTGGTCGGCGCCCTCTCGCTGTACGGACGCCGGATGCTCCTCTTCAACTTCGTCGACCACGTTGACCTTCGGACGCCGGCGTCGACGGACGTCAATCGAGCCACCCGGGCCGCAAGCTTCAACACGGAGTTGGGCATTTCGGATCGAGGCGTGGTTGTCGTGCCCGAGCTCATGGAGCCGATCGCTCTGGGGCTGTCGGCTGACGATGCGGTGTGGACTGGATACGGGATGCGTGTGTACCGGCCGAGCGTTGCGTGGTCACCGGTGTGGCGCATCGCTTCCGATTTCGTCGGACGGCCCGATTGGGTGTATGGCACCTGCCAAGCTGCGGACGGAGGCCTCGATCTCCGCGTGCTGGGCACGCCGGGGACCGACGTTGTGGCCGGCCCCACGGGCGTGACATTGACGGGCACACCGCAACAGACTCGGCTGGCGATCCGGGACTGCGGGGCGCTGACGCTGCTGGCGGATGCCGACGCGCCGGCCTTCGCCCAGGTCCGGCCAAGCCATTCGGCCGGCAATCCGGTGCGCGAACCCCGCGTAGCCGGCCTTGGTTTTGACGGGCAGGTGGACGGCGATCGGGCCGTGGTCAACCTGTGGTACCGGAATCCCCATCGGCTGCCGTTTGTAACGGGCACCGAGCTGCGGCTGTACGAGGCCGATGCGACAGGGACAGGCCCGGCCGACCCTGACTTCAGCAGATTCGTCCGGTGGTGGAACGGTCCCCTGGTTCTGGCGCCGGACACGCAGATGGCCCGGATTGAGTTTGACGCGCGACGGCTCGAGATCAATGGAACGGCCGGCGCGGGTGGCGCCTCGGGGCTGGAGCCTGGGCGCTCGTATCTGCTGATGCTCGCGGTGGCGGGCTACGACCCAACTCGAGGGTACGTGGACGTTCAACAGCAAGTGCCGCTGGCACGTGTGGTGAGAAGCGATGCGGGTGTCACCTATGACGTCTTTTCAGGCATCGTGGCTGTCGAGCACCTCGTCCCAGGGACTCGAGCCGTCACACGCCTGGCAAGCCATCACGGGTGGCTTGGCGTGGAGATGGACCTCACGCCCCTGCGGGTCTCAACCGGCGAGGGTCCCTAGCTACGGCGGTGTTTCGTGACGCCTACGCCGCCCCGCCGATTGGCAGGACTCCCGCTTCAGGCCGGAACGACGTCCCAGGCGTGGATGCGGGCCACCGGGCCGAGGACCGGGTCTACGGGTTGCAGCAGGCGGCTCATGCGGGTGAGGGCCTGGCCGGCGAGCTTGACTTTGCGGCCCTTGCGGCCGGCGCGGAACTCGATCTCGTCGGCCGGGGGGACGGCGAAGAAGTGGCGGCGGTTGCGTACGCGCCAGCCGGTGGCCTGGAGGTCGGCGCGGATTTCGCCGGGCGTGGCGGCCTTGAAGGGGCCGAGGCTGGGGTCCGGGGCCAGGGCGTACTCGACGCCCTTGTGGCCGATGCGTCCGCGCATCCAGCGCAGCGGGCGGTGGTAGGAGCGGCGGTTGACGAAGGCCAGGAAGAGCTGGCCATCGTCGTTGATGCGCCGGCGCATGGTGGTCAGGTACTGGCGCCGCTCGTCGCGCGGGTAGCCCTCGAGGCGGAAGATCAGCGACATGACGTCGTAGCCCTCGGGGCCCTCGTGGAAGGCGTCGGGGTAGAGCTCGTGGCGCAGGGAGCGGGAGGCGCGGTCCCGGACGAATTCGAAGACCTGGTCGGTCATCTCGGCGAAGGTGAGGTCGACTTTGGGGTACCGGGAGGCGATCTCTTCGGTGTAGAGGCCGGTCAGGGGCAGGACATCCAGCCAGCGGCCGTCCTGCACGTTTACGAATTCCTCCAGCGCCTCGAGCACGGCGTCGCGCTCGGAGGGCACGGGTTTGTTGTAGCGGGCGCCGTTGCGGATCTTGGCCATCTGGAAGTCGCGGATCTGTTCCAGGGTCCATTCCTCGGGGTCGTCGCTGCTGGGCCAGTTGAGGCGGCCCTTGTACTTGTCGTAGTGCAGGAGGATGTCGATGGCGCGGCGGCGGGGGGCCTTGGGGATGAGTTCGGGGTAGCCGAAGAGGACCAGGGCCAGGATTTCGCGTTCGGCCGGGAGGCCGAGGATGCGGCGAATGCGGTCGACGTCGCCGAGGGTGTCGACCCAGCAACTGGCTACGCCGAGGCTGTGGGCCATGAGCATCATGTTCTGGATGGCGGCGGCGGCGCTCTGGACCCAGGCGTAGTTTTCGCGGGTGTAGTTGTTGCCGTAGGAAACGAAGAGCGAGACGGGGGCCAGGTGGACGTAGCGGGTTTCTTCGGCGACCTCGGCCTTGGTCTCGGGGTCGTTGACGAGCACGAAGTCCCAGAGCTGCAGGTTGCAGGAGCTGGGGGCGTAGCGGGCGGCGTCGATGATCTTGGTGAGGGTGTCCTCCGACACCGGATCCTTGCGGAATTTGCGGCAGGTCCGGCGCGTGAAGATCGCCTCGTCGACCGACATGAGGGTGTCGAGCATGGGGGGCGGGGTCGTAGCGAGACTCGTCAGGGGTCATGGTAACGGCGATGGGCTGGTTGTGGCCGCGGCTTGGCTGTAGGCGGCCAGTTGACCGGGTGGGCGAACCAGGGTGGGTTTGCGGGGCGGCGGAACAGGCGACGGGCAGCGGGCCGCGAGTGGGGGATGAAGGGGGACCGCTCGCTCGCCGGCGCGACCCCCTCTGGGGGTCGCGCCGGCGAGCGAGACGGTGAGCGCGATTTTTTGGGGTGGAGGGAGGCTGGTGAAGCGACGCGGGTGGGGGGACACGGGGATCCAGAGCCGGGCCGCGGCGAGTGCATTGCGCTGGAGTGGCGGGGGGCAGGAGGGCGGGTTCAGGGCGCACGGGGCGGAGGCGCAGCAGGACGGCGAGGGTGGCGCGGAGGGAATCTGAGCGCGGATGACGCCGGAGACGCGGCGGCTGGAGGAGGCGCTTGCGTATCCAGAGGTGGGTTGCCCGGAAGACCCTTAGCGGAAGGCGAGGAGTGAGCTGAGGGAAGTGAGGAGTTAGTGCGGACAGGATGCCGGGGGTGGCAGCCACCCTCATCCGGGCCTTATCCCTCAAGGGCGAAGGGGAAAGACGAGGCGTGACCGAAGTACGGCGACGTCTGCGCGCAGTTGCTGGGGCCAGGTTCTCGACCGGAAGACCCTCACCCCAACCCTCGCCCACGGGGAGAGGGAGCAAGAGCCGGCACGTTTTGGAAGACGACGGAGCGCTTTGCGAAGGTCTCAGGAGAGGGAGCAGGAGCGGCCGCGACTTCGAGGACGAGGGGCGTTGGGCAAGGGTCTCCCTGAGGGGCGGGTAGGGGAAAGGCACGGGCAAGCGGGGGTCCTGAGCGGGGCTGGGGTCGCGACACGCCCTATTGTACACGATTCGCTTACAGTGGGCTTAGGGCCTGGCGGGGGTGCGTGGGCGGGCGTTTGCCGGGTTCTCGGATGTGTCAACGCGGTCGGGCCGATGTGTCCAGTTTTTTGGGCGATGTGTCAACTTCGGCGAGGAATGTGTCGACTCTGGCGGGGGATGTGTCCAGTTTTTGGGGCGATGTGTTCAGTTTTCCGGCCAATGTGTTCACCTTCCGGCCAAATGTGTTCAGTTTTACCGGCGATGTGTTCAGTTTTCGGGGTCAGGTGTTCAATTTCCGCCGCCGCGCGGCCTGGCGGTTTGTTCGCGTGCGGGGGGAGGCGGTAGCTCGCTGGGTTCGGGCGGACACGGAGGCTGAGCTTGGATGGGGGGCTGGCCGAGAGGTCGGGAGGCTGAGTCTCTTGGGCGGATCGGGGCTGACTCGCCACGTACGGGGGCGGCCCGACTTCTGCCAGGATCGCTGCCGGCGGCGGATTCATACCACCCGCATCTGATTCCTTCGGTGGAATATGATTCGCTCATGCCCTGGGAGGTTGGGTAGGCGGACGAGGCGACCAACGACAGGGTTCCATGAGGAGTTCGTGCCGCTGGCTGACGACCTCGACGACGTGCATTTGGACGAACTGCGAAGGGAAGGGTTGAGGGAATGAGTGGACGTCACCCGTTCAGCGAACTGACCAGGGATTTCACGCCGGAGCGGCGGCGGCGCGTGGACGAGATGAAGCGGGATCTGCTGGCCGAAATGCCGCTGCATGAACTTCGCCGGGCTCGGGCGCTGACTCAGCGGGACATGGCGAAGATGCTGAAGGTGAACCAGCCGGCGGTATCCAAGATGGAGCAGCGGGCCGACGTTTATGTGTCCAGCCTGCGGTCGTATATCGAGGCGGTGGGCGGGAAGCTCAAGATCGTGGCGGAGTTTCCCGAAGGCGAGGTTGCCATTACTAACTTTTCCGACGTGGGTGAGTAGTCCTAGTGACTTCCCCATCCCATGGGCGCTATTATCAACCCAACGACAATAGAAAGTGCACGGGAAGCCAGTTCTGACCGCGTGGGTTGAGGGGCGTTGCGACTCAAACACGTTGAGGATGTCGGTGGCAAGTTAAAGGAGATTCCAAACGATGGCTGAGCCTAAGAGTCTGCTGAGTCTGATTGCACGAGGGTATGCCGCGGGACGCGAGGACGCGGCCACGGAGGCGCTGTGTTTCATCGTGTCCCGATCGGATTCATCCAGAGCCGCGCTTGCCGAGTTTCTTGGTTTTGATGGGAATCCGCTGCCTATCGCGAGCTTTAGCACACAGTTTCTGGTGCATGGCGCGTATCCCGACATGGTCTGCCACGATGAAGATGGCAACCGCGTGGCGTTTATCGAGTCCAAATTCTGGGCGTCCCTGACGCACAACCAGCCAGTTAAGTATTGGGAAGAGCTTGCAGACGACCGACCAGGCGTGCTGCTGTTCGTGGCGCCGGCCTTTCGCATCGCTAGTACTGACGAGGATTCGTTGTGGGGCGAATTATTGGAACGGTTGCGCCGTAAGGGACATGAGCTGGGCCCTGTCTGTGAGCGAGAAAGTCTGGTAACCGCTGCATCCAAAGACGGCCAACGTCGCCTGATACTCACCAGTTGGGACGTACTGCTCGACAAGCTGGCGCAGCAAGCCGTGATGGACGCAGACTTCAAGGCCTGCTTTGAAATCGCCGAACTGCGGGGGCTTGCCCGCGACGCCATCAAGAACGACGACCCTGTAAGAGACGAGAATCTGAAACTGTTGATTGCCGACGCGGTCACGCACCTGGAGGAGTCGGGTTGGGCCAATACTGAAGGGTTGGCTATTGGAGTGGCAGAGGGTGTTTATCACGTAAGGTTTCTTCGTTTGGGGGGCGCAGCCGCTGGCCTTCGCATTGATTACAGGGCCGTGAAGCATATGGGCAAACCGCTGTGGCTGTGGTTCTGGGACAAAACCCGCATTCCCCACTTGTTAGTGAGTTTCGACAAGGTGCGGGAAAAGTTGGGCGAGTTGGCCGAACCGGGATTGGAATGGCTTAGCTCGGATACGGATATTTGTCTACTTATTGATTTGCCAGCGGGCGCTGACCGCAAGGCAACCTTACACGCCATCGTCGCCGAGGTGGAACGTATCGCCAAGATCATCGACCCGGATGGTCCGACCTATCGCCGTGACTCGACGACCGGCTAATCGTGTCTCTGAGCATTGTCAACTGGAATGTTGAGTTTGCTACGCCCAGGTCGTGGAAAACGCCTGAGGTCCTTAGGCGTATTGATCGATGTGATCCTGAGATCGTCTGTCTGACGGAGACGCATGACGAGCTGCTTTCTCAGGGTGGACACGCGATTTGTTCGCAGGCGGACTATGGATACGGGATACAGAAGAACCGGCGTAAAGTCTTGCTCTGGTCGAAGGAACCGTGGCAGCAGGTCGATGACCTGGGGGTCGACTCGCTGCCGCCAGGCCGGTATGTGTCGGGCGTGACGCAAACGTCGGTGGGCGAAGTTGCGGTGATTGGGATCTGCATTCCGTGGTTTGGATCGCGGACTGAGGCTCGTCGCGGGGCGGAGCGCAGGAAGCGGTGGGAGGACCATGAGGAGTACCTGGCCAGGCTGAGCGAGTTTCTGGAACGGGTGGACGCCAGGCGGCTGATCGTTATGGGGGACTTCAACCAGGCAATAGGGCAGGGAAGCGGAGCGCCTCGTGCGCTTCGGCTAGCGCTTCAAGAGGCTTTCAGTCCCAATCTGCGGATCGTGACGGCGGATCTAGTCTTCCAGGGGCGGAAGAACATCGATCACATTGCGCTGAGTACGGATTGGGCGGTCGGCTCCGTGGATGCGATCAGCAACATCCACGAGGGGAGGAAACTCTCGGACCATTTCGGCGTCGCTGCCGACGTATCGGTGCGGACCGTGAGAGATCCAGAGGAGTCTGATGATTGCTGATAGGGAAGGTTTGCTCGGCGCCGTTGCCAGACGTCAGGCCGACGGTCTTTAGGACGCCGCCATAGGGGCTGGAGCGAACCCAACGAGACGGCATCAGACTCACCCTCCCGCCCCCCGCACATAGTGCGAAGTCCGCCAGAACGAGCACCAATCCACTAAGTCGACCTTACCGAGACTTCCGGCTACTTGATCGTCTTCTCCACGTGCTCCCAAATACGCTCCAGGAATACCACTTCTTCACTTGTCACCCGACGACGGCCAGAATGCGATACACGATTTCGAATTCCGCTTAGCCTATCCATCCAAGCCAACCGATCTGCCTTCGACCTCGCGGATTCTTCTACACTCCAAAGATCCTGAAAACTGGGCCAGTTCTTGGACCACTCCGCGATCTTTTTGTAGTCAAGTAAATCAAGGAACTGGTGAGGCTCACCGCCTTCAGTGCTCGTCTCAGCCTTGAGCGCCGCAGCGCCACGCACCTTCTGCGGAACGCCTTCACGCCACCACGAATTATTCGCGGTCCCATACTTTTCCTTAAGTGTAGAAAACGTAACGTTTCTAATGCTGTCTTCGATATCCGCTATTAGCTCTCGAGCATATGTTAGTGTCTTCGCGTTGTATTGCTGAATATGGTCTTCGAGTCCTTTCGGTGCGAAGTCTGCATTTGATCGGTGAACTATCTCCATCAGCCCAAACGCGTATGCCGGAATCGCTCCACTCCCATAGTGTCCTCTGAATCGGTCCATCACCTCCGCATCCGACGCCTCGCAAAACCACCTTACGACCGGCTCAGCAAGCGGCCTTGCCATTTCGACTATCGCATCCGGCGAATAGCTATGGAGGCCATCATCGCCTTGTGTACTTATGACGTAGTCCAGCATCTCCTTGAATGCGCGAAGAAGTGCCGCCACTCCAAGATTGGTACACAGGAATCCCCCGTGACCACTCTCTTTATCCCAGTGCACAGGTGCTCCCTCAGAAAAGAGCGAAAGATACCTTTCAATCACTTCTCGTGCCCTCTCCCGAGTTGTCTGATCGTCACGAAGATAGAGATGCCCGAAATGAAATGCCCCTACCCGTATTGAACCGACCAATTGACTACCACGCACTCCATGTGCGAGCTGCGGTAGCGTCACGGGTCTGCGCTTGCCGTCCGTTTCCCACTCCGTCGACACCCGATCCCAAAGCGGTGATTCATGACTTTCCGACAAGTCGATCGCTATCTGTGAGTGCAACCTCCGATACCGCACGTCTGGACTATCGTCCACAATGGATAACTCCGGCTCCAATTCGACAAGGAGACTTCTCGGCACTTTCACTTGCTTGCTATTGATATCAACAAACATCCGTACTTCGTCGGCCGGATCCAAATTCTCAAAGGCAAGTACCGGTATTTTTCCGCGTCGTGCCCAATCACTGAGAGCAAAACCATATAATCTGTGTTGCCCGTCAATGACCCAGGCGCTCTTGTATCTATTCGGCAAATGTAGCGTTCCGAGAACCGTCGGATCATCATCGGACGGTCCGGCAATGTCAAATCTGAGGCGACGCGAATGCCTGAAATTCACAACCACGCTCGTCGGGAAAATGCCGCCCGTATCATCTATATGTCGAGCAATATCCCTTAGGCGCTTCTTTCGGAGAAGGCGTTGATAGGTCCCGACAGAGCTGGCGTCGACACGGGTTCGGTGACTAATGTAGGAGATTTTCAGCAGCCGCTCTGGCTCGATCACAAACTGGTAAAACGTCTTCCCACCAAACGTGCCACGCAATGCTGGCACCGTACCCCGCAAGCCTTGAACCGTTGAATCCTGCAAGAGATCGGCCTGCAGCTGATGGCGGGCGGCCGACCCTATGATGCCAATAAGTTTATTATAGTACAGCAATTGCCTATCCCGAATCACAACGATTTGATTAGCTTTGGCGCGCATTAGATCTTGCCTACTCCAAGCTATATTTCTAGTCACATAAACAAAACACACCCGTGGACGAGACTCAAACCACCCATGAATCGTTTGCCGCATTGCATCTTGCAAGCCCCGGGTTTCGTTGAGATCGCGCTGTAGTGACCTCCGCCTTGCGGTAGCCGACGCCTTGCACTCAATGACCAATGCGGTGTCATCGTCTATACCTAGCACATCAATCTGCTTTGGAGGTACACTCGGCATCACTCCGCTGAGAGGAATCGCAAACTGCCGACCTTCATTCATGTACTGAAACCCCATACGTGCGAGTAGTGACCAAGTCTCATCTTCGAGTTGCTGATCAACCGGCTTCGACTTTCGAACCCGGACCGTTCTCTTGTTGTAGCGAACCACTTCCCAATCGTCGTCGGTATAGTGCCCTTCTTGACCCGACGGAATTGTCTTTTCGAAGAAAGCCTTGCGACGCTCTCTGAGTTTGCGCTGAATCTCGTCGCGTGAAATCAGTCCAGCGGGACTATCTGCTTGAATGTCCACGCTAGCGAACTAGCTTCGAATCAGCCGAGGACAACTCTGGTTCCTCCGCTCTCTGACTCGGACACTCCCAGTCGATTTCGTCACCCCACTGGCACCATCCAGGCCGGAGATGGCGTGCAAATAGCTCCAGATATGGTCCAGGGCTGCAACGCTCAATCACGTCGTAAAGCTCGTCAGGCTTGCGTGAATGTTCTCGCTTGCGAGACGCTACGACATTCACCTGCCTCCGCCCTGGTTGAAGAGTACGCATTCGCCCGCGAACTCCGAAGAGCACCAGTTCAGTAACGTTTCGAAAATAGAACCCAACGCCGCGACCGTCTGGACCGCCATCTTTGCGGATCTTATACCAGACGATATTCGTCTTGTACTCAAAGCCCCAGTGCTTCATCACAGCAAGACCCTCTTGGATCAGCGCATTCGGAACCCACAGGTACAGATGGCTTCTCTCGAGAGCAAGGTCTGCAATCGGGAGCGACGTTATCTCGGCGAACGATAGAGACTCGTACCTCGGAAGCCGTCGGTACTCGGGGGCCACCCTTCCAGTTCGATTATTGAACCTCCAAGGTGGGTCGGCCAGAATTGTCCCAAACTGCCCCTTCACCGATCCGTTGAGATTTTCCGGCAGTGCGAATGAACTGTTCTGAAGTAGACTGCTTCGTGCTTCTTCGACAACCGATTCCCGGCTGTTGACCTGCATGCACCGCGTCCTACCGGGGATATCACCCGCGGAGAGTATACGAGAGTGCGGTATGTCGGCCATTGGAGGCTGCTGAAGAATCCAGTGCTTGTGAATCGACCTGGTATGCACCCCTTGGCGAGTTTGCACGACTGATGAAGGACTAGTCAGGTGGTCGGTGAAGCAACTTCGCGGCAGGAGGAGATAGCCAGCCCTGTGGTTTGCCTAGCCTGCCGACTTTGGAATCCAAGAAATTCCTCACTCCGTGAGTACACGAGAAAACCGTGGCCGCCGCGAGCGATCCTGCAGCCCGGCAGGTTCCTCCGCCGCGTAGCGCCGCAGCCACTTGTAACTCGTCGGCGCCGAGATCTCGAAGCGCTGGCACAGCTCGCGCCGATTGGCTCCCGGCTGTGTGGCCAACGCCACGAACTCGGCGCGCAAATCGCTCACCCGTCGCTCCGCAAACGGCACCTCCCGGTGCTCCACCTCGTCGCTGGCTGTGTAAACCATGTCTCCGAACACCTGTCCACCATGTGTCCGGTCTGGACATCCCAGAGCGAGAGGGAGGAAGAGCGGCCGCAGATTTGAGGGGCAGGGGCGTTTTGGAAGGGTCTCCATGGGGGCTGGTGCGACTGGGCACGATCGTCAGGGTTGGGGTTTTTCCTCTTGGATCTGGATCAAGTTGCCGCACGTATCGTCGAGTACCGCGGTGATGACGGGGCCGAGGTCGGTTGGCGGCTGTACGAAGCGCACGCCTTTTGCCTGGAGACGCTCGTATTCGGCTTGCACGTCGTCGACCGCGAAGGAGGTACTGGGGATCCCGTCCTCCACCATCGCCTTCAAGAACGGACGGATCGCGGGATGGGCATCAGGCTCAAGCAGAAACTCCGTCCCCTCCGGGTCTTCCGGGGATACCACCGTGATCCAGGCGTACTCTCCCAAGGGAATGTTGTGCTTTAGCTGGAAGCCAAGCGTTTCCGTGTAAAAGCGAAGCGCCTTCTGTTGGTCGTCTACGAAGACGCCGGCCAGGTGAATTCTCATCTTTCACATGTCCCTTTCATCTGTTGCGATCGGCCAACGCTGGGCGATGTCCTTCAGCGGGCCGCCCTGGAACCAATGGAGCTTTGACCTGCCCTCGCGCCTCGTGCGAATCAGCCCGGCGGCCTCCAAGACGCCCAGGTGTTGGGTGATCGCCTGCCGCGAGGAGTTGATGCCGTGCTTCATGGTCAGGCGTGCGCAGAGTTCGAAGAGCGATTGACCTGACCGATCGACGAGTTCATCCAGGATGGCCCGCCTCGCAGGAAGTCTCTGGCGGCTCGCTGGCTGCTAGGTCTGGCTGGGTTGATCAAGGAGCCGGGCGAGATAGGTCAGCGATCGAAAGATCGCGTCGCCGTGGTACCGCCCGGGTGGATCTCTGTAGATGCGCAGAAATTCGTCCGCCGTCAGACCAAAGTGGCGCCGCGCGTCGCGGTCCAATTCGTCCCAGACCTCCTGATGCGTGACCTGTTCGTGTTCGAATTCGTCGGGCAGCCACTCGGGCCGGGTCTCGACGGTCGTTGCCATGGCTTTGCCTCGCTGCGCGTAGGGTCAGGATAGCGCCAGGAGGCTGGGGGCGTGGGGGTGACCACGACCGTAAGACCCCTCGCACATGGGAACGGAGTGAGACCAGAGTCGCTTGGAGTTAGAGGAGAAGGGGAGCGAGCGGGGAGGTGGTGCGGGGCCCGAGCGGGCTCGGGCTTGAGGTTGGGGCCCTACGGCGTTGCCGCCTCGTGGCTCAGGGTGCGCGGTACAGGCGGGCCGGATCGGTGACGCAGTGCTGGCCCTTGTTTGAATTGATGGTGTGGCCGTGGGTCAGGGTGGTGACGGCGTCGCCCTGTTGGAGGAAGCCGTGAGGGTCCTGGCGGGCGAGGTCACGGGCGGCCGCGCGGAGGTCGTGGGCGTCGAGCAGGCGGGCGACGGCGTTGCCGACGGGGCCGAGCTTGACGAGGCCGGCGTCTTCCATGCGCTGGCCGAGGCGGTTGTAGTCGCTGCCGGGGTGTCCGGGCAGCGGCGGGGTGCCGATGCTGACCAGGGGCGAGTGCGAGCCGTCGGGATGACGCATGCGGCCTCTTGAGACCCGCGGCTTTCGATACGGGAGTCCGAGCCACACTTCGCACAGGTGCATGACCGTGAGGTTCTGGTAGGGCACGCCGAGCAGCAGGTAGCGCCCGTTGCGATCGAACACCTGCCGCATGGGGCTGTCGGAGTCCCAGGCTGACGCGCCTCCAGAGGTGGCGATGGTCTGGGCCAGCGGTCCGATGGCGGCGATGCTGTGGGCGAGGTGGATGCTGCGGTGGGCCTGGGGTCGCCGCCGGGCCGCCTCCGAGATTGCGCCCATCTGGGAAGGCGTGCGGGCCGGATCGAAGACGAACGTGGATTGCCCCGCCGTCGGGTAGGTGAATGTGGGGACGACCAGGGTGCCCTCGGGCCCGAGGGCCTGAAGCAGGGCATCGACGACGGTTTCCGGGCCGGACTCCACGAGTCCGATGCTGCGCAGGGAACTGTGGACCATCAGCAGGTCGCCGCGGCGCAGGCCAAGCGCGGCGAGATCGCGCACAAGGTCGGGAAGGCGCAGCGGTGCGCAGGCTCCGCCTGAGTTGCTGTCCGCGCTCCGTGGCACTTCTGGCTCCTGCTGCGTACGAATCTACCCCGCCGGCAGGCTGACTCGTGCAACCGGTCGCGCGCGGACGGCAGGGTCGGCAGCGTGACTTTGGCGGTGAAGCGGAGTCACTAACTCACTACCATATGCTTGGCCGCGCAGAATCCTTCCAAGCAGGCCAACCGAGAGCAGGCATGACATGGTCGTGGACAGAAGCGATAAGTACCGCAAGATGGTGCAACGAGGCAAGTACCAGCGGTTGTACTCCTACCTGCACAGTCTTCAGGCCCAGGAGTGGAGGACCTCTTTCGGCGAGATCGAGGCAGTCGTTGGATTCCAACTGCCGCCGTCCGCGCGACTACACCGCCCCTGGTGGGGAAACCAGAAGCGCAGCAACGGACACAGCCACGCGCTGGCGTGGAGCGTCGCGGGATGGGAGACGGCGGAGGTTGATATGGATGCGGAGACGCTGCTGTTCAGGCGAAGGCACCCCGAGCCCGAAGCCAAGCCTTCGCTCGACGAGGCCTGGCCTGTCCACCCCACGGCGGTGTGGCCGGAAGGCTTGAGTCTCAGGCGCGAGGACCTATACGAGGAGCGGGTCTAGCCGCCGCCATGTTTATCGACACCAACGTGCTGGTGAACTCCCGTATTCCTGGCGCGCCAGACCATGACGCCGCCCGGGCAAGCCTGGAGCGTGCGTTTCGAGACCATGAGCCGCTGAGGATCAGCCGCCAAGTCATTCGCGAGTATCTGTCCGTCGTCACACGTCCGCAGACCTGGCCGGTGGGCATAACCCGAGAAGACGCCCTGATTGACGTCAGGAGACTGCTTCGCCGCTTCGAGGTTCTTGAGGATGGACCCCAGGTTACCGAGTGGCTGGTGGGCCTGTGCCGTGAAGTGCCCGTTGGCGGGCGGCAGATTCACGACGCCAACATCGTGGCGACGATGCTGGCCCACGGAGAGCGCCGGTTGCTGACGTTCAACGGCGCGGACTTTCACCGGTACGGTTACCGCATTGAGTTGGTGGACATCTAGCCGGGTGCGAGGAAACGTAACTTTGAACGCTGTCGGGGTCGCCTAGCGGCAGGAGTTGTGTGGATGAAGAAGCTGCTGTTCCTGGACTACCGCGAGCTGGAGTACGTGGACGGCTTTGTGCGGGCGGTGGGGTCGGCGGTGAAGGATGCGGGTGGGCCGTTGATGCGGCCGGATTTGCCGTGGGAGCGCGGGAACATGCAGATGTTCGGGAGCGTGCTGCAGGCGGCGGATGGGCGGTTTCGGGCGTGGTACGAAGTGGTGGAAGCGCCCTGGAGGGTGCGGCTGGCCTATGCCGAGAGTGACGACGGGCTGACCTGGCGCAAGCCGGACCTGGACACCTTCAGGCACGACGGGCAGCGGACGAATATCGTGTTCGACGGCACGCAGACAAGTCCCGGCCTGATCGAAGACCGGGAGGACCCGCGGCCGGCCTGGCGGTACAAGATGCTGATGGGCGCCGCGCCGTCCAACTGCATTGCCGCGATGCATAGCGCGGACGGGATCCACTGGAAGTCCGTGCGCACGCTGGTCGGCCGGATCCATCCGGTGATTACGACCAACCCGGACTGTCCGATGGGCTTTCTGCGAGCGCCGGACGGGCGGTTTGTGGCGTATCACCGCATGGACGGGTATGGGCGACGGGTGTTCAGGAGCGAGTCGTGGGACTTTGTGCACTGGTCGGGCGAACCGCGGATGGTGCTGGAGCCGGACGCCGGCGATTCGCCGCAGACGCAGTTCTACGGGCTGGGCGCCTACGCCTATGGGCCGTATGAGGTGGGCACGTTGTGGATCTATGCGACTGAGCTCGACGACCTGGGTTCGACCAAAATGCACGGACTGCAGACGCCGGAGCTGGCTTATGCGCGGTCCGGGACGGCCTGGCACCGGGCCGAGCAGGGCACGGCGTTCATTGCCAACGGCGCACCCGGCGAGTGGGACTGCGGCAATTTGCAGCCGGCCTCGCAGCCGGTATTCCTGGACGACGAGATCCGCTATTACTACGCCGGGACCGACGCGCGGCACTCCATGCGCTGGGAGGTGCAGCCGCAGAACGCGGGCCTGGGCCTGGCGCGGCTGAAGCCGGACCGGTTCGTGGCGTTGCGGGCGGGCGAGGCGACGGCTGAGTTAGGGACGATTACTTTCAGGCCGCCATCGGTGGATGTGTTTGTCAACGCGCAGACGGCGGACGGTGGCGAGATTCGGGTGGAGTTGCAGGACGCGGAGGCAAGGCCGCTGGCGGGATTCTCGGCGGGGGACTGCCGGCCGATCAGGGGTGACTCGACGGCGCACCGGGTGGAGTGGCGCGGGGTGGGGCAGGCCAATGCGCCGGTGGGTGAGCCGACGCGGATTCGGCTGACGGCGCGGGGGGCGTCGGTGTACTCGGTCTACCTGACCGAGCCGGGCGAGTCGCCGGTGTATCACCAGTTCGAGGCGCTGCGGCCTGAGAATGAGGACCGGTAGGGGGCCGCGGAAGAGGTGGCGGCGTCTATCGTGGCGGCTGAGGCAGCGACCGGCGTGAGCGTTCCGCCGGCCGAATGCACATTGGAGCAGCGCCAATGGCCGTGAAGATGATCCAGGTTGGAACCGGAGGGTTTGGGGAGAGTTGGTGCCGGAGATTTCTGCCGCCGAATGTGGAGGCGGGGTTGATCGAGGTGGTGGCGGCGGTGGATACGGATCCAGCGATGCTTGTGAACGCGCGGGAGTCGCTGGGGCTGGGCGAGGCGCAATGCTATACGGACATCCAGCGGGCGTTTGACGAGAACCCGGCGGACTTCTGCACGGTGGTGGTGCCGCCGTTTTCGCACGAGGAAGTGGTTGACCAGGCCCTGGCGCATGACCTGCACATTCTCTCGGAGAAGCCGATTGCGGACACGCTGGTGGGGTCGGTGCGGATTGCGGACAAGGTGACGAAGGCCGGCAAGAAGATGGCGGTGACGATGAGTCATCGCTTCAATCAGTACAAGACGACGCTGCGGGAGGGCCTGCGGTCGGGTCAATACGGGGACCTGAATTACCTGGTGAGCCGGTTCACGGCGGAGGCGCGGAACCTGGGGTCGTGGGGGTTCGGATTTCGCTACGAAATGGACGACCCGATGCTGGTGGACGGGTCGGTGCACCACCTGGACATTCTGGCGGACCTGGCCGGCGCGAAGTGCGAAACGATTTACGCCCGGACCTGGAACCCGGCCTGGAGCGACTTTGCCGGCGATGCGCAGGGGCTGGTGACGATGGAGTTCGAGAACGGCGTGCGGGCCACCTATGAGGGGTCCAACGTGAACGCGGTGGGGCTGGACGCCTGGGGGCGCGAGTACACCCGCGCGGAGTGCGAAGGGGCGACGCTGATCCTGGGGCAGGAGCGCCTGGAATGTTTCCCGTTCGACCCGTTGCGCGAAGCGCCGAGCAAGCAGGAAGGGCAGGGCGCGACTGTTCCCTGGCTGGAGCAGCCGACCTGGGAGCACGTGTGGCTGATCGAGAGGTTCGTGCGCTGGATTGAAGGCGGCGAGGCGATGGAGACGAACGTGCTGGACAACCTGCAGTCGGTGGCGCTGGTGACCGCGGCGATTGAGAGCAACCGGAAGGGGCTGCCGGTGAAGGTGCAGGAGCATTTGGCGGAGGCGTGGGGGGAGGTGGGGGCGGGCCAGGGCTGATGGTTCCGGATCGGAAGATGTGATCTCGCTCGCGTTAGGACCAGCCTAAAAACAAGCGTTGGCACTTGCAGGGTGTACCAATTTTGGTATATTCATGCATATTCGTGGACCTGAAGCGCCTTCCAGCGATCTTCTACCGTTCCGAGTCCGGCGCAGAGCCGGTTCGAGATTGGCTGAGGTCCCTGGAGAAGCAGGACCGGTTCAGGATCGGGACGGACATCAAGACGGTTGAGTTTGGGTGGCCAATCGGGATGCCGACGTGCCGACCGCTCGGACACGGCCTGTACGAAGTTCGGACCAGCCTGGGCAGCCGAATTGCCCGGGTCCTGTTCTGCATTGGGGACGGACGCATGATTCTGTTGCACGGGTTCATCAAGAAGACTCGGAAGACCCCGAAAGCGGACCTGGACCTGGCGCGAATCCGCAAGCGCGGTTGGGAGGCCGCAGCATGACGGACATACCCAATCCTCACGAGGGCACGACGCTCGACAGCCTGCTGGAATCTGACGGCACGCTGGCCGAGGCCGAGGCGGTCGCCGTCAAGCGGGTGCTGGCCTGGCAGATCGGCCAGACAATGGCCGACGCTCAGCTGAGCAAGGCCGAGATGGCGCGGCGCATGCACACGAGCCGAGCCTCGCTGGATCGCCTGCTCGATCCTGACAACCCTTCGGTCACCCTGCTCACACTCCAAAAAGCCGCCGCCGCGCTGGGCAAACGGCTCAAGGTTGAGTTGATTGGCGCCGCTTAGTGACCGCTACTGGGGGCAGGACCGCTGGCGAGAGACACAGCGGCGATAAGAGCAGCCAGGCGCGAGACGTCACAAGGGCTCGCAGCCTGGCGCGAGGGCTATAGGAGGATTCGGGCATGGCCAGAACACGAACGCGTCCATGGGATGCGGCGGACCACCTGGAGAGCGATGAGGATGTTGTCGCCTACCTCGAGGCGGCGTTTGAGGACGGCGATCCGGCGCTCATCGCGGCCGCCCTGGGTGACATTGCCAGGGCCCGAGGCATGACGAAGGTCGCCGCGGACGCCGGCCTGGGGCGGGAAAGCCTCTATAAGGCCCTGTCACCCAGCGGCAACCCGGAGTTCGCCACGGTGCTCAAGGTGATGCAGGCGATGGGGTTGGGGCTGCGGCCATTCTCGGCGTCGGATCCGGCGGGTGCGTGAGGGCAAATTGATTGGACTCGCTGACCGGACGAGCCGGCTTTGGGTGCGACCTAGCAACTGGACTTGGGGCGGCGATCAGACTAAATGCAGACGTAGACTCAAACGACTGCTCAAATCCCCGTCGGAAGCCGCATCGTGACACCCACATTCAACCCCCGCCGTGGTTCCAGCCTGGACGACTTGCTGGGAGAGGACGGGCGAGTGGTGACGAGTTGTCCGATGCAGTCGGGGTGTCACGGCCAGGGACGGACTAGGGAAGAGGCGCTGGCGAACATCCGGGTGGCTGTTTAGGGGTATCTGGGGAGTATGGGCACTTACGGAGACGCCGCTGGCGTTGCTTTCAGGCTTGAATCCGTGAGTGGGTCGGAGTAGCGACACGTCTTTCTAGCCTCAATCTTGCGCAGCCCGTCCATTCACGTTCGAGGACACGCACTTCGCGGGCAGGCCGACTTTCGAATGGCCGGCCTTCAACAGGCCCGCGTCGGTCAGGACAGGTATTTGCGGGCCAGCGCCTCGTAACGTGGGTCGTTGCGTTGGGCGGGGCGGAAACGGCCGCGCCAGCGGTCAGCGACGGAGGGGGCGTCCGCAGCAAGGGAATCCCGAAGGACAGATTCGATCAGTGTTGAGAGCGACAGCCCGCGCGAGCGCGCATGGCGCTCGACCCTGGCAACCAGGGCATCGTCCAGGCTAATCGTGAGCTTGCGCTTCATGGCCGGCTGACAGTTTCGGCGCGTGCAGGCGTGGCGTTGGATTTTAGTCTAGGTACATCTCGGCACATGTCCCAGACCGCGCGCTTTGGGCGCCCACAAGGCCCCCGCACGAAGCGTCCTCCGCAGCGCCAGACCGCTAGGCCGCTTCGACGGTGCTGGCTTGGTTGGTGTGGGTGACTCGGATGATGTTGTCGATGTGGCGTTCGAAGGTGTCGTCGTGGGAGATGACGACGAGCTGGCTGAAGCCGCGGACGGCGAGGATTTGCTGGGCCAGGTTTTCGCGGCGTTCGGCGTCCAGGTGCTGGGTGGGTTCGTCGAAGAATGCGATGTCGAGGTTGAGCAGGTCGCGGAGGAGGGCCAGGCGAACGGCCAGGGCGGCGGCCATCTGCTCGCCGCCGGAGAGCTGGCCGAAGCGGCGTTCCAGGCCGCCGCGGCCAAGCACGATGTCGTAGTCGGCGGCCCAGCGCAGGCGGCCGCCGGGCGCGCCCATGATGTCGCTGTAGATCTCGTCGGCGCTGTCGGACACGCTGGCCAGCAGGACTTCGGTGATCCGCGGGCCGGCGTCGCGCAAGAGGCGGCGGATGAACTGGGTGCGGTCTTCCAGGAAGGTGACGCGCGCGATACCGGCCTGCGCGGCTTCCAGGTCGACACGTGCCTGGCGCAGGGCCTTGATGTCGGCGGCCAGGCGTTGCTGGTCGGCCTGCATCCGCTCGATCCGCTCGGCCAGCTGGCGGGCGAGACCCAGCGCGGCGTCGCGGGACTGGCGGGCCTTCCGCAGCGCCTTCGGGTCGAACTCGGCGCGGGCTGACGCAAGGGCCGCTTCCGCGGCGGCCACGTTTCCCTGAGTTTGCGCGGCGAATTGACGGGCCGAGTCAAGCTCGGTCGTCCGTGCCTTGAGGTGTCCGGCCACGACTTCGTGCTGGAGGAATCGGGTATGGGCTTCGGCGTTTTCTTCCAGGGCGGCTCGTGCGGCGGCGAGAGCGGTCAGGTCGTCGCCCAGGGTCGCCAGTTCGGTCTCGGTCGCTTGCAGCGCCGTAGCGGCCGCATCCGCGCGACGCCGGGCGATGGCCAGCAGGTCGGCACCGGCGGACCTGGCAGCGGCGTCTTCCTTCGAGGCCAGTTCTTGCAGGGCGTCCAAAGCGCGCTGGGCGGACTGGGCCAGGCTGCCCTGGACACTCGACGCGGGCTGTCGGCCGTTTGCCAGCGCCGCCAACGCGGTCGCGTTGCGGGCTTCCAGCGCATCCAGAAGCAAGGTGGCGGCAGCGATGTCGACATCAGCGGACTCGAGACGCTCGTGCGCGGCGGCCAAGCGTTCGCGGGTTACGTCGGCCTGGCGGGACTCAGATTCGGCTTGCTCAGCTTCGGCAACGGCACGTTCGGCGTCCGCAATGGCCGCCTGGAGCTCGGCCAGCCGGTGCTCGCGCTCGACCGCCTGGCGCCGGAACACACCGGCCACATCAGGGATGGCTTCCAGGTTGCGGCAGACGTCCATGAAGAACGGGCAGGTGCGGGTGTCGGTGAGCAGGCGCTGGGCGTGGCGGTCGGCTTCCAGCAGGGCTTCGACGGTGGCGTGCTCGCGACGCCGTGTATCGAGGAGCGACCGTCGGGCTGACAGTTCCGCGGCCACGGCGGCGCGGGCTTCCAGCAGCTTCAGCCGGCGGCGACCCTGATCGTACGTCTGCATCGCTAACTCGCGTTCGCGCATCCAGCGGGTGTGCAGGGCGCGGGTGTCTTCGTGGGCCTGGCGGAGGGAGGTCTGAGCGCCAGCCACCCGCGCCCTGGCCTGGTCGACCGCCTGCCGAAACGCGGTGCGCACTTGTCGGAAGCGCGACTCGAGATCGCCGTCGGGCTTGGCTTCGACCGCCGCCACGCGCGCTCCGACCTCCTGATGTGTCTCCGTCAAGTCGTCCCGCGCGCGGTCAAGCAGCGCGACCCGGTTCGAGCGCCTGAGTTCCAGATCTCGCGCCCGACGTTCGACGGGCTGGAGCTCGGCAACGCGCAGCTGGGCCATCTCGTAGGCCTGCTTCGCCTCGCGGGATTGCTCTGCCACGTTCGCGGCGCGCCGGGATTCCAGCACCGCGGCGGTGGCACGTTGCACATGCGCAGCCGCCTGCTGACGCTGCTCGACGGCAGCCGCGTGCGCCCGTTTGGAAGCTTCGAAGGCCGTGCGCTGGTCGTCGCGCGCCGCGAGTGTGGCGTTGGCCGCTTCGAGGTCAGATGTCGCCTTCGCCTCGGCCGCGCGGGTTTGTTCCAGCGCCTTCTGTGCCGCGGACAGGCGCGCGAGCAGGTCCGGTTCGGCGGCCAGGCGGCCTTCCAGGTGGGAGGCCCTGACCTGAAGTTCGTGGCGGGCCCGGGCGTAGTGCTGGGTGAGGTTGCGCAGCAGGTCGGCGGCCTGCTGGTACTCGGCGGTGCGCAGGATGGGGTCGAAGCGGGCCTTGCGCAGGCGGGGGGAGTCCAGGAAGTCGGCGGTGAGGCGACCCTGGGGCACGCCAACCACGTGTTCAAAGACATCGGCCGGACTGCTGAGGCCCTCCACGCCCAGCTGGCCGGCCAGCCAGGCTTCGAGCTCGGCGGCGGGCTGGTCGATGGAGCGGTTCAGCTCAACGTCAAAGAGCGAGACCGTGGTTGTGGCGTTCTCGGACAGGGCGTCGGTGGCGCGCGAACGGGCGCGGCGCATGGTGCGTTCGACGCGGTAGACGCGGCCGTCGCGCGGCGAGGTGAACTCCACCTGGACCGCGGCTTCCTGAGTGCCGTGGCGCATGAAGCGAACCTGCGGCCGGTGCGGCATGAAGCCGAAGAGGCCGTAGCCGATGGCTTCCAGCAGGGTGGTTTTGCCCGCGCCGTTGGGACCGACGATGGCGGTAAGGCCGGGCTGAAAGCGGACGGTGGCTTCGACGAAGCTCTTGACGTTGCGCAGCGCGACCTCGTGGACGAACACCTCAGGCCAACCGCCGTTCCAGGTGCTGCGCCAGCGCCTCGGGCGACTGGCCTTCGAGGGCCGCGGCTTTCAAGTCCAGGGCGGCAGCGGTGAGCGCCTCGGCCTCGTCGGCGTGGGGCGACTCCGCGATCAGTCGGCCGAGCACCTCGCGCTCGATGGCACGGACGTTTGTGCCGTAGCGGGCGGCGGCCATGCGGCGCCGGTCGCCGGCCAGTTGCAGGGTCACGCGCACGTGCAACGGCTGGTAGGCGGCGTGCACGATTTCGACCAGTCGCTCGGTGTCCAGGTGGATGCGCTCGAAGCGCAGGCGGCCGGTCAGCCGCAGTTCGACCACGGGAGGTTCGCTGAACAGTTCGAGGCGACCCGACACGGCCGCTTCGACTTGCGTGCACAACTGGTCGAAGTCCTGGTCCTCGCTCACATCGACGCTCAGGCGCCTGAAGGGGCGACGGGCGACGACGTCGTCCCTGAAGCGGGCTTCGATCTCCGCAGGCCGGCCCGGCCGAAGCCGCACGTCGAAGAGGCCGCGGGCGCGTCCCTCGCCCTCGCTGGGCTCGGCGGCCAGGCCTTCCAGGATGTTGTGGGCTTCCAGCGCGCCGGGATTGAATATCCAGGGGTTGCGCTCCGGCAGCTGGTAGGCGTAGTGCACGTGCCCCAGGGCCAGGTAGTCGGTGAAGGCGCGAATGGGGGCCAGGTCTTCAAGCGTGACGCCACCGACGCCCAGGTGGACGGCTTCGTCCACCCCGGTGTGCAGCAGGCCCACGACGGCGCGTTGATCGCCGACGGGCACGGTCGAGAGCGAGGCGGCGACTTCGGACAGGTGGGCCGCCAGGCGGGCGCCCAGGTACTCCACGCCGAAGACGCGAGCGGCGCCGATGTCGGTGTAGGCGCCGTAGCCGCGTTCGCTGGTCCAGGGCTGGGCCTGCAACTCACCGCTGAGCGGGTCGAACTGCCGCAGCAGGCGCAGGCGTCCGTGGCGGCTGAGCTGCCAGAGCCAGGAGCGTTCGCCGCGCCGGAACCAGCGTTCGTGGTTGCCCTCGTTGGCGACGACCGGGATACCGGCCCGGTCCAGGCGCTCCAACGCGATATCGGCGGCGGCGTAGGTGGACGGCTCGATGGACTTGGAGTCGAAGAGATCGCCGGCGATGACCACAAAGTCCGGCGCGACGCGCAGGCAGTAGGCCACCGCGTCGTCAAACGCGCGCACGAAGTCGGCGGCACGCTCGGACAGCCCGTACTGGCGGAAGCCCAGGTGGACGTCCGCGAAGTGGACAAAGCGGATGGAGGCGTCGCTCATGCCGAGAATTCAGACCGAAAAACTTGCGAGCTCGTTCTACCATACAAAAAGCGAACAGCACCGCGGGCGTATGCTCGCCCTGTTCGCGTCCGAGGACCGTTCCCATGCAACTGACGCTGCGCTACCAGGCGATGCACAGCACCGGCCCCGCCGACAACGTTGAGGCCAACATCGTGCCGACGGAGCTTCAGGCCGACCTTGACCCGGCGGAGACGGCCCTGGTTCTGGTGGACACCTGGGGCGAACATCCGATCGAGTCCCATCGTGCGCGCACCAGCGACATCACGGTGCAGCGTATCCGGCCGGTGCTGGATGCGGCGCGGACGGCGGGTATCGTCCCCATCTATGCCCCATCGCCGGCAATCGCCGCCACCCACCCGCAGTGGACGCGTTGGGCCAGCGTGGAAGATCTGCACCCCACGCTCGAGCCCGACGACGGCTGGCCGCCGCCGGCCTACCGGGCGCTGGCCGAACCGTACGCCTCGTTACGGCGCGCGCCGGGGGAATTGCCGCCGGACAGCGCCGGCAAGCCGCCGGAACGCTGGCACAGGTTCCGCACGATTCACCGGGCGGTGGCGCCGGAGCCGGACGACATCGTGATCGCCACCGGCGATCAGCTACAGCGGGCGCTGCGCGACCTGCGGCTGGTGCACCTGGTGTACGTCGGGTTCGCCACCAACATCTGCGTGCGCTTCCGCGACTACGGGATGCACGCGATGCGCGACCGCGGCTATGCGCCGATCCTGCTGCGCGACTGCACGAGCGGAATCGAGACGCGCGAGACCTACGACGGCCTGCAGATCACCAGCGCTGTGCTGCACGACCTGGAGCGCTGGTGCTTCACGGCCGACTCGCAGGACTTCATCGCCGCCTGCGGAAGCGTCTAACCCCTAGCTCGCCGCTCGCACTTTCGCGCCGCGACGTGCACGTGATCGTCGACTAGAACGGGAGACCTGAGTCCTCGCGCTCGCAGACGACCCGCCGTTCATCGGGGTATTCGCCGTCGATCAGCGCGCGATGCACGTGGTCCTTCACGCACGCGTTGTTGGGGTACACGATGTGTGTGGCGTGGGAGGTTTCCAGCAGATAGCCATTGCTGAGCTGCTCCTCAATCAACTCCTGCGACTCGATGTATGGCGTGAAGGGATCGCCGTGGTTGCCGATGACCAGGATCATCGGGACGCCGCCGCCGTCGAGCGGCCCCGCCAGCGGCTCTGGCGCGAACTGGTCGTAGAAGGGGCAGGCCGAGAACAGCGGGCGGCCCAGCAGCGCCAGCAGGGGGAATTCCTTGTCCAGGGCAGCGTCGTAGGCATCACCGTCAGCCAGCCGAGTCGCACGGTCCAGGTCCGGATGCAGCGTCCAATCGTCCAGGCAACCGACGTGCTCAGGCATCCGCGCCACGCGAGGGCCGCCGTCTTCCCACTGGAACGTGGTGAACTGGAGCAGAATCGACGGGTCGTCGAGCTCGTAGAGTCGGAATAGACCCTCCCACAGGATCGGCCATAGGAACTCGGCGTACAGCGGCGAGATGACCGCAAAAGCCGCGGCGTCGGGATGATTTCCCGCGGCTTCGTTGACCAGGTGCAGCTTCTCGGTGGCCTTACGGAAGTAACCCAGCGGGTCGCCGTCGTTGTAAATCGGGCATTCGGGACTGTCGCAGGCCGTCAGCGCCTGCTCGAGCAGGATGGCGATTGGCGCAGTTTCCTTGATTGCGTCAGCTACGCGCGCCGCACGGTCAGCCTCGGCATCGACCGGGTTGTCCGCGCCGTCGATGACCATGGCTCTGACCGAGTCGGGGAAGAGCGTGGCGTACCAGACGCCCACCGCGGAGCCGTAGGAATAGCCCAGGTACGAGATCTGCTCGACGCCCAGGGCCTTGCGAATCTCGTCCATGTCCCTGGCGACGTAGCCGGTGTGCAGCAGGCCGCCGACCGGACCCATGGACTCGATGCAAAGGTTGGCGGCGGCCTCGCCGGCCGCGATTTCCGCGGGCGTGTCGGCCGGCGGGTCGATGGAGCGACGCAGGTCGAGCTGCTCGCCAGGGTCACCGCACTCGAACTTCGGCTCTGATGCCCCGACGCCGCGGGGGTCGAAGCCGACGATGTCGAAGCGTTCGATGAGTTCGGTGGCGAACGGAGGGAATCCCGATCGTATCGCTTCCACCAACTCCAGGCCGCTCCCGCCAGGACCGCCGGGGTTAACGAGGAGATAGCCGATCCGCTCATCCGCCACCCTGGCGCGGTGAACGTTGAGCGCAATGTTGAGGCTGCCGGCTTCAGGGTCCCGGTAGTCCGCGGGGACTTCCACGACCGCGCACTCGAAGGCTCGGCTGGAGGCGCATGTGTTCCAGTCGATCTCGCCGTCCGCGAGGGCAACCTCCGGCATCGGGGTGGGCGTGGGTTCCGGCGACGGCGTGGCAGTTGGGTTCGGCGTGCTCGGGGGCGTGGCGGTCGGCGTGGGCGGTGGGGCCGGAGTAGCAGTTGGTGTCGGCGTGCTCGGCGCCAGCGTCGGAGGTGGCGCGCTGGTCGTTTCGGTGACGACTGCGGGCGTGGCGGCCGCCGGAGCGGTCGCGGGCTTCCCGCATGCCATACCCGCGCTGACGGCGAGGGCCAGGACACCAAAGGCCGCCGCCCGCTTTAGTGCCGTACCAAAAGCTGTCACAGCATTCCCTTCCGTTCCGCCCCAGCCGGGGGTGCTGCTGGCTGCGCCGCCGACACAGTCCGTCAAAGCGACGCCTGGCGACCTTTGTATTCGGTACACATGTCGGCCTGGCGTCGCCATCGGGGGAGCGAAGCGCGGCCGACCGGCGCCTTTTTCTCCTTCAACGCTAGTACGCCTCGCGTCGTCGGTTCGTGAGATGTCGAACCGAGCAGGTGACGGTAGACGTTCGGCGCGACCTAGTTCGTGCTTACGAATTCGCGCTCCAGATCGCCATAGGCGGGCACGCCGATGATGTCCTTGAACTCTTCCAGACCCGCCATTGGGCCGGCGGAAGCGGTGGTGCCGTCGGCTACGAGGGCCGCGTAGGTGCGCTGGAGGGCGGCGGTGGCGGCGAAGAGACCCGATAGCGGGTACACCACCATCATGTAGCCCAGGTCCTGCAGCTCGGAGGCCGAGAGGAAGGGCGTGACGCCGTCCTCGATCATGTTGGCGAAGAGGGAGATCTCGTCATCGAAGGCCGCGCGGACGGCGCGCAGTTCGTCGAGGGAACGCGGGGCCTCGATGAAGACCACGTCGGCCCCGGCCTCAACGTTGGCGTGGCTGCGGGCGATGGCGTCGTCCAGCCCGTTAATCGCGCGCGCGTCGGTGCGGGCGATGATGACCAGGTCGTCGTCGCCGCGCGCGTGGACGGCGGCGCGCAGTTTCTGCACGTGGTCCTCGGCGGGCACCACACGCTTGCCTTCCAGGTGGCCGCAGCGCTTGGGCCACTCCTGATCCTCCAGGATGATGCCGGCGATGCCGGCCTGCACGCATTCGCGCACAGTGCGGATGACGTTGATGGGATTGCCGTAGCCGGTGTCCATGTCGGCCACCAGGGGAATATCCACGGTGTGGGCGATGCGGCGGGCGCGGTCCAGCGTCTCGGTCTGGGTCAGCAGGCCGATGTCGGGCTCGCCGAGGGTGCTGGCGGCCAGTCCGAAGCCGGTGGTGAAGAACTGGGTGAAGCCGGCCTGCTCGATCAGCTTGGCCGAGAGGGCGTCGTAGGCGCCCGGCAGCACGATGATCCGGTCACCGGCCAGCCGGCTGCGAAGGATGGTCGATTTGGTCATGGCGTTGGGTCCAGGGCGTCGATGTCGCCGCGATTGTGCCGAATGGACCGTGGCCCGGCAGGTTGCCGCCGCGGGGTGGCTGGGTGAGCATGGCGCGGTGGTGGGCAGGGAGGTGGGTTGATGGCAGCTAAGTACCGGGTCGCGATTATTGGGACCGGGCGGATGGGCGGGTTGATCGAGGACGAGATTGCGCCCGGGGATCCGAACCTCCCCTACGGGCACTTCTCGGCCTACGAGTACATCGAGGAAACCGAAGTTGTGGCCGTGGCCAACCGCGGGGCCGAGCGCCTGCAGCGCTTCAGCGAACGGTTCGGGGTCACCAACACCTACCTCGACTACCGCGAGATGATCGACAAGGAACAGCCGGACATCGTCAGCGTGACCACGCCGTCGTTTGCGCGGGCCGAGCCGCTGATCTACTGCGCCGAGCACGGCGTGCGCGCGATTTACAGCGAGAAGGGGCTGTGCGCCTCGCTGGCGGAGGCGGACCGGATCCGGGATGCGATGACGCGCAACGGGGTGGCGTTCAACTGGGGCGCCATGCGCCGCCACAACGTGGGCTTTCGGTTGCTGGCGGAGGCCATCGCCGCCGGCGAGATCGGCGAACCCGAGGCCGTCCTGATGCTCACCTACACGGACCTGATTAAGCACCACCCGCACACGCTGGACCTGGTCTCGATGCTGCTGGGCGACCCGCAACCGCAGTGGGTCAGCGGCCGCCTGATCGAGGCCGGCGACCCGTTCGATCCCGAGCCGCGGCGCGCCCATCCGGAATACGACGCCGAGAATCATCGCTACCTGCCCTCACCGGGCTGGGAGGTCGCGGATCCGTACGCGGGTCACTTCCAGGTCGGCTACGCCAATGGGGCCGTGGGCTATTTCATCCCGCACCGCGGGTTTCTGGACGTGCACGTGCTGGGTAGCGAAGGCCGGGCCTACTCGCTGGATAACGGCCTGATGTTCGAGATCCGCCACAGCCTGGGCTCCAACCCGGACGACGTCACCACGCGCAAGCTCTACCCACAGGGCGAAGCGCCCACGGTCAACACGATCCGCGACCTGATCAACTCGCTGGAAACCGGCGAGCCGACGCGCGGCAACATTGACGTGACGATGCAGTCGGTGGAAGTCCAATTCGCCGTGGCGCACTCCCACCTGGCGAGCGGCGCGCGGGTGGCGGTGCCGGTGGCGGATCGGAGCCTGTACATCCCGGGCGGCTGAGCGGTCACCGGCGGGCCTCGGGCCGGACCTAGCTGGCAGCGTCGTGGCATATTGTCAGCAGCGGTTCCACCGACTCTGAAGACATGCCACGCACGTATATCCAGCTGGACGAGCAGCTGTACAAATTGACGAAGCAACGCGCTGTTGCGGACGGCACGTCCATGGCGACGGTCGTCCAAAGAGCCGTGGCGCGCTACGTGACGTCACCTGCGCAGCGGCCGGCAACGCTGGAGCGCTTCACCTTCATCGGCTCGGGGCGGTCACAGCCCGGCGGCCCGTTGCCGCTGTCGGAGCGTCACGACGACGCGCTGGCCGAAGACTTTCAGGCCAGAGTCTTCGAGTAGTCCACCCAGACCCGAGGAATGCGGCGGCGGCCGGACTACGGCGGGCGCTAGCGCTCCAGCAGTTCGATCTCGTAGCCGTCGGGGTCGTCGATGAAGGCCATTTTGCGGCCGGTGGGGAAGGTTTCGCGCCAGTCGCCGGGCCAGATTTCCAGGCCCTTGCCTTCCAGTTCGTCGCAGAAGGCGATCAGGTCCGGCACGCCGATGGCGAAGTGCATGAGGTCCTCGGGGACGTTGAGCTCGTAGTCGGCTGACCAGGTGAGTTCGATGGTGTGGTCGTTGCCGGGCAGTTCCAGGTGGACGATCTGGTTGCCGGCAGGCGAGCGGTCGGAGCGGCTGAGGAGCTTGAATCCGAGGTGGTCTTCGTAGAAGCGGATGGAGCGATCCAGGTCGCTGACGCGGATGCGAGTGTGCAGGAGCTTGTACATGGGGCCTCGAGTGGGTGGTGGGCGCGTCATGGTCGCACGTCCGCCCGGAACGGGCCGCCCTCGCTCCGGACCCGAATCCCTCGCCGCCGCTCCGTACGCGGGTGCGTGGTACGTTGAAATCAGTTGCCTATCCCATCGTAGGAGCGCCTCCCCTGAGCATTGAGGCTTGGACCATCGTCGGAACGACTCTTGGCACGGGGGCGGTGGTGGTTGGTGCGGTGCTAGGCCTCATGCTCAAGCTCTGGAGCGACACCAACCGTCGGCTGGAACATCTGGAGGTCGGCCTGCGAGGTGAAATCCGCGCGGTGCGCGACGAGTTGAAGGGCGAGATTGCGGCGGTGCGCGACGAGTTGAAGGGCGAGATTGCGACGGTGCGCGACGAACTGAAGGGCGAGATTGCGACGGTGCGCGACGAACTGAAGGGCGACATCTCGGTGGTGCGCAACGAATTGCACAGTGAAATCGGCGCGGTGCGGACCGATATCAGCGCCAGCATCGAGCGCTTGAGCGATCGCCAGCACGCCGACACCAACGCCGTGAATGCGCGGCTGGATGTTCTGCTGCTCGCCCGCGGATCGCTGGCGGGGACGCCCGACGCCGCTCCGGCGTCAGGTGAGCGACGGCCCGCTACGGCCGCCGAATCCGCGCCCGAGTACCAGGTTCCCCCGCGCGGCACCGGCGCTTCCGACCGGCCCTAGGCGGCAGGCACTTCGCCCGACCCGTCAGGCCTCTTTCGCGAACGGGTTGGTCCAGAACGGAACGATGGCCCGGCCGCGCCATTTGGCCAGGGCGACGTAGAGGGCGGGACCACCGAACGCGACAGCCCACGGAATCACGTGTTCGAACCAGAGGCTGGGCGTCAGGAAGTCGTGCACCAGCTTGTCGTCCACGATCAGCACGACGGCGATGCGGAAGATCAGCAAGCTGCCGATGTAGATGATGATCGGCGCCTTTTCAGTGGCCAGCGCGATCAGCCCGGCGCCGACGAACAGCAATGGAATGGAGAGGGCCAGTCCGAAGACCAGCAGCGCGATGTTGCCGTGGGCGGTGCCGGCGACGGTGAGGACGTTGTCCAGGCTCATGACCACGTCGGCCAGGATGATCAGGCGGATGGCCTCGGGGAAGGAGGTGGCGGCCTCGTGATCTTCGTCGCCTTCCGGTTTGAGCAGCCGCCAGGCGACCCAGAACAGGGCCAAGCCCCCGATCAACGAGATGGCGGGCGCCTGCAGGAGCAGGGTGGCGATGGAGGCCAGCGCGATGCGCAGCACCACGGCGCCGCCGGCGCCGATGATGATGGCCCAGCGCCGCTGCCGACCGTGCAAGCGGCTGGCGACCACCCCGATGACCACGGCGTTGTCGCCGCTGAGAATCAGGTCGAAGAGGATGATCTGCCCGAGCGCGGCCGGGTCCTTCACGATGTCCTGGACGATTTGTCCGATGTCCATCAGCCGCGCCTCGCCAACTTCGGTTGCACCAGTGCCTCGCGTTGTTCTCAGTACCGGGCCGCGATCGGCGGCCGGCAGAAACCGCGGCTAGTTTACGTGGGCCGTTCGGATCGGGTGCTGCGCGCAGTCCACTTGAAGCCCGTTATTGGAGTCGGACGCGGTTGGCGCGGAGTTCGTGGGCGCCGCTGGCGGTGGAGGTTTCGTAGACGTAGAACAGGGAATCGCCGAGCACGGCGTAGTCCAGGTAGCGCAGGCACCGGGCGCCGGCGTGGCCCTGGAGCAGCGGTCCGTCGTCGGAGTGCCGCACGGTGGTGCTGAGGTCCTGCGAGAAGACCATGCCGGTGCGGTCTTCGTAGACGTCGCCTTCGGTGGCGCGGCCGTCGTAGTAGATCAGGAAGCCGGCGTCGGTGGGCATGACGGTGCTGACGCGGGTGACGTTGGCGTCCCAGCCTTTACCGGGCGTGACGATGTCGCGCTCGAAGCCGAAGCGGCGGCCGTCGGCCGAGACCCAGAGGCCGGTGGGATGCTCCACCAGCCCGGTGGTGAAGACGTTGCCGGTGCTGTGCAGCTGCTCGGGCGTCGCGCCGTCGGCCACGCGGTCGCGCGGGCCGTAGCCGGCGAACAGGTAGAACAGGCCGTCGAGCAGCAGAACGACGGGGTCCTTGACGCCTTCGGAGAAGGTGTTGGCGGCGTCGAGGACGGGGATGCGTTGGGCCGGATCCAAGTTTGTCAGTTCATCGGCTTCCAGGAGGTCGATGCGCCAGCGGCGGTCGGCGGGGTCGAGGTAGCTGACGTAGTAGCGCCAGGCGCCGCCGGGGACGCGGACGAGGGCCGAGCGTTCGATGGATTCGGTCTCGAACTGGTCGGCGGTGCAGGCCCAGACGGGTTCCAGCGTGGCGATGTCGCGCAGCCGGTAGATTTCGGACTTCCAGCCGCGACCGCCATCCAGCGGTCGACGCCAGCGGACGCTCAGGTACAGGGCGTCGTCGTCCAGCCAGAGCGCGGGTGCGCCGACCCAGTAGCCGGGGGCTTCGACCTCGGGGCTAAGGAGCGTGACGCCTTCGGCCGAGTCGAACAGCGGCACTCCGCCAATGGGCGCGCGCGGCGGCATGGGCAGTCCTGCTGAAGGCGTGGGCGGGCAGTCTCCCACAGGTCCTCCCGGCACTCGACAGGGCTGGCGACCGCGGCCATAGTCCTAAGGGACAGCCCGCACGTGAGCTCGCCATGGAGTACCTGCCACTCGGACGAACGACGACCCAGATTCCCAAGATCGGCTTCGGCGCCTGGCAGTACCGGGGCGGCGGTGGCGTGCTGCGCCGGGCGCATGAGCTGGGCGCGGCCTTCGTGGACACGGCGGAGGCCTACGGCACGGAAGCGCAGGTGGCGAAAGATATCGGAGACCTGCGCGACGACTACTTCATCGCCACCAAGGTTTCGCCCGCCAACCTGGCCTATGACGACGTGCTGTCCCACGCCGACGCCAGCCTGAAGCGACTGGAGACGGACCGAATCGACCTGTACCAAGTGCATCACCCCAATCCCGACATCCCGATCCCGGAAACGATGCGGGCGATGCGTCACCTGGTGAGCGAGAGCAAGGTGCGATTCGTGGGCGTGAGCAACTACTCGGTCGATGACATGAAAGAGGCGCAGGACGCGCTGGGCGACGTCCCGCTGGTGGCCAACCAGATGCGCTACAGCCTGGCCGCCCGCCAGATCGAGGCCGACGTGCTGCCGTACTGCCAGGAAAACAGCGTAACGGTGGTGGCCTTTAGCCCGCTGGTGAAGGGTCAGTTCGGCGATCCAGCCCTTGAACGGCTGGACGAAGTTGCGGCGGAGGTTGGTAAGACGCCGGCGCAGGTGTTGCTGAACTGGGTGATCGATCGCCCGGGCGTGATGGCGATTCCCAAGACCGACCGCGTGGAGCGGGTGGACGAGGCGGTGGGCGCGGTGGGCTGGTCGCTTACGCCGGATCAGCGGCAGCGGCTGACGGGGGCGTAGCCACCGCAGCCTGGAGTTCGGCGCACTGGCCGGCGTTGAGCACCCGCACCCCGCCGGGCGCCAGCGCGCCCAGGCGGACGGTGGCGACGCGCAGTCGTCGCAGGGTCACGACCTGTACGCCGACGGCGCTGAGCATGCGGCGAATCTGGCGGTTGCGGCCTTCGCGCAGGACCAGGCGCAGCGTGGCGCCGCCGCGGCGCTGGCGCAGGTTGCGCACCTCCGCGCGGGCCGGGCGCGGGTCGCCGATCGAAATGCCCTCGGCGAAGCGCTTCGCCAAGTCTCGCGGCGGGTTGCCGCGCACCTCCACCGCGTACTCGCGCTCGTGGCCGTAGCGGGGGTGCATGAGGCGCTCGGCCAGGTCGCCGTCGTTGGTGAGCAGCACCAGGCCCGTGGACGGCGCGTCCAGGCGTCCCACCGGATAGAGCCGCGCCGCCCGCAGGTCCGCCGGCAGCAGGTCCAGGACGGTTCGGCGGCCTTCGGGATCGCGCACGGTGGTGATGACGCCGGGCGGCTTATGGACCGCCACCACCAGGCGGCATTCGGACGAGGAGCTGACCGGCTGATCGTCCAGGCGCACCTCGGCCAGCGCAGGATTGATCCGGATACCGAGCGTCGTCACCACCTGACCGTCGACCTGGACACGGCCGGCCTCGATGGCCTTCTCCATCGCGCGGCGCGAGCCTGCGCCGGCGCGGGCCAGGAAGACGTGTAGGCGCACGGACTCGGATCGGTTCGCCGATTGGCTGTCGGGCTCGTCGGGCCCAGCCCGTGTGCCCGGTTTGGCGGCCCGCTGACTTCGGCCTCGGGGCGCTGGCGGCCGCCGGCTCACGGCTTGCCGCCGCCTTGCAGTGGAACCACGACCAGTGAAGTGCCGCGCCAGTACTTGGCGGCAGACGCGCCGCGACACTGAGCGAACGGCCGCGCTGGGGCGAGGTGGATGCGGACGAACTTCGACATCAGCCCGGTCATTGTCCCGCTCCTTTGTGGGTCTTCGGCAGGCGTCCGGTCGGTACGACCCTTATCCTGAGCGTCGCTGCGACCGTCCGAGCCAGTGTCACTGGCCAAGGTACGCGACTTCGCAGCCGTGACTCTGATGGGCGGGCGTCACGCTGATCGTCAACCCCAGCGGGCGCATCAGGAGGGCCGGATGAAGGCGCGGGAAGGTCGCACGGGCTTCGCGCTGGTCGGCTGCATGCTTCTCGTTGGCATCTTCGTGGGGCTCTGGAATTTCGAGTTCCTGCCCGACGGCTTCTGGGAAGAGTTCTTCCTCCTGTGGCCCTTTTTGCTGGCGGCCGCCGTGGCCAACCTGGTGCTGTCGCGCTGGCACCCCTGGGCGGGCTCATTGGCGGCGATGGCCCTCGTAGCGACCAGCCTGGGCGTGGCCTGGTGGCAAGCCGCCGACGAGGATCGGGCTCCGATCCTGCCGAGGACCTACGAGTCGATCTCGGTGCCGCTGGACGGCGTGCAAACCGCGGAGTTGAATTTCACCGCGTCCGGCGGCGTTCTCGCGCTTGGCGGCGGTGCACCGGCCGGGGAGTTGCTGGTCGGCGACTTCGAGGGGATGGCCTTCCCAGCGGCACAGTTCTCGGCGGGCATGCGTACCGCGGGCAGCCGGCGGGCGCTGGATGTCAGTCTGCTGGGTTCCTGGGAGATTCCATTCCCGCCGAGTCGATCCATCGCATCGGGGCATTGGAGTCTGCGCCTCGCCAACGGGGTCTCGACCGACCTCACGGTGGCCGGCGGCGCGACGACCCTCGAACTCGACCTGCGGCCGTTGAACGTGAAGAACCTGCGGGTCAACCTGAACGCGGCCGACATCGAGGTTGTGTTGCCGGCCAACGCGGGACGCACCAGCGTTGACTTCGCGGGCGCGGCGGCCAGCCTGCACATCACGGTTCCGGAGGGGGTCGCGGCCCAGATTGACTTTGCGGGCAGTGCGTCGGGCGTCGACATCGATACGGCGCGCTTCCCAGCACAGGGCAGCGGCCGCTACGCCTCGCCCGACTTCGAGAATGCCGCCAACCGCGTGACGATCAGCATCGACGCGGGCGCGGGCGACATCACCGTCCGCTAGTCCCTAGCGCTTTCCAGTCGGCGGGCGGGCCTAGTCCTTTTGGCCGATTCGGCGGGCTGAAAATTACGGCCTTGGGGCGATGGCGGCGGTCCGCTCACGGCATACCGTGGACCTGCAATCGATACACGACCACGGAAAGGCCCTGACATGGACCACCGGCTGACCCGCAGCCACTCGGACCGAATGCTCACGGGCGTGGCCGGCGGGATGGCGGAGTACTTCGACGTCGACCCGGTCATCATCCGGCTGCTGTGGGTGCTGGGCGCCGTCTTCACAGGCGGCGTGCTGCTTGTCGTCTACTTCGTGATGGCGATCATCATGCCGTCGCCGCCGGACGGCGAAGAGGAGTACGACGACGAGGAGGAATACGAGGACGAAGACTTCGACGATGAGGAAGCGGCCGAGCCTGTCAACAAAGAAACGGACGGACAGGACGCGGCAGCAGCCGACGACCAGGACGACGCGGCTGACGAAGAAGCCGAGCCCAAGGCCGACGGCGCGGCGGGAACGGCCCTCGCCGCTTCGACCACGGCCGCCCCGGACGCTGCGGCAGGCGAGTCTCGGCGCGAGCGAAGGCGCGGGGCTCGGCGCGAGCGGCGCGCTTCGCGCCGAAGCGCTCGGCGGCGGCGCGCGGCGGCCCGCCGCCGCGGCCAGGGCGCGCTCGTCATCGGCTCCATCCTGATCGTCATCGGCGGGCTGGCCCTGGTGGACCAGTTCAGCCTGTTCAGCTTCTGGCAGTTCTGGCCCCTCATTCTCATCGGGATCGGCGGCGCGCTGATCCTTGGCCGCTTGCGCTAGGAGGTCGTGATGGCTCGAGACGACACCCCGAACGACTCGGCGCGGACCCGGAAGCGGCGGCGGCGGGAAGACGGAGGCCTGGTGGCGGGGACCATCCTCATCCTGATCGGTTCCATCTTCCTCGTGGACCAGTTCGGCTGGGCCGACTTTGGCGAACTCTGGCCCGTAATTCTGATCGGCGTGGGCCTTGTGATGATCGTCCGGCACCTCGCCGGCGCCAGGAGGTCCTAATGAATGACTCGAGATCCCTGGCCCGGCAGTCCGGCTTCGGATTCGCGGGCGCGCTGATTCTGCTGGGCGCGTTCGGGCTGCTCTGGAATTTCAATGTGCTGCCCGACGGCTTCTGGGGCGAGTTCTGGACGCTGTGGCCGCTGCTGCTGGTGGCCGTGGGCGTGAACCTGGTGCTGTCCCGGCAGCGCGCCTGGCTGGGCTCACTGGCCGCGCTGACGGTCGTCACGGGCTCGCTGGTTGCGGCCTGGGTACTGGCGGTGGCCGACCCCGCATCGCCGCGAGGTCTCACCATCAACAGCGAGTCGATTTCGGTCACGAGTGACGGTGCGCAGTCGGCGCGGCTGAACCTGATCCTTGCCGCCGGCGATCTTTCGCTCACGGGTGGGGCCCCGGCAGGCCTGTTGCTCTCCGGCGGATCCCAGGGATCCATTGCCCAGGCGTCGGAACAGCGCGTAAGCGTGAGCAGGTCGGGCAGCCGGAGCACGATGGACGTGCACCTGAACGCCGACTGGAACTTCCAATTCCCACCGCGGCGCGGTAGTTCGTCATCGTCGCGCTGGATTTTGCGTCACGCCGAGGGCATTCCAACCGATATTCGTGTGGAGACGGGCGCATCGGACCTTGATCTCGACCTCCGGGAGTTGAATGTGCAGAGCCTGAACGTTGGCGGGGGCGCCGCGGACATTGACGTGGTGCTGCCGGCCAACGCGGGACGTACGAGCGCCGAGTTCAACATCGGCGCGGCCGACCTGGACATCACGGTTCCGGCCGGCGTCGCGGCGGAGATCGACTTCGAGGGCGGGATTACAAGCCTGAACATCGACGAGTCGCGCTTCCCGAAGCAGGGCGACCGCTACGTCTCGCCAGATTTCGAGAGCGCCGCCAACCGGGTGACGATCAAGATCGAAGCCGGTGTGAGCGACGTCACCATCAGCTAATCCACATCCCCTCCCTCCCCCAGCGGGCCGGGTCGCCACGAGCGGCCCGGCCCGTCAGGTTTAAGCCCGCAGGTCGAAGCGGGCGTCGTAGCTCAGGTCGCGCTGGCCGGCCAGGGCACGGCTGGCCAGTTCGGCCAGGTGCGTCGCGTAGGGTCCAAGGCCGGGCGTCAGCTCCGGGGAAGTGACGACGGCCGATGAAATCTCCCGCGCCATCGCGTCCAGCCGCCGCGCCGGCGTGCGCGCATCCGGCGTCTCAAGGTCGGGAACGACCTCCAGGTCCAGGCTGAGGAGAGCCTCGATTTCGACGGGCTGCGGGCGCATATCCTTCAGCGAACGCGGGGCCAGCCAGAGCCAGAGGTCCTGCAGTTCGCGGTCCACGAGTCCGTCGTGGATATGCAGGCCCTCGACGCGCCGGGTTCCAAGCTGGATGAGCGGTCCCTCGGTGGGCCGCACGCCCAGTTCTTCCTCCAGTTCGCGCCACGGGTCCGGGTCGTCGGGCGTCAGGTGGCCGGCGCTGCTGACGTCCAGCAGGCCGCCCCAGGTGTCCTTGGTGAACCCGCGTTGCTGGAGCAGCAGGCCGGGGCCGTCCGGCTCGTTGGTCAGGACCACCCAGACCGTGCGCGTGAGATGCCAGTGACCCTCGCGGTGAATACGCAGTCGCGGCAGCAGACGGCCGGTTGAGCGGCCGTCGGACGTCACGACCTCCAGCAATTCGCCCTGGTCGTCGTAGGTCATGCGGCGGTCGTCCCGGGTTTGGGCGAGCGCTCACGTACCATGCCGGGCAGCCTGGCCTGAGGATGGATACGCGCCCTATGCGATTCGGCTGCTGCGGACCTATCGAGAACATGCCGGCCATGCGAGCGGCTGGCTACGACTACGCCGAGCTGCGCGTGGTGGACCTGCGGCCCGACGACGACGAGGCCGTCTACGCCCCGATCAAGCGACAGATCGAGGACGCCGGGCTGCCGCCGGAAGCCCTGAACGTGTTCATCCCGCCGCATCACCCGGTGGTGGGGCCGGGCCGCGACCTGGAAGGCCTGAGCGCCTACGTGACCACGGCGATGGGCCGCATGCGCGACCTTGGGACGAAGCTGGTGGTGTTCGGCAGCGGCGGCGCCCGCTCCACGCCGCCGGGGTTCGACCATCACCTGGTGCCGGGGCAGTTGCAGGACTTCCTGCTGCTGGCCGGGGGCATCGCGGCCGACCACGACATGGACCTGGTGATTGAGCCGCTCTGGCGCGACGTGTGCGACACCATCAACACCATCGTCGAAGGTTTCGTTGCGGCCCGGCAAAGCGGGCATCCGCGGGTGTGGACGCTGGCCGACTGGTTCCACGTGTTCCATAACGACGAGCCGCTGGAGACCGTGGCCGAAGTCGCGCCGCGCCTGCGTCACATCCACGTGCCCGTGCCTCCCATTCCCGGCGCGCCGGAGCAGCCGACCGACCCGGGGTTCGACGACTTTCTCGACGCCCTGCTGGCCACAGGCTATGACCTGCGGATGAGCGTGGAGGACAACGGCAAGCGCTTCACCGACTTCGCGTCCCAGGCCGGGCCGGCGCTGGACTACCTGCGAGCACGCATACCGGCGTGATGACGGCGATGGACCCGCCCGCGTACGCCTTCGACCGGTTCATCGACGGCCTGGACGCGGCGCGGGAACCCTCGCTGGCGTTTCACCCAGGCATGGACTTCCGCGCCTGGCACGCCGCGCTGCTGGAACGGGTCCAGGCGCTGCTGGGCGACCTGCCCGCGCTGACCGGGGCCAAGCCGACAGTCCTGGAGTCAACGGACTGCGGCGCCTACGTCCAGCACAAGCTGGTGTACGAGACCATCCCGGACGTCTGGGTTCCGGCCTGGTTGCTGATTCCCTCCACGGCCTCGGCCGACCGGCCCGCGGCCGGACTCCTGGCGCTACACGGCCACGGGGACGGGAAGAACCAACTGGTGGCACGGGACGACGACCCAGGCAATGTCTACCGCAGCTTCGCCCGACGCTACGCCGAGCGCGGCCACGTGGTGCTGGCCCCCGACGCGATCGGCTTTGGCGAGCGGGCCGAGGGGTTCCGCCGCTACGGGCAGCGCGACGGCTGCAACGTCAACTTCATGCGCGCGCTGCTGTTCGGCATCAACCTGATGGCGCTGAACATCCAGGACGACCGGCGTGGGTTGGACGTCCTGGCCGAGCTGCCGGAGGTGGACCCCGGACGCCTGGGGTGCGCCGGGCTGTCGTTTGGCGGCACGCGCACCATGTACCTGGCCGCGCTGGACACTCGGATCAGGGCGGCGGTGGTGAGCGGCTACCTGACCACGTTCCGCGCCTATGCGCTGGATACCGGCAACTTCTGCGGATCGCAGTTCCTGCCGGGCATTTACGCCTACGCCGACGTGCCGGACCTGCACGGGCTGATCGCGCCGCGGCCGCTGCTGATCGAAGCCGGTCGCGCGGATCGCGGATTTCCGATCGAGGCCTCACGCGACGCGCACGCGCGCGTGGCCGCGATCTATGCGGCGGCGGGCGTTCCTGAGCGGCTGGACCGCGACGAGTTCGACGGCGGGCACGAATACCGCGCGGAGGCCTCGCTCGACTTTATGGACCGCTGGCTGGCGCCGGGCAGCCCGGCCGTTTCCTGAGGACATAGCACGAAGGGCGCCCCCGGGGAGCGCCCTTCTTAATCAGCTGTGTCCGGCTAGCCGAACTTCAGGAACTGGCCCTGGACCCAGTTGCCGTCAGTCAGCCGCCACCAGGTGACGCCGTTGACGACCTGGGTTTCACCGGTGAGTTCAACTTCCGACGCGCCGGGCGCGACGTAGGCCACCGAGGAGTTGGGGTCGGCGGACACGCGCACGTTCAGCCCCGCCGTCGGAACCACGGTGGCGCGCACGGTTTCGCCTGCGGGCGCCTGGGTGGCCGCCGGCGCGGCCGGCGCGGCCGTGGCGGCCGGCGCCGCCGTGGGTTGAGGCGCGGCCGGCGCGGCCGTGGCGGCCGGGGCGGCCGTTGGCGCGGCCCGGACGCCGATCTCGAGGTACTGGGCCTGCACCCAGTTGCCGTCCGAGACCTCGCGCCACTCGATGCCGTCGATTACCTCGATAACTCCGGTGAGCGCCAGTTCGGTGCCGCCGGGGGCGACATATTGCACGGTGCTGGTTTCGGTATTGGCGGCATCGCGCACGTTCAGGCCGTCACTGGGCACCACCACGGCCGTGGTCGCGACGGGCTGCGACTCGCGGCGCTCGATGACCTGGGCCGGGTCCGTCGGAATCTCGAGCACTTGGCCGACGAAGATGAAGTTCTCGTCTGGTAGGTCGTTGAAGCTGACCAAGTCATCGACGCTCACCCCGTAGGCCGAGGCAACAGAGAAGAGCGTGTCGCCCTCCTGCACCTCGTAGTCAATCGGCCCTTCAGGCACGGGCGGCGGCGTGGGAACCGGCGGCTCGGTGGGCGTCGGCGTGGCGGGCGGCGGCGTGGGTGTGGGCTCGGGGACGGGTGGCTGGGTTGGCGCGACGGTGATCGGCGGCGCAATGGGCGTCACGCCTCTGTTGGTGGAGGTCGGCAGTTGGCCTCCGGCAACCGAGGCGGGCGTCGCGGTCGGCGTAGTGCCCGCCAGTTGCTCTTCGTCCCCCTCGCCGGTCAACGCCATGACCAGGATCACGATCAGGACGATGGCAAGAACCGGCAGAACTAGAAGCGTGACGAACAGCCGATACTGTCGCAGGCTCCTCACCGCAGCCCCCTATATCCGGGGGCGCCAGTATTTGGCCGCTCCCGGATCAACAACTGCTGGCGGTCTCGCGCCACGGAGCCTCCCCTTTTACGCCTGGGGCCCAAGAACGCGCGCTGCAGACTAATCGTTAGTCGCATTGTACACGCGACCATTGACGCATACCCGCGCGGCCCCCGGAGGATGAAACCAGGAGCGGCGCTGGGCACCGCCACTGTCGGACCGCCTCGAGCAGTACGCTGCCCCGACCTTCGGCGCTGACCCCAGGCGACCACGCTGGACTACGACGCGATCATCATCGGTTGCGGCCACAACGGACTCGTGGCGGCGTTCTATCTCGCTCAGGCCGGGGCACGGGTGCTGGCACTCGAGCAAGGCCCAAAGGTTGGCGGCGCGGCCACCACCGATGAGCTGTTTCCCGGCTTCCACTTCTCAACCTGCGCCCACAGCTTCGTGCTGTTCCATCCGCAGATCCTTGACGACCTGCGCCTGGTGGAACGCGGCCTGCACGTGTTTCGCCGCGATCCATCGCAGTTTCATCCATTCGCCGACGACCAATACCTGCTCATGTGGAACGACGCCGAGCGGACCCGGGAGTCGATCGCGCAATTCTCGCGTCACGACGCCGACGCGTACCCCGGGTACGTAGAGTTCTGGCGGCGGTCAGCGCAACTGTTCGATCCCTACCTGCTCGAGGCCCCGCCGACCCTCGGTGAGTTCCTGCGCGCCGCCGAGTCCACGCCCGACGCCGGCATCGCGCACACCCTGATCACGGGCACCCGGCGTCAACTCCTCGACCGCTACTTCGAATCTCCGCGCGTCAAGGCGTCCCTTGGCACGACCTTCGACGCCGGTTACACGGACAACGCGGGCGGTCTGCTGTACTTCGCGTTCGCCGCAGCCCTCTCGGCCCGCCTGGGCGAACGCGGGCTGGCCGGTTTCCCGCAGGGGGGCATGGGCAGCGTGACGCGGCTGCTGCGACAAGCGGCCGAGAGCGCCGGGGCGGACGTTCGCGTCGCGACGCCCGTGGCCCGTGTGCACATGGCCGATGGCCGCGCCCGCGGCGTGGCGCTGGCCGACGGCACCGTGATCAGCGCGCGTGCCGTGCTCTCGAACGCCGACCCGACGCGCACCTTCACTCGCCTGGTGCCGGCAGACCACGTGCCGGCCACTTTCCGGCCATCAGTCCGCCGCCTGCGCCTGAACGCCGGCTACCTGAAGCTGCACTGTGCCACCACCGGATTGCCGGATTGGCGGGCCCTCCCCGGGGGCGGCCCACAGCACGGCGCCAACGTGCGCATTTGCGAATCGCTGGACCAGATTGACGAGGCCTGGGGCCAGGCGCGCGCCGGCCGGATGCCCACCGCCCCGGTCCTCGGACTTGTGTGTCCGTCCGTATACGACCGCTCAGTCGCGCCCGCCGGCCGCCACACCCTCTCGATCTGGATGGAATACGCCCCGGTGGGGCTCCCGCCGGCGGCCTGGGACGCCCGGCGGGCCGAAATGACCGATGCCCTGATTGCCCAGGTCGCGCGCTACGCCCCCGGCTTTCCGGACATCGTGAGCGATGCCTATCTGCACGGACCGCCGGAGATCGAGGCTCGGGCCGGCATGACGCGGGGCAACATGCACCATGTGGACATGACCCTGGATCAGATGCTGGGCGCGCGCCCGCTGCCCGAGTGCGCGGCCTACCGCACGCCGCTCGACGGGCTGTACCTCTGCGGATCGGGCTGTCACCCGGGCGGAGGTGTGACCGGTGTGCCCGGGCACAATGCCGCGCAAACGGTCATCCGCGACTTGAACGCCCCTCGGCCGTCGCGGCCGGCCGGCGACGCCGCGCAGGCGATGCCGTCCGCGGGCCTGCCGGGCCGAAGCCCCTGATACCCGCACCCACCGCGTCAGGGATCGTTTGATTCGCGACCCTGCGTAGGTGCCGGCGCGGCCGGCACAGGCGCCGACTCAGGACGGGGCAAGGCTCAACCGGCCCGGAAGGTCACCGGCTCCGAGGCTGCGGTGTTTCCGGCTCGGTCGGTGGCGATCGCCACCACCTCGTGCTCGCCGGGCTCGCTCGGCCAGGTGACCTGGTAGGGCGCGAAACGGGCCGTCCCGACGAGCGCCCCGTCGACCCGGAACTCCACGCTGGCCACCCCGCCGGCATCCTCAACGTCGGCGCCCAGCGGCACGCTCCCCGCGGCCACGCTGGCATCCGCGCCCACCCCCACCACCTCAACCGCCGGCGGCGTGTTGTCCACGAGGAATCGCCGGAAGGCGATTTCCGCGCCCCCGTCGGCTGCCCGAACCGTCAGCCGCAGGGTGTAGGCGCCGTCCGGCAGTTGGATGGTGTCAATCGCGCCGAGCTGTTCCTCCACCCGGGGCGACTCCAGCGGCGAGCCAATCCGCGTCCAGGCGCCCGGCGCCGGGCCGACGCCGTAGTGGAGTTCGGATGCCACGAATCCACCCAGCGTGGCCGTGCCAAAGATCTCCATGATGGTTCGAACAGCCTGGCCTTCAGCCGGCGCCGTGATGTGCGCATCGACCCCCGCGGCCGTCGCCACGGCCGACACGCCTCCCCCGGCGAAGGCGTCGGGCGGAAGTCGAAACGGTGAATCCTCGTCCACGCCGCGTTGCCAGGCTTCCGCTTCGGTTGGAAGGACCACGAACACCTGTTCGTCCACCTCATCGGGCGGCGAGTCCGGCGTCGCCAGCAGCCCGGTGGGGACGTGAATGCGGAAGGGTTGGTGCACGACGTCGCGCTGTGTGGGCACGGTGCCCGACGCGAACTCCTCCATGCGCGTCTCCGGCGTGAACGGCGACGGCAAGAGCCCCGACACCGTGTCGACCTCCTGCTCGATCACGGTTGGCGGGCGCGGCCAGTCGACGATGTCCGTGCCGGAATGCGCATGGTCCATAAAGCGCTGCCAGATCGGCCCGGCGCCCCGCGCGCCGGTCACGTCGTCCATGGGCGTGCCGTCGGCGTTCCCCACCCACACGCCGGTCGCCAGTTGCGGGGTGAAGCCCACGGTCAGGGCGTCGCGCGTGTTTTCGGTGGTCCCGGTCTTGACGGCCGCCGGGCGGTCGGTGAGATCCAGCAGTTCGCGCACCTGCCCGAAGCCAGGTTCGCGGGCGACCCGGTCCGAGAGGATCGAGGTCATCAGATAGGCGATTTCCGGGTTCAGCACACGCTCGGTCAGCGGGATCCGCCCCAGTGCCAGCGGCGAGCTGTCGGCGGTCAACGAGCAGCCATCGCCAAGCTGCTCCACGATCAGCCCGCGCGCGTCGCGGATGCACAGCACGGCCGCCGGGGTCACCCGCCGGCCGCCGTTGGCCACGGTGGCGTAGGCCCCGGTCAGTTCGAGCAGTTGCACCTCGTTGGATCCCAGGGCCAGCGCCGGACCGATGCGCGAGCGGTCGGTGAGCGAGGTGATGCCAAGTCGGTCCGCCACGTCCAGCGTTGCGTCGAGGCCCGCGAACAGCTGCGTTCGCACGGCCGGGATGTTCAGCGAACTGCCAAGCGCCGTGCGCAGACTTACGGGGCCGCGGAACTTGCGATCGTAGTTGCGCGGCCGGTACGGCTCCTGGCCGGCGATGGGCACCGTGGTCGGGATATCCAGCAGCATGGTGGCCGGACTGTAGCCCTGCTCCATCGCGCTGGCGTAAGTGAGCAGCTTGAACGCCGAGCCCGGCTGTCGCAGCGATGTGGTCACGTTGACCTGGCCGTCGATCGCTTCGTCGTTGAAATCCAGGCTGCCGACCATGGCCAGGATCTCCCCGGTGGCCGGGCGCATGGCGATCAGCGCCCCGTTGGTGACCTCGCGGTCGGCCAGGGTCGCCACGTGTTCGCGAACTGCGGTGTCGGCCGCGGCCTGCAGATCCAGGTCGAGCGTGGTGGTGACTTCCCAGCCCTGGCGGCTGATCTCGGGACCGTAGCGCTCCTGCAGGTCGCGTACCACGTAGTCCAGGAAGTGGGGCGCCGGCGAGGACGTCTCGCGCGGCGGCTCGATCCGCACCTCCTCCTCGCGCGCCGCCGCCACCGCCCCCGGGGGCGCGAGGCTGTGTCGGGCGATGGCCGCCAGTACCCGCAATTGCTCGCGCCGGGCCGCCTGCGGATCGACGTGCGGATTGTGGAGCGAAGGGGCCGGCAGCAAACCCACCAGCATGGCGGCCTCGGCCAGCGTCACGTCGGCCAGGTCCTTGTCGAAGTACGTTTCGGCCGCCGCGGCCACCCCGTAGGTCAGTCCGCCGTAGTGGTTCTGGTTCAGGTACAGGCCCAGAATCTCGTCCTTGGAGAACCGCTGGCTGATCTGCCAGGCCAGCACGGCCTCGCGCAGCTTGCGCTCGTAGGTTTCCTCGGGTGTGAGCAGCGCGTTCTTGACAAGCTGCTGGGTGATCGTGCTGGCGCCGGACACGACCTCGCCACCGCGCCAGTTGTTCCAGAGCGCCCGCAGGATCGCGCGAACTTCCACCCCCGGGTTGTCGTAGAAGGTGGCGTCTTCCGCAGCGACCACCGCAATCTTGACGACCTGGGGGATGTCTTCCGGCGGCACCAGGCGCCGACGGCCTTCGCCAAGCAGCTCGCCAAGCGGCCGGCCCCGGCGATCGTGAATGGTGGTGGTCTGAAACAACTGACCGCCGACCGTGGAGATCTGGTCAACCGGCGGCAGGTCCGTCAGAAACGTCGAGGCCACGTTGACGGCAACCGCAATGCCGACGCCGGTGGCCACGACTACGGCGACCAGCGCCGCGCCAAGCCCAACCAGCCCGCTGGCGGCCAGCGCCAGCCACAACCAAATACGGTTGCTACGCTGGCGCGGCTTAGCGATCAGCCGTCTACGCTTGGCCATAGCCCCATGTCGTCACGCGCTCACCGTCCTTGAGGTCAGACCTGCTCAAGGCTACGCGCTGCATGATTCCGTGATCGCCGCATCCAGTATGAAAACTCAGATCCGGCTGGTTGTGTAATGGCCGTGAAGCCCGAGGCCGCACCGTCGGCGCCGCGCTCGCGCTGGCGTCTCGCGGCGCAGTTGGTCGGGCTGCTCGGCGTCTTCGCCATCGCGATCCTGGCGGTGGTGTACGCGGAGGTGCTGCGGGACCGGTTGGCTGGCGCCGGGTACGCGGCAGTGTTTGTACTGACCGCCGTCGGGGCGGCCACATTGATCCTGCCCGCGCCGGCCGCCGTGAGCGTGGGCGCCTTTGCCGCGGCCCTGGACAACATCTGGGCGGTGGGGCTGGTTGGCGCGACCGGCCAGATGGTGGGCGAACTGGGGGGCTATTACGTCGGCTGGTCCGGGAAGGGCACCCTGAGCCACGTGAAGGGCTATGCGCGGCTCAGCAGCTGGATGTCCCGTTACGGCGTGCTGACCCTGTTCGTGATGGCCGCGATCCCCAACCCCTTCTTTGACGTGGCCGGCATGATCGCGGGTGCCACCCGGATTGGGCTGGTGCGTTTCGTTCTGGCGTCGTGGCCGGGTCTGGTGATCAAGAACATGGCCTTCGCCTGGGCCGGGGTAGCCGGCCTGCAGCTGCTGGGATGGCTCACGCACTGAGCGTTAGTCGGCGGAAACTCCCGCTGGCGGTTCTGGAGCTAGCTCATCTCCCACCAAACGACGCTTCGCCTCGTCGTAGGCAAAAACGCCGATCGCAATCATCACGATCACCACGACCGCCAGACCGATGGCGGCCAGAACTCCGGTTATGAACCGCATGCGCATGGCTCCTCTCGCGGGCACCGACGGCGGTGTCGGGAATTCCTGCCCATTCTATGCCCGCGCAGGCGCCGCGTGCACGAACGGCCAGCAAAAGCAGTTACTTGGGTAATCGTCGGTTCAATACGGTGTCTTCGTTTCAGGTTTGGGACCACGCCACGCAGGCTGAGGACGAGCGAGAAAGGGGGCTGGCGGAGTAACTCAACTTCAAACCAGTGTGGTCGATGTTGTCGCGCGTAACGACGCCGCGGCGTCACCCCGAGCCGCGTCTTGAAGTGGCAGCCGACGTCCGCGCCTGATCGCGACGCCCGCGAGGTCCCGTGCAGCCGGAATCGTGACTATAGGCAACGCAAGCGTCCTCTCTGTTCCCTTTTTAACAGGTTTGCGCCGCTTCGCATTCGCTTCGGCTCTTTGCTAGCCTCTGCGTCCCGCACGAAAGCTGCAGTGCGGAACCTGGGATGGGATGCTGAGCCAACGCACATGGGAGGCGGCCCTCGGCGCGCTGCAAGTCGAGGTTCCGAAAGCTGACTTTGCAGCTTGGTTTCGAGATGCGACGTTCGTCCGCGCCGGCGGACGCGAGATTGTCGTAGCCGTGCCGACCGTCTTCGCCAAGGAGATCGTGACGCGTCGCTACCGTGAATTGGTCGCGCGCGCGGTCTCGAAAGCTCACGGCGGTGACGTGGACGTTACGTTTGTCGTGCAGGCGGAGCGGCCGGCCGGCCCGCCGGCTTGGCTGGCGGATCCACCGCTCGGCCGCACGCCCACGCCGGATCCGGCCGCTCCGCCCAACGCTCGCCTGAACCCGCGCTACACCTTTGAACGCTTTGTGGTCGGCTCCTCGAACCGCTTGGCGCATGCCGCGGCGCTCCGGGTTAGCGAGCGTCCGGGCAACGTATACAACCCCCTGTTTCTTTACAGCGGGGTCGGTTTAGGCAAGACCCACTTGCTCCACGCCGTGGGGCACGCGGTGTTGGAGCGCCGTCCCGACACCCGCCTGCGGTACGTGCCCTGCGAGACCTTCGTTAACGACCTGTTACATGCGATCCGCACGGAGAGTCGCGGCGACCGCCGTCGGCGCTTCCGCGAGCGCTACCGCACCGTTGATCTGCTGATGGTCGACGACGTTGAGTTTCTGTCGCGTACCGAGGCCTCGCAGGAAGAGATGTTCCACACCTTCAATGCGATCTACGAGGCCGGCGGTCAGATCGTGCTGACGAGCGACCGGCCGCCACGCGAGATTGCCCGTCTGGAGGCTCGCCTGCGCAGCCGCTTCGAGGTCGGCCTGGTCGCGGACGTCCAGGCGCCCGATCTTGACTTGCGACGCATGATCCTGCATCAGCAGGCGGCCGCGGCCGCCGCCACCGTGCCCGACGACACGGTTGACTTCCTGGCCGACCGGGTCACCCGCAATGTGCGCGAATTGGAAGGCGCCCTGACCCGCACGCTGATTTATGCCGAACTGCACGGGCTGGGGTTGACGCCCGCCACGGCGGAACTCGCCCTCTCAGGTCTCGGCCGGGCAGCGGCCGACCGCCCGCCCAAACCGGCGGCCATTCTGTCAGCCACGGCCAACCGCTTCGACATTCCACAAGACGACCTGCTCGGCAAGCGGCGCGACGCCCGGACGGCCGGCGCCCGCCAGGTGGCCATGTACTTGATGCGCAACGACGGTCGGGAGACCTTGCCCGAAATCGGCCGCGTGCTGGGTGGCCGCGATCACACCACGGTGCTCCACGGCTGTAACAAGATCGAGCGCCGGTTGAAGCTCGAAGACCAACTCAAGGCTGACGTCGAGGCGATCCGCGCTCACCTAGCTGAATAGCTCCCAACGTCCGGTCTGTGGATAACCGGCCCGCTGGTGTGGATAAACCGCGCTTGGTGTGGATACTTTTCGTCCACGAGCGATGGTTGGGGCCGATTCGGCGCCAATTGTTTGGGCTGGCGGAAACTCCACCCGGCTTGTCCACAGCCGCTCGCGTGCCAACAGCAGCCGCTGCCGGACCCTGGGACTCGGTGTCTTTCTACGCCCTCCGAGCCATTGTCCCCAGGACTAACTCCCCGACTGGGACTGCGTCTTTCTTTTACTACCTTCTTCGTAGAGGCCGTCCACGGACAAGCTTTTGGCAAATGCACTGGACGCAATCCACCCGGGCGGCGTAAGCTGTCCGTATACAACACGCCGTACGGACCCGCTGGTGACACTCTCGCGGAAGGCCTCTGACCGCTACGCGGATGACGGAATGGAAAGTCCGGCCAGTGATCGGCGCACCGTGCCCCTTGAGTTCATCGAACCTAACCCGGAGCAGCCGAGGCAACGGTTTGACTCCGAAGCTGAGGCTGGCCTGGCCGAGTCGATCCGCAGGCACGGCGTGCTGCAGCCACTGGTCGTCACGCCGTCAACGGTGAGTCCCGGCCGCTTCGTGCTGGTTGCCGGCGAACGCCGCTGGCGAGCGGCACGAACGGCAGGCCTGATTGAAGTTCCGGTCACGATCATTGCCGCTGATCGTCAGCGCCGTATGGAGCTGGCGCTGGTGGAGAACCTACAGCGTGCCGACCTGGGACCACTGGAACGTGCGCGCGCCTACCGAGCGCTGATCGACGACCTCGGGATGACGCAGGCGCAGGTGGCGGAGACGGTGGGCGTCAGCCGCTCGGTCGTGACCAACACGTTGCGGCTTCAGAAACTGGACGCCGAGATGCAACAGGCGCTGGCCGAGGGCCGAATCTCAGAGAGCCACGGGCGCACGCTGGTTGGGATCTCCGACACAGTGACTCGGCATCGACTCTTTCTGCGCATGCTGACCGGCCGCTTGAACTTGCGCCAGGCCGAGCGGGCGGCGCGCCGCATGCTCACGCCGCCGCCGCCGCCCGACGTTGAACTGGAGCACGTTGCCGAGCGCCTGCAATGGCGGCTGGGGACGCGCGTGCGCTTCGTGGGCACCCGCAAGCGCGGGCGCATCCAGATCGAGTATCGCGACCCGGAGGATCTGGACGTCCTCCTTGAGATGCTCCTCCCGGAGTGACCCGCTGGCGGCGCGGCCTCTGGCGGCCCAGCCCGGTCGCTGGGGCATTAGTGTTAGCCAACACCGCAATCTTCCTGTTCCAAGCCTCCCAGGGGCTGGCTGGACAGGAGTGGATCGTGCGGTATGGGCTGATACCCGCCGTACTCGTCAATGGAGAGCGCTTCTCGATCCCCGGGTCGCCGACGCCGTACGCCCTAACCCTTCTGACCTCGTCGTTCCTGCACGGAAGCCTGGGGCACCTTGCCATCAATTTGGCGTTCATCGCGGCTCTCGGCTCGCTCGTGGAACGGGCGATCGGGTCGTGGCGGTTTGTCCTGCTCTGGACGGCCGCGGTGGCGCTCGGCGGGGCCTTTCACGCGCTGATCAATAGCGGATCGATTATTCCAACCATCGGTGCCAGCGCCGGCGTGGCGGGGCTGATCGGCGTCGTGACCGTCGGCGGGTGGGCCGGCCTGCTGGCCGGCGGCCTCTGGCAGTCCGTGCAAGTGGTTGGCGCCCTGGCCCAGGCGCCCGCGGTCCTGGACCCGGACGTTGCGTGGCAAGCTCACCTGGCCGGCTTCGGAACCGGCATCATGGGAGGCTTGCTCCTGCGCTGGGAGCTTCAGCGGCGACGCAGGAAGGCAAGGCCCGATGGCACGGGCGCCCGCCTGGGATCCGCCGCGTGTTCCGACGACAGACGGGAGGGAGGGATGAATGGCTAATCGACGCCGGTCGACGCGTCGTCGCCGGCGCGCCCCAATTCGGCGCGCGGTACGCCGGCCAACTCCGGCCAACGAGACCACGGACAAGGTGCCAACCACGAGGAAAGGACCCAAGCCAGTCGTAGCCCCGGGGCGCCGCGTGATGTCGTTGCCGTACCTGCGTCGAGACTTGGCCATCGGCCTTGGTCTGGGCCTCGGGCTGACCCTGGTCGTGGTCGCTGTTGGCCTGGCGGTTGCCTAGGCGTGGCTGACGGCGCGCAGGCCAGTACTTATAATCCGGATCGGTTGAGGCGGCACCGACGTTGCATACCGATCGTCGGGTACGGCGACAGGCGCCGCCGTCCGTAGCGATAAAGGAAGGTTCGCGGACCTGACCCGCGTACGCGCCACGCTCGGAATAGCGGCCATCGCATTGCTGATGGTCCTGGTCCTTGGCCCGGCAACCTTGATCGCCCAAGTCACCTCTGGCTTCGGGCCAATCACGGTCCTGGATAACACCTTCCTCAGTGCGCCGGACAACCCCACGCTCCGGCACAACATCCCGCAGCTCAGCGTGACCGTGGGCACGGAAACGCTGACCGCCGACTTCCAGGACTTCTACGAACGCACGGGTGGTCTGCAGCGCTGGGGATTCGCTACGTCTGAAGTCCTCATCGAGGAGAGCGGCACCCTGACGCAGTACTACCAGCGGGGAGTTGTCGACTTCCACCGGCGGCCTGATCTGGGCAACATCTACGTCCTGGAGCGTCGGCTCACCTGGGACTATTTCGGCGGCGGGGTGGCCGGTAGCCCCGATCTGGGCGTGGAACCTGGAACGACCAACCACAACAGCGGCGAGCAGCTCGGGCCGTGGAACCACAAGGTCTCCAACTACTCGGTCGGCGGCAGGCGCACCGGGTTCCTCGATTTCTTCAACGACTTCGGCGGCGTGCAGGCATTTGGCTTCCCCAAGACGGAGGCGCGAGTCGATACCAATGCGCCGGGCACCGTGCACATCGCGGCGGCGACCGCCGGATTCGTCCGGCAGTACTTCCAGGCGGCGGTCATTGAGCACCACCCGCTGGATCTGCAAGACCCCGTGAAGCTGCGGCTCTTAGGCGACGACTTGCGCGATCACAGGTATCCGGGAGGCACTTGGCAGGGCTTCAGCGCCTTCAATGGCGCGGCGGCAGTAACGGCTGGGCAGAGCTACACCCCGCAGATCGTCGAGTACTCGGCGCCGTCGCCGACCCCCGCGGCCGCCACCCCGACGGCGAGCCCAGTTCCGACAGCGAGCCCTACGCCAACGCCCTCGCTCGGTCCGCTGAGCGCCACGGGAGAGGTGATTGTCGTCGGTACGACGGACGGCGGCGTCCTGCTCTACGACGGCGCCAACTGGCGCCAGCTCGACAAGGACCGCTCGGTGCTCAGCACCAATCGGGTGCAGGCGGTCCTTGTGGACAAGGACGGGCAGATCTGGGCTGGCACCAACGCCGGTCTGTTCCGGTTCGACCGGAACGGCAAGGGCGCTGAGTTCCGGCGGGCCAATACCGGCAATGGGATAGGGTCCGACGATGTACGGGGCCTGGCTGGCCGTCAGGCGACCAACGGGCTGTGGATGGCGCACACCACCCAGGGGGCCAGCCGCTTTGACGGCCAAACCTGGGACCGGTTCCGATCCGACAACACCCGGATGCCGAGTTCCGACGTGCGTCAGGTGCGTCAGGTCGCGGGCGTTGCGGGTGGCCTGTCGTTTGCCACGGCGGACGGCGCCGCGCTGTACGACGAGATCACCGAGATCTGGTATTTCTACAACACGGGCAACTCGGGAATCATCAGCGACAATGTCACCGCCGTCGCGGCGGACCAGGGCGGGGCTTTGTGGTTCGGCACGGCCGCCGCCGGTGTGTCGCGGACGCTTAACCCACTGGCCTGGGACCATTTCGACACCGGTCAAGGGCTTGGGAGCAACAACGTCCGCGACATTTTGGTGGCTAGCGATGGAACGGTCTGGGTCGCGACCGCCGGAGGTGTGAGCCGGTTCGAGAACGGTGCGTTCTCCACGGCCAAAGTCGTGAACGCGGGCCTTCCCTCGAACAGCGTCCGGGCGCTGGCGGAGGACAGCCAGGGTCACATCTGGGTGGCAACCGACGGCGGGGTGGGGCGCTTTGACGGGTCAACGTGGACCGCGTTCACGGGTGCTCAGGGGCTGCCCACGAACAACGCGAGCTCAATAGCCGTCGGCGTCGTGGCAAGCAGCTAACCGCCGACGCTGACGACACTCAGTCTCTGCGAAACCAGCCGTCGGACATCCCCGCGGTCCGGGGTTGACCCCACGTGACGCGCTAGTCGGTCAGCCTAGGGTCCTGGCGGCTGTGACGGTCGCGAATCCGCGCCAGGCGAGCGAACTCGAGCGTCATGCGCCGTGACTCGGACGACAGAATGATGTCGTCGGCCAGGTACTGGCTGAGGCCGACCTCAAACAGCAGATCATCCACCTCGGACGTAGTCAGCGCGTAGCCGCGCGTGAGCACCCGCGTCAGATCGACGGGAGCGGATGGTTCACGCCCGGCCTCCAGATCGGTGATCGTGCTCACGCGCACCCCCGCCTTGCGGGAGACCTGGCGTGTGGTGAGCTTGGCCGACCGGCGGTGCGTGCGTAGCCGATCAGCCAGCAGCCCTCGGTCAACATTCAGCGGTTCGTCGTCGCTGTTGTCCTCATCGGGATTGAGGGTGGAGTTCACCGTGCGTGAAATCGAGCGAATGGCCGATTCCGCCACGCTGGCAATGGTCTCCTCGGCAAAGCGCCGACGCGTGCTGGCAATGTCGTCCGGTACGTAGCCCGCCAACACCAGGAGTTCGCGCGGATCGACCTCCAGGCCTTGGGCCAGCGTTACAAGCGTGGCAACGGTTGGACTCTTGTAGTCGCCGCTTTCAAGCCGGGAAAGATAGGAGGGCGCGAGCCCGCAGCGCGCGGCGAGCGCTGCCTTGGTGAGGCGACGCTGTTCGCGGAGTTGTCGGACGGCGCTGGGGAAACCCATGTCGGGGACAGGCACTATAGCGAGCCTGCCAGCCGCATCCAAGCCGGCCGCGGCCTGGCGGCTGCCAAACCTGTACTAACCGACGAACCGGCGTTCCCTGCCACACCGGCGCGCGCGGCGTGTGGTAAGCATGGCCGGCAGAGACGACAATCCGCGGCACGAGCATCGCGGTCACGGTACTGAGAGGAAGCGAAATGGCCGACATCGTCCGACAAGCTGATGTCGTTTGGCGCGGAGACTTGATTCAAGGAACGGGCACGTTCGACGTGGGAAGCGGCGCTCTGACGGCACAGGCCGTGAGCTGGCCGGCCCGCACCGAAGGCCCGGGCGGCAAGACCAGCCCGGAAGAATTGCTGGCCGCCTCGCACGCCAGTTGCTACGCGATGGCGTTCTCGCACACCTTGGCCGAGGCCGGTCACCCGCCGGAAGAACTTCGGGTGTCCGCATCCGTCACCTTCGAGCCCTTGCCGGCTGGCGGGTTCAAGGTGGGCAGCAGCTCGCTGAGCGTGGAAGGCGTCGTCCCCGGGCTGGACCAGGCGGGCTTCGCCGACCTGGCCGCGCAAGGCGAGGCCGGCTGCCCCATCTCCAACGCCATCCGCGGCAACGTGGAAATCTCCGTCGAGGCCACGCTGGCAGGCTGACCCTGGTGAACGACGGTCGTGCCGAGCTGACGCAGGCACTGGAGGCCCTGCTGCGGGCCATCGGCCCGCCGCCGGGCCCACCCGCCGAGCTTCAGGCCGCGCTGCGCCGCGTGGACGGCCTGACGCAATCGCTTGGGCCGGACACCCCGGCCCAACTCCGCCACTTCCTCCAACGCCGCAGCTACCTCAAGGCCCTGGAGTACCTGCAGAGCGCCTGAGACGCCCCGGGGGTCGCTGAGGCGGGAACGGTTGGGCGCATGGTTGCGTCTTCGGCGGTAGCTGCGGCAACCGCCGCTTGTTACAGGGAGGATCGGTAGATGACTCGAGGGATTGACTATCCCGCCTACATCCGCGACGCAACGCCTCCCGACGGTTGCTGTGTGCCGCCGGTAGCGCTGCCACACGTGGTCGAAGGCCACGTGAACGACGCCGTCGTTGCAACCGTCGGCATCAATCCTCATGGCGTCTGGCAACGCGGCGACTATCCGCCAATGGAAGCCGACGGTGCCGAAAAGCTTTGGGAGGACAAGCGGCGGTACTTCGAGAATCACCGGTACAGGTATTTCACGTGTTTGGAGCCGATTCTCAACGCCTGCGGGGCGTCCTACGGCGGCCGATACGTTTCCTGTCAGCCCGATCTGGCCTGCTCTATGGACGTCGTGCAGTGGCCGACCGATCCCTTGTGGGGGAAGTTGGACAGGCGGATTCAGGACACGTTGATTGAGGACGGCCTGCCGTTCTTCAGGGACGTACTGCGGGAAAGCCCCAACATCAGGTTGTTGCTGGGAAATGGCAAGACGGTCGTTAAGCGGCTGGAAGGCATCTTCGAGACGCGCTTTGAGCACCGGGCGGATGACGGAAATCTCGGGACGACCGTTTTTTGCGGCGAACTGCTCGGAAGGCAGTTCATCGGCTGGAGCCAGTTCCTGTCCAATTCACGGATGAACCGGGACCGGCGCGCGGAATTGGCGCGCCTGATAGGGCGGTTGTCCCGCAGCGGTTGAAACAAGGGTGGATCAGGGACTGCGAGGAGCCCCTACAGCTATCGCACGTCCGCCGCGATCTGGTCGACCAGGCGCATCGTCTTGGCGGCTTCGGCGAAGTTGGTGAGGGGTTGGGTGCCCGCCTGGATGCTGTCCATGAAGTGCTGGCTCTCGGCCTGGAAGCCGGAGCGTTGATGCAGGGCGTCGGGGTCGTCGATGAGGTCCGCGCCCCGCACTAACTCGGGGGTGTCCGAGTTGTCGCGGTAGATCATGCCCTCGACACCGTCCTCCCAGTAGGCGGAGACGTCGCCGCCATGGATCTCGAACGTGTGGCGGCGGGCGCCGGCGCGGCGGCTGGCCAGCAGCACGCCTGAGCAGCCGGTGGAAAACTCGATCAGCGCGGCGTGCACGTTGATGTAGGGACGGCCCAGCGCGCGCGTGTGGGCGTTTAACTCCACCACCTCGCCTCCGGCCAGAAATCGCAGCGAGTCGACCGCGTGAATGATGTCGGAGGTCAGGTGACTGACCGAGCCGCGGTAGAAGCCAAACTCCTCGGGCCACGGGTCAAACTTGTGAAACCGCGCGGCGACCATGTGAATCGGTCCGGCGGCTTCCACTGCGGCCTTGCAGTGACGCAGCAGGGGGACGAAGCGCCGGTTGAAGCCGGCCATGGTCAGGCAGCCGTGCTGCTCCGCGTACCAGGCAAAGGCCTCGGTCTCGTAGGTTGAGACGCCGGGCGGCTTCTCGATGAAGACGTGCTTCCCGGCCTGCAGGCAGTCGATCACGATGTCGTGCAGCAAGTGCGGGGGCATCACCACGTAAACGGCGTCCAGGTCCTCGCGACCGAGCATGTCGCGGTAGTTGGTGTAGCGGCCGGGTACGTCGTATTGGTCGGCGATCGCGGTCAGCCGGTCCTCGTCCAGCTCTGAGATCGCCCGCAGGTCCGTAGCCTCGATCTCATCCAGCGACGGGTAATGCACCCGGCTCGCCAGGCTCCCCGCCCCAACAAATCCAACCTTCACCGGATCACTCATGCGGCTCGCCCTTCTACGTCACAGCGCCCACGCCCCCGACACAGCGCTGATCGTACGCCTCGAGGCGGTGGGCGGCTTAGGGTGCGGTGGCCTGGATGAGGGCGCGGAGGTAGCCGACGCACCAGGCGCGGGCGCGTTCGCGGGCTTCGTTGTCGCCCAGCAGGCCGGGGTAGTGGTCGGGCATTACGAAGCCGTCGAACCCGACCTCGTGCAGCGTGCGCATCTGGTCGGCCGCGTTGTAGTCGCCTTCGTCCTGGAAGACTTCCTCGAAGCGCGGGATGACGCCGCGCACGTTGCGGAAGTGGATGGTAAACAACTTGCCGCGTTCGCCGAACCTGCGCAGGGCGGCCGGCATGTCTTTGCCGGTCTCCTGCATGGTGCCCAGGCAGAACAGCAGGCCGACGTTGGGGCTGTCGTAGCGGTCCAGCAGGCGACCCAGGCCCTCGGGATCGATGAACGGCTGCTCGACGCCGCGGTAGAGCGGCAGGGGCGGGTCGTTGGGGTGGAAGGCCAGGCGCACGCCGGCTGATTCGGCGGCGGGCAGCACGCGTTCCATGAAGCCGTCCATGCGGCGCCAGACCTCGGCCTCGGGCACGCGCACGGCCGGGTCGCCGGTGTCGATGCCCCAGGTGACCAGGTCCGATTCCTCGACCCAGGCGGAGTCGAAGGTTCGCAGCTCGGTGCCGGCGCGTCCGCCCGGCAGGTCCTTGTAGCCGCGCCAGGTCTGGATGTGCTCGTCCGCGTGGGCCACGGCAAAGCCGCAGGTGACCAGCGGGGCGCCCTCGCCGCCGAGGACGCGGATGGTCTCGCACAGGTCTTCGATTTCCTGCGTGCCCTCTGGGTCGCCGCGCAGGACTCCCGCGATGCGGGCGCGGCGCAGTTCCATGCCGGCCAGTTCGAGGTCCAGGGCATCAAGCCGCTGTAGCAGCTCGCGAAGTCCAGCGGCGTCGACCTGACCGGTTTCGGCCACGCCCGGCAGGTCGTCGGTGCGCAGGGTGCCGCCGTCCACGCCGATCTGCGCCGCGTATTGCAGGTGGTCGTTGGAGAGGTCGACGAGTCGCAGGCCGATCTTGATCATGCGCGCAGGGTACCCGCGGGAAACGGCTGCTGGCTATCGGGCCGGCGACTGGTGCTGTCAGAGCGATGCATGTGAATCGGCGACGGTTTCATTCGGTTAATCGCGGCCGCGTAGCATGGCGCCGGAGGTTTCTGGGAGTGTGCGCGTGACCGCCTTTATCGACGGGCTGCCTGACTTCACGATCGGGGTCGAAGAGGAATACCTGATCGTCGACCCCGATACGCGGGACCTGGTGGCCAACCCGCCGCGGGCGCTGCTGCACGAGTGCGAGGCGGCCATCCCGGCGGAAGTCGGAAGCGTGAGCCCGGAGCTGCTGCGGTCGCAGGTCGAAGTCGGCACCAGCGTGTGCGGCTCGATCGCCGAGGTCCGCGAACGCCTGGCGACGCTGCGACGCACGCTGGCCGAGGTCCTGAAGGCGCACGAACTGCGAATCATGTCGGCCTCCACCCATCCGTTCGCGCTCTGGTCGCGGCAGTTGCCCACGGACCGGGAGCGCTACAAGGCGCTGACCGAAGACATGCAGACGCTGGCGCAGCGGATGGTGATCGGCGGGATGCACGTGCACGTGGGGATTCCGGACCCGGAGGACCGGATCGACGTGTTGAACCAGGTCACCTACTTCCTGCCGCACTTGCTGGCGCTCAGCACCTCGTCGCCCTTCTGGCAGGGGCGCAACACCGGCCTGCGCAGCTACCGGCTGACGATCCTGCACGAGCTTCCGCGCACCGGGCTGCCGGAGCGGTTCGAAAGCCACGGCGAGTACCAGCGCATGATCCGGAGCCTGCTGGAGGCCGGACTAATCGACGATCCAACCAAGGTCTGGTGGGACGCGCGGCCGCACGCGCGCCTGCCGACCCTGGAGATGCGGATTACCGACGCCTGTACCAGCCTGGACGACGCGGTCTGCATTGCGGCGCTGTACGTGTGCACGGTTTCTCTGCTTGCGCGGATGCGCCGGGCCAACCAGCGCTGGCGCATGTATCCGCTGGCGCTGCTGGCCGAAAACTCGTGGCGCGCGCAGCGCTACGGGATCGACAACGGCCTGGTGGACTTTGGCCTGAACCGCATCAAGCCGCTGGACGTGCTGATGGAGGAGTTGCTGGACCTGATCCGCGAGGACGCCGAACGCCTGCACTGCGTGGCCGAAGTCGAACACGTCCGCACCATCCTCGCCCGCGGCACCAGCGCTCACCGCCAGCTAGCCGTCTACGAATCCCAACGCCGCGCCGGCGCCAGCGAGCAGCATGCCCTGGAAGCCGTCGTTGACTGGCTGATTGAGGAGACGACGGCGGGGGTTGGCTAGGGGCGGTTTTTGCGGCGTAGGCGGGGGAGCCAGCGGGGGGGTGTGGCGGTGTAGGTGGCGTATTGGTCGCCGAATTCGCGGGCCAGGTGGGGCTCTTCGTGGCGTTGGACGAAGAATGAGTAGAGGGCGAACAGGACGACGCCGTAAGCCAGGAGGATCGGGGCCTGGAAGAGGCTGGCCCAGCCGGCGATGGCGATGAGGACGGCGACGTAAATGGGGTTGCGGGAATAGCGGTAGACGCCGTTGGTTACCAGGCGTTTGGGGGCGTCGATGGGTGCGGGGGTGCCGCCGCCGGAGACCGCGAAGTCCCAGACGGAGCGCAGGTAGAGGAGCGTTCCGAGGGCGAGGAGGCCCGCCCCCAGCCAGAGCGTTGGGCCGTTGGCGACCGGCCGGTCCCACTTGATGAGCAGGGGAACGAGCACCGCGATCGTGCCCGGAACCACCAGCGTGAAGAGCGCGACCTTGAGGAAGAGCTTCACGCGTCAGCCGAAGAGGGCCGGGAGTTCGTCGAGGGTTGTAACGGTTGCGGTGGGTGGTGGGAGTGACGAGGGATACGTGTCGCCGTCGCGGTTGAGCCAGATGGCCGACCAGCCGGCCTGGATGGCGCCGGCGGCATCGTGGGCCGCAGAGTTTCCGATGAAGACGGCGGAGCGCGGCGGGATTCCGAGACCTTTGAGGGCGGCCTCGAAGATGCGCGGGTCGGGCTTGAAGGCGTCGATGTCGCCGGCGACGATCACGCGATCGACGCGGTCTTCCAGTCCTACCTGCCGGACCTCGCCCCACTGCACGTCGCTGGGGCCGTTGGTGATGATGCCGGTGACCTCGAAGCGTTCTGCCGCCCAGCGGAGCGAGGCATCCGCGTCGGGATATAGCTCCAGGTTCTGGCGGGTCAGCAGGTCGTGGTCGTCGGTCAGTTGGCCGGGATCGGTCAGGTCGGGGGCGCCGATGAAGGCGAGCACCTCGGTCCAGACGCGGATGCGGGTGCCTCGCAGGTCGCCGTCCTGGGGCATGCCGCGCCCGCGGCGGGTGCGGTCGTCGACGATGCGTGACTGGAGTTCCCGGAGTTGGTCCGGGGACTGATTCGGCACGCGGCCGGCCAGCTGGCCGGCCAGGGCAATGAGGCCCTTGCGGCGGGCCTTGCCGAAGTCGACCAGGGTGTCGTCAAGGTCAAAGAAGAAAGCCTGAGCGTCCAGCATTGAGTTCTCCAGAAAGCCTGTTTCGTCTAGTCGGCCCGGTGGCGCCAGAGGATGCCGCCGGCGTTGCGGACGATGAGGCGGTCGTCGGTGATGGCGTTGGGGGGTGTGGCGGCGATTTCGGCGGCGACGGCGTCGGGGTCTTCGTAGCCGATGTTCATGCGGGCGCAGGCGTCGGGCGGGATGGCGGTGGCGATGCGGACGTCGATGCGGGGGACTTCGCGGCCGTTGGCCATGCGGCCTTCGCCCTTCATCAGGGCGCTGCCGTTGAGGGCCAGCGGGGTGGCGTTTGCGCGTTGCCAGGACTGGGGATGCGAGAGGAAATAGGCGTAGGTGTGGTAGCCGATGGCGCCAATCAGCTCGCCGTGGGCGTCGGAGATGGAATCGATGTTGGGCGCCCAGACGACCAGTTCGCCGCCGTCGGCCACGGCGTCCTCGGTCTTGAGCACGCCCTTGGCGCCGGTCCAGAGGTCCGGGTAGAGCCAGCTGCCGTCCTTGCGCTGGGGCAGGGCCGCGACCACGCGCCGGACGCGGCGCGGGACGTAGCGGATGTTGACGGCGGCGCTGAGTTCGGCGGCTTGCTCCACGCACTCACGCCAGCCGTCGGGCTGTACGAATGCGCCGTGGATGGCGTCGCTGTCGTCGTCGATGACCAGGCCGATGGTGGTGATGGGCACCGGCAGGTTCAGCGCCATGTCGTCGATCAGGTCGCGCACGGGGTTGGGCATGACACCGTGGATGCCGCGGTTGGTGCGCAGGCTGCCGATGGCGTGCAGCAGGCTGATCATTTCGGGGCCGGAGACGCCGGGGAAGATCTGCTTGGCACCGCCAGCGAAGCCGGCGACCTCATGCGGCTGCACGCGGGTGAGCAGCACCAGGCGGTCGTACTCGAGCAGCTTGGCGTTGACGCGGATGCGCATGTCGTCGTCGAAGCCGAGCAGAGAGGCGTACTTGCGGTTTTCGCCGAAGCGGTCCAGTTGGTCGTCCAGCGGGACCACGCCGAGGGGGGTGAGCGCGTCGGGGTCGTCCCAGTCGTGGTCGAAGACGGTGCTGCGGGGGTAGCGGCTGCCACCGAAGACCCAGGCGGACTTCTCCGCTTCGGACATGGGGCCGTGGGTGCCCTGGGCGATCATGGCGTCGACGCGGTCGGCGCGACCGTCGACAGCGTCGTGGATGGCGCGGAAGATGTCGGCCACGGGGGCCTTGCGGGTGGAGTCCGGGACCAGTACCAGGAAGCGGCGCTCGCCGGCAGGCGAGCCGCGCAGGGCCTCGCCGACCACGGCGCAGGCATCGTCCATGCTGATGGCGGGGGCGCCGACGGCTTGGAGGACGCCGTTGGCCGTCGTCACGCTCCGGCCTCCGCGGCCATCGCCTCGGCTTCGGTCACGAGGTCGCTAAGGACCTGAACGCCGCCGTCCCAGAAACTCGGGTCGGCCAGGTCGATGCCGAAGGGTTCCAGCAGGGCGATGGGGCTGACGGAACCGCCCCTGGACAGCATTTCGACGTAGCGCGGCTCGAACTCGGCGCCTTGTTCCTGGTAGCGCTGCAGCAGGCCCAGCACCAGCAGGTCGCCAAAGGCGTAGGCGTGCACGTAGAAGGGCGAGCCGATGAAGTGGGGGATGTAGCTCCACCAGATGCGGTAGTCGTCGCGCAAGGTGACCGAGCCGTCGAACATCTCGCCGTTGGCCTGGAACCAGAGCTCGCTGAGGCGGTCCGAGGAGAGTTCGCCTTCCTCGCGGCGGGCCTGGTGGGCCCGGAACTCGAAGTTGTGCATGGCGATCTGGCGGAAGACCGTGGCGAAGTGGTCCTCGATCTTGCTGGCCAGCAGCCCCAGGCGGGCGGCGGGCGTGGGCTGGGCGTCGAGCAGGCGGCGGAAGACGATCATCTCGCCGAACACCGAGGCCGTCTCGGCGGTGGTCAGCGGCGTGTGGGCCTGCAGGTAGCCGACGCCGTAGGAGAGGTACTGGTGGACGGTGTGGCCGAGCTCGTGGGCCAGCGTCATCACGTCGCGGACGGTGTCGGTGTAGCTGGCCAGGATGTAGGGATGGGTGCTGGGCGTGCCGCCCATGCTGAAGGCGCCGCCGCGCTTGGCCGGGCGCAGTTCGGCGTCGATCCAGCGCTCGTCGAAGGCCCGCTGGGCGATGCCGCCAAGGGTCTCGGAGAAGGCGTGGTAGCTCTCCAGCACCACGTCTTTGGCGGTGGCCCAGTCGTAGGACGGCAGGTCGGCGCTGAGCGGGGCGTAGCGGTCGTAATCGAAGAGTTCGTCCAGGCCCAGCAGGCGGCGCTTGAGCCGGTAGTAGCGGCCGACGATGGGAAAGCCGCGCACGCAGGCGGCGACCAGCGCGTCCACCGATTCCTGGGTGATCTGGTTGGCCAGGTTGCGTGACGACATGGCGGTGGGGTAGCTGCGCAGGCGGTCGTCGGTGGCGTGGTCCTGCAGACGGACGTTGAAGACGTAGGTGAGGGGGTGGAGGCTGTCGCGGAGGGCTTGCGTCATGCCGTCGGCGGCGGACTTGCGGGTTTCGCGGTCGGGGTGGTAGCTGAGGGCGAGGGTTTCGGCCTCCGTGATCGTGCGAGTCTTGCCGTCCAGGGTGACCTCGCAGGTCAGGCGGCTGGTGAGTTCGCCGAAGAGGCGGCTCCAGGCGCGGCTGCCGGTGTTGGCCTTTTCGTCCAGTAGCTGCTCTTCGCCCTCGGACAGGCGGTGGGGCTTGTAGCGGCGCTCCAGGCGCAGCAGGTAGGCGAAGTCCTGCAGGACCGGGTCGGCCAGGAGTTCCTCGGCGCGCTTGTCGTCCACCTCGATCCACTCCAGGTCGAAGAAGATCAGGTGCTTGTTGATGGCGGTGCCGCGTTCCTGGGTGAGGGCCACCAGGCGGCCGTGGGTTGGCTCGTCGGTCTTGCCGGCGTGCAGCAGGTGGGCGTAGATGGCCGGATGGTCCATGGCCTCGTGGATGTCCTGCAGTTCGGTTACGGCCTCGTGGAGGCCCGCCGCGTCCAGGCCGGCGACCTGCCCGCGGTAGCGCTTCTCGAAGGCCGCGGCGCGCTCGGCGACCGCGTCCAGGTCCGCCACGAGCTTGGGGTCGTCGGTGCTGTCGTAGAGGATGCTGAGATCCCAGGTGACCCCATCCGCGCTACTGGTCGGCGCCGTGGCCGTGGTAGTCATTCGTGCTCCCTAGCTGGCGGGCGTGCAGTCAGTGTATGGCTGCATTATCGGCGGTGTGCCGGCGGCGCGGGTTCGGCGGGGGTGAAGGGGGGAACTGACTCTGGCCAGCCCGACCCCATAGGGGTCGGGCTGGCCAGAGTCAGTTTGGGCCGGATTTTGGGGTGGGACAGTGACGCATCCCGGGACCAGGGCGCGGCTGGCGAGGGGGCGTGACGGGGGCGAGGCGCGGTGAAGTTCCCGGCCCTCCGGGCGCCTGGGGCGAGGGTGACGATGGCGGGCGGGCATGGGGAGTTCCGGGAAAGGGGAACGGGAGGACGGCACGCCTATTGTACACGATCTGCTTACGATTGGCGAGGGAGGTGGTAGTGGCGAGCCACCCCTTCGACAGGCTCAGGGCGGGCTCTTGGAGAAGCTGAGTGGAAACCGTATGACAGGTTCTTTGGCGAGCTTGGGGCGGGCGGAGGCGATGCCAAGCCGGCGAGCTTGAAGCGGGTTTACCGGGACTCTCCTATGGGCGGCCGGGTGGCGGTGAAGGTGGACAGGTGATTATTGTTTGCCGCCGATGTGTCCAGTTTTCGTGGCGATGTGTCCAGTTTCCACCCGAATGTGTCCACTTTTCGGGCTCATGTGTCCAGCCTGCGCCCGAATGTGTCCAGTTGGGGTTCACGACGCCTCCGTCCAGGGCAGCCGCAGCGCGGAGGTTTCTGGGCGGTTTTGAGGTGGAGACTAGACGGGGGCCTCAGCCCGCAGGCGGTCGACGATGGCCTTGGCGTCGGGCGACGACGCGAGAGCACGGGGTGTTCACGGTGTTCGCGGCGATGTGTTCAGTTTTGGCCCGAATGTGTTCACTTTTCGGGTCAATGTGTTCAGTTTCCGCCCCGATGTGTTCACTTTGCAGGCCGATGTGTTCAGTCGGGGTTGACGACGCGCTCGGTATGGCGCGACGACGCAGGCGGCCCGACCCAGTCACTACCGATCGCGGGACGCCGCAAGCAGCCGTGTGTTTCGCGTCATGGCGCGGCCTGCGACACATATAGAAGGTTTGGTCGCTCTACAGCTCTCCCGATCAACTGGGCGTAGCGGTCCCAACGCTCGTCGTAGGTATGGATCGTCGAGACGGACGCTTGCTGAGCGGAGGCGAGATGGAGGGCGTCGCGCGGGTTGCGCTGCCAGCCCTGGGTGAGCGCGTGTCGCAACAAGGTTCGAGCGCGCGACGCGACGCCGGCGTCGACTTCCACAAAGCGGATAGCTTGCCCCGAGCGCCACAAGTCTTCGATTCGCCGTTCGACGTCTGGGTCGAGCGGCAGGCCGGGGCCTTCCGGCGCAAGGTAAGCCACCTCGGCAACCGAGATAGTGCTAGTGACGATCAGTACCCCACCAGCCTCGGCATCGGCCATGAGCGTCTGCAGCTCTGTACGTGTTGAATCCCCTTCCAGAAAGGAAAGGAAACAGCACGAATCCCAATAGAGCTCAGGACGATTAGACGCCATCCCATGCCGCCCGGATCACCTCCTCAGGCTTCCTGTCGGTTCGCGAGGGCAATATGCCCCACAGGTCCGAAAGGTTGGTGGCCGAGGGGCCAAGCTCCTCGATATTCGAGATATCGCGGATTGACAACCGGGCACCCGTGAGCGGATCGCGCCGGAGCAGGCCCTCGACGCGTACGTGCTTGCCCCACAACTTCAACATTGCGGCCTCTTGCTCGGTGCTCACGTAACAGGAAACGCTGCGTTGGCCGTCGTCCGGGTAGACGACGAACCGGGTCCCATGACGACGTGCCAGCGTCTCCACCACGCCCTCAACGGACCCGTACGACTCGAGGCGGGGAGCGTGCTCCGCAAGCGCTCCTGGCGTCGGCCGCTGAACCTTGTGCGCTCGGCGGTCGGTTCTGAACAGGACCGACGTGACTCGTCCATCGATCAGGCCGGTTAGTCGGTCGGTGTGCGTGAGAACAGCGCCCGCATACGGCACAGGACCGTCGCTGGCAAGGGCCGCGCCGACACGGTCGTACGCGGTAACGACCTGGTCTACGACGGCGGGGTCATCGGCTTCGCAGTGAACCTCGGCCACGATACTCCCGGTTCCGAAGCGGCCAAGCCGCCACGTAACCTCGGCACCCTCGGCCACTTCAGCAGCCAAGTCGCTCAGCAGCCCGTGAAAGTGCTCGACGACCGAACTCAGATCGTCTAGGACGAAGTCGGAACCGTGCACTTCGAGGGCAATGGTGTTGTCCCCCACCTCAGCCTCTTTCGACGCGACACATTGGTGCGCGGTGTAGCTGGCAGCGCTCTGAACTATAGCCCGCGTGTGCTACTAGAAGTGCTCTCAGCGCGGAGGCGGTGGGCGATGGGCCGCATGCCGGTCGCGGCGCGGTTCAGAACGCATCGCGTCCCGATTGAGATCGGAGACGAAACAAGCACGAGTTCGAGTAAAGCCGTGAGGCGTGAGCAAGGACCGTCGCCACTCGGCTAGTGAGCAGAGCTTTCTTAGACGTTTATGAAATGTCGCCGCCCAGCGTCTCGTCGCCAAAGGCGCTGTGGCCGAGGGGATCGTACTCGACTTCATCATCGGCGTACTGCTCAGTCAGATGGGCGGAGTCCAGGGCGTCGCGGAACACCTTACGGCCATCTACGGTCGGCTTGCCCATCGTGCGGTTGATCAAGTCGAGCATTGCTTGACCTCGCTTTACGAAGCAATCACCAAAAAAATCCTTCTCAAGAAGGCCGGGATCAATCCAATGTGATTTGAGAATGCCATTCAGTTTTTCTTCGACAATGTCTTGGCGCAAGCGGGGCAAGTAGCAGGACGGCGCCTTACCACCGATGATGCGGTTGGTTAGGGCGTCAATGGGCGTCTTATTGATTACCGAGTCGTACAGGCGTCTTGGCACTTCCGGGTCAGCACGCCTGCACCAGGCGACCGGGAAGATATGGTGGATGTCGATGTTCTCGTCATCGATGGTGGCAAAAGTCAGGGGTTCAGCAGTGCGCCAGTCGGCCGCGTCGCTCTTCATTTGCAGCGCGTAAAGACCCTTGTAGGCCGAGCTGTTGCGTGTTCTCAAGGACAACAGCCGCTCGGGAACAAAGCTTGCCTGGACTACAAGTTCCGGTTCGGCGCCGCCTCGGATGTGGTTAGCGACCTGTTCCAGGTCACGAGCAAACTGAGTCTCAACGCCGCCGCCATAGGCTTCGCTGAAGATCCCACACCAGAACCAGCGGTTCAGCTTATCCTGCGCATTAGCGGGTTCCAACTCCTTGCCCAACTCCACGTACAACGCTGCCAGGGGGACCAGTTGGGTGTTGTAAGGCACGTTGTACCTGGTGAACACGAACTGGCCGCGCAGAAACCTTGCGGCGGCCTTGAATCCCGCTTCCACACGGTCGGCCCACGTCTGGTATTCGCCGAACGTCAGGTTGAGGATGTCCGATCTCCTGCAGCCGACGCCGGGGGGTTGACTCGACGGAGCCTCGGAAATGGCTTTCCTGCGCCGCGCCTGGGTCGCCAGCAGTGTCACCGCTTGCAGGAATTGATCACCGCCGACGCCCTGAAGCACGCCGAATTCAGCGTGTAAACGCCCGCTGCGCGCCGCCCAGTCGTCCCGCAGCGAGAAGTCGTCTGCGGCAAAGGCGGCGGTCACTAACTCAAACACGTTCAGGGTTACACCACCGGTGTTGACCTTTTCGAAGACCGTGCATACGGCCTCTTTGGACGTCTCCTTTCCCAGACTGATGACCGGCAGCTGGTAGTCGGTGAAGTTGTCCAGCACGGCATCCTTGAATTGGGTGAAGAAAGCAACCGGATCACCCGCTGGGTGCCCGCCGCGATCCTTCCAATAACCAAGGTATCCGAGCATCCAATCCATACCATCCATGACCTGCTCGGTGGGCATCATGTGATGCTCAAATTCGAGATTGGTGGAGGATAGAGCCAGGTCCACATCACGGCCGAAATTCGATCTGACCACTCGGTCTTTAGGAACGCTAACGATGGTGTCATCCAAATCAACTAGCGGATTCATCACCTGTTGGATGTCGATGTAATACCATCTCTCGATGACCCAGCTTCCACCAGGTCGGTAGCGAGTTTCCACTGGTCCTTCATACCGCAGCGCCTGGTACAGCGATGTAAGCCGCTGTTGGCCATCCAACAAGTATTCGTCCGCTTGACCCGCACCAGTGGGAGCCACCCCCTCGACCAGACGGCTTCGAAACCGCAGGTCTCCGCCGGCATCGAGCGTCATCACGGCGCCGATGGGGAAGCCGCGAGATATGCTGACCAGTAAGTCTTTGATTCGGTCATCATCCCATACCCAGCCACGCTGGAAGTCCGGGAGCTGGATTTTACCGTTCCCGACATTTTCAAGAAGATTCTTCAGTAAGAACGCATTCGCTTTAAATGTTGACACTATTTCTCATTCCTCCGTCGCTGCCGGCGGGCTGCGATGCCAATGGTTGGTTGGCAATTTGCGTGGACAGAATAGAACACTACGAGACGTGGGGATGGAAGCTGCCGCTAGGCAGGGCGCCGGAAGGACGGCGTGTACCGCTGACCAGTGGCCGGGAGCGGCGAGCAGGGCCATCAGCCGGAAGCGGACCTGGCGAATCTCGCCCCATGCGGATCCTCATCAAGGGGGCGGCCGGAATGGCAGCCAGACTCCGCCATGCGGCTGGACCGCTTTCGGCTCCACACGGTGATGATTCCGCGGATGCGGCTGCCGCTGCATATCTTCGAACCGCGCTACCGGGTGATGATTCGCGTGTGCATCGACGGGGGGCGGCCGTTCGTGGTGACGCTCATCCACTCAGGCGAGGAAGTGGGCGGGGCGGCGGCGCGCACTAGGCGCCTCAACTAGGCCTAAGGCTTTGGGTCGTGGGCGCCTTTGACATTGAGGCAAGCTCGGAATATGCCCCTGGGCAGCGCCCCAATCCGTTCGGTCCCCCTGCGACAGGTGCAGAGCCTGCCCTGAGTTCGCCTAAGGGGCGAACGGATGGGGACATTTCGGCAAGGGTTCCTTACTTGTTCAGAGCTTTTCTTGGCGAAGTCTTCGGCGCGGAGGCGGTTGGTGATGGATTGGAGGGCTTCTTGGGGGTGTTGGGCGCCGAGGATGATGTTGCCGACGATGGCGTTGGTGATGAGGCCGGCCTGGCGGCGGCTGAGGGTGGAGTAAGTGGGGTTGGTCTGTAGCTGGTCGAACAAGCTGGCGCCTGCGGGCGAGAGATTCGAAGCGAGGGGAGCTGTGCCGGGGGCCGTCCAACTTGTCGCAGGAGGCAGCCAGGCCCGATCTTCTCTATCACCAGGTCGGCAGCGTCCTGAAAGTCGTCGAAGGCGTCGATGAGCTGTTCGTTGTCGACCACGACCCACCGACCCGTATGTTCGGCCTCAAGTTGATCTTGCATGCGTTCGTAGGCCGCAATGTTTTGTTCCAGCGTGGCTCGAGGCATCACCTCGCCCATCGAACCCTCCGTTCGTGCAGGCCGCACCGGCGCGGTGACTGTCGTTGCGCGGCAAAGCCGCGACACAGCCCCGTCGCGCCTCTCAAATCATAGCGAGACGCTACTCAGCGCTCTCTTCGCGGAGACGGTCGACGATGGTTTGCAGGCCGTCCTGGGGGTGTTCGTCGCCGAAGATGATGTCGCCGACGATGCCGTTGGTGATGAGGCCGGCCTGGCGGCGGCTGAGGGTGGAGTAGACGGCGTTGGTCATCAACTGTTCGACGAGGTTGGCGTCTTCGGGGGAGAGGTCGGGCGCGCGGGCGGCGACGCCTTCGGCGGAGATACGGGTGGCCGGGAGGACGGAACTGGAGCGTAGGCCCGCAGCCAGGTGGCGCAGGGCGTCGTAGGCGAGTTCCGGGTTCTTGGCGCTGGCCAGCACGCCCATCATGGCGTGGACGAATACCGGGCTGCGACCGGTGCCCATGTTCGGTAGCGGATACACGTCCAGGCTGTTGCCGACGAGCAGGCTGGGCGAGAGAAACGCCAGGATGGTGCTGGTGAAGCCGAACTGGCCGGTGCGCTGAAATGAGCGGGTGGAGCGGCCGTCGGTGATGGCCAGGCGGTGGTCGTGCACCCAGGCGCGCAGGAAGTCGGCGACGGCTATGGCGGGTGGCGAGGTGAGGGGCGCGAAGTCGCCATTAGGGCCGCGGATGTCGCCGACGGCTGATTGCAGCAGCTCGTACGGCGACGGCGACGCCGAATAGTCGCCCTGGCCGTTCGGTTCGGGCGTAAAGCGCGAGATGTAGCCCATGCTGCCGATCCCGCCGGAGGGTGGCGGCTCGGCGTGCAAGCGCCGGACGGTGTCAAGGAAGACCTCGGCGTCAAAGGTCAGCGGATCGAGGGTGGGCGGTTCGACCTGGAGTTCGGTCGCCAGCCCGCGGTTGAACAACAGCACGTGCGGCGAGACCGCCACCGGGACGCCGAATTGCAGGCCCTCGTGCTTGCCGGTCTCCAGCAGGCCCGGCCAGAAGTCGGCCGAGTCGAATTCCGGGTCCGACACGAGGAAGTCGTCCAGCGGCGCCAGGCGGTCGTTGGCCAGCAGATCGGCCTGGTCGGCGCGGAAGTAAATGACGATGTCGGGGTTGGCGTTGACCACGGCGTCCAGGGACGTGCTGATGCTGAAGGTGGAGGCGTTGCGCCCGTAGTCCAGGGCGGCCTCGGTGTAGGCGTAGCGGTCCTCGGCGCGCTCGCGAGCTGCGGCCAGGCCATTGACGAACTGGCCGAAGAGGCTGCCGCCGATCCGGTTGGAGGGGTACATGGCGACCGTGACGGGGTGCCCGGCGCCGGCCGTGGGCAGCTTGACGGCGGGCCGCGGGGCGGCCGCGGTGACGTTGCGGGCCTCCGCCCGGGCGCGTTGCAGGTTGCGGTCCAACTCCGCCTGGAGGTTTGCCGGCAGGGATCCCACGGCGCTCTCGGCCGGCGATTCACCGCAGGCGGCCAGGGCGAGGGCGCCCAGGGAGGCCGCGCCGGCGGCGAGGGCCTTGCGGCGACTCACGAGCGGGTGTCGGATGCTCACAGGTGTACTCGAACGGGCGTATATCCCGAGCTTAGCCCTAAGTTCCGGCCGACAGAGAGTCTTCGGGTGCGGACGTCGCGCGTTGAGCACCCTACACAGGCGACTCGCCCATGACGAGGGTCTTGAAGTGTCGGTGGCTCTAGCCCTTGGCGGGTGGCTGGGAGACTTCGAAGGCTGTGCGGTGCATTTCGTTGCCGTCGAGGAGGATGTGGGCGGAGTAGGAGCCGTAGTGATCGAAGTTGAGGTTGTCGAAGTTGACGACCAGGGTGGCGGTGGTTTCGAGGCGGTCGACCGGGTCCACGAGGTCGACGATCCCCTGGACCGCGGCGACTTCGGATCCATCGGCGTCCATGATGACGACGCGGGCTTGCTTCTGTCCGACCTCGGTCTTGTGGGCCCTGAAGCGGGCGACGACGCAGAGGCGGGGATGGCGGGTGGGGAGGCTTGGGGCGTGGATCTGGTCGAAGCCGATGCCGATGGCGACGACCTTGGAGGTGCTGTCGGCGTAGTCGCAGATGAAGGCGAAGTCGAGTTGCACGGGAAAGCCCGCCAGATTCGCTGTGAACGAAGCGTAGCAACGCGGTATCGCCCGTCGTCGCAGAGATACCGGCCGCGGCGAGGACGGATGCTCAGAGGTTTTGGAAGTAGCGGGCGTAGATCCAGGTGATGAGGAGGCCCAGGGCCAGGCCGACCGCGAGGCCAACGGGATCGATCCAGGCGGCTGGCGGCGGTTGGCTCTCGAAGCCGGAGGCGATGATGTCGCGGCCGCTGCGGCCCATGATGGCCCCGCCGCCGCCCAAGCGGTTGATTGAACCGAACGAGACAAACCAGTGCAGCATGCGCCAGCCGATGAGCGTGATACCGACCGTTATCGACCCGTAGATCAGCAGACGTTTGCCGCGCGGCGCGTCGTGTTGGGTGGCCAGGCGACCGACGTCACGCTTGGCCTGCCGGCGGAGCTCGGCCTGCTCGAGGCGCTGTTGATGGCGCGATGTCCGGCGCTTGTTGAAGGGGTCCAGGGGGTCGGAGAACGGTTGGCGGGTTCCACCACTGTCAGATCGGCGCCCCGGCGTCACTGTGTGCGCCCTCTCGGTGAGAGACGGAAGGTCATAGGCCCTCGAAGTAGCGGGCGTAGAGCCAGGTGAGGGCGAGGCCGACGGCTGCGCCGAGGGCCAGGGCCAGAACTCCCATTTCAGGGCCTGGCTCGCCCGCGGTCATGAGCCAGATCAGCCTGCTGATGAAGAACCACATGGTCAGCGTGGCCACGCCCGTGATCAGGGCATAGCGCGCGAGCCGGCGTCTGCGGGACATGCCGTATGTGTACGCGCCGGAGCGTTGGGCGATGTCGCGGGCGCGTTCCTCGCGACGCTGAGCCTCGGCGAAGTAGCCCTGGGACTCGGTCCCCAGGATCTCGTCGGCCCAGCGGTTGCGGTCGTAGGCGGTGCGGTCGTAGCCGCTGGCGCCGTAGAAGTCGCGCTCGGTCTTGATCTGCCGGGCGGCCTCGCGCTCGATGACCGGGCGGGCGGCGGCGGCGGCGTCCACGGGACTGACTCGCGGGAGGATCCAGGTGTACAGCTTGGGGAACCAGGCTGAGAGAGCGGCCGCGCCGACAGGGATTCCGAAGAAGGCCAGCATCTGGGCCACGGTGGCGCCCAACTGAGGGCCGGCCAATGCCCAGACGATCAGCACGATGAGCCCGGCCACGGCCAGCCAAACGGCGGCGGTTTCCAGGAGGTAACGGCGGCGCGGGCGCAGGTCGCTGAAGGTGACCAGCACCCCGGCGCGCCGCCAGCGGTTGCGCGTGACGCGGGACATGCCCACCCCGGCCAGGCCCAGCGTTGGCGCCGCCAGCGCCACCGCCGGCAGGACTCCCAGCGGCGAACCGGGGTTGGGGTCGGTTTGCGGGGCTGGGGGTGCTGCCGGCGTAAATTCGGTAGGTGTCCCGGAATCGCCGGTCACGCCCATCACCAGGCCAAGACCGCCCAACGCCAGGGTGAGTACCAGAAAGGCGCCGATGGCCATGCCGGCGCCGGACAGGAAGCCGGCCAGCATGGCGTGGCGCGGGGCGGCCAGGGCGGCGCGGACGCGATGAAGATGGGTGGTGACCTCGGTGACCGCGTCGCCGTGCGGATAGCCCGCGTACACCAGGGCCTGCTGGGCCGCGCGGATGTGCTCGCGGGAGTCGCGTTGCGGATCTCTCAGCCACTGCATGTGCCAGCACCGCGGGCTGCCGCGTGAGGCGGCGGGACCGAGGACATTCTAGGCAGCGGCGGCTGGCCGCGAGGCGGAAGGGCCGGCCGAGCGGGTGGACGACGGCGAACTTGACGCTCCACGGCAGCCGCTTGACAATCGCGGGCTGCCCTTGTGGGTTGAGGAGTGACCGCCCCAGGGTCTGAGGGCACTGATGACCGACTCGACTTCTGCGACGCCGGAGTACACATTCGGCTTCAGCGAGAGCATCCTCCAACATCTCCAGCGGCACACGGTGCATTCCCATGCCGCGCATCTGCTCCCATATCTCACGCCCGGTCTGCGGGTGCTGGATCTGGGGTGTGGACCGGGCACCCTGTCAATCGGTCTGGCCAGGGCGATTGCCCCCGGGGAACTCTACGGTGTCGACATGGAGCAATCGCAGGTTGACCTGGCGAGGTCGATCGCCGAGGCGGGCGGGCACGACAATGCGACGTTCCAGGTTGGCGACGTGTCCGATCTCACTTTCGACGACGATTATTTCGACGTCGTTCACGGCCACGCCATCCTTGCGCATGTTCCTGATACCCAAGCCGTGCTTCGTGAGGCGAAGCGGGTATTGAAACCCAGCGGCCTGATCTCTATCCGGGAATGGATTCTCGAAGGTTCGTTCCTTGCGCCCGACTTCGAAGTTATCGGCGACGCCTGGGCCACGCTCGCCGAACTCCTTACCGCCGACGACGGGCATCCCAATATCGGGCGGGACCTTAAGCGCCATCTGCTCGACGCCGGGTTTTCGAACGTGCGGCCGGCGGCTTCGTTCACGTCCTACACGACCGCCGAAGATATCGGCTACTTCTCCCGCGTCATCGAAGACTGGTTTCTCTCGTCCGATGTGCGTGCCTCAGCGACGGCGTACGGCGTGGCGACACCGCAGCAAATGGACGACCTGGAGGGCGCACTCAAGCAGTGGATGAGCCACCCCGGCGCCTTTGGCGCGGTGTCTTACGGCGAGGCCATCGCCAACAAGCCGCAGCGTTGACTGGTACGCCCCAGGCACAGGCAGCCACTGGCTGACAGCAGGACGCCGGCCGGAACACAGCGAAGGCCTGCATGCGCGGCTGCGCTCGCCGCGCAGCCGCGGCTACCGACGGCCGAGAGGTCGGATCGGCGGTCCGGCCCGCGTCGGGCTAGGTTCTGAGGCCGCGTCGATTTCAGGCGCCGGACAACGTGGGCCGTGAACTCTACGGAAGCGGGCCGGGTCCGAATTTAACGAGGGGGGCCTGTGGTCATCCTGATGCCGGATCTCAGGGATTGCTTGCGGATGCGCTGATTGTGGGCATGGTTACGGGAGCGTCGGGAGTCAGGGCGGCGAGGGCGTCTTTGCGGGCCTGGAGGACGGTGTTGACAATCTGGTCGCGGGGGATGGACTGGCGGTCGGTGGCGGCGCGGGGTTTGAATTCGACGGCGGCGGCGGCCAGGGTGCGGCGGCTGACGGTGCAGCGGAAGGGCAGGCCGATCAGGTCGGCGTCGTTGAATTTGACGCCGGCGCTGTCGCCGCGGTCGTCCAGCAGGACGGAGAGACCGGCTTCTTCCAGTTCCCCGGCCAGGCGCTCGGCGTCGGCGGCCACGTCGCCGGCGCCCAGTTGCACGATGTGGACGTCGTAAGGCGCCACGCTGACGGGCCAGATGATGCCGTTGGCATCGTGGTAGCGCTCCACCACCGAGGCGGCCAGGCGGCCGACCCCGATGCCGTAGGAGCCCATGACGAAGGGATGGCGACGGCCGTCGGCGCCCAGGTACTGGGCGTCGAGCCTATCGCTGTAGAAGGTGCCGAGCTTGAAGGTGTTGCCGATCTCGATGCCGGTCATCAGTTGCAGCGGCTCGTCGTCCTCGATGCTGCGGTCGCCGGAGCGCACCTGGGCGATGTCGCCGCGCAGGTCGGCCTGGAAGTCGCGCGGATAGTTGACGTTGGTGAGGTGATAGCCAGGCTCGTTGGCGCCGGCCACCAGGTTGGTTGCCGACTCGATGGAGTCGTCGACGACCACGGTGACGTTGGACAGGCCAACGGGTGAGGCGTAGCCAGCGACGAGGCCGGCGGCTTCGAGTTCCTGGTCGGCGGCGAGGCGCAGGTCGGGGGCTTGCAGCAGGCTGCGGAGTTTGGCTTCGTTGACCTGCAGGTCGCCGCGAATGGCCACGAAGGCGAGGGCGTCGCCGGTCCAGTAGAAGACGGCCTTGAGGGTCTGATGGGTTTCCACGCCCAGGTAGGCGGCCACGTCGTCGATGGTTTCCTGGCCGGGGGTGGCGACTTTTTCGACCGGTTGCGGGTCGCCGTGGTCGAAGAGGGGTTTTTGGGCTTTGGCGATTTCGATGTTGGCGGCGTAGCGGCCGGAGGGGCTGACGACGAGGGTGTCTTCGCCGGCCTCGGTAAGGCAGTGGAACTCGTGGGCGCCGGAGCCCTGCATGGCGCCGGCGTCGGACTCAACGATGGCGGGCTCGATGCCGCAGCGGCGGAAGGATCGGAGGTAGGCCTCCATGAAGTCCTGGTAGGTGGACTCCTGGCTTTCCAGGTCGGTGTCGAAGCTGTAGGCGTCTTTCATGGTGAACTCGCGTACGCGCAGCAGGCCGCCGCGGGGGCGCGGTTCGTCGCGGAACTTGGTTTGGAAGTGGTAGATGCAGACGGGCAGCTGGCGGTAGGACGAGGCGACCCACTGGCCAAGCTCGGTGGCGACTTCCTCGTGGGTCATGGCCAGCACCATGTCGCGGCCCCAGCGGTCCTTGAGGCGGGCCATCTCGGAGCCGACCGAGGTGAAGCGGCCGGTGCGCTCCCAGAGGTCGGAGGGGTGGACGACGGGCATGAGGAGTTCCTGGCAGCCGATGCGGTCCATCTCCTCGCGCACGACCTGCACCACGCGCGAGTGCACGCGCCAGCCGAGCGGCAACAGGCTGTAGATGCCCGCGCCGAGCGGCCGGATGTAGCCGGCGCGCAGGAGGAGGCGGTGGGACACGATCGCCGCCTCGGCGGGATCGTCGCGAAGCGTGCGGGCAAAGAGCCGCGACATGCGTTGCATGAAAAAGGGCGCCAGGGAGGGGAATGGAGAGACATCTCAGTGTATCCGCGGCCCGCGGCGCGGCCCGGGTTGCGGCGGCAATGTTTCACGTGAAACATTCGGCGGCCGTGCTCGGGAGACGGCGTGCCTGGTTCGCCGGGCCTGGCGGTCGCGGCTAGGCTGGCGGCCGACGCGCGGGCTGTGCTGGAGTCGCATGGAGAATCTGTTCGGAGGCCAACCGGCGGCCGCTCCCGCCTGACCTGGGGGCGCTGGGACGGCCGTTGCCGGCGGGGGTTGACGTTGATCTCGGGTTCGCCTGGCCGCTGCTGGAGTCGTACGCGGACGCGCCCGGCACGCCGGAATCGGACTGCGCGTGGAGCGTGTTTGGGCACTACCGGCTGGCGGCGGTGGCGGCGGCGCGGGCGGCCGAGGCGGATCCGGCGACGGCGGAGTTCGACCTGCTGGCGGGGGCGGCGCTGCGGCATGTGGCCGATAGCGTCTGGCAGGCGGGCCGCTGGCTGGCCGAGGCCTTTGACCTGCGGCTATCGCCGCGGGTGCGTCCGGATCCCGGCGGACGCGAACTGACGGGGCGGCTGATGTTCCTGGATCCGGCGCTGGGGTCGGCGTTGCAGGACCGGCGGATCTGGCTGGGCGATATTGCGGGGATCGGCCGGCGGGTGGCGCAGTCGCCGGTGACGTTTCGCGAGGGCGGATCGGATCTTGTCGCGGGGCCGATTGGCCGTGCTCCCGTGGCCGAGGCGTTGCGCGGGCACCTGGCGGATCTGGATGGATTCCTGCAGGCGGTGGTGGCGGCGATCGAGCGCTACAGCGCGGCCGGCGGGCGGCCGCGCGAGGAGCCGGATGAGGCGTGGTTGAACGACTGAGGGGGCCTTCTAAGGCCTTTGGGTGTCGCGGGAACGGCGAGCGACTGCTCGTCGGCTAGAATCCAGCGGGCGGCGGACCGGATCGATGATGCAAGGAGCTACTGGGATGTCGCCAGAACTGATCGGGATTCTGAGTGTGGGTGTCGCGCTGGGCGGCATCCTGGGCACGATGATCATGGCGCTGTGGCGCGACGTAAACGGCTTGACAGAGCGCGTGGCCCGGATTGAGGGCGTGATCGAAGGCGTACTCAGCGGCAGAAGCGGGCCGCCGCCGGCGTAGAACCAGCCGTGGGCTGACGTCCTGGCGGTTCCCTAACAGGTGGGGCCGCCCGCTCGCGGTAGAAAAGCGGCTACCGGCGCGCGAAGTCCATCCGCGACTCGCGGAGCAACTGAATGGTCAGACACCTCGGGCGATGGTGTGGAGCCAGGGGGTTTGGGTGGGGGCGGGCCAGGTGGTTTGTTGGTGGATGGTGAAGCCGGCGGTGTGGAGGGCGGTGGTGAGGGTTTCGGGTGTGAGATCGGTGAAGTAGCGGGGGAGGGAGCCTTGCCAGGAGGCGGTGCGGACGCCTGAGCCCTGGCGGACGACGACGTAGAGCCAGCCGTTATGGAGGACGCGGCGGAATTCGGTGAGCGCGTGGGGGATGGCGGCGGGCGGGAGGTGGCCGAGGGCGGCGAAGCACCAGACGGCGTCGAAGGTGTTGGCGGCGAAGGGGAGGCGGCGCAGGTCGCCCTGGCCGAGATGACCGGCGTCGTCGAGGCGCCGGGCCTGATGGAGCATGGCTCGGGCCAGGTCGAGGCCGACGACTTCGGCTCCCGACAGGCGGAGCAGGGCGGCGTCGCGGCCAGGGCCGCAGCCGGCATCGAGGATGCGTGGACCGACGTGGGGGGTTGGCGCCGCCAGGCGGGTGAAGCGCTCGGCTTCGTCCGCGGCGGCGTAGTCGTCGATGCGGCGGGTGTAGTCCACGGCCATGCGCTCGTAGGTGGCGCGGTGGGTCTGTACCCAGGCGTCGGAGTCGCCTGGCGGCGGCCCGGGTGGGTCCCCGGCGTCGGTCACGGCTGCGCGTCTCCGTAGAATCGGCCCGCCGTGCCTGGTCCGGAGCAACGACCTATCCCCCGCCGTCCACGACCGCCGCGCCCGCGACGCGAGCGAGCATCCGGCCCTGAATCACCGGAGCCGGTGGCGCCTGGCGCTGAAACGCCCGCCGATCCGGACGCCGGCGCTGGCGCCGAGCGTGCATCGGAGGCGGCTCGCCCCGAGATCCCCGAGGCGGAGGCCACGGCGCCGGAGGTTCCCGAACCGGCGTCGGACGGCGAGCGAAGCGAGGACGCGGCCGCGCGGCAGCCGGACGAATCGGCGCCGCTGGTCATCCGGCGCGTCAGGCCCTCGGGTATGAAGGGGGATGCCGGAACGGGTGATGGAGCCGGCTCGACGTCAGCGCCGGGCGAGGCGCCCGGCGCAGCCTCGCCGGTCGACCCGTACCGACCGCTGACGCTGCAGGAGACCCTGGAGATGATCCAGGACCGCCTGCGGCGCATGGAGGGCAGCTGGCGGGGGACCGGGCTGACGATCCTGGGCGTGGCGCTGATGGGGGCGTTGACCTGGGGGCTGGTGTCGGTGGCGGTGCCATGGTCGGGCGGGATTGTGGAGTCGGTCCAGGCGGCGCTGACGCTGGACCTGGGCTGGCCGGCGATTCCGCCGCCCGACGACCCGCGCGTTGCAGGGTCTACCAGCCTGATCGCGGCGGCCTGGGTAGGTGCGCCACTGGTCCTGGGGGTGTTCTGGTTCACGGCGGCCTATCACCTGGACCGCGCCAGCCGGCGCGCATTTCGCGTGATGGACGACGGGCTGGAGCGGCAGACGTTTGGCTACACGGTGATGGCCATCGGGGTGATATTTCCGCTGATCATCCTGGGCCTGGCGGGGTCGGCCTGGGGGGTGTTTGCCCTGATCACCTGGGCGGCGGCGGGCGAGGCCTGGGGCACGGTGGGCACGCTGATCGCGCTGCTGGCCGCTTTTGCGGGCGCGGTGCGGGCAGCCAACGCCGTGCTGGACCGGCGATTCGGCGGCTGACGCGAGCGATCCAGTCATGACTTCAGCACAGGGCGCGCTCGAGCCATCGCCCGGTTTGCGGGCCCGGATCATCGGGCTGGCTCTCAGCAGCCGGCCCCGGCAGTGGCCGAAGAACCTGCTGGTGCTGGCGGCCGTGCTGTTCTCGGGCGAGTATCACAACGTTTCCAGCCTGCTCGCCGCGGTGGCCGCGACGGCCATTTTCACGCTCGCCACCGCGGGGCTTTACCTGCTGAACGACGCGATCGACGCGCCGCGCGACCGCGAGCATCCAGTCAAGCGCCTTCGCCCGATCGCGGCCGGGGTCGTACCGATTGGTCTGGCCGTCGCGGCGGGCGTCGTTTTGTTCGCCGCGGCGCTGGCGCTGGCGGCGGCGCTGGCGTGGCCGTTCGGGGCGGCGCTGGCGGTGTACCTGGGGCTACAGGTTGGCTATTCGCTGGTGCTCAAGCACGTGGTGATCCTGGATCTGCTGGCCATTGCGATTGGATTTGTGATCCGGGCTGTTGCCGGCGCCCTGGTGATCGAGGTACCGGTGTCGCCCTGGCTCTATACCTGCACGTTCCTGCTGGCGCTCTTTCTGGCCGTGGGGAAACGCTGGGCGGAACTGGGCGGGAGCGCGCGCTCGTCCGCGGCCCGTCCGGTCCTGGAGCAGTACACGGCCGAGTTCCTGCACACCCTGGTGGTGATCGCGGCCGCCGCGGCGCCGCTGAGCTACGCCCTGTACACCTTCTCGGCGCCCAACCTGCCGGAGAACCACCTGATGATGATTACGGTTCCGATCGTGCTGTACGGGATCCTGCGTTACGTGTATCTGCTACAGAACAACGGGTCCGGCGAGGAGCCCGAGCGCGTGCTGCTGGGCGACCCGGGAATCCTGGCGTCGGTGGTTGTGTGGGTGGTCGTGAGTTGGGCGATCCTGCAGTTTGGTGGAGCTTAGGGTCGAGACGGACGGGAATGGCGAGGGTTCGCAGTCGCGGGGCCAGCACCGGCCCCGCAGTTGACTCGCCTACGAATCCAAGGTTGTGCCGATGACCAGACGGTCGTTTTCCGGGTCGTCGACCAGTTCGAAGTCCACCCAGCGGTCCTGGGTGATCATCAATCGAAGGCGGTCGGGCAGGCGTTCGCAGCCGAGCGCCTCCTCCGGCGTAATGTCCATGCGCCGGCAGGCATCGGCATAAAGGTCACTGAGCGATACGCGTCGTCGGGAAGCCAAGAGGTCACCAAATTCCTTGCGGCATGCCGACGCTTCTGAAGCGCCGGTGTCCCATTGTCCACAATCCCGCAGCGCCCTCGCGACGCGGCACGAAGCGTTGACGCCCGGCGGGGCGCCTTTCTAGACTCACCGGTAGCGGCGCTGCGTGTCATTTGCGCGCCGACCCACAGTATTTCGCGAGGTCGCGCCGCCACCCAATCCGAGGAGCAGCTAGCCGTGCCCGAAGGTCATCGCCTGGCGGCGGAACCCCGAACCGTCCTGGGAAAGAAAGTGCGACGCCTGCGGCGGGAAGGCGTAATCCCGGCCAATCTCGTGCAAGCCGGACACCCGTCGATTGCCATCCAGGTGTCGGAGCGGGCGCTGGCGGACCTGGTGCGCGCCCAGGCGACCGGGCAACTGGTGGAGTTGGACTCGCCGGACGTCAGCGAGCCGGTGCTGATGGATAGCGTGGAGATCGACACGCTGACCAACCGCCTGGTGCATTTGACGCTGCGCAAAGTCGACCTGACGAAGCGGATCAACGTGATGGTGCGCGTTGTGCTGGAAGGCCGTGCACCCGCCAGCGACAACGCCGAGGTGGTGGTGATCCAAGACCTGCAGGAAGTGGAAGTCTCCGCCCTGCCGGCTGAGATCCCCTCGAGCCTGGTTGCCGTGGTGTCGGACCTTGTGGATATCGGCGACGAAGTGGTGGTCGGCGACCTGCGGGCGGAGGACGGCGTCTACGAGCCGGTGGACGACCCGGAGGCGAGCGTGATCCAGGTCACGCCGGCCCGCACGGCTGAAGAGGAAGAGGAAGACCTCGAGCTGGAGGAAGTGCTGCTGGACGAAGACGGCGAGGTAATCGCGGAGGCCCCGGAGACGACGGACGGGACCACGCCGACCGAAGAAGCCAGCGCCTAACCACCGAGCCTGACGCCGGGTGGCCGCGCTCGACGAGCGTGGGCGCCGCGAGCCGGCGGTCCAAGGCTTCTTTGCGCCTGGTCTGAGCGACGAGGACCGCCGAGTCCCCGGCCAAAAGGCGCGTGGCGGCCGGTGCGGACTGAGTGGTGACCGTTGCGCCGGGTCGTTGGGCGATTGCCGGCCTTGCTACGGGCCGCGTTCCGATTCGGGATTGGGTGCGTCACCAACGAGATAGCGGGCGCCGGCGCCGGCGCGGGCGGCCCGGTCGGCCGGATTGAAGAGCGCGCAGCTTTCGAGCGACAGGCAACCGCAGCCGATGCAGCCGGACAGCCGGTCGCGCAGCGCCTGAAGATCGGCGATGCGCTGGTCCAGCGAGCCGCGCCAGGTCTGAGACAGCCGCTGCCAGTCGTGCCGGTCGGGGGTGCGTCCCTGGGGAAGCTCGTTCAACGCTAGCCGTATCTCCCGCAGGGTGAGGCCGAGGAGCTGAGCGGCGCGGATGACGGCAATGCGCCGCAGCGTTTCGCGAGCGTAGCGACGCTGGTCGCCGGCCGTTCGCTCGGAGGCGATCAACCCGAGGGACTCGTAGTAGCGGAGCGCGGAGGTGCGGACGCCGCTGCGGGCGGCGGTTTCGCCGATGGTGAGCCTGGTTGGTAACGCCAGCGTCAAAACGTCCTGAAAATAGCGCTTGACCTCAAGTGTACTTGAAGTTTCAGAATGAACACATAGGCAACTGAAGACCCTCCTGGAATGAACCGATGCAGCCTTCCGTGATGTCCTATGAGGACCTGCCCGCCCTCATCACGCTGATGACCGGCGATGAGAAGCATGGGCGCGCCTCCGAATCCACGCTGGACGTGCTGTGGGTGCTGTATGACCGGGTACTGAAGGTGGACCCGCAGGCTCCGGACGATCCGGACCGCGACCGGTTTCTGCTCTCGAAGGGTCACGGTCCGATGGCTTACTACGCCGTGCTGGCGGCGCGGGGGTTTATCCCGCTGGACGCGCTGCCCAGGTTCGGACGGTACGACTCGATTCTTGGCCAGCACCCGGACCGGGCGCTGATACCGGGCGTGGAGCTCTCCAGCGGATCGCTGGGGCACGGGCTGCCGATCGCGGTGGGCGTGGCGGCGGCGCTGAACCTGAAGGGGCGTGCCGGTCCGCGGGTGTTCTGCCTAGTGGGCGACGCGGAACTGGACGAGGGCAGCAACCACGAGGCGATTGCGCTGGCCGGCCGGCTGGGCCTGTCCCGGTTGACGGTCTGCGTGATCGACAACCAGTCGGCGACCCACGGCTGGCCGGGCGGGATCGACGCGCGCTTCAGACTCGAGGGCTGGTCCGCCGCAACCGTGGACGGCCGTGACCACGACGCCATCGAGGCCGCCGTGTCGACGGCCCACCGGGACCGCCCGCACGTGGTCGTGGCCGAGGTGGAAGGAAAGGGATAGCGCGGATGCCAACGATGCGGGACCGCTTCATAAACGTCACCGGCGCCTTGCTGGACGAACGTCCGGACCTGGCCGTGGTGTTGGCGGACATCGGCTTTGGATATTTTGCGACCGCCGGCGTGACGGCGCGTCATCCCGGTCGGGTGCTGAACGTCGGAATCCGGGAGCAGTTGCTGGTTGGCTTTGCCGCGGGACTGGCAATGGAGGGGTTCCGGCCGATCGTGCACAGCTACGCGCCGTTCCTGGTCGAACGGCCGTACGAGCAGGTCAAGCTTGACTTTGGGCACCAGGGGTTGGGCGCGGTCTTCGTATCCGTCGGGGCGTCTTACGACGGCGCCGCGGCAGGGCGAACGCACCAGGCGCCGGAGGACGTTGCTCTCATGTCGACCCTGCCGGGTTGGCGCGTGCACGTCCCCGGCCATCCGGACGAGGTGGAAGCGATTCTGCGTTCCACGGCCGCCGGCACGGGGCTCGATTACATTCGTCTCGCGGAGTCAGTCAATGCCGAAGCTGTAGCCAATTCCGACGGCCTTAGACCGATCCGACGAGGATCAGGCAGGGGCGTGACGGTGATCGCCGTTGGCCCGAGCCTGGCGCCGGTCCTGGAAGCCACGGCCGACCTGGATGCGACCGTTCTTTACGCATCGACGATCCGGCCGTTCGACGCGGCAGGACTGCGGACGCTGCTGGCCGCACCCGCCGTGGTGCTTGTGGAGCCGTACCTGGCCGGGACGTCCGCGGGCGAGGTCTCGGCGGCTCTCAATGACTGCCCGCACCGCCTGCTGGCGCTGGGCGTCGCGCGCCGGGAGCACCGGCATTACGGCAGTCGTTGGGAGCACGATCGGGCGCATGGCCTGGACGCGGCCGGGATTCGCCGGAGCGTGGCTGACTTCCTGGCTTCGGCGGCGTGAGGGGCGGCCGGGTGCGATCGAGACGGCCGTCCCACGCTGGCCCGGATGTTGGCCGGGGCATTCAGTTCGTCGAGTCCCGGACCAAAGGGTCAGACGGGGCGCGCGAACTCTAGACGATGGTGGGGGCCGCGAATCGGCGACCGAGGGCTTCTTCGAACTCGGTTTGCGCGACGAGGACCACGGAGTCGCCGGCGCGCAGGCGCGTGGTGGGCGAGGGAAGCACGGCGTCGCCATCGCGCAGGATCACGCTGATCCGCCCGCCTTGCTCGGGCAGCCGCAGGTCCTCGGGCGTGGCGCCGTCCGCGGCCGAGCCTTCGGCGACCGTCATTTCCACCAGTTCCAGGCCGGCGTTACGCAGGCGCATAAGGTGGACGACCGGGGCGACGCTGACATCGCGCTCGATCATGGTCATGACCAGGTCGGTGGCGTTGACGATGGCCTCGATGCCGAGGGTGCGGAACGTGTCGCTGTTCCTGGGATTGTTGATGCGGGTGATGGTGCGGGCCCGGCCCTCGGAGAGGGCGGCGCCGAGCTGACAGATGACGATGTTGTCCTCGTCGTCGCCGGTGACGGCAATCAGCAAGTCGGCTCGGCCAATGCCGGCGTCGATGAGCCAGCGTCCCTCGGAGGCGTCGTGCGGGACGACGGCGTCGCCGATTTCATCCTGCAGGGCGCGAGCCTTGCCGGGGTTGGACTCCATCACGACGACTTCGTGGCGTTCGGTCAGGAGGTCGCGGGCCAACTGGCCGCCAACCTTGCCGCCGCCGGCGATGATGACGAACACGGTGAGCTAGCCGCCGTTTTCCGGTACGCCGTTCGGCTGGTGCGGCTCCCAGCCCAGGGCCTGTTGGAAGGCGTCGCCGACGATGACGGTGGAGGGAATGGTCTCGAGGCCGAGCCTGGCAAACGCCGAGGCCCGCACGGGGTCCTTGACGCGGGCGATGGCGCGCTGGACGTTGAAGCGCTTGCGGGCGAGCTGGACGGCGATGAGGTTGGAGTTGTCGCCGTAGGTGGTGGCAATGACGGCATCAGCTCGCTCGATGCCGGCGGAGACGAGGCAGTCTTCGTCGATGGCGTGGCCGACGATGGTGGTGCCGGAGAAGGATTCCGACAGCCGGTGAAAGGCCCCGCGGTCACGGTCGATCACGACGACCGAGTGGCCCTGATCGCTCATGCGACTGGCGATTTCAGCGCCGGCGCGCCCGCAGCCGATGACGATGGCGTACACCGCGGTCGGATCCTTTGTTCGTGCCGTGCGAAGTGACCGGCGGCCATGGTACGCAAGCGAGAGGCCCGTGGGGCATGCTGCCGTGCGCACGTACCAGCCGCGAAGCCCCAACAATGCTCTACGAACTGCGAATCTACGAGATCCTGCCGGGCCGTATGGACGCCATCATGGCCCGGTTCTCCCAGCACACGATGCGAATCTTCGAACGCCTGGACATCGAGGTGGTGGGCTTCTGGCAGGAGGTGGTGGGCCGGAGCGACCGGCTGGTCTACATCACGCGCTTCGACAGCCAGGCCGACCGCGAGGCCAAATGGACGGCGTTTCAATCCGACCCGGAATGGCAACGCGTGAGAGCCGAAACGGAAGCCAGCGGGCAGATTGTGGCGCGGGTGATCAATAGCTATATGACGCCGACGGGGTTTTCGCCGATGCAGTAGGGCGGAGATCGTCGCCGGCTTATTTAAGGCAAATCAATGCAAACAAGGCTGTTGGCAACGGAATTGTTGGCATGCGCGCCGGGCCGCGCTGGAGGGTGTGGCGGGGCTGGGCCTAGGTGTCGGCGAGTTGGTCGCGGAAGTGTTGTTGCTGGTCGGCCATGTCCTGGGTCATGGCCTCGGTGAAGTCGGTGGGTTCGTAGAGGGGGCGGATTTCGACGTCGCTGGGGCCGAGCATGGGGTTGGGGCATCGCTTGACCCATTCGACGGCCTCGTCCATGTCCTTGACCTGCCAGAGCCAGTAGCCGGCGACGAGCTCGCTGGTGGCTGAAAAGGGGCCGTCGCTGACGGTGCGATTGTCGCCATCAAAGGCGACGCGCTTGCCCTGGGAGGACGGTTTGAGACCGTCACCGGCGAGCATGATGCCGGCCTCTATCAGCTGCTGGTTGAAGGCGCCCATGGCCTGGATCAGTTCCATGGACGGCATCACGCCGGCTTCGCTGTCTGCGGTTGCCTTGACCAAGACCATTACCCGCATGGTCGAGTCCTCTCGATACGGTGGTTGCCAAGTCCGTCGAATTCCCCGACCAACAAGCATCGCAGGCAGTGGCGGGCTGCTGACGCGAACGTGCTTCCGGGACCTGTGCTCTTACTGCGCGTGTGGGCCCGGGTGCTGGGCGCTGGCTGTCGGTGGACCCAATCGGATTCGAACCGACGACCTCCTCAATGCCATTGAGGCGCTCTTCCAGCTGAGCTATGGGCCCGCCGACAGTTTAGGCGATGCGGCGGGTGCGCTGGAGGGTTCGGCGGCGGCGTAGTCGGCCGGGGTGTTGAGGTTGAGGACGGCGAGCTTGGAGTCCACGGGCACGGTGCGCAGGCGGTGGCGATGGCGGGTGACGACGGCGCGCAGGCCCTGGGTGGCCTCGGAGACGTGGGCGAGTTCGGGGGCGACGTCGGCGGGGACGATGAGGGGGTGGCCGCCGCGGCCTTTGTAGCTGGGCCGCCAGAGGGCGCCGGGTTCGGTGCGCCAGGCGGCGACGAGCGGGTCGAGAAAGTCGGCGGCGAGTGGCTGATCGACGCTGGCCACGAGGGCGCTGGTTGAATGTCCGACCAGCGAGCGAGCGCCGGCGGCCAAGGAGGTGGCGCGGCCTTCGCGGAAGCGAGGATTTGCGACGACTCGCGCCGGCGTGCCTTGCAGGGCGTCGCGAACTTCGTCCAGCAGGCTGCCGACGACCACGATCACTTGATTGATGGTCGGCTGGGCCGCCAATAAGTCCACCTGGTGCCGAACCAGCGGCACGCGGCCCCAGGGCAGCAGAGCTTTGGGTCGCCCCATGCGGGTTGACTCGCCGGCGGCCAGGACGAGGGCGGCGAGCCGCGGTTGCTGCCGCCGCGAGGCTGGACTCAGACGGAGGCCTCCGATTCCGACCGTCGCAGGTTGGTGACTTCGGCGCAGCCGGCGGGGGCGGGGAAGATCTTGTTGGGGTTGAAGAGGGCGTGCGGGTCGAAGACCTGCTGGACGCGGCGCATGGCGTCCAGGTCGTCCGGGCCGTAGACCAATGGCATGGCGGACTGTTTCTCCATGCCGATGCCGTGTTCGCCGCTGAGCATGCCGCCGACGTCCACGCAGACCTGCAGGATGGCGGTGCCGGCGTCGAGCACCCGGTCCAGTTCGCCGGGCACGCGGTTGTCGAAGAGCAGCAGGGGATGCAGGTTGCCGTCGCCGGCGTGGAAGACGTTGGCGATGGGCAAATCGAATGACCGGCTGATGCGCCGAATCTCGTCCAGCACGTGGGCGATGGTGGTGCGGGGGATCACGCCATCCTGCACGTAGTAATCGGGCGAGAGGCGGCCCATGGCGCCAAAGGCGCTCTTGCGGCCCAGCCAGAAGAGGTTGCGTTCGGCGTCGTTCTGGGCGACGCGGATGTCGCGGGCTTCGTTGGCGAGGAGCACGTCGCGAATCTCGGCTTCGCGGTCGTCAAGTTCGGCGGGCACGCCGTCCACGTCGAGCAACAGCACGGCGGCGGCGTCCACAGGGAGATTTGCTCGCGGGATAAACGCGGACACGGCTTCCAGTGCCAGCTGATCCATCATTTCGACGGCGGCCGGAATGATGCCGGCGGCAATGATGCCGGAGACGGCGGCGCTGCAGGCGGCCACCGAGCCGAACGAGGCCAGCAGGGTTCGCACGCCGGCGGGGGTGTGGACCAGTTGGACGACGGCCTGGGTGACGATGCCGAAGGTGCCCTCGCTGCCGCAGAAGAGGCCGGTGAGGTCGTAGCCGGGGCCGTCGGGCAGGGCGCTGGTGGTGACGACGCGGCCATCCATGGTGACGAACTCGATGCCCAGGACGTGGTTGGTGGTGACGCCGTAGAGGAGGGTGTGGGGGCCGCCGGCGTTGGTGGCGATGTTGCCGCCCAGGGTGCAGGCGTACTGGCTGGATGGGTCGGGCGCGTAATGAAAGCCGAAGCGGTGGGTGTGGGCGCTGAGGTCAGCGTTGACGACGCCCGGTTCCACCACGGCACGGCGGTTGCGGGTGTCGACTTCGAGGATGCGGTTCATGCGCGAGGTGGCCACCACCACCCCGCCGCAGCGGGCGATGGCGCCGCCGCTGAGCCCGGTGCCGGCGCCGCGAGCCACCACCGGCACGCCGTGTTTCAGCGCGGCCTGGACGATGCCCTGGACCTGGGCCGTGGTGTCCGGGAACACGACGGCGTCGGGCAGGGCGCGGTCGACCGAGCCGTCGTACTCGTATAGGAGCAGGTCGTCGGGATCGGAGAGGACCCAGGAGTTGCCGACGATGCGGCGCAAGTCGGCCAGCAGGGCGGCGGGGGCGGTGGCGGGTGTTTCGGTCGTGGCTGTCATGACGGTAGGCACGCTACGGCGCGTAGCGGCCAATCGGCAACTCGGACGGCTACCCGACTTTAGCCCGTGAGTCGGGGTAGTACCTGGGCGAGGATGGTGGCGTGGTCGAAGGCGAAGTTGGTGGGGAGGGCGGTGAGGGGGAACCAGCGGGCGTCGGCAGCGTCGTCGCCGGCGGCGGGGAGGTCGGCGTGGTGGAGGTGGGCGCCGTAGACGACGGAGATGGTGCGGCCGCGGGGATCGCGGTTGGGGTGGCCGAAGGTTGCCAACTGCTCGAGTGTTGGTGGTTCGAGGCCGGTTTCCTCGGAGAGTTCGCGGCGGGCGGCGTCGATGAGGTCCTCGTCAGGTTCGACGAAGCCGCCGGGGATGGCCCAGCCGGGCGGGGGATTGCGGCGGCGGATCAGCAAGACGGAGGGGGCGGGCGAATCGGCAACGACCACGACATCGGCCGCCACGGCGTAGCGGCTGGGCGCGGGCACGAGGCTAGTCGCTTGAGGTGTCGGCCGCCTCGGCGCGCGGGCGCATGGCGAAGCGAATGACGACAAAGCCGAGGATCAGGAGAACCACGAAGGCGATGGCCAGGACGTCGAAGTACTCGTCGAGGGCGGCTTCGACCTGCGTGCCGAAGATGGTGATCAGGATCCCCACCAGGAAGAAGCGGCCGCCGCGTCCCACCAGCGAGGCCAGCATGAAGCGGCGGAAGTTGAGCCGGAAGGCGCCGGCGCCGATGGCGAAGACCTTGTAGGGGATCGGGGTGAAGGCCGCGATGGTGACGGCCCAGACGTCGCGGCGCTGGTATTGCCGTTCGACGTAAAGGATGCGTTGTTCGGCGAAGAGCCGGTCCAGGAGCGGACGGCCGCCGCGCAGGCCGATCCAGTAGCCGAGCATGGCCCCCAGCAGGGAGCCGATGGTGGCGATGGCCGAGAAGCCGAGCGCGAAGGGCAGGTTCCCGGCGGCCAGGGCGATCATAAGGCCGTCCGGCGGGATGGGGAAGAAGCTGGATTCCCAAAAGGCCAGGACAAACAGCGCCAGGCTGCCCCAGGGTGAATCGCCCCAGTCCAGCACCCAGTGGCCGAGTTCGGAGATCAGGTGCATGGGGGAATTTCCGACTGAGGATGAATTGAGATCATCGTAATGGTGGGTCCGTCTGGCGCGTGGTGAAGCTGGATTCGACGGTGAAGGCTTCGCCGTTGCGGGTTCCATTGACGCGGACGGTGAAGGTCGTGGCCGGCGTCAGCGGATCGTGCGGGACCAGCGACAGGGCGCGCCGCCATTGGCTGATGGTGCGGGCGGTGGTGACGGCGGCGCCGTCGGGCCCGTACAACCCGGCCTCGCCCCACTCAATCTCGTCGTTCAGCCCGAATTGCAATGAAATTGCCGGGCCGAACGGGCGGAGCGCGCCCGGGGCGGGATTGGGCGACTCCCAGCCGGCCCAGCTGGTGGCGACGTCGCTCGCGCCGTTGACCGGCACAACGGCCGGTAGCGGGGCGTCGGCGGTGTGCTGCGGCGACAAGCCGACGTTGAAGACCGTGATGGTCGTGCCGCCGCCGGTCGCGGTTCCGAAGCCCACGTGTACGGCGGACGGGTGGATGAACATGTAGCGGTGCCAGACGGTCTCCAAGGCCCAGGCCACGGTGTCGGAGGGCGCGAAGAACGCAAAGACCTCGTCCACCCAGCCCAGCGGATAACGGGCAGCGCGGGCGCGGTCGCCGATGGTGCGGCCGGTGAAGCCGGCATAGCCGAACACCTGGGTGTGCAGGCCGCCCGAATTCGGGTCGTCCAGGTGGGCGATGTAGTAGTCGGCGTGACCCTGGGCGGCTTGCATGAGTTCAGGGCTGACGATCAGGGACGGCAGGCCCAGCGCGGCGCGCAGGGCGGTGACCGGGCCAAGGAGGTCCACCTGCTGGGGTGGTGCGGCTGTGGGCTGGGGCGTAGCGCCCGGAGTGGGGCCAGGGGTCGGCGTAGAGGTTGATGGCGGGGCGGGTCCACCGGCGCGGGACCTGACCTCAGGCGCCAGGACCTCGGCCGGGAATATCCCGGCGCCGCGGGCCAGGTCGCCGCCGTTGGCGACCGTTACTTCGCCCGCCGATGCCCAGGGCAGATCAACCAGCCATTGCTGCAGCACCGCGCGTTGCAACCTGATCGTGTGCACGTGGTCGTAGGTGACCACGCGTGACGTGGGCAGCCCGTACCAGCGCAACGGGTCGTCAACGGCGAAGTAGGCGTCGCGCAGTGCGGTGTTCGCGTACAGCAGAGCCTGACGTGAGGTGATGATCTGGTCCCAGGTGAGACCCGCTTCATCGAAGTTCTCCGATGGCGGGACCAGCAACTCTTCCAGGGTGGCGTCGTAGCCTTCCAGATTGAGCCGGTCGAACACGTTGACGAACGCAAAGGTGTTGAGTTCCGGACGCCACTGCAGGACGGCCTTCTGAAACACCTGGACGGTGAAGCCGTCCCAAGTGAAGCGTCGCGACAGCGGATAGCCCAGCGCCTGCACGCCGCCCAAGCGCTGGAACTGGGTCCAGAACGGGATTCCGTCGGCGTCGGTGACGGCGAACCCGGCGTCCGGCACATCGGTCTCGGCGGCCTGGGTGAATACGCGGCCGCCGTCGATCGGATAGTCGCCGGTATCGGCGTGAGCCGGCGCAACGGTCGCGATCGCCAATAGCGCCAGCGCCGCCACAAGGGGCGCGCGACGCAGCCAGCGCCCGAGCGGACCAGTGCCGAGTGTTGCCATGAGCCACGTTGGAGTAGTCATCTGGAGATCATGTCCTTTGGGCTCAAGGGGATCTTCGTCAACGAGTCAGAACTGCACGGCATTCGGGATCACGTCTAGGTTGTAGTCGCCCGCGGGGTCAACGTCGATGGCGACGACGTCGATTCGGTATGCGCCGGTGTGGTTCGGATGCTGGCGCAGGTAGGTCTGGGCGAGTCGCTCCAACTGGCGAGCCTTGGTATGCGTGAGGGCGGCGCGCGCTCCGCCAAACGTCTGGCCGCGGCGCGTCTTTACTTCCACGAATACGGTCTCGTCTCGGTCGGTGGCGACGATATCAAGCTCGCCGCGGCCGACGCGGACGTTGCGGTCCACGATCTTGTACTTGCGCCGCCTGAGTTCGCGCGCGGCCACATCTTCGCCCCAACGGCCCAGTTTGGCCCGCTCGGTGGGCGCACGGCGCCTAGACCGCCAGGGCCAGGGAATGCGCGGCACGGGCCTGTCGAACCGGGGCGAAGCTCTGGCGGTGGAGGGCAATGGGACCCAGCGCCTGTAGAGCGGTGCGGTGCCGAGCGGTGCCGTAGCCCTTGTTGCGATCGAACGCGTAATCAGGAAATCGGCGGCTCAGCTGTCGCATCAGGCGGTCGCGGGCGACCTTGGCGCAGATGGAGGCGGCCGCGACGGCCAGGCAGGTGGCGTCGGCGCGGATGATGGCTGTCTGCCGGTCGGCGAACGGACTGGAGTCGTCCAGTGGAAAGGCGTCCACGATGACGTGGTCGGGGTCCAGGCTCAGTCGGCTGAGCGCGCGGTGCATGGTGAGGCGCCCGGCGGCGGCGATTCCAGACTCGTCGATCTCGCGGGGCGACGCGTGCGCGACGCTGACCGCGGCCGCGCGGGCGCGAATCAGGCGGGCCAGGCGCTCGCGGGCGAGGGGCGAGAGACGCTTGGAATCGGTCACGCCCGCCAAGAGTAGCGGGTCACGGTACGCAACGGGCGGCAGGATGACCGCGGCGGCAGTCAGCGGGCCCGCCCAAGCCCCTCGACCGGCTTCGTCCACCCCCGCGATTCGGCGGCGTCCCCGCGCCAGCAGCCGGAGTTCCCGGTGCGGCGGTGGGAGCCTGAGCGGGAAGGCGGGGACTGGTCTGGCCTCCCGCGCCGGCTAGGCGCGCCGCTCCTTGACACGCGCGGCCCGGCCGACCCGGTCGCGCAGGTAATAGAGCTTGGCGCGGCGGACCTTGCCGTAGCGGACGACCTGAATGTCGTCCACGATTGGGGAGTGCAGCAGGAACGTGCGTTCCACGCCGACCCCGCCGGAAATGCGGCGGACCGTAAAGTTCTCGTTGACCCCGCCCGCGCGGCGCCGGATGACGGTGCCTTCGAACACCTGGACGCGCTCGCGCTCGCCTTCGCGGACCTTTACGTTCACACGCACCGTGTCGCCGACGTTGAAGTCGGGAACTTCGGGCTTGAGGTAGGTCTTTTCGAGTTCCTGGATGAGGGTCGCCATGGGTGCTATGCCAGAAAACGAGCGGCGTGAGACGCCACGAACAGGGGGTCGGTGAGAGGGACGCTAACCAGCGCGGTCGGCAACGCCGACGATAGCACAGGCGGCGGAGTTTCCCGCTCTGGACCGAGCAGCGATTCACGAACGCTTCCGGTCGCGCCGCCTATAGTTGAGAGAGCGCGGCCTGGTGTGTTTGCCGTGCCGGTAACGAGAATCCCATGGACATCAGCCGACGCACCATTCTGCTGCTCGCCGGGTCCGGCGTGCTGGGCAGTGTGGCGGCGGCCGCGGCCGCCGCCGCCACGTTCGTGGCGGTCGGCGAGGCGCGCTACGCCGACCGCTTCTATCCCGGTGTGCGGCTGGACGGCGAAGACGTGGGCGGCCTGACGCAGGAGCAGGCGCGCGCCCGGATGGCCGCTCGCTGGGACGGCTTCGGCGCCGCACCAATCGTCTTTCGGCTGGACGGCCGAACCTGGAATCCCAGCGGCCGCGAAGTTGGCATCCAGGTTGACTACGCCACGCCGCTGACGCGAGCCTACGGCTGGGGCCGACGGGGTAGCTGGGGCGCCCGCCTGCGCCAGCAACGGCAGACGCTGGAGGCACCGCTCGACTGGCGGACGACGGTGAGTTTCGATCCGCACGTCTTCATGACCTACGTCGATCGCATCGGCGCCGAGATTGCGGAAAGCCCGACCGACGCCTCGCTGCGGATCGAAACCCAGGCGGGACAGCTTCGCGCCCGGGTCTATCCGTCGAGCCCCGGGCGTGAACTGGTACCGGCGGACGTGCTGGCCGTGATGAGCCGGCGCTTTGACACACCGCAGCGAATGATCATCGACCTGCAGTCGCGCTCGCTTGCGCCGCGAGTGGCCACGGCCGACCTGACACTCACGGCCGAACGCGCTCACCAGCTGACGGCAGGGCACATTGAACTGGTTGCGCCGGGTCATCGCTGGTCGATCGCGCGCGAAGACCTGGCGCAGGACATGCGTTTGGTTGGCCCGGACACGGCGCCCGAAATCAGCGTGGACGTGAGCTACCGGGCCTTTGACCGCGTAGCGCGCGAGATCGCGGACACGCTACGCGTGGCGCCCGTTGAGCCCAAGATCCGTGTGGACCAGGACGGTGAGGTGGTTCCGCTGCTGGAAGGCACGCCCGGCCGCACGATCGACGCCGAGAGGCTCTGGACACGAGTGCAGACAGCGTTCGACAGCGGTCGCGAACGGGTAAACGTGCCGCTCGTGACCATCCAGCCCTCCATTACGCGGCTGAGCGCGGAGGATTTGCAATTCAACAACCTGATCGCGGCGGGCGAGTCTCGCTTTACCGGCTCCAGTGACAACCGCGTGCACAACATTGACAACGGGTCACGGCTGATCGACGGCACGGTCATTCCGCCCGGGGAGACGTTCTCCTTCAACGCCACGGTAGGACCGATCACGCAGGGGAACGGGTTCGTGGAGGGGCTTGTGATCGCACCCACGCGCACGGAGCCGGGCATTGGGGGCGGCATCTGCCAAGTGTCGACGACGCTGTTTCGGGCCGCATTTTGGGCCGGGTTGCCCATCAGCGAGCGCTGGCAACACGCCTACCGCGTCCGCTATTACGAGCTTGGCCCCAATAACCCGCCCGGCTTTGACGCGGCAATCTGGCAGCCGGCCCAGGACCTGGCGTTCACCAACGACACGCCGAATCACATACTCATCCGCCGGGTGTTCGACGCTCGACGCCAACGGCTGACGTTCAGGCTGATGGGACCGCCGCTCGAACGCGAAGTCACGTTGGACGCCTGGAGGGGCGAGGAGATCGAACCGCCCCCGCTACGCGTGGAACCCACGAAGGAACTGCCGCCTGGCGAGATCGAACAGACCGACAGTGCGATTCCCGGACTGCGAACGGTGATCACGCGCCACGTTGCGTTGGGAGGCCGGGTGCTCTCCAAGGATCGGTTTCCCTCGACCTTCGTCCCCTGGGCGGAGCGCTGGGAGGTAGGGGAAGCTGAGGACGGCAGCTTCGATCCGAACCTGGTGCCGGGTTACGCCGAGGCGCAGGGCGAGGGCGAGCCACCGCCTGACGACCAGCCGCCGCCGGAGGATTCCTCAGCGACGGAGCAGCCGGCGAACCAGAGTTAGGCGCGCTCCGGCGCGCCGCTGCGCGCCGAGCGGTAGGCGGCTTCCATGGCGGCGACCTGGCGCAGGCCGTCGTGCGCTGTGGCGCGCGGTTCCGAACGACCCAGGATGACGTCGATGAAATTGGCTGGCGCGCTGCCCAGGAATGGCATGGACGAGTTGTCAAAGGTCACCGCGTCGCGCAACTCGCGTTCAAGCGTCAAGTGATCCCAGCGCATGTGCATGGCGCCGGTCGTCCCGTAGAGGTGGAATCCGAAGTCGCGTGGCGTGGGGGTGTCACCCACGCAGGCCAGGCTGCATAGCACGCCCGAGTGGAGCTGCAGGTTGAGGGCGGTGTACAGGTCGGCCTCCGGCGAGTCCATTTGCGCGAAGACCGTGGCCGCCGGCGAGTCCGCCAGCCAGAGACAGGCCTCAAGCAGGTGCGCGCCGCCGTCGGCAAAGAAGCCACCGCCGTTGGCCGCGGCGTCGCTCCGAAAGCTGGTCTCGTGCAGGAGCGTGGCCTGGGTGTCCGAGACGCCGTCCAGCATGGCGGCGCCCGCGCCGGTGAATCTGCGATCGGACGGCTGCATCCACAGGTCCCAGTCGTAGGCCATATAGGCCTGGATCAGGCGCAGCTCGCCAATGGAGCCGTCGGCCAGGAGTTCCTGGGCCTTGGTGAAGGGCGGTTCGTAGTGCCGGTTGAAGGCGACCATCAGCGTCAGGCCGCGCTGTTCGGCTAGGACGACGAGTTCCCGCGCGTGGTCCGTGCGCAGCGTGAGCGGCTTGTCCACGAGCACGTGGCGGCCGCGGTCGAGCGCCGCGCGGGCGGCCTGGTAGTGGAGGTTGTGCGGCAAGGAAATCGTGACCGCGTCCAGCGAGTCATCAGCCAGGAGATCGGCGTAGTCGGTGTAGCGACCCGGGACGGCAAAGGCGTCGGCGGCTTCAGCGAGTCGGGAGGGATTGCGGCGGCAAAGCGCGGCGATTTCGGCGTCCGGATGCTCCCGCAGCGGCGGCAGATGAGCGCGCTGGGCATAGGCCCCGGCTCCGATCACTCCGACTCGAACGGCCATCGGCGCACGATTGGAAGATGGGCCGCGAAGTCTAACCCCCGGTGACAAGGGCGGGTGGCGTGGGTATCATCAGGGGCTGGCGCGCTTCGAGGGCTTGAGGCCCGCCGCCGGTTCTTCCCTTGAGTTCATCGGAGTCTTTTCTACATGCTGAAAATTCGTCTGACCCGCACGGGGCGCAAGAAGCGTCCCAGCTATCGCGTGGTGGTGGCCGAGGCGCGCTGGGCGCGAGACGGACGGCGCATCGCCGAACTCGGTCACTACGACCCGCTGACCGATCCCTCGACGATCCGCTTGGACGTGGCCGCCACCGAGGACTGGATCCGCAAGGGCGCGCAGCCGACCGAGCGGGTACGCAAGCTGCTGAACATCGCCAAGAACATGCCGCAGCCGCCGGCCGCGGCAGCCGGACCCAGCGTCTAGTCACGCCGTATGGACGAACTGGTCGAGTTCATCGCCCGCAACCTCGTGACCGAGCCTGACTCGGTGCGGGTGAATCGAGTCCAGCGAAACCATCTCAGCATTTACAAGCTCTACGTCCATCCGTCGGACATGGGCCGGGTGATTGGACGACAGGGACGCGTGGCCAGGGCCGTCCGGGCCGTGATGCACGCTGCGCCGATTGGCGGCGACCGGCGGCTGGCGCTGGACATTCAGGAAAGCCACTGACGGAGGCGGCCACGGAAGTCGTCCTCGCCACCGTGCTGGGGGCGTTCGGCGTCCGCGGCGAGGTTCGGGTTCGGCTGGAGACCGACGTGCTGGCCAATCTTGAGGTCGGTCGTCGTGTGTACGTTGGCCCGAGCCGCGAGGCAACTGAAATTGAGGCTTTCCACACGGGAATCAAGCCTCGTCTCAAGCTCCGGGACGTTCACACGCGGGAGGAGGCGCGCGACCTGCGCGGCGCCGAGATCGCGGTGCCGCTGCCTGAGGCCGTGCCCCTACCCGATGGCAGCTACTACGGCGTGGAGCTCATCGGCGTGCGGGTGGTGGCGAACACCGGCGACCTGATCGGAACCCTGCGCGAGGTGCTCTTCACCGGCAGCAACGACGTGTACGTGGTGCGCGGTCCGGATGGTGAAGTGCTGGTGCCGGCGATTCCCGACGTGGTGCAGAACTATGACCCCGAGCGCCGGGAACTGACGATCGAGCTGATCGAGGGGCTGCGCTGATGGCGCCGGTCTGGCGAGTGGACGTGATCACGACGTTTCCGGAGACGTTCGACGGTTTCCTGGACGTCAGCCTGCTGGGCAAGGCTCGGGCCGCGGGAAGTATCGACGTGCGCGTGCACAACCTCAGGGACTGGGCCGACCCGCCGCATCGAGTCACGGACGATTACGCCTACGGTGGCGGTCCCGGGATGGTGCTCAAGGCCGAACCGATCGTGGCGGCGGCGGAGGACCTGCGGGGATCCGGCGGCTGGGTGGGGCTGCTGACGCCGCAGGGGCGGCCGCTCACACAGGCCATCGTTGCGGAGTTGGCGGCGCGTCCGCACCTGGTCCTGATCTGCGGACGGTACGAGGGGGTTGACGAGCGGGTGCGCTCGTTGGTCGTCGATGAGGAGATCAGTGTGGGCGATTACGTGCTGAGCGGGGGCGAAGTCGCCGCCATGGTGGTGATCGACGCGGGGGCTCGCCTGGTCCCCGGGGTGGTGGGCGACGCGGCCTCGCTGGTTGGCGAGTCACACGCGACACCGCGCCTCGCCTTTCCTCAATTCACGCGACCCGAGGAAGTTCGCGGACGACGTGTGCCGGCCGTGCTGTTGAGCGGTCACCACGCGCGGGTGGAGCAGTGGCGCCGCGCGCAGTCGCTGCACCGGACCCAGCGCCGACGTCCCGATCTGCTGGAGGATCAGCCGCTGTCTGCCGAGGAGCGCCGGCTGATGGATGAATTTCCCGCGGGCGACGTCTGAACCGCCATGCTGAGGTGACCGACCGAAACCGGCGCGTTTCGTGGCGTTCCGGTTAGCGACTCAAGGTCGTTCGACTCTGAGCACCCGTCCGTAGACGGCTCGGACGCGGATTTCTTCGCCTTGGTCGATTGATACGCCGGGATCGGCGGTCGCAACCCAGTCCTTGTCGCCAACCCGCACGTTCCCCGATGGCCGCAGATCGGATAGGGCGACGCCCTTTTGCCCCTCCAGCGCCGCAACTTTCGCGGTTTGGAAGCCGCTTGAGCCCCCGCCACCGGCGAGTGCGAGGCGGGCGAATACCGCCCAGACCGCCACGACGATCCCGCCCATCACCGCTATCACGATGGGGTTCACCATGAAGCTCGGTTCCGGCAGATCCGAGGGACGGAGGAAGTCTCCGAACAGAAAGATCCCGCCGAGGACCAGAAACAAGACGCCGCCGGCGCCGAAAAACCCAAAGCCCGGCACCGTGGTCTCCCCGTAAAACAGAGCCGCGGCGAAGACGATGAACACGACCCCCAGCCAACTGCCCGGGAGGTTCAGGAACCCCAGAACGGCCAACGCCAGCGTTACCACGCCCAGAAGGCTGGGAATGATCAAGCCGGGGAACAAAATCTCCACAAGGAAGGCGAGGCAGGCGGTCACAAACAGTACGAACACGACCTCAGGCATGGTGAGAATCCCGAGGATGTGCTCCAGGATCGTGGGCCCGAGGTGACGCACGTGCGCGTCGCGGGACACGATGGTGGTCGAGCCAGCCGCCGTCGTCGTCTGGTGCCCATGGAGTTGATCGAGCATGGCGGGCAGGTCAGCGGCGACTAGGTCAATGACGCCGAGGCGCTGGGCGTCTTGCGCCGAATACGCGGTTGCATTCCACACCGTGTCTTCGAGGGCGTCGGCGTTTCGTCCCCGCACCTCGCGGAGAGGCCGACTTCGCAGGCGAACCGCGCGATCAACCTGACCCACGACCACCGCCGAGGAGTCCTTGTCGGCTGGCGGCGCGTAGCGGACAATGGTTAACCCGCGCGGCTTGTCGAGCCGCGCCTTTTCTCCCCTGTTCCCTGAACCTGACCGAGGAGGCTTCGCGTGGTACTTGATCGCGCCGTGGTGTTCGATCTCGAGGCCCGGCTCGCCCTCCGCGAGGGCGTGGACCTGGTGGCCAATGCCGTCAAGGTCACCATGGGGCCCAAGGGTCGCAACGTTGCCTACAAGCCCAGCCTCGGACCGCCCACGGTGACCAACGACGGCGTGACCGTGGCGCGGGACATCAAAGTCGAGAACACCTTCCTGCACACTGGCGCGCAGATCGTCTACGAGGCCTGTCGCCAGACCAACACGGTGGCCGGCGACGGGACGACGACGGCGGCGGTGCTGACTCAGGCGATGTACAGCGAGGCGTTCAAGGCCATCATCGCGGGCGCCAGTCCCATGATGATCCGGCGTGGCATGGACCCGGCGTTGGCCGAGGCTGAATCCGCGCTCTATCAGCAGGCCATGCGGGCGGAGTCGCGGCAAGAAGTCGCCTGGATGGCCGGGATGTCCGCCAACGACCCCTTCGTTGGCGAGTTGATCGCCGACGTCTTCGAGCGTCAGGGCATCGAGGGCGCGATCACCGTGGACGAAGGCAAGAGCCTGAAGACCGAGGTGACGTACGTGGACGGGATGCGCCTCGACAGCGGCTTTCTGTCCTCGCATTTCGCCACCGACACGGCCGAGACCGAGGCGGTGATCGAGAACCCGGACATCCTCATTACCGACCGCGAAATCGAGCACCTGCGCGACTTCCTGCCCTTCCTGGAGCAGTACGCGGCCAGCGGTCGCAAGAAGCTGGTGATTGTGGCCAAGCAGATCATCGGTGAAGTCGTGACGATGCTGGTGACCAACAAGCAGGCCGGCAACCTGGAGGTCATCTGCGTCAAGGCGCCGGTGTTCGGGCAGCGGCAGCGCTGGATGCTGGAAGACCTGGCGATTTTCACGGGCGGCACCATCGTGGGTCACGAAACCGGCGAACCCTGGCGGGCGATCGGCCTGGATGTGCTGGGCAGCGCCCAACGCGTGCGCTGCACCAAGGAGCAGACGTTCTTCGTGGAAGGCCGCGGCGATCCAATGGCCATCCGCGAGCGGGTGGAATACATCTGGATGCAGCATGGCCGGATGAAGAATCACTTTGACCGCGAGAAGCACCAGGAGCGCGCGAATAACCTGACCGGATCATTTGCGGAGATCTGGGTTGGCGCCGCCAGCAAGGTGGAGCGGTTCGAGTTGCAGCATCGGATCGAGGACGCGATCTCGGCGACCCGGGCCGGCCTGGAAGAGGGCATTGTGCCCGGTGGCGGCACCGCCCTGGCCCGCGCCTCCGAGACGATCAAGGATGACCCGTTGCTGCCGAGGGATGAGGCCATCGGCCGCCGTATCGTGCGCAACGCGCTGCGCATGCCGCTGGAAGTGATTGCCGACAATGCCGGCTACGACGGGGCAGTAGCAGTGGATGAAGTCCTTCAGCTCGATGGCCGCATTGGCTTCAACGCGGCCACCGGCGAGTACGAGGATCTGGTGGCGATTGGCGTGATTGATCCGCTGAAGGTCACGCGTTCGGCGCTACGCAACGCCGGCAGCGCGGCGGCCATGCTGATCACGTCGGAAGCGGTCGTCGGTGATACGCCCTCGTTCCATCGTTGGAACGATCACTACCGCGACATCGTGGCCAAGAAGCACGGGTTCTACTTCAACGAGCCGCGGCACGGCCGCGACGACTAGATCAGTCGAACTTCAGGCGGTCGACGACTCCGCGATTGCCCTTGAAGTTCTGGTCGGGTGCCGGAAACGCCCGGTTCCGCACGTCGCGGGCGTAGTCGGCCAGGGCGGACTCGGCCATGCCGGCCACATCGGCGAAGACTCGCGTGTGCCGGTGCGTGGTCTCGGCGAAGCCAAATAGGTCGTAGATCACTTGAATCTGGCCGTCGCAGTGCGGTCCGGCACCGATCCCGATCGTCGGAATGTCCAGGTGCTCCGTTATCGCCCTGGCCAGCCCGGCGGGTACCAGTTCAAGAACGATCGCAAAGGCCCCAGCGGCGGCTTGGGCGCACGCGCTGTCCACGATTGCCTGCGCCGCCGAGAGCTTGACGCCCTGCACCCGGTAGCCGCCCAACGCATAGGCCGTCTGGGGCGTGAGGCCCACGTGCGCCATAACCGGAAAGCCGCGGGAGGTCAGGGCCTCGGTCACCTCGGCGGTTTCCTCGCCTCCCTCCAGCTTAACGGCGGTCGCCCCGCCGGCCTGTAACAGTCGGGCGGCGTTGCGCAGCGCGGCATCGCTGGTGGCGTAGGACATGAAGGGCAGGTCGGCGATGACCAGCGTGGACGTAACCGCCCGCGTGACGGCCGCGGCGTGATGCACGATGTCGTCGATCCGCACCGGCAACTCGTTGGCGTGCCCGAGCACTGTGCGGCCCACGCTGTCGCCCACGAGCAGGGCGTCCACCCCGGCGTGTTCAGCAAGCCGCGCAAAGGGCGCGTCATAGGCGGTGACGCAGACCAAGGGCGCGCTGGCGCGCTTGCGCGCACGGAACTCGCGAACAGTCACGGGCCAGACTCAGCGGCGGCGCGGCGTGGCGTGGCCGGATGGCAACGCGGCCTGGCCGCGCTCCAGGCCGGGCCGCCAACCCGGCGCCGCGACCTAGTACATGTGCCGGTCGTCGCGCGACCAGTCCACCGGGGCCATGCGCGGGCGGTCAGGAATCCGCTCGAGCAACTCGGGGTCGAGATCAGACTCGTCGTACAAGCCTTTGATCTGGTTGTTGGGCAGGTCCAACTCGGAGGACATGTCCTCGTAAAACGTCTCAATCGCTTTGTAGCGGTAATACCACTCCACCGGGTCGCCAAAGTCGTCGCAGTGCTCGGCGAAATAGAGCACCACTTCGCGCTGGCCGATGTTGGCGGGGTCCATGCGTTGCGGAAAGGACTCGCCGAATTCGCGCAGCCACTTCAAGTGGCGTTTAACTTCCGCGGGCGGAAACCGCCGGTTTCTCGTGAGTTGGCCTGAATACCAGGACAGCGCCGAATGAAATGTTGAGCAGTCCGATGCCATGCCGTGCCTCCCCGCCGTGCATGTGATCCCTGCATAGCGCCAGGCAGACGGTTCGGCCCCTTGACACAACAACGCTCGCCCCGAGGGGCGAGCGTATGTCTCAGTTAATCGCGATGACGGTGGCAACGCCTCACGATCAAACCGTCCTCCCTGAACCCGTTATGCAGCAACGTCCGAACCGTTTCCGCACTGTGGCCAGTGTAAGTCTCGGTACGCTCTCGTCAACTCTGAATCTGATAGCGTCGGCAATCGGCAGGCGAACTGCCCGGGGCAGCGTCCGGAGTGGCGTATGTATGTCGCTTCATAATTCAAACATAGCGTCCGTAGATTGTTCGGCCCTTGGCGTCCAGCGGCCTGTACTCCTTGATATTCCCGGCGCAAGTTGTCATAACCGTTTGTCGCTGCGATTAACGCTGGATCAACCGGTGGGACCGAACTGAACGACACCACGCCGACGGACTGGGCACATGATCCGCGGGCTCTGCGCGGGCGGCGCGTGGTGGTCATGGGGCTGGGCGTGCAGAGCGGAGGTTTGGGCGTGGCCGCCTTCATGCGCGACCACGGCGCCGACCTGGTGGTGACGGACCTTCGCTCGGAAGCCCAGCTGGCGTCCAGCGTGGCCGCCTTGGGCACCCACGACGTGCGCTATGTGCTCGGCAGGCACGAGACGGAGGACTTTCGGCAGGCCGAGATCGTCGTGCGCAATCCAGCTGTGCCGACGGGTTCGTCCTACCTGCAAGCCGCCCGGGAGGCCGGCGCGTATATCGAGATGGAGTTCACGCTGTTTCTGCGCTGGTGCCGGCAGGCGCGCGTGATCGGCGTTACTGGCACGCGCGGCAAAACCACCACCGCCACGGCCCTGCACGCCATGTTCGTGGCGGGCGGCCAGCGGGCGCTCCTGGCCGGCAACATGCGCGTGTCGGCGCTGGCGCACCTGCACGAGATCGAGCCTGGATCTACCGTGGTGCTGGAGCTGTCCAGCGCCCAGTTGGAAGGGTTGGCAGGCACCGGGCTGCGTACCCGCGGCGCCATTGTGACCAACCTGATGGCCGACCACCTGGACCGCTACGCCGACATGCAGCGCTACGCCGAGGCCAAGCTGCCACTGGTTGCCAATCAACGCACGGGCGACTGGGCGGTGATTCCGGCGGGACTCGGCTGGCCTGACTGGTTTGCCGCGCGCGCCGGTGGAACCGTGGTGCGCCCGGACCTCGAGTGCGCGCCGCCAGGGTGGCCGGACGCCCGGCTCACTGGGAGGCACAACCGCGCCAACCTGGCGCTGGCGGCGGCGGCGGCCCGGCAGGCCGGCGTGGAAGGGTCAGCGATTGAGCGCGCCGTACGTGGATTCGGCGGCGTGCCGGCCCGCCAGGAACTGGTGGGAGCCATCAACGGTGTGCGCGCATTTAACGACACGACGGCGACAACGCCCGAGGCCGCACTGGTCGCCCTGGCCGCTATTCCGGGGCCCTGGGTGCTGATCGCGGGCGGATCCGACAAGCGACTCGACTTTGCGCCGCTGGCCGAGCGGCTGTGCAGAGCCGACGGGTTGCGTGGAGTCGTGCTGCTGCCCGGCAGCGGGACTGACCGGTTAAGCCCCCTGCTCGAGGGCTGCCGGCTCGAGGCTGTCGCGAACATGGCGCAGGCGGTGGACCGGGCGCTCGCGCTGGCGAGCCCCGGCGACGCCCTCCTGTTGTCGCCGGCCTGCGCGTCGTTCGGTCTCTTTACCAACGAGTTCGACCGTGGCGACCAATTCGTCGCCCGCCTGCGGGAACGCGGCCTGCAGCCGCCGTCCGACGCCCCCCGTGCGTGACACCCGCATAATGAGACGCGCCGGCACCCTCGCCGGCCCACAACCAGTGGAGGCCCGCCCCTGCGCGTGCTGATCATCGCCGACGTGCACGGCAACCTGTCGGCACTGGAGGCCGTGCTGGCGGACGCCGGACCGGTGGACGAAATCTGGTCGCTAGGCGACTTGGTGGGATATGGTCCCCACCCGAACGAGGTCGTGCAGCTCCTACGCTCTCTGCCGTTTCGGTCGCTGGCAGGCAATCACGACTGGGGATCGACGGGCCAGGCGGACCTCGCAGTCTTCAACGCCGACGCGCGCGCCGCCTGCCAGTGGACGAGCGGCGTGATGGAGGACGAGATCCGGGCGTACCTGCAGGGACTGGAGGTTTCGTCGGTTTTTGGCTCGGCCCACGTGGCCCACGGCAGCCCGCGAGAGCCGCTGTGGGAATACCTGACGAACGTGCGCCTGGCGGAGATCAACTTCGGCTACTTCGGCACGCAGGTGTGCCTGGTGGGCCACACGCACGTCCCGATCACGTTTCGCTGGCGCGAGGGCGTCCGCGGGGTGGGCGCGTTTTCCGCGACCGTGCCCAACGCCGGCGACGCGATCGATCCCGGCGCCGACCGCCTGATCTTCAACCCCGGCAGTGTGGGCCAGCCGCGGGACGGCGATCCGCGCGCGGCCTATGCCCTGCACGAACCGGCCACCGGCCGCTTCACTTTTAACCGCGTCGACTACGACATCGCCGCCACGCAGGCCGCCATGCGCGCGGCGGGTCTGCCCGAGCGCCTGGCGTTCCGGCTTCAGTACGGCTCCTAGGCGTGAAGTCCGCGGGATCCGGCGGGGCTATACTTGGAGTATGAACCGAGGGTCGACGCTGTGAGGGGGCGGCCGTCGTTTCGCGTGGCGTGATGCGCCCGGCCTGTGGGGCTGGGCGTTTTTGGTTAAGGCACGGCCGTGCCGGCGGGGAGGTTTCAGGGTGCAATCCAGCCTGATCAGCAAGGTACAGAAGGCGCATCAATACGCCAGCGAGCCGGAGCGGGTGCACGTGCAGTCGTTGCGCGTCAGGTTCGATGGCGACAACAGTAGTCACATCATTACCTACGCTGACGGATCCTGGACCTGCGATTGCGAGTTTTTCCAAGGCTGGCGAACCTGCAGCCACACGATGGCGCTGCCCAAGCTGATGAGCGACATGGTGGAGGCGCCGGCCGCGCGCGGGGTCGCCGCCGTCTAGGATCGTTCACGGTTCCGCGGGCCGGGGCAGAATACGAATGCCGGGGCGAAGGGCCTTTGGCACGCGCAGAGCGCGCAGCAGGACACCGTGGCACGAAAGCGGCGTAAGCGCCGCTCAGACAGGAAGCCAGTCCCGTCGGGACAGCGGACAGTCGCCGTCAATCGTCGCGCGCGCCGCGACTACGAGGTACTGGACATCCTGACGGCGGGGATGGAATTACGCGGGTCCGAGATCAAGAGCATTCGCAACGGGTCCGTCAGCCTGGCGCAGGGCTTCGTAACCGTTGAGGAGGGTGAGGCGTACCTGCGCGACGTGCACATCGCGCGGTACAAGCCGGCGGCGGAGGCCAACCACGATCCCGACCGGCCGCGCCGCCTGCTGTTGCATCGCGCCGAGATTGACCTGCTGGCCAGCCACGTGAACGCCAAGGGACGCACCGCCATCCCGCTGCGGCTGTTCCTGGCGCGCGGCTGGGCCAAGCTGGAAATTGGGCTGGTGCGCGGGCTGCGACGGTACGATAATCGGGAGAAGATTCGAGCGCGCGAGGCGGCGCGGCAAATCGCTCGCTACGTGCGTTAGGGTCTTTGACTTGGGGATGACGGGTTTTGACAGAGCCCCGATTTCCGATGCTGCAGGTCGAGCCTGCCGGGGAGCTCGTAAATCCCCCTGGCAACTAAGTAACTGGCGAAGAGCAAACGCTCCCGCTCGCGGCCTAAGCACCGCGACGTCCAGCCGGCCCGTCCCTAGCGGGGCGTTCTGGGCGCAAGGAACCTAGGGTGCGTCGGTCAAGGCGCCCGCGTAGACCGACTAAGACACGCGGGTTGGTCGTGTGCCGTTGCGGCCGGATAGTGACGCCGCGGCGAGACTTAAGAGTCCGGCTAAACCTGTAGACGCATCGGGATGACCGGTTCTGGACGGGGCGTTCAACTCGCCCCCATCTCCACCAATGCACCCGGCGGTCCGCAAACGGACCGCCAGCGTCCGTACAATCCGCTCGCGAATGCGGCACTGAGATGGTGGCGGCCGTCGATAGACATTTCACCAGCACGGGTTTCCTGGTCCGGGACGGCAAGGTCTTGCTGGTCAACCACCGCAAGCTCCGCATGTGGCTGCCCTTTGGCGGGCACATCGAGCCCAACGAAGACCCTGTGGAGGCGCTGCATCGCGAGGCGCGCGAGGAGACGGGCTTCGAGATTGAGATCGTGGCCGAGCAACCCGAGATCGACCAGCGGGGCGTGCACGTGCTGCCCGCGCCCGAGACCATTCTGCTGGAGGACATCGAGCCGGGCCACGTCCACATCGACCTGATCTACTTCGTGCGCCCCGTCGGCGGCGCGCAGCGGCTGGCGTCAACGGAGCACAGCGAGATTCGCTGGTTTGACCGCGAGGCGCTGAACGACGACATCATCACGGCCGATGTACGGTTGCTGGGGCGACAGGCTATCGACCGAATCGAGAGTCTCAATGGAGCCTGATCCGGCGCCGCTTGATGCTGGGTCCCGCCGCTGGCGGCTGAGCACCGGCGTGGACCGCAACGCGCTCTACCTGTTGGCGGGGGGCGTGGCGCTGTTAGGCGCTTTTGCGCTCATGCGCGCCGTTGGCAATCCGGCGGACTCGCCCGGCCGCTCGGTCAACCTGGCCACGGCGGTCGCCCTCTTTGCGGTAGTGCCCTTCATCGTGGCGATTTACCGGGCTTCGAGTGACGGCTTTGTGGAGCTTCGCCCGGACGACCTGCACTTGCGGGTCGGGTTCCTGGTGGATACCGCGATTCCCTACGGCGACATCGATCTGGTCGGCGGACCAATCCAGAGACCACGATCCAGCTACGGCGTGTCACCGTCCTACCGACGGCGCGAGTTCAGCCTGGGGCGCCTGGAGCGGGCGGTGGAAGTCGCCCTGCGACGCCGCATACGTATGGGCACGCCGTGGCTCTTCCCCTTCCTGCGGGTGGACCGTATTTGGCTGGGCGTGGCCGAGCCCGAACAGTTGATCGCCGAGCTGCGCCGGCGCACGCAGGCGGCCCAGCGTTGAGGCGGTCGGTGGGGCTGGCCCTGGCCGCAGCGCTCGCTATTGGACTACTGGCGGTCGGCGCCGCGCTCGCAGTGACTGACGCGCAGGTTGAGCGCGGCGCGACCGTATTCGAGCAGTCCTGCGCCACGTGCCACGGCTCGGCCGGCAACGACGGCTTCGCCACTCCGCTCCTGGGGACCGGCACGTTAGTGCGCTTTGCCTCGACGCGTGAGCTCTACGACTACACGAGCGCCACCATGCCGCTGGCCGCCGAGGGGTCGTTGACGGAGCGGCAGTACCTGGATGTGATTGCCTGGCTGCTGGTGCGGCGTGGCCAATCGGTGGGCGCCGCCGAGTTGACCCTGGCCACGCTGGACGCAACTCCGCTGCATCCAGATTCGGCGACGTCACCAACACCGACGCCCACGCCGGCGACGACTCCGACGGCGACGCCCGTGCCGACGTCTACGCCTACCGCGACGCCGGCGCCGGAGCAGTGGCCGACGACCTGCGTCGATCTGAACGACGTCGTTGAGGCGCATCTGGGCAACGATGGCAACGTCGGCATTTACCAACGTGTTTTTGGCGACCAGGCCGAGCAGGGTTGCCAGAACGACCACCGGGATGACGTACGCGGGGTGTTTGGCTGGGCCTTCGATCAAACGGCGCAATCCGCGGATTCAGGAGCGCAGGATTTGGCGTGGCCGACCGACTGCGTGGATCTGAACGATATCGTGGAGAACCACCTCGGCAATCACGGCAACGTGGGTATCTATCAGCGCACCTTCGGCGCGCAGGCCGAGACCGCCTGCCGGAACGACCATCGGGAGGACGTGCGCGGCGTATTCGGTTGGGCCTTTGACGGCGCCACGTCCGGCGCAGTGGGACTGCCGCTGTCCACGGACGAAGCTGTCGCGCTCAATTAGGTCAGTTTGGCGAGTAGCAGTGTTGATCGAACCGGATGGAATATGAGCAGGTACACGGGCTCCTTTCGAGCAACTTCTACCGTCGAAGGCGAGGAGGCCATCGATATCTACGTCGGAGTGATCGCAGCCGACGGACATGCTCGCTGGACCGCGTCGTATGCGGACTGCGTTGGCTTCAACGCCGCTGAGCGGCTGGTCGTGGGACAGGCCTACACGCCCGAGCGCATCGAGCGCGACGGATAGCCGTGAGCATGGCGAGCCGCCTGCTGTGCGTTGGCAGTACGGTCGTGGACGTCAACATCCAGGGCCTTCAGCGTTTTCCGGTGCCGGACCTTGAATTCACCGACACCAGCGACATTGCACACAACGACCCCGCGCGCCTGTTACTTGGCGGCACGGCCGCGAATACGGCGATGGTTTACGCGGCGCTGACAGGCGCCTGCCAGCTGGGCGGTGTGATCGGTTCGGATCCGTTCGGCGGTTTCCTGGCCACCGGTCTCGCCGAACACGGGGTCGAGGTGCTTGGCAAACGCGCCGGCAGCACGGCCACGCACACCATTGCGCTGGGCGTGGACGGCCGGCGGCAGGCCTACTGGTATCCCGGCCCGCCGCTGGACCCCGAGCCGCTGCTGGCCGCCTGGGATCCGGGCAACGTGTACCTGTCCGGGATCAACCTGTGTTTCCAGCGGCCCCTGACGGATGCCGCCTGCGCGTTTGGTCGCGCCGCGCGCGCAGCTGGCGCGAAAGCGATCCTCGACATCGGCCAGGGCGGACCCGGCGCACTGGACTTCGACGAAATTACCGCCATCGCCACCGAGATGGATTTGCTGATCGGCAGCAGGGCCGAGTTTGCCGCGGCTCTGGGCTGCGGCTACGCGGACGGGCGCGACCGGCTGCGGGAGCAGTTCGACGGCCCGGTGGTGGTCAAGCAGGGCGCGGGCGGCAGCTTGCTGGACCCGGGACCGGGCCGGGCACTCCGGCACATCTCCGGCTTCGAGGTTGAAGCCATCAACCCCATTGGCGCCGGAGATTCTTTTGCCGGCGGCCTGCTGAGCGCCTGGCTGGCGGGCGTCGACCTGGAGGCGGCCTGCCGCCGGGGCAACGCCGCCGGGGCTGTCTCGGTAAGATCACCCGGCGGCCCGCAGGACGTCACCAAGGCAGCCGTGGATCGGCTCGAGCGGGAAGGCTAGGAACCCAATGGCGATGGCCCTTGAACTCAAGACTTATGACACCGTCGCGGAGCTGGCCGAAGCGGTTCGCCGCGATGGCTTCGCTTTCATGCCCGGCGTGCTGAGCGCCGACGAGGTCGCGCACATGCGCGACCTGATCGACGAGATCGAGCCGAATCCCCGGGCGAACGACCGCCGCCACCTGCGCCCGCGCGCGGCCGACGGCTCGGACTCCGAGGGCATGTTCTACGAAGTCCACACCAAGCTGCTGTTCAACCGCCACCCCTGGTTCCTGCAGTTCCTGGATCGGGCGCCGGTGGCCGAGGTGGCCGACGCGGTGATGGGCGACGACTGCCACAGCATCGGGATGACGGGCTGGATCACCGGTCCCGGCCGGGTGGACCAGAGCTTCCACTCCGACTACCAGCCGATTGAGCTCCCCACTGAGGTGATGGACGATCCGCGCGTGGAAATCCCGGTGTTCACGGCCACCGCCCACTACTACCTGAGCGACCTGGACGACGCGCTGGGGCCGACCCAGTTCATTCCGGGCAGCCACCGCGCCGGGCGTCCCCCGGGCACGGGCGAGACCAGCTTTCAAGGGGTGGAAGGGCAGAACATCCTTTGCAAGGCGGGCGACGTGGTGCTGTTCCGGTCCGACGTCTGGCATCGCGGCACGGCCAATATCAGCTCCAGGACTCGCTACCTCCTGCAGGTTCACTACGGCCGGCGGATGGTGGTGCAGAAGTTTCCGCCGTACCTGGATTTCCACTTCGACCCGGACATCCTGGCCCAGGCCACGCCACGTCAACGGCGCTACCTGGGCGAGCATCCGTTCTCGAACTACGACTAAGGGCTGCCAGGCGACTCACGGCCAACGGCCCGAACAGGAGGGTGGCGGCGATGCCCGGCCTTGAATTGATCGCCTACGAGACCGTGGACGAACTGGCCAAGGCCGTGTGCCGCGATGGCTTTGCCTACATGCCGGGCGTATTGAGCGCGGCGGAGGTTGCCGAGCTACGGGGCCGGATCGATAGCGTCGAGCCAAATCCCCGCACCAACGACCGCCGGGAACAAAGCCCACGGCGTGGCATCGATCCGTCCAGCGGCGAGGCAACGACCTTCTATCAGCAGGTCGTCAACATGCTCTTCAACCGGTCCGCCTACTTCCTCCAGTTCCTGGACCGCGCGCCGGTGGCCGAGGTGGCGGATTCGGTGATGGGCGAGGACTGCCACTGCATCAGCATGACGGGTTGGGTGACGGGTCCCGGCCGGCTGGACCAGGACTTTCACTCGGATTACCAGCCCATCGAGCTGCCCAGCGACGTGATGGCCGACCCACGGGTGGAAATCCCGGTGTTCACGGCCACCGCCCACTACTACCTGGACGACCTCGACGACGAGTTGGGCCCGACCAACTTCATTCCGGGCAGCCACCGCGCCGGCCGCAAGCCGCATGATGGTGAGACCAGCTGGCAAGGCGTGGAGGGCCAGAACATCCTCTGCAACGCCGGCGACGTAGTGCTGTTCCGGTCCGACGTCTGGCATCGCGGCACGGCCAACACCAGTTCCAGGATCCGCTACCTGCTCCAGGTCCACTACGGCCGGCGGATGGTGGTGCAGAAGTTCCCGCCCTACCTGGACTTCCGATTCGACCCCGACATCCTGGCCCACGCCACCCCGCGACAACGGCGCTATCTGGGCGAGCACCCCTTCTCGAACTACGGCTGAGGGCGGAACGCTTACCCGTTCGCGATCGGTGTGGCGGCGATGTACCAGTAGCGGCAGCGCTGGCCGTCGTGTTCGAGGTCCATCAAGCCGATGAGTTCCTGGAGCACGAATCGTCCGCGCAGAGCTTTCGAAACTTCGGCGCCCGTCAGGCTGCGGTCGGGACGCTCGATGCCGCGAAAGTCGGCCAGCGTCCCCATGACGGCGACGCCGGATGGATCGATGACGCGTTGCAACTCTTCCATCAGGTCGCGAGTCGGCGCGTCGCTGGTCTGACCGAGGGCCTGCAACAGACCGAAGCTATAGGCGGCCTGCGCGGCTCTGTCCGCGAGCGGCAGACGGGTGGCGTCCGCTTGCACGTAGAGCACATCTGGGTGCGCCGGCGCGGCGGCCAGCGCCTCCCGGTCGGTGTCGATGGCCACCACTCGGACGTCGGGCAGGGCGGCCAAGGCCAGGGTCTCGCGGCCGGGACCGCATCCAAGATCAAGCGCTACCTTGGGACCGAGCGCCCAAAGCACGGATAGGGCGCGCTGCATGACTTCGGTCAGCGGCGGCTCAGCGTCGCGCAAGCCAAGCCTCGCAGCCATAGCGATTCTGTACCAGCTCATCGCGACGCTTGCGCTCGTCCCCGCTAAGGCCGCCGGGCGTCAGGGCGACGCGCAGCGCCTCGGCAAACCCCGTTGCCAACACCTCGATCAGCGCGCCTACCGTTGGGGCCGGCGACTGGAGATCCCGCAGTCCCCGCAGCGACGCTGGGCGCGGTAGCCGCAGCAGGTCGAAGATTCGAGGATCGTGTGTGAAGGGGATGCTCCCATGCTGCAACAAGGCACCGCCCATCCGCGTTTGCGCGCTGCCCATGAGCTTAACGCCCTGCGCCGAGAGTTCGTGGGTGCTGGGAGAGGCGAAGCAGAGCAGACCTTCAGCCTCGGACGCGTCGGGTTGCCAGTTGCCCTGGCGTGCGCCCAATCCCAGGGCGGCGAATCCGAGTTCAAAGCCAGCACTCAAACGCTCGTAAGACCGCAGCACGCCGCCGGCGGCCAGCGCGTGCGTGCGCGGCAGCATGACGGCATACGTCAACTCGTCGTTGTGCAGAATGGCCTGCCCGCCGGTGGGGCGACGGACGAGGTCGATGCCCCTGCGGCGGGTCAGGTCAACCTCCACCGCCGCCAGCGGCTGGCCGTACCCCAGGCTCAGCGCCGCCGGGCGCCAGGTGTAGAAGCGCAACGTCGGGGGCGAGGCGCCGTCGCGCACGTGTTCGGCCACGGCCTGATCGGTGGCGAGGTTTCGCGCCCCGTTGTCGGCTGGCGAGACCAGCAGCCGCCAGGATTCCATGGGACGGCAGCTTATTAGAATGCCCGTCTACGTCAGCCCCCGTAGCTCAGTGGATAGAGCGCCGGCCTCCGGAGCCGGGTGCGCGCGTTCGAATCGCGCCGGGGGTACCGGGCGGGCGGATCGGCAATCCTCCTGTGGTGCGGCTGATGCCGCCAGGGATATTGACGAACATTCATGCGTTCTGGTGCGGAGCATGCGACGAATCGAAGAGCACTTCAGCCAGTCGTTTCAGGTCTGGCGCATTGAACTCCCGCGCGATGCCGTCGAGAACAGGCGGCGCGGCAAGATCGTGGAGGCCGGCTGGACGATCTGGTACCTGTTCGGCTCCGACGACGGCGGCGAGTACCTGGACTACTACTCCTCGCACCGCATGACGAACGACAGCCACGTGCGGATCTATGAGGACGGGCGGGTGGAAGGGTTGGAGAGCCTTTGGGAGATGCGTGAGACTTCGGAAGACCCCGACGAGAATGCGCGCCTTGAGAACGAATTCTGGGAGCACAACGAGCGGGTGGCGAGACTACTGGAGGCGAAAGGCTTCGGACTCACCGGGGACGAGCACGGCTCCGCGATCATCAATCGTGGACTGCTTGAGTCGAGAGAGTCGAATCGCCGTCTCCGCCGCCTTGACGAGAAAGGCAACGACTGACGCTGCGCCGTTCAGTCTCAGCAGACCGTCGCTAGGTGGCATCGCGGCGAAGCATGGCGTCCAGCAGCAGCAGGATCACGCCGGCTCCAATCGCTAGGTCCGCCAGGTTCAGGTAGCCCACGAACGGGGTGATGTTCAGGTAGTCGAACACCGCGCCCAGCCGGAAGCGGTCGATCAAGTTGCCGAAGCCGCCGCCCAGCAGCAGCGCGAATCCGCCGATGGTCGCCCAGCGCTGGGGCGGGTGGCGGAGGACGTAGGCCGCGAAGCCGACGCCTATAACCACGGTCGCGACAATGACCACCTGCGGGTAGTCGGACAACAGCCCAAAGTTGACGCCCGGGTTGTAGACGCGCTGGAAGTCGAAGAGCGGTCCCACGGTCGCGCCCCAGGGCGAAAGGACGCTATCGACGACGGCCTTCACGACTTGGTCCAGTGCCGCCACGACGGCGCCCAGGCCAAAGGTCAGCAGTCGCCGCAGGTTCGGCGATGGCTCGCTGCTGTCCTCAGGCGAGGCGACGGCTGGAGTTTCGGGGTCCGTCATGCCAGTTCCGTTGCCAATTGGGCCTGCACCTGGGCCCCGCCGACCCAGCGCTGGCACCAGAAAGCCAGCGCCCGCCAGTGGCCGAAGCGCGTGTAGTGTTCCGCCAGTCGCTTCGGATCCGCGGCCTCAGGGCCGAACGTCCGGACCGCAAAGGCGCGCGTGCTGCTGTCCAGCGTGAGCGTGTCATACGAGCCCAACAACATGGCCAGGTACCCTGCGGTCACCGGGCCAATGCCCGGCAACGCTTCCAGTGCGGCCAGACGCTCGGCCGAGGCGGCGTCGGGTTGGTCAGGGCCGGCCAGGTCAATCGTGCCGTCCGCCACGCCCTCGGCCAGCTTGAGCATGGAGCGCGCCCGGTAGCCGGCGCCCGCGTCCTTCAGCAGGAACTCGGATCCGGCCTCAAGAACTTCAGTCGGTGTCGGAAACGCCCGCGCGCTGGCGCCCTCGACGGTGGGCCCTAACATGGTCAGCGCCGCCACCATGCGCTTGGTCCGCTCCCAGGTGACGTTGGTGGTGCAGATGCCTTTCATCACGTCTTCCCAGAGGTCCGGACTCCGCAGCAGCCGCCCCGCGCCAATCTCGGCCACCGGCCGCAATGTACGCGAGCGGCGGCAGCGGGCGTGAAAGTCCGACAGATCCTCGTCCAGTCGCAGCATGCGCCGGGCGCGGTTGGCCAGATCTGAGGCATCCGCAGTGGATGGTGTGGGCCGTGCTTCCAGGTCGACCCCGCGCCGCCCGTCGTCGAAGTCGGGCGCGGCTCGCAGGCGCACGGTGTAGACGGCCCCCGACGGCAGCCGGTCGGTGCGCTCCAGCGTCTCCGAGTCCGCCAGCCAGCGAAAGGGCGCCAGCGCGTACCAGCCGTGCAGGAGCGCGGCCGTCCACAGGCTGAACGGGGGATTGACCGCCAAGCGCAGCGCTGGCGCGGCGCCAACGGCCACCGGCTAGCGCTCGATGATCTCGATCGTGGAGATTCGAACCTCTTCGAGTGGTTGCGAGCGCTCACCGCTCGGTTTCGCCGTCACCGGCACGCTCTCCAGGGCCTGCAGCGCGGATTCACCGCCCGACATCTGCCCGAAGAGCGAGTAGTCCGGGCTCAGCCGTCCCTGCTCGGTCAGGTTGTCGAACACGATGAAGAACTGCGAACCGTTAGTTCCCGGTCCCGCGTTCGCCATGGCAAGCGATCCGCGGATGTATGGACCGCTGGGCGTCTCGATGTCGTACTTGTAGCCGGGGCCGCCGCTGCCGGTTCCGGTGGGGTCGCCGCTCTGCCCCATGAAGCCGGGGATGATGCGGTGGAAGATCACACCGTCGAAATAGCCCTCGCGGGCCAGGAACACGAAGCTGTTGACCGCCAGCGGCGACTCGTCCGCCAGCAGGTCGAACGTCATGTCGCCCAGGTTGGTCTTGATCACGGCCGAATAGCTCTTGCCGGCCTCGGTGACCGTGCCGGGATGAGCCGAATACTGTTTCACGCCACCCTCCGCAGGTTCTGATGTCTCGGCGGCGGGTTCGGCTTCACCACACGCCGCCAGCGCGATGAGCAGCAGTCCAATTGCCAGGAGCCGTCGCATACGAACACCCTCGGGAACCGTTGCCGAGCATTGTAGGGGGGCAGGGCGGGTGTTTAGCGGCGCGGTCGCCATGGCCGGCGCGCCGCTGGTGCGTCGTGGCGACGTCCACGGGTTGCGGTTCGGGATCTGTCACCACCAGCCGGCGCTCCTGCCTTCGGGTCGGTGACGACCGTGCGCAGGTGCAGAAGGACGGTCCATTCCCGCTATCTCGAATGTGGCGAGCATGGTTATCGCGACGCCGCGTTCGTGGTCTGCTCACTTGGAGGCTCAAACTGATCGCCTTCATGGTCGTACTGGAAGTCTTCTAATAAGCCAAGTTTAAAATCAAAGTAATAATCCAGAATAGCCCGGAAATGATTGACCGAGCTGATCGATGGGTATAGCGCTCGGTCCCCGTCGTTTGGAAGATGAAATGCGGCTAGGATAGCGTGCCTATCGTACTCAAATTGAGCGTGATCGGCCGAAATGACGATGATGGGTTTCTCAGCGGAGGCATCCAAGATATTATCAATCATCTTGAGAAGCAGCGAATTGATGTAAATCAGCTGTCCTGTGTATGCATTAGGCACCGCGGGATCATGTGTGTCGCTAAACCCCTCGGTGGATAGCTGACCAGAAAACGTGTTTCCGTGTCGGTCGAAGGTTGCTGGAGGATGCGGCTTAATTATGTGGGCGAATACAAACTTCGGGCCAGGCGTTTCGACGACTTCGGAAAGCAACGAGAACATTTGCAGCGTGCGCTCAGGTGACCACCAATCGTATGGAACATCATCGCCGTGCAGAAACCGAACACCAAACAATGGCCGAAGCGCGGTGGTGTCAATCAGTGCGCGCAGAAAGCCGCTAGAGAGAGCCCCCTCAGCCTGGGTGCTTTGGACAATAGGGGAGTATCTCGTCTCTTCTCCAACGCTGGATACGACTACGCCGGCAGGCGTGAACGTGACAAAAATATCCGCCTGTGGGGCCTGATTGGTGACCACGTGGCCAGACTCGAGAAAAACGTAGGTGTAGCCGAGGCTCTTGAGAGTGGCCGCCAAAGCGTTGCTCTGTATAAGGGCTATGGCGTCACTCCTGTTCTGGGGCGGACGCGGCTCGATCTCGTGCAAGTAGGCGAGATTCAGGCTGGAGGCCAAGGAGTGAATGGTGGTGCGATAGTTGCTCGTTGCTTCCCTGGCAACGTAAAACCCGCGATCTTCGAGCGCCTTCAGGAAACCGGAATTGTCGTACTCGCGAAGCGTGTCATGCCGCCCATAGGCGTCCAGAACAATGTGATAGATATCAGGACTTTCGGCCCCAACGCTCTGGGACGTGTCGGTAAACAGTTGCGGTGTGCGCACGGTTGCGCCCGTCGATGACGTCCCGATATTGATGATCTGCAACAGAAGCAATGTGCCTGCTGTGAGATTGAGAAATGGCGTCAGGTGAGATCCGAGGCCTCGGCCTCGAATGGCTGCCACGACAGCTGCGGCGGCAACTGTCGCTGCGGTGGGGAAGAGCGCCTGATCAGCAAATGGAAAATTTAGGGCTCGCTCGACATGTCCATACGCAAAGATGATGACTACGATGGCCGACACTGTCGCTGCTGCTTGATGCCAGCGCTTTAGGACGAGCCGAAGGCCGGCCATGGCGAGGGTCACGATCAGCAGGACGATGCCTGCTGGAACCATGGCTTCACCCACGCTGAAGTGCAGCGGGTTGCTGGCAAGAAAATGTAGGACTGGAATCAGTGCCAACGGCCAGGGATACCACGGCGCGGCAGTTAGTCGGCGAAATCCCGTCGGTGATACACCGGCGTCAAGTTGGAGGTTCGGCCGACCGAGCCGACGCATCCAGGGTATTGCTCGCACACTTAGTCGTTTCCCGGCGCCGCTGGCGCGCCGCAGGCCTCCAACTACGCGAGGATGTGCCAGCACCGCCAGCCCGCTGGTGGCGAGCGCCAAGATCAGTCGGATGCGCGCGGCAGGGTGTCCGTGCAGCGCCGCTCGCAAGCCGCTGCCGGTGTCTTGATGCGTAAAGGCCAGCGGCCCGCTGCCGGCGTCCGGAATGCCGTTAAGCGCTAAGTTCGCGTGGTCAGATTGAGCGTGCGCTAGCCCGTAGATGACCGGGCGCCGTTCAAAATCTGCCACTTCGAGTTGCAAGAGCAGCCGCTGACCGTCAGGGACTACATAGCCGGGGAATATCAGAGTTCGCTCTACTGGAGTGTACGAAGGTGTCGCATCGATAGACGTCTGCCGCACCACTTCGCTTGTGGACGCATCCACCAGCGAGGCATGCAGAGAGATATCACCGGCATCGAGGGCTGACGAAACCCGAATATGAAATCTGCCTATCGTTCCGCGCATGGGTCCAAGATCCTGCTGCACGGCCCATCCAGGCCAGGCAATCAGCACATCGCCCGCCGGCTCACCACTCGAGGACGTTGGGTACGCGACTTGGGGTGCGAGGCTCGCCCACAGCCAAGAGGCCGCCAACGCGAATGCCAACCAGAGTGACCTACCCACGAGTCATGCGGTCCCAAGCGGTGAGGATGGCGTTGAGTTATCGATTGCGTTGTCCTGCGGGATTAACCGCGACGCCTGACGGTTGCCGAGTGCCAGTCTGTCGGCATCGCCACTTGCGCTGCGAATGTGGACGACCGTGTCGTCGGGAAACGCCCGTATCTGCGTCAGCGAACCACGGACCTCGCGGTGCCATAGTGCGGACGAAACTCGGGCGACGCAGCAATCGGCGTTCACCTCGGCGCTGAATGGTCAGCCAATCATGTACGTCCTCAGTGACACGGCGCGCAAGGATCACGATTCTTGGACGCTCCTGGTAGCCGAAGATTCGCGGGGTCGGTACGGCGACGCGCGCACCTCGGTCATCCGAGCGGCGCCTGCTAACCGGCGGGCCAAGGGTGCCTGCCCCGACCCCGACTCAAGGATCGAGGCCGGAGGCTGTTTTGCGCCCGAATGACGGGATCTCCCTGACCCACTAGCCGGCCCCCGACCAGCGGTCGACCTGGCTGAGGCTCCGTTGGTAGGCGAGGTACTCGTTCTTGCTCATGCGCGGCTGGAAGTTGTCGAGGACGCGCCGCGCCTCGTGGGCGCCGTTGCCCAGCAGGTCCGCGGCCATCCAGGCCAGGGCCTTGGCTGGCTCCAGGTAGGCCATCTGTGGGTCGTCGATCAGCCAGTCCACCGCGTGGTTGCTGCCCACCGCCCCCGCCATTGAGGGGTGCAATGCCGGCATGATGTGGGAGACGTCGCCCATGTCGGTCGAGCCCGTGCGGTGCCCCTGCCGCCGCGCCTGAGGCTCGCCGTGCACGACGCGCTGGTTGGCCAGGAATAGCTCGGCCAGGTCCTGATCGTTGACCAGCGGCAGGTAGCCGGGCAGTGTGATGATCTCCACCTCCGCCCCCAGCGCCAGGGCGCCGGCTTTGAGGGCGCGGTCCACCTTGGCCGCCGCCGCGTCGATGGCATCCGTCGTCTTGCCGCGCACGTAGGTTTCCAGCGTGACGTCCGACGGGATGACATTCACCAGGTCGCCGCCGCGGGTGATGATGGGATGCACCCGGATCGCGTCGTCGTCGCGGAAGGTCTCACGCACGGCGTTGATGGCCGCCAGGCCGATGTGGGCGGCGTAGAGCGCGTTGACCCCCAAGTGCGGCGCGCCGCCGGCGTGCGCGGCCTTGCCGATGTAGCGGATCTGCTTGACCACGCAGCCATTGTTGGAAGCTGTGACGGAGGCCATGCCGTTCTCGTCGGGCCGCGAGTGGGTGTGGATCATCATGGCCAGGTCCACATCGTCGAACTCGCCGCGGGCGATCAACTCGGGCTTGCCGCCCAGGAACTCCAGTTCGCCTTCCTGCACCAGCCCGTGGCGGTACTCGACTTCCACGTATTCCTCGGCCGGCACGGCAAAGAGCACGATGGAGCCGCAGAGGTCTCGCAGGATGGTGGGATCGCTGAGCGCGGCCGCCGCGCCCATCAGCCCGGCGATCTGCGCGTTATGCCCGCAGGCGTGGGCGGCGTGCGTTTCGGAGTTCTCCATGGGGTGGCCGGCCACCACCAGCGCGTCCAATTCGCCGATCAGCGCCAGCGTGGGACCGGGTCTGCCCGTGTCGATGCGGGCCTTCACCCCCGTCCGAGCCAGTCCCGCCCGGTAGTCCAGCTCCAACTCATCGAACTTGCGCTGAACCAGCGCCGCGGTCTCGAATTCCTTGAAGCCCAATTCCGGGTTGCGCATGATCGTTTCGCCGACCTCGACGATGTCGTCGCGATGCGACTCCACAACGGCGGCAATGCGCTCTTTCAAATCGGCGCTGGCGGACATGCCCGTACACCTTGGGGGTTCGGCACGGGCAGTCTGCCACGGGCGTGGAGAAACTGGGCGCTAGAACATTGTTCTACATGGAACCCTTCTTTTGTTCGGTTTTAGTACGGTATTCTGGTTTCCCGTATTCCCCAGGGTGTTCCGCTGGCTCTTCCCGACACCGAGCGTCCCGCCGCGTTGCGGGTGGCTGTGAATGAAATCGAACAGCGCTGGGGGTTGCATGCTGCCGGGCGGCTGTTTGGGGTTAGTCCGCCGGAGGCTGGATTTTCCACCGGCATCGGCGCGCTGGATCACGCCACCGGGTTCGATGGGATTCCCCGGGGTCGCCTGAGCGAACTGACCGGGCCGGTGGGCAGCGGGGCGCTGACGCTGGGGTTGCGGGTGCTGGGCACCGCGCTGGAGGGCGGCGGGTTGACGGCCTACATCGACCTGCCGGGCACGTTCGCGCCTACCGCGAGCGTGTCGCTGGGCCTGGATCTGTCGCGCCTGGTGGTGGTGCGCCCGCCGGACGCCGAGACGGCGCTGCAAGCGGCCGCGACGTTGCTGCGTAGTAATGCCTTCGAGGCTGTGCTGCTGGACCTGGAGTCGGCGCGGCCGCGCGCCAACCGGTGGTCGCAGCTGGCCGACTTGGCGGGGCGCGGGGCGGCGAGCCTGATCGCAGTGACAGCGGCCGGCAACCAGCGCGTTGCCGGACTGCCTCATCTGGCCTCATTGCGCCTGGGCGTGGCCTGCCGGGGCTGGCGCTGGCAACGCAGCCGCCTGACCCAAGTACCCAGTGGGCTGACGCTGGAGGTTCGGGTGTTGAAGTCCCGCAGCAACACGGGGGTGCAGCACCTCGTGATCGATTGTCCGTTTGTGAGGAGATTCAGTGGACCGCAAGACGCTCTGCCTATGGATTCCGCGCTTTCGAACCACGGTGGAGGCGCAGACGCAGCCATCGTGGTCGGAACAGCCACTGGCGATCTACGCGCGGCAAGCTAATCAGCGGCGGCTGATCGAGGTTTCCGAGACGGCCCAGCACGCGGGGTTGCGGCTGGGGATGGCCGTGAAGGAAGCGGCGCAGCGCTGTCCGCAGGGCGTCTATGTGCCCGACGATCCGGCGCGTTACGGCAAAGCGTTTGGGTCGGTGCTGGACGTGCTGGACCGGTTTTCGCCGGTGGTGGAAGACGCCGGAGTGGGGCTGGCGTTTGCGGACGGGGCCGGCCTGGAGCCGCTGTACGGTCCCGACGCGGCGCTGGGCGCGCGAGTGCGCCGCGACGTGGAAGCGGCGACGGGGCAGGCGGCCCAGGTCGGCCTGGCAGCGGGACGGTTGGCGGCGGAGATTGCGGCGCGTGGGGCGGGGGATGCGGGCGTGGCGGTGGTTTCGGAAGAGGACCGGGCGTACCTGGCCGAGCAACCGGTCGACCGGCTGCCGCTGGACGAGCGGACGCTGCGGCAGTTGAGCATGCTGGGCGTCGTCACGATCGGCGCGTTTGCCGATCTGCCGTCGAACGCCGTCCGGACGCGTTGGGGGATCGAGGGCGCGCAGGCGTGGCGGCTGGCTCACGGCGAGGACCCGCACGTCCTCAAGGGCCGGTCACAACCGATCGTTCTCAATGAAGCGATCGACTTCGAGTGGGAAGAACACAACGTCGACCGGCTGACGTTCGCGCTGCAGGCCCTGGCGCAACGCTTGGCCGCGCGGCTGGCGAGGCGGGGGCTGATGACGCAGCAGGTGGGCAGCCGGATCGAGCGGGCCGACGGGACGGTGCAGCGGTTCTCACTGGCCCTTCCCGAGCCATCCGGCAACGCCACAACCCTGCGAGATGCGGCCCGCTGGCGCCTGGAAGCGTGGGCCGGCGACATGCAGGCCGAGGCCGCCGTGCCGGAAATCGCATCCCACCAGCCCGGCGTCGTCCGTATCTGCCTGAACGTGGAGCACCTGGTTCCGGGGGCCGGCACGCAGCGGTCGCTGCTGGGCAACCGGTCGGAGCGGGCGGCGCGCGCCAACCATGCGATCAGCCGCCTGCGGGCGCAGTTGGGCGACGACGCGGTGTTTCGCACGGAGCTGCGCGCCGATGCCTGGACGCTCGAGACGGCCAGCCGCCGGATTGACGCCTACGTGGAAGCGGGAGCCCAGCGCGACACACCAACACTCTCTCCGGCGTGGCTGGCCGGACTGGCGGGGGCACACGGCCTGACGCGGCTTTTCACCCCGCCCCGTCCGGTCCGTATCAGCAGGATCGACGGCGCAAGCCGGGTGACGCTTGATGGAAAAACTCGGAAGGTCGTTGCCCGCTACGGACCGCAGCGAATGCAGACCGGATGGTGGGCGGAACCGGTCGACCGCGACTATCTGCACGTGCGGCTGGACGACGACCGCGGGCTGGTGCTCTACCGCGAACGCGCCCAGGGGCGCTGGTTTGCCCAAGGAGCCCTGGATTGACCAGCCCCGCCTACGCCGAACTGCACGCGCACAGCAACTTTTCCTTTTTGGACGGGGCATCGCATCCCGAGGAAATGGCGGCGCGGGCCGCCGAGCTTGGGTTGCGGGCGCTGGCGATCACGGATCACGACGGGGTGTATGGGGCGGTGCGGTTTTCCTACGCGGCGCGGGAGGTTGGCTTGCAGCCGATCGTGGGCATGGAGGCCAGCATGGCCGGGGGACATCACCTGACGCTGCTGGCACGCGACCGGGAGGGCTACGCCAACATTTGCCGGCTGGCGACCGCGGGGCACCATGACAGGCCCAAGGGGACGGCGGAGCTGGACCTGGACACCCTGGCGCGACACACGCGCAGCCTGGTGGGGCTTTCGGGCTGCCTGCAGGGGGCGATTCCGGATGCGGCGCTGCGTGGCGACAACCGGCAGGCTATCGAGCTTGCAGGCAGGTATGCCGAGATGTTCGAGGAGGGCTGCTTTTTCCTGGAGCTCCAGGACCATCGCTTAGAGGCGGAGTACCTAGCCAACGCAGGGTTGCTCGATGTCGCGCAGTCCACTGGCTTGCCGGTCGTGGCGACCAACAACGCTCACTACCACGACCGGGCGCGCGCGCGGCTGCAGGACGTGCTGGTCTGCATCAAGCACACCGTCACGCTGGAAACGGCGGGGCGACGGCTGCGGCCCAATCACGAGTTCGTACTGAAGTCCGCCACGGAGATGGCGCGGCTCTTTGCCGGCGTTCCCGAGGCGGTCAGCAACACCCTGCGGATTGCCGAGATGTGCGAGTTCGACCTGAGCCGCAAGCTGGAATACGGCTTGCCCACGTTTCCCACGCCCGAGGGCGAGTCGGAATACCGATACATGGAGCGCCTGGTCTGGGAGGGCGTGCAACGGCGCTACCCCAAGCTGGACGCCACGGTGCGCCAGCGCGTGCGGCAGGAACTGCGGTACGTCGAGGATCAGGGGCTGGCGGGGTATTTCCTGACCGTCCGGGACCTGGTGGCCTTCTGCCACGACAACGACATCCTGGTCAACACCCGCGGCTCGGCGCCGGGGTCGATCCTCTGTTATGTGCTGGAGATCTCGATGGTGGATCCCATCGCGGCCGGACTGATGTTCGAGCGGTTCATGTCCACGGAGCGCAATGAGCCGCCCGACATCGACTTGGACATCGAGCACCAGGAACGCGAGCGGGTGATCCAGTACGTCTACCAGCGCTACGGCCGGCGGCGGGCGGCGATGGTGGCGAACGTGATTTGCTTTCGCGGGCGCTCGGCGATCCGCGACGTGGGGAAGGCGCTGGGGCTGCCGCCGGCCCAGGTGGACCGGCTGGCGCAGCGCTTGCAGTGGCATCCGAGCGTGGAGATGCCAGATCCGGATCAAGCCGGTGGTGAGGTGCCGCGCGAGGTTTCGAGCCGCGTGGGGCGCGACCTGCTGGAGCTCAGCCGGCAGATCGTGGATTTTCCCCGTCACCTTGGGATCCATACCGGGGGCATGATCATCTCGTCGCGCCCGCTGGACGCCTCGGTGCCGATCGAGCCGGCGACGATGGAGGGTCGCAGCGTGGCGCAGTGGGACAAGGACGATTGCGCGGACGCTGGCCTGCTGAAGATCGACCTGCTGGGGCTGGGGATGCTGACGCTGGTGCAGCGAGCCTTCCGGCTGATCGAGCAACGACACGGTCGGCGCCTGGCGCTGGCGGATTTCACCTTCGACGATCCCAAGGTCTACGACGCGGTCTGCGCAGCCGACACCATTGGCCTGTTCCAGGTGGAAAGCCGGGCGCAGATGCACGTGTTGCCGCAGACGCGACCGCGGTGTTTCTACGACCTGGTGGTGCAGGTGGCGATCATCCGGCCGGGGCCGATGACGACCAAGATGCACCGGCGTTGGATATTGCGTCGCCTCGGGCAGGAAGCAGTCGATCCGGTGTGGCCGGGGCTGGCGTCGGTGCTGCAACGCACGTTGGGGCTGCCGATCTTCCAGGAGCAGTGCCTGCAGATCGCGATGGTGGCGGCCGGGTTTTCGGCGACCAAGGCCGATGCGCTGCGACGGGCGATGAGCCGCAAGCGCTCCCTCACGCACATCCAAGCGCTGCAGGAGGACCTGATGCAGGGGATGGCCCGCAACGGCATCCCGGCCGCGACGGCGGAGCAGATCTACGCGCAGATCGAAGGCTACGCGGGCTACGGGTTTCCCGAGGCGCACTCCTGCGCGTTCGCGCTGCTGGTGTACGTATCGGCGTGGCTGAAGGTGTATTACCACGCCGAGTTCACCTGCGCGATTCTCAACAGCCAGCCGATGGGCTTCTACAGCCCACACACGCTGGTGGGCGACGCCCAGCGGCACGGGGTGAAGGTGCACTCCGTGGACATCCAGCGCAGCCGCTTCGAGTGCACGATCGAGCCAGACGGCGCGGTGCGGATGGGCTATCGGTACGTGGAAAATATGGGAGACAACCATCGTGAGCGGTTGGACGGCGAGGTCGCCCGTGGGCCATATCGCTCGCTGGAGGCCTTTTGCCGCCGTACCCGGTTACCCCGCAAGGCCCTGGAATCGCTGGCCATGGCCGGCGCTTTTCGAGGTCTTGGGTTGAAGCGGCGCGCGGCACTCTGGCAGGTGCAGGCCTACGCTCCCGCAGCTCATGGCGGGGAACTGCCGGGACTGGCGGCTGAACTGGAGGAGCCGGTCACGCTGCCCCCGGCCGACGCGCTGGTGCAGGCCCGGATGGACTTTGCCGCCACCGGCTTCTCGACTCGCTGGCGCGGCCTGGAGTTCCTACGGCCGGCGTTGGCCAAAATCGGCGTGCTGCGGGCCGCGGACTTGCCGGCCCTGGCGGCCAGCCGGCCGCGCCCGCAAATCCGCCGGGTTTCAATCCCAGCGTCCGCGCGCCGGCCGCGTGAACGCTCCACCGTTGGGAAGCAGCGAACCGATGGAAGGCGCCCACCCCGCCGGATCACCGCTGGGCGCTATGGCGAGCGGGCTCGCCGCGCCGGCAACAGCTATGACGGGCGAGGTAGCGGCCAGCAGTTCCAGGGTCTGGGCGACAGCGGCGTGCCGGACTCCCTACGCGAACAGGCCCGTACGGGAATCATGGTCACCGTGGCCGGGATCGTGCTCAACCGCCAACACCCGCCAACCGCGCACGAATACACATTCCTGACCCTGGAAGATGAAACCGGGCTGGTGAACGTGATCGTCCGTCCGGACGTCTTCACCCGCTATCAGCGCGCGGTTCTTGATTCCCCGGTGATGATGGTCAGTGGCGAACTCCAGGACGAGCACGGGTCGGTGCAGGTGATGGCCGAAACCTGTAGGCCGGTGGCGTCCAACTCCTTGGACACACCACGATCCCGTGATTGGCAGTAGCTCAGATGCGAAAACGTCTGGCGTCGGTCGTTGCGGCCTCGGCCAGTTCCCACAGGCGGGCCAGGGCGTTGGCCAGGTGCATCTGGCGGGGGGTGCGGCAGCGGACGGCCAGCAGGCCGGGACTGGCCACTACCACAGCCAGGCACTTGGCGCGGCTGGTGGCGACATTCAGGCGGTTGAGGCTGTACAGGAACTCCATCCCGCGAGGAGCGTCATCGGCGGAACTGGTGGCCATGGAATAGATGGAGATCGGAGCCTCCTGGCCCTGGAACTTGTCGACCGTGCCGATACGCAGCCCCTTGAGTTCTGGCCTCGACCCGAGCTCGCGGATCTGCCGGTTGTAGGGCGTGATGATGAGTACGTCGTGGTCGGTCAACCCCTGAGACGCGCCCTCGGCGTCGGTCCATGACGGGTGCGCGCGCAGCAGCCGGCCCACCTGCTCGGCGATTGCCGCGGCTTCTTCCTCCGAGTCGCTGACCCGCCGCTCGTGCGATACCGCCACGAAGCGCAGTCCGGTGCCGTCAAACGGGGTGGCGCCGTTCAGGTCCAGGTTCTCGCGGCCGGGATGCGAGCGCAGGCTGTCCTCGTAAAACACCTCTGACGTGAACTTGCAGATGCTCGGATGCAGCCGCCAGGTGCCATCCAGAAACAGGCCGAATTCCCTGGGCATGACCCGAGCGCCGTCCAGTAAGTGCGCCAACACCGAGCGGTCCGCGCCCGGCGGGTGGACACCCTGCAAGGGCTGATCCAGCTGTTGTGGATCGCCCAGCAGCAACAGGCTCTGGGCGCACGGCGACGCGGCCAGGGCATCGGCCAGCGACATCTGCCCGGCCTCATCAATGCAAAGCACGTCCACCGTGCCGTGCGCCTTTTCGCTCGCCCAAAGCCAGGTCGTGCCGCCAACGACGTCCAGGTATCCAGCGGTAAGGCCGTCGCAGGCGTCGTCGGTGCTCCCAAGGTGCTGGAAGCTCTGGGAGGCGGGCTCGTCGTTGGTGCGCTGGCCGATCCTGACGTCAATTCCCCTGGCCTCAGCGACCCGCGCCGTTTTGTCCAGCAGTTCGCCGATGACCTTGTGGCTGTTGGCCGTCACGCCCACGCGCTTCCCGGCCTCCACCAGGTCCACGATCATCTCGGCGCCCACCGTGCTCTTGCCTGAGCCGGGCGGTCCCTGGACGGCCAGATAGCTGTCCTCCAGCGCCTCCGCCAGCCGGCGCGCGGCTTCCTGGGCGTTGTCGTCGCCCGTGGTCAGCGGCGCGCCCTCGGACTGGCCAAGGCGGGGCGGTCGGCGCATCAGCAGGTCGCGTGCCGCCTGGTTCGGCCCGTCGGCGTCGATTCCGTTGTCGACGACCCACTCGGTCAGACGCTTCAGGCTGCCGGGCTTCGGCCGCGGGTTGACGTAGGTGAACTGGATGAGCGACGTGGGTCCAGGCGCCGGCCGTGATGAACTGAGTCGCAGCTCAACTTCGCAGTCTTCGTCGTCAAGACGCGCGATCCGTCCGGCGTCCTTGCCGTCCTGCGTCCGCACCGAATCGCCGGCCGAGAGCTTGTGATCCTGTTCCGCGAAGCGAAATCGGTAGAACGTGGACCGGGCGCGTGGGTTGGGATCCGGCCGCGCGTCAAGGAACGTGAGCCGCCCGAGCACATCGGTTTCTTCCGCGCGCTCATTCTCGGTCAACTCGTCCTTCAGGTGGAAGTAGCGCCACCACACGGCCTTGTGCTCGCGGCGGTGCCAGTCGACGAGCTGCGCCAGCAGCCAACGCCCGCGTTGGGCCGGGTCTTCCAGTGTTGTGCCGTCCGTCAGGTCCTTCGGCAGGTCTTCGGTTAGCCGATCCACCAGTTCCTGCACTGCCTGCTGCTCTTCGGAGTCCTCGGTTTCGTCGGGTTCGATGACCGTCGGCCGCGGCAGGGCCTCCGCGCCTACTTCCATCACCAGCGCCGCCCGTTGCTTCTCCAGCCACTCGCGCAGGTACCAAGTGGAGATGCAGTCGTCCCGGTTATAGGCCTTGATCTGCTCCAAGAGAGCGTCCCGATCCGTGTCTGGCTCGGGCTCCAGCCAGTGCTCGAACTCCACGATGCTCTCGCCCGCGTCGCGCAGGTCGATCTCTCGCTTGAAACCGTACAGTGGTTCCAGGCGCTTGATCGAGTAGCTCTCGACGGAGGCCCGAATCCCCTGCCGCACCACCCGGTACAGGTCCACGAACACCTGCCCGCGCAGCAGCTGGTCCACCTCGGATTCGCGCGTGGCGTAGCGCCCCGCCAGCCGCTTCATGGCCGTGGTCTCATAGGGCGCGTAGTGGTAGACGTGCATGCCCGGGTAAGCCGTCCAGCGGTCCATGATCAGGTCGATACAGTCCTCGAACGCCTGCCGCTCGGCCGCCGTCGTCACGGTGCCGTCCTCGATGGACCAGAACGCATGGAACGTTGGCTCTCCCGCCGCGTCGGGCAGGCCCGGCTCTATGGCCCCAAAGAGGTAGTCGATCCCGTCAACCTCATCCGATCCGTAGAAGGGATCCCCCTCCAGGTCCAGGAACAGGTCCCCTGGTGAGGGTTCCGGCAGTGCCCACAGTCCGCGATCCGGCACCAGCGCCTTGTCGCGGTCGCGCTCGGGCGGAATGCGCTCCGAGATCACCCGGCCCTCGCCGCGCACCTGGATAGCTGCCTGCGCCTGCACTCGCTCCAGCGCCTCCGGACTGACCCCCTCCACCCGCTCCGGCAGCGGCGGCGACGGGTTGGCCAGCCCGCGGCGGGTGGTGATGTCGATGTCGTGCAGCGCGCGGCGCTGGCGCGAACTCAGGTTCGCCACCAGCGACAGGTCGTCCTCCCGCCGCCACTGGGCGCGACACTCCAGCGTCCAGCTACAGAAGTCGCAGTGCCCCACCGGCTCCGGCTTCGTCGGGACCGGATAAACCTCGTCCGGGCTGTCCAGCAACGCCTCGAACTCCCGCGCCACCAGCCGGTAGTAGGCCGCGTAGTCCGCCACCCGCATGCTCACCGTCTCGCGCTGGACGCCGCCCAGCACCAGGTGCATCCGAGCCGGCAGCCGCCCCTGCATGGCGCCCAGCAGATCCGAATACATGCATATCTGCAGCACGGCGGGAGCCGAGGGCTGGCGAGCCAGCTTGGTGTCCACCACCTCGTAGCTCCACGGCCCCAGGTCGCTGGGCGTGTCGACTCGCTCGAGGAAGTCCGCGTACCCCAGCCGCCGCTCGTCCAGCAATACGGCCTGGTAGATCACCTCCGCGCCTCGTCGCATGGCCTGCAGCGTGGCCGCGTGTTCCGATTTGATCTGGCGGGACGGGGACACCGTGTCGGGTGGGCGGATCTCGGTAATCTCCCGACCGTTGGCGCGCAACTCTTCCAGGTAGCGCGCCTCGTACTCCTGGCCACGCCGGGCCATGCGGTCCAGCACGGGGTCGTCGCGGACCGGACGCCGGACCTCCGGTACCAAAGTCGCCGCACGCTCCAGGTTCGCCAGGTGCCGGCACTCCAGGAAGCCCACTAGGTCCGTCGCTGAATAGGCGAGGCGCTGGTCAATCAGTTGCATTGCAGAGTCATCCGCCCGTCCGCCACGGCCGGCGACGCTCGCCCCGGCCCCAAGCATGTGCAATCAGCGCAAACGCGCCGCGGGCATGCTACGCGAGCCGCACCCCACGAAGCCGCCGCGCTTTCTGATCAGTCCGCCGACGCCGCCTCGCCAATGGCACGCTCCATGTCGTCTAGCGACACCGGCGGCCCGTCGTACTCAAGCACGCCGTACAGCCGCTGGATTGGCCTCACGGCGCGGATACGAACCTCTCCGTCCAAGATGAAGTACCGCAACCGGTCGCCCGGCTGAAGCTCTAGCGCGTCACGCACCGCCTTAGGCAACGTTGTCCGCCCGTCGGATGCCAGCTTCGATTCAATCACCTGGACTCCACGGTCTTAGGTGCGCGTGTCCTGACAGCAATACATAGCACTGGAAAGGCGCAATTCACAGCCGCGCGTTCGTCGGCCGCCTCTCGGCCTGCCTGGACGGCTACTCTCGCCACATGCCACGTTGCCTTCGATTGCATTGATCCACGCCACAGCCTTGACCTGGCGTCGCCTGCGCCTGCCGGGCGGGTCGGTTGCGGTTCCCGCCCGCGCCGACCAGCCGGCCGGTGAGCTTGACCAGGAATTGCGCCTTCTCATGCGCGCGCTGGACCGACAGCCGGAAGCGCCGCTACTGGAAGTCGCCGCCTGGGACGCCGCTTTGTCCGCCGCCGCGACCGCCGCGGGCTGGCCGGATGACGGCATGCTGGTTCCGCTGAACCTTGGTGCTTCCGAGAGTTGTCAGGCCGGGGCCGGCGCCTGGACGGTGCTGCCGCTGGACGACCTGCTGCCGGCAGAGGCCAGCTTCGCCGTGGTTCGTGCGCCGCACTGGCTGGGCCGCGCCGGTGTGGAATGGGTGGTCCGCGCCGCTGCAAAATCCCTACCGCCCGGCGGTCTGCTGGCCCTGCTGGGTGACCGTGCGCGCGGCGTCGAGTCCCTCCGCCGTCGCCTGCCGCCTGTGATTGGTCCCGTGGTCGAGCGAGCCGCAGGCGAACACCGCCGCCTCTATCTGTTCGAGCGCCAGGTCGACGATCCGCCCCCTCAAGATTTCCCGTGGACCGCGATTGGTCGAATTGCCGGTCGGGAATTCACCCTCTGCCAGCACCCGACGCTCTTCTCACCCGCCCGCGTCGACCCGGCCACGGCGCTGCTGGCCGAAAACCTGCCGGACCAGGACGGCCGCTGGCTCGACCTCGGCTGCGGTTCAGGCGTGCTCACCGCGGCCGCCGCGCGCTCCGACCGTGAGCTGACCGCCGTCGACTGGAGCTACGCCGCCGTGGAAACCACCCGCAGAACCTTGTCGGCCAATGGCCTAACGGCGAATGTGCTTCTGTCCGATGGCCTGCCGCCCGGCCTGGAGCCGTTTGACGTGATTCTCTGCTACCCACCGTTCCACGTGGGGCCGCGCGTGGACCACGGCCCCGCTGCCCGTCTCATCCAGTCCGCCCGCGATTGCCTATTACCGGACGGTGAGCTGCGCGTGGTCCTCACCAGCGCCCAGAGCCCGCGCGACCTCCTTGCGCCGAACTTCCGCGAGATGAGGCTGGTCGCCGGCGACCACGGCTCTCAGGTCTTCAGCTGCCGGCAGCCGACGACCGCGCAGGATCGCCGTCGCTGACCGGCATTACGACCGGAAGTCGAAGACCACCTTGGCGCCGGCGCCGGACTTCGCCGTCATCACGGCCTCGACGGCGTCGTTCAGGTCGAAGGTGTGCGTGATGATCGGCTCGACGTTGATTTCGGGAATCAGATTCAGGGCCCGCTCGAAGGTGTGCACCCGCGTGTTGCTGCCCACGATCATGCGTTCGCGCGCGAAGAAATCGAAGAGCCGCAGTTCGAACTTCTCGGACGGGTTGCCCACGCTGATGACCAGCACGGTGCCGGAGTTGCGCACGGTGTCCAGGCACGCTTGAAAAGCAGGTCCGGCCCCGGCCGCCTCGACGGCCAGGTCCGCGCCATAACCGCCCGTCAGGCTGCGCGCGGCTTCCACCGGGTCATCCCGCCTGGGGTCCAGCACCACGTCAGCGCCCAGCGTGGCGGCCAGCTCGCGGCGGGTCGCGCCGGGTTCGCTCACAATGGTCTGTCCCGCCCCGTGGTGCTTCGCGACCTCCAGGGCCAGCAGCCCGATCGGCCCGGCGCCGGCGATGAATACCGTGTCGCCGGGATTGACGGTCACCCGGTCGAAGCCACGCACCACGCAAGCCAGCGGTTCGGCCAGGCTGGCCGTGCGCATGTCCGCGCCGGGCGGCAGCGGCGTGACGTGGTGGCGGTTGGCGATGACTACGTCCGACCACGCGCCCCACGCCATCGGCATCCGGTTCGAGCAGAAGTTCAGCATCCCGCGATCGCACTCGGGGCAGTCCTCGCAGGAGTTGTTGGGCTCCACCGCCACGCCGTCGCCGGGATTCAGATCATGCACGCCGGGGCCCACCGCCTGCACCGTGGCGGTGAACTCATGCCCGGGAATCCACGGCTCCGATCGCTCCGGGAACCACGCATCGAACTGCCAGCCGTCCCAGTAGTGCAGGTCGGTCCCGCAGATTCCGGACACCGCGACCTGCAACACCACCTCGCCGGCCTCGGGCTCGCGAACGTCGCGCGACTCCAGCCGCAGATCGCCCGGCCCGTAAAGCACCGCGGCCCGTGTCTGCCTGGACTGCATACGCCAGAGGCTCCCCTCAGCGGTCCCCCGGCACGCTATCCGAGCACGCGGCCGGGCGCAACAGGCGAGCCGCGCCGGGTGGGGTGTCTGGTCCTAGGGCTGCGTATCAGCCGCAGCGCGCATGTGCAAGCCGCGGCGGTTGCCGTGAAATAGGAGCTTGTCCACCAGGAGCTTCGGCCCCTTCACGACCAAAGTTGCGTTGGGCCAGAGCGCGCCCATTTCGCCGGCAAACTCGTTCATGAACGACGTACCGGCTAAGGCGACGGACGAGAGGTCTAGCACGACTTCTTGTGCCTCGGGCTGATAGTCAAGGCGGATCAGAGCAGCGATCTCGCGCGCCCGGCCGCGGGTGGCAAAGGCCCGCCCGTGCGCACCAAGCTCAACGGAGGTTTCTATCACTTTCGTATCCTCCGGCCGGCGGCTCGACATGCGAGCTATTGGATCACCGGCTCAGTGGGAAAAGGAGCGACACCAGCGTTCCCGACCAAGACTTTGAGAGTGTGGCGAAGCTTGTGCCGGCTGGTGTAGCGACGACCCGCCCGTTCCCCGATACTATCATCAGCCGGCGGTCCACGCCTGCTTTAGATACGTCATGCGCCTTTGTGAGTCCGAGACCTCTCTCTGGATCGTCCAGCCCTGAGACGCCTTCCTGCAGCGCTTTCCTAATCGCCTCTTCGTGCGATCCGAGATCTGGATATCGTCGCTTCAAAGTCGCCAGTATCCCTACACCTGTATCTGCAACGGCGACTTCGGCGAAGCGCCCGTTACGTGTACGCCAAGTCTGTGCGAGGCAAACGACTCCGACCTCGGATTTTGAGTGCTCGATCGCGTTATCTGCTGGTTCCCAAAAGCCCTCGAATATTTCGTCTAGCAATACGTTTGACTGCATGGTTCCGGTTCGGTCGAAGCCTTGATAAAGCTCTTCTGTGACCCTGGCGACATCGGCAATGCTGACCGTTGTCATGCTCAAGATTGTGTCGTTCATCTCATACGTGAAGTCCCCTGAGCAACGCTTACCTTCAAACCTAACGTCCAAGTTTTCCAGATACCAGCAGAATCCAGAGACTGTCTCTAGATACTCGCAGCAATCCGCATTGTCTGGCATTTTGACGCGCACCCGGTGACCACTGTGCGTCACGTCAACGGCATGGGCCGCGAGGGCGGTAAGCGCGCCAGGGCGAATCGATTGGAGGCCCCGTAGATCGAAACTGACCTCGTCGTCAGCGCTATCGGCCTGAGACTCAACGACCTGATAGACCGCGTCGACACGTCGCTCAAGCAAGACTCCAGTCGGCATTGCAGGCACCCTCTTCGCCGGTCCGAAGAAAACTCGCTCAGGATATCGCCCACGAAACTGAGCACGCGAGTTCGCCCACTTGTCGGCAATACGGCTGAATAGTTCTCTGGATCTGGAATTCGGTTCGAGGCGCTCTCGGTCGTGCGCGCGCACAGATCAACCCCTTCCGATACCATGAGCCGCACGAGCGTGCGCCGGCCGCGCGGCGCCAGGGCTGATGGGATCAGGCGCATGGCCAACGACCAGGCAAAGGCGATCGACTCCGCGATTCAACAGATCGAGCGCAAGTTCGGGACCGGCTCTGTCATGCGCATGGGCGCCATGCAGGCCGACGCGGTGCCTACGGTCTCGACCGGTTCGTTGTCCCTGGACGTAGCCTTGGGCGTGGGCGGATTGCCCCGGGGTCGCGTAGTTGAGATCTTCGGCCCGGAAGCGTCCGGCAAGACCACCCTCGCGCTGCACGTCGTGGCCGAGGTGCAGAAGGCCGGTGGCGCCGCGGTCTACGTGGACGTCGAGCACGCCATGGACCCCACCTACGCCGAAGCCCTGGGCGTGGACGTGGGCGAGTTGATCGTCTCCCAGCCCAACGCCGGCGAAGAAGCCCTGGAAATCACCGACGTCTTCGTCCGCAGCAATGCCGTGGACCTGGTGGTGGTCGACTCGGTCGCCGCGCTGGTGCCGCGCGCCGAGATCGACGGCGACATGGGCGACACGCAGGTGGGTCTTCAGGCGCGCCTCATGTCCCAAGCCATGCGCAAGCTCACCGCCAACATCAGCCGCTCGCGCACCATCGTCATTTTCATCAACCAGTTGCGCGAAAAGATCGGCGTGATGTTCGGCAACCCGGAAACCACGCCCGGCGGCCGCGCGCTGAAGTTCTACTCGTCGGTCCGCCTGGATATCCGGCGCATCGGGCAGATCAAGAAGGGGACCGAGGTCATCGGTGCGCGCACCCGCGTGCGGGTCGTCAAGAACAAGGTCGCGCCGCCTTTCCGCTTCTGCGAATTCGACATGATGTTCGGCCAGGGCATTTCCTGGGAAGGCGACCTGCTGACGCTGGGCGTGGACCAGGGCGTACTCACCAAGAGCGGCGCGCACTACAGCTACGACAGCACCCGGCTGGGCATGGGTCGCGAGAACGCCAAGGCCTTCCTGCGCGAGAACGCGGACATCGCCCAGGAGATCAGCGCGGAGCTTCGCGAGATGCTGCTCGCGCCGCCCGCCAGCGCCCAGTCAAACGGCAGCGGGAGCGCCCAAGCGGCCGCCGCGTCGTAGCTGAGTCCCCACGGCATGGCGTCCAACCAGCACCCGGTGATCGCCGCCGTCAGTGGCCAGCACATGGACGAGGCTGTGGTGACTACGGCTGCCCTGTTGGCGCGCGCCCACCACACGTCGGTCCTGCTGCTGCACGTCATCGAAGTCAGCCACCGCCTGCCCGTGAACGTCTCCAGCGACGAGATGCTGGGTCAGGCCGAGTCGGTTCTTGAAAACGCCCGAAGCTTGCTGCCGTCCAACGGTGCGTCGGTACGTACCGAGATCAAGCAGGCCCGCTCCGCGTTCAGCGCCATCGTGGAAACCAGCCTGGCCGAGGAGGCCGATACGATTGTGGTCGGCGCGCACCGATTTCTGGGCGAACACGACTGCGATCTCGGCCGCACCGCCACGCACGTCCTCCGCCACGCCGTAACGCCGGTCGTCGTCTGCTACGACCCGATACGCTGACCCGTGGCGCTGCTGCGCGGAAAGGGAATCGGCATGGCGGATGAAGGTCTGATGGTCTTCGGCTGCCGCGGACACCCCGTGCTGACCGACGGCATCTGCCGTGAACTGGACTGCAGTCCCGGCGAAATTGAGATATTCGAGTACGGCAACGACAACACCTTCGTCCGTGTCATGGAGAACGTCCGCGAAGCCGACGTGTTCGTCGTGCAGACCTCAAGGCGCCCGGTCAACCACTCGGTGATGGAACTCTTCATCACCATCGACGCCATGCGACGAGCGTCGGCGGCGCGCGTAACCGCGGTGCTGCCCTACTTTCCGTACATGCGCTCCGACAAAAAAGACCAGCCGCGAGTGCCGATCACGGCCCGGCTGGTGGCGGATCTGCTGACCACGGCCGGCGCCGACCGAGTGCTCACGCTGGATCTTCACGCCGACCAGATCGGCGGTTTCTTCAGCATGCCCAGCGATCACCTCACCGGCATGCCGCTGCTCACGGACTACTTCGCCGGACTTGATATCGACGATCTGGTCGTCGTGGGCGATACCGGTCGCATCAAGGCGGCCAGCGAATGCGCCCGCCGCCTGCGCACACAGCTGGCCGTGCTGGACAAGTTCCGCGACCCCATCACTTCCGATGTGACCATCCGCGGTTTGGCCGGCGATGTGCGCGGACGCACGGTGCTCTACGTCGAGGATGAGGTCGTGACCGGCCAGTCCATCCGCGAGGGCTTGCGCGAAGTTCTGCGCCACAAGCCACGCGCCATTTACGCCGCTTGCGTCCACCCCGTGTTCGTGGACCAGGCGTACGAACTGATTGAGGACTCGCCGCTGGAAGAAATGGTGGTGACGGACAGCGTGCCCCTGAATCCCGACCTGCCGAGCGGAAAGATCCACGTGATTTCGGTGGCGCCCATGCTGGCGGAGGCCATCCGCCGAATCCACACCGGCGAGTCGGTGAGCGCCCTCTTCGCCGACGCGGCCGTCTACTGATGTCGGACCTGCGCACTCAGCTCACGATCGAAAAGTCCGAGGCCCGCGGCCGCCGCGGCATGGCGGCCACCAAGCACGAGGCCGCAAGTGCCGTGGGCGTGGAGGTGCTGGCCGCCGGCGGATCCGCCGTGGACGCCGCGGTGGCGGCCGCCCTGGCGGTGGGCGTGGTGGAACCCTGGAGCAGCGGCATCGGGGGCGGCGGGTACGCCGTGGTTTCAGGGCCCGATCTGGCCGAAGTCGTGGCCTTCCCCATGCGCTCCGGTTCCGGCGCAACCCCGGACCGCTACCCGCGCGATGGCCGCGCCAACGTCAGCGCCTTCCTCTGGGACGGCGTGGTGGACGACGCCAACATCCATGGGTACCGGGCCATGGGCGTGCCGGGCGCCGTGGCCGGCCTGGGCCTGCTGCACGAGCGCCACGGGCGCCTGCCTTGGCGCGATCTGGTGGGCCCCGCCGTCGCCCTGGCGCGCGATGGCTTTGAACTCGGCTGGTTCGACTTGATGTACATGGAGTCATTCGCGGCCGCCGGCCGCCGTCATCCGGAGCTGCAGCGGAATTTCTACCCCAACGGCGAACCGCCGCAGTCCGACCACATGGAAACCATCCGCATCACCCAGCCGGAACTCGCCGGCACGCTTGACGTCCTGGCGGAGGATGGGGTGGAGGCCTTCTACCGGGGCGACATCGCGGCCGCCATCGCCGCCGCCTGTGCCGAGAACGACGGGGTGATCGAGCGCGCCGACCTGGCCGCCTACCGCGCCAGCGTCTCGCCGCCGCTGACCACCACCTACCGCGGCGCCGAGGTTCTGACGCCGGGCCCGGGATGCGCCGGACCGACCACCATCGAGACCCTCAACATCTACGAACGCGCCGCCTCCGCCGAACTGGCACACGACGACGTCGAGCGCCTGCACGCCTACCTCTGGTCCTCCCGCCTGGCCTTTGCCGACCGCTTTGAATTCATGACCGACCCCGAACGGGCCGATGCGCCCTGGGACGCGCTGGCTTCCAAGGAATACGCCGCCACGCGAGCAGCCCAGATCGACGGAACGGCACCGCCCGCCCGTCCCTCCGCCGGCGACGCCTGGGCTTACCAGGACCCGGCCCGCGCGCTTGAACGCCAGAAGTCCGAGACCTCCACCACGCACCTCTGCACCGCCGACGCCGATGGCACGCTCGTGTCGCTCACCAACACCCTCGGCGGCTCCTGGGGTTCGGAAGTCGTGGCGGGCGAGACCGGCATCGTCTGGAATAACGGCATGTTCTGGTTCGATCCCGTGCCCGGACGTCCCAACTCGGTCGCTCCCAACCGCACCGGTCTCAACAACATGACGCCCACAATCGTGCGCGCGCCGGACGACCGCACGCTGGCCGTTGGCGCCTCCGGCGGGCGGCGTATTACCAACTGCCTCACCCAGCTCATCACGCACGTGTTCGACTTCGGCATGGGCGCCCAGGAGGCCGTGGCCGCGCCGCGCCTGGATGCCAGCACTCCCTGGGTCACGGTGGACCCGCGTTTCGGCGAAAAGACCATCGCCAACTTGCGGTCGCGCGGCTGGGACGTGCGTGTACCCGCGTACCCCGGCCGCACCGCCTTCGCCAGCCCCGCCATCATCCTGCGCGATGCCGACGGCGGCCTCGGCGCCGGCGTGGACGTCTTCCACAGCGCCTCCGCCCAGGGACTCTGAACCCACGTCAAACCGGCACGGGAGTCGACTGTGTTCGAATACTTCCCGATGAGCTGAATCGCTCGCCGTACTGTTAAGCCGATGACATCGATAGCCGAATTCGCATGAGGAAGTCCATCCGGATCACCCGCCGACGAATGCTCACCGCCACGCTGGGCGGCGCTGCGCTTGTCGTGCTGGCAGCCTGCGGCGAGGACACGCCGTCGCCACCGGCGGTTGAATCGGCAGCTTCACCGCCAGCCGCGCCGTCAACAGCTTCGCCAGCGGCGCAAGCTGCGACTCCGGCGGCGGCCAGCGCGTCGCCCGCCTCCGGCCCACCAGCCGGGACCCGGCTGGCCGACTTCGCGGCCCGCGCGCGGCAGGCCCAGGGCGACATCGGCATCCTGCCGCCGGCGCCCGCAAGCGCGTCCGACAGCCCGATCGCCCTCCCGGCCGAAATCGTGGCCGCACGGGCCGAGCGGCTGGTGACGCTCAGCGACCGCGACCAGCTGTCCGCCACCGCCTGGCGCAACATTGGCTGGAAGACCGATTTCGACACTTCGCTGGTCAAGTTTGACGAGATCTTCTCCGGCGGCGTACCCCGCGACGGCATCCCGCCCATCGACGAGCCGAAGTTCACCGACTTCGCGGAAGCCGTGCAGTTCGTCGCCGGACGCGAGCCGGTGATCGCGCTGCGCGTCAACGGCGAGGCGCGCGCCTATCCCCTGCAGATTCTGACCTTCCACGAGATCGTGAACGATGTCATCGGCGGGCGGCCCGTCGCCGTCACGTTCTGCCCGCTGTGCAACTCGTCGGTGGTGTTCGACCGCGAGGTCTTCGGGTCGGCCCTGCGCTTCGGAGTCTCCGGCAACCTGCGCAACAGCGACCTCATCATGTGGGACGACGTCACCGAGACCTGGTGGCAGCAGCTGACGGGTGAGGGCCTGGTTGGTCACTTGGCGGGAGTGACACTGACGTTCCTGCCATCGCAGCTGATCGCGTTCGACGAGTTCAAGGCCGCCTTTCCCGATGGCCAGGTCCTTTCCCGCGACACGGGTTTCTCGCGCCCCTATGGCCGCAATCCGTACGGCGGATACGACACCGTGGACGACGGGCCCTTCCAGTCCGAGGGCCGCCTGGAGGAACGACCGTTCCTGTTCCAGGGCCGCCTGGACACTCGCTTGCGTGCGACTGAGCGTGTCGTGGCGCTGGAGATCAACGGTGAAGCCGTGGCTTACCCGTTCTTTGCACTGAGCGAGCAGCCTGTCGTCAACGATGAGGTTGGCGGTGAGAAGATCGTCGTGCTCTGGACGCCTAATACCGTGTCGGCGCTGGATAAGACATCGATTGCCGACTCCGGCGCGGTTGGGTCGGGTGTGGCGTATGGACGGGTGGTCGACGGACGCGAGCTGAACTTTGTCGTTCAGGAAAATACGTTCAAGGATCAGGAGACGGGATCGACGTGGGATATTGCAGGCCGCGCGCTGAGCGGACCGCTGGCCGGCAAGGAACTGCCGCCGCTGGTGCACGCCAATCACTTCTGGTTCGCCTGGGCGGCCTTCAGGCCCGCGACGCGGGTATTCAACGCCGGCGCGAACTCCTGATCCGGCGGATCGGCCGCCGGCGGCTGCTGGCCCTGGCCTCGGCGGCCGGCCTCCTCGCCGCCTGCGGGGAAACAACACCGCGCGGGCCAGCCGCCGCACCGACCGACACCTCACCTCAGGCCGAACAGCCGCCTTTCACGGCGGTCATACCTCCCAACACGTCGATTGCCGGCGCCGCCAGCCGGGTGCGTGTGCCGCCGGACGTACTTGCGGCTCGTGAGCCAACGCTGGTCGCCGCCACGCCGGCCGACCTTCAGCTCGTGCGCCAATGGCGTGCACAGGGTCGGAACACGAGCTTCCAGATCACCAGCGTTCCCCTCAGCGAAGTGCACACCAGCGAACTCGAACGCTTTCGCGCTGTTCCCGTCGACAGACCGCGTTATGACTCTCTCGAAGATGCCGATGCTTTTCTTGACCCTCAGGATCCGGTGATTGCGTTCGCCAGCGGACCGGACGCGCGCGCCTTCCCGCTCCGAATCCTCGTCTGGCACGAGGTCGTCAACAGTGTGGTCGGCGATCAGCCGGTGCTTGCGACCTACGACCCCCGTACCAACGCTACCGCGGTTTTCGAGCGCCGCCTGCTGGGCGCGGCCATGCGCTTCCGCGCCGCCGACGCCCTGCACCGTGGCGGCCGACTGCTGTGGGACTCGCTGACGCAAAGCTGGTGGCGACAGTTGACGGGCGAGGCCATTGTTGGCGACCTGACCGGAATGCGGCTGCGTCCGCTTCCGACGCTGCTGGTCAGCTTCGCGGAGTTCAGGCAGGAATTCCCCCAGGGCCGGGTTCTCGACCCGGCAAGCCGTCCTGAAGGCGACGACACCTCGGACTACGGCGCCAGCAAATACCCGGGCTATGACGGGCCTGGGGATCCTCCGGCGTATTTCGACGGCGTGCCCGATCCCCGGCTGCCGCCGAAAGCGCGCGTGCTTGGTGTGAATCTTCACGACGAGGCGGTGGCGTTCGACTTTGATCACCTGGCCAACCAGCGCGTCGTCAATGTCGAGGTCGGCGGTCAACCGGTCGTAGCCTTTTGGTCGCCTGGCGCCCTGTCGGTGCTGGATACGCCACAAATCGCAGACGCGCACGATGTGGGCATGGCTGCCGCCCACGGCCGCGAGGTCGATGGCCGCGCTCTCACGTTCGAATTCGCCGACGGCGCCTTCCGCGACCGCGAAACCGAGAGTGCGTGGAGCCTCAGCGGCCGCGCCCGGTCAGGCCCGCTGGCCGGCGCGCAGCTGCCGGCCCTCGTTCACAGCTCTCCGTTCTGGTTTGCTTGGGCGGCCTTCTATCCAAAGACACGGCTGCTAACGAGCCAGCCGTAAGGGCCCGCCGGGGCGGTTGCTAGCCTCTAGTCCTCGTTAGTTCCCCGGCCCCTTCTTCTTATGGGTTTTCGGCACGGGCCTCCGTCGGGTCGGGCGGGCTTTAGTCCCCGCGAGTACCTGCGCGCCCTCAGCACCACCTTCGCCTACACGCCACGCGTGCTGGGCATGGTCTGGCAGACGAGCCCCGGCTTCACCGCCGGGGTGGCCGCCATCACGGCCGTTCGCGCCCTCATTCCGGCGGCGACCATCTGGCTGACCAAGCTGGTAATCGACGCGGTCGTCGAGGCCATCGCCGTTGGCGGCACCGGCGAATCGGTCAACCGAGTGGTCATGCTCGTGGTCGTGCAGCTGGCCCTGGCCCTGGTGGCCACCGCGCTCGACCACGGCGGCAGCGCCCTGCGGGCCATGCTGGGCGACCGCTTCTCGAACCGCATCAACATCATGATCCTCGAGAAGGCCGAAACCCTGGATCTGGCCTACTTCGAGGACTCGACCTTTTACGACATGCTGGAACGGGCCCGCCGCGAAGCCAACATGCGCCCGACCGGCCTGGTCACCAACGCCTTTTCCCTGGCCGGCAGCCTCATCCAGCTTCTTTCGGTGGCGGCGCTGCTGGCATCGCTGGCCTGGTGGATTCTGCTGGTCGTGGCGGTCACCTCCATCCCCTACCTCGGCGCCGACATGTGGTTCGCCCGCCTCAGCCACCGCATGCAGTGGCGGCGCGCCCCGGACGCACGGCGGCTCTGGTACCTCGGCTACGTGATGACCTCGGACGAGACGGTCAAGGAAGTCCGCCTCTTCGACCTCGGCGGCCACCTCCTTGACCAGTACCGCCGCACCTTCGCCCGCTTCTACCGCGAGAACCGCAAGCTCACCATCTCCCGTGAGAGCGTCACCTTCGTCCTGGGCATCCTCTCGGCGGGCACCGCCTCCGGCCTCTACATCTTCGTGGCGCTGGCCACCATCGCCGGTCGCCTCACCCTGGGCGACCTGACGCTCTATCACCAGGCGCTGGTGCAGACCCAGGAACGCCTGCGCATGATCTTCGCCAGCGTCAACTCGATGTACGAGGCCAACCTGTTTCTGACCAACCTCTTCGACTTCCTGGCCTTCGAGCCGGACATTCGCCCTGATCCGGGACGGCACGCGGTTCCTCGCCCCATCAAGGACGGGATTGAGCTCCGCGACGTCAGCTTCACCTATCCGGGGGTCCGCGAGCCGGTGCTGCGCGGCATCAACCTGAAAGTGAACGTGGGTGAAACCATCGCCCTGGTCGGCGCCAACGGCGCGGGCAAGACCACCATCGTCAAGCTGCTGACCCGGCTCTACGACCCGTCCGCCGGCCGGGTGCTGATCGATGGGCTCGATATGCGCGTCTACGACGTGGCCAGCGTGCGGAGCCAGATCGGCGCGATCTTCCAGGACTTTGTGCGCTACCACGCCACCGCCGGCGACAACATCGGCTACGGCAACCTGCCCGTGAAGGACACCCCCGGCCTGGTCGAGTCCGCCGCCCACCGCAGCGGCGCCGCCGAGGCCATCGAAGGTCTGCCCCGCACCTACGACACCACCCTGGGCCGCTGGTGGGGCGACGGTACCGAACTCTCCGGCGGCGAGTGGCAAAAGATCGCCCTGGCCCGCGGCTACATGCGCGACGCCCAACTCCTGATCCTGGACGAACCCACCTCGTCCCTGGACGCCCGCTCCGAGTACGAGGTCTTCCAACGCTTCAAGGAACTCGTCGCCGGCCGCATGGCCGTGCTGATCTCGCACCGCTTCTCCACCGTCCGCATGGCCGACCGCATCTACGTCATCGAGGACGGCCAGGTCTCCGAGCACGGCACCCACGAGGAACTCATCGCCCTCGACGGCACCTACGCCACCTGGTTCGGCATGCAGGCCTCCGCCTACCAATAGCCAGCCGGGGCCCCGGCCCGTACGATCGCAGCCAGAACTTCTGTGGGAGGCGTGTAATGTCTGAAACAGCGACGTTGAAGGTTGGCGATGAGGCCCCCGACTTCGAGCTTCCGTCGAAACCCAGGGGCGAGGAACCGTTCAAGCTGAGCGACCATCGCGGCTCGACGGTCGTGATCAACTTCGTGCCGGCGGCGTTCTCACCGACGTGCAGCAACCAGCTCCCCATCATCGAGGAGAAGCTGGCCGGACTCGCCGACACGGTAACGGTCGCGATCTCCACGGACAACGCCTGGTCGCAACAGGCCTGGGCCGAGCAGACCGGCGTGACCTATCCGGTCCTGAGCGACTTCAACCCGCTCGGCGCGACAGCCAGCGCCTACGGCGTTTTTCTCGAGGAGTCGAACATCGCCAACCGCGTGGTCATCGTGGTCGACGCCGATGGCAAGGTCGCCCACATCGAGACCGCGCCCGACGTCCCGGAACTACCCGACTACGACCCCGTCATGGCTTGCCTCGCCGACTGACCTCCAGGGAGCGTTAGTTGCGGTAGCTGAGCTTGCCGCGACCTACCGTGAACTCGGCTTCGGCAAGAACGGAATCAGCGAGTTGGCCAGTGCGGAAATGTTCCGGCTCTGCACCCACACGGTGCCCATGCCCCGGAACTTCATCACCAGGCCCTCGCCGCCGCCGATCAGCGAGCGGATGCCGCCCACCTTGCCGATGCTGTAGTCCACGCCTTCCGTGAACGCCACCATGTGGCCGGTGTCCACCACCAGTTCGGAACCGTGCGTGACCTCCAGCTCCTTGACCGCGCCGTAGGAGTCGAACCAGATTGTGCCGCCGCCGCTGTCGGAGTACGCCCGCAGCAGGAACAGGCCCTCGCCGCTGAACAGGCCGCGCCCGCCCGAGAAGCTGGTGTCCAACTCCACGCCGCCCGTGGAAGCCAGGAAGGAGCCCGACTGGACGATCAGGCTCTCGCCCCCACCCAGGTCATGACCCACGATGTCCCCGGGCACGGGCGGGGCGAGACTCACCCAGCCGTTGCCGGGTCCCTCGCAGGTGAAGGTGTTCACGAAGAACGACTCGCCGCCCATCATGCGCTTCAGGCCGCCGAATACTCCGCCGCTGCCCATGCCGGTGGTCATCTCAACGTCCTGCTGGGCCACCATGGCTCCCGGCTCCGCCTTTATTGACTCACCGCTGGACAGCTCCAGCGTCAGCATCGTGTAGGCCGGGTTGTACTCGATCTCGGTCCGCATACATGAATCTCCAGGTTCACTCGCTACAGCCAGTGTAGGCGCGTGATTCAGCCCCACGACCGACTGACAGCCCCCCATCCGTGCGTAACAATCAAGCCAGCTTTCGTCGCCTCACTAGGAGAAATTTCCCGTGCAGTTCCCCAACCCCGTCCGGCAGAAGATTCAGGCCGGAGAGCCTTCGTACGGTTCGTTCCTGAACCTGGTGTCATCCATCGCCGCTGAGGCTCTCGTCGTCGCCGGCTACGAGTGGCTGGCCGTCGACGTGGAACACGCCCAGTGGGATATCGGCACCACCACCGAGGCCTTCCGCGCCATCGAGTCCCGCGGCGGCATCCCCATGGCGCGCGTGGAGTCGCACGACCGCGTCGTCCTGGCCCGCACGCTGGACGCCGGCGCCATGGGCGTGATCGTTCCGCACGTCAGCACGGTCGAACAGGCCGAGGCCATCGCGGACGCCTGCCGGTATCCGCCGATCGGCCACCGCTCCGCCGGCTCCGGCCGCGCCACCATCAACATGGCCGACCGCGACCGCATCAATGACGAACTGCTGGTCTGCCCGCAGATCGAGGACATGGAAGGCGTCAACAACATCGAGGCCATCATGGCCGTCGACGGCATCGACGTGGCCTTCATCGGGCCCAATGATCTGGCCATTTCGATGGGCCTCAGTACGTCCGAGGCCTTTGTTGACCCGGACCACGTGGCCGCCATCGACGCGATCCTGGCCGGCGCCCAGGCCAACGGGAAGCCCGCCGGCACGCCGATTTCAGACGTGGCCAAGGCCCGCGAACTGGTCGAGCAGGGTTTCACCCTCATCGACTTCGGCAACGATCTGCGCATGCTCACCACCGCCGCCAGCGACGCCCTCGCGGGCATGAAGGCCTGACGCCGGCGGCCATGAATTACGTCACCAACGACAAGGTCGCCGTTATGGGCGCCGCCGGCGCCGTGGGGTCCAACATCGTCCAGTCGCTGCTGGCAACCGGCGCTGCCAACCGCATCGCCATGTTCGACCCCTATGGGCCGGGCCTGGAAGGCGCTGCGGCCGAGATTCACCACTGCGGCTTCCCCGACGCCGAGGTCACCTGGACGACTGACGCTGCCGAAGCCCTGTCCGGCGCGGCCTACGTCCTCAGCTCCGGCGGCGCGCCGCGCCGCGAGGGCATGACCCGCGAAGACCTGCTGCGCGGCAACGCCGAAATCGCCGCCCAGCTCGGCCGCGACATTGCCGCCAACGCGGCGGACGCCAAGCTGGTCGTGATCGTCTTCAATCCGGCGGACATCACCGGGCTGGTCACCCTGGTGCACTCGGGCCTTCCCGCCTCGCGCGTCAGCACCCTGGCCGGCCTGGACAGCACCCGCCTGCAGACGCGCTTGGCCGAGCACTTCGGCGTATCCCAATCCCGCGTCACCGGCTGCCGCACCTACGGCGGCCACGGCCAGGAGATGGCGCTGTTCAAGGGCGAAACCCGCATCGACGGCGTGCTGCTCAACGATGTCATCGCCGGTACTGCCACGGTCAACGGCGTCGGCCTGGACGCCGAGGGCTGGTCGGCCATCCGGCAGGACGTGCTGGACGGCGGCTCGCGCATCATCAAGCTGCGCGGGCGCTCATCCTTCCAGTCGCCCGGCCACCAGACGGCCATGATGGTGCACGCCGCCGCCGGCGGTTCCACCTTCGAGTGGCCCTGCGGCGCCTACCTGACCGGCGAGCCGTACTCGCACGTGATGATGGCCATGCCGGCGGAACTGGGGCCGGACGGCGTGAACTGGTCCCTCCCGCAGGGCGACGACGCTGAACTGGCGGAACTCAACGCCGCCTACGCCCACCTCCAGGCGTTGCGCGACGAGACCATCGGCATGGCCATCATCCCGCCCGTCGACGAATGGTCCTCCGTCAACCCCAACCTGGCCTGAATTCCGGCTAGCTGAGGATCCGCAGCACCTCTTCGGGCATCAGCCGCCCGACGTTGGTGGCGCTGTACACCGCGTGTTCGATTACGCGGTTTGCGTCCAGTACGAACGCGCTGGCCTGGTGTGACTGCCGGTCCTCGTTCCGGTAGGCCCCCAGCGCGTCCACCGAGTCCGGGTAGGCCAGGTCGCCCACCAGCGGCACGTCCACCTGCAAGCGCTTGCGCGTCGCCGCGGCGTCCGCGGCCGAATCGACTGACAGACCCACCACCTGCACGCCCAGCGCGGTAAAGGCGTCCAACACGTAGCTATAGGCGACCAACTGCCGCCGGCAATGCGATCACCAGTGGCCGCGGTAGAACAGCAGCACCGCCGGTCCGGCGTCCAGGTCGTCGGGAATGCGGGCCGGTCGGCCGTCGTCCCAGCGCCCCGTCAGTTCGGGAAATCGGTCGCCCACGTTCAATCGCGTCATGCCGGTCATCCTCTCCAGCGCGGCACCCGCAGCGTGGCGGCTCGAGGATCGGTGGTCAACTCGGCGCTTCCTGGGCAGCACCTCTTCCCGTTGCCGCCTGCGTCTGCCAGAATCGGTCAGCCCACTTTGTCTCTTGCGTGAGTGAAACCCATGGCTAGCACCCCCGAACCCAACATCACCGCCTACCTGAAGCCCGTCTGCGGCTGGAGCGCCGGCGTCCGCGCCGTTATGGACAAGTACGACTTGGCCTACGAGGACAAGGACATCATCAACGACGCGACCAACTATTACGAGATGGTCGCCAAGAGCGGCCAGCCGCTCTCACCCTGCGTGGTCGTCGATGGCCGCATGCTGGCCGACGTCAGCGGCGAGGAAGTGGAGGCCTGGCTGGCCGACAAGGGCTACATCCAGCAAAACAACCTCCCCACCCCCGTCCCCCTTGACCAAGCCTGCGCCGACGAACTCCACGCCGCCAGCGTCGTCTTCGAGGAGTAGCCTCGGCACCCGAGGGCCTAGACCTCAGACAAAACGACTGCCATTAAGGGACCGGCTGGCTGCAACCTGATAAAGGGGTGCCCGGAGCAGAAGCCCCGGGCGTTAGCTTGCCTGGGCTGTAGAGGTAGCGAATGAAGGCCACAGAAACAGGATTCCTTGATTTCTTGAAGAAGTCTGACCAATTCGCTATTCCCATCTACCAGCGAACCTATTCTTGGGTTGAGGCACAGTGTCAGCAGCTTTGGGACGACATACTTCGGGCGGGCGAAAGTGACGAGATCGCTGCCCATTTTGTTGGATCGATAGTCTATATTGAGAGTCACCAATACCAGGTCACCGGTGCACCGCCACTGTTGGTCATAGACGGGCAGCAACGGCTGACGACTGTGACGCTCATTATTGAGGCTTTGGCTCGTCAAGTCGGCGGTGAAGAACCTGTCGACGGCTTCTCCGCCAAGAAAGTTCGTCACTATTATATATTGAACGAACTAGAGGAAGATGAACGCCGGTATAAGCTACTCCTTACACAGACGGACGAGCAAACCCTCAAGGCAATTGTGGATCAGAGGGAATCGCCAGCAAATGCATCTGTTCGTCTAAAGGAAAACCTTGAATTCTTTGAACATAAAGTTCGTGATCTCGGTGGAGCCTATGATGCTCTGTGCCAAGGCTTACGCAAACTTATGATAGTGGATATTGCGCTGAGCCGCGGCCAAGACAATCCTCAACTTATCTTCGAGAGTATGAACTCGACCGGCCTTGATCTGAGTCAGGCTGACCTTATTCGCAACTTCATACTGATGGGACTGGACGTTAAACATCAGACCCGTCTCTATAACGACCACTGGCGACCAATCGAAGTGGACTTTGGACAGGAAGCATATGGTAAGCACTTCGACAAGTTCATGCGTCACTACCTGACGGTGAAGACCGGTGAGATCCCCAATGTGAGGAAGGTATACGAAGCATTCAAGGCCTATGCGCGTCGCCCGGAAGTGGACGCAGCTGGTGTGGACGAACTGGTGACGGACGTGCAGCGGTTTGCGAGATTCTACTGTGCTATGGCACTCGATCAAGAGCCGGATGATTCGCTGGCCGCAGTCTTTCGCGACTTGCGAGAGTTCAGGGTTGAAGTCGCGTACCCGCTCCTACTGGAGCTGTATGAAGACTATTCAGATGGCTTGCTGTCGACCGCAGAGCTGGAGCAGGCTGTTCGACTGGTTGAGAGTTATGTGTTTCGGCGGGCGGTATGCGGGATTCCGACGAATTCGCTAAATAGGACATTCGCGACATTTAGCAGTTCACTCAGAAAAAAGCGATATTTGGAGAGTGTTCGTGCCCACTTTTTGCTGATGCCATCGTATAGGCGATTTCCTTCTGATGATGAGTTTCGTCGCGAGATCAAGACCCGGAACCTATACAACTTCCGGAACGGCCGAAGCTACTGGTTGCGGCGCATGGAGAATCATGAGCGTAAAGAACAGGTAAATGTCGGTGAATACACTATCGAGCATATTCTGCCTCAAAACGAGGATTTGTCAGAGGCTTGGAAAGTCGAGTTGGGAGACGATTGGCGACAGATTCAGGAGACTTGGTTGCACACTCTGGGAAATCTAACTTTGACCGGCTATAACGCAGAACTAAGTGATCGTTCGTTTTCCGAGAAGCGAGATATGGAAGGGGGTTTTCGCGAGAGTCCATTGCGGATGAACGAGGGTATGGGTCAGGTGGAGATATGGAATGACCATGCAATACGTGCACGTGCCGATCGACTTGCCGAGAAGGCCACGGAGGTATGGGAGTTTCCAGTCATAGAGAGAAGCGTGCTCAACGACTATCGTTACCAGCGATCAGTAGAGCGTTCAAACACAATTGGAGGTCATGTCTATTTGTCTGAAGGGAGGACGGTGCGGGTTATTTTTGACAAATTCCGGCGGGAAGTAATGGCATTTGATGATTGCGTTTCGGAAGAATTCCAAAAGCGTTACGTGGCCTATAGGGCAGAGTCTAATTTTGCGGATGTTGTTCCTTTGGCGCGTCGCATTCGGCTGTATTTGAACCTAGAATATCTGGAGATCAATGATCCCCGTGGCTTGGCTAGGGATGTAACAAGCGTTGGTCATTTAGGGAACGGTGATGTGGAGGTTGATGTAAGCTCAGAACAAGATTTGCCTTACGCGCTAGGGCTCGTGCGTCAAGCCTTTGAGAAGCAGATGGATAACAGTGAAAACGGTGTGTAATTGGTAATCTCGTCTCTCAAACTGCTGACGGTCTAGGCGCGTAAATCGGCGTTGAGTTTATGCTGCAACGCCCTTACCACCCGGTTGTGCGCGCGGTCCGCCTGCTTGTCGGTTAGCGTCCGGTCCGGCGCGGCGTAGCTGAGGGCGTAGGCCAGGCTGCGTTTGCCGGCGGGGATTTGTTCGCCGCGGTACTCGTCGAACAGGCGGGCTGACTGCAGCAGTGGGCGGCCGGCGCGCAGGATGGCGTCGTACACCTCCGCCTGCGTCACCTCGGCGTCCACCACGATCGCCAGGTCGCGTAGAGCCGACGGGTATTCCGACCAGGCGCTGAACGACGGCGGGCCGGCGGAGGCCGCGCGTACAGCTGGCATGTCCACCAGCAGCGCCCAGGTTCGCTCGTCCAGGTCAAAAGCAGCGGCGACGTCGGAATCCACCTCACCGTAGGCGGCCAGCAGGCGGCCTTGGTGGGTGACGGCGGCCGCGGCGCCGGCGGCGAAGGTGGGGTGCTGGAGCTCGTCATGGCTGGCCTCGGCGGCCGGCATGCCTGAGCGCGCCAGCAACTCGTCCACCACGCCGCGTACGAATGGCAGTTCCACCGACCCGGTTTCGTTCCAGCGGTTGGCGCTGACCCGGTCGCCGATTACAGCGGTCAGGAAGTTCGGCTCCTCCGGCAAGTCGCCGTCGCGCGCCAGGAACGACGGCTGATAGTCGAAGAGCAATAGGTCGCGGTCGGCGTGCCGCCGGTTGGCCCGCAGGGTTTCCAGCATGGTGCCCAGCCCGGTCAGCCGCAGGGCGTTCTCTTCCATCGACAGCGGATTCCGCAGCCGCAGTGGCTCGCGGTCCAGCGGCAGCAGCCGGTCGGCCAGGGCCCGTCCGGCGTCGTTCATCGCCGTCTCGCGAACTGCCGCCCAGGCGTCGGCGTCTCCCGGCGGCGCCTCCGGCGGAGCGTCCAGCAGGTCCGGCGGCAGCAGCCGCGCCATGCGCGCCTCGTTGGTCAGCGCGTAGGTCACGCATTCGGCGAACCCCAGGCCCGCCATCACGTCGCGCGCCTCGTCGTCGCGTTCGTCGATCTCGCCCGGCGCCAGGTCCATCACCTGGCCGGTCGGTAGCGTGTCGGGAATGCGCTCGTAACCGACCAGGCGCGCCACTTCTTCCACCACGTCCGCCGGCGCGGTCACGTCGCGTCGCCAGAACGGCGGCGTCACGCACAGCTCGTCGCCGTCTTCCTCCAACCCAAACTCCAGCGCGCCCAGCGCCTGCCGGACCTCGCTTCGATCGTAGGCTACGCCCATCAGCCGCTCGATGCGGTCAAACGCCAGCGACACTGGTGTCGGATCCGAAGGTGCCGGGTAGGCGTCGGCCGTCAGGAACTCGCCCCGGCCCGCGCCAATCTCCTCGATCAGTTGCACGCAGCGCCGCAGCGCCAGCACGGTCAGTTCCGGCGGTAAACCCTTCTCGAAGCGTCGCGACGCTTCGCTGCGCAGGTTCAGGCAATGCGCCGTGCGCCGGATGCTGACCGGATCGAACGTGGCCGACTCCAACAGCACGGTCGCTGTCGTGTCGGTGACCTCTGTATCCAGTCCGCCCATCACGCCGGCCAGGGCCACCGGGCCCTCGGCGTCCACGATGCACAGCGTCTCGGGCGTCAGCTCTCGGTCCTGCCCGTCCAGCGTCACCAGGCGCTCGCCCGGCCGCGGCGTGCGAACCCCGATGAAGCCGCCCCGCACGGTGTTCCAGTCAAAGGCGTGCAGCGGCTGGCCAAGTTCCAGCATCACGTAGTTCGTGGCGTCCACGATTGTGCTGATCGGACGCACCCCCGCCTGTTCCAGCCGGTCCCGCATCCAGGCCGGCGATTCGCCCACCGTCACGTCATGGACCAGGGCGGCCGAATATCGCGCGCAGAGCGCCGGATCGCCGATCTGGAGCTCCACGGGCTGGCCCGATCCACCCTCGTTCGAACGAGCGTCCGGAATCGGCGAGCGAACCCTGGTTCCGTACAGCGCCGCCGCCTCGCGGGCGATGCCCAGCACCGACAGCGCGTCCGGGCGATTGGCCTTGAGCTCGAACTCCAGCACCTCGCCGCCCAGCGCATCGGCCAGCGGCTGTCCCAATGGCGCGTCGGGGTCCAGGACCAGGATGCCTTCGTGGTCGTCGCTGATGCCCAGTTCCTTGGTGGAGCACAACATCCCCCGCGAGACCACGCCCCGAATGCGGGTCGGCTTCAATTCCTTGAGGACCGGTTCATCGGCGTAGGGGTCCCAGAGCGTGGCGCCCGAGGGCGCGAAAGCGATCCGGTCGCCCACCTTGAAGTTCCAGGCGCCGCAGACAACCTGGATCTCCTCGCTGCCCGTATTCACGGTCGGCAGGTTCAGGCGGTCGGCGTTGGGGTGCGGGTCGATGCGCACCACCTCGCCTACCACGATGGGGTCCCAGTGTTCACCGGCGCGGTGGATCGCTCCGACCTCAAATCCCGCATTGGTCAGGCGGGTGGCCACGTCGTCAACCGACGCCTCGATCTCCGTCAATTCGCACAGCCACTCGAAGGGAACCCGCACGGCTCAGCGCAACTGCCGCAGGAACCGCAGGTCGTTGCGGTAGAAGGACCGGATGTCGGTCACGCCGTACTTGAGCATGGCAATCCGCTCCACGCCCATGCCGAAGGCGAAGCCCTGGTACACGTCCGGGTCGTACCCCACGTCGGCCAGCACCTTTGGATGCACCATGCCGGAACCCAGGATCTCGATCCAGCCGGTCCCGCCGCACACCGGGCAGCCGTCGCCGTCGCAGGCGTGGCAGGACATCTCGGCTTCGGCGCTGGGTTCCGTGAACGGGAAGTAGCTGGCCCGAATCCGTAGTTCGCGGTCCGGGCCGAACATCGCCCGCACGAAGTACGTCAGCGTCCCGCGCAGGTCGGCCATCGTGATGTGCTTGTCGATCGCTAGGCCCTCCACCTGCATGAACTCGGCTTCGTGCGAGGCGTCGCGGTCTTCGTAGCGGTAGACCTTGCCCGGCACGATCACCCGCACCGGCGGCTGGATCTGTTCCATCACCCGTGCCTGCACCGGCGACGTGTGGGTTCGCAGCAGCAGCTCGCCCGGCCGGGCCTTATCGTCGATGTGAAACGTGTCCCACATGTCCCGCGCCGGGTGGTCCGCCGGAATGTTCAGGAGCTCGAAGTTGTACCGGTCCCACTCCACCTCGGGACCGCTGACGGCCCGGAAGCCCAGCGGCGCCAGCACGCGGCGGATCTCGCGCAGCGTGCGCGTCAACGGATGCAGGCTGCCCAGGCGCACCGGGTAGCCGGGCATAGTCACGTCCACCTGCGCGCCGTCGGCGCTGCGCCGCAACTCCGCCTGGCGGGCCTCGAACGCCGATTCCAGATCTCGTCGCGCCGCGTTGGCCGCCTGGCCGGCGGCTCGGCGCTCCTCGCGCGGCAGACTGCCCACCGAGCGCAGCAAGCCGGTCACTTCGCTGCGCCGCCCCAGGTGCGTGACGCGCCACTGCTCCAGCGCCGCGTCGTCCGTGGCGGTGGACAGTTCCGCGCGCGCGTCGCTCAGCAGGGCGTCAAGTCGCTCTTGCACCGTCGGGTCAGCTTTGGGGGGCTGCCGCGCGCTGCCGCGCGGCCTCGAACAGGATAACGGCGGCCGCGGCGCCCGCGTTCAGCGATTCGACGCCGCGCAGCATCGGTACGCCCACCGTCCCCCGGCAGGCGGCCCGCCAGGCGTCGGAGACGCCACGCGTTTCCGCGCCCACCACCAGTCCGCAAGGGCCAGTCCAGTTGATGCCGTGGTAAGCGATCTTGGCGTCGGCTGCTGCAACGTAAAGGTCCACGGCCTCCGCCAATGGCGGTAGGTCGTCCGGAGTGGCCGCGTCATGAATCGGAACCCTGAAGTGCGAACCCACGCCGGCCCGCAGCGCCTTGGGCCCGAACGGGTCCGCGCTGCCCGGCGTGCGCACGATCATCGTCGCGCCCGCCGCCGCCCCTGACCGCACCAGCGTCCCCACGTTCCCGGGATCCTGAACACCGTCGACAACCAGAATCAGCGGAGTGCCGTCGATTTCGGCAACCTGCGGTCGACGCCCGATGGCCACGATGGCTTGTTGCGAGGCGCTGTCCGCGGCCGCCGCCAGCACGTGCGGCGCGGCCGTCAGTACCTGGGCGCCGGCCGCTCCGGCGGTGTCCGCAGCCGCCTTGACGTCAGGCTTGGGGTAGTCCGCCACCAGGACGGTCTGAAGGACGCCGGCCTGCGCGGCCTCCAGCACCAGCCGCGGACCCTCTAACAGGATCAGTCCGTCGCGCTTGCGAACCGAGGCCCGATGCAGCCGACGCGCCAACGCCACCTGCGGGTTCCGAACGCTGGTAATCATGGCGGGAGCGCCCCCCCGCGCCGGGACTATGCCGCGCTAGGCCGCGGCCCGGGCGGTGTCGGCGAGGGCTTCGAAGGCTTCTGGCTCGTTGGCTGCCAAGTCCGCCAGCGCCTTCCGGTCCAGCGTGACGTTCGCGGCCTGCAAGCCACGGATGAACGTGCTGTAGGTCAGCCCGTGCAGGCGGGCGCCGGCGTTGATGCGCATGATCCACAGGCGACGCATCTCCCGCTTGCGTGCGCGTCGGTCGCGGTAGGCGTACTGTCCCGCGTGCATGAGCTCCTCATGCGCTGCGCGGAAGTGCCGGCTGCGCGCGCCGCGATGACCGCGGACAGCCTTTAGGACCTTCTTATGACGGCGGCGCTTGGTCACGCCGCGCTTAACGCGAGCCATTCGTCCGACTCAGTTCGTCGCCAGCAGGCGTTCCGCCTGCCGTCGCTGCCCCGGCGGCAGCGAGTGTTCGTGATTCTTCGCCCGACGAGCGCGACGGCTCTTGCGCCGCCGGTACGGACCGGCCCACGACTTGGCGGACGTGATCTTCCCGCGCCGCGTGCGGCGCAGGCGTTTGACGGCAGCTTTGCGAGTTTTGAGTTTCGGCATTTGGGGGGACAAAAAGGACGCGACACATGGAACGGCGTCGCGCTTACGCGGAGCTTAACACAGGTCAGCGGCGGTCCAGCCGCGCCACTCAATTCTGTTGCCAGCCTCGTCGCGCGCTCCTTACGCTAACCAAGCCCCTTCCCACCCGTCGCCCGGTCGTGGCGCCGGCGCGGTACCAGCCACCACTCGGCCGCTGCATGCGAATCGCCGTTCTCACCGACGTTCACGCCAACCTGACGGCCTTGCGCGCGGTACTGGACGACATCCAGGCGCAGGGTCCGTATCAACTCGTCGTCTCTGCTGGTGACCAGATCTGCGGCGGTCCGCGTCCTCTGGAAACCTGGGACGCGTTGGAGGCCGCCGGCGTGACGATGCTCAAAGGCGACACCGAACGCGATCTGGAAATCGGTTCGTTCAAGGCCGTCCCCGGCCGCGGGCTGCGTCGCGACCTGATCCTGGCCGTGTTCGACTGGACGATGAAGCGCGTCCCCGAGGACCTCCGCCAGAGCGCCGCGTCCCTCCCCAGACGTCTGCGGCTGCAGGTCGACAGTGGTCCCGAGCTAATGCTCGCCCACGCCAACGGCATCAACCTGCATGAGTTCATTTGGGCCGACACGCCCGCAGCCGAACTCGAGCGCCTGGTTGGGCCGAATCCGCCGGCCTTGATGGTCGTCGGCCATATCCATGCCCCGCTCCAGCTCGAGTACAAGTCCACCACCATCCTGCGTCCCGGCAGTGTCGGCCTGAAATATGAGCCGCACTGGGCCAGCGTCGCTCACTGGGCGGAAGTTTGGTGGGACGCCGATGGCAAGACCTGGGCCTTCCGCGTGCACCAGGTCGAATGGGACCACCGCCTCGAAATCGAAGCCGGACGCGCCGTCAACTACCCCGGCGTCCGCATCCTGCCGGGTTATAACGCCGGCTGACCCTTTTAGCGGTCACAGCCTCGGCCCTGAGCCTTGTCCCGCCCCCGACTGGCTGCCAAGCTTGCTAGCGACCCCTGAAAGCGAGAGATCCCGTGGCCACTACAACCCCCGACCAGGTCCGAGACCAACTGCGTTCTGTCATTGACCCGGAAATCGGCATCAACATTGTCGACCTGGGCCTGATCTATGAAGTCGACGTCACTCCCTACGAGCCCGGAGAAGGCGAACCCGCGGCCGCCGACGGCGACGAGCGCGCCACCGTCACCATGACCCTCACCACCCCCGGCTGTCCGGCCGGCCCGTACATCCTGCAGCAGGTCAAGCAGGAAGCCGAGTCCCTGGACCACGTCCGCAAGGCCGAGATCGATCTCACCTTCAATCCCATGTGGAGTGAAGAGATGATGAGCGAGGACGTGCGCTGGATCCTCGGCCGCTAGCTTCCACGGCCTGAGCCTCTTCCGATGTCGGCGCCCACTGCCAGGCGACTGTCGGTCATCCTTGGGCGCCGGACGCTCCTGACCGGCGCGGCGCTCACCACGGCGAGTTCCGCCCTCGCCGCCTGCGGGTTCGCTGGCGTTAGCCGCCGCGATCCGACCACCGCTCCCTTCATGCATGGCCTCACCCTGGCCGGACTTGAGGAAAGCGACTTCGCCGAGCAGCGAGCCAGCCGGCTGATCGAGTCGTCCGTGGCAACGGGCGCCGACTGGATCTCCGTCGCCCCCGGCTGGTACCAGGCAGCGCAAGACGCGAACCAGGTCCGCCCCGATCCTGCCCGCACGCCGCCCGACGACGACGTCCGACGCCTGATCGACCGTGCCCACACCGACGGCCTGCGCGTCATGCTCAAGCCGTTCGTCGACAGCGACGACGGCGTCTGGCGTGGCGAGATGCGGCCTGCGAACCCCGCCGCCTGGTTCACTGACTACACGTCGATGTCGCACCACTACGCCGACCTGGCGGAGAGTTCCGGTGCCGACCTCTTCTGTCTCGGCACCGACCTGGGGTTCTCAGAGGACGCCATGGCCGGCGAATGGCGCACGCTAATCGAGGGCGTGCGTCGCCGCTTCAGCGGACCGCTCACCTACGCGGCCAGCCACGCGTCCTCCCACGGCAATGGGGGATACGACGCGGTGCCCTTCTGGGACGACCTGGACTTCATCGGCATCAACGCCTACTTCCCGCTGGCCGACCGTCTCATCAGTCACGCTCAGCTCGCCGATGCCTGGAACGTCTGGCTGGAGGAAATCGAAACCTGGCGGACGCGTCAGAAGCTCGACCGCCCGGTCATCTTCACCGAACTCGGCTACCGCAGCGCCGCCACCGCAGCTGTCCAGCCGCGCGCCGCGGACCCGGTCAAAGCGCACGAAATCGATCCCGATCTCCAGGCCAACCTCTACACCGCATTCTTCGGCCTGCCCTACCGCCGCGAGGCTCTGCAGGGCGTGTTCTGGTGGCGCTGGGATCCCGAGGCGACCGACCCTGAGGGCGGCTCCTTCCCGCCCAACGGCAAGCCGGCCGAAGCCGTGCTCCGCCGCGCCTACACCGCGGCTGCCCGCCGCCCCACCCACTCAGCCTCAGATTCATGACCAACCCTCGATCAGACCATCTCAACCACTGGTCCCCGCCATGCGCTTGAGCTACACCAAGCTCTCCCTCTACGAGTTCTGCCCCTACGCCTACCGGTACCGCTACGTCGAGCGCATTCCCATCCGGTTCTCGCCCCGGCTCACCGTAGGCGCCATCGTCCACTCGGTCCTGAACCGCGCCTTCGAACGACTGCGCGACGGCGTCCGCCTCACCCGCGACGACCTGCACGAACTCCACGCCGCCTACTGGCGCGACGCCCCGCGCCTCAACCGCGAGCGCTTCCCCGACATCTGGGAACGCGGCCATGAACTCCTTGATGGCTTCTGGTCCGCTCGCGGCCACGCCCCCGGCCGCCCCGTCATGCTGGAACGCCGCTTCCGCCTGAGGCTGCGGCCGGACGACGCCCACACCGTGGAAGGCATCATCGACCGGGTAGACGAAGGATCCGACGGCCTCGAAGTCATCGACTACAAGAGCGGCAGCCGCCCGTCCGAACTCCCTGGCCGCCTCCGCACCCAGCTCCACACCTACGCCCTCGCGCTCGAACGCGGATTCAACAGTGCCGTCTCGCGTCTCACGGTCTACTACCTCACGGACAACAAGGGCATCTCCGAGTCACCGGATCCCGCGGTTGCCGACGACGTGCTCAACCGGTACCAGGCGCTGGCGCAGCGCGTGGGCGCCTCCGACTTCGATCCAACGCCAGGCACACACTGCCGCTACTGCGACTACAACGACCGCTGCGCCTACCGCTGGACCGACGACGCCAACGAGGGCCGCGAAACAAGGGCCGCTAGCTGATCAGACGCCCGCCGCGTCACCCAATACGCCGCCCAGCCCGCGTCCCGCCTAGGCCAGCCGCCCGTTAGTCGCGAACTGGCAGACGCCCGCTTCGCAGTGACGGTCGCGGATGTGCGCCTCGAACTCGTTGCGGAACGCCCGCACGGCCCCGCGCACCGGCTGATGCGCAAACTGTCCCAGCCCGCAGAACGAGGCCATCATGCTCGCGCCCAGGTCCTCCAGCAGATCCAGGTCGTCCAGCGAGCCCTGCCCGTGCATGATCCGCTCGCAAATCTGAACTAGATTGGGTGCGCCCTCGCGGCAGGGAATGCAGAAGCCGCAACTCTCCTCCTCAAAGAAGAGCGCGTCGCGGTACGCCGCATCCACCATGCACACCGTGTCGTCATAGACGACCACGCCGCCCGTGCCCATGATCGTGCCCAGGGCGCCCATGGATCGAGGTTCCAGCGCCGCGTCCAGGTGCTCCGGACCCAACGCCGCCGATGATGCGCCGCCGGGCTTGAAGCCCTTCAGCGGTCGCCCGTCCAGAACCCCGCCGCCGTAGTCGTAGATCAATTCGCGCGCGGTGGTGCCCAGCGGCAACTCGTGCACGCCCGGCTTGGCCACCCGGCCCGATAGGCAATACATCTTCGTGCCGGTTGCCTCGCCGTGGCCCAGGTTCTGGAACCACTCGGCCCCGTTCTCGACGATCGCCGGCGCCGCCGACAGCGTTTCCACGTTGTTGATCGCCGTCGGCAACCCCCACACGCCCACGTTGGTTGGGAACGGCGGCTTATAGCGCGGGTTGCCGCGCTTGCCTTCCAGCGAGTTGAACAGCGCCGTCTCCTCGCCCACGATGTACGCCCCCGCGCCCCGGCGGAACGTGACCTCGAAGTCGAAGCCTTCCTTGCCCAGGATGTTGCTGCCCAGGTAGCCGGCCTCGTAGGCCTCGCGAATCGCCGCCTGCGTGCGCTCGTGCGCCAGCCCGTACTCGCCGCGGATGTACACGTACCCCAGCGTGGCGTTGCAGGAGTAGGCCGCGATCAGCATCCCCTCCAGCATCAGGTGCGGGTCCAGCTCCAGCGAGTAGCGATTCACGTACGTGCCCGGCTCGCTCTCGTCGCCGTTAATCACCACGTACCGCGGCGTCTTGGGATCGCCCCGCACGAACTGCCACTTTAGCCCCGTCGGGAAGAACGCCCCGCCGCGTCCGCTCAGCCCGGACTCCTTCACCAGGTCCGAGACATCCTCGGGGGTCATCTCGTTCAGAACCTTCGCCAGCGCCTGGTACCCGCCCGCCTTGCGATAGCTTTCCAGCGTCCACGACTGCGGATTGCCGAAGTTCTTGGTAACGACGAGTTCCATCAGGCTTCTCGCGCGCGCAGGTCGGCCAGCAGGTTGCGGGCTTTCTCCGCGTCAAGCGGACCGTGCTGCTCCAGGTTCACCAGTGCGGCCGGCTGCAGATCACACAGCCCCAGGCAGGAAACCGACTCGGTTTCGAACAGGCCGTCGTCGGTGACTTCGCCCACCCGCGTGCCCAGCGCCTCGTTGAAGGCCTGCAGCACCGCCGGGGCGCCCGAAATGTGGCAGCTAAGGTCCCGGCACACCCGTAGCACGTACTTGGCCGAGGGCTTGCGGTGGAACATCGTGTAGAACGTCAGGACGCCAAAGACTTCGCTCTCCGGCAGCCGAAGCTCCTCGGCAATCATCGTCACGGCCTCTGGCGGCACGTATGAGAAGACGTCCTGCGCCGCGTAGAGCGCTTCGAGCGTGGCGCCCGGCTCATCCTTCAGGTCGGCCAGGCGCGCTCGCAGGTCGTTGAGCTTGGCGTGGTCCCCGGGCGCAAGCGTCGAGCGACGCGGCGCGCCAGCATGAATCGCCATTGGGCCTCCCGCGGCTAAGGGGCGAGCGGCGGCGAACGCCTGCAACCTCTGGGCGCCGCACGCCGGCAACAGGAATCGGAGTCTACCACCGGCCCATTTCCGCCACCGATCGATCAGGTGTCGTCTTTGGGATGCAGGAGGGAGCACTCCAACGGCAGTGTGTCACCTAGAACGTCTTCTTCCTGGTGCTCTTGGCTCTGGTGGCGGAATCATCCTTGAGGTCTCGGCAAATACATTCCGAACGACTTCGGCCTCGAGTTCTCCGATGTAGTTCGCGTCCCGCTCGATCCGCTGACATTCCTGCTCACTCAGCAGACGTACGCCCTCGGCTGTGACCTGTCCCAGGCTGACTGGAAAGGCAAGGCCGTGGGCCGATGTACGAATGATGTCGGCCATTGAGCGGGAGAGAAGGACACCCGCCAAGTCCAGGTCGGTGTTCGGCAAATCGTAGTGAGCCAGGTTTGCCCGAGCGAGGTATGCGAATGCTTCGCCTGAACCAATCGCCGAGAAGTTGTCCGGGTCGTGAAGGGTCGATTCCCCCATCAGATTGATCCTGAAGATCCAGGCGCGTCCAGCTGTGTGACCGGCGAAGAGGAACGAGCTTCGCAAGGGGTTTGTTGCCGACGATCCGAGCCATCGGCCCAATGCCTCACGCTGAACTGGATTCACGATGTCCAGCAGCTTGTGCCGAAGATCGTTTATCGAAGTTTCGTCAACACCGCTGCCAAAGTGCTTCTGCAACTCGTGCTCAATGACCTGAGTCGTGCCTACATCCCCGGCCGAGCCCCAAATGACCCGTGGGCCCAACTGACGCAGCTTCGGGGTTGTGAACCTCACCGATCCCATAGTCACCTGGCTGTCGGCCGCCACGACGATGCCGCCCTTGCACGCCGCCGCGACGATGAGCGTCACGCTCGAGTCAGACTCGAGCGATGCTATTTGTGGCGTAGTCGGGCCACTGCTTGTACACCGAGTACAGCAAGTCTCGGAACGACATCGACATTGCCCAGTCGCGCACGTCGAACAGGTGATTCCCCATCCATCCGGCGTCCGATTCCAGCGCTGCGGCCGCGTCAGCCCCCTGCACGGTGAGTCGATACCGTGGCCAACTTCGGCCAGGATTCGCTACCGGCTCGATGAGCCCCTCGTACTCGAGTTGGTCCAAATCCGGATATATCTCGCGAGCGAAGGGCCCGTATCTATAGGGCTCGAACGCATAAAAGTCCGGCGCTTCCAGGTGAGTGCCAAGCTGCTGGTGGAATACGAAGAGGGTCTTCATGAGCCGCATAGGGTCAATGGGCGCTGCAACAACCCCCTCGCGCCCGGCAACGGCCAACAAGAGCCAGTTTTTTCTCGTCATTCGGCGGTTCCCTTCCTCGCCGAAGACTGGCAGCCTGATCGTAGCAGCGGCCGTGGCCGCCGTAGTTTGAGCGGAGATGCTTGATCAGGTTCAGCGCGCCCTAAACCGGACGCGCTACCCTCGCGCACTTACCTCGCCGGAGAGCCGCCCATGGCGCTTACGCGGGAACAGGCCCGCGAACTCCGCAGCCTCATGCAAAGCTGGACCCGAGCCTCGAATGACGTCGCCGAGCACCTGCGCGGCGTGTCGGTCAGTAGCGAGGGCCTGGACTTGAAGGCGCTGCGTGCGGCCGTAGACCGTCGCTCCGAAATGGAGGAACTCCTGATGTCGTTCTGGTCTCGATCCACGGCGGCCTGACATGTCGACCCGTATAGACACGGACCTTCCCTTCTCGGTCGGCGTGGTCAACAGCGAAATCTCGTCCGACGTAGACGTCGGCGTGGCCGTTGCCGCCGACCTCGGTATGTCCCAGATCGAAATCGAGGACTTCTGGGGCCGCGCGGCCCATGAGTGCGACGACCCCCTGATTGAACGCACACGCAACGCCGTCGAGCGCGGCGGGCTCTATGTGTCATCCGTCGGCACGCAGGCCTTCAAGGTCCTCATCCTGCCGCCCGGCGACGTACGCGATCCGACCGCAATTGACGGCTGGGACCAGCACCGCATCGAACTCGAAGGCGGCATCCGCGTCGCCCAGGCCTTGGATTCCCCCTTTGTCCGGATCTTCTCCTGCCGCCGCGACGACATGATCGGCATGGGCAATCCCAGCCCCCGCCTGCCCAATGGCGGACCGCTGCCTGATGACCGCTTGGCCGGAATCGTCACCGTCCTGCGCGACGCCGGCGACCGCGCCGACGCCGCTGACGTGACGGTCCTGGTCGAGAATGTCCGTAGCTGCTGGGGCAACACCGCCGTCAACACCGTGCGCATCCTGGAAGCCACCGACCACCCCCGCGTCAAGCTGAACTGGGACCCCTCCAACGACTTCGTGTCCGGCGGCAACCCGTACCCGCCCGGCTACGAAGTTGCCCGCCCCTGGTCCGAGCACGTCCACATCAAGGACGCCCGCGTGGTCGATCACGAGTCCGGCCTGATCGCCTGGGAGTGCGTCGGCCGTGGCGAGGTCGACTTCGTCGGCCAGCTCCGCGCCCTTATCGATGACGGTTTCGCGGGCGCGGTCAACCTGGAAACTCACTGGCACCCCGAGCACTGCAGCAAAGAAGCCAACTCCCGCGAGTCTTTCGCCGGCATGCTGGAGGTGCTCGAACTCGCCCAACGCAACGGTGCGTGACACGCCCGTCCTGACCCGCGACGACCCGCCGGTTACCGACGCCGAGATCTCCGCTGGCCACGCGGCCGTCGGCTACGTCAACGGACTGATCCAGGGCGCCGCCGGCCCTACCACCCAGCGCACGCTGGAGCAGTCCATCCAGGCCGGTGAACGCCGGCTGGACCGCTTTCGCCGCTTCCTGGCTACCCTCGGCAACCCGCAGAATGGCCTCCGCTGCGTCCATGTCGGCGGCACATCCGGCAAAGGCTCCGTTGCCGCCAAGCTTGCGGCTGGCCTGTCCGCCGCCGGCCTTCGCACCGGCCTGCACTGCACGCCCTACCTGCAGACCGCCCTGGAAAAGTTCGTCTGCGACGCCCAACTGGCCCGGCCCTCGGACCTGGTCGACCTGGTCGACTGGATCCGCCCGAAGGTGGATCGCTTCGCCGCCACCGACCCCGACGGCCCGCCCACCTACGGCATGGTCTGGGTGGCGCTCACCCTGGAGCACTTCGCTCGCGCCCGGGTCGACATCGCCGTAATGGAAGTCGGCGCCGGCGGTCGCTTTGATCTGTCCAACGTCGTCCAGCCCGATCTGGCGATCATTACCAGCGTGGGTCGCGACCACCTCAAAAGCCTCGGCGGCACGCTCGAGACCGTCGCCTGGCACAAGGCCGGCATCTTCAAGCCCGGTGCAATCGCGATGTGCGGCCCGCTCCCGCCCGAAGCCCAATCACCCGTGCGCGAAGCCGCGGCCGCCATCGGCCAACCGCTGATCCAAGTCCCGCTGCACGGCGCCGACTTCCGTTCCCGCAACACCCGCCTCGCCCAGGTGGCGCTCGAGGTCATGGGTGTCTCCAGCACGCCGCTCAATTCCGAGGTCCGTCAGGCCACGACCGAAGGACGCCTCGCCGGCCGCTTCGAACGCATGCCCGGCCGACCCGTGGTGTACCTGGACGGTGCCCACAACCGCGACAAGGCCCGCGCTCTCGGCCAGGTGATCGACGGCGCCGGCTTGCCCCGACCGCGCGTCGGCCTCATCGGCATGGTCGGCTATCGTGCCGCCTCCGAGGTGCTGCCGCAGTTGCTGCCCCATCTCGACTGTTGGGTTGCCACCGAGCCGCAGGTCTACCGCAAGCCCGCCTTGCCCGTCAGCCTGCTGGCCGAGGCCGGCCATAAACTCGGCCAGACCCCCATCGCCCAGGCCTCCAACCCGCACGATGCCCTCCAGGCCGCCCTCGCGTTGGCCGGCAACCACGGCTCCGTCGTCGCCGGTGGCTCCGTCTACCTGGCCGGCAACCTGCGCGCCGCCTGGTATCCCACGGTCCAGGTCATACGCGAACGCACCATGTGGCCGCCAATCAGCGCGACAGGCCCGCACGGACGCGCCGCGCTGGCCGATACTTACCTACAGACCTGACGCGAGGCCCCGATCCATGGACGAACACGACGAGGAGGGCCTGACCTACACGTTGGAGGAAGCCACCGAACTCCTTCCCGAGGTCCGACGCATCGTTGGCCGCCTGCAGGGCGTCTGGATGGAGGCGGGGTCGGAGCGGCAGGCATTCGAGGACGCCCAGACATCCAGTCGCCGCACGCCCGTCGAGGTCAGCCTCGCCCATCAGGCGCTCGTCGCCGCCCTCTGGGACGTTCAGCCGCTCGTTGCCTGGCTCAGGTCGCGCAACATCGTGCTGCGCGATCCGGCCACCGGCCTGATTGACTTTCCCTCAGAAATCGACGGCGACGAGGTGTTCCTCTGCTGGCGCCTCGGCGAAGACGCAATCGACTACTGGCACGGACGCGACGAAGGCTTCGACCACCGCAAACCCCTGCCGCCCGACGCCTGAGCGGGCCACGGCCGGAAGCTGGACAGACACCTGTGCCGGGCCTACCACTGAGTGTCAAGGCTATTGAGCGTGATCGTCATGGTTGATCGGCATTCCATCCCCCGGATCGCCGTGGGATTGGCTTCGCTCCTGGTGGTCGTGGCCGTAGCGGTGGCCTGCGGCTCGCCCACGTCATCGCCAGCCGGCACCGCAGTTGAGGATGGGCCACATCGAATCTTCGTCGTGCATTCCTACAGCGCCGATTTCTCATGGACCGCGGAACTCCACGAAGGAATCATCCAGGGCCTCGCCCGGCAAGGTCTGACCAAGGATCGCGACTACCAGGTGCAGACCTTCGAAATGGACACCCGGATCAACTTCACAAGCCCTCAGCAGATCGAACAGCGGGCTGCTGAGGCTCTAAAGGCGCTGCGAACCTTTGAGCCTGACATCCTCTTTGTCACGGACGACGTCGCGCTCGAGCACGTGGCCGTCAGATACGCCGAGGAGAGTCCGGACACTCCGCTCCCCACGGTTTTCGCCGGCATCAACGTTGACCCGACGATCTACGCCCCCATCGGCAGTCTCGACGTGCCTGGCGGAACCATCACCGGGGCCCTGGAGCGCATCCCGAACACGGAGGCCTTCGCAACCGCGCGACGGCTCTTTCCCGATGTAACCAGGGTCGTCATCCTCGCGGATGCCGGCGCGGGCTCCGAAGCCGTTCGCGCCGCGTTCCAGCGCGACGACCTGGCAGCCGGCACCAGGCCATACGAGGTCTTGGACTTCCTGCTGCTTGAGACGTTCGAGCAATGGAAGCGCGCCGTCGTCGACTATCAGGACAAGGCCGACCTCATCGCCGTGGTGAATTTCCACCAGCTCCGCGATGCAAGCGGCGACATCGTCCCGCCGGCCGAAGTGATCGACTGGATGGTGGCGGAGAACAACCTGCCCGAGCTTGGCCTCGTGGCCGACTGGGCACGGGACGGCATCCTGGTCGCCGTGGGCAACTCCGGGCTCAAGACCGGGGCCTACGTCGGCGCACTGGGCGCGGACATTCTCCATGGAGCCGACCCGGCCGCCGTGCCTATCGTCGATCCGAAACAAACCGACACGAACCTCAACCTGGCGCGGGCTCGCAGCCTTGGAATCGAGTTCCCGCCCAACGAACTGGCCGAGGCCGATGCTGTCTTCGAGACCATCGGCGGCCCATAGTCGCCAAAAGCCCGGCTGCGGCCCATTGCGCAACCGCCTCCGCCCTGGAGCCCAAGCTCCGAGGACCGGGTGCCGCGTGGGTGCGGTGGGTCCGGTCTAGCCCCCAGCCACCGACGGCACGATCGACACCTCGTCGCTCGGGCCGACTTCGGTGTCGAAACCCTCGCGGTAGCGGATGTCCTCGCCGTCCACGTAGATGTTGACGAAGCGCCGCAGTTCGCCGTCCTCGTCCAGGATCCGTTCGGAGAACCCGGGGTGGGCGGCGTTCAGCTTTTCCACCAGGTCGCCGACGTTCGTGGCGTCAATGTCCACGCTGTTCTTGCCGTCCGTCAGGCTGCGGAGCGGGGTAGGAATTCGGACACGGGGCATGGGTGCGTCTCCTGCGCGATCTATGCGGGCGTCAGCACGCCGCGGTCGGCCAGCGTCTGCTCAAACGATGTGATGCTCGGTCGGATCTCAAAGCGGGCGTCCACTCGGCCGTCGATAGCCTCCTGCGTTTTCAGCCCGTTGCCGGTCACCAGCGCCACCGTCAGGTCGTCCCGAGCGATCACGCCGCGCTCCGCAAGCTTGGCCAATACCGCAATTGTCACGCCTCCCGCCGTCTCGGCAAAAATGCCTTCCGTCGAAGCCAGCAGGCGCATGGCATCCACGATCTCGTCGTCGGTCACGGCTTCGATTACGCCGTCCACTTCCTGCGCCAGCTTCAGCGAGTAGAACCCGTCGGCCGGATTCCCGATGGCCAGCGACTTGGCCACCGTGTCCGGCTGGCGGACCGGCCGGTAGGTGGTCTGACCGCGGGCAAACGCCTCCGCCACCGGCGCGCAGCCGTCCGCCTGGGCGCCGTGGATGCGCGTGGCCTGGCTGTCCAGCAGCCCCACCTCCACCAGCTCCTTCATCGCCTTGCCCATCTTGGTGTACAGCGAGCCGGAGGCGATGGGCGCCACGATGTGATCCGGCGCCACCCAGCCCAGTTGCTCCACCGACTCGAAGGCCAGCGTCTTGGACCCCTCGGCGTAATACGGCCGGATGTTGATGTTGCAGAAGGCCCAGTTGTAGAGGTCCGCGACTTCGCTGCACAGCCGGTTCAGCTCGTCGTAGGTGCCCTCTACGGCCACGATGCCCGCGCCGTACACCGCGGCCCCCCGGATCTTGCCTACCTCGAGGTCGGCAGGCATGAACACGTACGTGGGCATCCCGTGACGCGCCCCGGCCGCCGATACCGCTCCGGCCAGATTCCCGGTCGAAGCGCAGGCGAAGGTCTCGAACCCGAACTCGCGGGCCTTCGTGATCGCCACCGCCACCACCCGGTCCTTGAAGGAGTAGGTGGGGTTCACGGTGTCGTTCTTAACGTAGAGGTTGGTCAGGCCCAACCGCTCGCCCAGGTTGTCGGCGCGCTGCAGCGGCGTGAACCCGACTGGCCAGGTCTCGTCCCAGCCGCCTTCCACCGGCAGCAACTCGTGGTAGCGCCACAGGGTGGGCGGCCGGGCGGCGATCGCCTCCCGCGAGATGGTCTCGCGGATGGCGGCGTAATCGAACTGCGCTTCCAGCGGCCCGAAATCGAACTCGCAGATGTGCGTGGCCAGCAGTGGATACGCGCGGCTGCACTCGCGACAGCGAAGCGTCTGAGTCGTGGACATGCGAACTGATCCTTGGCAGAGGCGCCGACGGAGATGTCAGCGGATGGCGGTTTCCCCTAATGCCGGGTGACCCGGCCGGCCCGCGTCATGCGCGGGCTCGGGCATCGCCATCGGCCGCCCAACAGCAAGGGACGGTGTGTCCATCTCTCCGTCAAACCCCTTGGCGCCGTGCGCCCCGCCCTCGGGGCGCCGCCTTGCGCCGGTGACCCTCGCATCTTGCAGCTTCCGCTACCGGAATTGGCACCCTCTCGAGCGTTCGCTCGAAGGTTGCCCGGCTTCGTTGGGCCGACTCCCTCCACCAATCGTGATGCGAGGTATGTCACGTCAAACTTGGTGTCCGCCCAGCCTAGCACCCAAAGGGCGCTGCCCAGGCGGACGCCGCGAACAGGTCCGGCGGCAACGAAGCCTGTGACAGCCCTCTGAGACGTGCTACGATGAACGTCTGCCTGAAAAGGCATCCGCGCATTTCGGCGGCGCTTGATTCATCAGCCGCCCCGGTGGCGCACCGGCGACAACAGCCGAGTGTGGGCGCGACAGCACCTTAACAGGGGAAGAGTGAGTGCGAGTATTCGTGTCATTCCAATGTGTCTGGCGCGACAGTAATTCACGTGATTCGAGGACGACTCGATGGCTCAGGGCTCCGGTACACCCGGTGCCCTGGATAAATTGCGATCTGTATCACGCCCGCCAGGGCGTGTGTTGAGATTGGATTGGCGAGTTTGATCCTGGCTCAGGATGAACGTTGGCGGCGTGCTTTACCAATGCGAGTCGAACGGTACGGGGAGGCTCTTCGGAGCGCCCACGACCGTGGCGTCCGGGTGCGTAACACGTAGCTTACCTACCGGTCGGTGGGGGAAAACTCCGGGAAACCGGAGGTAATCCCGCATATGGTCGCCTGGTAGACAGGTAGACGAAAGCTGTGGCAGGGGAACCTGTTATGGCGCCGGCTGAGGGGGCTGCGGCCGATTAGCTAGTTGGTGGGGTAATGGCTCACCAAGGCAGTGATCGGTAGCGGGTCTGAGAGGATGATCCGCCACACGGGGACTGAGATATGGTCCCGAGCCCTACGGGGTTTAGCATGGAGGAATCTTGCGCAATGGGCGAAAGCCTGACGCAGCGACGCCGCGTGGGGGATGAAGGCCTTCGGGTCGTAAACCCCTTTTCTGGGGGACGCAAATGACGGTACCCCAGGAATAAGCCACGGCTAACAGGGTGCCAGCAGCCGCGGTAATACCTTGGTGGCAAACGTTATCCGGAATCACTGGGCGTAAAGCGCTCGTAGGCGGCACGACAGGTGTTCGGTGAAAGCCCCCGGCTCACCCGGGGAGGGTCCGAGCAAACCGTCGAGCTAGAGGCAGGCAGAGGACCGTGGAACGTCCGGGGGAGTAGTGGAATGCGTAGATCCCGGACGGAACACCAGAGGCGAAGGCGGCGGTCTGGGCCTGACCTGACGCTGAGGGGCGAAAGCGCGGGGAGCAAACAGGATTAGATACCCTGGTAGTCCGCGCCGTAAACGATGGACGCTAGGTGTGTGGGGGGCTCAACCCCCCTGCGTGCCGGAGCTAACGCGGTAAGCGTCCCGCCTGGGGACTACGGTCGCAAGACTAAAACTCAAAGGAATTGACGGGTGCCCGCACAAGCAGCGGAGCGTGTGGTTCAATTCGAGGCTACGCGAAGAACCTTACCGGGGTTTGACATTACACGGCTATCCCGCGAAATCGGGAGTTCCTTCGGGACTGTGTAACAGGTGCTGCATGGCTGTCGTCAGCTCGTGCCGTGAGGTGTTGGGTTAAGTCCCGCAACGAGCGCAACCCTCGACGCTAGTTGTATATGTCTAGCGTGACTGCCGCGGACAACGCGGAGGAAGGTGGGGATGATGTCAAGTCCGCATGGCCCTTATATCCCGGGCTACACACACGCTACAATGGCCGGTACAACGGGCAGCAACCTGGCGACAGGAAGCGAATCCCTTAAAGCCGGTCTCAGTTCGGATTGCAGGCTGCAACTCGCCTGCATGAAGTCGGAGTTGCTAGTAACCGCAGGTCAGCACACTGCGGTGAATACGTTCCCGGGCGTTGTACACACCGCCCGTCACGCCATGAAAGTCGGCAACACCTGAAGCCGGTGAGCTAACCCTTGGGAAGCAGCCGTCGAGGGTGGGGTTGGCGATTGGGGCGAAGTCGTAACAAGGTAGCCGTAGCGGAAGCTGCGGCTGGATCACCTCCTTTCTAGGGATGACACCACTCGGTTTCGGCCGAGCGGTCACCCAGGTTGAGGGATCATGTGGATCGCCGTCATTCCGACGGCAGCCGCGCCAGACCCAAACCCATCGAGTCGAACGGAATGGCCCGACCTCGCACTCACTCTTTCCCTGCTAAGGCCCCCGCGCCAGCACGATCATGTTTGTATCTCTGGACTTGCCCCTTCGGTATTCGTGCTCCCTCTCTTAATCCCTCTTCTGGGGAAGAGGGGAGGGTGAGGGACCTTCCGGGCAACCAACCTCCCGAACGACCCGCTCTGTGTGACCATAGGCACGAGCGTCGGGCCGGTCAGGCGGCCGCTCCGGCTCCGGCCGGAGAGGAAAGTCCGCACTTCATAGAGCGCGGTAGCGGGTAACACCCGTCGCCCGAATCGGTTCACGCCGGCAAGGGCCGGAACAGGGGCACAGTGACGATGCCCACGCCCCCACCTCGGGAGCGCGGGAGTGAAACGGCTAACCTCTACCGGAAGCAAGGCCAAGTCGGGACGCCACCAGGCTGCTCGCCCAGTCCCAGGTAGGCTGCACGAGACCGGCGGCAACGCCGGTCCCAGATAGATGGCCGCCCACGACAGAATGCGGCTTATCGACCGGTCCGACGCTCACCGGTCACCGCCCCAGCGCCTCCGCCCCACCCGCTGGCCGCACCCTCTTTCCCTCGAGTCACGAGCCACCGTGTGCGGCGTCAAGCGCTCCAGGGCGACGCCGCGCTTCCCCCTCTCCGCGGGAAGACGATTGGGGTGAATGTCTGCCGGGCGCCACTGCCTCTCGGTCCAGAACCCTCGCATTCTCGCCAGTCGCCGACACGGAATCCCGCCCCCCGTCCCTCCGGTTCGCTACAATGACGAGCGGGGTGGAGCAGTGGTAGCTCGTCGGGCTCATAACCCGGAGGTCGTCGGTTCGAATCCGACCCCCGCAACCACGACCACCCATTCGTTCTCACCCTCTCTTCGGGCGGACCTTTCTTCACGCACCGGCTCTGGCCGCCGGTAAAGGAGCCCGCCATGACAGGTCGCCGAGAGCAAGCGAACAGACGCGCACTCGCGCATGGCCAACCCGAAGACGAGCGCGCTCCAGTCCGAGATCTGACGAACGAGCAGCAAGTCCGGACCGCCGACGCCCACGCTGTAGAAGCAGTCATCCGGGAGCCTCGATAAGGCGGTCAGCGAGATCACTGAGACCGATCTGGGCAGAAGCTGAACAGCGCCACCAAGCGAGGAATGGCTGACCTGGGCGTGTCTGCCTTTGCTCAAGCCCATCGATATCGCGACGGCTGGGTACTCAGAAACGTTCGGGGGAGCCATCACCAGTTCACGCATCCCGACAAGCCTGGGCGCGTCACGGTCAAGCACCCGGTACGGGATATACCGACCGGCACGCTACGCAGCATCGTTCGTCAGGCTGGTTGGGATTGGAAGGAACGCTAATGCAGTTTCCAATCGTGATTCACAAAGACTAGACAAGCAGCTACGGCGTCACGGTTCCCGACCTACCCGGGTGCTTCTCCGGAGGCGACTCGTTCGAAGAGGCCATAAGCTCGGCCCACGAAGCTGTCGCTTGCCATATTGAAGGCTTGCTTATGGATGGTGAGGCCATCTCAGAGCGAAAGCCAATCGAGCTACATCAGAGTAATCAAAACTACGAGGAGGGAGTCTGGGCGCTGATTGATGTCGATATCTCTAAACTCTCGAGCAGGACGGTACGGGTCAATATCACAATGCCTTCACGGGTGTTATCCATCATTGATGAAGCGGCGGCTCGGGGAAGAGAATCCCTTTCGGGCTTACTCAGGCGCGCCGCTCTTCAATTCGTGCACAGACAGACAACCGCATAAGTTTCTGGGACGTAGCTTCGTCTGTAGCTGGTATCGCCAGGAGCAGCCGGGGGCTTGCAGCCTGCGGCATGTGCCCTGCTAACTCGCCTCCGTGAGCTCAGTCGGATATATCGGCGTATCACTCCCGTAATGCAACCGCAGCGCCCAATCCCAAATACTGAAATACGGCACCGGCGTCAATCTTATGCCCATCAGGGGACCTGAAACGGCCCTGCCGCTCAGCGCATCCCAGCGAGTACCCGTCTCACGGTCCGTGAGCTCCGCTCCGGCGACATCAAAAGTCAGCTGGCGCCCGTTCGCTCGCGCCTCGTAGGTGCGCACGAGGCGTCGCTCGGGTTCAGCAAACGCCACCACCGGCGTATCGCCCACCACCGCCTGCTGAATACCGAGTCGAGCCGTCTCGTCGAAGTAGAACCCGGCCGCCTTACCATCGATGTCGACGCCGATCACCCAGATGTCCTTGGGCTGGCTCTGAATGTGAAAGGCGCTGTTGGGCGCGCCGACGGGCAGGCGTTGCTTTAGGACGAGCGTGGCCGGGTGTTGCTTGAGCCACGTGCCCCACGGCGTAAGCGAAGCGACCACCGGCTTCAGCGTGGCGCCGTCCAGCGGGCCGTCCAGCGCTTCGCCGAACACCTGGCTCCAGATACTGCCCGTCTCGTGGTCCCACCAGGTCTGCGCGCCCTTGTAGAGCGCCCCCTGAACGCCCAGCGTCAGCGTCTGTCCGTTCCAAACCCGTTCGAAGACCAGCCCCGTGTAGCACAGCGGGCACCACGTGATGGCCACTGGCACGCCGCCCACCACGTCGTTCACGATCTCGTAGCTCACCAGCGGCTCGATCGGATAGGCGCGCGAGTCGCCGTTGATCTCCACCGCCAGCACCATCTCGTGCGGCTTCAGGTTGATGTTATCCGGCGTGGTCAGACTCGGGTTATAGATCGGCTGGATGGCATCCCGCAATATCCGCACGTCCCAGCGCAACTCATACGCCGTGGACTGCTGCGGCAGGAACAACAACGCCGCAATCACTGCCGTCACGCCTAAGGCCTGCAGCACGAGTCGTCTCATGCCACGATCGTAAACGGGAGCAACGGCCAGACACATGCAATCGCATCAGTCAGGCGCCGTGGCAACGGCCTCGAGGAGGATCTGTGGGAAACGAGCCGGCGGACGGTGGATCAATGCCGCTGTGTCGGCGCCGCGTTCCCCGACGTCGCTTTTTGGCTGCGGCAGCGGCGATGCCCGTATTCGCGGCCTGCGGCGAGCCCGCTCCGCCCAGCCGTCTCTCCCAGTTCTGGCCGGAACCAGCGCCCGACCGTGCGGCCGCCCTGGTCACCGCCGGTTGGCAGGGCTATTGGTACGCCCGCTACGTCGCCGGCCTCGTTTCCAGCCAACCCGGCCTCGGCCTGCCCGCCACCACCCTGGATGCTGACGATCGAGCGGTGCTGGAAGCCGCGCGTCCCGGCGCCGCGCCCATCGCCCTCCCATTCGCCACCGCCACCGTAGATCTCCCGGCGACGCCAGGCGGTCTGCCCCAGGTTCGTCAGACCGACGGCGTAGTCCGCGTACGCGTCGCCGCCCTCTACATGCGCCTCCTCCAGGCCCTGGCCCGCGCTCACCGGCTGCGCGCACCAAAGGCCCCGCCCGGCGCGGCTCGAACCTACGAACTACGGCTCGCGTTCGCCTATACGAAACTTGCCGTCGAGGCCTCGGACCGCGTCCACGCCGACCTGCTGCGTCCCAGGCTCGGCGTCCTCTTCGACTCCGACGACACCTACGACCCGCTCGGCAATATCGACCTCATCTGGGCCACCGCCGACGCGACTGGGCTGGCGTTGGCCGACGGCTCGAATGAATCGGTCAGCAAGCTACGGGCGGCCGGCGACCGGCTATATGCCTACTACCGCACCAGCCTTCCCCGCTCGATCGATGAGGCCCATCGCATGGTCCGCGCCCAGGCACGGCTTGGCTTGGTAACGGCCCGCGATGACTTTCGCGTCTTTGTCCCCGTCCAACAGCGCCGTATCGCCTACTGGCTCCGCGACCAGCAACCCGCCGACAATCTCGAAGCCGCCGACGCCCTCGCCGCTCTCATCCGGCTAGCGCCCCTCATGCCGCCCGAAAGCGGCGTTCAGGAACGCGCCGGCGATCTGTTCCTGGACCTGGCGACCTCGTTCGACAGGGACGACGGCTGGCTCCGCGACCGGACCGCCTACACCGCCGCCGACATCGCGACGCTCCTGCGAGCGCTCCGCCTGGCCGCCTTCCACGGCCAGCCGCCCATCGAACGCCGCTACGCCCGCGACTTGCTGGTCACCGTCTGGGATTCCCTGGTCAACCGCAGCGGCCTCCTGCGCGGCGCGCCTCCCGGCCGCGCCGACGGCGTGGCCCAACCCTGGGAGCAACACCGCGACGAATCGGCCTACCGCCATCCCGCTGTACCCATCAACGCCGTCCCGCTCTTCGCCCGCTCCGTAACCCGCGATGCCTCCGGCTGGACAGCCGTCGACCCCACGTTGGATACCGCCGCCGCCCTCGAACCGGCCCTCGAATCCCTCTGGCTCCACCCCACCTTCGAAGCCCTCAGCGCCGAATCCGCCGCCTGACGCTAGACCGGATGTTTCACGTGAAACATTCGCCCAGGCCATCGCCGCAGCACCAGTCCCCCGATTCCAACGGTCGCTATACCCGCGCTAACGATCATCGCCAGCCGCAACCCCTCGCCCACGATGATCGGGTCGGCCCGAATCGCCTCGATCCAGAACCTCCCCACCGAATACGCCGCCAGAACCCCCAGCGCCAGGTCCCCCGGCCGCAACCCCCGCAGGCTCCGCACTGCCGCCAGGGCCGCCGCAAACACCGCCAGCGCCCACACCGACTCGTAAAAGAACGTCGGATGGAATCCGTTCTGTTCCAGGAACAGCAGCGGCCGGTACTCCTGCTCGATCGATAACGCCCACGGCAGGTCCGTTGGCGCCCCGAACGACTGCTGATTGAAGTAGTCGCCCCAGCGTGTGATTGCCACGCTCAGCGGCAACCCCAGCGCCGCGGCATCGAGCCAGCCCAGCAAATCAAGCCGCGCCAGCCGCGCATACAACGCCATCGCCACCACCCCGCCAATCAGCGCCCCGTGCAGGGCCACGCCGCCCTCCCAGATCTTCCAGGCAAGCTCCGGCTCGTCCGCAAAGCGCCGCTCCCACTCAAAAATCAGGTAGTAGATCCGCGCCCCCAGAATCCCCGCCGCAACCGCCGCCACCAGCAGCGGCAACACATGGCCCTGATCCAACCCCCGGCGCCCCGCCTGCCGGCGCGCCACCCATGCCCCTGCCAGCACCCCCACCGCCAGCAGCAGGCTCCACCAGCGCAGCACCCCCCACGCCGGAACGACAAACTCCGAATATGGCTCGGGAATCACCGGCTACCTGGCGTCCGGAAACATTGCCGCCAACTCGTCCACCATTTCACTGAATACCGGAAACTCCTCGCGGCTCAGCGTGGTCAGGTGGTCTTCACCGGTCTCAAGGTCATACTCATGCCGGTGATATACACCCGGCGTATGCGCGTGCCCACTGTCGTATCGCAGCACATTGCGGCGGGCTCCAGCGCTGAAGATCCTGGCGTGGTAGTTGTACTTCAGGCCACGAACTTCGACCCGATCCGCGCGCAGCCTCGCGTCAAGCAGTTTCCGGACGTCGATCTCGAGGCCGCCTCGACAAATCACTACACCCTCGCAGGAGTACGCGGCCGGTCGTCGTTCACCGCCAACCGGAACGAATCGTGTGCGGTCTTCGACGACGAACCAGCGGCTCGTCAGGACTTCCCGGTGGATCAGCCGGTAGCGGTCATACTCGAGCCAGCCGTGTTTCTCGCCCCTTTGGCCGTCAGGAAGTCCAGCACCTCGGCGTCGTACTGCCATTGCGAAATCTCGGCCGTCTCCCGGAGCTCGCCGGTCGCGGTTCGTCCGAGCATCTGCTCGGTGGTCATCTCGTAGCGCAACTCGAACCGCTGGATCCGGCGGCGCAGCGTGCGTGTGTGGTCGCTGAGCCGGCGGGGCTTCCCGTCCTTCGGAGGCTCTCCTAGCGCTCCGTTCCGCCTGGACATTGAGATCTCACCACGATCAACAGTTCCCAATCAGCATGCACCCGGCCGCCCCCATCGGCAAGCACTCGATGCTCCCGCCTGGGTGCCGCGTCTGGGGTTAGGTATCCCAGGTCAGCAACACCCCAAACGCCGTCTCCGGGTGGTCGTGCAGGAAGTGAAATGCCTCCGGCGCCTGCTGGTAGGGGAAGCGATGGGTGACCATGCGTTCGGTGGCGATACGGCCACCGGACAGCAGCTCCAGTGACCGCGCCGAGGCCTGGACCCGATCACTGTCGGGCAACGCCCCGCCGATCAGGCGCTTGCGTTGAATCTCACTCGACGAAAGCGGTAGCGGGTCGTCTTCGTAGAGCCCGACCACCTGCAAGAGGCCACCCGTTGCGGTCATGCGCTGGGCCTGATCGAAGGCCCGCAGTCCGGCGCGACCGCCCACCGCGTAGATCACCACGTCCGCGCCCTTGCCGCCGGTCAGGTCCAGCACCCGCGCCACCGGGTCCTCGTCCGCGGCGTTGATCACCTCGTTGGCTTCCAACTCGGCCGCCAGCGCGCAGCGATTGGGCAGGGCGTCCACCGCCACCAGCCGGCCATCGCCGTTGGCCCGCGCCACCTGCAGCATCAGGCTGCCCACCAGCCCCTGGCCCACGATCACCACCGTGTCGTCCGGCTGGATATCGTCGTTCTCGATCCACATGACCGCGCTCGTCGTCAGCGGCCAGAACGTCGCCTGCTCGAAGTCCAGCGCATCGGGAATTCGAATGACTCGCGGGCCGTCCGAAGCCGACGCAATCCGGCTGTCCTGCACCACGAACTGCGCATGCGGCCCCGACACCCCCACCCGGTCGCCCGGCGCAAACCCCTCCACCTCGGCGCCCACGACATCCACCACGCCGGCCACCGAATAGCCCATGATCTGCGGGTCCACGGCCTCCGGCCGGATATAGCGACGCCACAGTTCCGAGCCCCGGCTGATCAGACTGCGTACGTTGCGTACCCGCACGTCATGGGGACCAATCGCCGGAACGGGCGCGTCCTCCAACACCACGTTGAACTTGCCCTCGGGCTTCGCTACCCGCTTCATGGCGCCCTCCCCGCAGCGGCTCGCTGCAAGCTATCCGCGAAGCGCGACCCACTCGCCGCTGCGCGCGCTCGTGCGCACGGCGTCCAGCACCCGCATTTGGCGGATCGCCTCGTCGCCGTCCACCAGCGGCGGCGCCTCGCCGCGAATCGCGTCGCCCAGATTCTCGACCTCAGCTTGATAGGTGTCGAACGGCGGAAAGCGCTCCGTCACGGTTGCGCTCACAGTTTCAATCTCAATGTTCGTCGACTCTCCCGGCGCCAGCACGTGTCGCTCGAGACGCAAGGTTCCCTCGGTACCGACCAGCTCCAGGAAATGCCGCCGCGAGGTCTTGAAGCTGAACGCCACCGTGGCCACCCGACCCTCGACAAACTCCAGCATCGCGTTACCGTCAAAGTCCACCCCAAACTCGGGGTCATCCGTCATCCGCGCCGCCAGCCGCCGCGGCTCGCCGCCCATGTGCAGGCGGCTCACGCTCACGCAGTAGGTCCCAAGATCCCCCAGCGCCCCGCCGGCCAGTTCGGTCGAGAGCCGCACGTTGGCCGGATCGCGAGTGATCGGGAAGCAGAACGCCGTATTGATCTGCCGCAGGTCGCCAATCGCACCCTCAGCCACCAAATCCCGCAGCCGCGCGTGCCGCGGGTCATAGCGGTACATGAAGCCCTCGATCAGCTGCACTCCCGCCGCCCGGCAGGCATCCACCATCGCCACTGCCTCGGTGGCGTCCACCGCAAACGGCTTGTCCACCAGCACGTGCTTCCCCGCCCGTGCGGCGGCGATCACCCAGCGGTGATGCAGCGAGGTCGGCAACGGGATGTACACCGCGTCAATCGCCGAATCCGCCAGCAACTCCTCGTACGACCCATACGCCGTCGGAATCTCCAGCTCCGCCGCAAATCCCCGCGCCCGCTCCAGCGACCGGCTCGCCACCGCCCCCAACACCCCATTCCGAGCCCCATGAATCCCCGGCCCCACCGACCGCCGCGCAATCCGCGCGGTCGACAGGATTCCCCAGCGGATGGGGTTCGGGCTCACGACTTCTCCGGATAGCTCCGCCGCTGCAGTGGCTGGCGGGGTTCTACTTCGGGGTTCACCGTGTCCCGCGGCCAGTACCCCTGGGCAATCCAGGCCATCTGTTCGGCCGACCCTTGGCCCACGCGGTGGACGCTGACCGAGGTTGAGCCGCCGATGTGGGGGGTCCAGATCACATTCGGCAGATTGATCAGTGCGGTATCAGGCGTCGGCGGCTCCGACTCGAACACGTCCACCCCGGCCGCCGCGATGGCCCCCGACTCCAGCGCCGCCACCAGCGCCGCCTCGTCCACGATGGGGCCGCGCGAGACGTTGATCAGCGCGGCGGTGGACTTCATCCGGGCCAGAAGGCTGGCGTCTACGAAGTGATGCGTCCGGGGCGTGTAGGGCAGATGGACGGAGACGATGTCGCCCTGCGCAAAGGCCTCGTGCAGCCCCACTAGCTCCACGCCCAGACCCTGCGCCTCCCAGGGCGAAACCGTGGGCGCATAGGCAATGCACCGCGTGCCGAAGGCTTGCGCTCGCACGGCCACGGCGCGGCCGATCCGACCCAGGCCGATCAGCGCCAGCGTGCTGGCGCGCATGTCGCCGATGTGGTCGACCCGCCGTTCCCACTCCGCGATGTTGCTGTGGCCCGCTTCCCACTCGTTCAGGATCCGGGGGATCCGACGCACCGCGCCCAGGATCAGGTACAGCGCGGTGTCGGCCGTCTGCTCGGTGGCGAAGGTGGGGATGTTGCCTACCACCACCCCGGCCGCCGTGGCCGCCTCGATGTCCACGTGGTCCACGCCCACGGTCGGTGCGATCACGCCCAGCAGGTCGGGCAGCTGGTCGAAGGTGTGCAGGCGGTAGTGCCCGTGCGAATAGATCACGCCCTGGTAGCCGGAGAGGCGCTCCACGGCTTCCTCGTCGCTGGTCGGCGCCGGCACCACGTCCAGCGTGGCGCCAATCGCGTCCAGCGGCTGGCGGTGTTCGACAACCCGCTCGTGGCGCAGGCCGTCGGTCAGGGCAACGCGGAACGAATCGTCGGACATAGCAGCACGGCCTCGCACGGACAGGACGCCGAACCGTAACGCATCAGGGCGCCGCGGGCGCAGTGACCCGCAGTCCTACGAGACGTCGGCCTCGTTCCAGAGGTACCGACCGTTGGCCAGCGACAGGACCACGAATAGCGCGTTGACGAACGGGAAGTAGATGAGGTGCGCCGTCACCGCGTCCCCGGTTTCGCTGGAGGGGTTCAGCGTCCAGTACCACTCCCACAGCATCAGCATGATCAGCACGATGGACCCGTAGTAGGCGAAGGTGCCGCGCAGGTATTCCACGGCGGTGACGTCTGCGCGTTCCGGGTCGCGGCGCCGGCGGAACCCCACCACCAGGATCACCATCGCGGCGGCCACCATGAACCAGTTCAGGATCCGCCAGATGGGGTAATCGGTTGTTCCGTCGTTGTAGACCGGCGTCAGGATGAAGTTCACGGCCACGGCGATCCCGATGAGCACCAGAAAAACCGCCAGCAGCCGCTTCGCTACCAACATGAGAGCCGAATCCTCGCCAATACAGATCCCGGCAGACGCGCCAAGCACAATAGCCGCCGGATCGCCGCCCGGGACCAGTCTATGTTCTCGCGAGTTCGGCCAGCGCGAGACTGATGCTTGGAGTCCCTGGCGCCCACAGCAGGCCAAGCTCTGCGGCAAACTGTTGTAGACACCGTATGGTGTATAGTGACGCCATGGGACGAACTCAGATCTATCTCGGCGACGAAGAGCTCGAGTGTCTAGATCGCGCCGCCCGAGCCACCGGTGCCTCACGGTCCGAACTGATTCGGCGTGCGGTCCGGCGCACGTACGGGACGCTCTCAACCGCGGACAAACTGCTGGCGATCGATGCAACCGCTGGTTCATGGTCCGACCGCAGCTATACGGGTGCCGAGTACGTGGACGCCATCCGTGGCGACCTCAACGAACGGCTACGCAGACTCGGTCTGGAATGAAGTTCCTGGACACTTCGGTGGCCATCGACCATCTACGGGGCGTAGAGGCTTCCAGCAATCTTCTCCGCCGCCTGATCGCTACTGGTGAAACGGTGGCCGCGAGCGAAGTCGTGCGATTTGAACTGCTCGCTGGCGTGCGCCGCGACGAGCGGGACAGCCTGGAGCGTTTCTGTGCCGCACTCGCCTGGGTGCCGGTCGACGAGCCAGTGGCGCGTGCGGCAGCTGCGCTGGCCCGACAATACCGTCGGGCCTACCAAGGTATCGACGATATCGACTACGTGATTGCCGGCACGGCGTTGCTCCTCGGGGCGGACTTCCTGACGACCAACGTCCGGCACTTTCCAATGTTCGACGGTCTACGCGCACCCTACTGACCGGGCAGACCACGCAGACCGCACCCTTGACGTCCCGTACGAGCGAGCCCCGGATGTCGATGCGCAAATGTCCAGCAGCGAGTCTCCCACCCCTCGTCATCGTCGACGGCATGAACCTCCTCTGGCGCGCCGCCTTTGGATTCCCCGCGCGAATCCGAGACGGTCAGGGCGCTGACGTCACGCCCGCCTTCGGCTTCTTCGCCCTCCTGCGCAAGGCCGTCCACGGCTTGTCGCCCTGCGAGGCGGTGGTGGTCTTTGATGGCGAGGGCTCGTCGGATGCGCGTGTGGAAATGGCGCCTGACTACAAGGCCAACCGGGCCGGCGCCGACTACTCGCACCTGGTCTGGCTGCCGACCATCTATTCGGGTCTGCGGACCGTCGGCCTCGAGTTCGAAGAGACCACCGGCGCCGAGGCGGATGACGTGATCGCCGAGCTTGTCCGCCGAGCTTCGGACAGCCGGTCCAGCGTGATCATGTCGGCGGATCGGGACTTCTATCAGCTACTCAGCGACCACGTGGTGATTGCCAACACCATGCGCAAGAGCACCGAGCAGATCGTGGACGGCGATGAGGTGCGCAGGCGATTTGGCGTGGAACCATGGCAGTGGTGCGACTACATGGCCCTGGTCGGGGACACCTCGGACAATATTCCCGGAGTTCGCGGCATCGGCCCCAAGCGCGCCGCGGCCGCGCTGGCTGGCGGACACACGCTCGAGAATCTCAACGGTGTCGTCGAACAGGCGTGGTGGGGACGCTATCTCAATGGAGGCGTGCCTGAAGCGCTGAAGGCTCGCGAATTGCTCCGGTTCTTTCCCGACGTCCAGACGTCGATCCAGGTCGCCGGTCGCGCGTCCCGGCCCCTCCCCCTCGCCGCCGACCTGCTCAGGACCCTCGGCGTCTGGTAGCCGGCGGCTAGCGCTTGCGGACCAACGCTGGCAATTCGGTTAGCTTCGCGATCGTCGGGACGCTGGCCGGTGCACCACCCGCGCCGCTTCGATCGAGCCAGACTCCCGTCAGCCCGGCGTCGCGGGCCCCAAGCGCGTCCGCGTCCAGCCGATCGCCCACGTGAACGCAGGCCGACGGTGACGCACCCGCAGCTTCGCATGCCGCCTCGAAGATTCCCGGATGGGGTTTCGCGACCCCGATGTCCTCGGAGATCACCACGACCGCGAAGCAGTCCGGAACGCCAACCTCCGCCAGCTTCTGGCGCTGCCGAGCGGACGACCCGTTGCTGATGACCCCGAGACGGTAGGAACCCAGAGCGTCCAGGGTTTCGATTGCATCTGGAAAGAGCCGCCGGACCCCGTCTTTGACCTCCTCGTAGACGCTGTGAACCGCGTCAACTTCGGAGTCGGGCATTTAGCTTGCTGTGAGACCGAAAAGACCCCGAATCCGTGCGCGGCGCTGGCCGATGAACGAGGTTTCTCCGCGCAGGTAGCGCTCGAAATAGTGGTCCAACAGAGTGTTCCAGCGCTGCATCAGACGCTCATCCGTGCCGGTCAGCCGATCCCGGTACCTCTCGAACAGACCGAGCGCGCCGGCGCGCGTCGCGGCGGCCGCATCGACCAGCGTGTCGTCGATGTCGAAGAACACGACTTCTACCGGTGCATCTCGCATATCACTCCCTCCGCCGCGGCCCCGATTGACTCGGGCTGGTTGATCTCAAGTTCAGGTACCACAGCAGTTGCACCTCATCGGGGCACTCGGGATAGACGCCTGGCCGGAGACCGCCGAGGTGGAGCCCGCTCCTGGCGTAGAAGCGGCAGGCGGCGGGGTTGGTGTTTTGCGACTCGACCTTCAGGAACGAACAGCCTGACGCCCGGGCGAATCGGATCGCCTGATCGAGCAGGCGCGTTCCGACCCCGCTGCGGCGAACGTCGGGACGCACCCGGATGTCCCACAGAACCGCCAGGTCGTCGCGTCCCTCCAGCATGTGAATGCCAGGCGACCTGTGCGCCACCACGGCGCCCCCGACGCGCTGTTCGTCAATGAAGGCGGCGAAGATACCCCATTGCGAGATGTCCCCAAGGCGGCGCCAGTGCGCCACGGGTTCATCCTGGTCGAAGTCCTTTGTGAGCGGCTGATCAAGCGGCGCCTCGACCATCCGGACGCCGCCCAGCCCGTTCGCTAGCCACTCGACCTCCAGGACCGTCGTGGTCGAGAACGCAATCGGAACGGAGGCATAGTCGGACAGGGCCGAGAGCGGATCCTGCCGAATGGCGACTTTCATTGGGCGCCTTGCCGTCCGTCGTGATTCTGGCGGAGGCTCGCTCCGATGGCGCACGGTGGCGACGTCCTCACCCCGTCGTCCCCCGGCACCCGCCTAACGCGTTTCGTCGCGGGTCTCGAACTCAGCGGGCATGGTGATTTCCAGGACCTGCCAGTCATCCGAGTACTCCAGCACCTCGTGCCGGACGCCCGGCGCCTGGTACCACGCATCGCCGGCCTCCACGCGGACCTCGCCAATGTCCTCGAAGTAGAGCTGTGCCCAGCCGCTGATCAGGTAGACCATCTGGAAGTCCAGCGCATGCGAGTGATAGCCCATCGGGCCGTCGCAGGGTTGCTCGGCGCGAATGATGTGGGCCAGCACCTTGCCCTCGGTCGCCTCCTTGATTCCAAGGTCGCGGTAGGCGAAGTAGGGCCGCAGATCCTTGCCCCACTGGGCGTCCTTGGCGTGCGCAGCAAATGACTTGGTCGTCTTCCCGGTCATGGTGCAACCCCTCGCGTACCCCGGCGTCTACCCACGTACCTTGCCATCGCGCGGGATGCAGGTGTGGAACGATGCGTTCGACGTGCTCAGCCCGGAAGTGCGCCGCATGCGGATTTGCCTGATCGGCGACACCCACGGCTTCGTGCCCGGGCTGGAGGCCGCGTTGGCGGCGTGCCGGCGCCATGCGCCCGATCTGATCGTGCATTGCGGCGACTTTCTGACCTCGCCGTTTTCGCCGGATCCGCCGGGCGAGACGATCGACCTGCTGCGTGCGGGCGCCGTCATGGTCATTTACGGCAACAACGAGGCGTATTTCCGCGATTGGGGGACGGCGCGTTGGAAAGCGACCGTCGCCGAACGGCGTCGTCGGCCCGACTCGCCTGACTACTTCCTGTCGCTGATCGAACAGGGGCAGGCCGAGTTGACCACCGCGGACCTTGCGTGGCTGCGAGCGTTGCCAGCCGAGCTCTCGCTGGACGGCGCCCGCAAGGGCGACGTCTACGTCTGCCACGGCATGCCCGGTAACCCGTTTGCCACCATCTGGGACTCCGACCCGGCCTTCACCCCCGCCTTCACCCCAGCGGAGATCGACGCCGCGCTGTGCCGCCCCGCCGTCGCCTCAGCCGACCTGATCCTCTGCGGCCACACCCCCGGCCCCACGTTGCTCCGCACCGCCCTGCCAAACGATCGAACGGCCCTCGTCGTCCGCAGCTCCGGCCACTTGCCCGGATCTGGACCCGGGCCCTGGCACCAGGGCATCTGCGTGCTCACGGACCGCGGCGGCCCCCTCTCCGGCTTCGCCCGCTGGAGCATCCGGTTCGAGTGGGCGCCCTTCGAGCCCCGCGACCCGCACTGGACCGAAGCTCTGGCACCGTGATGTCCGCCTACGACCCGATTGCCGACTGGTACGCGATCCAGGCCCGCACGGGTTCGCTGCAACGCTTCCTCGACAACCTCGCCCACCGCCTCCTTGAAATGGCCGGTGACGTTTCCGGCAAGCAGGTCCTGGACGCGGGCTGCGGAGAGGGTCACCTGGCGCGGCTGTTTGCGCGGCAAGGCGCCGAGGTCGTCGCCGTGGATATCTCACCGCGTCTGCTGGAGCACGCACGCAATCTCGAGGCGCGGGATCCGCACGGCATCGAGTTCATCGTGGCGGATCTGGCCAGGGGTCTGCCTTCGCACAAAGGCGTCTTTGACCTGGCCACCGCGAACATGATGCTCGACGACTGCGGGGACCTGGCCGGGGTCCTAGGTGGGATTGCCGGCGCCCTCAAGCCCGGTGGCCGCCTGCTGCTGTCGATGAACAACCCCTACGCGCTCGCCGCGCGCGGCAAGGTGAACGACTACTTCGAGTCGGGAGCGCTCACGCAGACGTTTGGCACGGAGCGAGCCGAGTTTGAAGTCCCGTTCTACTACCGGACGTTCGAGGAATGGGTGGCGGCGATTCGGCAGGCGCGGTTCCGGCTACGCAACCTCGTAGACGTCCCGCCGGACCCTTCAAATCCGCATCTGCCGGACGACCCGGTGCCCAAGATCATGCTGCTGGAACTGGTCCGGCACGACGCGTAATCAATTCGTTGCGTCCCGCACTCCGCGGCACCGGTGAGCTTTGCACCGACCTGGTAGCGCAGAGTTTGCCGTCTTAGTCTCCAAGCGTCCCGAATTCGAGAGTCTCGTGACCGGAAGTTCCGACTAGCTCTCCAGCGCCGCCGCCCGGCCGGCCACGCCGATGGGACCGCGCTTCCCGGGGAGCACCTCGACCGGTGTGGGAATCAACCACTCCGCCCCGAGCTTGGTCGCTCCGCACACGCGGCCCTGGCGGGCAAGCTGCCGCACTCGCCGCTCGGATACGCCGAGCCGGCGAGCAGCCTCGCGCACCGTGACGTTGGCCACATCATCAGCCGGAGCTTCGGACTTGAGCTCGAATTCCACCGGGCTTGGCTCCTTGAGCGTGCTCATTTCGTGGATCAGGAACCCGATCACCTCCCCGTCGTCGTCCAGCCGCTTGAGGATGCGGTCATCCTCGGTGGGAGTGAAATAGCCCTCCCTCGATTCCCAAAGCACCTCAAGCATGTCTCCCTCGTGGTCGTACGCAACAGACACTCTCTTTGTCGTCATGCTCGCTCTCCTTTGATGCTTCGAGTCAGGTAGCCGGTGAGGACGAAGGCGTACGTCCTTTCCTCCTTAACCACTAGACAGATGTAGCGGTTCCTGCCCCGCAGGTCCGAGTAGAGCCGGTAGTAGAGATTGACTGTTGGGCTGGATCTGGAGGGTCTGACCGCGTCGGGTTCGGCGAGAGTCTCGGCGACGCGGTGCAGCTGATAGGCCATCTCAGGATGCCTTCGTAGGATGTGCCGAAGTCGCTCTTCAGTGAGCCTGACCTCGTGTCCGAGTTCATCGGTGAAACGGCGCAAGCCGACCTCTGCCACCAGATAACATACCGGAAAGTATACCAACTACGGTATAGAATTGTTCCCGCGAGGTTCCCGACGCTCGCTCGAGCGGATGTTCTCTACGAATCCAAGCTGAGCAAGACCAGCGGAGTTGCTGCGCCGTAGGCTTGGCGGGCGGTGGCGTGGCGGCGGGGAGGAACGAGTGACCACGGACGTAACGGTGCTGGGGGCCGGCAATACCGGGTTTGCGGTGGCGGCTAACCTGACGTTGGCGGGGCATTCGGTCACCCTGGCCGAACTGCCGGCCTTCTCCGAGGCCATCGCCCCCGTGCGCGACTCGCGCACTATCGACCTGCTCGGCGTCGCCCACACCGGCGCGGCCCGCATCGTCGACATCACCGACGACATCGCGGCCGCCGCCGCGGCTTCCGACACGCTAATGGTCATCGTGCCCGCCTACGGCCACGCCCCCTGGGCGGAGGCTTTGGCGCCGCATCTGCGCGATAACCACACCCTGACCCTGATGCCCGGCACGTTGGGCGCGCTGGAAGTCGCCCGCATCCTGCGCGAAGCCGGCGCGCCGCCCGTCCCCGTGGCCGAGACCGACACCGCCCCCTACGTCTGCCGCAAGACCGGTCCCGCCGAGGCCACGATCTGGGGCGTGGTGCCACACCTGGGCCTTGGCGTCTTCCCCGCCACGGCTACCGAGCGCGTGCACGCGGCGCTGGAGTGCTTCTTTCCCGGAATCGTGTCCCTGCCCGATGTCTTCGCCTGCGGCCTGGGAGCCATGAACCCGGTGGTGCATCCGCCCGGCGTGCTGCTCAACGCCGGACGCATCGAACGCTCGCGCGGCGAGTTCTACTTTTACGACGAAGGCGTCACATCCGGCGTGGTTGACGCCATCATGGCGCTGGATGAGGAACGCCGGGCGGTGGCCGCCGCCCTCGGCCACCAGTTGCCCGACGCCGCCCAAGCATTCCACGCCGCAGGGTTCGGTCCGCAAGCCGACCCGCCCGATCTCTGGGCCACCATCAATGGCAGCCGCATGCTCACCGCCCTCAAGGCCCCCGGCCAGCTCGACACCCGCTGGCTCTCTGAAGACGTCCCCTACGGCCTCCGCGCCTGGTCCGGCCTCGGCGCCGCCCTCGGCGTCCCCACCCCCGTCATGGACGCCGTCATCACCCTCGGCCTCACCGTCCTTCACCAACCCCTCCACACCAACCACCGCACCCTGACCGACCTGGGACTCGAGGAAATGGATCGGGACCGGATGCTGAGCTACGCGCGGGAAGGCTGAGGTCTCGACGGAACGTTAGGAGAGCCCCGAATTGCACGCCGCTAGTGAGCGCACGACGGATCGGAATGCCCAGCCGACCCTAACCTCGCAGTCCGACGGCCTCCACAATCCCCCACCCTGGCTTCGAGACCGGATCATCAGCTACGTGGCGAGTGTCGAAACGAGTCCCGACGACCCCCTCCCCTTCCGCGACAACCCCAAACCCGGCGCCCCCGCCGACATCGAAACCACCGTCTGGGCCCTGTCCGCCCTCCGCCAGGTCGGCGCCCGGGACGCCATCGAGCGCGCTCGACCCCGCGCCCTGGCCGCCCTGCGCGCTGCCTACAACCCCGACTTGGGCATCTACGAGCCGACTTCGACCCAGATCGGCGGCGGACCCGGCACCTGGCGCATGCACTACGACGCCGTCGTCCGCATCGGCTTCGAGCTTCTGGACGAGACCCCGCGACCCTTCCCGCGCGGCCTGAAGCGCCTGTCCGCCTTCCCCTGGGCGCCCGTCGGCGAGGACGCCTGGCGCCCCTGGCTTGACCGGATCTGGGACGAAGACCCCCGTGCCGCCGCCAAGGCCGCGTTCCAATACCTCTGGTTCTATACCCGCCTGACGGGCGCCACCCACGTCGACGACCTCGACGATCAGGCCCGGCAGGTCCTGGCCTACTTGGAGTCTCGCCGCGATCCGGCTACCGGCTTCATTGGCATGGGCCCGGACGTGGAACTCGGCTGGGCCATGCGCGGCCACCGCAATCTCGCCCTCAACCTGCTCTGGCCCCTGGGCGTGCAAGAGCCCGCTGTCGAGCGCCTGATCGACGCCACCCTGGCCTGCCGGCGTCCCGACGACCTGTTCCACGACGGCGGCATGTGCGCCAACATGGACGCCGTTCACCTGCTGGCCGAATACGGCCGGCGCACCGACCATCGCGGCGCCGAAGCCGTCCGGTCGACCCGCCGCTGCGTGGCGGCGATGTTTCGTCGACTGGCCTCGCCGGATGGCGGCTTCTGGTATGAGTTGGGTGAACGCGACGCCACCGATCCGGCCGAGATCCACACTACCAACGGCCTTGCCTTTGCGCTGTTTACTCTGAATTACTGGCAGGCGCTGGATGCTGAAGCCCGAGAGGACCTGGGGGAGGCGCTGGCGGCTTGTCGTCCGAGGTAGGGCTATTCGCTTAGTAGATCCCTTCCAGCAGGCTGGTCAGTTCGGCGGCGTTGGGTTGGACGGGGCTGTTGGAGACCACGCGGGTGTTGGTAAGAGTGGCGGCGGACACGTCGGGCAACCAGGCGCGTTCCACGCCGACCTCTTGCAGCCGCGTCGGCAGGCCGACCTGTTCCACCAACCGCTCCATCACGGCTACGGCTGCTTGTGCCCGCTCCGTTGCGTCCGCAGTGTCGGCCGGAACACCCAGCGGAGACGCCAGTTCGGACATCAGTGTTGGATTGCGCTCGGCCGCCAGGCGCATGACGGGCAGCAGGCAGAGGGTGTTGGCTACGCCGTGGGGGATGCGGGCGCGGGCGCCGATGGCGTGGGCCAGGCCGTGGACCAGGATGACTCCGGCGTTGGCCAGGCTGTAGCCGGCCTGGAGGCAGGCGTAGGACATCTGGTCGCGGGCTTCACGATCGGTGCCGTCGGCCACGGCGCGCGGTAGGAACTCCAGCGTGCGGCGCAGGGCGTCGGCGGCGGGCTGGCGGGTGTGCTGGGTGGCACGCCTGGTGATGAATGACTCGGCCGCGTGGCAGAAAGTGTCCATGCCGGTGGCCGCCGTGATGTGCGGCGGGACCGAGTCGGTGAGAGCCGGATCGATCAGCGCCGTGCGCGGGTAAATGTAGGGGCTGACGACGGTCATCTTGTTGGAACGGTCGGGCAGCACCATTACCGCGTTGCCGGTTACTTCGGAGGCCGTGCCGGCGGTGGTGGGAATGCTGATGGTGGGGATGCCGGGTTCGCGAAGCACCTCCACGCCGATCCAGTCCTCGGCCCTGCCGCCGTTGGTGGCCACGCAAGCGGCGATCTGGGAGGTGTCCATGGAACTGCCGCCTCCGAGGCCCAGCACCACGGCGGGTTCGGTCTGACGAATGGCTTCGGCGCAGGCGTCCACGCTGACGGTGGGTGGTTCGGGCTCCGCCTCATCCCACACTTCGGCGTCGATTCCCGTGCGAGCCAGCTCGTCCGTTACGCGCATGACCACGCCGGCCTCGACCAGACCCTTGTCGGTCACGACCAGCACCGGGCCGTCGCCGATCCGCCGCATGTGGTCGGGCAGCTCGTCCAGGCAGCCGCGTCCGAAAACGACGGTGGGCGTGGTGCGATAGGTCCAGCGGTCCAGCAGGTCGGCCATGGGGCGATTCTCGGGCGGGTGGCCGGTCATTATGTCGGCAAAGTCCCTACCATGCGCTGGACTCCTCCTCGGCGGATCCGCCAATGATCAACCTCTCCATCGACGGCGTCAGCGCCGCCAGCGCTCGCATCTTCACGGCCGCCGGCGTGCCCGGCGACATGGCCGAACAACTGACCGTCTGGCTGGTGAACTCCAACCTTTCGGGCCATCCCTCGCACGGGCTGCAGCGCGTCACCGAGTACCTGCGGCAGATCAAGGAAGGGCACATGGATCCGGCGGCGCGGCCGCGGGTTCATGTGGAGACCGACACCACGGTGGTACTGGATGGCCAGGCGGGGCTGGGGCACTTTGCCGCCGACCGGCTGACGCGTGAACTGGCCAGTAAGTGCCTCAAGTCGCAGATCGCGATGGGCGGGATCGTCAATGGACGCCACATCGGGCGCCTGGGCGAATGGGGCGAATTGGCCGCCGATCTGGGCGTGTTGCTGTACATGTCGCTTGGGTCCGCCAGCGGCTCGATGGCGGCCACGTTCGGGGCGGCTGAGGGGCGGCTGGGTACCAACCCGATTGCGTTCGGCGCACCGGGACTGGAGGGCGACTCCTTTGTGATGGACTTCGCCACCAGCGCTGCGGCCGAGGGCAAGATCCGGGTCGCTCGCGACAGCGGTAAGTCGGTTCCCGAAAGCTGGATCCGCGACGCCGACGGCCGCCCCACCACCAACCCCAACGACTTCTACGACGGCGGCACGATGCTGACGTTTGGCGAGCACAAGGGCTCGGCCATCGCGATCATGACCACGCTGTTCTCGGTGGTTACCGCCAGCGCCGCGGAGGACTTGGGCGAAGGCGCATCCGTGTTTGCCTTCGCCATCGATCCCAATGCCTTTGGCCGCGGGGACGAGACGCGGGCGCTTATCCAGCATCAGCTCAACCGTGTGCGGTCGGCGACGCCCGCCGAGGGCTTCAGCGACGTGCAGGTGCCCGGCGACTTCGAACGACGCTCCCGCGCCGCCCTGGGCGGCCGGCCGCTGCAACTGCCGGAACCGACCTGGGAAGGCTTCCTGCAGGCGGCGGAGCGGGTGGAGGTCTCTCGAACGGAGATCGAGGCGCTGGCGCTGGCCTAGACGGGCGGGGAAAACGGGCCTCGCGTGCGCAATAAGAGTTTCTTCCAAGAAACTCTTGAGGTGCGGCGGGGTGCTTTTTTGGTGGGTTTGGGCCGCGGTTGGAGTGGCCTGGGGCGATGCGAGTGAGTCGTGACGCGGTGCCCGGAAGACCCTCACCCCAACCCTCTCCCACAGGTAGAGGGGGCCGGAGGCGGACCGGAAAGGGAAAACCCTCACCCCCGGATCGCGTCTGGGGCAGGCTCCGACGCTTTCCCACGGGGAGAGGGAGCCGGAGGCGGACCGGCGAGGAAGGACGCTCACGCCAGCCCTCACCCACCGAGCGAGGGAGCGGGAGGCGGGCCTGAGATGAGGGGCGTTCGCTCGGGACGGCCTGGGCTGGGCGATGCGGCTGGGGGCGAAAGCGCTGGGCAGGCGGAGTGCGAAGAGGGGCCTCGCGTGCGCGGTAAGAGTTTCTTCTAAGAAACTCTTGAGGTTGCGCGGGGTGTGTTTTGGCGGGGTTCGGGGCGTGGTGAGGGCGTGGGTTGAGCGGCGCGGTGGGGGCGGGTTGGAACGCGTGGGGAGCTTGGCATGGAGGGGTGCACGGGGTGGCAGCCGGATCGGAGTGATGGCGAGCCTGGGGCGCATGTGCAGACGGGGTGGCACGGTGGGCCCGGACGTGTGGTTGCCGCTGGGTCCCCGCCTCCGCGGGGATGACGTTGTGGCGCGTTGCACTTGGACTGATCGAGGTCCTGGGTCCCCGCTCTTCGGCAAGCTCAGGGCAGGCTCTGCGGACGCCGGGATGACGGGCGGGCGAGGAGCGGTGGCGGAGGGATGCCGGGGCGAGGGGAGGGGGCGGAGCAGGCGGCACGGGATTCGGGAAGGGCACGGCAGGGCGAGCGGCAGGCGTTGGAGGAAGGCCGGCAGGCGGGAGTGGGTGGACAGGTTCAGGAGGAACGCGAGCAGGCTGGCGAGGCGTGGGGGCAGGCGTGGCGGGAAGCAGGCGGGGGACATGGGGCTGGGGCGGTATATCTTACTCAGATAGAGTACAGAATGACGTAGTGGAAGTCAAGGTCTTTGCTGGCAATGGTCGGCGGGGGCTGGCAGCGGCGGTGGGGGCCGCCGCGGTGGGGGCAGCGGCCGGTGGGGACTGGCAGTGGTTGGCGGGAGACTGCAGGCGCGCGACGGTGATGCGGGGCGTGGGCCGGGGGGGGGGTGTGACGAGCGCGGGTGTGAAGCCTGACAGTGATTCGTTGGTAAAGTGAGTACGACAGGTGATTGCGGGGGCTATCGGGGGCGGGGCAGGGCGCGGTGGTGCGGGGGCGACGACCGCGGGTGGTGGCTCGCGGTCGGTGCCTCGGGGAGCGCCCGCCGCGGAGGTCTGGGTGAGCGGTCGGCGTTGGTCGGTCAGGGCTGGGGTGCGGCGCGGGGATTCGTGGGGCGTGGGCCGGGGGGTGTGACGAGCGCGGGTGTGAAGCCTGGCAGTGATTCGTTGGTAAAGTGAGTACGCCATGTGATTGCGCGGGCTATCGGCGGCGGGGCGGGACGTGGTGGTGCGGGGGCGGCGACCGTGGGGGGTGGTTCGCGGTCGGTGCCTCGGGGAGCGCCCGCTGCGGAGGTCTGGGCGAGCGGTTGGCGGTGGTCGCTCGGGGCTGGGGCGCGGGTGCGGGGCTGGCTGGGATGGTAAGGCCCGGGGAAGGCGTGAGCTGCGAGCAGTGGGCGGTGAGAACGAGGCGGAAGGGTCGAGGAGGCGTGAGCGGCGTGGAGGCAAATCGGCGCTGGCGGCGGCGGGTGCTGGTGACGCGCGCAGTGCTGGCAACGCTATCAATGCAGGAATTGCTGGCAATGCGGGCACATCCGGCAGGGGTGAGGAAGGAGCGAGCGGAGAGGAGTGGGAAGTGAGAGGCGGTGCACCTCGTGCGTGCGTTGATGGCCTGGCACGCAAGGCTGTGGGCCGGGATGGCGAAGGGCGCGACGCACGGGCGGCCGCCCTGGGCGTCGCGCGGTCGCCGAGCGAGTGGGGTGCGGCGCCCGTCAGTGATTCGTTGGGAAAGTGAGTATGCGGATGATTGACGTGCCTGCGTGAGGGCGGGGCGGGATGTGGTGGTGCGGGGGCGGCGACCGCAGGGGGGTGGTTCGCGGTCGGCACCTCGGGGAGCGCGAGCCGCGGAGGCCTGGGTGAGCGGTCGGCGTTGGTCGCTCGGGGCTGGGGTGCGGCGCGGGGATTCGTGGGGCGTGGGCCGGGGGGTGTGACGAGCGCGGGTGCGGGGCTGGCTGGGGTGGTGGGGCGAAGTGACGCCGTGCGTGCCTTGCTGGCCTGGCACGCACGGCGGGGCCGGGATGGCGAGGGGCGCGACGCACGGGCGGCCGCCCTGGGCGTCGCGCGGTCGCCGAGCGAGTGGGGTGCGGCACCTGTCAGTGATTCGTTGGTAAAGTGAGTACGATATGTGATTGCGGGGGCTATCGGGGGCGGGGCGGGACGCGGTGGTGCCGGGGGCGGCGACCGCGGGGGGCGGCTCGCGGTCCGTGCCTCGGGGAGCGTCCGCCGCGGGGGCCTGGGTGAGCGGTCGGCGTTGGTCGCTCGGGGTCTGGGGGCGAGGGGTTGGTGGCTGGTGGCTCGCGCCGAGCCGCACGGATCGGGACGGTGTGGGGCTGGTTGGGGTGGTAGGACCTGGGGAAGGCGTGAACTGCGAGGAGTGGGAAGTGAGAGACGGTGCCCTCCGTGCGTGCGTTGCTGGCCTGGCACGCACGGCTTGGTCGGGATGGCGACGGGCGCGACACACGGGCGGGGCCGTGGGAGTCATGAGGTTGCCGAGCGAGTGGGAGACGACGCCTATAGTGATTCGTTGATAAAGTGAGTACGAAATGTGAGTGGCGTGGCTATCGGGAGCGGAGCATGGCGGCGCCGCGACGGAGCCGGTGCCGGGGGTGCTCGGCAGCCAGGCGCTGCGGGAGGGCTGGTTGGGATCCGCCTGCGGGGCGGCCGGCAGCTGCTGGTCCAGCTCGCGGAGGTCGGCCCGCCGCAGGGCCAGGTGGGCATCCCGGCGCGGTCGGCGCGCCGGGGGCGCCGGGTGGCGCCGCTGCTGGATGGCCACGCGCAGGGCCACCAGGTGGCGACGCTCCCGCACCAGAACGCGCCGGTGCTGGACGGCCTTCGAGGGCTGGGGCCGAACCGGGGGCCGCACGTCGGCTGCGGCGGGCGTGGGGCTGGCTGGGGTGGTGGGGCGAGTCGGCGGTGGGGATGGCGGGGGCCGGCAGCGGGGGCGGCGCCCTCAATGCGTGCGTTGCTGGCGTAGCACGCACGGCTGGGCCGGGATGGCGAGGGGAGCAACGCCCGGGCGGGGGCGCTGGGCGTTGTCAGGTATCCGGGGGATGAGGATACAAATTCTATCTTTGGTTCGTTAGTAAAGTGAGTACGACAGGTAATCGCAGTGGCTGCGTGGGGGCAGGGCGGGGTGTTGTGGGGGCGGGGCCGGTGCAGGAGGTGTTCGGCAGCCAGGCGCTGCGGGAGTGTCGATTGGGGTCCGCCTGCGGGGCGGCCGGCAGCTGCTGGTCCAGCTCGCGGAGGTCGGCCCGCCGCAGGGCCAGGTGGGCATCCCGGCGCGGTCGGCGCGCCGGGGGCGCCGGGCGGCGCCGCTGCTGGATGGTCACGCGCAGGGCCACCAGGTGGCGACGCTCCCGCACCAGAACGCGCCGGTGCTGGACGGCCTTCGAGGGCTGGCGCCGAACCGGGGGCCGCACGTCGGCCGGGGCGGGCGTGGGTTAGCCGCCAGGTGTGGACCCCAGGTCCAGGACGTCCTTTGCCACCTCGGGCCCGACCGCTCGGTCGGTTGAGGCTGCGGCCCTGGGGTGTCGTGACGTCGCCGAGCGAGTGGGGTGCGGTGCCTGCCAGTGATTCGTTGGTAAAGTGAGTACGACGGATGATTGACGTGGCTGCGTGGGGGCGGGGCGGGACGCGGTGGTGCGGGGGCGGCGACCGCGGGTGGTGGCTCGCGGTCCGTGCCTCGGGGAGCGCCCGCCGCGGAGACTTGGGCGAGCGGTCGGCGGTGGTCGCTCGGGGCTGGGGCGCGGCGCGGGGATGGCTGGGGGTGCGGGGATTCGGAGGCATCAAGCGCCTGCGGTGCTGAGAGCCAGGGGTTGCAGAGTGCAGTGGACTTGCTGGGTTACTACTGGGTCCCCGCCTCCGCGGGGATGACGTCGGGGTGCTGGGTCCCGGCTGAAGACGCCGGGATGACGCCTTGATGCTGGGGTCGGGGGGCGAGCCGGGGCCGGGGATGGCGGGTGCTGGCAATGACGTCAGTGCTGGCAATGCAATCGGTGCAAGCTTTGTCGGCAGTGGAGGCGAAGCTGGCGGGGGTGAGGAAGGAGTGAGTTGAGAGCGGTGAGAAGCGAGAGGCGGAGAGGAGGGGAGTAGACGCGGGTGACGAGCGGGGGAGGCGGACGGCTAGGTGGGGGATGGGCATTGGGGATCGGGTTGCGGGGCTTACTCAGATGGTGTGCGCTCTTGGGAGGTGGAAGGCAACTGGCGGTAGGTCGGGCGGGCGGCGCGGGCCTGAGGGGCGGGGAGCGGTGGTCGGTGGCCTAGAGCGGGTGCAGCCTGGGGAGCACCTTGTCGGAGTTGGCGCGGCGGGGGTTCCGGGGTTCGTCGGTCGGGCGAGGAGACGGCGATGCACCACGGTGGAAAACTGGGGATGCTGGACGCCGGTCGGATGTGGCTGGCGGACGAAGGGCAGTGTTCGTTGTCTGCTCACGGTCAGTATCACGAGCTATTAGTAGAGATTTGGTCGCTGCCTGGAGGATACCACGAAGGCTAATTGGCGCTCCTACAGCTAATAAGGATCCTCCACCAAATACGGATCGACATCCGAAATACACATTTTTCGATTTTCAACTTCAAACGCTATATCAAGTTCGCATTGAATTGGATTCGGTATGTTATCACCAAGTAAGTCACCTTTCAGTGTTCTTACACCCGGCAGTTTCGCCCCCAGTAGTAGCGGCTCAGCTGTGAAGACTTCTTCACGTGGTCGAATGTCTCCAAAGTCTATATGTACACACCACTTGTCAGCATGTTCCTCGATTAGAGGATATAATCCTCGATCGCGATCGTTACCTGAATCCTGAAGGCTATACGCGTAACTGTAAGGTAGCGGCTGCTCGACTTCCTCTCCGAAGACAACACCACCACTTTTGTCTATTGAACCCTCAAAAGCCACACGCTTAGCAACTGTTCCGCTCTCATTCGTGAGTAGGAAACCCAAGGGTTTCAAGAGCGCTTTGTTGAATGCGTAGGATATTATTTCACTTGAATATTCTCTGTTGATATGCATATTGAAGTCGAAATCTGGCAAACGCTGCCGAAACGGACCTGTACCGATAGACCTATGGCGCTCCTGTATATCGAAAGTGTTCCCCGGGAGCGTCGGACTGAAGACTAGAGAATTCACAGTATGCGGCGACGATAGAGGAGTCCTGTTGTCGAGATCTGCCCACGCCAGCGAGAGCTTGGGCACTTCGGAAGAGATAGCACCAATCGATGCAACACCCATCTTGGAAATCTCGATTGGTCGCACAATTTCAGTGCTGCTCCCGCGTCTGATATAGACCGCGTCTTTCACTAGCTTGCCATAGTCTCGGTTCAAGTACGTTGGACGCTCTTGTACGGGTATTTCAATTATGCCAATGTCCACACTGTCAAAGTGTACCTTACGGCAAATGAACTCAACTGGCCGGTTGGTTTTCGAGTTTACGAATTGCTGAACGCTCGCGTCGTCTATGTGATCCGTAACGCCGACGACTCGACAACGCTGGCCTAGGTTCTCCTCTACTCCGATTAGTATATAGGCGGTGGCGTGACGCCACGAGTTTGCAAAGGCTAGGATATCTTTGAGAAGTTCGCTCTTTGTCCTGTCGTCGGCTCCAGCGAATGGGTACTGGTCGCGCTTAAAATCTAGCATTGCGCCCTCGTCTTCGTGAAGGAGGCATTCGATGAGTTCATGGTCTGGTGATGTCATCTGGCGATCTTTTCGTGTGTATCGCCTGCGGCGACGTCGTTCATGTAGGCGAGGGCAAAGTCGCGCGTGCGGTGGTCGAAGGCGGGTTTGAGTTGGCGCTGGCTCATAGGTCAGGGGAGTTGATGTGAGCAGTGGCGCGCTTGAATCTGCTGCCTACGGAGTACGACTTCAGGATGACGCAGTCGTGGGCCTCCGATGAAGGTATTCGGACAAGGCATTGATAGCCGGCGTCGTTCAATGTACCTGCCAGGCATGCTGATCAAGAACCCGGGCGAACATAGGTAAGGGATTGATATCGCGAAAACTCAAGCCAAGTCATCTTCTGCTCAACTAACGTGTCTGAAAGACGCGTCTCATTACAGGGAGGAGCTTATTGTCAAAATCCTGTACTCTCATCTCATTGGCAATGAATGGCCAGTATCTGGCCACGGTGGTCGCGGGCAACTGACCCAAACAATATCCGCGAACGACACCTATACGTTCTTGCACATAGTCGTTATCGAGATTCAACTTGAGTCTATCAATTGTTTTCTGCACTTTCGTCTTGTTGCTCGATGACAGTGTGCCGTTGGGGCGAACGAGAAATGATGTAAAGTCGATTGTGAAGTATCTACCAGACAAAGAGAATGGATCGATTACGTCGCGGTGATTGCCCTTACTGTTGTTTAGTCTTGCTCGCGATAGGCGAAAGTTGTCCCACTCATACGCCTGAGCAGGACTCAATGACTTTGGTATATAGTGGTCAACGGAACTATCTTGTATTGTGGAAGCGCTGCCTGAGCGGGCCTTCGTCCAACAACCTGAATAGGAACAGACCATTCGATAGGCTAGGAGCAAATCGTGAAGAGCCTTTCTCCAGTAGTCGTGGCCGCGCCAAGCATTCGACGTAGGATTACCGGTTCTGAGAAGAAACGCTGTCCCAGGTTGACGAACTCTCCTATTGAAGTCGGGCGGCTCGGCCTTGGGAGATATCGGTATCAAATCGATATTCCATAGGACTGAGCAAAGAAGATCCATCTTACCCAAAACGAGTCCTCGGCTGGTAAGTGTCGTTTCAATCGGTCAGTCACTTCCTGAACTGCCTCGAATGTTGGCTGTTCCTGCTCCTGCAGTCTAACTGCCGCCTGGATCGCAGCCTCGCGCTCCGTGGAACCTGGGAGCCGTAAATTGAAGACATCTGAAGAAAGCCACGAATCGACTGTGCCTCGTCGGTCGAAGGGAAGAGGTCCAAATGAAACGTTACCATCGTTCGTCATATCGATATGAAATATGGCGTCGGACTCGGGGTCCCAAATCGCCTCGCCGGACGCCAAAACGAGTGGTGAATGGCTGGAGATGATCCACTGGACAGCCATTTCTCTGTGTATATCTCTTCCCAGGCTTAGTAAAGCGGGTAGAATCGCTCGTTGCCATTTGGGATGCAAGTGTGCCTCGGCTTCGTCTACTATGACTATCATCTGTCGCTCTTCTGGCCGGTGCTGTTGTTTAGCCTGCACTCTGTGCTCTTCCCAGGCCCATACCAATAAGTAAGCAAGCGTTACGATTCTACGTATGCCTGCAGACTCCAATAGAATCGGTACTTTTCCGTACGGGTGGACTAGTGTTGGAATTTCTCTTGCGTCGTTCCGCATGCGAATAGAATCACCGATTTTTATCGGTCCAAGATCGCGAGGGAGTACACGCTTTAGTACTGCCTCAAATATTGCATATGCTGGATAAAGGTCGGGTCGCCGCTGCCACTTTACCCAATCTCGAATCAAGCCTTCTAGCTGTCTTTCTTTGCCGTTCCAGATTTCCTCGCGGGTGAACTTAAGTCCAGGCGGTGCTATAGCGCTATCTGCTCCGCGTAACGAGCGATTTGCTGGATCCCAGACGGCAAACGAACCGTCCAGCATTGCATAGACAGCAAGACCCGAAAGAGTTGGCTTCTTTCTTGGGACTCTCCAGATCCCAGTACTCGGGACATACTTAGCACGAACAGACCGAGATGCGGAATCCCCTAAAGCGAATTTGATATACGGACTGTCTGTAATGGATTCATCGGATGGTGTCGCTGGGATGCCAGCCCAGTGCTGAGTCAATGCCCACCAAGAGAGATCAAGAAGGAAGGTCTTGCCTAGTCCGTTGTCTCCCGTAATGAGGTTTATGCGGCTCGAGGGTTGAAAAATTAGGCGAGGAGCCGGGCCAATCGAGCCGATTTCCAAATACCTAAGGGTGCCACTCGGCTCGGCCGGCACATCTTTAGGCATCGAACGAGACGCCAAGATATCGTGCCAACGCACTGGAAGCTCTTGGAACGCTCCAGATTCGCCAACTTCAGAGACTATATCGGTCTGAAAGAGAGCTTCAACTTCCTCGCTCGTTATCGCGAATTCCCTGGCAAAAGACTTGAGTACATCGTGCCTTCCGTGCCCGTCTTCTAGCGGGCGATCTCGGTAAATCCATACAGCGAGGTGAAACAGCGAGACTCTAATGCTGCCACGAGGGAGCCTGCTTGCTAAATGAACGAGATAGTCAGATGCCCAGCCCCACGTGTTGTCGTTCTTCTCGTGCAGGACTGCGTCCCGGAAAGTCTGTGTGTTGATTGCCTGTAGGCCGCTGCTAGCGTAATTTGGTTCGAGCCAGTCCTTAGCCTTGTCACTTGGCCTGAATACCCGGAAAAAATGTTCAGACTTTGGATGCACCCGATAGTGCGTCTGAAGAAAATTCTTGTTTTCGGCGTCCAAGCGTATTCTAATTTTACGACCGACAGGAGCTGCTGCCTTCTTTAAAACAAGAAGAGTAATTCCAAAAAACGGGTTATATGGCTGAAGTACACGGAGTGCTTCTTCAATCTGTGCAGCGGAGAAGTACTTCATTTGGTGAGCTCTCTCAAGTCAGACCTGATGTGCATGCAGAACTCCTCATTGAGCTCGATCCCGAGGGCTGCATGCCCGTGCTCTATTGCGACGCGCATCGTCGTGCCACTTCCACAAAACGGGTCGAGCACTACTCCGGCTGGCGGACAGCCAATGGATAGGCACCGCTTTACAAGCTCGTCTGGGAATGGAGCTGTCTGTTTTGCGGTGGTCTGCCGGGAACGCGCCGGAAAGCTCCAGACGTCTTCGGAACCGATGTCGTTTGGAAGCCTTGTCTTGTCGAAGTGGTAATAGCGATCCTTCACGAAAAGGAATATGTACTCGTAGCCTCTGGACGGTCTATCTCGTACACTTTCGCGTAGGAGCTTTGTCCTATTCCATATGATAGGTGATCGTAGAATCCAATTATTCTGGGACATTGCGATCGCCACTCGCCATGGGACACCAATAATTGACTTTCTCTTTAGGCCTATTCCCAAGCCGCCACTCTTGTCGACGGCGCGCAGACCAAAGCGACGCTTTGAACTCTTTCTGTCGACACCGTGAGACTTTCCCTTGCCCGAATAGTATGTATCGCCGAGGTTGAGGAATAAGGTCCCCGTGGGCTTCAGGACACGGAAGACACCATCCATAACGGAAGAGACGGCAGAGACATAATCCTCTATGCTCTCCTCTAGGCCGATCTGTCCTTCGACTTGGTAGTCACGAAGCGAGAAGTACGGTGGCGAAGTCACAACGCAGTCCACTGACGCCTCACTGATTATCCGCAAGGCTTCAGCAGCTTGTCCGCAATACAGACTCCAGTGATGTGGCGCGTCAGAATGCCAACTCTTGATGACGTTTCCTGTCGCAGGATCCTCTTGTCGCCTCTCAACTTCTGTTGGGGCAGGTGGTTCGGTGGGAGTAGCGGCAGTGTAAGCAGTCATGACGGATCCATGCCCCGTGTATGGCTAGAGAGTAGCCGATCCGCCCTTCCATCGGCTGTCGTCGGTCGCGCTTCGGAGTGTACTCCTGCAATTCGGGCAGATGCGGGGTCCGGAGCAATTGGTCAGGATGTGTTGCTAGGGAAAGTAGTTCGACACGGGCCGGTTCGGCAGGCTCACCACGAACGGGGGGCGAGATCACGACCGGGGGATCCCTCACCGAATTCCGGTGGGTACACCGGAGCCGTTCGGCTAGCTCAGGACAGAGGTTCTGCCTCTCGCCCAGGAGAGGGTGAAGATGCGGGGATGTGGTTCGACACGGGTCTCCGAAAGACTCCGACCCGGCTCACCATGAACGGGGAAGCGGAGGTTGGGAGCATTTGGTCGCGGTGGGTAGCCAGGGGTGGCTTGGTTGCGGTCGGGCTGTTGGTTGCCGCTGGGTCCCCGCCTGCGCGGGGATGACGTTGCGATGAGGGTTCGTAGGCATGACGTGACGCTGCGGGCGGGAGCAGTCAATCTTCGGCCGTTGACGGAGGGGGATTGGGGGCTGGTTCTTGGGTGGTGGAATGATGCGGAGATTGCGTATTTCTCGGATTCGAACGAGGGCGCGTACAGCCTGGCGCAGGTGCAGGGGATTGTGCGGGGGATTTCTCGGACGGCGTTTTGCTTCGTCATTGAGTTTGAGGGGCGGCCGGTGGGGGAGTGCTGGTTGCAACAAATGAACATGGAGCGGATTCTGCGGCGGTATCCGGGGTTGGACTGCCGGCGGATCGATATCGAGATCCAGAAGGATCACTGGGGTCGGGGGATCGGGTCGACGGCGATCGGGTTGCTGGTGGGGTTTGGGTTCGAAACGGAAGGGGCGGACGCGATTTTTGCGATGGACGTGGCCGGCGACAATCCGGGCAGCCGGCGAGCATTCGAGAAGGCCGGATTCGAGCTGTACGACACGGTCGAGCAGCCTGCGGGCGCTCGAGCGAGCCTCAGCCATGACTTGGTCATTTGGAAACAAGCCCACCGTCGCAAGGCCGGCCGCGGAGTAGTCTGAAAGGGACGAGGCCAGCGAGGGAGCGGCAATGCCCTGGTGGGGTTGGATTGTTGTCGGGGTGGTGTTGCTGGCGGCTGAGTTGCTGGCGATTGAGGCTCAGTTTTACCTGGTGTTGCTGGGGGTGGCGGCGTTGCTGACGGGGCTGGGGGTGGCGGCTGGGTTGCCGGGGCAGCCGTATGCCGAATGGGCGCTGTTTGTGGTGCTGGCCATTGTGCTGATGTTTGGCGTGCGGCGGCAGCTGTACGGCCGGCTGGTTGGGTCGCCGCCGCCGATGTATGAGGTGGTGGTGGGCGAGGTTGCGACGGTTTCGGAGTCGATTGAGCCGGGGGCGATGGGCCGCGCGCGACTGCGGGGTACGGACTGGACGGCTCGCAATGTAGGCCGCAATACGCTGAATGAGGGCGAGCGGGCGAGAATTGAACGGGTGGAAAACCTGGTCGTGGACCTGCGGGCCGAGGAGGAGTAGCCGTGGAAGCAATGGGAATCGTGGGCCTGATTGTGGTGGCCGCGATCGTTGTGCTGGTGGTCGTAGTCCTATTCAAGACGGCAGTGATCGTGCCGCAGCAGTCGGCCTATGTGATCGAGCGGCTGGGCCGCTACAGCCGCACGCTGCAGGCCGGGTTTCACATTTTGCTGCCGTTCCTGGACACCGTGGCCTACAAGCACACATTGAAGGAACAGGCCATTGACATCTCGGAGCAGCTCTGCATTACGCGGGACAACGTGCAGGTTGGGGTTGACGGGGTGCTGTATCTACAGGTGCTGGAGCCGCGGCAGGCGTCGTACGGCATTACGAATTACATCTTTGCGATCTCGCAGCTGGCCCAGACGACGCTGCGGAGCGAGGTGGGGAAGATCGATCTGGACCGGACGTTTGAGGAGCGGTCGTCGATCAACCGGCTGATCGTGAATGAGCTGGACCAGGCCTCGGCGCCGTGGGGGGTGAAGGTGCTGCGTTACGAAATCCGCAACATCAACCCGCCGACGGACGTGCTGAACGCGATGGAGAAGCAGATGCGCGCCGAGCGTGAGAAGCGGGCGGTGATCTTGAGCTCGGAGGGTGAGCGGGACGCCAAGATCAACGAGGCGGAAGGCGAGAAGCAGCGGGTGATCAAGGAGTCGGAAGCCACGAGGACCCAGCAGATCAACGAGGCGCAGGGTGAGGCGGAGGCGATCCTGGCGGTGGCGACGGCCTCGGCGGAGGGGATTACGCGGATTGGGCAGTCGGTGACCGGCGAGGGCGGCATGGACGCCATGCGGCTGCGCGTGGCGGAGCAGTACATCGCGCAGTTCGGGCAGCTCGCCAAGGAGGGCAACACGCTGGTGGTGCCGGCCAACCTGAGCGACTTGTCGTCGATGCTGGCGCTGGCGTCGACGATTGTGAAGGATGATCGGGAGGCGGGGAGCTAGGCCATAGGCGGGGGTCTTCCGGCTTGATGGAGTAGGGCGGGGTGGGTGCGCGGAAGACCCCTCACCGATTTCCGCCGAAGACGCCGGAATCCTTCGACAAGCTCAGGACAGGTTCTGCCTCTCCCCTCGGAGAGGGTGAAGAGTTGGCGCCCCGACGGACCTTGATCCGCGGTGGGTTGGGTGCGCGGAGGACCCCTCACCCCCGGATCGCGTCCGGGGCAGGCTCCAACCCTCGCGCACAGGGAGAGGGAGCAAGAGCGACCGCACCGCCAGGGACGCGGGACCGTTTTGCAAGGGTCTCTCACCAGGGACAGAGCGGGGACGCCAGCCTGGCGGGAAATGTTCCCGGCCGAGAGTTGCAGGCATTGGCGAACTCGGCATCGGCAGCAAGCTGGAGTCCGGCAGGTTCAGGTAGTTCCTGGGCCCAGGCCAGGGCGGCGCGGAGGCCTTGCAGGTTTTGTGGGAAGTCGGGGTCGGTATGGGTGGTCAGCTCGACGATCGCCACGTGAATGCCTCGCGGCACAAGGTATTTGGAGGACTGACCGCTGAGGGGGTAGGCGATCCAGCCCCTGAGGTAGGTGTATTGCGCGGCGCGGGCGATTGTGCTGGCGAGTTCAACGGAACCTCTACCGGGACCCGGCACGACCACGCCGCCGCGGCTGTGGATGAAGATGGCGGCGACGAACGGACGGTCAAGCAGGTAGCGGGCGAGGGCGCGAGTCTCGGGCTCCGAGAAGGGCCGCGTGCCGCCTGCGCCGGGGACGAGCCCGGAGGGTCCGTAGGCGTCGGGCTGCCAGCCGGCGTCCCAGTTGCGATTGAGGTCGACGCCGTTGGCGTTTTCGCGCGTGCCGGCCGCCGCGCCGTCAGGGTTGAGATCGGGAATGAAGGCGAGGCCGACGCCCGCGGGAATCTGGGCGAGGTTGTTGCGGAAGTGGTCGAGCAGCAGGTTGGCGAGGACGGTGGAGTTGGCTTCGTTGCCCTGGTGGATGCCGCCGATAACCGCGACCCAGCGCGGGCCGGCGCCCAACTCGACGCCGCGGATGGCGCGCGCCTGGACGGAGTGGCCGAGTAGCACGGGGGCGCCCAGGACAGCTCTCGGCTCAGCATCGGCCGTGGTGGCTGCGACTGGTGTGGGTGAGGGATTGGAGGTCGTGCCGCTGTCGGTGGGCGGGGGAGGTCTTCCGGGTTCGAGGTCATCGATTTTCGTTTCCGGTGTGGGCTGGATGTCCGCGCTTGGTCCGGGCTGCAACGATTTGGTGTTCGACGGGTCCTGCGTGGCGACGGCGACCGCTGGCGTTGGGGATGGGGTGTGCGTATCGGCAGCAGGCGCGGCCAGGCTTGCCGGAACGCCGATGAAATGAAGCAGGCAGGCCGTTCCCAGGATGGCGATCAGCGCAAGGAGATTGGGGACGCCGGGGGGGCGCAGTGTCCGGGCGCCTGCTACGCCGCCAGCCAGTGAGGCAGTGTCGCTGGAGGCTTGGCGATGGGAATTCCGGCAACTTGAGCGCTGGCCCGTGGCGGCAACTCCCGTCTGTTCCGGGTAGGCGCAGCGCCGACGGCTGCGTACCATGCGGCTGATCTTTGCTGCCGCGAATGACCCGAGGATCGCATGCCGACTTTTGCCGTTGAGCCGTTGACGGAGGCTACCGCCCGGGTGTTGGGCGCGGCGGGGACGCCGGAGGATATTGCCGGCAAGCTGGCGCGCTGGCTGATCAACGCGAATCTGTCGGGGCATCCCTCGCACGGGGTCATCCGCGTAAGCCAGTACCTGGCCCAGATCAAGGACGGCGCCTACCGGCCGGCGGAGCGGCCACGGGTGGTGTCGGAGAGCGAGACGTCAGTCGTGATGGAAGGCGGCGGCGCCTTCGGGCACCTGGCGGCGGAGGAATTGACGACCCGGCTGGTGGAGAAGTCAAGGGTTTCGCGGGTGGCGGTGGGCGGTATCGCGCGCTGCAATCACATTGGAAGGCTGGGCGAGTGGTCGGAACTGGCCGTCTCGATGGGCGCAGTCTTTCTGATGGTGGCCGGCGGTCCCGGCATGATGCGCACGGCGCCGTTCGGGGGCCGCGAGGGGCGGATGAGCACCAATCCGATCAGCTTTGGGGCGCCGGCGGGCGACGCCGATCCGATCATCCTGGACTTCGCGACCACGGCCGCGGCGGAAGGCAAGATCCGGGTGGCGCGCGACAAGGGCGTGGAGATTCCGCCCGGACAGATCCTGGACAACCAGGGCCAGCCTTCGACCAATCCGAACGACCTGTATGACGACGGCGTCATGCTGCCCTTCGGTGGGCATAAGGGCTATGGCCTGATGCTGATGATCGAACTGCTGGCGTCCAACCTGGTGGGCGACACGATCACGGGCGAGCCGCAGTCGCCGATCGGCACGTTCGCGCTGGCCATCGACCCGGACGCGCTGGGCGCGGGCGCCGGCTTTGCGGCCATGAACGACGCGACGATCAACCGGGTCAAGCAGACGGCGCCGGCGCCGGGATTCGACGAAGTGCTGGTGCCCGGCGACATTGAGCGCAGCTCGCGCAAGACGGTGGCGGCGGCGGGCGTGGAGCTCCCCGACGCGACCTGGAACGACGTGCTGGCCTCCGCGGCCGAGGTGGGACTGGACCCGGCGGAAGTGAACGCTATCGCCGGCGGCGGCTAGGGCAGGCGAGGCAACTCAAAGGCATGTTGAGGATGCCGCGCCAGCTGACTATCGGGGTGTTGCTAGCCGCTCTCCTGCTGGCCCTGGCAGCGCCAGCGCATGCCATCGGCTGTGACGGCATCGCCCTTGACGACGGCTGCCTGTTCACGGCCACGGGCGGCGATACACCGGATCCGAACGATGGGTTTGCCGTAACCGACGCCGACGATGTGCCCATGTGGACGTTCGTGCGCGCTCGGAGCCTGCAGGCCATCGGCTATCCGATCAGCCAGCGCTGGGTTGACGGGCCGTTCACCCTGCAGGCCTTTCAGAAGGTCATCTTGCAGTGGTCGCCCGGCCAGCAGCGCATGAACTACTACAACACGCTGGATGTGCTGGCCAACCGGTATCCCGAGGTGCGCCTGGCCAACGTTCCCGCACACCAGGTCCTGGACACCGCGGGGCTGAGCTTTTCCCAGGTCAAGGATGTCCACCTTTCGATCCTCGATCGCAACCTGAAGATCAAGGCCGCCTTCCTGGCGGAGTCGGATTGGCTGAACCTCTTCGGTCTGCCGATCCGCTACGAGGAGCGCGAAGTCAACGGCAACCCTCAGGGTCTGCAGTTGCTGCGTGCGCAGCGCATCGTCTTTGAAGTCTGGAATGTGCTGGCGCCGGGCACCACGCAGGGGGCCGTCGGGCGCCAGAACATCCCGGACAAGGTGAAGCGGCTCTCGAACGTCATCATCCCGGACGCCGCGAAGAATCCGGTGGCACACGTCGACACAAGCGATATCTGTGCAATTGATCGGGACGGGACCGTGGAGCGAGTTGTGAGTCGGGAGTTTCCTTCAGTCTTCGGAGCCTGGAGTCATCTACTTCTGAACCAGCCAATTCCAGACGATATCTGGACGCTCGATTACGTTGAGCGAACGCGGGCGTATCACGATCTTTTCTGGGCCGGCATGGGTCACGGCTTACAGTGGGTCTCAACGCCGTACGGGATGCGAGTTGCTGGAGCATGGTCGGTTGCCCAGGAGCAAAAGAACCGGCTGCATGCTCAGAATCCAAACTGGCTTCATCTTGTTCCCATCTACCATTACGGTGCCCACCCTGAGTTATACCCGGAAGACTGGCCGTATTGGCTCAGAGATGCGTCGGGAAACCGGGTCGCAGACGAGGGTTGGGCTGAGCTTCTCGTCGACTACACGCATCCCGCGGCGCAAGACCACTTTGTCCAGCAAGCGATTGCCGTCGCAAAGTGCGGAGTTTTTGACGGCATTTTCATGGATTGGTGGACACAAGAAGAGGATTCAAATGAGGAGATAGCGCACCTCTATCACGGCAATCGAATCAGTGCCGAGATATCAATGCTTCGACGAATCCGCGAAGCGGTTGGTGACGACTTTCTCATTGTCGTCAACTCTCGAATAGAGAAGATTCCGCTCTCCGCTCCTTATGTCAATGGAGCGTTCATGGAAGGACACCGTCGACACACGCGGGAGTACCTGACCGAAGTCGAAAGCACCTTGCTCTGGGCTGAATCGAACTTCAGATACCCCCAGGTCAACAGTTATGAGGCGTGGAGCATCCTGGAGGAGCCGCTCAACTCTGAGCGAAATCAGCAATGGATGCGAGTCTTCACCACCCTGAGTCTGACCCACTCCAACGGCTATGTGTCCTATGTGATCGGTTTTGACGGCGCACTTGCTCATCAGCATGGCTATGAAGTCTGGGAGGGGCACGCAGCGGAGCATGCGGCCGGTGAGGTGCATGAGCACACGCACGAGAAGAGCTGGCATGCCTTCTGGGATGCGCCGCTTGGCCGGCCCGTTGGTGGAGACGGGACCAAGGGAGAGATGTATCGCGGTCGGGAAGGGCTGTTCATCCGCGAGTTCACCAACGGCTGGGCCGTGTACAACCGGAGTGGAAGCTCACAGCAAATCGAGTTGCCCGAGGAGTCGACCGGGGTGCATAGCGGCGTCAAAGGCACCCGGCACACGATTGGCGATCTCGACGGAGAGATCTACATCAAGAGCAGTCGCAATGCCCTTTGATGTGAAGTGTCGGTCGGCAAGGCCGTGACGCTACGCCGCCAGATAGAGGGTTGACTCTTCAGCGACAGGTCGTGGCGACCATAGAAGGCCGCAGGCCTCGGGCATTCCGTGCAAACGCCCGAGGCCAACGATCTAACCGCCAGTCTTGCGCCTCTCGTTGCTAAGCGCGCTGCGCGTCGAGGCGGCTTACTCCAGGAACGCCTCCATGCGGCGCAGCGACTCCTCCAGGTTTTCCATGCTGGTGGCGAAGCTGAGGCGCACGCAGTTGTCGTCGCCGAAGTCGCTGCCAGGAACGACGCCCACGTGGGCGTCCTCCAGGAGGCGATTGGCCCACTCGGTGGAGCCCGACACGCCAATCTGCTCATAGGTGTCGGACACGTCCGGGAACACGTAAAAGGCGCCGCCCGGTTCTGGGCAGATCACGCCTTCAATTCGGTTCAGGGCGTCGCTGACGAACTGGCCGCGGCGTTCGAACTCGCTGCGCATCATCTCCACGCAAGCCTGATCGCCATCCAGGGCGGCGGCCAGGGCGTGCATGGTGAAGGTGGCGGCGCCGCTGGTGGTCTGCGACTGGAGCTTGGCCATGCCCTTGATGATTTCAACCGGTCCGGCCGCGTAGCCCACGCGCCAGCCGGTCATGGAGTAGGTCTTGGACCCGGCGTTGAAGGTGACGGTGTGGTTGTAGGCGTGATCCGACACCTCGCCGAAGCTCTTGAACGTGCGGCCGCCGTAGAGCAGGCGGTCGTACATCTCGTCGCTGAAGGTGATCACGTCGGTGTCCGCCAGCACCTCTACCAGGGCCTCGGTCTCCTCGGGCGAGTACGCGGCGCCGGTGGGGTTGCTGGGTGAGTTGAAGACGAAGACGCGCGTGCGATCCGTCAGCGCGTCGCGCAGCTGTTGGGGCGTGATCTTGAAGTCCTGATCGGCGCCGGCGTTGACGATGACCGGCACGCCGCCGCAGAGCTTGACCTGCTCGGGGTAGGACACCCAGTAGGGCGCGGGGATGATGACCTCGTCGCCGGGGTCCAGCAGGGTGGCGAAGGCTAGGTAGAGCCCTTCCTTGCCGCCCACGCTGGCAATGACCTGGTCGGGCGTGTAGGTCAGGCCGTTTTCACGGGCCAGCTTGTTGCAGACGGCCTGCTTGAGCTCGGGCACGCCGGAGGCCGGCTTGGCGTACTTGGTCTCGCCACGACCCAGCGCGGCATCGGCGGCCTGCTTGATGTGGTCAGGAGTGTCGAAATCGGGCTCGCCGGCGCCCAGGCTGATGACGTCCACGCCTTGAGCGCGGAGGGCGGCGACTTTGTTGCTGACGGCGATCGTTCCCGATTCCGCCAAATCTTGAACACGCTGCGAGATCCTCACGGGCCGGCCTTCTGGTGCAAGTCAGGGGGCGTCCATTGTGCCCGACGCGAGCCGGAGGCGGGTGGCATTAACTAATTTGGGTCAGGCCTATGAGCGTCGGCGCAGGGGGCGCTGATCTTCTATGGCCGGACGCGTGAGTCAGCCGCGTGAAGCCGTTCAACGGCGATATGAATGCGCAGGACTCCGCGGAGGTTCGCGTGCGTGCGGACACGCAAACTTTGCAGGGTGCTGACTGAATCCCGAGTGTGCTCGGAGGCTCCTGAAGGCCCTATGGGTCGATAGCCGCTCATTCGGCAGGCAGCCGAATCCCCGGCCTTCCGGCGACCGGCCCGTGCAGCGAACGTACTCGCCGTTTCGATACTCAGCGGGCCATTCGGATTCGGCCTTTAGTACCTCCTGCAAACCTGATTGGGATCAGTGTGCGCCGTGTGATCTCCCCCATTCTGAGGAACAAGGTGACCGGACGGGTTGCTGTAGTCAAGTACGTAGCAGAGGTACAAACTACGACTGCTGCGGTCAAAGCCGACGACGTGCGTTGCTCTGCAATAACCGTCGTCATTGCAAAGGCCACCACCGCTGTGCGCGCCTACATCTACAAGCTCTCGCAATAGACGGGTTGCCGACGGGTAGGACGTGGACTGCGTAACAAACCCGCCGCTTGGGGCGGACGGCCCACCGCTTGGGGCGGACGGCCCGACGTGCTGGCGGGCGGTCCCCGGCGGGGAGCCTGCCGGCGGCTGGCCCCCATCCTGCTTGGCCACTAGGGCCAGGTGTATGGACTGCGGGACCAGCGGGCAGGCGGTACTCCACACCTGACATTCGTATTCGCCGAAGGCCACGTTCTGATGCACGCCGTTCAGGAAGTCCTCGACGTTGCCGTGGGTCACCACGTACGCGGCAATACTCCGGGCAAGCGAATCGTCCGCGCCCCGTGCGACGGCCGCGCGATGGACCAGCGGGTAAACCGGGTCGGTCGTCGGATCAGTCGTCGGATCAGTCGTGGGATCGGTCGTAGAGTCTGGAGTCAGGTCCGGAGTCGTCCTTGGAGTCGATTCCCGGACCGACGCTGCGCCAGCTGCGGTGGTCGAGGCGACGATTGTCGGCGCGAACATGTCCCGCAGGCAATCCGCTTCCCAGCGCCAGCGTTGCCAGGCGTTGACCTGCCAGACGGTCACGAACGCCGTCCGCGTGGCCCGATCCACGTCGTTCAGGCTGTACCCGTCGGTCGCATAGATACTGCGGTCTGATGGGTCCCAGGCCGGCGCGCAGCGATCAAGGGTCGCGGAATAGACGTGGGGTGGCAGATTCGGTGCGTTGAAGGGATCGCCGGTCGCTCCTGCGGTGCCCAGCGACGCCACCACTTCGGGCCGCACGGCTTGCACACAATCCGCTTCCCAGCGCCAGCGTTGCCAGGCATCGACCTGCCAGACGCTCACGAACGTCGTCCGCGTGGCCCGATCCACGTCGTTCAGGCTGTACCCGTCGGTCGCATAGATGTTGCGGTCCGCCGGGTCCCAGGCCGTCGCGCAGTGGTCAAGGGTCTCGGAATGGAGGTGGGATAGCAGAATCGGTGCGTTGATCGGGTCGTCCGTCACGCGTACGGTGTCCAGCGTCGCCACCCGTCCAGGCGGTGCGGCCCGCAGACAATTGGTTTCCCAGCGCCAACGCGGCCAGGCGTCGATTTGCCAGACGCTCACGAACGTCGTCCGCGTGGCCCGATCCACGTCGTTCAGGCTGGCGCCGTCGGTCGCGTAGATGTTGCGGTCCGCCGGGTCCCAGGCCGGCGTGCAGTGATCGAGGATCGCGGAGTAGACCTGAGGCGGCGGACTCGGTGCGTTGATCGCTCCTGCGGTGCCCAGCGACACCACCACTTCAGGCCGCGTGGCCCGCAGGCAATCCGCTTCCCAGCGCCAGCGTGGCCAGGCATCGACTTGCCAGACGCTCACGAACGCCGTCCGCGTGGCCCGATCCACGTCGTTCAGGCTGGCGCCGTCCGTCGTGTAGATGTTGCGGTCCGCTGGATCCCAGGCCGGCGCGCACTGATCGAGGATCGAGGAATAGACCTCACGGAGCGGGCTTGGTGTGTTGATCAGATCATCCGTCGCCCGTCCGGTGTCCAGCGTCGCCACCGTTCCAAGCAGCACGGCAAGCGCGACTACCAAGACTCGACGCACGGCCGCCCCCCCGTTCGCCTCCCAGCGAGCACGGGATTAACTATGTCACATCGATATTCTCAACGCCCCACGGGCAGGGTTGACCTACGAGACGATTCGTCGGGGTCGCCAACAAACACGCCTTCGCTCAGCAGGTAGTCGCTCACGGATCGGTCCAAGCGTGCAGGATATTCCACGTCCAGCCGGGCGCAGGCGCGCTCGAGGAAGCGGCTGTAGGCTGCCGCAACTCGTGTCGCCATGCGGCGAACGCCCAACACGCCGCCCTGGCCAAGCGGCCGCAGCGCGGACGTCATGACAGCCGCGTCTTCAGGCCGCAGGCGGTCCGGCGCGTCGGCCGGAATCGGCGCATCGCCGCGGGACGCCACGTGGGCGAATTCGGCGGCAAAGCGCGCCGCGCCGGCGTAGCCCCAGAGCAGGCCGGTGTACATGCCGCGGTTGTAGTAGGTCGCGCCCACCATGGCGTGGGCCAGCAGCGAGCATCCGGCTTCGACGACCTGCGCGGCCGGACGTGGGTCGGGATCCGGGCCCGGCGGTGCAGGCTGCAAGGGAACGGCGATGCCGTAGCGTGACTGCGCGTCGGCCGCCAGCGGCCGCAACACATCGAGCGTGGGTTCGATCGAGTCCACCGCAGAGTCCGGCCAGTTGTCGCTCCAGGCGGCCAGGGGGGCCAGTAGCGGCTCGATATCGGCGGCGGTCAGCGCATCGGCCGCGTGCTTTGGTCCCAGGAGGCCGGCGGCCCGCGGGTCGCGCAGGAGCAGCAGGAGCCGCTGAGCCGACTCCAGCAGATTCGCCTGTGCTTGCATGGCCGCGACGATTGAGGACTGCTCGATTGCGCGTTGCAGTCGGCCCGCCTCGGCGGGGACCTGCGTGGCTTCGCGCTCGAGCAGTTCTCGGGGCGTCCGACGCGAAGGCGCGTATGGGACTTGTTGAAGCCGGGCTCCCAGACCGTCGGGATCGAGTAGCGGAGCGACAGGTTCGTAGCGCTGTCGGTCGAGGCTGTCCGGCGACGTGACGACGAAGTCCGCTCGCAGCGGGCCCTCGAAGGTGACGACCACCAGGTCGTCTCCATGCGCTGATCGCATGCGCCAGCCCAGGACCGGGCAAATGGCTTGCAGGGTCTCCTCGATGCCGGCCATGAAGGCCGGGCGGTCGTCGTCCGAAACCGCCAGCCGCAGATCCACATCCGACCAGCGGTCCGCCGTGCCGTCGGCCAGGCTGCCGCCGGCCCAGAGCGCCTTGACGCGGGGATCGCGGGACAGCACCTGGTGCGCTGATTCGACGAACTGCAGGTGCGGACCGTCAGGCGCCAGGCCCGGGTTGGCGGGCAGGCTCACGCGGGCTGTTCGATAACGCTGAGCAGCTCATCGTGGAAAGCGGCAACGTCGATCGAATCGGCCAGGCGCAGTCCAGAGGTTCCGGGTGCAGGAGCAAAGTGAACCTGGCCGTCGACCACGTCCGCGCGCATCGGCGTCTGATCGAGCGAAAGGAACGTCTCGTCCAACGCCAGGGTCAACGCGGCCGGGTCGTACATGGAGGTCCAGTCGCGTTCGCGTCGGTCGAAGTAGGTCGCCAGCATGGTCGCCAGCGAGGCGCCGACGCCCGGCGCCTCGCTCACGCGCGGCAGGTCGTCACGCCGCAATTGGGCCCGGCAGGTGACCACGTAGTCGCCCACGAGAACCGTCCCGCCGCTATTGCAGACGGTGGCCGCGGCCTCTGGATTGCTACCGAAGTTGTGCTCGCGCGGGAAGGCCGGCTCGTGGCGTCCGCCCATCATCACGATGCCGGCCAGGCGTTCCAAAGCCTCGGGCCGTTCGGCCAGGAGGACAGCCGCGTTGGTGGCCGGACCAATAGTGGCCAACCAGACAGGCTGTGGCGCCGTGGCAATCACGTCGGTCATCAATTCGGTTGCCGAACGGGAGTCGCAGCGCGGATCGTCGGTTCCGGGTGGCACCAGCACGTCGCCTGACAGGGTCACGACGTTGATCTCGCCGCCGGGCGCGCCGGCCGCCACCGGCACGTCGTCAACGCCTAGTTCGTCCAGCAGCCGCAGCGCCAGGGCCGCACGCCAGCGGGTATCGCCCAGGACCGTGGTGACCGCGCACAGGTTGATGCGCGGGTGGCGTGCCGCGTACGCGAGGGCAAAGACATCGTCAACGTCGTCGCCGATATCGGTGTCCAGGATGAGCGAAATCACGCGGTGCGCCTCCCGAAGCCTTCAAGCCGAGTCGTGGCCAGTATGGCTTTCGTGAATTGTGCCCGCTGGCGCTGTCCGAGGGCCTGGTCGGCCTCTGAAACTTGCGATCGGGGCTGCGCGGGCGCATCCTGACGGGGACGACACGTAAGGTCCCGGCACTGCTATGGCTACGAAGAACGGCTCGCTGTCTCTCTTTCCGCCGCACCTGAAGGTCCAGCGGCGTAGCGACGTCACGCGCACGCTGCGGCGCCGCATTGAGCGGTTCGAGCTGCGCTACGAGATGTCCACCGAGGAGATGCTGGATCGGACCGCCACAGGCGAGATGCGGGAAACGGCGGAGATTTCACGATGGCAGTACGACGCCGACATACTCGCCGACCTGACCGGCTCCGTGGCGAAAAGCATGGCTGGCTCTGGTTCGACCGCTACGAACTGATCCACCGGGCAGTCCTGGCCGCCCACCCGTTTGTGGTCGCGGACCGCACGAGTTTTGTGTCGGTTGCTGGCGGGCCCGACCGTATTCGCTGCATGGGCCTCGTCGTCTGCCGCAGCGGCGTTGAGATCGAGGTTGACAAGCACCTCGCTGTTCACCGAGTCGGCAGTCGCACGCAGGTCCGAGGCTTCAAGTACCGGTACCACGCGCGAATCCGGGAGCGAGGATCTGCACGGAACGCCCTTCGCTACGACAGCGGCCACGCCCACACGCCCGACGTGTATCACCGTCACGAATACGACCCGGAAACCGGCCACGACCGCCTGACCACGCTGACCCGCGAGGAGTTCCCGGTTCTGAGCGAGATTGTTGACGAACTGGCGGAGATGTTCCCCAACGCCACGTAAGGCCGCGTTCGACAGACTACGGCGTCTCGTTGCCGGGGATTCATGGCGCGCTGAGCACGCGTTGACCTGCCGGCTTCAGGAAACGGGTCTCGTCGTTGGCTCACTCCGGCGTGGCCACGGCTTCATGGCGGACCCACAGCAAGTCAGGCGGCGCCGGGGCTATATCCGAGCGCATCGATCAGGCCCAGCTGGAGTGCCTGGCCAGGTACAACCGGGGACTGCCGGTAACCAGATCAGGCGACCGTCAGTGCGCCTTCTTCGTGGAGCTCCTGGAGGGTTTCGGTCACCAGCGAGCGCACGGCGGCGGCGGACTTGCCGACGGCCGTGCCCCAGGTTTCGGCAGCGTCGTCCACGATTTGCTGACCGGTGCGCGACCCATCCATCAATCGCAGTAGCGAGGTGGCAGCGATGGAGAGGAAGTGGGTCTTGGTGCTGTCGCCGTCCGGAATCTCCACCAGCGTGGCCGGGCGCAGCACGTCTTCCTGGTCGTTGAGCATGTAGGGCTGCCACTGCACGCCTTCCATCCAGCGCGGGATGCCGCCGAGCAGTTGCTCGACGGTGGCCGGCTGGTAGTCGCGCGCCTGGCGTTCCTCTTCCAGAAAGTCCTCGAGTTGCACCTGCTGCTCGTCGCTGAGTTCCAGTTCGAAGTTCTGGTAAATGATCTTGAGCTGTTCGGGGCTGAACCCGCCGGCGTGCTTGAGCTTGAGGTGGCTGGTGGCGCCGGGACTGCGCGACACCCCGGCGGCAATCAGCGAGAAGGCCTGTTGCAGCGAGAAGCTCTGCGACGGGTCGACGATGCGCCGGGCCTGCCAGAACCAGTCGTCGCGGTTGCGTTCGCCGTGATACCAGTGCAGGGCCAGTTCCAGGAAGTCTTGCGCGGTCTTGCGGTACTCGCTGTCGTACCAGTGCATGGCCAGCGGTTCCAGTTCGGGCTGGCGCAGCGCCGCGGTCAGGGTCAACGCGGCCCGGATGCCCCCGTTCATGGCCAGCGCAATGCCGGTGGAGAGCACCGGGTCCACAAAACAGGCGGAGTCGCCGCAGAGCATGTAGCCGGGGCCGTGGAACGACTTGCAGAAGAAGGACCAGTCGCTGTCCATCTCCACGTGGTCTGATATCCACTCCGCCGGCTCCAGCATGCGCAGGAGCTCCGGCGTAATGGCCACGTTCTCCAGGAAGAACTGGACTCGCTGCTCCGGATTCATGCCGCGCACGTGGCTTGGGTCGGTTACGAAGCCGACGCTGCTGATCTCATCGGCCAGCGGGATGTGCCAGAACCACCCGGCCTCGCTGGACACGATGTGCAGGTTGCCGTCGTCATTGAGCGTCAGGTCGGGGTAGACCTCGGAGAGCTTGCGCGCGCCGCGGTAGTAACCGGAGAGCGCGATGTGCCGCATCTCCTCGTTGAACTCCCGCAGGTTGAAGCGCTTGCCGAGGAGCGAAGACTGACCTGAACAGTCGAGGACGTAGCGAGAGAGCAGCTTGCCTTCGGAACCATTGGGTCCGCGCCAACGCAGTCCGGTTACGCGTCCGCCCAACTGGGTGACGTCGGTGACCTGGGTTTCCTCCCAAACGGCGGCGCCGCAGTCTTCGCTGTGGTCCAGCAGAATCTTGTCGAAGTCGGCACGCCGCACCTGGAAGGCAAAAAAGGCGTCGTCGATCATCTCCGAGAAGCGCAGGGTCCAGGGCTCGCGGCTGCGGCCCCAGATGTAGGTGGCGCCGTATTTGCGGACGAAGCCGGCCTGCAGGACCTTTTCGGTGATACCCATCTGGTCCAGCGCCAGGAAGGCGATGGGGAGCAGGGATTCGCCGATGTGCTCGCGGGGAAAGCGCTCGCGCTCGAGCACGGCGACCCGGAAGCCGGCGCGCGACAGCAGGGTGGCGGCCGTGGATCCGGCCGGCCCGCCGCCGATCACGGCCACATCCACCTCGAGCCCGTCTACCGGATGCGTGCTCATGCGAGGGCCTTGAGCCTGGTGCGCGCCTGCGCGAGGTTGTTACTGATCATCGCATGCTGCTGGGGGAATGAGGCGGCGTTGAAGACCGCCGCGGCGGCCTCAAAGCTGCGTACGGCCTCGGCCAGGGTCTGGGCGTCGCCGCCGCCCTGCATAAGCGTGACTGCTAGGTTGAAGTGAACGCTGGCGGACTCGCGCGGGTGGGTTTCCAGGTCGTAGGCCCCGGCCGAGGCTCGATAGGCTTCGATCGCCGTGGCAAGCAGATGCGGTTCGCCGCGCGCGGCCTGGGAGGTAAGCACCATGCCCAGCAGCATTTGCGTTTCGGCATGGGCGGCCGGATCCGTGTGGCGAGGCCTTTCCGCCAGCGCCTGGTGCAGGTGGGCCGCGGCTTCGGCCAGCGCCTGGGGTGCGGCGGCGCCGGACTCCAGGCCGAGGCGTCCCAGCAGGTGGTGCGCTCGACCGACCAGCGCCCGATCCTCGTCCGACGCCTCCAAGGCTCGATTCGCCGCCGCGGCGGCGCGGCGCAGATTGTCCGTGCGGTCGCCGTCGGGCCGGGCGGCCAGGGCCTCGGCCAGCGCGACCTGAAGCGAGGCGTAGGCCACGGGCTCGGCCTCGCGGTTGACGGCATCCAGGCCGGATTCGAACGCCTCAACGGCCTCCCGGACATTGGAGGTCCGGTCGCCGGCGGCGGAGGCCAACAGCGCGGAACCCAGCGAGAGATTCACGCGGGCGTATTCCGTTGGATATTGGGCGCGCGGCCAGGCGGAGAGCGCGTGCCGGCTGATCTCGATTGCCCGGGCAATGCGCGCCTGGCTGGGCGCCGGACCCTCGAGCATGACCCGCGGCGCTTCGATCAGCGCCGGCGCGACCAGCGCGGCCGAGCTGACCCGGGGTGCGAGCGCGAGCGCGGCCTCGAAGTGCTTCAGCGCGGCGCCGCAGGCGTCCTCGCCGCCGCCCGGCAGGCGAGCGGCCCACAAGCGGCCATAGCCGAGTCGCAGCTCGGCGTGCCGGTCGGGCTGCCGCTCGGCCGGAGCCTCGGCCAGGGCGTGGTCAAATGCCGCGGCGGCCTGGTCGAAGCGCAACGGGTCGTAGACCGTCAATTCAACCTGCGTCAGCGCGGCCTCGGCGAGCGCGGCTGTGCGCACATCGCTGCGGTCGCCGGTCGCGGCGAGATCCGCCGCGCGTGTGAAAGCCGTCACGGCCGCTGCCAGGTGGCTTTGGCGGTTGCCCTCCAGCTGCACGCGATGGGCCTGGCCAAGCGCCAGCAGGAATTCGGCGTGCTCGGCCGGATGATGCTCCGGAGACACCGACTGCAGGAGCGATTCGTACGCCGCCACCGCCTGTGCGCGGGCGCCGGCTTCGGGCGTCGCCGCCAGGACCGCGGCCACGTTGGCCTGGGCGCGCGCGTGTTCCAGCGGGGACATGTCCGGCGAGAGCCCTTCCAGCACGGTTTCGAAACACCAGCGCGCGGCCTCCAGCTGTCCGCCGGCCCAGTTAGCCAGGCCCAGCCCGTGGAAGGCGCGCGCGTAGGCCTCGGGAAACTCATCGCGATTGAAGACGACAATGGCTTTCTGATAGCAGTCGATGGCCTCGTCCAGCACGTCGGGATCGCCCAGGCGTGCGCGCAGATTCAATGTGTCGGCCAGGTCCAGGTGTAAGGCGCCGAATTCCACGGGAAGGGCCGCCAGGTCGAATGTGGCGGCCGCCTCAACCAGCAGGTCGGTGGCCGCGCGCAACTCCATGATGTCGGTGCTGTCGCGCAGGTCGCGCGCCTGCACGATTTTTCGGCGCGCCGCCGCCAGGCTGGCCTCGTCGGGAACGCGCGACTCAAGCTCCATGTCTAGCGCGCTCGTCTGGGCGGTGCCGGCTCTATTCGCCGCCTGAGGCGCCGGCCATCAGTTCGTCCAGGTTGGCCAACGCCTTCTCGAACTCGGCTTTGATCCGACCTCGATTGGTCAGCGAGCGGATGAGGCCGACGGGGCCTCGACCGGACCAGGTGCCGGTAAGGGTGATCTCGGTGTTGGCGGCGCTGGGGCGGAGGTCGATGGTGGTCCGGAAGTTCTGAAGGGAACCGACGTCACGTCCGTCCTGAACCTCCCGCACGTTCCGCCAGGCGATGCGGCGCGAGTTGTCCCAGGCCACCACGCGCTGATGCGCTTCCACGCCGCCCTCCATTTGGGCCACGTGTTCCCGACCGAATGCCTTGGGAGAGCCGCCGGTGTGCTCGATTGAGGTCACGCCCGGCAGCCACTCGGGCATCCGGTCAAAGTCGGAGAGCACGTGCCATACGAGTTCCTGTGAACCTGCTATCACCTGGCGGGCAACGACTTTGGCCATCTGGGGAGATCCTCTCGACCGCGCGGCCGGGCAATGCGGGGCCGCGGAAGCTGGGCTGGACGGTCAGTGTGCGGCTTCAAGCGCGCCCGCCGCAAGGCAGGGGCGCAATGCTAGGTAGAATATCTACCTGTTCCTTCTCGCCCGGCCCCCGTCGTCTAGAGGCCTAGGACACCACCCTTTCAAGGTGGAGACAGGGATTCGATTTCCCTCGGGGGTACCAGGACGCCCCGCTTCGCTTAGCAGTCGCCGCTGTTGGGGATCACGCAGATGAACTTCAGGCGGCCCTCGCCGGTGTTGCGGAACTGGTGCATGGCGTCGGGCGGCACGTAGACGGCTTCACCCTCGGCAAATGGCTCCGAACCATCAGCCGTCTTCAGTTCGCCCGCGCCTTCCACAATGAAGACCTCGTGCTCCCAGGGATGCTGGTGATAGGGCGTGGCGCCGGCGGGCGCGACGTCGAACAGCCGCATCGCGAAATTGGGCGGCGACACCTGGCTGGCCACCAGGTCATGCTTGATAACGGTACCGACGCCTTCCGGCGAGACATCCAGGGTGGGAGCCTCGGTGGGCGCCACCACAAACGGCTTGGCCACAGTGCGAATCGCCATGGGGCTTCTCCAAGAACCTGAGCCCGTTCAGCATACGACGACAGGCCTGGTGGCTAGGCAAGGGCCGCTCGAAATTGGTCCAGGGTCACGGGCGAACGGCTGGCGGCTGACGCGGCGTGCATTCACAATTGGCCGACGGCTCCGGGAGTGGGACGAATGAGCTTGGCGCGACTGCGGCGGGCGCTGGATCGGATTGACGAGATCAACGGCGCTGATCCGCATGAGATCCAGGTACGCGGCGAAGCCCGGCCCAAGGAACTGACCCATGCCGCCATGGTTTCGGACTGGATTGAAAGACTGCGACCAGGGGCGGACGATGCCCTGCGTATCGCGGCGCGGGGACACCACGTGCGGCGCTGGGCCATCCCGCGCGGCGAGTATCCGCAGGGGCGGCGTGGGTATCTGCGCTGGCGCCAGGCGCTCCAGGAACTGCACGCCGCAACCCTCGGGGAAGTCATGTCCGAGGTTGGCTACGGCGCACCGGACATTCAGCGCGCCCAGGATCTGGTGCGAAAGAAGAATCTGCGTCGCGATCCCGACGCGCAGGCCCTGGAAGACGCCCTCTGCCTGGTCTTCCTGGAGACGCAATTCGGCGGGTTTCGAACCCGCCAGTCCGACGACCAAACCGCGAACATCCTGCGTAAGACATGGGACAAGATGTCCGATGAGGCGCGGGCGCTTGCGCTCGACCTGGAGCTGTCGACTGACGATCGTCGGTTTCTGCTTGAGGCGCTTCGTCCGGCCGACGGTTCCTGAAGACCCTTGAAGCCGGGGCCGAAATAGCAGAATGCCCGATCGCTCCGTTATGGTGAATAGGCAGTCTGACCGGGAAACGGATACGCAGTGGCGGGCAGTCTCGACGAAGTTCAGCGCCTGATCTTTGCCGTCGTCCATCGCGACGACGCCGAGGGTGTGACTCGGGTATTGGTCGAATCCGGCTATCGCGCGACCAGGATTGACGCCCAGGGAGGTTTCCTGCGCCGCGGCAATGCCGTGTTCATGGTGGGTGTCGGGGCCGAACAGGTCGACGATGTGATCGAGAAGGTTCGCGGCGCGGCCCGGCACGCCTCCGGGCAGTCCAAGAGCGGCTCGACGTACGGCATCGTGTTCGTGGTGCGCGTCGACGCCTTCGCCCGCCTGTGAGCGCCCGGGAGATTGAAGCGCGCGATGCCTGATTCCGTGGCCTACGACCGGATGGTGCTCTGCGTCGTGCAGGACGATGACGCCGGCGAATACTCCAACGCGCTGCGCGAGGCCGGGATTTCGCACACGCGCGTGGCCAGCGCCGGCGGGTTCTTGCAGGCCACCAACGCCGTCTTCATCGTGGCCCTGGAAGCCGAACGGCTGAACGAACTCAAAGAAGTCACCGCCCGCACCTGCATCACGCGCACCGAACTGGTCACGCTGCCCTGGACCGGCGAGATCGACCTCTCGCTCCCGGTTGAAGTCGAAGTCGGCGGCGCCGCCATGTTCGTGCTGAACCTGGAACACGCCGAGCGACTCTAGCGCCCGGCGTCAGATCGGCTAGTCGCCGGCCGTCGTCCACCACTGTTCGAGATCGGCCGTGCTTGCCGATCCGTCATAGGCGGCGATGCGCGTTCCAAAGGTCCAGGAGGCGCCGTCCGCGATCGTCAGCGGCTCGTACATCGTGGGGTTGAGCAGGCTGGTTCCGTAGAACCGGGCAAAGGTAGGGACCGGCGCCGAGGCCGGATGCGCCATCAGCGCGGCCCCGCAGGCGTGCTCGCCGATCGCGCCGCTCACGTCAACCCAGCGAACCGGGTGTCCGTTGATCGCGTCAGCCCCCTGCCGCCCCTCCGAGTCGCGCATCAAGCCGCCGTCGTCCTGATCGAGAGCATCAATCAGACGGAGACCCGCCCACGAGTGGTTATCCACGCCCAGTTCAAGCGCGCCATGCGATGCATGCAACGTCGAGACGATGTCCAGCAAATGCGCTGCACCGGAGCGCCGCACCTCGTGCCGGCGGGCCTCGGTTGCAACCACCGTGCCACGCCGGTCGCGCCACTCCAGGTCAAAGTCAACGCGTGCGCCCTCGGAATCGGCTTCTGAGGAAATTCCCACCGGCACGATCCAGCCCGCATCTACGAGGTCATGAAAGAAGTTGACGCCGTTGACCTGAGCGTGCCCGAGCCAGACGCCCTTGTGGTGCGGGAAGTTATGCGCCCCCATCTCCGTCACGGGATACCCAGCCGGGGTGTAAAGGGGATGCACGCACGGCCGCATCAGGAACAGATCCTTGTCCGCACCACCGAGATTCAGGGCCATCACGGGGCGCCCGTTGTCCAGCACCTTCAGTCGGTTGAAAAAGCGCGGTTCCTGGAACTGAATTTGCATGGACAATCCTGAAAGCGGGTGGGGCCACGATGCGGACCAGGCGGGCCAACCGTCTTGACCTGTTACGGGCTCAATCGCTAGTCTGCCCTACTATCTCGCCCTTGAAGTGGCGGGCTCGGTTAACCGTAGCGGCGACGTGCGGTTACCGCGCTTGCTGGACAGGGGCCAGTTGGGAGGGAGCGCACGCAGGACATGGTTACCAGGAGACAAATGCTTCGGATGGGCGGTACCGCCGCCCTGGGGATTTCCGGCGCGGTAGCGCTGGCCGCCTGCGGCGAGACGCAGGTCGTCACCAAGGAAGTTCCCGTCGAACGGATCGTAGTCCAAGAGGTTCCCGTCGAGAAGATCGTCACTCAGCAGGTCGACCGAATCGTGACCCAAGAGGTCGTGAGCGTCGTCCGCGAGGAAGTTCCAGTCGAGAAGATCGTTGAGGTCGAGAAGGTCGTCGAGAAGGTCGTGACTCAGGAAGTTGAAGTCGAGAGGGTCGTCGAAGTCGAGAAGGTCGTTGAGGTCGAGAAGATCGTCGAAGTCGAAGCCATGCCGCAGCGACCGCGCGCGGTCATCCGCCTGGCCAACGACCATTCGTCCGGCGCTCGCGGCGCGGCGATGAACTGGGCGCTGGACAAGTTTCACGCCGAGTTCCCGCACATCGCCATCAAGTTCGAGCCGCAGGACCACCTCTACGTGGACTCGTTCTCGATCCACATCGCCGCCGGCACGCAGGCCGAGCTGGCGCTGCTGGATGGCGGATTCTTCAACACCTGGGTGCACCGCGGCGGCTTCGCCCGCATCGACGGCGCACTGAACAAGCATCCGGATTGGGAACCCTCCAAGTGGTACGCCCCGCCGGACGAAATGACGGTCGGTCAGTTCGACGACGACCGTGTCTCACGCCCAGCCCCGCACACCACGGGATACGGCGGGGTCGCCCAGTTTGGGATGCCCTACCAGGGCAACATCAACGGGAAAATCTTCAACTTCACGCTGCTGGAGGAGTTGGGGATTCCCATGCCGGTGGAGGGCTCGTTCCACTTGGAGCGCGAGGCCTGGGACCTGTACATGCAGGCCTCAGACCCGGAGGCAGGCACTTGGGGTCTGCGAATGGCGTCCAATGCTTGGATCGTCTGGGGCAGTTGGGCGCGCGCCTTGCAGAACAGCGGGAATCACATGTACCGCGCCCCTGACCAATTGCACTGGGACATCTTCAACGACGGTGGCGACCGGGGCTTCGCCTACGCGGTCAACAGCGTGCAGACGGACGCCGTGGCGCCGCCGTTCGACCAGCTCCAGCAGATCGCCGGGGAATTCGGGGACCCGTTCTCGGCTGGCAAGATGGCCACCTACTGGACCGGCGGCGGCGTGGGCGGAACGATTCCGCGGATCAAGGACCGCTTCTCCTGGGGTCTTGGACCCATCGAGGAAGGCGACCGCGGAGGCGCACCGCACCACTTCACGAACCAGGGTCAGTACTGCACCGCCTCGGCCGAACGGAACGGCCTGGTGGAGGAGTGCACCGAGACCTTGCTGTTCTTCGCGGGTCCGCAGGTCCAGGGCCGCATCGCCATCGACCGCGGCTCCCTGCCGATGCTGAAGACGGTGGTCGAGTCCGACGAGTTCAAGGCCGGGCCGCCCGAAAACCACGGGTACTACAAGACCTGGATGGACAAGACGGACCACCACCACTGGCAGAACGGCCACCCCAACTGGTGGGAGTGGTACGAGTCCTTCCGTGCGGCCGACCCGCCCTTCATCGGCGACATGTCGATCGAAGAGGGGATGCAGCACATCATCAACACCTCCGACCGTGTTCTCGAAAACACCAAGGAGGAGTACGACGATTGGAAGGCCTGGATCGACGCGCTGCCGCCGTCGGCCTAAGCCTCAGACACTCGTCCGATTTGGAGGACGAGAAACCGTCGGCCCGGCATACGCCGGGCCGACGGGTCGTTTAAGGCCCGGACCGGCGGCCCACAGGACCACGGTCTGTCATAACGCTGCGATAGGCTCCGCTTGCTGACGCCGCCCGCGGCGCGTTGGGCCGGCTGCTGGCCGTTGCGTCCAGGACGACCATTGGGGAGCGAACCGGCATGAGTTTCAAAGTCGGGATCATCGGGCATACCGGGCATGGCAACTACGGGCACTACCTCGACATGGCCTTCGTCGGGGTGGAGGGCGCGGAGATCGCGGCCCTGGCCGATCCGGACGATGAGGGCCGGGCCGAAACGGCCGCGAAAACCGGTGCGCGCACGGCCTACGCCGACTACCGCGAGATGCTCGACGTTGAGAAGCCGGACATTGCCGTGGTGGCCTCGCGCGAGGTCGGCGATCACCGCGACCTGATCATCGACGCCGCCCGGGCGGGCGCCAACGTCTACCTGGAAAAGCCGGTCGCCACCGCGCCGGAGGACGTGGACGCCATGCAGGCCGCCTGCGACCAGTCGTCGGTCATCTGCGTGGTCGCCCATCCCTGGCGCGGGCATCCGCCGATTCAGCGGGTGGCGATTCCGCTGGTCAAGTCAGGACGAATCGGCGAGCCGCGCCTGGTCCGCGTCTTCGGCAAGGACGGCGAACACGGCGGGGACGAGATGTTCCTGGACCTGTATCCCCACTTCTTCGACTTCCTGTGGCAACTCTTCGGCGTCCCGCTGTGGTGCAGCGCCCACCTGACCCAGGACGGCCGCACCTGCGAGCAATCCGACCTCAGGCCCGGCTGGGAAGGTATGGGCCTGGTGGCTGGCAACGGCCTCAAGGCCTACTACTGCTTTGAGGGCGGCGTGGCGGCCGATTTCGAGTCATACCGGGGCGACGGCGTCTCCGACCCGTACCGCGTCGACATCTACGGCACCGAGGGCACGATCTCGCTACCCGGGCCGATGGGGCGCGGCCCCGACATCTACTGGCACCCCAGGGCCAACCCGGAACTGATCGGCGACGACGGCTGGGAGGTCGTCCCGGCCGAGCCGCCGCCGGACCGCCACAAGTGGCTGCGCGCGCACAAGCGCATGGCCCGCTCGATGATGGACATGCTGGAAGGCAAGCAGCCGGAGTGGGACCTGGTGCAGCTGCCGAACGCGAAGCTCTACCTGGAAATGGCCTTGCTGGCCCACGCCTCGCACATGCAGGGCGCACGGGTTGGCCTGCCGCTGCCCGACGGCAAGAACCCGTTCGACCACTGGACGGCCTAAGCACCGAACTGGGGAGTGCATCGCGCCTCCGTCTGCGATGATGCCGCTCGATCCGGTCGGCGGCCTGCGCGGCAACCGCCTGGCGCGCTGATCTCTCGCAGGGGGTGGAGACATGTCAGCCAGCGATCTCCCGGCCTTTCGCATTGGGGTGGTTGGATGCGGCGGGATCAGTTCCCGCCATGGTCGCGCCGGCCTGGAGTCCGAGAAGCTCCAGCTCGTCGCCTGCTGCGATATCCGCGAGTCGGTGGCCCGCGAATGGGCCGAAACCTATGACTGCGAGGCTTGGTACACCTCCTACGAAGAAATGATCCGCGACCAGGACCTGGATGGCGTGGTCCTGGCCACCTGGCCCAACCAGCACCGGGAACAGGTCGAGCGCTGCCTCGACGCCGGCGCCCGCAACATCCTGAGCGAGAAGTCGCTCACCGCGAACGGCCAGGAAGCGCTGGAGCTGGCGCAACTGGTCGAGTCGGCCGGCGCCTACCTGATGGAAGGCTTCATGTACCGCCACCATCCGTTTGTAGCCGAGTTGGAGCGCCAGGTGGCAGCGGGAACCATTGGCGAAATCGACTCCGTCAGTTCCAAGTTCAGCACCTTCGATTTCGAAGAGGAGAGCCCTGACGATCCGAACCGCAACTGGCGGCGCGACCCCGAACGCCTGGGCGGCTCGCCCTGGGACATCACCTGCTACGCCATCAACGCCGTCAACCACTTCGCCTCGATGGGGGCGGGCGGTCGCGGCACCGGCAAGGGGTCGAACCCCGATGGCACGCTCGGCTCCGACGCGAGCAGCCTGGTCGCCGCCCGGCCGACCCGCGTCTGGTCGGTCGGAAGCATCAGCGAGGTCTACGGCACCCTGAATCGCCAGTTCGGCCTGATCGAGTACGACAGCGGCTGCGTGGGCTTCGTGGAAGGCAGCCGGCAGGCGCATCTGAGCGAAGAACTGCACATCGCCGGCAGCGAGGGACGTCTCTCCATCCGCCGGGCCTGGCGGCCCCAGGCCGAGCCGGTCATCGAGCACCAATACGGCAACGACGAGTACCGGGAGATTCCGGTTCCCAGCGTCGAGATGTACCGGCTGCAGATGGAGAACTTCGCGGATGTGGCCCAGGGCGTGGCCGAGCCGGTGATGCCCCTGATCCAGACCGTGGTGAACATGTACACGATCGAGGCCACGGTCACCAGCCAGCTCGAGGGGCGGCTGGTTGACCTCGAACTCCCGGCCAGCCTCTTCGACGACGAGGCATAGCCGATTCGCCGAGCGAGGCTCAAACGGTTGCGGCGATTGGCCGCCGCCCGTGCCTGGGTGCCAATATGACGCGCCCATGAGCGCCCACATCACAACCGAACGCGAAGCCGCCGACCTATTGAGCCGGCTGGTCGCCACGCCCAGCGTTACGCCGGAAGTCGAAGGCGGCACCGGCGAAGCCGCCATGGCCGACCTCGTGGAGGAATTCGCCCGCTCCATCGGCGCGCAGGTCACCCGCCAGGAAGTCTTCCCCCGTCGCGAGAACGTCATCTGCACCATCGCCGCCGACGCACCCGGCCCGCACCTGATGCTGGAAGCGCACATGGACACCGTGGCGCTGGGTCCAATGACCAACGGCCACCAGCCCTACATGGACGACCAGGGCCGGCTGCACGGCCGGGGCTCCTGCGACACCAAGGGCTCGCTGGCGGCCATGCTGCTGGCGCTCAAGTGGTCCGCCGGCGTCGCCGATCCGGCCGGTCCGCTCACCGTCGCCGCGGCCGTTGACGAGGAAACCGGCAGCGCCGGCGCCAGGGCCTTGCCGCACTCGGGAGTCAAGGTGGACGGCGCGATCGTGGGCGAACCCACGAGCTTGGAGGTGGTTCGTTCGCACCGCGGCGGACGCTACTGGCCCCTTATCACCCATGGGACCGCGGCCCACAGTTCAACGCCTGAACTGGGCGACAACGCCATCCTCCGAATGGCCGATGTCCTGCACGTCCTTCGCGAGGAATACGGCCGCAGGCTGGCCGGACGCACGCACCCGCTGGTCGGAAACTCGTCGTTCTCGATCGGCATCATCAAGGCCGGGACTTCCTTCAACATGGTTCCCGACCGCTGCGAGGCCATCATCGAGCGACGCCAGATTCCCGGTGAGTCCGTGGATGACGTGGAAGCGGAGCTCGAAGAGGTCCTGGAGATCGCCCGCGCCCGCCATCGCGACCTGAATGTGGAGGTGCAGGCGCCGTTTGTGTTCGGGGACGTGCTGGATACCCCAGCCGACGCGCCGATCGTGCGAGTTCTGCGGGATGCCGTGACGGACGTGTGTGGCTCGGCCAATGTGATCGGCGTGTCGTACGGATCGGACGCGGCCACGCTGGCCGCCGCCGGTATCCCCAGCGTGCTGTGCGGTCCCGGCGACATCGCCTACGCGCACAGCGCCGACGAGTTCGTCCCAATGGCCGAAGTTGTGCAGGCGGCCGAGATCTACGCCCGGGCCTGGGAGCGCTTCGCCGCCGCCTGATGCCGTCAGCCGCCGCCGGGCGTCCGAACATCGTGCTGGTCATCACCGACCAGCAGCGTTACGACACGATCGCCGCGCTCGGTCATCCCTCCGTCGACACACCGAACCTCGACCGCCTGGTCCGCGAAGGCGTCAGCTTCGACGAGTGCCACGTCACCGCCGCCTCCTGCGTACCGGCCCGGGCCAGCCTCTTCAACGGCCTCTATCCCCACACCACCGGCGTGCTGCGCAACGGCTGCGAGTGGCGGCGGTCATGGGTCGAGCAGTTGGCCGCCTCCGGCTACCACTGCGTCAACGTCGGCAAGATGCACACCATCCCCTTCGAGACGCCGCTGGGCTTCCACGAGCGCTACGTCGTCGAGAACAAGGACCGGTTTCTCGAGGGCCGCTACTACTTTGACGAGTGGGACAAGGCCCTGGCCGCCCGCGGCCTGGTCAAACAGCAGCGCGAGCTCTACCGGCAGCGGCCCGACTACCGCGAGGCCATGGGCGCTTTCACCTGGGACCTGCCGGCCGACATGCACAGCGACAACTTCGTCGGCGGCCTGGCGCGCTGGTGGCTGGACACCTACCCAACCACGCAGCCGCTGTTCCTGGAAGTCGGCTTCCCCGGCCCGCACCCGCCCTACGACCCGACGCCCGAGGCGCTGGCGCCCTACCTGGACCGTGACCTGCCCATCCGGCCGGTCTTACAGGCGGACCTGGACGGCCAGCCCGAAGCCCTGCGGGTGATGCGCGAGCACAACACCGAGGTCGACCACGACTCGGTGATGCATATCGTCGATCCACCGCTGGAGTCGCGGCGGCGGCAGCGGGCGCACTACCTGGCCAACGTGACGATGATCGACACGCAAATGGGCGAGCTGATGGATGCCCTGGAGCGGAACGGCTACGCCGACGACTGCGTGGTCATCTTCACCTCGGACCACGGCGACTGCCTGGGCGACCACGGCCACATTCAGAAGTGGACCATGTACGACACGATCACCCGCGTGCCCTGCATCGTCTGGGCGCCCAATCGCTTTGCCGGCGGTCGTCGGATCGACGACTTGGTCCAATGGTTTGACCTCGGCCCCACCATCCTGGAACTCGCTGGCTGCCAGCCCGACCCTTCTATGGAAGCCCGCTCGCTCCTCCCCGCGCTCGAAGGCGGCAGCCCGCCGCAGCGCGACTACGTCTTCACCGAACAGGGCCGCGACGACGGCAACGGCCTCCACGTGGACCTGGTCACCGCCGTGCGCAGCCGCACCTGGAAGCTGGTCCACTTTCTGGGCGAGGACGACGGCCAACTCTTCGACTTACGAAGCGATCCACAGGAAGAACGCAACCTGTGGAACGACACCGACGCCGCACCGGTTCGCCGTGAACTGCTGGATGTCTTGCGCGATTGGCGGATGAACAGCGGGATCGTCACCGCGAACTGGGCCGAGAACGCGCGCTAGCCCTTAAACGCGTCGAGAGGGGCGTCGGGAGTAATCCCGGCAACCCCTCTCGAACTCCATACCTTCGTCAGCAACCAGCCAGCCCGCAGGCTGACCAAACACAAGACTTATCTTGACTTTTCCAACCTGCCAATAGTGTATTGCGTGGTCCCGGCTACTGCAACCACACGCATAAATCGGTCGTGGGTCGTTCTGAGTCTGCTCCTCTGACTTCGTGCGTGGGGATGGCTCAGCCGAGCGTCGGGCCAACGGTCCCGGCAAGCCCCGCTATATGGGGCTGACCCGAACTCAGGCGCGAGCAATCGTCCGCGCTCAGCATTCATGTCGCCACATGGCCGCTTCGACCCTCGTCTGTCGATTGATCCATAAGCGTTCCGCCTCTTGGTCTCGCCGCTTGATCGCTAGCAACTGCTCGTTGCTCGCCCGCAGGCCCAGCGAGGCCAGCTCCCGACAGGTCAAGTCGTCCAGGATCGAATAGACGAAGGCATCGGCGGCTTCCGGCGACAACTCCGACGACTCGGCTTCGTTACAGGCTGCTGTGCCAAGCAGGCTCGTAACGAGAAAAACCACGGCCATCCGCCGTACGAGTCGGAACACGCGCTAGCGCCTCGGCGTGGGGTAGTTCTGAATCTTCTGGGGGCCACTCCGCCACACATCGCCTTCGGCAACGAGCTGGCGGGCTTGCTGATTCGCCTGCACGCGGCTGATCCCAAGCCGCGCTGCGATCTGGTCGTCATCCCACCCTGGATGCTGCCGAATCACGCAGAGTACGTCTTCCTTGATCGTCATCCCTTGCCCTTTCGTCTCGAAGTAGGACACTACCCATCAATCTCTCCAGCTAGCCGTCGTCCTGAAACCTCTCACGCTCGTCTACTGAGTCAAGCAGTTCATCAAACAAGACAAGACCTTCACGAGCGAGCCGGACGACCTGACCAAACCGCTCGGGAATCGTCATCTCCGCGAGCCGCGCCTTCACGTGGTCGACCCGATCCTGATCGTCAGGCCCAAGGAACTCAGAGAGGTTGTCGATGTTGTCCGCCAAATGGTTTGCTGTCGTTAGAGTTTGTCCATGGAGGCGACGCAGGGCTCGGTGCCGGTAGCGATCAACCATCAACTGCACGGATCCAAGCCGAAAGACCTTCCCGCCGTAGCCATCTTCGAGCATGTACGCTTCAAACTCGGCGAGAACCTGCTGAAAGTGGATAAGCGTCCGACGGGCGGCAAACCACGCGGCGCGGAATCGTTCGCGCTGTGTCCGCTCCTGAAATTGCCGGGCTCGACGGGTCTCGAGAAACGCTGCGCCCCCTGCCACAACCCCCAGAATTCCAAGCGCGATCGCGAAAGGATCGGGGTCGATGAGTTCGTCGGCTGCAATGCCGGGCTTCTCTGGTTCTCGACTCATATGTCCGGTGCAATAGTGCGGGCCAACGCATTATGCACGGTGAGTCGTTTGCGGACTGTCGATGGTGGCAGTATCGGCAGAGAGTCTTAGGCACAGATGCACGGTCAGGCTCGCTGATGACCCAGGGCGATCTACCCATCACCATCCGCGGCTACCAACCACGCGACCAGGCCCGCATCCGCGAGTTGACCATGGAAGGCTTCGACGGCGTCAGCATCGACCAGAACGCTGACCGCCTGCTGGGCCTGGACTCGGAGCCGCTCTGGAAGACGCGTAAGTGGGCGGGCGTGAAGGCCGAGTTAGAGGCCTCGCCATCCGACCATTTCGTGGCCGTGCTGGACGGCGAGGTCATCGGCTACATCACCACCAATCCGCAGCCCGCCGCCGGCATCGGCCAGATTCCCAACATGGCCGTGGACGCCCGCTATCGGCGGCGCGGCGTGGCCTCACGGCTGATCGAGCATGCGCTGGACTATCTGCGGGCCCGCGGCATGCGCGTCGCCAAGATCGAAACGCTGGTGCAGAACGCCCAGGGGCAGACGCTCTACCCGAGCTTCGGCTTCCAGGAAGTCGCCCGCCAGATCCACTACGTGCGCCGCCTGGACGACGCCTGAGCCGGCCCTGGCCCGCTAGCGCCAGTCGAAGAGACAGCCCACCAGCGACGGCTCGAAGTCGAACAGCATGTCGTAGATCGACTCGAACTCGCTGCCCTTGACCCGGTGCGTGATCAGCGGGTCCAGGGTGATCCGGCCGGCCACGGCCAGCCGCGTCGCCACCGCCACGTCGCGGCGCGCCGACCAGTGCACCGCCAGCGCGTTGAGAAACGGGTTGTCGCCGGCGTCCGGCTGACGGATCGAGTCGTGCGCGCCGATGATCGTCAGGCCCTTCTTATGCACATCGCGGTAAAAGTTCACCTGCTCGGTGGATCCGCGGGTGCTGCCCAGGATCACCACACGCGCCAGGTGGCCGGCCAGGATGAACGCGTCGTTGATCGGCGCCGGGAAGCCGGTGGACTCGATCACCACCTGCGGACCGCCGGTGTGACCCTCGGCCAGCGCGGCGCGTTCCTCCTCCGAGGTCGGGTCCAAGGACTCCAGCCACGGCACGGCCTCCGCCATGGCCCGCCTTGAGGGATCCAGGTCCGCCACCAGCACCCGTCCGGCCCCCGCCACGTAGGCGAACTGCGCGGCCAGTTGCCCGATCAGCCCGCCGCCGATCACCAGCACCGTCTCGCCCATCTCGACGCGCGCCTTGCGCACCGCCTGCATGCTGATCCGCAGCATGGTGTGAAAGGCGGCCTCCTGGTCAGGCACGTCGTCGTCAACCAGGAATACGTCGCGCATGGGGGCCAGGTCCGCCGTGGCGTGCCGGCCGCGTGTCAGCACCCGCGTGCCCGGCGCCAGGTCCACACCCTCCCCCGCGGCGACAACCTCGCCCACCGCGCTGTAGCCCACGTTGCGCGGCCATACCTGGGAGGGCGTGTTCGGCAGCGCCAGCAGCGAGGCCCGCTCGGTGCCCGGCGACATGGCCGTGACGTGGTGGCGCACCAGGACTTCGCCGGGGCCCGGATCGCCAAGCTCAATCGTCTCCATCTGAATCGTCTCGACCGAGTGACTGACCAGGACTTGCGCTTGCATGCGACCGGCCGCCTTGGGCTGCCATCCGAGCATTGGCAGCCTGCCACAGCCGCCCGTTGCGCGTACGATGCAGGCTCCCGGCGCGTACCTGGAGCATTCATGCAAATCACCAAAGTCGAACCGCTGTTCCTGGACCAATACCTGCTGGTGCAGGTGCACACCGACAACGGGCTGGTGGGCCTGGGCGAGTCCGGCTCCTGGGGTTTCCTGGAAGCCTCCGCCGCCGCCATCGAAAAGATGGGCCGCTACCTGGTGGGCGAGGACCCGCTGCGGATCGAGCACCACTGGCAGTACATGTACCGCTGGAGCCACTTCCGCGGCGCCGCCGTCATGGGCGCGCTCAGCGCCATAGACATCGCGCTCTGGGACATCGCCGGCAAGTACTTCGAAGTCCCCGTCTACCAGCTTCTCGGCGGACACGTACGCGACCGCTGCCGCGTCTACTACCACGTTCTCGGCGACACCCGCGAAGCCCTGGTGCAGGGTGTCGCCGACGCGCGTGCCGAGGGCTACACCGCCGTCGGCCACCTCTCGCCCTTCCTGGACGAGGAACGCGACGTCACTTACTTCAAGACCCACGTCGACAAGATCGAGGACGCCACCGAGGCCGTCCGCCTCTACCGCGAAGCCGCCGGCAACGAGGTGGACCTCTGCGTCGAAATCCATCGCCGCATGACCCCCACCGAGGCCGTCCAGCTGGGCCGCGCCATCGAGAAGTACACCCCCTACTTCTTCGAGGACCCGGTCACCCCCGACAACCTGGACGAGATGGCCTACGTGGCCTCCAAGATCAACATCCCCATCGCCACCGGCGAGCGCTTCAGCTCCCTCTGGGAGTTCGACATGTGCCTGCGCCGCGACGCCGTGCAGTACGTGCGCCCCGACGTGTGCATGGTTGGCGGCATCACCGGCAGCAAGAAGGTCGCCGCCCTGGCCGAGGCGCGGCACGTGGGCGTGGTCCCGCACAACCCGCTCAGCCCCGTCAGCACCGCCGCCTGCCTGCAGGTGGCCGCCGCGGTTCCCAACTTCGCGCTGCAGGAACTACCCCTCGGCGAGACCGTGCCCCCCAAGAGCGTCATGGTCGACGGCATCCACCCGCACGACGGCGAGGGCTACATCCGCCTCACCGACCGCCCCGGCATCGGCGTCACCCTCAAACCCGACGCCGCCCAAAACGCCCCCTACAAAGCCCGCGAGATTCACACCCGGCTAGGGGCCGACGGGGCGGTGGTGGATCAGTAGGTTGGCGGCCGCTTAACCCGCCCGCTCCTCCAGCTCCGCCACCCGCGCCAGCGCTTCGGCCCAGACATCGGCCGGAATGGCTGAGGTGGCCTCGCGGACGTTGGTCTCCATCTCGTAGGCCGAGGCCGCGCCGGTCAGGACCACGTCGATGTCCTCGTTTGCCAGCACGAAGCGCATGTTCAGGTGGCGCAGGTCCACCTGGCGTTCGCGGCACCAGGCGTACCAATCGCGGGCGCGCTGGATATCTTCGGGCGGATACAGGTCGGTCAGGTTGGGCCTGACCTTCAGCGCAATCATCGGGTCGCCATGCGCCAGCAGGCCTTGCAACTGCGGCGAGCCCAGGATCACGCCTACCCCATTGGCCTTGGCGTGCCGGATCAGCGGCGCGGCCGTCTGGCGCACCAGGCTGTAGTCGGCATAGGTCAGGATGGCGTCCACCCGCCCGGCGTCGATGGCCTGGCGGTGGAAGTCCAGGTCTCGTACGCCCAGCCCAATCGCTTCCAGGCGTCCTTCGTCGCGCAGGGCCTCCAGCGTGTCGAAACCGTCGCCTGGCGCCATCACCGGCTCCATCGCCGGCGGGTCGTGGATCAGCACCAGGTCCAGCTTCTCGCGACCCAGCAGCCGTGAACTGTCGTCCAGCGACCAGCGCAGGTCCTCCGCCGTATAGCTGAACTGCCGGCTGGGATGGGAGCCGACCTTGGTGGAGATCAGCAGCTCCGGCAGGTCCATGCCCTCCATGGCCTTCCCCAGGTTCTCCTGGCTGTTGCCGTAGAGCGGCGAGGTATCCAGGCAGCGCACCCCCAGGTCGTACAGGCGCTGCAGCGTGGCGCGCACCTCGGGCACGGTGATGGGGTGCACCATCCCGCCCATGTGCGCCGCCCCCAGCGCCAGGCGCGTCGGATACAGGTTGGTTCGGCCCAGGCGGCGTCGTTCCAGCGCGCTCATCGGCTTACACCCAGCCGTGCTGGATCTGCACGGGCTCGCCCGCGGCCTGCGAGGACCACTCCTCGCCCGACTCCAGCACGACCTCGCTGCGGGTGAGTTCCGAGGTCTCGGCGGCCAGCAGGATCTCCTGGATATGACGACCGTATTCACCGGGAACCGGGCTCTCGATGTCCTGCTCGATGGCCTCGGCAAAGCGCCCCCACTCCAGCCGCATGTTCTGCGGCCAGTAGTCGTAGTCCACCTCGTCCCAGCTGTCGCCCTTCCCGATCCAAAGGCCGCGGCCGGAGGCGCTGTGCGCAAACTTCAGGCTGCCGTTGGCGCAGATCACGTGCGTCTCGTGGTTCGGTCCGCCATCGGCATAGCCCACGGACACGACCACCCCGGCCAGCCCGTTCTTGTAGCGGATAAACGCCGTGGCCGAGTCGTCGCCCGCCTGGTAGTGCGCCCGCGTTCCGATCGAGGCCGACACCGACGCCGCCTGCGAGCCCATGAACCACGTCACCCGGTCCACCACGTGTACGCCGTTGCTCAGCCACATGCCCCCGCCGTGATAGCGGCTGCGGTACTGCGGCCGCCGGCTGGCGTGGTTCCAGTTCTTGGACATGTAGCTCACGATCGTGATCAGGGGGCCCAGTTCGCCCGAGTCCAGGATCTCCTTCGCCTTGATGTTCACGGGCAGGAAATGGTTGGTCAGCCCCACCATCAGCTTCACGCCGTTGGCGCGGGCGGCGGCGATCATCTCGTCGCACTGCTCCAGCGTCAGCGCCATCGGCTTCTCCACCAGCACGTGCTTGCCGGCGTTCAGCGCGTCCACGCTCAGCCGGTGGTGCAACTGGTGACCCAGCACCACGCCCACCGCGTCAATGTCGGGGTCTTCCAGCAGTTCGGTGTGCGACGCATAACCCTTGGCGACGTCGTAGGTGTCCATGTACTCCGCGCGCGTGGCCTCGATCAAATCGGCGCAGGCCACAATCTCCACGTCGTCCAACTCCGCGATGCCCTGGGCGTGGGAACGGGCGATACCGCCCAGGCCGATCATTCCAACTCGCAACATCGTGGTGTATCCCTGGTCGGCCAACAGTGCGGACCGTGCCAGCCACGCGCATGGGCGTCAATTCCGGGCGCCGGAGATTCTGCCGGAGCCTCGGCGAGAGTCCCAAGACGAACGGCCCGCCACGAGCCAAGCTATCCTTGACCAGCGCGTCAAGCGGCCCAGCCGTGCCAAGGGTGGGACGCGCTTGGTACCGCTGCGGCAGCGACCCGGAATCAGGGTCCAGCCGCCGAGTTGCCGGGGAAGCCACCGGCATGCGAAGGAATCAGTGACGTGGTAGCAAACGCACACCGCGAATCGCGCGACCCTTTGAGCGACGAGCTGAAGCTGATGAAGGTCGACGTGCGGGCCGAGATGAACCGGCTGCGCGACACCTTCGAGACCCACGGTGTGACCAAGGCGGATCTCCACGCGATGGAAACACGCCTGGTCAAGTGGATGCTTGGGCTCATGCTCAGTTCGCTGAGTGCCGCGGTCATCATTTCCGTCGCCCTCGGCCGGCTGTCGACCTGAGGCCTGGCTGAGCACGGCGGCAGAGCGTGTCGGGCGAAGGGGCTGGGGTCGTTCATGTCGGCCGACCCTTGCCGCGGCCCCGGGTCAGCGTCACCGGCGCTTCCGGGTACTATTGGCGACTGGCCAATGGACTCAACCCGTGATCTCCAGGCGTCGCATTATTCGTGTTGTGCCAGTGGCGCTGCTCGCCCTGAGCGCGGTGGCGGGCGCTGCGTGCGAGGGCTCGGACGCCGACGCCCCGGGGCGGTACAGTTTCCCCAGGGTTGGAGACGGGCACCAGTACTACATCTCCGAAGAGGAGCGCGCCAAGCTGCAGGAACAGGCCGCCGCTGGCTACACTCCGACTCCCGCATCCGGTAGCTAACGAGCCGAATTCAGACCCGTGAAGTCACGTCGAACCGTCCTGAAACTCGCCCCTGTCGCCCTGCTCGGGCTGACAGCCCTGGGCGCCTGCGGCAGCCGCGTCGACGCCCCGGGCGGCTACGCCTTCCCCAAGCAGCGCCCCAGCAGCGATGACTACATGAGCCCGGAAGAGCGCGAAAAGCTCCGCCAGCAAGCCCTCGCCGAAAGGGCCGAACGCGAGAACGCCCAACAGGCAACCCCCGCCAGCGGCGGCTAGCCTCGTAAGCTTGCTCACGCCGAGCAAAGCGACGACTTCTCTGTTCTGAGGTCTGCTTATGGGTGTCCTTGATCAATTCAGCCTGGCCGGTCGAACCGCGCTGGTTACCGGTGGCGGAACCGGCATCGGCAAGGCGCTGGCGATTGGGTACGCCGAGGCTGGCGCTGACGTAGTGGTGTGCGGACGGACCCAGGCGACATTGGACGATTCGGCTGCCGCAATTGAAGCCGCCGGCCAACGCGCCCTGGCGCTGACTGCCGACGTTACGAAGGCGGACGAGGTCAATGGCCTGATCGACAAGATCGTGAGCGCCTGGGGCCGGCTGGATATCGCTTGCAACAACGCCGGCGTCAACAACTGGGTGGGCGCGGCGGAGATGTCGGAAGAGGACTGGGACTGGATCTACGACACCAACGTCAAGGGCGCGTTTCTCTGTTCGCAGGCCGAGGCCCGCGTGATGATCGCCGCCGGCCACGGCTCGATCATCAACCTGGCCTCCATTTCCGCCCGGATCACCAACCGGCCGCAGCCGCAGTCGCACTACAACTCCTCCAAGGCCGCGTTGGTGCAGCTCAGCAAGTCCATGGCCGCGGAGTGGGCGGCGCACGGGGTCCGGGTCAATTCGCTGAGCCCCGGCTACACCCGCACCGAGATGGCCGACGCCCCCCGCACCCGCGAGGCCCAGCCGATCTGGAAACGCGACACCCCCCTGGGCCGCATGGCCGAAGTCGAGGAACTGCAAGGCGCCGCCGTCTTCCTGGCCTCCGACGCCGCCTCCTACGTCACCGGCCACGACCTGATCGTGGACGGCGGCTTCACCGTCTGGTAGATCCGCATTCGCGGCGTCAGGCTCGGCGCAGGGCCTGGCCTCGCCGGTAGGTCGCGACGCGCCAGAGCCACTCGGCCGGACCGAACCGGAACCGTTGCATCCAGGCCTGCGACCACCACAGTTGCAGCGCCCAGACGGCCAGGACGAACAGCAGCAGGCCCGCGCGGTTCACGGGGGCGGCGTCCAGGATTAGCGTGAGGACCAGCACGCCCAGCACGGTTTGCGTCAGGTAGTTGGTCAGGGCCATGCGGCCGACGGCTCGGAAGCGCTGTTTCAGGGCGCTGTCCAGGCCTCGGTTCCAGAGGATGATCAGGCTCATGTAGCCCAGTGAAGCCGGAATCGTGCCGAGCGTATTGGGGACCTGGCCGATGAACGCCACCTCCCTGGAATAGTCGCCCAGCGCCGTGATCAGGGCGCCGAGCGCGGCGAGGGGCAGGCCTACGCCTATTCCGATTCCGGCCGTCAGGCGGTAGGTCCTGGCCGACCAGGCGCCCTGCATGAAGCCCAGGCGGTAGAGCCCGGCGCCCATCAGGATCAGGCCCAGGCCGCGCAGGAAATAGCCGAGGACTGTGAGCCCCAGCACGGCGCCGTTGAGTCCGGCGAAGTCAGCTTCGTCTCCACGGGAAGGAGCCCACAGGCCGCTGAGCGGCACGTCGGTTGCGTTGGTGACGGCCTGGTTCACGAGGAGAACGGGAACGGAAAGCAGGAAAACGCACGCGCCGACCCCGATCAGCCACGGACCCGGGAGCTTTCGCAAGGCGATGAGGAGCAGGGCCGACACGGCATAGACGATCAGCACGTCGCCGTCCCACAGCAGGGTGTGCAGGATGCCGATGCCCAGCAGCAGCGCGTTCCGCCAGAGATTCAGCAGCACGGGCCGGCCGCCCCTGGCCTCGGCCCGCTCGATGAACAGCAGGATGCCGGCGCCAAAGAGCAGCGAGAAGATCCCCATGAACTTCTGGTCGACCAGGATTTCGCCGCTGATGCCCACGACCCAGTCCAACCAGGACTCCGAACCGCCCGCGCTCAGGTTGAGGTAGGGCGTGCGCCCGAACTTGAAGTGCACCACGTTCATCAGCAGGATCCCCAGCACGGCCACCCCGCGCACCAGGTCCAGGCTCGTGATGCGCGCCGATTCCGCGACTGGCGCGGCAATTGCATCCCGTTTCACAGTCTGAAAAGCCTCTCCCTCGCTAGATATCTATGCACAACGGTCCCTCGTCCTCGAAGGCGCGCCATTCTTCACCCTCTCCAGGCGACCGTTGCAAAACAGTCCCGCGTCCTTAGAGGTGCGGTCGCTCTTGCTCCCTCGCCCCGTGGGAGAGGGTTGGGGTGAGGGTCTTCCGGGCAACCAAGCGCGGGTAACGCAAAGGTCTCTCGCTAGCCACTAGACATCGCTTACTGCCGTCCACCCAGCGGCACGTCGCGGCCTTCGTCCAGGTCCAGGCGGTCGAACTGGCGGGAGAGGTCGGTGCGGTGGGACTGGCCGATGCCGGCCAGGAACTGCCGGTAGCGCTCGCGGGCCGTGTCGTCCTGCGGGGTGATGGTCATCATGCGGCGGTTGAAGGCCATGATCTCGGTGGCGGAGCGGGGCCGCATCCGCGCCTTGATCCAGGCCCAGACCTCCTCGTCGCTGTCGCGAGCGGCGACGGCGTCCACAAAGTCCTGCGGCTCGATCCCCAGGAACTCCAGCAGCATCCCCGAGAAGAAGGTGCGCGAAATATAGTCCCCCAGCTTCCCGGCAATCTCCGCCCGCACCTTGTCAATCGCCCGCGGCAAAAACACGATCCCCTGCATCGACTCATACGGACTCCGCGGCACCCCATTCACCAGATCCATTGCGTAGCTCCCTCCAGAGGCGGCCCCTGCATCATGCACCCCGAGCAGCGCCCAGGCGCGGCGGCCACCTCTCGACAGGGTAGCGAGGCGCGAGCCCGCTCGGGTGGGCGCCCACCAAGCCCGGCACCCGCCGCACCGCCCTGAAGGTCACGAAGGCGACGAATCACCCGCCCCTCGACGCAATCCTCAGGCGCGACTGCGCCGACTCGATCAACGGCCGACTCGAACCCAAATCCAGCGGCCCCAAAGACCTCGAAACCATCGCCGCCCTCGACACCTCCCTCCAATCCACCTTCTCCGGCCAAACGGAGTCCGCCCTCCTTCCACATCTGTCGATAGGTCACCACCTGCTGCCGTTTCCCTCTCCATCCATTGGCTACACTCGTTCGCAGGAAGCCAGCAAGCGCTTGGCTGAGCGCACAGCCACCCTATGGACCGCATAACTCTCAAGAATTACCGCTGCTTCCGCGAAGAGCAGTCTGCCCGCTTGGCCCCACTGACCCTGCTGGTTGGAGACAACAGCACCGGCAAGACATCCTTCCTGGCCATGATTCGAGCGCTCTGGGATGTAGCAGCCCGCGGTGGAAGTCCTGACTTCAAGGAAGAACCGTACGACTTAGGCAGCTTTGACGAAATCGCTCACCACCGAGGAGCCAGAGGCGGCAGAGCAAAGACTTTCAAGGCTGGCTTCGACAGGGTCATCCGACTTGAACTTGACAGATCAACGAATGCACCTTGCCATTTTGAAGTAGCTTTCGGAAAAACTGGGACCACACCTTCGCCAGCACTAATACGCATAGAAATCCCTGACGTATGGGTTGAAGAGAGTTTTGGATCAGAAGGACCTGGCAAGTTTAGAGCCGGCACCCGAGGTGGCTCCTGGGTAGGTCAAGAAACTCTCTTATCTCGTCCAGCAAGGATACGATTCAACATGATGTCGGAATTTTCTTACTTCATAGAAAATAGGCTTTTGAAACCGGAGCCAGGATCTCCAAGTATAGAACAAGGAGATGTATCTCTAATCGAAGAGATTCTCTTCTCTACACACAGCTATTTTTCTGGAATGAGACCGTTTGCAAGTTCGCCTATCAGATCCAAACCTCAGCGCACCTACGATCCGTCACGAATCACGCCAGACCCGGAAGGCAATTATGTTCCAATGTATCTTGCTGACACCTTCTTTCGCGACAAGCGAGAGTGGACCTATCTGAAGGACCAAATTGAGAAATTCGGAGGGCACGCTGGCCTATTTGACGAAATATCTATTAGGCCACTGGGGAAAAAGGACAGTGAGCCGTTTCAGGTGCAAGTCCGAAAGTTCGGACACCGACTGAAGGGTCCCTGGCGAAACCTCATCGATGTAGGCTATGGAGTCAGCCAGGTGCTGCCCCTGCTAACCGAGTTGCTGCGTCCATACGCTTCCCGGATGTTCCTATTGCAGCAACCCGAAGTCCACTTGCATCCCAGCGCCCAGGCTGCCCTCGGTAGCCTGTTCTGCAAAGAAGCCACGAACGACAAGCAACTGATCGTCGAGACCCACAGCGACCACCTGATGGATCGCGTACGCATGGATGTACGCGACGGCGTATCAGCGCTGAAACCCGACGACGTCTCAATCCTCTTCTTCGAGCGTGACGAAATCGACGTTCGGATTCACTCGCTCGGCATTGACGACGAGGGGAATATCACAGGGGCACCGCCAGGCTACCGTCGCTTCTTTATGGACGAAGTCCGACGATCGCTTTGGAAACACAGCAAGCGTAGCTGAGCGCTTGACGCATGTGCGCAATCGTCGACGCGAATGTTGCTTCCGAAGTGTTTGGCGAAGACCCACCGCCGGCAGCCGAGGAGTTCCTTGAGTGGCTCAGCGACGGCCGGGGCGTCCTTGTGGTTGGAGGCAAGCTGCAGGAGGAGCTTGACGGACACTCGCCCGACTTTCGGCGATGGGCCAGCCAGGCCATCCTCGCCCGACAGATGAGAGTGGTGAACGAGGGCGAAGTTGACGACAGGGAACAGCAAATTCGTAGCGCGGGAGAGCATCGCTCTGACGACCCGCACGTGCTGGCGCTGGCCCAGATCAGCGGCGCCCGCCTGCTGTACTCCAATGACCGCGACCTCCAACAAGACTTCGGAAACCACAGACTCATAAACCGACCCAGAGGTAAGGTTTACTCAACACTGATGAGCAAGAGCTTTTCCCGAAGCCATAAAAGCCTACTCAGCAGAAGCGACCTATGCACGGTGTAGCAATGCCCTGAAACCGTCACCGTGACTCTCGAAGCTACTGCCATCCACCCACTGCCGGCTACGCACGCCTCACCCCCTCTCACTCCGACTTGCGAGTGACACTCGCTCGCGGAGACGCGATTACCACACCCGCCGATCGCGTAACCAGCCGACGATCCTGTCAACAATGCATGTGCCCCGAACACGAACGCTCTAGAGCACTTGCCATCAAACGCCCGCTATGATCCTGGGCCACTCCCACGCACGAATCCTCCTTCATTGATTCAGAAACCGATAGCCATGCTTTGACGACCAGGACGGAATCTCGCCAATCGCCATCTGCACGTGATAAGACACTTCCCTAAACCTCCGATGCGCAGGAAATCTCGCAAGAGTCTCGTTCGGAGTCTCCATCACTCGAAGCAAGCACATAATGACCAGACAATATATCGATTCAGCGATCCAATACAGGTCACTTGGCCACAATTGCGAATCGCTCCAAATGCCTGGATGTACTACTTTATTGTTCCTTAACGTGATCACCCTTGATATCCACGAGTCCACATTTCCTACTAGCTGAGTAAGCTCATGTCCAGCCAGCTCGCACAGACTTGCGAGTTCACGCTTGAAGTTTACATTTTGCCTCTGAGCCCGAATCCTAGCCAATGCTTCAGCCGATGTTACTGCATTGAAAAACCTATTCATATCAAACAAGACGGGATGTAACCAACTAGCCATTACAGTATCAATAACTGTGCTGTATTTTTCGTATACATCGAACCATCGAGCCAATGCCTCGATCCCACCGAGTTGCTCAAAAGTAAACAACATATGATATCGCAGCATTTCATCGTCGTCACGCAAATCTTCCGAACCGTGCCACTTAATGAACAGATTCACCAATCCACTATCTGATTGGTCTGCCTCGGGCTCAGCGTCACGCTTGCTGTGCCGAAGCAATAGGGACGTTATTGGTGCGGGGCTATCCGCGCCTATAGTCAGGACATATTGTAGGGCAGCACATGCTTTGAGGACTTCGTCTAACACAACGGGCCGCTCAAATTGAAAACCAAAAGAGCACTGGCTGCTTATCTCCGCTCTAAAGGGTACCGTATGGTGCCCGACACTATCGCTGTATAAAAGGGTAAGCTGGCCAGTGCGCGTTTGCACCGAGATTGGCTTTCGTGGCTCGTAGTATAAATGGTGGCGATGGAACCTGTTTCCATCCCACTCATCTTCGTAGTTAATCGTTGGTGGCGCAATCCAGCTGTCTAGATGTCTAAGGCGAATATTTACTGAAGCGAATTCAGGGTTTTCGTCTCTTATGAAATAGCTGCCTGAAAGAATGAAGACGATTCTATACGTCTCTCTGTATACAGTGTCAGCAGTTGCTGCCCAGTCAATCTTTAGGCAATTGAATAACGTATATCTACTGTATCCGGATCTACCAAAAATGCGAATCGAGACGACATCTGACGCGTCTGAAGATCTTAGCTTTGGATCCTCATTAAAGGCACCTGCTAGTTGAAGCGAGGCACCGAATGAAACGCTAAAGGTTAAACGGCCTGGAACTCTACGTTCCGGATTGTCAGCCTTCCAAAATTCGTCGACGACATCTAGATTCTCCACAGGACAGCCTTGGTGTTTGAGTATGTCAGCACCCAGTGCCTCATCTACCGCTGGCTCCTATATCACCAGCGCAGCGCCCGGTGGCCGCAGCTTTCCGCCATGCACCGAAGGCTCAGCACACCACTTGGCCGCTAGCCGTCGGACGGCCTGATAGACATCCTCACCGAACCCCAGTAGGTCACAGATCACGTAGCGGTCCAGCAGGGCGCGGTTTGGATCGGCGTCGGCTAGGTAAGCAGGTTGCAGGTTCTTGTCGCGGAACTCCTCGAAGATCGTCTCGGCGGTGCTGAGTTGCCCGTCATTCAACGCGCTGAAGTCCAGCACCGGCAAGGATTCGGCGGACCGAATCGTCATGTTCGCCTTGCTGGATTGCTGCCGGGTGGCGTGCCACCACCAGCCCAAGAGACCCAGCGTGCAATTGCCCCATACGGCAAAGGCGTAGTCCAGTCGCTGGTCCTTGAAGTTCACGTTCGGCCAGACTCGGCCGCCAATTGACTCACGTTCCGTAAAAGCAACCGCCAGCGCCTGCGACCCAAACGTAAAGTCGCGGTTCAGATGTATCCGGCCGGCGGTAGCCCAAACAGCCGCGGCTTTGGCTTCCATGCCGGTCCGAACCAGTAACTCCGAGTCCGGCTCGCAGATCAGCCGGGTCTCCTTGCGCGCGTCGTGATTCCACAGCGCGGGATACGTAGCCGTAGGACTCGCAGCGGCCTTGTCGAACGGTCCTCGCGGACGCGGGCCTGTAATGTCGCGATCGACGAGTCCAAGCTTACCGACAACGCCCAGCGACGCTGTGTTCAGATCGAGCGGCTCGGGCTGACCCGGCAGCCATAGCTTTGAATGTGCCAACGCATACGCCGTCTGCGCTAGCGAATAGTCGGACAGGCGCACCCCGCCCCATGCCAATCCGTTGTGCGTCACTGGAGCGGTCAGCACGCCGCCAGCCTGTTCGTCGCCGATCATCAGGTGCGTGCCGCCGTATGGCCCGTCCTCGAGCGTTCGGACATCCGCGCCGTTGACGAGGACGCCGGCCAACGCGGCGGCCTGGGCAAACCCCTGCGGACGGCGCGCCAGCGACGTGAAGTGGACCCGCGTTGCGGGCGGTTCGTCGGCCCGGCGTTTGCGCGCAATTATCAGGCACTCCGCCATGCCGGTGTCCGACGAGAACGACATCTCGCGGTTGTTGGCTGCAATGCTCAGAACCGACACGTCAGCGTAATCCTGCGCCAGCATGTGCCGGAAGTTCTGCCACGACAGCCCGCCCGCCGCGGACAACGGCAGCACGAGCGCCAGCACGCCGCCGGCCTTCAGCTTGCCGTCACCCAGCGCCGCAAACGCAGACGCAATCCCCGCGTTACCGTGATACGCGCTGCGCCGCCCCTTGGCATTCAAGCGTCGTCCCATCGCACTCATGTCTTCTTTCGAGGCATTGAATGCAGCAAACGCCGGATTGACCACGCTGGCGCGCGCGCCTTCATGATTGGTGGCGCGCGTAAAGGGCGGGTTCATAATCACGAGATCAAAGCTCTCGTCTGGAATCTCAGCGACAAGCTGAGACGCTGTTTCTTCGCCGGTGCTGCCCGTGCGTCGCGCGGGATCGCTGGTGTCGAACAGCGTCAGGGTCTGAGAGGCCTGCAACAGTTCCAGCGAGCCGATAGCTACGGTCCCGTCGTCCTGCCGCCCGTACGCCAGGGTGTAGAGACGCGAATTCTCGAACTTGCCGCCGGGCTGCATGCCGGCCAGCGTGGAACCGGTGATGTGAATGGCCGAGGGCATCACATCGCAGCCGTACAGCACCTCTTCCATCATCGCGCTATGAAGGGCCGCGGTTTCGCCGCCGGCCCGCTCGTGGCGGGCCGCAATCTGTTCGTAAACCGCCGACAGTAGTGCGCCAGTGCCGCAGGCGAAGTCGCCGACCCGCAGCTTGCCGATGGCCTCCGCATCGGACCAGTCCACGCGGTCCATCTTGGCCACGGAGAGCCGCGCCAGCAGCGCCGCTGAGGCAGGCAGCGTGTAGAACGTTGCCAGGTACTTCCGGTCTGCAATCAGTCGCTGAAACACCCGCCCGGTCAGGTCGTGCGCGTTGTTCACGCCCGTAGCGTTGACACTGTGCGCCGTTTCTCGAAGCATCCGCAAGATCCGAACCGCATCCCAAGTCTGGAGCTTTCGGACGATGTCCCGGGCAATCGCAAAGATCGGCCAGTAGTTGATCTCCAGGATTTCGGTCCAGGCCGTCAGCACTTCGTTCCTGGGGTTCAGTGTGTCTTCCCCGCACACCTCGTCCAACGACTTGACGGTCCCGTGCACACCCGTCAGCCGTTCCTGGAAGATCAACGCATTGGCGATGATGGCGCCCGCCATACGCCACGTCTGCCGCACGTTGGTCATGCCCAATAGCTCGGCAATCTCAAGGGCGATGAAGGGCCGTAGCTTCGCGACTTCCTCCAGGATGTTCTCGGCGACACCGATGCCCTCTTCCAGCACTTGCGCTGCTTGATCCACGGCCTGCTGCGGCACCGACACCAGCCGCACCAGGTCTGCGAGATCCTCAACCGACCCGTCCAGCCACCCCGACGTCGGGAAGCGGCTGAGACCAGCTTCGTCCCCACTGAACACGCCGTAGGAAACACGCGCCGCCGACAGCTCGGATTCGAGGTCCGCTACATCGGCCAACGACTCCGGATAGCGCAGCGCAATCGCCGCCTCGATCCGCCGCCCGTCGGCAGTCGTATGCAGCCCCAACCGCTCACGAGCCTCGTCTTCCACATTGGCGGCCGGCGCGAATTCAGCTTCGATCACCACCGGCGCCCGGCCAGCCGAGGTAATCAGAACGTCCGGCCGCAACCCCGGTTGCCCGGCGATGGACTGCGTGTTCTCCGTCCGCACCTGGCATGTCGGCAGCATGCGTTGCAGCAGGCGCCCCAACGCGTTGTTGGCGCTCGGCTCAGTCTGGCGTGGCGTCATTTGTCCCGGTCGTATCCGCAAAGGCTCAAGGCCGTGTGCGGTTTTCGTTCGGTTTCCGGCGCATCATAGCCCACAGTCAGAATCTGTAGCCGCCCGCATGCCCGTCAAACCCGCACCGGCCGCCCGCGCTTCGCGATCGCAATCTCCCACCCCGTCTCCGCCACCTCCTTCATCAGCCCCGGGCGCCCCGCCCGAAACTCCGTCGCCACCATTCGAGCCGACCCGTGCAAACACCTTGACGCCACGGGCCAGTGATGCTCTGATGCCTTCATGCGAACCACGCTCACCCTGGACGACGATCTGGCCGAGGCCCTGAAGGAGCGGGCGAAGCTGTTGGACGTGCCGTTGAATCAAGTTGTCAACGACACCCTACGCCGTGGCCTGGCGCCGAAAGGCCCCGAGGATCGGCCGGTGTTTCGTGTCCGACCGTTGCGCGGCGGCTTCCGCCCCGGCATTGACCCACTCAAGCTCAACCAACTCAATGACCAGCTTGAAGTCGAGGACTTCCTCGAAGAGCAGCGGGAGTTTCTCAAAGAGCACCGGGAGTGATCGTTCCCGACGTCAACCCGCTGCTCTACGCCCACAACGACACCGACTTCAGCCGCTTCCCGGGCCTGCGCTGGCGTAACCCCCTCTAAGCCCCATCCCCACCCGGCCCGGATCCGCCTTCCGCCTCCCACCGACGCGGGTCCGTAGGACTCGGGGATGAGCTACTTCGAGCTGACGGGGCCGACTCTTCGTCACTCCGGCCCTGCCATGAGCAGGCTCGGACCCACCTCACTCTTGGGGCGCGGGATCAGCCTGAGCGCTGCCCGGCCGTGCGCGTTTCAAGCCAGCGCTTCAGGGACCTCTGGCTCTCGGCCGATGGGCGACCGGCCAGCAATCCTTCCACGCTGATGTCCTCGTCCAGGTCGGGCCAGTGGACGCCTTCGCCTCCGCCGATCAGCCGCCAATTGCTCCGTTCGTGCGGCGCCGCGTGCGCCAGCCGCGGATACCAGGCCAGCGGAACCGAGATTGACCGGCCGTCCGAGAGCTCCGCCGTCAGCGTGTCGTCCGTAACCTCCACGCCCTCGGCCTCCGGAACGCTGACGTCAATCGTCAAAAAGGTCATGCCACGCCTCCAGGAACTCAGCCTGATGCTCCTCGATCATTCTCGCTATCCGTCGTATCTCCCAGCGGCGTATGCCGCCGCTTCGTTGCAGCCGCACCGGCGCCAACCAGAACAACGGCGTTGCGTCGGGTCACGAGATTCCGCACGTTCACATGCACGTCGTCCCTCGCTATCACGACGACGGCGCGATTCCGCGGAGAGGTCCCGTGATCCCCTTCGAGGAGCGCGCCGAGGTCGCCGCCCGGATTAAACGCTTCATCGCGTAGGCCAAAGCCCACGCGGCGCCCCGGCAATCTCAGATGTCCGGCCCTCGCCTGCTGGACGTGAATTGCCCCTAGTGCTCATCCAGTGTACACTTGCGGCCATGAACGTGCAACTGGTTTTTCCAATGGCCCTGGCTCCAACCGCTTCTCGCCTGCCAACCGGCGCCTCCGATTCCTCGCCCGGAAAGCGCCCGTTCGCACCTCAGGAGTTTTTTGGAAAAAACTCCTACGTGCGCGAAGCCACCCGATTCCGCCCTCCCCACCGGCCCCTGCGCAGTCCAGCCATTCACAAGCCGTCCGCGCCTCGCCCCCTCGCCGATCCGCGCCGCCCTCCACTCGCCCAACCACGCCCCGGTGCAGGTCAGGAGTTTCTTAGAAGAAACTCCTCGTTTGCACGAATGCACCGCCCCCTCGCCGGCGCGGTGCACCGCAAGGTCGGCTGGCACCATGAGATCCGTCGTCATCCCCCGTGCCAGGCGCTGCCATGAAGATTGCCGACATCCAGTTTCATTCGTTCAATCCGGGCCGGCGGAATCTGCAGGTGGTGCGGGTCGAGTCGGACAACGGGTACTACGGCTGGGGCGAGTCCGGGCTGAGTTCGCGGGACCTGGCGGTAGGCGGGGCGGTGTCGCACTTTCGGGACTTCCTGATCGGGCAGGACCCGCGGCGCATCGGCCGCATCTGGCAGGAGACCTACCGCAGCCAGTACTTCGAGGGCGGGCGCGTGCTGACCACGGCCATGGCGGCTATCGACATCGCCCTGCACGACCTGGTGGCCAAGAGCCTTGGGGTGCCCGTCTACCAGTTGCTGGGCGGCAAGCAGCGCGATTTCGTGCCCTGCTTCGTCACCACCAACTCGCAGAACCTGGACGACCTGATCGCGGAAGTGAAGGGCTACGTGGCCGACGGCTGGGAGTGCATCCGCACCCTGGTGTGGGGCCTCTGGGAGACGGAGGGTCACGTCTTCGAGCCGCGCGAGTCGGTGGCCATCACCGCCGGGTGGCACACGGCGCTGCGCGAGGCCGTGGGGCCGGGCCCGGTGATCGGGCCGGACTACCACCACCGCCTGAGCGTGGCCGAGGCGGCCTCGTATTGCCAGCGCATGCCGCCCGGCACCATCGACTTCCTGGAAGAACCGATCCGCGACGAGACGCCGGCGGCCTACGCGGTGCTGCGGTCGATGACCGACGTGCCCTTTGCGATTGGCGAGGAGTTTTCCAGCAAGTGGCAGTTCGCGCCCTACATCGAGCAGGGCCTGACCAACTTCGCCCGGCTGGACATCTGCAACGTGGGCGGCTTTACCGAGGCGATGAAGGTGGCCGGCTGGTGCGAGACCCACTACATCGACCTGATGCCGCACAACCCGCTGGGCCCGGTCTGCACGGCAGCCAGCGTGCAGCTGGGCGCGGCGGTGCCCAACTGGGCCTGGCTGGAGGACCGGACGGTTGACCTGGGCCGGCTCTATTCCGACGAGATCTTCCCCGTCCAACCCAGGCTCGACGGCACCTGGTACCCGGTGTCCGACACGCCCGGCCTGGGCGTGGATATCAACCTGGACGCCGCCCGTGACCTCCCCGTCGGCCAGACGGAAAGCCACCACACCGTCCGTCCGGACGGCTCCGTGACGAACTTTTGAATGCCGTGGGCACGATGAACAAGTCTTTCCACGGCTATATGAACTTCTGGAGAGACCTATGCAGAACCCGGAGTTGGTTGCCCGGCAGACCCCTCACCGATTTCGGCCGAAGACGCCCGAATCCTTCGACAAGCTCAGGACAGGTTCTGCCTCTCCCCTCGGAGAGGGTGAAGAGCCGCCACTCCTTCGAGGACGAGGGGCGTTCTGCAAGGGTCTCCCTCCGGAGTGAACGGGCGTGAGAGTGACCTATGACCCCGAGGCGGACACAGTAGTGATCAGCTTGCGCGAGTCGGATATCGCGGAAAGCGACGAGGTGCGGCCGGGCGTGATCGCGGACTTTGATTCGGCCGGTGAAGTCGTGCGGTTTGAGGTCCTTGACGCATCGCGTCTCGTTCAGAATCCGCGCGAGATGCGGTTCGCAGTCGCCGAGCAGACGCTTAGCGCGCCGAGTCACTCCGCCGGCTGGCACGATGAGGTCGGTTGTCCGTACCCGCGTAAGGCGTCGTCATGAAAATCGCCGACATTCAGTTTCATGCCTTCAACCCGGGCTTTCGCAACGTGCAGACCGTGCGGATCGAGTCCGATAACGGCTACTACGGCTGGGGCGAGGCCGGCCTGAGCACCCGCGACCTGGCGGTGGGCGGCGCGGTGTCGCACTTTCGGGACTTCCTGATCGGCCAGGACCCGCGCCAGATCGGGCGCATCTGGCAGGAGGTCTATCGCAGCCAGTATTTCGAGGGCGGGCGGGTGCTGACCTCCGCCATGTCGGCCATCGACATCGCTCTGCATGACCTGGTGGCCAAGAGCCTCGGCGTGCCTGTCTACCAGCTGTTGGGCGGCAAGCAGCGCGACTTTGTGCCCTGCTTTGTGACCACGCGCTCCAGCAACCTGGACGACCTGATCGCGGAGGTGAAGGGACTGGTGGCGGATGGCTGGGAGTGCATCCGCACCTCCATGTACGGCCCCGGGATCAGCGACGGCAGCAACCTTTTCGAGCCGCGGGCGTCGGTTGCGGTGACGGCCGAGTGGCACACGGCGCTGCGCGAGGCGGTGGGGCCGGGCCCGGTGCTGGGTCCCGACTACCACCACAGGCTGAGCGTGGCCGAGGCGGCTTCCTACTGCCAGCGCATGCCGCCGGGGACCATCGATTTCCTGGAGGAGCCGATCCGCGACGAGAGCCCCAACGCCTACGCGACGCTGCGCTCCATGACCGACGTGCCGTTTGCGATTGGCGAGGAGTTCTCCAGCAAGTGGCAGTTCGCGCCCTATATCGAGCAGGGCCTGACCAACTTTGCGCGCGTGGACATCTGCAACGTCGGCGGGTTCACGGAGGCCATGAAGGTGGCGGGCTGGTGCGAGGTCCACTACATCGACCTGATGCCGCACAACCCGCTGGGCCCGGTCTGCACCGCGGCCAGCGTGCACATGGGCGCGGCCGTGCCCAACTGGGCCTGGCTGGAAGACCGCGGCCCGGACCTGGGACGCCTCTACTCCAACGAACTCTTCCCGGTGCAGCACAAGCTGGACGGCGTCTGGTACCCCGTGCCCGACAGCCCCGGCCTGGGCGTGGAGATCGACCTGGACGTCGTCAAGGAACTCCCCGTCAGCCACTGGGAGTCCCCGCACCTCACGCGGCCCGACGGGTCGGTGACGAACTGGTAGTGGGGGACTGACGATGGTGTCCTGTGCGTCAGCGGCGCTCGCGCGATGACGCGCAGGATCCCGGCCGGGGCTCGCCTGCTGGCGGGCTACGTGGTGAAGCGCTGGCGGATGTACGCGCTGCTGTGGGCGGTGTCCGCGGCCGGCGTCGCGGTGCAGACGACGCTGCCGTTTCTGGTCCGTGCGTTGCTGGACGATGCGCTGCCGGCCAGGGAAATCGGGCTGGTCGTGGTTCTGGTATTGGCCATTGGCGGGGCCCACGGTTTCCATCGTCTGACCGTCATCGCCAACCGCATTGGCCGCGAGCGCGGACTGGTACGTACGAATCAGGACCTGCGCACCGACATCTTCGCCCGAATGCTTCGCCGCGACGGGCGCTTCTTCGACCGGCAGACCAGCGGAGAACTGACCGACCGGCTCATCCGGGATACGCAGCAGGCGAGTCATTGGGCTCAGCACCTGGTCATGAAGGGGTTCCTCGGGACGATCGAGCTCGCCGGTCCCCTGATCGCCGCATTCATTCTGAACTGGCGGATGGCAGCGGCGATGCTGGCGCTGGCGCCGGTCCTGCTGCTGATCCGGCGCTTCATCACGCCCCGCGAGCAGGCCGCGCTGCAGCAAGAGCGGCAACTCTCGGGGGACGTTCGCTCGTTTGCCCAGGAAGCCATCGCCGGGCGGCGCTTCATCCGGGCTTCCCACACCCATGCCAATGCCCAGGCTCGCCTGCGCGAACTCAATCAGCGGCTCCTGAGCGAGGGCTCGTACCGCGTCACCACGCTGGCCAGCTACCAGCACAACATGTGGATGACGGCTCGCGGCCTGGGCCTGCTGCTCGTGTTTGCCGTGGGCATCGCCGAAACCGCCAGCGGCCGCACCACGCCGGGCACGCTGGCCGCCTTTGTGCTAGCGGCCATGCTGTTTTACTCCGCGCTGGGCTTCATGCTGGACTTCTACACGATGCTGCACCGGCTGCTGGCGCCCTGGCGGCGGATCGCGCCGCTGCTGGACAACCCGCCGGATGCGCCGGCGGGTCGCCAGCCGGTCCGCTCAGGCGCTCCGAGCGTGACCTTCAGCAACGTCTCCTTCGCCTACACCGACGACCGCGAGGCGCCGCTGCGTGAGGTGAGCTTCGAGGTCGCGCCCGGTGAGTTCCTGGCCGTGGTCGGACCCACGGGATCCGGCAAGACCACGGTGGCCGATCTGCTGATGCGCTACTACGCACCGGGCTCGGGTCTGGTGGCCGTGAACGAGATTGACGTGTCGGATGTGTCGGCGCACGAACTCCGCCGCGTGGTCGGTATCGTCCCGCAGGACACCGCGCTGCTGAACGAGAGCATCCGCGAGAACCTGCAGATCGCAGCGCCGGAAGCGGACGAGGCTGAGCTGATTGAGGCGATGCGCGCCGCCGAGCTTCACGACTTCGCGGCCTCGCTGCCGGACGGCTACGACACGGTGATCGGCGACCGCGGGGTCCGGCTCAGCGGCGGGCAGCGCCAGCGCCTGGCCATCGCGCGGGTGCTGCTGCAAGACCCGCCGCTGCTGATTCTGGATGAGGCGACGTCCTCGCTGGACAGCCTGACCGAACGGCGCATTCAGACGGCGCTGGACCGCGCCCGCGAAGGGCGCACGGTGATCGCCATCGCGCATCGGCTGGCGACGGTCATCAACGCCGACCGGGTGCTGGTGTTGGACGGCGGCTGCATCGTGGATCAAGGGACCGTGGCCGAACTCCGACGGCAGGACGGGCTCTTTCGCGCGATGTACGACACGCAGTTCGCGCCGGCGGAGGCCTAGCGTGCCTGGCAAGCAACCCAACGATTCCGCCACCGACGGCGGTTGGCGCGAACTACGGCAGGTAATGTCCGCCGCACCACCCGCGCGCACGACGGTTGCAGTCACCGCGCTCCTTGCTGCGCTTTCCATCGCGTTTGCCGTAGCCGGCGCGTTGGCAGTGCGCGAGTTGGTGAATGAGGGCGTGTACGCGGGTTTTCCGGACGCGCTCGGGGCGCTCGTCCTGACCGCGGCCGGTCCCACGCTGGCCGCAGGCACCGGCTGGCTGCTGACGGCACGTGCGGAACGCCTGGGCTTTCGAGCCAGCGCGCGGCTGACGGAGCGTGTCTTCGCCCATGTCCAGCGCGTACGTATGGACGTGCTGGACGGGATGCGCTCTGGAGAACTGACCGCGCGGGTGATCGACGATCCAACGGAGCTTGCCTGGCAGGCTCGCTGGGGCGCTGGGGCCGGCATATTCTCCCTGGCCTATGGGCTGGCCACGGTCATTACCACGGCCATCATCAACTGGCGCCTGCTGGGACTCGTCGTGATCGTCACGCCGCTCTTTTTCGTGCTAACCCGGCGGTTCGGCTACGGCCTGCGTCGTCTGGCTGCCTACGACCGGCTGGTATCGCAATCCGATCTGGCAGCCTTCGCCCAGGAGCGGCTGGGTGCGGCCCGCCTGGTGCAGGCGAGCCGGGCCGAGGACCGAGAGACCGAGCGCTTTGGGGCCTTGGCCGAACGCCTGAGCCGCGATCACATTCGCGAGTTCCTGGCCGGCCGCACATCCGGCGATGTCGGTATCGCCCTTAGCTGGCTGACCGCGCCGATCCTGGTGTTCGGCTTCGGCAGCATCGAGTACCTCAACGGACGGCTTACGACCGGTGACATCGCGGCGCTCACCAGCCTGCTGCTGGCCCTCGTCAAGGTCACGATGACGGCCAGCGTCTACTGGTTCGAGTTGGCGCCTATCTTCGCGGCGGCGCGCCGGTTGAACGAGACTTTGAGCTTGCCGACCGAGGACGACTCGGAGTGGGCACCTCATGACCTGGCGCGCCCGCCCACGCTGGAGTTCGACGGCGTCGCGTTCCGCCACCGCTCAACTGATGTGCAGCCGCTTACTGACTTCAGCTTGCGAGCGGAGGCCGGCCAGATCACCGCGCTGGTTGGCGAAAGCGGCTCGGGCAAGTCGACCGCGGCGGAGCTGGTCGCGCGGTTCTTTGATGTCAACACAGGCCGGATCAGCCTCGACGGCCATTCGATTCAGTCGCTGCGCCGCTGTCAGGTCCGGCGGTCAATGGCGCTGGTTGCGCAGGATCCGTTCTTCTTCAGCGCGACCATTCGGGAAAACCTGACGTTCGGGCTTACGGATGTGGACGACGGTGACCTCGAGCGCGTGTGCCGGATCGCGCGGATTCACGACTTCATCCTGACGCTGCCCGAGGGCTACGACACAGAGATTGGCGAGCGGGCCTCGCACCTCTCCGGCGGCGAACGCCAGCGCCTGGCGATCGCTCGCGCCCTGCTCGGCAACCCGGATGTTCTGGTCCTGGACGAGGCAACCTCGGCCCTGGACTCGGTGACCGAGCGCGAGGTCTACGACGGCGTGCTAGCGGATTCGGACCGTCGAACGCTGCTGGTCATCGCCCACCGCCTCTCCACGGTCCGCAACGCGGACCGAATCTTCGTGCTCGACGACGGTCGCGTCGCCGAAACCGGAACGCATGACCAACTCATGGCGGCCGATGGCTCCTATCAGCGCCTCTATGCCGCCCAGGCGTCGTCAGGGCAGGCCTAGCGCCGTCTCAACTGCTCGTGCTTTTAGGCGGGGCGCGGCGCGGGGGTGGCCATGAGGTGGGGGCCGTTGGTGGCGGAGGACTGGCGGGCGAGGTCGTAGACGCCGTCCTGGAGTTCCAGGATGCCGACGGCCTGGCGGAGCGGGATGGGCGGCGGGTCGCCGTTATCCAGGGCCTGGATGGAGCGGCCCATGATGCTGGCCATCATGTCGGCCCGCGGCGTTTCGTCGTAGATCCGCACGCCCCGGCTGGTGTGGACCTGCACCTGGCCGACCAGGTCGGCGGTGTACTGACCGAGGATGATCGCGTTGGCGCCGACGGCGCGGATGACGTACTCGCCGGAGTGGTCGCCCAACGGATAGGCGTAGCTGCATTCCACCAGGCCGGTGCTGCCGTCGGCGGCCCGGAACAGGCCGGCGGCGTAGTCCTCGAACGGACGCTGGAACATGGCGTTGGAGATGACCCCGGCCACCGCCCGCACCGGCTGGCCGCCCATGGCGTCCAGCATGATGTCGATGCCGTGCTGGCACTCCACGGCCCAGCAGCCGCCGCCCGAGATTGACGGATCGTTGTGCCAGGCGGAGGGCATGCCGTCGTAGCGGGTTGGCGTTGAGGTGCTGAGCCGGCTGTGGAAGTGCGCCAGGTCGCCGAGCGTGCCGTCGGCGATTGACTGGCCGATCACGTCGAACACCTTGAGTTCGCGCGTGGGCAGGGTGAGCGCTCCCCACACACCCGCGGCCTCAGCGGCCTCAACGGCGGGTCGCAGGCGGTCGGCGCAGTCGGCCCAGGGCTTGTCGAACAGGCAGGGTACGCCGGCGTCCACGCAGGCTTGCAAGTAGCTGGGAGCCAGGGTGTGGCGGCCGGAGACCAGGGCGATGTCGGGTTTCGCGGTTTCCAGGCACTCGGCGGCGGTGTCGAAGACGGGGCAGCCGAAGGTCTCCGCCATCGTCGAACGTTCGGACTCCAGCGGGTCGAAGGCGCCGACCAGCTCGTGCCCAAGCTGGATCGCCGTGCGGCCCATTCCAAACCCGTGATGACTGTAGGAGAGGACTACGGCGCGCATGTGGGTGGCTCCGGTTTTTGGGTTGGCGCGTGAGTGTACGGGGCTTTGGGTCGCCGATCAGACAGGCGAACGAAGCGGTGACCATGCGCTTCCTGATTCGAGGCTGTCTACCTTCAGCCTTGATCCCCTCGGATGTTTCCAGGGCTGGGACGGGGCTACCTCCGGCTGGCCCTTGAAATCTTTACGGCATGCCCTACGCAGATCGGATGTTCTGCCTATTGGCGAACGGCGGCCTGTTCACTAAAATGAACTCAATTCCCCCAACTGTTTCTGACGGTTGGGATGGGGCCACCTCCGGGTGGCCCCTGAAATTTTCACGGTATGGCCCTGCGCACCAACGTCTATGTGGACGGATTCAATCTTTATTACGGCGCGCTTCGCAGGACCCGTACCGCTGGCTTGATCTACGAGAACTGTGCATGTCGTGAGCCCGCATCGGATACGCAGCCGGCGGTTGCAAGCGGCTGCAACTTCATACGCGCTACTCGATCACACGCTATTGCCGAACTGTCAGTTTTCGGCAGGGCTTGTTGATGGTGTAGGACCGTTCCACAAGCCGCCGGAGTGGGACTGGACCTAGGCTTCAGCTTCCACGTCAGGCCGACTCTTCGGCTTGTTGGGTTTGGGGTTCGGCGTGGCCGGGTTGGGTGACCAGGATGGGGGCGCTGTTGGAGTCGACGGTTTCGCGCGTGACGACCACCTTTTTGACGCCCTTCTTGGATGGGAGCGTGAACATGGTATCCATCAGGAGGTCTTCGAGGGTGGTTCGCAGGCCGCGGGCGCCGGTGTTGGTTTCCTGGGAGCGACGCGCGATGGCCTCCAGGCCGTCGTCGGTGATCTCAAGTTCCACGCCGTCCATTTCGAACAGCTTCTGGAATTGGCGGAGTAGCGCATTCTTGGGTTCGCAGATGATGCGGACGAGCGCTTCGACGTCCAGTTCGTCCAGGGCGGCGACCACCGGCAGGCGACCGACGAACTCGGGAATCAGCCCGTACTTCAGCAGGTCGTCTGACGCGACTTCGTGCATCACGCTTTCGGCCTTTTCGTCAGATGAGCGTTTGCCAAAGCCCACGCCGGCCGCCTGGCCAATGCGCCGGGAGATGATTCGGTCCAGTCCCTCGAACGCGCCCCCGCAAACGAACAGAATGTCGCGCGTGTCCATCTGGATGAAGTCCTGATGCGGGTGTTTGCGCCCGCCCTGGGGCGGCACGTTGACCTGGGCGCCTTCGATGATCTTCAGCAGCGCCTGCTGCACGCCTTCGCCTGAGACGTCGCGCGTGATGGAGGGGTTGTCGGCTTTGCGGGAGACCTTGTCGATCTCGTCGATGAAGATGATGCCGGTCTGGGCTCGCGGGACGTTGAAGTCGGCGGCCTGCAAAAGGCGCAGCAGTATGTTCTCCACGTCCTCGCCCACGTAGCCGGCTTCCGTAAGGGCGGTGGCGTCCGCGATGCAGAACGGCACGTTGAGGATGCGGGCCAGGGTGCGGGCGATTTCGCTCTTGCCGACGCCGGTGGGGCCCAGCAGCAGGATGTTGCTCTTGTGCAACTCAAATTCGTCGTCCGAGGCGCCGGCCGCCACGCGCTTGTAGTGGTTGTAGACGGCGACGGAAACGACCTTCTTCGCCAGGTCCTGCCCGATGACGTAGTCGCTCAGCAGCTCGAACAGGCGTTCCGGCGTGGGGATTCGTCCGGCCATTGCGTGCGGACTCGGGGCCCGGGTCTGCTCTTCGTCAATGATGTCCCGGCACAAGTTGACGCACTCGTTGCAGATGTAGACGCCGGCCGAGCCTGAGATCAGGCGACGAACCTGGTCTTGCGTTTTTCCGCAGAACGAGCAGCGGTAGCTCGCGCGGTTCGAGCGACTACGGGCCATGTCGGCTCCGAGAGACAAAGGTCCCGGCAGGGTACCGAGGTCGGGCCATGTCGCCTAGTCCGAGCCGTTGTCGTCCTGGCCCACGCTCGCCGAGCGCGGCGTCACGATCTGGTCGATCAGCCCGTAGTCCTTGGCTTCTTCGGCCGTGAGATAGAAGTCGCGGTCCGAGTCCGCGTGGATGCGTTCCTTGGGCTGTCCGGTCGCGTCCACGAAGATCTGTTCGATCCGGTCGCGGACCTTGCCGATCTCGCGGGCTCGAATCTGCAGGTCGGCGGCCTGCACGAAGCCTTCAAATCCTTGCGACGGCTGGTGCAGCAACACGGTGCTGTGCGGCAGCGCCGACCGCTTGCCGCTCGTGCCCCCGGCCAGGATCACGCTCCCCATGCTGGCGGCCAACCCTACACAGGTTGTGGCCACGTCGTTCGGCACGTACTGCATCGTGTCGAAGATGGCGAGGCCGGCGCTCACGCTGCCGCCCGGTGAGTTGATGTACATGTTGATGTCCGCTTCGGCGTCCTCGCTGGTCAGCAGCAACAACTGCGCGATGACGGTATTGGCCACGGCGTCATCAATTGGCGTGCCCAGAAAGATGATCCGGTCGCGCAGCAGGCGCGAGTAGATGTCCATCCCGCGTTCGCCGCGGTCGGTTTGCTCAATGACGTAGGGAACCAGAATGCCCATGCGAATGTCCTTTCCCGTCCGGCGACGCTAGGCCTGCGCGGACTCGGGGTTATCCTCCGGCTCTGCCGCGGCCGCTAGTTCGGGCGGGGGCTCGGGATGGTGGTGATCGTGGTCGTGCAGCGGGGCGGCGCCGTCGGTGACTGCATCGACGAGCGCCCGTATGGCCTTCCGTGAGCGAACGCTACTCGCGACCTGCTGGCGGGCTTCGTCGCGCATGAGGTTGGTGCGGATAGTGTTCCGGCGATCCTGCGGGTAGAACTCCGCCAGGCGGTCGACTTCGGCCTGCATTTCGTCAACCTCGGCCGTGAGCTCGTGTGCGTCCGCATAGGCTTCCAGGGCCAGGGCGCGGTGAATGCGGCTCAGCGCTTCGCTGCGCGCTTCTTCCTCCCACTCATCGCGCGTCTGCTCGCGCATGGCGAGGTAGGTGTCGACTGGAACCCCCCGCTGCACCAGGGCGTCGGTACGCTCGCGAAGCACCGCCTCGCTTTCCCGCTCGATCAGCACGTCGGCGATCTCGAACGTGGCGCGCTGAACCAGGGCTTGCACCGCCTGCTCTTCGAGATCGCGCTGGGCTTCGTGCGTCTTGCGCTCATGGAGGGCGCCGGTGATGCGCTCGCGCAGGGCGTCCACGCTCTCGAAGGGACCCACGCTGCGGGCGAACTCGTCGTCCAGGTCGGGCAACTGCCGCTCGCTCACGCCATCGAGCTGGATTTCGAACCTGACGTCCTTGCCGCGCAGTGCCTCGTTGGGGTCGTTTGGCGGGATGCGAGCATCGTACGAGACTGCGTCCCCGGCCACGGCGCCAGTCACGGCGCCGTCAAAGCCCGCGGGAAAGCCGTTGTTGCCAACCAGCACGTTGTAGGGCTGCGGGTCCTCGGGCTCAATCCCCTCGCCCTCGATCTGGATGCGGACCTGCACCATGTCCTCGGCAACCGCGGGACGCTCCACCGGCTCCCAAGAGGCCTGGGTCGTGCGCAACTGCTCGATTTCGGCCTCGATCTCGTCCTCGGTCACCTCGTCGACTGCTACCTCGATCGACACGTCGTCCACGTCGCCAAGCTCGACCGTTGGCGCCACAGCCACCTCGGCCGAAAACAGGAACGGAGCGTCCAGCGACGGCAGCTCCGGCACGTCAAGTTCGGGCTGGTCGATCGGGTTCACGCCCGTCTCATCGAGGGCCGAGGTATAGGCCCGTGGCACCACGGCCTCCAGCAGATCCTGCATCACTGTCCCGACACCGGCGGCGTTCTCGACCAGGCGGCGCGGCGCCTTGCCGGGGCGGAAGCCGGGGATCTTGACCCGGCGTCCGACGCGTTGAATCGCCCGTCCGTATTCCTTCTGCAAGTCCTCGGGCGGCACTTCGACCGCGAGCCGAACGCGGCTGCCTTCAAGCTTCTCAGCGGTCGCGGGCATACCAATCCCCTGGGCGGAATCCACCGGCCGATCGCGAGGCGGGTGGGGAAGGAGAGACTCGAACTCTCACGGAGAAAATCTCCACGTGATCCTAAGTCACGCTCGTCTACCAGTTCCGACACTTCCCCCTGGAGTGCTCGATCGGACAGAACGGACAGACAACCGCCCGCGCGAACGCGGGCGCACCTGATTATATGGCGAGCGTTGTGGACTTCCGGTCATTTTGGTCCGCCTGCGGCTTTAGCGGCGTGTCGCAACGGGCTAGGATTGAACCGAGCCCTCGACCCGCCGGATCGCCGGCGGCGCCGACGCTAGAAGAGGACAGGCAGCATGGCCCACGAAGTACCCGACCTTCCCTACGCCTTTGACGCGCTGGAGCCGACGATTGACGCGCGCACGATGGAAATCCACCACGACCGTCACCACGCCACGTACGTGATGAACCTCAACGCCGCGTTGGAGGGTCACGACGACCTGGCCGCGCTGAGCGTCGAAGATCTGATCAGCAACCTTGGCGCAGTGCCCGAGGGCATCCGGACGGCCGTGCAGAACAACGGCGGCGGCCACGCCAACCACTCGCTGTTCTGGACCGTGATCGGCGGCAACAGCCATCCGCACCCGCACGGCGCGCTGGCCGAGGCCGTGGATGCCGCCTTCGGCAGCCTGGAGGCCTTCCAGGCGGAGTTCGCCCAGGCGGCCACCACCCGCTTCGGTTCCGGCTGGGCCTGGCTGGTCAAGCAGGCCGACGGCTCGCTGGCCGTGACCAGCACGCCCAACCAGGACAGCCCGCTCATGGACGGCAGCGGAACCCCGATCCTGGGCCTGGACGTGTGGGAACACGCCTACTACCTCAACTACCAGAACCGCCGCCCGGACTACATCGCGGCTTTCTGGAACGTCGTGAACTGGGAAGAGGTCGAGCGCCGCTTCGGCTAAGCCGGCCCCTTCGCTGCCAAGCGCCGACGGCCTGATTCAGCGGCCGTCGGCGCTTGGCGCGAGTGGTCTAGCTCCGACAGGCTAGGATTGACGCATGTTCTCTCTGTACCGGCGCGCCCCCTGGCAGGCGCAGTTGCTGACGATCTTTGCGATCGTCGCGGTCCTGATTGTGATTGGCTTCCTGGCCCTGCGGCAGTTCCAGGCCGGCGATCCGAATGCTTCCGTGGAACCAACGTCGGTGGACGTGGGCGGGGCCGCGAATCTGATCCCGCCGGGCGAACGCCCCTTTGGCCTGCATGTCATTGGCGAGGGCGAAGTCGTCGTTCCGCCCGACCGCGCGATCGTCACGCTGGGCGTCGAGGCCTCGGCTGCGACTGCCGCACAAGCGGCCGACGAGGCCAACTCAACGGCCGAACAGCTCATCGAAGCCATTCGCGACGTGAGCTCGGACGAGCGCGAAATCCTGATTCAGACGACCGGCCTCAGCCTGTCGCCGGTCTTCCCGCCGGCCGCGCCTGAACAGCGCACCGTGTCGGCCGATCCGGTGGGCTATCGCTCGGCTAATACCGTCACGGTCACGATTGACAAGATCGAGTTGACTTCCAGGGTGCTGGACGCGGCGCTGAGCGCGGGCGCCAACAGCGTGCGCTCTATCAGCTTCACCCTGCAGGACGACGGGCCGGCCAAGGCCGAGGCGCTACGACTGGCCACGCTGGACGCGGCCGACAAGGCCCGCGCGGTGGCCGACGCGCTGCGCGGCAGCGTGCGCGGCCTGATCTCGCTGCAGGAAGACACCATCTTTGTGCCGGTGGCGCGCAGCGAATTCGCCGTGGCACGGCCAATGGCCGCCGCTCCCGCCGTAGCCGCGGTTCCGGTAGAAGCCGGCGAACTGCGCATCCGCGCCACGGTGCGGGCTAACTTCGCCTACGAGTAGGCGGCCGACCGAACTGCGTTCGAGCGACCGCCTCGGTTAGCCCAGGTCGGCTGGACGCACGGGCAATACGGTGCGCGCAGACTCCTCGATGGCCAGCGTGGCTTGCAAGGTGAGCACGGCATCGGCATACGTCGAACGGATGTTCGACGCGTCGCCTGATCGCACCGCCCGCACGAACGCCTCGTCCAGCAGGTACTTCGAGTCGGTGCTGTTGGAGAACTCGCGCACGTCGCCCGGCCGCGCGATCCGGCCACCGTCGTGCCACACCCACAGGGAGAGGTCGCGCGCCACGATGGTCAGGCCGTGGTCCCAGCGTTCAACCGGGACTTCATTGAGGCCACAGGTGTTGAGCAAGGTTCCGACAGCGCCGTTGGCGAACTGAAACGTCGCCGCCGACACGTCGTTGATGTCCAGATTCGGGGCGTCGGTCATCAACCGGGTTGCGGCGGCCGTGTGAATGCTCTCAATTTCGCCCACCAGGTAACGCTGCAGATCGACCACGTGGGTCGCCTGTTCCACCACCTGCCCGCCCGATTGCGCCTGCACCCGCCACCAAGGCGTTCCGGGCATGCCGCCCAGATAGGTACCTATGGCCATGCCCACGGTGCGGTCCGCCAGCAGTTCACGAGCCGTATCGGCGGCCTGGCTGTAGCGCGTCTGATAGCCCACCGCCGTGATAAGACCGCGCTCGGCGATGGCGCGCTCGATCCCGCGTACGGTTGGCATGTCCAGCCCCACCGGCTTCTGCACCAGCATCGGGACCCCGGCCTCGATGCACTGGTACTCCACCTCGCCGTGAGCGAACGGCGGCAGCGTGATGAACACGGCGTCCGGCGCGACGGCGGCCAGCATGCGGCCGGCGTCGTCGAATGTCTCGATGGCGGGCGGCTCGATCGGCGGTGACATCCTGGCGGTGGCTCGTCGAAGCGTGTCCGGGATGCGCGCCAGATCGATGTCCGCCAGGGCCACCACGTCGGCTTCCGGCATGCGCAGCAGGTTGGCCAGGTGCATGGAGGCGATACCGCCCACACCGATCATGGCAACGCGTACGGGGGATGGCTCAGGCATACGGCTTCGGATCCGGCGGCCAGTCGCCGAAGCCTAGGGGCCGCTCCGCCCCAGCGTCAACGCGGGTCTACACTGCGCGGCTGTGATGCGGTGCAGGTTGTCGCAACTGGAGCGAGCCACGCCCGGCTGGACCGTGGTGCGGCGGCAGTCGAGGCGCGCCTGATGCCGGACACGCCGCACCGGCCCGCCGGCGTCCCACGCCCCCTTGGCGCCGGCGACCGCGTGGTCCGCGTGCCGCGGCGGGTGGCCATGAGCCTGCAGGTGGACTCCACCCTGGCGCGTCGCGGCCCTTTTCGGCCGGGTCTCATTCTCATCGTCGCCTTTGCCAGCCTGATTTTCCTGGGCACCGCCCTGCTGGCGCTGCCGTTGTCGCTGGCCGATGGCCAAGAGCCGGATCTGCTGGTGGCCCTGTTCACCGCAACTTCCGCCGTGTGCGTCACCGGGTTGACTGTCGTATCCACCCATGACCATTGGTCGCTGTTCGGCCAGATCGTGATCCTGACGCTGATCCAAGTTGGCGCTTTGGGCTTCATCGTGGGCGCCATCGTCATCTTTTCGCTGGCCGGCCGGCGCACCTCAACCCGCGAACGCCTGATGTTCGGCCAGCACATCGGACGCGGAGAACCCGGCGGCTTGAAGGGGCTGTTCTGGCGCATCGCGATCTTCACGCTGTTCCTGCAGGGCGTGGGGGCGGTGCTGCTGTTTCTCCGGGTCCGCGGCGATTCGTCGGTGGACCATCCGCACTGGTGGTCGATCTTTCACGCCGTCTCGGCGTTCACCAACGCGGGATTCGACATCGAGCCGGGCTCCGTCAGCTTCGCGCGGCTAGTCGACGATCCAACGACGGTGGGCATCCTGGCGGCGCTGGCGATCATTGGCGCCATCGGCTTCATGGTCATCTTCGACGTACTGCGCCGGCGATTGTGGCGACGCCTGGGCCTGGAATCCCGCATCGTGCTCACGGCTATGCCGGCGCTCCTGATTGTGGGATTTGTGCTGTTGCTGGTGCTCTCGCCGGACTTTGGCGGCGCCGTGCCAGCCGACGACTTCGGCCTGCGGGCCAACACCGCGCTCAACCACGCGGTCTGGCGCACCACCGGATTCTCGACCATCGACATGGGTCGCCTGCACACCGATACGCTGATCGTCTTGATCGTGCTGATGTTCATCGGGGGGGCATCGGCCGCCGTCACCGGCGGGATCACCGTCAACACCTTCAGCGTGCTCTTTATCGCGATGGTGTCGCACATTCGCGGTCGCCGTTTTCCCGAAGCGTTCGGCCGGCGGATTGCCCAACACTCGGTCATGCGGGCGCTGGCCGTGTTCGGGCTCTCGGGCGTCGCCGTGCTGCTGGCCACGGTGCTCATGTCCATCGCGGAGCGCGGATCCGAGACGGTACTGTCAAACCTGCTATTTGAGGCCGTGAGCGCCTTTGCCGTCGTCGGCTACTCCACGGGAATCACGGCCGACCTGACCGTGGCCTCTAAGCTGGTGCTGATCGGAACGATGTTCGTCGGGCGTCTCGGCGCCCTGACCCTTGCCCAGGCGCTCGTCACGCGCGAGCATCAACCGCTGGTCCGCTATCCGGAGGAGGCCATCAAGGTCGGCTAGCCCCGTCCGCACGTATGCAGATTCTTGTGACCGGCCTTGGCCGGTTTGGAAGCAGCCTGGCCCGCACGCTGGCGGAGTCCGGGCACGAAGTCATCGTGCTCGACACCTCGGAGCAGGCCGTCCAGATGGCCACAAACGTGGTGGATCAGGCTGTCGTCGGCGACGCCACCAATGAGGCCGTGCTACGCGAGATTGGCGCCACCGACGTGGATCTCGCCATCGTCGCCATGGCCGAGGTTGAGGCCAGCGTGCTGATCACCACGCACCTGAAGAACCTGAACGTGCCGCGCGTGTTCGCCAAGGCATCCAGTGAGGTTCACCGCCTGATCCTGGAGCGCGTGGGCGCGGACCGCGTGGTCTTTCCCGAACGGGACATGGCCTTGCGCCTGGCCCAGAGCGTCTCAACGCCGGGCATGCTGGACTATCTTGAACTGCTGCCGCACCTGGGCATTACCGAGATCGATGGCACGCCATTTGCGGGGCAGTCGCTGGCCAACCTGAACCTGGCCGCCCGATTCGACGTCAACGTGCTGGTGATCAAGCGCGGCAACGAGTTGATCGTGACGCCCGGCCTGTCCGAGCGCGTGATCGAGGGCGACATGCTGATTGTGGTCGGGCGCGACAGCCGCATCGCCGAACTGCAGACCGCCGCCGGCTAAGCCGTCGGTGGGCCAGCATCTGTACAGCCTGTGGATGGGCTGTGGACCGCCGGGGATGACGTGGGTATCGATGCCTGAAGGCGGCGCGATCTCCGCTTCAACCGTTCGGCCCCACTCGATTCGACCGTGTCCAAGCCCTGGATTGGGGCAGTCCGCCGTGTCACCGAACATTGGACGAACAAGTTGTCCAAAGCGTTGAAAACCGGCGATTGACATGCAAGATAGGGGATGTAACTATTCTCCCCCACCTACATGTAGTATGTAGGCCCAGTCAGTCGCCATCGTCGCTGGTCTTCCAGTTCTTGCGTTCAGCGGCGCTGGGGTGGGGCGACCCGGAGTGGGGGTATGGCGGTGATCAGATTGCTTGGCGAACTGCACCGCACGCGCGACGGACGGCAGTTCGTCATCGATTTCGCCCAGATCATCCCGTCCACGGGCGCGTATGACCTGGTGCTCTTTGGCTTGCGGCACGCGGAGACGGAGTTTTCGATGGGTGTGGCGTTCCCGCAGGACTCCGCCAGCACCTGGGGCGCGCACGAGGCACTGGTAAGCGAAGGACTGGGACAGATCCGCACTGAACTTGAGCGTGGTAATACTGAGGATGGGTCTCTGGTCGAGATCCCGACAGCCACGTGGGGAGGGTGGCGACCGAGCTATCGGTTCTCGGTTCCATCAAAGACGCGCTATGCATGACGGCGGCACGACGTATCCGAACCTTTCCGATAACGCGCTTGCCGTGCTGCGCAAGCGCTACTTCCTGAAGGACCGCGTCGACCACCCCATTGAGGACGTGGACGAGTTCTTCAGTCGCGTCGTGCGCGGCGTCGTTGACGTGGAACGCGAACGCGGCTGGGTGGACGCCGACGGCCACGACGAGATCGTCGGCTCCATGTACGACCTCTTGCGTGGGCTGCGCTTTGTGCCCAACAGCCCCTGCCTGATGAACGCGGGCAAGCCGCAGGGCTATGCGCAGATGGCGGCCTGTTTCGTATTGCCCATCGACGACGACTTGCTGAGCATCAAGACCACCGACATGCACGCCGCCATCATTCACCAGAGCGGCGGCGGCACGGGCTTCAACTTCTCGCGTATCCGTCCGCGCGGCGACTTTGTGCGCAGTTCCGGCGGCGTGGCCAGCGGCCCGATCAGCTTCATGTCGATGATCGACTACTCCTGCGGCGAGATTAAGCAGGGCGGCACCCGCCGCGGCGCCAACATGGGGATCCTTAACGTCGATCATCCGGACATCCTCGACTTCATCGAGTGCAAGACCGAGGACGGCCGGATCGCCAACTTCAACATCTCCGTCGGCATCACCGACGCCTTCATGCAGGCGGTGCGCGACGACACCGACTACGACCTGGTCAACCCGCGCACCGAAGAGGTGACGAAGCAACTGCGCGCCCGCGACGTCTGGGACCGCCTGGTGGACGGCGCCTGGCTGAACGGCGAACCGGGCATGATCTTCCTGGACCGGCTGGAGCGCACCAACCCCACGCCGGACGTGGCGCCGCAGGACACCACCAACCCCTGCGGCGAGCAGCCACTGCTGCCCTACGAGGCCTGCGTGCTCGGCAGCCTGAATCTGAACTGGCACCTCACCGAGGACCGCACGCGGATCGACTGGAACGCCCTGCGGCGTGACGTGCACCTGTCCGTCCGGTTCCTGGATGACATGGTCGAAGCCTCCAACTTCCCGCTGAAGGAAATCGACGACATCGTCAAGCACGGCAACCGCCGCGTGGGTCTCGGCGTCATGGGCTGGGCCGATGTGCTGTTCCACCTGGGCCTGCCCTACGACAGCCCCGAGGCCGAGGCGCTGGCCGGCGACGTCATGCAGTTCATCAACGACGAGGGCCGGCGCGCCTCCGAGGAACTGGCCGCCGCACGCGGCGCGTTCCCCAACTTCATCAACTCGGCCTGGGACCGCAAGGGCCACGGCGAGCGGCGCAACGCCACCGTCACCACCATCGCGCCGACCGGCACGATCAGCATGATTGCGGACGCCTCCAGCGGCATCGAACCGCTGTTTGCGCTGATCTTCTGGAAGAACGTGATGCGGGACAGCGACGACAACGCCGCCACCACGCTGCGCTACGTCAACCCGATTTTCGAGACTTATGCGCGCCGCCGCGGGTTCTTCAGCGAAGAGTTGGTGGACGCCATCGAGGCCAACCACGGCAGCCTGCGGATTACCGACGAAACACCGGCAGACGTCCTGCAAGTGCTGAAGGGCGTGCCCGAGTCGGCCCGGCGCATCTTCGTGACGGCGCATGACGTGTCGCCCGAGTGGCACATCCGCATCCAGAGCGCCTTCCAGGCGAACACCGAGAACGCGGTGTCCAAGACCATCAACTTCCCGCACGAGGCCACCCGCGAGGACGTGGAACGCGGCTACTGGCGGGCCTACGAACTGGGCTGCAAGGGCGTCACGGTCTACCGCGACGGCAGCCGAGACTTCCAGGTGCTGACCACCAGCGACTCCGGCGACAAGACGCGCCGCAACGAAGCCGACGAGCCGCAGGCGGCCGAGGCCCCGGCGCCCGTGGAACAAGCTCCCGCACCGGCGGCCGCCTCCGTCAATGGTCACAGCAACGGGCATGCGCCCACGCTGACGCCGACGCCGGCAGCCAACGGCGCCTCGAACGGCAAGGCCGACCGAACGCCGCTGCCGATCGTGGCGGCGGTCGAACGCGAACGGCCCGACCAGATTCACGGCACGACGACCCGAATCCGCACGGGCTGCGGTCCGCTGTTCGTCACCATCAACGACGACGAACGCGGGCTGCCGTTCGAGACCTTTGCCACGCTGGGCAAGGCTGGCGGCTGCGCCGCCGCGCAAACCGAGGCCATCGGCCGGCTGGCGTCGCTGGCGCTGCGTTCAGGCGTGCCGGTCGAAGAAGTGCAGAAGACGCTGCGTGGGATTACCTGCCACCGGCCTGCCGGGTTCGGCCCGGAACGCGTGCTCTCGTGCGGCGACGGCATCGCGCAGGCCATGGCCAAGCGGATCGACGTCGAGAACGGCGACTTCGTCCCCATGGTGGACCTGCAGGGCGAGGGCACGTACACACCCGACCCGGCCGAGCAACCCGCGGCCACGGCCGCGACGGCGCCTCGGCAGAGCGCGCCGACTTTCGGCAGCGGTTCGGCGCCGGCGGCCGAGACGTACGTCGAAGGCGCCGCGCACGACCAGGGCTTCGTGGGCGCCTGCCCGTCCTGCGGCGGCAGCCAACTCCACTACGCGGAAGGCTGCATGAAGTGTGTGTCCTGCGGCTACAGCGACTGCGGGTAACGGCGAGCGAGAACTCGCTGACGGGGTCCAGCGGGCTGCGGTAGCTCCTCGCTAAGCGCCCGCCTGCGGCTGGCTAGATCCCCTCGGCCAGCCAGGCCACGAAGTCGCGGCGGGGAGTGGGATGCTTGAGGAGTTCGATGCCGTGGCCGGGGGTGTCGTAGACGTTTACCTGGCGGGGCTCGGCGGTGCGGCTGTAGAGGGCCTGGGACTGAAGGGCCTCTACGCGATCTGTCTGGAAGAGCACGCTGCGGGGCTGGAAATTGGGGATGTCCTCGCCCATCAGCAGGCGGCCCGGCTCGAAGCGTCCGCTAACGGCCACTGCCCGCCGCACCTCGGGCAGCACGGCCGAAGCGATCCAGGCCGTGTTGGCGCCCACGCTGGCGCCGCCCACGCCGATGTGACCCGGGTCGATGTCGCCGCGCGCCGTGAGCCAGGCGACGGCCGCGACCACGTCATCGGGCCAGCCGTCCAGGGTGTTGGCCCGGTCCGTCTCGATGTCGTAGCCGCCGTCGGCGCGGACGCGACGCAGGCTCTCGCCGTGGGCGCGCGCATCGGGCGCCAGTACCGCCAGGCCGGCCGCCAGCAGGTCGGGCGTCAGGTCGTCCCACTGGGCGCGTGTTCCCTGGTACTGGTGCATCAGCACGACGGCCGGCCAGGGCGGCGCGGTGGCTGGCGGGGTGAAGGTGGCGACGACCTGGATGCCGTCGGCCGTTCGGTAGGTCACGTTGCCGCGGTCCGTGTCCGCGAACGGCAGCGGCGCCAGTGCCGGCGGGTCGCCGCAGCCGGCCAGCGCGCCGGCGCCGAGCGCCAGGCCCACGGCCAGGACTGACCGGCGTCTTAGACGTCGTCGGTGCACGTTGACTTGCGCGTGTGGATCATCATGGTTCCCAATCGTATGCCTGCCGAGGGTTCGGCGACGGCCAATCGGCGATGACGTACGGTGCGGGCGGATCTTGAGTGCCGGAAAAGGATGAAGCCGTATGCAGGTGGCGCTGTCGGGGCTGCTGTTCGATCACGAGCCGGCCGCCGAGTTTGCCGCCGCGGCGCGGGAGATCGGCTACGCCAGCGTCGAGCTACGCGGCACGCGCCACCAGCTAGCGCCTGACTCGGACGACGCGCGGCTGGATCTTCTGAAGGGACTCTTCGAGGGACTGGAAATCACCAACATTGCATCGCACGCCGGCAACTTCGCGCTGCTGGACGAGGCGGAGGCCGTGGAGGCCCGGAAAACCGCACAGCGGTTTCTGAAGTGGGCCGCGGAGCTGGGGGCTCGAAGCGTGCGGATCTGGCCCGGGTGGGTGGCTGCCACGGAGGCTGAGTCCGAACACTGGGCGCGGGCGGCACGCCACCTGCGCTGGTGCGCGGAGGCGGCGGCCGATCTGGACGTGATGGTGGCCGTTGAGATGCACCACGGCTCGCTGGCTGAATCGGCGGCCGGCGCCAACCGGCTGCTGGACGAGGTCGATCACCCGGCCGCGGGCCTGATTCTCGATCCGGCGAACCTGATGCAGACGCCCACGCCGTTTGGGGCTCGCTGCGTCGGTCCCGTGTGGGACCGGCTGTTGCACGTGCACGTCAAGGATCATTCACTGGTCGGCGCCACCGAGACTGGCGCCTATCCGTTTCGCCTCTACCTTGAGCACATCGGCAGCTGGATCGAGCGAATGGAGCCGCCGCGCCGCCGGCTGGGTCCAGGGTGGTTCGCCAAACGGGCGCTGGGTGAGGGACATGTGCCCTGGCCGTCGATCCTGGCGGAGTTGAAGCGACGCGGATATGGCGGGCATCTGATCGTGGAGACGGAGGTGGGACCCGGCGTGCCCGCGGGGCGTACGCTGGCCGAGCGCGAGTTCAAGACGCTGAGCCGCTGGATCGAGGCGCTGTGACCGACCTGGACATTCGGCCCCTGGAAGCGGCAAATCTACCCGCTGCGGCTGCGCTGTGCAGGTACGAGATCGCGCACCTGCCCTTCTCGGAGGCCATTCTCCAGGACCGCATCCTCGACGATCCCGATTTCGACCCGGACCTGAATCCGACGGTCTGGCAGGGCGAACGCCTGGTCGGCCTGGCCTGCGGGGCGCCGCCGAGCGAGGAGTTGCAGACGGCCGGCGGGGTGAAGCTGTTTGCCGTCGCGAGGGATATGCGCCGCCGGGGTGTCGCGACCCGGCTGTTCGACCACGTCGAGGAGCGGCTAACGGGTCTGGGCGCAACAGAGTCCCTGGCGATCATCGCCGGCAACAACCGCTTTATGCAGGGCCTGGACCTGCGCTACACGGAAGCCCTTTGCTTCCTGGAGGCGCGGGGCTACGAGCGCGCGGGCGATGGCATGGACATGGACGTGGACCTGCGCACCACGCCGCTGGATACCTCGGAGCAGGAAGCGGAGTTGGAGCAGGTCCATGGGCTGCGGGTGCGTCGGGTGACGATGGCTGACTTCCAGAAAGCCTGGGACTACGTGGCGCGCGAGTTCGAATACCCCAGCGCCCTGGCCACGGCCCCGGTCGGGCGGCGCTGGGCCTACCTGGCAACGTCCGGCCTGAAGCTGGACCCGCCGACCCTCTGGATGGCCGAAAAGGACGGCGAGTTCTGCGGCTTTGCGGTGACCGATGTGGCCGCACCCGAGCGCCTGGGGCCGATGGGCGTCTCGCCGGAGGTCCGCAAGCTGGGCGTGGGCACGGTGCTGCTCAAGCGAGCGCTGGCCGACCTGCGGGATAGGGGCGTGGACGGAGGTGTGATCTACGGGGCCGGGCCATATTCCTTCTACGCCCGCACGGTGGACGCGACCATCAACGCCGTGTTTTGGCGTCTGCGCAAGCCGTTGTCGTAGATCCGCTGCTCGCAATGTCTCACGTGAAACATTGGACGCAAATCGGCCGGTGCTAGGCTCCTTCGCGCGAGTCGCCGGTAGGGATTCCTCGATATGAGCGCCAGCACCTGGGCCTATTCGAACGGTGAAATCGTCCCGCTGGAGCAGGCCCGCTACTGGCCCAACGACCTGGCCATCATCTACGGCGAGATCGTCTACGAGGCCACGCGCACCTTCGGCGGCAAGCCCTTCAAGCTCAAGGAACACATCGACCGGCTGTACCGCTCGCTCGACTACTGCCGCCTGGACCCGGGCCTGACGGCTGAGGAGTTAACCGAGGTCACGCTCCAGGTCGTGGAGCGCAACAGCCCGGACCTGCCAGACGGCAGCGACACCTGGATCTTCCACAACATCACGCGCGGCACGCACCCGCAGTTTCCGGACGTGGGACGCGGCGATGCCGGGCCCTCGGTGCTGGTGTGGACGCATGAGCTGGGTTTCAAGTACTGGTGCACGTACTACGAGGAAGGCGCGCACTGCGTGACGCCCTCGATCCGCCAGGTCAACATCGCCACCCAGGACCCGCGCATGAAGACGCGCAGCCGCATGTTCCTGGCGCTGGCCGAGCAGGAAGTCAACGCCCTGGCGCCCGGCGCCTACACGCTGCTGCTGGACAACGCGGGACGCATCGCCGAGGGCACCGGCGCCAACTTTATGCTGGTGTCCGACGGCGCCATCCTGACCCCGCGCACCGGCACCGGCCTGGCCGGCGTGAGCCTCGCCACCGTTCGCGACCTGAGCTTGGACCTGGGCGTGGAAGTCCGCGAAGCCGACCTGACCCTCTACGACGTCTTCAACGCCGACGAGGCCTTCCTCAGCAGCACCCCTTACTGCCTGCTGCCGGTAACCCGGGTCAACGGCACCCAGGTCGGCAACGGCCACCCTGGCGAACTCTATGCCCGCCTGATTGACGCGTGGAGCGAAACGGTGGGCGTGAACATCGTCGAGCAGGCCCGGAGGCTGGGCGAAGCGACCTAAACGTCTACCTCATCCGCGGCGGCCGCAGCCTGCTATTGGCTGGTTCTGTTCTCCCAGGCTTCGTACACCGCTGTCGTCAGCGCAGACAGGCGGTCCTTGTGTTGCTCCCACTCTTCGGCGGTGAACTCGAAATGGATCTCCGTGTCCCGGTCATTCAACGGCTCTCGATTCCTCGGCCATGTTTCGTATCGGAATACCTCTAGGAGCTGCCGGAACTCGTCCAGGCACAGGGCTTTGGCGCGCGGGAAGAAGACTGCAATCACGCTTCCCTTCCTAAAGTCAATGCGTGCATATGCAAGTCTCTGGAGCGTGATACTAAGTCCCCACACTCTCGGATAAGCGCTGGACCGGGGCCAATTCGTCGCGAACATCTCCTCCACGGCGCCGAAGGTCTCGGACATGCTGGAGTCCTCTATGTTCTTCTTCAGCAGCTCTCTTCTCTCCTCAGTACTCCGGTATCGCGTTGACCGGCGCGGACCGGGATCTGCGGCTGCTTCCACTTCCACCTGCCTGGCAAGGAAGGTCTTGTCGTCGTAGGCAAAGCCGTGGAACGTCAGCAACGAGATATCCATGCCGGTGTTCTCGGCGAGGAACTTCACCATCCGCTCCGTCCTCTCGTCGGCCCCCAGGCCGATCAGGAACAGGCGCAGCGGTCTCAGGGCGTCGAGGCTCGGGCTTTCGGTGTTCTCGCCGTACCACTCCTCGAAGTCCTCGATGCGCTCGATGCCGCCCACGCCGGAGTTGGCGGCGATGTGCTCGGTCAATGCAACGTCGCTCTTGGCGTCCAAATCTGAGGCGTAGTCGATAATCTGCGCCACGGCGTCCCGCGACAGCGTCCCGCGCTTCAACTCGAACACGACCAGCCGGCCGTCCTCATCCACCCCGAGCAGATCGAGCGGCCCGCCGTCCGTGGGCGTCTGCCGGCCAACGAGCCTCAGCCCTGGAATCAGCAAGTCGGGGTTCCTGACGAGCGTCTCCTCCAGCAAGGATTCGGTGTCCGTCTGGTCCTTCGACGCCAAGGGCGTGACGTTCGAGTCACTATCGAGCGCCCAGATTTTCACTTCGTCCATTGGAGACCCTTGCCCAACTTGCTTCGGATCAGGAGGTCCGGCACCTATCCGGGCGCGTGCAGAGTTCGACGGCGCCTGGATTCCCGCATTCGAGGGAGTGACGGAGGGTAACGCAAGGGTTTCCCTAGGAAGAACCGGCCCCGCCGCCCGATGGATTCGGGACGACTACGGGACGGAACCGTAGCGGGCGGCGAGCAACTTCCCGGCGCGGAGCCGCGTAAACACTGGCCGCGTGCCGTGAATGAGCGCTACGCACGGCGGGATGGCCGCGCACGCTCTTGCATGACAGACTGACGGCCAGAGGCGGCGCGCAAGCGAGGCCGGCAGCTATCGGTAACGGATTCGTGAGCCGGATGCTCCGCGCCCTGCGGCTGGACCCGACGGTGTACCGGGAAGTCGCGGCGCCCGGCGCCAGCACCCGGCAGGCCACAACTGTGGTGGCTCTCGCAGCGGTGGGAACCGGTGCCGCCGTGGCCGCGAGGGACATCCTTCCCGTGGCCTGGGGTATTGAGCGGTACGGGAGCTTTGAGGGCGAGGTGTTTCAGGCTGCTTATCTCGCGACTGTGATAGCGATCGTGCATGTGGCGGCCTGGCCGCTCTGGGCCTTCGGGCTTCGGCGCGCCGGCGCACGAATCGGGGACAACAATGCCGAAGCGCCGGAGTTCGGTCAGGTCGCACGCGCCATTGCGTTTGCGCAGGCTCCCGGAGTGCTGGGACTGTTGTTGCCTGCTTTCGTCGTGCTCCTTTGGGGCGTCATCACGGACATTGAGTCCGTGACGGTGGGCGCCCGCATCGCCAGTGTGTATCCAATTGCGGCCGCGCTACGTGCGCTGATTTCGGGCTGGGTGCTAGTCGGAACTTTCCTGGCCGTCCGTCAGACGATGGGACTTAGCAACGGTCGAACGCTGGGCACGATCTTCACGGTGGGCGTTGCCAGCGCAGCGCTGCTGGCCCTGATCACTATCGCGATAATCCTTGTCTCGAAAGGAGTCGTGGCGGCATTTGACCTCTATCCTGACTGGATAGGCAGGGATTCCTGGGCCGGTCCGTGGTTGTTTGCGTGGGGATTCGGGATCCCAGTCGCGCAAGGGCTCGAGTTCAACCTTGGCCTGATGGTCAACAGCATGGCTATGAATCTCGTTGCGCCACTCGCCCCAGCGCTGATCCCCTAAGCATGGAGGTCCCAAGCTCCACTTTTCCCTGGGCGGCTATCCGCACGCCCTTCGGAAGGTTCAGCGCCACAAAGCGGTGATCCAGGCAGCCGACGGCGCGCCCCGACTACGGATCGATAGGCAGCAGTTTGATGCAGACGGGGTTGGGGATTTGGGTTTGGTGGCCGGTGGGGTGGAGGTGGCCGGTTTGTTGGTTGATGTGGAAGGTGACGATGGTGCTGGTGTCCTGGTTGGCGGCGAGGAGCCAGGTTCCCGAGGGGTCGATGGCGAAGTTGCGCGGGGTCTGGCCCCGGGTGGATTCGTGGCCCAGGCTGGTGAGGCGGCCGGTGGCCTGGTCGATGGCGAACATGGCGATGCTGTCGTGGCCGCGGTTGGAGCCGTAGACGAACTTGCCTGAGGGCGTGACGTGGATGTCGGCACAGGTGCTTTCGCCATCGAAGTCGTCCGGCAGGGTGCTGACGGTCTCGATTTCGCCGAAGACTCCCTGATCGGCGACGTAGCGCAGGACGGAGATCGACGAACCCAGTTCGTTGATGAGGTAGGCGAACTGGCCGTTGGGGTGGAAGTCGAAGTGGCGCGGCCCTGCGCCGGCCGGTGTGCGCACCCAGGGGACGTGGTGGGGCGCCAGCGTGCCGTTGCCCAGGTCAATGTCGTAGACCAGCAGCTTGTCGATGCCCAGGTCCGGGGCGAAGGCCAGGCGGTTGGTGGCATCCAGGATGATCGAGTGGGCGTGCGGTCCCAGCTGCCGCACGGGGTGGATGCTGGATCCCTCGTGTTGAACGAAGCCGGTCAGCGGGGCCAGGCTTCCGTCCGCCTGGATCGGCAACATGGCCACGCTGCCGCTGCCGTAGTTGGCCAGCAGCACGTAAGACTCGGTGGCGTCCACGCTGATGTGGCAGGGAACCTGGCCGCCCGTGAGCTGCTCGTTCAGGTAGGTCAATTCGCCGGTGGCTGGGTCGATGGCGTAGGCCTTGATGACGCCATGCGATTCCTCGCCGACGGCGTAGAGGTTTCGTCCTGACGGCGAAATCTCCACCCACGACGGATTGGAAATGCCGCCGATAACGCTTAGACGCTCCAACACGCCCGAGCCCGCATCGAACCGGTACGTGTAGATGCCCTCGCTGGCGCCTGTGGTGTAGGTGCCGATGAAGGCGAGGTAAGCGTTGGTCATTCGGTGTATTGCCACAAAGGTTCCAGCCTCAGTATTGGAAGCAACCAGCGACGGCTTGTCAAACGCGGAGTTGGAGACACTTCACGCTGACAGACGCTTTCGGGGGAGGCGCGAGGGTGGTCCTTCAACGATCGCGCTTCAGGACGCTGCGTGGATGGCTGACTTAACCCGGTTCCAGAAGTATGCGAAGGATGCGGAGTGACGTTTTGCTCTTTCCGGGTCGAATCGTTGTGCGACAGCGCGGGCAAGTCCGAGCTTCCCGCCGCCCGGCGGTCCCTCGTGGCCCGTTTCTCGCCAAAGGCGACGAATTGCGCGCTCGGCACCGACCAGGCCGGTCTCTGGCGGCGCGCTGAATGAGGCCCCCGGTATGGCGTGTCGTACGGCTTCTTCGTCGGCGAGGTACCACGACTCAAGTTCGGCAACCGCTACGCAGACGAAGACATTCCGCTTGCCGATCGGCGTGCGCGCCGCTGCGATGACTTCTTGGTCAAACGCCTGAACGGTCGCCGTTACGCAGGGATCCGAGTTGCGGTCAACGAGGATGATTGAGAGTGGATAGTGCAGACTCCTAAATCCATCGACCAACTCGGCGGCTCGCGCCACCAGCTTCGGGCGTCCTTTCAGCGCCTTGATGTCGAATCTCACGCCAAGGAACTCGCGGTGGAGAACCGTCTCCCAGAAGGCTAAGTCTGATCGACCTTCGACGCACACGCCAATCGTCAGGGCACTCCCCCCATAGCGCCCTGTTCCCACAACTCGCCAAGCGAAAACGAACGTCTAAATACTTCAACCTCTGGCTGCGACGCTACCTGCACCAACCGTGTGAACCCGTCAACTTTGGTACACAGAAAGACTTCGTTCGGCGAGACTTCATCCAGAAAGTTCGGATTGTGGGTGGTCGCGAACACCTGCGCACCTTCATCCGTACAGTACCTAAAGTGCTCCGCGATCTCGGGAATGAGATGCGGGTGCAGGCCATTCTCCGGCTCTTCGATCGCAACCAATTCTCCGGGAGCGATGTTCAATGTGATCGTGAGCAACGCAAGCAGGCGCACGGTTCCGTCGGAGACGGAGTCAGGATCAAACCTGTCGGTGACGTTGTCTTCTTCCACCTGAAACGAAAGTTTCTCGCCGGTGGAGACAGGGTGCAACCTGGCGAACCCAGGAACCATCCCGCGTAGGGCCGCCTCCGCCGCTGCAAGCGCCTTTCCGTCCTGGCGTTTCCATTGATTGAGAGCGACCGACAGATTCTCTCCTGATCGGCCGAGGCCAGTCCAGGGGATCTCGCGGTAGGCTTGGCGCGCCGTGGCGGCGTTTATATGATAGAACTTCCAGTTCAGTATCCTGCCACGTAGTATGATCGGAACCACATCGATTGATAAGTTAGGAATCAAACGTCCAGAAGCAGGCTGGGGTATATTCATTGTAGACGTGCTGTTAAAACTCGGATTAGTTAGGTCACTGGTAACTTCCAGTGTGTTTGCACGCCGATAAACTTCGTATGAGATCTGCTTGCCTTGGCTATTGCTGATCTCGGCGGTCAGGCGCTCTGATTCAACCTTGAACTGTCCGCCGTTGGGCTGCGCTTCTAAAGCCAGCTCGTAGTCGTAGGCGTCGAGTCGGTGATTGTCGAACGCGTACGACCCGAGATCCTCAGACCCTTCGTCACGGATGCGGATGCGTAACGGAGCGGACGGGTCCTGCTCGCGCAGGCGTTTGTTCCATACCTCCGAAACGCCGCCGAACTCAGTGACCGCCGTCTCGACGTCGTGTCTCACGGCCGTTTGGAGGAACTCGAGCGCGGCCAGGAAGTTCGACTTGCCGGAGGCGTTGGGGCCGACAAGGAAGGTTAACGGTGTGACATCGACCGTAGCGGCAGGCGTGCCGAAGCTCTTGAATCCCTCGATCTCTATGTGCGTGAGCATCGGTTTACCGCTATGGCGCTGCCATGCCCGCACGGAAGGGGCAAGCGCTTGGACGACTCAATCCTACGCGACGCGACGCCACGGACTCGGTCTCCAACGGCGACAGGGATGACCGGCGTGGTGTGTGCGCTAGGCGCTTGACCGTGCCGCAAGGGGAGCCGCATCGCGGACGGCGGCTGAGACGCCGGCGGCGAAGGGCTTGAAGGCGTTGTGCATGAGGGCGGCGAGTTCGGTGGCCTGGGCGTCGTAGCGGGCCGGGTCCGACCACTGGCCGCGGGCGTCCAGCACTTCGGCGGGCACGCCGGGGCACGCGGTAGGGACCTGGAGGCCGAAGATCTCGTCGGTCACGTAGGGCACGTCGTCCAGATCGCCTGAGAGGGCGGCGCCGAGGATGGCCCGGGTGTAGGGCAGCGAGATGCGGTCGCTCTCGCCGGCCGGACCGCCGGTCCAACCGGTGTTGACCAGCCAGACGGCCGAACCGTGTTCGTCCAGCTTCTCGCCCAGCATTTCGGCGTAGACGCTGGGCGGACGCGGCAGGAACGGCGCGCCAAAGCAGGCGCTGAAGGTGGCTTCAGGCTCGGTGACGCCGCGCTCGGTGCCGGCCACGCGGGCGGTGTAGCCCAGCAGGAAGTGGTACATGGCCTGGTCGCGCGTGAGCCGCGAGATGGGCGGCAGCACGCCAAAGGCGTCGGCAGCCAGGAACACGACGTTCCGCGGGTGGCGGCCGAGGCCGTCGGGAACCACGTTGGTCAACTGCGTGAGCGGGTAGGCGCCGCGGGTGTTCTCGGTGATCTCTTCGGAGTCCAGGTCCACCAGCCGGGTGTCCGGGTCCATCGGCACGTTTTCGAGCACGGTGCCGAACTGGCGGGTGGTGGCGTAAATCTCGGGCTCGTTCTCGGCCGAGAGCTTGATGGTCTTGGCGTAGCAGCCGCCCTCGAAATTGAAGATGCCCACGTCGCTCCAGCCGTGCTCGTCGTCGCCGATGAGCGGACGGGCGGGGTCCATGGAGAGGGTGGTCTTGCCGGTGCCCGACAGGCCGAAGAACAGGGCCGTCTCGCCGTCCGATCCCACGTTGGCCGAGCAGTGCATGGGCAGCACGCCCTGCTGGGGCAGCAGGTAGTTCATGACCGTGAAGATGGACTTCTTGTTCTCGCCGGCGTAGCGCGTCCCGCCGATCACGACCAGCTTGCGGGCGAAGTTGACGACGATGAAGGTCTCGGAGCCGGTGCCGTCCACGGCCGGGTCGGCCTGGAACGGCGCCAGGTTCACAACCGTGAACTGCGGGTCGTGATTCTCCAGTTCCTCGGCCGTGGGGTGAATGAACAAGCTGCGGACAAACAAGCTATGCCAGGCATACGCCGTGACGAAGCGCACAGGTAGCCGGTAGCGGGCGTCGGCGCCAGCGTAGAGATCCTGCACGTACAGGTCGCGGCCCTGCGCGAAGGCGCGGGCGCGGGCGAACAGCGGCTCGAACTTGGCCTCGTCGAACGGCTGGTTGTTGGGACCCCACCAGACTTCGCCCTCGTTCCCGGCGTCCTGGACGACCCACTTGTCGCTGGGCGAGCGGCCGGTGTGCGGGGTGGTCATGGCAACCAACGGGCCGTGGCTGCAGAGTTCGGCCTCGCCGTTTCGCACCGCGTGTTCGTAGAGGGCTGCGGTGGAGAGGTTCCAGTGGATGTCACCGGTGTGCGTGAGGCCGAGGTCGTCGAGGTTCTTGTCGCTTGCCATGGCGGTCGTCTGGCTCCTGTGGTCGGTGTCGACGCTGCGGCGCGCGGCTAGTGCGGGCCTAAATGTCCGGGTCGGTGCGGATTCGCCTCTTGGGGCGCCCCTATCTTATTCGACCGAACCCGACTGTGGGCAAAATCAGACGATGCGTTCGCCGTCGAATCCGGTGGGACGGCGGCTACATGGGCGACCCTGTTGGATTCATCCCGCTGCATGCGGCTGAAATTGCCATACTGTTGCCGCTGGCTCAATCGCGGTCCGATGCTTTGTCCGCCCTCTGCTTTAGGAAGTGCCGCAAGGCGCAACTCATTCTTGTCCTTCTTGAACCGCAGCGAACGGCGCCTCCGCTGATGAGGTGTGGAGCCACTCAACTCTGCTACGTTTCGCGCCGCGCAGACTTCACTGACGCCCAGTCACGTACCTAATGGGTGCTGCTGCGTGTCCACGGTGCGGCGAAGACCTGAATTTGGTCATATCCACGGCGGATAAAGAGACTCCCCGTGTAGCCTCGCTACGCACCTTCGAGCCATCGGCTACTGCCTGTCCGCACTGCGGCGACTCGCTACGTCTGGAGGCAGGTGAATCGCCAAGGCGGCAAGGGTGTGACCCCGACTTGTCGGCGCCCTCTGACCTTCGCAATGCCGCAACTCGTGCCCTGGCCAACGCGGAACCCAGTGCTGCACGGGCTGTCGGAATCGTTGATGCGACTAGGTCCGCTGAAATCCTCGCTTCCGACGCGGGCAACCCGAGTTTCAGCGATTCCGATCTACGCGCTGCTGCCCCGGCCCTCGGTCGACTCCACACCGCCGATCAGGCATGGGACGATGCGGATCGCGCTCTGGCCGCCGCGATGGATGCCATAAACGATGTGGCGGCTTTGCAGGTTCTGGATCGCAAGGCCGTCTTGAAGGCCTTGGCCGACGCTCGCGCTGAACTCGAGACGGTCAAGGAGGTTCGCAGCCTGAGTGACACGCACCTTGCGGTTTGGGCCAGTCAAATAGGCAAGGTCGTCCATCGAGACATTCGGCAAGCATCCTTTGACGTCGGTCGCGCACTAGCGACTACCAGACTGGCGGACGCTTTGGAGGCCGTCTACGGCGCTGTCGGCGACATCAACCGCCGAGTCACCGCCCGCGTTGAATACGCGGACTCTGACGCCAAACCGGACTGGGTCGCAGCATGCGCTGCCGACCTAATCAATGCTCTGGCATCAGCAAACAGTGCCGCAAAGCGTATCGCCGAAGTCAGAATGGCATGGGCGGACACCTTCGTGGACCTCCGTGAAGCCCTCGCCGCGGCGGCCTTCGCTGCGCGCGGAGTCGGCAGACAAGTAGGTGAGATACCGTCCGCCCCGGTCGCGGGTGAATCATCAGTGCAAGATGACCCGGATCTACTCTTCGAAGTACTGGAATATCAGTCTGTCATTCGGCGCCAACTCGACGAGGAATCAGGACCACTTACTCCTGCCGATGCTGATACTGCCTTAGTTTGGTCCGTTCGCCGCGGCTTGGACACCCTCGATGCCGCCGATCAAGCTTCTGCAGAGTTGGCAGCAATCTCTAGCGAATCAGGGCTATTCAGGAGCACCAAGCCTTCCCACTTCAAAGTCGATTCTGACCACTTCATCGCCCTTCACACTTTGGATGTATTTGACCAATCCATTACCGGGACAAACGAGTCGGGAGTCTCGTATATCTCTGTACTAGAAGGGAGGATAACCTCCGAAGATATATCTGCGGCATACGCCGAGTTGGCCGCTTATACCGAGTCGAGCCGAGACTACATAGACGAGAAGGCTGAGGATCGGAAGTGTGTTGACTGTGGTTTGGACATTAGTTATTGGGACAGGCAGTTCGTGCGGTGCGTTGGATGTGCAGTGCCACACGAGTTTGAGTATAGGCGTAGGAGGGAAGTCGTTATCGAACACTTGGCGAGTGCCATTGCGAGAAAATGTGCGCTCTGTGGAGCTGCCCTCCGTATGACCAAGGTTCCGCATACCGCTCTACGCGCTGCTGCCCTAGCGATGGCCGGAGATAACGCAGGCAATCAATGTGCGCTCACTGACCTAGATCGCCGCATCGAGATCTACATCAACAGTCCTTCCGCGCACGCCGCGGCCGCGTTGAGTAAAGCAGCCCTCTCCCTGGCGCTGATCCGATATGAGAAAAATGCTCGAGTCGTTGACGCCCTGTGCGCACTGGATCCACACCGTGAGTGGTACGGGGACCTCCCCGTGCATGCAGGTGTCTACGAGAGTGCTCTCGCTCGTGCCCTGGCACGGGACGCGGCATTATTTAGCATTGCCGAGACGTCGTTGGTCGATTCCATCAAAGGTCGCTGCGAAGCTTGCTCAGATAACCTACCGATTCCGCCCAGCGATCTCTCGCCAAGACGTCGGGCACCTTCAACATCGTTGAGTAAGTGTGAGCTTGGTGACTCAATTTCTCCTGATGACTTGCCGTTCTAGGCAGCCACTGTCCAGAAGATTGGGTCAAGTAGCCTGTAGATTACGGTCAGCTTCGTACGCCAAATGCGACCTTAGTCGGCCTGCGTCAGCCCGAGCGGAGCGTGAGGCCGTGCGAATCTGCCTTGTGGTTCGGCTCTGCTACAACTGACCAAAACATCGCGTGGGCCAAATTAGACGATTCGTTCGTCCTCGCGTCCGGCGGGACGGCGGCCGGCTGTGGTCAGGCGGGCGGCCTCGATCGACTTGCTTCCAGCCGCGAGGGCGCGGTCGTAGTCGCCCAGGAGATAGGCCTCCAGGTGTTCGTCCCAGGAGTCGTCCGGCGTCTTGTTGGGCGAATGCGCCGACGCGAGGTTGGCGCGCGCATAGACGACCAGGTCGTCCACGGCCACCTGCTGCGCCACGCAGCGGATGTGCTTGCGGCGCTCGACGGGGTCGTCCAGGGCCGCCAGACGACGGGCAGCGGCTGCCACACGGTCGATCAGGGCCTCGGCGTAGTGTTCGCCCTTGTCGCGGATGGCGTGAGTGCGCGGGTCGTCGCCGCCGACGCCTTCGGGCCATTGGTCGGGCGCCGGATCCAGCGCGGCCAAGTCCACCGTGTCGGCTTCGAGGTACATCATGATCGAGGTTTCGATGGCGGCCGCATGGTCCATTGGCTTCTCGAAGTCGGTCAGCAGATGCGCGTCGACGGACGCCATCACCAGGAGGTCCGCCTGCCGCATGGCGGTGAGCGCGGCGCGGCGATAGGCCAGATAGTCCTCGCTGCCGCCGTGCCCGCCCAGCCAGATCACGACCCGCGCGCCATTGCGCGCCAGGTAGTTCAGCACCATCAGGGCATTGGCCTCGATCAAGTCGGGGTCCACGGGCATTCCGAGCGGCATGGGCACTTCGTGCGCACCGAGGAAGACGGTGGGGAATACCAGCCCGCCCGTACGGTCGGCGGCCCGCCGGCAGATTGCGGTCGACTTCACCGCGTCGAGGCCGATGGCGTTCTGTAGGCCGTGCCACTCCAGCGGTCCCGACGGCACGTAGACGCACGGAAACTCGGCCATGGCGTCCCAGATCTGCTGGGGACGGCAACGTTCCCAGCGGCGTTCGACGGTCTTCTCGCCGCTCACGACGCCTTGCCGACCCTTCCGATTACGCCCTTTGACGTGAGGTTGTCGTACACGTCTTTGGCCCAGGAGACCTCCGAATCATCCTCCGGCGCGTAGCCGATGACGCGGCGGGCGTTCTCAAGGCCCCAGAAGGACCGGGTGTTGTCGGAGATGCCGTAGAAGACTTGCCAGGGAATGCCCCACTCGTTCTCGATGTTCTCGGTCTCGATGGACTTCACGAAGAGCTGAGTCAGATCACGGGGACTGATGTAGGCGCCCAGGTTGCGCCGGACGGGGTAGCCCTGGATGTCGCCCGCCAGCTCGGTGGGGTCGAGCTCGCGCGGGGCGCCGATGCGGATATGCACGTTCTCCAGCTTGCGGCCCAGCGTGCCGGTGGCGAAGACGAAGCCCAGGTGCTCGTAGGACTCCTTGGCCCAGCCGTAATAGTTGTCGGAGAGCGGCCGGATGTCGTTGGTGGCTTGCAGCATGTCCATCTCGCGGCTGCGCAGCAGGTGTTCATAGAAGTCGGCGGCGTGGTTGGAACTGGCCATCACCACCCGGCGCACGTTCTCCTCCAGCGAGAGCCGAAAGACGTTGTAGGCCATGCGAACGTTGTCCATCTCGCCGTCGAACTGCTCGCGGACGTCCTCGGTCCGACGAATGAAGGCCAGGTGAATGACGGCGTCACAGCCGGTGAAGAGCGGGCGCAGGGTGTCGAGGTCGTCGACCAGCACGCTCTGGACCTGCACACCGGGAACTTCCTGCCCGTTGCGGTCGGTGGTGGCGACGTCGATGAGGGTGCAGTCGTAGCGTTCGCGGAGGGTGGGCAGCATCTGCGCCGCCACATAGCCGGCGGCGCCGGTGACGAGAACCTTGGGACGGGCCATGGGGTTCACCTTGAAGCTGGTGCCGCATCGTAGCAACGGCGACGGGGCGGTGGCTTCGGCGGTTGACGTTCGCTTTTTGTATGGTAGTGTGACTCGACCGTGTGAGGCAGGTTCCGGCGGCGCGGTACCCCCGCGAACCGGCTGTCCGAGCCCTCGCTGCCCGTGGACGGCGTATCGCCGCCCGCAAGCTCCCGGCCATGAGCATCCCCCTGCCGCCAGGGCCGACGAGACCGACAGCGGGAGGTCGGCGGCCGATCCTCCTTCGCGCCGTCGGGACCTCCTCCGCGCGGTCATCGAAGCTCATGTTGGGTCTCAGGACCGTTCAGCTCCGCAAGAAGAATGAGGTCACTCGAAGGGCCTCTGTCTAGTAACCTTCGGCCCAAATGGCTCGCACACTTGACGACGCGGAGATTGACAGGCTTCTGAACGACCCGAAGCCCGTGCCGCAGGATTGGCGCGGTCGTCTGCAGCCGCGAGGTCGTCAGGAAGTCGGCCACAAGCGGAGATCACTCAAGGTAACGTCGACCTCAGGGGCCGAATATCGGGTGGACACCCGACAGAGCAACCACAATAGCCTCGATTTTTCGATCATCCTGACATTCATCGACCGCGATGGAGTCGAATATCGTCTACTGCGCTGCAATGGGCTTCACGCATCTCGACACACCAACAGAATTGAGAGTGAGAGAGGCGACTCGAATGCGGTCATCCAGACGGTATTTCATGTGCATTTAGCAACTGAACGCTATCAGGAGGCGGGCCACGCCATCGACGGTTATGCGGAGGCGACCAACGGGTACACAGACTTTCAGTCGGCTTTGGAAGAGTTTGCACGCCGTACAAATTTCTTGTATGCGCCTACCGGACAGATGGCACTCCTATGACGACTCATATTGACGCCATCGCAGAGGAATTCGGAAAGTCAATTGCTTCAGCCGTTGAAGTTGAGGCCTCTGGACTGGACAGATATGTGGTTCATGTGCCGATGACTTTCGCTGATGGAGACCATTATGTCGTAGTCCTGCGAGGAAATGGAAGCCGGTGGCGCCTAACTGATGAGGGACACACGTTGATGCATCTGTCATACGAGATCGAAGATCCTCGCAGAGGCAATAGGGGTCAGATCATTGATTCGGTCGTCGACAGGCTAGGTCTGTCAAATCGCGATGGCGCGCTGGAGATTGATATCAGGCCTGGCAAATTCGGCGACACACTCTTTACGTACCTGCAGGCGATTACTCAAATCAACGATGTGTCTTTTCTACGAAGGGAGCGAGTCAGATCTACTTTCATGGAAGACTTTCGCACAACGCTTGAAGAGGCAGCCCTTGGTGAAGAGATCGAGTTCGGCTATTCGCATCCAATACATGATCCAGATGAAAGCTATCCCGTCGATGCCAGACTGAATGGATCGGCTCACCGGCCAGTCGTATTCTTCGCGATCTCCTCTGATGATAAGTGTCGTGATGCAACCATAACCCTCTATCGATGGCGAGAATGGCAAGAGAAATTCTGGCAGGTAACGATATTTGAGGATCAGACGAGAATCAACAGAAGGGTACTGGCCCGTTTTTCAGATGTCGCTGATAAGCAGTATTCGAATCTCGAGTCGGCCCGGCGGTCTATAGGCAGCCACGTAAGCGATCTCGTGAGTGGCGGCTACTAGGACTACTGCTTCCGGGGCGATGCCGGAACTCTGCGAGGTCAACAAGGGTCTCTGGGAGCACTAGGAACGGGATGCACTTGGGTCAGGGCCGCCAGATCCATGTCGGCACGGCCAATTGGTCGGACCACACGGGGTTCTATCCACGCGGGACGAAGCCGGCGGAGCGGTTGGCCTACTACGCGTCGCGGTTGAGCGTTGTTGAGGTCAATGCCAGTTTCTACCGGCGGCTTGATCCGTCGGTGTACGCGCAGTGGGCGGAGCAGACGCCGGATGGATTCCAGTTTGTCGTGAAGGCGCACCGGGCGGTGGCGAACCGACCGCGCGACCAGGAGTTGGCGGCCGAGTACATCAAGAATCAGTACAAAGGCGTGCAGCCGCTGCGAGAGGCCGGGAAGTTTGGGGGTTTCCTGGTGCAGTTCGGTGCGAACGTGCGACCGAAGCTGGAGACCTACGAGCACCTAGGCTTGCTGCGCGACGGCCTGGGTGACGATCCGGTCGCCATTGAATTCCGACACCCGGCCTGGCTGGGCGAGGTGCGCGAGGAGACGCTGGAGCGGCTGCAGGCACTCGGTCTGGCCGCGGTGATCGCCGACGAGCCCTGCGCGGCGGCCGCCGGGTTGCCTGAGCCCGTGGACGAACTGACGTCGCCCTCGCTGGCCTACTACCGCTTCATGGGGCGTGATAGCGCGGGTGAGGTCTCGGCCCGCGAGCGTCGGGCGCTGCGGGCGGAGCACGTTTACTCGGACGCAGAGATTGGCGAACTGACTGACCTGGTGACGGCCCGACATGGGCCCGAGACCGCCAGCTTCGTGATCTTCTACAACAAGAAGGGGCCGAACCGGGTGGAAGCAGCGATGCGGATGGCCGCGGCGTTAGAGCGGCGAGGCTACTGAGCCGGCTAGCGACTGGCTGATGGCGACTCGGCGACCTCGTGCAGGACGGCCAGCAGGCGTTCGGCGGCGCGGGGCCAGGTGAACTCGCGGGCGCGCTTTATTCCGCGAGCTACAAGCTCGGCACGGCGCCGCGGCTGGGTAACGACGCGTTCGATGGCTGAGGCGATGGCTCGCACGTCGGTTGGGTCGACAAGCTCGGCCGCGCCGCCGGTGACTTCAGGCAGCGAGGTGGCGTTGGAGGCGATTACGGGGCAGCCGTAGGCCATGGCTTCCAGGGGCGGATGGCCGAAGGTCTCGGCCAGGGAGACGTAGACCAAGGCATCGGCCCGCTGGTAGTGGTGGGCGATACGGTCGTGCGGGACCGGTCCCAGGAGAGACACCGCCTCGCCGACGCCCAATTCGTCGGCCATGCGCCGCAAATCGGCGGCGGTGAGCTCGGCGTCGGCGCCAACGATTCGAAGGTCGTGAGCGATGACGTTGCGCCGGCGCAGCGACGCGAACGCCTGGAGTAGGCGCGGATAGTTCTTGTGTCCGTAGAGGGTGGACACGGCCAATAGGTAGGGGCGCTGGGTTTGGCGAGCAGCGGGCGGCCTGTCGAGCGCGCTAGCGATATGCGGGGCCAGGCCATGGGGAACGACGCGAATACGGGCCGGATCCAGTCCCAGCAACCGAACCGCATCGTTTCCCGCCGCCGAGGATCCCGCGACTACCCGATCGGCGGCGCGGAGCGACCGGCGCAGCGTGAATTGCAAGTAGCGGCGGCGCAGCAGGCCGAACTGGCGCGGGTGGGTGAAGCACTGCAAGGACCGCAGCATGACGACACGAGGTCTGGTACCGAAGGTCGGTGCGACGTTGACGGTATGGAGGGTGACGTTCGGGCGAATTCGACGGAGCGCGTACGCGTAACCGGTGTGCTGATAGAGGATGCGGAGCGGTCGTGATCGGGCGGCGGCTCGAACGGAGTGGACGCGCACATTTGGGCGCCCAGTCAACTCGTGGAGGACGGCGAACGCGGGGCAATAGACGTGCCAGGTCGAGCGAGGCGCCAGGTCGGCCAGCGCGGCGACGAGGTTGACGGTGGTGTGGCGCAGCGGTCCGGCGCCGGGCAGCAATCCGGTGCCCGCCGCCACGGCGTCCACGGCAACCCGCATGCTAACGCCCGGGCAGAGCCCACGGCTCCGCCAGCGCCCGTGCCGGAAGGCTCTCAGCAGGCGCCACGGCGGGTTTGCCGCGGCGCTACAAGCCGAGCAGTTTGCGATAACCCTCGAGCGTGAAGTCGGGCGAGGCCGCGAACTCCTTGCGTCGGGTTTCATCGGCGATGACCTCGCGGGCGGCGTCGGCCACCTCGCCGGCGATTTCAGCCGGAATCATCACCAGCCCGTTCACGTCGCCGTGCAGCAGGTCGCCGGTTTGGATGGGCACGCCGTCGATGACCACCGGTTCGCCGGCATCGAATATCACCGCTGTGCCGTGCGCAACCACGGGGCCGCGCGCGAAGTAGTGGAGGCCGAGGTCCTCGACTTCCGGCAGGTCGCGCACGCCGCCATCGGTTACCAGACCGATTCCGCCGAGCGTCCGGATCATCGTGCCCATCACGTCGCCGCAATGGCAGGACTTGGACGGGTTGTTGCCGGCGTCCTGGATGACGACGACGGAGGGATTGGGCGACTGCTGGAGGGCCTCCCACAGTTCGAACTGCAGGGCGGGGTCGCGCCGACGCGCGTAGGTGGTGCTGTCGCCCTTGGCGGTGACGGCGTAGCCGACCATTGGCTCCCGCTTGTTGGGAAATAGGGCGCGGACGTTGCTGCCCACGTAGCCCAACGTCTGGTCGCGAACCTTGAAGGGCTCAATGGCGTTGGCGATGGTGGCGGAGTCGAAGGTCTTGAGTTCTTCGAGTTGAGCGTCGCTGAGCGTGGCGGGCATGGGCAGGGTCTCCGGATCAGTTCGAGCGCACGCTAGCAGAGGCGCGCGGCTTTGTGCCTAGGCCAGTTCTTTGGCCCGTCGGGTTGCGGCGACGATGGCGGCGCGCATGGCGGCCGGGAAGTCGAAATCGTCGAGGGCCGCGAGGGCGGCGGCGGTGGTGCCGCCGGGGGAGGTGACGGCCTGGCGCAGGGCCGCGGGCTGGCTGCCGGTGGCCTGCCAGAGCGCCGCCGATCCGGCAATCGTCTCGCGAACCAGCTGCGTGGCCATCTCGCGGTCGAGCCCCTGTGCTTCGGCGGCATCGATCCAGGCCTCGGCCAGCAAATAAACGTAGGCGGGACCGCTGCCGTGGACGGCGGTGGCGACGTCGATCAGCGACTCGTCCTGGATTTCGACTTCCATCCCCAGGGCCCCCAGCACCGCGCGGGTGCGGTTGCGGTCGGCGTCGGCGACGCCACGGTCGGCGGTCCAGACGGATGCGCCGCGCCCGACCTGAGCCGCGATGTTGGGCATCACGCGCACCACACGGTCGGTCCCCAGGCCGGTGCGCAGGGTCTCGAGCGTGACGCCAGCCATGATCGAGATGACGAGGGCCACGTCGGCGAGGGCTGGACGGAGCGCGGGGGCGAGGTCCTGAAAGTTCTGGGGTTTGACGGCCAGGATGACGAGGCTTGCGCCCGAAATGGCGTCGTCCGCGCTGCCGGTGACCGTCACGCCGTAGTCGTCGGCGAGCACTGAGCGGCGTTCAGCGAGAACTTCCGCCACGGTCAGATCGGCCGGCTCGAGCCCGCCACGCGCGATCAGGCCGCGCACGATCGCCGCGCCCATCGCTCCGCCGCCGACAACCGCTGTATGCACTGGTGCGTCCCGTCCCGTGGCCGAATCGCGAAGGATCGTACCCCGTAGGATGTCTCAGCCTGGCTGCAGGACCTCCAGGTCGCCGAGATTCGCTCGAATCGACACGACCGAGCCCTCGACCACCTCGCGAGTTCCCGGTTGTCCGCTGGGATCAATCGCGACGGCCGCAACCTTTGCGCTGGTTGGGTGGGGGACCAGCAGAAGGCGGATGCCGGCCGCTCCCAGGGCATCGAAGTCGGAGGGACCGAGCGTGCTGCCGCGAGTGAGCACCAGCACGTCGGCAAAGGCACCGGCTGGTGGATGGCCCGCACCAGGAGGCGCAACCAAGGCTGTGAGGTCCGGGGCTGCAAGGCGGGTCCACGGACCGGACTCGCCGTCCAGAAACCGTACGGTCAGGCCGTCGCTGGACGCCGTGCCCGTGGCCTCAACCGGCGCACGGCGGGCGCCTTCGCGAGAGACAAGGGCCGCGCCGAGACCGTGAAAGCGTGGGGCCGCTGCGAAGTCCACGCTCCGCTCCGTCAGAAGGCCCAGGGCCGTGGCGCTGGCGCGGCCGTCGCCGCGAGGCATGGCCAGCAGGTCAATCGTCGGGTCCCAGGCGGGCAGAGCGGCGTCGAGCACGTACGGGCGCAGACGATCGCCCGCGACGACGAGGCTTGTTTCGGCTTTCCGCGCGTAGATCGTGGGGGTGTCGCCGGCGAAGTCGAGGGTGATGCGGGTCGCCGAATCCTGGAACAGGCGCGGTGCGACGACGACGGCCAGCAGTGGCGGGAGTGCGAACGCCGCAACGCCCAGTCCGACAGCGAGGGATCTGACGCGGCGAGTTCGGACCTGTGGGATTCGCCAGGGCTGCCTGCCGCCCAGCGCGATCAGCAGGCCGATAGCCGCGTAGACGGCGGCGGCGTGTCCGAGGCTGAAGCCCGGGATCGGGACGGAGGCGCCCGGCAATTCAGCGGCCAGGCGGGCGGCCTGAATCAAGTATTCCAACGGAACCCAGGCGGACCAGGCAAACACGTCGCCAAACGGCCAACCGGCGGCCGCCCACACGGCCACGGGCGCGCCCGTGACCATGATCCAGACCGGCGCGGCCAGGGCCAGCAGGTTGGCGGGGATGGCGGCCAGCTGCAGGCGCTCGAAGGTGTGGGCGATAATCGGCGTGACCATCAGGCTGGCGGTGGCGGTGACCGCCAGGGGCTCGGCAGCCAGGCGCGGCAGGCGGGCGCGACCGGTGAGCCATTCGGAAAGTCCCGGTGCGATGACGACCAAACCCAGCGTCCCAGCGAATGACAGCTGGAAGCCGACGTCGGCCAGGGCGGAGGGGTCGACGAGAACTATCGCCAGTGCGGCCACTGCCAGGGCGGTGAGTGCGTCGGTATCGCGCCCGAGCAGCCAGGCGAAGAGGATCAGTTCGCCCATCAGGGTGGCTCGCACGACGCTGGGTTCGCCGCCCGCCAGGGCGGCGTAGAGGGGCAGGGCGAGCATGGCCAGCAGGACGCTGTAGCGGCCGATCAGCCAGCCGGCCATCCGGCGCACGGCCAGGGCGACCAGGGTGATATTGAAGCCGGAGATGGCGACGACGTGGATCAGGCCGGACGCCAGGAAGTCGTCGCGCAGATCGCCGGGCAGGCTGGAGCGTTTGCCAACCAGGATGGCTGACAACAGGGCTCCGTGCGGCTCCGGCAGGACGCCGCGGACGCTGCGGTCGATGTGATCACGCAGGCGGGTGAGCCAGGGTGGTTTGGCGTCGGGCGGCGGCGAGAGGATGCGGACCTGTTGGGTTTGGATGCGTCCGGCGAAGGTCTCGGCGGTTTTTCGAAGCTGCGGCGAATCTCGTGGCCGGGCTGGTTCGAACGCTCCGATCACGGCAATTCGGGCGCCGGCCGGGGCCGCGCCGCCGGGGGCGAAGAACTCCACGAGGCCGGCGGCCGGGGTCGGCTCCGCTCCGGCTGGACCCGCTCTCTCGACCTTCAATGTGCGGCGCGCGCCGGGGTGCACATCGACGACCTCGCCTTCGAGCTGGAGTACGGCGCCCGGCGGCGCTTGCACCAGGGGCGCCTGGGTCTGCTGGTGGTGAGTGGTGCGCGCAAGGCCCAAGACCAGGGCGGCCGGGATCAGCAGGACGGCCAGGCGTTTTGGGCGGGCTGCGCCGGCCGCGAGCAGCGCCACGGACAGCACGGCTGTGAGCCAGGCCGGAGCCACGCCCCACCAGGCGGTTGCGGCGACGCCAAACAGAAACGCGCCGGTGGCGCCGGCTATCAGGGCGCCTGGCCCCAGCCCCGCCCCGTATGATTTGCCGCGTCAGCCAGTGCTCCAGGCGAACCCATGGACCGCCGCCGCCAACGCGCATTCTTTGCCGCCATCTTTTCGATCTTCTTCATCACGCTCATCGTCTTCGTGTGGTCGCTACAGTCGGGACCGGCGCCAATCCTCGTGGAGGGGTTCCTCGTTGGCACGATGGCGCTGCTGGCGCTGCGAGGGCGCCGACTGACGCCGACGCTGCGGCGCAACCTGCGCCGGGTGTTCTGGCTGTTCTTCATCGCCATTACGATCAGCGTCATCGCATGGGTTCGCGAGGTCGGCCCGCTGCTGCCGATCGTGATCGAGGTCGTGCTGCTGGTGGTGGCACTCCTGGTCATGCACGCAACCCGATCCCAGGAAGATCCCGCGCACGAAAGCTGATGAGGGGCAGGACGCGTTCGACGGTGGCGTTGGGAATGCCCAGCGCGCGCAGGTCGGCGGCGGATTGCAGGGGCCCGAAGAACGTGCGGGCGTGGACGATGCGGGCGGCGTAGCCGGGGCCGATCCCCGGTAGCCGGTCGGCCAGGTCGTCCGCCGAGAGCGTGTTGATGGCGACAGTCCCCGTGGCTTGAGGAACGGGCGACGAGACAGGCGTCGTCGTGGTGCTCGGGGCGGGCTGAGGCAGCGCTCGCGTGCCCGCCAGCATGATGCTGAAGACGAGGGCGGCGAATGCGGCCGTGACCGCAAGCAGGCCCAGGCCGCGCCGGCTGGCGGCGCGTTCGGCGGTGGCCGACGGAAGGTCGGCGGTCAGCGGCGACGGCGGATCGGTCACTGCCATCCGGCTCAGTCGTCTCCGCTGAATTCGGCCACGGCCTCGCCCATCTGGGTCGTGTCGTAGCCGCCCATGGCGAGAACGTCCTGGGCAAAAGCCGGGTCGCGCAGGATGTCCAGCAGGGCGGCGATTGGCGGGTAGTCCAGGTGCTCGTTGGGGATGACGAGGTCGTAGCGCTCCATGCCGATGGGAATGAAGTCGGTGCCCAGGGCGCGGGCGGCAGCGCGGATGCCCAGGGCGGCGTCGGCCATTCCGCTATCCACGTCCGCGGCCACGGCCAGGTGGGTGTACTGCTCGCGGTCGTAGCCCTCGATGGCCGATGCATCGATGCCCAAGGCGGCCAGCAGGTGGTCCAGGAGCATGCGGGTGCCCGCGCCGCGCTGCCGGTTCACAAAACGCACATCGGGGCGGGTCAGGTCGTGGAGCGTGCGTAAAGCCTTGGGGTTGCCCTTCGGCAAGATCAGGCCCTGCTCGCGCTGGGCGAACTGAATCAGGGTGATTGCTCGACCGGGGAGGACGCGGCGCACGTCGGTCTCGTTGTAGACGCCGGTGGCCGGGTCCAGCAGGTGGCAACCGGCCAGGTGGGCCTCGCCGCGGCGCAGCGCGACCAGTCCGCCGTAGCTGCCGGCGTTGGTGGAGGCCAGGCGCATGGGCGGCGAGCGGCGGGATAGTTCGCTGGCGAGCAGATCCAAGGCCGGGTCGTGACTGCCGATGGCGACGGCCGTGTGCTCGATGGCTTCGGCTTCGCCGAGGAGCTCAACCTCGACCTCGGCGCCGGCGGCGATGCCCTCGGAGAAGCGCGGGACCGTGACCAGGCCGTCGGCCCGCACCAGCGACATGATGACGCCGGCGGCTCGCTCCAGCGGGGCGGCGACGATGCGGTCGCCTACGCGTCCTACGCGAACGCGGATGAACTCGTCGTCGCCGGCATGGGAGACGAGCTGGCGCGGGGTGACGGCCCTGACCGTTCGGCGTGGCGGGGCCGAGCGGCCCAGGCATTCCTCGATCAGGGGGCGGACGAAGAGTTCGAAGGTGAGGGCGGCGGAGACCGGATAACCGGGTATTCCAAGCACAGGTTTGCCGCGGGCGACGCCGAGGACCACGGGATGACCTGGACGAACGGCCACGCCATGGACAAACACCCGGCCGAGGTCGGCAATGACGCGAGCACTGTAGTCTTCGCGGCCGGCGGAGGAGCCCGCGTTGATGACGACGATGTCGGCGGATTCGAGGGCGGATTCGGTGGCGTCGCGGATGGCGTGAAAGTCGTCGGCGACGATGTCGCCGCACAGCGACTCCGCCCCCCAGGTCTCCGCGAGCGCCCCGAGCATGAGGCCGTTGAACTCGATCAGTTCGCCGGGCCGGGGGTTGCTGCCGACGGGGACGAGTTCGCTGCCGGTTGGGATCACCGCCACGCGGGGTGGCGCCACCACGTCCACCTCGGCGTGACCGGCGGCGGCCAGGGCGCCGAGATCGCGCGGTTCAAGCTGGCGGCCCTGGGGCAGCACCAGCTCCGAGGCCACGATGTCCTCGCCCATCGGCCGGACGTACTGCCAGGGTGCGGCGGCGGCGATGATCTCGATCGAGCCGTCGCCGCGGTCGTGAACGTCTTCAATCATGATCACGGCGTCGGTGTCCGGCGGCATGGCGTCGCCGGTGTCGATCCAGATGGCTTCGGAGTCGAGCTCCAGTCGCCGCGGTGAAGTTTCCGCGGCGCCCACCGTGCTGGCGGCGCAAACCGCCACACCGTCCATGGCGGCGGCGGGGAAGTGCGGGCTGGAAAGGGCCGCCCAGACGGGTGCGGCGGTGATGTGGCCGAGGGCCTGGTTCAGGGGCAGTCGCAGCGTTCGGCGGGGCGGCCAGCCGGGGAGTTCGGCCAGGGCCTTCGCGAGCCGTTCGCGAGCCGTGGCGAGGGGCACGTCGTAGAGGTAGACGTCGCGCTGGTGGGAGCTAGAAGGTTCTGACGTCAACCCAGTCGCCTTCCGCCAGCCCGCCGGCGTCCAGCGGAATGCGTATGAGACCCGAGGCGCGCACGAGGGTGGCGATCAGGTTGGAGGGACCAAGGACGGGTGTTGCCCACCACTCGCCGTCGCGCGCTTGCAGCGCCGCGGGCACGAAGTCGATGCGTCCGGTCTGGGAAGCGAGGCTGCGCGACAGGCGCGCCCGGCGGTGCGCTGGGTCGTCGGCCGGACCTGCGCCGAGCAGGCGTCGAATGGTCGGTACGACCACGAGGCCGAAAACGACCATGGCGGATACGGGGTTGCCGGGGAGGCCGAAGACGGGCTTACCGCCGGCCACAGCGACGATGGTGGGTTTGCCGGGTTTGACGGCGATGCCGTGGGCCAGCACGCCGGGATGGCCCAGGCTGCCGATCACGTCGGCGGTCATGTCGCGGGTGCTGACCGAGCTGCCGGCTGAAATGGTGACCAGGTCGCACGTGTCCAGCGCGGTGCGGGCGAGCCGGTCCAGTTCCGCGCGGTTGTCTGGCGCGACGCCGAACTCGCGTACCTGGGCGCCGGCCTGGCGGGCCAGGGCGGCCAGCGTGGTGGCATTGACGTCGCGAACCTGGCCGGGGGCGGGTTGGGCGTCCGCGGGCACGATCTCGTCGCCGGACGAGAGCACGCCGACGAGGGGGCGCACGGCCGCCTCAATTTCCGTGATGCCGAGAGCGGCCAGTACGCCCAGATCCTGCGCGCGCAGTTGGTGACCGGCCGGCAGCAGCGCGTCGCCGGCGGCCAGATCTTCGCCGGCCTGGATGACGTGCTGACCGGGGGCTGCGGGGCGCAAGACTTCGATGGAAGTCTCGTCCACCGGTTGGGTGTACTCCACCATCACCACGGCATCGGCGCGGGGCGGCAGCATGCCGCCGGTGTGGATCAGATGGGCTGTTCCCGATTGCACGGGACGTTCGGCCGCGGCGCCCATCGGGACCTCGCCATCCACGGCCAGGAACGCCGGCAGGCCTTCGGATGCGCCGTAGGTGTCGGCGGCGCGTACCGCGTAGCCGTCCATGGCCGAGCGGGCAAACGCGGGGCTGTCTTCGGGCGACGTGAGCGGCGCGGCGGTGACTCGACCCAGGGCGACGTCCAGCCCGAGGCGCTCGCGGCGCGGTGTGGCCGGCACGTAGTCGAACAAGCGCGCCAGCGCATCGTCCGGCGTCACGATCTGGAAGAAGATGTCCATTGTCATGCGGCAGTCGGCCCAAATCGGCTTCCCTGCATTGTCACGCTCGCCACCGTCCCCGGTCCACGCCCGGTCCGCCCGTATAATTGCGCCACCAATCCGCCACCCTCTTGGACTGCCGTGTCATCCGATCCGACCGCGACCGACGACCGCGAGGTCACGTACATTGAGTTTGACGACGTTGAAGTTGAAGTCAGCGTCTGGGAGGGCATGTCTGGCTGGAACGCCAACGCCGTCATTGACGGGCGCGACTACCGCGCCATGGGCGCCGCAACCCGCGAGGACGCGCTGACGCGGCTCCAACATTCGATCCAGTTCAGCACCGAAGCCACGTTTGCGCTGGGCATCAAGAACCGACGCTACTGGTCGCCGAATCCGTATTGGAAAGGGCGCTAGCGCAGCGGGCACGCTCCGAGAGGCATCGTGGAGCACTGCTTGGGTTAGCTGAGTCAGCTTGAGCCTAAACGGAGAATCACAAGAGTCGGCATTGCCCAATGAGACTTCTGAGGGTGCTGCCTTAGGCGATGCGCCTGAGGTCGAATCGTCAGGCCAAACCGGAATCGTGTATGTGCTAACGAATCCCGCGATGCCGCAGATGGTAAAAATCGGCAAGACGCGACGCGACGACGTTGCGCAGCGACTCAGAGAACTGTATTCGACCGGTGTGCCGGTGCCATTCCGATGCGAAGTGGCTCGCAGCGTCGATGACTATCAGAAAGTGGAAGCAGCGCTGCACACTGCGTTTGAGCCATACAGGGTCAACCCGAATCGCGAGTTCTTCGAAATTGAGATCGGGCAGGCGCAGGCCATTCTGGAGCTACTCGGCGGAGAGGATGTATCGCCCAGCGTAAGGGCCGAGGGTGACCGGCACATCGATGCTCAGTCGCTGGACGCTGAGAAACGACTCGACCGTCGAAAGCGACCACCCCTGGATTTCACGCAGATGGACATTCCGATCGGCGCGGAGCTCGTTTGCACCAACAACGACGAACGAGCCGAAGTCGTGAGTGCGAAGAGGGTGCGGTTTCGAAATGCGGAGACCTCGTTGTCTCAGGCAACGAGAGTCGCGCTTAACGTCACCTACACCCCGGCACCGTGCCCGCACTGGTCTTTCAACGGTCGTTCGCTCAGCGACATCTACAACGAGACCTTCGGCGCCGCGCCTTACGGGGTGGTGTGAGGGCGTTGCGCAACTGCTTGATCGGCTGAACTCTCGGAGTGGCGTCCGCTACCGCCAGACCAGTGAGCGTCATTTCCGCGCCCAATTCCAGGCGTTGCTGCGTTACAATTGCGGGCCGAATTTCGGCGCGCCGCCGCGCGCCGCTGGGCGCGCACCGCCCTTCCAATTTGATCTAACCGCTGGAGTGCGAGACCGCCACGAAGGAGTCTGGCCGGCATGCCAAAAGACCTGATTTTTGATGAGACCGCGCGCAGCGCGCTGCTGAACGGCGTCAACTCGGTTGCCGACGCGGTGCGCGTGACGCTGGGACCCAAGGGACGGAACGTTGGGCTGGCGCGCAAATTCGGGTCGCCGATCATCACGAACGACGGCGTGACCGTCGCCCGTGACGTTGACCTGCCGAACGCCTTTCAGAACATGGGCGCGCAGCTGATCAAGGAAGCGGCCACCAAGACCAACGACGTGGCGGGCGACGGCACCACGACCGCCACGGTGCTTGCCCAACGGATGATCCAGGACGGCCTGCGCGCGGTGGCCGCCGAGATGAACCCGATGATCATCAAGCGCGGCATGGAGAAGGCGGTGGCGGCGGCCGAAACGGCGCTGAACGCGCAAGGCCGCGCGATCAGCGAGCCGCAGGAGATGGAGTGGGTGGCCGCGATTTCGTCCGGCGATCCGGCGATCGGCAAGCAGATCGCCACGGCGCTGGACCGCGTGGGCAAAGACGGCGCGGTGTCGGTTGAAGAGGGCCGGACCAACGCGCTGGAACTGGAACTCGTGGACGGCGTGCAGTTGGACCGCGGCTACATCTCGCCGTATCTGGTGACTGACGAGACCTCGATGTCTTGCGAGCTGGAAAACGTGTCCGTCTTCATCACGGACGACAAGCTCAGCAACGCCCAGGACATGCTGCCGCTGCTGGAGAAGATCGTGCAGTCCGGGCGGCGCGACGTGCTGTTTGTGGCAGAGGACGTTGAAGGCGACATGCTGGCCACGCTGATCGTCAACAAGGTGCGCGGGGCCATCAATGCCTGCGCGATCAAGGCCCCGGCTTACGGCGACCGCCGCAAGGCGATCCTAGAGGACATCGGCATCCTGACGGGCGCCCAGCTTATCTCCAAGGACCTGGGTCAGGACCTGAAGGAACTTGACCTGGACGTGTTGGGCCAGGCGCGCCGGATTGTGGTGCGCAAGGACGACACCACCATCGTGGAAGGCGCGGGTAGCCGGAGCGACATCACGCGGCGCATCGCCCAGATCAAGTCGCAGGTCGAGACGACCGACTCCGACTACGACCGCGAGAAGCTGGAAGAACGAGCGGCCAAGCTGGCTGGCGGCGTGGCGGTGATTCGCGTCGGCGCGCCGACCGAGGTCGAGCTCAAAGAAAAGAAGCACCGCGTAGAAGACGCCCTGTCCGCCACGCAGGCGGCTGTCGCCGACGGCATCGTGCCGGGTGCGGGTACGTCCTACGTGCGCGCGATTCCGGCCGTGGACGAGCTGCTGGAAACGCTGGACGGCGAGCAGGCCATGGGCGCGCGGATCGTGCGAAACGCCCTGACGGCCCCGCTTCGTCAGCTCTCCGCCAACGCCGGCGAGGTCGGCGACGTGATCGTCGAGCGCGTGCTCAACACAGCCGGCGCCATGGGCTGGAACGGCGACACCGGCCAGATCGAGGACCTGCGGGAAGCCGGAGTCGTGGACCCGCTGACCGTGGTCCGCGGCGCGCTGCAGAACGCGGCCAGCGTGGCCATGATGCTGCTGTCCACCGAAGTGCTGATCGCCGACGCGCCCGAAACCAAGAAGCCCGCCGCCGCCATGCCGCCCGATGGCGGTATGGGTGGCATGGGCGGAATGGGCGGCATGGGAGGTATGGGTGGCATGGGCGACATGGGAGGCATGGGCGGCTTCTAGCTCTCACTCCTCGAGAAACACTCAAGCCCCGTCGGCGACTGGCCGGCGGGGCTTGTTGCGTCAGGCGATCGTGCTGACGTCTAGGTCAGGAAGTCCTTGAGCTTGCGGGCGAGGCGGGGGTGGCGGAGGCGGCGGAGGGCCTGGGACTCGATCTGGCGAATGCGCTCACGGGTCAGGCCGAATTCCTGGCCGACCTGGTCGAGGGTACGCGGGGTGTCGTCGTCCAGCCCGTGCCGCATGCGCAGGATCTTCTGCTCGCGGGGGTCGAGCATTTCGAGGACGCCTTCGAGGTGCTCGGAGAGCATCTGGGAGGTGGCGGCCTCGACCGGCTCCACAGCGTCGTCGTCCGGAATCAGGTGCCCGATTTCGGTGTCGCCGTCTTCGCCGATGGGGGTTTCGAGCGAAATGGGCAGGCGGGCGGCGAGCTTGAGTTCGCCGATCTGCTCCTCGCTCATCTCCATCTCGTGGGCGATTTCGTCGTCCGTCGGCTCGCGTCCCAGGCGCAGCTGCAAGTCGCGCTGGACGCGGTAAGACTTGGTGAGCTTCTCGTGCACATGCACCGGCAGGCGGATGGTGCGGCTCTGTTCGGCGATGGCCCGGGTGACCGCCTGGCGAATCCACCAGGTGGCGTAGGTGCTGAACTTGTAGCCGCGACGCCAGTCGAACTTTTCGGCGGCGCGCATGAGGCCGGCGTTGCCTTCCTGGACAAGGTCCAGCAGCGGGATGCCGTGGCCGGTGTATTTCTTGGCGACGCTGACCACCAGGCGCAGGTTGGCCGTGATGAGGTGCTGGCGGGCCCTCTCCTGACCGCGCTCGATGCGCTGCGCCAGGTCGACCTCTTCCTTGGCCGTGAGCAGCGAGATGCGGCCGATCTCGTTGAGGTAGCTACGAACCGTGTCCTGGCTGGCGGACTCGAGCTCCAGGTCGCGCTCGCGGCGCGACTGGATGGTCGTGACCTTGGAGGCGTCGTTGCCTTCGGTGTCTTCCGGTTCCTCGTCGCGCAGCTCGATTTCTTCCTCGGCCAGCTGCATGCGGAACCAGGTCTCGACTTCTTTCGTGATGTGGGTCTCGTCGGGCAGGACCTTCTTGAGCTCTGACTTATTGAGGTAGCCCGGGTCCGAGCCCAGGGCCACAAGCTCGGCCAGAGCGTTTTCGAGTGTTTCCTCGTTCAGATGCAGTGCGACTTCAACTGCCACGGATCATTCACCATCCCCCTGCTGCGGCAATTGCGGACGCGCTCGCGACGCGTCCATTGCCTGGCGCTCCCCGAATCTAACCCTTATCCCCGTCGGACACCATCGCTCAGGGCACACACGAACCCGCCGCGCGGGCTGCGCGTTCCCCGACGGCCTGATGTCGCGCGGCTGCGTCTGCAAAGAGGACAGGGATGGTTCGCCTGTCGAAGCGGTAGGCGCTTGTGCCGAGAACGCCCGCGCGTGGCATCGTCCGACTCAGCGGTGCGCAAGTCACTGCTTGTTTGAGTATACGCCGATCTGACGACGCAGTTGCAGGGGAGTTCACTTGAGAATGGTCCGGGCGACTCCGCTGCGGACTAATCTTCTGGCGAGCGGCGTCTGAAGATAGAATCACCGAGGAGATTGGGCGGTTTCCGGGCGGGAATTGGGCTTGAGACTATGACCGCGGATACCGGGCCGCTGACTCGCGGTCACCTGCGCGCCGAGCTGGACCGAACGCTCCAGCACTACGCAACCAAGGCTGACCTGGCGAATCTCAAGGCCGAAATGGTCAAGTGGTTCGCCGGTGTCCTGGTTCTCATCCTGGTCAATGTGATCGGAACGCTCGTGACACTCGCTGTGGCGTTGTTGGCATGATCCACCGTCGCCTGCGGATGTGAGTGAGATGACATTTCGCATCGTCGAGGCCGCGACGGTCGTCGTCTCAAGCCGTTTGCGTGACGTTCGCGCGACTGGACCGAAGTCGTTGGCTCGCGTTGCGAGCCGCGAGACTGGCTGCAAGAGTCAAAGACATCGGGGCGGTTTCCGGGCGGGAATGGGGATTGACGCCATGGCCGCAGACACAAAGCCGCTCACCTTGGAAGACCTGCGGCGCGAACTGCAACACGAGCGGGGCGAGTTGCGCAATGAGTTTGATCGGACCTTGCAGCACTACGCCACGAAGGCTGACCTACACGCGCTTGAGACGCGTCTGACCGTACGCCTTGTCGTGGCGCTTGCAGCGCTCGGAACCGTGCTGGTCGCCGTTGACAGGCTGTGGACGTGAACACGCGCCGTTTGCAGGTGACATAGCGGCGCCGGCTGCGGGTGCGATCAATCGAAGCTTGATTGCGAACGGCTGGATTTCAATGTGTTGCGGCGTGGTGGGGGGCTTCCCTAAGCTCTGCCGTAACCCCGAATCGCCACGGATCGTTGTTTTCGCATGTCCCGAGTCCGCCCGCATGCCCTGCGCCTGATCGTGCTGGTTGCCGCCGCCGTTGTGCTGGCCGCCTGTGAAGTTGGCGCGATGCAGACCGTCATTGAGAATCCAACCCCCGACCCGGTGACGGCGCCGCAGACGACCTGCACGCCGCCGAGTTGCGAGGAATTGGGGGTTCAGATTGGAGATTTCGCGATCCTGCCGGCCGTGATTCGGACGAACGCGCCGCGAGTTCGGTTCGCGATTACGAACATTGGCGCGTACACCCATAGCCTGGAGGTTCGACTTCCCGGCGGCGTGGTCAACTCACCGCGGATCGGGCCGGGACAGACGGGCTACCTGGAAGCCGACATCGAGCCGGGGACTTACGAAGCGCTGGACCCCACGCCGGGCCATGCGGTGCGCGGCGCGCGGGCGAGCATCGTGGCCGGCCCGGGAAGCTAGCTCCGTCTCGGCGCGCGCCCCAACAACTCCCGTTCGTTTGGCGTCTCGGAGACCCAACGGAAGAATTTCACGGTAATCACGGTCCACAGCAGGGCCGTACCGCCCAGCTTCATGATCAGCCCGCCGATCCGCTGGTCCTCAAGCGCCGACAGCCTGCCGGGGTCGGCGGCCAGCAGGTAGGCCGGGTAGAGCGGCTCGCCGGCAAATACGAAGAGCGAACTCAGCAGGCCCGAGGGCAGGGTCAGCAGGAACAGGTAGAACATCTGGATGGGCACGCTGGCCGCGGGGGCGGCGGGCACCCGGCTGACGACGGGCCACCACATCAGCAACGCGGAGCCGACCATGGTGACGTGGGCGGTGTCGTGCATGATCCGGTCGTTCAGCGCACCCTCGTAGAGCGTCGGCAGGTGCCAGCCCCAGAACACCGACACGCCGATGAGCCCGGCAACCAGCGGCTGGGTGATCCAGCGGAAGGCCACGCGCACCATGGGCCGGCGCAGCAGAGGCGTCACCATCCAGGCCGGGATGCCCAGCAACAGCAGGGGCGGCGCCAAAAAGGTCACCATCATGTGCTGGACCATGTGGATGCTGAAAAACTCGGCGCTGAGGTTGTCGATGGGCGGGTGCAGGGCGGCGAAGAAGACTGCCGCCCCGATGACAAAGAAGCTGATGCGCCACGGCTCGACCCGTCCCGGCCGGTCGGGGTTCCAGGGACTGACCGCGTAGGCGTAGGCGCCGACCAACACCACGACACCGAGCGTGATTTCAGGGATGAGGTAAAAGGTCACTCAAACGCTTCCTGACCTGCCGTGTCCGCCGATCGCAGCTGTGCGCATGCCACTGTTTCGGCAGCGCCCGCTAGCTCCTACCTTCCAGCCTAGCCGCCCGTCAGGGAGAAGAAGAGGAAAAGGATCAGCACGATCATGGAGGCGATGAAGAAGGGAAACATGAACAGGGCGGTGAACAGACGATTGTCGTCCCGCAGGTGCATGTAGTAGGCGACCACGCCCGCGCCCTTGGCGAAGGAGAGGATCAGCAGGGAGGCCACAACCCCGGGCCTGGTGAAGGCGTCGGCGACGGCCGGGATGCTGGGAATCATGATCTCCACGATGGTAATGACGGTGAGGATTACGCCGACGATTACGTACTTGGCGTAGCCGTGGCGATAATGCTCGGCGTCGTGCGCCGTGTCCCCGCCGTGGTCGGCGTGCGCGGTGTGCGAGTCGCTCATCAGATCAGGTAGATCAGCGTGAAGATCGCGACCCAGACCAGGTCCACGAAGTGCCAGTACAGCCCGACCAGTTCGATGCCCCACATGTCGCCACCGGGCTGAAAGCGGCCGCGGAAGCTGTAGAGCAAGGCGGTGCCCAGCCAGACGACCCCGATGGCCACGTGCGCGCCGTGGAAACCGACCAGGGTGTAGAAGGATGCGCCGAAGAGGTTGGTGGACGGCGTGAGGTTCTTGTGGGTCACAAACTCGGTGAACTCATAGACCTGCCCGCCGAGGAAGATCAGCCCCATCAACATCACCAGTCCCAGCCAGATGCGGCCCCAGAGCAGCGAGCCGTTCCGGAAGGCGGCCAACGACAACACCATGGCGAGACTGCTGGTGAGCAGCACGAAGGTGGTGAATGAGGTCAGGACGAGATCCAGAACTTCCTGACCCGGGCCGCCCAGCGTGTTGTGCTTGTTGATCAGCATGACCAGGATCAGGCTGCCGAAGAACATCGTTTCCGAGCCCAGGAAGGCCCACATGCCGAGCTTGCGGTTGTCGAGGCCGGTGGAGCTGTGGTGCTCTTCGTGGTGGGCGTGCGCGTCGGTGGTCATGCGGCGGGTTCCTCGATCCAGCCCAACAGCGAGATGACGAAGAGGATCGCGCCCAAGAGGATGAAGGCCTGGTGGAAGATCAGGCCGCAGGCGGCAAGCACCATGCCGGCCGCCATGATGATCGGCCAGTAGGACGGGTTGGGCATGTGGATGTCGGGCTCATCAGCTTCGGTGTCAGCCTCGGGTGCCGTGGCCACGGCGCCGGTGTGGCCGCCGCCGCGCTTGAGGTCCCAGGCGGGGTAGCGGCCATCGACGACCGGAATCTCAGCAAAGTTGTAGACGGGCGGCGGCGAGGGGATTGTCCATTCGAGGGTGCCGCCGTCCCACGGGTCGCTGCCGGACGGTTCGCCGTGGCGGATCGAGCGCAAGGCGTTGATGATGAAGATCAGGAACGAGAACCCGATCAAGAGCGAGCCGACGGTGGACATCATGTTCCAGAGGTCGAAGCCCATCTCCGCGGCGTAGGTGTGGACGCGGCGCGGCATGCCGTCGATACCCAGCATGTGCTGCGGCAGGAACGTCAGGTTGAACCCGATCAGCATCAGCAGCCAGTGCACCTTGCCCCAGCCGTCGTGCATGAAGCGCCCGGTGAACTTGGGGAACCAGTGGTAAATGCCCCCGAACAAGCCGAACACCGTGCCGCCGAACAGCACGTAGTGCAGGTGGGCGACGACGAAGTAGGTGTCCTGTACCTGTGAGTCGATGGGCGGCGACCCCAGCATGACGCCGCTGAGCCCACCGATGATGAACATGGACACCATGCCCACGGCGAACAACATGGGCGATTTGAAGCTGATGGAGCCGCCGTAGAGCGTGGCGATCCAGTTGAAGATCTTCACGCCGGTCGGAACGGCGATGGCCATGGTGGAGATCGCGAAGGCGGTGTCGGCGATGGGGCCCAGGCCCACCGTGAACATGTGGTGCGTCCAGACGCCGAAGCCGAGCAGCGCGATGGCCGCGCCGGAGTAGGCCACGACCGCGTAGCCAAAGAGCGGCTTGCGCGAGTAGGTGGGCAGGATCTCGGAGACGATGCCCATGGCCGGCAGGATGAGGATGTAGACCTCGGGGTGACCGAAGACCCAGAACAGGTGCTGCCAGAGGACCGGATCGCCGCCGCCCTCGGGAATGAAAAAGCTGGTTTCTATGTAGCGGTCGAAAAGGAGCAGCACCAGGCCGATGGTGATGGCCGGGAAAGCGAAGATGATCAGGAAGGCCGTGATCATGCTCATCCACACGAACATGGGCATGCGATTCAGGGTCATGCCCGGCGCGCGCATGTTGATGATGGTGACGATGAAGTTGATGGAGGCGAGGATGGAAGAGACGCCCAGGATCTGGAGGCCGAAGGCCCAGAAGTCGATGGCGTGGGTGGCTTCGAAGGCTGTGTCGGTGAGCGGCGCGTAGCCGAACCAGCCGGCGTTTGGCGCGCCGCCGGCCACGAAGCTGATGTTCATGAAGATGCCGCCGAACAGGTAGATCCAGTAGCTGAGGGCGTTCAGGCGCGGGAAGGCCACGTCGCGAGCGCCGATCATCAGCGGGACCAGCAGATTGAAGAAGGCGGCGCTGAGCGGCATCAGCGCCAGGAACACCATGGTGGTGCCGTGCATGGTGAAGAGCTCGGTGAACCGTTCGGCCGACACGACGTTGGCCTCGGGCGTCGCCAGCTGCAGACGCATGATCAGCGCCTCGAGCCCACCAAGCATGAAGAAGGCGAGGGAGGTGACCAGGTAGAGCACGGCGATCCGCTTGTGATCGACCGTGGTGATCCAACTCCAGGCGGTACCGGCATATGTGCGGGTGTCCGGGGCGGTTGCCGTTACCGTCGCCATGGGATCACCCTCCGGTTGGCGCCTGGGCGCATCGTCGCGCGCATGCCTATTTTAGGCCCTCGAGGTAGGCCACCAAGGCGTCAAGCTGGTCGGTGGTCAATTCGGGAATCACCATCGTATTGCCCGGCTTGACGCCCTGCGGATCGCTGAGCCAGAGGCGCATGTTCTCCGGCGTGTTTTCCAGGATTCCGGCGGCGATGTGCTGGCGGCTGCCCATGTGGGTCAGATCCGGCCCCAGGACGCCCGCCGAGTCCGTGCCGCGAATGGTGTGGCAGGCTACGCAGCCGCCAAGGGTGAGCGCTTCCTGGCCACTCCTGGCCAGATCGCTGGCCGGCGTCAGGCTGTCCGACAGTTCGTTCTGGACCCAGGCGTCGAAGTCAGCCTGCGTTTCCACAACCACGTGGAACTTCATGAGCGCGTGGGCGGTTCCGCAGAACTCGGCGCACTGACCGGGGAAGGTGCCGGTGACCTCAGGCCTGATCGTGAAGCGGTTCGCCCGGCCCGGCACCATGTCCAGCTTTCCGCGCAGGCTGGGGACCCAGAAGCTGTGCAGCACGTCGTTGCTCTCGAGTTGGATCTCGACGTCACGGTCCACGGGCAGGTGCAACTCGTTGGCAGTCACAACCCCGAGGTCGGGGTATTGGAATTCGAACCACCACTGGTGGCCGATGGCCCGAACCTGGAGGGCGTCGGGGCTGGCGGCGCGGGCGTTGGAGAAGATGGCGGGAACGGTGAGGACCACGATGATCACGACGAGGATGGCCGGCGCGATGGTCCAGCCGATTTCGAGGGGGGTGTTGCCGTGAGTCTGGGGCGGAATCCCGTCACCGCTGCGCCGTCGAAAACGGATGAGGACGTACAGCAGCGCGCCTTCCACGAGCACGAAGGTGACCACCATGGCCCAGAAGACGAACATCAATAGATCGCGCGCGGTTCGGGCCGCTTCGGTGGTCGGTTCGAGGGTGGTCTGCGGCGTGGCGCCGCACGCGGCCATGCCCAGCGCGGCCACGGCAAGCGCCATGGCCACGAGCGCGGTGTAGAGGCGACGGCGGTGGGTCAAAGGTAGATGCGCTGCCCTTGCGCGGGACGGCTCTCGTCCGCGTTAGCGAGAGTCACGATTCGGCGGGCTTTGTGCACCATTTCACAATCTCGTGAGCGGCGGTAAGCGTAGCACGAGGGTCAACTCGCCCTTGTGTCCTGCGGCACGTTGTGGCGCACTCAGGATGGGGTGGAAACGTCCAGCACATGCGCGCGGGCGGCGCCGATTGCTGCGACGGTTTCGTGGGCAGGCACATCCTCGGTGCTGCCCCAAACGAACGTGAACATGCCGAAGTAGTTGCGCTCGTCCAGCATGGACGTGAGCGCGCGGAAATCGACCGTACCGTGACCCGGCGCCTGGTCTTCGGCCGGGCCCAGGTTGTCCGCGTCGCGCATGGCCGGGCTGACGCTCCAGAGGCAGGTATGTCCCACGCGGCCGTCGGCGGCGTCGGCCACGGCCCGCAGGGTGGTACCGGCCAAGCGCACGTGCGGCGGCGTGAGGCTCAATTGCACGCGCGGGTGCCCGACATCGTCGAGGAAGCTGGCGATTTCGGAGGGTTCGTCCAGCCAGGTTCCGACCTGGTTGGCCAGGGCCAGGGTGACGCCCAGATCCTGCGCGGCGCGACCGAGCGCGCGCACGTCGTCGGCAGCCTCGCGGCGTTCGTACTCACGCACCGGCGCGGTCCCGATCACCAGTGGGGCGCCAATGGCGGCGGCGAACTCCAGCCGCGCGACCAGGTCGTTACCGAAGGTGGCGTAGGCCGAGATTGACGAGGGTCGAAGATTGTTGTCCTCGACTCGCGCCTGCACCTCGGCCGGGGAATCACTCAGGGGATCCACGTGCTCCAGCACACCCGGCGTGGCCCAGAGGTCCACGTACGCGAGTTCGGTTTGCGCCAGCGCCTTCAGGGCGTCGCCAAGGGACATCGACCTGAACAGCAGGCTGGAGCCTGCGAAGCGAGTTGAGATGTCGAATGCAAACATGAGCGGCTCGTAGTCGCAGGCATTCCGTCGCTGAAGCTCTCCCCCTATTCTCGCCTATTTAGGGGAGGTTCGGCTATTCGCTGCTCACGGCCCCAAAAAATGGGTTGTGCCGCAACTCCTGGCCGACCGTGGTTGGAGGTCCATGTCCGGCAAACAACCGCGTGACCGGGGGCAGCGAAAGAATCTGCGAGCGCACGGCCGCCAAGTGCTCGGCGTAGTACGCCGGCCCGAGCGAAGTGCGCCCCAGGGAGCCGGCGAACATGGCGTCGCCCACCAGGACCAGATCGCGCAAAACGAGCGAGGAGTGTCCAGGCGCATGGCCCGGCGTCCGGCGGGCCTCGACGGCGAAGGGGCCGGCCTGAAATCGCTGGCCGTGGTCGTAATTGCGAATGTCCGCCCCGTTGAGCGCGGGCATCCGGGGTTGTTCGTTCGGATGGACCCAGATGGGGACGTTCAGCGCCTCGTGAATCGCCGGTAGCGCGTCGATGTGGTCGGCGTCGGCATGCGTGACGAGAATCGCCGCCGCCGTCCACTGCTCGTCGGCCAGCGTGCCCAGAATCTGGTCCGGTACCGCGCCGGGATCGACGACCACGGCCTGCCCGGATTCAACATCGCCAACGACGTACTGATAGACGCGCATGGGCGGAAAGGGGATGACGCGGATGCGCACGCCGCCATGGTCCAGCGGCACCGGCTCCGGCACGTAGGCGTCCTGGGCAACGGCCAGCAGGCGTTCCGGGTGCAGGTTCAGCACCGCCGCCAGGGCGTCGCTCTCGGTTTTGGTCGGGCTGCGCACGCAGTCTTCCAGCACCTTGAGGTCGTCGGTCGAGATCCCGACCTGCCCGGCGACTTCGTCCGCCGAGAGGCCAAGTCCAAACCGGGCCTTGCCGATGATGTCGCCGAATTCGTCTTCCAGCAGGTCGGTCATTAGGTCGTCAACCGGGGCGGCGGGATGTCCGTCCTGAGCTTCGCACGAATGACGGATGCCGTGCGTCAGGGAGGCGGGGCGTCGGCACTGGGATCGGCGTCCGGCGAGCTCTGCCGGCGTTGCTGGTCCAGCCAGGCACGCACGATCCGCAGTTCCTCATAGGAGTAATCTTCGCCGAGCAACTGCCTGACCGGGCCGAGGGCAGGGGATTGGGTGCGCGCAAATGCCTCCGAGATCCGCTTCACTCGCTCCGGGTCCGGCAATTCGCGCTCGAGCGGTAGCGATTCGCCGGCGGCGATCAGCTGCTCCAGGTGAGACGTGATCGTGGCTACGGTCAGGCCGCGCTGCCGGCTGACTTCGGCGACCGAGAGCCCGCTGAGCAGGAGGTCCAACGTCTGGCGGTGGGTCGAGCCCCGGCGGCGAAGGTCGCGGCAACGTCTCGTTTGGCGCTGCCGCCTCGGTCGTTCAGCCAGACCGCGCGGTTCAGTAAAGCCGCGGATCTCCGCCAGGAAGTCTTGCGCGAATTCATCGAGCTTGACGCGGCCGACGCCGGAGATGTGCGAGAAGCTCTCGCGGCTTTGCGGCAGGTAGTGCGCCATTTCCTGCAGGGACCGGTCGCCGAAGATCACGTAGGGCGGCACGTTGCGGGCCTGCGCCAGCCGAAACCGGAGGTCACGCAGACGGGCAAACAGATCGCGGTCGAAATCGAGGTCTTCCACGCGTGGCCGGGATTGGGATGCGTCTACCTCGACCGGCTTCACCCGAGTGAGTGTGAGCGGCTCGCGCTGGCGCAGGAAGTCGAGCCCTCTGGGCGTCACGGCGAGGGTCCGGAACTGGTCGGCGCTGCGTTGGACGAGCTCAGCGCCTTCCAGCAGGCCCACAATCTCGTTGAGCTGGGCGCGGGAGTGGTCACGCGCAACGCCGTAGACCGACAGTCGCTCATGCCCCAGGCTCAGCAGACGACGCTCGCGTGAGCCGCGAAGCACCTGGATGACGTGTGCCACGCCAAACCGTTGGCCGGTGCGGATGATGGCCGAGAGGACCTTTTGGGCGATCTCGGTGGCGTCGAACTCCTCGCGTTCGCTGAGACACATGTCGCAGCCGTCGCATGACGGCCGGTCGTAGGACTCGCCGAAGTAGTCGAGCAGAAAAACGCGGCGGCAGGTTTGCAGTTCGCTGTACCTCACCATTTGCCGCAGCTTCTCCCAGGCCCGGGCGCGCTCGGTTTCGTCCTCGATCTGCTCGATGAAGCCGGTGAGCGCGTGGCGGTCGGAGGCGCCGTAGAAGAGCACGCAGGTGCTCGGCAAGTCGTCACGGCCGGCGCGTCCGGTTTCCTGGTAGTAGCCCTCCAGGGTCTTGGGCAGGTGGTAGTGCACGATCAGGCGCACGTCCGGCTTGTCGATGCCCATGCCGAAGGCGATGGTGGCCGTGACAACCCGGACCTCGTCGCGAATGAAGCGATCCTGGGTCGTTCGACGAACGGATGGGTCGAGGCCAGCGTGATAGGGCAGTGCTTGAATGCCCTCATCGGATAGGTCGGCCGCCAGGTCCTCGGTGTTCTGGCGGGAGAGGCAGTAGACGATGGCGGAACCGTCCGAGTGCTGACGCAGCAACTCCAGCAGCGCCTCGAACGCCCGTCGCTTGGGCCGAACGGTGTACGTCAGGTTCTGACGGTCGAAGCTCGCAACGAACCGCCGCGCGTTCGGTATCGCCAATTGCTCCACGATGTCGTCCCGCACCTGCGCGGTGGCCGTGGCCGTGAGGGCCATGACCGGCGTGTCGGGAAAGCGTTCGCGCAGGATCCGAAGGTTGCGGTAGTCGGGGCGGAAGTCGTGGCCCCACTCGGAAATGCAGTGAGCCTCGTCGATGGCGATCTGGCTGACCCTGACAGTCCTGAGAAAGTCGCTGAAGCCGGGCACGGCCAATCGCTCAGGGGCGATGTAGAGGATCTTCAGACGGCCCGCCCTGGCTTCGGCGAGAGTTTCGCGGGCTTCGCGCGGCGGCACCGTGCTGTTGACGAAGGCCGCCGCAATCCCGTTGGCGCGCAGGGCGTCCACCTGGTCCTTCATCAAGGCGATCAGGGGGGAAACGACCAACGTCAGACCGCCCAGACACAGGGCGGGTAGCTGGTAGCAAAGGGATTTGCCGCCGCCGGTGGGCATTAGCACCAGGGCGTCGTTTCCATCCAGCACGGTCTGGATGATTTCGGCCTGGAGCGGGCGGAACTGGTCATAGCCGAAGCGCGTTTTGAGCAGGTCGTGGATGTCAGTCGTTCGCATGGCTGGCCAGCCGGTCGTTCAGGGTCTCCCGCGATGATTCCGGCCCGGGCGCGCTCTGCCAGCCCTGCCGGCCCAGAGTCTCCGACGATCGATCGGAGACAGGACGGGCACAAGACCGCTACCGTATGGGCGCTGCGCGGCGGGGCGCGCTACGCGCGCGTATTTTCCCACGGCGGGTCGAGACGCAGCAGTCAAAGTGTCTCGAGCGCGCCGGTCCCGGCCAGGTTCACGCACTGCCACCCGGCGTAGGGAAGGGTGACGACGGGTGCGCGTGTTGGTGGTCAGTCATACCTACCTGCGCCGCTACAACCAGCGGAAATGGGAAGCCTTCGCCGACCTGTCGCCGCGGCACGCGGTGCTCCTGGTGGTCCCGAACGGTTGGCGGGATCCACATTTCGGCTTCGTGAAGCCCGAGCCGCCGGGGCATCGACGCGTCGATTTGCAGGTGGCGCGGGCCGTGTTCCGCGGCCGAGGGACGCTGTCCTTTCACATCGATCCACGGCTCGTCCCAGCGGCGCGGCGCTTCCGGCCGGACGTGGTGCTGGTGGAACAGGAGCCGCACACGCTGCTGGCCCTGCAGGGCCGCTGGCTGGCCCGGCTGCTACCCGGACGGCCGCCATTCACGTTCTTCACCTGGGGCACGAACCGCCGACGGGCGCTGCCGCTGCGCACTCTGGAGCGTGGTGCACTGCGCGCGGCGCGAGTGGCATTCGCCGGGAATCGAGCGGCCGGCGACCAACTGAGCGCATCAGGCTTCAGCCACCCGATCCATCGCATTCCACAGGTTGGCGTCGATCTGCCGGATCGGCCGGACCAGACGCGAGCGCGGGTGCGACGCGAACTGGGGCTATCCGGCGTTGTCGTCGGCTTTGCCGGGCGGCTGATCCCCGAAAAGGGGGTGCTGGACCTGGCGGAAGCGCTGACCGGACTGGGGCATCTGAAGTGGACCTTGCTGGTGATCGGCCGGGGACCGCTGGCCGATGCGCTTGAATTGCGCCTTGGAAAAGCAGGCCTGTCCGACCGCCTGCGGCTCGTGGGCGACGCGGATCATCAACGGGTGGGCGCGCTCCTGACGGCCCTGGATGTCCTGGTTCTGCCGTCCTATGCCACCGCGGACTGGGCCGAGCAGTTCGGACACGTTCTGATCGAAGCCATGGCGGCGGGCTGCCCGGTGGTAGGGACGGATTCGGGCGAGATTCCTCAGGTGATTGGAAACGCCGGCATCGTGGTGCCCGAGCGCGATATTGCGCAGCTGCGAGCGGCCCTGCGACGCCTGATCGAGAACCCCGCTCTACGCGCCCGGCTGGCCCGGCGGGGTCGTGTCCGGGTCCAGCGCCACTACACGCATGCCCGCGTGGCTCGGCGGCTGGCGTCGTGCCTTGAGCACAGCCGCGCCCCGACCGAACGGTTTTTGGATCCATGACCGGCCGCCGAGTGCATCCCATTCACAAGCGCGCGTACTACAGGGGCGTCCAACTCCCACCCGCCCTTGCGCGCGGCTACTTTCGCCGCCTCGGATCCGTCTCGCTGGTATTGGACCTCGGCTGCGGAGCGGGTGGCCTCGCGCACGTCGCACCGAGCGGCGTGCGTGTGATTGGGGTGGACCACGATCACGGCGCGCTCAAACTCGCCGGCCGATATGGCGATGTCCTGGCCTGGGACGCCGGGACGGGACGTCGAATGCCCTTCCCGCGCGACCGGTTCGATGCCGTGGTCGCCAGGGACGTGCTGGAACACCTGGACCATCCCTGGGACACCGTGCGCGAGATGCACGCGGTGCTGCGGCCGGGCGGGCTGGCGCTGGCGTCGGTACCAATGGCGCGCCCGCGGGTGGTCTGGAACGACTACACGCACCGGCGCGGCTTCACCCGCGCCGCGATTCGGCTGCTGTTCCTGGACGCCGGGTTTGAAGTCTTGCGTGTGGATCGCATGGGTCCGCTGCCGCTGGTAGCTCGGCTCGGGCTGATCCGGACTGCGTCCTGGTTGCTGCGGCTCCCGGTGCTGGATCAGCTCTGGGCGACCAGCTGGGAAGTCCTGGTTCGCAAGCCATGAGCGCTCGGCGCCCGCCGGATGACGCTGCGAGCGCGCGGCCGCGCGTCAACCTCTATCTCGTCAATCCCAGCGACTGCCGGCCCTCCATGGACCGCTATGGCCGGACGCTGGAGCGGGCGCTGCGGTACCTGGATCCGCCGCTGGACGTCCGCACCGTTACCCCGCCCCCGTGGCCGGAGCACGACGACAGCCCGTTCGGCCGCCTGGCCGAGGGCGTGGGCAAGTACCGGGTGCGCTACGCGGACTACCCGCGCCGCGTGTCCGGCGAATCGGCGACCGTGCATCACGTGATCGACCACTCCTACGCCCACCTACTGCGGTCGCTGGATGCGCGGCGCGCGGTAGTGACCTGCCACGACCTGATGCTGCTGCGCATGGCCGACGGCCGGATTCCGGGCGCGCGGACGTCCCGCATAGCCTTGACGGCCTTCCGCTACGCGGTTGGTCATCTTTCGCGCGCCGCCCGCGTCATCTGTGTCAGCGAGGCCACGGCCAGCGATGTACGGCGCTACCTGGACTGCGATCCGGCGCGGCTGCAGGTGGTGCATAGCGGTGTCGCGGACCACTTTCGGGCGCCGACGGCCGAACGGACGGCCGGACTGCGCGAACGCCTTCGGCTGCCGCACATCCCGTTGGTGCTGCACGTCGGGGGCGCCGATGCCTATAAGAACATTGAGGGGGCACTGCGAGTCGTCCATGCCCTACGCCAAACGCACGGGATCGACTGTGGCTTCGTCAAGGCGGGCCATCGCCTGACCACGGACCAGCAACAGTTGGCGCGCAGCCTGGGACTGGAACCCTGGATCTTCGAGACCGGCTACGTCCCCGAGCCCGACCTGCCCGCGCTCTACGCGAACTGCCAGGTCCTGCTGGCGCCGTCGCACTGGGAAGGCTTTGGCTGGCCGGCCCTGGAGGCCATGGCCTGTGGAACACCCGCTGTCACCTCGGATTGCCCGGCGTTCCGCGAAACCGCCGGTCCGGCCGCCCTGCAAGCGCCCGCCACGGATACGCGCGGTCTCGCGGCCGCGACGGCGCGGCTCCTGCAAGACGAGGCGGCCCGACAGACGGCCCAGGCTCGCGGGCTGGCGCTGGTTCAACGCTTTCGCTGGGACCGAACCGCGCGCGAGTTGGCGGACATCTATGCCACGGTCGCGGCAACCGCATGAGCGCCACCGGGGCCCGCGCGGTATGTTTCGCGACTCCATGCGGAGGAGGTGAACACCGCCCCATGGCTACTGGAACGATCGTGGTGACCGTGCATCGGCCGCTACGCGAAGTGACGTTGAAGCCTGAAGACGAAGCCCGGCTCAAATCGCTGGCCGCGCACGTGGTCAGCAACGACGGTGACGAACCCTGGACCCAGGATGACCTGATGGAGCACCTGGACCCGGACGTGCGAGCCGTCATCACCAGCTGGGGCAGCCCCACGCTGGACCTGGAGGCACTGGCCGCCGCTCCCAACCTGGAAATCGTGGCGCACGCCGCCGGTTCTGTCCGGCCCTACGTGGACGAGGCGGCCTGGGACGGCGGTATTCGCGTGACCCACGCGGCCGACGTGATCGCCGAGGCCGTGGCGGAGTACACCATCGGCACCATCCTGCTGGGCCTGCGCGGCTTTATCGGCCACCAGGAAACAGTCAGAGCCGGTGGCTGGAAACAAAGCAGCGGCGGCTCCAACATCGGCGGGCTGCTGGCCGAGCGGCGAGTCGGCGTGGTGGCCGCCAGCATGGTGGGGCGGCGCGTGATCCCGCTGGTACGGGCTTTTACACCCGATGTCGTGCTGTACGACCCGTTTGTGGACGAGCAGGAAGCCGCCGAAATGGGCGTGCAACCGGCGGACCTGGACACCCTGATGCGCAGCAGCGACGTGGTGACCCTGCACGCGCCGATTCTTCCCGAAACTCACCACATGATCGGACGGCGGGAACTGGACCTGATGAAGCCGGGCGCGCTGTTCGTCAACTGCGCACGCGCCTGGCTGGTGGACCAGGACGCCTTGCTCAATGCCCTGGCCGCCGGACGGATTGACGCGGTGCTGGACGTCTTCGACGAGGAGCCGTTGCCGGCCGATTCACCGTTCCGGGACCTGCCCAACGCGGTGCTTACACCGCATATTGCGGGCTTCACGCTGGAAACGCGGGCGCGGCAGATGGGCCGGATGGTGGACGAAATCGCCCGCCACTTCGCGGGTGAACCGCTGCGGCACGAGATCACGCGCGCGCAAGTGGAGCGAATGGCCTAGCGCGGCAGGAGGACGCCCTGCAGGTTCCGAGCCGGGCGGATGTGGTTGAGTCGCGCCGCGCGCTGATTCGAAACCGGAGCGACTCAGGTCGGCTGGTCGTCGCCCTTCTGGGCACGCTGAGCGCAGCTGCGGCGGGGGCGGCCGTCGCGCTTACCGTTCGCCTGGTTCCCGACGAAGTTGCGGTTCCGGTTCTGGCGCTGGGGCTGTCGGCGATGGCCCTGGCGCCCGCCGTGCATGCGTTGATCAGGCGCGGCGATCTGTTCCAGCCGATCGTGCCGATCGGGCTGTTTTTCTTTCTCGACTTTGGCATGCGGACGCTGTTGGTCGAAGCCGGCAGCGAACTGGCGGAACCGTTCGTCTTCGTGAACATCGACGACACGCGGGGGTCGGCGGTGGCGCTGGCCACGTTGGCGCTGGGGCTGATCTACGTGGGCTACTACGCGCCGTGGTGGCGGCGAGCCGTTCGGCGGGTGCCGGTGATTCCCCTGGTCTTGCCGGAGCGCGCGCCGTGGGTGGTCCTGGGCCTCATCTATGTGGTGGGCGTTATTGCCCGCAGCGTCCTGTTGCTCGACCGCGGGGCCACGTTTGCCAGCCTCGATTTACAGGAACGCCTGACCGACGACTTCAACGTCCTGCTCCAGCTCGGCGGCTTCAGCCAGTTCGCGGTGCTGCTGGCCGGCGCGTATGCGCTGCGCCGTGATCGGCTGCGGCTCGGCGTTGTCGCGGCAGTGGTTGCGGTGATCGCGCCGATCGAGGCGGTCTTCACGGTTGCCTTTGGAGCCAAGCACGTCTTCGCGTTTCTGCTGGTGGGGCTGGCGGGCATTTGCAACTACCGGGTTGGACGACTTGGCGGCTTGCGGTTCGTGCTCGCGGCGGCGGTGGTGGTAATCGTGATGTTCGGCACCGTGACGCTTTATCGAGACCGGATCCACCAGGGAGTTCTGGAGCGGCCGACCGATCTCACAAGCATGACGACGGCCCCGGCGGCGCTGGCCGGCGAACTGGTCGCGGCGGGCCCGGGCGAGTTCCTCCATGCCTCGCTACGGACGCTGGTAAACCGGCACACGTCGGGCGAAACCGTCGCGTCGATCCTGGCGTACGGCGACGCGGTGGAACTGGAGGTCACGGGCGTCGACCTGGCGCTGATTCCCGCCTTTGCGTTCATCCCGCGCGCGGTCTGGCCGGACAAGCCGGCGCCGTTTTCGCCGCAGGTCAGCAGCGCGTTTCGAGGCGTGGAGGGCAATCGGACGTCGTTCGGCATCACACATACGGGCGATCTGTTCCTTCGCCACGGTCTGGCGGGCGTGGTGATGGGAAGCCTGGCGCTCGGATTGCTCTACCGCCTGCTGTACGGCTGGCTAGTCGACCGCCGGGACGCAACCGTGGTGGGCGCGGTGCTTTACCTGGCGCTGTTCTGGCGAATCATCTTTGTGAACGCCGAGATCGTCCCGGTGTACGTGCAGGCCATCCGGTCGCTGGTCGTCGGCCTTGGATTGCTGATGCTGGTCACCTACGCGACGCAGTTCCTGGGTGGCGCTCGCACTCAGCGCGGGCTGTAGGTACCGGTCAGAACCTCGCGTACGCCCTGCCACACGCCCACGGCTCGAGCTGCGCGAGCGGAGGCGTCCAGCAGTACGAAGCTGGCGAGGTCGGCACGTCCGCGCGGCGAACGGGCGGCCAGGCTACCGGCTCGGTGCAGCGGAGTCGCGAGCGTGGCGATCTCCACGCCTGTCAGCAACGTTCGCGCCAGCGCCGCCGCCAGCAGGTGAGCCACGCCGTGGCCCAGCCGGTTGCGGCGGGTGTAGGCGAAGTTTCGTCCGCGGCGGCGCTGCAGGGCCAGGAATGCGCCCCAGGTTTGCGGGCGGTCGTGCAGGACTTCGATGGTCAGGTCCTCGACTCGCCGAAGGCCGGCCGCCATCACGCGTTCACCGAACTCGGAGTCGTCGCCCCGCGGCAAGTCCTCCCGAAACGCGCCCAGCGCCTGGAATACCTGCGCGCGAACCGAGAATGCTTGCGAACTGCGCTGTGGCTCGGGCTCAGACATGGCCAGTTCATGTTCGCTCTGCAGGTAGCGCGACGCTGCCCGCGTGCGGTCGGCCACCCGCGATCCGACCAGCACGTAGTCGGCCCCGGCGACGTAGTGCTCACGGATGCGAGCCGCAAAGTCACCAGGCAGCGTCAGGTCGGCGTCCAGGAACACCAGGATCTCGCCCGCCGCAATCTGCGCCCCGCTGTTGCGGGCGGCGGCGACGCCACGCGGGAACGGATGGCGCGCCGCGCGGAAGGGAAGGGTCTCGGCCAAACGAGTCACACGGTCAAGCGTGCCGTCGACTGATCCGTCGTCCACGAATACGAGCTGACAGTGCGGGTGCGTCTGCCTGCGTATCGAGTCGAGGATGGCCGGGACGCGGTGGGCCTCGTTGTAGGCGGGCACAACGAACGAGACCAGCGGATTGCGACCGCGGTCGGCGTCAGCCATCGATCCGTGCGACAAACGCCATCGAGAACGCCGTCGCTCCAGTACTGCGGAGGTTCCAGAAAAAGACTTGTACTGAGTTCAGGTCGGCTGGAAGCCGCATCAACCGCGCTTGGCGCCACCAGCCATCGGCCAGGCCTCCCTGCAGACCGAAGACCGCGCTGTCGGCCCGCCCCGGCGCGCGTAGATAGACCCCAAAGTGCGGCTGGCCGCCGCCGACCCAGACCTCGCTGGCGAACAGGTAACAGGCGCCGGGCGCCGCCGGAATCCACTCGCTGCGCAGACGAGATGTCCGCAACGGCCCGTTCAGGTTGTCCATGACCAGGGCTGACACCGGCCGGCCGTCCAGGTCCGCGAACCCGAGGTACACGTCACCGGACGGGGTGTTCGCTTCGGCCGGCGGCAGCGGATGGGGTGCGTAGCCCAGCGGCAGGCTTTCACTGGTCGCGCCCCAGGTGAACACGCCGTTGGGTACCAGGTTGCGGACGCGTCGCGATTCGCTTCCGGTGGGGCGGCCGGCGGCGTCCCGCCAGTGCAGCTCCGCGCGAACGGTCCCGCCCGCGGCAATGTCGTTGCGCCAGAGCCGAACCGAGGCCAGGCGTCGGCCATCGCCGCAGCTGTCGCGGCGTTTGTCGACCGGAAGCACAACCGTCGCCGCCGCGTGCTCGTAGGGCCGGGCGGACGCCTCCTGCGACAGCTCGTCCACGAGCCGCAGCGCGGCGTCCGGCGCATTGACGCCGGCCCGTGCGACCGACTCGCGAATGAGCGCCAGCGCGCGCGCTGAGTCGCCAGTCCTCCGGGCCAGGATCGCTTCCAGGTGCAGCAGGACGCTCGAGGCGCCGGCAGCGCCACGCGGCCTACCCCCGAGCGAGCGGAGCTCCACCAATTCGTCGGCCGCCGTGTCGTAGTCGCTGCGAACCAGCGCTTGCGACAGCCGGAAGTTGCTGGCGGCGTCGCTCCCCGGGTCGACAGCGGCCGCCGCCTCGAACGAGGAAGCGGCCAATTGGTGCGCCCCATGTAGCACGGCCAGGTTTCCGGCATTGACGAACAAGGCGGAGAGTCCACAGCGAGCCGTGAAGCCGAGGAGCGCGCCCGCCAGCAGCAAGGCCAGGGCCGGTGCGACTTTCGCGCGTGGTGTCCGGGACTCAGGCACGCTCCGACGGATCCATGGCCGCGGCGCCGGTCGACACGCGCCCGCTTTCGCCGTACGTGTAGTCCCCGTAGTACTCCGCGGTTATGCGCGGCTGCGCGCCGTTGATCACCGCGCCCAGGAGCACGACGTTGGCGCTCAGCAACGCGTCGCGCGCCCGCAGCAGACGCTGAGGCCGCGTCACGCCGGCCTGGGCGACCAGCAGCGCGGCGCCGCCGGCGGACGCCAGGATGACCGGGTCCGACACGCCGAGTACCGGCGGGCTGTCCACGATGACGAGGTCGCCCAAGCCCGAGAGTTCCCGGAGGACGTCGCGCATTCGTGGGGAGGCCAGGAGTTCGGCGGCGTTCGCCGGCGAGGCGCCGGCCGGCACCAGCGAGACGTTCTTGAAGGCAGTCGGGCGCGGCGCGGCCGAGGCGTCGGCCTCATGATTCACCAGCAGACTGGTGAGGCCGCGGGTGTTCCGCAGGTCGAACAGCCGGTGCAGATGCGGTCGCCGCAGGTCGGCGTCTACCAGAATTACCCGCCGATCGGTCTGCCCGAAGGCGACGGCGAGATTGGCCGCGGTCGTGGATTTACCTTCGGCCTGACTGGCGCTGGTGACCAGCAGGCGCATGGGTTGTTGCAGACCCCAGAGGTCGATGCCGGTTCGGATCTTCCGGTACGCCTCCGCGTCGGGTGGCGACAGACGGCCAGCCGCCGGCGGGCCGTTCCGGGCCTTCGTCAGCATGCCGACGACGCCGAGCGAAGCGAGCCCCAGGTGCTGGAGGTCGTCCGGGGACTTGATGGTGTCGTCGCGGTATTCGAGGAAGGCCGCGATTGCCGCGGCGGCCAGCAGGCCTGCGAAGGCGCCGATCAGTGTGTTGAGGATTACGCGCGGCGCGATGGGGAACTTTGGCAGGGTCGCCGGCTGCGCGATCCGCAGGGTCTGGTCGCCGCGTCCGGTCGGGAGGAATGGTTGCTGCTGTTCGATGAATACTTGGGCAACTGCGTTTGCCAGGTCGCGCGCAAATGCTGGATCCGGGGTCTCGGCCCGGATCTCCAGCAGTTGGGTTTGCGCGATGGCCAGGCCGGCAACCAGGTCATCCAGATCACTGAGATCGATGGCCAGCTGGAGGTCCTGGGCGACTTGCTCCAGCACAACCCGCTGCGTGGCCATGCGGGCATAGGTCTTGACGAGTTGCTGGCTTAGGAGCGCGTCGCTATAGGTGACCGTCCCAGGCGCGGCCGACTGGTTGACGACGATGGTGGCCGCGGCGCGGTAGGTAGGGCTGACCAGCTTGGAGACGCCCCAGGCCGCGGAACCGCCGGCGGCCAGGCCGAGCAGCAGCACCCACCACCAACGCACAACGATGGATGTCAGCCAGCGAGGCTCCACACCACGACCTTTCGGGAAGAGCTGCGCCCCGCCCGTTAGCTGCGGCTCGTGGTGAATCTACGTCGCGTCCGCACGCCGCCTGAGCACGCGTCGGACTGGTCGACAGGATACTAAGGCCGTGTGCTGGGTCGCGCTCTTGTGCCAATTGCGACCGCCCAAGAGGAGGCAAGCGCCGTCGCCGCTTGACGCCTGGCTTGGGTGCGGACTAAACCTTGACCAGCAGCGCGCCCACCGCGTGGGAGGAAAGGCAGATCGACATGACGCTCTGGACTGGCGAACTCAACTACGTAGCCGTCATCGTGGCGGCGCTGATCCCCATGGTGCTTGGCATGTGGTGGTACGCCCCAAAGTTTGGGCTGGGTGACATCTGGCTGCGGCTGATCGGCATGACCGCGGAAGAGATTCGCGAGGGAGGTGACGGGCAGGGACCCTTGATGGGCCTGATGCTGCTGAGCGCCCTGGTGCAGTCCTACGTCCTGGCGCTGCTGGTCAAGATGACCGGCGCGGCCGGATTCGGAGACGGCGTGGTGCTGGGCATCTGGCTCCTGGTCGGCGTGATCGCCACGACCAGCCTGGGCGTATACCTGTTCGCTGGGCGCGGCGTGCGCCTGTGGGCCTTCAACAACGCCTACCACCTCGTCGGCGTAGTGCTGATGACCGGTTTGCTCGCCGCCTGGTCGTAGTTGCCCGGCACTCGGGAATCGGAAGGCCCAACCTTCGGAACCTGCGGGGACGGCGAACATTGGTCTGCGGCCGAGCAGAATCCCGCCGATGATTGACCGCGTGCAATCGCTTCGGGACAGAACGCTCTACGGTCTGGCGCTGCTGGCGACTGGCCTGGTGGCGCTGATTCCGGCGGGATTAATCGACGCCGGGGCCGGGCGGATTGGCCGGTTGGCCTATCGCCGCGCGGGCGCCCGCGCCGACCGGCTGCGCGCGAATTTGCGCGTGGTGGTCGGAGCCGATGCGCCGGAGTCGCAGATCGAGTCGCTGGCCGAGGGCGTTTACGCGGCGTATGGGCAGTACCTGGCTGAATTCTTCACCATGCACTGGCCCGACCTGTGGGGACGCCGACGCCGGCTGGTGGTTGACGAGACGACGTTGCGGCAGGCCAAGCGGCAGGGAAACGGCGTGGTGCTGTTTGGCATCCACGCAGGGAATTGGGACCTGGCCGCCTCGGAATGCGCCCGCCGCTACGGCGCCTTCCACAGCGCCGGCGAGTCGGTGGAGCCGCCGTGGCTGGGCCTGCTGACGAATCGGGTCAGGCGCGGCGCCGGCACGCGGCTTTACGACCCGATGAACGCGGCCCGTCCCTTGCTCCGTGCCCTGCGGCAAGGCGACATCATTGGGCTCGTCGCCGACCGGGCGGTGGCGGGACCGGGGGTGGACGTGCAGCTGTGCGGCCGGTCGGCCCGCCTGCCGGTCGGTCCGGTCTGGCTGGCCCTGCGCAACGGCGCGCCGTTGCTGCCAACGGCCATCGAACGCCAGCCCGACGGCACGGTCTTTGTCGAGTTCCTGGACGAGGTCGAACTCGCGGATCTCAAACCCAACGCCGAGGGCGTTGCCATTGGCGTACAGCGCATGGCCGACGCGTTGACCGTCCTGATCCGGCGGGCCTACCCCAGCTGGTTCGCCCTCCAGGAAGTCTGGACGGACGAGGGGTAGCGGTTAGCAATCCGTTGGCCGTTGCTTGAGTCCCTTTATCTAAACCGGCCCAGGGGCGTCGGCTTTAGGGTATGGTTGAAACATAACCAGTCATCGTGCGCAGAAGAAAAACGAGTGCGCGCGAACATCGGAAACTGCGCGCCTATCGCTATGTTGAGCTTGCGTGCCTGATCCAGGGAGCATTCCCCATCGCTAGTTTCATTGACCTCGGAGTTCGCCAAGACCTCGCCGACGACCTTGCATCTGAATCCATAACCGATCCCACACCCATTCAAGACGCCTGCATCCCCCTCCTGCTGGACGGACGTGACGTCGTGGGCCAGGCCCGCACCGGTTCCGGCAAGACGCTGGCCTACGTGCTACCGCTGCTGGATCGCATTGATGCCGGTCGCCGTGAGCAGCAGGCCCTTGTATTGGGACCCACGCGTGAACTAGTGGAGCAGATCGCGTCCGTGACCGAGCCGCTGGCCGCCCGCCTGGGCGCGCGCGTGGTTCGAATCCTGGGGGGCGTCAGCTACGGTCCGCAGCGCAAGGCGCTGGACGCCGGCGCGCAGATCGTGGTGGCCACGCCGGGCCGGGCGCTGGACCTGATCGAGAGCGGCAGCTTCGGCACCCAGTCCATCAACGTTGTGGTTCTGGATGAAGCCGACCTCATGTTCGACATCGGCATGGCGCCTCAGGTGGAAGCCATCCTGCGCCATACACCGGCTGACCGGCAGACCTCGCTATTCTCGGCCACCGTTCCCGAGTGGGTTCAGCGCATTGCCAAGCGCCAGCTCAGCAATCCGAAGTGGATCGAACTGGACACGGATCCCGAGGACCGGCCCGACATCGACCACGAAGTCTGGATCGTGCCGGAGGTCGAGCGCCTGGCAGCGGTGCAGCACATCCTGGACGAGACTCGCGGCACGCCCACGATCGTCTTCGGTCGAACCCGCCACCAGGTGCGGCGGTTGGGCGCGCGGCTAAAGAGCACGGGCATACGGGTCGACTCGATCCAGGGCGCCATGGCGCAGAACGCACGCAGCCGCGTGATCGAACGTCTGCGCAGTTCACACATTGACGTGCTGGTAGCCACCAACGTGGCCGCGCGCGGGCTGGACATCGCCGGCCTGGGACAAGTGATCAACTACGACGTGCCCGACGACCCGAACCTCTTCACCCACCGCACCGGACGAACGGGACGCATGGGCGGCCTCGGCCGCTCGATCACACTGGTCAGCGGCGCGGACCTGGGCGCCTTGAGTGCCATCGAACGTGCCTTGGGCGGCAAGCTGGTCCGACGCACCTGGCGCGACATCCAGGGCGAGAACGGCGCAACCAATGGCCATAGTGCCCGCGACCTTGCCGCCGCCGCCACAGTCGGCGCGGGCGGATTCAAGGTGCTGCCCGGCGAGAGTCTGAGCGCCAGTCGCGGCGCCAGCCGGCCGCCGGTAGACCGCGAGCGGACTCCGGCGGCCAACGGTGAGCCTGAAAGGCCGCGTCGTCGCAACCGGCGCCGGGGCAGGTCACGGGTCGCCGCCTCGCAGTAGACGAGGGTTCGCCGCAAGCGGCGGCCGCTTCCGACAACCTACAATCCGGGCTCACCGCCACACCTGAGATTCCACTATGTCTGACACGCTCCGCGTTGGCCTGATTGCCGAGCCCGCCGGCTGGCACCTGGACGGCCTGATCAAGGTTTGCGCCGAGCATCCCGAAGTCGGCGAGGTCGCCGTTGCGGACGCCACGGGGCAGGTCGCCGGCGTCTTTCGACCCATCACCGGATCCTCGCCCGATCCGCACTGGCAGGCTCGCGCGCACGAGCCGGGCTCCGGGCCGCCGCCGGGCTGGACCAAGTACGGACGCGAGGTCAATACCGCGGCCATCCTGGGCGACAAGCTGGTCGCCAGCTTCACCGACCATCGCCAGCTGCTGGACGAATACAAGCCGGACGCGGTGCTGGTGACCATGGAGCCGCGCAAGATGCCGCCGGTGCTGATCGACTGCCTGGAAGCCGGCGTTCACGTGTTTCACGAGAAGCCCGCCTGCGGACGCATTGAGGACTACCGTCGCGTTGTCGAAGTGGCCAACCGCTCGTCCGCCCACCTCTGCGTCGCCTTCAACATGCGCGGCCTGGCCGCCGTCCGCGAAGCCCGCCAGGTGGTGCAGAGCGGCGCGCTGGGGCGGCTGTTCGGCATGCAGGTGCACTACGTGGCCGAACACCCGCGCACCTGGCTGTGGGAAGAACTGGCCGACGGCTGGATGTACGACCGCGACCGCGGCGGCGGGCACCTGATTTTCCTGGGCTGCCACTACCTGGACCTGATGCGCTACATCACCGGCGCCAACGTGCGCCAGGTGGCGGGATTCGCCGACAACGTGGGCGGCGAACCGATCAACGCCGAGGACGCCTACGCCATTAGCCTGCGGTTCGACAACGGCATGGTCGGCACTTTCAGCGGCGGGTTCATGACACCGTCGTCCCAGAAGCACGACGGCCTGCAAATCTGGGGCAGCCGCGGCTGGCTACGATTCAGCCCGGAAGCCGACGACGGCTTCGAATGGTTCACGCGCGAAGGCACCGGGATCACGGCGCCGCAACGCCGGCTCAGCTTCACCGATATCGGCGTGAGCGGCGGGTTCGACCAGTTCAAGCACGAGTTCTTCCAGGCCTGCCTGGGCAACGGCGAACCACCCGTCAGCGCGGACGACGCCCTCTGGATGCACGAAACCGCCTGGGCGGCGCGCCGCGCCTCCGACAGCGGCCAAACCCAGATCGTGCGCTTGGGTGGGGTGTAGCGCTTCACTTCGAGCGTTCGACGCCTGGTGACGGCTCGCACCCTGGTCGAGCTTAGGCCCATGCGGGCTCCTTCGACCTATTGATGGTCTATATTTAGTCCGAAAATAGGAGGTTGCACGTGAGACTTTCAGCTCGGATCAGGCCGATCAGCTACGTCAAGGCCCATGCCGCCGAGATTATTCGAACGCTTGACGAACAGCCGGAGCCGCTGGTCATTACACAGAACGGCGAGGCCAAGGCGGTCCTACAGGACATTGACGCCTATGAGGAAACGCAGGAGACGCTGGCGCTTCTCAAGATTCTGGCCTTGGGCAACCGGCAGATCGCCGCGGGTCGAGTGCAGCCTGCCGCCGATGTCATGGCCAGACTGCGTGAGCGACTAACGACGGGCTGATGTCCTTCGGGGTTCAATTGACCGATGACGCGGTGCGCGATTTGGAAGACATCTGCGACTACATCCGCCGGTACCGCTCACCAGCCGCAGCAGAGCATGTGCTCGAGCAGATCGAACAGACGTTGAGCGGCCTGTCCGAGTACCCACACCGAGGTGGTTTTCCAAAGGAACTATTGGACGTCGGGATTCGCGAGTATCGGGAGATCTTCTTCAAGCCCTACCGCATCGTCTACCGAGTGACGGATCGAACCGTAGACGTTTATCTCGTCGCTGATGGGCGACGCGACATGCGGACATTGCTCCAACGGCGTCTGCTGAGTGCCTGAAGGTTCAGTCTCCGGCCAGAGTCGGTCCCTGAGACTCGGATATCGAGGGCAAATCCTCAATTCGTCGCCCGCCGGTACTCGTAGGTCGCCGCACCCACTAGGACCGCAGTCGTGGCCAGCAAGACCCAGATACCCGGCAGGATGCTGTCCCAGACCCAGCCTTCGATGATCACGGCGCGCACGGCCACCATGATGTACTCGATGGGGTTCAGGCCCACGGCCACCTGGAACCAGCCGGTCAGCAAGTCGCGCGGCATGAAGGCCGAGGTCAGAAACGCCAGCGGCATGAAGAGCAGCCAGCTGTTGACCGTCACCTGCACGCTGCGGGTGCGCATGGCCACGATCAGGCCCACGCAGCCCATCGCCACGCCCAGCAGCGTGGCGCCCACGATGATGCCCAGGATGCCGAGGAATCCACCTTCGAAACGCACCCCGATGGCCGCGGCCACCAGGATGATCGCCACGACTTGCGCCATGGCCCTGGTGCCGCCGATCAGCAGCGTGCCCAGCAGGATCGAAAAGCGGTTCACCGGCGACAGCAGCAGCTTGTCCACGTAGCCCGACATCATGTCCGTCAGCAGCACCATCGCCATGTCGCTGCCGCTGAAGACCACCGCCATCACGATCACCATGGAGGCCAGGAAGGCTTGGTAGTCGTCGGCCGGGAACCCGGGCAGCGCCGTGATCCCGCGCAGCGGCTCGCCGAAGAACAGGAACATGAACGCCGACGACAGCACCGCCGCCACAATCATCCACGGCTGTGCCAGCCAGGTTTTCAGGTTGCGGACGTAGATGAAGTAGCTCTCACGCAGTACAGGCATTGGCATTACCTCCGGTTGACGCCCATCCACTGGCTCCACATGCGGTCTTCGGCGTCGCCGTCGGCGTCGGAGTCGCGGATCTGGCGGCCGGTGTGTTGCAGGAATACGTCGTCCAGGGATGGGCGGGTGATGGACAGGTTGGCGATGGACAGGCCGGCGTTCTGAAACGCGCCCATGATGGCGGGTGCCGCGGCGCCGCCATCGCTGACGGTGGCGATCAGGCCGTTGTCGGCGATATCCGCACTCTGGACTCCCGGCAGGTCGCGGACGGCCGCCAGCGCTCCAGCCACGCGGGCGTCATCCGACTCGTCCGAGTCAAAGGCCACGTGCACGATGTCGCCGCCCACGCCGGCCTTGAGCGCGGCGGGTGAGCCTTCGGCCACCAGGCGGCCGTGGTCGATGATGGCCAGCCGCCGGCAGAGGCGGTCGGCCTCGTCCATGTGCTGGGTCGTGAGGAAGATCGTGACGCCCTGGGCGTTGAGTTCCTCCAGGTGCTCCCAGACGGCAATCCGGCTCTGCGGGTCCAGGCCGGTGGTCGGTTCGTCCAGGAAGAGCACGCCGGGGTTGTGCATCAGGGCGCCGGCCAGGTCGATCCGCCGCCGCATCCCGCCGGAGTAGGAGCCGACCTTGCGTTCGGACACCGAGGAGAGACCCACCAGTTCCAGCAGTTCCGCGGCCCGTTTCCGGGCCTGGGCGCGCGACAGCCCATACAGCAGCCCTTGCAGTTCCAGGAAGTCGCGACCCTTTGAGAGATCGTCCAGTCCCACTTCCTGCAGCGCCACGCCAATCGCCTGCCGCACCGCCTTCGGTTCGCCGGTCACGTCCAGGCCGGCTACCTCCACGCGCCCTTCCGTCTTTGGCAGCAACGTGGCCAGGATCTTGATGGTGGTGGTCTTGCCCGCGCCGTTCGGCCCCAGGAAGCCGAAGAACTCGCCGCGCTCCACCTCAAAGCTGATCCCGTCCACGGCACGCACGCCGCCGGGATAGGTTTTGCCCAGTCCTTCCACCAGGACGGCCGGACCGTTCGTCATCCGCTACTCCTGTCGTGTCTCCGGTCGGCGTCCGCCCTGGGCCGGCCCGCGCATGGCAACCGGCAGATCATGACGCATGCGACCGTCCAGAGCTGCGAATTCCCTTACAGAGGCAGCCATGCGATCGTGCGTGAGGCACCGCCGACAACCATTCTCGATGCGCGGATGACCATTCGCCTCACTCTGCTACCGTGCCCGGCCAGAGCACCGCCGCGACGGATTCGCACTGACGTCTACCGCTCCGAGAGGACTTTGCCATGACCGATTTGATCCATGAGCCGGCGCGCGAGGTGCCGGTGTTGCATGACACCGAGGTGTTGGTGGCCGGGGCGGGCATTTCGGGGCTCTACGCGGCGCTGGAGGCCGCGGCGGCGGGGGCTCGCACCACGCTGGTGGATGAGTATTCGGCGGTGGGCGGCAACTACGGCCCGGGGCTTGGTTCGCGTCATGACTTGTGGCAGGCGCCGCAGCAGCACGACCGCGGGCTGGGCGGCCAGGTGGGCGACTTTTTGGACCGGCTGGACGCGCGCGGCGGCATTAAGACCTTTGACTTCATCAGCGGCGGCGACAACGTGCCCTGGCGCTGGGACGGCATGGCGCACATTCCCGTCATCGATCGGAATGAGTTCCAGCGGCTGGCCCTACAGCGACTGCGCGACCTGGACGTCTCCCTGCTCCTGTCCACCACCGTGGCCGGTGCGATTGTTGAAGACGGCCAGGTGGGCGGCGTGATCTTCGAGACCGGCGAAGGCCGGCGCGCCATCACCGCCAAGGTCGTGATCGATACCACCGGCGAGGCCGACGTGGCCGCCGCGGCGGGCGCCGCGACCGAGGACGCCCATGCCAGCGCCGAAGCCGGCTTCGGGCTGTTTTTTCGCGTCGAAGACGTGGACTGGGAGGCCTACGAGGAGTTCCGGGCGGCCGAGCGCGGCAAGCCGCTGAGCGACGAGGAAGAGCGCTGGGTGGACGAGGTCCTGTTCGTCGCCCTGGAGCGGGTCTGGGCCAACTACCCGCGCGAGCTGTTGCCGTTCATGATGGCCGACTGGGAGTCCGGCGAGTACAAGTACGTGGCCTCAATCCCCGGTGGCGCCCACGCCTACAAGATCCCGTTCGCGACCCACGACCAGGACGTGACGACCATTGAAACGCGCTGGCCGGACCACACGTTGTCGGCGCTGAACGCGATGGAGCGGTCCACCATCGAGTCCTCGGCGCGGCTGCACGCCTACGACACCATCGAGTTCTACAAGCGCCACGTGCCCGGATTCGAGAACGCCCGCGTCAGCCAGATCGCGCCCTACATGGGCACGCGCTGGAGCCGCACGATCGTTCCCGACTACACGCTCAGCCGCGACGACATCGTGGCCGAGCGGCGGTTCGACGACGTGGTGCACGTGCTGACCACGCTCTACCGCTACGACGACGAGGTACGCAAAGGCGGGCGCACCCGCCAGCTCGTCAACATGCGGGAGCGCGAAGAGGGTCACCACTTCGACATGCCGCTGGGGCAGTTCCTGCCGCAGGGCGTGGAGGGAATGCTGGCCGCCGGGCGCTCAATTGGCCGGGACCGTACAGCCAGCTTGCGCTGGCGCTGGATCGCCAAGGTCACCGGGGGCGTTGCGGGAATGGCCGCCGCACGGGCCGTGGCCGAGGGCGTACCGCCGCGCCACGTCAATATTCGCGAGTTGCAACGCGCGCTGGTCGAGGTGGGCTACTACCTGGGCGAATCGCCGCGGCTGGCTGAGCTAGGCGTCACTTAACGCCGGAAGCGCCGGGCATGCCGGCGCTTCCGGATTTGAGGCAGGTCGGGTCGTTAGCCCGACGGTAGTGATCGTCTAGTAGCGGTCGCCGCCACCGTAGCCGCCACCACCGCCGCCGTAGCCGCCACCGCCGCCGCCGTAGCCGCCACCGCCGCCGCCGCGACCGCCACCGCCGCCGCCGTAGCCGCCACCGCCGCCGCCGCCGCCGTAGCCACCACCGCCGCCGCCGCGCGGAGCGCGGGGACGCGCCTGATTGACCGTAAGCATGCGGCCGCCCATGTTGTTGCCGTTCATGCCCTCGATCAACGCAGCGGCCTCGTCTTCGTTGGCCATCTCAATGAACCCAAAGCCGCGGGAGCGGCCGGTCTCACGATCGATGATGATCGTGCAGGACGTGAGTTCGCCGTATTGCGCGGCCATCTCACGCAGTTCTTCTTCGGTGGTCGTGTACGGCAGATTGCCGACATAGATGTTCATGCAAAAATCGTTCCTGGACGCCGCCGTGGGCGTGCGTCCTTCTACACCCGCCTTCGTGCGGGAGGTCCAGACCATCCGTCAGTCAACAATACGCCGCAGTGAACCAGATGTCGGAAAGGTCGATTCGGGCAGACCATTCGAGAATCGAAAGGCTTGGTGTGAACGAGAAACCTCGCAGACGGCGGCAGACGGAAGATTCAATACCAAGGTCACCATGTGCAATCTAGCACGCATTGGCCGTATTGGACCGTCGGCGCTGAAATACTTGGAATCCCTGCCGGCCGGGGAACGCGTCCGTACGTTAGGGTTCGCTGCCTGGTAACCAGCTTGGCGGGGATTCCATGCCGAACCAGCGTCCGAACATCCTGTGGTACTGCACGGACCAGCAGCGCTTCGACACCATAGGCGCACTGGGCAACCCACACATTCGCACGCCGAATCTCGACCGCTTTGTCGCTGAAGGCACGGCCTTCACCCACGCGTACTGTCAGAGCCCGATCTGCACACCCAGCCGAGCCAGCTTCCTGACGGGCATGTATCCCAGCCGGGTGCACAACCCGCGCAACGGCAATGCCTGGCCGCATCGAGAAGTAGCCGCCAACCTGGTCACCCGCCAACTGGCCGAGGCCGGCTACGACGGCGGCCTGGTCGGCAAGCTGCACCTGGCCGGAGCCTTCAACGGTCGTGAACCGCGAGTCCACGACGGTTACCGGTACTTCAAGTACAGCCACGCGCCACGCAACGATTGGCCGCTGGATCAGCACGACTACGCCGCCTGGGTGCAGGCGCAGGGCGTCGATCCCTACGACGTGCTGCTGCACAACTTTGACCGTCGCCACCTGACGGGCGCCCTGATGGTGCCGACGCCGGAGCAGGACAACACGCCGCCCGAGGTGCACCAGACCACCTGGGGCACCGACGCGTCGATAGAGTTCATCAAGCAGCCGCGCCCGTCCGACCAGCCCTGGTTCCTCAGCGTCAACGTCTACGACCCGCATCCGCCCTTCAACCCGCCGTTGGAGTACTACCGCCGCTACGACCCGGAGGCGCTGCCGGGACCACACTTTCGACCGTCAGACCTTGAGCACCAGGACCGGCTCACGGCCTCGGGCATCGACTTCCAAAGTGAGTCGCAACCGCCGGACGACTTCGAGGGCGCCAAGGTGCAGGCCGCCTACTACGCGATGATCGAGCAGATCGACGATCAGTTCGGTCGGCTAATGGACGCCCTGGAGGCGTCAGGCCAGGCCGATGGGACGATCGTGATCTTTACCAGCGACCACGGCGAGTCGGCCGGCGACTACGGCCTGACACAGAAGGGCTGCCGCTTCTTTGACGGCCTTAGCCGGGTGCCGCTGATCTGGCGACTGCCGGGTCAGATCCAGGCCGGCCTGCGTAGCGACGCCCTCGTTGAGCTAACGGACATCGCGCCAACGCTGCTGGAGTACGCCGGTCTACCCGTGCCCGAGGCCATGCAGGGACGCACATTGCGCCCCATCCTGTCCGGCGCGTCGCCGCCCGACTCGCACCGGGACTTCGTCCGCTGCGAGTACCTGGACGCCGTCGACAAGCCCGATCACACCTTCGCCACCATGTACCGCGATCGGCGCTGGAAGTTGAACGTCTACCACGGCCACGGCATCGGCGAGCTGTTCGACATGGAAGCCGACCCACACGAGCACGACAGCCTGTGGGACAGCCCGGACCACCAGGAAATCAAGTTGGACCTGATGCAGCGCAGCTTCGACGCCTCTGTGTTGGCCGCCGACCCCGGCCCCCCGCGCGTCTCGTCGTACTAGCGCTTCCATCTGCGCAGTTCGGCTCGCGCGCGACCCCGGATGTCGGCGAGTATCGGCGGATACTGAGTTCGTGCTAATCGCGACGGCCGAGCCGTCGCGTAAGATCAATATCCGACGTCGTCGTCCCGGCACGTCGCCCGCGCTCGGCAGCGGTCAGCCATGGCCACCGCCGAAGCCGCGATCTCGACGATGATCCGAGGCAGTCGGACCGGCCATGACGGCCAGTCGATTCCTACGCTATGACGCCGAGGAGAACCATTGTGCGAATTGGAATTAACGGATTTGGGCGGATCGGCCGCCTGGCCCTGCGGGCGCTCTTGGAGCGCCACCCCCAGGCCGAAGTCGTAGGTATCAACGACCTCGCCGAACTGCGCGCTTCCGCGCATCTACTGCAATACGACAGCAACTACGGCCGCTTCGGTCGCAGCGTGGAGGCTACCGCCGGCGGGCTGGTAGTGGGCGGGACACCGATCCCGTACTACTCCGTGCGCGATTGGGCCACGATGCCCTGGGGCGACCTGGGCGCTGACCTTGTCGTGGAGTCGACCGGCGTGGGCACCGAGCGCGCGCGGGCCGCGGCGCACCTGGATGGCGGCGCGGGACGTGTCCTGATTTCCGCACCGTCCAGCGATGCCGATCTCACCGTGGTACTGGGCGTCAACGACGATCAGTTCGATCCCGCCTCGCACTACGTCGTCAGCAACGCCTCGTGTACGACGAACGGTCTGGCGCCGCCGCTGGACGTGGTGCACCGCGAGTTCGGCGTGCGCAAGGGGCTGATGTCCACCATTCACGCCTACACGGCCTCGCAGAGCCTGGTGGACACGGCTATCAGCGACCTGCGCGAAGCCCGCGCCAGCGCGCTCAGCATCGTGCCGGCCAGCACCGGCGCCGCCCGGGCCATCGGGCTGGCGATCCCGGAACTTGCCGGCCGCATGCACGGCGCGGCCTACCGGGTGCCGGTTTCGACCGTCTCGATCGTGGAGTTTGTCGCGCACCTGAAACGTCCGGTCGACGAAGGTGAGGTCACCGACGCGCTGCGCGCCGCGGCGGGCGGCCGGCTGGACGGCATCCTGGGCGTGTCGGATGAGCCGCTGGTCTCGATCGACCTGAAGGGCGATACCCGCTCCTCGATCGTCGACGCCAGTTCGACCATGGTCATCGGCGGCGACTTGGTCAAAGTCGCGGCTTGGTACGACAACGAGTGGGGCTACGCCTGCCGGATCGGCGATGTGGCCATGACGATCGGTGAGCGCGTCGGATCGCCTGCGCGAGCTTGAGCGGTCCGCGGCCGGCCGATGTTTCACGCGAAACATGCGCGCCAGCCAAGCAGTTGGATGTCGCTCGTGCGCTGTTCTTGTCTGAGCTCGGGGTCGATGCGTAGGGACACCCCCCGCAACGCAGCCCGGTGAAACGCGGAAGCCAAGCGCTTGAGGTCCGCGGCCGGCGTGTCTTTCTGCGCGTCGACGCCAACGTGCCGCTGGACGGCGCCGAAATCCGGGACGACACGCGCCTGCGCGCCATCGTGCCTACGCTGGCCGATCTACGAGCACGAGGTGCGCGACTGGTCGTGGCCTCGCACCTGGGCCGGCCCAAGGGCAAGGCCGATCCGGCGCTCTCGCTGGCCCCGGTAGCCGGACGCCTGCGTGAGCTCCTGGGGTGCTCCGTGGCGCTCGCCGCGGACAGCATTGGCCCCGGTGTGGAAGCTCGGTCACGGAGTCTGGCCGACGCCGAGGTGCTTCTGCTGGAGAACCTGCGCTTCTATCCGGGCGAGGAAGAGAACGATCCCTCGCATGCCGCCGCCTTGGCCAGTTTGGCCGACGTCTACATCAACGACGCCTTTGGCACGGCTCACCGGGCACATGCCAGCACGGTGGGCGTCGCGCAATTGTTGCCCGCCGCCGCCGGGCCCCTGATGCACGCCGAGATCCAGGCGCTGGACCGCTTGACTTACGATCCGGCTCCTCCCTATGTAGCCGTGCTGGGCGGGGCCAAGGTCTCCGACAAGATTGGCGTGTTGCGTCGGCTGGCAACGCAGGTCGACGCGCTGCTGCTGGGCGGGGGCATCGCCAACACATTCCTGGCCAACGCGGGAGGCGCATTGGGCCGGTCGCTGGTCGAGCCGGGGCAGGCCGAGACCGTGGCCGCCGTGCGGGCGGCTGCTACGGCTTCGGGCTGCCGAGTCTTCCTACCTGCTGACGCGGTAGCCGCCGCTGCAATCGATCCCGACGCCGCCACGATCGTCGTTTCGGCCGATCAGGTCCCCGACGACCAGATGGCTCTGGACATCGGTCCGGCCACGACCGCCGCCTATCTGGAAGTGCTGGCGGAGGCGCGCACGGTGGTCTGGAACGGGCCGCTGGGCGTCTATGAGCACGAGCCGTTCGCCCAGGGCACGCTGGCGGTCGCTCATGGCCTGGCCGACTCATCGGCCTTCGTGGTGGTGGCTGGCGGCGACGCGCTGGCTGCCGTACAGGACGCCGGCGTGGCGGATCGCATGGGCCACCTCAGCACCGGCGGCGGCGCCACGCTGGAGTTCCTGGAAGGCCGCGAACTGCCCGGACTGGCCGCGCTGCCCGACGCCTGAGGCTAGTCGCGCCCCGAATCCTCGCCCAGCCACAGGCGTGCGTCTCCCACGCGCCGGGTAACCGCGCGACTGTCCAGGTATTCAAGCAACGCCAGCGCGTACTTGCGGCTGGTGCCCAGTGCGTCCCGTACCTCGCGGACTGTCACGGTGGGTGCGTCGTCGAATAGCCTGCGGACCGCGCCCAGCCACGCGTCGTAGTTCCGGCGCGAGAGCGCGATATCGGGCGCCAGCACGACCAATTGCCCGTCCTGTGCCAGCGCCGCCGCCAGCCGTCGGGTGCCACCGCTTGCCGCCAGCGCCTCGCTCAACGAGGGCGGGGCCGGTCCGCCCTGATCCAGCTGCGCGAGTAGCCGCGGCGCCGCCTGTTGCTCCGCCGGGTTGAGTTGAACCTGGTGACCGGCCAGCGCCATGCGGGGCCCGTCCAGGCGCACGGAGCCTTCGGCCGCCGCGGCCGCCGCGAGTTCGCCAATCGCGTCGGCCGGCGTGCCCATCGTCCGGGCAAGGTCGGACGGTCGAAGGCCGGCTGCTCCCGGATCCGAGTCATGGTGAGTTCGGAGAGCGCCTAGCAGCTCCGAGGTCAGGCGCTCGATGACCTGCATGCTGCCCAGATAGCTGCCTAGCGACCGCATCTCGCCGGCCATCGTGAGGTCGGCCACGGTTTGCGCTGCGGTCTGGCTGTCCAGTTCGGTTCGCCGCGCCAGGTCAGCCAACGTCACCAGTCCGCCGGCCAGCGCGTCTCGAACCAGCGTCGGAGGGTCGCCGGCCGCGGCACGGGACAATGCCTCCAGAACCGCCGAGTCTCCGCGTGGCGCATGCCGCGCCAGGGCGCGGGCCACGCGGCCGCCCCCGATCGTGGTTGCCGGCGAGAGCCGCCGGATGACGTAGCGATCGCCTCGACGCGCGGCGATGGGGGCGTCCAGCCGCCACTGGACCCAGCCGGATCCGCCCGGTGGAATGGGATCGCTCTCCAGCAGCCGGAGCCCGGCAATTCGTGAAGCCGCCCCGATGTGCAGCGACACGTGCTCGCCGGGCTTCAGCGCCCGTGGCGCCGACGGGAGCATCCGCAGCCGGGCATCGATGCGGCGTGTCTCGTACACCGCGCCGTCTGCTGCCAGCACGTCGCCTCGACGCGCCTGGGAGGGGCTCGTCCCGCCCAGGTTCACAGCCACTCGACGGCCGGGCTGCGCGGTGTCGATGGTCGTCTGGTGGGACTGCAAGCCGCGGACCCGAACGCCGCGTCCACCGGGAACGAGGCTGGGTTGATCACCGACGTGCAACGTCCCGCCCGACAGCGTGCCGGTGATGACGGTTCCGAATCCCGGCATGGTGAACACACGGTCGATCGGGATGCGGGCGCCGCCGCTGTCCTGGCGCGGCGGGCGCTGAGCCAGGACGGCATCCAGAGTCGCAACAAGCTCGTCAAGCCCGCTGCGGGCCTGCGCCGAGACCTGCACGATTGGCGCGTCAGCCAGGGCACGGCCCGCCAGGGTCTCGCGTACGTCCTCTTCGACCAGTTCCGCCCACTCCTCGTCAACCATATCGGACTTGGTGAGGGCGACGACGCCGGAGTCAATCTCCAGCAAGTCGATGATGTCCAGGTGCTCGCGTGTCTGCGGCATGACGCCTTCGTCGGCCGCGATCACCAGCAGGACCGCGTCGATCCCGCCCACACCGGCCAGCATGTTGGACACGAAGCGCTCGTGCCCCGGGACATCGACCACCGACACCTCGCGCCCGCTTGGGAGCGTGAACCAGGCGAAGCCCAGGTCAATAGTCAGACCCCGTTCGCGCTCTTCGGCCAGTCGGTCCGGAAAGATCGAGGTGAGCGCTTCAACCAGCGTGGACTTGCCGTGGTCCACATGACCCGCCGTTCCCACCGTCATGGGGGCCAGCGCGTCCGCGGACCTGGTCAAAAGTGTTCCATGTCTTCGCGGGTCATCGTCGGCCAGGAGCCGTCGCGCGGCAACATCCGCGGCTCGCGCACCAGGTCGCCGTCGGCGTCCGCGTGTAGGACCACGAAGACTGTCAGCAGGCTCCAGCGCAGGTCGTCCGGACCGCCCTGCAGGTATGCCTGGCGAACCGGGGCGAATTCCGCCAACTGCAGGGACTCGTGTGAGATCCCGGCGTCACGAAGCCGATCGAAGAAGATCTTGCACAACATCGGGAGGTTGACGTTGTGCTCCACGCGACCGAACGCCCGGCAAATCATGGGCCGCCCCTCGTAGGCGGAACAAAGATTGTCGTTGGTCAGAAGTACGCAGCGCTGGACGCGCCGCCGGTCGACGCCCTGCATCAGTCGGCTCAGGTCCTGTGGGCTGCGCGCACGCAGGGCCCGTCGAAACGGACCTCGCTTGCGGTCGAGCAGGCGGCGGGCTCGCCGCACGATTCGGCGCCGCTCGTCAGCGGTGGAGTGTCGGTGTAATGCCCCCAGCACGAGGGCCCATTCCTCTTCGCTGATAAACACCTGCTGGTAACAGCAGCGAGCGCAGCCGCTGGGGCAGCGCAGGATGGGATGCGCGCCCTCGACCATCACATTGAGCGTGTCGACGACCTCTAGCGTGGCTATCAGATTGGGGTCGTCGCCGAGTTCGCTCGTCACTCGCGTGAAGGCGCCCGACAAGTCAGCGGACACAGTGCCGCTCCGTCAGCGAGGTCCGGCGCTCCTCGCAGATTCGGCCGATTCCGTAACGCATGACACTCCTCGGCCTAGCCGAACGCGCCCAGCAACACGAGCACCACAGCCGTGCCAAGGCCAATGGCATAGGCCGCCACGGCCGTGGCAAACGTCAGCATCGTGCGCCGCCATCTGGTCTGCTGCTCCAGGCGAGTCATGCGGTTTTCCAGGCGATCCAGGCGGGCGGCGTCGCGCTCGCCTCGGGCCTGGGCCTGGCCGACTTCAGCACGCAATTCGCCAATCGCCAGCGCGTTCATGCGCGAGATGTCGGATGTCGGCGCCTGTTGGGGCGATCCGGGCTGGGTCCGCGCTATGAGTTCCGGCAGCTGCTGGAGGACCCGCGGCAGGACCTGCTGCGTGACCTGCTGCAGAACCACGCGGCTCAGGAGTTGGGTCGCCATGTCACGTCTTCCGTCCGCATCTCCGCCGCCGCATCCGTCATCCGGCAGGCAGGGACAGGCTGCTGGGGTCTACGCGGTAGATCACCGTATCACCGTCCCGGTAGATCTCGCGTACGCCCAGCGCCTGCATGCGATCGAACTTTGCCAGCGACTCGGCCGCATAGATGCTCCGTTCCAGTTCGCCAACGTAAATCAGACCGACGTTAAACCTCGAGAGCAGCGCGCGGGCGCGCCGGACATCCCTGGTCGCAAACAGTTCGCGCGCGTCGTCGAATCGCGCCTCCACCTCGTGCACATAGCCCCAATGCTGCTGCTTGGCGTGCCAGTCCCAGGCGATGACGGTTGGCAGGCCGGTGTGGACGGAGACGCGTCCGCCCCAGCGGTAGATGGTCGTCGGTGTTTCCGCCACCACCGGTGCGCCGTTCACGTTCGAGCGCAGCCACTCAATGGCGCGGCGATCGGCGCTGAGACCAACCGGCACGCCCTGATCGTGGATGACGCCGCCCTGCATGAAGGCTTCGCCATCCAGCGTTCCGGGCAGCGGCTGAATCCGGAGATCCAGCTTGTGGGGCGTTGCCAGCAGCGGGTACGACAGCGCGGTGACCGCCAGCAGCGCCAACCCGGCGATCCAGGCTATGCGCGCCGCATTGAAGCGCCTCCCGCGTCGGGGCTGTAGCACCCGGATCAGATACGGGAGGGCAAGCGCCGCGCCCAGGCCCAGCAGCGTCCAGGCTTGCAGGTAGGACTTGAAGATTGTGTTGAGCCGCCCGATGTCGTCCCGAACGACGATGAATTCCGGGGCTGCCGTAAGCCCCACGCCGGCCAGCAGCAGGGCGAGCGGCGCTAGCGCCCAGGGGTCACCACGAAGCGGCCACGCCGCGCTGGCGCCCAGGACGAGCAGTCCGATGATCAACGCGCGAGTCGACCAGTCTGCGCCGGCGCCGATCAGGCCCGCCAGCACCAGCGCCCCGGCAATAGCGCCAAGGGACTGGCTGTCGATCGATGACGACTTTTTCCGCTGGCTCTCCACCAGGCGCAGCGCCGCATAAGAAGCGAGTACCGCAACCGGCAATCCGAAGATGAGCAGCCATTGCGCCGCCGGGGTGGTTCCCGGCGTGGGATCAAGACCTCCGTAGAACTCCAGGTAGCCCGTATGGAAGGGCTGGAAAAGCAGCTGCGACGCGACCGCCAGGCCGACGCCGACGCCCAGCAGGGTCGCGATCAACGCTCGTGGCCGAAGGCGACCGCCGCGCCAGAGCGCATACGCAAGGGCGGCAAGCGTGATCACGGCGTAGGTTGGGTAGTCCCACGGGTTGACGACCCGATGCAGCGCCAGCACGAACGCCTGAGACGCCAGCACCGCCGCCCACGGGCGCCATCCGGACACTCGCTCGTGCCGTGCGGCCTCGCCCAGGCCCACGAGAGCCACGGCGCCGATCAGCGCCGCGCCGGTGTTGGCGAAGTTCATCAGGTGGGGATGGAGATCCCCGTACATGAAGGTGAACCACGGGAACTCGTTGACGGTCCTGGGAATCACGCGTGTCGCGGCCCAGAAGTCGAATGACTCGGCCAGTCCGCCCCCGACGAGCAGCCCCGGCGCCTCGAGCGCGGCGATGCCCGATTCACCGGCCGCACGCTGGGCAAACACCACGAGTTGCAGTGCCACGTGCAGGTTTCCGGCCAACAACACCAGCGCCACCGCCGCGAGACCCACGGCGACCGCCTGGTCCCAGCGCCGTCCCAGCAAGCACCAGAAGCCCGAGGCCGCGCCAAAGACCGCCGCCACCGCCGCCGCGAACGCGCCGGACACCGCCAGGTTGTAGGCCGTGGACGGCGCCACGCCCAGCGTCTTGGCCAGCGCGGCGGTGGGCACGTGGCCCAGGTAGTAGTAGTTGAGCCGGCTGCCCGCGTGCCAGGGATCATACGGCGGGAACGTCGGACCGCGGATCACGGCATTGAGGTGCGCGAAGTCCATGGGCTTCTCACCGCCGAAGACGGGATGCCAGAGGTCCGGGTTGCGCACCCGCAGCATCAGCATGGCGCCGAAGGCCAGGAGGATCAGCGCCTCGGTAACCAGGATCGGCGCCACGGCCCCCGCCAACGCGCGACGCACTTCGGCCCGTCGGCGCCAGACCACCGCGCCTGAGGCTGCCGCCAGGAGACCCACGCTGGCCAGAATCGCCGGCACGTCAAAGCGCATCGCACCCGTGCTGGCCATCCACCAGGCCGGAAAGATGACCGCCGCCGGTCCCAGCACGCGAGCCGCCGCGTAGCCTCGGTCGGGCAGCCGCCGCAGCGCCAGCCAGACGAGCGGCCAAGCCAGGAGTCCCGCCACCCACACCGCTGCGAACCAGGTCAGCGCCGCGCCAGGGCCGCGCAGCGGCCTGTTCTGGAATTGATCTGGCCAGCCAGCGTCCGCTTCCACACGGGCCGCTTCGGCCGCCGTCAGGTCCGTGCGGCGGGTGACGGCGTCTTTGGGCAGCACCTGCATCACGCCGCGTAGGTCAACGGACGCCAGCTCACGCTGGATGTTGGCGGTGGTCTCGGCGCCCCGACGCGCGTAGATCGAGACCGTGGGGTGGTCGTAGACACTGAAGGCCTCTTCGGCCCTCCGGTCGTCGATGGTCCAGGGACCCAGCGAGGGCCGCGACTCGAATCGAGCCAGGAGGTCGAACCCCAGCGAGCCGTCATCCAGGGCCGCGTAGTACCGCCCGGTCAACGGGTAGCGCTGCGGCATCCGGGGGATGGTGGCCGCGCCCCGGTCGCTCGCCAGCACCACCAGGTCCGTCCGGCTCAAGGTCTCGATCAGGTGCGCGCGTTTTGTTTCGCGGTCCGGGTCATAGACCCGCAACTGCACGCGCTCGAACAGCTCCGGGTTCCGTCCCTCCAGCGGTAGGGGCAGCGCGTCGTCCCAGTGCTCCACGGCAATCGTGGATCCGGGCGCGGCGTTTTCGTAGATGAACGCGGACGCCGCGACCCTTGTGTGGTCGCGACCGTAGATCTGGGCGAAGGCCAGCGCCCATAGCAACGTTGCCCCCAACACCGCCATCAGCGCCGCACCCATACCACCGCCCGCCAGGCTCTGCAGTCGCCCACGACGCCGCCAGCCCCAGGCGAACATCCAAGCCGTTACCAGAGCCAGCACCGGGTAGACGGGATGGAAGTAGCGCATCGTTTTGAGCACGAACGCGCCAAAAACCAGGAAGTTCAGCCCGCCCCAGGCCAGCGGCAGCGCAAGCACGTGCGTCCGCGCACGCCACCACGCGACTGTCGCCAGACCCAGCCCTGCCAGCGCTGCCAAGCCGAACGCCGGGCCGGCGCCCCAGCGCACGATCTGTTCCAGGGGATAGAGCCAGGCGGTTGTCTCCGCCCACTGGATACCCGGCGGCCAGTCCAGGGCGCCCGACTGGATGGCCTGCTGCTGGGCCAGAGCGTTCGTAAACGCTGACGCAAGCTGCCAGTCCCAGGGCCACGCCTCGGCGAACGCGTAGGGCTGAAACAGTCGAAAGCTCAGCGCCGCGAATACGCCGTATGCAAGCAGATGTGCCAGCCACGCCCCGCGGCGTGCCCAGGTGTCGCCGAGCACGCGTTCGTGCACGCCTGTCAGCGCCCACCAGCCGGCGAACAAAGGGAGAAGGAGACCTGTGCTCAGCTTGCTGGCCATTGCCAGCCCGGCGGCGATACCCGCCACCCCCAGGTTGCGCGCGTCTCGGGACTTCGAGTAGCGAACCAGCAGCCAGAGGGTCAGCGTGGCAAAAAAGGTGGCGAACGTATCGACCGCGAAGAAGTGCGCGATCTGAATGGAGTGCACGGTCAGCGCCAGCAACCCCGCCGCCACCACGGCCGGCCACGGCCCCAGCAGCCGTCGAGCGAGGAGGTACACCACCAACACGGTCCCCAGGTCGAACAGGGCCGACAGCGTCCGGCCGACCAGGTAGACCTCGTCGTATCCGCTCCGTCCCAACAGTCGCGCCAGTGACTCGACCAGGAACAGCGGGAACGTGCCGTAGACGAAGAACGAGACCTCGTGATTGAACGGGTTCAGCGGCGAACGGCCTGGATCGAAGTAGGTCCACAGGTCCGGCGCCGGCTGGATCTGCAGCAGCACCGTGCTGAGGAAGCGCTCGTCGGGATGCTGGTGCTGGCCGTGGTCCCAGTCCAGACCGACGAAACGCAGGGCCGCACCCAGGGTCAGGACGCTGGCAAGCAAGATCGCGTGCAGGCTCCAGGCCGTTGTGGGAAGCGCTGCGATGCGGCGCAGCGCCCGGATCGTCGGCGCGGGGACGCGGCGGGTCACGGACGCGGCGGCTCGTCGTCCGTCACCAGCCGCAGCGAGACATCGCCGCTGATGATTCGTCTGAGGCCGCCAGCCGCGTCGCGCAGGCGCAGCGCTCCGTCGGTCTCGAAACCCTCAACCCGACCGCGCGTCGCGACCGATCCAGTCAGTTCGACCTCGCGCCCCAGCAGGATTGATCGCCGCACCCATTCCGCATGCACCGCGTCCCACGCGCTGCCTTCCGCCGACAGGCAATCCAGCATCTCAACCACGCAGGCCGCAAGCAGATCGTTGCGCTCGAATGTTTGGGTTGCGTACGCGGCCAGCGCGGTGGTGGCTTGACCCTCGGCAACCCCGGCTGAACTGTACGCATTCAGACCCACGCCAACGACGGCGGCATGTCCATGCGTCTCCACCAGAACGCCGCCGGCTTTGGCCTGGCCGAACACCAGGTCGTTCGGCCACTTGATGGAGGCCGAAGCGCCCGTGTACCGCTGGATGGCTCGTGCTATGCCCACCGCAGCCGCGATGGTCAGGTGCCCGGTGGAACCGGGAGAGGGAGCGTTGATGCATACGATCACCGAGAACAGCAGGCCGCCGGGCGTCGTGAGCCAGCGCCGCTTGTGCCGCCCGCGCCCCCGCGTCTGGCGCTCGGCCGCATACACCGCGCCGTGCGGAGCTCCCGTCCGCAGCCCGGCCAGCGCGTCATCCTGCGTCGAGGTGGTCTGGTCCGCCACCGTCACCGGCGTGTCCAGCCCGTGCCCGCGCAGACGCGTCCGGATGGCCGGTGCGTGCAGCGGAGTCCAGGGAATCGGGGCGTGTGTCAATGGGCCTCAGGGCTGCACGGCGCTGCGTTTAGTTTCACTAACCCATTCCCCCGGCGGAAGTCGGGCCACCCGTTGCAGTCGCTCAATCCCCAGCCGGTAACACAGTTGCTTGTCGAAGGCAACCAGATTCCGGGACTGGGCACGACTCTCCGGTGCCTAGGGAATCTGCTTTGTGCCCTCGCGGTATGACGGTATGCTCCGCACTCGGCTGTTGCGCCCGACGCGGTGCATTTGGGAGGACAGACTGTGGCTTACAGTGTTATCAGCAAGAAGTCCGGACACACCTATCACCTGCACTCGCGGGTTGTGACGCTGCGAGGCGGTCGCCAGCAGCGGATCTATTACTTCGCAAAAACAGTTGGCGAGGGTGCGGTTGACGAGATGCCGGAGGGCTATATCGTGTCCGAGAACCCCCGTACCGGTCTTCCACTCCTCAAGAAGGGCTGATCAGCAGGCCTCAATTCACGAATCCGACGCAATAGATAGGCTCGATGCACACCCAGCCGCACCGCTGCGGCTCCCACTGAGCGACAACCCCCGGCCACCACTCGCCGGACGAGTTCCGCCGGTAACAGCAGTTCCAGCGCAAACCGATCGGCTTCCCATTCGTGACGCTGGCGATCGCTGCGGCTGCCAGCGACGTGGGTCGCGCCCGCGTGTAGTACCCAGTGCCCGAGTTCGTGCGCGGCCGTGAGATTTCGGTCCACGGCAGCCAGCCGCATGTTGATGACAAGCGCCGGGTGCCGAGTGTCCACGCCGGCCAGGAGACCGCGAATACCGAGCGGCAGCGGCCGCTCGTAGACGCGCAGCCGGGTCGCTGCTCGAGCGAGATCGATCGCATCGGGAATCGGGGCCCACTGCGCTCGGCGGCCCTGTCGCCGAAGTATGGCCGCGGCCTCCTGAATTTCCCTGACGGTGCGCCGGCGGACCATTCCGTTACCGTACAAAATACGAACAGGCTGATTCAAGTAACGGCGCCGTTTCATCCCGTTGGTGTTGTTCGCCGTGCAGCCGCTCGTCTCCGCCTACCATGCCGGTGTACGGCGAACCCGAATGTGTGGCCAGGCACTGAGCGCTATTCCCTTGAAGTCGGACCTGATCGCTGAACTCCAGCGCCTCAACGGAACGCCGAAGGTGTTGGTGGATCCCGACGAGTTGGTGGTCTATAGCTACGACGCCACGATGGGATTCCGGGGCGCGCCTGTGGCGGTCGTGATGGCCGAGACGGAAGCCCACATCGTCGAAGCACTGGCAGCGGCCATTGCTCGGGGCGTTCCGTGCCTGGCGCGCGGCGGCGCCACCAGCCTGTCGGCGTCGGCCGTGCCGCCCGACGGGGCATTGGTCATCGACACCAATCGAATGCGCCGCATCATCGATTTCGATGCCGCGCGACGCCGCGCCACGGTCGAACCCGGTGTCGTCACACGCGACTTCCGTGACCATGCCGCCACGCGCGGCCTGTTCTACGCGCCCGACCCGTCGTCCGAAGCGGCCGCCACCATTGGCGGCAACGTGGCCACCAACGCCGGCGGTCCCTACGCCTTCAAGTACGGGGTCACGCGCGACGCTGTCATTGGTCTGCGCGTCGTCACGCCGCGCCACGGCCTGTTGTCCCTGCGGCGCGGCGCGGACGATGCCGTGATCGATCTAATCATTGGTTCCGAGGGAACGCTGGGCATCGTGACCCAGGTCACCCTCCAACTTTGTCCGTTGCCGTCCCACCGCACCGTACGCGCGGCCAGCTTTCCCGATGGCGAAGCCGCGCTTCAGGTGGTGCCTGAGATCATGGCGAGCGGGATCACCCCGGCCAAGCTTGAGTTTCTAGACGACATCACGGTTGAGTCGCTGGAAAGATCCCGATCCTGGGGCTTCCCGCGAGATGCGGGCGGATTGCTGCTGGTTGAACTGGACGGCGACGAAGCCGAGGTGCAGGACGAAACCGCCAGGCTGGACGATCTGCTCAGGTCCGCAGGCGGCGGGACGGACAGCGTGGATCCCGTCCGCGCCGAGCGCTGGTGGGAAGCGCGGCGTGGTATCACGGCCTCCCTTGCGAAGATCCGTCCGGCCAAAATCGGCGAGGACATTTGCGTGCCCTACTCGCAGTTGGCGCCCACCTTTACCGCGATCAAGCAGGCGGCAGACGACGTCGACGTGGTGGCGGCCATCTTTGGCCACGCGGCCGACGGCACGCTGCACCCCAACATGCTGTACGACCCAGCAGATCCGGACGAACGAGACAGGGCGTTTGGCCTACTGCCGATCGTGGCCGACGCCGGTCTGGCCGCCGGGGGCATTCTTTCGGGTGAGCACGGCCTGGGGCGCGTGAAGCAGCCCTTCGTCACCCGTGCCTACGATGCGCCCACGTTGAACGCCATGCAGCGCATCAAGCGCGCCTTCGATCCCGACGACATCATGAACCCGGGCGCCATGTGGCCGACGGATCCGCCGGACGCTCAGCAGTAAATCAGGCTAAGAACAGCCGAGGGGCCGCGGCGATCGCCGCGGCCCCTCGGATTGCCCGTTACAGGCGGGTGGTCTGGCGTTACGAAGCCTCGACCGGGTAGGTCTCTTCGCCGTGTTCCGGCATGTCGAGACCGCTCATCTCCTCCTCGGGCGACGCTCGCAGACCCATGGTGGCCTTTAGCGCGTTGAAGAGCAGGAGTCCGGTACCCAGCGCCCAGAGGACCGCCACCACGGCGGCGATCAACTGCGCCAGGAACTGGGCGCCGTTGCCGGCAATAAAGCCGCTGACGCCGTAGGTGCCGTCGGCGAAGATGCCGACCGCCAGCAGTCCCCAGACACCGGCTACGCCGTGCACCGACGACGCGCCAACCGGGTCGTCGATCTTCAGCTTGGTGTCGATGAACCACACGCCAGCCAGCATCACGACGGCGCCGATGGCCCCAACCACCACCGCGGCCCAGGGCGCGATGAACGCGCAGGGCGCCGTGACGGCGACGAGGCCCGCCAGGGCCCCGTTGGCCGTGTCGGCCGCGCTGATCTTGCCGCGCTGCAGCAGCCGGATGTAGGCGGCCATGACGGCGCCGGCGGCGCCGGCCAGGAAGGTGTTGGCAATGATGACCGCGATGCGCGGGTCGTTGCCGTTGACGGTGCTGCCGGCGTTAAAGCCGAACCAGCCAAAGAACAGGATGAACGTCCCAATGACCACATACACCATGTTATGGCCCCTGAGTACGCGCACCTCGCCGTTCGGACCGTACTTGCCCATGCGGGCGCCCACGGTGTACGCGCCGGCCAGCGCCAGCATTCCGCCGATGGTGTGAACCACGCCTGAACCGGCAAAGTCCACTGCCGCGGCGCCGATCCAGCTCTCCAGCTGCTCGCCGCCCAGCCAGCCGCCGCCCCACATCCAGTGCCCGTAAATCGGGTACACCAGCGCGGTGACCAGGAAGCTGTAGGCCAGGTAGGCGGTGACCTTGGTTCGCTCGGCCACGGCGCCGGCCACGATCGTGGCCGTGGTGGCGGCGAACACCATCTGGAAGAACCAGAACATTGCCGTCGAGACGTCGTAGGCCTGGTTGACCAGGAAGAACCCGGAATAGCCGATGAAGGCGTTGCCCTGATCAAGTCCGGGAAATGCTCCGGAGCCCCCGAACATGAAGGCGTAGCCGAAGGCCCAGAACGACAGGCCGCCGGCCGCGAAGTCCAGGATGTTCTTGGTCAGGTAGTTGACGGTGTTCTTCGCGCGAATCAGTCCGGCGCCCAGAAAGGCGAAGCCGGCCTGCATGAAGAACACCAGGGCGCCTGACAGCAGTGTCCATACAAACGTGAGACCGACGGTCGGGTCGGCCTCCAGCGTGGCCTCGCCCGTCGGATCGGCCTGGGCAGAGACCATGCTGCGAATAAGCATGATGGCCGTGAGCGCCAGCAGCACGGCCGTAGCCGCGCGAACGGTCAGAGCCCAACGGGGCGCGTCGCGCGTCCAGAGAAGCGACATCGTTGCGTGTCTCCGTTCAAAGAGAAAAGGGTTGAATTCCGCGCCCGCGCGCCGTCGCCGGGCATCACCCATCGCCACGAGTCATCGTCGGGCGCCTGCGCCGCACCTGCCGTGGCGGCTCGTTGAGGGCGCGCGCCCCGCGAGGATTCATCCTCGATCCCCGCGCTCTGGAAGTTACATAGGCTGACTCACTTCGGCCCGAAGTTGAGTAAGCGTAGCGCGCGAGCGTGCGAACGGCGAAACGCAACTTCCGCATGACTGTCCGACTGCGTCTCGAATTGAGGTTGTCGCAGCCGACAAGGCCACGGCAGCACGAGGCGCACGAGACCGAACGTCACGCCCGCTTGCCCACGATGGCAGCATGAGGACGGTATGACAGTGCAAATCACAATTCGAGGCGTTCCCGAGACGGTACGCGACGAACTCGCCGCACGTGCCGACCTCCGAGGCCAGTCCCTGGAGGAATTCTTGCGCGACGAGATGAAGCGAATCGCGTCGCGCCCCATCATGGATACGTGGCTGGCGGCTGTTCTGGATCGCAAGGCACAAGCAATAACTCGTGTCTGCCCGTCCGAAATCTTGCGCGCTCGCGACGCGGATCGCGCCTGACCTTTCTCGCCGCGTCCGTGGCGATCAAAGCCCAGATCGGCGCGTGTCGCTTGCAATCAGTCCGGCTACATCACCAGGTTCTCGCCGCCGTCCACGCCAATCACGTTGCCGGTAATCCAGGCCGCGTCGGCCACGGTGAGGGCCGCGATCGCGCGGGCTACATCCTCAGTGGTGGTTATTCGTCCGGCCGGGTTCATGCGCCGGGCCTGGTCGATCATGGCGTCGTTTCCGGGAATCTTGCGCAGAGCCGGCGTGTCGGTGACGCCCGCTCGGATCGCGTTGGCCGAGATCCCCTGCGGCGCCAATTCCACGGCCAGTTGCCGGATGTGCTGCTCCAGCCCGGCTTTGGCCGCGCCCACCGGGCCGTAGCTGGGCCAGATGGTTGACGTGCCGGCGCTGGTCATGGCGTAGATGCGCGAACCCTGGCTCATCAGGCCTCGCTCAACCAGGTCCTGCGACCAATAGACGAGTGTGTGCGCCATCAGGTCCAGCGTCATGTCCATCTGCTTGGGGGTTACGCCGGCTGCGCCGCCCGTGCCCACGTACGGCACGGTCGTTCCGAACGCGATGGAGTGCACGAGCACGCGGATGGGCGGCTCGCCGCCCTGTACGTCCTCGCTGATCGCGTCCAGCACCTTGGTTCGCGCGGTCGGGCTGCCGGCGTTGACGTTGAAGAAACGCGCCTGTCGTCCTTGCGCCTCGATGTCCTGCTTGACCTCGTCCGCCAGGTGCTGGGTGTTGCGCCGGTCGAAATGCACGCCCGCGACGTCCATCCCGCACGCGGCCAGATAGCGGGCCGTTGCGGCCCCGAATCCGCTGGATGCGCCAAGCACCAGGGCCCAGCCGCTCAACTCAGGGTTCGGTTCTGCCATCAGGTCTCTCCGCGCGTCGGACTTTCGGCATCCTAACCCGCGAGTTGGGTTGACGCGGTGCCGATGCCTGCGCAGATTCATTCCATGCCCACGCAGCGTATCGGGATCCTGGGTTGCGGCTCGCGCGGTAGTGCGTTCGCCGCGGCGGTCGCGTCGCTGGAAGCTGCCGACCTGGTTCTCTGCGTCGGACGACGACCCGGAAGCGGCCGAATCCTGCGCCGCTGCCCATGGCGGGGAGGCGGCGGCCGCCTGGACGGGCCAGGGGCTCGACGCCCTCATTATCACGCAGCCGCCGTTGGACTCAGATCGCTTGTTGGCCGCCGCGCGGGCGGGCATCCAGGTGCTGGTGGAGCCGCCGTTGGCTCGGGGCGTTGTCAATGCTCGGCGCTCGGCCCGCGCGGCCTCAGGGGCGCCGGGTCGAATCGGCATGGCCTTTGCGTGGCGTTTCGAGCCGCTGGTGCGATTGCTGCGCGAAGTCGTGCCGCAGCCGCGGTTCGCTCACATCGGCGCGTTCGTCGATCCCGGCCCGCCGCGGGCTCCGGTGTCCGTTCGTGAAACCGTCTGGTCCACACCCCATGCGGCGCTGGACCTGCTGATGCACCTGTTCGGCGCCGTGCCCGCGGAGATTGTGGCCGACGGCGGCCCGTTGCCGACCGGAGAGAATGGAACCACGACCATCAGCGTGCCGCCACGCGCGGACGCCTTGGTGGCCGACCTCTACTTCGACCGCGAACGTCATGCCTCACTCACGGTTGCCGGCGGGGGCGCCGATCCTGAGCTTGGACCCGTCGTGCTGGATCTGACCGACGGCGCAACTCGCGTCCGAATCTGGTCCAACTGGACCGCTGCCGAGATCTCGCCGCTCGGCGATCGATCCGTCAATCCACCCCCCGCGCCTGGCGTGACGCTCGAACGCGACGGTCAGTCCTGGCTGGCGCGAGTGGAGACGGAAAACCAATCGCTTCGGACCCTTGTGCGGGGCTTTGTGTACCCCGAGCTAGGCGGCGCCGAGGTCCCGAGTCTGTCCGACGGCGTCCCGCGCGGTCGCTCTGACCCGCGCGGTGCTGGCCGGCGCCTCGTCAGGCCGCACGCAAACATTGCACGCCGCCTGACATGGACCGCCTTGGTGTCTACGGCGGGACGTTCGATCCCGTGCACTACGGGCACCTGGCCGTGGCGCGCAGCGTGCGCGAGGCGTTTGATCTCAGCCACATGCTCTTCATCCCGGCGCGCCAGTCGCCGCTGCGCGACCCGCCGCTGGCCTCGGCGCAGGACCGGCTGGAAATGGTCCGTCGAGTCATCGACGGCATACCGGGCTTCGAGGCCTCGGCCATCGACGTCGACCGGCCAGGCCCGTCATACATGATCGACACGCTGCGGATTCTTGCGTCCGAGCGTCCGCCGCCGAGCTCTTCCTGATCCTCGGCGCCGATGCCCTTGGCGAACTTCCAGCGTGGCGCCAGGCCGGCCGGATTCTGACGGCCGCTCAGATCATCGTCGTGCCGCGGCCCGGGCACTCCACCGAGATTCCGCCGGAAGTGCGGGCCCTGCATCCCAATGCCGAACGCCGGATCCACGTTCACCGCATGCCGCCGGTGGATATCGCTGCGTCGCAAATCCGTGCTGCCTGTGCCGGCGGTCAACCAATCGACGCCGGGGTGCCGCGGGCCGTGGCCGAGTACATCGCCGCGCACTGTTTGTACGCCGACAGCGAGACCGAGCAGCCCGGGGCGATATGATTCAGCCGTCCGCCCTTATCCCGGTTTGCCTCTGAGCCCGATCCAACTCGCGCGCCACATCGTGGATGCCGTGGCCGCGCGCGGCGCCGCGGATACCCTGCTCTTGGACATCCGTGGCCTGAGCGTCCTGGCGGACTACTTCGTCATTACTTCCGTTTCCAGCACCCCGCAGATGCGTGCCGTGCGGGACTTGCTGGACCGCGAGTTGAAGGGCGTCGCTGGACGGCGGCCCAAGATCGAAGGCGAGGCGGCCGACGCCTGGGTGCTGGCCGACTTTGGCGATGTCGTCGTTCACGTCTTTTCCGAGGGCGGCCGGGCGTACTATCAGCTGGAAGACTTCTGGACGGAAGCGCCCGTCGTGTTGCGCGTTCAGTAGGATCGACCATGCGTGACGTGAAGATGCTCTTGCTCGGATTGGCGCTTGCGTTTCCCGCCGGGTTCGTGGCCGGGGTCGCGACCGCGTACGTCCTGACGTCTGAGCAAACCGCCAACTTCCGGCGTGAAGTCGCACGCAAGGTCTTCGGCGTCGAACCCGGCGTCGATTTCGAGTCGCTCCACCAGTAAACGCGGTGCTGCGCGGGCTTGGAGGCGACGGCCTAAACCGAGTCAGCTTCGGAGTGTGGCCACCGTAACCCCGTCCCCGCCTTCGTTCAGCGGCGCCGGTGCGTGCTGCTGGACCGAGACGTGATCCGACAGCACCTCGGCCACCACTGACCGCAGGGCGCCCGTGCCCTTGCCATGGATGATGCGCAGGACGGCCGCGCCCTGGCGCAGCGCCTCGTCCACGCTACGCTCCGCCGTTTCGACCGCCTCATCGGCCCGCATGCCGCGAATATCGATCTCCTGAGTGCCCCCGCCTCGCGGTGGGCGAGGGCGTCGACGGCGTTGTGGACGGGGTGCTGCCGGAAACACTCGTTGAAGGCGCCCGCGGTCAAATGAGGCGCGTGCGCTGCCGATGGCGACCTCCACGGTCCGGTCGGTGATTGCCAGCACCGCGGCGCGGCCGGTGAAGCCATCGGCCTCCACCTCGTCCCCGACCCGCACGTCAAGCGTGTCGCGCTCGGCGGGGTTCTTCAGCCGGAGGCGACGCCGGGGCCAGTCGCTCCTCCGTCGTTGCCAGGCTGGCGCGCGCCGTGCTCCGGGCGCCGGCCTGGCCGGTGCGAGCCGCGCGTCTCGCGTCCTGGAGCGCCTGCCGCGCGTCACGGAGCAACCCGCGGGCTTCCCGTCGAGCGTCACGCAGCAATTTGTCGCGGTTGCGTTCAAGTTCGTCGACTTGCTCGTCAAGCTCTTGGCGCGATCGTTCGGCGGCGCGCCGCGCCTCGGCGCTGGTCGCGCGTTCGCGTTCCGCGGCCGCCAGTTCGGTTTGCGCATCGACGATGGCTTGTTCAAGGTCCAGCGCCCCCTTGGCCATGCGCGTTCGTGCGTCGTTGACGATCGACCCGCCAAGTCCAAGCCGGTCCGCGATGTCCAGGGCGTTGCTCGATCCCGGGATTCCGAGGCGCAGGCGGTAGGTCGGGCGCAGGGTGGCGTTGTCGAACTCGACGCTGGCGTTGCGCGCCCCCGGGTGCGCCGCGGCGAAGGCCTTGAGCGCCGGGTGGTGCGTGGTGGCCACCACGGTCGTGCCGCGCTCGAGCAGGGCGTGAATGACCGCCTGTCCCAGCGCCGCGCCTTCGTCGGGGTCGGTGCCGGCGCCGATCTCGTCCGCCAGCGCCAGGGCTCCCGGCCCGGCGGCCTCGACCATGGTCCGCAGGTTGCGCACGTGCGAGGCAAATGTGCTGAGGCTGTGCTCGATGCTCTGCGCATCCCCGATATCGGCCACCACCCGCTCGAACACGGCCACCCGCGACCCCGGTTTCGCGGGTACGTGCAATCCGCAGGCGGCCATCAGGTGCAGCAGGCCCACCGTCTTCAGGGCCACGGTCTTGCCGCCGGTGTTGGCGCCGGTAATCACCAATGCTCGGTCCACGACTCCATCGAGATGGACGTCAATGGGCACGGGCGTTTCGAGCAGCGGGTGACGGGCCGTTTGCAGGTCGAAGGACATTTCATCGCTCACCGCAGGTGCGACTGCCGCTGTGGCGTCGGCATAGCGCGACACAGCCAGGGTCCGGTCCAGGTCGGCCACGGCCTGCACGGCGGCATCGAGGGCTTGCCGCTCCGCGCCAACCGCTGCGGACAGCTCAAGCAGGATGCGCTCGACTTCGCGCCGCTCCGCCACCTCCAGCGAGCGAATCTCGTTCCCGGCGTCAATCGCCGACAGCGGTTCCATGAACACGGTCGCGCCGCTGGCCGAAACGTCGTGAACGACGCCGGGAAAGTCGCGCTGCCGTTCGCGCCGTACCGGCACGGTCAGCCGTCCGCGGCGCTCGGTGACCAGGCGCTCGCGGAGTACATCCGACGAGACCTGCTGAATCATGCGTTCCAGCAGACGAGTCAGGCGCCCGCGCGCCTGCGCCAGCCTGCGTCGCAGGCGCGCCAGCTCCGGCGACGCCTCGTCACGAACATTGGCTTCTTCATCGATGGCGGCTGAGATTCGACCTTCCAGGTCCGGTGGATCGCTGGCGACCTCCACCAGCGACCATAAGGCGGGTAGCTCGGCCGCCTGCCGGCCCACGGCCGCCACGGCCAGGCGCGTGGCGCGTAGGTGGTCATGCACGTCCAGCAGATCGGCCGGGTCCAGGCGCGAGCCTCGGGCCGCCCGTTCCGCCCGGTCCCGCACGTCCCGCGCGGCCCCCACGCTGAACGATGGGCTTACCTCGAGAAACTGACGACCCTGCGAAGTCAGTGCCAGGCGGTCGCGAACCCTGGCGCGATCGGCGTCCGGACGCAGCGCCAGCACCCCGGCCCGCGCGGCCGAGAATGAGGCGAAACGGGCTATGCGTTCAAGAACCGCTGGCAGCTCCAGCAGTTCCCGGGTCTGGGCGTCGGCGACGTTCATGCTCTGGCCATCATTTTCCACAGTCGCCGGCGGAGCAGGTCACTCAGGTGGGTCGGCAGCCGCAACCGAACGCCGCCAGCATGCGCTAGCGGCTCGGGATCCCGAAACGCAGTTAGGCCGGCTAGGGGTCTAGACGGAACGGCGGATAGCGATCGGTCACGCTCAGGAAGTAGGCGTTCACCCGAAGGTTCCAGCGAAGCAGCCCCACCTGAAAGTCAAAGAGGGCGCGCGGGTAGTTGCCCATGATCAGCACGGCAATCCAGCCAATCACGGCCGCGATGCCGGCAACGAACCCAAGGATCGATAGCACGATCAGGTGCGGAAGCAGCAGCAGCAACTTAATCACGCCGCCGAGCAACGCCGCCAGCGCCAGAAGCCGTGAACTTCGCTCCGGATACTCAACGACAACATCAACCGGGTAGTCGTCCATCAGCCCGCCTCGATTCCTGGCTCACCTGTACCGGACTCTAGCTAATCCAGCGAACGCCTGAACCAGGCCGTCCTAAGAGCGCCGCGCGCCTACCCGAATGTATGGAAGTGCCAACCGCCCGACCCAGCCCATGGCGGCAGGCGCGTCGCATGTGGGCCTGAACCCTAGTTCCGCCGAGCGTCCAGCTTCTCCTGCAGTCGGCGCAGCGCCTGCTCGATCCGCAGGTCCAGGAGTTCGCGTTCCAGCGACAACAGATCGGCCAGCGAATCGGCCTCCAACAGGCGTTGGGCGCTCCCCGGACCGGTGGGTATCCCGGCCGCGATCAGGTAGGCCAGTTGCAGTGGATCGTCCGGGAGTTCGAACTCGGGCATGTAGCCGGCCTGGATCTCGATCATCAGGGTGACCAGCCGCTCGAAGTGCTCCCGCACGTCCTCCACGGCCTGCAACGTGGTGTCGTCGGCGTCGGCCGGCATCGGCGCCAGTTCCACCTCGCCAACGACGTGCGGCTCCTCGGCCACGATGCGCTCGATTCGGAACCGCGTCTCGCCCAGTGCCAGCAGGTTGAAGCGGCCGTCGGGCAGGTACTCAACCTTCTCCACCCGCGCGGTCGTGCCGATCTGGTAGGGAATGGCCGCCGGTCCTACTTCCTCGCCCTCGGCAATCAGGACCACGCCAAACACGCCCTTGGTCTCGATGCAGCGGCCCAGCATGGACCGGTAGCGCGGCTCGAAAACGTGCAGCGGCAGCCGCATGCCGGGGAACAGCACCGTGTTGAGCGGGAAAAGGTCGAGCCGCATGCCGCAGTCTAGGCGGTGGGCGACGGCCGTAAGATTTGCCACAAATCCGCTGTCGTTGCGGCTGCTACATTGAGCCGGTCAATTCACCGGAACCCACCGGACAGCCGACCGAGGGCGGGCGGGCGCTGCCGGGCCGACATGAGCGACACTGCCATCCAGACGTGGGGCCTGACCAAGCACTACGGCGATGTGCAGGCCCTGACGGACCTCAACCTTGAGGTCCGTTCGGGCGAGATCTTCGGCTACCTGGGACCCAACGGCGCCGGCAAGACCACCACCATTCGCCTGCTGATGGGCTTGATGCGCCCAACGCGCGGACGCGCCGAAGTCCTGGGGCTTGACGTCCACCGCGACGGTCCCGCCGCTCGCAGCGCGATGAGCTTTATGCCCAGCGACAGCAGCCTCTACACGTTCATGAAGGTCGGCCAGTACCTGGACGCGTTCGGCAGTCTGACAAATGCACCAAAGAAGCGGCGCGACGAGCTGACCGAGCGTCTGGAGCTGGATACCTCCCGCAAGATCGGCGACCTCTCCATGGGCAACCGCCAGAAGGTCGTGGTGGTGCGGGCCCTGCAGGAGGACGTGCCGGTCTACGTCGTCGACGAACCCACCCGCGGTCTCGACCCGCTGGTGCAGCAGGAGTTCGGCAAGATCATCAGCGAGCTGCGCGACGAGGGACGCACCATCCTGCTCTCCACGCACGTGCTGTCGGAAGCCGAAGCCCTGTGCGACCGCGTTGGGATTCTGCGCAGCGGTCGGCTGGTCCAGGTGGATACGGTCGCCGATCTCAGCCTCGCCCGGGTTCGACGCGTCACCGTCACGTTCGACGGCGAGGCGCCCGCCGATCTGACCATCCCCGGTGTCAGCGACATCAGCATTGAGGACGGCACGGCGCGCTTCGAGGTCAGCGGCTCGATCGATCCGGTCATCAAGTCGCTGGCCCGGTACACCGTGGACGACCTGGAGACCGACGAGCCCAGCTTCGAGGAGTCGTTCCTCCAGCACTACGAGCGCGAGGACGGTGCATGAATCTCAGCATCATCCGCGTGACCCTGCGCACCCGCCGGCTGGCCACGCTCTGGTTTGACTTCGGGATTTTTGCGTTGGGTCTGCTGATCATGGGCCTGTGGCCGTTGTTCGCCGAAAACTGGGACGACCTCACCCAGGCCATGGGCGGCAGCGAAGTCTTCGGCGGCACCCAGGTCGCCGGGGCGACGGCCCAGCAGAACACCTTCTACAGCTACTTCAGCTCGCAGTACACCAGCACTCTCATGCTGGTCCTGGCCTATTTCGGCATCTGGTTCGGGGCAGGGCTGATCACGCGCGACTTCGGATCCGGCACGCTCGACGTGCTGCTGGCGGCGCCGCTCAGTCGCACCCGCTTCCTGCTTTCGCGCTTGGTGGCCCTGCTGATTCTCACTACCGCGGTCATTGCCGCGTCCTACGTTTCCATCCTGATCGGCGCGGCCATCTGGGCCGCGGAGGTTGAGTTGGGCGCGCTCGAGTTGCTGCTGGTCCACCTGCAGATGCTGGTCTTTACGCTGGCCATTGCCGGCGGCGGGCTCCTGCTGGCCACGCTGATTCTGCAGCCCGGGCGAACCTATGGCCTGGCTGCCGGCGTCATCGTGGTCATGTTCGTGATGCTGCTCGTGGCCGACATCGCGTCAGGTCTGGAGTGGCTGGAGAAGGTCAGCATCTTTGGCTACTGGAACCCGGTGGACCAGCTGGGGCCCGGAGACTTCATCTGGCGCGACACCCTGGTCCTGGGCGCCACCGCGCTGGTGACGTCGGCCATCTCGCTCGTCATCTTTCGACGTCGCGACATCGTCGCCTGAGTCCCGCCTGCCGCCGGCCCGCGGCATTGCGATACTCAGGTTTGCGTCACTCGTCCAAAACCCCACGAAAGTCCTGCCGTGCCGCGTGCCGAGGGCTCGGAAACGCTCGGGCTCGGAGACCCCGCGCCTCGATTCACCCTGCCGCTGGCTTCGGATCCCGAACAGCTCTGCGACATTCCGGCCAGCCGCCAGTGGCAGTTGCTGATATTCCTCCGCCACACCTGGTGACCCAACTGCCGGAGATATCTGGCGCAGCTCGCGGGCGAGCTGGAGGAATGGGAACGGCGCAACGTCGGTATCGTTGGTGTGTATGGTCAGGCGCCTGAAGGCGTCCGGCGCTTCGCGCAGGGCCTGTCGCTGCCATTCCCGCTCCTGGCTGATCCTGATCGCGCCGCCATCCGCCGCTATGGCGTCTACGTACGCGTCAACTTCGAGTCCTGGAACATCGCCCGCCCCAGCGTCTTCCTGGTCGACCCCGGGGGCCGCATCCGCTTCATCAGCGTCGGCTCCCACCAGCGCGACTGGCCGGACTCGGCCGACCTCTTCGGAGTAATCGACAACGCCGAACCTTCGATGTCGTCATAGGTCCAGGAACCGTTTTGAACAAGCCGAGAGCATAGAAACGTGCACGGGTCGTGGTGAGTGACCCAATGCGACCGACGCAGGCTGAGGCTCAGGTGTTGTGTCCGCCGCTAGCCGCTGCCGGAACCGCCCAGGCCGCCCAGTAGGTGTTCGCTGGTGATCTCGCGGCCAGTGAGGCTGAACGACTGGCCGCAACCACACACCGACTGGGCGCGCGGATTGAGCACCTTGAACCCGCCGTCCATCAGCGAGTCGCTGTATTCCAGCGTGGAACCTCGCAGCAACTCGGCACTCTCCGCGTCGACAACCACCGTCACTCCATGAGCTGGAAGGCTCTGATCGCCTTCGCGCGGTCCGGGCTCTATGCCCATGGCATAGCGGAAATCGCCGCAGCCGGAGTCCACGATCACGCGCACGCGCAGCACCGCGTCCGGCCGGTTGCGCTTGGTCCGCATGCGGTCGAATTCGGCGGCGGCCGAAGGTTGCACCACGAGGATCGGCGCGTCGGCCATTGGAAGGTCCGTCAAACTCAGCACGTCGCTTGTGGCCACGTTCGTGTTCCTTAGCTTCGAGGCGCGCCGCAGGAAATCCCGCACCGCATCCCGAGCCTACGCAACCCGGCGGACGCTCGCCACATGTTCAGTCGCGCGCGGAGCGCAGAACTAGGGTTGTGCGGATAGGCTGTCAACACGAGCGCTGAGACCGTCGACGCGAGCGTTAAGGCCGTCAATCCGTGCGGCTAGCTCCCCGTGCTGGCGGCTGTTCTCCTCGCGAAACTGGCGCAAGTCGCCACGTAATTCGCTATGGAGCCGAAAACTCACTCCAATAATCAGCCCGCCAAGCCCGATGAGCAGCGTTACGCCCACGCTCAGGATCCCGATTAATTCTGCCGACACGACGGCCTCTCTACCGCCCGGTAATTGTATTCCGAATCTACGACGAATCGGACCAGGCGCCGTGAGTTGCGTGGTCGAATCAGCCTATGTCGCTGGCGAGCGGATTGTCGCCCGACGCAAGCGCGGCGCCAACTCGTGCAACACCTCCAGCGTCCGCTCAATCTCCGCATCGCTATTCCCGCGTCCGGTCGTCAGCCGTAGGCTGCCGGCGGCCAGATCCGGCTGAATGCCCATCGACAGCAACACGTGCGAAGGCTCCAACGACGCCGACGTGCAGGCCGAGCCGCTGGATGCCGCGATCCCCGCGGCGTCCAGCCCTAGCAGCAATGCCTCGCTCTCCACGCCCGCAATACATACGTTGACATTGTTCGGCAGTCGCTGGCGGCGTGGACCGTTTAGGCGGCTGCCGGGAATGCCCGCGATTCCCTCGATCAGTTGGTCACGTAGCCGCGCGTTGTGCGCCGCCGAAGTTGGGCGCGCGGCCTCCGCGCGTTGCAGGGCGGTACCCAGACCCACCGCAAAGGCCACGTTCTCGGTGCCCGCGCGGCGATTGCGTTCTTGCGATCCGCCGACGATCTGCGGACTGAGCCGCGCGCCGCGCCGCACGAACAGCGCGCCGACGCCTTTAGGCCCGTAGAACTTGTGGGCCGCGATGCTCAGCAGGTCCACGTCCAGCGTGGGAATGTCGATCGGCAAGTGACCTGGCGCCTGCACGGCGTCGGTGTGGACGAGCGCCGGATGGTCACGCAAGGCCGCCGCGATTTCGGCGACCGGCTGGATAGCGCCCATCTCGTTGTTGGCGTACATCACGCTCACCAGGGCGGTGTCGGGACGGACGGCGCTCACCACCGCACCCGGATCGACCAAACCCTCCGCGTCCACCGGGACCACCGCCGTCTCGAATCCGTGGCGCTGCCCCAGCAACTGCACCGTGTGCAGCACCGCGTGATGCTCCACCGCGGTGGTGACCAGGTGGCGCCGCCCTTCGCGCGCCGCCGCGAGCGCCGTGCCCCGAATAGCCAGGGCCGCACCCTCACTGCCTCCGCTGGTGAAGATAATCTCGCCCGGGTCGGCTGCCAGGATCGCCGCAACCTGCGCGCGCGCCTCGTCAAGCGCGTTTCGCGCGGCGCGGCCCTCCGCGTAAAGCGAACTTGGGTTACCCGGGAGGTCCTGCAACACGGCAACAATCGCATCGCGCACGACCGGGTCCAGTGGCGTGGTCGCCGCGTGGTCGAGGTAAATCCGAGAGACCGCCATGGGCGTCGGGACGCGCCGCTCGCGCCGGACTAGGTCGTGGCGGGCGAAGACTGCGGCAACGAGGAGCGTTCCTGGATCGCGTACGTGCAGGCGCAGCCCTCGCGCGGACCCACCTCCAGGGGAACGACCTCGGCCTCGACGAGTCGCCGAATCAGCCGTAATTCGGAGTCGCAGCCCGCTCGGCAGGTTGAAGCCACATCCCAGATCGGGCAGTGGTGCGCTGACAGCACATACCCGGAATCGGTTCGGTCGACGCGCGGCATGAAGCCGCACTCGTCCATGATGCGCCGCAGTTCCTGCACACGCGCGTGAAAGTCCAGACCCGAGAGGCGCGGCGCGAATCGCTGGTACTGCTTGTCCTCGTGATGCGTCAGAATCTGCTTCAAGAGGTCGTGCCCGCCGAATGCCAGCACGCCTTCCACGAAATCCTTCGCAAATTCCCCGTAGCCCGTTGGGAATCTCGCGTGTCCGGCGCTGGTCAGTTCGAATTGATGGCGCGGCCGCCCGGGCCCTCCACGCACCACCTGAACGCGCACCAGGCGCTCAGCCACCAGCCGGTCGAGATGAGGTCGGACGGCCGACAGGCTGCTGCCGATCGCTTCGGCTATCGCCCGGCACTGAAGAGCCCCTTGCATTTTGAGGGTGTGCAGGATCTGTTCGCGGGGATTCGCGGGTTGCTCGGACATGCGCCGCCAGCGCCGGGTCGTTGATCGAACCTACCACCGCCCGATGGCCCCTACCAACTGGTTTCAGGTGAGCGCCAGTCGATCAAAGTTCGTTTAAACAGTTTACACGGAAATATCTGGAAAAATGTGTATACTCACGGCGTCGGATGACCGGCGACCACCGTCGATCGCCGAAACGCTCTCCGATGAGGCATGCATGCACGCGACAGATGTGGCCTACGAACCATCGCCCGCGCTGGGCCACTGGGCGAACGACCTGGAGTCAATTGATCGCCGGCAGGAAGCCACGGCGCCTCGGCCTGACGCGCCGGAGGCGACGCGCGCCACCGGCGACGAGTCGATTGAGGACACGACGAGGCTCTATCTCAACGAGATCAACCGCGTCCCACTGTTGACGGCCGCCGAGGAGGTTGCGCTAGCCAAGCGTGTGGAAGCCGGCGACCCCGCCGCTCGCCAGCACCTGGTGGACGCCAACCTGCGGCTGGTCGTCAACGTCGCCAAGCGCTATGCCGCCGGCGGCCTGCCGCTGCTGGACCTGATCCAGGAAGGCAACCTGGGGTTGATGCAGGCCGTGGAGCGCTTCGACTGGCGTCGCGGCTTCAAGTTCAGCACCTACGCCACCTGGTGGATTCGCCAGGCCATCACGCGCTCGCTCTCCAACGACTCACGCACGGTCCGCCTCCCGGTCCACGTGGTCGAAGCGCTGCGCAAAATCCGCAAGGTCACGCCCGAATTGGCCGCCGAGATGGAACGCGAGCCGACGCCCGCCGAGTTGGGTGAAGCCCTGGGCATGGCGCCGGAGCGCGTCGTTGAGATCGTTCGCGCCAGCCGTGCTCCCATGTCGCTGGAACAGCCCGTGGGCGAAGACGGCGATGAGGCGCTGGCGGACTTCGTGGAAGATCCCAATCCGGAAACTGCCGACCGTGCCCTTCTGGCCGGCACTCTGCGGGACGATCTGGCTCGTGCCCTGGCCATCCTCCCGGACCGCCAGCAGACCATCCTGGTGCGTCGCTTTGGTCTGGACGGGCAGGAACCCTGGACCCTCGATCAGATTGGCGCGCACTTCGGGGTAACCCGCGAGCGTATCCGCCAATTGCAGGTCGAGGCGCTGCGTAAGCTCAGGCGATCCAGCGTCTCGCGCGACCTGCGCGACTACCTGGCCGTTCCCGGCGTCAACGTTAACTAACCGACCCGGCGCTAGCCGATCGCCAGCATCCGGTCGATCGAGCGCCGGGCGCGCACGCGGATGTCCTCCGGAACCTCAATCTGCTCGCGGTTCTCGCGCAGCGAGGCCAGTACGTGATCCAGCGTGATCTCGTTCATGTGCGGGCATCGCACCGAACACAGCCGCAGCATGTCCTTTTCGGGCGCCTCGGCGGCAATGTTGTCGCCCATGCTGCACTCGGTCAGCAACAGGTAACGTGGCGCTTCAACCTCGCGGACATAGCGGGTCATCGCGGCCGTGGATCCTGAGAAGTCCGACGCGTCCACAACCTCGGGGCTGCACTCCGGGTGGGCCAGCACAACCACGTCGGGGAACTGCGCGCGGACCGACTCGACATCCGCCACCGTGAACTTCTCGTGCACCTCGCAGCGGCCGGTCCAGCCCACGATGTCGTAGTGCAGGCCGTTGCTTGCGGCCTCGGCCTTGGCGTCGGCGGAAACTGGGGCCGTGCTGGGCAGCACGATGGTCTTGCCCGTCTCCCGCGCCACGTTTTTCGCCAGGTACTCGTCCGGAAGGAAAATCACAACGTCGGAATCCAGCGACTCCACCACCTTGGCCGCGTTGCTGGACGTGCAGCACACGTCCACCTCGGCCTTCACGTCCGCATAGGTGTTGATGTAGGCCACGATCGGCGCGTCGGGATATCGCGCCCGCAACCCGCGCACGTCCTCCGCGGTAATGGATTCGGCCAGCGAGCAACCTGCCCGCAGCGCCGGCAGCAGCACGGTGCGCTCGGGGTTGAGGATCTTGGCCGTCTCGGCCATGAAGCGCACCCCGCAGAAGACGATCGGGTCCGCCTCCGTTGTGGCTGCCACCCGGCTCAATTCCAGTGAGTCGCCCGTGTAGTCGCACACGGAGTGAAAGAGCGCGGGCTCCATGTAGTTGTGACCCAAGATCACCGCCCCACGTTCGACCTTGAGCCGGTTGATGCGGTAGGCCAGCTCCGCCTTCAGGTCCAACTCGAACTCGGGCACGATGCCGTGCAGCTTGGCGCGCAGCGCGGCCCGGGTGGATTCCAGGGTGGCCAAATCGAGGGTCATGACAACAAGCGCTGGCGCGTCGCGACGACCGTCCACGCAATCCTGTGGAGGGTGAGCGAGCCTACGGCCCGAGCCATGGGATTGGTCAAGAGCGCCAGCCCGACCAGCAGATAGGTGTCCGGGATTCTCGCACATGCCGCCCGCCTATGGGCAAGCGATTCAGCGTCTGCGGCTATGCGAAGAGGCTAAGCAATTCCAGGTACGAGTCGTCCAGCGGGCGGGTCTTCCCGGCTATGTCGACCAATGACACGGGTTCGATGTGCGGCCCCTGCTGGGCGGCCATCTGCCCGCGCTGTCCGTCGGCCAGATAGCCGACGGCGGCCACGCCCAGGCGCGTGCCCAAGACCCGGTCGAAGGTGGTGGGCGGCCCGCCCCGCTGCAGGTGGCCCAGGACGCTGGATCGCGTCTCGATGCCGGTTGCTTCCTCGATCGCCCGGGCGAGGCTCTCGCCCACGCTGCGCGCGGCCAGCACGATGTGCCCGAACTCGTCCGTTGCCTGCACCCCGGCTTCGCCAACGTCAAGCCCGTCGACCTCGGCGCCCTCCGCCACCACGACGATGCTGTAATCGCGCCCCTGCTCGTATCGCCGCTGCACGTGCGCCACAAACTCGTCGCGCGTGCTGCGCCGCTCCGGCACGGCAATGAAGTCGGCGCCGCCCGCCAGACCGCCCACCGCCGCCAGCCACCCGGCCTGGCGTCCCATGGTCTCGACCACCGTCGCCCGGTGATGCGACATCGTGGTGGTACGCAGGCGGGCGATCGACGCGGCTATCGTTTCCACTGCGGTGTCGAACCCGATGCACATGTCGGTGCCGGGCACGTCGTTGTCGATAGTCTTTGGGATCCCAACGACCGGCAGCCCATCACCAGCCAGTGCTCCGGCCACCGACAACGTGTCGTCCCCACCAATGGCCACAAGGCCGTCCAGGCCCATGTCGTCGAAGACCGATGCCGCCTTGGCATAGTTCTCCGGGGTACGCAGGGGGTTCGTTCGCGAACTGCCAAGCAGCGTTCCGCCAACGTCAAGGAAACCGTCGGTGTTCTCGATGGTCAGCGGCGTCCCGTTGCGGGCCAGTACGCCGGCCCAGCCGTCGTGGAGGCCCATGACCGACCAACCCCGATCCAGGCCTGCCCGGGTCACGGCGCGTATCGCGGCATTCAGCCCCGGGCAGTCGCCGCCGCCGGTCAAAACTCCAATGTGCACAAGTGAACCTCGCTCGCCAACCGTCTGATTCAACCATAACCCCGGCGCACCGTCGGCGCGCCCGATACCATGATGGTCGTTCGCCATCCGTGAAACGAGCGGTATGGACGTCTACACAGCTATTCGCGGCCGCCGCAGCATCACGGGGCTAACTGACGATGTCCCCGACCGAGCGGCCCTCGACCGAATTATCCAGGCCTCAGTTTGGGCGCCGAATCACCACCTCACCGAGCCCTGGCGCTTCCACGTCCTGTGCGGCGCGGCCCGCGATGAAATGGGCGCGATGGTTGCGGATCGACTCGAGGCGGAGCTTGACCCGGACGATCCGGCGTCGGCTCCATCCATCCGCTCGGCGCGCGTCCGGCTCCGTCGGTCGCCCGTGGTGATCGTCGTCAGCCAGGTTTGGTCGGACGATCCCGTGACAAACTTGGAAGACTATGCCTCCGTTTGTTGCGCCACCCAGAACCTGATGCTGGCAGCTCACGCTGAAGGTCTCGCCACCAAGTGGCGAACCGGGGAGATGTGCGACTTCGCGGCCTGCAAGGACTTTCTGGGCCTGGACCAGAAGGACCGCATCGTCGGGTACATCTATCTCGGACATCCATCACCCGCGATCGGGCCCGACCGGCGCGAACGCCAGCCGGCCCAGGTCGCCTGGCTCGGTTGGGACGACGAGGCCTGATCCCACGTAGGCACGCTAAGGAGGGCGACTCATGATTCCCGGCAATGAACTCGCCCGCCTGTCGCTGACCGAAGTTGGCGCGCTGATCGCCGCCGGCGAAGTCAGCTCCGTCGAGGTCACGCGCAACTCCCTGGACCGACTTGACCGCTACGCCGGGCCCCTGGGCGCGACCACGGCGATCCTGCACGACTCGGCGCTGGCCGACGCCCGCCGCGCCGAACGCGAAATTTTGGCGGGCGACTACCGCGGCCCGCTCCACGGCGTGCCGCTTGGAATCAAGGATCTGGCCGACGTAGCCGGCTCGGTCACGACCGCCGGGTCCACCGTCTTTGGCAACCAGCCGGCCAGCGTGGACGCCGAATTAGTCAGAGGTCTGCGCCGGGCCGGCGCGGTCATCGCCTGCAAGCTGAACTGCGACGAGTTCGCCTACCACCCGACGGGCGCGACCTCGCAGTTCGGACCCTCCCGCAATCCTTGGAACACGCAGATAGTCTCCGGCGGGTCCAGCGGCGGCACCGGCGCAGCCGTGGCCGCCGGCCTGATATACGGCGGTCTGGGAACCGACACCGGTGGTTCCATCCGCCTGCCGTCCGCCCTGTGCGGCCTTGTCGGCATTAAACCCACCTACGGTCGAGTAAGTCTCGAAGGCCTTCGTCTGCTGAGCCCCAGCTTCGACACGCCTGGACCGATGGCGCGAACCACCAGCGACGCCGCTGCAATGCTGCACGCAATGGCCGATCCCGTAACCGACGAGTCCATCGCGACAGCCAATCGCGCCGCACACCTCGCCAGCGAAATGCCGGTTGGCCTGGAGGGTCTGCGTGTTGGTGTGCCGTCCAACTACTTCTTCGAGGACCTGGATCCCGAGATCGAGCGCATCGTCCGAGCCGCCGTGGACGCGCTGGCGATCCTTGGCGGCGACATGGTTCAAGTCGGGGTGCCGTCAGTGCCCGACCTTGCTCTGTCGCAGCGCGGCATTCTCACCATCGAGGCCTATCAGAATGTGCTCAGCGCCACCGGCAACGATGTCACCCGCGTGAACCCAACGCTTCGAGACCGGCTCAGACTTGGCCTGGAAGAGGCGATGCGTCCCGGCGAAGACATCCAGATTGCCCTTGGTCGTCTGCGCAGCCAGCGAGACGATGCGTTGGCCGCCTACCGTCGGGCGATCGGCACCGTCGACGTGCTGGTGGCGCCGGTCTTGCAGCGGCCGCCGCCCCGCATCGACGACGCGCTGACCGACTACCACTGGATGCCCAACTTCACCCGGCCATTCAACGCTACACATCAGCCGGTCGTGGCCGTTCCCTGCGGCTGGACGGACGACGGTCTCCCGGTCGGTCTGCAGATAGTCGCTGCGAAATACCGCGAGCGCACGGCCCTGCGCGTGGCCTACGCCTACGAGCAGTCGGACCACGCCCCCGAACGCCGCTGGCCCCATCTGAGGGCCGCGTAGGACTGCTCGGCTAACGCTTCAGCCGCACGGCGGTTCCGTAGGCCAGCAGTTCGGCGGTGCCTTGCATCACGTCGGCGGTGTTGTAGCGGACCTGCACCACGGCGTCCGCGCCCATCTTTTCGGCCTCGGCCACCATCCGGTTCAGCGCTTCCGACCTGGCGGTCGTCAACAACTCCGCGTACTCGTGCACTTCGCCGCCCCTGAGCGTGCGCAACCCGGCCACGATGTCGCGCCCGACGCCCCGCGTACGCACCGTGCTGCCCTGCACGATATCGATGACTTCGGTGATTTCACGCCCCGGCACGGTTTCAGTCGTTACGACGATCACGAGAATTCTCCTTGCGAGGCCGGTGGCGTCGCGTTGACGGCATCCAGCACGGCCACCACATCATCCCACCCCAGGTCGGCCGCCCGCGCCTGAACCTCCGCCCGATACGGCAGGCTCACGAGCGGCCCCACGCGCTCCACCTTGAGGCCCGCAACAACCGTTGCGAGCCGGGCCGAAGTTGCTGGGTCTTGCCCAAGCAGCTCGCCGACCGCCAAACCTCCGGCAAAGGCGTCCCCGCCGCCCTGCGCGCCTTCCACGATTCGCGCCACGGTCGGCAGCCGGATTTCCCCATCGGCCCAGGCCACGTACGCGCCCGCCTCGGCCATCGACACTGCCGCCACGCGCGGCCCGCGGTCCAGCAGCCGGGCCGCTGTCGATTCGGGGTCCGCGGTCCCAAAGACCATCTGTCCCTCGTCGAACCCGCACAACGCAACGTCCACCAGCGGCAACACCTCGTCGGCCGCCTCAGCCGCCGCCGGGCCGTCCCAGATTTGCGGTCTGAAGTTGAGATCAAACGCCACCACGGCGCCCGCGGCTCGTCCACGCTCCGCCAGGCGGCGAGTTGCCTTCCGCGAAGACGTCGAGATGGCCTGCGCGATGCCGTTCAGGTGAACCATCTCCACGCCGTCCAGGTCAATCGCTTCCATGTCCGCCGGACTTATAGTCGATGCCGCGCTGTGGCGTCGGTAGTACCAGATGCTGTAGGCGCCCTCGCCGCCCTGCTCAACCACATACAGGCCCGTCGGTCCGCCGCCCCGCTCCACGTAACGCAGGTCAACGCCGAGACCGCGAAACTGTTCCAGCAGGTAATCGCCGAACGGGTCCTCGCCCAACCGGGTCACGATGGCGCTGGGCACGCCCAGCCGGTGCACGGCCACCGCCACATTCAGCGCGTCGCCCGAATACGAGCGTTCCAGCAGGGCGGCGTCGGCCAGCGGCGCGTGGGCCGAAAGCTCAATCATCACCTCGCCCAGGCTGACGAGACGTGGGGCGGCCTTGGTGCTCATCACAAGTCAGATGCGAACGCGGGCGCTGCGAGCCACACGACGGATCTGCAGCATGGCCCCAGCTTGCTTGGCCTGCGATCGCGTGACGGCGCGCTGGAAGGTGCGGTTGGCCTCGATCACATTGCCCTCCTCGATCATCCGGATCACCTCATCCAGTGCCGTCACCAGGTCGCTCAACCCCTCCACGAAATCTTCATGGTGGCGGCCCAGCCCCGTGGGCGGCTGAATCTGTTCCAGCTTCGCCAGCACCGCGGCGTTGGAGGCGCGCAACTCACGATAAATCGACAGATAGGCCCCAGCGTCCCGCGATCCGCTGGTGATCAACGAGTTAAACCGCTCGCCCAACGCGGCGTCGTCCGCGGCCGTGCTGTCCCGGAGTTCGTTCAACTCCGTCAGGTAAGCCGCGACTGCCTGCCCGTCGACCGTTTCGCAGGCCGTCCCCAACGTCAGCGCGCCAAGCGCCGACACGCCGCCCAGCATCAACGACCGCCGACCGACGCCTTCAGCCGCTCGTTCCCGCCGCATCATGGCGCTGTCGGAGCGGGGCGATGCGCGCCGGGCCTGCCCGCCCGAGTCCTGGTGGCCACCCACCCTGCCACCGGCCACAGCGGACTGACCGGTGGCAACGTCCGTATACCCATAAGCGCCCCATCTGACGGTCGGTCAGCTTACGGGATGCACGCGCGGGCGCGGATGCCCGGCGGCCTCCCCGGCCACTGCTACACCCGCGCCCCCATCTCCTCAAGCCGCCGCGCCACCCCGTCCAGCGCCTCCTGCGCGCTTACGCCGTCCAGGATGATCGCCGCGTCCACCTCCGCGATAAACGCCCCCCACGCCGCCCGGCTCAGCGTTACGTACGAGGCCCTCTCCATCAGCTCCACCAACATCCGCGCCTCGTCATCCCGGTACCAGGGAAACCCTCGCTGCAACTCCTCGGCTGAGACCCGCCGCGCCGGCACATTCGATGGTCCCTGCGCATGCCGCTCCAGCGCCCGCAGCGCGTCGTAAGCCACCCGCGGATCGTTCCTGCCGGACCCCATCCCCAGCATCAGCCACACCGTCGCCGGCGCCCGTCCGTCCCCAAAGTCCGGAAACGGATACAACACGTTCTCGCTCGGCACCGAGCTTCCGATCAGGTTCCCGAACCACCGCCCCGACAGCGCAAACGGCGTCAGTCCAATCAGCCCATCGTCAATCAGGTCATACGCGTCCACGTTCCGCCGCCGCTGATCCGGTGAAATCCCATACCCCGTCGCCAGCTCATGAAACGTCTCAAGCACAGACCGCGCCTCAGCCGACCGCAGACCTTCAAACGACCCCTGTTCGTCCGGCAACGCCCCCAGCCTCGACTGCAGGAACACAAAGCTCGGCGCGTCATTCCACAGCTGATCCGGCGCCATCCACAGCGGCTCCACGTTCAGCCCAACCCCAACCGTCGCCCGCGGCCCCGCCACATTCGGCGTCCGGTGCATCGCCACCGCGCCCGTTACAAACGCCTCACCGTCCCAGGCCTCCCGCGGCGGCACCCCAAACCCCGACGCCTTCGCCAGCGTCTGATTCACCACCGTCGCCCACGGCGCCGCCGCCACGGGCAGCGCGTACTGCACCCCGTCTATCTGACCCGCCTCCAGGATCCCCGGCCAGTAATCCCCCGGCGCAAACGACCCGTCGCTCACCAGCAAATCGTCCAGCGGCGACAACATCCCGTTCGCCACCAGGTGTTCCAGGTCCCAGCGCTCCAGCGCCACCAGGTCCGTCCGCGCCGCGCCCGACCCGTCGTCCAGCAGCTCCGTGTAACTCCAGCCATACCCCAGCGTCGAAGCCATCGGCTCATCCGAATATCGGTAGCGGTTCCGCGTCTCCGCCCGCACCCCGGACCGCGCCGCAATCAGAATCTGTTCGACTCCGGCGTTCGACCCGCCAAACGTCGGCAACGCCAGCGAAATCGGGTGCTCCGCCCCCGCCGCCGGCAACCCACCGTCCGAGCTCGGCGCCCGCTCCGACACCTCAATCGCGGCAGCCGTCACCGCCCGCCCCTCACTCGGCAACACCGGCCGCTCCACCCTCACCCGCTCCGGCTCCCCACAAGCCCCCGCCACCGCCGCCGCGCCAACCGCCACCAAACCCCCCAACACCCCCCGCCGCGTCACCCCACGCCCCGTCGGTCCCAATCCCCTCACCGCAGTCCTCTCCTACTTCCCTCTTCTCTCAATTCTCACCTCTTTCAGCTCACTCCTTCTTCATCCCCTCGATCCTCTTAATCCACTTCCCCGCCTCCCTCGTCTCCTCCAACGTCGGCAACATCTCCGCCCCCCGCCACACCTCATTCATAAACCCAAGCCCCCGCGCCTCAACCACCGCCTGAACAAACGCTTCCCCAACCTTGTACTGCTCCAACTTCAAATCCAGCCCCAGCAACCGGTTCAAAACGCGTGAAGAAGCCCCCCGCGACTCCTCCCGCGCCTTCATCCGCCGTTCCAGCACCGCATACCCCGGAATCACCGTTGCACCCGTCGCCCGCATCACAAAATTGCTATACCCCTCCATCACCGTCATCAGCGCCTGAATCCGTCCCAGCGCCTCCGCCTGACCATCCGTTAATGCCAGCCGCATCAAGCCAGTCCCCGCCGCATCATCCCCATCAAACCGCCGCCACATATCCCGCAGCCGGTGTCCCAGAGGCTCCCCCGACTCCAGCGCCCCAATCGCCTCCGCCAGGTACGACTCAATCAGCCCCGCCGTATACCCCCGCAACCACGGCGGATCCCCAACCCGGAACTGATACGCATGCGTCGATTCATGCAACGCCACCCACAGCCGCAGCGCCTCCAGGTCAACCCCCGCCTTCGCCGCCACCCGCGCAATATTCGGCTCGACAAAGTAGATCCCCGCCGACTCCGCCTCCGCATCCAGAATCGGGATGTCGTACTGACCCAGCACCCGCCGCCCCAGGTACCCCAGCAGCAACGCAATTTGACCCGTCACCGCAAACCGCGTCCCGTGCGACGCCACCCGCGCCAGCGCTCCTGAACCCGTCCGCGTCTGTTGATACGCCACCGCCAGCGGCGCCAGCAGGCGTTCAAAGTTCACCAGATTCGCGTCAATCCAATCCGCCCGACCCAGCACCCGAACCTCGTCCGACCCCACCGCCATCGGCACACCCGTGTACTCGGAGACCGCCTCAAAACTCCGCCGCACAATCAAGTCGTAATGCGCTTGCAGTTCGGGATCCGCCCGCCAAGCCACCGGCTCCCCCGCCAACCGCTTCGCCGTCCGCCCCGCCAACCCCCAATCAACCAACCCCTCCGGACCCCCCCGCCTTACCACCGCCGCCCCACCCACGGCAGCCACCGTCGCCATCCCAAGCCAAAACACAACACGCCGCGCAGACATACAGGAATCTCTCGGAGAAAGCGGGATTACGCCATGGTAAGCCGAATCCATTCGTGCTGAACCTGTCGCAGGGGCGCCGTCTCAAACCCGCCCGTCTTTCTTTGCCCCCACCCCGGCCCACACCCCCTGGCACCCAACCCTCCCAGTCCATCCCGTTTTCTCCCTAGTTCCCTTCGTCCCCGGTCTACAATCCAACAGGGCGGTTGTTGGCGGACTGTTGTCTCCCTGCCGCCTCATCGGCGGGCTGCGGAGCCCCCGCGTGCGGAGGACCCGATGGACACCAGCGCCACGCTGGATGTTGGAACCTTTTTGACAGTGGCGGTCACCGCTGCGGCGGCCTTGGGCGGCTTCATCCTTGCCCTCTTCGCCTGGCTCCGCTCGGACATTCGCGACCTGCGCCAACGCCTCGATGGATTCATCGACAGTCACGCACCGGCCAGGCTGGAGCCCAGCGAGACGACGCTCCGGAACCTCGTGCGCGAAATCCTGCGCGAGGAACAGGCCAACCCAGCCCACACCCCCGACTCCACCTGACACCCCGCCGCTAGACCCCTCCGAATCCCCACACCCACAGCAATCGCCCACCCCCGCGCATCGTGAGCCGCCCCGCAGTCTTTCGGCGGACCCTGTCAAACCACATCCCCAGGCAACCACCCCGCCCCAAGTAAGCTGACCCGTCCACCCCCGTCGCCGCCTGCATGCCCAGGACCGCCGAACACACCGTCAACGTCGAACTCGCCCGCCTGCTCCGCACCAGGCATCCCCGCTGGCGGCAGGGAATCGGCGTAGAGCAAACCGGCGTGCTGGCTGACGCCCCCGGCGATCGTCCCGACATCCTCATCCAGCATCCCGGCGGCCTGCCCGTCGTCATCGAGACCGAGTACCACCCCGCCCGCGAGGTTGAGAAAGACGCCATCGCCCGCCTGGGCGAAGCCGTCGCGGCCACCGGCGATGTAATCGAACAGGCCGTCGCTCTGCGCGTGCCCGTCCAACTACGAGGCGTCAACCAGGCGCACCTGCCCCGGCGCGTGGCCGAAGCCGGCTTCGACTACTGCGTCTTCACCGAGGGCGCCGAAGGCCCCGACCGCTGGCCCGCCAGCGGCTGGCTCACCGGCGGCGTCGACGATCTCGCCAGCTTCATCGAGCACACCGCCCTATCCGAACGCCGCATCGCCCGCGGTACTTTGATCCTTGAGGTCGGAGTCCGACAAGCCGCCGGCCGCCTGCAGCGTGACTTACCGGAACGCCCGGACGCCATCCCCAAGATTGCTGCGGCTCTGCACCAGGAGCCCGGCGAGCAAACCATGCGCATGGCCATGGCTATCGTCGCCAACGCCCTGACCTTTCACACCAGCATCGCTGCATCCCACGACGTCCCGTCGCTAGAGGAACTTCGCAATAAGAGCCCCTTCGGAAGAATGCTCAAGTCACAGTTGGTGGGAACGTGGCGCTACATCCTGCGTGAAATCAACTACTGGCCGATCTTTCGAATTGCCTCCGACATCGTTGTCCCTATTCCCGACGCCTTGGCTACGGCTGTCCTCGATCGTCTGGGACTTGTCGCTGAGGCGCTTCACGAACTCGGGACCGGTACTACCCACGACCTCGCTGGGCAAATGTTCGGACGCTTGATCACCGACCGGAAGTTCTTGGCCACCTTTTACACCCTGCCGGCCTCCGCCGCTTTGCTGGCTGAACTCGGGGCTGACCGACTGGACAGAGACTGGTCCGACCCCGAGGCCTTCACCGACTTGCGCATTGCCGACTTGGCTTGCGGCACTGGCGCGCTCCTGGCCGCAGCCTACCGGGCCGTCGCCGTTCGCCACCGTCGCGCCGGCGGCGACGACGATGCGTTACACGCAACCATGATGGAACGCGCCCTCATCGGCGCCGACATCATGCCGGCCGCGACGCACCTCACCGCCTCCACGCTATCCAGCGCGCACCCGACGACGACATTTGACCGCACCCGCATTCACACCATGCCCTACGGTGACCCCGAGCCGGACGACCCCACCGGACGCGCCACCGCCATCGGCTCGCTGGACCTGATTCTCAAGGATGCCCAGCCATCCCTCTTCGGCACCGGCCAGCACGCCATCCGCGGCCGCGGCCAGCCCCTACCCATCCACTCGTCGCCTGCCCAGCAGCGCCAGGGCGACGAACTCCACCTGCCCCAGGGCTCGGTCGATCTCATGATCATGAACCCGCCGTTTACTCGACCGAACGCCCAGGAGGCTTCAGCCATCGGGGTGCCAGTGCCCTCGTTCGCCGGGTTCAATACCAGCGCAGACGAACAGCGGGCAATGTCAGCGGCACTCGGACGAATCCGCGGTCAGTTGAACCCTAGGGCGGGGCACGGCAACGCGGGTCTGGCGTCCAACTTCATTGACTTGGCGCACGCGAAAGTCAAAGAGGGAGGCATCTTGGCGCTGGTCCTGCCAATTGCCGTTATCTCTGGAGAAGCGTGGCGTCCAGCCCGGCGTCTGCTCACAACCCACTATCGCGATTTGACCGTCGTGACAATCGCGGCCATCGGTGAAACCAACCGCTCGTTCTCCTCGGACACCGGTATTGGCGAGGCGCTGGTCGTAGCAGTCAAGCGAGAAAGGCCGGTCGAGGCCGACGAGTCGGCGGCGGATGTGCACTACGTGAACCTCCGTAGGCGACCGCAGTCGCTGGTGGAAGCCAGCGAGATCGCTCGTACCGTCGGACGTTCGCCAGAGGTCTATGGGAGCTTCGCTGTCATCGGAGACGACGTGATCGGCTGTTCGATACGCGCGTCGCTGGCAGACAGCGGTTGCGCTGCAGTGAGCGAGCTCGATGTCGTAGCGGCTGCACGCGCCCTATCGCGCGGCTCACTCGATCTCCCTCGCATGCCTGCGGCGATTCCTATTCCCGTGACGACATTCGGGGCAATCGGAGTTCGGGGTCTACATCACCGAGATATCAACGGTCCGGAAATGAGCCGCCAGGGACCGCGAGGGCCATTTGATGTTGTGCCGCGACGCACTTCCAAGTCCGCCTATCCGGTTCTGTGGTCGCATGACGCAAGGCGCGAGCGGCGCCTTATGGTGGATCCGGATACGGAAGGCCGCGTACGGCCCAACTCCAACGCCAAGGCTGTTCGCGTGTGGGACACGGCCACTCGACTCCACGTAAACCGCGACTTTCGTATCAACTCACAGAGTTTGGCCGCTTGCTTGACATATGAACCATCGATTGGCGGAAGAGCCTGGCCGAACGTCCGGCTTGTGAACCCGGTCGCTGAAGAGGCCGTCGTGCTCTGGGCAAACACAACTCTCGGACTCATCGGGTATTGGTGGGCCGGCAGCCGACAGCAGCAGGGCCGATCGGTCATGTCCATCACCGGCCTGCCATCACTGCTTACCCTTGACGTCCGCACGTTGACCCCGGACCAAATCGAGCGTTCCCAGCAGATTTTCAAGGAATTCCTTGACTACGAGTTCCTACCCGCCAACGAGGCCTACCACGACCCTGCCCGCCAGGCCCTCGACCACGCCGTCCTCATCAACCTCCTCGGCCTCCCCGAGTCCATCCTCGAACCCCTCGCCGTCCTCCGCCACCAATGGTGCGCCGAACCCACCGTCCACGGCGGCAAATCCACCCGCCCACCCGATTAGAGCCGCGACAACACTCTTGTGGAGCAGATCCCGGCGAACCTCAACGCGGGACCCATATAATCTCTCGCTCACCTCTGCCCGGGTCAGCGAGTCACCACCGTTGGCCGACCCGGCCAATCGGGCCTTCCCCCCTGCTGTCTGACGCGATAATCACCCCGCCAGGAGCCGACAATTCCAGCACGATAGTCTCGTTTAATGATGCGCATTCGACCTTGCCCAAGTCTAGCCTCGCTTGGCATCCGCGCGACCCATGTGTGAGCCGCTTACCTCTCAAGTGCATTACGACCCGTCCTCGAGTCTTATCGGGAGACATATACGTGATTAATCCAACCCTTGAAATGCTGTTCATAGCTATATACTCGTTTTGAAAGGAAGCTCTTCAAATAGAACTCCTAATTGCTACTAGCACTTTCTAAAGGAAGATTTGACCTAGCGCATCTAGCTTGCTAGCCTCACGCGAATGCCACGTACGCCCAGCAATCGGACATTCCTCATGGCTGCGTTTCGTCGTGTTTTTGAGGCTATTGTAGCTGCCGTCCTTGGTGGTGCCATCCTCAGCTTCATTATAGGTCTTGGACCATTCTGGGATGCCCCGCTTTTCATATTTGAGAAGTTTGATGACCCATATTTTATGTGGGGCGCAGTGAGAGTATTCCTAGGATTGAATTTAGTCTTATCTCTTTCGAACCTCACTGTATATTTTACACCTACAGTAGTTAATCGACTTGTTGCTGCTCAGAACACAACCTTGAAGAAAGAAGTCAATGAGCTAACGGCTCAGCGTGATAGGCTGCAACGAAAGGTTGAAATACTAGAGGCTCTTCGTGACGGCGAGGGAAACATCTAGTAGCTACTGACCCAAGGAGACTCAATTGCCGACACCGATTATTCTTTGATGCAGGTCGTCTAACTTTGTGACTCAGATGTTGGCATTCGTTACGCGAGCAAAGGAGACATCACTGCTAAACTCTCTGGTTACTAGGTGATTCGAGACGGAATCGACCTCTTCCGCCTCTCGGCCGCACCGCTCCAAACTGGTCACACACCAAGCACCACAACCCCTTCATCGGCAAATTGCCCGCGACCGTCGGCTGTTCCCAGACCGGCTGATCTTCCCACGCCTCCCGCTACCCCCACCTTCCGAAATCCCGTATCAACCCCTGCCCCCGGGCCTGCTACCAGCGCCTCAGCGCCGCTGGCAAGCTGGCCAAGGTGGCCCTCGTCGCCTGCATGCGCAAGCTCCTCGTCCTCTGCAACGCCCTCTGCCGCACGCAGACCACCTGGGACCCCACCATGCTCTAACCCTTAACGTCCAACACAGGTGCTCTCAGCTCACTCCTTCCTCACCCCCGTCCTGAGCCAGCCGAACGGGAACCGAGTCGAACCACCTCCCGGCCAGCTTCGCCTGCAACGCAATCAACGCATGCACTGACTGCAATGCAAGCACTGCTCGCATCCCCACCCCCGGCGCCGACCTGCCCCACCACCCCGGCCAGCCACAACCGCATTGCCCCCACCGCAATCCCTGCCCGCCCCGCGTGCCATGCAACCAGCCCACGCAAGGAGGGCATGGCTGGCGCCTCCGCCATCATCCCGTCGTCTAAAGCCGGGATCCATCGGCGCCCACGAAACCGAGCCCCCAGCCTTCCCCGCGAGCCAGTCAACCCGCACCCGTGCCCCCACGCATCCCAAGCTCGCCGCCCCCCATTCACCGACCCGCGTCCCCCGAGTCCGTCCTTCGCCCCCCAACAGCCCCATCGATCACCTTTCGCACTCACTTAATCACCGCACTATCTGACGGTTCCGCACCCCCAACCGCTCGATTCCCCAACGACGCCCAGGGCGGCCGCCGTCGCGTCCCTCCCATCGCCATCCCCGGCCCCGAACCACCCCGCTACCAGCAACCCCGCCACGCACCACCGCCCCATGCACCCGGCGCCGCCCTCCCCACCACCGCGGCCCACTCCAACTCCCCCGCGAAGTTCGGGGTAACAACCGCACCTCACAGCCACCACCGTCTCGGTCAGATCTGCCTGGAGCACCGGCATCGTTCGCCGTGCTGGCATGCCACATCACCGGCATCAGTTCGCCCGTTCGCCCCCGGCACCCACGTCAATCACATGACGTACTCACTTAATCAACGTATTAGCTCACAGCTCCGCATCCCACCGCGCGGATGCCTAACCACGCCCAGGGCGGCCGCCACCGCGCCGCTCCCGTCGCCATCCCTGCCCGCCTTGCATGCGATGCAACACCGCAGGTACTACAGGCATGGCTGGCGCCCCTGCCGTCAACCCGCCGTCTTCAGCCGGGATCCACCAGCACCCAAGAAGCCGAGCCCACCCAGCCTTCCCCGCGAGCCAGTCAACCCGCACCCGTTCACCCACGTCTCCCCAGCTCGCTACCCCCCGATTCACCCACCCGCGATCCCCTCCCCCGGCAGCCGACCACAACTTCGATCACTCGCCGTACGCACTTCATCAACGCGCTATCTGCCACTGCCGCACCCCAAGTACTCGGCTACCTGCCCACACCCAGGGCGGCCACCACCGCGCCGCGCCCATCGCCATCCCCGGCCCCAGGCCACCCCATGCCCAGCCAGCTTCACCTCGTATCCCCTATGGACCCCAACACCGCTACGCGCCCTCCCCGCCACCGCAGTCCACCCCTGCTTCCCGCCGCCCCATCGATCACATTGCATACTCACTTAAGCACCGTATTAGCTCACAGCTGCGCATCCCACCACGCGGCCGCCTAACCACGCCCAGAGCGGCTACCACCGCGCCGCTCCCCTCGGCACCCCGGCGCCGGCCCACCCCGCGCCGCACCATTCCCCAAGCGCCCCGGCTGCAGACACTTATTCCAGTAGTCACTTCGATCGCGCGCCGTACGCACTTAAATCAACGTATTACCGGGCAGGTCCCCACCCCAATCACCCAGCTACCCAGCGACGCCCAGGGCGGCCACCATCGCGTCCCTCCCATCGCCATCCCCGGCCCCGAACCATCCCGCTTTCAGCCCGCCTCGCCACGTACCCGTTCCCCTTGCACCCCGGCGCCAGCCCCCGCCCCCAGCAGCCCCACCAAACACATTTCGTACTCACTTAAACAACGTATGATCTGACACTTCTGCACCCCTCCGCTCGACCCCAACCACGTTGACGGTGACCGCCAGCGCGTCCCTCCCATCGCCACCCCTGCCAGCCTCACCTGCCATGCCATCAACCAGGTACGGCGGGCATGGCTAGCGCCCCCGCCATACATCCCCGCGCACCCGAAGCCCTCGCTCTGAGCTCGTCCACGCGCCCCGTCCTGAGCCAGCTGAACGGGAACCGAGTCAAACCACCTCCCGGCCATCGTCGCCTGCAATGCAATCAACGCACGCACTGACTGCAATGCAAGCACTGCTCGCATCCCCGCCGGTGCCGACTCGCCTCACCACCCCGGCCAGACGCCCCCGCGTCACCGGCCCCGGACCACCCCGCCCCCAGCCAACCTCGCCCCGCATCACCGCTCCGGCAGCCCGGCGCCGGCCCCTGCCCTCCGCAACACCGCGCCGACCCCAGCCCCCGACCCCCGGCAGCCAGGTTGAATACAATGCGTACTCATTTCATCAACGCATTACCTGCCAACTCCGCACCTCGCCACCCAGGTCTCCAGCGACCGCTGAAGTCTCCCGTTCCGCCTCGCCCCCACCGCCATCCCTGCCCGCCCCGCGTGCCATGCAATCAACCCACGCAAGGAGGGCATGGCGGGCGCCCCCGCCATCATCCCGGCGTCTTCAGCCGAGGCCCACCAGCACCCACAAAGCCGAGCCCCCAGCCTTCCCCGCGAGCCAGCCAACCCGAACCCGTTCACCCAGGTATCCCCAGGTCGCCACTCCCATTCACCCACCCGCGTCCCCCGATCCCCCGGGCTGTCGACGATCACTTCGATCACGGTGCGTACGCACGTCACCAACGCATCACCTGATAAAACCGCACCTCGCCACCCACGTCCCCAGCGACCGCTACCGCGTCGCCCCCCCACCACCCCGGTGCCTGCCCCCGCCCTCCGCGACACCGCAGCCCACCCCAGCCCCGACTCCCGACAGCGAGGTCAATGATAAGACGTACTCAGTTCAACAACGAACCTCTAGCGCGGTCCGCATGCCACCGTCTGCATCCCCCGCCACCGCTGGCGCGTCCACTGAGCGCTCACTACCGCCGCCCAGCCCTGCCAGCTCCGTCTTCACTGCCGACATCCCCAATCCTTGCCGCTCGCTCCAACCCCTCCCCCCCGGCAGCCCCATCAAACACATTTCGTACTCACTTAAGCAACGTATGATCGGGCGGAGCCGCACCCCAATCGCCCCAATGCCTAACCACACCCAGGGCGGCCACCACCGCATCGCCCCCACCGCCATCCCGGAACCCGGCCCACCCCGTGCCCAGCTCACCTCGGCACGTACCAGCTCCCTTGCCCCCCGCCGCCAGCCTCCGCCACCCTCCCGACCACCGCGTCCACCCCAGCCCCCGACTCCGGACAGCCATGTCGATCAAATGTCGTACTCACTTCACCTACGCATCACCTGATAGCACCGCACCTCGCCACCCGCGTCCTCAGCGACCGCTGATGCGCCTGCCCCGCCTCGGCCACACTGGCAACCCTGGACCCGGACCATCCCGCGCCCAACCAACCTCGCCCCGCACCACCGCCCCGGCAGCCCGGCGCCGACGCCTCCCCTCCGCAACACCGCACCGACCCCCGCCCCCCGGCAGCCAGGTTGAATACAGCGCGTACTCACTTCATCAACGCATTATCTGACGACTCCGCACCTCGCCCCCTCGTCCTCAGCGACAGCTGATGCGCCCTGCCCTGCCTCGCCCACACCGTCAACTCGGACCCCGGACCACCCCGCCCCCCAGGCCAACCTCGCCCCGCATCACCGCCCCGGCAGCCCGGCGCCGGCCCCTGCCCTCCGCAACACCGCGCCAACCCCAGCCCCCGCCCCCCGGCAGCCAGGTTGAATACAGTTCGTACTCACTTCACCATCGCATTACCTGATAACTCCGCACCTCGCCCCCTCGTCCTCAGCGACCACTGACGCGTCCCGCCCCGCCTCGCCCACACCGTCAACCCGCACCCCGGACCACCCCGCCCCCAGCCAACCTCGCCACGCCTCCCATGCACCCCAACACCAGAACCCGCCCTCCACAACACCAACACCGCGCTCCACCCCCGCCCCCAACAGCACCATCAAACACCTTGCGTACGCACTTAATCAACGCACTATCTGCCAGTTCCGCATCCCCAACCGCTCAATTCCCTAGCCACGCCCAGAGCGGCCGCCACCGCACCGCTCCCATCGCCACCCCCGCCAGCCTCACTTGCCATGCCATCAACCCAGGCACGGAGGGCACCGCTAGCGCCTCCCGCCATCGTCCCCGCGTCTTCAGTCGGGCGCCCCCAAAGCACCCACGAAACCGAGTCCAGTCAGCCTTCCCGGCGAGCCAGTCCACCCGCACTCGTGCACTCACGCATCCCAGACTCGCCACCCGTTCACCCACCCGCGTCCCGCGATCCCCTCCCCCAGCAGCCGACCACCACCTCGACCGGATGTCCACCTCGACCGCATGTCGTACTCACTTGATCAATGCACTATCTGCTACTTCCGTCCCCCAATCAGTCGGCTACCTGACCACACCCAGGGCGGCCACTGCCGCGTCGCCCACATTGCCATCCCAGCCCCGGGGCCACCCCGTGCCCAGCCAACCTCTGCATAGACCACCACTCCTGCCCCCCGGCGGCTTCGGGTTAACCACCACCATCCCGGCCGGATCTGCCTGGAGCACCGGCACCGTTCGCCGTGCCGGCGCGTCACATCACCGGTATCGGTTCGCCCATTCGCCCCCGGCAGCCAATTCAGACATTGGTCGTACACACTCAGTCAACGCACTATCTGCCGGTTCCCCACCCCACGGCATGGACACTCGACGACGCCCAGGGCGGCCGTCAGGACATTCCTCCCATCGCCATCCCGGACCCCGAAATGCCCCGCGCTCAGCAAGCTTCCGCGTAAACCACCACCCCTGCACCCCGGTGCCGGCCCTGCCCACCACCGCGGCCCGTCCCCGGCAGCCCAATAGATCACATGTCGTACTCACTTAATCAACGCACTATCTGCCAGTTCCGTACCCCCAACCGCGCAATTCCCAAACGACGCCCAAGGCGGCCGCCATCGCGTCCCTCCCACCGCCACCCCTGCCCGCCACCCCTGCCATGCCATCAACCAGGTACGGCGGGCATGGCTAGCGCACCCCGCCATCATCCCCGCGCACCCGAAGCCCCCGCTCTGAGCTTGTCCACGCGCCCCATCGTGAGCCAGCCGAACGGAAACCGAGTGGAACCACCTCCCGGCCATTCCTCGCCTGCAATGCAATCAACGCACGCACGGACTGCAATGCAAGCACTGCTCGCATCCCCGCCGGCGCCGACTCGCCTCACCACCCCGGCCAGACGCCCCCGCCATCCCCGGCCCCGGACCACCCCGCCCCCAGCCAACCTCGCCTCGCATCACCGCCCCGGCAGCCCGGCGCCGGCCCCTGCCCTCCGCAACACCGCGCCGACCCCAGCCCCCGCCCCCGGCAGCCACGCTGATCACAGTTCGTACTCACTTCACCATCGCATTACCAGATAACTCCGCACCTCACCCCTCTCGTCCCCAGCGACCACTGACGCGTCCCGCTCCGCCTCGCCCACACCACCAATCCCGGCCCTCCCACCCCACGCTCAGCCAACTTCGCCACGCCCCCATGCACCCCAACATCGGCACCCGCCCTCCCCGCCACCGCAGGCAGCCTCAGTTGCCATGCAATCAGCCCACGCAAGGAGGGCATAGCTGGCGTCTCCGCCATCACCCCCGCGTCCCCTAAGCCCCCATCCTGAGCCAGCCGAACGGGAACCGAGTCGAACCACCTCCCGGCCATTCCTCGCCTGCAATGCAATCAACGCACGCACGGACTGCAATGCAAGCACTGCTCGCATCCCCGCCGGCGCTGACCCGCCCCAACACCCCGGCCAGCCGCCCCCGCATCGCCCACGCCGCCATCCCCGGACCCCGGACCCGGACCACCCCGCCCCCGGCCAACCTCGCCACAAGCCACCACCCCAGCCTCCGACTCTCAACAACGCCATCAACCACCATGCGTACTCACTTAATCGACGTACTATATGCCGGCTTCGTACCCCAATTGCTCGGATTCCCAATGACACCCAAGACAGCCGTCAGCGCATCCCTCCCATCGCCACCCCTGCCAGCCTCACGTGCCATGCAATCAACCCACCCACGGAGGGCATGGCTGGCATTGCCGCCCTTGTCGGCGCCCGCCAGCCCCGGCGCTGGTTCGCCCCACCACCTCAGCCAGCCGCAGGTCCTGCAACAGACGCGGTCCAGGACTCCCGCAACCCGCCAAACCCTCAACCGCCCGCGCAGCTGACCCCCATCCCCACAGCGACCCCTCCCGAGCCGCCAACCACCATCCACCAACCACTTGCCATCTGTCCCCAAACAGTGTACGAGACTTGGGTATGCTGCCTTCCCCATCCCTCGAAATGTCCTTCGCCAGGCTCGTCCGGACTCTCTTTCGACTCGTCACGCCCCTCCGCCGCACACTAATCCCACGGACTCACCACGTGATCCGAAACGGAATCGACTGCCGCGGCTCCCGCCGGTACACCGCCCCAAACCGGTCATACAGCCAGTAACACAGCGCCTTGATCGCGTGATTGTCCGCGTCGATCGGCAACTCGGAGATCGGCCGGTTTTCCCGCGGCTCGTGGTAACGGTAATTCGCGAACTCCCCGATTAGCGCCTGGCAGCGCGGGCTGATCGTGATCCGCGGCTCCCCGCTCCCCGGATCGCGCAGAAACGTCCGCAGCCGGTCGATCCCGTCATTGATCCACACCCGGTGGGAGCGCAGCCGCAGCTGCGCCTGCGCCGCCCAGATCTGGATCTGGCTGGGCGCCGCGTGATGCTGCCGGCCCGCAATATCGATTACTCCGCTGTGCACGTGCCGCCACCAGGATCGCCGCTTGCACTCGTGGATCACCTGCGCCGCGATCGCGTACTGCATGTACACCTCGTCCAGCACAAAGACCTCCTCGCCCCGCTTCGCCACGGCCAACACCGCATACGCCCCCGCGTACCCCGGGTCCACCGCGATCTCGATGCTGTCGAAGCTCTCGTACGGGTCCTTGATCGTCCGCACGTGCGCCGCCGGATGAAACTCCCGGAACACCAGCGACACCGGCGGGCACGGCACCCCGCCCAGCCGTTCCTGGAACAGGTCGGATGGATACGCCACCGCCAGCCGCTCGATCTCCGGGTCCTCCCGTCCGCCCGGAAACAGCGTGCGGTTGGACCACGACGGAATCGAAAACGACGCCGCCTCGTCCGGGTTGTCGCTCTGCCAGGCCCGGAACTTCTCCGCGTACCAGCCCCGCGACCCTTCAAACGTCCCGCTCAACCACAGCCAGCCACGGCGTTCGGCCAGCCGGCCGCTCAGCCGCAGGTAGGCCTCGTACGACAGTTGCGCCGCTTCGCAGCCCAGGATCCCGTCCGGCGCTTGCCCCGCCAGCCGCGGCGCCCGTTGCGCGGAGCGCGTCGTGATCAGCGTCCCGTTGCGCAGCATCAGGCGGTTCGACTGGCCGGTCGGCGCGGCCAGCGTTTCAATCGCGTCCAGCGACTCCAGCGCTTCGATCAGGTACGCGAACTCCGGCCGGCACAGGTCATAGTCCGGCCCCACCAGCCAGTACAGCTTGCCCTCGAGGAACCGTCCCACCAGCTCCATCGCCGCGCTGCGGCTTTTGCCGGCCCGTTCCCCGCCCGCGATCAGCCGGATGCGCGCCTCGGAGTCGTGCGCCGCGCGTTGCTCGGCGAACGGCGTATACCCGACGCGCGCCCAGAGTTGTTCACGGACGATTTGCGACGGCTGCATGCAAGTCCTCCAACAACGCCGCGAACGCCTGCCCGCTGCCCGCGCGCGGCGGTTGCCCAAACGCGTAGCTGAAGGCCAATTCCACCGCCCAGCGCTCCCCCGCCAATGCCTTGTCCACTACCAGGTCCGACAGCTCCTCGGCCTTCACCAGCACCGCTGACCGAAACCGTTGCTCGGCGCTGGTCGGCCGCTTGCGGCTCCGTCGCTTGCTCACGTCGACACCCTTTCCTCATGCGTTCGCGTTGCCTCTCCGCCGCCCTGGCTTGCGAGTCGTACGCAGTAAGTGTACACTCTCCGTATCCGTTTGACAACGTGGAGTTCATCCATGTCTGCCCGATTGCTCCGTCTGCTTGCCGCGCTCCCGCGCCTACTCCCGAGTCTGTCCAGACCCCGTCAGGTCGCCTGGGGCCTGCGTCTCATCGCCAGCTGCGTGGTCCACGCCGAAGCCCGCCGGATTTCACTCGCCGCCAGGCGTTGCATGCGCCGGACGCGCCGCCGCCTGGCCGCAATCCGCCGCATCTGGATTTGGCCCAACAACCTCGCCGTGGTGCTCTTGGCTACTCGCTCGCCCCGGCTCGCGATCCGGATTCGCTGCGCCACCCTCGATCCGCGATTCTTCAAGTCTGAGGTTCGCTGACCCGCATGCCCGCCATCGTCAGCCGCCTGCCGTTTGTGCCACGCACCTTGCCCTGCGTGGCGAGACTGGCTTCGTTCATGGCTCGTCTGTTCCCGGTTGCCCCGCGCTGGACGAACCACGGACGCACGCCCCGGAGCCTGCCCCGGCGCCGCCTGTCACACCCGCGACCGCGGATATTCGGCCGCGGCGTCCACGCGCCCCGGATCCCCCAAAAAAGCACCCGCCCGCACCTCAAGAGTTTTTTCTAAAAAACTCTTACCGCGCGCGAGGGAGCCCGTCCTGGCCTTCACCCGAAGAACCCAGCCACGGTGGATCCACCCTTGTCCCACGGCCAGATTCCAGCCGGGTCCGACGACTCCCTGATCTTAGAGTTCTCTCATTTTGCTCCCCTAGCCTCAAAGGCGATTGGCGAAGTGCAACGCGAGCGCTTCCGACCAAGGAGGGCGGGCATGTCACCACCGATAATTTCCTCGTCATCCCGGCTGATCGACCGTCTACGAGCCGAAGGCGCCCAGCCGGCCAGCTACCGAACCAACCAGGTCGTATTCGACCCGATCTCGGATCTCCAGCGGGTCGGCGTCATCTGCGAGGGCAGCGTCACCGTCTGGCGGATCAGCCCCAACGGCCGCCAGCTCGCCACGGCTTCGCTGTGCGACGGCGACTGGATCGAGAACGTCTTCCAGACCGAGGGACGAGACCGCACGGTCGTCGAGGCTGACGGTCCCGTCACGATCGCCTGGTTTGATATCCCAACCTTCCAACGCCTCGCGCACCGGCGTCCGGACGTCGTGCGCGAGCTGATCCAGCGCCAGTTGGCACGACTCGACACTATTCAGCGACGCGTCTCGCAGACGGCGCTTGACTCGGTGGCCGGAACCGTTGCGCTGGCCATTCTCCAAATGGCCGAACGGGAGCACGCCACCGATCTGCGCGTTACGCATGAGGAACTGGCGCAGCGTCTCGGCACTGTCCGCGAAAGCGTCAGCCTCGCCGTCAACAAGCTGCGTCGCGCCGGCGCTCTGGCCCCATCGGGTGGCCGTAAGCGCCTGATCTCCATCCTCAGCCTCCCCAAGCTCCAGCGGCTCGCCGGCGCCCGTCCCGAGGCGCGCTAACACACCCGCCCCACCCCTGTGCGGAGGCGCCCCCCAGCGCGCCTCCGCACCACCCCCTGGCCCTACCCTTCGCTTCGCTCTTCTGCTATCTAACTTCTCTTCCCTCTCCCCTTCCTCAGCTAGACTCCCCATCCGTCCCACCCGACTCACCGGTTCACCACGTGCCCTCCAGCTCCTACCTCACGACCCTGCGCTGCGCCGAAACCGGCGAAGCCCACGATCCCACCGTCCTCCAGTCCGTCAGCCGAGGCGCGGGCGCAACCCTCCTGCCCGAGTACGACCTCGACGCCGTCCGCGCCGCCGTCACCCCGGAGGATATTCAGCAGCGCCCCCACGACCTCTGGCGCTTCCGCGAACTCCTCCCCCTCGACAACCCCAACCAGTCCCCCGACCTCGGCGCCGGCGCCACCCCTCTCCTCCGCCTGAACCGCCTCGGCCGGCACTTCGGCCTCACCAACCTCTGGCTCAAAGACGAAGGCGCCAACCCCACCGGCACCTTCAAGGCCCGCGGCGCCGCCGTCGGCGTCGCCCGCGCCTACGAGCTCGGCGTGCGTGACATCGCCATCCCCACCGCCGGTAACGCCGGCAGTGCCTGGGCCGCCTACTGCGCCGCCTGGGGCATCACTCTGCGCGTCGTCATGCCCGTCAACACCCCCAACCCCATCAAGGCCGAATGCGTCGCCTACGGCGCCGACGTCACCGAAGTCCGCGGCGTCATCAGCGACGCCGGCCGCATCGCCTCCGAACGCGCCGCCGAGGCCGGCTGGTTCGACGCCTCCACCATGAAAGAGCCCTACCGCGTTGAAGGCAAAAAAACCATGGGCCTCGAAATCGCCGAAGCCTTCAACTGGGATCCCCCCGACGTTGTCCTCTATCCCACCGGCGGCGGCGTCGGCCTCATCGGCGTCTGGAAAGCCATGCGCGAACTCGCCGACCTCGGCTGGCTCAAGGGCACCCCGCCCCGCCTCATCGCCGTCCAGGCCTCCGGCTGCGCCCCCATCGTCGAAGCCTGGGAAGCTGGCCTTGACGATGCCGAGCGCCCCGCCGACCCCCACACCACCGCCAACGGCCTCCTCGTCCCCCTCCCCTTCGCCCACCGCCTCATCCTCCGCATCCTGCGCGAGACCGGCGGCACCGCCGTCGCCGTCGACGACACTCAACTCGTCCACGGCATGGGCCAACTCGCCGACCTCGAAGGCATCCTCGCCGCCCCCGAAGGCGCCGCCCTCGTCCCCGCCCTCACCAGCCTCCTGGAACGCGGCGACATCGCTCCCCACGAACGCATCGTCCTCCTCAACACCGGCAACGCCCTCAAGTACACCCACCTCGTCGACCTTCCCGACCGGCCCCCCATCGACCCCCTACCTGCATGAGCGACAGCAAACGCCCCGCCGTCCTCGTCACCGAACCCATCCACCCGGACGGCATCCAAGCCCTCGAAGAGTTCGCCACCGTCATTCGCCCCGCCCGCCCCGATGAACCGTCCATCCTCGCCGTCGCCCCCGCCGCCCACGCCATCATCGTCCGCGTCGCCCCCATCACCGCCGCCGTCATCGACGCCGCCCCCAACCTGCGCCACATCCAGAAACACGGCGTCGGCGTGGACAGCATCGACGTTGAGCACGCCACCCGCCGCGGCATCCCCGTCAGCATCACCCCCGAGGCCAATGCAGCATCCGTCGCCGAATTTACCGTCGCCGCCACCCTCGCCCTCTGCAAGCGCCTCCCCGAACTCGACCGCCTGGTCCGCGCCGGTGGCTGGCGCGACGCCGGCGAAGAACCTGCCCGCGAAATCGACAGCCGCACTGTCGGCGTCATCGGCGGCGGACGCATCGGGCTCCGTGTTCTTCGCGCCTTCACCCTCGGCCTCGGCATGCACGGCCTCGTCTTCGACCCCTTCGTCCCCGCCCAGGTCGTCCGCGAGCACGGCGGCCAACCCGTCGACTCACTTGATCAACTGCTGCAACGCTCCGACATCGTCACCCTCCACACCCCCCTCACGCCCGAAACCCGCCACCTCATCAACACCGAACGCCTGGCCCAAATGCGCCCCAACGCCATCCTCGTCAACACCTGCCGAGGTCCCGTCGTCGACGAACAGGCCTTGGCGGACGCCCTTACCAGCGGAACCATCGCCGCCGCCGCCATCGACGTCTTCGAAAACGAACCCCCCGTCGGCAGCCCCCTGCTGCAGGCCCCCAGTCTCATCCTGTCGCCCCACGTCGCCGGCATCACCCGCGAATCCAACGTCCGCACCGCCGCCCACTGCGCCGCCGAAATCCACCGCGTGCTCCTCAACCACCCGCCACGCTGGCGCATCAACTAACCCGAAATTCGTGTGACGAGCCTGCCGAAGTCTTCGGTCACACCTCCAAACTGACCCAACAGCCACCAACCTCGCCCCCGCCGATCAACCATCCCCATTAGCAACCAACAGCCAGCCACTGCTCCACTCGCTATCCTTACGGGCAACCCCGCCCGGAGCCCCAGGCATGACTGGCGACGTCTTTTATCGGGAAGTCAAGACCGTCGACTCGCCGCGCGGCTCGATCGCGCCCCAAGGCGCCACCACCGAGGAAATCGACGGCCATAACGTCCTCCGCATCCCCGCCACCACCACCCATGTCGACACGCCCATCATCTTCCCCGGCTTCCGCATCATTGTTGAAGGCGACCAGCTTCACGTCTCCGGCGACACCATCGTCGACGCCGCCATCTACGGCGAAACCCTCGAAGCCCAGGGCGCCGTCGTCTCCTCCGACAAGGAAATCGAAGTCGTCGGCCTCATGCAGGCCGTCAGCGTCAGCGGGAAAACCGTCCGCGCCGACCGCATCGAAGCCCGCCGCGTCGAAGCCGTCCTCAACGTCCGCGCCACCGGCGCCGTCATAGCGAAAACCATCGCCATCACCGACGGCGGCATCCGCGCCCCCCTCCTCGTCACCGAGACCCTTGAAGGCGAAGACCTCGCCGACACCTCCAGGACCTGGGCCGACGGCACCGCCGCCGGCGACGTTCCCGCCTGGCTCCAGGACGGCGCCTGAGCACTAAATCAACACTGGCGGAAGATCCACCGCCGTATAGCGCCTTCGCCGAGATTTACGACGCTTGGCAACGCCTCTACGGCCTCCAATACGCCATCCTCATCGCCCCCCGCGTCAACCAGCGGCTCGCCGTCCAGTTCGGCCGCCCACGCCGCCTCATTGACCTCGCCTGCGGCACCGGAACCCACGCCGTCCTCCAGGCCCACGGCGGCACCCGCGTCATCGGCATCGACCTGTCGGAAGCCATGCTCCACCAGGCCCGAATTCGCGCCGCCGGCCGCCCCATCACCTTTCTGCAGGCCGACATGCGCACCTTCGACACCCACAAACCCGTCGACGCCGCTACTTGCCTCTACGCCAGCCTCAACCACCTGCTCGACCCCGAAGACCTCGCCCGCACCTTCACCCGCGTGGCCGCTCATCTTCGCCCCGGCGGCGTCTTCGTCTTCGACCTCAATGCAGAACACGCCTTCCAAACCCTCTGGCGCAACCCCGTCACCGAACACGGCCCCGACTTCACCCTCCATCGACACTTTCAGGTCGATGGCCCCCAAACCACCATGCACCTCCGCATCGAGAGAACCGGCCACCTACCCGTCCACGACACCCTCACCGCTCGCGCATTCCACGAATCCGAAATCCGCGCCGCCCTAAGCGACGCCGGCCTCACCCTCCGCGACCTCACCCACTTCAACCCCTTCCCCACCGTCTCTGGAACCAATCTCAAACAACTCTGGACCGCTACTCGCCCCGCGTAAGCCGCCCACCCTTGCTAAAGTCCGCCACGCCCATCGTGGCGTACCTGCAAGCTGTCGCTCCCTCATCCGGGGAGCGGCGTCTTGCGGCCCCTAGAGTGGCCCCAACTCTGCATAGTCTGTCGGGTCCTGCACGTCCGCATCGATAAACCCCCGCCGCCGCTCCCCGCACTTGCCGCAGACCCCGCAGTGCCCGCCGTTCACCGGACTGGCGCAGGAGAGCGCCTCCCCCACCGGCATCCCTTCCCCGGCTCGAACCACATCCGCCTTGTGCATCTCACCCAGCGGCGTCAGCACCCTGAAGCTCGTGTCCATCGCCAGCCCCGCCGTCTGCTCCAGGCTGCGCAGAAACTCCGGCGTCGCGTCCGGAAATGGGTTGCTCGCCAGCAGCCCAATCGCCAGGTTCGGCGTCTCGTTCACCCCGCCGTACAACGCCGCCGCTCCCAGCAGCAGCAGATTGCGTCCCGGCAGATACCACGCCTCGTCCGGCTGCTGCGCGTCGGGCACCTCCGAACCGCCCACGCTCCAGTGCGAGCCGTAGAGGGCGCCGACATCCAGCTTCAGCTCCACGATCGGCTGCACCGCCGGCGAGCCCAACGCGCTGAAGAACCGCGCCAGCGCCGCCAGTTCCGCATCCTCCCAGCGCAACCCGGCCTGCACGAACAGCGGCGTCACCTCCGCGTACTTGCGCGCCAGCAAACCGGTCATGATGCAGCTGTCCAGCCCGCTCACCAACGCTGCGACGCGTGACTCCCTCGGCGCACGCTCAGACATGAATCCACCGTGTCAAAAGGTGCAAAGGCGCAACCCGTCGCAGCGTACGATGTAACTGACACCCCACAACCCGGCCCAACCCAGGAAGACATGAACCTTAAAGGCGCAACCGTCGTCGTCACCGGCGGCGCGCGCCGCGTCGGACGCCACGTCGCCACCCGGCTGGCCGAACGCGGCGCCAACATCGTCGTCAACTACCGCACCTCCGCCGACGAAGCTCGCGAGGCCGTCCAGGACTTCACCGCCCTCGGCGTCGGCGCCCTCGCCGTCCAGGCCGACGTCTCGACCAAAGAGGGCGTCGAGCGCATCCGCGACGCCGCCATCCAACGCTTCGGCGGCGTCGATGTTCTCCTCAACAACGCCTCCATCTACTTCGAAACCCCGCTCGACGACCTCACCGAAGCCGACTTCGACCGCAACATCGCCGTCAACCTCAAGGGCCCCTACCTCGGCTGCTGGCTCTTCGGCCTCCACATGCGTGACCGCGGCCGCGGCAAAATCATCAACATCGCCGACTGGGCGGTCGACAGGCCCTACGTCAACTACGCCCCCTACTTCGTCGCCAAGGGCGGCATCGTCACCCTCACCCGCGTCTTCGCCAAGGAACTCGCCCCCACCGTCATGGTCAACGCCATCGCCCCCGGCCCCATCCTCATGCCCGCCGACTTCAGCCAGGAAACCATCGATGCCGTCGCCGCCGCCACCCCGCTCGGCCGTATCGGCCACCCCGAAGACATCGCCCAGACCGTGCGTTACCTCGTCGAAGCCACCGACTTCGTCACCGGGACTGTGATCCCCGTCGACGGCGGCCGCACCGTCTCCTGACAGGAGCCACCCCAGGCATGTACGAAATCGTCAAACACATCGACTTCTGCTTCGGCCACCGCCTCATCGACTACCAGGGCAAATGCAACCAGCCCCACGGCCACAACGGACGCGTCGAAATTCGCCTCGCCTCAGACACCCTCGATGAGATGGGCATGGTCGCCGACTTTCGCGACGTCCGCCGCAGCATCCAGGCCTGGATCGACGAACACCTCGACCACCGCATGATCCTGCGCAGAGACGACCCCCTGGTGGAAGCTATCCAAGCCCTCGGCCAGCACGCCTACCTCATCGACGACAACCCCACCACCGAAAACCTCGCCCGCCTCGTCTTCCAGCAGACCCAGGCCCTCGGCTTCCCCGTCATCGCCGTCACCCTCTGGGAAACCCCCGACTCCCACGCCACCTACACCCCGGCCTCCGCTGGCGCTGGTGCCAATGGACGGGTAGCTGACAGCGAGGCGGCGGCTCGGAGTTAGCGGGCGATTCGGCGTGGCTCGACAGAGCTTGCTTTGAGTCTGCCGAAGGGCTCGCCGCGAAGGCGAAGTCCGTTAGCTGGACGGCGGATCAGCGTCCCGTGATCCGGCCCGAGCCCCAGCAAACCCCAGTAGCGCGCCAATGCACGCTTTAACCATCTAGTCCGCAATGTCCAGCAGCCGCTCCTGCGCAGGCGTATAGGAGTCGGATGGAACCACCGTAAGCAAAGCCATAACGCCGATTCCCGCGACGACAAGGGCAAACAGACCAACGAACACCCAACTTGCCGGCACATCCCGACGGCTCAAGCGAACCCCGTGATTTCAGGCGCGGTCGCCGTGCGTGTCACCGGACCCACGCCCCCAGCGGGGCGGCGGCAAGAAGCCAAGCATGCCGGCCAGCGACACGCCAAAAAGGACCAGCCCGACCACCATGAGCGTCAGCCCCACGATCTGTACCGCCGTGTCCATGTCAAGCGTCCGCACAGTCCAACTGATAAAAGTCTAGCCGACCAATAGGCGCCCGCTACCCGCGCCGCCGCCTGACCTGTGGGGGTGTCTTGTGGGCACCCTCTTCCCGTACCCACCAACCGGCAGCTCCCCAGAGACCCTGATGCGCCTCCGAACACAGGCCCAAAGAATTTCACGGCAAGTACAGTACGAGCGCCCCGGGCAGCGGAAGACAACGTGGCCGACAGCGTCGAATCCATCGTCGACAAGCGTCTCGACCTGGACAACGACCTGGACGACGACGCCAAGCTCTACGTCATGGCCGCCCTGGACGGAACCCTCGACGAAGTCATCCAGGGCGGCGACGACAGAGAACCGCCACGGCGCCCGGACACGCCAGAAACCCCCGCCGGCGCCTACCTGCGCCGCGTATCCGTCGCCGGATTCCGTGGCATCGGCCCGCCGGCGGACCTGGAAGTCGTGCCCGGCCCCGGTCTCACCCTCGTCGTCGGCGCCAACGGAACCGGCAAATCCAGCTTCGCCGAAGGCCTCGAGTTCCTCCTCACCGGCCGGAACTCACGCTGGCAAGACAAATCCGCCGAATGGCGCCAGGGCTGGCGCAACCTCCACGCCCAGGACCCGCCGGACCTCGACGCCGTATTCGCCGTTGAAGGCGCAACCGAAGTCGCCGTCGTCTCACGCCGCTGGAATTCGGTGACCGCTGGGATCGAGGACCACACCCTCGAAGGGCTTGAAGTTCTGGAGTGGACAGCGGCGCTGGATGCTCACCGGCCCTTCCTCTCCTACGACCAGCTCAACGATATCGTCGACAAAGGCCCCTCGGCCCGCTTCGACGCCATGGCCGCCGGCCTGGGCCTCGAGCTACTTACGGACGCACGCGAGCGACTGCGCCACCAGCGCCTGACCGACCAGCGAACTCTCCGGGAAGCGCAGCAGGAACTCGACAAGTTCCAAGCCGACCTGGAGGCGCTGGACGACGAGCGTGTGTGTACGGTGCGAGCGGCGCTGGCTAGCGAGCCGTGGGACCTGGAGGCGGTGATCCTGGTGCTGGAAGGCGTACTCAGTGAAGACACGGACCGTCCGCTGGAGCTGCTACGCCGCCTGGCGACGATTGAGTTCCCGTCGGCCGAAGAGGTTGAGGAGTGCTACCAGAAGCTGCGCGACGCGCATGAAGAGCTAAAGGCGCCGGACGTTAAAGGGGGCAACGCGTTGCGCGCGGCCCGACTGCTCTTTGCGCTTGAGGCGGCGCAGCGCGTACACCAGCACGACGGGGATCAGCCCTGCCCCGTATGCGGCAACGGATGGCTGGACGAGTCTTGGAGCTCCACGATCTCGGAGCGCATCTCAGCCTCCGCAGATGATTGGATACTCGCGACCCGCGCATCTGTCCTGCTGTCAGAGGCATGCGACCGAGCCAGAGAGTTGTGCAGACCTAAGCCAGACTGGCTCTCGCACGCCGAAGCGGTTGGAGTTGACGCATCCCAAGTAGTCAAGGCGTGGGAGCATTGGTCGCGCGCGCTCAGCGATGAGCCGGGGTTGCCCAATGTCGAGACGCAGGAGCTTGACGTCTGGGGAAACCCCCTGGACGAGGACCCCACTAGGAATCATCCAGTCATCAACATTGCTGGCACTGAGGTCCACTTGTCGGACCTTCGGAACGCCAGGATTGACTTGGGCGCCCGGTCTGCGTACAGCAGCACGCTGTCAGACCAGGGTGTGCTTGAAGTAGCCGGCCGCCTGACCGAGCGCGGCGCGCAGGTCCGCACGACCGTTGAGGCTCTGCGAGAGCAGGCACGGGCCGAACTGGACCGCCGCGAAAACCTCTGGCGTCCACTCCGCCGCCAGTTACTGGAATGGCTGCCCTCGGCCCGGCGTGGCCAGCAGGCTGCAACGCGACTGGCGACGGTCAAGGCCGCCGCTGACTGGCTGACGAATGTTGAAGACGATGTCCGCGCCGAGCGTTTCCGGCCAATCGCCAGTCGCGCTCGGCGCTTCTGGAGAACCATGGGCAAGGGCAGCAGCGTGGCGCTGGACGACCTGACGCTCGCCGGCCAGGCAAACCGCCGGCACTTAGAGATCGCCACCAGCGTCGACGGTCAGGACACGCCGGCGCTGGCCGTCATGAGTCAGGGCGAGCTAAACGCCCTCTCCCTCAGCCTCTTCCTGGCCCGCGCCCTGCTACCCGAGAGCCCCTTCCGCTTCCTGGTCATCGACGACCCCGTGCAGGCCATGGATCCAACCAAGGTGGAAGGCTTGGCCCGCGTGCTGGCCGAAGCCGCTGCGGAGCGCCAGATCATCGTCTTCACCCACGACGAACGCCTGCCCGCGGCTGCCCGCCGCCTTCGAATCGAACACCGGCTCCTGGCGGTCACCCGGCGTGAGAACTCCCAGGTCCAGTGCCAGCCTGTCCAGGAACCGGTGCAGCGACATCTCGACGACGCGCATGCCGTCTGGCTAACCGATTCCCTGGACGACCAAACCCGGCAACGCGTCATCCCCGGCTTCTGCCGCCAGGCCCTCGAAGCCGCCTGCCTCGAAGCCGTCTGGCGCAACCGAACCGCCACGGGCCACGACTTCGCCAGGACCGAGCAAGACGTCATCCACGCGCAGACGCTAAACGACAAGCTCAAACTGGTCCTTCTCGACGACCTGAACGGCGATCACCAGGCCATGCGAACCACGCTCTACAAAGACTTCGGCCGCCGGGCGCAGGACATCGTGGACGCCTGCAACCGCGGGGCTCACGGCCACTGGCACGGCGGCATGGACGGTCTGATCGACGGTACCGAGTGGCTGGCCAAGCGCATCCTGACCCACCGCGCACAGTGACCGCCGAGCCATTGCGTGAGGCGCGCGCTCTGCTCGACCATCCGCCTTCCACCCATCCCGGCCTCTGGGAACGCGCCGTCACCTTGCTCGCCCGCCAGGCGCTGGAGGAAGCCCTGGACGAATTCTGGTGCGCCCGCGCGCCCGACCTCCTGCACGCCTCCATGCGCGCCCAACTCCTCTGCCTGGGCCCGCTGATGAGCGATGACCGCGACGCCGCCGATGTCGACCAGCTCTGGGGCGCCCTCTCCAACGCCTGCCACTTCAACGCTCTCCAACCCGCTCCTACCGCCGCCGAAGTCCACGCCTGGCTCACCGAAACCCAGCGCCTCTGCCAACTCCTCGCCCGCCGCGCCGGCCCCGCCATTCCCGCAGCGCCAGCCCGAGCACCAGCCCCTCACCCGGAGTTCTGATGCCGGCCGTCCTGCGCGACGGCCCGTACCGCTTCTTCTTCTACTCGGGTGACGGCGACAAACTCCAACACGTGTACGTCATACGCGACGATCGAGTCGCAAAGTTCTGGTTGATTCCTGTGCGGATGCAGCTGAGCGAAGGGCCGAGACATTCGGAGATCCGCCGGCTCCAGCACAAATGTCGAGACCAGCCGCGAGTTGCTGATGGACGCTTGGAATGGCTATTTCGACGATTTAGGCCCAAATCCCAGCCGCCGAACACGTTCGCATCACCGAAAACACGCAGCGGGCTGAGCTTTCGGATGGCCGCACCATTTCCGTGCCTCTCGCCCGGTATCCGCGATTGGTCCACGCATCCCGGCCCAACGCGACAACTGGGAAGTGATCGGCAATGGTCACGGCATCCCCTGGCCTGACCTTGACGAGGACCCCAGCGCGGAGGGCCTGATCGCCGCCCGTGCGTCCCGGGAAAGCCGTCGCTCCTTCAAACGCTGGCTCCAGGCCCGAAGCGCCGGCCGCCCAAGCGTCCAGCATCAGGAAACCTCCAAGTAAGCCTGTCGGGCGCGACCCGCACCGTCCATCCGAAGCCTCTCGAGGGCGAACAAGCCTTCGTGGTGAGCCGGGGCGCCGTCCCCGGAAGGCCGTGTCGAACCACGAACCACCCGCCAACGACAGCACCCAAGCCTCCTCCCTCGTCCTCCCCGCCACCCCCGGGGCGCGCTCTACCGCTTCTCTCGCCGCTCACTACTCTTCCCTCTCCCCTTCCGACCGCCCCTGCCTGCGGCCTCGGGAGCTTGACGCTGGGCACTTCATTGGCGACTATCAGTTCACTGCCCCGGCCGAATCGCCGGCCGGAAGCGAAGCCCCCTCACTGGGGCTTTGCATATTTCAAGGCATGTACGGGCGGTCTCTTGTCGGGGGACGTCCGTGGCAAAAGTCAACGTCGACGTCGACGGCCTCAACCTGTATTACGGCGCGCTGCGCGACAGCCCGTACCGCTGGCTAGACCTTGGGAAGCTGAGCCGAGGGCTTCTGAAGGCCAGTGACCATGTCCAGCGGATTCGCTACTTCACGGCCCTGATCGACCATCCCACCGACCCAACCGTCGGACAGCGCCAAAAGCGGTACATCCGCGCTCTCGGTTCCATCCCCAATCTCACGGTGCACTACGGGTCGTTCGTCACCCACGTCCGGTCCATGCCGCGCACGGATGGCCTGGGGCCAATTGAGGTGTTCAGGACAGACGAGAAAGGATCCGACGTCAATCTCGCCTCGCACCCGCTGCTCGACGCTTGCGCCGGCGACTTCGAGAAAGCGCTGGTCGTGTCGAACGACAGCGATCTCGCGTTTCCCGTCCGCGCCGTCCGCGAACGCTTCGGCCTGGGAATCGGCGTCGCGCGTCCTGTGGCCCACCGTGGTCGGCGACCTGCGTGGCTACTCGTCCGGGCGGCCGACTTCAAATCCCACATCACCCGAAAGCGCCGCAAGCTGCTACGCCAGAGCCAGTTCCCCGATCCCGTCATCGACCCAACCGGCCGTCCCATCCACAGACCAAGCGGCTGGTAGGCACACTGGCCCAGCGACCCCGGCTGCGCCCGGCCCGGAACCCGCGCCCAGCCGGCCGCCCGCCTCTTGATCCCTCTCCCGGCCGAGACCCGTGTGCGCTCCCATCGTCCCTCCGCTCCGTCCAACCCCAACCGTTCATCGTGAACCCGCCCTGAGCTTGCCGAAGAGCCTCCCCTGAGCCCGTCAACGGCGAAACCCCGTCGAATCACACCCGCCAGTCCCTGGCCGCCGCCTCGTCAACACCGCCATCCCTGCCAGCTTTGCCCGCAATGCCATCAACGCATGCATCGCACCCAATGACGTCATTGACGTCGTTGCCGGCATTCGCTATCCCAGGCCCCGCCTCGCCCCACCCTGTCCCTCAGCCGCCCTCTTCGGGTCGTGTCCCATCGTCTGTCGGGGCTTCATCTTGCGTACGGGCCGGTTTCCAACCGCCCTCTTCACTCACCTCTGAAAACTCTCCACTCTCCCCACTCACCAACCACTTGCCCCGTCACCCGCGTCATCCCGGAGCCTCCAGCCCGGACCCGGCAGCACCCAACAAGCCGAGCCCCCACCAGCGTTCCTGGTGAGCCAGTCGAACCACACCCGCATCCCAAGCTCACTATCCCCCCGGCCTTCCGCCCCCCCGAACCCCAAACCGCTCCGCGCGGCTCGTCACTACCCACCACCCACTTGCCACCTGCTTCCAAACAGTGTACTCTATCTGTGTAACGCTCGCAACCTCCTTCCCGATGCTCCCTGCCTGCTCTGTCCCCGTCCTGTCCCCCGCCCCTGCCGCCACTCACGGCGAACCGGTCAAACCACCCCTGTTCACCCCCGCATCCCGAGCTCACCATCCCTCCACATCCGTCGCCACCCCCTCGAACCACCCACCCATTCGCCGGGTCGCACACTTCAATCCCACCTATCCACGCGCCCTCAACCAGCCCCCCAAAACCCGCCAAAGCTCGCGCCCCCACAAACCGCCGCCCCACGTCCGGAAAACCCCCGCCACAACCCATCCGTCATTCCCGCAAACTCGGCCCCAATCCACGCCTCGCCCCTTGCCCCCAAACCCCGCCAAAATGCACCCTGCCGCACCTCAAGAGTTTTTTGGAAAAAACTCTTATTGCGCGCGAGGCGCCTACCAGCGCCGCGTCGGCTAGCCTGACTTGAACATCCCAATCGCCCGCCCCATGCTCCCCACCGCCCGCCTCCGCGCCGCTGCCCTGCTGCTGGCCACGCTCGCCCTGCTGGCCTGCGAACCCGCCGAGGAATCCGGGCCGGCCCTTGCCCCCACCGGTCCCGTCGCCACCCCCACCGTCGAAGCCGCCCCCGCCCTCACCCAGGCCCCCACCGCCGCGGCCACGGCGGCGGCCAGCCCCACCGCCGCGCCCGCCCTGGCCGCCGACTTTGGCGACGCGCCCGACGGCGCCCCCGCCGGCTACCGGGGCACCCGCGTCATCGGCCGCTTCCCCACCCGGCTCGACACCCGCAGCAGCCCCAACCCCGGCGCCCACGTCCTGAGCCCGGGACCCGACCGCCTGGGCGAAGCCGTAACCGCCGAAGCCGATGCCGATGACGGAGCCGATCCCGACGGCGTGCCGAACCTCATCAATGCCGACGGCGGCGACGACGGCGTCATAGCTCTCACCCTGTCCCTCGATCAGGTTCCCGCCCAGGCCACCCTCGAGGTCAGCGTCGCGCTCACGGCAACCGCACCCCGAGGCCCCCGCTACCTCAACGTCCTGATCGACATGAACCTGGACGGCCGTTGGAGCGTCGGCCAGGACGCAACGCCCGAATGGGCGGTCCGAAACCTCGTCGTCAGCTTGACCCCCGGAACGTCCCGATCGGTGCGCACGCTTCCGTTCGCGGTGGGCACCACCAGCCGCCTGCCCGACGGCGCCTGGATGCGCGTGGCGCTGACGCGTGAGCGCATCGTGGGTGACGCCTGGGACGGCGGCGGGCGCTGGCAGGCGGGCGAGATCGAGGACTACCAGCTGGCGCTGCCGCGCACCAGCGACGCGAGCGAATCCGCCGCCCCTCTCATCGCCACCATCTGCCCGTCAAGCGTGGACATGCCCGGCGAGGCCCTGATGCAGCGCACGGGCTGCCGGCTGGTCAACCTGGGCGGCGACGGCGTGTCCGAACTGCGACTTGTACGCGCCGCCGGCGACGCCAGTCTGGTTCCAGACCGTATCGGCCGTCTGGACCTCCGGGCAGGGACCGAGCAGGCCGTACCGCTGGTAGTCATCCGAGGCGAGAACGAGGGACGTTGGCGCTACCAGACTGGCCGGGCGCTGGAACCCCAGGTGGCCGACGGATCGGTCGTGCTGGGCTCCGCGGCCGTCGATCGCACGCTCGCCATCGTCCCCGCCGACGATCAGCCGATCTTTCACATCGACCGTACGGCCGACTACTTCTCCATCCACGACCTCGCGCCGGTCAACGGCTTCGCCTTCGCCGATATCCGGCGCATTGCCAGCGGAACCACGGACCTGACAGTCGCCGACCTGGACCTGCTGCGGAGCGTCTGGTTCACCGTGGAACCGATGCCCGCGTCCAACCCGGGCGGAACCTACGCGGCGTTCCTGATCGATCTGGCCGACTCCCTGCCTCGGGCTGACAGCAATCTCGGCTTCCAGATCGCTCTCGCGCTGCAGGCCACCGTCACCTCCACGGACGACTGGATCCCGCAGGTCGGCGACTTCGACCTGTTTCAGCGCACCGACACTTGGTTCGAGTTGATCTACCGACCAGACGCCGCGCCGCCGTGGCGCCTCCAGAAACGGACGGCCCTCGATCCCGGAGCCGCCGCACCGACGGGAGCGACGGCGTTCGTTGACGGCCCGCGCGTGGTTCTGCTGATTCCCGCGCTGGAGCTTGAACGTGACCTGCAATCGTTGCGATTCCGGGTCACGTCGTTCGTCCATGAGCGCGGCGATCCGCTAGGCGCGAAGGGTCCCTCAATGGCGGACGCCGCCCCGGGGTTGGGGCAGTCGCTGGCGGTCTTCGGCAATGTGCCCGAGGCCGTTGGCTGACTCGCGTGCCTGACGACGACCCGCCACACCGGCCCGGCTTCAGCAGCGCAAGCGTGCTGGGGCGGCGGGCCTTCGGGCGACTCGTCGCCGGAACGCTGGCTGCCGCGCCAATCGTTGGGCCAGGGCTGACTGACGAGGATCTGCCCCTGGACTTCGCCATCGAAAACGGTCACCACTATCGCCAGGCGTCACCGGACCCTGATGCAGGCTTTGCGGTCTTCAATGGACGACGGCCCTGGTGGGACACCTATCGCCGAGCCGGCGGGCCCGGGGTGCTGGGCTACCCGATCAGCCTGCCCTACGCGCGCGGTGGGATCGCAATCCAGCTCTTCAGCCACGGCGCCATCCAGTCGCCGGTCCAAAGCGCGAACCTGGCGCCGTCCAATGTGCTGGAACTGCTCGATGCCGCCGGCTATGCATCCTGGCTGCACGCCGAGCGCCAGGTCCCGTTGCCCCTCGACGCCAAGGCCAATGCAGACACACGCCTGGCCTGGCTAACCGACGACCCCATACGCGATCGCTACTACACCAACCCGGCGCCGGCCCGGTTTCTCAGATGGGACTGCACCCAGGCTCTGCGGCGCTTTGGACTGCCGATGTCGCAGCCGGAGCTTTTTGGCCAGAACATTGTGCAGCGCTTCCAGCGCGGGGTGCTGGAGCGGACGGCGAATAGCCCGATGGTGCGCGTGCGACCGGTGGGACAGTTGCTTGTCGACCTGGGACTGGCGCCAAAAGACCGCGCCACGCCCGTCTCCAGCATGGACGCGCTGCTAGGGGCCGCCGGGCGAACCATCCACGAGCGCCTTACGGCCGCCGTGCGCGCGCGCATTCGGACAGAGCCTGGCATGTGGGCCGTCTTTGCCGCCTACTCGGGCGCCAACCGCCCGCTGGTGGCCATCAACGCCGACAGCAAGATGCGCACGCTCAGCGTCTGGAAAGCCCTGCTGCTGCGCGAGTCCTTTCGCCAGCGAGCCGCCGGGCTGCTGTCGTTCGACGAACTTCTCACTATGAACGAGACAGTCGTGGAACGGGCCGATCCGCCGGTAAGCCTGGAACCGGGTCAGCAGATCGAAGTCGGCGCCGCGCTTGCCCGCGCGATGAGCGTCAGCGATAACGCGTCGGCCATCCTGCTCGCCGACCGCGTGGGCTACCAGAACATCGACTTCGACCTGCGCCGCGAGGGTCTGAAGGTCACTACGGTCAACATTAACGAGCCATTGACCACCGCCCGTGAGATGGCGGACGTGCTGGAACGCATCGTCGGTCTGCGACCGGGGGTCTGGCAGCCCACGCTCTCTGAAATCCGCTCGATGCGCGAGTTGCTGCTCAGCGAACGACGAACCAACCGGATCCCGCGCTGGCTTCGTCAACACCCGGTGGCGCACAAGACCGGCGACTTTCCGGACGCCACCAACGATGCCGGCGTCGTCTACACCGCCATGGGCCCGGTCACCGTGGTGGCCTTGGTGGACGGCACGCCCAACCGCGAACGATCCGCCGAGGCCATTGCCGACGTGGCGCGCATGATCGTGGACGCGGTCGACCCGCCAGACTTTCCCGGGAACGGGCCAATTGGATAGCCCGCATGTGGTTGCGTCAGGTCCGAGCGGCGCGTACGGTCAAGTTAGAAGGTCCCGAGTCTTAAACCCAATGTTCAACCGATTCCTGCGCGGCAGTTCCAAGCCCGTAGCCGACGTACCCGACGTCACACCGCGACCACCCGAACTGCGCGAACCACGCCTGCCGCCCGACCAACGCCTCACCAAAAAGTGGCCGGTCCTCCATTACATGGAGCCACGCCCCTACGACATGACGAAGTGGGACTTCAGAGTCACCGGACTGGTGGAAGAGGACGTGCGCTGGTCCTGGGACGAGTTCACCTCCCTGCCCCAGGTGGAAATCACCTCCGACATCCACTGCGTCACCCACTGGAGCCGCTACGACAACCTCTGGCGGGGCATTCACGTGCGCGAGATCCTCTCGCGCGTGAAGCCGCTGCCCGAAGCAACCTTCGTGATGGTGCACGCGGATCCGAACTACACCGCCAACCTGGCGCTATCCGAACTGGACCAGGACGACGTGCTGTTCGCCTTCGATCACGACGGCGCGCCGCTCACCCACGAGCACGGCGGCCCGCTGCGCCTGGTGCTGCCCAGCCTCTACTTCTGGAAGAGCGCCAAGTGGGTACGCGGCCTGGAGTTCATGGACCACGAGGAACCCGGCTTCTGGGAACGCGCCGGCTACCACGTCCGCGGCGACCCCTGGCTGGACGAACGCTTCGGCGGCAAGGTTCGCGAAACCATGCAGCAGGCCCGCTCCCGCGCCCTCCGCGAAGGCCGCCGGGTCCAGAGGTAGGAATAGCCACGATGTGCCCCTTCGTTCGGCGGCAAGATGCTCGCTTTGCGCTCACTACGTCTGCCACTGCGACTCGTCCTCGCCCGAGTCCGCTCATATGATTTCCTCATGGTGAACTCATCGCGAGGGCTGTGAGTATCGCCAAGAAGGGACGGAAGCACATAGAAGGCGGCAACGGCCATGGATAGCGGACGGAAATGGCTCCGAAGGACACGCACAGGCATGGAGACGTTCGCGAATGAGGCCGAAGAGTCGTACAAGGAATCAATGGATCGGCAACCCAATGCGCGCGGTGACGATGGGGAATTCAGAGTTTCACCCTGGTACATACTGGCTGGACTGGGATCTTTGGATAGGCGCGCGCTTTGCGATTTCCTTGCGTTTTTTGAGTGCATTTCGTTTCGAAATGTAGCTATCGATGGAGCAAGTGATGTCCGACATCGAGTGTCAAGTGTTTTATCGGATCAACCTGCGGCGGAGGCTGACGCAGGCAGACGTTCGTTCCTCAGCCGAGTGCAGCAGCGGTCCGATTCCTTGTACGAGTCAAGCGAAGAGAGCGCGACAAGTGCGTCGCTCCGCTACCAGATCTGGTGTAGTTTTCGTTCTACGTTCGGGTTAGACCCATCCTTGCCACTCTCCACAAGGATTGTGGATCCTCGGTGTGCCGAAATTGCCGCCCTAGTCTGCCGGTACTATTCCGCGGATTCAGCAATGAAGGGGTCTCGCAAGGGCGCGTCAAGAATCGGACGATTCGGCGCGAAGGCCGTTGCGTCACTTCAGAGGCGTCGTCGAGTCGAGCAGGGCGACTTTAGTCGCCTAGTGCGACTGGAGGCGGCACGCTGCATTCTTTCAGTACTTGAACAAGATAAGCTTACGGTCGAGCAACGTAGAAGTATTGAAAGTGAGTTTCGCAACAGGCTGGGAGATGTCTCGGCCGAGCATCGCAGTCAAGCGTTGGACGAGGCGCTGCGTTCGGGCGACTGGTCAACGGTAGCTGCACTTTTCTCCGCGGGTTCGCTTGTCGGAGTGGGTCTTGCCGTCGAGATTGCCGGTTTCAGTGCGTACATTGCTGCCGCGCAGGCCTCAGCGATTATTCCTCTCCTCGGGGGTAAGACGGCCGTCTCTCTGCTTGCAGTCGTCTCAAATCCACTATTCATCCTTCCGGCGGTGGTCGGCGGCACGTATCTGATCAATCGGCGCTTCGATACAAGCATCGGTCGCTCCGCTGCTTGCCGCCTTGTGATCGTGCTAGCGCTGCAGGGCTTGGCTTCTTGTACAGACGGTTTGAAACAGTGTCTTGACGACTTCAAAAAGCTAGCCGACGAGCAGGTGGCACAGGAAGTTCTCGTCGGTAGGCGCAATCGCACCAAGGAGATTATGTGTGGATCGCTGCAAGAGACACCCGGGGAGCTCGATTCCGACCTTCCAGCTATCGCGGAGTCTCGTGGAAATAGTGTATTGAGCGCCGTACTATTCCCAAACGTGCGCAGCTCCGTTGGTGACGCGGCAGTGGTTGGCGGGCTGACAGCGGCGGACGTCGTATTCAACGCAGTTGCGATCGATCCGGCCGTCATTTCAGCTGTCGACTTTTCGCGAGTTACGAACGTCGATGATGTGTTCGAATTCGGCGCATTTGCCGCTCGATTTGAGGCGATGGACCCATCATCACAGGCTGGGCTGGAGAATAGTCTTCGTGGATTCGTGGCCGAAGCGATGGTTGCGACTCGTCTCAGGGATCATGACGTGAGTTTTCCCGACATTCCAAACAGCCCAGGGTTTGACTTAATCGTCGATGGCATTCCATTTCAGGTCAAATGCTATCGAGACGGCGATGTTGCCGTGCGTGCGCTGCGCGAGCACTTCGAACGCTATCCGGACATTCCAGTCTACGTGAATCGGGAGGTTCTTCCCGTGATTAGCGAAGTGAACGAGTCGTGGGTGAACAGCGTCTTTAGCGTGGAGGGATTTGACTACGAAACTACAGAGGAAGTGGTCAAGACGTCGCTCGAGGCTGGGGCTGACCTGATGGAACTGCATGTTCCAGTCTTCGCAATTGCAGTGTCGGCTGCGAAGAACGTCCACGGATGGTGGCGCGGAAGTGTCTCACTGCGCGACCTCCCGCTTGAGGTCGCTGTCGACGGCGCGGTGCATGGAACGCTGACTGCATTTGGCGGGTTTACGGGAGTGACGATCGGCATGCTGCTGTTTGGTCCGGCGGGCGCTGTCGTGTTTGGAGGCACTGGGGGAGTTGTAGCCGTCTTGGGTGCGAGCAAGGTTAGACAGGAGATTGATGAGCGGTTCTCAGGAGATTGGATTGCCGACGTAGGCACGACGGCAGATCGATTCCGCGCCGCTCTTGTCCGTGCCATGCATGCCAAGCTTGAGCGCATAAGGCTTAAGGTTACTCGTGTGGGTAGCCCAGACGAAGCTCTGGTCGAATGGATTCATCTGAGGTTCGAGGATCAAGCACTTGGGGTAGCCGAGTGCATCGCGGAGCTGGATGACCTTCCGACACATTCGATTGATCGGTCTCGAGAGTTGCTTCGCCTTATGCGCGAATCTGGAGTCCACCCTTGGAGTGTTCGGGAGGAACTCAAGGAATTGCTTGATCTGCTCGCAGAGAGACCAAGCGTCACCGAACAAGTGGGTGGGGCGCCTCGGAAGGCCGCGAAATGGCTTGGAGATCAGGGAACCACACTCGGCGGCCTTCGCTGACTTGATCGAAATGACAGTCAGCGTCGAATCGGGCGAGGCTCCATCAAGCACCTGGAGAGCCCCGATTCAGGTTAAGCCCGATAGAGACCGAGGCTTCGATGGAATCAGTGCGGCACGCCACAATTCGCGCCCCTACGTGGCCGTAAGCTGGAAGCGCTGGAGATTCGGGTACATCCATGACCGCTGATTCCACATACGCAGACCTCGTATTCGACCAGGACCTGGACGATGTTGATCCGCTGGTGGCGGGGCTCATTGCGCAGGAGCATCGCCGGCAGCGGGACAAGCTGATCCTGATACCGTCGGAGAGCCTGACGCCGGCCCCGGTGCGGGCCGCGCTGGGCTCGCCGCTGACCAGCATTTACGCCGAGGGCTATCCCTCCGGCCCGATGCGGCGCGACCTGCCGGAGCGTTTGGCGGATACGGATGCACAACTGGCACGGTTTCGTCGTTACGGCGACCGGCGCTACTACCGCGGGAACGACTACACCAACCTGGTGGAGGCGCTGGCGCAGCGGCGGTGTGCGGCGCTGTTTGCAAACGAGCGCGTTAGCGCCGACGGCCTGTACGTCAACGTGCAAGCGCTGTCCGGCGCGGCCGCCAACAACGCCGTCTACGAGGCTCTGTTGGAACCCAACGACAGGATCCTGGGACTTGCGCTGGCCCACGGCGGGCACTTGAGCCACGGCGCGTCGGTCAATCGCAGCGGCCGCCGCTTCCAGGCGTCCAGCTACAGCATTGCGGATGTCGACGGGCGACTGGACTACGACCAGATCGAGGAAATCGCGCGGCGCGACCACCCGCGCATCATCGTGGCCGGTTATACCTCGTACCCGTGGGCGCCGGACTGGGAGCGGTTCCGAGCCATTGCCGATGAGGTCGGCGCCTACCTGTTGGCCGACATTTCGCACCCGGCCGGAATGGTGGTGGCGGGCGAGTATCCGTCGCCGGTCGGCCTGGCCGACGTGGTTACGTTCACGACACACAAGACGCTCTTTGGTCCACGCGGCGCGGTGATTCTTTCGCATCGGCGGCGGCTGATGCGCCGGATCGACCGGGCCGTCTTTCCCGGCGAGCAGGGTGGTCCCCACCTCAATAAAATCGGGGCGATGGCAGCGGCCTTCAAGATCGCTGACTCGCCGGCCTTCCAGGCCACGCAGCGGCAGATCCGGGCCAATGCGGCAGCACTGGCGGAGGCGCTGACTGCGCGAGGCGTGGGTCTCGCCTACGGCGGCACCGACACGCACCTCCTGGTGATTGACCTGAAGCGCACTGGAGCCAGCGGCGACCTGCGGGGTGAACCGGCGGTTCGGATGCTCGACAGCATCGGCATCGTGGCCAACCGGAACTCGCTGCCCGGCGACGTGGGCTTCGCCGCGCCCACGGGCGTGCGTATGGGCACACCCTGGCTGACGCAGCGCGGTTACACCACGAAGGACATGGGCGTGCTGGCCGGCATTTTGGCCCGAGCCTTCCAGGCCATGACCGGCATTACGTATCCGGGCCGACGGTCGCCGCGTTACCGGGGTCGGATCGACTTTCTGCGGCAACTGGAACTTCGCTCCGAGATTTCCGACTTCGCGGCACGCGGGCGTGCGGAAGCTGTACTCGTTGCGCCCGAGACGCCGCCCTCCGGCATCTTGGAGCTGCGAGGACGCCGCGTGTTGGCCTTTGCGGACGAAGTCTCCGATCAGCGGGCTCGCGATCTGGAGCCGGGTGAGGCGCTTCACGCCGGCATTTCCGACCCAGCGGGAGAAGTCCAACCGGTTCTGATTATTCGCCCGGACGAGGACAGGCCGCCGCGTGACCGTCGGCTCTTTGCCGTGCTCGACCCCGCCGTCAGCGAGTGTGCGGCCGAGTGGCTGCAGGAGGTTGCGGACGGCTACGCGCTGATCGACCCCGACGAGCCCAGCCGCAAGATCGTGGGACCGATCGCCGTCGCCGACGCAGCGCAGGCCAGTTCGGGTATGACCGGAATCCCGATCAGCGCTGCGGACGCCGACCGCCTGGGCGCGGAATCGGGGACGACACGCCTGGACCTGAGCGGCGCGTCGGTGTTGCTGGCGCGCGACGGTCGCGCAGCCGCGCTGCTCTATCCCGCGGAGGATGCCAGTGCCGTCGAGGCGGAATTGGCCAGGCGCGGGGTTGCGCGAACACGACTGCCGCTGGCGCCCGCGCCTGATCTGAGTCGTCCCTTCTACCTGGGACGGACCGGCCGTCTGCCTTCGGAGAAACCCGCGGCCCGACCGAAATTCGATTGGTCGCCGGACGCCGGCGATCCGCTGGCCCAGGTCCAGTTGCGTGGCCCCGTATGGGGCGCTCTGCTGGGCGGCCTCTGGCGGGAAGGCGACCCGCTGCGGCAGACCCCGCTGCACGACGTGCACAGCAACAATCTGGGCGCGCGCATGGTGCCCTTCGCCGGATGGTCGATGCCGGTGTATTACGGAGGCATCGCCGAGGAGCATGCGGCGGTTCGGAACGCAGCCGGCCTATTCGACGTGGGTCACATGGGCGTCTTTTCGGTTGACGGCGAGCATGCCGGGGAGTTCCTTGATCTGGTCACGACCGCCAACGCCTCGCGGCTACCTAACGGACGCGCGGCCTATACCTACCTGCTCGACCCCACGGGCCACCCGCTGGACGACCTGATCATCTACCGCCTGGAGCGCGAGCGCTATCTGGCCATCGTCAACGCGGCCAACACCGACAAGAACTGGGTCTGGCTGAACGGCGTCAACGAGCGCCAGTACGAAATCGAGCCGGCCGATCCGTGGGCCGAAGCTCCCATTCAGGTCAACCTGCGCGATCTGAAGGCCGAATCTGAAGGCGACGAGCGGCGCCTGGACCTGGCGTTGCAAGGACCGCGCTCGCGCGACGTACTGGCGCGTTTGGCACCGGACGACCAGTCGCGCCGCCGCCTGCGACGCTTGCGGGCGTTCGATGTCGGCTCGTTCACCCTAGCCGGCATCAATCTTGAGGTCGCCCGCACCGGCTATACCGGCGAGCGTGTGGGCTTTGAGCTGCTGGTGCATCCCGACGCGGCCAACGACTTGTGGCAGGCGATTCTGGACGCCGGCTTCGACGACGGAGTGCGGCCGGCCGGGCTGGGCTCACGCGACTCCACTCGCACTGAGGCCGGGCTGCCGCTCTACGGCCACGAACTCGGCGGCGACCATGATCTCACGCCGGGAGACGCCGGCTTCGGCGGCTTCGTGAAGCTCTACAAGCCGTTCTTCATCGGTCGCTCCGGGTTCATCGCCCGCGAACAGCGCCGAACCAGCCAGATCGTTCGGTTCACGATCACCGACGAACGCGTGCCGATCGCCCGCGAGGGCGACCCAGTCGTCGACGCCCGTGGCGGTTGGGTCGGCGTCGTCACCAGCGCGGCCCTGGACACCAATCAGCGCCAGGTCGGCATGGCCCATGTGATGCAGCGCGTGAGCGAGGAAGGCACGCCCCTGCGCGTCTTCGCCGGCGTCTCCGCCCGCCGCGGCGGGCGCGCCACGATCCCCCGCGAACTCAAGCGAGGCGGACGCTACCCGCTGCCCGCCAACGCAAGGGTCGTCTCGCGATTCCGCTAGGTGGTCGACTCGGCGCCTAGGCCACTGGCTCGGGCGCCGGAACGCCCGTGAGTTCCGCGACTCTGTGGACGCGATCCCAGGATGCGGTACTCAGGTCAACCTGGCCTCTGGCGCGGTTGCGTCGGAATGCCACGCCGGACTGTTCGCCCGGATAGCGGACGGGGCGGGCCGGATCGAGCGGTGAGCTGCCGGTCACTCGATCAAGCGCGTGGTTGACGTCGCGCAGAAACTCCTCGCGCGGCCGGAAAGTGTCCACGCGCCAGGCCATGAAGAATCCGCCGTAGCGGCCTGGCGGGGTTTCGAGGGCGATGGGCATGGCGTTGAGCGTGGCGGCAAGAACTTCGTTTACGAGACCAAGCCCGTAGCCGCGATGTTCGGCGATAGGCAAGAAGACGCCCTCCGCCATCGCTTGCGCCGGGTCGCTCATGGGATGTCCGTTGGCGTCAACGGCCCAACCTTCGGGTAGAGGCTGGCCGTCGGCCAGCAACTCGCGCATCCGGCCGGTGGACGCAGAGACACCAAAGTCCACCACAATCGGCGGGCGCGGATCGGCTGGAATCGCGTAGGAGAGGGGGTTGTTGCCCAGCACCCGCGTGGCGCCGCCCACAGGCGCGAATGAAGGGTTGGTGTAGCAGGTGCAGTAGCCGATCAGGCCGGCAGTTGCCGCGCGCATGCTGTAGAAGGCGGGAATGACCCAGTGCGGCATGTTGCGCAGGGAGGCCATCGCGGCCCCCTGGGTCTGCGCCTTGGCGATGCATGCATCCATGGCCTGAACAGCCCCAATCGGTCCCAGCGCCCGGTGCGCATCGAGAGCCGTGAAGGCGGGTAGGTCGGCCAGTACCTCAACCTGTGCGTCGGCGCGTGCGCTTCCCGCCTCCAGGTCGTTAACTCGCGCCGACAACAACGCAATCCCGTGGTGGCCGTGGCCGCGCAGATCCTGCTCCAGCATGACGTCGATCACGAGAGCCGCGTCGGTCTCGCTGACGCCGCGGGTCGCCAGCGCCGCGAGTCCGAACCGCCGCAGGTCGTTCAGCGCGACGGTGGTCAACGCCAGGTCCTCAGGCGGCGGACCAGACGGCGCGGTCGGCCTTGAAGCAGTAGTCGTGATGCGGGGGCTCCACCAGGCCGGTGGACTCCAGGAAGGCGCGCGACGTACCTGGCCCCATGAACTTGAACGTCTTTTTCAGCGCGTTGATCTTGTGGTTCGTGCTTGTCGGCAGGCCCAGCAGAAAGTCCTGAAAGGACCCATCGCGGTCCTGGATCTCCTGCACGGTCCTCGCGTTCTCAATGGCCGCGACGATCTTGCGCTCGCTTCGAATGACGTTGGGGTCGTCGAGCAGGCGGGTGATGTCGGCGGAGCCGTAGGCGGCCACGGCGTCGATGTCAAAGTCGTTGTAGGCCGCAAGAAACCCCTGACGCTTGTTCCAGATCAGCGTCCAACTGAGACCGGCATGGAAGATTTCGAGCAGCATGCGCTCGAAGAACTCGGCGTCGTCGACCGGGCGTTCGCCCCAGACGTCGTCGTGGTACCGCATTAGCCCCTCGTGCCGCTGCGCCCATTCGCAGCGGCCGGTTTCGCCCAGCGCCTCGCGAACGCGCGCATCGGCCAAGTCCTCGGGAGTCATGGGTTTGCGCAACGGCACTCGACGCTTTGAGAGACCGGGGGACGCGGATTGGGCAGCCATCAGGCAGTCCTCAATGAGGCGTATCGCCTTTGAGCGTAGCGACGTGCGCGGTGGATGCCAACGTGAGGTTTCAGGTGAGACCTCCGCTCCGGCTCTGCCACGAGCGCCCCGATGTGGGTGGCCCTGAACCGCTCAGTCGCCGTTCGGTCCGAAGGTCGTGGCTTCGAGGTGCACGGCAACCTCGGTAAAGCCGAGGTCGTGCCAGAATTCGATACTGGCAGCCACGGTTGCGTTGGTTGGAACGGTCACGGCCATGCGCGTCACGCCGGCGTCGCGCAGCGTCCGGCGCATCTGCCGGATCATGAAGGCGCCCAAGCCGTGACGGCGCGAATCGGGGGCGACCCAGACCTCGGCCACGTGCGCTACGCCGCCGTCCAGGTGGAAGTTGGTGAGGGCCAGCGTGCGGCCGTCGCGTTCATACATCCACAGCCAGGTTGGGCGCTCCTCGAGGCGCCGTCGAATCCGCTCGGTGTATAGCTCGTGCCATTCCAGGTGGCTCAGCTCGCTGGGAAAACTCTCGTTCCAATACGCCACCATGGCGGTAAGGAATCGTTCCCAGAGCTCACCGGAACTTTGGGCATCCACACGCCGGATTTCACTGGCGGACCAATTCACGGGTGCACGCTCCTTGTCACTTGCCAATCAGGATTCGGTGATAGCGCTTCTTGCCGGAGCGCAGGAGCAACTCGCCGTCCTGAAAGGCATCCGCATGAAGGACCATCTCGGGGCTGCCCACGCGCTGGTTGTTGGCGTAGGCGCCGCCCTGCGTAATCAGGCGCCGCGCCGCCGAGCGTGAAGCGGCCAGGCCGGTGGTCAACAGAAGGTCCACGATACCCAGACCAGCAGCCACTTGATCATCGGTTACACGTGTCTGGGGCGCGGCCGCGGCGGAACCACTGTCACGCCCGAATAGCGCCCGCGCACTGTCGCGGGCCGCGGCGGCGGCCTCTCGACCGTGGACCCTGGCCGTGATCTCGTAGGCCAGCCGCTCCTTGGCGGTGCGAATCTCGGCGCCGGGAAGGGAGGCCAGCGCCCGGACTTCGTCCATGGGCAGCGCGGTGAGCAACGCCAGCGTGCGCTCCACCGACGCGTCCTCGATGTTGATCCAGTACTGAAAAAAGTCGTATGGGGATGTCAGGTCTGGGTCCAACCAGAGCGCGCCGCCGGCCGTCTTGCCCATCTTTTGGCCGGTGCTGGTCGTGAGCAGAGGGGTCACCAAGCCAAAGGCTTCCTCGCCCTCGATCCGTCTGATCAAGTCCACCCCTGCCAGGATGTTGGCCCACTGGTCGCTGCCTCCGATTTGCAGGATGCAGCCGTGTTCGCGGAACAGGTGAAGAAAGTCGTAGGCCTGGAGGAGACGGTAGTTGATCTCGACAAAATTCAATCCCTGACCACTCTCCAGTCGCGCGCGGTAGGTCTCGGTCGCCAGGATTTCGTTGACGCTGAAGTAGCGGCCGATGTCGCGAAGGAACTCCAAGTAGCGCAACTCGGTTAGCCACTCGGCGTTGTCGACGACAGCTATGTCGGCTTGCTCGTGCTCGAAGAGACGGTCCACCTGCCGGCGAACGGCCTGAGTATTTGCGGCTACGCGCTCTGCACTGAGCAGGGCGCGGGTTTCCGCCCGGTCGGTGGGGTCGCCGATCAGCCCGGTACCGCCGCCTGCCAGCAGCACGGGATGATGGCCAGCCTGCGCCAGGTGGGAGGCGAGCGCGAGGGGGATCAGATGGCCGGTGTGCAGGCTCGGCGCGGTGGGGTCGAAGCCCACGTAAAACGCGCTGGGCCGCTGCAGGGCCGCACGCAGACCCTGCGCGTTCGACACGGAGTGAATGAATCCGCGCTCGGCGAGCGTCTGATACAGCGGTGTGTTCACAAAAGTTGTCGGGGCGGAGGGGGAGCGAGCTTGGCGTCCGGTCGATTCCGCCGGCTTGTGTACGGCGCTCGACCAGCCCGAGGCCCGCAGGACGAATTCGCTGACAGCTTACGACCAGAGCGATGCCATCCTCATCCAACTCTCCGGGTCATCACTGCGCGTCTTGTTTGAGGGACGGCGAAGGCCCGGCGGCTGCTATCCCTTGGCTTGGCCAAGCGACGCCCTGCTGCAGGCCTCCTGGTAGAGGAACTGGGCGAGTTTTTCAATGGCGGTGGGGTCCTTGGCGTAAAGAGCCGCACGGCTGTTCTGGATGCGCACCAGCGCGCTTGAGCGTGGAGGCGTGTCGGCGGCGGCCACTAGCGCGTTCCAGGTCTCGACTTCGCGCGTGAGCGCCCGCGCCTCGGCGTCCAGGCAACTCTGGCTGTCCTCGCCAAGTTGGCCGAGCATGAAATCTTCGAAGTGCCGAAGTTCGTGCGCGAGCACCGCCGCCAGCGGTCGCGGGTCTTCGCCGCGCAGGGTGGCGTTGACCCGAATGCCGTGTGCGGTGTTGTAGGAGGCCAGCACGCCCTCCGGCATCAAGTCGAACTCAATGGCGAGTTGCGCGCTGGCGGCCAGTTCCAGCGCCGTGGCGTTCGCGTCAATGCCCTCGAGCAGCGCCAGCGCGGTGCGCAGCCTGTGGCTGGGCGTGTTGTAGGCGCGCGAGGCCAGCGGCGCCGGTTGCAGGTCACCGTTCGCCGGCGGATCGAGCCGAACATCCAGTACGTCGGAGGCGTCAGGCGCGTGGGGCGCCGCCAACTGTCCTTTGGGCAGCGCCAGGTCGCGGTAGATGTCGCCCGCGTTGACCAGCACCACGGATCCAACCGGCGGCCCGCCCTCCACCTGCTCCACCCAGTGTTGCAGCGCCGTCCGCTGGAAGCGCTGAATGACGAAGGGACCCAGATGCACGGGGCGCGACATCGGCAGTCCGTGAAACTCGATGCTGGCGTCCCGGTTGCCGAGCTGTAGTGGGTTGTTGGCAAACGCCTCGGCGATGGCGCGGTGAGTCATCCAGGCCAGCCGCGTTTGTTGCGCGACGTCAGGCTGACGCGGCGGTGTCTCGGCGGCCGGGATGTGGCGGGCGCGCAGTTCGTCGTCGAACTCGGCGTCGTTCAGGAGTTCAAAAAGGTTGGCCATGCCCACCTGCCCGACCACAGGCGACCACTGGAGGAGCGCGCGCTGCGTCAGCTGGTAGGCAAACCCTCCATCGGCGATCCACGGCCGAGAAACCGGCGGCCCGAGTGTGCGGGCGCCGCCGAAGCGAAGAAACGCGTCGTAGAACGCGGGACCTTCGACGTAGTTCCGGATCGCAAAACCCAAGCCGTCCGCGTTCGCCCGCTCGAAGAACGCGCCGCCGGTGACCGGCGTGGCGTCTGGCGGTGGCGCGGCGGCGACTGGCCTTGCACCCGCCACAACCCATGCGACCGCCAGGATGAGGGCCAGCATGCGGTGGACGGTACGACGACAGGGCAAGGGCAATGGCCGGTTCCTCATTAGCCTTCGAGTGGAAGAACGGAGTCCGCAGGCGGCGGCGTTACGCTACCGTGCAGCAATGGACAGCCAACACACGCCGCTCAAACTTACCCGGTACGCGCACGGCGCCGGCTGAGCGTGCAAGCTCAGCCCTGACGAGCTGGCGCACGTGCTGCGCCTAATGCCGCCGATGGTGTCACCGGACCTGCTGGTCGGGGGGCAGGGCATGGACGATGCCGCCGTGTACCGCCTGCGCGACGATCTGGCCATTGCATTCACGACGGACGTCTTCACGCCGATCGTGGACGACGCCTACAGCTTTGGCGCCATTGCCGCGGCGAATGCGCTGAGCGATCTCTATGCCATGGGCGCTACACCGATCCTGGCGCTCAACATTGCCGGTTGGCCGCGCGGGACGCTGCCGTTGGATCTGCTGGCTGAGGTTCAGCGTGGCGCGGCCGACAAGGTGCAAGAAGCCGGGGCGGTCATTGGGGGCGGGCATTCGATCGACGACCCCGAGCCCAAGTTCGGGCTGGCGGTCTTGGGTACGGTGGACCCCGAGGCAATCAGCACGAATGCCGGCGCGCGTCCGGACGACTTGCTGGTGCTGACGAAGCCGCTGGGCACGGGCATTATCACGACGGCTGGCAAGTTTGACGCGGCGAGCCAGACCGCGCTGGACACCGCGATTGAGTCCATGACGACGCTGAATGCAGCCGCGGCCAAGGCCGCAAGCGATCACGGCGCGCATGCCGTAACGGATGTGACGGGATATGGCCTGTTGGGCCATCTGCGCGAAATGCTGACCGCCAGCGGTGTTTCGGCCGAGGTCTACGCCGACGTCATTCCGGTCTTGCCCGACGTCTGGTCGCTGATTGCGGCCGATGAGGTACCAGGCGGGACGGAACGCAACCTGAACTCGCTGGAGGGCGACGTGGATTGGCACCCGGACGTGCAATTGCCGGAACGCATTTTGCTGGCCGACGCGCAAACGAGCGGCGGGCTGCTGATTGCGATTCCACCGGAAGACGAAGCCGCCTTGCGGCACGCCCTTGAGCACGCCGGTGCACCTGCGGCGGCCACCGTGGGCCGGATAACGGCGCGGGAGAACTGCCTGATGTACGTTCGTCCGACGGACGCCGCGGACGAATTCGATGGCTAAGCGGTCACCGCGCATCCTGCTGTACACGGGCAAGGGCGGCGTGGGCAAAACCAGCGTCGCCGCTGCCGCCGCCTTGCGCTGCGCCGACGCGGGCCTGCGCACCGTCGTGCTCAGCACGGACACCGCGCACAGCCTGGGCGACTCGCTGGACATACAACTGGGACCGGTACCGAAGCCAGTGGTCGACAACCTGTGGGCGCAGGAATGCGATGTCTACTACAACCTGGAGACGTACTGGGGGACGGTGCAGAACTGGGTGGAAGCCGTGCTGACGTGGCGCGGCATGGACAACGTGCTGGCCGAGGAGATTGCCGTCTTTCCGGGCATGGAGGAACTGGCCAATTTACTGTGGGTGAACCGGCACGCCTCTTCAGGCGAGTACGACGTGGTGGTGGTGGACTGCGCGCCCACGGGCGAGACCCTGCGCCTGCTGGCGTTTCCGGAAGTCGGCCGTTGGTGGCTGGACAAGCTGCTGCCCATCAATCGCCATCTGGCCCGCATGGTGCGGCCGATGGCCCGCCGTGTAACTGATTTGCCGCTACCCGAGGACGACGTGTTCGAGGCGATGACCGACCTGGTGGACGAGCTGCAGGAACTCCACGACACGCTTACGGCCTCAAAAACGACCACGGTACGGCTGGTGGTGAATCCGGAGAAGATGGTGATTCGCGAGGCCCAACGCAGCTATACCTACCTGACTCTGTACGACCACATCACTGATGCCGTGGTGGTGAACCGGGTAGTGCCCAAAGAGGCCGAAGGGCGTTTCGCCGAGCAACGGCGCGCCATGCAGGCTCCGTATCTGCGTGACATTCATGCCATGTTTGATCCCATCCCAATCCTGCGCGTCCATCAGTATTCGCACGAGGTGGTTGGACTGGAGCGTCTGCGGGTCATGGGCGCGCAGATGCATGCCGACTGCGAGCCGGCGGATCGGCTGATCGACTACAAGCCGTACGAAATCGCGGAGGTGAAGGGCGGCTTTGAATTCCGCATCCCCGCACCGTTTCTCGAGAAGTCCGATGCTTCTCTCGTTCGTCGCGGGGACGAGTTGGTGATCCGCATGGGCGCCGCCCGCCGCAACATCGTGCTGCCGCGCGTGCTGGCCCGGATGACCCACAGCGGCGCCCGGCTGGAGGACGGTCAACTCCGCATCCGCTTTTCACCGCGCCGGGCAGCCGCGGCGACCGCCCGGAGTCCCAACGCCTAGCGTGCTGACGCCATCGCGCCCCGCGCCAGCCCAGGCAGCCGCGGCGACCCGCAGCCTGGCCCGGCGAGTGATCTGGGGCCTCGGGGCCATGGTCACCCTGACCGTGATAGGGGTCGTGGGCTTCATGGTGGTGGCGGGCGCCGGGCCGCTTGACGCGCTCTACATGACGGTCGTCACGCTGAGCACCGTTGGGTACAACGAGATCGTTCCGCTTGACCAAGGCGGAAGGGTTTTCGCGATTGTGCTCATCATCGCCGGCATCAGCACCATCGGATATACCGGCGCGGTTACGGTTGAGTATCTTGTCAGCGGACATCTGCCCGCGCGCGTTGTCCAACGTCGCAAGGAGCAAGCACTGGCGGTCCTCGGCGACCATTTCATCGTCTGCGGCTTCGGTCGGGTGGGCGAGGGGATCATCGAAAACCTGCGCGCGGCGGATCGATCCGTTGTAGCCATCGACCGGAATCCTGCTCGCTGCGAACGGGCCGAGGGACTGGGCGTGTTGACGGTGTGCGGGAACGCTGCCTCAGCCGAGACGCTGCAGGCCGCGGGGATTGACCGGGCGGCCGCCGTGCTGGTTTCCACGGGCAATGACGCCGACAACGTGTACACGGTGCTGTCGGCCCGCGCGACCGCGCCCACGATTCCGGTGATTGCCCGGGCCAATACCGACGAAACGGTCGAGCGGTTGGCGGTCGCCGGCGCCACCCGCGTATTTTCCCCGTACGCGGCGGGCGCCCAGCACATGGTTTCCTACGTGCTGAAACCCAACGTGGCCGGGGCGCTGGCCGAACTGCTGGACCCGATGTCCACAGGAATCACGATCGAGGAAGTGCCGGTCAGAGCCAACAGCGCCTACGTGGGCCGAACTATCGGCGACGTTGGCCTGCGTCAGCACGGTGTTGAGGTAATGGCTGTTGGACGTGACGGGGAGCAGCAGTTCCTGCCGGCCCGTGACGAGACGATTCGCGCGGGCGACATGCTGGTCATGATCGGCTCACCCCCGAACGTGCAGCAGTTTGCGAAGCAGGCCGGCGGTTGATCGCTGCCGCATCGATCAAAGTGCGATGATCAGCCCATGAGCGCCATCTGCATCGTTGGGACCGGCTATGTGGGGCTCTCGGTTGGCGCGTGTTTTGCCGACCTGGGGCACGACGTGGCGTGTCTGGATATCGACGAGGCCAAGATCGCCGGGCTGCGTGGGGGGCGCGTGCCGATCTACGAGCCGGGACTTGAGTCGCTGGTGGCGCGCAACGTCGCCGCCGGACGCCTGACATTTACCACCGACTATTCCGTCGCGGTTCCGGATCGCGAGTTCGTGTTTATCGCGGTGGATACGCCCACCGGAGCCGCCGGCGAGGCCAGCCTGCTGGCTGTGGATAGCGCCGCGGTGGCCCTGGCGCCGGTCCTCTCGGAGGGTTCTCTGATCGTCACCAAGAGCACCGTGCCGATTGGGACCAGTGACCTGATCTCGCGCATCATTCACGAGCATCGGGCGGACGGCGCACGCTTCCCGGTGGTGTCCAATCCGGAGTTTCAGCGGGAAGGCACGGCGGTTCAGGACTTTCTACACCCGGACCGTGTGGTGATTGGTTCGACCGATATCGAGGCCGCCGAGCGCGTGGCCGAGCTTTACCGATCGTTTGACTGTCCTGTGATCGTCACCGATCTGCGCACGGCGGAAATGATCAAATACGCCTCCAATGCTTTCCTGGCGACACGGATCTCGTTCATCAACGAGATCGCGACGATCTGTGAGGCGCTGGACGCGGACGTGGAGGTCGTGGCGCGCGGCATGGGGCTGGATGCCCGGGTAGGTCCCGCCTACCTGAACGCGGGCCTCGGGTGGGGTGGGAGTTGCTTTCCCAAGGACGTTCGCGCGCTGGAGCACATGGGGTCGGTGCATGGCGCGCACCCGCAACTGCTGCGGGCCGTGATTGAGATCAACCGCGATGCTCGCCGGTCGGCCGTCCGCAAGCTGCGCGAGGCGCTGGGAGGGCTGCGCGGACGCGAAATAGGCATCCTGGGCCTGTCGTTCAAGCCGAATACGGACGACGTGCGGGACGCGCCGGCGATTGAGATTGCCCACCTGCTGGCCGGGGAGGGTGCGCAGGTTCGCGCCTATGACCCGGTGGCCACGACCAAGGCGCGCGCGGTGTTGGGGCGTACGGTGCTTTTTGAGACTTCCGCCGTCCAAGCAGCCACGGGAGCGGACGCCATTGTCCTCGCGACCGAGTGGAACGAATTCCGCGAACTCGACTGGGCCGCCGTGCGCAACGCCATGCGCGGCGATGTCTTGGTTGACGGCCGCAATCTGTACGATCCGGCTCGCATGCGGGATCTTGGATTCCGCTACTTTGGCATGGGCCGCCACACGCCGGGCGTGGACAGTCCCGTAGCTCGCCTGCTGGTCGAGTAGGCGGCGGGTACGACCATGGGGGACTCCGAGAGCACCTTCGCCAGGGGCGGCGAGCTTCTGGCCGGTCTCCTGGTCGTGGCCTTTATCGTGTTTCTGCTCTGGGTTGTCCTGCTGCGGCCGCGTGACGATGAGTCGCCGAGCGTAGCCACGACTCCAACGCCCACCACCGCGATCACGCCGACGCCCGACGACCCAAATACGGCCTTCGACCAGGTCATCGCAACGCCCACGCCGGAACCTACCCCGACGGCCACGCCGATTCCCCGGCCGACGCCAACCCCAACCGCCACGGTGTACGTGGTGCAGCCGGGCGACAACCTTTCGGCCATCGCCGCACGGTTCAACGTGACGGTGGATGATCTGGTCGAGGCCAACCGTATCTTGAATCCGGATGCGTTGCAGGTCGGCCAGGAGATCACGGTTCCCTAGTCGCCCGGGTGCGCAGCCTCCGGCGTTGACCGCTGCGTCATTTCGCAATGTCGCGACAATTCAATCCAGCCGAGGCGGTTAATCAGGTTCGGTAGAGGGGGCCTCAGCCGTTTGTTCCCAAATTTTGGATCGCCCGAGTGCACCGTGCTAGGGTTCCCTCTGGATTGGCGCGCGGATGATCGGTCGCCAATGGCGCGGCGCAAGCTGCAGAAACGTGCATTCAGCGATATTGACCGTGGGGCGTTTGGCGGCCTGATCTTCAACGCCCGACGCTTGCACAGCCTGACCCAGGCACAAGTGGCTGCCGCCATCGGGCGTGACCGGCCGTGGCTGAGCGACGTGGAAACCGGCAAGATTACGTTTGTTCCGGACGACGATATTGCAGCGTTGGCGCAGACCCTGGACCTGGAGGCCAGCCAGCTGGCAATCGCCCGCGACGGGGCACAGGCACGCTTGGCGACGGTGTCCCCGGCATTCAGGTGGCGCCGTGCGTGCCAAGTTTGCGGGCACCTAAGTCCCGATGATGCCAATTTCTGCTCGCAGTGCGGAACCCAGCTCCCCGCGGATACCGAGTGTCCGACGTGCGCCCGACTCAATGACGCGACCGCGAACTTTTGCACGAATTGTGGGCAGGCTCTCTTGGCCCGGACCGGGCGCGGCGGAGGCGTCAATCGGGAATCCGACTCGTTCATATGAAATCGCTGGTCGTGAGCCTCGTCAGCCAAGGGCAGGTCTTGAGCGGCCGCGCGGTGGGGGCGGACGCCGGACTTCACGATTTCCGGGATATACTGGGAGTCCCTATTCGCCGATCCCAAGGATCCGGAATGACGAGCGAGGAGAGGGGTGGCGCGGGCGGGCACGTTCATGCCGGTCCCATCCGCATCACGATCGAAATCGACAGGCCCCGTGTCGGTGTGGGCAAGGCGGGCGGCCACATGCGCGGTGCGGTTCGCGAAGCCCTGATCAGCCTTCGTGAGGTCCTGGACGCCGGTATTCAGGCGGTTGACGAAGGCGAGGACGGCAAGTCAAGCAGCACGTCCGAGCGAATCGCCATCGACTAGATTGCCGGCTGTGCGCTGGCCCCGGCGAGCGCAGATCGAGAATTTTTGACATTTCGGTGCCTAATAGCGCACTGTGCGTGGGTGTATTTCGTTGGTCCTTGCCTGGTTTTTGGCTGTGTAGTCCGCACAGGTCATACAGACGTCAGCGTGAGGTCAGCTAGACCCCCAGGGGACCGTGTCTGGCGGGGGTGGAGGAGAAGGGTATGCATATTCCAGCCCTAACCCGTCGGCGCTTTGTCGCCGGAATGGGGATTGGCGCAACGTCGGCGGTCATGCTGGCGGCCTGCGGCGAGAGCGAGAGCGCTCCTGCTGCCACAGCGGCGGCGGCTCCAGCAGCGGCTCCGGCAGCGACGGCGGCTCCTGCCGCAGCGGCGATGACCGAGGCGCCGGCGATGATGGAGAACGTCGAGATCCGGTTCGTCACGGACCACACCGCCGGCCCGCGTGGGGCGGCGATGCAGTGGGGCCTGGCGCGCTTCGCCGAGAAGCGACCGGACATCTTTGTGAAGCTGGAACCGGCCGCCAACCTGATCGACAGCTTGGCGATCCAGTTCGCCGCCGGGACGGCGCCGCACGTGGCGCTGCTCTCACAGTCGTCCTTCATTCGCTTCCACGAAGACGGCGCCTTCACGGAGATCACCGACGAGTTGGGCAAGCGTGACGACTTCGTCCCCGAGGACTACTACTTCCTCCCGGACGCGTACACGTTCAACAACATCGACCACTCGTTCCCGCAGCCGGAGTTGATGACGGGGCCCCAGTACGGGATGCCGTTCCAGTTCGCGATCAGCGGGTTCGTGGCCAACATCTCCCTGGCCGAGGGCGCCGGCGTCACCCTGCCGGACAGCGACGGTGGGTGGACCTGGGACGACTGGACGGAGTGGGACGCCAAGATGACGAACCCCGACACCGGGGCCTACGGCACTTGGGCGCGCGACGACTACGAGTTCCAGTACATGCCGCAGATGTACTCGAACGGCATGGCCAAGCCGTTCGACGACCGCCTGACCAAGACGATGTACGACCTGCCCGAGGCCGTCGAGGCCTGGGAGTACCTGATCAACAAGATCTTCGTGCACGAGACGTCACCGCCGGCCGACCAGATCAAGGAACTCGGTGGCGAGTTCGGCAACCCGTTTGCGGCCGGCAAGATCGGCATCTGGCCGTCGGGCCGGGTGTACTCAACCGGATTCGCGGTTCCGCGGATCAAGGACCGGTTCACCTGGACGCTCCTGCCGGAAGTGATTGCCGGGCGCGGCGGACCGCCGGGTCACAGCACGAACGACCAGCCGGACCTGGTGACCAACACCGCTGGGCGCGACGGCACGATCGAGCAGTCGACGGCACTGTCCGTATTCCTCGCGGGCGAGGAGTACCAGGGTCGCGTCGGCATTGACCGTGGACACATGCCAGTTCACCGGGCCGCCATTGGCGCTCCGACCTCCGTGGCACCGCCGCCGGAGGGAATGAAGTGGCTGAAGGTGTACGCGGACCGACCGGACAACCGCAGCCTCTACCCGTTCAACACGTGGGGGCAGTGGTATGGACAGCATCGGGCGCTGGCCGCGAAGGGCTGGGTGGGCGACCAGTCGCCAGCCGAGTCCCTGCAGGCGGCTCAGGACTGGGGCGTGCGGCATCTGTCGACCTACGACGGCAACCCGCCGTACGTGGCCTCGCCGGTTTACCCGTAGTGGTGGCAGCCCCGCGGCGTGCCAACGCCGCGGGGCTGCGCCCGCGCTAGTCAGCCTGGGCGAGGGTCTGGCCGGTAGTGAGTCGTTGACGAAGGCGACCACGGAACGTCGGGCAGCATGTCCGAGCGGATTGCGATCAACCAGGTCGGCCACCGCAGGCCTGTACACCGAGTGCAGGCCAAGAATCACTTGACACGGCAGCGTCTGATATCGCACCGTACGCGGGCGAATGTCGCTGGCCCCTTGCTGCTTTCGGGCTGTGTTACCTGCACAGTCGTTCCCGAAGGCGTTTTGAGGTCGGCTAGACCCCCAGGGGACCGTGTCTGGCGGGGGTGGAGGAGAAGGGTATGCATATTCCAGCCCTGACCCGTCGGCGCTTTGTCGCCGGAATGGGGATTGGCGCAACGTCGGCGGTCATGCTGGCGGCCTGCGGCGAGAGCGAGAGCGCTCCCGCTGCCACAGCGGCGGCGGCACCGGCGGCGGCTCCAGCAGCGGCACCGGCGGCGGCAACCGCGGCTCCGGCGGCGGCGGCACCAGCGGCGGCGGCGACTCCCGCCATGGCCGCCCAGGAAGCAATGGCACAGCCAGAGAACGTCGAGATCCGGTTCGTCACGGACCACACCGCCGGCCCGCGTGGGGCGGCGATGCAGTGGGGCCTGGCGCGCTTCGCCGAGAAGCGACCGGACATCTTTGTGAAGCTGGAACCGGCCGCCAACCTGATCGACAGCTTGGCGATCCAGTTCGCCGCCGGGACGGCGCCGCACGTGGCGCTGCTCTCGCAGTCGGACTTCCTGCGCTTCCACGAAGAAGGCGCTTTCACGGAAATCAGTGGCGAGTTGTCCAAGCGTGACGACTTCGTCCCCGAGGACTATTACTTCCTCCCGGACGCGTACACGTTCAACAACATCGACCACTCGTTCCCGCAGCCGGAGCTGATGACGGGGCCCCAATTCGGGATGCCGTTCCAGTTCGCGATCAGCGGGTTCGTGGCCAACATCTCCCTGGCCGAGGGCGCCGGCGTCACCCTGCCGGACAGTGATGGTGCGTGGACCTGGGACGACTGGACGGAGTGGGACGCCAAGATGACGAACCCCGACACCGGGGCCTACGGCACTTGGGCGCGCGACGACTACGAGTTCCAGTACATGCCGCAGATGTACTCGAACGGCATGGCCAAGCCGTTCGACGACACGCTGACGAAGACGATGTTTGATCTGCCCGAGGCCGGTGAGGCCTGGGAGTACTTGATCAACAAGATCTTCGTGCACGAGACCTCACCGCCGGCCGACCAGGTCAAAGAACTCGGTGGCGAGTTCGGCAACCCGTTTGCGGCCGGCAAGATCGGCATCTGGCCGTCGGGCCGGGTGTACTCAACCGGATTCGCGGTTCCGCGGATCAAGGACCGGTTCACCTGGACGCTCCTGCCGGAAGTGATTGCCGGGCGTGGCGGACCGCCGGGTCACAGCACGAACGACCAGCCGGACCTGGTGACCAACAGCGCCGAGCGTGACGGCTCAATCGAGCAGTCCACCGCGCTGGCGGTCTTCCTCGGAGGCGAGGAGTACCAGGGTCGCGTCGGCATTGACCGTGGACACATGCCAGTTCACCGGGCCGCCATTGGCGCTCCGACCTCCGTGGCACCGCCGCCGGAGGGAATGAAGTGGCTGAAGGTGTACGCGGACCGACCGGACAACCGCAGCCTCTACCCGTTCAACACCTGGCGTGAGTGGTGGTTCCAGCACCGCGCGCGTGGCCAAAAGGGCTGGGTGGGCGACCAGTCGCCAGCCGAGTCCCTGCAGGCCTGCCAGGACTGGGGCGTGCAGCACCTGTCCAGCTACGACGGCCCTGCTCCGTACGTGGCCTCGCCGGTCTACCCATAGCGGCGTAAGCGCTACGGCACAGACGTGCCACAGCGTTAGTAGCGCCCGGGTGGAGCTTGCTCCGCCCGGGCGCATCGCTTTAACGGATAGGCGGTAGACGCCGGCCGGGCGCATGCAGCTGAACCGGCAGATCGGCACTCGCTGCTAGACCATCGTTCCTGTCGCGTCTGTAAACAATTCAACAGTTGACTGGGCAATTGATGCGTATTCTCGCGTCTTAGAAGGAGCCGGCTGCGCCTCGGGCGAACGCAACGGACCTACAAGCGCAACATGCGCGCAGATGAGGGTGGCGTTCCGTTGACCGGCCACGGCCTTGATGTGGTGGCGCATCTGCCCAGCAGGGCAAGGTGGCAGCCGACGCAACGATCATCGTTGACTTACGGGCGGAATGGCGTGGGCCGCGTATGAGGCTCACGCTGGCTTTCGAATGGCAGCAGTCATTCGAAAGCAGGATGAGGTTCGCGAAGCTCGCTGTGGATGCGAACCCGCAGACGCCCAGCAACAACGGTGTGCGCGGGATTCCGGCCACTTGCCTCGTCAGCCGAGGACGCGCCGACGGAACGATTGCCGGTTCGGCGCCGACTGACCGCAGGCGCGCCGTACCGGAGTAACTACTCCAGGCCGCCTAGGCACGCTTCGCGCACCTCATCCGGGTGCAAGGCCTCCGCCCGGCTTTGCACCCGGAACTTTTTAAGCAGTGGTTGGTGGCTCGTTGTTAGTGGCTAGTGATGAGGCTTTGGGTGGACTCGGCGATGGGCGTCGCACGGGGCAGGTGGGAGCTATGCGTCCGGTTAGGAGCTATCAGGACTTGGTGGTGTGGAAGAAGCCGCTCGAATTGGCGGAGATGGTGTATCGAGTCTCTGCCCGTCTTCCGACGGGTGAGAGGTCTGTGATGACGAGCCAGGTGCACCGGGCGGCGTGGGTCCAAGAAGTTTCTGCACTTTCTCGGGGTGGCGAGTGGCTCACTGGCGGAGGTGGAGACGATCTTGATCCTGACGCAGCGCATGGGGATGGCCGATTCCGAGCAGGCAACTTGGTTGCTTGCGCAAGCAGCGGAGATTGGCCGGATGGTGAGCGGGCTCAAGCGCTCGCTCGACTCTCGTACCTAAACGCTAGCCACTAATTCCTACTGACCTATTCGCCAGGCGAACTTGGCAGTGCCCCCAAAGATCCAGTCCCGATCGGCGTCCCTGAGGAATGGCAGGTTCCAGGCCGAGTCGAAGGCTTCCTGGTACGAGGCGCTGGTCAGGCAGACCGGCCAATCGGTGCCCCACATCAGACGCTGTGGGCCGTACGCACGATAGACGCGCTCGATGAGCCCATGGGCCTCCGTGTACGGATAAGCGGCGCGGGTGCCGTTGGGATACCCGGAGAGCTTGACGAATGCGTTCGGTCGCTCCGACAGCGCCAACAGGTTGGTCAACGAGTCCGGGTCGCCGTAGTCGGGCGAGCCCAGGTGATCAATCACCACGGTCACATCGGGGTGCCGCGCGGCCATGGCGTTGGCCTGCGGCAGCTGGCGCCAGTTGATCAGCAGCCCGATGGTGGCCTTGGTGTCGGCCGCCGTGTCCCACAACGCATTCTGCGAGGCGTCATCCAGCCAATGAGTCTCCGGATCGGTGTTGGGGGCCAGGCGGATGCCCCGAAGCTGCGGGTGCTGCATCAGCTCGCGCAACGCGTCGGGCGCGTCCGGCAGCAGCGGATCGACACGCCCCGCCACGACCAACCGGTCGGGATACGTCTCCGCCGCCCGAATCAGGTACGAGTTGTCCCAGAGGTAATAGCGCGGCTGGATCAAGACCGTCCAGGCCACGCCGCCAATCTCGTCCTGCGCCCGGAACAGGTCCGCCGGCGACGCCTCGATGTCCGGCGTGAAGTCGGACTCCGGGTGCCGCCCAAACCGCGGGTCCCGAATCGTCCAGATATGTACGTGCGACTCAACCAAGTCCATGGCGCACCAACCTCAATCGGACCCCAGCATCATGCCAGCCAGACCCGCAGGAAGCAGTCAGCCCAGGCGGCCGCTGCTACAGGAGCAGATACGGCTGTTCGATGAGTTCTCGGATGCGAGCGAGGAAGCGGGCGGCGGGTGCGCCGTCGATGATGCGGTGATCGAAGGTGAGGCTGAGGGTCATGGAGAGTTCGGCGGCCACCTCGCCGTCGCGGGCCACGGCCTTCTCGCGCAACGCGCCAACGCCCAGGATGGCCGATTCAGGCGGGTTGAGCACGGGGGTGAAGGCGTCAATGCCGTAGATGCCCAGGTTGGAGATCGTGAAGGTGCCGCCGGTGATGTCGTCCAGATCCAGGCTGTTGGCGCGGGCACGGTCGACGACGCCTCGCAGGTCCGCGGCGATCTCCACCAGCGACTTGCGGTCAGCCTGCTTGACGTTGGCCACAACCAGGTCGCCGCCGGCCTCAATGGCCAGGCCGACGTTGACGACGTCGTGCAGGCGAATTGCATCGCCTTCCAGGCTTGAATTGGCGCGCGGGTGTTCGCGCAGGGCGTGGGCGCAGATGCGGATGAGCAAGTCGTTGTAGCTGATGCGGAAGCCAAGCGCCGACTCGTGGCGGCTGGCGAGTTCGGTGCGCAATTCGTGGAAGCGGCGGCCGTCGGCCTCGGCCACCAGGGTGACCTGGGCGCTGCCCTGCAGGCTTTGCTGCATGCGCTCGGCGATAACACGGCGCACGCCTTCCAGCGGGATGCTCTGGCCTGCGGCCACGTCGGGCGTGGCGGCGGCGGCCAATGGCGGAGCCGCGGCAATCGGCATGGGCGCGACCGCCGGAGCGGCGGCCGCGGCGGCGACGTCCTTCTCGATGATTCGGCCTCCGGGGCCCGAACCGACGACACGTGCAAGGTCAACGCCGAGCTCGCGGGCCACGCGCTTGGCCAGCGGCGAGGCCTTGATGCGTCCGTGAGCGGGTTGTGCGGCGGCAACCGGAGCGACCGCCACGGGCTGGGTAGCCACGGGTGCTGCAGCTTGAGCAACTGGCACCGGAGCTGGCGCAGGGGCCGCGGGAACCGGCGCGGGGGCCGGTGGCGGTGGTGCGGCCGGGGGCGCCGCTGAAGCGGCCGCGGCGGCCGGCGGATCTGGATCCTCGGCCGGTGGGGCCTCGCCGGGCTCCAGAATCCAGGCCAGCAGGCCCTGGACTTTCACCAGGTCGCCAGGTCCGGCGGCGATACCGCCCAGGATGCCGGCGGCCGGCGCTTCCACGCGGGCGTTGATCTTGTCGGTCTCGAACTCCAGGATTTCCTGGCCCTTCTCAACCTCGGCGCCATCCTCAACCAGCCACTCGGTAACGGCGCCTTCTTCCATGGTCATCCCCATCAGGGGCATGCGAACCGCGGTAGCCACGGTCTAGTACACGCCCTGGAGGGACTGGCGGATGGCGTCAACGACCTGGGCCGTGTTGGGGAACGAGGCCTGTTCCAGCGGTTCCGAGAAGGGAACCGGCGCGTGGGCCGCGCCAACGCGCAGAACCGGCGCGTCCAGGTCGTCGAACGCGAGTTCCTGGATCTGCGAGGCGATCTCGGCCCCGAAACCGCCGAAGCGGACGGCTTCGTATAGGACCACCGCGCGGTGGGTCTTGCGGACCGAACGGAGGATGGCGTCGGTGTCCAGCGGGTAGAGCGAGCGGATGTCAACGACTTCCACACTGATGCCCTCGGCCGCCAATTGCTCGGCGGCTTCCAGCGCGTGGTGGGTCTGGCGGGCGTAGGTGATGACGCTCACGTCGTCACCCTCGCGCTTCACGTCGGCAACGCCGATGGGCACCAGGTACTCGCCTTCGGGCACGTGGCCGCGCATGGCGTAGATGGCCTTGTGCTCGAACATGATCACCACGTTGTCCTCGCGGATGGCCGACTTGAGCAGGCCCTTGGCGTCGTAGGGGGTTGAGGCGGTTATGACCTTGAGGCCCGGCACGTGGGCGAACCAGGCTTCCAGGCTCTGAGTGTGCTGGGCGGCGTTGCCGGTACCGGCGCCAAACGGCGCGCGGTACGTGAGCGGCAACTTGGCCTTACCGCCGAACATGTAGCGGTTCTTGGCGGCCTGGTTGACGATCTGGTCCATGGCGATGCCCATGAAGTCGCTGTACATGAATTCGGCGACGGGCCGGCTGCCCGTAAGAGCCGCGCCGATGCCCAGGCCGGCGATGGCGGCTTCGGCGATGGGGGTGTCGACGATGCGGTCCGGGCCCCACTTCTCAAGCAGGCCCTGGGTAACGGCATAGGCGCCGCCCCAGACGCCGACTTCCTCACCGACGACAAACACGGCGGGATCGCGAGTCATTTCCTCGTCGATGGCCTCGCGCAGGGCCTCGCTCATGAAAATCTCGCGCGTGGCGGTTTCGGGCGCGGACGCTTGGGGTGTGGTGACGGCCATGATCGTTACTCCACGTAGACGTCGCGCTCGATAACGTCCACGGTCGGCCAGGGGCTGGCCTCGGCGAACGCCACGGCGTGTTCGATTTCACGTTCGATCTGCCCGTCGATCGCCTGAAAGTCTTCCTCGTCCAGCCGCTCGGCTTCGTTGACGGCGCGGACGAAGCGCTCGATGGGGTCGCGGGCAACCCACTCGGCGATTTCTTCCTTGGTGCGGTAGTTCTTCTGGTCCAGCACCGTGTGGCCCTTGTGGCGGTAGGTGCGGGACTCGATGAGGGTGGGGCCTTCGCCGCGGCGAGCGCGATCGATGGCTTCCTTGGCCGTGGCGTAGACCTCGAAGAGGTCGTTGCCGTCGATCGAGGCGCTGGGGATTCCGTACGCGGGGCCGCGGTTGTGGATGGCGGCGGCGTTGGCGAAGTCCGCGTGGGTGGCCATGCCGTACTGGTTGTTCTCGCAGACGAAAACAGCCGGCAGGTTCATGGTGGCGGCCACGTTGACGCCCTCATGGAAGGCGCCGGTGGGGCCCGCCCCATCGCCGAAGAAGGCGATGGTGACTTTGCCGTCCTTGCGCAGCTTGGAGCCCAGGGCCGCGCCGGTGGCGATGGGGATGCCGGCGCCGACGATGCCGTTGGCCCCCAGGTTGCCGAGTTCGATGTCGGCGATGTGCATCGAGCCGCCCTTGCCGCCGCAGTAGCCGGTGGTGCGGCCGAAGAGTTCGGCCATCATCTTGTCCATGCGCGCGCCCTTGGCGATGCAATGGCCGTGGCCGCGGTGGGTGCTGGTAATGAAGTCGCCGTCGTCCAGGGCGGCGCAGACGCCGGTGGCGGTGGCTTCTTCGCCGATGTAAAAGTGCAGAGCGCCACGCATCTTGGCGGCGCGGAAGGCTTCTTCGGCGGTTTCTTCGAAGCGGCGGATGCGCCGCATGATGAGGTAGATCCAGCGGAGCTGGTCGTCGCTGAGCTGCTCCAGCACGCCGTTGGAAGCGTCGTCGCCCCCAGCGCGGCCGTTGGTGGAGACAGGATGTTGCTCTGCCAAGGCGCGCCTCCGTTTGCGAGCGGGCGGAACGGTACCGCAGCCGCCGGGCCAAACCGGCTCAGGTTACCGGCGCCAGAGTATATCCGCGTGGCGGGAAGGGTGGAGCAAGGCTGTGTGGCGGGGCTTTTGGGGGCGGGAATGATGGCGGACCGTTGGGGCGCGATGGTCGCTTGTACAAACTGACCATCTGGTCCAAGGGGAACACACGGATGCAAATCGGGATTGGATGGGCCGGGGCGGGCCGTCTGCGGAAATGACCTAGCGGTTTGGTTTGTAGGTGTGGCGGAGGCCTCGTAGTTCGTGGCTGAGTTCACGGGCCATGAGGACCTGGCCGGCCTCGGCGACGGGGAGGCCGTCAAACAGGGCCTGGTTGATGAGTTCGACGATTGGCATTTCGACACCGAGGCGACGCGCCAGGGCGAGGGCGCCGCGGGAGGTGTCGACGCCTTCGGCGACCATGACCATACGGGCCTGAATGTCGTCAAGCGTGCGCCCAGTGGCGAGTTGCTGGCCGACGTAGTGATTGCGGGAGTGGTCGCTGGCACAGGAGGCGATGAGGTCGCCCATGCCGGCCAGCCCGGCAAAGGTGAAGGTGTCAGCGCCGGCGGTGAGACCCAGTCGGGTCATTTCGGCCAGGCCACGAGTCATGAGGGCGGCCTTGGCATTGTCGCCGTAGCGCAGACCGTCGGCCATACCGGCACCGATGGCGATGACGTTCTTGATGGCGCCGGCAAGTTCGATACCGATGACGTCGTCGCTAACGTAGGTGCGGAAGGTGGGGGCGCTCAGGCGCTGCTGGACGTTGCGAGCAATGTCGGGCGTTCGGGCAGCGATAACCGCGGTGGCGGGTTCACCGGCGGCGATTTCGCGGGCGAGGTTGGGTCCAGACAGGACGGCCAAACGATCAAGAATATCGTCGCCGGCCCATTCGGCGACCAGTTCACTGACGCGGCGCCCGGTGGCGGGGTCAAGGCCCTTGATTCCGCTGACGATGGCGGCGTGGGGTTCGATGAGATGGCCGATGGTTTCCCAATTCTCACGAAGCCGCCGCATAGGGACAACGACGACGACGAGGTTGGCCCCGCGTAGGACAGCTGCCGGGTCGTGGTCGACGTGGACGCTGTCGGGGAGGGTTACCCCGGGGAGGAAGCGGACGTTTTCCCGGCGGGCGGCCATGTCGTGGGCTTCGTCCGGGTTGTGCACCCAAAGGGCGCAGCCGCCACGGGCTTCGGCGACAAGGACGGCAAGGGTGGTGCCCCAGCTGCCGGAGCCGACGACAGCAATCTTGTTCACGCGGGGAGTCCTTGCGAGCGCCGGGCCTAGTCTAGAAGGGGTAGGGGCGGTTTTCTTGGTTGTCGGCGCCGGGCGGAGGTCTTGCCGGACCGCCCGTTGCATTTAAAGAGCGAGTCCACCTGACCACATTCGCGGGCATGATACGTAGGCGCGGTTGTCCCAAGACCTGGTTCGGGCGGTGGGCGGTGGCAGTATGGGCGGGTTGCGGGTTTAGGCGAGGTTATTGGTTATGTCGGAGGCAGTTGACGCGCCGGATGGTGGGCGGCGCCGCATCCTGACGGGGTTGCGGCCTTCGGGGCCCTCGCACGTGGGGCACTACGCCGGGGCGTTTTCGCAGTGGCTGGAGTTGCAGGAGGAGTACGAGTCGTTCTTCCTGCTGGCCGATTACCAGGTCTCCGACTATGCCGACAACCTGCCGTGGATCCGCTGGGGTCTGTGGGAAGTGGCGCTGGACTGGCTGGGGGTGGGACTGGACCCGAACATTTCGCACTTCGTGATCGAGAGCGGGGTGCCGGAGTTCGCGGAGCTGACGCTGCACCTGAGCTGGTTCCTGGGGCTGGGTCACCTGCAGCGGAATCCGACGCTGAAGGCGGAACTGGCGGACCTGGAGACGACCAACAATTCGGTTCCGGTGGCGTTTTTCAACTATCCGGTGATGCAGATTTCCAACATCCTGCTGCCGCTGGCGCACCTGGTGCCGGTGGGCGAGGACCAGCTGCCGCACATCGAGATGACGCGGGACGTGGCGATCCGGTTCAACCGGCGGTTCGGGGAGACGTTTGTGGTTCCCGAGGGTCGGGTTGGCGAGGTGCCGCGGCTGGTGGGGATCGACGGCAAGGGGAAGATGGGGACGTCGGCGGGGAACGCGATTTTCCTGAAGGACTCGGAAGAGACGCTGCGGGCGAAGGTGCGGAGCATGTTCACGGATCCGAAACGGCTGCGGGCGACTGACCCGGGGACCGTGGAGGGCAACCCGGTGTTCATGTATCACGACGCGTTCAACCCGAACACGGAGGAAGTGGACGACCTGAAGGCGCGCTATCGGGTTGGCAAGGTCGGGGACGTGGAGGTGAAGGACCGGCTGTTCAATGCGATGAATGCGTTTTTGGCGCCGATCCGGGAGCGTCGGGCGGACTGGGAAGCGCGACCGGATGACGTGCGGGACGTGCTGGCGTCCGGGACGGCGGAGACGAAGCGCCGGGCGGAGCCGCTGCTGGCGCAGGTTCGGAGTGCGTTGAGCCTGGACTATCTGAAGGACGGTCCGCCGCCGGCGCCGGAGGGGGCGCCGTAGGGCTGGCCAGCAGGCGTTCGGTTGGGGCAGGAACGTCGAGCTGACGCCTCAGGCCGATGGTGCGTTGCCTTGGATTCGGCCGCTGGCGTTGGCGGTGTTTCGAGACGGCTCGCGCATCCTGGTAGAGGACAGCGCGGCGTGGGATCCGCGCGACCGGTTTTACCGTCCGCCGGGGGGCGGGGTTGAGTTTGGTGAGCGCGCGATTGACGCCGTGCGGCGGGAGATGCGGGAGGAGTTTGACGCCGAAATCAGCGACGTTCGGCTGGTCGGCACGCTGGAGAACATCTTTGAATATCACGGTACGCCGGGTCATGAAATCGTCTTTGTGTTTGAGGCGAGGTTTGTGGATGACTGGTACTACGAAGCGGCGCGGACTGTGGGCACGGAGGGCGACGGCATTCGGATCGAGGCGATCTGGGTCGATGTGTCGGAGGCGCTGGACCGGCCGCTGTATCCAGATGGGCTGTTGGAACTGCTCGGTGACCGAGCGGGCTAAGCGGCTCTCGGTAGCCGAGGGGCACGACGCGGTGTTGGCCCGATCCGGAGCCTAGCGGTGGCTGAGGGCCTGCCAAGCTACGCGCGGATTCGTCCGCTGGCGCTGGCGGTGTTTCGGAGCGGGTCGCGAATCCTGGTTGAGGACAAGTGGGACCGTCCCGAGCCCTTCTATCGTCCGCCCGGGGGTGGGGTGGAGTTTGGCGAGCGTGGGATCGATGCGGTGCGGCGCGAGATGCGGGAGGAGTTCGGCACGGAGATCACGGATGTGCGGCCGCTGGGCACTTTGGAGAACATCTTCGAGTATCACGGCCGGACAGGGCATGAGATTGTGCTGGCATTTGGCGCGCGGTTTGTCGACGCGTCGTTCTACGCGGCGGAGCGGATTGTGGGCACGGAGAGTGAGGGCACCCGGATCGAGACGATCTGGTTGGATGTGTCGCAGCCGTTGGATCGGCCGCTGTATCCGAATGGGTTGTTGGAGTTGTTAAGGCGGTCCGATGGCTAGGCGCGTCGCGCGACTGCCGTCTGCTGGCGCACTTACCGAACATCTGCCGTACACTACGTGACCGTGCCAAGCCGAGCGTCCACATCTTCCGCGGGCCACACGCATGAGAGCGTGATCAACGCAGCCCTGGCGGAACTGTTCCAAGCGCGCGCCAGTCTGCGAGCCGAGGCGGAAGTCACCCAGGCGAGCCGGGCGCGGCCCGACTTGGTGGTGTGGGCCGACAACGGGCCCGTAATCGTCGAGACTGAGTACGCACCCGCCAGAAGCGTGCACGCCGACGCGTTGGCTCGATTGGGAATGCGGATCGACGGCGAGACCGTAAGCGTCGCGTTTGCCGCATCCGTCCCCGCCAATCTGCGCGAAGCGCCCCAGGCCCAACTCGCCGGCCGGCTGGCGCTGGCAACCCTGGAGTGGCAAGAGTGGCGGGCCGATGGAACCTCGGGCCCACAGGTTCGCGGGACGATGGACGAGTTGGCGCAGGCTGTGCGCAGCGCCGAAGCGCCCGTGGACGACCTGGACCAAGCGGTGGAGATCTTGGAGCAGGGCGCGCAGCGGGCTGGCGCGCGGCTCTTTCGGGCACCGGCCACGCTCCAGCACGTGGCTGACGTATTTGGGACTGCGCCCGGCGACGAGGTCGCCAACATGGCCGCCCTGGTCATCATCAACGCGATGATGTTCCACGAGCGACTGACGGAGTCCATGCCGGGCGTCCTCAGAGTCGCCAATCTTCGCTTTGGTCGTCACCTGGTGTTGACTCGCCTGATCAACGAGTGGGACAAGATTCTGGCGATTGACTATTACCCGATATTCCGCATGGCGCGGGACGTCGCCGACCAAATGCCGGCCAGTGTGGCGCCGGAAGTACTGGACCGCTGCTACTGGACCGCCGAGCGGCTGCTGGCGATGACCGCCACGCGACGTCACGACCTGGCCGGGCGCATCTTCAACCGGCTGATCGCAGACCGAAAGTTCCTGGCCGCCTTCTACACGAAAATCCCGACCTCCACGCTGCTAGCAGGGCTGGCGCTGGAGTCCTCACAGTGGCCGGACGTGGATTGGAGCAATCCGGATTCGGTGCGGCGCCTTACCGTGATCGATCCCTCCTGCGGTACCGGAACGCTGCTGATGGCGTGCTATCAGCAACTGGCAGACAACGCGCGCCGGGCGCGGCTGGTCGATGGGGAAACCAGCGCCGAGACCGACGCGGCGCTTCACCGCCTTCTGATCGAAGACGTGATTCAGGGCACGGACGTCGTCCAGGCGGCGATCCACCTGACGGCGGCGACGCTTGCCGCCGCTTCGCCGTCGATCACATTCCGACGCATGAACCTGCATACGCTGCCGCTGGGCGCCGACGGAGTAAACGGAGCGCGGTTGGGGTCGCTTGACTGGCTTACTCACGAGCGACTGGGATCGTTGTTCTCGGGCGCGGTGGAGCAGGTGAGCGGACAGGGCGAGGACGCGAACCGCGAGCCGCCGATTGCGCAACGACCGTGCGCCGACCTGGTGATCATGAATCCGCCCTATACGCGTCACGAAGGCCCGGGCGACGGCTCTGATACGTACTCGACAGTGTTCGGGCTGTTTCGCGATCCGGAGGTCGAGCAGCAAATGTCCCGAGCGCTCGTCCGGGCCCTGCGGGGAACATCGGCTAACCAACGGGTCGGTCTGGCGTCGGCTTTCGTGGTGCTGGCCGACCGGCTGGTGCGTGAAGGCGGGCGCATCGCCTTTGTACTGCCCGTCTCGGCGGTTGCCGGGGCCGCCTGGGCCGGGGTGCGGGAACTGTGGGCCGACCGCTACGACGTTGAGTATGTCCTTACGGTGCACGATCCGGAGCATCGCTCTCTGTCCGAGGACACCGGCATTGCCGAGGTCTTGCTGGTCGCGCGGCGGCTCAGGCCTGACGAGTCTCCGCCAGGCCGGGTGACGTGCGTCAACCTGCGACAGGGCCCGACGCAGGTGACCGATGCGCTGGCCGTGCTAAACGCGGTGCGGGCCGTACCTGCCGTGCAGCGCGTGGACGGACCGCCGACCGGCGGCAGCCCGCTGATGATCGGCGGCGAGCAGTGGGGCGAATTGGTGGACTCACCAGTTGGTGGACCACCGCTACCAGGCGCCCGATGGCGCTCGGCGGAGGTAGGGCAGCGCGCGCTAGCTCTGGCAGACGGCGTTGTTTGGTCAGCCGACGGGACACGGGCACTCGCGTCGATTCCAATCGCGCAGGTTCAGTCAATCGCTTCAGTCAGCCCACATGACGGACAGATTCATAAGGACTCAATCGGCGTGTTCGACGCCTTTGACGGCTTCGACGGTTTGGCGCAGTTCCCAGCAATCTGGCGGCATCGCCAAGCAGTGCATCGCTCCGCCCAGACCGAGCCAAACGCCCGACTATTGCCCAAGCCCGGCCGGGACCACGCCAGAGTTTGGGCTGCGGCGGGTCACTTACACCTCACACGGGACATTCGATACAACTCACAGCGGGTAGCAACGGTCCGTACACTCCAGCGCACGCTGGGCGTGCGTGCCTGGTACTCGCTCAAGCTGAACGACTGCGCGGACGGACAGCGCGAGGGAATGGAGGCCGCGCTGGCGCTTTGGTGCAACTCAACCTTCGGGCTGCTCTGCCACGCCAGTCGGGCCAACCCCTCGCAGTTGGGACGCGGCCAAGGCAGCCGAACACTGGTGCGCGAACTGCCAACACTAAACGTGCTTGATCTGGAATCATGGCAGCTTGAAGCCGCCGCCAGCGCCTGGCGGGAGTTGGCGCGGGTCGAGTTTCAGTCGTTTCACCGGTGTGCGGTCGATCCGGCCCGCATTGAGCTGGACCGCGTGCTCGTTCAGGACATCCTCGGCCTGGGCAGCGAAGGCGAGGAAACGGTCGCGCGGATTCGCCGCATTCTGGCCGCGGAGCCGTCCATTCACGGGTCGAAAGCGCCAGCGCTCGGCTGACGACGGCAGGCTTGCCTAGGCGGTTTCTCGGTCGCTCAGGAGGGAGTCGATGGTGGTGTTGAGGGTGGCGGCGATTTTGGTGAGGGTGGCGGTGGAGCCGGGTTTGCGGTCGCGTTCGATTTCGGAGAGGTAGCTAGGGGAGATTTCGGTGCGACGGGACAGCTCGCGCAGGGTGAGACCGCGGTGGGTGCGGAAGGCCGCGATTGGAGACTGGCCGCGGATGATGGCGAGCGCGACGGGGTGAGGGATGCGGCTGCCATGGTCGGCTTCGAGAGCGGCCACGCGGTCCTCCAGGTCCTTGATGGTACGAGAGCATTGCCCGTAGGCTGATTGCGTCAGGCTGAATGTCGCTTCAGCAGTCGTACGCCGCCCTCCAATCCCAAAGGTGCATGACTGTCATGACGGCACGCACGACATGGCCGATTTGGACATCCACAAAACCGCCACCAACTCCGAGCGTAACGGCCGCACTGTGAACTGTGAAGGGGACTTGAAATCTGCAAGCCATCAGTATACACTACGCTTACGAATCTCTTCGGATACCAGATCTGCCGTGCGTACACCAGTTATTCTGAGAGGATCCCTTGAATCGCTACTCCGCCTCGCCAAGAGGATGCTACTGCGTGGAAAGGCGCTGAGTACGAATCAGGAGTCGTGCCCCTCGCCGCTACGTTGTATCTTTACCTACATCACGTGCGGCCGAGGTGCTGAAACCGTGCGGAGAGAGACTGGTCAGGGAGCAATGGGCAAGGAGAACATCTCAATCGCGATAGTGCCTTTTGGCACCTCCGCGAGTGCGACGCTGATGCATTTGGCACCAGCCGACCCGGACGAACGGGGCGCAAAGCGCTCTACGCCACGAGTAATCGACAGCGGCACGACGTTGACCTACTTCGTCTCATCACCGGCCCCAACAGTCAAGACTTAAGTCGCCCAGTCTCTGAGCTCACTCCACGAGGCGCGCTGCGTGTGGCCCGCAAATCCAACAATCGGCGCTTGTCGCTCGAGTTGCTCACGCACAGCCGCCTCGGCCTGCATTCGAGCCTGTTGCACCAGTTCCTGAAGGACCCCTTGTGCCTCTTCCGGAATGGATGAAGGATCAAAGCCAGCCGGAAGCTGGAGTTGGGCAGTCATGTTAATGTGTAATTGGGGTGGCACATTCCTTTGGTGCCTGCCCTTCAATTCTGCTGTGAAGTGGTGCGCCACTTTATGCGACTCAATGCACGCTAGAGTAAGCTCCTCTACGTGCTCTTCCTGACCTTCAGGTATGAAGGTGTTCGTGTCAATCGGATCCTTAAGTCGGAGTAGTGTTTCATATTCCTCGAAGAGAATCCACACTTTATTTTCAATGTCTTTGTCCGCGTCAATGACATTAAGACCTATCTCTTTTGCCTCTTGTCGACCTATCGCATGCCCGTGCTCAAACGTCTTCTCAGCCAGGGTGTCCACAATCGCATCAATCGCCGGGGCGTCAATCTGAAATTTCGGACCATGCGCACCCAACAACTTGCGTGCGACTGATCGAATGTGAGAGTGTGCCCGATATATCTTGCCTAGGATTTGAGGCGTTAGATTCTCTGTAAGAGCCGTAGCTTGCGCCCCGAGAGCCTCCTGATCAGACAAGCCAATTTCGTCTTTCAAAAACCGGACATAAGTCATGATATCTTCTACGGATATCTCTTCTTGTCGAGTCTCGCCTGCAGGCCCTGATTGGACTTGAATGAGCTTCGGGTCTATGGGACCGAGTTCGCCCTTCGGGCACATGACTATTTCGTCAGCCCCTAACGCCACCATTGTGGCAGCACTCATAGCTCGGTAAGGAACCAACACAGCGAACTCTTTGGCGAACTCCCGGACGAGTGACACGATTCGCCACGGGGTGTCTATAGATCCGCCCCGCGAGTAGATGATCAAGTCGAGCTTCTGGACCTTACCAATGGCCTTGAAGTGGTCATACAATGGCCTTAAAGCATCGTCTCCAATCTGAGCGCTTGCGTTTTCTCTGTCGCTTGTTATATATGCAATAACTCTGCTATCGCGGGCCTTCCCCAACTCGTCAAGCAGTCTTCGACGGTGTGCGTTCGTCCCGCTACATGATTCCTGGTTCATGAGGATCCTCTATGTGCCATTGCGATTGCCCCTACGTGCGCAAGGATGGCAAGACGGTGTCTCCGTGGAGCAAAGGGAGCTAATGCTACCACAGGTAACTGCGACTCGAGTACAGCATGTTGGGGTGCCGACTATGCAAGACACAAGATGTAGTGGCTACTGCAGCACTGATAGACATTGCAAGGTCTGTTGAGCAGTCAACGCAGATTTGGCGACTTGCGGAGACAGGCTCTGCGTGACCGCCTAGTTCAGGGAGCGACACGACGTCCCGGACGCAGCTGCATCATCAGGGTCGCTGGTCATTCGCGTCCAGGCTCAACTGTTGTTCGACGACGCCGTTCATATGGAGCATTGCGAGTTCGTGACCAGATAACCAGTTCTCTCGGCTCGCGCTGATTCGGTAGGCTTACCGGGCGGTCGGATGGCGCTGTGTGTGAGCGCGTCCCGGCCTCCTAGTGGATATACGAAGCGGCGGCCGCGTGGGTGCGGCGAGAAGGACGGCACAGGGACCGATAGACACGCCGCCACCCCAGGCCAGACGAGGAGCAACCCAGGGATGACAAGCCAAAACGGTAGCGCCGTGGCGACGTTGCGACGGGCCGCGGCCCAGCAGGTGGCCACCGAGCACAGCGTCGAGATTCCGGACTACGACCGGGACCGGCTGGAAGACGTTGGGTTCATAACCGCCATGACCCTGGTGCTGCTGGGGAACTACGCCCAAACAGGGCACTTTGGGGGGCCGCTGGCCTATACGCCGTACAACGTGGCGCTGCACCTGGGCGGCCCGGAAAACGGGGCGCTGCGATACGACTACCGACGGCCGAAGCATCCATACTGCGACCGGTTCATGCTGGCGGGCGGGCACAACATTCCGACGGCGTACGCGCTGTGGATGATCATGGGCGAGGCGATGGCCCGGAAGTACGCGGCGACCGGCGACGACCAGTACGCCGTGGACCCGAACATCGGGATGCTGGCCATTGACGCCCTGGGCTTCCGACGGGGTCGCGAGGCGCTGGCGACGCTGCTGGAGGACAACGGGTTGGCCGATGACCCGCTGTTCGCGCAGGCGAAGATTCGCGGGATCCGCGCGCTGGCGGGTCACGCTGAAACGACGGACCTGACGAACGACGTGAACGGCGGCCCTTCGGGTGTCGGGGTGGCCACGGCGGCCGGCAAGGCGGCGTTCTGGGACTTTGTGGGAGCGGACGACTCGCTGAAGGTGATCGCGCTGGAAGGCGAGTTCGCGATGACCGAGGGTCACGCGCAGGAACTGAAGACCCAGGCGCTGGCGCAGAAGGTGGGCAAGCGGCTGCGCGTCTTGCTTTCGTACAACAACGCTGGGATCGACGACTCGCTGGTGGGGGGCGTGATTGGCGAGGACGTGGCCGAGGGCTACGTGATGGAGGACCAGTGGACCTCCTACGGCTGGAACGTGCTCTCGCTGGACGACGGCAACGACTACGACCAGGTGATGGCCGCACTGAAGATGATGGAGGACTGGGACCCGGACGACCGGCGGCCGCTGATCGTGGTCGGGAACACGACCAAGGGCTGGTGGCCGAGCGCCCAGGACGGCCAGATCGCCGGCTTTGGCGAGCAGCTGGTGGGGTATCACAGCCATCCGTACGAGATGAAGATGAACGAGCCGTACTTCGTGGCGCTGGCGGAGAGCTTTGAGCAGCGCTACGGGGTGGAGTTCGACGGGATCCGAGAGGGCCCAGTCAGCGACGAGCGCGAACGGCTGGTCCAGTTCAAGACCAACATCGACGTGGCCATGTCGGTGTTGAATCAGAACGGTCTTGGCGACTGGCTGGCGGACCGGCTGGTGGAAATCGGCGACTCGCTGAATGACGAGCTGCCGCTGCGGATCGACACGACGTCCGATCCGTTCCAGGACGAGCGGCTGCAGCCGCAGAACATTCCGCTGGAGCCGGTGTCGGTTGAAATCACAAACGAGGCCAGTGGCGAAACCAAGTCGGTGGACATTGCGCTGGCGAAGAAGCCGGGCGAGGTTGCCGGCACGCGGCGGGCTATCTCCGAGATCATCAAGTGGGCCAACTACGTAACGGACAACCGGTTCATCACGCTAGCAGCGGACTTGTCGAGTTCGATCAATGTCGAGAACGGCGCGCTGTGGGGGCACTACGACCCGATCGGCAACCCGCTGGGCACACGCATCAAGGCGCCGATCGAGGAAGCCGGGAATGCGTCGTCGGCTATCGGGTTCGTGAGCCAGTCGGCCTCGATGGATCCCGACATGCACGCGGGGGTCTGGGCGTTGAGCGGCACGTACGGCGCGTTCACACCGCTGATGTACCTGCCAGCGCGGGTGTGGAGCCAGCAGAACCAGGACAGCCCGTTCCGGGTGGGCGTGCTGCACATCCTGGCGGGGCACTCCGGGCCGGAGACGGCGGCTGACGCGCGGACGCACTTCGGCATTTTTGCGCCGCAGGTGTGGAAGCTTTTCCCGCGGGGCCAGGCGATCAACCTGAGCTTTTGGGACTACAACGACGTGGCGCCGGGCTACTTCGCGGCGGCTTCGCTGGCAGCGCAGGATCCAAAGGTAGGCGTGATCACGATCGAGGTCGCGCGGCCGGACTTCCCGGTGGCAGACCGGAACACGTTTGCCGACTCGGACCCGCTGGCGGCGGCCAAGGGGTTGTACCTGATCCGCGACTGGAATCCGGACAAGCCCGCGCAGGGCACGGTGTTCGTGCAAGGCTCGAACTCAACGGTGAACCTAGTGAACGTGCTGCCGCGGCTGGACGAGGCCGGGGTGAACGTGCGAGTGGTGGCCGTGGTGAGCGAGGAGTTGTTCGCGCAGCAGTCGGAGTCCTACCGCGAATCGATCCTGTCGGATGCCAGCCGGTATGACGCGATGGTGGTTTCCACGGGCACGCGGCGATTCCCGCCGGTGAGCGGGCTTGGTCCGCTGACTGACGAATACTCGCTGTGGTCGGACTGGGACGACCAGTGGTTGACCGGTGGTACGGAGCCGGACGTGATTGCCGAAGCGCATTTGGACGCGGATTCGATCTACGCCGGTATCAAGCGGTTTGCCGAGGACCACGATTCGCGGATTGCGCGGCAGCAGGCGGCGATTGGGCTGTAGGTAGTCCTGAGATAGGGGCGGCAATTACCACTCGGTCCGACGCTCATCCCGAGGCGACGGACAAGAAGTGATGTTGCTGGCGTGTGATATCTCGACCGGAAGACCCCTTGTCTATTCGGGGGCAGGTATGTTCCGCGGGTCTTGGACCGTCCAAGACAAGCGTAGGGCCGGGACAGACCGTAGACCCCTGGGTCCTTTGAGACCGTCGGTGAGCGAGGTCGTCCCGGCCCTTCACGCTGGCGCAGAGCCCGAACAGTTGCCGGGGCCGCGGACGCGAGCCCGAAGATCCAAGGCCGGGCGGGACGCCAGCGTCCACGGGAGGGTACCGGAATGGCGGACCCGCAGTTTGTCGGGATTGATGTCGCGCGTGATGCCCTGGAGGTGGCGGTCTATCCGCCCAACGCGGGCTGGCGCGTGCCCAACACGCCGGCGGGCCACGCCCGCCTGGTGGCGTGGGCGCAGACCCACCAGCCCGGCCGCCTGGTGCTGGAAGCCACCGGCGGCCACGAGCGCGCCGTGGCGGCGGCGCTGGCGGCCGCCGGGCTGCCGGTGGTCGTGATCAACCCGCGCCAGGGGCGCGACTTCGCCGGCAGCCGCAACGTCCAGGTCAAGACGGACCGCGTGGACGCGCAGCTGCTGGCGCGCTTTGCCGCGGAGGTCCGCCCGCCGCTGCGGCCGCGGCCCTCGGCGGCCAGTCGCGACCTGCAGGATCTGGTGCGCCGCCGCCGCCAACTCCTGACGCATCGGGTGGCCGAGCAGCAGCGGCGCCCCCTGGCTCAGCCCCGCGGCCAGGCCAACATCGACGCCCACCTGGCCTGGCTGGCCCAGTGCCTGGCCGAGTTCGAGATCGAGATCGCCGCGGCCCTGCAGGCCGACCCGGCCCTGGGCGCCCGCGCGACCTGGCTGCAGAGCATTCCCGGCATCGGCCCCACCGCCAGCGCCACCCTGTTGGCCGAGCTGCCCGAACTCGGCCGGCTCTCGCGCCGGGAGATTGCGGCCTTGGTTGGGGTCGCTCCCTTCAATCGCGACAGCGGCACCTGGCGCGGCCAGCGCCGCATCGCGGGCGGGCGCGCCGCCGTCCGCGCCGTGCTGTACATGGCCACCGTCGCCGCCACCCGGGCCAATCCGGTCATCCGCGCCTTCTATCGGCGCCTGCGCGCGGCCGGCAAGCCCGCCAAAGTGGCCCTGACCGCCTGCATGCGCAAGCTGCTGGTGGTCTGCAACGCCCTCTGTCAGAAGCAAACCACCTGGGATCCCACCGTGACCTAACCCCGGCTGCCCCAAATACAGTTGCTCACCGATTTCCGCCGAGGACGGCGGAATCTGCCTCTCCCCTTGGAGAGGGTCAGGAACGGCGCGGCCGGCATTTGATGGCGGCCGCCGGTGCTTGGCGGGATGGAGACCTCGACCGGAAGGCCCTCGCCGGTTTCGGCCGAGGACGGCGGAATCCTTCGGCAAGCTCAGGACAGGTGCTGCCTCGCCCCTTGGGGAGGGTGAAGATGCGGAGCCGAGCGGAGCGGACGGGTTGGGTGCTTCATCCGGGCGGTGTGGTTCGACACGGGCCGCCGAGGACTCTGGCCCGGCTCACTACGAACGGGGTGGGCGTGAGAGCACGAGCGGCAGACCCCTCACCGATTTCGGCCGAAGACGGCCGAATCTGCCTCTCCCCTCGGAGAGGGTGAAGAGCCAGGCGCCTCAACACAGTTGCTCACCGGTTTCCGCCGAAGACGCCGGAACCTGCCTCTCCCCTTGGAGAGGGTGAAGAGCGGCGTCCGCCAGGATTTGTGACACCGGGCGAGGATGCTGTTGCCACGGCACCGAGGAGTTGACGGTTCGCTCCTGGGGGAACGAGCTGATCGACGTGGTCCACCGCTTGAAGGCTGGGATAGAGCCTGGCGCTTAGCTGAAGCTGGTTGTCAGGCTGTGATGGGGATTTCGAGGAAGTCCTTGCCGAGGATGACGTCGCCGGAAAAATCTGCTCGCGCCTCGGCCAGCATGGCGGTTTGGCGGTCGGGGGCGTCGGCGGTGGTGTCGAGGTGGACGAGGACGAGGCGCTTGACGTTGGCCTGGGCGGCGATGCGGGCGGCGCCGGCGGCGCCGGTGCAGCTGGTGGCGATTTCGGGCCAGCGGTCGATGTCGTCCTGGAGGTCCATGGCCATGTGGACGAGGACGTCGGCGTCGCGGGCGAAGTCAACCAGCGCCGGAAGGGGCCGGGTGTCGCCTGAGATGACCACCGAGGCCGAGGATGTCTCGAGTCGATACGACAGCGAGGTGAGGTAGGGCTGGACGTGGCGGGCCGGGCCGGTGGTGACGGTCCAGCGGTCGCAGACGACTGCTTCGTCCTCTTCCAGTTCGTGGACGACCAAGGTGGGGAGCGTGCGGGGCATTGCGCCACCGCGAAGCTGGTGGATGCGCTGGCTGAGGGGGTGACGGGTTCGGGCCTGGAGATCAGGACCGTAAACGCCGTCAGGGCCGAAGAGTAGTTCGGCGATGCGACGTAGCGGCGGGGGGCCGTAGACGGTGAGGGAATCGCCGGCGCCGGCGCCCTGATCCCAGCGGGCCATGACGAAGTGGCCGAAGTCCGCCATGTGGTCGAAGTGGTGGTGGGTGAAGAAGAGCTGATCGATCTTTAACGGATCGACGTCCGAGGTGAAGAGGTTCATGGCTGAGCCGGGGCCAAGGTCGAAGATTGCACCGGCTCCGTCCAACAGGACGGCGATGGACTGGCCGGCGCGGTGGGCGCGGGGGGTTGGGTTGCCGGTACCGAGGAGGACGAGGCGCAGGTCGGCGCTCATACCGTGTCCGATGTGGAGACCATTGCGAACCCCGCGGGTTGGTTGCCCGGAAGACCCTCACCCTGACCGCTCCCCCAGGAGAGAGAGATTAGGAGTTGCTGCAGCTTAGGAGGACGAAGGGATGGTTGCCAGGGCCTGTGGTTCGACACGGGCCTCCGAGGGACTCCGGCCCGGCTCACCACGAACGGGTGAGGGCGGGGGTTGTGCACAGGTCTCAGAGGGAGAGGGAGGAAGAGCGGCCGCTCCTTCGAGGACGAGGACGCGGTAGGCAACGGTCTCATGTGGGGAAGCGGAGGCCGAAGTCGCGGGCGGAGTCCTGGAGCCAGGCGGCGACGTAGGGGGCGAAGCTGCGGCGGACGATGATATCGATGGTGGGCGTGTCGTCGACGGCCACTAACAGGGCCTGGGCGCGGGCGAGCAGGGTCTGGGTGCAGGCGCCGGGCGGGAAGACAGACGGGTCGAGATCGAGGGCGCAGCCGCGGGCGAGGACGTCACGCGTGGACGGGCCGCTGAGGCGAATGACGGTTTGGCCGGCACTAATGTCGACTATCGAGGCGAGGTGGCCGGCCAGGGCGGCTTGTAGGTCATGCACCAGAGCCTGGGACTGGTGGTGCTCGTCGAGCAGGAGCCATTCGTCGGGTCCCAGCCAGATGGCCAAAGGCCCGTCGTCAGCAGCCGTGGTGTTGGGAGTGAGCGGGAGTTGGGCACCAAGGACTCGGTGGACCGCAGCCAGTGCGTCGGTGTCGTCGGGGTCCAGGCGCAAGTTGACGTGGGTGAGGAAGGGGCGCTCGAAGAGCTGGCCGGAGGCCGGACGCGCGTCGGTGGTCTGAACGGCGCCGAGCGGTGACCGGCGAAGCGTGGATTCAGACATGTTGGCGGGTGCCTTCGGGGTCGAAGAAGACGGGGTTGCAACTGCGGGCGGGGAGCCAGCGGTCATCGTCGAAGGTGGCTACGTAGAGGCGTTCGCCGAGGGCGGCGCGTCCGCCGCTGACCATGGCGAGGGCGATGGAGCGGCCGAGGATGGGGCTGTGGTAGCTGGAGGTGACGTGGCCGCGCATGGGTAGGGGGCGGCGGCGGCTCGGCGCGTCCACGACATGGCCGCCTTCAGGCAGGAGCTGGGCCGGGTCGTCGGTGAGCAAGCCGACGAGTTGCTTGCGGTCGGGGCGAACGGAGTCCGGGCGGCCGAGGGAGCGCTTGCCGAGGAAATCCTTGCGGCGGGAGAGGAGGCGGCCCAGGCCGACGTCGTCCGGAGTGACGGAGCCGTCGGTTTCCTGGCCGACGATGATGAAGCCCTTTTCGGCGCGCAGGACGTGCATGGTCTCGGTGCCGTAGGGGGTGATGCCGAAGGGACGGCCAGCGGCGACGAGGGCCTCCCAGACGTGCAGGGCGCGGTCGGCGGCGACGTTGATCTCGTAGGAGAGTTCGCCGCTGAAGCTGATGCGGAAGACGCGGGCAGGGACGCCGGCGACATGGCCTTCGCGGAATGTCATGAAGGGGAAGTCCTGGCTGGCGAGGGGGATGTCGGTGCCGACGGCGGCCAGGACGTCGCGGCTGCGAGGTCCGGCAAGGGCAATGTTGGACCAGTGCTCGGAGACGGAGGTGAGGTAGACGCGGAGGTCCGGCCACTCGGTCTGGAGCCATTGTTCGAGCCAGGCGAGCACCGGGGCCGCGTTGGAGGTGCTGGTGAACATGAAGTAGCGCTGGTCGTCGAGGCGGGCGGTGACGCCGTCGTCAAAGATCATGCCGTCCTCGCCGAGCATGAGGCCGTAGCGGCAACGGCCGGGGCGGAGGCGCTTCCAGGCGTTTGTGTAGACGCGGTCGAGGAACTCGCCGGCATCGGGGCCGGTGATCTCGATTTTGCCTAGTGTGGAGTAATCGAGGATGCCGACGCGGTGGCGGACAGCGAGGCACTCGCGGGCGATGGCTTCGTGCATGGATTCGCCGGGGTGGGGGTAGTACCAAGCGCGACGCCACTGGCCGACGTTCTCGAAGCGGGCGCCAGCGGCTTCGTGCCATTCCTGCATGGGGGTGACGCGAACGGGGTCGGCCAGGGGACCGATGTGGCGTCCCGCTATCGCGCCCATGGATACCGGGGAGTAGGCAGGGCGGTGGCGGGGGGTGCCGACGGAGGCCGGGTCGCGGCCGAGCAGCTCAGCGATGACGCCGGTGGCAAGCGGATTGGCGAGCTTGCCCTGGTCGGGCCCCATGCCGAGGGTGGTGTAGCGCTTGACGTGCTCGATGGATTCGAAGCCTTCGCGGAGGGAGAGGCGGAGGTCGTCGAGGGTGACGTCTTCGTGGAGGTCGACGAACTGGGGCTTAGTGCGCGAAAGGTCGCCGGGGGGTAGCCAGTAGGGCTGCAGGGGAGCGTGCGTCGAGTCGCTGGCCTGAGGCGCCTGGGGATCGCTGGCATTCGAGTAACCGGCGGCTGCGGCAGCGGCGGCACCCGCTTGCGTGCCCTGGTGAAGAGCGCGGGGCAGGTCCAGCTGGCCGGCTACGGCACCGGCCGGGTGGATGCCATTGCCCGGCCTTGGCGCAAAAGCAGCGAGCGTCGGGTCCCATTCCGAGGGTCCGCCGGCCTGGGCGTGGAGGTGGAGGGCGGGGGCGAAGCCGCCGGAGACGCCGAGGAGGTCGCATTCAACGGTGCCGAGAGGTGCGCCATCCAGGGAGCAGAGCTCGGCGGCAGCGACGCGGCCGCGGCCGTGGGCCTGGCGGACGACGGCGCCGGCGTGGATTGGGATGCCTTGCGCGCGGGCCGCGGCCGGGAGATTGCCGCCTGGATCTGAACGAATGTCGGCGATGGCGGCGACCTGGACTCCGGCATCGGCGAGATCGAGGGCGGTGCGGTAAGCGGAGTCGTTGTTGGTGAAGAGGACCGCGCGTGAGCCGGGAGCCACGGCGTAGCGGCGGACATACGTGGAAACGGCGCCGGCCAGCATGACGCCGGGTCGGTCGTTGTTGGCGAAGAGCAAGGGGCGTTCGTGGGCGCCGGTGGCGAGGACGATCTGTTTGGGGAGGACTCTCCAGACACGTGCTCCGCTTTCGGAACCGGCGTCGTCGGGTGAGTCGGCAGTCAGTCGCTCGGCGAGCAGGACGAGGTTGCTTTCGTAGAGGCCGAAGGCGGTGGTGTTGGTTAGGAGCGTGACGTTGGGCGTCGCGGCAAGCTTGGTGGCGGTTGCTTGAGCCCAGTCGGACCCCCGTATGCCGTCGACGCGCTCGGGGCTGGCAAGCAGGCTTCCGCCAGGCTCCAACTGTTCGTCGGCAAGGATCACCCGCGCGCCTGTCTGGGCGGCAGTGCGGGCAGCGGCGAGACCGGCCGGGCCGGCACCGATCACCAGAACGTCGCAATGGGCGTGGACGTGGTCGTAGCGATCGGGATCAGGAGCGTTGGGCGCGTGGCCGAGGCCGGCGGCGTGGCGCAGGAAGTGCTCGTAGAGCGGCCAGAGGCGACGGGGCCACATGAGGGTCTTGTAGTAGAAGCCGGCGGGAATAAACGGGGCCGCGAGGCCGAACGCCGACATGAGGTCGAAGTCCAGGCTGGGCCAGGCGTTGACGTGGCGGACCGTTAGCCCCGGCGTGGCTGGTGTGACCGTGGCCAGTCGATTGGGAAGCGTGCGGGCGCCGTGGCCTAGCTGGATGAAGGCGTTGGGGTCTTCGGCGCCGGCGGAGACGATGCCTCGCGGACGGTGGTACTTGAAGCTGCGTCCGACGAGGGAGACGCCGTTGGCGAGGAGGGCGGAGGCGACGGTGTCGCCGTGGTAGGCGTCGATTGGGCGTCCATCGAAGGTGAATTGAAGCGGGGCGTCGCGGTCGATGCGGCCGCCGTGGGCGAGGCGGAAGGGCTGGCTCACGGCGAGTTGCCGTAGGTGGTGGCGCCGAGGATCGCGTTGGTGACGGTGTCGCGCTGGACGATGAACCAGCGGCGGCAGCCGGCGGTGTGGCACCACTGCTCACGGTGGTGGCCGCGACGATTTTCGCGCATGAAGAGGTAGTCGGCCCATTGTTCGTCGGTGAGCGCAGCGGGGTCGGAGGGGCGGGGGATGTCGGCTTCGCCGCCGAAGGTGAACTCGTCGTCCTCGCGGGGTCCGCACCAGGGGCAGGGGATCAACAGCATTGAATCAGTGGGCCACGGCGGCGGCGCCGTGTTCGTCGATCAGGGCACCTGTGGTGAAGCGCTCGAGGGAGAAGGGCTCGTTGAGCGGGTGCGGTTGCTGGTGGGCCAGGGTGTGAGCGAAGACCCAGCCGGAGCCCGGGGTGGACTTGAAGCCGCCGGTCCCCCAGCCGCAGTTCATATAGAGGCCCTTGATTGGGGTGCCGGAGATGATGGGACTGGCGTCGGGACAGACGTCGACGGTGCCGGCCCACTGCCGCAGCATGCGTACGCGGCTGAAGATCGGGAAGAGCTCGCAGACCGCGGCGAGGACGTGCTCGATGATGCGGAAGTTGCCGCGCAGGTCGTAGCTGACGGGGGCGTCGATACCGGCGCCCAGGACCAGTTCGCCGCGGTCGGTCTGATGGATGTAGACGTGGACGGCGGCGGACATGACGACGGGATCGAAGACGGGCTTGAGCGGTTCGGTGACCAGGGCCTGGAGTGGATGCGACTGGATGGGGAGCCGGATGCCGGCCATGGAGGCGAGCACGCTTGCATTGCCGGCGACGACGAGGCCGACGGTGCCGGCGCGGATCTCGCCACGAGTGGTTTCCAATGACGTGACACGGCCATTGGCGGTGCGGATGCCGGTGACTTCGCAGTTTTCGACGATTTCGACGCCGAGGGCGTCGGCGGCGCGGGCGTAGCCCCAGGCGACGGCGTCGTGGCGGGCCACGCCACCGCGTCTTTGGAGGGTTCCGCCGAGGACGGGGTAGCGGGAGTCGGGCGAGGTGTTGAGGATGGGGGCGAGCTTGCTGACCTCGTCAGTGGAAAGGAGTTCGGCGTCGATGCCGTTGAGGCGGTTGGCGCCGACGCGCCGGGCGAGGTCGCGCATGTCCTGTTCGGAATGGCCGATGTTCAGGAGGCCGCGCTGGCTGAACATGACGTTGTAGTTGAGTTCCTGGCTGAGGCCTTCCCAGAGCTTGAGGGAGAACTCGTAGATGTGGGCGCTGGCGTCCCAGAGGTAGTTGGACCTGACGATGGCGGTGTTGCGGCCGATGTTGCCGCCTCCCAGCCAGCCGCGCTCGAGTACGGCGACGTTGGTGATGCCGTGGACTTTGGCCAGGTAGTACGCAGTGGCCAGGCCGTGGCCGCCGGCGCCGACGATTACAACGTCGTAGGACGGTTTGGGCTGTGCCTTACGCCAGGCGGGGGTCCAATCGCGGTGGCCGCGCAGGCCACGGCGGATGAGGTTTGGGAGCGAGTACGACTGCATGCGCGGCGTGGCGTGTTGGGGGTGAGGGCAGGGTAGCGCGGTGAGGGAGGATCGGCGTACGGGGACACACGCGCGGCGGCGCGGGCGACCGAGGACCCAGGTAGCGGCGAGGTTGGCTACGTCGGCTTAGTCAGGTGGGCTGCCCCGAGAGCCGCGGTTCTTCGAAGGCCGTAAGGCGTCGTGCTGCGCCGCCCCGTGCAGCAAGGAATGCCGCTAGCCGGCCAAGCGATCCACAGCGATCACCACGCCGGCGGCCGCCGTTGCCGCTGCCAGCACGAGCCCGGCTAGCCAACGGGTTTGCGAGGCCATCGCGGCCGTGTGGGCGGACGAGAGTTCGGCCATGGCGGCGGTGAGGCGGGTTTCGAGGGCGGCCAAGTCGGCCTTGGTGGCGTAGTGGCGCAAGGTGCGGTCCAACTCTTCGCGCAATTCGGCGCGGGTGAGCGGGGCTTCTTCGATCGCCATCAAGCCTATGCCTCCACCGCCCGTGAATTGATCCAACGTCCTGCGTTGATTTTTGCGCTTCGATGATGCGTTGGCAAGCCTCGGTTAGGTTGAGCCAGCGGCAGGTGCGGGCGTTGGATTGCCGTGCGCTGTTAGGCAGCCAGCCGGTCGACGGCGATCACCACACCGGCGGCGGCGGCGGCAGCCGCAAGGACGAGCCCAGCCAGCCAACGCGTCTGCGAAGCCATGGCGGCGGTGATTCGAGTCTCAAGGGCGGCCAAGTCAGCTTTGGTCGAGTAGTGGCGCAGGGTCCGGTCCAATTCCTCGCGCAATTCAGAGCGGGTAAGCGGGGCTTCCTCAATTGCCATTGAGCCTGTACCTCCACCGCCCGTGAACCGATCCGAGGTATTCAATAGATGATTGCACTGGGCATACGGCCCGGCAAGACATGCCGAGGCTGAGTCACCGCGATGGTCGGGCAGCGGCTAGAGAGGCCAGACGAGGGGGACGACGATGAGGGAGACGATGAGGACGACGAGGGTCAGCGGGCCGCCGACTTTGATGAAGTCAATAAAGCGGAAGGCGCCGGTGTTGTAGATCAGCACGCTGGACTGATGGCCGATCGGCGTCATGAAGGCGGTGGAGCCGGCGATGGCGACCATCATGATCGCGGGGTGCGGCGCGATGCCAAAGCTGGCGGCGATTCCAAGGGCAATTGGCGCAACCAGGACTACTGCAGCGGCGTTAGACATGAGCTGGGTAAGGAGCGACGTCATGATGAAGATTCCAGCCAAGACAACAAGCGGCCCAAACGGGCGCAAGGTGTCGGAGACGCCCTGCGCCATGAGTTCAGCCAGGCCGGTGGTGCGCATGGCCGTTCCCAGGGGGAGGAGGGCGGCGATGAGAACCAGCGTGCGCCACTCCACGGCCGCATAAATGCGATCGTACGGCAGCACGCGAGTCACGACCATAAGAACCGCACCCATGACGCCGGCAACGGCGATGTGCACGATGTCCGCGGCCGCCAGCCCCACCGTGAGGGCCAGAATCGCCAACGGCAGCAACATGCGCGGTTGAGCGACCACGGCGCGCGAGCGCTGCGAGAGAACTATGAAGTCGGTCGACTCTTCGAGGTCGGACACCCGGGCGGCCGGCATCCGGACCATGAGCACGTCGCCGGTCTCGATTCGCTGATCGCGGAGCCGGGACCGCAGTTGCGTGCCCTGCCTCCAGATTCCGAGCACGAGGCCGCCGAAGCGATTGCGGAAGCGCATGGCGGCAACGGAGAGGCCGCGGCTAGAGAAGCCGGGACCGGCAACCAACTCAAGCACCGTGGCCTGCTCGTCGTCCGCTTGCAAACGACCGGGCACGAAGTCGCGCTCGGAAGTGAATTCCACCCCATCGGCCTGCGTGAGCCGGAGAACGTCGTCAGGCTCCCCCGCCACAAGAACCACGTCGCCAACGTAGAGGGCCTCTTCTGCGGTTGGGAAGCGGAGGCGGCTTCGGTCGCGAATGATCTCCATGACGGACACATCAAAGCGGGGCCGCCAGCGAAGTTCGCGCAGGGTCTTGCCCACCAACGACGCTCCTGCCGGGATACGGACCTCCGCGAGATAGTCGCGAGTCTGGTCGATGCCTTGCTCCAGGTCCGGCCCCTGCCTGTCTGGCAGGAGGCGGCGGCCAATGGTGAGGAGATACAGCAGACCGGCCACGAGGATGGCGATGCCGGTGGGTGCGAAGTCGAACATGCTGAAGGGCCGATGACCGGCGGCAGCCAGCGCATCGCTGACCAGCAGGTTGGGCGGCGTTCCGATCTGGGTCATCAGGCCGCCCAGCATCGAGCCGTAGGCCAGCGGCATGAGCAGCCGCGACGACGACGCGTCGGCAGCGCGAGCCAGGGTGACCGCAGCCGGCATGAGAATCACGGTGGCGGCGATGTTGTTGATAAAGGCCGACATGACGCCGACCACCACCACGAGCAGGGCGGTGAGCACGACGACGCGGGTGCCGCCGTAGCGGACGATGGCGGAGGCGAGTGCGGCGGGCGCGCCGGCTTCCACCAGGCCGGCGCTGAGGATGAACATGGCGGCGACAGTGATGACGGCCGGGCTGGCGAATCCGGCGAAGGCCGACGGAGCGTCGACCACGCCGGTAAAGGCCAGGACTAACAGCACCAGCACGCCAACGCCCTCAGGCGGCAGCCGCTCGCTGGCGAATAGCAGCAGCGAGCCGACGACGCAGCCGATAACTATCCAAGCTTCAGGAGTCACCGGCTCATACCGACGTCCATGCAGTCCACGCCTTAGGATACGCTTCGGTCACCTTGCCCCGCGTGACCTGGCCAATCGGAGAAAACCTCATGGCTGACACCGGCATTGCCGCCACCTATCACGGAACCAACATCCCGTTCGACCTGCGGGAATACCCTGTGCCCGACCCACAGCCCGGGGCGGCGGTGCTGGCGATGACCGTGGCCAACGTGTGCGGTTCGGACCTGCATTACTGGCGGGGTGACATTGACGTGGTGAAGATGGGGCGGCCCACGCCAATGGCGCTGGGGCACGAAGGCACCGGCAAGATCCACAAACTGGGCGACGGCGTGACGACTGACACGCTGGGTGAGCCGCTGAGTGAGGGCGACCGGGTGGTGTTTCAGTACTTTTACCCATGCATGCAGTGCCCGACCTGTCTGAAGGGTCACACCTACGCTTGCCCGACTCGGCAGTTCGACCGGACGCAGAGCGCGGACGTGTGGCCGCACTTCCGGGGCACGTTTGCCGAGTATTACTACTTGCATCCCAAGCACGCGATGTTCAAGGTGCCGGACTCGTTGTCGGACCTAGAGATTGCCGGAATCAACTGTGCCCTGGCGCAGGTCGTTTCGGGGCTGGACCGAGCAGGACTTTCGTTTGGCGAGACGGTGGCGATTCAGGGAGCCGGCGGGCTGGGTGTGTACGCGGCCGGCATCGCCAAGGCCCGCGGTGCAGCCAAAATTATCGCTATCGACGGCGTGGACGAACGGCTGGACCTGATCCGCGAATTTGGCGCGACTGACGTCGTTGACATCCGCGAGTACGAGACGCCGGAAGAGCGGGCGGACGCGGTGCGCGACTTGACGGGCGGGCTGGGCACGGACGTGACGCTGGAGCTGGTGGGGCATCCGGGCGTGGTGCGCGAAGGGCTGGACATGACGGCCCACGGGGGACGCTACCTGGAGATCGGCAATATCAATGTCGGTTGGGACACGGGGTTCGATCCGTCGGTGATTGTCTTCAAGAGCATCTCGGTGATTGGCGTGGCGCATTACAAGGCCGAAGACCTGCGAAATTCGTTGAACTTCCTGGTGGATTACAAGGACAAGCTGCCGTTCGACCGGATTCTGTCGCACTCGTTCCCGCTGTCGCAGATCGATCACGCGATGGAGCAGCAGGACAAGGGCTACATCACGCGATCGGCGCTGATTCCCGGAAGCTAGGGGGATCGCTGGTGAGCTTCGTTGGCGGCTACCGGGCGTTGGTGAGACATAGCCCGCGCATGGTTGCGGATCCAAGCTGCCACCCTCATCCCAGCCCTCTCCCTCACGGGAGCCGGGGCAAGAGCGTCACGGCTGGGGCTGAGTCGCTCGGCGGGGCTGACTGATGGAGATCTGGATCGCTGTATGGGACGCGTTCAACGCGCCGCTATTCAGCCTGGGCGCGGATCCGGTGACGCCGCTGAGCCTGGTCGTGCTTCTCCTTATTTTCGCTGTGACGTGGCTTGTGGCGGGCCGGGTGCGGTGGCTCCTGGAGCACCAGATCGGCAGCAAGGTGGAGGACATTCCCGAAGGGGTCCTGCACGTTATCGGCAACCTGGCACGGTACACGATCATCTTCATGGGATCGTTTATCGGGCTGCGGTCCGTGGGGTTCCAACTCGACGCCGTGCTGGTGGTGTTTGGCGCGCTGGGCGTGGGCATGGGCTTTGGGCTGCAGAACATTGCCAACAACTTCGTGTCAGGCGTGATTCTGTTGGTGGAGCGTCCGATCAAGGTGGGGGATGTGGTGAGCGTGGCCGGTGAGCTGGGGACCGTGGAGCGCGTGGGAATCCGAGCGACGACGTTGCGCAAGTTCGACCAGACGCAGGCCATCGTGCCGAACGGCGAGTTGATTTCCACGGTGGTGAACAACTGGACGCTTGACGACCGGCGGGTGCGGGTGGACTTTGTTGTGGGCGTGGCGTACGGCTCGGACACGCGGCTGGTGGAGCGGCTGATTCGGGAAGCCGTGACCGAGCACGAGCTGGTGCTGGAGGATCCCGAGCCGCGGATATTCTTTTTCGAGTTCGGGGATTCGTCGTTGAACTTCCGGGTGCTGGCGTACGTGGCCGACATCAGCGAGCGTTTTTCGACGCTGAGCGACCTGCACTTCACGATCGACGAGTACTTCCGGGAACACGACGTGGAGATTCCGTTCCCGCAGCGGGATCTGCATGTGCGGTCGATTGACGAGGACGTGGCGTTTCGGCACAGGCCGACAGCGTCGAGCTAGCGATCCCGAATCAGGGATAGGAGTCAGCAGGATTGGCCCTCGCCTTAGCTTGAGCGAATATCCGCGTTAGCATGGGCTAATCCCGCGGGCGAGCGCCCAATTCCACCCGAGTGCTACTAGTGCCGGACGCTGTGGCGCGCACATGAGCCTGGCGCTGCGCTGCAGCAACCTGACCAGGCGATTCGCGGGCGTGACCGCCGTGAACGACGCGTCGCTCGAAGTCGAGAGCGGCACGCTGCTGGCGTTGCTGGGACCGAGTGGCTGCGGCAAGACGACGTTGCTGCGACTCATTGCGGGGCTGGAGCGTCCGCACGAGGGGACGGTCGAAGTGGCTGGACGCACCGTGGCGTCAGACTCGGTGCATCTGCCACCGGAGCGTCGGCAGGTTGGGTTGGTGTTCCAGGAATACGCCCTGTTCCCGCACCTAAGTGTCGAAGACAACGTGGGTTTCGGGTTGACGCGGGGGTCGGACCCGGAGACTCGCGTACGGGACCTGCTGGGCCAGGTAGGTCTGGACGGCCTGGGTTCGCGCATGCCGCACGAGCTCTCGGGCGGTCAGCAGCAGCGGGTAGCGCTAGCGCGGGCGCTGGCACCGGGTCCGCGCCTGATCATGCTGGACGAGCCGTTTTCAAACCTTGATCCGTCACTTCGGGTGGGCGTACGGAGCGAAGTGCGGAGGGTGCTGCGGGCCGCAAATGCGACGGCCATTATCGTCACGCATGACCAGGAGGAAGCACTGAGCCTGGCAGATGAAGTTGCCGTGATGATGGACGGCCAAATTCTTCAACAGGCTCCACCCGCGGCGCTTTACCGCCGGCCGGCATCGCGTCGGGTTGCCGAGTTTGTCGGCGATATCAACGTGATCGATGGTCGCGCCATCGGGCGTGCGGTGGTCTGCGATCTGGGCACGATATCGGTGGTGGACGATCTGTACGGGCCGGCCGACGTATTGATTCGTCCAGAAGCGCTGCAGCTGAGCGAGGATCAAGGCGGACAGGCAATTCAAGTTGGCCGGAGTTTCTATGGTCACGATCAGATGATCAACCTGCGCTTTGATTCCGGACTCCGACTCTCGTCCCGGGTGGGCCCGACGTTTACGTTCCGGCGCGGCGCACGGGTGCGGGTACAACTGAGCGGGGACGTGCTGGCCTTTCCGAGCGCCGCCAACTAGCTGAAGGACCCGCTTCGCGGTCCGTGGCAGAATTGCGTCTAATGCCGCTAACCAGTACCACCGAGGACTATCTCCTCGCCATTTACGGCATGCGGGCCGAGGCGGAGCCGGTGATCAACGCCCGGCTGGCTGAGCGGCTGCATGTGGCGGCGCCTACCGTATCGGCCACCCTGGATCGCCTGACGCGCGATGGGCACGTCTGGATCGACGACCGGCGACAGGTATTCCTTACGCTGGGCGGCGAGCGGGTCGCCGAGCGGCTGGCGCGGCGTCACCGGCTGATCGAGCACTGGTTGATTCGCACGCTGGGCATGGGCTGGGCGGAAGTTCATGAGGAAGCCGACCGGCTGGAGCACTCGGTGTCCGAAGAATTGACGGAGCGGATTTCGGCGTCGCTTGGGCATCCGGCGACCTGTCCGCACGGGCTGCCGATTCCCGGCAACTACCCGGAAACCGACGTGGCGCAATTTTTCAGCCTGAGCCGGGCCGAGCCCGGCCAGACGGTACGGATTGTGCGCCTATCCGAACCGGCCGAGGACGATGGGGAACTGCTGCGGTATTTCGAGGAAAAGCAGTTGGTGCCGGGTCACATCATGACAGTCGTGGAGATCACGCCGTCGGGCAGCATGGTCCTGGAACTGGACGGTGAGACAGTGGTGGTGGACGAGCGCGTCGCCAGCAATCTGTGGGTGATGGCAGCCTAGGCGCCATCGTCGGACGCCGAGATAAGAAATTCTGACCGCAACCATGCCGCACGTGCAGCCGAACCACGTCATCACGGTGCGTCCAGCAATTCCCGACGAGCTACGGGGGCTGCGCGAGCTGGCGTACGACCTCTGGTGGGCCTGGAATCCTGACGCCCAGGACATTTTCCGGCGCATCGATCCGGATGCCTGGCAGGCAACGCAACACAACCCGGTCGCGCTGCTCGGTCACGTCACGCCGGAGCAGTTGGCGGCGCGTGCTACGGACTCGGCATTCGTTCACGACCTGCAGCAGGTGGTGGAGCGACGCCGGCGGTACCTGGGGACACGCTCCTGGTTCTCGACGACGTTTCCGGAGGCGAGGGATCTAGCGGTTGCGTACTTCTCCATGGAGTACGGGATTACCGAGTCGGTACCGTTGTATTCGGGCGGATTGGGTGTGCTGGCCGGCGACCACGTCAAGGCCGCGAGCGACGTTGGCGTTCCGCTGGTAGCGGTTGGGATGTTGTACCGGCAGGGGTACTTCCGGCAGTCGATCGATCCATCCGGCAGTCAGCAGGAACTGCATCCCGAGACCGACTTTTACAGCCAGCCAGTCCACATGCTGACCACATCGGACGGAACGCCGCTGACGGTTGGCGTTCCGATAACCGACCGATGGGTGGAGGCACGGGTTTGGCGGATGAACGTAGGGCGCTGCCCGGTGTTGCTGTTGGACGCCAACGTGCCGAACAACGCGCCGGAGGATCGCGAACTCACCGCCAAGCTCTACCAGGGCGACTCCGACGTGCGGATACGGCAGGAAATCCTGTTAGGCGTCGGCGGGATGCGCGCGCTGCGGGCCGTGGGCATGAATCCGACGGTTCTGCATCTCAATGAGGGGCATAGCGCGTTTGCCCTGATTGAACGACTGCGCGAGTTGCGGGACGGGACAGAGCTGTCATTCGAGGCAGCGCTGGAGACGGTGCGCGCCGGGGCGGTGTTCACCACGCATACGCCGGTTCCGGCCGGTCACGACGAGTTTCATCCCCACCAGGTGGCGCATCACCTTGGCGCCTACCTGCGTGAGTCCGGTATCGACGCCGCCCGGGTAACGGCGATGGGTCAGTACCCGGGCCGGGGGGAGTCATCGCCGTTTTGCATGACGATCCTGGCGCTGCGCGGGGCCACGTGGCGCAACGGGGTATCGCAGTTGCACGGCGAGGTCACACGGCAGATGTGGCAATCACTCTGGACCAACGTTCCGTGGCCCGAGGTGCCGATCCAGCACGTAACGAACGGGGTGCATCTGCCCACCTGGGTGTCCCGCGAGCTCGCGGACCTCCTGGGGCGCTACCTTGGGCCGGAGTGGGCGCTGCTTTCCGATCGTGAAGAAATTCGCGAGGGGCTGGACGCGATTCCGGACGACGAGTTGTGGCGGGTGCACACGCGGCGGCGCGAGCGGCTGGTGGCCAACGTTCGACGGCGCTTGCGGGCGGTGGTGGAGCGCCGCTGGGGCTCGGGCGCGGAACTGGCCGACGCCAGCACAGCGCTTCAGCCGAACGCCCTGACGGTGGGATTCGCACGGCGGATGGCGCTGTACAAGCGCCCCACGCTGCTCCTTCACGATCTGGAACGCTTGCGGGGGCTGGTCACGAACGCCCGGCGCCCCGTGCAGATCGTCTTTGCCGGGAAGGCGCACCCGGACGACACGATGGCCAAGGATCTGGTCCGCGAGATTCACGAGCTGAGCCGCGACCCAAGCTTCGTGGGCCGCGTGGTGTTCGTGGAGGACTACGACATGGACCTAGCGCGGGACCTCGTACAGGGCTGCGACGTCTGGCTGAACCAGCCGGTGCGGCCGCAGGAGGCCAGCGGAACCAGCGGTATGAAGGCGGCGGCCAACGGAGTTTTGAACGTCAGCGTGTTGGACGGCTGGTGGGCCGAGGCCTACGCGCCCCACATCGGCTGGGCCATTGGGCGCGCGGACGACGATGTCGACGATCCACAACGCGACGCGAATGATGCCGCAGCCGTTTATCGGCTGCTGGAGCGGTCGGTCGCGCCGCTGTTTTACGACCTGGGGCTGGACGGAACACCGACGCGGTGGGTGGAGCGCTCCAAGGCGTCAATCGTCATGGCACTGGCGGATTTCGGCGCACACCGCATGATGCGCCAGTACACCGGTCAGTTCTATCAGCGTGCCGACGAGCTACAGCGCACGCTCGCCGAAGACGACTGGGCGCCGGCACGATCGTTCGCCGACTGGCTCGCACGCGTGCGCGAGCAATGGAACTCGGTGCAGATTCTGGATGTGAACCTGACCGGAGGACCTGAAGTGAATGTTGGGTCGGCGCTGCCGGTGCATGCGCGGGTGTCACTGAACGGCTTGCACGCAGAGGAATTGACTGTGCAGGTCTATGTGGGCCGGATCGGCAGCGACGGCGCGGTCGACGGCGGCTTGACGTTCGAAGCTGTTCCAGTGGGGTCGGACGGCGAGGGCACCCAGTGGTTCGAATCAACAGTGCCCTTACGCCAGAGCGGCCGAATGGGAATCGCCGTACGCGTGGTGCCGCGGCACCCGCATCTGACCGACCCAGTGGAACACGGCCTGGTCCGATGGAGCCTGCCCGCCGCCGCCGGCTGATGCACCAAAACGGCTTTGCCGGCAGTGGCAGACGCGATAGGATTTGGCAGCCGGAGGGGTCGTTAGCTCCGGCGTCTTTCCGCACTCGCTGCCGTCCCACCAGGGGGAGTCTTCGTCGATGACGTATGTGATCTGCGAGCCGTGCATTGGCACCAAGGACGCTTCGTGCGTTGACGTGTGCCCCGTGGACTGTATCCATACCACCGACGAAGCGGAGATTTACTACATCGATCCCGAGGAGTGCATCGACTGCGGCGCCTGTGAGCCAGTGTGCCCGGTGACGGCCATCTTCCCGGACTTTGACGTGCCGGACGAATGGGAAAAGTGGACGAAGATCAACGCCGACTTCTTCCTGTAGGCCGCTCCGCGTTCTGACGCGCGTCGACCCTGCCGGTCTATTGGCCGGCGCCTCGCAGACCTAGGCCAGCGTTGGGCGAGTCTTGGCGCCCTTAGTCATCTCTTTCAGGGCGATATAGCCCGGTCGGGGCGATCCGTCTGAACGGAGCACGCCAAATGGAAACTTCTCGTCCTGCGGTCCGACGACCGACTGGAAGTTCAAGTTCCATACAAAGGCGTGGGTGATGTACGGGGCGGATTCGCGGATGAGCCGAAACGCGTCAACCAGGAACTTGGCCTGGTCTTCCTCTGAGTTGTCTGCGCCAAACCCGTAGGCGGGGTCGGCGTTCTCGGTCGACCAGCCAAATTCCGTGAGCCAGATGGATTTGTCGGCGTCGCCATTGGCCTCCATGACCGCCCGGTGCTGGATGAACCGCTTGAAATAGAAGCTGCCGTGGCCATTCCAGCCCGAACCGCGCTCACTGCCGATATCCTGCGTCGGCGCGTTGTTGAATCCGCCTGGATGCACGCCCCAGGCATCAAAGGCCTCGCGCGCGATCCCGTCCCGATAGGCGTAGATCTGTTCCAGAAAGCGCACGTCATCAACGGCCTGCACCTGCTGGTCGGGGATATCGACATCGCCGGCGGGCGTCAGGGCGCCACCGACGGTGAGTGCGTCCGGGTCACCAGCCTTAACGCCTTCATTTCCGGCCAGCATCAGCTCCACGAATTCACCAGCGTCAATCCGCCCGTAGCCCCACTCGCGCGCGAGGTTGGCTTCGTTCCACAACTCGTAGGCCTGGACGTGGCCGCGGTAACGTCCGGCCAAGGCCTGCATGAAGTCGCGGAAGTCGAGCGGATCGCCCGGTGGCCCGTGGGAACGATCACCCAAGGCCCATTTTGGCGCGCGGACGACGCTGAGGAGGAGATCAATTCCGGCGCTGCTGACAGCGGCCACGACCTTATCAAGCTCGCGCCAGTCGAAACCGCCCTTTTCGATTGGTTCCGTCTGACTCCATTCGACCTGTTGCTTGAGCCAGTCGAATCCGGCCTCGAGCGTGCGATCAACGATCAGGCCGCGATCCTGGTTGTAGAGGTGCGCCTGGAAGCCGTAGCCGGCAAGCCGTCGCAAACCGTCATCAACCTCCGGCGGTGGGGTGGCGGGATCGGGAGAGGGCGAGGCGGCGGCCGTCCGAGTCGAGACGGTGGCCGTCTCGGACACGGCTGTCGACCGGGGCGAGGCCACCACGGAACCGACCGTGGGCGTGGGCGACGGCGCGTCGGATTCGCCACAGGCCGCAAGCGTTGCCGAAACTCCAAGCAGCGCCAGCAGGCGCCGACGCGAGAGTAAATGCCTGGCTGTCAAACCGATTCTCCGTTCCCAGCGCGGCTGCATAGAGCGCGGAGGTACCAAACATCCTTGAATCCGCGCGACATGGATGGTATCAACGGAGGAAGTAAGTTGTCGGAATCACCGAACGGGTTCGGGCGAGCAGCCGCACAGCGGCGCCCCGCGCCAGAGGGGACCACTGTTGATGGGCACAAATAGATACGGAAACACCGCCGTCGGCACGATTGTGATCGTGATTGCGGCAGTCATCGTGCTGGGGCTGTTCAGCGTGCGGTTCGTGAACGTCGGTGAGGTCGGCGTGCTACACACGTTTGGTGTGGTTGACCGGACGCCACGGCCCGAAGGCCTGTTGGTGAAGGCACCCTGGGCCAGCCTTGAGACCCTGAGCGTACGGACCCAACAGCTCACCATGAGCTCGCGCGCGGAAGACGCCAGTCCAAGCGCCACCGATCAGACCGTGCGCACGCTGACGTCGGAGGGTCTTTCGGTCGGGCTGGACATCACAACGCTTTATCGCCTGCAATTCGCAGATGCGCCCGATGTCTTCCAGAAGATAGGTCCCAACTACGTTGAGATCGTGGTCCGTCCCGCGATCCGCGACGCGATTCGTGACGTCGTCGGTGAGTTCCAGGCAGAGGCGTTGTACACGACGGCACGCACCGAGGTCGCCGAGAAAATCGAGATGCAGTTGCAGAGCATTCTGTCCGAGCGCGGCGTGCTGGTAGAGAACGTGCTGTTGCGCGACGTGTCGCTGCCACAGCAGATCACCACGGCGATCGAGCGAAAGCTGGCCGCGGAGCAGGCGATTGAAACGCGGCGTTTCCAGGTTCAGGAAGCGGAACAGGAAGCGCAGCGACGCGTGGAGGAAGCCACGGGTATCGCGAATGCCAACAACCTGATCAACGAGTCGCTGACGGCGGCGGTTCTGCAGGACAAGTACATCACGGCGCTGCGCGAGATCGACTCGGGCAGCGTGGTGTACGTACCGACCAACCCGGAAACGGGATTGCCGGTGATCCTGGGAAGTCCTGGCATCGGTTCGGGCGGCGGCGGGACCACGGCGCCCTAGTCCGCGATTGCCGATTGCTCGGTTGCCTTCCGCGGTGAGCGAAGATCGGAGCGCGGAGGCAGCGACGCGCGAGGCCTGAGCGGGTTGGGTGGGTTGAGGCATGCTGCGGCAGCGCTGCGAGGCTCCGTGTCCTCCAGCCGCGGACGCGAGGGGTGCTCGCACCAGGCGACCGGCCATTGGGGTAGGATGCGCCGCGCCCGGGTTGCGGGGCCTGCCGCCGGGCGGTTAGCTCAGCTGGCAGAGCGCTACGTTTACACCGTAGAGGTCGCAGGTTCGAGCCCTGCACCGCCCACCTGGCCCGGATTGCCTCAGGCCCGGCGAGGTAGCTCAGTCGGTAGAGCAGTGGACTGAAAATCCATGTGTCGGCGGTTCGATTCCGCCCCTCGCCACCAAACTGGTCGAGTGTCGGCGTCACGCACGCCTAGTCTCTGGTTTCGCGCAGATTGCAGAACGCTGACCTGTACGGATGGCGTTGGGACGGGCGTGCGTAGCCGCAACTGTGCCGGCCAACTGTCGTGAGCGGCCGAGTATCAGGACAGAATTGCGGCGGGTCCTGGATCTTCCGAATATGAACCAGCGACGCGGCCACGACTAAGGCAGAGGTTCCAATGGACCGATTAAACATCGTCGTGATCTGTCTCGACACATTTCGGGCCGACATCGTGGGGCCCAACAAGAATCTGAGCAGCATCGAGACCCCCGCACTGGACGGGCTGGCAGCCGAGTCGGTGCGCTTCAACCGATGCTTTACCGAACCGGGCCAAACGATTCAAGTGCGCAACGGCTGCTTTACGGGTCGGCGCGGGTTTCCGTACGCCCACGGGTACTACGGCTAGCATGAGATTCCGGACGAGTACCCGACGATTGCCGAGATATTGCTGGAGCAGGGTTACGCCACTGGCCTGATCGCCGACACGCCGCACCTGTTCAAGCCCAACATGAATCAGCACCGCGGGTTTATGACGTGGGAGCGCATACGCGGCGCGGGCGGGGACGGTTGGCGGACCGGCTCGTGGGACCTGATTCGCGAGCTGTTCAAGGACTACTTTGGCGCCTACGAACCGGCCGTGCCTGAAGCCTCGGCGAAATCTCTCAGCGGCGAGAGCGCATTCCTCCAGCACCTGCACAATGTCCGCGACCGCCGCGAGGAGGCCGACTGGCAAGGTGCTCAGGTTTTTGCGTCGGCGCGTCGCTGGCTGCGCGACAACGCCAGGAACGCACCGTTTTTCCTGTGGATCGACTGTTTCGAGCCGCACGAGGTGTTCGATCCTCCGTTCGCCTATGTGCAGCGCTACAACAGCACCTGGCAGGGGCCGGTTTATCAGCAGCCTCGGCACATCCTGCACCCGTCGTTCTCGTCGGACATGCAGGGTGCGGATCTTGAGGTGACATCGGCGGACTTCATTGACTACTACACGTCCTGCTACAAAGGCGAGGTCACGTTTACGGATGCGCAGATTGGCATGCTGCTGGACGAGTTGGATCAGCTGAAGCTGCGCGATGACACTGCGGTGATCTTCTTTACGGATCACGGCACGGAGCTGGCCGATCACACCGGCTGGGGCAAGCGGAACACTGAGCTGCACCCGTTCAATACGCAGCAGAACCTGACGATTCGGCATCCCGACGCGCGCTTTCACGACCTGGATGTCAATGCCTGGGTGCAGAACTACGATCTGGGCCCGACCATCCTGGATCTCGCGGGCTTGTCCAACGCGCCCCCGATCATGAATGGCCATAGCGCCTGGTCGCTGGCGACCGGGGAGCGAGAGTCTCTGCGTTCCTACGTAACCACGGCGTGGGCCGGCCGCGTGTCAGTTCGCGACGAGCGCTGGGTGTATGCCACGGGCTGGGACTTTGAAGATTCGAATCCGGAGCTATATGACTTGCTCGCAGACCCCGATGAACGGCACAACGTCCACGATTCGCATCCCGAGATTGTGGGCGACCGGCGGTCACGAATCGAAGAACTTCTGGGCGCGCCCATTCCACAGCCGTATAGCCAGGATCGTTTCGGTCCAACGGTGGGCGGGCTGCGCAAGCCGCTCTACGCCACCTCGTACGCACCCGTCTTCTACGGTGCGCGCCAGTCCTGGGCTAATCCTCGAGCCTTGCCAGGACAAGAAGCAGCGAGCGCGAAGTAGTCAAGCGGAGTCACGCGGCGGCGTGCGTAGATGCCGGGGCCGACGCCGGGCCTCAGTGAAGAGTGTTCAGCACAGCTAGGCAAGGGACGCCGGACTTCGCGATACCTGGTGGAGTTCGCGGCGCTCTTCGGCACTGAGGCGCCAGGTCAGGGCGTTGAGGTTGGCGTCGACCTGATCGGGCGTGTCGACACCAATGAGAGTCACGGAAACATCGGCATTCGACAGAACCCAGTTGATGGCAACGTGTGCGGGGACGCAGGCGCGGGCAGCGGCCAAGCGTTCGACCGTGGCGAGTACATCGAAGGCCCGACCCTTGAATGACTGGTCGTACTGGGTGCGCTTGGCCTCCGCAGCCATTACTGAGCCGGGTGGGGGAGGACGGCCGGGTCGGTAGAAGCCGGTGAGGAGCCCTTCGGCCAGCGGGCTGTAGGCGAACATGCCCACGCGTTCCTCGCGGCAGAAGGGTAGAAGCTCAAGCTCCGGCGTACGGTCGAGCAAGTTGTACGGGGCCATGACCATCGCGGGTCGTGGGCCGCCCAACTGCTCGGCGAGCATGGTCACCTTGCATACCTCCCAGGCCTTGAATGTGGAGACTCCCCAGGCGCGGGCCTTGCCCTGGCGAATGACGTCCAGCATGGCGCTCACAGTCTCTTCCAGGGCCGTGTCCGGGTCTCGACAGTGGACGATGTAGATATCGACGTAGTCGGTTTGGAGGCGCCGAAGGCTGCGGTCGATCTCGCGCATGATGTGCGTTCGGGAGCCGCCGAGATCGTTTGGGCCCGGACCGGTGGGATAGCCGACCTTTGAGGTGACGACCAGGCCATCGCGGCAGCCGGCGATGGCACGCCCGAGGGCCAACTCGGAAGCGCCGCCGTAGGGCGTGTTGGGCGTCTTACCGTAGAAGTTGGAGCAATCGAGGAGCGTGACGCCGCGTTCGATGGCGCGCCTGATGGCGGATTCCATCACCTTCAGGTCGGTCTGATTGCGGAAGCCACAACCCAGGCCCAGGCGTGAGACCCGGATGCCGCTGGATCCGAGCAGTGCGATTTCCATGCGTGCCCTTCCGCCTGAGCGCTAGACGCAACCGGGGAAGGACTGCCCGCGCACCTGGATGAACGGGGGCACCCTGGGTGCGTCGGTGACGCTGTCGTCCTTGATGGTGGCGGCGCGCATGTAGTGGACGGCGGAGCCGCGGCGACGGTGAGGCGTGGTGTTTGGGCGGCTGGAGTGGAAGACCAGGCTGTGATGGAAGCTGACGCCGCCGGCCGGGATCTCCACCGGGACCGGCTCGAATTGGCCGACGAAGGAGTTTTGAAGGTCCGCCTGGAGGTGCCTTGGAATCATGCCCCAGCGGTGAGTGCCGGGGGCCATCCAGAGGCAGCCGTTGGCGATGGTGGCGTCGTCCAGCGCACACCAGGCGGTGACCAGGTCCATGGGAAACAAGTCGCGCCAGGAGCCGGAGTCCTGATGCCAGGGCTGCCGCGATCCGTGGAAGGCGGGTTTCATGAGAATCTGGTCGAGATAGAGCTTGATGTCGTCGCTGCCCAGCAGGTCGGCGATGACGTCCACCAGCCTGGGGTTGCGCACGTGCGCCAGCATGACATCGTCGTAGTGGGCCACCTTGTAGATCTTGCGGACGGCGAGGGCGCGGTCTTCGGGGAGCGGGCCGTCGCGCAAGCCGGGCTCGACTTGCACACAGTCGTCGGGGACATGGGGCGCGCGGCCGCCGGCGATCAGATCGGCGCGGTCACGCACGGCGGCCATATCGTCCTCAGACAGAAGATTCTCAACGACGAGGAAGCCGTCTCGCCGGAATCGCTCGACTTGCGCGAGCGACAGGGTGTGGAAGCCGTTGGCGTTCATTGGCGCTCTCCCGAATCGTGCGGGGTGCTGGCGCTGCCGCCCCAGCATATCGGGGCGTAGGTTTAAGGGATGAGCAAGCCGCGCGTTCACATCTTTGGCCAAGGCGACCCGGGGGCCATGGCGCAGCTACAACGCTGCCTGCGGCAGGCGACCTACGGGGTGCTGTGCGCCGATCATCACGTGGGGTATTCGGCGCCGATCGGCGCGGCGATTGCCTATCCGCGGCATGTTTCGCCATCGGGCGTGGGTTACGACATTGGCTGCGGGAACGTGGCGGTGCGGACGCCGTTGCAGGCCTCGAAGGTTGACACCGCGGGGGTGATGGACGAGATCGTGCCATACGATCAGCTTCGGGATCGGCCGAATCAATCGAGAACCCGCGGACGACCCGGTGCTGGAGGAGATCCGCAAGGCTGATTTCGCGCCACAGCGGAAGCTGCTGAAACTGGCCGAGGGGCAGCTGGGGACGGTGGGCGCGGGGAACCACTACGTGGACCTGTTCGCCGATCAGCAGGACCGGCTGTGGATCGGGGTGCATTTCGGCAGCCGGGGCTTCGGGCACCGCACGGCGACGGGATTCCTGGCGATGGGCGAGGGGCGGAAGTTCACCGACCGGCCGCGTACCAACAACATGGATGCGCCGCCGGTACTTTTTTGAGGTCCGCTCGGAGGTGGGTCAGGCCTATATTTCGGCGATGCGGCTGGCAGGGGCGTATGCGCAGGCCGGGCGCCGCTGGGTGGTGGAGCGGATTCTGAAGCTGCTGGGAACCAAGGCGGATCTGACCGTGCACAACCATCACAATTTCGCCTGGGAGGAGAAGCACTTTGGGCGGACTTTCTGGGTCGTGCGCAAAGGGGCAACGCCGGCGTTTCCGGGTCAGCAGGGGTTTGTGGGCGCGACGATGGGCGGGACCTCGGTGATCCTGGAGGGCCTGGACTCGCCCGCATCAAAGCAGGCGCTGTACAGCACGGTGCATGGGGCCGGGCGGGTGATGTCGCGGCGCAAGGCAGCCGGGGCGCCGACGCTACAACCGGAAGCGCAAGCGCTGGGTGCAGACGGCGCCCGGCGTGGTGGACTGGCCGGCGGTGCGAAAGTCAATTCGCCGGCAGGGCATCGTGCTACGCGGCGGAGGGGCGGACGAAGCGCCGGAGGCGTACAAGAATCTGGATCAGGTGCTGGCGGAGCACACGGGCACGGTGCGGGTTACGCACCGGCTAAGGCCAATTGGGGTGGCCATGGCTGGCGCGGATACGTTCGATCCGTTCAGGGACTAGACGGAGAGATCGGAGCTCCCACCAAACGGGTATCCGGCGATCAGTCGCGGGAGCGCAGGGGTTGGTCGACCGCGTAGCGGATGTCGTATCTGCCTGGATACTCGACCGGAAGCTCGCCCGTTCGGATGGCTTCGACTAGTGGAGATCCCATGGTGCGGAGCGGCAGGCGGACGAGGGTGTGGGTGCGGGCGGACTCGAACATGCCCATCAGGATTTCCTGGGTCTTGATGGCGAGATGGGCGTCGTTGCGGTTTTCCAGATCGTCGCCACGCACCCAGCGGGCCAGGCCGTCCAGTTCGCGCAGGAAGACGTTGTCCAGGGTCTGCGTTGGCGGCGGTGTCTCCGTCACACCCTTGCCCCAGCGCACGAGGCGCACGGCAAAGTCGTCCGGCAGGAACGCGGTCGGCCACATGAGCACGCCGTCGGTGCCAGTGACCGTTTGGAACTGCCAGTCGTAGTTCGGATCAGGCGGAATGTCGCCCTCAAAGGACACGCGCACGTCGCCGGCGAATGAGATGAGGCCGGCTGAAAGCTCTTCCGAAGGCCAGCCGCGTTCGTAGCGGTCGCTGCGACGCTGGACGTTGGCGATGACCCACTCGGGGTCGGGGTCGCCGAGCACGTATTGCATGTAGCTCAATGCGTGGGTGCCGTTGTTCATCAGCCCGCCCGATTCCATGCTGACGGTGGCGGAGAGCGGCGCGCCGATGGCGCCGTCGGCAACCAGAGCCCGGGCCTGCTCGTGCACGGTGTACCAGCGCATCATGTGGCCAATGGCCAGCTTGACGCCGTGCTGCCGGCGGGCGGCAAGCATGGCCTTGGCCTCGCTCAGATTGCCGGCCATGGGTTTCTCGCAGAGGATGGCGCGCGGCGGGAATCGGCTGGCGGCCAGGATGGTCTGCGGGGCGTGCCAGCGGGCCGGGGTGGCGATGCTGAGCAGGTCGGGGCGCTGCTCGTCCAGCATCTGCTCGAAGTCGCGGTAGCGGTGCAGGGTCGGGAACTGGCGCCTCGCGCGGTCGAGCGCGGCCGGGTCGATGTCGCAGACAGCGGTGAGCTCGACGCCCTGAAGCTGAAGGTAGGTGTTCGCGTGCTGCCTGCCGGCCCAGTTGAGGCCGATGACGGCTGCCCGCAAAGGTTCGACTGGCATGGGTAGACCTTCCTCCCAACTCAGCCGGGCTCGGCTGCGCACACTATGGCCCCAATGCGGAATTCACGCCAGAAGACAGAGCGCCCAGGTGGCCAAGGCTGGCTGCGCAAGCGTGGAGAACGTGACACACTCGCCTCGTCGGTCACGGCGGCTACCGGCTCGGAGCAGGCGAAGTGGAATATCGCAATTTGGGTCGTACCGGGGTGAGGGTGAGTCCGCTGTGCCTGGGGTGCTGGAATTTTGGGAATGCGACCAGCCGCGAGGATTCGCTGGCGATCATCGAGCATGCGCTGGACGCCGGGATCAACTTCATCGACACGGCGAATTCGTACGGCCGAGGGACGAGCGAGACGATCGTGGGCGAGGCGCTGCGAGAACCGAGCCGGCGTCAGCGAACGGTGCTGGCGACGAAGGTTCACTTTGCGATGGACGACGAGGATCCGAACGCCCGAGGCAACAGCCGGCGGCACATCCTGGAGCAGTGCGAGGCGTCGCTGCGGCGCTTGCAGACGGACTACATCGACCTGTACCAGATTCACCGCCCATCGTCGGACGTTCCGCCTGACGAGACGCTGCGGGCGCTGGACGACCTGGTTCAGAGCGGCAAGGTGCGCTACATCGGTACGAGCACGTGGCCGGCCTGGCAGGTGGTGGAGTCGCTGTGGACGGCCGAGAAACTGAGTCTGAACCGGCCGATCTGCGAGCAGCCGCCGTATCACCTGCTGGATCGGCGGATCGAGCGTGAGTTGGTGCCGATGGCGCAGACGTATGGGATTGGGATCATCCCGTGGGCGCCGCTGGCCAGTGGGTTTCTGACCGGGATCTACCAGCGGGACACGGCCGCGCCGCCGGGCACGAGGTTCGAGAGAAACCCGGAGACACAGGAGCAGCGAAACCTGCACAGCGAAGCGGCTTTCGCGGTGCTGGACGAGGTTTCGGCCATCGCCAACGAAAAGGGTTGCAGCCCCGGTCAACTGGCCCTGGCCTGGAATATGGGGCAGCCCGGAATCACCGCGCCGATCGTGGGGCCGCGCACGCTGGAACACTGGAAGGGCAACCTGGGGGCGCTGGAGGTTTCGGTGACCGACTCCGACCGGGAGCGGCTGGACGCGGTGGCGCCGCCGGGGCGAGCCATTGCGCCGTACTACGAGGCGCAGTGGGGACCGCGTAGCTATCGGTAGCTAGAAAGAAGATGTAGCCATGCGGGTGCATGCCAGCCTCAGCGGTGGACGGTTGCCGGAGACGAGTCTTGGGCACCTGGCGCGGGAGCCGGCGTTTTCCACGGCCGAATACCAGGCACGGCTGGATCGGGCGCGCGCAGCGATGGACGCGCCAGGGCTGGACGCGCTGGTGGTGATGAACCCGGCGAGCGTGTTCTATCTCTCCGGCTACCAGACATTCGCGGTCGACGGCGGCGCCTGCCTGGTTGTACCGCAGGAAGGCGAACCGGCGCTGGCGATGGATCCGCCGGAATTTGGCGGGGCAATGCTGGGCGTGTGGTTCGACGAGCTGCATGGGTACCCGCCGGAGATCGAGCGGCCGGCGTATGCGGCGGGGATGCTGGCCGACCGTGGAGTGTCACGCGGGCGAATCGGGATTGACGGCGCCGTATGGGGCGCGACGGCGTCGTTTTACGCCGATCTGGCACACGCGCTTCCGTGGGCGGAGCTTGTCGACTCGACTGACCTGCTGATCGAGCTGAAGCGGCGCAAGTCGGCGGCTGAAATCGAGCACATCCGCAGCGCGGCGCTGGCCACTCAGGCGGCGGTGGAGGCCGCGATTTCGACCGCGGCGGCCGGCGTTTCTGACGGTGAGATCGCGGGGGCGGCGTTCGCAGCCATGGCGCAGGCAGGCAGCGAGTATCCGTGCCTATCGCCGATCGTGACGAGCGGCCGCCGCTCCGGGATGCTGCACACCACCCACAAGCGGCACACCATCCAGCCGGGCGACAACGTGCTGCTGGAGATTGGGGGTTGCGTACAGCGCTATACGGCGCCGCAGATGCGCACACTGACCATAGAGGTCCACCCGCCGCCGAGGTGCGCGCAGCGGGCGACGCGTGCTTGGCCGCCCTGAGCGCCGTGCTCGAGGCCATGGGGCCGGGCATCGCCGTGCGTGACGCGGCGGAGGCGGGCTGGCGCGAGCTAAGAGCCGCGGGCGACGACCTGGTGTTTCACGGCACCTTCGGCTACGGCATCGGGGCGGGCTTTCCGCCGAACTGGGCCGATGCTTCAGGCTTCATTCGCAGCGACCAGGACACCGTATTGGAACCGGGCATGGTGTTTCACCATCCGGTCGCCGTGCGGCGGCTGGGGGAGTTTGGGGTAGCGTTCAGCGAGACGAGCGTGATTACCGAGGACGGCTGCGAAGTCTTGACGCAGGGGCCGCGGGAACTGATCGAGAGGTAGCGTCGTGGAACAGCGACGGGTGGGCCTGGTGTGGCCGGAACCGGTGCAGGACCGGCACCGGGCGGAACTGCAGGCATTCATCGGGCCAGACCTCGTGCTGGATATTGAACCCATCAGGACGGAGTCGGCCCCGGAACAGAACATCACGCTGGCGCTGGTGGAGGGGCTGGCGCGGGATCCGGAGAACGGGCACGCGGCCAGGCGGCTGGCCGAGCGCGGGGCGCTGGCCGTGGCGTACGGGTGTACGTCGGGGAGCTACGTGCTGGGTCCGGAAGGCGACGCGGCCATCATCGAGGAGATGCGGGCTGCATCCGGCGTGCCCGCGACGACGACTTCATCGGCTGTCGTTGAGGCCCTGCGAGTGCTGGGCGCGCAGTCCGTGGCAGTGCTATCCCCGCACATCGACGCCCTAAACGACCGGCTGCGCGCCTACCTGGAGGCTGCGGGCTTCGGCGTCGCGGCCATGGTAGGGCTGAACCTGCGTTGCGATATCGAATCCGTCGAGCCGGCGGAGACATGCGAGATCGTGGAATCGCAGGTGGACAGGCCGGACGCCGACGGGGTGTTTGTCAGCTGTACGGGCATGCGCACGGCGGCGATCATCGACGACCTGGAAGCGTCCCTGGGCAAGCCGGTTGTCACGGCCAACCAGGCGACGTTGTGGCACTTGGCACGGCTTGCCGGTCGCTGGGGCGCATTCGAGGGAGGCGGCAGCCTGCTCGCCTACCCGGCGAAGGCGCCAGCGGCAACTCTCTAAGTCCCGTCAAGGACCGGCCGCCACCGCAAGTCGCGCAGGTGCGGTTTCTGTGGATTCTCGGCTAATTCAAAGTCTGATTTTGAATTAGCCGAGTCTTGTCCGTTTCCCGACACCGCGAGCCGACCTGTGGAGCTGGAGGTGGCTGTGGGGTCAGGTTGTCGGGTTGGCCTCCTCCGATGTGAATCGGAATGAGTAGAGTTCGGCGTTTCGGAGGGTGATGCGGAGGCGGCGGTAAGGGGCGCCGGGGCGGCGAGGATCGGGGTCGCCGCCGTCGCCGAGCGGAATCTCGGGGTCGCCATTCCAGGTGACGGCGTGGTCCAGGGCGTCGCCGGTGAATGGGTCGCAGTCGGCCTCGGTTGCGCCGGTGAGAGGGCGGTCCTGGGCGTCGGTGACTTCGACCCGGAGGTAGCCGCCGGATCGGCAGCGGGCGTTGATGTGCAGGCGGTCGCCGGGGGCGACCAGCGGCTCGGTGACGATGAGGCCTTCGCGCTCGCGACCGGCGTCCAGCGACACGAAGCCGTCGGGCCGCATGCGGGCGAGGCCGAGGGCGTAGCCGACGTTGCTCATGTCGTTGACCTCGGGCAGATGGTCCCAGGCCGTGGAACCGGCGTACTGTTCGGGCGGACCGGCGAACCACCAGTCGTGATGGTTGCGGGATCCGCCGTAGTAGACGCGCAAATCGCCGTCGTCGCCGGCTACGGGCGGACTGGACACGTTGACCATGAACTGATCCCAGGCGCCCGCAGGGCCCGGTTCCAGCCAGGGACGACCCGGCCAGACGCGGCGCCAGGTGCGCCCGTCGCGGCTGTGGGTCAGTTCCACGTGCATGGTGTTGCTGACCATGTTGAACACGCCCATGAACCCGAGCCACTGTGCGCCGATCCGGTAGAGCGACATGCCGTAGAACGACGTGTCGAGATTGTCGATATCGGGATCGGGGGCCAGCACGAGTCGGGGCCGCGTCCAGTGGTGAAAGTCGGCGCTTTCCATCATGAAGACGCGGCGCCGGTTGCGACCGCCGGGCTGGTCGGTGGCCACGTCAAAGGTTGGTGTGCCGCCGGTTGGTCCCAGGGGCGGCAGGCGCAGCGGGTCGGGCGCGCCCACCATGAATGGGTGCCGCGTGATGGCCAAATAGCCGCGGGACTCGGGATCGACGGCGACGATGGCCGTGTCGTCCAGACGCGCGCGCTCGGCGCCGACCACCGGGGGCTCGTCCAGCGGCGTCCAGTGAATGCCGTCGGGCGAGACGCCGTGGCGAACGACGCCTCCGCCGACCTCCTCTTCGGAGGGGGGCACGTGGAAGTACAGAGCCTTGTAGCGGCGCGAGTCATCGGTCTCCCACGGGTCGCGCAGCAGGCCCATCGAGTGGGGCGAGCCGTCGGTTTCCGATCCCATTACGACGTTGGTGTCTTCACCGTTGTGGCTGAACACGCCCATGGGTGGTTTGATAAAGGTCTCGCCGTCGTCGGAATGTGCGTAGAGGTAGCGCATGCGGGCATTGGCCCAGGCATGGATGGTTCCGCCCTCGCCGCGGGCGAGCTTGTCGCGATCCAGCCACCAGTCCTCGTACATGCAGTGGGTGCGCCCGGTTCCCGCGTCGTGCCAGGCTTGCCAGCCGTTGAACGAGAAGTAGGTGATGTTCTCCCAGGGCCGGTCGGCCTGGATGACGGGGTTGGCCGGCGACTTGCTCGGCCTGTGGACTGTGCGCGTGACGTTGGCGGCGGCGCTAACGACGCCGTTGTCGAAGAAGTATTGCGGCGCATCGCCGATCACGAGTTCCGTCGGGTCCAAGCGTGGCATGGGCTACGTCTCAGTTGCAGAGGGCAAACCGGCAGGCGCCACCATAGCGGGCGCGAGCGGATTTGCGAGCGGCGGTGTAGTCAGACGAGTACGGCGTTGCGTCGACATCTGGCTACAGCCACAAGCTCGAAGCCAGTTTCCGCGGCCTGACCGGCCGCGTGCTCACCGCGTCCGGGACGGCTAGGCTGATTGCACTCTGTTGGAACACCGAACAATCTGGTGGTGACGGCGACATCGCGCGGGCCAGCAACTCAAGGGAGACCGGCATGACCGCTGACGCCCTGCCGCTTATCGGGCTGATGCTCGGCGACGCCTGTGGCATCGGGCCTGAGGTTGCCGTGAAGGCGATGGCCTCCGGCGCGGTCGGCGATTGCGCTCGGGTTGCGATCGTCGGCGACGTGCGCGTTCTCGAGCAGGGCATGCGGGACGCCAGCCTGAGATTCGACTACGACGCCTACGAGAAGTTCGACGAGGTGACCTGGCCGCGCCGCAGCGTTCCGGTCGTCGACCTCGGCAACATCGATCCGGACCAGCTCGAGCGAGGCCATGTCTCGCCCGAGTCCGGCCGCGTCTGCGGCGAAACGCTGAAGCACATGATCAGTCTCGTGTCAGCCGGAGCCCTCGATGCCATCTGTTACGCCTCGCTGAATAAGTCCGCTCTGCACCAAGGCGGATGGCGATTCCCAGACGAGGCCCACATGTTCGCCGACCTCACCGGGTCCGACGGTCTCTTCGGTGAGATGAACGTCATTCCCGAGTTCAGCACGTTCAGGGTCACGTCGCATGTTGCACTGCGCGACGCGGTCGACATGATCACGCCCGACCGCGTGACGTCCGTCGTACGACTGGCCGACCAGACGCTGCGAAGGATGGGCAAGCAGCCTCCGCGTATCGCCGTCGCCGCGTTGAATCCTCACGCAGGGGAGCATGGCTTGTTCGGCGACGAGGAAATCCGAATCATCGGCCCTGCCATCGAGCGACTCCAGGCCGAGGGCATTCAGGTAACCGGCCCAGTCCCCTCGGACACGATCTTCTTGCGAGCGAAGCGAGGAGAGTTCGACGGTGTGGTGATGATGTACCACGACCAGGGGCAGATCGCGACCAAGCTCCTCGGCTTCGGGAAGGGCGTCACGGTGCTCGTCGGCCTGCCCGTCACGTTCACGACGCCGGCGCACGGCACGGCCTTCGATATCGCCGGACAGGGCATTGCCGACCCAGGTGGGCTCGAGTACGCACTGCGTCTCGCGGCGCGCCTCGCAATTCAAACCGCGCCAGACACGTAATCGCGAAGCACCGCGCCTTCAATTCGGCCATTGAATCGTCGACGGTTGCGGCGCGGTCAAGTGCGAAGATCTGGTTGACCGCCTGACTGATCCGCGCCGTCGTTAGCAGGCCGTCGGTCTGCCGGAGGCTGAATTGCGGCGCCGCTGTCGGGCCTGAACGATCACACGGCGGCGGACGGTCCGCATCACTAAATCCAGATCGGGTCCATCCTCGGCCGCCGCCAGCCCGGCCAGCACTCGATCAATTGCGGCCAGGTCGCCGGCGTCGAACTCGTGTTCGGTGGCCCACGCGCGCAGAGCCTGCAGGACGGCGCGTCGAGGTTCCAGCATCAGGGCACGCGCCGTGGATCGTTGAGCGGAGTCATACATCAGATCGGGGGTTGCGGGAAATTCCATGGTGCGGATCAAGAGCCGGCGTCCTTAGGGAACATAGGCGGGACATGCAACCGCCGGTTATGGGATCATATTCCCATAAATGATAAAAGATATCAATATTGATATTCAATATCGACATGTGCCATACTCCAATATGCGAGTGCGAGCCGTAACCCACCCATGACGAGACGTAAGCACACCCAACGTGACGAGTTCGCTCGCCGGCTGCGCGCCTACATGGGCTATGCCGATCGCACGCTGGACGACGTGGCCCGGAGCCTGCACGCGGCCGGCGTGAGCGCCAGCGTCAGCACGATCAACCGCTGGACGCGCGGGCAGTCGGTTCCCAATATCGTCGCGGCCCAGGCCTTGGGGCAGCTGGTCGAGCAGGCCGGACTGGTCGCGCCTGGCGAGGGTGTCACCTGGCTGCTCGGCGCCAGTTCGCCGGCCTTCCCGTTCGAGACGTTCGACGCAGCGCCCAACCTCGATCATGCGGTTCGAAGCTGGCAATTCAACACCGCCAGCCCGGCGCTCGCCGAAGCGCTGGCCGAACGCGGCGTCCCCCGCGGCTACCGTCAGCCCCTCGCTGCCTTGCTGGCGCAATTGCTGGTTGAGATCGAACCGGAAGATTCCCATCTGCCGTTAGCCGACAGCGACGCGAATCGCTAAAATACAAAACGCTGCCTTGCCGCAGCTTTGCGGAAGTGGCTCAGTGGTAGAGCATCTCCTTGCCAAGGAGAGGGTCACGGGTTCGAATCCCGTCTTCCGCTCCATCGCCTCCTCCCAGACCTGCCAGGACTCACCTCGCAAGAGGCCCTCCGCTGTCTTAGGGTCGTCCATGCGGCCGAAAACGGAGATGGTCCTGGCTCGCATGTCCGACTCAGCACACCGCACCCCGCGTCTGCCGGTGTGTTGCAAGGCCGCCGGATGCTTAGGGCTGGATGGAAGCAGCGGTCAATCCTCGGGATTACGGGACACGATAGTACCAAACAATAACCGAACACAAGTGACGCCTTCGGTGGCACGATGACAGCGCCCGGGCATTCGTAGGACAGCCAGTCACGGTGTGCGCACGCTACAACCTGCACTCGGATCAGCAGCACCTGGCCGAGTTCTTTGATACGACCCCGACGGAGACTCTCGTCACGCTCCCGCTGCCCAACTTCAACGTAGCGCCCACGCAGCAGGTGCCGGTGGTGGTAGACGGCCCGCGACGCTTCGAGGTCATGCGCTGGGGTCTTGTCCCGTTCTGGGCCAAGGATCCCAGGATCGGCCGCCGCACCATCAACGCGCGCGCTGAGACGCTGGCTGACAAACCCGCCTTCCGGGCCGCCTTTCGCGCGCGCCGTTGCCTCGTCCCGGCTGACGGGTTCTACGAGTGGACAGGGTCTCGCGGAAATCGCCGGCCGCTCAACATCCATCGCGCGGACGGGCGCCCATTGGCGCTGGCGGGACTATGGGAGTCGCACGATGAACTCGGCCTGACGTTCACGATCATCACGACCGCGCCGAACGCCTATATGTCGGCCTTCCACCACCGGATGCCGGCGATTCTGGAGCCGCACGACTGGGACGCTTGGCTGGCCGCGGAGGAGGAAGACCCCGCTTGGCGAACCGCCCTGCTCCGACCCGCCGCGGAGCACGTGCTGACGAGCTACTCAGTCAACCCCGCCGTCAACTCCGTCGCCAACAACGGACCCGAACTCATCCAGTCGGCGACCGCCGGGCGCTTGTTCTAGACCCCAGCGAGTCCGGGAGGAACCGTCAAGGCTGGCTCCTCAAACTAGATTCGCCGCCAGTGCCAACGTCGTCACCCTCGCGGTAGCGCTTAGTTGCGGCCGGGGAACGTCAGTTCCGCGATGCCGGACTTGTCGAGTTCGCCCTTCCCGGCTTCGATCATGCGGTCGTACTGGGCCTTGGTGGCCTTGGCCAGCGGCAAGTCGAGTCCTGCGTCGTCGGCCAGCGAGAGCGCTATGCCCGAGTCCTTGGAGGCGTGGGCCGAGGAGAAGTAGCACTCGTGGTCACGAATGACCATGTCCTCGCCGTCCGTTTCGAGCACCCGTGAGTTGGCGCCGGTCTGCGAGAACACCGTCTGCAGCATCTCCAGGTCGAGGCCCAGCGCGGCCCCCAGTCCCAGGCCCTCGGCCAGGCCTGCGGTGTTGATATTCATCACCATGTTGACCAGGGCCTTGACCTGGGCGGCGCTACCGGCCGGACCGATGTACATGCGCGAGATGCTGAGACTCTCCAGGATCGGCTCCACGGCGTTGTACACGTCCTCGCGGCCGCCGCACATCAGGTACAGGGTCCCGTCCCGGGCCTGCGTGATGCTGCTGGCCATGCAGCCCTCAAGGCTGCTGGCGCCGGCGGCCTCGGCCAGGGCCTCCACGTCGACGTGGACCTGGGGCGTGATGGTCGCGCAATTGATAAACGTGGTGCCGGCCGCGTCGTTCAGGAGGCTGTCGCCGCTTTCGCTGAACACGTCACGCATGGACGTGTCATCGGTCACGACCGTGATCACGACGTCCGAGGCCGCGGTGACCGCCGCCAGCGAGTCCGGCGCCTGGCAGTCAAGCTCGCCAGCCAGCGCTTCGGCGATCTCGCGCTGCACGTCGTACACGGCGGAGACCGCAAAGCCCTCGTCGTTCAGGTGGCGGGCCATGTTGGCGCCCATGCGTCCGACGCCGACGAACCCGATGCGTTGCGTGGTAGCCGCCATTAGTCGTTCCTCCTTAAGCGGGACGGGGCGCGGATGGCCTCAGTCGGCCGTCCGCACCCCGTATCCGGTCGTAGGCCGGGGTTAGCCGGTCACTGCTCCGTGAATCTCGTTCCAGTCCTCAAGCGCGTTAAGCGTGACGGCGTCCTTGATGGCGCCGTCCGCGTTGGTGTTAGCCGCTGATGAAATCGCCGAGACGATGTCGTCGCCATGCTCGTAGCCGGTGATGGCCGCGTTGGAGGCGTCGATCACCGACTGATCGATGCTGCCGCCGTTCTGGTCGACCACCCACTGCTCGAACTGCGGATAGCTGGGCTTCTCGTTCGTCACGTAGGCCACGGCCGCGTCGCGGTCGACGCCGAGCCCGTCCAGCACCATCTGATCGAACCCGGCGCCACAGGCGTCGTACTCGTCATCCAGCATGTCGGCGGCCGAGAGGGTCACCTTGAGCCAGAGCCTGGGCAGGTGTATGGCCCCCAGCGGACCGGCTTCACTAGATCCAATAAGCGGGATCATCTTAGCCATCTGCTTGTCCTTCCGACGCGTGACAATCTTGAAGCCCACTCATGCTATCAAAGTGCTGTTTCGGACACTAACAGACGGGAGCTAGACTTGGGTATGCCACAGTCTGGATCTCCTTCAATCCAAGCTGGTCGTCAACCTTTGCGGCCGCTGTGGGGCCGGCGAATGGACCCGCTGTTGGAGGAAGTGCTGGCGGCCAGCGCAGCCATGACCGTGCTGGCCGTGGTGGTGGCGGTGCTGTATTGGGTAATCACCGGACTCTCGCCCTGGCCGGGCCTGGTTTTGGGCGAACTAGCCGGCTTTGGGTTCGGAATCGCGCTGCTGTCGCTGTCCTCGCCGCGCCGCCGACGCTAGGGCGGACCGCTCCCGCGTAGCCGGAAGCGACGCCGTCCCAGGCGAACCGCACCAGAGCCGTTGCCTGCGATCCCTTTTGACCTACTCGTACCGCAGCGCTTCGATCGGTGCCAGGCGCGAAGCGCGCGAGGCCGGGTAGATGCCGAAGACCAGGCCGATGACCACGGACACCACGAGGGCCAGGATGATGGGCTCCGCGGTGATGGTGGTGACCAGGCCGCCGGCAAAGGGATTGCCTCGCGCACCGCCGCCGCCACCCGTTGGCTGCTCGGCCCCGGCGCCCAGTTCATTCAGTCCAAGCGAGATCCCGACGCCGATCAGCACGCCGGCCAGCCCGCCGCCCATGCTGACGGCCACGGCCTCAATCATGAACTGCGACATGATGTCGCGCCGCTTGGCGCCAATGGCCTTGCGGATGCCAATTTCACGGGTCCGCTCGGTGACGGACACCAGCATGATGTTCATGATGCCGATGCCGCCCACGAGCAGCGAAATGCCGGCCACGGCGCCCAGGAACAGCGTCATTGTGTCCGTGACTTCTGAGATCGTCTCGATCTGATCGGCCTGGCTTCCGACGGTGAAGTCCTGCTCCTCCGAGTCGTGGCGGCTGAGGAGCAGGTTCTCGATAGCCTGCGTGACGCCGGCCACCGTGGCGTCGCTCTCATCGACCAACTGCACGACGATCGAGGAGACCACGTCGTCGCCTGCCGACGTCTTGGACGGGTTGACGCGGGTTGCCAACGTGGGAAGCGGGATAAACGCCGAATCGTCGTTGCTCTGAAACGAGCTGCCGCCGTCCGAGGCCAGGATTCCAACTATGGTGAATGGCTGGGTATTGAGCCGGACCGTCTGCCCAACCGCGTCGCCGTTGGGGAAGAGGTCGGTGGCCAGCGTGCCTCCGATAACAACCACGCGCGACGCCCGCTCGACATCATCGGCGGAGAAGAACGAGCCGGTACCAATCTCGACGTTGCGCACGGCCGGATAGGCCTCGGAAACGCCGTTGACCGAGGCTTCAACCGCGCCGTCGGGCGACACGAAGGCGCCGTTGAACGATCGGGTGGCATAGAGAACCGTGATGCCGGGGATGTTGGCTTCGGCGATGGCGTCGGCGTCTTGCGCGGTGAGCGTTCGAACGCCCCCGCCGCCGCCGCGGGTCCGAAACCCGCCGAATCGATTATTGCTGGCGCCAGGGCTCACCGACAGCAGGTTCGTGCCGGCTTGTCGAATCCGTTCTTCGATTGAGGTTTGCACACCGGCGCCGATCGACATGAGGGTGATCACGGCGGCCACGCCGATGACCATGCCAAGCAGGGTGAGGGCCGTGCGCAGCTTGTTGGCCGCCAACGCGCGGAACGCCACACGCAAACCATCAACTGCGGTCATGTCATCACCTCGTCCTTTTCGACCAGGCCGTCACGGAACCGGATGATGCGGCGCGCGCGCAAGGCGACTTCCATCTCGTGGGTCACCAGGATGGTCGTGATGCCGTGCTCGGTGTTCAATTGCTCGATCGCATCCATGATCTCGTCCGCGGAGGCCGTGTCCAGATTGCCGGTCGGTTCATCGGCTAACAGGAGTTGCGGGCGGGTGACCAGGGCACGGGCCATGGCCACCCGCTGCTGCTGGCCACCGGACAGTTCAACCGGCGTGTGGTCGACCCGGTCGGCCAGCCCGACGGTCGCCAGCGCCTCCAGCGCCCGCTCCCGGCGCTTGCGCGCGCCCGCGTACATCAGCGGCAACTCCACCTGCTCACGGGCGGTCATGCGTGGCAGCAGGTTGAATGACTGGAACACGAAGCCGATCTTACGCAGACGAATGTCGGCCAGCGCGTCCTCGCTGAGGCCTTCCACGTCCTCGCCGTCCAGGCGATAGCTGCCCTCGGTTGGACTATCCAGGCACCCGAGCAGGTTCATGGCCGTGGATTTGCCCGAGCCCGAGGGGCCCATGATGGCCACCATCTCGCCGGGCTCGATGGTGAAGGTGACGCCGCGCAGGGCCTCAACCTTGACGTCGCCCATCTGGTAGGTCTTGGTCAGGCCCACGACGTCGATGGTGGGCGGCGGACGATTGGGGGATGCGGCCATGGCTATCCGCCACCGCCTCCACCGGCGCCGCCGGCGCCACCCGCACCGGCGCGTTGCCCAGCCTGGCCACCCTGGCCTCGCTGCCCGCCCTGGCCACGCTGACCCTGAAACTGTCCGGGCTGGACTCCGGGTGGCGGCGTCCGGCCTTGGAAGCCCGCCGGCGGCCCGCCCTGGCCAGTTTGTCCGCCGCCTGCGCCGCCCTGGCTTCCCTGTAGGTTTGGCGCTGTCTGGTTGGCCGCTGGCTGGACGCCCGCCTCAGCCGGTTGTGCGGCTCCCGACGCCGGTTGTGCACCGACAGGCGCCTGCTGTGCGCCGCCTGTGGCCGCACCGGAGCCGGCCTGACCACTTGGCCCGCCGAACTGCCCTGCCGGCCCGGCCTGAGTGCCGCCTTCGCCCGCAGCTGCCTGCGCAGCGGCTCGCGCCTCCGCGAGCGCCTGCGCGGCGTTGGGCATGACGAGTTCGCCGGCTTCCAGTCCCGAGACGATTTCGATTTGCAGCCGGCCGCTCAAACCCGTCTGCACGACCCGCCGGCTCGCCGATCCGTCCGCGGCGGCCACGAATACAAAGCCGCCTCGCGGGGTCGTCTGCACGGCAGCCTTGGGCACAACGATCACGTTGCGCGCCTCTGCAACCAGGACTTCGACGTCAGCGGTCAGGCCGGCTCGCAAGTGCTCGTCAGGCGCGTCCAATGAGATGTCCACTGGGAAGGTGACGAGCCCTTGATCGACTTCGCCTTGCACCGCAATCCAGGCGACTTTGCCCTTGTACTCGCGATCGTCTAGGGCCGCAAACCTGAGGTCGGCCGGCTGACCGACCTCCAGCATCCCAATGTCGTTCTCGTCGACGTTGATTCGGACGCGCAGGCTGTCGGACACGCCGACCGTGAGGAAGGCGGCGGAAACGCGTTCGCCGACATCGGCGTCCAGGGTGAGCACGACGCCGCTCGTCGGCGAGATCAGCGTAGCGTCCGCCAGGGCCGTGCGCGCGGTTTCGAGCGCGCGTGTGGCATCCGACAACGCCAGTTCCAGGCGCTCGACCCCAAGCGGATCGGGCTCAGGCTCGGCGTCCTCTCGCAGGTCGGCCAGATCGATTTCGGCGCGAGCAATAGCCAGCTGAGCCTGGCGCAGTTCCGACGCGCCAGCCCCGGCCAGCAGGTCGGCCAGCCGGGCCTCGGCGTCGGCGAGATTCGCCAGCGCTGAGGTCACGTTTTCTTCAGCGACCAGCACGTCTTCTTCAGCGACCAGCACGTCTTCTTCAGCTATGCGCACATCTTCTTCGGCCTTGCGCGCGTCACTGGCGTCCACGCCCGCCGTGAGGTCGGCCAGCCTGGCGCGCGCCGCGGCCAGGGAGCTCTCGGCCGAGGCCACATTGGCGCGGCGCGTAGCCAGTTCGGTAGCGCTCGGTCCGGCCAACAGGTCCTCAAGCTCCGCCGCGGCGGTCAGTTCGTTTCGCTCGGCGGTGGTGATTGCCTCATTGAGGTCCGTCAAATCCGGACCGGCCGCCAAATCGTCTCGCTCGGCCTGCGCCACGGCCAAATTGGCCTCGGCGGCGGCCAGGTTGGCCTCGGCCTCGGCAAGCTCTTCCGGGGTGGCGGATTCGAGCGCTTTCTGATAGTCGAGTTGGGCCTGGTGATAGACCACGCCTGCCCGTTCCTTCGCCTCAGCGCTGGCGTTGCTGCCGGTGCGAACGGTGTCGTCGTGCGTCAGGCGCGCCTGTTCGAGAGTGATCTCGGCATCACGGATGTCTTCAGGCGTCGGCTTGGCCCGCAAGTCCACCAGCACCACCCTGGCCGTGATGACAGCCGCCTGGGCGCTTGCCAGCTTGGCCTCGGCATCCGTCAAGGCTGCCGGATGGTCGCCCACCGCGGAGTCCAGGTCGCGACGCGCGGCCGTGACCGCCTCCTGTGCCGACGCTAGGCTGTCGCCGGCCTTCTGCACGTCAAGCCCGGTTGCTCCGTCCAGCAGGTCGGCCAATGCCCCCTGGGCGCTAACCAGCGAGGCTTCGGCGGAAGTCACGCTGCTGGTGGCGTCGGCAAGCTCGGTCTCCGAAACCTCCGCCAGCAAATCGGCCAGGCTGTCTCGGGCCGACGTCACCTGCGCGCGAGCCGAGGTCACCCGCGCCTGGGCCGAGGTCACGTTCGCCCGGGCCGAGGCGACCTGCGCGCGGGACGAGGCCACCGAGGCTTCGGCCGACGCAATGCTGGCGGCGTCCGGCGGGATCTGCAGGTCTTCAAGCGCGGCGCGCGTCTCGGCCAGATCCAGTTCGGCGCGGCGCAAGGCGTACACGTCGGGATCCGGCTCCAGGTCCTCGAGCAACTCGGCCAGGTCCAGTTCCGCCCGACGCAGGGCCGACACGGCATCGTCGATGTCGCGTGTCAGGTCGTCCGCTTCCTGCAAGGCCAGCACGTCGCCCGCGTTCACCGAATCGCCCGCGCCCACCTTCAGGTCGGTCAACACGCCGGCGTTCTCGAAGCCGACCTGCACCAGCGTCCCGAAATCCAGCGTGCCGGTAGCGGGAACCGTCACCAACAGGTCCTGGCGGACAGCCTCCACCGGTTGCGGTGGCACCGTCACGACTTCCTCTTCTTGCACGCGTGGGAGCACGACGTAAAAGGCAAACGCAGCTATCCCGGCCAGAAGCAGAAGCCACAGCCAAAAGCGGCGAAGCAGCGCGAACAACGTCCGCAGGGGCCAGACAAGCACACGCCCGACCTTGCGCAACCGAGCAGCCCGCGGCGCCGATGTCTTCTGGGCGCCTGCGCCGCTCGCCTGCGATTGTTCCTGTTCGGGCGGGTTCAACGTCATGGCGTCACTCGAGAGAGGGCTCGTATGTCGCTGAGCCTAGTACCAAGGGTGTGCACCGGATATGCACGCGGCGTGATTCTCCGATGCAGCACAAGTGTCCGACATCGTGTAGGCATCACGGCAGCGCCGGCCTGGTAGGGAGCCGGAGGCCAACCATGGCGCCCGGACCATCAGCGTTGTTGCGGGCGACAGCCTCGCCGCCATGCGCTCGCGCAATCCCGCGGACGATAGCCAGTCCCAGCCCCGTGCCGCCGTGGGCGCGACTCCGTGAACTATCCGCGCGGTAAAACCGCTCGAACACGCGTGCTAACTCGTCCGGACCAAAGCCAGGACCAGTGTCGATGACCTCCAACGACACTAGGTCAGCGTCCTGGGCGTCCGTCGTCAGGCTTGCCCTAATCGTGATGGTTCCGCCGCCGGGTGTGTGCGTCAGCGCGTTTCGCAGCAGGTTGTCGAGCGCCTGATCAATCCGGGTTCGGTCGACCTGTAGCAGCGCATCATCTGCGGCGTTCTCCGTATGCAGCGTAACGTCGCGCTCCGCAGCCGGCGGCGCATGGCGTTCGCGGGCCGCCTCCAGCAGGGCTCCAACAGCGACGTCTGTCCGCTCAAGACGCAACTGGCCAACCTCAGCCAGCGAGAGGTCGCGAATGTCGTTGATCAGTTGCGTCAGCATGTCCACCCGCCGCATGACGGTCTCGACATGGGCCGCACTGGGCTTGTACACCCCGTCACCCAGCGCTTGCACGGTGCTTCGGATCACGGCCAACGGTGTTCGCAACTCATGCGCAATGTCCGCAAAGAGCTGGCGGCGCGACTCCTCGTTTCGTTCCAGGGTCTCCGTCATCTGATCGAACGAGCGCGCCAGTGCGCCAATGTCGTCGGTTCGCTGAATTCCGGTGCGCCGGGAGAGATCTCCCTGTGCGATGGCCTCAGCGGACTCACGCAGAGTGAGCACCGGGCGCGTAATCTGCCGCGCCAGATAAACGGCTACCGCCACCGCCGCAGCGGCGCCAGCCAGCAGGGCCACAAGCAACGCAACCCCTATTTCTCGAAGGAACACGTCCTCGGCAAATCGAAGCTGCTCGAGAACCTCGCGCGGCAGGCCTCGGGTTCCAACGTCGGCAAAGTAGGCCGTGGCCACGGTTTGGTCGCCGACATTGACCGGAATCGACCGCCAGAGTTCAAGATCGGGAGGTTGGTCCAGCCTGTCCAGGTTTACGTTTCCGCCCACGATGGCGCCGCGTTGATCGACAACCACGTAAAGCAGACCTCGACTTGGTCCGCCGCGGCGCAATTGAAATGTTCCGTTGGCTCGATACTCAAGGCTGAGGTGCTCGGCGACGGCCGACTGCTGCCGCTCACGAACGCTGGCCGCGTATCGCTGAAAGCTGTGGGCGATAGACCGATTGATCAGCAGCGCGGTAACGCCAACGGCAACCAGTGACACGGCCACGAATGCCAGCGTCAGGCGCACGCGCAGGCTCATCGCTCAGCCGCCCTCCGGCTCGCAATCGGACTTCATCCAACCGCGAGCGTATCGGCCGCGCGTGCATGCCGTGTGCATGCGCTATGCAAGCAGACGGCGCAGGTTTGCCACGGAGCAGGATGACTGCTCTCACCGAGAGGCATCGTCACGGCCTCGTGTAAGAATCGAAGGTACTGGGAGTCACGACGACAGGTCGACAAAACCCGCCATGGCAAGTTCCGGGCTGATCCTGATTGTCGACGACGAGCCGGACATCCGGCGGGTCGTCCGTGCCTACCTGGAACGCGATGGGTTCAGCGTCATAACTGCCGGCGATGGGGCCGAGGCGTTGCGTCTTGCTCGTCAGCGCCGGCCCAACGCGGTGGTGCTGGATCTCATGCTGCCCGATGTCCAGGGCCTTGACGTCTGCCGCCAGTTGCGAGCTGAATCGAATATTCCCGTGCTGATGCTGACCGCCCGAGATGACATCACGGACAAGGTGGTGGGTCTGCAGATTGGCGCCGACGACTACGTCACCAAGCCCTTCGACATCCGCGAGGTGGTAGCCCGCGTTCACGCGCTGCTTCGGCGCGCGACCACGACGGACGCGATCGACGGACCGCTTCGGGTCGGCGGCCTGACGCTCGACCCTGGCACCCGCCAGGTCCGGCGTAACGGTGAGGCGATCCAGTTAACAAAGGTGCAGTTCGACCTGCTGGCCGCGCTAATGCGCCATCCCGGCCGTGTGTTTACCCGCGAGGCCCTGGTCGAGCGCATCGTGGACGACGACCGCCCCACACTGCCTCGGTCTATCGACAGCCACATCCGCAACCTGCGCAAGCGGGTCGAACCCGTGCCGTCGCGCCCGCGCTATGTACTAACGGTGCCGGGCGTTGGCTATCGATTCGCCCAGCCGAACGGCGAGTAGCAGCCCGCACACGCCCCAAATAATTGCACGGAACTCGCATTCGCCGTGCATCGTCTGTCAATCAGCCGCCCCAACACTGCCTTTCGTAAACGTTGTGCTGGCCTCGCAATGGCCGGCGCTTGCGAAAGGAGGCGTCGTGAGACCCCGAATTCGAACCATCGTCGTGGCGGTGACAGCCGTTGTTCTGTTGACCGCCGTGTCGGTAAGCGCGGTGTTCGCGCATGGCGGCTTCGGCCGCGGTGGCGGTAAATCCAACATCTCCGCCGCGATCGAGGAGCAGACCGGACTCAGCCAGGAAGAACTCCGAACCCGCGTGCAGGGTGGCGAGTCACTGGCGGACATCATCGAGGCCGAAGGCGGCGACCTGGAAGCTGTCGTCACCGCGGCTCTCGCCGGACTCGATGAGAAAGCCGACGCGCTGGTGGAAGCCGGCCGGCTCGGGTCCGACCAGGTGAACGACTACAAGGCCAACGTCGAGCAACGCGTACGCGACTGGTTGGACGGCACATACGAAGGCAGGCGTGGCAAGGGCCGCGGCCGCCTGGGCGGCAAGGCCAACGGACTTGTCTCAATCGTGTCCGAGCAGACGGGCGTATCCGTTGAGGACATTCGCACCAAGCTCGCCGACGGTGACAGCCTGGCCGACATCATCGAGGAAGCCGACGGCGACGTGACCGCCGTCACGGACGCCGCCATGGAGGCCTTCGAGACACGCCTGGCCACCGCAATCGAAAACGGCCGCGTCGACGCCGACAAGGCCGACGAGCTGCGTGAAACAACGCGCGACCGCATCGACAGCGCGCTGCAGGAGGACGGCGGACCCACCTGCAACAGACACGGCAAGTCCGGATCCCGTGGCTGGGGCCGCGGTCACGGCCGCGACGCCGCTGCCGCTAAGTCAGGCTCCGGCAAGGTCACGCTTCCGCTCGGAGAAACCCCCTCGACGGCCTAGTCGCGCGTTCCCTCCCCCGCGTGCGACTCGGTCATTCGCAACCGCCCCGGGGTCTGTGTCCACCAGGCACAGGCTCCGGGGCTTTCACGCTTTCCAGCATGGGCTAATAGCCAAAATCTCTGAGGTCGCCTCTTGGCTGAATCTCCGGTCGTATTTTGGGGCCGATTCTTGCCACAGCGTCGCGTGGCCGCTTTGCCTGGAACGCCCGGCTCAAACCCCGCGCAGCATCTCGTGCAGCTTGCCGACCGTGCGCCAGTTGCGGATGGTGCAGACGGTGTTCAACGTGCGGTCAAAGTAGGCGTTGTCGAGCTTTGACCGCGCGACGCCGGCGGGAAAGTGCAGATAGATCTCGCCGCCCCGGACCTCGAAGACATCCGGCGGTGAGCGGTCCGGGTCGAGCTGTGCGAGCCGCGTCGGATCGGGCGCCGCGGCCAGGAACCCAACGTGGAGCTTGGTCGGATCTGCACCGGCGGCAAGGAACGGATTGCCGCGGACGATTCGGTCGAAGTCGGATGCCGTCCGCATCACGATCGGGATCTGGAATCCGTGGCTGGCCTCAATCGCGTTGGCAATCCGCGTCGGTAGCCCGTCCGCCAGTTCCGGCCACGCCCGGAACACGACGTTGCCGCTCTGGATGTACGTGCGGACACTCTCACACCCCGCCGCCGCGAACATCGCCGCTAAGTCCCGCATGGGCAGTTTGTGGTGCCCGCCCACGTTGATGCCGCGCAGCAACGCAACGTAAGGGCGGCTGACCGCCGCGCTGCTCGCCTGGACCCGATCCTGCACGTGCTGTTTCCGTCGCTTTCCCCGCAGTGACTCTAGGTCAATTGCCCCTCGCGGCGCGACGCAAGTCCTCCCGCGGGTACAGCCACACCGCGTGTCGCCACCCGGCTGCGTTGTCTATGCTCGCGGTCCGCAACCTTTCTGTCGACGCCACGTGAATCGGTCGATGCGCAGCTGGGGAGATCCGATATGGAGATGCGGAGCTTGGGGGCCACGGGCGAGCGCGTCAGCGCCCTCTGCATGGGCTGTTGGGAGATCGGCGGCCAGGCCTGGGGCGACTTCCCCGCCTGGGACGGGGTTCGGCTGGTGCAGCAGGCCTTCGACGCCGGCATCACCACGTTCGATACGGCCGAGGTCTACGGCAATGGCCGCAGCGAGGTCCTGCTCGGCGAGGCGCTCTACGGCCGCCGCGACGACGCCTTCATCATCAGCAAGGTCGGCTACCTGCCGGGAACCGACGGCGCGCAGTCCATTCAGGGCGCCAAGCAGCCGCGGGACTACTCACCCAGGCGCATTCGCGACGCCTGCGACTTGGCCCTGCGCCGCCTGCGCACCGAGTACATCGACGCCTATCTCCTGCACGACCCGCCCCTGCACATCGTCAAGCACGAGGCGCCCTTCGCCGTGCTGAAGGAGCTTCAGGCCGCCGGCAAGATCCGCTGGTGGGGCATCTCCGCCCGAACCGGTGAGCCGGAAACCGCCGTGGAAGCCATCCGCCGCTGGGGCGCGCCGGTGGTGGAAACGCCCTACAACGCCGTCGACGACGGGGCGGGTGACGAGTTGCTGCCGCTGGCCGCCGAGCACGGAACCGGCGTATTCGCGCGCTCGCCGTTCGCCAACGGGCTGATCCTGCTGAGCGAAGAGGAGCTTGCCGCGCTGCCAGCTAGCGACTGGCGCCAGTCCGAAATGTTCCGGGAGCGCCTGGCTGACGCTGCAGAACCGCGCGATCGCATCCAGGACATCGCCGACCTGCGCGACGAACCGCCCTACGAGACGGCGATGCGATTCGTGCTGGGCCATGCTGCGGCATCCACCTGCATCGTCGGACTGTCCAACGCCGACGACATCGCCGCCAACACCCCGGTCGGCGATCCGCCCTACCTGAGCGCCAAAGAAATCGCCGTCATCCGGGGGGCAGACGCCAGACTAGGCTGAACGCCAGCTCAGCTCACGCTCGGCGGTCACCTTGGATTCGTCGATCTCCACGCCCACGCCAGGCCCATCCGGCGGGCTGATCATGCCGTTCACCGGCATGACCGGATTCTTGAAGAAGAACTGCCGCAACTCGTTCCACTTCACCAGGTACTCGACGTAGGGGCAGAGCGGTTGCGGCCAGGCTGCGCTGAGATGCGCATTGACCGGAACCGAAGCTCCGTGCGGAATGATCGGCACGTCGTAGACCGAGCAGATGGTGGCGACCTTCAGCATTTCGCTCACGCCGCCCGCCCACATGGTGTCGGCTTGGTAGACATCCACCGCGCCGGCCTTCATGTAGTCGCGCGTGCCCCAGCGCGTGTACTCGTGCTCACCGCCGGAAATCGGCACCGGAGATGCCGCCCGTATCCGGGCATAGTTGGCAATGTCGTCGGACTTGACCGGCTCCTCGATCCAGCGCGGGCGGTACTCGGCCATGCGCCCGGCCATGTCCAGCGTGTAACGCACGTCCCAGCTGCTCCAGGCATCGATCATCACGTCCACGTCGTCGCCCACGGCCTCACGCAGCACGCGCATCAGTTCCACATTGCGCCGGGCGCCCGCCTCGCCATCGTCCGGGGCGAAGCGAACGAACCACTTGGTCGCCGTGTAGCCCTCGGCCACGAACTGCCGCGCGCGCTCAGCCGCCCTCTCGGACTCAATCGAATAGCCCAGCGCGCTGGCATACGCCGGAATCTCTTTCCGCACTGGCCCGCCCAGCAGCCGGTACAGCGGCTGGCCCAGCCACTTGCCCTTCAAGTCCCACAGCGCCGTATCGATAGCGCTAATGGCAAACATCGGCGAGCCCTTACGCCCATGAATCATGTACCGGTACAGCTGATCCCAAATCCGCTCGCTGGCCAGCGGGTCCGCGCCCAGGATGAACGGCGTGATCTGCGTGTCGATCGTGAAAGCGTCCGGCACATCGATCGGACCCGCCATGCCGCTCACGCCCTCGTCGGTCTCGATCGTCACAAACACCCACGACAGATCGTGGGTGCCGTCGACACCTCGCGCCTTGGGAATGTGCTGATCCGGATCCCGCTTGTGTTCCGGATACACATCCAGCGGCCGCACCAGCCGCTCCTCCCAGAAGTCGCCCTCCGACTCAAACAAGCCATGCAGTTCCGTGAGACGAACGTTGGTGATTCGGATTTGGACCCCTCCCATTCCACCGGCGCGGCGCACGTTGGAGCCTAATGCACCAACGCCGCCCCCGGGGTGGAGGCGGCGTTGGTGCGATGGGCCTCAGCCAGCCGGCTTGGCTGCCTGGTTCTGCGCCTGGCGCATGTCCAGCAGCAGGCGCTGGAGGGCCGGCTGCTTAGCCAGCACTTCGGCGCCGCCCTCGCTGGCCAGCAACTCGGCGGCCTGCGCGGCGGCTCGAAAGTCCAGCACGGCCTCGACCAGCGGCCAGTCTTGCTGGAGCGCCTCGGCTGGCGTGCAGCCAAACGCCTCGCAGATCACACTGACCACGCCTTCAAACGGCTGCGGTCCGTGTTTCAGTTCCTCGGGTTGGTCGCTTAATTGGTATCCGAGGAAATAGTCGGCGAGCCGTTCGAGCCTTTTCCCCGCGCCGCCGGGTGCTCGCCGCGTACGACTCGAACCAGATACCACAGTTCCTGAGGCGTCAGGCGACGAAACGGTTCGGCCGTCCCGTCCGGTTTGGGCAGGGAGCGACCGGCGTCGTCCGTCCAGGTCCAGTCGACAGTGCGAGTGGCCAGGGTCTGGCACACGTCGGCGTAGGTTGCGTCCAGCAGGGCGAGGACGGCGTTCTCGCCGCCGTCCTCGCCCGCCAGCGCATCGATCTCGACATGGAGCCGGTTCAACTGCTGCATCTGCTGCAGCTCGCGAACCGAAATCTGCGGCAACACCTCCACCCACTCACCTTCGTGTGTGTTGAAGGCTTGGCCGCCGATTTCAACGACGAAGTCGTCCGACGGCACGCGTACCGATGCGGGCTTGCTCATCGGTTACGAGGTGGCGCGGCTCAGCGCGCTGTCGCCGAAGAGGTTGGCCGTGTAAGTGATCGGCTGCCCCACCGATGCGCGGACCGAGTACGACCCGACCAACAACGACGTGGCGTCGTAGTTCGGGTCGTTGGCGGCGGCGTCCTTGCCGGTGGGGTCGAAAGCCCCGGCCGAACCGCCGTTGCCGATCCGCCCAAAGATGGTGGCGTCGCCCTGCCCGGACGAAAAATCGGCCGTGCCCTCCAGCGCGTACGAGAAATCGTAGTTGCCTTCCACGCGGCGCGGCCCGGTGTCACCCAGCGCCGTCACCACCGGCAACTCAACGTTCACGTCCTGCGAAACGGACGTCAACTCGTCCTGCAACTCAACCGAATTGAACTCGAACTTGGCCTTGCTGGCAGCAGTCTTTGCCATAAGGATTGCTCCTATGTGTTGGGAAAACAGGAGCTCACCGGCTCTCGATCATGATGGGCCTGTGGTCGGGTCCGCCGTCACATTCGGCTGATCATCCAACCCTCCGCAGCCGCTACGGCCCAATCAACGCGGCTGCGGCCCGCGCTTACATGGCGGTCACTCCTGCTCTAGGCATTCCAGCTAATCGCAAAGTCGGCATCACATCACCAGCGGCCCGACGGACGGCAGCGCGGGCAGGAGCAAATAGCTCGTCAGCACGGCGCTGGTGACCGTGACCGATTGGCTTGTGGTGTAGAACAGCACGCAGCGGCCGTTGCCGCCGCGACCCCCGTCACCGCCATTGCCCCAACTATGTGCACCATCGCCGCCGCCGCCGCCCACAGTCTGAGCCGAACCTGAGACACCGCCGCCAGCTACACCGACGATAAGGCCGCCGCTGCCGCCGCCGCCGCCGCCGCCGCCGCTGTTGCCACCCCGCGCGTCCCCTCCCGACGATCCGTTTCGTGTCGCGGCAAGGACCAAGTTTCCCGTGCTGATAGAAATGATCCCACTGCCGCCGCTACCGCCACGGCCGCCGTCGTCGCTATGTCTGCCGCCGCCGCCGCCGCCGCCGCCGGATCCCGCCCGCAGCGTGGACCACCCGCTGATCGCCAAGGCATTTGCATAGTCATCGCTATACACAGAGCCACCAAACCCTCTGCTGCTCTGCGCTTCCGAACCCGGCGAGCCCGACGTGCCAAAGCCGCCGCCGCCGCCGCCGCTGGCGTAACCACCGCTGCCGCTGCCGCCGCTCCCGCCGCCGCCGCCTGAACCGGATCCAGAGGAGCCAGCATTCCCACGGTTACTACCACCCGAGCCTCCCGAGCTACCCGAATACGTTGTCCCATCGGCGGCGTCGTCCACCACAATTGGCACGCCGTTCAGCCGTCGCCGCACTTGCGCGCCGAGCGATCCCGCGATGGCCACCGAATGCCAGTAGACGGCGGGACTTGGAACCTCCACTGGGTGTCGCGTTCGCAAGACCCGATTCAGTGTGTCGCATCCGGCCGCGGCCGCGTTCAGCAGGGCGTCGGACGCGCCGGCGAGCACGCGCAGATCGATGCGGTCAAGACCCGCCGGCCAGCGTGTCCAGACGGTGCTCTCGGGGCCGGTCTCGAGCCGCTGCAGCTCCTCGGTCTGATCGCAGAAGAGCCAGAGCCCCGCCTCGACCGGACGCGGCTTGGGCGCATGAATCACCATCAGCCCACTTCCAGTTGCACGAAATGCAGGCGGGCATCGCCCGACATGGTGTCGAGGGCGTCCGCTGCATGGCGCTCGATTTCCAGGCATATGAGGTCATTGGCCGCGATGCTAGGACTCGTGATCGTGATGGTGGTGACGCTGAGTTGATTGGTCGTTGTGCTCACGTCCGCCGTCACGCCAGTACCGGCGTGGCTTCCCGTCATGGCCTCGCCGCTGCCCCAGGTCAGGATTCCCGCCTCCCAGCGCACGGACCCTGTAGTCGCCTCCGCCGTCCAGTAGAGCCTGGCAACGAGCGGAGTGTCGCCGGCGAAATCCTGCGGCGCCGCAAAGTAGCCGTAAACCTTCTGGTCTGCATCGTCCGCGAACAGGTATTCGGACGCAGCGCCACTGATGACGCTTGACACCTCTGGACCCTCCGCAGCGTCCGAGTCGCTGGTAGCCAGCGCGTGGGCGGGCCACTGGGCGAGCGCGCGGCCCTTCAGATACTTCAGGTTGTCGCGCACCTGCGTGTTCATGTCAGACGCGCTCACCACCTGTCCGGTCGACCAGTCGTCTGGTGTCGTCCAGGCCATCACGCCGCCTCGCCTTCAGCATTCGCTCGCTGACGGTCAGCGGCGGATTCCGCTAGGCGCCGGTTGCGTGCGGCGAATGCGATACCTCGCCAACCAGGGCTCCGCGCCTCTACCCGGCAGGCCGGATGGGTCGTTTGAATCTCCATCTGCACGTCGCACCCTTCTTCTTCCGGCGCTCAGGGCGCTCGCGCGTTACGTCGGCTGGATCCGATCTAGAAGCCCAGCCGTGTTCCTGTACCAAGTGCTGAAACTCCAAGAGTCCAGTAGTCATGTATCCCGGCCCGGCTCAACCACCAGCGCGTTTCCCACAGCCTTGGGTCCATCCGCACGTCGTGCTCCACACCCTCGATGTGATGGTCCACGTCCAGCGCCGAGGCGCCGAGCTGCACCTTGATGCGCGTGCTCAAGTCGAACCCAAGCACGTCGGGAAAGAGTGTGGTGGGATCGCGCTGCGGGCGAACCGAAATCGATCGTAGCCGCAACGCTGGATCCTTGAACCGGCTCAGCAGGATGTTGGCCTGGTCTTGGGCCTCCGTGTCCCGCGTCATCAGTAGATTCGAGCGGGTCAACGTGCGCCGGCCATAGGCTGTTTGGGAAATCTCGTCAACGGCGGTTTGTTCTGTTCCGTCCTTGGGCTCGATCCGCACGTCGTTGTAAACGTTCTGGTCGGTCTGCTCCAGTTCAATGCCCACATAGCCGCGGGCTCCGGGGCTATCGCCGTAGGTTGCCTGGCTCGTGTCAAACGGGTTTCGCAGCCGGCTATAGCGCTCGTGGAACGTCATCGCGTTCCGGCCGTCCACGAACAACGCACCCAATTCCGAAAGCAGCACCTTGTCCAGGTGACTCAGGGCCGTTTCATCCGTCAGGTCGGTCGCCGCCTGAATGGCCGTCTGGCCAGGATCGAGGTTTCGGTCGGCGGCGGGCCATCCCAGGGCATCCAGCACGCGTCCAATGCGTGCCCCGGCCTGCTCCTGTGGATAGTCGACATCGTCCAGCTTGACGTTCCTCAAGTTCTTCAGACCGTCTACCACGGTGAGTTCAACCACAGGCGCCGACTGCCCGCCCAGCGCGCCGTCCAGGAACCGGTAGTCCCAGGACTCAATGAAGCCCGTAAACAGCCAGTAGCCCTGGGACGGTGCCACCGCCGTCTGTGCCCAGGCCGCGGCCCGGGCGCTGCCCGGGTCCGTCTTGAAGACCGCCACGTCTTGCAAACGGCCCCTGAACGCAAACCGGTCGCCGTCGCCGCCTAATCGCAGCGCATGCTGGCTATCGTCATCGCGCACGCCGTTGGGCGCTTCCTCTCGCTGCATCCCCACGGCCGTGCCGTTGATATACACCATTGGGTCATTGCCCGGGGAGTCGCTGTTGTAGTGAATCGAGATGACGTTCCGAGCGTTCGCCCTCAGCGCACGGCTCGTCGTGCGCCACTCGCCGTCGTGTCCGCTGAATCCGACTTGCAGGAGCAGATGAAACCAATCGCCGGAGCGTCCGGTCGCCGATACATGCCAGCTTGAGGATTTAGCCACGACCTTACGGGGTCCATGGAAGTCCTTGAGCGGACTCGCCACGAACACCAGACAACCGCCGCTGTCCCAGATGTTGGCAACTGCGGGATCGACTGGAATTTCCACGGTGTGGGCTCCACCGGCAAACGCATAGGCGCCCTGCGTAGCGGGATTGCCCGCCAGCAGACCGGGCTGCCCCTGCTCCTCGGCGTCCACATTCGTCGAGTGGTTGGCATTCGCGCTGCTGTCCTGGGCCTGGCCGCTCGCTTCATCCAACCGCCAGTACCCGTCGGGCGAGTCCGCCTGGATCACGTTCGGGAAGGACGCGGTCGCTAGCTCCAGGCGCTTGCCCGGCTTGACGTTGGGATGGTTCGGGCTGTCCGTCTTGTCCGGCCAATAGGCGCCGTCCAGGTTCCGCAGCGTCACGAACGCCTGGCCCGGCTCAATCCGGTCCAGCTCGAACTGCCGGCCGCGCCGGATCGAGAACCGCAGCACGTCCGCCGACACGTCGGTCCAGGTCGGACTCGGATCCAGGGCGTTCGAGTCGAACGCGATGCGGCAGGTAAGCAATGGAAAGTCGCTCATGCCACAAACCCCAGGTCCACGGTGCGGCGGCTGGTGCGGATCAACTCCTGCCGGATGCGCTGGGCCAGGTCGCGCTCCGCCACCACGCTGCCTTCAACATTCACGTTCACGGTCACCTCACTGCCCAATCGCGGGTTCGGAATCACCTGCGAGCCGCGCGGCAAATTCACCAACTCCGGCCCCATCTCCCCCACCAACGCCATCCCACCCGGCGCAAACGACGTGCCTTGCGCGTAGGCGTGGCCGGCGGCCTTCAGTTGTGCCACATGTTCCAGATGCTTCCCCCACCAGTGTTCGGCGCTGTGGAACCCCGACATGTCGTGGCCTTGATTGAATTGGTCAAGGTAGATCTCTTGCAAATTCGCCGGCTCTGGGGTGTTGAGAAACTCTGGATCCGGCACGTAAGAAGAGCCGGCGCTTCCCCCGTCGCCGGACGTCCCGGCGGCGGGAGGCGACCCACGGGGTGCGCCGGCCAGTAGGTTGAATGCATCCACCGCGGCCAGCGTCTGGTACTCCAGCGTTCCCATCTGCCCAATCAGTTCAGGCAGTTGGTCCTGCGCGGTCGCGTCAAAAGCCGCGTTCACCTCCGCAATATGGCCCGGCGTCGCCTCAACAAGCGCGTTGAATCCGCCGAACTGCTCCCCAAGTCCGGCCGCCCCTTCCGTCAGGTGTCGCACCGGCACGGTGCTCGTCTCCGCCGATATGCCAAACGCGTCCACCCCATAGGCCGCTTCCGTAAACGCCGCGCTGGACTCGAGTGCCACCTGCGTCTGCTCACGACCGGCGGCTGTCTGCGCCTCCTGCCCCCTCCGCAGGTCGTCCTGGGATTGTGCCAAGCCCGCCAACAACGTACGGCTCGCAGAAGCCGAATACCCTCCAGAAAATCCACCAGCGCGCGGCGGCAACTCTGCTACCACTGCCTTTTCCCGGCCAACGCGTGGGAAATTCTCAATAGACGCAGGATTTGGAGCTCCCGTAGGTTCTATTTTGAGAGGGCCGGCGAGAGGGCCCACGACCCCGTACCAAGGCACCGGTTCAAATTCGCCTGGATCAAGAGCACCCAGGGGATTGACGATCTGCCGAGCTCCACGAACGTTCTGATTTAGAAGCTCACGATCTATTGGGAAACGAGCCCCTGCAACCTCTGGTCGATTCCTCTGCTCCTCGGCAAACTTCTTGGCTCTCTCGGCACTTTGCATAGCTGCTTGATCTCGCAACTCTTGTGCTTCCTGGGCTGCTTTCTCTATCCGCTCATTCCAAGCTCTTTCTCGGTCGTCGTTCCCTGCGCGGATGGCCCTAGCTTCATCAAGGGTCATGTCGATTCTGGTGAATTCATCCCCTGGGTAGGGATAAGAGTAGGGCCGTTGCGGGCTCATGCGAACCATCCTTCGCTGTCTGTCCGCAACCCGCTGCGCGGTCTCCTCTGTTTGATCGTTGCGATCGCACTACGGCTGCCCGACGCAACGGAGCGGCCTGGAAGCCTGAGCGCCACCTTCGCACCGTTACATCCGCGATCGTTCGGCTTCTTCCGGTCAAAGTCGAACACGCTGCATTCTCTGCATTCATCGGGGCCACTCGGCGGTGCTCGTTTCGGAGGTTTTGCTTGCGCTAATCAAGGGGCCTGGGCCGTTGCCCCTGGAGGCTTGTTCCTTGGTTAGGCGTCCAGCGGCTCCAGAGCTAGCGTATTCCTGAACCGCCGTTGGCCTTATTGTACACAGTCCGTGTTCAACGTCAAGTCCTTGGGGGAGATATTTCTTGAGCCCCTCAACGAGCCGGCGTTACGTCGTCGGCATCACGTCGGAGCGAGCGTCATGGGTTAAACGCTGTCCCTCGGAACTCAGCGGTCGGTCCGCCGTGACAGGCCGCAAACCACGCCCGCCAGTCCACGCAGGCCCGAGGGGCTCGTCCCCCGGCAATCCAGACCGCGATGTCCCTGATCGCGGCCGGGCTGACGTGGACGCGGGGCCGAGGGTCCGGACCGAACAACTCTTGCCATGCACTCTCCTCGATCGAGTCGTACAGCATGTGACCGTGATACGGATACATACGAAAGGTAACGTCGTCGCGGCCACGGAGACTGCGAATCCAGCCCGTGGTGTCCTCCACGTCCAATTGCCCGTCGACGCCGCCGTGCAGGATCAGTAGCGGCGTGGGGAGATCACGAGCCACCGACTCCGGCCGGTACTCGACAAGATCTAGGTGGTAAGGAGCCCGCGATTCCACGTCGAGGGAAGGCGCCATACCGGCAGCCAGCGCCGCGCGCGCCGTGGATCGGGCACGTCTGCGCGTATCGAGTCGGTGAATGAACGCCTCCTCAAGGCTGTCGGTGAGTTCCAGTGTCCGTTCAGCATCACGGATGTACCACTCATACCACGTTCCGCTGGGTGCGGAGACGATGATCAAGCCTGCGAGGTCCGGATCGCGTTGGGCGATGCGCGGTGCGGCGAATCCTCCCAGACTTGCACCCAGCACAAAAATATGCTCCGGATCGATGCGCGGCGTCTCACGCAGCAGCGCCAGTGCCGCAAGCGCGTCGTTCACCAGTTCGTCATCCAGGGTGAAGTCCGGCTGGCGTGCGAACGCCAGCGCGTGCGTCAGCGTGCGCTTGTCATAGCGCAGCACGGCCACGCCTTGGCTCGCCAGCCCCCACGCCAGGTCCCGAAACGCCTTGGTCGCGTCCGAAGTACCGTCGCGATCGCCATAGCCACTACCATGCACCAGCACTATCGCGGGAAAGGGACCCGGCCCTTGAGGCACCGTGAGCGTGCCGGGCAGCGCCCTAGGCGCCTGTCCCACCATGATCTCGGTCTCCTTGAAGGCCGCCGGATTCGCGTAAGGCGGCGTTGGAAACTCGGTCACTGGTCCAAGATCGGTCAGGGGCTCGTCGACGGTGAGCAGGCTGAATCGACCGTCGCGCAGCAGGGTTACGGTGACGTAGCCGGTCGACGCCGGCGTGTCGTCGTCAGCCTGGGTTCGTTCGACGAGGCGAAGCCGGACGTCCAGGGAGTTCGTAAGTGGATCAAAGCCCAGGATCTCAATGTGATCGATCTCGTTGAATTCGCGTCCGTCGTCGCCGGCCGGGAACCACTGGCGTTCCACTGTGAGGTCGCAAAACGAGTCAAGGAGTAATACCTCAAGCGCCATCATTTCGTAAGCGCGGTGGTAATCGCCGTCCACCATGGCCTGTCCCAGTTCCCGCGCGCGCGCTTCTGGGTCGAATGCGAACGGCGCCACCTTGAAGTCCGGCGGCGTGAATGTCGCCGTCTCGCAGGGCGGAGGCTCGGTGGTAGGTCTTGCCATCGTCACCGCAATCCAGGCAATCACTCCCAAGCTCAACAATCCAGTCGCGGCAGCCAGCGCACGCCACCCTCCGCGCGCCCGTGTCCAGCCCAGGTGCGGTCTCACGCGCCGGAACCCAATGCCGGTGCTCGCCACAACCGAGCGCTTCGGGAGAATGCGCTGCCCAGCGCCACGATGACGTGGGTCCGCCAGGACACACGCATCCGCCGATTCCCCGGTCGCAGCCGCATAGCCTCCAGCTTCCTCCTGTGCCCCGTCGCGGCTTACATCCATTTGTAGCGTACGCAGCGGCTGGCGGCGTCAAACGTGCCGAGCCCGGCGCGGATCAACCGCGCCGGGCTCGGGAGTGGGGGGCTGGGTTGGTCGCTACGCGCCTTGTAGCACGCCGATCGTTACCAGAAGCTGGGCGTCTGTGCCCGTGAAGGCTCGCACGCGTACGCGCTTCCAGGCCTCGGTAGCCGCGCTAATCGTCTTGCGCGAAACCCCTGGCTCGCTGAACGTGAACGACAGACCGTTCACGTTGGCGTACGGATCGGTCGACCCGTCATCGCTCGACTGCTGAACGTCGAGCGCCAGGTTGGTGAACGTGCCGCCGACCGCACGGGCCGTGACCACGACCACCTGGCCGGCGGAGGTGGCGCCCACCTCGCGTCCGGCGCCTGAGCCCACGCCGGTGATCGAGCCATTGCGCAGCACGGCGGCGCGCGCCGTGCTGTTCGACCCGGCTGCGTCAAAGCTCAGCGACACCGCCTCGCCAACGCGTGCGACCCGCGGTTGTCGCTCGATCCGCACCACGGATTCGTATCCGACCGCGCCTTCGTCGTCACCCGCGAAGAGCTGCGCCAGGTAGTGGTCGCTGTTGGATCCCAGCGCCGCAAAGATCGCGTCATCAATGCCATCGCCGGCGCCGTCGAAAAACCCGGTGTGCTGATGCGTGGTGTCGTAATTGCCTTCGACCCGTCGCGGGCCTTTGTCGGCAAACGTGGTCACGTTCGCCAGTTCGTTTCTCAGGTCCAGCGCGCTGGAATTCAGGTCGCCCGACAGGTCGAACTCATCCAGGTATACCCGGGTCTGTTGGGACGCAACTTTTGTCACGAGAACTCTCGTTTCCTTACGGGAGCTCGCGGCTCTCGAAACTGTCTGGGCCGTCGACGCCATCCTGGCGCCTGACTAGTCGGTCCAGACCTCCACTTCCAAAACCGCACCGTAGTAAGCCGTGGACCCGACGGTCCGCGTGCCGTAAAAGCGGCACCGCACCACCCGCAAGTCATCCGCCGCGCCGTTGAGCGTGCTGTCGCCCAGAATTGCGGCGGGCACGCTGCTGGCGCCCGTATCGGATACGTAGGCGTCCAGCGTGTCCTGAGCAGCCGCGCCGTTCGATCCCTCCGCTACCAGCAGGTGGATGTCAAACCGGTAGTTGGTGTCAGGTCCCGCGACTGTCCGTTCGTACTCCACCGCCGGGCTGGCGCCGATGAGTTCGGACCCGCGCATCGCCGGCACCGTGCGGTTGGCCACGTTCGCCGCGGCCGGGCTGGCCGGCATCACGATCGCGGCCGGTGCCGAAATGCTGTCCGGCCACACGTCATACGCGTTCAGCCCGCTGATCGTCTGAAGGCGCGTCTGCAATTCGTCTCGCAATGTCCCAAGCGACGCCATTGGCTATCGCTCCCTCCTAGTGGATGTCTGTCCCGGAGATTCCGTGCGCGGGCCCGACGCCACAGCGACCGCCGCTGAACCCTGTCGAGTACGAGGAATGGTGACGACACGCCCGCCACGGGCTGACGCGTGGCCCACTTCCTCCCGCGCTGGCACGTCCCGCTGGGTGTTGACGAGCCGGCAGCGCGGACACTTGATCGCGCCCACCACGAACGAAAACTCGCCCAGCAGCTTGTCGCACGCCTCACATCGCCATTGCCGCATGGTCAACCGTTCCCGGCGCGCCGGGCGCCGGTCCTGTGCACTAACCGATTACTACCCTAATGTACATATAGAGAGTACGATGTCAAGTCCCATTCTCCGGCACTGCCCTGCATCAACCTGGGAGGGAGCGCCTGTTTCGCTACACTCCCGCCCGTTAGGCCCGATTGGAGGGCGCACACATGGCCAGACGCCCGAACATCCTGTGGATCGTCATGGACTCGCAGCGTCCGCACAATCTGGGGGCCTACGGCGACCCGCGCGGCGTCACACCCACGCTGGATCGGTTGGCGGCCGAGGGCGCGGTGTTCGAGCGCAACATCACGTCCGCACCCTGGTGCCTGCCCTCGCACGCCTCGATGATGACCGGCCACTACGCCAGCACCCACGGCGCCGACGGCCGCTACGAACGCTTGAGCGAGGAGTACCCCACGATCGGCGAGGAGCTGACCGAACTCGGCTACGCCACCGTGGGCATCTCCAACAACGCCTACATGAGCGCCAGTTCCGCGCTGCACCGCGGCTTCATGGACTGGAACTACGTGCTGCCGCCGCTCGGTAAGCCCGACGACGACAAGGGCGGCGCGCAGGTGGTTCGGCAGATGCTCAGCTGGCTGCGTGGCCATGAGGAGGACGAGCGACCGTTCTTCATGTTCGTCAACATCAACGACACGCACACGGCGTACATCGCGCCCGAGCCCTGGCACTCACGCTGGGCGCCGGACGTCAGTCGCGAAGAGGCCCGCGAACTCAACCGGTCGCAAGGCGGTTTCGCCGATCCTTCGCGCATGGACGGCATGCCGGACGACGTACGGGACAAGCTGTACGCCCTTATGGACGGCGAAGCCGCCTACGTCGACGACTTGATAGGGCGGGTCGTCAACTACCTGCGGGATTCCGGATCGCTGGACGACACGATGGTGGTCGTGACCTCGGACCACGGCGACGTGATCGAGGAACATCCGCCGTACTGGAACCACCAGTTGACCGTGTTCGAGGCCGTGGCGCATGTGCCGCTGATCGTGCGGTATCCGGCGGCATTCGAGCCGGGCACGAGGGTGTCGGCGCTTACGCAGACCCATGACGTGGTGGCGACGATCTACGACCTGATCGACGCCGAGCGCCAAGAGGAGTGGCTCGGGGAGAGCAGCCACAGCTTGTTGCGCGCTCGCGACGGCGACGCCCGCAGCTATGCACTGTGCGAGTTTGCGTTTCCCGTAAATATGCTGGAGCGCGTCACGCGCCAGGGCCGCGCTTTCGAGTTACGCCGCTTCTTCCGCGCCCAGCGGGCCTATTACCGCGACGACTGGAAGTACATCTGGACCAGCGACGGCCGCGACATGCTGTACAACCTGGCCGACGACCCGACCGAGCAGGTGAACTTGATCGAGAGCGAGAACGACCGCGCGCGCGAGTTCTACCTGGAGTTGGAAGGCGTGCTCGCTCGCATTCCCGTCAACGACTACGGTGACTGGATGGTGACCGAGTACATGAAGGGCACGCCGAAGGAAAGCTGGGAGAAGCTGCGTCGCTGGGGTTACCTGCGCCCCGGCCAGGCCGACAAACCGGCGTTCCGCAACTAGCGCGCCACTCGGCGACTCCTCGGCCCGGGCGCATGCGCGTCCATGATCCAGGCGCGGCGGGTTTCGAGCGGCATGTAGAGGTTGTCTTCGGCGGCGTGGCGCTCAAGGAGCTTCGTGCGGTCGTAGTCGAAGCGTTGGACCGTCGGTTGGAGTTGGCCGCCGGCTTCGGTGATCGTGAGAAACGACGGCCGCGTGTCGGTGACTGACAGGTTCGGGTCGTCGGCGCGCCGGTCAATCTCTTGGCCTGAATCGTCTAGGTAGCGGAAAAGCGGCGCGGCCACGGAGCCGGGGTTGGCAACGGCGCCTTCTGCTGTGTGGCTGACGAATGGGTAGTGGGTGTGCCCGATCACTGTAAGGTCCACGGCCGGGTCGCCAAACCGATGGGTCAGCTGGGCGGGCGTAAGCCGCCAATTGGTGGCATCGGGCGTGCGCAGATTGAAATGCCCGTGAAGGAGGCGCAGGGTGCGTCCGCGCCAACGCACGTGCAGGACATCCGGCAGCGACCTCACGAATTCAAGCTGGTCGGAAGCCATCTCTCGGAAGGCTCCGAGCTCCGTGTCGGCGGCGGCGCTCTGGCCCAACGTCGCCCGGGCGTCGAGGTAGTCGAAGATCGCGCTGTCGTGGTTCCCCCGGACGGTGCGGCCGGCGGCGCGGCGCATCGTCCATTCGACGGCGAAGCGGCCGTCAATGCCGCCTCCGAAGATGTCGCCGTTGACGAAGACCAGATACGTCCCGGTCAGCTCGCCAAGCCGCTGGTCAATAGCTTCCAACGGCTCCCGGTAGCCGTGCAGGTCGCTAACGACCACAACGCGCTGGACGGCAGGATCCACCTCGACTTCGGCGGTCACGCGGGCACCCGAGGCGCTGGCGGAATCGTGATCAGACGGCATCAAGCAAGACCTCGCTGACAGTGGCGAGGCCAGAGTAGACCGGGTCGATTGACCTTGCGGCGTTCTGCGTGCCTCGCCGGTTGACGCCGGGTGCAGTGATTGAAGCCGACCGAACCTAAGGGGACAGCGGTTTCCAGTAGGCTGAGCCACTGAAAGCCGGTAACGCCCGACCCGTTCCTGGAGCCGACGCCATGACCACGACGATGAGCGCCCGACCGACGGCTGCCGAGATCGCTGAACTGAACCGGGAATACACGTTCTTCGACTGGGCGGCGCAGGGCGCCGTGCGCCCGGTGGCGGTGGAGCGCGCCGAAGGGTCCTACCTGTACGACCACGATGGGCGACGCTTGCTGGACCTGAACGCCCAGCTGATGAACGTCAACATTGGACACCAGCACCCAGCGGTGGTGGAAGCCATCAAGGCGCAGGCCGACAAGCTGTGCTACGTGAACCCGCGCTTCGCCTCGCAGCCGCGTGGCGAACTCGGGCGCGAGCTGGCCGAGATCACGCCGGGTTCGCTCTGCAAGACGTTCTTCACCCTGGGCGGGGCCGAGGCGACGGACCACGCGGTCAAAATCGCCCGGCTGGCCACGGGCCGGCAGAAAATCGTGGCACGCCGCCGCTCGTACCACGGCTCCACCTACGGTGCGCTTTCGCTCACTGGCGAGGCGCGCCGCTGGGCCACCGAGCCTGGCATTCCCGGCATCGTGCGCGCCGCCGATCCGTATCCCTACCGTTGCCGGTTCTGTTCAGATGGCCCCAACTGCGACCTGAACTGCGCCCGGCGCTGCGCCGATGACATCGCCGAGGTGATTCGGCTCGAAGGCCCGAATCACGTGGCGGCCGTAATCCTGGAGCCGGTGGCCGGCGCCAACGGCGTGATCATTCCGCCGGACGGCTACCTGCAACGCGTCCGTGAAATCTGCGACGAGTTTGACGTGCTGCTGATCGCCGACGAAGTGATGACCGGCTTCGGTCGCACCGGACGCTGGTTCGCCGTGGAGCACTGGGACGTGGAGCCCGACATCATGACCATTTCGAAGGGTCTGACGTCGGGAACCGTCCCCCTGGGCGCCGTGGTTGTGACGGACGAGATCGCATACCACTTTGAGGACAACCCCCTGTGGGCTGGGCTGACCTACGGTGCGCACACGCTGGCTTGTGCGGCCGCGCTGGCAACGATTCAGGCTTACCGCGACGAGGGTATTCCGGAGCGCGTGGTCGAGTTGGGTGAAACGCTGAAGGCTGAATATGCGGCCATGGCGGCTCGCCACCCGAGCATTGGCGAGGCGCGAAGCATTGGCCTGTTCTCGGCGCTGGAACTGGTGCGAAACCGCGAAACCCGCGAGCCGCTGGTACCGCAGATCGAACCGGCGTTCGAGAACTACGGCGTAATGAAGGAGATGTTCGGGTACATGCTTCAGCGCGGCGTCGTGACGATGACTCGCTGGAACTGGGTGATGGTGAACCCGCCGCTGACGATCTCGCTGGAGGAGTTGCGCGAGGGGCTGGCGGTGGTGGATGAGGCGCTGGAGTTGGCCGACCAGGCGATGGTCTGAGGGGCGGCTGAAGCGGGGGCTTTGCGCGCGTAAGAGTTTTTTCCAAAAAACTCTTGAGGTGCGGCGGGGCGCTTTGGGGCGTCGGTTGGACCATGCGGGACGACCGGCGGACGGGCCGGCAGCGTGAACGAGTGGCCAGGCCTGGACCGCAACTCGGCGCGGCCGGGCGAGGGGACGGCGGCGCTGAAGGGCGGGCGGCGAAGGGCATCGGAACCTCAAGTTGCGGGAACATCGAGTCCAGTGTACACTAGTTGAAAACGAACGGTAACCGCCGTGCGTGCGGGCCGCCGGCGAGGGGATTGCGGGCGGTTCCGGGGGCACGTCGGGTTCGCGCCCCGAGTTGTTTGTGGTCGAGCTGTCCAATCCGACCGCGGCGACGGCGTACGAGGTGGTCGTGTCGAGCGACCGCGCCGCCACCCCTGGCATCAAGGGCTACGGGACGGCGGCGCAGACGCGGTCGGTGACGAATGTCAGCACTGCCAGCAACGAGAGCATTGCCAGCTATGCCATTGATGCCAGCGTTGCTGGCAGGGATGGCGGGGTTGGCCCGGCGCTGGAGGCTGAGATCCCCGGGCCGGGTGGGGAGTGGACGATGGCATGTATCGGAGTTCATACTGCGGGGTCTCGGTGACGAGACGTGCATGAACCGGTGGGCGGCCGGGGAGGTCGCCCATGCTGGGATCGGGTCGGGGTGGTGGCGGTGGGGAGGCCGTGGCGTCGGGGCGTGGTGCCGGCGGCGCGGGTTCGGCCGCCGTGGCGGGGCCGGGCCCGACGTGAGGGCTGGACGTGGGCGGGCGGCGGCCGCGCGGGTGGCGCGATGGATTGGCGGGTGGCCGGCGCGGCGGGTGGGGTTGGCGGCGGTGGCGGGCGGGTTGCTGGTGCTGGCGGCCGTCCTCGGCTATGCCGGGCCGTTGCTGGCGCAGGAGGGCGTCGACATCCGGTTCGGCGATCTCAGCAGCGAACCCACGGACACGACGGTCGACCGGTTCTTCGTGGAACTGTCCAATCTGAGCGCGGCGACGGCGTACGAGGTGGTCGTGGCCAGCGACGACGCGACGGCGTTGGGGATCGGAAGCTGCGGCGCGGCGTCGCAGACCGCGGCGGTGACGGGGGTGAAGGCGCAGGATCTGACGTTTGTGGTCTACGCCTGCACGGTGGGCGCGGGGACGCTGACGGCGACGGTGCGCGAGGCCGGGGCGGATACCGCCGCGGCCTCGGTGAGCCAGGCGCTGACGGTGCTGGCGATCCCGGAGGGGGCGCCAGCGGGGGTGCCGGGCGCGGCGGCGGCGGCGGCGGCGACCCGCGGGGCGACGAAGGCGGGCACGCCCGGGATCGTGCCGAGCGTCAGCTTCGACAACATCACGACCAATTCCGCCCGCGCCACGTGGGGCGCGCCCAGCGACGGCGGCCAGGCGCTGACGGGGTTCGGGCTGCTGTTCTGGACCGGGCCGAACCATCCGAACTATGCGGACGCGTTCGTGGTGGGGGCGGCCTCGCGCAGCCATACGTATACCGGGTTGCAGCCGAATACGACCTACAAATTCCGCATTCACGCTTGCAACGGCGCCGACAGTTGCGGCCATTGGACCCACCCGCCCAAGGAATTCACCACACGGCCCATGGCCACGCCGACGCCCACGCCGACCGCCACGCCCACGGCCAATCCGACGGCCGCCCCCACCGTGGGCCCGCCCGGCCAGGTGCAGTCGCTGCGGACCAGCAACCGGACGGCGACGTCGTTCACGGTCCACTGGAGCCCCCACCGCGCCACCGGCGGGCGGCCGCTGACGGGCTTTGGCCTGCTGCGGCGGGAGCCGCCGAACGCCTGGCCGTCGCACGACCAAGCGACGGTGGTGGGCGCGGCGAGCCGGAGCCACAGCTTCACGGGGCTGACGTACGGCCGCGGGCAGGGGGTGCGGATCCGGGCCTGCAACGGGACCAATAGCTGCGGGGCCTGGTCCGCCGAAGTGACGGTGACGCCGCTGCCGGGGCCGTTGCCGACGCTCGCGCTGCCGAAGACGACGATCGCGATTGGTGAGCGGATGAAGATCGGGGCGAATGACGTGCCGGTGGGGGCGGTGGCCTACATCCGGCTGGAAGGGCCGATCCAGCCCGAAGGCCGCTGCGGGGCCAGCGGCACGGCCGGCGCGCCGGCCGTGCCGCGCGCGCCGGCGCCGTCGCCGGGGCCGGGCTACTACGACTCGATCTGGATCGACGGTTGCGCGCCGGGCGGCGACGCGGTGGTGCGGTTGGAATCGCAAGACGGCTCGGTGCTGTACGACCGCCGGGAGCTCACGGTGGCGACGGCGGCGCCCCGCCAGGTGGGGCGGCCGGTAGTGCGTCCCCGCGACGCGGCGCTGCACGTGGACTGGGAGGCGCCGAACGACGGCGGCTCGGCGATCACGCACTACGACGTGGGGCATCGGGCGGGCGCGGCCGGGGCCTGGACGGAGACGGAGGTCAGCAGCGGCACGTCGACGACGATTACGGAGCTCACGAACGGCACGAGCTACGAGGTGCGGGTGCGGGCGGTGAACGCGAAGGGGGATGGGGAGTGGTCGGAAACCGTGACGGGGACGCCGCAGGTTGACGCCGGGGCGCCGGTGGTGCCCGGGCCGGGGGAGCCCACGCTGGCGCCGCCGGCGTGCGATCCCATCCCAGATCCAGGATCGACGACGCCCACCAGCCTGAGCCAACCCAACAACCTGCACGTGACGCCCTTCAGGAATCGGCGCGCCGTCCTCACGTGGAACCCAGTGCCAGGGGCGAAGAAGTACGTCGTGCAGATCCGGCAGCGCTCGGCAACGGGCTGGCTGAACTGGTTGCCGCCGGATCGTCGCGCCGGTGAAGCAGCCAGCGGCGATATCACGACGCATAACTGCTACACGGTGGGCCTTGACCGTGTGATCACCCAATCGAGCGGAGCGTCGGAAGGACTGGCCGATAGCGTGGCCTACGGCCTTCGGGTACGTGCCGTCAATGGCAGCGTGACCTCGGCCTCCAGCAGCGAGGCCATCATCATCGATAGTCCCATCATCGAGGCTAACGGCAAGAGCACGGCCGGGGCGCCCCAGGTGAAGCTCACCTGGCTGTCAGTCGGGGACATCCTGGGCAGCGACTATGCGTTGGGCACCTACGCCTTTCACCACCGGCGCCTCGGCGGCAATCACCAGGACCTGGGCTGGACGCTCGGTACGTTCTTTCCGGTCGAGGTCTTCTCGCAGTCCTCGACCAACCCCGACACGATCAAGCAGCTCACGATGGAGCAGGTCTACGCCATCCAGCTGCGCTATGAGGAGACCGGGCCGCAGCGCACCTCCACGGTGTTCGCCGCGCGCGACGCCTATGCCTGGCCGTCGGCGCGAGCCGCCGATGGCGGCGAGCGGGTGGCGACCTTCCCGATGAACTATCGCGTCAAGAACCGGACCTATGAGTATCGGATATGTCGAGCTGGATACCCGGGCAACTTCACCCATTGGAAGAACCTCGTCAATCATGCACTCGGTCAGTGGCAGTTGGCCACGAACGGCTTGGTTCGCATGGTTTACGAAGGCGATAGCTGTGCGGATTACTTTTCAGTCGTGCAGCGCATCAAGGATCGATACGCCAAATACTACGGGCAGAAGTTGACGGCAGATCAAATAACGGATCTAGAAGTTTTTCTGCTGTCGCTTGACATCTTGACGAAAGCGGAGGTCGACGACGCGAAGCTTAGTGAAATCATTGTGGTCGATCAATCTGACACGGGCATCTACGGTGGGCTAGAGGCCATGGGAGTATTTCCCGAATTCAGCGAGCGACTAGGTATATCCACGTGCGTCTTCGCTGACCCCGATGGGAACCGTGGACCGACGGCGTGCGCGTGGCCACGTCATGAGCACCCGAGGAAGGGTTGGGTCACGGACATCCTGTTGCCGTGGAGCCGGTTCGGAGGAGAGGCCGAGACGCTGGCCGTTCCCGGTGGCTTGGATGCCGACGGCGGCGTCACGGTTGACCGGGACGATGTCCCGTTCAACACCTGCGACGCGGCGCCGATCGGCACCTACGAGACCTTGGTACACGAGGCCGGGCACGCCTTGGGTATTCGAAACGTGAGAAGCCTAGCGTCAGGATGGGACCGCAATCTGTGGCATCACCCGTCGATCTACGAATCCGTGATGAGCTATGAGCACCCAGTGGAGCTTAAGCCGGGCGACGGGGACAGCATCTTGCCCGACGATCCCGACTGCTCGCCGCATCCACTGGACGTGTTGGCGATCTATGCGATGTATCAGCAGGAGTCGAGCCCATGAGGGCTGCCTGGGTGCGCGTATTTGTGTGCGCGACCACGGCGCTGGGATGTCTTCTGCTTGCCGGCTGCGCTGCCTCGGATTCCGGACGCCCAACTGACGTCGTTGAAGGCACTGGTGGGGGGCCGTGCGGACCAGTTGGTGGTGCGCTGATACGGCCAATACCTCCACCGCACTTTGTCGATTGGAGTTCCGACGGCACGTACCTCACGTTCGACGACGTCACATCGGTGACGGTAGTCGATGCCGCTGGAACGAGGCTGCGTCATGTCGTCGATGCGAATCCGGGGTATCAGTTCGGCATTGAGCACTGGCTGCATGCCGACCTGTCGCCGGATGGGCAACGGGTCGTGTACACATCTTGCGAATACCGGACCGAGCGTCGGTTCTCGGATTCGCCTGAGCCCCGGTCGCCGCGCGATGAGTTCCTCTTCGAAATAGCCACGATTGCGCTGGATGGGTCGGCGGCCCGACGGCTCACGACCGATAGCGACTACGACCACATGCCGTCGTGGTCGCCTGACGGCCGCCGCATTGCATACCTGTCAGAGGTCGGGACCTACGTGGATTGGAAGCGGACGTACCGGCATCTCCAGGTGCTCTTGATGCAGGGCGACCACGTTGAGTCTGAAGTCCTTGTCAGGAATCGCTCACTTGCCGACGTTGAGCCGCAGTGGTCGCGGGATGGGACGCGCCTGGCGGTGCTGTTTAGCGAAGGAACAGACTTTATCCGGGAGAGGGTGTTGGTCCGGGTATCAAGCCTTGGCATCGTCGGGGTCGATGGGTCCGGAGGGCGCACGGTTACCGGCGGGGTCATCAGCGGCGTGTCCTGGTCGCCAGATGGACAGCGCTTGGCGTTGGTGCGGCGGCACGGTCAGAGCGCGCAGCTGGTGACGATTGCGACCGACGGGTCGGACGAGCGCGTCATCCGGTCGATTGGAGACTTGCGGGGACTCGCGACGTCTGTCCACGAAACTGGAGAGAATTACGCGCTTTCGCAGGTCGCGTGGTCGCCGGATGGCGAGCACATCCTGTACGGCTGCGGGTATCAACTGTGCGTGGTGAATCTGGACGGCGAAGTCTTGGGGCGGTCGCCGAAGGAGTTCGCCAAAGACAGGGGACGAGCTGCGGCGACTTGGGCGCCGGACGGGTCGCGGATTGCGGTCCGGGCGGCGGGTAATCCGACGCCCAACGGCAAGGTGGTGCTGTATACGATGGCGCCGGACGGCTCGGACGTACGGGTGCTGGTACGCGGCGGGCTGGCGCTGGTGGCCGAGCACTCCGGGTACCAGGACGCCGAGGTGGGCAAGGCCGCCTGCCGCGAGGGCGACGTGGTGCCCAATCCGGAGGCCAACTCCGGGCTGGTGGCGGACTGCGAAACGCTGATGGGGCTGCGGGACACGCTGGCGGGTCCGACGCTGCTGAACTGGGGCGCAGGAACGCCGCTTGAGCAGTGGGCGGGGGTGCAGGTCAGCGGCGAGCCGCGGCGCGTGACGGGATTGAAATTCGAGTTCTGGTATGGGGCGTACTCGGACGACAGTCTTCAGTTAATTGGCCGCGTGCCGCCGGCCATCGCCGATCTGGACCAGCTGCAGACGCTGGACTTGTCCGGCCACACGTTCTTCGACGAAATCCCGCGTGAACTCGAGCGCCTGGCGCTGCTTCGTGAACTGAATCTGCGGCTTTACCTGGGCGCATGGATGAGCGGTTGCCTGAGCGCCGGCTTTGTGGAGCAACTGGAGGTAGCCGAGGGCGTGCGGGTGTGTGGGCAGGAGGGTGGCGCGTGAGGTTTTCAAACGCACCAGACTGCGGCAGTGGTGCCACGCGCTGGGTCGAGACGCGCGCCATCCTGGCGCTCAAGGAGCGTGTGTCGGATGGCAGGTTGCCCGACGATCCCGACTGTTCGCCGCATCCTCTCGACGTGTTGGCGATTTACGCGCTTTATCAGCAAGAGTCAATCCCCTAATGATTTTTCAGTCGCGCCGAACCATCTGTGTGGCCATGCTGCTTGGGAGTCTCTTGCTTGGCGCGTGCGAGCGACCAGTCGAGCAGCCAATAGCTACGCCCACGCCCAATAGAGAGCAGCCAATAGCTACGCCCACGCCCAATAGAGAACCGACACCCCATACCGACCACATCGGGGGATATCTCTGCGGTCCATTTGGCGGAGGCTTTGTACGCGAAATACCACCTCCACACTTTGTCGATTGGAGTTCCGACGGGGCGCACCTCACATTTGACGACGTCACGTCGGTGCGGATGGTGAACGCCAGTGGGACACAGCTGCGGCAAGTAGTCGATGCGACCCCGGGGTATCAGTTCGGGATTGAGCATTGGATGCACGCCGACTTGTCGCCGGACGGTCGGCAGGTTGTGTACACCTCGTGCGAATATCGGACTGAGCCTGCGGCTGAAGAACGGCGTCAGCTCCAGTCGCCGCGCAGCCAGTACGTGTTCGAGATCGCCACGGCGGCGCTGGATGGGTCGAAGGCCCGACGGCTCACAACCAATAGCGAGTACGACCACCTGCCCTCGTGGTCGCCCGGTGGCCGCCAGATCGCGTATCTGTCGGAGCTCCGCACGTACGTGAGTTGGAGAAAAACGTATGGGCATCTCCGGGTTCTTTCCATGCAGGACGACCGCATTGAGTCCGATCTCCTTGTCACGAATGAATTTCTGGCTGACGTATCTCCGCAATGGTCGCCAGACGGGACGCATCTGGCGGTGCTATTTATTGAAGAGGAAGACTTCATCCGCGAGCGAGCGTGGGCACGGCTGTCGAGTCTTGCGATTGTCGAGATCGAGGGCGGTGGCCAACGCACCATCGCGGCCGGGGTAATGAGCGGGGTGGCGTGGTCGCCGGACGGGGAGCGCTTGGCCTACGCAAAACGGCACGGCCAGAGCGCGCAGCTGGTGACGATTGCGGCCGACGGGTCGAATGAGCGCGTCATCCGGTCCATTGGAGATCTGCGAGGGCTGACGATCGACGACACCACGCTTTCCCACGTGGCGTGGTCGCCAGACGGGGCGCACCTGCTGTATGGCTGCGGCTACCAGCTCTGCGTGGTGAATCTGGACGGCGAGGTCGTGGGGCGGTCGCCGGAGGAGTTCGCCAAAGAGCGCGGACGGGCCGCGGCGGCCTGGGCGCCGGACGGATCGCGGATCGCGGTGCGGGTGGCCGGCAACCCGACGCCCAACGGCGAGGTGGTGCTGTACACGATGGCGCCGGATGGCTCGGACGTACGGGTGCTGGTGCGCGGCGGGCTGGCGCTGGTGGCCGAGTACTCCGGGTACCAGGACGCCGAGGTGGGCAAGGCCGCCTGCCGCGAGGGCTACGTGGTGCCCAATCCGGAGGCCAACTCCGGGCTGGTGGCGGACTGCGAAACGCTGATGGGGCTGCGGGACACGCTGGCGGGTCCGACGCTGCTGAACTGGGGCGCGGGGACGCCGGTGGCGCAATGGGCGGGCGTGCAGATCAGCGGCGACCCGCGGCGGGTGACGGGGTTGATATTTCGTCGATGGCAGGGGGTGCATCGGCACGACAGTCACCGGTTGATTGGCCGCGTACCGCCGGCGATCGGGGACCTGGACCAGTTGCAGACGCTGGACCTGTCCGGCCACACGTTCTTCGACGAAATCCCGCGTGAACTCGAGCGCCTGGCGCATCTGCGCGAACTGAATCTGCGGCTTCGCGGGGGCGCATGGATGAGCGGTTGCCTGAGCGCCGGCTTTGTGGAGCAACTGGACGTAGCTGAGGGCGTGCGGGTGTGTGGGCAGGAGGCTGGCGCGTGAGGTTTTCAAGCGCACCAGACTGCGGAAGTGGTGCCACTCGCTGGGTCGAGACCCGCGCCATCCTGGCGCTCAAGGAGCGTGTGTCGGATGTCACGTTGCCCGACGATCCCGACTGTTCGCCGCATCCGCTGGACGTGCTGGCGATCTTCGCGATGTATCAGCAGGAATCTGGCCAGTGAGTGCGGTCTGGCTACGTCGCGGCCTCTATTTTGCCCTGCTGCTGGCATGCGTCCTCGTTGTTGGCTGCGAACCCAATCTAACTCCGCGCGGCAACACGCGCGCCTGGGAGCGGTGGGCGGCAGATCAGGGGCCCCACAACTACCCTGGATTCCCCTGCGGACCGCTCGGCAGCGTAGACCCGCGACAGACGCCCCCGCCCCCGCCCCCGCACTTTGTCGACTGGAGCCCGGACGGCACGACGATCATTTTTGACGACGACACGGCGGTGCAGATGGTGGACGTCAACGGGACCCGGCTGCGCCAGCTTGTCGATGCGAATCCCGGCTATCCGAATAGACGCTTGGGACGTGAGAACGCCGAGTTTTCGCCGGATGGGCGGCAGATCGTCTACGCGAGTTGTGAGTATCCGACGGACGGGCTACAGGTACATCGCGACGCGCCCTGGACCCCGCGCGGGGAATTGCATTGGGAAATCGCAACGGTGGCTGTGGACGGGTCGGCAGGACAGCGGCGTACCACCAATGAACGGGGCGACTACCTGCCCAGCTGGTCACCCGACGGCCGCCGCATCGCGTACCTGTCGGCAACCCGAACGGGAACGCTCCAGCTTCGAACGACCGCGGCCCAGGATTCGGGTGCTGAGCCCGAACTCCTGCTGACGAAGGTCGGGAACCTGACGAGCGTCCCGCCGCAATGGTCGCCGGACGGGGCGCGCCTGGCCGTGGTCTTTCCTTCAGGCAGGCTCGATGTCGTCGCGGCCGACGGGTCCGGGAAGCACACCGTGACCGGGCGGGTCCTCAGCGACGTGTCCTGGTCCCCGGACGGAAAGCGCCTGGCGTTTACACGGGCGGACGGCGAGAGCCTGCAATTGGTGACGATGTTGACCGACGGGTCGGGCGAGCGCGTCGTCCGATGGATTGGGGAGTTGGATCGGCAGGCGTTGGAAACCGCCGTCCGCGCGGCCCGGAAGTTCTACCCGCTCATGCAGGTCACGTGGTCCCCGGACGGCGCTCACATTCTGTACGGCTGCGGTGACCAGGTGTGCGTGGTGGACCTGGATGGCGAGATCGTGGGGCGGTCGCCCGAAGCGTTCGCCAAGGACGCCGATGAGCGGGGGCGGGCCACGGCGGCCTGGGCACCGGACGGGTCGGGAATCGCGGTGCGAGCGGCCGGCAACCCGACGCGCAACGGTGCCGTGGCGCTGTACACCATGGCGCCGGACGGCTCGGACGTGCGGGTGCTGGTGCGCGGGGCTGGCGATAGAGAACTCGAACTCGCGGGACGTGCCGGCGGTGAAGGACGCGTGCCGTGAGGGGTGACGTAGTGCCGGTGCCACACGGCGACCCCGGGCTGGTGGCGCAATGGGCGGGCGTGCAGATCAGCGGCGACCTGCGGCGGGTGACGGGGTTGATGTTTCGTCGGTGGCAGGGGGTGCATCGGCACGACAGTCACCGGTTGATTGGCCGCGTACCGCCGGCGATCGGGGACCTGGACCAGTTGCAGACGCTAGACCTGTCCGGCCACACGCTCTTCGACGACGTGCCACGTGAACTCGAGCGCCTGGCGCAGCTGCGTGAACTGAATCTGCGGCTTCACCGGGGCGCATGGATGAGCGGTTGCCTGAGCGCCGCCTTTGTCGACCAGTCGGATGTGGCCGAGGGCGTGCGGGTGTGTGGGCAGGAGGCTGGCGCGTGAGGTTTTCAACCGCACCAGACTGCGGCAGTGGTGCCACGCGCTGGGTCGAGACGCGCGCCATCCTGGCGCTCAAGGAGCGTGTGTCGGATGGCAGGTTGCCCGACGATCCCGACTGTTCGCCGCATGCCCTGGACGTGCTGGCGATCTACGCGCTGTATCAGCAGGAATCAAGCCCATGAGGGCTGCCTGGGTGCGCGTATTTGTGTGCGCGACCACGGTGCTGGGATGTTTTCTGCTTGCCGGCTGCGCTGCCTCGGATTCCGGACGCCCAACTGACGTCGTTGAAGGCACTGGTGGGGGGCCGTGCGGACCAGTTGGTGGTGCGCTGATACGGCCAATACCTCCACCGCACTTTGTCGACTGGAGTTCCGACGGCGCGTACCTCACGTTCGACGACGTGACATCGGTGACGGTAGTCGATGCCGCTGGAACGAGGCTGCGTCATGTCGTCGATGCGAATCCGGGGTATCAGTTCGGCATTGAGCACTGGCTGCATGCCGACCTGTCGCCGGATGGGCAACGGGTCGTGTACACATCTTGCGAATACCGGACCGAGCGTCGGTTCTCGGATTCGCCTGAGCCCCGGTCGCCGCGCGATGAGTTCCTCTTCGAAATAGCCACGATTGCGCTGGATGGGTCGGCGGCCCGACGGCTCACGACCGATAGCGACTACGACCACATGCCGTCGTGGTCGCCTGACGGCCGCCGCATTGCATACCTGTCAGAGGTCGGGACCTACGTGGATTGGAAGCGGACGTACCGGCATCTCCAGGTGCTCTTGATGCAGGGCGACCACGTTGAGTCTGAAGTCCTTGTCAGGAATCGCTCACTTGCCGACGTTGAGCCGCAGTGGTCGCGGGATGGGACGCGCCTGGCGGTGCTGTTTAGCGAAGGAACAGACTTTATCCGGGAGAGGGTGTTGGTCCGGGTATCAAGCCTTGGCATCGTCGGGGTCGATGGGTCCGGAGTGCGCACGGTTACCGGCGGGGTCATCAGCGGCGTGTCCTGGTCGCCAGATGGACAGCGCTTGGCGTTGGTGCGGCGGCACGGTCAGAGCGCGCAGCTGGTGACGATTGCGACCGACGGGTCGGACGAGCGCGTCATCCGGTCGATTGGGGACTTGCGGGGACTCGCGACGTCTGTCCACGAAACTGGAGAGAATTACGCGCTTTCGCAGGTCGCGTGGTCGCCGGATGGCGAGCACATCCTGTACGGCTGCGGGTATCAACTGTGCGTGGTGAATCTGGACGGCGAAGTCGTGGGGCGGTCGCCGAAGGAGTTCGCCAAAGACAGGGGACGAGCTGCGGCGACTTGGTCGCCGGACGGGTCGCGGATTGCGGTCCGGGCGGCGGGTAATCCGACGCCCAACGGCGAGGTGGTGCTGTATACGATGGCGCCGGACGGCTCGGACGTACGGGTGCTGGTACGCGGCGGGCTGGCGCTGGTGGCCGAGCACTCCGGGTACCAGGACGCCGAGGTGGGCAAGGCCGCCTGCCGCGAGGGCGACGTGGTGCCCAATCCGGAGGCCAACTCCGGGCTGGTGGCGGACTGCGAAACGCTGATGGGGCTGCGGGACACGCTGGCGGGTCCGACGCTGCTGAACTGGGGCGCAGGAACGCCGCTTGAGCAGTGGGCGGGGGTGCAGGTCAGCGGCGAGCCGCGGCGCGTGACGGGATTGAAATTCGAGTTCTGGTATGGGGCGTACTCGGACGACAGCCTTCAGTTAATTGGCCGCGTGCCGCCGGCCATCGCCGACCTGGACCAGCTGCAGACGCTGGACTTGTCCGGCCACACGTTCTTCGACGAAATCCCGCGTGAACTCGAGCGCCTGGCGCAGCTGCGTGAACTGAATCTGCGGCTTCACCGGGGCGCATGGATGAGCGGTTGCCTGAGCGCCGGCTTTGTGGAGCAACTGGACGTAGCCGAGGGCGTGCGGGCCTGCGGGCAGGAGAGCGGTTCGTGAGGATTCGTCGCGTCCCCATGCGCCAAGGTTGGCGGATGTTGCGGGCCCTGCTGGTGGGGCTTGGGCTGACAGCGTTGACCGTGACATGTGCCGGGAGCGAAACGCCGGCTGCTGAGTCGTCGCCGATGCCGCTGGCAGAGGCGCCTGCCGTCCTCGGACCGTCTGGCGGCCCGGCCAGGGTCGAGGCGGCGGCATCGCAGGGCCGGGCCGCGACGGTGGAGGAGCTGCTGGAGAAAGGCCTACATCTGGCCGAGGCGTCGCCGGCGCACCTGGCGATCCGGGGCACGCCGGCGGCCAGTTCGGTGCGCTGCGCCTGGCGCGGCGTGGCTCGCACGCTGGACCAACGGGCCGATGCCATCCGCTTCTGGCTGCGATTGGGCGCTGGGGGCACGATTCCGGACCAGGTCTTCCTGGAGCGGTTGTTCGCCGTGGTGCTGGACACGGTGGACCCTGACTATCGCGAGACGGCGAAGGCGAATTTTCTGGCGATTGCGCGGGGCGGGGAGTCGAGGGAGTACCTGTTCCTGACGTGTTTTGCGGACTACGCGCTGACGAACTTTCTGCTGGGGAGCGGCACGACACCGGCGACGGTGACGGTGGCGTATGACCGGCGGGGCGAGGCGGCCAGCTACGACCTGTACGTGCGGGAGCACGCAGCAGGGACGTATGGCGATGCCGCGTTGCCGACGCGGGGGGCGTACGAGGCGGGGTTGCAGGCGCAGGTGGTGGCGGCGGAGGCGGCGCTGAGCGCGGAGATCGGGGGGCGCGAGGCGGTGGTGTTCCTGGCGCCGATGGGGGCGCATAACGCGATCGGGTTCGAGGCCTGGCAGGCGGTGGCGCAGTGGGCGGTGACAACGGACGACGCGGGGGTGGTGCAGGCGGTGCGGGACGACACGCCGGCGGGCGACCCGGAGCACACACAGACGCTGGCGAACCTGACCAGCCGCATCACGGCGGCGGCGGCCAGCGACGGCCAGTCGGCCACCCGGGCCACCGGCGTGGACCAACTGCAGCAGGAATACCGGGACCTGGGGGCCTACGGCGACATCACGCCGGGGGACGGGCAGACGACGACGTTTACGCCGCAGCAACCGCCGGCGGCGCCGACCTGCACCAACGGCACGGTGATCCCCAGCCCGGCCGAGAACCGCGAGCTGGTGAAGGACTGCGAGACGCTGCTGGCGGTGGGGCACACGCTGCGGGGGACGACCGCGCTGAACTGGAGCCCGGGCACGGCGCTCAGCGGCTGGCCCGGGGTGACGACGGGCGGCACGCCGACGCGGGTGACGGGGCTGAACCTGGCCACCCAGGGCCTGAACGGCACGCTCCCGGCGGCGCTGGGGCAGTTGTTCGCGTTGACGACGCTGAATCTGAGCACGAACAGCCTGACCGGCGACATCCCCACGGAGTTGGGCTGGCTGGACCACCTGACCGAGTTGCGCCTGTCCGGCAACAGCCTGACGGGCTGCGTGCCCCTGAACCTGCGCGGCGTGACGACCAACGACCTGGCGTCGCTCAGCCTGCCCTTCTGCGCGCCGCCGGCGCCCACGAACGTGCAGGCGGGGACGCCGACGGCGACCAGCGTGGCGCTCAGCTGGGACGCGGTGGCCGCGGCGGCGGCGTACCGGGTGGAGGTCCGCGAGGGCCCGACAGGGGCCTGGGTCACGCAGAGCGACACGATCACGGGCACCAGCCACACGGTGGACGGGCTGGTCTGCCAGACGGCCTATGCGCTGCGGGTGCGGGCGCGCGGCAGCGGGACGACCTACGGGACGGCCTGGAGCGAGCCCTCGGCGGCGGTGGCGGTGACGACCGGGACCTGTCCGCCGCCGATGTTCGCGGAGACGAGCTACGCCTTCACGGTGGCCGAAGACGCGGCCGCCGGGGTCCAGGTGGGGACGGTGGCGGCCACGGCGGCGGGCGGGCTGCCGGTGACGCACAGGCTGACGGGGGGCGACCCGGACGCGGTGTGGACGCTGGACGCGACGAGCGGCGAGTTGAAGGTGGGCGGGGGCGCTGGACTACGAGACCACGCCGAGCTTCAACCTGACGGTGACGGCGGCCGTGGGCGGGGACGGGACGGCGACGGCGACGGCCGAGGTGACCGTGACGGTGACGAACGTGGATGAGCCGCCGGTGTTCGCGGCCGAGAGCTATGCGTTCCGCGTGGCCGAGAACGCGGCGATCAACGCCAGGATCGGCACGGTGACGGCGAGCGACCCGGAGGGCGGCACGGTGATCTACGACATCACGGCGGGGAACGTGGGCGGGCCGTGGGCGGTGGACGCGCTGGCCGGGACGCTGGTGCTGGGGGGCCGGCTGGATTACGAGACCACGGCGGCCTACACGCTGACGGTGCGGGCCGGCCTCCTGGAACACAGCCCGCGGACGGCCACGACGACGGTGACGGTGACGGTGACGGACGTGGCGGACGCGCCGCCGGCGCCGACCAACCTGACGGCCACGCCGGGGGCGACCCGCCTGGCGCTGCGCTGGGCCGCGGTGCCCGGGGCCACGAAGTACCAGGTGGACTACCGCGTGGCCGAGGCCACGGCGTGGACGACGGCGGCGGACGACCTGACTACGACCACGGCCACCGTGGCCGACCTGACCTGCGGGACGGCGTACGCGGTGCGGGTGCGGGCGTTCGGCAGCGGCGCCGGCTACACGAACACCTGGAGCGCGCCGTCGGCGCCGCTGGCGGCGACGACCGGGGCCTGTCCGCCGCCGGCGTTCGGCGACGCAGCCTATGCCTTCCGCGTGGCGGAAACCAGCGCCGTGGGGACGGCGGTGGGGACGGTGACGGCCACGACCATGGGGGCGGGGCCGGTGACGTATGCGTTGACGGCGGGGAACGACGCGGGGGCCTTCGCGCTGGACGCCGCCAGCGGCGCGCTGACGGTGGCGAGCGCGCTGGATTATGAGACAACCCCCAGCTATCCCCTGACGGTGACGGCGAGCGACCCCGCGGGCGCGACCGCGACGGCGGCGGTGACCGTGACCGTGACGGACGTGGACGAGGCGCCGGGGTTCGGGACGGCCGACTACGCCTTCAGCGTGGCGGAGGACGCGGCGGTGGGGGCGACTGTGGGTACGGTCGATGCGACCGATCCGGAGGACGGGACGCTGACGTATGCCATCACGGCCGGCAATGAGGCGGGGGCCTTCGCGCTGGACGCCACCACCGGCGTGCTCAGCGTGGCCGCGGCGCTGGATTACGAGACGGCGGACAACTACGGCCTGACGGTGACGGCCAGCGACGCGGCGGGCCACACGGCGACGGCGGAGGTGGCGATCACGGTGACGGACGTGGCCTATGCGCCGGTGTTCGGGGCGACGAGTTATGCGTGGTCGGTGGCGGAGGACGCGGCGGTGGGAGCGGCCCTGGGCACGATCAACGCCACCGACCCCGAGGGTGGGTCGGTGAGCTACGTCATCACCGCCGGCAACGACGCGGGGCTGTTCCAGATCGATGCGGCCTCCGGGCGCCTGACGGTGGCGGGCGCGCTGGACTATGAGACGACCACCAGCTTCAACCTGACGGTGGAGGCCACGAGCAGCGGCGGGGCGGCCACGGCGACGGTGCCAGTGACTGTGACGGTGACGAATGTGGATGAGGCGCCGGGGTTCGGGGCGGCCAGCTATGCGTTCCGCGTGGCCGAGAACGTCCAGCTCGCCACGATGATCGGCACGGTCGCGGCGACCGATCCCGAAGGCGGCACGGTGGTGTACGACATCACGGCGGGAAACGACAACCTGACGTTTGCGGTCGATGCGCTGACCGGTGGGGTGGTGGTGGGCGCGCGGCTGAATCAGGCGGCGACCCCGAGCTACACCCTGACCGTGCGAGCCGGCAGCCTGGCCGGCGGCCCGTCGGCCACGACGACGGTGACCATTACCGTCACCAGTGCGGGCTGAGGGTCTCTCGGCAGGCCCTTCGGCAGGCCCACCGTGAACGGGGTGCTTCACGAGCGGAAGCGGGTGGGTCTGCGACGCCGCACCTACCGAAGATGGGGCCGCTGACGGTTGGGTTTTGGAGATCGATGGTTGTGAAATTGACTGACATGGGGTGGTGGGTGGGACGACGTTGGGAGTAGAGGGTTGGGCGTGGGCCTGGCCCGGGTTGGATCGGCAGGAAAGGAGAAGGCATGAAGCGGAAAGCGTGGATTGCGCTGCTGGGTCTGGTGGTGGCGACCGTTCCGTTGGCGCTGTGGTGGTACCGCATGGAGCGGGAAGCGACGGCCTGAGTCAGTCGACAGATCCGAGGCTTGGGGGCCGCGTGGTCCGTTGGGTCGCGCGGCCCGGACCTCTTTGATAGCGACGACTGAGCGAGATGGCTGGGATGCTTTAGCCGGGGGTGTGGTTCGACACGGCCAGTCGGGGACTCCTGTCCGGCTCACCACGAACGGTTGGGGGCGGTTGCCGGGGTGACGAGGGGGCGGTGGGGTGCGCGAGACTCGCTGTGCGGTAACTGCGAGGGATTGAAGCTCATTACAGAGGTGTATCGGCGGCTTTTTCGTAATCGGTCGTTTGCGCTGCTGTGGAGCGGGCAGACGGTTTCTTACTTTGGGGACGCGTTCTTCAACCTGGCCGTCATGTGGGTGGTCTGGTCGGAGACGCAGTCCACGCTGCAGACGGCGGTTGTCCAAGCGATCTGGCACCTGCCCGACGTGCTGTTTGCGCCGCTGGCGGGAGTCTTTGCGGACCGCTGGAACCGCAAGGCCATCATGGTGGCGACGAGCCTGGGCGCGGCCGCGGTGGTGGGGGCGGTGGCGCTGATCGTGGTGGTGGCCGGTCACCTGCCGCCGGTGGTGGCTTTCGTGGCCATCTTCAAGCTGAACGGGCTGACGACGTTCATGCAGCCGGCGCGCGCCTCGGTGATGCCCTCGGTCGTTGGACGCGATCTGCTGACGACGGCCCAGGGCCTGTTTGCTACCGCACGGGAGTCGGCAGCGCTGGTCGGCAGCGCGACCGCAGGGCTGCTGATCGCAGCCGCGGGGGCGGTGTGGGCGCTGACGGTGGATGCGGCGTCGTTCCTGTTCGTGGCGCTTTGCATTGCGCTGGCGCGCTTGCCGGGGCGAGCTTCGGCAGCTGCGAGCGAAGCGGGCCGCGGACTTTCGGCGAGGGCGGTTGCACGGGACTTGCGCGATGGGTGGCGCACCGCGTCACATTACCCGGTGGTGTATGCGCTGCTCTGGCTTGCGGCGCTGATCAACGTGGCCTCGCTTATCGGACCGCTCTGGCCGGCGCTCGTCCAGGAGCGGTTGGGAGGCGGCGCGGAGTCTTATGGACTGCTGCTGGCGGCTTCCGCGGGCGGCGCCATGTTGGGCGGGTTGGTCGCTGGTCCCCTGGAGCGCCGCTTCGGCGCGGGCCGCCTGCTCGCGTCAAGCTGGAGCCTGGTCGGGATGTGCACCCTGGGGATCGCCGGATCAACCTGGTTACCGGCGACAATGATCCTGGAGTCTGTCGAAACCGGTGCGCTGACCGCAGGAATGATCGTGTACGGCGCGATCACGATTGCGAGCGTGCCCGAGGAGTATCGCGGACGGATATTCGGCATCGTCCGCGGGATGAGCGTGGTGCTTATTCCGATGAGCGCGCTGGTTGGCGGATGGATCGCCGAGTTCGTTGAAATCTGGATCATGTTCGCCTTTGCCGGGGTCTACGTCCTCGGCGTGGCGCTGCTGGCCTGGGCGAATCCGCATGTGCGAGGTGCGCGCATCTAGCCATGTGGCGAGGCTGTTTCGCGCCGTGATGTCCGGCACAACCCTATTGATGCGCTGTCCGGGGGCTGGTGACTGGTTGGCGGGCTTGGGTGCTGAAGCTGGGAGGTGGTTCGACACGGTCCGCCGGGGACGGCGGTCCGGCTCACCACGAACGGACTGGCTGGGCTCGAGGTGGGGCGTGGGAGACTTGGGGACGGGGGATTGGAGGGTCGGGGCATGGCGACGCAGACGCCGATACCGGCGCCGGAGTTTCCGGAGGGGTTGGAGTGGGCCAATACGCGGCGGCCGGTTCGCATGGCGGACCTGCAGGGCCGGCTGGTGATCCTGGACTTCTGGACGTTCTGCTGAATTAACTGCCTGCAGCTATTTCCGCAGTTGCGGAAACTCGAAGAAAAGCACGGTCCGGCGCTGGCGGTGGTGGGTGTGCATACACCCAAGTTCCCGGCGGAGCGCGAGACCTTCAACGTGCGCTACGCGGCGCGGCGTCACCGGCTGGAGCACCCGGTGGTGAACGATCGGGATTTCCAGATCTGGCAGACGTACGGGGTGCGGGCGTGGCCGACGATGGTGTTTGTGGACCCGCTGGGGCACGTGATCGGGTTTCATTCGGGCGAGGCGCCGTTCGAGGCGCTGGACCGGGCGGTGAGCCGCATCCTGGGCGAGCACCGGCCGAATGGAGTTGTCACCGACGCGCCGCTGGACGTGATGGAGCAGGCGCCGGACTCGGAGACGGGGCTGGCGTTTCCGGGGAAAGTGGTGGCCACCAAGGACGCGCTGTTCATCGCGGATTCGGGTCATCACCGGATCGTGGAGACGGACCACGAGGGCGCGGTGCGGCGGGTGTTTGGGTCGTCGGAGGAAGGGCATCGAGACGGCCCGGCTTCAGAGGCGCGGTTCACCTATCCGCAGGGGCTGGCGGTGGCTGGCGACGACTTGTATGTGGCGGATACGGAAAACCATCGGATCCGGCGGATTGACCTGGGGTCGGGCGAGGTGTCGACAGTGGCGGGTACGGGGACGCGGGGGTATCCGGCGCCGGGGTCGCATCCGGCGTTGACGGCCGAATTGGCTTCGCCGTGGGACCTGGCCTGGCACGAGGGGCGGCTGTTCATTGCGATGGCGGGGATGCACCAGGTGTGGGTGATGGATCCGGCGGACGGGGTGATCGGGCCGTATGCGGGGTCGGGGATCGAGAATTTGCAAGACGGGCCGCTGGACACGGCGCAGCTGGCGCAGCCGAGCGGGCTGGCGGTGCACGGGGACCGGCTGCTGGTGGCGGATAGCGAGACGAGCGCGATCCGGACGCTGCCGCTGGACGGTCGAGGCGACGCGCGGACGATTGCCGGCGTTGGACTGTTCGACTTTGGGGACGTGGACGGGGAGGGGTCGTCGATCCGGTTGCAGCATCCGCTGGGGGTGGCGGCGGGGGCCGAGGGCGTGTTTATTGCCGACACCTATAACAACAAGATCAAGGTGGTGGATCCGGCTGGGCGGTTGATTACGTCGTTTGCCGGGGATACGGAGCATGGGGACGCGGACGGCGGGCTGGCTGAGGCGCGATTTCATGAGCCGGGCGGGGTGTCGCTGGCCGACGGGGTGTTGTTTGTGGCGGATACGAACAATCATGTGGTGCGGCGGGTGGATTTGGCCGACCGACACGTCGGCACGCTGCAGGTGACAGGTCTCTAGTCCAGCGAGCTACGGCTTCTGGGGCGATGGGAGTCGAAGGCGCCGCGCGACCTATCGCGTGGGGATGGCGCGGCGTCTATTCTTGGACTGTCAGCGCCGATACTCCTGAGGGAATAACGAATGTTTGCGACGTTTGGGCGGACCTGGCAGCTCACGAAGATGAGCTGGGGCGTGTTGCAGAGTGATCGGAAGCTGATTGCGTTTCCCATCATGTCGGGAGTGGCGCTGGTGATTTTGGCGGCGCTGTTGACGGGCGTGGGGGCCGGCGTTGGCACGCTGGATCGGTTGGGCGGCGCGGGGTCGGCCGGGATGGCCGAGGCGGACATCGTGCTGCTGGGGATTACGTATTTCCTGCTGGCGTTCGTGATCATTTATTTCAACGCGGCGCTGATCGGGGCCGCGATGGTAAGGCTGGCGGGCGGAACGCCGACGCTGGGCGACGGGTTCCGGCTGGCGAACTCGCGGCTGCCGCAGATCGCGGGCTGGGCGCTGATTTCGGCGACGGTGGGGTTGATCCTGCAGGTCCTGCGGAGCCAGTCGCGCGATAACTTCCTGGGACAGATCGCGCTGTCGATCGTCGGCGGCGTGTGGGCCTATTTGACGTTCTTCGTGGTGCCGGTGCTGGTGGCGGAGGAGACGGGGCCGATTACGGCGATCAAGCGGTCGAGTTCGCTGTTCAAGCGGACCTGGGGCGAGCAGGTCGTGGCCAATTTCGGGTTCGGCATTATTGGGATCGCGGCCGCGCTGGTCGGGCTGGTGCCGGCCATCCTGGTGGGGATGGTTGTGCCGATGGCCGGGCTGGTGGTTGGCGTGGTGACGGTGGGACTCGCGATTGCGACGGTTTCGACTCTGGAGGCGATCTTCAAGGCGGCGCTGTACGGGTACGTGGCCGACGGGCGCGTGGGCGAGGGCTTTGAGCGGAGCACGCTGGAAAGCGCCTACGGACCCGGGCGCGGCATGCAGCGCGGCTTTTAGGTTTCCATGAGCGGAAGTCACGCCGGGCAACGGGCGGCGGTCTATGGCGCCAGCAGTGGCATGGGCCGGGCGACGGCGCTGGCGCTGGCGCGGGCCGGCGCGGACGTGGCGGTGCTGGCGCGCAGCGTGGATGCGCTGGACGAGGTGGCCAGCGAGATCCGGGACGTTGGGCGTCAGGGCGTGGCGATTCCGGTGGATGTGCAGGATGGGGCGGCGGCGCGGGCTTCGGTGGAGTCAACTGTGGACGCGCTGGGCGGGATTGACATCCTGGTGTACGCCACGGGCTGGAACATTCCGGGGCGGGCCCTGGAGTTGCTGAGTTCCTCGGACTGGGAGTTGATGCAGCGGACCAACCTGTGGGGGCTGTATGACGTGACGCAGGCGGCGTTGCCGGCGCTGCGGGAGTCCGGGGCGCGGCTGGTGGTGATTTCGTCGGCGGCGGTGCAGCTGCCCGACATGTCGGGCGTGGCGTACCAGAGCACGAAGCACGGGGAAGCCGGGTTCGTGCACGGGATGATGCACGAGGAGGCCGGGAACGGGATCCGCGCGACGGTGATCTTCCCGGGGCTTACCGAGACGCCGATGATCGACCGGCGGCCGGCGCCGACGCCGCCGGAGATGATCGCGAACGCGTTGCAGCCGGAAGACGTGGCCGAGGCGGTGCTCTTCGTGACGTCATTGCCGGCGCGGGCATACGTGCCCGAGTTGGTTTTGCTGCCGGCGGCGATCCAGCAGCGCTAGTCCGCGAGCGGCCGCGGGTGCGGCTGCGTATGCTGGCGGGGCGGTCCACGGTCACCAGGTGAAGCCATGCCCTACGACCCTTCGCTGCATCTGTTCTGTCATCCCTGGGAACTGCAGACGGTGGTGCATATGCGCCGGACCTGGAACCGGCCGGCGCGGGTGCAGATGGACCCTGTACTGGCGCCGACCGAGCCCTGGGAAGGCACGTCGGTGGCGACGTGGGGTACGGCGCACTACGACCCGGCAACGAAGCTCTTCAAGCTCTGGTATGAGGCGTGGAATCCCGACCGCCCGGAGCCGCTGGACACACCGGTTTGCTACGCCACCTCGACCGATGGAGTGACCTGGGACAAGCCGGAGCTGGGGCTGTTCGAGTGGGACGGCAGCCGGGCGAACAACATCTGCTGGATGATGCGCGAGAGCGCGCCGTGGGACTACCTGGACAGCCCGCGGGTGTTCGCGGAGCCGGACGCGCCGGCCGCCGAACGTTACCGGATGGTGATTTATGCGCGGGTTCAGGCAATTCGGCGGCATGCGTTCTTCACGCTGACGAGCCCGGATGGGGTGCATTGGACCTGGCATGACGAGCCGTTCCTAACCGAGACCGGGGACCGGTTTCACTGCACTTACGACGACCGGCGGGGCGAGTATTGGGTCACGTCACGGCGCGCGCACGGGGAAGTGGACTTCCATTGGGACCCGCCCGTCCCGCGAATTCGAAGCGTGGAGCGCTGGCGCAGCCCGGACCTGCGTGAGTGGTCGGGTCCCGACATCCTGATGCGGCCGGACGACGCCGATCTGCCGGACACCGAGTTCTACAGCATGTATCCAATGACGGCGGGGAACGGCTACCTGGGATACCTGGAGTTTTACGACCGGTTTGTCGAACGGCTGCACACGGAGTTGGTGGTGAGCCGCGACGGGGATCACTGGCAGCGGCTGGAGCGGACGCCGTGGCTGGACCGGGGAACCGAGGGCGCCTGGGATGACATGTGGGTGTTTCCGGCCAGCAATGACCCGCTGGTGGTGGGGGACCGGATGCTGGTGCCGTTTTGCGGGCGAGGCACGGCGCATGGCGGCCGGCGCTACCGGATGCAGCCGGCGCGGTGCCGCATTGGGCTGTTGGAGTTTCAGCGCGACCGCTGGGCGGCGCTGACGGCCGGGCAGGACGGCGGCGAGTTCGTGACCGAGCCGGCGGAGGTGAGCGGCGACCGTTTGACGCTGAACGTGGACGCGGAGTTCGGGGACGTGCGAGTAGCGGTGCTGAACGAGCATGGCGGGGCGCTGGAGGGGTACGGGCACGAGGAAGCCGTGCCCATTGAGCGCGACGCGATCGAAGCGCAGGTTTGTTGGGACACGGGCGATTCGCTGGGGGCCTTGCGTGGCCGCCGGGTGCGGCTGCACGTCACGGCGGCGCGGGCGAGCGTGTACGGCTACCGGTACGACTAGCCGGGGATTGCCGAACGGCGTTGATGCTCTAACATAGGGGCGGGTGGCGATGTCACCTCGCCGGGAGAGCCGGTGGGCGAGGTCTTGCCGCCGAGGAGATTATGGACGTCGTGCGCCAGGCGTTAAACCAGAGCAACCGTAGTTCACGACGGGCCTTTCTTGGTCGCCTCTCAGTCGGGATCGGCGCGGCGGTCGGCGCCAGCACGGGTGTGGTTCGAGCGGACCCGGCGACTCCGGACGTTCCGGTTCCGGCCATTTATCTGCGCGAGACCGGCCATCACGTGGGCGGGCCATTCCTGGCCTGGTGGCTGCAATACGGGCGTGACGAGGGGCTCGGCTGGCCGATAACCGAGCAGTTGGATGTCGGCAACCGCCGCATGCAGTATTTCGAGCGGGGCGCGCTGGCGCTGGCGCCCACCTCGCGGGATCCGCTGGGGGTCGTGCCGGTGAACCTGGGGCGGCCCTACGTCAGTCGTTCGTCCGCACCGCAGCCCGGGGCGGCGTACGCCCACTTCTTTCCGCAGACGGGAAATGGCGTGCATCCGGCGGTGTGGCCGTTTCACCGCGAGAACGGCGGAGTTTATCGGTTCGGCTACCCGCTGGCGCCGGCGGTGGTCGGCAACGGTGGGCTCTGGCAGGTGTTCGAGCGGGCCGTGCTGTCGGAGAGCGGCGGACGCGTGACCGACTTGCGCCTGGGCCTGATGGAAGCGGAGCGGCTGCGGCTGCCGACCGGTCCGGTGCAGCGCGCTCGGCACGCGCCGATCGTGGATCTGGCGGCACTGGATCCGGCGTACGGGCCGCTGGCCGACCGTTACGCCACGGTGGACCTGACGCGGCAGGTGGTGACGTTCTATGACGGGGACGAGCCGGTGCGGATGGCCGCCACATCTACTGGCATCTACCCGGACTTCACCCCGTCCGGACGCTATCGCGTCTTCGTGCGCGTTCCACGCGCGCGCATGATCTCGAACGGCAGTACCAGCGCCGTTTACGACCTGGACGACGTGTTGCACATCCAGTACTTCACGGAGAGCTGGATCGGGTTTCACTACGCCTACTGGCACGGGGAGTTCGGGATTGCGCGGAGCGCGGGTTGCGTGAACCTGCGGTTGCACGACTCCGAGTGGGCCTGGAACTTCTGCGACCACGGCACGCGGGTGGTGGTGCACTACTAGGCGCCGACGATCAGGCTGGGCGTTGAAATCCGAGTTTGGTGGTTTCGCGGCGCGCCTATGATGGCGAGACCAAGAAACCCGACGCATCGGTGAATCCTTGACCGCATCCCGCCAGAGCGACCCACGCCCGTCTTCCGTCATCTTCGTCTGCGTGCATAACGCCGGGCGTAGCCAGATGGCCGCAGGCCTTATGCGAGCGGCCGGGGACGGGCAGGTCCACGCCAGGTCGGCTGGCACCGCCCCAGGGGAACGCGTCAATCCGATGGCGGTTCAGGCCATGCAGGAGATCGGAATCGACATCAGTGACGCGTCGCCGTCGCGATTGACGACTGAGGACGTGGCCGCGGCCGATCTTTGCATCACGATGGGTTGCGGCGATTCGTGCCCGCTGGCGCCAGGGACGGAGTACCGGGACTGGCCGGTGGATGACCCGTCCGGTCAGCCGATCGAGGTGGTGCGGCGCGTGCGCGACGACATTGCGGAGCGGGTGCGCGAACTGGCGGCGGAGCTGGCGCCGGGCACTCCGGGGTGAGTCGAAACTGGCTTTTGGCGGGGCTGGCGTCGGCGCTGATCGCGGCGGCCATCGTGGTGGTTGCGATTGACGTGGACGAGGCGGCGCTGGACCCGGCGCCGGCCGGGCCGACGCCGACGCCGGAGGAGCGCGTCGCGCGAATGATGCGGACATTCCTGTCGCGCGTCGTCGAGCAGGAATTGCGGCCGCGAGTCGCCGAGCTGGAAGGCACGCAGGTCATCGATGGCAGCGGCGGCACAGCCACGGTGCGCCGCGTGGTGGAGGATGGTCGGGTCGACGTGCGAATCATGTTCGACGGCTACGTTCTTACCCTTGATCCCAAGGCGACGGTTGAGAACGAGATCCAGGCGGACGGCACCGTGGATTACACGCGCGAGGGGACCGAGTTGCGGGTGAGAGGGACGGAGGTGCGCCTGGGGGTATTCGACGTGGAGCAGCGGCAGCCGCGAATCGACATGGCCGGCCGGTTTACGTTCGACCTGTCCGGTCCCGACATTGCCGGGCTGGCCGGTGACCTTGTGCGTAACGACGATCAGCGGCTCGAGATAAGGCCCGCGACGCCGGCCGCCTAGTCCTCCACGAGCTGGCCGCCGGCTTGCAGGACGCGCCAGAAGGCGTAGTCGGCCTGGTGGACGACCTGGTTGATGAGGCTGCGCTGAACGAGTTCGCCTTCGCCGGAGTGGCCGCCGGCGACGTGGGCGACTTCCTCGGGCAGGCCGACTGTCAGGCAGATGTGGACGCCGTAGCCGGGATGGCGAATGGAGGGCCAGCCGGTGCGACCGCGCTCGGCGGCCCAGCGGGCCTGGTTCTCGGGATCGAACTCCCAGGGCTTGCCGACGTCGTGGCAGAGGGCGGCGGCGATCAGCAGGTCGCGGTCGTACTCCAGGCCCGGGAAGAGACTGCCAAGCTCGTCGGCGATGGCCACGGCAAGGCGGGTGACGCCGCGGATGTGGTCGGTCTGAGTGCCGTCCTCGAGCGGTGGGGTATCGGGGTTGCCGGAGCCGCGGATGTCGGCGATGGCGCTGAAGGAACTCTGGGAGAGGGCCAGCGCCCAGGCCTCGACGACTTTGGCGGCAAGGTCCGAGTCGTCGATCCACTCGACTTCGGGCAGTTCGGCCCGCACCCGCGCGCGCTGCGTGTCGTCGACGGTCACGGTTCAACCTCCGGGTGCGGTTCGGCAAGGCTGGAGTGTAGCCCTGCCCGCCCGGCCTCGCGGTGGGCCTGGCTTAACGAATCCGGTAGACGAGTGTCTGCACGTGGATCAGGTCGTCGCTGATCACGAACGTGTCCACGCCCTCGGCGGTGCGCCCGTCCTCATGCGTGCCCGACCAGGTGAGCAGGACGGCGTCGCCCTTGACGGTGACGGATTCCTGGCGGGCCTCGAAGCCTGCAAGGTCGGCGAAGAGCGCTTCGAAGAAGACGCGGCAGCCGGCGTGGCCGATGTGTACCTGGTTGGGCTGCATGAGCCGCGCGTCGGCCGCGTAGTCGGCGGCGATGGCGTCGAAGTCGCCGGACTGGACCGCGTCCCAATGTCGTTGAAAAACTGCTTCGGGGTTAGGCATGAGTCATCGCTAGAGTGGATTGGTGAACTAACCCTACGGCATGGAACCGACAGGGTCGGCGGTCCGGGCCGCCACCAGCCGTCGAGATCAATCAAATTCATGTATCGCCAAGCTCCTCCAGACTCCCAGCACCGCATGCTCCTGTCCCCGTCAGACAGCGATTGAAGCACCGGGGGTGGTTACGGTACTCGCTTCGGGCATGAATGAGGACTCGTCCCACTAGCCTTTCCCGATTTCTGAACATGCAGGCTGCCAAAAAGGGGATTCGCGCATATAGCACTCTTCGTATTACTATGTCGTTGGTAGGATTCCCTGCCCGGCGGCCGAGCTCGAACGACCTTGTAAGGGAAGCGGCAATGAGTCAGACGCTCTTTTGCTTCCAACGTACCGGCCATGAAAGTGTCGAATACTACGAAGGCGATTCGCTGTCGCAAACGGGGCTGCGTCGATTCCAGGTCGCGCATAACGGGAGTGTTGTTGCTGAGATATCTGATGTTGATGCATATTGGACCGAGGTTAGACTTACATACGATGAGATCTGGGAGACCATTGATCGTGACGCAAGATTGCATCTCAACATTGATGGGCAAGAGTTTATGCGACGGTACTTTGATCAGCAGATGAAATACTACCACTTGCCTATCTTTCGTTCGCTATGCCACATGGCGGACTTGATAGAAGACGAGTACAAGGAGAAACAGCTTGGCTCCATTGAACCCCTCGGCGCAGAGGCGCGCTTATAAGTTCTACCGTGCAATTGATGAAGTTTATAAGATAGTAGCAGATATTGGCCTTCAGATCGTTCCACATCCAAGAGCCGACTTAGACGAATTGGTAATTGGCAATGACATCAATAGTGGTCGGAGTCAACCAGCAAGACTGAGTAACGATAAATTCTTAAATGTGGAGATTACACTTCGAGAGCGTCTAGGGATGGACCATATTGAGACATCTCGGGCTACGTTTACATATACTCATGATTGTGACGGCCGACGCGAGATCTTTTCTTATAACTACGTGCGGGACAACGATGACGATTACCCAAAAGCTCATGTTCATATTGAAGGGTCTCGCCTTCACGTGCCCACACGTCGAATTACGCTTGAGCAGGTAATTTGGTATCTAATTCACGAGCACGAGGTCAAAGTACGTTCGCATGTCGAAGCCGACAAAGAGTGGCATCGAATTCTCTGGCGCAATGAATGCGAGTTCCGTGATGTGCAGAGGGATCGAGTATGGCCGTACGATATGCCGTTTCCTGAACCCTGATGTGTAGCATGGCCTAAGTTCCTTATATCGAGAGAATTAGCGCTCATAGCAGACGGAGCTTTAAAGTAGGCAAAGATGCCGGACGGCCCGGGTGTGCTTGGTGGCCTGCTGACCTGTGCTGCGGCTTAGGAACACGCGGCCGACGCATGCGCTGTTCTCAGCAGCCGCCTAGTCAGGGGCGATTATGTCGAAGTCGCCGGACTGGACCGCGTCCCAATGTCGTTGAAAGACCGCTTCGGGGTTAGCCATGAGTGCACGCTCCGGGTGAGTCAAGCCGTGCTTACCCTACGGCATCGCGGCAGCGAGGAAGCGAGCGACCGGTAGCGTGCGGCCGGCTGCGCCACGGGCGCCCACCACGCCGCCGGCCTACGTCGCGGCCGGCGGCGTGGTGGGCTGGCTTACTCGATTCCTTCGTACCAACCGACGCCGAAGATCAGATCGCCGACCCGAACCACCCAGGAGTGCTTGGGCGCGTCCTCGCGGGTTTGGGGATGCGTGAACAGGTAGCTCACCCAGGCGCCGCCGCTCTCCTCGGTTACAGCGGCGAAGGCCTCGCCGTAATTGAAGCCGTTGGCGTCGATGCGCTCGCGGGTCGTGCCTACGATGTCCGGGCGGTTGGCGTTGGCTACCGAGTAGAGCACGCCGGCGCGGTCTTCAACGATGAAGACGTACCAGGGGCCGTCCGCGCTCTCCGGGGTGTTGTAGTAGGCGAGGGTCTCGTCGCGGCCAATGGAGGCGTGGAGATTGACCGCCCGCTGCACCAGGGCTTGCGTGTAGCCGGGCAGGTCAGCCTTGGACGGGCCTGCCTCATACCAACCAGATCCGAAGACCAGGCCGTCGTGGCGGACGACCCAGGAGTGCTTGGACTCGGGTTCGCGGGTTTCCGGGTTTATCCACGAATAGGAAGTCCAGGCGCCCTCGGGCGTTGCGTCGGCGACAACCTGAAGGCCGGTGGGGAATCCGTCCGACCCCAGGACGTGGCGGGCGTGGAGGTTGACGATTGCGGGGGTCGGCGCGTGAGCGACGAGTACATCGTTCTCATCGAAGACAAAGACATACCAGGGCCCGTCGATGCTCGCCGGGGAGTTGTAGTAGTCGAGCGTGGCCTGGAGGCCCTGCGTGTTGTAACGGTCGATGGCGCGCTCGACAAAGGCCTGGGTGTAGGCGGCGGGATCGGACTTGGACGGAAGCTGGTAGGGACGGGCGTCAAAGCGGAAGCCGGAGTCCCGATGTTCGCTCCGACAGACGGCCTCGGCCTGGTCGCCGTGGACGCGCTGGTAGATGCCGATGTTGTGGTCGTTGCCACGCCCGGCTTCAATGAGATCGTTGAGTTCGACGCAGGTCGTTGGCCATTCGGCCAGCGCCGCCGCGGTTGTGATTCCGAGAAGAACGGCAACGCCGACAATCGCGAGAACTAGACGCTTCATGCTTTACATCTCCGCCCGGGAAGCCTCATCGGAATATAGGCCACCGGGACCCTGGTCGGGCGACTGGGGCCGCGCTGGCAGGTCCGCGCGGTTGTGCGAGCGCCGAGATCAGCCGCCGTCCTTTGTCCCGAAATCGCGCCGGCCCCAGTCGAGGCGAAGGCGGGGCATGGGGAAGTCGAAGTACCAGCGAATCGAAATTGGTTCGCGGTTCTCGCCCAGGACGGCGTGGAAGAGGGCGGCGCGTCCGGGGACCTCGTGCACGATGCGGATCGGTGTGAGGTCGTGAAAATGGGCTGGATCCTCGTTGGCGGCCAGGTAGTCGAGCAGTTGGTCTTCGTAGGCTTCGGCTTCGTTCCGATGTTTAGCCGCCAGGTCAACGGCTTCGTGCTGGTTCCAAGCCGGCAGGTCGGCAGTGGGATCGGGATTGCCGGTGCGGCAGGTGATCCAGATCGGGGTGCTCCAGGCGAATTCGCCATCGGACTGCCGGAGGCGGACGTAGTAGGCGGCCTCTGGCAGCGGCGCCGGGTCCTCGAACTCGAGCGACGCGTCCATGGTGTTGGGACACCAGGCCGCCAGGGCCCGATCGTCGCGGATGAGGTCGATTCGCTCGATGGGCGCGCAGGCGTGCGCGGTGATGGTCAGGCGGGGCCTGTCTTCAATCTCAGTTTCGCTTCCGGCCGGATGGCCGTCGGCCTGCAGCTCCAGGATGATGCGGGCGCCGGTGGTCGCGTGGGTCCGGCGGTTCATCACAGCGTCCCAGATGACGCGACGTTCGCAGCGGGCGGCGCGGACGGCGGTTACCGGACCGCAGCCGATGGCGCAGTCACGGATGTTGAGGTGGCTGCCGAAGCGCCCACGATAGAGGTGGGCGGCCATCGGCGCGGCGAGCAGGGGCAGGTGGGTGTCGCCGGAAGCGATGACCGCGGGACGGTGGCCGTGCCGGAGGGCGCGTTGCAGCAGCCATTCGGCGGATCCGTGACCGCTGGCTACTTCGACCACGGGCTCGCGGGCCGTCGGGTAGGCGTCCCAGTCGGCGGGACCCCCGCCGACGTGGGCTTCGAGCAGGACGTCGTCGCGCTCGCCGTAGGTTTCCAGCAGGTAGTCCATGTCGGCCCAGGCCGGGGCGTGCCGTTCCTCCCATTCCCGAAAGATGACGTTGCGGTCGCCGCCGACGCGCGGATGGGCTTCGCCGGCAAGAAAGGGGACGTAGGTTCCCGGCTCGTCGTTGGCGCGGTAGGCGGCCTGGTGGGCTTCCCAGACGGCGGGCCGGTGCGACTGGTCGGGAGGCGCCATGGGACCGGGGGCGGCAAAGTCGAGCCGGGCCTGGCCGCGGGCCTGGGCGTGGCGGCCGGCGGGGTGGAGGACGGGAGTAGGGTCGTCCATGAGCCCCATGCTGACGTCGCCCCAACTGTGGGAGTGCAGGTCGCCCCAGAGGAGTAGCGACTCGGGGTTGGACTGGACGAGGAGGGGGTTGCCGAGGGCGGAGAGCCCGCGCTCGCGGTCGATTGCTTCAATTCGGATAAGGCCAGGGGCCTGGGCTGTAACCCCCTCGATGATGGCGAGGCCGGAGTCCTCGGGACCGAATCGGACGCAGCTGGGGAGGCCGCTAAGGGTCGCCGTCGGGTCGCGCAGATCCACCGCTCCGGAGAATTGCGTGCAGACGTTGTGGTTGCGGTCGTAGACAGCGAGGTGGAGGGCGAACGGCTCGCCCGGTCGGGCGACGGAGGGTCCAAGCAGACGCAGCAGTGTCGCTTCGGGGTCTGACTGCACGTCGACACGGACTTCGCCGTCCCTGAGTTGCCGGTAAGCCAGGCCGCCGCTGCGATCCACGGACACGACGATGCGGCCCTGGCAGGTGACGTCGTAGACCTCGCTGCCAGGGCCGCCATGGCTGGCGTCGCCGACCACGAGGCACAGCTCGTCGCCCGGGACCAAGGTTCCGTCTTCGACGACGATACGAGCAATGGGCGGCGAGTTCGCCTGGTTGAGTTCGTTGAGTTCCAGGCGTACGCGTGCATCCGTCCGGGCCCGCAGCGTGACGTAGTCGCGGCCGCGCGGGCGGGTGTTTTGGATGGCGTGCGACAGCAGGAACCCATAGCGCTCGAAGAAAAAGCCGCCACCCACGGCCACTGGGGCTTCGACTGCTATTCGGAACTCCCAGGTTCCCACGGCGCCGGCGGTGAGGTGGAGGTGCGGGCCACTGAGGCTTGGACCGTCGACCGAGTGAAAGATGACTTCGAGGCTGCCCGCTTCGTTGCCGCCGCGTACTCGATAGGGCAGCGTTCTGGGCGTGCCCGGTGTCACGTACCGTCCTGGGCCCGGCGCCGGAGACGCCCGCCCCCGGCGGCTACTTTCTCGAAGGCCGCGGCCACCTGCTCGACCCAGGCGTCGGAGGGATCGACCGGGGTGGGCAGCCAGACGCAACATTGGTTGAGGTGTTCGCTGACTGGCAGTGAGCCCGGTCCGAACGGCGGTCGGACGTCGGCGGGCAGGTCGCCCCAGGGGCCGCCAAGCCCTTCGAACGGGAAGTCCCCGAAGAGCGGTTGCAGGTGCATGGCGCCGTAAAGGGCTGAGGGCTGATCGGGATGGATGCCCACGCCCTCGGCGGCCAGTGCGTCAAGGATGGACTGGATGGGTGCGCCGATTTCGTCGGGGTCGATGCGCGCGGTGTAGAGCAGGAAGCCGCCGCGTTCGGCGTGGGGGTAGGGGCGCTGCGGGTAGATGCCGGGCACGTCGTCCAGGAGGGCGTCGAGGCGGGCGAACCAGCGCGCCCGCCGCCGGTTGAGATCCGGGAGGCGCTCGAGCCTGGCGCGGGCCAGGGCGATGCCGAGCGGGTTGGCACGGTATTTGACGCCCAGGCCGATGCGGCCGAGGTCGCGTAGCGCGTCGGTCTGGAGCAACTGGTTGACGCGGCCGTAGTGGCCCAGTGCGGCCATGCGGTCATAGAGGTTCGGATCGTTCGTAGTCGCAACCCCGGCTTCCACGCCGCTGATGGGTTTGCTGGCCTGCATGCTGAAGCAGCCGATGTGGCCGACGGACCCGACCTGCCGACCGCGCCACGTCGCGCCGTGGGCGTGGGAGGCGTCCTCGATGAGGGTGATGTCAGTGCCATCGACGATGTCGAGCAGTTCGTCCAGGTTGGCCGGGTTGCCGTAGACGTGAGTGGCGACGATGGCGCACGTGCGGTCGCTGAGCTTGCGGCGGACGTCGGCCGGGTCGATGCAGAAGGTCTCGGGATCGGCGTCGGCAAACACGGGCGATGCGCCGCAATGCAGGGCCGGCGAGATGGAGGCGTGCCAGGTGACGGAGGGCACGATGACCTCGCGCCCGAGCGACGCTCCGGCGGCGAACATGGCCGAATGCAGAGCGGCCGTGCCGTTGCAGACGGCCAGGGCGAAGCGCGTGCCTACGAACTCGCGGAACTCAGCCTCGAACCTCTCGATCTCGTCGTAGACGGCCGAGCCGGCGTCGAGGGCGGCGTTGACCAGGGTGCGTTCGCGCTCGGTGACCGCTTCCCAGCGGTCGTCGATGGGCGCGGTTACGGCGGGCGGGCCGCCTTCGATGGCGAGTTGCCGGTCCATACTGAACTGCCGTGGGCGGCCGGGCGCCTGAGTATGTTCAGCCGCTGCCCCGGTGTCGAGTTGGCGGGCGGCGAGAACGTTCCAGCTACTCCAGCGACGACCCCAGGATTTCTTCGGCCTGGGCGGCCCGGAAGTCGACCAGCTTCTGGCGGAGGTCGGCGTCGCTGAGCGCCATGATCTCTATGGCCAGCAAGGCGGCGTTGGTGGCGCCGGCGCTGCCAATGGCGAGGGTGGCGACGGGGATTCCGCGGGGCATCTGGGCCATGGCCAGCAGCGAGTCCAGGCCGTCAAGGGACCAGGCCTGCATGGGCACGCCGAGCACGGGCAGAACCGTGTGCGCGGCCACCACGCCGGCCAGGTGCGCCGCGCCGCCGGCGGCGGCGATGAGGACGCGCATTCCGCGTTCCTCGGCGGTACGGGCCCACTCGGCGGTCTCGTCCGGGGTTCGGTGGGCGGACAGGACGCGAACCTCGTAGGGCACGCCGAAGTCGCGCAGGGTGCTGGTGGTTCGCTGCATCACGTCCCAGTCGGTCGTGCTGCCCATCACGATGCCGACGCGTGGGGTTTCGTCAGAAGTGCTCATGGTTGCCTCACTCTCTCAGGCCTGCGAGTAGGCCGGGTTCCCGTCAAACGTGCAGAGGTTTTCAGTCTTGATGAAGTCGAGGCCGGCGCCGCCGATGCGACCGAGCAGGTCGACGATCTGGGCGTGATTGATGGCCGCGCGGTTGTCGGCCGTGAAGCGGGCGCGCCAGTGATCCACCAGCAGGCCGCCGGCCATGGACTGCGGCCAGACGATCGCGCCGCGGTTGCTGATCATGCGCAACTCCAGGCCATCGCCCCCAATCGCCTGCAGACGCTGTGCCAGGTCGGCTGGAGTGCCGTCGTTCCAGTCCAGGAAAACGTCCACCCCGACGGTCTGCTTGGCGGGCTGCGTCTCGCGAACGCTGGCCTTAATCGCCGGAATCGGGCCGCCGGTGCCGAAGGATGAGGCACGCAGTGTGGTGGGTTCCTCACCCAGGCGGTCGGCGACGGCCTGGCCGAATTCGCGAGTGCCGACCCTGGCAGTGCTGTAGGTGTCGCTGTAAATGTCGTAGGTGTGGACGCCGTCTTCCAGGGTCTTCAACCAAGCGTTCTGCACCAGACTTGCCACGTCGGGTTGGCCGATGTGGTCCAGCATCAGGACGGCGGCGGTGAGCACCCCGGACGGGTTGGCCAGGTTCTGACCGGCCCGGCGCGGGGCCGACCCATGCACGGCCTCGAACATGGCGGCGCTGTCGCCGATGTTGGCCGCGCCGCCCAGGCCCACGGACCCGGCGATCTGTGCGGCCACGTCGGACAGGATGTCGCCGTAGAGGTTTGGCAGCACCACCACGTCGAACATCTCGGGCGTGTCGGCCAGCTTGGCGGCGCCGATGTCGACGATCCAGTACTCGTTTTCCAGGTCCGGATAGTCCACCGCTATTTCGTCGAACACCTCGTGAAAGAGGCCGTCCGACAGTTTCATGATGTTGTCTTTGGCGAAGGCGGTGACCTTGGACCGGCCGTGGGTTCGGGCGTACTCGAAGGCGAAGCGAATGACACGCTCGCAGCCGGGGCGGCTGATGAGCTTGAGCGACTGCATGACATCGGCCGTCTGGCGATGTTCGATGCCGGCGTAGAGGTCCTCTTCGTTCTCGCGAACCAGGACCACATTCATGTCGGGGTGGTGCTTGGTCTCGACGTAGGGGTGGTAGGTCGCCGCGGGCCGAACGTTCGCGTACAGGCCCAGGGCGATGCGGGTGGCGACGTTGAGGCTCTGGTAACCGCGGCCCTGCGGGGTGGTGATGGGGGCCTTGAGAAAGACTCGAGTGCGATAGATGGACTCCCAGGCTGCGTCGTCGATGCCGGCCGGATTGCCGCGCAGGTAGACCTGCTCGCCGATATCGATGGTCTCGATATCGAGCCGCGCGCCGGCCTTGTCCAGGATCTCCAGCACGATGGGCATGATTTCGGGGCCGATCCCGTCGCCGTGGGCGACGGTGATGGGGGTTGCTTGACTCATCCAAGGACTCCAGGCTGAGCGCTGACACGGCGCGTCAGCGATGTATCGAACGATGTGGCGGACATGTCGGCGGCTACGACGGCGCTTGGTGGGAACCGAAAACGACGGCCGTTAGCGGCCCGGGCCGTGGGCGGACGCCGTGGGACGGTGAGCGGCGCACCAGCCCGGACCCTCGAAGCGTATAGGTAGATGGGTCGATGGGCAGGATGCGCGGAAACTCCGGAACGCGTTCCGTCGGCAAGGATACGCAACTCGGGCGGAAGGCGGACGCGGCATGCGGGGCCGCGGGGGGCATGCCGACTTCGACGTTCGCAGACCTGGCTCGGTCATGCCGACTGCGGAGTGGCGCTAGATCCCGTTCGGGCCGAGTGGATGCTGCCAACGAAGGTCTGGAAAGCGGCTGAAGTCGGAGTCGGCGGTGACCATGGTGCAGCCGTGCTCCACGGCGACGGCCGCGTGCTGGGCATCGGCGACCAGCTTCCCGCGGGCGCCGGAGGCGCGGCATAGTTGTTCGAAGATTTCCAGGTGATTGGGGCCCGGGCCCACGATGCGCGTAGATGAGCACATTGACATCGGGAAGCAGCACCTGGAGTCACCGGCGCCCGCGGATGAACTGCCTCTCGTCGTCCTGGACATCGAGTGCCCGCGGGTGGTCGAGATCGATGCCGGGGCGCAGTCGAACGCCTTGCACCGTCACCAACCGGAATGGCGGTGGTTCTGGTGGGTTGTGGCGCTTTAGCGCGTCATCCAACCTTCTGGCAATGAAGGCGCTCATGCTCAGGCGAAGCGCAGTGTCGGGTCCACGCGGCAGTGGCGGATCCACTCGTCGAAGGCCGACATGAACTCACGCAGGCGTTCCAGGGTGGCTTCGTCGGTCAGGTTGCCGTCCGGGTCGCTGCGGCGGCGGGAGCGCACCAGCAGCAGTTCAGGGTCGATCATCACGCGCATGCTGTTGTGCAGGGCGATCTGACGCATGTGCATCTGGGCGCGCACGGTGCCCGAACGGCCACCCACGCCCATGATGGCGGCCGGCTTGCCGTCAAGGGTCGAGGGACGGCCGCGGGAGGCCCAGTCGAAGGCGTTTTTGAGCACGCCGGTGATGGAGTAGTTGTACTCGGGCACGGCGAAGAGCAGGCCGTCGGCGGCCCCGATGGCCTGTTGCAGGGCGGTGACCGGCGCGGGGTTGCCCTGCGCCTCGACGTCGGCGTTGAAGAGCGGGATGTCGTGGAGCGGGAAGATCGCCATCTCCATGTCCGGCGGGAGCAGCGAGGCGGCGGCGCGCAGCAGGCCGGTGTTGAAGGAGCCTGCGCGCAGGCTGCCTGAAATTCCGAGGACTTTGATCGTGTCGGCCACCGGCGGGTCTCCTTAGTGGGTAATGCGTGGGCGCACCGGGGCTTCCGGCCTCGTGCGTCGCGTGGAGGTGAGTCTGGGAGTTACGACGCAGGCTCCACGGTGACGCCGTGCAGGTCTTCCAGCGGGCGGATGATGGCGGAGGTGTTCTGGCCGCCGTAGCCGCGGGCCTGGGCTTCCTTGTAGAGCTCGTTGACGGTGCTGGTGACCGACAGGCGCACCCCCGTCAGCTTGCCCAGGTCGGCGGCGAGCTGCTGGTCCTTGGCGTGCAGGTCCAGCGCGAACTTGGGGTCGAAGTCGCGGGCCAGCACGCTGTCCTTGACCATGCGCTCGTGGCCGGGGCTGGCGGCGGTGGCGCTTTGCAGCGTGTCGTACATGGCGGCCGGATCGATGCCGTACTTGACGGCGGCCACGTAGGCCTCGGAAATCACGGCGTTCATGGCGGCGCCGATCAGGTTGTTGCAGAGCTTGACCACGCTGCCGCTGCCGGAAGCCCCAAAGTGGCGGATGTTGGCGCCGACGGCGTCGAAAACGGGACCGCCACGCTCGAAGTCCAAGGCCTCGCCGCCCACCATGATGGCCAGGGTTCCGGCCTCCGCGCCCCAGACGCCGCCGCTGATGGGCGCGTCCAGGTAGCCGCAGCCCTTGCCGGCGGCCGCGTCGCTGATGCGCTGGGACGTGTCCGGCCCGTTGGTGCTGAAGTCGATCCAGAGCTGGCCTGCGCTGGCGCCCTCGATGACGCCGTCGTCGCCGAGAAACACCTCGTCGCAGACCTGCGGAATCGGGAGGCAGGCGCAGACGACGTCCACGCTGGCGGCTACCTCCGCGGGCGTGCTGGCGGCCTCGCCGCCGGCGGCCACAAAGTCGTCGACCTTGCCGCGGCTGCGGTTGTGGACGACGACGTCAAATCCGGCGGCTCGCAGGTTGCGGGCCATCGGGAGGCCCATGGCTCCCAGACCAATGAATCCGACTCTCATGGCGTGTGCCTCGTTGTTGTGGTCAGGCCGCCAGCTTGCCACTCTCGACCGGAAGCCGCGCGGAGGGTCAGGGCGTGGGCCGGCCGGTGATCCGGCGGCCGATGCGGGCCATCTCCTCGCCGCCGCTGACGATGCGCGCCCCGACGTTATGCAGCAGGTGGCGGATGCGGGCTTCGTCGTCCATGTCCGGGTCGGCCCAACTGCAGAGAAAGGCCAGCCCTTCGGCTTCGCAGGCGGCCTGGATGGTATTGCGGGCGTGGTCCATCTCGGGGGCATAGGGCGGGTCGTGCCAGGCGGGGTTGCCGTGGGAGACGCCCATGTCGCCGGGGCCCCACTCGCTGAAGAAGAGGCCGGGGACGGCGGTGATCTCGAAGGCGCGATTCATACCGTGGCGGTCTTCGATCTTGAGGCCGAGGATCAGCTCGCCCTCGGGGTTGAGGGGCCAGGGGTCGGCCTTGCGGATGTAGTCCATGGGATCCAGTCCCCAGATATCCGCCGCAATGCCCTGGCCGCCCATGCCGCGGGTGCCCTCGCCCAGGCCCTCGCCGACGCCCTGCCGGGCAATCGGGTAGCGAACCGCCTCCACGAAGGCGCGGACCGCCTCCGGAGTGCGCGCGTGGCACAACACCAGGCCGTGAACGCCGGCGGCCAGGATGTGGCGGATCTGCCAGTCGTTGGCCTGGACGGCGGCTTCTGAAAGGCCGTTGACGGGAAGGGTGCAGAGAACGGTGGGGGTGCGGTGACCGCTGGGTGTCGGGCCGGCGTCGCGCAGGCCCTGCATGAAGTCGATCAGACCGCGCGGGTCCAGGCCGTGGTGCTCGAACTCGACCAGGATGAAGTCGGCGAAGGTTCCCACCATTTCGCGGCCGCGCTCGTAGGTCAGGCGCTCGGACATGCCGGTGTAATAAAGCGGCTCGCCGGACTCATAGAGCTCGATGCAGCGGTTGATGCGGGGCGCGTCAGCCATCGGTCGTGTCCTTCCCGGCAAGCAGGGCGCGGGCGGCGCGTACCACGATGCCCGCCATGTCCGCACAGTTTGCCCGGTATTGGTCGGTGCCGAAGATGTTGGGCCAGTCGGGGCGGTAGACGAGGTCGCTGACGGTGAGGACTAAGCCCAGGTCGGCGCCGCGGAACTCGGTGACGATCATCAGGGCGGAGGCTTCCATGTCCACGCTCAGTACGCCCTGTTCACCGTATTGGCGCACCTTGCCGGTGAACTCGCGGTAGGGGGCGTCGGTGCTCCAGACGCGGCCGGCGTGGGATGCGTGCGGGCTGGTCCTGGTTGCGTCGATGAGCGCGCGGCTGGCTGGCCCGTCGGCGCGGGCCGGGTGCTCGGGCGGCTGGTAGTGGTAGGAGGCGCCTTCTTCGCGCAGGCCGCTGGTGGCAATCACGTAGTCGCCGACGTCGATCCCCGGCTTCAGGGCGCCGGTGGCGCCGGCGATCAGGAAGGTGCGCGCTCCGAGCGCCATCAGTTCTTCCAGGGTCATGACGGAGCGCGCGCCGCCGACGGGAATGCGCGCCACGCCGATGGGGTGGCCGTCCAACTCGCCGATGCGCAAGCCGGGACGCAGGGAGTCGGTTTCCTGGTTGGCGCCAGTCGAACGATCGATGGTCTTGGGACCCTGCAACCCGAGTCGAACGTCGGACTCGGTGGCGCCCACGGCCTCGGCCATGGGATTGACCATCATCTCGATAAACCCGCCGATGACCAGCGGCGGGCAGTTCTCGTTTGGATCGCGGCCGCGGCGCTCGGCGTACTCGCGGACGTGGGATTCGGGATCGATTACGGGCGTGGCGTCGCCGTGCGCGTTGAGCCAGTCGGGTGGTGACGAGGGCATGGGAGTGGCGCGCCGAGGGTCCGGCGAGGCTAGACCCTGCGAACCGCGCTTTTTTCGATCACTTCAGGTCGAAGCGATCGAGGTTCATCACCTTGTCCCAGGCGGCCACGAAGTCGCCCACGAACGCTTCCTGCCCGTCGTCCGAGCCGTAGACCTCCGCGAGGGCGCGGAGCTCGGAGTTCGAACCGAAGGCCAGGTCCACGCGGGTCCCGGTCCACTTGACGTCGCCGGTTGCGCGATCACGGCCTTCAAACACGTCACCGGATGCCTGCCACTCGGTGTTCGGGTCGAGCAGGTTCACGAAGAAGTCGTTGCTGAGCGCGCCCGGCCTATCGGTGAATACGCCGTGAGCGGACTGCCCGGTGTTGGCGTTGAGGGCGCGCAGGCCGCCGACCAGCGCCGTCATCTCCGGGGCCGTGAGCGTGAGCATGTAGGCCCGCTCCACCAGCAGTTCCTCGGCGTTGCCGTCCTGGCCGTTCTTCAGGTAGTTGCGGAATCCGTCGGCGGCAGGTTCGAGGACCGCGAAGGACTCGGCGTCGGTCCAATCCTCGGTGGCGTCGGCGCGCCCTGGGGCAAACGGCACCTGTATGTCGTGGCCGGCGGCGCTGGCCGCCTGCTCGACGCCGGCGCATCCCGCCAGGACGATCAGATCGGCCAGGGAGACGCGCTTGCCGCCGGACTGCGAGCCGTTGAAGTCGGCCTGGATGCCCTCCAGCGTTTCAAGAACCGAGGCCAGCTGGGCCGGGTCGTTGGCTTCCCAGTCCTTCTGCGGCGCCAGGCGCACGCGCGCGCCGTTGGCGCCGCCGCGCTTGTCGGTGCCGCGGAACGAGGCCGCCGAGGCCCAGGCGGTCGAGACCAACTGGGAGGCGCTCAGACCGGAGGCGAGGACCCTGGCCTTGAGGTCGGCGACGTCGGCCGCGTCGATCAGTTCGTGGTCGACGGCGGGGACAGGGTCCTGCCAGAGGAGAGCTTCGTCAGGGACGAGGGCGCCGCGGTAGCGGCTGCGCGGACCCAAATCGCGGTGGAGGAGCTTGAACCAGGCCCGGGCGAAGGCGTCTTCAAGTTCCGCCGGATCATTGAGGAAGCGGGTCGAAATCTCGGCGTAGGCCGGGTCCATGCGCAGCGAGAGGTCCGTCGTGAGCATCATCGGGGCGTGCTTTTTGGACGGGTCGTGCGCGTCGATCACGGTGGCCGCGGCGGCCGCGTTTTCGGGCTGAAACTGCGACTTGCCGGCGGGGCTCTTGGTGAGTTCCCATTCGTGCTCGTAGAGGTTCTCGAGGAAGTTGTTGTCCCACTTGACCGGGTTGTCGGTCCAGGCGCCCTCGAGACCGCTGGTGACGGTGTCGTTGGACTTTCCGCTGCCGTAGTCGCTGGTCCAGCCCAGGCCCTGCTCCTCGATGCCGGCGCCCTCGGGATCGGGTCCGACGTGCGACTCGGGAGCGGCCCCGTGGGCCTTGCCGAAGGTGTGTCCGCCGGCGATTAGAGCGACGGTTTCCTCGTCGTTCATGGCCATGCGCTTGAAGGTCTGGCGAATGTAGCGGGCCGCCAGGGCCGGGTCGGGGTTGCCATTCGGCCCCTCGGGGTTCACGTAGATCAGGCCCATGTGGTCGGCGCCGTACGGTCCCTCGATCTCGCCTTCAGCGTCGTGACGCTCGTCGCCGAGCCACTCGCCTTCGGCGCCCCAGTCGGTGTCGTCGGCCTCCCAGACGTCCGGGCGTCCGAAGGCAAAGCCGAAGGTCTTGAATCCCATGGATTCGAGGGCGCAGTTGCCCGTGAAGACCAGCAGGTCGGCCCAGGACAGACTGCGGCCGTACTTCTGCTTGATGGGCCAGAGCAGGCGTCGCGCCTTGTCCAGGTTGGCGTTGTCGGGCCAGCTGTTGAGCGGCGCAAAGCGCTGGTGCCCCGAACCTCCGCCGCCGCGGCCGTCGCTGATGCGGTAGGTGCCGGCGGCGTGCCAGGTCATGCGGATGAACAGCGGGCCATAGTGGCCGTAGTCGGCCGGCCACCAGTCCTGCGAGGTGGTCATCACGGCTTCGATGTCGCGCTTGAGTGCCTCGACATCGAGTGACTCGACCGCCGCGCCGTAGTCGAAGTCGTCGCCATGCGGATCGGAAAGGGAAGAATTCTGGCGGAGAGCCTTCAGGCTCAGCTGTTCCGGCCACCAGTACTGGTTGTTGGTCATGGCGCCTTTCTCCCCGGTTTGCGCTCGGACCTCGCGGTCCGGCGGCAAAGGTATCCCGTCAGTGTCCTAGTGGCGGCGATGCTATCACGGGCCCAATCGAGCACGCAGGCAGGCCGGGCAATCGGTAGTGGGTCATTTTGAGTTGTCCCGATGTCCACAGGGTTGTTCACAGGCCAAAGTCGCGGCCTAGACGAAATCAGCCGGTGACCCGTGAAGGCTCACCGGCTGACACGCTTAGGCGCGTGGGATCGCGAGTGGTAGCACCCGGTCGCGGTCCCGAAGGGGCCCTCGGTGGGGCTACCTGCGTGTCCGACGTGGGCTGCCATGATGGTACACGGTGCGCCGCGTTCGCAGGGATGCCTATCATGGCTGTTAACGAGCTAACCCGCGAACTCGCGCCTATCTCTTCCTCGGCAGCTAGATAGCGCTGTGGGCCGCTCCTATAGTAGCCGTCTCGAACGGTGGCGCGGCCCACAGCCTCGCTAGAACCTCACGTGCAGAGGTCTCTCGCCAAATTGCGGGCGCGCCGTTATGGTGGAAAGTCTGGGCAAGGGCATTGCTGAGGGTATGACGCCGACGATTCGGCTGATTGAGGGAGGTTGAGATGATATCTGTACGGTTTGTACTTCCGCCTGACTTGGATGAATATATGGAGAGCATGGTTGAGTATTTTGATAGCAGATTCCCTGATCTTCACGTCTCAGCTATCATCAAGAATGAAGATGAAGAGATTCAACGTCAGTCCAAGGGGTTGGTGGATATCGAGTTTGAGGTTGATGAGGATTGGGTAGTCGGAGTAATGGCGACACCATCTGAACCAACTGAAGCAAGTAAGCCTATTGGCCCTACTGAAGATGCAATGGTTCGGGCTATTCGTCTATCCGAGGCTGTTCAGTTGTACTTAGACAATCTTTCAGATTCGTTAGATGCCTAGTGACCCTGGGCCGCTCACGTTACTGGCGACAATAGGGCAGCCGGACAAGCGGGGTCGCCCGTAATGGACTACTTCAAGGGCCTGGCCGCCGTGGTGGGGGTGATGCTGGTAATCACCGCACCTCTCGCAATCGTCTTGTTCATCATGGCGGTCATTTCGTTCACGATCGGGTTTGAGTTCGTCGGGCCAATTGTCCTCACCGCGCTGTTTGTCGGCTTGATCTGGCACGTCGTGCGCGTGCTCGTGCTACGCAAAAGCCCGCGACAATGACACGGCCGGATATCGGCCTAGCCGAATAGAATGCCGCGAGCGGTCAAGGCTCCAATGATGGCCGATACGACGCTGCCAAAGAGCGGGGCCGCAACCATTACATTGGTTGTGATCCGCCCCTGCCGCCGTATGTCACGCCTAGCCTTCTTAATCTTCATCATTTCGTAGCGCTCCTTTGCCGGGCAGCGTGGGCAACTCAAAATGACCCACTACCCATGTTGCAGGTCTTGTCAGCGAATTGCGAATCTTGTAGACTGCGGATCGACACGGTGCACCTGAACAGTTCACCTGAGAAACTAAACGTCTATGGAACCAGCAATTCGCAGTGTCACAGGCCCAACATGGAGCCTCGGGGACTTTCTTAAAATATTTAGGGTAGTGGGCATTCTTGCGTTTGTTATTGGGGTGGTTGTGCTGATGTGCCGCGAGATTCGGCACGACGTGCGGGACGAACTCCCAGAGTTACATCGGTGGCGCGCTAAGCGAACTGGCGTAGTAGACGACGACGAGGACCGAGACAAAGCTGGGCGATGGTGGTGGCCTGTGGGTGGGCCAGGTGGTGGTGACGGATCGGCCTAGTTCATTAATGGCAAGATTCCTGCGTCAAGACACAACACTGACTGTCTGACTGTTTGGAGGGTAAGATGGCTGAATGGTGGGAGCTCGTTGTACTTGTCGGTATTATGGCCGTATTGTTTATTGCTTTGTGGATAGCTGTTCGTAAGCTCATATCTATAGTCAACTCAATAGGATCAGAAAGTGGCTATGCTCAAGGAATTGTACTTACAGCCATCACCGGCGTAATCACTTCATTGCTAGCTTCAATTACACTTATCGTGAAGGCCGTGGCAGGAAGCACGAGGTGATTCGCCAATCTACACTCATAGCTGCGCTAGCACTGGTTTGTTGGGCGATGCTGGGATGTGGAGAAGACCGGATTGTTGAGGTCGTACGAACTGTGACAGTTCCAGTTGAAGTGGTCAAGACTGAAACAGTTGAAGTACCAGTCGAGCGGGTAGTGACGAAGACTGTGTTCGTTGAAGTAGAGAAAGCCGTAACACAAGTGGTGCATGAATCAGAGGGATACAGAGTCCTACCACTTCAAGAGTATATACCAAAGACTATCGAACACAGTAGGTGGGTTCGGCATGGGCGTGGACCAGAGGTCGTAGATATAGTGTTGCCAAAAGATGAAGAGTTCACAGTTGAAGTTTCTTTCATGGAAGAGAGCCCTGAAGTGATAACGAGCCTAGCGAGTGGCGCATTTGGGATAACAGTAGCTCGGTGGCCAACAATCCATTTCACTAGTAGTAGCAGTGGAAGTAGTAGAAACTTCGCTTTGGGGACAGGGGCCGTTACGTCCAGTCTTGACAACACATATATAGGCAATAACAAATTTGCGATTTATGGCGCGAGTGGTACTGTGAACGTACTAATAGTTACGAGGTCTGATTGGGAGATCACATTTACTCGTACCAAGTAAGACTCGAATCTAAACGAAAGCTCCGGACATTTGAGTAACCGGAGCTTTCGTTTTTAGTTAGTTACTACGCTGTCAGGTAGAACCGTGGATGTTATTGGTTTCACTAGACCGTCGATAGCCACGCCGATGTTTGTGGAAAGCCGCCGTGAATGATTGCGGTGAAATCTTGGCAGAGCGTAAGAGTTTGCGGAAGGAGGACGTGATGTATTCGCGATCAAGCAGGACGGTAACGGGAAGCCATTGACCATCGTCGCACTGTTTGGTCCATGTCTCATGGCTTCCTTTAGTTTTCCGCGGAGTTGGCGTGAACCCAAACTCGGTACGAAGAACTCTTGCGAGTTGTCGAGAATTGACGGTGGGAAGCTTACTAGGCATACGCGGGTAGGCTGTGGCGATGCGCTTTCAGCAAGGCACCAATCTCGGCATGAATATTCTTAAATGTCCAGCCGGTCGGTGGTGCGCCCTCGTGAATTGAAACTCCGTACTGAGTCAGTACGGCTTCAAGTGCGCCGTTTTCCTGTAGTGCATCGACAAACGAAACAAGGGCATCAACGGCATTTATTTGTGCTTCGTCAAGAGTGTCGGCCTCCGTGATAATCGGTAAATCTTGACATTCGACCACGTAAACGCTCTCGACCTCCCGAATGATGAACTGTACGACGATGGACCGTTCAAGCATGATCAAGTGCTCCCCTGTATGGCTCAGCCTGTCTCACGGTCAGGCTGGCATTGTGAAAAACACCGTCCCTCACAGGTCGGATGCTGTGACACACAATAATCACCAGTCAAAGAATCGCGGCTGTGTAAAAGGACATAGACAGGGCTTGACAGCGGGTGGTATACTGCTTCTGCAAACGGGAGCAGGATATACTTAAGTAAAGAGCAAATGGGGAAACCAGAAAGGAAACCGTCAATTGCCTGTTTCAGGCAAGTCATGCAACTTGACACAATGGGTCGGTGACAACCACAGCACGCGGCACACCATCGCAATCGTCGGCTCCTGCCCTATCCAGAGCCTGCCCCTCCTACCAAACCCCATACCACAGGGTGGCACAGGGCGCAGGGGCGGCAGGGACAGTGAGGCGGGGCGCGCGAAAATCCGGCCGGAATTCCTGGGTGCGCATAGCGGGTTGGTCCCCCACGCCCGCACTGACCACACCTAGCGCCTCTCTGTGCGTCGTGTGGACCGGAGGGCAAGGGTCGCCGAACACCGGTTGAAAAACCGGGTGCAGTAGGTGGGGTGGTCCCGCCCATTCGCGGATGTAGACAGCGGGTCGTCCGGACGGCGGACTGCAAAGGGTGGCGCGGCGGTCTGGCGATTGACAATCTTCGAGGGGCACAGTCCACTTGATGACGCTTCAGCCCGACCGACGGGCAGGTGTGGCAAGCGCACGCCGCGAGGACGCGAGATGAACGCGACATCGTCTGGAGACCAACCCGCCCGGGCCGAACTGAGTACCGGCCAGCGCATCCGCAGCCTGGAGGTGGAGGGGTACGTCGTGCTGCCGGCGACTCTGGACGCAGAGACCGTGACGCGGTTGAAGGCGCAGGCGGCGTCCTGGGATCCGACGCGGGTGCACTACAGCCCGCACCAGCGCACCCAGTCGGACGTGCAGTTCGCGGGCGGGGCGGTGACGGAGCTGATTGCGCATCCGCCGGTGATCGAGTTCCTGCGGGCGGCGCTGGGGCCTGAGCTGGTGTTCATGCACGCGCACTACGCCATCTCGGCACCCGGGGCATCCCGGCATGAACCTGCATACCGACTCGCATCCGTACGGGACCAGCGACTGGGGCTACGCCTTCAGCGCGCCCCGGCAAGTGCGGGTGCTGTATTACCTGGACGACCTGACGCCCGACGTTGCGCCGCTGCGGGTGGTTCCACGGTCGCATCTTTCGATGCATCCGGACGCCAATCCGTACAAGCGCTATCCGTCGCATCCCGATGAGCTGGTGGTCACGGCGCCGGCGGGCACGGCGGTGGTGATCAACTTGGCGCTGTTCCACGCCAACGGCCCGAACACGGGCACGCGAGCGCGGGAGATGATCGCTATGTCATACCGCCCGGCCTGGTGCGGCCCGAGCGTGCAGGACCTGGAGCCGTGGCCGCACGACGTGCTGGCGAGCCTGCCGCCACAGGTGCGCGAACTGTGCGGCGACCGCAACCAACGGGCCACGCACGCCGAGCCCGGCATGCCGCCAGTCGATCCGCGAACCAGCGCCGCCGGCATCAGCCCGCGACGCTGGGACAGCGCCTAGAGGCGAACCGTTTTTCCGGTGGCTGCGGACTCGTAGGCCGCATGCACGACGCGTAGCGCCGCCAGGGATTCGGCGCCGGTGATTGGCGCGGGCTCGCCCAGGCAGGCTCGAAGTGTGCGGTCGATCCACGGGGTGTAGTTGGCGAAATCCGGGCCGCTGTAGGCGATGCGGCGGTCAGGCACGCGGCTCAGATCCGGCGACGCGGAGTGCCACTCAAGCAGGTGGCGGTCGGACGCTCCGAAGCGCAGCCAGCCGTTGGATCCCCACAAGCTCAGGTCCAACTGGTACGGCTTGTCCAGCAGGTAGCCGGAGACCAGCGAGCCGTAGGCGCCGTTGGCAAAGCGCAGGTTGACCAGCGCCAGGTCCTCCACGTCGATGGGCGCGCCGCCCACGACGTCCGTCATGGCCTGGACTTCCACAACCGGCGATTCGGTGATGAAGGTCATCAGGTCGATCCAGTGGATGCCCAGCCACACCAGGTGCCCGCCCCCGGCCAGCGAGCGCTTGAACGTCCAGTCGCGCCGTCCGTTAGCGGGCCAAAGGCGCGTCTGATCGGCGATCACGGCGCCGCGCAGCGCATAGGCCCGCCCCAGCGCGCCGCTGGCGAAGATGCGGCGGGCGTCTTGCACCCAGGGACAGAGGCGGCGAGCCAGGGGAACAATCAGGTGGCGGTCGTGCTGTTCGGCAAGGTCGACAAGCTCCGCGAACTGGTCCGGATGCGTGCAGGCGGGTTTCTCCACCATGACGTGGCAGCCGGCTTCGAGACATTGACGGACGGCTGACGGCGCGTGCGCGGCGATCAGCGAGACGATGGCTAGGTCGGGCGCGGCTTCGGCCAGCCCGGCCGTCAGCTCGTGGTGGGTGCTCCGCAGCTTGGGGCCGAGCGTGTCTCGCGCTTCGGCGAAGGTGCCGCCGGATTCGTCCACGACGGTGACCGAAGCCACGAGGTCAAGATCGCGCAAGGCTTGCAGGAAGAACGCGCGGTGGCCCTGTTCGTCGGCCTCCATCACGAGCGCGATGTGCATTCGATTTCCTGGCTCGGTACCGGGCGCGACGATCCAGTTTAGGCGGCGGTCGTCACACCGAGGTGAAAGGCCCCGTTGCTAGACTGAATTTCCATCCCCCGAGGTACGCCATGTCCGCGCGTCCCATCCTGCTGGTCGCCGGCGGCGCCGGTTTTATCGGCGCCAATTTCGTGCATCACGTTCGGAGTGTTCGTCCCGACTGGGACGTACGGGTACTGGATGCGCTGACCTACGCAGGCGATCGGCGCCGGCTTGAAGGCGCCGGCTGCGATCTGATCGTGGGCGACATTGCCGACTTCGAGACCGTGGAGTCGGCGCTGGACGGCGTCTCCTGGCTGGTGAACTTTGCCGCCGAGACGCACGTGGACCGCTCGCTGCTGGACGCCGAGCCGTTCCTGCGCACCAACGTGACCGGGACCTACCGGCTCTTCGAGGCGGCGCGCCAGGCCGGGGTGGTCAAAGCCGTGCATGTGAGCACGGACGAGGTCTACGGCGAGACGCGCGGCGCGGCCTTTGTGGAGACCGACCCACCAGCGCCCCGCAACCCCTATTCGGCCTCCAAGGCCGCCGGCGACCTGATGGTGCTGGCGGCATGGCAGACCCACCAGTTCCCGGTGTGCATCACCCGCGGCGTCAACACCATTGGGCCCTGGCAGCACCCGGAGAAGGCCGTGCCGCTGTTCACCATCAACGCCATGCGCGGGCAGCCGCTGCCGCTGTACGGGCGCGGCGAGCAGCAGCGCGACCGGCTGTTTGTGGAGGATCACGCCAGCGCCATCCTGGCGGTGCTGGAGCGCGGCGAGCCGGGCGAGATCTACAACGTGTCGGCCGACAACAACCGCGACAACCTGAGCGTGGCGCGGCGCATCTGCGAACGGGTCGGAGCGCCGCAGGACCTGATCCACTTCGTGGAGGATCGGACCGGACACGACTGGAACTACGCGCTGGACAGCGCCAAATTGCAATCGCTCGGGTGGTCGCGGCGTTACGACTTCGGCGCGGCGATGGACGCGACGGTTGCCTGGTACCTGGAGTCGCAGGACTGGTGGGGGCCGATCGTGGACGGGGAGTTTCAGGCGTATTACGAGCGCCAATACGGCGAACGGCTGGCAGGTGCGGAGGCCTTCCGCGGCTAGCGGGGAAGAAAGGGCTTCCCCAGGCCACGCGCGGTTGCCGCGCTACACCTGGCGTGAGGCTTGGCGCTGGATGCGCTGGGACGTGCCGACCCGGGTTGCGTTCCTGATCGGAGCGCCGCTGATCTGGATCGCTGTGGCCGGCATCGATCCGTCCGCCATTGGGCTGCAACTGGGCCTCGGATTGCTGGACTGGGTTCTGATCGGCTTGTGGTCGGTTGGCGTGATGCTGGTGACGCTGAGCTACCGCCGCTGGCTGTGGCCGGTGCGGGCCGCCGGGGACCGCTCGGCGCTGCTGCTGAACCTGCCGTTCTTCCTGGTGCTGAATCCGGTAGCCGAGGAACTGTTCTTTCGCGGCGCGGCCCTGTTCGGCCTGGCCAACCTGATCGGGATGCCCTGGTCGATCGTGGTGACGTCGCTGGTGTTCGGCCTGCACCACGGGCTGGACCGGCAGTTCCCGCGCTCGTTCCTGGTCTTGGGAACGCTGGGTGGCTTGCTCTTCGGGATCGCGGCGGCACACTTCGAGTCGGTGGCGCCGGCCATCGTGCTGCACATCGCGGCTGACGCCGTAATCTTCGTGGCCGCGGCGCCGATCCTGGAACGACTCGGCGTGGGGCTGCGGCTTCCCATGCCTCCATCACCGGCTCCCGCTGCGCCGTCGGCGCCTGCGTCCGTCGAGCAAGCTTCGTAGGGTTGCAGGGGCTACCCGTTGCTAGACTGATTTTTCCTGACCCCGTAGCTCAGTTGGACAGAGCGTGTGGTTGCGGACCACAAGGCCGGAGGTTCGAGTCCTCTCGGGGTCGCCCAACAGCCCGGTACTTAGACGAGTGTCCTCACCAACATGATTGACGGTCGCATTCCTCGCCGACGCATTGGTGCATCGGATCTTGAGGCTGGCGCCGTCGGCGTTGGGACCTGGCAGTGGGGTGACCGGCGGTACTGGGACGATCACGACGGTCGTGAACCCACCGACATCCCGGCCACGTACCAGGCGACGATGGAGCGCGGCGCCGACTTTCTGGACACCGCTGAGCTTTACGGATTCGGCGAGTCGGAACGAGTCATTGCCACGCTGCGTGCGGGTGACGCGCGACCGGCCGTGGTGGCCACCAAGTACATGCCCTCGCCGACCCGCTGGCGACTGCGTTCGGTGGACGCGGCCATCGACGGCAGCCTCAAACGCCTGGGCGCGGACCGGATCGATCACTACCAGGTGCACTGGCCGTACAGCTTCATCCCGCACCGGCGCCTGCTCGGGCGACTAGCGCAGGCCGTTCACGACGGCCGACTGGCGTACGTCGGCGTCAGCAACTTCACCGGGCCGCAGATGCGGCGAGCACACGCCGTGCTGGCTGATGCGGGGGTTCCGCTGGTATCGAACCAAGTGTCCTACAGCCTGCTGCGCCGAGCGCCCGAGGTGAACGGGGTCCTTGACGCCTGCCACGAACTGGACGTGACGTTGATCGCCTATAGCCCCCTGGCCCAGGGCTTGCTGAGCGGCAAATACGGGCCGGGCGGCCGCCAGCCTCGTTCGCGGCCTATGCGGCGCGTGCTCAGGGCCAAGACGCCGGAGACCGTGATGCCGCTGCTGGAGACCCTGCGTCGAATTGGTGAGTCCGTAGGGGCTAGCGCCGGGCAGATCGCGGTGACCTGGACGCTGCGCGATTCGGCGGTGCTGCCGATCGTGGGGGCGCGAACGGCGGGGCAGGCGCAGTCCAATGCGGACGCCGCGATGATCGACCTGGACGACGAGGCGTTGCGCGAGCTGGACTTTGCATCTGACGCACACCGTTCAGCCAGCGCGATAGGCCGTCGACTTCGAGGCTGAGGACCGCCCGAAGCAAGAAAACCCACCAACTCGCCTGGCGCGGGGCGCGTATCCTGAGGCTAAGGGCTCAAGGGGGAGCGCAAGCATGTACGACGCTCGTAGTGGACCAGGATCCGTGCTGAGGCGCGAGGCGCGACCGGCGCTGGCCGGCCTGATCGCGGCCGGCGTGTCGTTCGGGATCACCGAGATCTTCGCCGGACTGATTTCCGGCGGTCCATCGCTCATCATCGCGGTGGGCTCGGGGGTCATCGACCTGTCGCCGAAGTTCGCGAAAGACTTTGCGATCGCGGTGTTTGGCACCAACGACAAGCTGGCGCTGCTCATCTCGATCGTTGTAATCGGACTGGGGCTGGGCGCGGTGGTCGGCGTGGCCGGGATGCGGAAGTTCTGGATTGCACAGCTCGGGTTCGTGGTTTTTGGCATCGTGGCCGCCATCGCCGGCATCGCCGAGCCGCAGCTCTCGCCGGAACTGGCCCTGATCGGGGCCCTGCTGGCAGCCTCAGCCGGCATGTGGACGCTGGCCATGCTGCTGAAGCTGGTGCAGTCGGCGGAGACTCCGCAGCCCGCACGGGATCCGAGCCCAATGGGCATCGGACGCCGGCCCTTCATGCAAGTGGCCGGTGCGTTTGCCGTGGTCGCGGTGGGGACCGCCGCCGGCGGTCGGGTGCTGCTGGAGCGGGCTCGCACGATCGCGTCAAGTCGCCTGGACGTGATTCTGCCCAAGCCGCGTGACGCCGCAAGGCCGGTGCCTGAGGGCGCGATGGTCGACGCCGCCGGCATCGGACCCATCATCACCCCCAACGAGGACTTTTACCGGATCGACACGGCCCTCAGCATTCCCCAGGTTGATCTGTCCAGTTGGACGCTCAAGATCCAGGGCCTGGTGGACCGGCCCTACGAGCTGACCTATGACGAATTGCTGGACCTTGCGCGCGTCGAGCGTCACGTGACGCTTTGCTGCGTTTCGAACGAAGTCGGCGGCGACCTGGTGGATAACGCGAAGTGGCTGGGTGTGCCGCTGACGGAGTTGCTAGATCGCGCGGGCCTGCAACCGGAAGCCAGCCAGATCGTCGGAATGTCGGTGGACGGCTTCACCGCCGGGTTCCCGGTGGACACCGTCTACGACGGGCGCCAGGCGCTGGTGGCCGTGGGCATGAACGACGAGCCGCTGCCGCTGAAGCATGGCTTTCCGGCCCGGCTGGTGGTGGCGGGTCTCTACGGCTACGTCTCGGCCACGAAATGGCTGGACGCGATCGAGGTGAACCGGTGGGAGGAATTCGACGGCTACTGGATTCCTCGCGGCTGGTCCAAGGAAGGGCCGATCAAGACGCAGTCGCGGATTGACGTTCCGGGCAATGGCCGCACGTTGCAACCGGGCCTTCAGCCCATTGCCGGCGTGGCCTGGGCGCAAGACCGGGGCATTTCCAAGGTCGAGGTCCAGATAGGCGACGGCGGCTGGCAGGAGACGCAGCTGGGCGAGGCGATTTCCAAGGACACCTGGCTCCAGTGGGTCCTGCCCTGGAACGCCACGCCGGGCCGCCACGTCATCGCCGTGCGCGCCACCGACGCCACCGGCGAAACCCAGACCGCCGCCATCAGTTCATCAGACCCCGACGGCGCAACGGGTCACCACACCATCGTGGTGGAGGTCAGCGGGTAGGCGGCTTCCGGTCTAGGCGTAGTCTCCGTGGGCTCCGGTGCCGCTGGGGTCGGCGAGTTCGTCGGCGCCGCAGAGGTAGCGCCACCAGTCGGCGCGTTCCTGGGCGACGGCGGAGGATTCGCCGGTGAGGTTGTGGGCGTTCTTGTTCATGCGGAAGAAGCGCCGGACTTCCTCGCTGTCCCAGCCGTCGGTGTTGAAGATGCCGCGCTGCGGGACCCGCGGGTTGTAGCGAATCTTGAACATGAATCGCCACTGATCGATCTCGTTGGTCTGGGCGCAGTGCCAGAGGGCCTCGTGCATGAACACGATCCGTCCGGCCTTGCCGGACAGGCGCTTCTGGCCGGCGATGTTCTTGTAGCGGGCCGTGTCGGGGCCGAGCACGGAGCGCATGTGCGAGCCGGGTAGCACCAGCGTCGGACCCATTTCGTGCGGGGTGTCGTGGGCGAAGTAGGCCGTGAGAATGTCGAACGACCAGGGGTGCACGCGCGGCAGCCGCACCTGGCGCCGTCCGCCGGCGTCTACGTGCCACTGCTGGGCCGTTTCCTGGCGGGGGCCGGTGCAGTGCAACGCCGAGTGGCTGGCCACGTGGCCGGGGCCCAGCAGGCTCTGCAGCACCGCCTTTACGCGAGGCAGATTGTGGACCGCGCGCACGGCGGCGGAACGTTCGTAGAAGCCGTGCGCGTTGTCGGTGATGTGCCAGCGCACCTCGGGGATAGGGCCGTCGTCGGTGACCGAGGCCAGCTCGTCGGCGTAGACGGCCTCGCTCAGTTCATCCGGCACCAGATCGTCGAACTCAATGAAGCCGTCGATGACGAACCGCGCCATCTGGTGCACGTCCAGGAGTTCGGTCTGCGGTACGACTTCGGTCTCTGCGATCGCCATCGTTTGCCCCTTCCGCTTGGGCGCTCTACGAGCGCCGGTGACGACTACCCCTCGACTTCGACGTTGCGTTCCAGCCAGAACTCGTTCGCCAACTGTCCCGTCCCAGTGGCCGCGCTGCGTTCCGGCAGTGGACTGGCTTGGAAAACACGCCAGCCGTCACGCATGGCATCCAGCACGGATTCGTACGGCGCCTGGTACTCGCTGCCGGTTTGCATTTGCACGGCGTCCGCCGGCAGGGCGCCGTCGTAGAGCGCCCAGGCAACGGTCTGCGACCCCAGGTCGCCCGACTGGAGATGCAGGATCAGAATCTGCTGCCGAACTGGCGACATTTCGTCCCCTTGCGGCGAAGCGCGCGGCTTATGGTACCGAGGCCGGGCGGAACGAACCCTCGATATAATTTAGTAGCGGGGCGAAGGGGGAGGTTGGGCGGCCATGTTCACCCTGACGAGCGAGCAGGTCGCGTTCTACAACGAGCGCGGATACCTGCGTCTGCGCAGCGTGTTCTCACCGGACGAGGTCGAGTTCCAGTCTGTTGAGCTTGAGCGCCTGATGCTGGAATGGGCCCAGCAGACCCCGGGCTGGCGCGGGCCCTGGCGCAAGGCCTACATGACCGCCGAAGAGGACGAGCGCGCGCGCCTGACGGCCATGCACGAGTTGCAGAATTACTCCGAGGCGTTCGCGCGGGCGGTCGTGAACGACCGGCTCACCGGCGCCGTGGCCGACCTGATCGGTCCGGACGTGGAGTTGCACCACACCACGCTGCACGCCAAGGCCCCGGACATGGGAACGCCGTTTCCCATGCACCAGGACCACCCGTTCTACGCGCACGAGGGTCCGGCCTACGTGGACGCGATTGTGCATATCGATACGGCAAACGAGCAGAACGGCTGCCTACAATTTCTTGAAGGAAGTCACAAGCTGGGGCCGCTTCAGCACATCCGAGGCCCCGAATCGAGCCCGCACTTGCCGACGGACCAATACCGCCTGGAGGACGCCGTGTCAGTTCCGGCCGAGGCCGGAGACGTGGTGTTCTTCAGCTACTACACCATCCACGGTTCGGCGCCCAACCGGACGGACCAGTGGCGGCGCCTTGTCAGGTTTGGCTATCGCGACCCGGACAACGTCCAGACGGCCGGTCAGGGCCTCGGGCGCGACGGTTTGATGGTGCGCGGGCAGAAGAGGAACCGAGCAGCCTGACTCATGCGTACGGTCGAGCGCCGACACGGACACGGCTGGAGTAGGCGCGCCTTCGGAGAGTTGCATTGACCGGCCGGCAGCGTTACGCGGCGCTGGCCCTTGTGGTCGTGGCGGTGATCGGCGCTATCGCGTTGATCGAAATCGTCGTGTCGCCGCCCGATCCTACGGTTGGCGTCGGACTGCCCGGCGCGGACGAGGCTCAGACGGCCGCCCCAATTGCCGAGACTCCCGCGTCTACCCAGGCTGTCGTGGCGGCGCCCGTTGCGGACACACCTGGCGCGTCGGCCACCAGCGCACCTTCGACGCCGACCAGTGCGCCCACCGTGGCGACAAGTGCGCCGGCTCCTGTCGCGAGCGCTCCCACACCGGCTCCCACGCCGCAGGTGGTGGTCGGGCAACTACCCGAATTGCCAGTCATCGGCACGGCGCCTGAATTCGCGGGCGTTACCGCGTGGCTCAACAGCGAAGTGCTGACAATGGACGAACTGCGCGGGCGTCCCGTTCTGATCGACTTCTGGACCTTTGGCTGCATCAACTGCATTCGCACGCTGCCGCATGTCCGTGCCTGGCACGACGCCTACGCGCCGCACGGGCTGGTGATCGTCGGCGTGCACACGCCCGAGTTCAGGCACGAGTACGTGGAAGAAAACGTGCGTGAGTCGTTGCCATCGCGCGGGGTGATCTGGCCGGTCGCCATGGACAACGATTACAAGACCTGGCGCGCCTATAACAACCGCTTCTGGCCGCACAAATTCCTGATCGACCAGGAAGGCCGGATCCGTTATCACCACATCGGCGAGGGCGCCTATCAGGAGACCGAGAAGGCAATCCGCGCGCTGCTGGCCGAAGCGGGCACGGATCTCTCGCACATCCCGCTTTCAAGCGCTTCGATTCCACGCAAGACGACACCTTCGCCGTCTACCGGGCCTCGGTCACTCTTCGCGGGCAGCGGATTCACGTTCGGTTCCTACCTGGGCAATCCGACTGGGACGCCTGAGGATGGGGCGCGCGAGTTCACCGACAATGTCGAACACAGTGCGGAGCGCCTCTATCTTGACGGTCGCTGGGACTGGGTGCCGAACGCCGCGCTGGCGCAGCCCCAGGCTGACGACACCGCGCGTGTCTCCGTTCCGTTTCACGCCCAGACCGTCTCGGTGAGCTTCGGTGCGTCTAGCGGCGAACCGCTTCGCGTGCTGGTGACGGTCGACGGCGAGCCAATCCCGGCTGACCGCCGGGGCGGCGATGTCCTGACTGGACCCGACGGCCAGACGCACGTACTTGTCGACCAGTTTCGGTTGTACGACATTCTGCGGAACGGTTCGGAAAGCGTTGGCGAACTGCAGTTCAGCGTCGGTGCGCCCGGGTTGGCGCTGTACGCCGTCTCGCTCACCTAGGTTTCGGCCCGAGGGTCATGGGCGCGTAGCGTGGATCAGCCACTCAACCTCGGTCTGGCCTTCGTAGCCGGCGTCGCATCCTTCATTGCGCCGTGCACGCTAGCGCTCGTACCGGCCTACCTGGCCTATCTGGCCGGATTCACGCTGTCTGACCAGGCCACGGCCAGCCGCGCCCGCGTCCAGGCCGCCACGGTGCTGAACGTCGCCCTCTTTGCCCTGGGCTTCACGGCCGTTTTTGTGGTGCTGGGTTCGTCGCTGGGCGCTATTTCCAGCTTTGCGGGAGGGCAGGCCGTCTGGCTCAATCGCATCGGTGGCCTGTTGATCATCGGCTTCGGCCTGATGACGCTTGGCCTGCTGCGCGTTCCCTTGCTTGAGCGTGGATGGACGGTGGATGACCGATTCGCCCGCCGACTGCGCTACGCCGGATCGCTCATCGTAGGCGGCACCTTCGCCGTGGGCTGGATTCCCTGTGTTGGGCCGATCTTGGGCACGATCCTGGTCCTGGCGGCGACCACGGCCTCAGCGGCAACAGGCGCGGTGCTCCTGACAGCCTATTCGCTGGGCATCATGCTGCCATTCGTTTTGGCCGGCGCGTTTTCGGGCTGGACGCGCGTGCTGCTACGGCGCTATGGGCGGGCGCTCCAATACACCAGCGCCGGCGGCGGGGTGCTGCTGATCGCGCTTGGGGTGATCGTCTTTACGAATCTGATGCCGGTGATCGCCTCACTGGTCCCAATGGGCGGCCCACCCATCAGTTAAGTGAGGCATTCCCACGGTTTACGCAACGAGTTCAGGAGCCGATTGTCGTACGATGAAACAAGAGGCCGTCGCGCTCGTGCGGTGGTCTGCCTACCGACCTGAGATAAATGCCATCTGAGAGTGACGCGACGGCAGGCGGCGACGCGGGCGCGCGTCGGCGTCGTGTTCTGGCCGCGCACGCTGAGCTATTCAACGAGGCGCTGACTGACGAGGCCGACCGCCTGGCCAAGCTCGCCAATGTGGTCGAAGCGCTGGCTCTGGCCGACGACGCCCAGCCGCTCGAGCCACTGGCGCCAGCAGGCGACCACGTGGAAGGCGCCGTCCGGCTGGAACGCGTGCGGCGCCGGATCGCGCTGTGGTGGGATATCGACGACCCGGCCGCGCTGGTCCAGGCGGCCCTGGAACGCCAGGTCGACATTCTGATCATTGTGCAGGGCTTTCCGCTGTCGATGGCGGTGGACGCCGATTGGGCCAATCAGTTGGTGCTGCTGGATGGTCGGGATCTGACGCTGCTGCTCGAGGGCCGCTGGACGCTCGGTCAGGCCGTGCGATTCAAGCACGGTGAGCAATCTGCGCATGGGCGATTCATATCCCTGCGCGTGGCTCCGCCCGCTGACCTGCCGGACGAGGCCGAATCCGAATTTCGCCCGGAGGACGGCGGTGTCCTGCGCTCCAACGTTGATGACATGCCCTCGGCGCACGACGAAGATGACACGGGGCGGATCGACAATCCGGACATCTGGGACGTCAATACCGGGCGGCGGAGTGACCCCGAGCCGATCCCAACGACAATTAGCTCAAACATCGAGTCCCACGAGCAATCCTTCGCTGAGACCGAGGCCATTGAACTCGCCGAAGCGCGGCGGCTGCGCCTGATTCGGACGGGGTTCATGCTGGCGGCGCTGCTTGGCGTGCTGATGGCGGTCTTCGTGGTTCGCGGCCGGCAGGATGCCGAGGCGGCCAGCCTGGACCAGGCGACCAACATAGCCGTGCAGGCCGCCCGACTGGAGTTCGAGGCCTATCAGTCGCTTGACTCAAGCGCGCTGCGTTCGGTGTATGACGAGTCCCTGGCGCAGGAGATCGAAGCACGGGTGCAACAGTTGCGCGCCAGCGGGGTGTACCTGGAAAGCGATGTTTCGATTCAGGTGATTGACGCCAGACTTGACGGCGAGAGTGCCGGGGTTCTGGTCCGCGAGTCTGGAAACCTGGCTACTCGCCGCAGGGCGGACGGTGAGACCCTTCAGCGCGGACCTCTGAGCCAGGATGTCGGCTTTTTCCTCGCGCGTACCGCCGATCAGCGATGGCGCGTAGTGCAGCGCGCCCCGGTTGGCTAGCGGGTCACAGGCCCCTCAACGCCTCGATAAATTGGCCGCGGCCCGGCGCTCTGGATATCCTTTGGCAGGCGGTTAGCGCATCCGGGCGACGTAGCCAAGTGGTAAGGCGGGGGTCTGCAAAACCCCTATCCTGGGTTCGATTCCCAGCGTCGCCTCCAGAATTGGTGCATGTGCGGCGGCACGCCGATAGGCGGAAGCGTTAGCTAAGGGCGTCCGTCATCACCCGGCGCTGGCAGCCTGCCGTACGCGCCGCCAAACCTGGTCCACAAAGGCACGCGAAAGGTCGGAATCCCACGCGAGTGCGTCCGGATCGTCGGCATGCGCGTACAACCAGGCTGTCACAATGTGCCGTTCGAATTCGTTGCCGCCGGGTTCGGGCCGGCTCGCACTCCCAAGGCGCTTAAGGGCGGCGCGTAACGCCGGGCGACGCGGACGGGCGATCGACTCGATCCCTACGATGGCGCCATTCTCGATTCGTACAAGTTCCGCATGTCCCGGGGTCGCGCCGGGAGAGACTGCCAGCACTGGTACAGCACCCAGACCGCCGCGCACCGGGTGGCGCAGCACACGGACGCGACGGATGCGGCGGGCCAGGGCCCCTCGGTCCGAGGCTTCGGCCTCCGAAGCGTCCACGATCTGCAGAGCTGCCTCCCGGCCCACTCCCAGAAAAGCAACGGCCGCGTTACGTCGCCAGGCTGGAACCCGCTTGTCGACGGAGCGGCGCGAGGGCAGCTCGAAAGTCCGCCGCGCCGTGTCGCTCGCCAGCCGGGCGTCTCGCGATGTCGGAAACGGTCCCAGGTAGTCGGCCCCGTCATCGCGCGGAACGGCGGCGGCGTGGGTTGCGGCGGATTCGGCGGGTCCCACCCGCACGAAACGCCGGCCAATGCGCCAGCGGCGGTTACGGTTATAGGTGGGGGACAGCGCGGTGATCAGCTCGGCCTCGCGCACGAGAGCGCGCAGTTCCGATCCCGTTGGTTCCCACTCGATGGCGTCAATCTGCTCCAGCATCCCGTCGCGACGCCGAACGAAGCCGGCCGAGTCGGTGAAGTGGCTGCGCACACGTCGCTGGAGGGAGGTGGACTTGCCGACGTAGAGCGGCCGACCGGCCGTGTCGCGAAAGATGTAGACGCCCGGCGAGGGCGGCAGATTGCGCGACGCCCAGCGCGCCAGTTCCCGTGCGCGCCGCGGGTGGCGGCTTTCCGGCCCGCCCTGGGCCGCCAGCTGCCGGAGATCGCCCAGCGTGCGTGCATCCTTGGCGCCCGCCGTGCCCAGGAGGAATTGAAGCAGTTGAGCCGTGACCCCGGCGTCGTCCAAGGCTCGATGGGCAGGCGTGTCGGAGATGCCGGCCGCCTCCAGCACGGTGGCCAGACCGCTGCCGGGCAGGTCGGGCATCAGGGCGGCACTCAGCTCCATGGTGTCCAGACCGTCGCCAGGAAACAGGGCGCGGCCTGACCACACAGCTTCTCGATTCAGGTAGCCGAGATCGGTAGGCAGGTTGTGCGCGACCAGGACAGCGCCGGACTGAAACTCCCGGAACTCATCCAGCACCGTCTCGATGGGCGGCGCGCCGACCAGCATCTCGTCCGTGATGCCGGTGTATCGCGTGACGAACTTCGACACACGACCCGGAACACGCACCAACGAGGTGTAGCGCGCGATTTCGCGGCCCTCGCGCAGGCGCAGCGCTCCGACTTCCAGCACGCGATGCCGGCCGCCGCGCCCGCCGTTGGTTTCAATGTCGAACACGACGAACTCGGTTTCGTCGATGGCATCGGAGCGATGCGACCAGGCCGCCAGGCCCCAATGCCCCGCCGCGACGGTCGCCAAACGGTCGTCGGCTTCCAACAGCGGCGCCAGGATGCGCGCGCCGATGTGGGCGCCACCGGCCTCCACGTGCAGCACGGCGCGCGCCAGTTGCTGCATGGTCATTGGGCGCCCCGCCTCTTCAAGCGTGGCCACTGCCGCCTCGACTAAGACGCTGCGGCGGCCCGGGTTGGCCGCTGTGGCAGTTCCGTCCTTTGGACTCACTCGTCGGCGGAACGGCCGCCGAACACGAGCGACCCAAAGGCGCCGACCGCGGCCACAATCACAGTCCCGAGTAATGCCGAGCCGAGGTCAACGATCGTGAAGTCGTCAACAAGCATCGTTGCGCCCCAGAACACCAGCGCGCTGATTACGAAGTGCGACAGCCCAAATGTCAGCAGTTTCAGGAGGCAGCTGATGGGCTTGAGAACGAGCTCCAGCGCCGGACGAACGTAGGAGTTCAGAATCGCCAGGGCCACGGTGAGGGCGAAAACTGCCAGCCAGAACCGATCGCTGCCTCGCTCGGGCAAGACAATACCTTCGTCAAGCAGTTGCGTGACCGCCAGCACCGCGAAGAAGTTTGTGACAAGCCGGGCCAGCAGGAAGCTGATTTCGCGACTAAGCCACCTCATGCGTCACACGTGGAGTCCGCAGGCGGATTCCCGCGCCCGTCGCGATGTTTGAACTTCCGTTCGCCGAACGTGACAGGACAGGCTGCGGCTCGTCACCGGCAACCCCTTCCTGCAATCCAATCCAGCGACTGATACGGCTAGCCCGCGTCGGGTTCCGTCACCTTCACGCCCACGATTTCCTCCAGGCGCTTGAAGGTGGCGGCCGCGTCCAGGTCGCCCCAGCCATGCGCCCGAATCTCCTGATAGATCGCGTCCGCCTGCGCCGTTGCCACCAACGGAACCCCGCTCTGACGACCCACCTCCAGCGCCAGCCCCAGGTCCTTCAGTAACAGGTCCACGGCAAAGTTGGCGCTGTAGTCCTGGGGAAGGACCAGGTTCGGGATGTCCACTTCCATGCAGCGGCTGGCCGCGAAGGCGCCCATCAGCGTCTCGTAGAGCTGGCGCGGATTCAGGCCATTCTTGACCGCCAGCACAAAGGCCTCGGCGTTGGCTTGACGGACGCTGGCGATGATCATCTGGTTGGTCAACTTGGCAATGCAGCCGGTGCCGGCCGGACCGAAGTGCTCGATCTTGCCTCCGATGATGTCCAGGATTTCGCTGCCCTGCGCGAACGACGCCTCGGAGCCCCCCACGAACACGGCCAACGTCCCGGCCTCGGCGCCGCCAGGGCCTCCGCTAACCGGCGCGTCCAGGTAATTCACACCCTTGGCGGCCGCGGCCTCGGCACAGGTTTGGGCCGTGTCTGGACCGTTGGTTCCGAAGTCGATCCAGAGTTGCCCCTCGCGGGCACTCTCAATCGCGCCGTCCGCGCCCAGCAGGAGTTCCAGCGAGATTTCCGGTGTCGGCACGTTCACGCACACCACGTCCGACTGCGCCGCCACCTCGGCCGGCGTGCTGGCAGCCGTGCCGCCGCCGGAGACGAAGTCGTCAACCTTGCCGCGGCTGCGGTTGTGCACGATCAACTCGTGCCCGGCCGCCCGCAGGTTGATCGCCATGGGCATGCCCATCTTCCCGAGACCGATGTAGCCGATTCGCATGTTGGCGTGCTCCCTCGCTGTCGTGCCTGGCGCTAGACCTGCGCCCAGGCGAGTTGGAATGTGCGCTTGCAGTTGCCGACTATCGCGGCCGCGGACTGGTCCGGCGCGGGCTTCATCTCGAATGAGACGAGCGGCATCGGCGTGGGCAGGTCGCGCTCAAAGTACCCGATCTCCATCAGCGTCTTGAGGTAGGCCGTCAGTTCCGGCACGTCGTTCTCGCCCGCCGGATCGCCGAAGACCGGGTGCTGGTCGCCGTACTGCGGGTGATTGCGGTCGCGCATGACGCAGTTGCCGATGTGCGCCTGGATCAGGTGCTCGCCGGCGGCGCGCAGCGACGTCGGAGGATCTTCGTCCAGCAGCGGCAGGTGACTCAGGTCCAGGCACAGCCCAAAGTTTGGCGTGGACGCGCGGACCATCTCGCTGACGCGGACGCACAGGTCGATCGGCCCCAGCAGGGAGTTCTTTTCGATCGCCCGGTCGAACTGCTCCAGCGCGATCCAGATGTTCTGCCGCCCGGCGTAGTCGCAGAGTTCGGTCAGCGACTCGACAACGCTCGCTACCGCGGCTTCCTCGCCTCCCGGCGCAGGGGCCGAGTTCGGCCCGTCCAGCAGCGTCACCATCGTGATGCCCAGTTCGGCCGCCTCGTCGATGGCGCCCTTGACCTGGGTCACCGCGTTGCCCCGCGCGTCCGCGTCGGTGGCGGCGAGGTTCAGGCCGCGGCTAAGAAGCAGGGGATGCGCCCCGTAGCCCAGCGTCAGGTGCGCGGCCTCCGCCAGCCGACGCATAGCAGTGCGCTCGGCAGGGTCGTTGATGTGCGCGATCTCCAGCGCGTGGAAGAACCCGTCGGCCGCCAGCGCTTCCGCGGATTCAACGGCGGATCCGTCGCCGGACTGGAGTTCGGGGTGCAGCATGAACTGCACGATCCCGATGTGCATGTAAGCCTCGGGCGGTCGATTCACGGCGGCGTACCTCTGTCAGGCGGGTGGGCGCACGGCGTCCTCATGGTGACGCGAGCCCATCGGGTGTGTCGAACGATTCCGTTGACGGCGGCGCTCAGACGCCAACCGCCGCCGGCTCGTACTCGGGCAGGTACTCCTTCACGGCCTCAAACGCGTCGTCAATGGCCGCGTCGTCCAACGAGGTCTTCGGCGGCGCCACCCAGGGTTCCATGACTCCCAGCCGGCTCAACACGCCCTTGGCTGTGGCCTGCATGAACGGCGAGGCACCGCTCAGCGCGCGCAGAAACGCATGCTGTCGGTTCTGAGCAGCCGCGGCTGCTTCCAGGTCGCCGTCGCACCAGGCGTTGTAGATGGCACAGACGAGCTGTGGCGCCACGTTGGGCGCGGGACCGGTCGTTCCGGCGGCGCCCGAGTTGAGCGCGTGCAGCAGCGTGGCGTCCCCGCCCACGATCACTCGAAAGTCGTCACCGCGCATCGCGTCCAGGTAGTCCAACAGGTTCTGCGGGCTACCCGAGCTGTCCTTCGTCCCCTGCACGCCCACGTCCCGCAGGCGCAGCAGCGTGGCCGCATCCACCGACACTTTGGTCATGCCTGGAATGTTGTACAGGAGTACCGGCACCGGCGAGGCGTTGACGACGCCCTCGAAGTAGCGCACGACCTCATCGTCGCTCATGGGGAAATAGAACGGCGGGTTGACCAGCAAGCCGTCGGCGCCCAGGTCGCCGGCCTGGACGGCCTGGCGGTGCGTGCGCTCCACGCAGGGCTGGCCGCACGCCACGATGACCGGGACCTCGCCGTCGGCTTCCTCGACGCCGGCGCTAATTGCCACTGCGCGCTGGTCGTCATCGATCGCTGCAAACTCGCCGGTTGTGCCGAGCAGCACATAGCCATGGCAGCCGGCATCGAGAACTCTACGGGCCAGCCGCCGCATCGCGGGGCCGTCCGCCGTCAGGTCCGCGGTCAACGGCGTGAGCAAAGCCGGAATCACGCCATGCAGGCGTTCCTGGAACCGGGTCATAGTCTGAGCGCCCCAATCAGGTCGGTAGCTCGGAGTATAGAGATTGCGCCAGATTCAGATGTTGGAGCGCGTCTGGCCCCCATCCACGTTCAGGCAGGCGCCTGTTACCAGGCTGGCCTGATCCGAGGCCAGGAACGCCACGACCGCGGCAACTTCCTCGGGCCGGCCGAACCTTCCCATAGGAAAGTCCTGCCGCAGGAACTCCGCCATCCCTTCGGGGTCAGCCTGCACGGCTTGTTCCCAGCCGCCGCCCGGAAAGATGATCGAGCCGGGCGCCACCGCGTTGACCGTGATTCCGTCCGCCGCCAATTCGCGCGCCATCGTCTTGGAGAGGCTGTTCATGGCCGACTTGGCCGCGTTGTAGGTCGGCGGACCGCCCTGCTCGCGCCCGTAGATCGAGGTGATGTGGATGATTCGGCCGGCGCCTTGCTTCCGCATGTGCGGCAGGGCGGCGCGGCTGGCCCGGATAGCAGGCCACAGGTTCACGTCCAGCGTCGCGGCCCAGTCGTCGTCGGTCGCTTCCTGAAAGGTCCCGCCGCCGGTGGAGCCGCCCACATTGTTCGCCAGCACGTCCAGCCGACCGAAGGCTTCGACGGTTTGCTCGACCGCATGTTCGGAGGCCGCCGCCTCGGCCATGTCCACCGCGAACCCGGCTGCGCGCCCGCCGGCTGCTTCGATCTCTCCCACCGTCTTGTCGAGGTGCTCAAGTCCGCGTGCCGTAATCGCCACGTTGCAGCCCTCAGCCGCCAGCGCCAACGCAATCGACCGCCCAATCCCCCGGCTGCCGCCGGTTACCAACGCCACCTTCCCACTCAGTCCCAGGTCCATGCGTCCATTCCTCCAATGAGAATTAGTCCGTGTCGGGCTCCCAGCCCGGTCTTATTCCGCGAGCCGCTGTCGGTACCTGCCCAAGTCCTCGTCAGTGACGGCATCCGGCTGTACCAGTTGATAGTGCTTCTCGGCAGCGATGCGAACGTCATCACCGACCTGCTCGAATTCGAATAGCGCAATCACATCGTCCGCCAGGAACTGCGCACCGACCGACCGGCATATCAGCGAAGGAAGCTTGTCTTCGCATACGGCGAAATCCTGCTCGATCTGGACTCTGCTGAGTCTGTCCAATCCGCCTTTGGCTTGGACGGGCACTGCATAGTGAGCGCCTCGCTTGTCCACTCCGATGTAGATCTCGTCGGTTTCGACCTGTCCGATCCCAGGCGCGGTCGTGCGTAAGTGATTCTGGAGCGAGTAGCAGGCGACGCCGAGAAACACGTCGACCAACCGATTGTAGCGAACGCGAGCCAGCAACGCCTGCTCATCGCTGAACGCGTATTTGGAAATGATTCCAGGAGTGGAGTCGGGAATCTTGGTTACAGCAAGATTTGGATTTGGCGTGAGAGGAGTATCGCTAACCAGCACAAAGCGATACTTGCCGCGTCCTGCGGGTCTGATGATCCAAGTTTGCCCATCCGGCGCGGTTTCCAAAATGCTGGGCGGCAGATCCATCCGGTATCGGAAGCTGTAGATCAGGTCGCCTAGGTTCCTGGGAAGATCGATGTCGAGTCTGGATGCGAACGTGACGAGATCCTCTCGTTCGAAATCAACCGCACGGTCACCCTGAACATATTTGGAGTTGAAGATGGCCCCAATGATTGCGACATAGCGATGAGTGGAAGGAATCTCTGGATCCTCTCGTCTTTAATTCCCTGGCCACTCCAGCAATACAACCTCTTCCCGAAGCTGGTCGCCCGTAACGGTTGAAGGTCGTGTTCGGAAGAGGTCGATGCCCATGACCCTGTAGCCCAGCGACTGGGCCAGGTCCGCCAGGATTTGGCCCGTGCGGATCATGACTCGCAGATACGACGCCTGGTCGCCCACCACGTAGGCCAGCTTGGCCCCGGGCCTAAGCGCGGGCCGCAGATTCTCCAGGTGTCGCGCCATGCCGCCAAAGTAAAGCTGAGTGACCCGTGGATAAAGGCGCTCGAAGCCGGACGTTTTGCCCAACTCGATCCTGCGCTGCTCAATCTGTTCTGCGATATTGCCGATAACCGGATGGTTGGCCACCGCCTGGTCATCCGTATCCGCCTTATACACCCCCCGGGTGTTTGAGCGAACCAGGTCCTGCTTGAGCGACCGCAACTCCTGCCGATCACGGATCAACCCGAGAATCACGGACTCCAGGCGGGTCGTCCGCGTGTAGTCCTTCTCGTTCGGATATGGCGGCGAGGTGATAACGGCATCGATGGACTCGGGCGCCAGAACTTGGTCAGCTTGCCGAGCGTCCGCCTTGATCGCTTCGGCACGGACGTGGTCCATGCCCTCAACGCTGCAAAGGTCGCCGGCCATAGTCCGCATCCCGTCGGACCACGCTTCGATGACCGGTGAATCCTCCTTGATCTGGCCGATCCCGACCTCGGGGCCGAACTTCAGGTTGCCGATGCGGCGCACCAGGGCGTTGGCAAGGGCCAGCCGCGCATACCGCTGCAACTGTCGATTGCCGTGACTCTCGATCGCCTCCAGTAGAACGAGTGTCTTGTGCAGGGGGAGTGGGCTGATCGAGTCCTTCAGCAGCAATCGAGCCTGCTCAGGAGCAAGTGCTCGCAGCCTGGCCGGGGACTCTTCGTTCCCGGCCAGAAGTGGAAGCCCCGCCCATTGATCGACGCCCCCTTCCTCGAGCACTCGTCGGGCACACCCGGCCACTTCTCGCGCGTAGGCCTCGAGTTCCGGGGGGCTCACACTCCAGTCGACTTTCACCGCACTCGCAAAGTGCGCCATGAGATTCGGCTCGAGACCCACGCTTGGGATACCGAGCTTCTTGCACTCCACCAGGGTTGTTCCGGTTCCGCAGAACGGATCGAGTACGGTGCCGGACGAAGTCAGGCCAAAGCGGTCGACATAGGCTTGGACCAGGTGCGGCGGAAATGACAGGACGAACCGGTACCAGTCATGCACCGCCCGATCTTCGTGCCGGACTTTGTTCTGGGCGCTTTGCGCGCGGACCGTTGCGTTGAGGGTTCCGACTGTCGTGCTCATCGCAAGCTAGGTTCCAGGGTTCCAGCGCCTCGGCTTCGGCTGGGCCAGCCACGCCAATAAATTGTCCAGCGGCAGCGCGTTGATCACGTCTTCGGCCCGCAGCCAGGCGCGGCGGGCCGTCAGGACGCCGTAGCGCATGTAGGCCAGGCTGTCGGGATGGTGGGCGTCGCTGTTGATCGAGATGGGGGCGCCCAGTTCGGCGGCTCGCCGGGCGGTGGTGTCGTCCAGGTCCAGGCGTTCAGGGGCGGCATTGATCTCCAGGGCGGTGCCGGTGGCTGCGGCGGCCTTGAGCACGGCTTCCACGTCGAACGTATAGCCGTCGCGCAGGCCCAGCATGCGTCCGGTCGGGTGCCCGATGACGTCCACGTGCGGATTTTCGATGGCCGCGATCAGCCGCTCCGTCATTTGCTCCGGGGGCTGGTTGAAATTGCTGTGAATCGAGGCCACCACCACGTCCAGCGAGGCCAGGATCTCGTCGCTGAAGTCCAGGCTGCCGTCGGCCAGGATTTCCACCTCGCTGCCATGCAGCAGCCGCAGGTCCGACGAAGCCTCGCGTTCGCGCACGATCTCCTGGGTTTGCTCTGCCAGGCGCTCGGGACTGAGCCCATTAGCCACGAGCAGGCTGCCCGAGTGGTCAGTCACCGTGAAGTAGGCCAATCCGCGCCGCCTGGCGGCATTGACCATCTGGCCGATTGAGGCCGCGCCGTCGCTCCACAGCGAGTGCCCGTGCAACTCGCCCTTGATGTCGCCAAGCTCAATCAGGTCTGGCAGCGACCCCGCCTCGGCTGCTTCGATCTCGCCGCGGTTCTCGCGCAGCGTCGGGTCGATCCAGGGCAGTTCTACGGCCGCATAGACATCCTGCTCGGTGGCCGCCGGCCGTCGCTGTCCGGTTTCGGAGTCCAGGAAGCCCCGCTCGTTCAGGGATAGCCCGCGCTGCAGTGCACGGGCCCGGATCTCGATGTTGTGTTCCTTGGACCCCGTGAAATACGCCAGTGCGGCCCCAAACTCGTCCGGCGCCACCACCAGCAAGTCCACCTGGAACCCGCCGCCCACCAGGACCGACGTTTTGGTCCCGCCGGTCCCCACCACTTCTTCCACGTCCTCGGCCGAGATGAAGTGCTCCATCACCGGTCCGGGGTCCTCGGCAGCCGCCAGGATGTCCAGGTCGCCGATCGTTTCGCGGCCCCTGCGCAGGCTGCCGGCGTACTGAACGGTCTGCGCGCCGGGCGCCGCTTTCACGTGCGCGATCAGGCGCTCGGCAATTGGCAGCACGTCGCCCAGCCGTCGTCTGGCAATCCGCTCTCGGAACCGTCCAAGTTCCCGCAGCAGCCGGGCCTGGCGCTTCGCCCCGATGGTTCGGATGCCCGCCAGCCGGCCTTTGCGTGCCGCTTCCTCCAGCGCGTCCACGCTGTCGATGCCGTGCTTGTTGTAAAGGGTGGCGGCCGTCTTGGGACCCAGACCCGGAATCAAAAGCATCTCGAAGACGCTGTCCGGAATCTCGGCCCGCATCTCTTCGTACTCGTCGACGCGGCCCTTCGCAACGAACTCGCCCAGCACCCCGGCGATGCCTTTGCCGATCCCCCGCACCTTGGAGATTTCGCCGCTCTCGACCAGTTCCGCCACGTCCGTGGTCAGCGAGTCGACCCGCCGCGCCGCGTTGCGAAACGCCCGCACGCGGAATGTATTCGCCCCGCGAATCTCCAGCGCATCGGCAAAGCCCTCGAGCAGTTCGGCGGCCGCCTTATTCAGCATGCTGCGAGGCCTTTTCGGTCGAGCGGGCTATCTGTATTGTCACCGATTGCCCGCGCCCCGCGCAGGCGGCGTAGCATTCATGCATGAAGTGGTTGGACGCGCTCGCACCCGAATTGGAATACCGGGGCCTCGTTGGCGAACGCCGCGCCTTGCTTCGTCGTGTACCCGACACCTGGCGCGAGCGCCTGCCGGCCGACACCTGGATGCGGCTGTGCTCCGCTTCGGGCGTGCGTGTGGCTTTCCGCACCGATAGCCCAATCATTGCCGTTCGCGCCGAATGGTTGGCCCAGCAGACCAACCGGGCGAACGCCGAAATCGACCTCTACCAGAACGGCGAGTTCTACGGTCAGCTCCGCAGCCAGGGTCTGGGCAGTGCCGAGGGCGTGGTCTACGACGGACCCGCCCGCGATCGCTGCGTCGAACTCTATATGCCGCCCTACGGCGAACTCAGGATTGCGGGCGTCGGGGTGGCCGAGGGTGCATGCGTGCAGCCGCCCCCGCCGCTGGATGGTCCGCGGCTGCTCTTCTACGGCGACTCCATTACCCACGGCAGTACGACCGTGCGGGCCGGCACGACCTATCCGGCGCGGATCGCCCGCCGCCTTGGGGTCGACTTCGTCAACCTGGGAGTCGGCGGCTCCGCCCGTGGGGAACCAGCCATGGCCGAGATCGCCGCCTCGCTGCGCGCCGACGTGATCGTGCTGGCCTACGGCGTCAATACGTTTGGTTCCAGCCACGAGGAGCCGCGCGCCTTCGAACGGACCTATGAGACCTTTCTTGCCATCCTGCGCGGCACTCAGCCCACCGTACCCATTCTGATGATCACTCCCCTTTTCCATACCGCCGAATTCGAACAAACGACCCGCGGCGGCGCCAAGCTGGAGGAATACCGCCGCGTCATCCGCGAGGTCGTCTACCGCCGTCAGAGCTTTGGCGACGGCAACCTGATCCTGCTGGAAGGCCACGGCCTCATCGGCCCCGGCCAGGGCGACCTGCTGGCCGACCACGTCCACCCCAACGACGCCGGCTTCGCCGCTATAGCGGAGAGTCTGGGCGCACAGATCCAACGCGTGCTCAGCCTGACCAGCTAGTCACGGTCGGCCGGAGCCGTGACGGCCAATACGTCGTGCAGGGCACGGACTGGGGATGCGGTCGCCGAACAGCCGGATTGGCGTATGGGTTCGACCCCACCGACTCACCTTCGTACCCTAATCCCGATAGTCCAGCGGGGAGACGTGCCCATGCTCAGGCTTAGCATTCTGACTCTGTCCTACCGACAGGCCTTTGACGATGGCCGTATGGATCTCATGGCTTTCCTCGACACCTGCCGCGAACTGAGCGTTGAGGGCGTCGACCTCCACGACTCGGCATTCCCGGCTGTTGACCGGTCCTCGCTGCTGGCCGTCAAGCGCGAGTGCCTGGACCGCGGCCTGGATATCCCCTGCATCGCCATCTCCAACAACTTCGCCCGCCCCGCCGACGAACTTCCGGCGGACGTCCAGCGCACCAAGACCTGGATCGAACGCGCCGCCCTGTTCGGCGCGCCGCAAGTCCGCGTTTTCAGCGGACACCCCGCCACCGAGACCGACCGTGCCGCTTCCTGGGACCGCTGTGCTGATGCATTGCGAGAGTGCGCCGAATTTGGCGCCGAAGTCGGCGTCGTCGTCTCGCTTCAGAACCACAACCACAAGCAAATTGCACCCGACGGCGAAGACGTGCTGCGCCTGATCCGGCAGGTTGACCACCCTAACCTGGGCCACGTGCTCGACACCGGCCAGTACGCCGGCTCACCCGGCGCGTCTGGATTCGCCGATGACGAGCAGCGCGAGCGGCACGACTACCTGAACAGCATTGCCCTCACGGCGCCGCTGGCCACCGCCGTCCGCGCCAAGCTCTACCGCATCGCCACCGGCCGCGAAGAATCGCTGGACTACGACACCATCTTCCGGACCATCCGCGGCGTTCGCTACAACGGCTGGATCAGCTTGGTCTACGAAGGACGCGACGACCCGATCGAGGTAATCCCTCTCGGCGTCCGCTACCTGCGCGAGTACCTGCCAGCGGCATCCACCTAAGCGCTTGGACCTGAGCCTTCACCGGGAGTACTCCGGTCTTACCGCGTTTGGTCTTGTGAGGGGAGAGTTGTGCGGTCCCGCTCTGCTAGAGGCCCTGCTTCCGCCAAGATTGCCGTACCAGCCACCAAGCGGCCGCGACAGCCAAGAGATCGATTACAAGGAACTCCAGAACCAAGGCCCCTGTCAGGATTGCAATAGCTCCCATCACCACTGCGGAGCGATCCAGCCATTTCCAGTCGCCGCGTTTCCACAAGCCCACGCCTAACACTGGTATGGCATGTACAAGCCCGATCAAAAGGACTTCCACCCGTAGTCCTCTGTGTTCTTCGCTGGATTGCCTTCTGGCGCTGCTAGCAGGTTGCCGATTCCTGCCCTTTGGCCGAACGCGTGCAATTGTCCCAGATCAGCTTCGCCACTAGCATGATGCGATCGTACCGCTGCCAGGAAACCTCTCCAATAACTGATCAACGCGCCCCTATCGGTGTCCTTGGCGCCGGTCTCATGGGCCAGGGCATCGCCCAGGTGTTCGCCCTGGCCGGCCACCAGGTCACCGTCCTTGATGCCAACCCCGCCGCCTTCGACGCTGCGCGCAGCAAAATTGCCCGCAACCTCGAGCTGATGATCGAGTACGGCCTGGTCACGCCAGACCAGGCCGAGGCGGTCCCAACACGCCTCCATTTCACGACCGACCTGGCCGGCGTCGGCCAGTCAGCCCTCATCATTGAGGCCGTTACTGAGTCCGTGGACGTCAAGCGCGCCGTCTACGCGGACTTGGCGCCTCACCTGTCGGACGACACGCTGCTGGCCTCCAACACTTCCAGCATCCCCATTCGCCTCATGGCCGATGCCACGGGCCGCCCCGATCGTTTCACCACCACCCACTTCTTCCGCCCGGCCTATCTCTGCCCGATGGTCGAAGTCACCAAGGGTGAGCTGACCAGCGACGCGACGGTGGAGGCCGTGCTGTCCCTCTTGCGCGGTGCTGGCCTGCGGCCAGTGCGCATCAACGTTGACCTGCCCGGACAGGTCGCCAACCGTCTGCGCCAGGCCCTCTTTCGTGAAGCGCTCGACCTGGTGGATCGGGGAGTCATCTCCGCCGAGGACATCGATGAGCTGACAGCGTTTTCGTTCTCGCCGCGCATGCCGCTGATGGGTGTCATCCGCGATCGCGACCTGGCGGGACTGGAGATTGCCCTCAGCGGCACCGAAAGCGTCTGGCCCGACCTGTGCAACGCCGACAGCGGGCACTCCGTCCTTCGCCGCCTGGTTGAGGAAGGACATTTCGGGCTGAAGACTGGCCGCGGCTTCTTTGACTGGTCCGACGTGGATTTCGCCGCGCAGTGGGAGACGCTGGAGCGCCAGCAGCTGGAGATCTACGCCACGCTGCGCAAGATTGGCGCCTGGCCGGTCTGATTCGGAGCGTCCCGAGCTTGTTGAGGAGACTTCTGGTCGCCTAGCGCCGGACACTGCCACTCCGCGCGGTATCCTTTCGCGGTCACTGTAGGTCAGGCACTCGGAGGCAGAGCATGCACCTTGCGCGTTACAGCGTGGACGGCGAAGTCCACCACGGAATCGTTGAAGGCGACACCATCGCCGAAATCTCGGGCGACCTCTTCGGCGACCTGGAGCGCACCGGCAACACGGTGGCCCTGGCCGACGTCCAACTCCTGACGCCCACCTCGCCAACCAAGATCGTCAACCTGGCCGGCAACTACCTGAGCCACATGGGTGACTCCCCGCCGTTCTCCCGCCCGCAGCCGTTCCTGGCGCCGCCCTCGTCCGTCCTGGAACCCGGCGGAACCATCGCCTGGCTGAAGGGCTGCAAGCGACTCGACTACGAAGGTGAGATGGCCGTCATCATCGGCAAGCGCTGTTCGAGGGTCAGCGAGGACGAAGTCAAGGACTACGTCCTCGGCGTCTGCGCCGCCAATGACATCAGCGAGCGCATCTGGCAGAACGGCGAGACCGACGGCGAGCCGGACAGCCAGTGGTGGCGCGGCAAGGGCGCCGACACGTATTCGCCCTTCGGCCCCTGGGTTACCACGCACTTGAACCACGGCAACCTGGAGATGACGACCCGCGTCAACGGCGAGGTGGTTCAGCACACTAATACCAGCGAGCTGATCTTCAACGTCGAGCAGATCGTCAGCTTCGTCTCGACGTACATGACGCTCGAGGCGGGCGACGCCATCTTCACCGGCACCTCCGGCAGCACGGATCCCATGAAGAGCGGCGACGTTACCGAAGTCGAGCTGGAAGGCAACGGCACCCTCAGCAACACCGTCGGTTACCCCGAATAAGGCAGACCGAGCAGCCGGGAGTCCACTCGGAACTGTCGAAATAGAGAAAACCGCCGGGGGGTTCGTGAGAACCCCCCGGCGGTTTTCTTAGCGAAGACGCGTGGCGAGAGAGGCGAATTCCAAGCGCAACCGGCTTGACAGGCGTCAATGCCTAGAGGATGATTTTTTCAAGGTTCCCCGCCGTTTGGTGCCCTAGGCACTGAACTGGCGGGGCTATTTTTGTTCGGTGGATGCAGGTGCCCGACCAAGTTGTCGTGTACATCGACTCCGAAAATACGCGAATGGGCGCGCGTGATGCCTTTTTCCATGATGGGGCCTCTCACTTTACTGATGGCCAGTTCACGCCGAGTGCGATGGGCGAATTCTTGATCGGGCGGACGCCAACCGGATTCGCAAGGGAACTGAAACAGGTACGCGTGTACACAGGCCGGCCTGATGCGACTCGACATCAACGCAACTACACGGCGCACATGAACCAGTGTGCCGCCTGGGAATCCGCCGGAGCCTGTGTTGTCTGGAGACCGTTGCGATACCCACCCGACTTCCCCGCTTCCAGGCCGCAGGAAAAAGGCGTCGATGTCCAGTTGGCGATTGACCTCGTGACCCACTCGTTCAGCGGATATTTCGACGTTGCCATTGTCGTCTCCACCGATACGGATCTTCGTCCGGCTCTCGAGTGGGTCGCCTTGCGTACCAATCCCGGCCCTCGCGTTGAACTAGCGGCCTGGAGAAGCCCGACCAGCAATCGCCGCATTCATGTGGAAGCTCCCAAGAGACTCTGGTGCCATTGGCTGGACTACGACGACTACCTGGAAGTCCGCGACGATACGGACTACACGCGAGCCGAGCGGAGGTAGGCACCGACATCTGAGCCGGGGCGCTCGACAGCCAGCTTCCCGCCTTCTCAGCGCATCGGCTGCATGCCGTCCATAGGCGGACCGGTTGGCGCACCTGTCGCGGACTGCTGCTCGTCCGACCGCATCGCGTTCCGCCCCATCTCGTCGGAGCCGCCAAAGATGATTGGTAAAGACAAGGCAATTAACATAACCAGCGCCCAGATCGCCGGCGCGGAGGTCTGAAGCTGCCGGCGCCGGCGCCGCGCTCTTGCTTCAAGTCGCGCGCGTCGCGGCTGCCACCAGGGGTTGTGCCTCGACTCCAAGTAGTGGAAGCCCACCCCTAAGACGGCCCCATAGACCAGGTGCCCGACCAGCGAGGCCGTGCGCGGCGCCGTGCTGTCCGCCGACCAGTCCGGCGTGTGTCCGGTCAGCACCGCAAAGAGCGTGTTGGGCCCAACCACCCAGATAAAGAACCCGAACGCAACGCCCCAGCCCACGGCTGATCCGGTGCCGTACGTCTGCCGGCGAAACAGCAGGCCGTAGACTGCGCCCCAGATGACCGAGACCAATGCATGCACGAACACTCCGACCGCCGCGTTGTCGGCGCGCATCAACTGGGCGATGCCCTCAAACGAACCAAGCCGCGCCAACATGACCGTGTACAGAAGTCCGCCGACGATCCCGGCGGCCGACCCGCGGCCTAACGCCCGCAACCCCTCCGTGCCGTAGCCTTCGTCCTCGTCGGCGGTCGGCTCGGCGAACAGGACTCGCCAGAACACACTCAGCCATTGGTAGACCAGCCCCAGGATTCCGCCGAAAAGCAGGTACGCCAGCAGGCCGGGAAAGGCGTCGTGCGCGAATCCCATCCCCCAGGGCAGCATGCCCCGGGTGGCCAGGCCCACGATTGTCATGGGCACCAGAATCCAGGCCAGGAATCCGAAGACAAACCCGCGAACCAGCGCCGCGCCCGCGCTGTCGCGCACCGTCGGGACCACCGCCGCGAACGCCAACCCGGTTCCCGCGCCGGTCAGCAGCACCCCGAGCCACAGCGCGCCTGAGGGGTCTTGATTGTCGACGCCGACAAACTGGCCGAGCAGCCCCTGGTCCACCAACGCCTTGCCGGTCAGCGCGGCCCCAATAAGGCCCGCCAGGACGCCACGCACGAGGGCCCCTGCCGTCGGCCGTTCGAACGACCCCCGCCGCCACACCAGCAGCGCCAGGCTGGTGGTCACGCCGTATTGCAGGTGCCCCAGCAGCATCGGGAAGGTCTCCTGCGCCGAGGTCAGGTCCCACGCCAGCGCCTCGCGCCGGATCAGCAGCGGCGCCAGCGTCAGCGGCCCGATGATCCACCACACTGCCCCATAGATCAGACCCCAGAACAGCAGGTCGCCCGCACGGTGCTCCTGGCGTCGAATCAACGCCGCAAACCCCGCGCCGATGACGCCCGCAACAATCATGTGCACGATCCAGCCGCCCACTGCCGAGGGCGGCAGCCGGACCAGCGCGGCGATGGACTCGATCACGCCCAGGTGCCGCATTACCAGGCCGTACACCACCCCGCCAACTTGTCCGGCCAGGGCGCCGGCCAGTAGCCAGGCGAGAAGGTCGTTGCGCCGCATCACGAGTCACGCTCCCGGCCGCCGGACATCGGCTGCCGGTCGTCGGTTCCAAATCGCCCCTCCGCCTCCGCGGTCAGCACGATGTCGCGCGGAAACACCAGGTCCAGCGCCCAGTCCAGCGCTACCCGCGCCTTGCGTTCCAGCCCCGGCAGCTTGCTGAGGTAAATCGTTCGCCACATGAACCAGGCCAGCAGACCGGAAAACTTGCGCCCTCCGATCTCCGCCGCCGCCGTTCGATGCCCCAGTCCCACCAGCGACCCGCTCGCCCGGTACCGGAACGGCTTCAACGGCCGCCCGTCGATCGTCGCCAGGATGTTCTGCGCCACCCGCTTGCCTTGGCGCAGCGCATGCTGCGCGGTCGGCGGGCACGATCGGCCGTCATTGGTGAGGTCCGGAACCTGCGCCGCATCGCCAACCGCCCAAACCCCCGGCGTGTCAGGCGCCCGCAGCGTCGCCTCCGCCACCACTTGGCCGGCCCGGTTCTTCTCGCAGCCCACGTCCTGCAGGATTGGATTCGGTTGGTTACCCGCCGTCCACACGAACGTCTCGCACGCAATCGTCGTCCCATCGTCCAGCGTCACGGACCCCTCGGCTGCCGCCGAGACCCGTCGGCCGAGGCGAAACTCGATCCCGCGCGCGCTTAGCTTCTCCAGCGCATAGGCGCCCAGGTCCGCGCTCAGTTCCGGCAGGATGCGGTCGCGCGAGTGCACCAGAACGAACCGCGCGTCCCCCGGCCCCAGGTTCTGGAAATATCGCCGCACGCTCGACACCAGGTCGAACAGCTCGGCAATCGTCTCCGCGCCCGCAAACCCGCCGCCCGCCACCACAAACGTCAGCAGCCGTTGCCGCAGCGCGGAGTCCGCCTCATGGTCGGCGCGCTCCAGTTGCGACAGCACCCGGTGCCGCAGCCCCACGGCGTCTTCCAGCGTCTTCAGCGTGATCGCGTGCTCGGCCAATCCCGGCAGGCTGTAGAAGTTCGGCACCGACCCCATGGCCAGCACCAGGTGGTCGTACGGCACCGCTTGCGGTTCGGCCGATCGGCGGCTGCGCACGGTCACCACGCGCTGTTCCGTGTCAATCCCAGCCACGTCACCGTGAATGAAATTAGTGAAGGGACAGGCCGCCCGAATCGGGGCCGCGATGTGCTGCGCCTCCAGTGCGCTGGAAGCCACTTCGGCCAGCATCGGCGTAAACAGCAGAAAGTTGCTCTGACTCACCAGCGTCACGTCCAGGTCCCGACGACGCCGCGTCATGCGCTCCAGCGTCTGCGCCGCGCTCATCCCCCCGAAACCGCCGCCCAGCACCACGATGCGATGCACGCGATCCTCCGCGCGCTCGCCCGGACGGACCCAAACGGCGCCGCCGCCCCACCGGTGTACGGCCCAATACAAGCCGCCGGTGGTCAGCGCCCCGTACAGCATGTGTCCCATCAGGCTGGGAAACCCCGCCGACGCCACCGCGATGGACCAGTCGGGAACCTGCCCTTCGGCCAGCGGGCGGATCGTCAGCGGCCCCACAATCCATCCCAGCAGCCCAAACGTCACGCCCAGCGTGATCTGCGCCGCGTAACTTCCCGGTTCGTGCCGGTACTGCAGGCCGACGGCCGCCCCGATCAAAGTTGCCAGGGCCAGGTGCACGATCAGCCCGGCGCCGCTGGTGGACGCGCCGGCCAGCCCGGTCACCTCGACCCGCATCTCCTCGGCCTGCATCGCCAGGGCAAAGACCACCCCGGCCAACAGCCCGGCCGCCGCGCCGAAGAGAACGTCGCGACGTGCCAGGAAGGCTACGAACCGCACTGCGCGCCTCCCGCTGCGGGCTTCATCCGATTGTGGCAGCGCCGAGCGGACACTGACGAATCCCCGCCCGCTGCCTGCGCCTCAATGGCCCGATGTGCCCGACCGCGCCGCCGTTGACGGCCCGTTGTCCAGCGTCGCACGCTCGGTCCATGCTGCGGACTCCCTTCTACTTCCTCGTCCTCGTCCTCCTGGCGCTCGGCGTCGTGATCGTGCTCATGGCAATCGGCGTGGTGCCGGCCCCGCGGACCTCCCTGCTCGGCGCCCTGATCGCTGGCGATTCAGGCGTGGACTCGTCGCAACCCACGCCTGTCGTAACCCCTATCCAGGCCCCCGTCAGCTTCGACGGCCTGCGACCCGGCCAAACCGAAGCCTTCGGCCTGCGCCAGGGGCTGGTCGTCGTCAACGCCATCTACGACGGCGCCGTCGAACCCTTCAGCGCGTCCCTGCGCTCGCTGGACGACCCGCAAGCCGCCGCCATCGCGCCAATCAGCATCATTCCCCCGCTCGACCGCCAGGGCGCCGCCGCTGCCCAGATCACCAGGGCCGGCCGCTACGTGCTCAACGTCGAGCGTGCCGAAGGCGAGTGGGCCGTCACCATCGCCCAGCCGACCTGAAGACCTCACGGCTAATGGAGCGAGTCGCCCAAAAAAGTGACCGCTCGCCCCCGCTATTTCTATACTGAACTGCCGCACCCGGACGGATCGAGGCTGGTTATGGATCCCAGTTGTCTGCAATACGCCCTGACCGACGACGAGCGCGAGGCCTTTGACCGCGACGGCTTCCTGGTCGTCGAAAACGCCGTCCCCGACGACCTCAGGGAATCGTTGATCGAGACCATCGACGACCTCTACGAGAGCGGTGTGCTCGAGGGGGGGCGCACCGACAAGACCATCACCCAGCGCATCAACAAGCTGGGGTTCATCCATCTCGACCGATCCTTCTTCGACATGGTCGCCTACGAGCGCTTGCTGCCCAAGGTCTGGGGCATCCTCGGCTGGAACATCTACCTCTATCACACCCACCTGGCCGTCACCGGCAGGGAGCCGGGCGCCTACGACCCGTCCGAACGCGCCTGGGGCTGGCACCAGGACTCCGGCCAGATGAACCGCGACATGGAAACCAGTCCGCGCCCGCGCATTTCGCTGAAGGTCGGCTACTTCCTCACCGACGTCAGCAACGAGGGCATGGGCAACTTCTGGGTCGTCCCCGGCAGCCAACTGTCCAACACGCTGCCTGAGCCCGCTGAGGGCCAGGTTCAACCCGAGGGCGCCATCCCCGTCAAGGTTAAGGCCGGCACCGCCGTCATTTTCGACCGCCGAATCTGGCACGCCGCCACGCCCAACTTCTCCGACGTCACGCGTCGTGTGCTGTTCTACGGCTACGGCTACCGTTGGATCCGCACGCGCGACGACATGGAGTTCCCGCAGGACTGGTACGACGAGTCGCACCCGATCTTGCAGCAAATGATGGGCCACTCCACCAACGAGTTCGGCCGCTCCTCACCCTCCGATGCCGACGTGCCCCTCAAGGTCTGGCTCGAAGAGCACGAGCAGGTCAAGCGGGAAAAGGCCCTCGTCGGCTAATCCCGCGGCCGAATAGGCCCACGCCACGCCCGAACGTCGTCGGCGTGGCGTGAGCCGATTCCTCAAAGGACTCGCGACAAGCGCAAGCCCACGATGGGCCCACGGGCGCGGATCTATCGCGTTGGCCACTGGCAAACGGCCGAGTCGGCGGCATCGTCCACCGGCGCCGTCAAGCAGCGGACACGCCGGACCTGCCGGGCGGATGCTGGCCCTGGAGCCACGGACGCCCCTTCCCTGCCTGCGCCCCTGCCATCAACGTGTTCCCCTCAGACCGTCCGCACGCAACGCGGCTCAGCGGCCCGATGCCAGGTGTACCGCCGGCAACCTAGCCGTCGCCGGGTTGGCGCGACCCTTCGTCACCGGCGTCTGAAACCGTCGCGTTCTCGGCGCGGCGGGCGATGGCTCGAGCCAGCCCGCCAAAAATCCAGGAGTGGACCGGATAAAGCCCGTACCAATAAGCCAGGCCCGCCAGTCCCTTCGGGATAAACGCCGCCGTCTGCTCCAGGTGAGTCGTACCGTCCGGGGCTTCCGCCAGCCGGAACTGAAGCCAGGCCCGGCCCGGCACTTTCATCTCCGCCCGCAGACGAACCAGGCGATCGGTCCTCAGGTCCTCCACCCGCCAGAAATCCAGAGCATCGCCAACCCGCAGGTCATCCGGGTGGCGCCGTCCCCTGCGCAGACCGGCGCCCCCGAGCAGGCGGTCCAGCATGCCCCGGATCCGCCAGGTCCAGTCCGCAAAAAACCAGCCGCGAGCCGCCCCAATACCCGTGATAACTCGATAGACGCTCCGGGCGGGGGCCTCGATCCTGCGATGGCGGCGTTCGATGATCATGCCCTCGCGAGACTCCAGCTGGACCGGAATCTCCGGTTCCACGGCCGGCCCTGTGGCATCGCTCCACGACGTGTCGATACGGCCCGCCTCAAGATCCGTCATCACCATCGCAATAGCGGATGCGTAGTCTCTCGGCCGTACGTGCGGAAACAGGCGGCGGGCCAGGTGATTCGTCACCACCACGTCATTGCGCAGGCCTTCCACCAGCGCCTCCGAAATTCCCGTGGCAATGGGCGTCATCCAGTGCACCCAGTACGAAGAAAGCCGCGGCGTCAGCACCGGGACGGGGAGCAACAGCCGTCGCAGCCCTCGCGCCTCCGCATAACCCAGAATCAACCCCTGGTAGCTGGTCACGTCCTTGCCGCCGATCTCAATCGTCAGGCCCTCGCTCTCCGGCGTCGTGAGAGCCGACACCAGGTAATCCAGCACGTCGTCAACCGCAATCGGCTGAATACGCGAGTAAATCCACCTCGGGCAGATCATGATCGGGAGACGTTCGACCAGGTGCCGGATCATTTCGAACGAAATACTGCCCGCGCCAACAATCACGGCCGCCCGAAACTCCGTCACCGCAACGCCGCTCGCCTGCAGCGCCCGGCCCGTCGCTTGACGGGAGCGCAAATGCCGGGACAGCTCGGCCTCCGACTCCCCCAGGCCGCCCAGGTAAATGATGCGGCCAACACCCGCCGCCTTCGCGGCGTGCCCAAAGCCTTCAGCCGCCTGAACGTCCAGTTCGTGAAAGCTGGACCCCTTCGACATGCTGTGAATCAGGTAGTAAGCGGTATCCACGCCCTCCAGCGCCGTTGCCAGATCGTGCGGGTTCAAGACGTCGCCCACCGCCACCTCAACCTGATCGGACCAGGAACGCGAACGCGCGCGCTCCCGGCTGCGAACCAGCACCCGAACGCGATACCCGTCGTCAATCAGTCGGGGAACCAATCGCCCCCCGATATATCCGGTCGCCCCGGTAACCAGAATCACCGCGGGTCGCGTCATGAGCTGCGTTGCAATGCCGTCATTGCAGGAGCCGGGAAATACACGGCAGAACGGAACGTATCACGGCAGCGTTGCCATCCCCGGACGGCTAGTCTGAACCCACCACGGACATCCCACCAACGCGAGAGTCGACTCTCGATCAAGGCTGGCGTGAAGACTAAAGGCTGACGGAGTGGAACTGCCACCACGGATAGATGTGATTGAAGACCAGCGCTACGGCCCACGCATCATGCGGCCGCCATCGATACAACCGGCGCGTTCTCAAAGTCGCGCGCGTAGGCGTCAGAGGCTGCTGCGGCACGGTAGCTTGACGGCTCTGACGTGGCATCGGCAATCGGAGGTCGCAGACTGCGCGCGTCGTGGCTCGCGGGGCCAGGCCGGCGAAACCGGCGACGGCCTCGACCCCGAACTGTGGGCGAGCCGGCGCGGGATGGGCGGGACTGGCAACGGCGGCAGTGCAGGCAATGCAATCAGTGCGTGCGTTGCTGGTGGTGCCAGAAACGCTGGCTGGGATAGCCCGGGCGGCGGGCTCAACCGCGGGTTGTGGGCGAACGCTCGGAACGGGTTGCGATGGCTAAAATGGACACAGCATCAAAGGGGCGGCCCCGGTGCATGCAGCGGGGACGGTTTGAAGTCCGGTCGGCGACTACACCGTCACAAGGAAGGGGCGCCCACATGCGAGAACTGGTCCTGAGCCGATCAAGAAGCGGCTTGCGAGGTAACCGATAACGTCCGACGCCGAGCGCCTGGCGCGGCCGGAAGGCGCCTACGAGCACCTGGCGACGAAGGCGGACTTGAAGGACCTTGAGTTGCGCCTGACGAGCGATCTCCGAAGCCTGGAAACCCGGTTGACCGTATGACTGATGTTGGTGGTGAGCCTTGCCACGGGAGTGGTCGTCGCCGCCGACCGACTATGGAGTTGAGGAAGCCCCGGGAGACGTCGGGCGGTTGATGGCGCTCGAGAAGTAGGTGGCGGGTCGCCTCGAGTTGTGGGTGGCGAAGACCCCTGACCTCAACCCGCTCCCCCAATAGACGGATTAAGACGGGCGCGGACCTGACGAGCTTGACGCCGCGGCCTTGGCGAACCAGGGGTGTTCAGGCCGCGGGTCGGTCATGGAGGATTTCGGAGTCTTCGAGCATGGGGGTGAGCATGGAGTTGGGGTTGGAGCGTTACGCGGCGAACGTCGAGTAGGAACGCATCAGGAGGTTAACTGGGAGGTTGAAGTGGTAGGCGATGGCGCGACGGATGGGATTGCCGCGGAGAGGTGGCGTGAGAATTTGGTTGTGTCGCCGCCGCTCAAGAGTCTCAGATTGCGCGCAGCCTGAGACCTCGGCATTCATACTCACTCTGTCCTAAGTCACCAACCTTCCATCAAAACTAGCTCGTCTAACGTGACACACTGAACGGATTCACTCCGACATACATCGGGAATCTTGGGAATCTCGCTTTCTCTATCAGGCTGTTCTGACGTAACAACTGTCCAGCCATAAACCATTGCGTAGGCAATCAGCCAGGCATCCGCCGGTTCTTTGGTAGGTGAAATATTCTCGGGAACTAGCCCAGGATAGGAATCATCAAGGTCTTGGTATACAACTACGAGACCATAATCTAGATTCGATACTCTTGTGCTAGCCCACGCTCTGATCCGATTTGCTCCCCATGGATCAAGCCGTTCCAACTCAGCACGAACCTGCGATACCACTTTCAGTCTGCCTTCATGCGATAGTGAATCCAAACCTCGCCAGATAAGCTGGGAACTCTTAAGAGAGTATTTCGGATGCCTTCGGGGTGGTATATGCGAATTAGTCAGGTCCATAATGCAGGAGGTATCGATCGCATACGTAGGTGGCAGATCGAGCATTCGACAAAATCTACGGTCCGACTCTGTTCTGCGTGCGTTCACTTTCCGTCTTTTCAGCAAATGTACGTAAGCCATTGCCCGTCAAGTCTAGGAACGCTGCTGCATTACGAGTGTCAATCACATTCTTTTCCAGAGCTGTTAAGAACACGTCAGCAACCTCCAACCCAACCTGATAGAAGCGTGCATGGCCGGGAGGCACTCTAGGGCCGCCACCAGAATTTCTTGGGCCTAGAGTTGAGACTTCTGCTGGCGGCTTTTCAGATTGAATATCTGATCCTGACAGAAGACTGCCATACCGATCAATTGCATTGGTGACATCGCAGGTCTTGAGCCGAATGCCAGCTGCCGTAAGGCTCACTCGAAAACTGCTTGCAATCTTCCGAATATGCGAGAGTTTCCAATCGGTCGGACGAAGTTTGCCGATCCTTCGGTCAACTTCTGTGAGTAATGCACTTCGAGGCATCAGCATTGCCGCAGCTACTCGATTGCACCAGTGCTCGATAGGCGCGTGTTGTTCAGTGCCCACAGTCCGATCACATCCTCCGGGCTGATGCAACAGAAGGTGGGCATACTCATGAAACAAGGTAAACGATCGAACATGATAATCTTGTGAATGCGTATTCACGATGATGGAAGGCGAGGCACCTTTATCAAACAATGAGGCTCCAATCCCATTCTTGGAATCCCAGTGTCTCTGATAAACGAAAATGCCAGCTGATTCAAGTAGACTGCGACGATCTCTATAAGCCTCAGCCCGTGTCGTACCAACCTGGGGAACACTATACTTGAATCCTAAAGACTTTCGTGCGTCTTCAGCAACTCCCTCAATATCATCATGTACAGTATATTTAGGGATATGAGCACGTGGGAACAGGTCCGGTTCTTTCTTCGCTATCAATCGCAAAGCGTCCTGGATGCGGCGCGCGTCACGAATGATAAGTAGCAGGTCGGGCGATGGCTTGACAGGTCTTCCACCTTGTGAACGAAAGTACTTCGGTGATGGCTCAAGTAGCGGCGGTTTCGCTCGCAACAATGCTGAACGTGTTTGTTTGTACACTTGCCCCATCTTGTCAAGCAGTCCAAGTGTGAATGGGTAATTGCCAGCTTCACAGGCCCGAAGATCAGCAACGCTAATATCAAGCTCGTCGGCCGCTTTTTCAAGTGAATAACCTCGAAGAGCGCGTGCCCAGCGTAGCGTTTCTCCCTTGATTGGGAGCGATTGAGATGGCATTAGTACATCTGCGTGAAAGAAAGAATTAAAGAAGAAGTCGCAGTTCGCCCGCCCGCATTGTCGAATAAACTAGCGTGCCAGACGACGCCTGCTTGTGTCCCCACCATGTCAGGCCGCATTCGGCCGGCGGCAAAACCAGCTCCTTGTCATTTGCATCCTGTTGTCCTCCTTGCATGACCCTGTGTGCCGGATGATCTCACACGTTCCGATGCGCGGCAGGGACTATCCGGCATCGGGAACCGGCGAGGCTGCCGAAATCTCGGGATCGAACTGCCCAACGATGAGTTTGGCGATGGCATTGATGGTTTCGCGGTTGAGGGGTCTTCGACGGCGCGCATCGGGCTTAGAGCGCCATTCGGGCTTCAGTGTCGCCGGCTGCCAGCGCGTTCATGTAGGCGAGGACGAGGGCTTTGGTGCGGTAGTGGCCGAACTCTGCCTCGTCCTGGCGTTGGATGATGGGGAAGGTGGAGATGATGTAGGCGGCGTCTTCGCGGTTGAGGCCGTAGAGGTGGAAGTAGAGGGCGTCCGGGCGGGCTCGGAGGTGGCGGCGTTGTTCTTCGTCCCAGGGAAAGGGTGGGCCGTGGTGGCCGAGGTCGCGGGCGAAGGGGGCCATGTCGTGGGCGGTGTAGGTGAGGCGGAGGACGTGGTCCTGGACGAGGTCGGCGGCGGTGCGGTCGCCGAAGGGGCGGTGGTAGGTGTCGGGCGCGAGAACGGGAAGCTGTTCGACGATGTACCAGTTCAAGTGGGTGCCTTGGGCTTTCTGGCGGGCAACGAAGTCAAGACATAGGGCGTTGATATTGGCTGCAAGTAACGATGCGTGCCCGGCGTCTAGTTCATCTCCGTCGGCACTCGACGCGTTGCTGGCGGAGCCGTGTCCGTCGGAAAGCAGCAACGGAATGGTATTTCCGTAGCCTGCTAGCGGCACTAGGGCGGCTATAGCTGTTCGAACGTCTGTCGGTCTAGCTATATCGCGGAACCCCAAGGTGTAGCCGCACTTGGGAAAACGCGGCTCAATCTCCGATTCGGGAACCCAGTACTGCGAGCGGGGGAGAAAGCTTGCGTCGCAGTGCTGTTTCTCGCTGGTTTCCTCGCTCAGGTAGGGGTTGTGGGTGCTTTCGAGGTTGATGCGGACGGAGCTGGCCCGATGGTCGAAGTGTTGAATCATTCGGCCCTGGTAGAGCGGTAGATACAGGTCCTGGCCGCGCTTCCAGCGGTTGCCCTGGACGGGGTAGAACCCGTCGTCTTCGAGTTGGGTGGCGGTGCGGAAGCGGTGGGAGTCGTTGGTCATGTGAAACATCGTCGAGTACCGGACGGGCCAGACTTTGCGTTCCTCGTCGCCTGAGTGGTCCACCAGGACGGGGTGGTCCTGGTAGATGCGGCGGGTGATGTCGGCGTCGCGGCGGGTGCGGAAGACGGGGGCGGTGCCGGTGTTGGGGTTGACGCGGGCGAAGTCGTCGGGCGTGAGGGTGAAGGCTCGGTCCGGGTCGTTGATGGTGTCGGTACCGGGAAGGAAGAAGCCGCAGCGGGTTTCGGGGAACGTGCGCTTGGGGCCGCCGACGATGAGGGCGCAGAACTTGAAGCGGGAGTCGATGTCGGGGAAGAAGGGCGGCTGGTCGGTTCCGAGGCGGCGATTCTCGAAGTCGTAGATGCCGGCGACGCGGCCGGTGGTGGAGACGGACTGGAAGAAGCGGGCGGCGGTGCGGTCAGCGTAGATGCCGGAGGGGGTGAGGAGGCCGACGAGGCCGTTGGGTTTGACGAGGCGCAGGGAGCGTTCGACGAAGAGGGAGTAGAGGTTGATGTCGCCGCCGCCGAGCAAGGGGTAGTGGCCGGAGGCGCGGATGACCTGGCCAAGGCGGTCGGCGCGGGCCTTGGCCTTGTCGAAGGCATGGGCCAACGGTTCATCTAGTTCGCGAAGAAGGCGGATGCCTTCGCGGCGGGCGGCGGCAGTGGGGGCGCGGGCGAGGTCGGGGTCGCGGGTGGCGAACCACTCCACCTCCTGGAGCTTGATGCGGTCCCAAGGAGGATTGCCGATGACGGCGTCGAATCCGCCCTCGGGGGTCTGGTTCTGCCAGTGGCGCCAGACGCCGGGGAAGGCGGCTTCCCAGTGGAGGAACGACTGCTCGTCGGCTGCTGAGCGGGCCTCGGTCCACCGCTCGCGAAATGCCGTCGAGCCGCTGTTCGGATGGTCAGCGGGGCTGTGCGCCAACTGCTCGTACGCGCGGCTGGGATCCGCGCCTAGCGTCTCGGCAATCGGCGCTTCGAAAACTGCGCGCTGCCGCACTTTCATCCCGGCCGACTGCCAGCGGAGCCCGCTCAGCGTGTCCAGAAACCCTCGAAGGCCGGCTGTCGCTGACTCGACGTCCTGAAATTGCAGCTGCGACTCGTGGACCTCCGAGACATCAGCATCCGCCCTCAGCTCAATCTCATTCATGCTCTCGGTGGCGGCTTCAAAGCCCTGCAGCGCGCTGTCTACGAACAGTGGTGTCTCCAGCCGTCGCAGATCCGCCCTGGCGTCGGCGATGCTCAGCCCTAGCAGCGAATCGCCCTGGCGGAGGTGGTGGTCCAGGAAGGAGAGCGGGGCGCCGACGGTGAAGCTGTGGAGCCAGAGGGAGACTTTGGCGAGTTCGACGGTGAGGGGGTTCTTGTCGACGCCGTAGATGCAGCGCTTGAGGACGAGGCGGCGGATGATGGCCTGGTCGGTGAGTTGGGTCTGGTTGACGGTCCAGTCGGACTCGGCGGCGCGTTGCAGGATGGCGTCGCGGATGGCGGCCACGCGGTCAAGCAGTGGCGAGTGGTAGGCGTCGTCGTCGCCTAACCAGCCGGTGACTTCGGCCGAGGGTTCAATCAAGTCCACGATGGCGTCGGTCAGGAAGTCGACGGCAGTGACCAGGAAGTGCCCGCTGCCCATCGCCGGATCGAGCACTTTGAGATCCAGCACGGCCTCGGCGGTGTCCAGCTTGGCTAGCTCGGCTTTGCGGACGGATTTGGACCGGCGGTCGCTCCGAAGCTCGCTGGCCCTGGCCTCGAACGCGTCCAGCCGTTCCTCGATCAGCGGCTTGAGGGTCTCGTCCAAGATCAGGTCCACCAGGTCCTGCGGCGTATAGAAGCTGCCGCTGTCCTTGCGGGCGTAGGGGTTGGGACGGACCTGCACCCGCCCGTTGTCGCCCCGCACCGGCTCCTGCTCCAGCAGCCGCTCGTAGATGGAGCCCAGTTGCTGCACCGACATGTCGCGGTAGTTGACATAACCGGGCTGACCGTCGGTCTCGGTATGGCTGAGGTCATGGACCACCTCGGCAATGACGTCGTCCGGCAGACGGACCTGGTTCAGCAGCGGCGCGGCGTCGGCCGCAAATAGACCGCCGTTGTAAGGCGGCAAGCCGATGGATTGGTCGCCCTGGTCGATCAGCCGGAACAGGGTGGTGAGGTGGTCAAAATAGCTGGAGGCGACGCCGGAGAACGTGTCGCTGCGGGCCTTGCGCTCGGCCACGTCGTCCCGCACGCGCTTGCGCAGGCCGTAGTCGTCGTAGGCGGCGTCGTTGACCGGCAACAGCCCGCGGTCTTCGGCGTACAGGACGAACAGCAGCCGGTACAGAAAGATCAGCGCGGCTTCCCGGACCTCGGGCATTGCCTTGTCGCTGGCGTCGGCCAGGGCCTGTAGCAGTCGCGGAAAGACCCGCTCGAACACCACCCCGGCCAGGCTCTGCGCCACCCGCTGCTCGTAACGCTGCCCCTCGGCCAGAGCGCTTTCCAGGAACGTCGCCGCCGCGCCGGGACGCCGTATGAACGCCTGCCGGCGAAACAGTAGGTGAAACGCCCGCAGCCCGTCCTCGTCATCGGCCTTGAGCAGCGCGTCCAGGTCGGCCTCGTAAAAGGCCGTGGCGCGCGGACGCGTCCGCTGGTCGTACAGCCGCCAGACCCCGCCGTTGGTCAGAATCCCCCAGCGCATCCGCCCGTCGGATTCCGTGTTCGCGGTATCCAGGTAGCGCCGAATCTGCGCGTGCGGCGAGGAGGCCTGGGCGCCCTTGCCCGTGCCCCGCGTGTCCAGCGCGCGGCCAAACCGTTTCAACTCCGCCACCGCCACCGCGTCCAGGTAGGCGCTGCCCTGGGCGCCGCTGGCCCGCGCCTTGGCCTCCGCGTCCCCGAACAGCAGCAGGTCCGGGATGTCCTCGCCGCCGCTGGCGCTTTGTTGCGGCAGGTAATCCGTCCAGCCCAGCAACTCCAGCAACGGCCGGATCAGCTCCTGCTCCGTCTCCGCCTCATTCGCCGTCCGGTCGCTGCCGAACCCCTCGAACACCCCCCGCGCCCCGTCCCGAAACGCCCCAAACGCCGCCCCCTGCCCCCGCCGCTCCGGCGTAACCCGAATCCCATCGCTGAGGAAGTACTCGGTGAATAGCTGTCCTGGCATGCTGCGGATCGGAAAACCTGCGAGAAATGCCCGCCCCTACGCCGAACGTCCGCGAAGCATCGCACGTCCTCCCGGTCCACCGGACAACGCCCCACCCACGCCCGTCGCCCGTCGCCCGTCGCCCGTCGACGAGGAGTCTTCCGCTCGTGATCTCACCCGCAAGCACCCCCGGACCGATGCTGTCAGCCAGCCGCCGCCGTTCCCTACCCTCTCCGAGGGGAGAGGCAGAACCTGTCCTGAGCTTGCCGAAGGATTCGGCCGTCCTCGGCCGATACCGGTGAGCAACTGTGTTGAGGCGCCTGGCTCTTCACCCTCTCCGAGGGGAGAGGCAGATTCGGCCGTCTTCGGCCGAAATCGGTGAGGGGTCTGCCGCTCGTGCTCTCACGCCCACCCCGTTCGTAGTGAGCCGGGCCAGAGTCCTCGGCGGCCCGTGTCGAACCACACCGCCCGGATGAAGCACCCAACCCGTCCGCTCCGCTCGGCTCCGCATCTTCACCCTCCCCAAGGGGCGAGGCAGCACCTGTCCTGAGCTTGCCGAAGGATTCCGCCGTCCTCGGCCGAAACCGGCGAGGGCCTTCCGGTCGAGGTCTCCATCCCGCCAAGCACCGGCGGCCGCCATCAAATGCCGGCCGCGCCGTTCCTGACCCTCTCCAAGGGGAGAGGCAGATTCCGCCGTCCTCGGCGGAAATCGGTGAGCAACTGTATTTGGGGCAGCCGGGGTTAGGTCACGGTGGGATCCCAGGTGGTTTGCTTCTGACAGAGGGCGTTGCAGACCACCAGCAGCTTGCGCATGCAGGCGGTCAGGGCCACTTTGGCGGGCTTGCCGGCCGCGCGCAGGCGCCGATAGAAGGCGCGGATGACCGGATTGGCCCGGGTGGCGGCGACGGTGGCCATGTACAGCACGGCGCGGACGGCGGCGCGCCCGCCCGCGATGCGGCGCTGGCCGCGCCAGGTGCCGCTGTCGCGATTGAAGGGAGCGACCCCAACCAAGGCCGCAATCTCCCGGCGCGAGAGCCGGCCGAGTTCGGGCAGCTCGGCCAACAGGGTGGCGCTGGCGGTGGGGCCGATGCCGGGAATGCTCTGCAGCCAGGTCGCGCGGGCGCCCAGGGCCGGGTCGGCCTGCAGGGCCGCGGCGATCTCGATCTCGAACTCGGCCAGGCACTGGGCCAGCCAGGCCAGGTGGGCGTCGATGTTGGCCTGGCCGCGGGGCTGAGCCAGGGGGCGCCGCTGCTGCTCGGCCACCCGATGCGTCAGGAGTTGGCGGCGGCGGCGCACCAGATCCTGCAGGTCGCGACTGGCCGCCGAGGGCCGCGGCCGCAGCGGCGGGCGGACCTCCGCGGCAAAGCGCGCCAGCAGCTGCGCGTCCACGCGGTCCGTCTTGACCTGGACGTTGCGGCTGCCGGCGAAGTCGCGCCCCTGGCGCGGGTTGATCACGACCACCGGCAGCCCGGCGGCCGCCAGCGCCGCCGCCACGGCGCGCTCGTGGCCGCCGGTGGCTTCCAGCACCAGGCGGCCGGGCTGGTGGGTCTGCGCCCACGCCACCAGGCGGGCGTGGCCCGCCGGCGTGTTGGGCACGCGCCAGCCCGCGTTGGGCGGATAGACCGCCACCTCCAGGGCATCACGCGCGACATCAATCCCGACAAACTGCGGGTCCGCCATTCCGGTACCCTCCCGTGGACGCTGGCGTCCCGCCCGGCCTTGGATCTTCGGGCTCGCGTCCGCGGCCCCGGCAACTGTTCGGGCTCTGCGCCAGCGTGAAGGGCCGGGACGACCTCGCTCACCGACGGTCTCAAAGGACCCAGGGGTCTACGGTCTGTCCCGGCCCTACGCTTGTCTTGGACGGTCCAAGACCCGCGGAACATACCTGCCCCCGAATAGACAAGGGGTCCTCCGGTCGTAATTTCTACGCTAGCAACCATGTGCAGACGCAATTGCCTACACGCCGCGCCTCTCTTCCCCTCTCGGAATCGATCCGGAGGCGAGCGACTTCCGGCCACCCATCCCATAACCACCCAGGCCGCTGGCCGCACCCACCGCTCCCAGGCAACTCCCTCTCACCGCTCACTCCTTTCCCATGGGTGAAGGGTCTTCCGGTCAAAGCCCCACGCGCCAACCTCCGTCGTCTCGACGACCCCTCGCCGATCGCCGACGTGACGGTGGTTGCAGGCAGTATTCAGTCAGGGTACACTAAGCCTGATCACTTCGCAACCCCGATGCCCAAATGCCCGGCGCCACCCAACCCAAGCCCCAGCCTTCAGCCCCCTCGCCCTTGAGGTTGAGCGCCGGCGTGAAGTGGTTCTATCTGGCCACGGCCATCTTCGCCCTCGCCCTCCCGGAGATGGTCGGCGCGCTGCTCTGCTCTCGACTGCCGGCCCCCTTCTCCCTCGTCTACGGCCCGAGAGTGGGGGCTTGCTCGATCCTGCCCCCGGCTCGATCCCGGGCACGTGATCGAAGCGTTCGGACCTATCCCGCTCACCCGTCGAACCGCGCCGGTCCCACCCCTCGCCCAGGCCTCACCGGCGCCCCTCCTCGCCGTCCGTCAGGTCACCCAACACGGGTCTCCACCCCCGCCGCCTCCGCACCCCAAACCCTGCCAAAAACCACCCCGCGCAACCTCAAGAGTTTCTTGGAAGAAACTCTTATTGCGCGCGAGACCACCCATTCCGCACTCCCTACACTGGCCCCTGAGACCGGGCGGTCACGGGCATTGCCAAGCCGCAATGCCCCGCTAGGCTGAACGCATGCCCCCCGACGTCTCCGTCCGCGACCTCGTCAAGCACTACGTCGTCCCCGAACGCGCCGGCGGCCTGCGCGCCTCATTCCGCAGCGTGTTGCGCCGCAAGCATCGGCTCGTGCGCGCCGTCGATGGCATCTCGTTCGAGGTCGAGCGCGGCGAAGTCGTCGGCTTCCTGGGACCCAACGGCGCCGGCAAGACCACTGCCCTCAAGGTCCTCAGCGGCCTGCTCCACCCCACCGACGGCCACGTCGACGTTCTCGGCTTCACCCCCTGGGACCGCCGCGCCGAGTACCTCTCCCGCATCACCCTCATCATGGGCCAGCGCCAGCAACTCTTCTGGGACCTCCCGGCGGCCGACTCCTTCCTCGTCAACAAGGCCGTCTTCGGCATCGACGACGCCGTCTACAAGCGCACAGTCGACCTGCTCACCGAGCTGCTCGATCTCGGCGAACTCCTCACCAAGCCCGTCCGCCAGCTCTCGCTTGGCGAGCGTATGAAGGTCGAACTCGCTGCCGGCCTTTTGCACAGGCCCCGCGTGCTCTTCCTCGACGAGCCCACCATCGGCCTCGACGTCACCATGCAGCAGCGCATCCGTGAGTTCGTCACCGCCTACAACGCCGAAACCGGCGCCACCGTCCTGCTCACCAGCCACTACATGGCCGACGTCAAGGCCCTGGCCCGCCGCGTCATCGTGATCGATCAAGGCAAGCTGCTCTACGACGGCGCCCTGAACGGCTTGGTCCAACGCTACGCCCCCCACAAAACCATCACCGTCCACCTGGAACGGCCGGCGGAGCTTCCTGAGTTGAACGGCCAGGCCGAAGTCCTCAGCGTCGAGGGTCTCCAGGTCACCGTCCGCGCCGGCAAGGACGACGCGGCCGAGATAACCGGCCGCCTGCTCGCCAAACTCCCCATCGCCGACCTCAGCGTCGAGGACCCGCCGCTCGAGGAAGTCATCGACCAGGTCTTCCGCGGTGAGCAGCCGTGATCGTCCGCCGCAACACCCTGGCCGGCGCGCTAGCCCTCACCCGCGCCGAAATCGCCGACATGCTCCAGTACCGCGTGATGCTGTTCCTCTACTCCCTCTGGGAAGTCGTCCACCCCATCGTCTATCTGGCCGTCTGGGGCGCCATCGCCGGCGAAGGCGAGGTCGGCGGCCTCCGGCTCAGCGACTTCGCCGCCTACTACCTCACCTTCACGCTCGTGTCCCACGTCACCGCCGCCATCGAGATCTACACCTTCGGCCCGATGATCCAGCAGGGCCGGCTATCGCCCCACCTTCTGCGCCCCATGAACCCCGTCTGGGTCGCCGCCGCCCGCAATATCTCCTACAAGAGCGTCAGCATGCTGCTGCTGATCCCCGTCTGGATCGGCTTGGTTCTCATCCTGCGGCCCACGTTCTCGATCTCAGCCGGCAGCGTGGCGCTGTTCGCGGTGGCGCTTGTCCTGGCCGCCCTCCTCTCGTTCATCGTCGGAACCACGTTCGCTCTCCTCGCCTTCTGGACCACTCGCTCCTTCTCGTTCTGGGAGATCTGGATCGGCCTCACCTTCCTGCTGGGCGGCCAGGTCGCGCCGGTGGAACTCCTCCCCGGCTTCGTCCAGAACCTCGCCACCGCCCTCCCCATGCGCTACACCCTCGGCTTCCCCATCGAGGTCCTGCTCAACCGCCTCGACGCCGGCGAGCTAGCCCTCGGCTTCGCCCTCCAGTTCGCCTGGCTCATCGCCGCCGCCTTGATCGTGCGCCAGGTCTGGCGCGCTGGCATCCGCCAGTACTCCGCCGTGGGCGCCTGACCGTGCGAATCCTCCGCATCGTCTCGGCCTTCCTGCGCGCCGCCATCCTCAAGGAAACCGCCTACCGCGCCGAACTCGTCGGCAACCTCTTCCGCAGCGTCATCAACATCGGGGTCGCCGTCGGTGGCTTGGCGGTCGTCTTTTCCCACACCAGCGAGCTCAGCGGCTGGACTCTGGAACAGGCGATGGTCCTGCTGGGCGTCTACTACCTGGTCCAGGGCATCGTCCAGACCGCCCTCAGCCCCAGCCTCAACGAGGTCGTCAGCGAAGTCCGCAACGGCACCTTCGACTACGTCCTGCTCAAGCCCGTCCCCTCGCTGTTGCTCTCCAGCACCCGCCGCTTCGTCGTCTGGCACGTCGCCGACGTGATGCTGGGCGGAGCAATCATCGCCGTCGGCCTGATCCGCCTGGAGGCCCAGATCACCTTCGGCATCGCCGCCGTCTTCGTCGGCGTCATGGTCGGCGGCGTGGCCATCGTCTTCTCCATCTGGTTGGCGCTGACCACCCTGGTCTTCTGGTTCGTGCGCGTCGAAAACATCACCATGATCTTCCAACTCTTCTTCGACACCGGCCGCTACCCCGTCGAGATTTACCCCTTCTGGCTACGCCAGCTACTCACGTTCGTCTTCCCCGTGGCCTTCATCACCACCGTCCCCGCCCAGACCATCACCGGCCGCGAACCCCTCGTCGCGATCTGGTTGGCGCCCCTCATCGGCGTCGTGGCCCTGCTCGCCGCCGCCCGCTTCTGGAGCATCGGCCTCAGCCGCTACACCAGCGCCTCAAGCTAGTCCTGCGGCCAGCTCCCGCGCTCTCGCCAAAACCGCATCCAACATCTCCGGCGTCAGCCGCCCCGTGAACGTGTTCTGCTGGCTCGGGTGATACGACCCCAGCAGCGTCCACGCCCCAACCGCCGCTTCCACCCCGTGCCCAAACCTCGGCGCCGGCCGCGGCACCGCCAAACCCCGCTCCCGAAACACTCGTAGCAGCTGCCTCCACGCCTCACCACCCAGCGCCACCACCACCCGCGCCCGCGGCAACAGATCCAATTCCGCTTCCAGCCACCCCTGGCACTCCGCGCGCTCGTCCGCCGACGGCCGGTTCGCTGGTGGCGCGCAGCGCACGATCGCCGTCACAAACGCATCGCGCAATACCAGCCCATCGCCCCGATGCCGGCTCTCCGCCTGGTTCGCAAACCCGGCGCGATGCAGCGCCCCAAACAAAAAGTCGCCCGACCGGTCCCCGGTAAATACCCGCCCGGTCCGGTTCCCCCCATGCGCCGCCGGCGCCAGCCCAACCAGCACCACGCGCGCTACGGGATCACCAAACCCGGCCACCGGCCGACCCCAATACGTCTCGTCCCGATACGCCGCCCGCTTCGTCCGCGCCGCCTCTTCGCGCCAGGCCACCAGTCTTGGACAGCGGCGGCAGGCATGTATTCGCCCAACCAGCGCCGCCAGCCCACTCACGCGGCGGCAGCCGCCCTTGTCACTCGCTCCAGGAACGGCCGCGCCAGCGCCAGCAATACCTCCGGCCGTTCTTCCTGCACCAGGTGCCCGGCCTTCTTGACGATGCGAATCTCCGCATCGGGAAATTGCCCCGCCAGCGCCTCCGCCTGCGACGAAGCCGCCGTCCGATCCGCTTCACCCCACACCAGCAACACTGGGCACCGCGTCGCCGCGATCGCCCCCGTGTACTGCGCCGGATCCACGCCCTGGAACATCGCCGGCAGCGCCTCCATAAACCCCGGGCTCCCGTACGGCAGGTACTGCCGGTCCACGTCAGCTTCTGTCACCCCCCAAGGGTTGTAGCGCCCCAGCATCTGGCCGATCCGCACATACCAGCGCTGCGAGTACAGCAACCGCCCCATCGCAGCCGACTGCGCGGGAAGCAACTGTCCGAGCTTGATCGACCACGTGATATACCGACCTGCCACCAGGAATGGATTAACGAGCACAAGACCCAGAACACGCTCCGGATACGCGGCCGCCAGGGAAACCGCTGGCTGGGCCCCGGCCGAACTTGCAAACACGACTACCCGCGAAAGGTTGCTCGCGTCCAGCCATTCCACCAACCGCTCAGCCTGCGCAGCTCCGTCGTACCGCGCGTCCGCCGGTTTGTCGGACAGGCCATGACCCAGCGGATCGAGCCAGTGCACCCGGTATTCGCTGGCCAGGTCCGGCGTCACAAACTCCCAGGTGCGGCTGTTCCCAGCGAAGCCCGGCAGCAGCAGCAGGTCGGGGCCTTCACCAAACGTTCGGCTGTACCAGCGGCCCTCGCGCAGCGGCGTACGACGTCCATCGTCCAGGTGGTCGGTGATGTCGTACGGTTCCGGACGGCCGCGAAAAGCAAACCATGCCGCGGCCAAAACTGCGGCAAGTGTCAGCTTGCCCACTCGACGTCTCCCTCGGTCTTCAGTGCCACTCCCTATGCTAGGCTTCAACTTCGCAGCCCGTCGCGCCGGGCTCGCCGTTGCGCGACGCAAACCACCTACCGAGAACAGTCTGCCTGTGCGCACCTACGAGCTTGTGGTGATCTATGGGGTCGAGCAAGTCCCCGAACTCACCGCCGCCCACATCGACGCCGTTACCGAACGTATCAGCGCGCAGGGCGGCGAGGTCGATACCGCCAACACCTGGGGCCGCCGCAAGTTCGCTTACCCCATCAAGAAGCAGCGCGAAGGACACTACGTCCTGCTCAAGTTCACCATCGACCCCGCCAACATCGGCGAACTCGAAAGCTCCCTGCGCCTCGTCGAAGACGTGACTCGTTTCCTCATCGTCGCCGAAGATCCCGACGTGGCCGCCTACGAGGCCAAGCAACTGGCCGAGCTTCATCGGTGACCGACCAGAGCGGCCAGCGCCGCGGTCGCTCGCGAGGACTCAATCGCGTGCAGATCATCGGCAACCTGGGGCGCGACCCTGAAATGCGCTTTACCCAGGGCGGCACACCGGTCACCAACTTCTCCGTCGCCGTCAGCCGCAGTTGGCAGTCCCGTGACGGCGAGCTACGCGAGGAAACGGAATGGTTCCGCGTTGTCGCCTGGACTCGTCTGGCCGAGATTGCCAACGAGTACCTGCGCCGTGGGTCCAAGGTCTATGTCGAAGGCCGCTTGGCCACCCGCACGTGGCAGGACCGCGAAGGCAACGAGCGCACGACGACCGAACTCGTTGCCCAGGAGATGATCATGTTGGGCGGGCGTGAGGAAGGCCAACAGCGCGACGACCACGATGGCCAGCGAGGCGGCTATGCTGGTGGCCAAGACGCCGGACGTTCGGCGACCCAGGACGACGAAATCAGCCCCGACGACTTGCCGTTCTGACGGCGCGCGAGACAGGAACAAGCTCGATGACCCAGGACGGCCAGCCAACCCAGGAACCAACCACCCCGGAGCCCGCGGGTAGCACGGCGAGCGAAGGCCCGCGCGGCGGCGACCCCCGTGGTGGCGGTGGCCCGCGTGGCGGCGGCTCGCGCGGCGGTGGTGGTGGCCCGCGTGGCGGCGGCGGCCGTGGTCGAGGCCGCGGGCGCGGGCGCGGCTTCCGGCGTCGCGGCGACTACTTCAAGCAGACCGGCGAGCCCATCGACTACAAGAACTCCCAATTGCTGCGTCGCTTCATCGCCGACAGCGGTCGCATCGAGTCCCGCCGCAAGACGGGGATCACGGCCAAGAACCAGCGCAAGCTGGCCATCGCCATCAAGCGCGCCCGCTACCTGGGGCTGCTGCCCTACATCGTGCGGCGCCGCCTCCGCGGCTAGCTTCCTCAGGTCGACGCGCGGATGTCCCCGCGCACGAAAGCGCAACGTCGGCGCGCCCAGCGTGACCGACGCCGCGCGGCTCGCAGGCCGGTCCAAGCCCATGTGCGCTGGCGGGATGTCCCGAACTCGGTCCGCGACTGGAGCGAACTCACCCGCGCCCAACGCAGCGCCGCCGCGGCCAAGATCGTCGCCATTGCCGCAACCCTCATCCTGTCCGTTGTGGGTGCGCTCGTCGGCGTGGCGCTCTACGGAGAGCTGGTTGTCCGTCCGGCGGAACCCGTCGCCTCGGTCGGTGGCGAGCCGATTCCATCGTCCCGTTACGCGGACTACTTGGCCCTTCGCCGGTTCGAGCTCAGTCGCGAACTCGCGGATGTGCCTGCCACCACAGACCCGCGGGATCCAAATCACCCGCGGGCGCAACTCTCAACGCTCACGATCAGTGCGGTTACCGAACTCACAAACGTGCTGCTCATGCGTAGCGAGGCGATGGCTCTCGGCATAGTCGTCGATGAAGCCGCCATCGAGGCAGCCCTGGACGAGTTTGTGCGCGGCCCAGGTGAGGTTGCGGAAGGATTCGACTTCGAAGACGCCCTCGCGGAAGTCCGTGATCAGACAAATCTCGGAACCGACACCATCCGCGACTTCATCGCTGACCGTGCCCTGGCCGACGCCGTGGCCGACCACCTCGTGGCCGATCTGGACCCCGCACCCGCACAGATTCGTGCGTCGCAGATCGTCGTCGCAACGGAGGAAGCCGCCGAGACGGTGATTGCGCAGTTAGAGGCACTCCAGCCGTTCGAGCTGATAGCCGAACAAGCCTCTATCGAGACCGCAAGCGCCTCAAATGGTGGCGACCTCGGCTGGCTCCCCCGCGGCCTGATGCCGGACGCCTGGGACGATGCCGCCTTCGCGTTGCGACCCGGCGCGCGCAGTAAGCCCATCTCGACACCGCAAGGCTGGCACGTCATCCAGCTCCATGAACAGTCGGACTCGCGTGAACTCGATCCCGAGACCAATCAACGCCGCCGCCAGGCCACCTACGAAAACTGGCTCCAAACCTTGCGCTCCGCCGCCGAAATCGAGTTCCTTCTGACTCCCGAAATCATCGACTGGGCCACTCGCCCCTAAGCCCTTCGCAGAGACCCATCAATCCCGTTCGTGGCGAGCCGCGCCAGAGTTTTCGGCAGCCCGTGTCGCCCCCCCCGCCGGTCCCACCCCCGGACCCGGTGACCCTGCCCCGAGCCCCTAAGGCTTAGGACCCCGTCGCGGCAGCGGCCGGCGCCGGCGCCGGCACGTCCCCCTTGCGGCGCACCAGCGTGCTCAGAATCAGCGCCATCACCGCCAGCCCCGCGCCCCCGATAAACGGCACCTGGTGCCCAAAGGCCTCCCACAGAATCCCGCCCGTCACCGGCAATGCCACCGCCGCTACGTGATTCATCGTCTGCCCCGCCACCAGGCTCGGCCGTAAATCGTCCGGCGTCACCAGGATCCGCCGCAGGTACGTCGTAATCCCCACCTCGGCACTGAAAAACAGGTGGTCCAGGATGTACAGCACAAACAGCACGCCCAGCCACGGGACCACGGCATACCCCAGAAAGATGAACGCCAGCGCGCCGAACGCAATCACCAGGATCGGCCGCTCCCCCACGCGGTCGATCAGCCGGCCAAAAAAATACGCCCCGCCAATCGAAACCACGGCGTTGATCAGCGCCAGGATCGTGATCGTCCGCACCGACACCCCGTAACTGTCCACCAGCAGGAAGATCGCGAACGTCATGAAAATGTGCCGCCGCCCGCCATCCAGAAACGTCAGCGCGTAATACAGCCAGTAGCGGCGGCGCAGCACCACCCGCGGCGGTCGCCCGATGCGTCCCATCTTGCGCAACTGCCACACCGCCACCGCCGCCAGCGCCGCCACCCCGCCGGCCAGCAGGAACAGCGGACGGATCCCCGTCGCCAGCACCGTCACCGCCACCAGCACAATGCAAATCCCCGCCAGCTGCGCCCCTGCCATCAGCGAGCGCAACTGCCCCAGCCGGCGTCCCTGCGTCTCCACCGTGCTCAACTGCAGCGCAATCGTGTTCGCAACCGGCCACCACAGGTGAAATCCGATGCTCTGCGTCAGCGAGAAGATGATCAGCACCTCAATCGTCTCCACGTGGAAGAAATTGATATAGCCGATACACAGCAGCAACAGCGCCACCGCCCCCACCACCGGCTCCGCAATCGTCATCAGCGCCGCGCCCATCACAATCGTCAGCAAGCCGGGAACTTCGCGAATCGTCTCCAGCAGCCCCAGCTCGCTGGGCCGAATGCCCAGCTCCTCCACCATGAAATTGGTGGACACCGTGATAAACATCGAAAAGGCCAGGCCAAACCCAATAGCCGCCGCCGCCAGCCAGGCAAACGGGGACAATTCGCGGCCGCCCAACACGTTCAGATGGCGCACGTCAGCAGCCGGCCGCCGCCAGTCGCCTCCACACCGAACCCCTGTCGCGGCCCGGCGTCAGCGCCTCAGCGACGCAGCCGCCCCTTCCCGTCGCACTTCGGGCACTTCCCGCTTAGCTCGTGCCAGCCGCCCGGTTTGGAGGGATCCGGCCAGCGTTCATTCACAGCGCCCGTACCTTCGCAGCGCGTACAGACCGGACCGGTCGGCGGCAGGATGCGCGGCAGCAGCAACACCGCCGCCACCACCAGCGCCGTGAAAAGAATCCACACTTCAAGTGGCATACCGGCCTCTGCGCTGAAGCGCCCCCGTGCTCGCCCCGTCAGTATAGGCAGCCATTCCTGCCGCCCCCACCACTCCACCATCGCCGGGGCCTGCGCACGTAGGGGCGGCTCGCGAACCGCCCTCACCCCGCCGCCGTCACCGTGATGGTCACCGTCGTCGTACCCGACGGCCCGCCGGCCAGGCTGCCGGCCCGCACGGTCAGGGTGTAGCTCGGGGTCGCCGCCAGATTCAGCCGCGCGCCCACCACCACCCCGCCCGTCAGCGCATCAACGGCCCACGTCTGCGTCTCATTCCCCGCCGTGATGTCGTATACCACCGTGCCGCCTTCGGGATCAGTCGCCGCGACCGTGCCGATCGTCGTGGCGAGCTGGACGTTCTCGGCCACGCGGAACGCATAGCTGGCCGCCCCGAACGCCGGCGCCTCATCCACGTTCGTCACCGTCACGGTCACCGGCACCGTCGCCGTGGCCGCCCCGCCGCTGCTCGTGGCCTCCACCGTCAGGTTGAAGCTGGTGGTCGTCTCATAGTCCAGCGCGCCCGCCACCGTCAGGCGCCCGGAGGCCGCATCGATCTGGAACAGCCCCGCGTCGTTGCCGGCGGTGATGACGTAGCTCACCGCCCCGCCCTCCGGATCGGTCGCGCTGACCGAGCCCACGGCCGCCCCCACCGCCGCGTCCTCCGCCACCGACCACGCATAACTCGTCGCCCCGAACCCCGGCGGGTAGGCCACGTCCGTCACCGTGATCGCCACGTCCGCCGTCGCCGTGTGGCCCGCCGCGTCGCTGGCCGTCACCGTCAGGCCGTAGTTGTCCGCCGTCTCGTAATCCAGCGCCCCCGCCACCGTCAGCGCGCCGGTCGCGGCGTCCAGCGCGAAGGCCCCCGCCTCGTTGCCGGCCGTGATGGCGTAACTCACCGCGCCGTCCTCCGGATCCGTCGCGCTCACCGTGCCCACCGCCGCCCCTACGGCCACGTCCTCCGCCACGCTGAAGTCGTAGTCGGCCGCCCCGAACCCCGGCGCCTCGTCCACATCCGTCACCGTCACGGTCACCGCCGCCGTGGACGTCCCGCCCGCGGGGTCGCTGGCCGTCACCGTCAGCGGATAGCTGGCCGTCGTCTCATAATCCAGCGCCCCCGCCACGGTCAGGGCGCCCGTGCCGGCGTCGATCGCAAAGGCCCCCGCATCGTTGCCCGCCGTCAACGCATACGTCACCGGCCCCGCCCCCGTCGTCGTGGCCGTCACCGTCCCCACCGCCGTCCCCGCCGCGCTGTTTTCGGCCACGCGAAAGCTGTACGTCTCCGCCCCAAACGCCGGCGGCGGACAGGCCCCGGTCGTCGCCGCCAGCGCCGCCGAGGGCGCGCTCCAGGTGTCCGTGTAGCCGGCGCCGCTGCCGTACGCCCGCACCCGCACCGCGTAGGCCGTCGCGCACGTCAGGTCGGCCACGGTGGCCGTGGTCGTAGTCAAGTCGTCCGCCGCCGTCGTCCAGGCCGTGGCCTCAGCCACGCGGTAGTCCACCTGGTACTTCGTGGCCCCGGGCACCGCGGCCCAGGTCAGCGCCAGGCGGGTCGCCGCCGGCGTGGCCGTCAGGTTGGTTGGCGCCAGCGGCGCGTCCGCCACGTCCGTCACCGTCACCGTCACCGTCGTCGTGGCCGTCCGCGGGCTGGATGCCAGGAGGCCGGCCCGCACCGTCAGCGTGTAGGCCGCGGTGGTCTCGTAATCCAGCCGGCCCCCCAGCACCAGCGTCCCGGCCAGCGCGTCCACCGCCCATGGCCCGCCCACGTTCCCCGCCGTGATGTCGTAGATCACCGTGCCGCCTTCCGGATCGCTCGCCGTCACCGTGCCGATCCTGGCGTTGATCGCCGCGTTCTCGGCCACGCGGAACGCATAGCTCTCGGCTTCGAACACCGGCGGCTCGTCCACGTTCGTTACCGTCACGGTCACCTCGGCCGTCGCCGTCGCCGTCCCGTCCCCGCCCACGGCCGCCGTCACCGTCAGGTTGAAGCTCGGCGTGGTCTCGTAGTCCAGCGCCCCCGCCACCTTCAACTCGCCGCTCGTCGCGTCCAGCGTCCACACCGCGTCCGGGTCGCCCCCCGTCAGCCTGTGCGTCACCGGCAGCCCGCCCGCCGCCGTGGCCGCCACCGTCCCCACCTGGACCCCGGCGGCCGCGTCTTCGGCCACCGTGAAGGCGTAGCTCGTCTCCGCGAACATCGGCGGCGGACAGGTCCCGGTCGTCACCGCCACCGCCGCCGAGGGCGCGCTCCAGGCCGTCCCGTAGGTCGTCCCGCTGCCGCGCGCCCGCACCCGCAGCGCGTAGGCCGTCTGGCAGACCAGCCCGTCCACCGTGTGGCTGGTGCCCGTGATCGTGTCGCGGTGCGTGACCCAGGCCCCCGTCGGCCCCTCGCGCACCTCCACCCGGTACGCCGCCGCCGCGGCCACCGCGTCCCAGCTGACGTCGACGCTACTCGCCGTCGGCGTCCCCGCCTGCAGGTGGCTGGGCGGCGGCGGCGCGCAGAAGGGCAGGCTGAGCGACGCCAGGTCGTTGGTCGTCACGCCGCGCAGGTTCAGGGGCACGCAGCCCGTCAGGCTGTTGCCGGACAGCCGCAACTCCGTCAGGTGGTCCAGCCAGCCGAGTTCGACCGGGATGTCGCCGGTCAGTTGATTGGAACTCAAGTTCAGCGTCGTCAACGCGAACAGCTGCCCCAGCGCGGCCGGGAGCGTGCCGTTCAGGCCCTGGGTGGCCAGGGTCAGCCCCGTCACCCGCGTCGGCGTGCCGCCCGTCGTCACCCCGGGCCAGCCGCTGAGCGCCGTGCCCGGGCTCCAGTTCAGCGCGGTCGTCCCCCGCAGCGTGTGCCCCACCGCCAGCAGCGTCTCGCAGTCCTTCACCAGCGCGCGGTTGTCGGCTGGACTGGGGATCACCGTGCCGTTGGTGCAGGTCGGCTCCGCCGGCGGCTGCTGCGGCGTAAACGTCGTCGTCTGCCCGTCCCCCGGCGTGATGTCGCCGTAGGCCCCCAGGTCCCGGTATTCCTGCGCCAGCCCGCTCACGCTGGTGGCCCGGGTGGCCGACTGACCGTCGCTGGCCGCCGCCGTCGTGATCCGGCTGGTCAGGTTCGCCAGCGTCTGCGTGTGCTCCGGATCGCCCGCCGGCGTGTCGTCGCGCACCGCCTGCACCACCCCCGCGTCGTCCGTTGTCACCGCCCACTGCGCCACCGCCTGCCAGGCCTCGAACCCGATCGCGTTATGCGCCCCCATCGGCGCCAGGAACACCACCGCCTCGCGCCCCCCGATCTCCGCACTCAGCGCCGCCTCCGCCGCCACCACCTGCGCCTGCAACCCCGCCTCGTACGCCCCCCGCGTCGGCAACGCGGCATCGCCATACGTCCCTGCTGCGTGCTCCCGCACGTACAGGTCGTAGCTGGCCGCCTCGCCCCGCCGGTCATACGCCACCGTCACCGTCGCCGGTGTCGTGCCCGTGCCCAACAAGAACGCCGTCACCGCGTAATCCGCAAAACACGTCAGAAACAGGTAGTCCATCGACTCCCCGCCCCGCGCAATCGCCAGAAAATTCGCCTTCGCCGTCTCGCGAAAGTCCGGATCCAGCGTGTCGAAGACCGCCGTGAACAACGATTCCAACGTCGGTACATCCGGAACGGGATCGGTACCCTCCAATTGCAACCAGAACCGAATGGCCGCCTCGCGCTGTTCGTTCGTCCGCGCCACCCCGCGCCACTGGCAGCGCACCGAACTCGCCGCTGGCGTCCCGCGGATCGTCAAATGTACTGGTGAGGCGCCCGCCACGTGCAGGCCCTCAGCCAGCAACTCCTCGACCGTCGGCGCAGGGCCAGTCGTTGCCGACACGATCGTCGCGGTCCTACCTCTGCGTCCTGCTCGAAGAGCCACGGTACGATCAGACGTAGCGGTGGCGACAATGCCATCGGTCGGTTCCGGTGAGGCTACGCGTGGTTGCTCCGATGGAGCAGGCGGGCGCGTTGCAAGCAACAGCCGTGGCGCCGGCGACTCCTGGCTAGCCACGTCGAGCCCCCCGCAGCCGCTGCTCACTACTGCCAGTGCCGCAAACAGCGTGCATATCCGCCACCGTCCCAAGCTGACGCACCAGTGGTATGCCATCGCGCGTATCGGCGTCAGTAGCCCCATCACTCTGCACCGCAATTAGGTAACAAGAGGGTTGTCAGATCGTTGTTGGGAACATCCTGTAAAGCTGAAAGGAGACAGCCTGTTAGCCGATTCGAACGCAGGTACAAGGCCTGCAAGTCCATCAACTCGACCAGTTCGAGCGGTACGTGGCCGCTCAGCTGGTTATCTGAGAGATCCAACTCCTTTAGCTTGGCCAGTTGGCCCAATTCGGACGGGATGTCCCCGGTCAGTTGGTGGCCCGAGAGGTCCATCAATTCTAGGTTCGCCAACTGTCCCAGCTCACTCGGAATCGTCCCCATATAGAGGCCAGCCCCGAGTCCACGGCCCTTTAGTGCCAAGTGCTTCAACTGGGTCAATCCACCCAACTCTGGGGGGATCGCGCCGCTCAGGTAGGTCCATGTCAAGTTCAGCTTTTGTAAGCGGGCCAATCGGCCGATCTCAGGTGGGATACCGCCACCGACGTAGGTATGACTGATATCAAGCTCACGGAGTTCCGCCAACCCACTAAGCTCTGCGGGGAGCACACCGCCCAACTGGTTGAAGCTGAGGTTGAGCGTTTCCAAGCCTGCCAACTGGGCGAGTTCGGGAGGAATCCGACCCCGTAGGCCGCTCTTGGCGAGATTGAGTCCCCGCACGCGAACCGGCGCACCACCAACCATTACGCCCTGCCAGTCGCCAATTGGTTTGTCGGCGCTCCAACTCAGTTCCCCACTTCCCGAAAGCACATCCCGGACCCTGAGCAAGGTTTCACAGTCCTCCACGAGCCCCGGATGATTCGCCAGGTCCGGCACGGCCACGCCTGTCGTGCATTGAGCGAGGTCGTCAGGCGCGGCCTGTCCGGGTACTCCAATTCCAATTAGGCTTCCTGACGAGTCCGAGGTCGCCAGTAAGAGAATCTGGAGGTCGCTGCCGTCGCGTGCCATGGTGAAGAGCGCAATTTCAGGCTGCGCCGGCAAGGGGTTCAAATCGGCACGGGCGACTGCAATCCTGGTTCCGTCCGGAGACCAGACACCTAGACTCGCACCCGCTGAGAACTTGGGAGATGTCCCAATCAATGTCCCGTCGAGTGAAACCACGCAAAGCCGTCGGCCACACGTGTAAAGCAGATGCATCCCGTCGGGCGACCATGCAACCGTCGGGATCCAGGCCCGGGTGGGATCCGAGGTTCCACCCCCTCGCTGCCATCCCTCAACACTTGTGACCCGCCGAGGATTGGATCCGTCGGCCGAAATGGTGAAGAGCCGTACGTCGTCCTCCTCCGCCCTGGCGAATGCCAGCCGACGCCCGTCGGGCGACCACGAGGGGGCACTCACCGCGTCGGTTGCAAGGAGCCGCTGGCCGGCACCATCGACGTCAACGACGCGAAGGACATCCCCCGAAGAGTCCACTGGCCGACTCTCACCCTCGCCGCTGAGAAATGCCAGTCGTTGCCCATCAGATGACCACTGGGGCACACTCACGACGGTACGCGCCAACTCCCGGGGCACACCGCCGCTGGCAGGCATTACATACAGGCGGAGAGTCGGATGGAGCTCCTCAATTGACCCGGTCGCGTAGTCGTACTTGGACAGAAAGGCCAAGTGCCGGCCGTCGGGCGACCAAGCTGGTGCCCGACCCACGGCCAACCGCCGCCCGGCTTGGTTCGCGTGAGTCCAGGAGACAATTTCGTAGAGTTCGCTTCCCTTTGCTGGCCTCACCTGTCCGGCTGCTGACTTGAGGAGAATCATCTCCTCTGCGCCTTTGCCTCCAGACTCACTCAGGAACGGTCGACACGATGCCAGGGCTATCTGCGTGCCTCTGCTGGGAGACGCGTCCGTCCAGGTGAATCGGCCGACGCCATAAGACGATCCTCCCACTTCCATGCCTGACCCGGTGGACGCTTCAACAACTCGGGCTGAATCCGACCCGTCCAGTGCCACGCTAACGAGCTGGGCACCCTTGACAAGCAGCACCTCGGACCGTCGATCGCTTCCGTCCTCCTGGTAGTTCAATAGCGCCGACCACTCGACGGCCGCCCCGGCTCGGGTGATGCTTGGACAAGCTTGGGCCTCCACACGTTCAGCACCGGGCCCGGACGTTTCGCCCGCCGCCACCAGAATCATCGGTGGAGACTCGGAGGACGAATCTGAACACCCCGCCTGCAACAGAATCGTCGAAATCAGAATCACAGCGGCAAAGGCCCGTACATCCCCAACCAATGCGCGGAGCCGGTAACGCGATGACAAGAACCTACCGAGATTGGTACAGCGCATAGGTTGCTAGCACATCTAGTGGGTGTGGAGAACAAGCCTTGTCGGTGATGGCTGCCGTCATGACAGTCGATGCAAACGATGGATGACCTTGGGATCTCCCGCCGCTGCGAAGGCCAAGTACATGCCCAACCTCGTGAACCAGTACGCCGTAAACGCTGTACGGGCGAATGTCTGGACATTGGTTGAACTGAATGTCGCTTCGATCAACGTGTTCATTGCCACCCGGAAGACCAAGTGGATCGTGATCCACTTGACTTCTTCGAAGGAACAGATCACTGCTGTAACCGTCCAATCCAACGACTTCCGAGCGAGCTACGCACGCGATAGTCGTACCTTTCCAGCAAGCAGCGTACCCTATCTGGCTTGCAAACTCTGAGAAGACATTAATCACGCGTCTCTTGGCTGCTGAAGTCGTTCCTGGAACATCAATATCATCAAGCATGATGATCTCGTTCAGCCGGCTATCCTCCACTTGCTTTGGCCGTATCTGTGTCCACTGTATTCTTTCGACTAGACCTCGCACCTCGTCACTAAGATCCTCATAGGAGCCAATATAGGATGTAACTACGGAAACCACTTGGTTGACAATATTCGAGTAGTCGGTGCAATCTGAAGTGTTGTGATGACTTGCTATTAGAGTGTAGTTTGTGGATATGACCCATTGACCAATCGCGTGTTTGATCAACTTAACCCAATCACTGCGTCGGTCGACTGGGAATGTATCATCGCAGATGCGAAACTCATACGTCCTTGTCAGCATTGGCGCATGCATGGGAAATCCTGCAAACCACAAACTTTCACTAGAATCAGCACTTAGGATTGGCTCGTACGATGGAGTTACATAGGAGAATCGAGCAGCGAATACATCCACATCGTTAGTGTCGATATCGCTGTCAGACTTATAGACTAGCTGGAGTGGATAGATACGACCCACAGTTAACGAGCCAGGGTGTTTGAAGGGATTCAGACTTATCGAAACCGAGCTCCAGTCAATAAACGTGCTGTTCGCCCAGCCGGGCTCCGTAGGTTCATAGAAGGTATCCGCAACACTATTTCCTCCTGGACGTCTATCGGACCAAAAACGCAAGTAATGGCTGCCTTTGGCAAAGCTGCTGTTGTCTAGGATTCCTTCAACAGATGTCCAGCCTACGAGCGCCTCGGGTGCTAGGTGCGAGGCCGTAGTATGCCCATTTGCAAATGTGATCGGCGTGTCGATGATGATGATTGGGGGGCTCGGCAGCGAGGTTCTCGATCCGTCGGATGCACGCACTCGAAGGCCAAACGCTTTCCGGTTTGCAAATCCCTCGTTGCCGTGAATGCGATCAAGGTCGATAGCATGTTTCGCTTCCGACACAATGCCGCGGGTGTGCCAATTACTGGTCGTTAATACAGTGGCCACATCACCCGTCACATCGACTAGGTAAGTTGTCGCACCTGCGACGGGGCGCCAGCACAAGACTGCCAAGCGCTCAATTTGTGGGGTTACATCGAGATTCTGTGGAGCTCCAAAGGGCGCCGGCGTGGAGGAAGTCTTCGGACATCCGGAGAGCATGGGTAGCTGTCCCGGCCCGGGTGAAGGCGGCTCCACAGGTTCCGGCGCCGGGCTGCCGCCGGCCTGCACGGTGATGGTGGCGCGGGCGTAGAGTTCCGTGTCGTCGGCGTTGACCACGCGCAGCCAGCCCGTGCCGCCGTCCGCGCAGCCCTCGATCCACACCGCGTCGTAGTACCCCGGACCCGTTGACGGCCGCGGCGCCCGCGGCGCCCGCGCCGCCGACCCGCGGTCCGGGCAACGCCCCGCCGGCTGGATCGACCCGGACATCTGCGTGTACGCCGTCTTCCCCACCGGGATGTCATGGATCTCGAACTTCTGCCGCTGCCCGATCCTAATCGTGGCCGCCGACGGGATCAGGCTGGCGCTGCCCACCTTGCTCCCCGCCAGCACCGGGCGGCCCAGCGCCGTCCAGGCGCCGCACAGCGGCGCCGCGTTGCAGGCCCGCACCTGCACCTCATACCGCGTGCCGTTGATCAACCCCCGGATCGTCCAGGCCGTAGTGTTCGCCCCTTCCACCACAGCCGCTCCCGCCGGCCAGGCGGTCCCCTGCACCCGGTGCTGCACGTGGTAGCCCGTCAGCGCCGCCCGGCCGCGGCTGGTCGGCGCGTCCCAGTCGATGGAGACCGTCTGGCTCCCGCTGCCCGTATGCGTCAGGTTCCGCACCGCCCCCGGCGCGTCCGCCGGCGGCGCGGCGGTCGGCGGCGCCGGGGCCGAGGCCGGGAGCGTCGTAAAGAGCTGGTCGGCGGACCAGGCCGAGCAGCGATTCGGGCCGTTGCAGGCGCGCAGCTTGACCCGGTAGGTCGTCGCGGCCGTCAGCCCCGTCATCGTGTACGCCCGGACCGCCGCGCCCACCACCGCCGCTTGCCTATGCGGCGGCTCGCTCGAGCCGTTGGGCCACCACAGGATCCCAAACCCGGTCAGCGGCGCCCCGCCCGTGGTGGCCGCCGCGCTCCACCGGACCTCCGCCGAAGTGGCGGCCGGCGCCGGGATGCTGATCGTATGCGGCCGGCCCGGCGGCCCCACCGGCGGCCTCACCGGCGGCGCCGCCGTCGGCGTGGCGGTCGGCGTGGGCGTCGGCGTGGGCGTCGGCGTGGCCGCGGGCGGGATATCCACTTCCTTGGGCGGGTGGGTCCACCAGCCGCAACTGTCGGCGCCGTTGCAGGCGTGGATGCGGAACCGGTAGGTCGCGCCGGCTCGCAAGCCCGTATACGTGTGGCTGCGCGAGGCCGCCCCCACCACGAACGCGGTGCTGTACGGCGGCTGGGGGGTCCCCTTCCGCCAGAACAGCAGGCCGAACCCCGTCAGCGCCCGCCCGCCGTTGCTGGGCTGGCCCCAGGTCGCCCGGGCGGAATGGGTCGTGATGGTGTCGAACCGGACATTCGGCACGACGCCGGGCGTGCCCGCCCGTGTGGCCCCGCGGGTCGCCGCCGACGCGGCCGGCGCGCCGCGGATGCCGGCCGGTGCCCCTTCCGGGATCGCCAGTACCGTCAGCGCCTGGCTCACCGTGGCCGCGGCGGTATCCGCCCCGGCCTCGCGCACCGTCGCGGTCAGCGTCCCCGCGCCCACCGTGCAGGCGTACACCACAAACGTCAGATCCTGCGCCTCCACCCCGGTCACCGTCCGCGTCTGCGACGCCGCGCCGCAGCTTCCGATCCCCAGGGCCGTCGCGTGGTCGCTGGCCACGACGACCTCGTACGTCGTCGCCGCGTCCAGGTTGGACAGCTGCACCTCGAACCGGTGAACCGTCGTGTGCGTGGGATGGCTGGTCAGGTCGCTGAACCGGATGCCGACGCCGTCCTGCGCCAGCAGCGGCCCGGCATAGCCGATGACCGCCGCCAGCACCAGCAAGCCGCCGGCCACCGCCGCCAACCCCACCCGCCGCGCCGGCCACCCGCCAATCCATCGCGCCACCCGCCCCGGCCGCCCACGTCCAGCCCTCACGTCGGGCCCGGCCCCGCCACGGCGGCCGAACCCGCGCCGCCGGCACCACGCCCCGACGCCACGGCCTCACCACCGCCACCACCCCGACCCCGACCCACCATGGGCGACCTCCCCGGCCGCCCACCGGTTGATGCACGTCTCGTCACCGAGACCCCGCAGTATGAACACCGGTGCACGCCCAGGTCCACCCCCGCGCCACCCCGCGCCCCGCCGCGCCCCGCCGCCGGCCAAGCCTCACCGTCGCCCCCGCGCCGCCCCCGTCATCCCGGCGTCCCCGGCCGGGACCCAGCGCCATGATCAGGCCCGGCGCACCCCAGCCCTCGTCGTCATCCCCGCGCAGCGCCTGCCCTGAGCGTGCCGAAGGGCGGGGACTCAGCAGCCACTCCCCCCCAGCGCCACCGCCCTCCCGATCGCCCCGCCGGGCAGGCGCTCGCCCTCCCCTCGCAGCTCACGCCTTCCCCTCGCCTTCCCTTCCCCACCAATGTACACTATCTGAGTAAGACCACACCCCCGCCCACATGCCCACCACCGTCCCTCGCCTCCACCGCCTGCTCCCCCTTCTCGAACGTCTCGCACTCCACTCCTTCCCCCTCCTCGTCCGGTCTCACTTCTCTGCCCTCGCCCGTCTCCCCTTCCTCCCCCGCCCAACCCCAACCCTCGGCGCCAACCCGCCCAAAAAATCCGGCCCAAGCTATCGCTGGCCCTTCACCCCCATCCGATTCCCGCCATCCGCCCCCCACCCGCAACCCCAGCCAATCCCCCCACCCGCTCCTCGCCCCGCCGCTCCGCCCCGGCAGAACCTCGCCCACCCGCGCCGCACCCCGGCCCGGCCCTCGCCGGGCCTGCCCTGGCGCGTCCCCAATCCCGCCGAACAACGCCCCGCCGCACCTCAAGAGTTTTTTGGAAAAAACTCTTACGCGCGCAAGACCACCCCAAAATCGCCCCGCCACGCCCTACCGACCCCAGCCCCCGTTTGTCCGCTTCGGCGGCCAAAACCTAGAATCGGCCATCACTTGAGGAGCCCACATTTGGCCGGATTCGCCCACCTCCACGTCCACAGCGAATTCAGCCTGCTCGACGGCTTCTGCCGAATCACCGACCTCATCGAGCGCACCGCCGCGCTCGGCATGGATTCGGTCGCGATCACCGACCACGGCGCCATGTACGCCGCCGCCGACTTCTACCTGGCCGCCCGCGACAAGGGCGTCCGCCCGATCATCGGCTGCGAGGTCTACGTCGCCCCGCGCTCCCACACCGACCGCGACCCCGCGCTCGACCGTCGCTCCTTCCACCTCACCCTGCTCGCCCGCAACCTCACCGGCTACCGCAACCTGGTGCGCCTGGTCTCGCGCGCCAGCCTGGACGGCTTCTACTACAAGCCCCGCATCGACCGCGACCTGCTGGCGGCCCACGCCGAGGGTCTGATCTGCCTCTCCGGCTGCCCCGCCGGCGAACTGGCGCAAGCGATCACCTCCGGCAACCTGGCCCGCGCCGAGCAGGTCGCCCGCTGGCACGCCGACACCTTCGGCCCTGAGAACTACTACCTCGAGATCCAGCGCCCCGGCCTGCCCGACCAGGAACCCCTGGCACAAGGCCTGATTGAGCTAGCCGGCGGCCTGGGCCTGCCGCTGGTGGCCTCCAACGACGTCCATTACCTGACGCCCGACGACAAAGACGCCCACGACATCCTGCTCTGCATCCAGACCGGCAGCCTCGTCGCCGACACCGACCGCATGCGCATGGAGGGCGAGTGGTACCTCAAGTCGCCCGAGGAGATGGCCCAGGCCTTCGACGACCAGCCCGACGCCCTGGCCAACACCGTCGCCATAGCCGAGCGCTGCAATCTCGACCTCCCGTTCGGCCGCATCGCCATGCCCTCGGTCGAAGTCCCGAACGGCCACTCCGTCAAGTCCCACCTGGCCGAACTGGCCACCGAGGGTCTGGCCCGCCGCATTCCGAACGCTGACCCCACCTACCACGAACGCCTGGCCTACGAACTCGATGTCATCGACCAGACCGACTTCGGCGAGTACCTGTTGCTGGTTCGCGAAATCTTCGCCTTCGCCCGCGCCCAGGGCATGTTGACCGCGCCGCGCGGCTCCGTGAACGGCAGCCTGGTCGCCTTCGCCACCGACATGTCGGACATCGACCCCGTCAAGCACGACATCATCTTCGAGCGCTTCCTCACCATCGGCCGCAAGGGCTCCATGCCCGACGTCGACATGGACTTCCCTAGCGACCGTCGCGACGAAGTCATCGAGTACATGATCCGCCGCTTCGGCGCGGACCACGTGGCCCAGATCGTGACCTTCGGCACGCTGGCGGCGCGCGCCGCCGTCCGCGACGTCGGGCGCGTTCTCGGCATGGAATACGGCCTGACCGACCGCCTGGCCAAGCTGATTCCCGTCAATCCCGTAGATCCCTACACCATCGGCCGCTCGCTGGACGAGGTCGACGAGCTAAAGAACCTCTACCAGGAAGACGACGCCGTGCGCCGGCTGCTGGACTCCGCCCAGCGCATCGAGGGCGTCGCCCGCCACGCCTCCACCCACGCCGCCGGCCTGGTCGTGTCACGGGATCCACTGCAGGAACACGTCCCCCTCACCCGCTCCGCCGAAGGCCGGCCGGTGGCCCAGTTCACCTTCCAGGCCATCGAGAAGATCGGCCTGCTCCAACTGGATGTGCTTGGGCTCTCCAACTTCCGCACCATCCAGCACGCCCTGCGCCTCGTGGAACAGGCCACGGGCCGGCCGCTGGCGCCCCAGGACATCCCGCTGGACGACGACAAGGCCTTCGCGTTGCTGCGGCGCGGCCGCACCGTCGGCGTTTTCCAGATGGAGGGCGCCGGCATGACGCGCACGCTGCGCGAACTGGCTCCCACCAGCATCGGCGAAGTCGCCGCCATCATCGCGCTGTATCGCCCCGGCCCGATGGCCAACATCCCCACCTACATCGACCGCAAGCACGGTCGCTCGGCCCCCGAATATCTCCACGAACGGCTCGAGCCGATCCTGCGCGAGACCTACGGCGTGCTCGTCTACGCCGACCAGGTACTCATGATCGCCCGCCACCTGGCCGGCTACTCCTGGGACGAGGCCGACAACTTCCGCCGGGCCGTCGGCAAGAAGATCCGCGAAGCCCTGCAAAGCGAACACGAGAAGTTCGTCGCCCGCTGCGTGCAGGAAGGGATTCCAACCCAGGTCGCCGAGGAAATCTTCGCGCTCATCGAGCCCTTCGCCGGCTACGGCTTCAACAAGGCCCACGCCGTCTCCTACGCCGTCATCGCCTACTGGACCGCCTGGCTCAAGGCGCACTACCCCGTGCAGTTCCTCACCGCGCTGCTGGACACCGACGCCGGCGACGTTGGCAAGGTCGCCACCATCCGCCTGGAAGCCGAACTGCTCGGCGTCAACGTTCTGCCGCCCAACATCAACCAGAGCGGCGTCACGTTCGAGCCACGCGGCGACTCGATCGTGTTCGGCCTGGCGGCCGTCAAGAACGTGGGCGAAGCCGCCGTGGAAGCCATCGCGGCAGCTCGGGGGGACGGCGGTCCATTCAGTTCGCTGGCCGACGCTTGCGAACGCGTCGATCTGCGCCGAACCCCCAAACGCGCCTGGGAATCGCTGATCAAGGTTGGCGCGCTGGATGAACTCGGCGAACGCCAGGCCATGTTGGAAGCCCTGGAACCCGCCATGAAGCGCGGCCAGCAAACCCAGGCCGACCGGGCGGTGGGGCAAACGACCATGTTCGGCGCGGGGCTACTGCAGGAAGCCGCCGAACCGGCCTTTGAACTTCCCGACGTTCCGGCGGCGGCCGAGGCCGAGCGCCGCCGCTGGGAAAAAGAACTGCTGGGGCTGTACGTCACCCCCAGCCCGCTCTCCGACCCGGCCATTGGCGAGCAACTCGCCGCCAACGTGGACGTCCGCATCTACGAACTGGAAGACACGCACCACGGCCAGTCGATGACGATCGGCGGGATCGTCTCCAATCTGCGCTCGTTTATGACTCGCAAGGGCCAGATGATGGGCGCGGTAACCCTGGAGGATCTGCCAGGCGCCATCGAGGTAATCTGCTTCCCTCGCGTCTGGCAGCGCATCGCGCCCGAATTGAGCAACGACCGCGTGGTGCTGGCCACCGGACGTATCGAAGGCGACGACGCCTCGCCCCGCATGCTCGCCGACAACATGTACACGCTCTCGGCCGCCGCATCCAACGGCGAAGCGGAGGCTGCCGCGAACGGACACCCACAAGCTCGTCCTGAGCAGCCGGGATATGAGGACAGCCCCCCGATGCCAGACGATGAGGAGACGTCCACTGACCTATATATTCCGGAACCGGTGCCCGAGGCTGGCGGCGACTTGCCGGCAGACAAAGATCCCGGGCCTTCTACGATTGGCGCCTCGGACGCGTCGGCTGCCTACGAGCCGCAGACTCCGCCTGACGAGCACGTCGCCGAGCCCGCGTCCGCAGCCCCCAACGGCGCGAGTCCACCCGCCCCAGCCGAACCTGTGACTGACCCCGTGCCCAGCGAACCTCCGAATGGAACCGAGAGTGCTGCCACACCCCGCCCCCCCGCCAATGGCGCTGACGGCGCAACCGGTGGTTCAGCGAACGGCAGGCCGCCGAAGCGCGAGGTCAATGAGCCCACTCCGTCAGGGCCGTCAACGGCAACTCCACCCTCGCGCGTGATCGTCACGCTCCGCCGTAGCCCCGACCCCAGCTTCGATCTCGACCTGCTCAAGCGCCTGAACGCCGCGGTCACCTCCAACGAAGGCCAAACGCCCCTGCATCTCCACGTGGTCAAGACCGACGGCTCCACCGCCCGCCTCCGCTGGCCCAAAACCATCCAACCCCACGACACCCTGCTCGCCGAACTCAGCGCCCAATTCGGCAAAGACTGCGTCTCCGTCGCCTGAGGCCGCTCGCTCCTAGAACCAGTCGTTCGGAAACTCCACCGGCGACACGATGTCACCAAAGCCCCCGAACTCCTCCGCCACCCCCAGCGCCGCCACATCGGCGTGCAGTTCCTGGATCGTCGTCGGCCCAATCACATTCACGTCAATGTCCGGACAAGCCAGCGAATAGGCCAGGGCCGCCGTCGGCAGGTCCAGTCCGTGAGCCTGGGCGCGCTGTTCCATGTGGCGAACCTCATTCAGCACCTCTGGCGCTGCCTCGCGGTAGCTGTACCTCGCCCCCTGCACCGCGCCGGTACCCAGGATGTTCCCGCCAAACGGGCTGATGTTGATCACCCCCAGGTTGTGCCGCCGCGCCTGCGGATGGATGCGCCGCGCCGCGTCCTGGTTGAGCAGGGTGTAGTGGTGGTACGAGCCGATGATGTCGAACTCGCCGCTCTCAGCCGCCATCGCCGCGAAGTCCGCGTTGCCTACCGCCGTGCCGATCGCCCCCACCAACCCCTCGGCCTGCAGGCGCCGCAACGCTGCCAGCGTGCCGCTCGGTCCCATGATCTCGTCCCAGTGATCGGGCCGGGCGTCATGCACCTTCAGCACCGGCAGACGCTCCAGCCCCAATTCCGCCAGGCTGTCGTGCACGCTGCGAACCGCCCGGTCTGGACCAAAGTCGTACTCAACCCCATCGTCGGCCCTATAGCGCCCGATCTTGGTGACGATCAGCAGGTCGTCGGGCGGATCGGCCTCGCGTAGTCGCTCCGCCAGCCACCCCTGCTCATACGACGGAGCGGTATCTACGTGGCGGATGCCGAGACGGAACGCTTCGCGCAGCAACTCGACGTAGGCGTCGTCGCCCACCTTGCCGATCCAGTTGGCCGAGCCCAGCGCCAGCTTGGTGGAACGCACGCCCGACCGCCCCAGCGTCACGGGCGGAACCTGTGGCAGGTCGTTGGTCATGGGGTTCACCGTCTTGAGCCAGCGCCAGTCTCATCGTGCGCCCGCGCTGGACATACCGCAACCCACACGGCCCCCGAAACGCCGAACGCCGACCGGCTAATCGCGAATCGGGCAATATCGGTGCCAACTAGACGCGTCGTTTGGAGCCCGAACCGTGGCCGAACCCATTCCGCATTTCGACGTCGAGCTTGAGGACGTTTCCGGTCGCCTCGCCGAAGTGGTCGAGCCCGGCACGAACCTGGAACGCATCGCCGGCGGCCTCGGGTTCACCGAGGGACCCGTCTGGCGCGGCGACCACCTGCTGTTCAGCGACATCCCTAACGATCGCATCTGCCGTTGGCGCCGGTTGCCCGAAGGCCCCGAGCTCACGACCTTTCGTGCCTTCAACGGCTCCACCAACGGCCTTACTCTCGACCGCGAGGGCCGCCTGCTCGGCTGCACCCACGGCGCGCGTGCCGTGCTGCGGTTCGACCAGAACAACCAGCCCACGCCCATCGCCACCCACTTCAAGGGCGGACGCTTGAACAGCCCAAACGACATCGTCGTGAAACGCAACGGCGACATCTATTTCACCGACCCGCCCTACGGGATCAGCGACCTGCCGCCCGAGGTCCAGGAACAACCGATCTGCGGCGTCTACCGGCTGGGAACGGAAGGCGACCTCACCCTCCTGGCCGACCGATTCCTCAAGCCCAACGGGCTCGCCTTTTCACCGGACGAATCGACGCTCTACATCGGCGATTCCGGCGGCCCCCGCGACATCTGGGCATTTGACGTCACTGACGACGGCACGCTGTCTAACCCGCGTCAGTTCGTGGATATGGATCCTTACCCCGAACCCAACAACCCCGACGGCATGAAGTGCGATAGGGCAGGCCGCCTATGGTCCACTGGACCCGGCAACGCCGTCTGGGTCATCGAGCCGGACGGCACCGTGGTCGGCCTCGTCAAGTTCCCTGAACAACCAGCCAACCTCGCCTGGGGCGGCCCCAACTGGTCCACCCTCTTCGTCACCGCCCGCGGCAGCGTCTACCGCGTCGAAACCAACGCTATCGGCGTCCGGGTGCCCTCGTAACCGCCGACCGATGATCAAGGCCGACCTTCGTCACGCCACTCCCGAATTGTCTCCTCGCTCAGGTCTATCGGCCCGAGTGATTCACGTCGTCGCCGGATCTGCTCGAGCAGCGCTTCAGCGTCAACCGGACCCGGACGGACAGGCTCCATCCGCCTGATCGGAGACTCGTCAACCGGACTCTGGAAGTCAGAATGATCGGCCACGTCCAGCCGGCGGCGAACGTCTTTCGGGAGTTTTCGTGGGGTCATCGTCAGCACGGCGCGAGCACTGGTTCGATATCGTAGCCACAATGCACCGCACCAATCGTTCGAAACGCGTACCACGGCCCGCGGAACAAGACGATCACATGCGCATCCGCGTCCGCCCCTACGCCGACCTTGCCCGCTTCTTCCCCGGCGAGGGCCGCATCCGCGTCATTGAGACGCCGGCCGGCTCAACCGTCGGCGACCTGCTCGACGCCCACGGCCTGGATGAGTCGCGTCGCCTCACCCTCGGCGTCAACGACGAGCTGGCCTCGCGCGCGACGAAACTGCGCGACGGCGATACGCTGGAGGTCCTGGTTCCGATGTCCGGCGGAATGGGAGCGAGCTGATGGCGCCAACCGCAATCCAGAACCGAATCCTGCGTGTGGACCTCACCGATCGGCGCTGTTGGACCGAGCAGCCCGGTGACGCCTTCTTCCGCAAGCACCTGGGCGGCCGCAACTTCATCGCCCACTACCTGCTCACCGAAACCCCGCGCGGCGCTGACGCGTTCGATCCAGTCAACCGGCTCGTTTTTGCCATGGGTCCCACCACCGGCGTTGCGCTCCCGGGAGCCGGCCGCCACAGCGTCGGCGCCAAGTCGCCGCTGACCGGTCTCTTCGGCGAGTCAGAGGCCGGCGGCTACTGGGGCGCCGAACTCAAGCAGGCCGGCTGGGACGGCATTGTCATCGAGGGCCGAGCGTCTGAGCCCGTCTACCTCTGGATCAAGGACGACAAGGTCGAGTTCCGCGACGCGACCCACCTCTGGGGCCAGATCACCGGCCCGGTCGAATCCACAATCCGCGAAGAGCTCGGTGACCAGCAGATCCGCGTCACCCAGATCGGACCCGCTGGCGAGAACCTCGTCCGCTACGCCTGCATCGTCAACGACCTGAACGAGGTCGCCGGTCGCACCGGGCTTGGCGCCGTGATGGGTTCCAAGAACCTCAAAGCCATTGCCGTCCGCGGCAGCAGCCGGGTCCAGGTCGCAGACCGCGACCCCGTCAAAGACACCGCACGCTGGGTCGCCCGCGAAACCCTGGCCGAAGGCGGCACCCACCACCGGCTGCACACCTGGGGCACCGGCGCCATGGTGCAATCAAAGCAGCTCGAAGGGCATCTGATCGTCCACAACTTCCGCGACGGGCAGCTGGACGGCGCCACCAATATCGACGCCATCGCCATGCGCGACCAGGTAATCGACCACATGGACCGCTGCTTTGCCTGCTCCGTGCGCTGCAAGAAGCGCGTCAAGATCGAAACGCCCAAGGTCAAGGTCCGCCCCAAGTACGGCGGCCCCGAGTACGAAACGCTGGCCGCCATCGGCACCAACACCGGCGTCACGGACATCATGGCGGTCTGCAAGGGCAACGAGATGCTCAACTTCCTGGGCATGGACAGCATCTCGGCCGGCGCAACCATTGCCTGGGCCATGGAAATGGAAGAAATGGGCCGCCTGCGCGACTACAACGAGGACGGACAGCCCCTTCGCTTCGGCTCGGCGCAGGACCTGCTGGACCTGATCGAGAAAATCGCGTACCGCAACGGCATCGGCGACCTGCTGGCCGAGGGCGCCCTGCGCGCCGCCCGCACCATCGGCGGCGACGCCGAGGACTACGTCGTGCACGTCAAGGGCCTCGAGGTCGCTATGCACGATCCACGGGCCATGAAGGACATGCGCGACAACTACCCCGTCACCCCCACCGGCGGCGACCACACCGGCGCCGGCCTCAAGCGCACCTCCGTCCGCAACACCGTCGGCCTCTGCCAGTTCCTGGACTACGACGACACCAAGGCGCTGGAACTGCTCAATGCCGTCACCGGCTGGGACATGACGCCGGAGGAACTGCACGAGACCTTCGAGCGCGGTCTCACCATGGCGCGCCTCTTCAACCTGCGCGAAGGCATGACCGCCGAGGACGACCGTCTGCCCGACCGCTTGCACCAGCCAATACGCCAGGGACCGCTCAGCGACTACCGGCTGCCGCGCGAGGAAGTCCGCACCTACGTCCAGGGCTACTACCAGGAACACGGCTGGGACCCAGACCAGGGCCTGCCCTACGCCGACACCTTGGAATACCTCGGTGTCGATCCGTCGGAAACCGACCTTGAAGACCTCGTCACCGAGCGCCCCGAACCCTTGCCGGTCGGCACGCTGCCCTACACCCTCGAACTGGAGTCAACCGCCGGCCACGAGGAGTAACCGGCGCGGCCGGTCGCTACATCCCGCTGCCTTCGCCTTCGGCAAACGTCTTGAAGTCACGCAGAACCTTCTTTGTCTGGCCGGTGAACATGGGGCGCAGAACGATCGACATCAGCAGCATCTTCCAGTCGGAAAAGCGGAACTCCGTTTCGGCAATCCAGCGCGTGCGGTCCGGCCCCTCTTCCACGAAGCGGTTGTTGATGAAGTTCCACACGCCTTCGGTCTCATAGGTGCCGGCTAGCGCGTCGGGCAGGCTTTGCGCCGTCACCGTTTCGATCATCTCGACGTCCTGGCCGCGGTGCTCATACACCAGCCGGGAAGTCTCCCCGGGCTGCCCGGGCTCGCCGCTGACGTGTTCGAAGCTCTTCAGGCCCGTCTGCCACTTCGGCATGTTGTCTCGGTCCATGAAGAGTTCGATCACGCGATCGCGCGGCAAGTCAATCACGATCTCACGGATGTATTTCACGGATAGCCTCCAATCCAACCGGTTGGCCGCCGACGGCCGCTAGTCTCCGCGACTCTCGCGTTCGGCGAATGCCTTGAAGTCACGCAGGGTCTTCATCGTTCTCGAGGTGAATATCGGCCGCAGGAAGATCGCCATCAGTCTCATCGTGAGTCCCGAACTTCGGAAATCTGACTCGGCGATCCAGCGCGTGCGGTTTGGGCCCTCTTCCTCAAACCGGTTCTTCATCAAGTTCCAGACGCCTTCGGTCTCGTAGATGGCTGTGAACTCGTCGGGCAGGTTGCGCTCGGTGATCGTCTCGATCAACTCCCAGCGGCGCCCTCGGTGGTCGTACACCAGGCGCGACTTGGCGCCGGGCTGTCCGGGCTCGCCGCTGACGTGCTCGAACCTCTGCAGGCCGTCCTGCCATTTCGGCAGGTTGTCGGCATCGTCGAACAGCTCGATCACGCGGTCGCGCGGCAGGTCGATCACGACCTCGCGGGTGTACTTCACAGAGAGTCTCCAATCCAACCATGTCGGTCGTGTGGCGGCGCGACTCTCCGCCCTCGGGACGCGCTGCGAACTTCCTCAGGCTTGGCCGAAAGGTCATCGGCGGCCTCGGACTTAAGGTACACGTCCGCCCTACTTCGGCGGCAGCGACCGCGCATAGTCGGCGCCTCTTTGAATCCACGCATCCAGCGCCGCGTCGTCCGCGATGCCCTCGGAGGCCACCACGACCCAGCCCCGCATTACCCGGCCGGTCATATCAAAGACCCGGGCGTGCGGCTGCGCCAACGCATCGTCGTAACGATCCGGCCCCACCCGCACCATCAGCTCATCGCCGCTCACGCCCACCGCCATATTCCCGTGCAGCATGAAGGCAATCCCGCCAAACATCCGCCGTTCCGTCAGCCCATCGGCGTCCGCCAGCGCATCCTGAATCCGCTGCGCCAGTCCCTCGTCGTAGGCCATGCGTTACGAAGCTCCAAATGCGAGCTCGCCATTCTCGCGCACCGGTGCCCGGGGCATTGGCCTCCCGCTGCCCACCTCGCTAGGCTGCGAGCGTGAAATTCCTCCGTCAGTTGTCACGTTTCACCCGCCCCGAGCGCGGCATGCTCACGGGCACCGTGATAGCTGGCTTGCTCTTCACGGCCAGCGGGCTGGTCCCGCCATTGCTGGTCCGCCAGATCCTGATCTGGCACGCCGAAGGCACCACCGCCGAGAACGCCATGCTGGTCGTCGTGGCGGCCCTGGTTGGCGCCTACCTGGTGCGGGCTGCCGCGCGCTACGCCTACGGCCTGCTGTCCCACTGGGCGGCCTACAACGTGCAGCAGGCCATGATGATCAACCTCTACCGCCACATCCAAACCCTGCCCCACCGCTTCTTCACCGACCGTCGCGTGGGCTCGTTGGTCTCGCGTTCGGTCGGCGATGTGGAAACGGTGGAGGACTTCGTCGCCCACGGCATTCCTGAAACTGTCATGGCCATCGCCTTGCCAATCGCCATGTTGATTGCTCTCTTCATCATCAACTGGCAACTGGCCCTGCTGGCGCTGTTGCCGATTCCCGTCATCATCGTGGCCGGCCGTTTCCTGTTTCCACACATCCGCAGTTCCTGGCGCGTCGTGCGTGAGTCAGTCGCCGGCGTCACGGCCACCGTGACCGAAGGCATCTCCGGCTACGCGGTCATCAAGGCCTTTGGCCGTGAGCGTGAGCAACTGCGCATCGTCGAGCGCAACTGGCAGCGCTACCGCGACGACATCCAGAAGGCCCAGTTCCTCTCCTTGGTCCCCGCCGGAATGATCGAATTGCTGGCTGGTTTCGGCCTCATCCTGGTCGTGGCCGTCGGCGGCGACCTCACCCTGCGCGGCGATGTCCCCGTGGCCGACCTCTTCGTCTTCGTCGTCTACCTGGGCCTCATCTACCAGCCCGTCATCCAGCTCGCCGCCATCAGCGAGAACATTCAGAAGGCCATGGCCAGCACCGAACGTGTCCTTGAACTGCTGGACGTAAAGACCGACCTGACCGACAAGCCCGGTGCAACCGCCCCGGCGGCCCCTGAATGGTCGGTCGAGTTCGACAACGTCGACTTCCGCTACGAACCTGAAGAGCCGGTGCTGGAAAGCGTGTCATTCCAGGCCGCGCCCGGTGAACTGGTCGCCCTCGTCGGCCCCACCGGCGTCGGCAAGACCACCTGCGCCCACCTGGTCCCGCGCTTCTACGACGTGCAGGACGGCGCAGTTCGCGTTGCTGGCGCCGACGTGCGCGACCTCCCACTCGTCTGGCTTCGCTCCAACATCTCGCTCGTCCTGCAGGACGTCTTCTTGTTCGCCGGCACCATCCGCGACAACATCGCCTTCGGCCGACCCGGCGCCAGTGAGGAAGACATCCTCAAAGCCGCCCGCGCCGCCAACGTGGATGAGTTCGCCGAACGTCTCCCCAACGGCTACGACTCCCGCATCGGCGAACGCGGCGTCCGGCTCTCCGGCGGCCAGCAGCAGCGCATCTCCATCGCCCGAGCCGTCCTCAAAGACGCCCCAATCCTCATCCTGGACGAAGCCACCTCGTCCGTCGACGCCGAAACCGAAGCCCTCATCCAGGAAGCCCTCGACCGCCTCACCCTCCGCCGTACCACCCTCGTCATCGCCCACCGCCTGGCCACCGTCCGCCGCGCCGACCGCATCGTCGTGCTGCGCGACGGCCAGGTCGCCGCCGCCGGCTCCCACGACGATCTGGTGGCCGATGGCGGCTGGTACGCCGAAATGGTCCGCCGCCAGCAACTCAGCGCCCGCTGGCGCCTCGAAAGCGCCGCCGAGGTCCCGCTGACGTAGCAGTTCTTCGCGAACGGCCCTCTGTCCGACGGCCGCCGCCGGCTCCAAGCATGTGACACCTAGCTCTATGCGTTGAGTGAGTCTCCTGAGTCAATTGAGCAGAACGGCCGAGCGAGAGCGCGGAGGTCAGCGTGGTGCCCGCATCCGCGGCTACCAGATGAGGCTTGGTGGTCCAGTATCCGCGGAACTTGCCGGTGGCTTCCGGCCCGCGCCCGTCCCATCAAGGTGGATCTCGACGCTGGGTCTGTCGAGCGGGACGGTCTCCACCCGGATCCGCACGAACTGTTCGCGCTGGAGGCGCTTGAGGACCCGATCGAGCACTCCGCTTTCGGACCAGTGGTTCATGCGGATATACACGGTGTGCCAGCGGCCGAATCAACGCGGCAGGCTTCGCCAGGCACCGCCGTGCTCCGCCACGTGCAGAATGGCTTTGAGCACGTGTACGTTCGAAGCCTTGACGTTGCCGCGCTGCACTGGCAGCTAAAGGGCAATGCAGTCGTTCTGAGCCTGCGTGAGGTCCCTAATCTCACTCGTGTGAATAGGTCCTCATTACTACGCTTACCCGTGGGCGGCTTCGTGTTGGGCGATCAGTTGCTCGGGGGTGATTCGGGCGACGACCTCGCCGATCAAGTCCAGCGCCGCGGCCTCGGCCCGCGGGAAACGGACGCAGGACTTGCCCATGTTGAGCCGCTTGCCCGACTGCTTGTAGGCCTCCACGAACCACTCGGTCAGTTCGGGGTCTGCGTAGAGGCCGTGCAGGTAAACGGAGATGTGGCGCTTCTGCGCGGCCAGGGCGGCCACGCCGAGGGCCTGCCCGTTGTAGGTGTTGGGGAAGTCTTCGAGCGGGATGGCGTAGCCGATCATTCCGTACTGCATGCACTCTTCGAAGCCGTCCGGCAGGTTGGCAAGAATGACCTCGCGGACCTGCTGGATGTCGTCCCGCCGGTTCTCTGGGAGCTCGGCCAGGTACTCCTCGACCGTGGCTGCTTTACTGGAAACCACTGGCTGATTCCTTTCGGTCTAGAGGCCGATGGCCATGCGGGTTGTGAGGGCGCCGTCGACGTAGAGGGTCGTTCCGTTGACGTAGGAGGCCTCGTCGGAGGCGAGATAAACGACGGCGGCGGCGATTTCCGGTGGCTGGCCGACGCGACCGGCCGGGATTGTGGCGCCGATGGAGGAGGCGTCCATGTTCTGGTCGGCATAACGGTCGACCTGGATGGCGCCGGGGGCGATGACGTTACAGGTGACCCCGTGCGGGGCGAGCGCCAGGGCCAGGGCACGGGTGAAACCGTTGATCCCGCCCTTGGTGGAGGCGTAGACAACGTTTTGAACGAGGTGTACGTAGCCGTGGACGGAGCTGATGTTGATGATGCGACCGGATCCGCGCTCGACCATGTGGCGGGCGGCTTCCTGGCTGCCGGTGATCATGGCGATCAGGTTGATGTTGAAGATATCCAGCCAGTCCTGGGTGTTGCCTTCGAGGAAGTCCTCGCTCAGGGTCCAGCCGGCGTTGTTGACCAGGATGTCCAGTTGGCCGTAGCGCTCGATCGCGCCGGTCACGACGCCGCGGGCGGTGTCGGGGTCGCGGAAGTCGGCCTGCGTGATTTCGACTTCAGCGCCGTCGGCCCGCAACTCATCGCGTAGCTCTTCGGCTCCGCCGAAGCTGTTTGAGGCCGACACCACCAGGCGGCAGCCTTCCGCCGCCAACCGCCGCGCAATGCCCTTGCCGATGCCGGTTCCGCCGCCGGTAACGACGGCGACGCGTCCTCGCAGGTCTGCCATGGTTTCGCTCGCTTGAAGTGCCGCTGGTGATTGCGCGCATTTTGGCATTGAGTGCGGGGCTGTGAACCGTTCGCGGAGAGGTGTGACAAGCTTCGGCCAGCCAGACTGCGACGATGATCCGTGCCGGCTAGCCAGGAGATGGGGCGCCGAATGACCCGAGCAGGGGCTTGGCTGGCACGGTGGGCGCTGCTGGCGGTGCTGGTGCTGGCGGCGTGCGGGGAAGCGGCGGACGAAGCGCCGGCAGCCGATGCCGACGGAGCTTTCGCTGAGCGGCGGGCGCAGCTGATGGCGGAGATTCGCGCGTCGGACCGCGAGATATCGGAGCCGGTGCTGGCGGCGGTGGAGCGGGTGGAGCGGCATCGGTTTGTGCGGCCGGAGAACGTGGACGAGGCCTATGAGAACCGGCCGCTGCCGATTGGCGAGGGGCAAACGATCTCGCAGCCGCTGATCGTGGCGATGATGACGGAGGCGCTGGGGATCTCGCCAGGTGACCGGATTCTTGAGATTGGGACCGGGTCGGGGTACCAGGCGGCGGTACTGGCGGAGATGGGCGCGACGGTCTATAGCGTGGAGATCATCCCGCCGCTGGCCGAGTGGTCCGAGGAGAACCTGCGCGGCGCGGGCTACGGGGACGTCGTGCAGCGCACGGATGACGGCTACTTTGGCTGGGAAGCGGAGGCGCCCTTTGACGGCATCATCGTCACGGCGGCGCCGGATCACGTGCCGCAGCTGCTGATCCGGCAACTCAAGGTGGGCGGGCGGATGATCGTGCCGGTGGGTCCGCCGGGGTTCTATCAGACCCTCTGGCTGATCGAGCGAACCGCCGAGGGTGTCGTCACGACGAACCTTGGGCTGGTTCGCTTCGTGCCGCTTACCGGGGAGATGTCCGCCGAGGATCCCTAGTGCGCCAGAGCGGCACGGCCACGGCGTAAGCGAGGGCCGCAGCGAGCAGCGTCCAGGCGAAGCCGATGGACACGATCACGATGGCAGCGACGAAAGCGGCGGCGACCGAGGCCGTCCCGTTGACGGCCCAGGCCCAGGAGATAGCGGCTCGATCGTCCGCGAGTGCGCGGACGGCGGACGGCATAACGGTTCCCAAGGCCAGCGACGGCATGGCCGCCAGGATTCCTACGGCCACGCGGATTCCCAGGGGAGCGCCAAGGGCCAACGGCGCCGCCAGCAGTAGCCCGCCCAGGATGAACACGCTCATTGCGGCCATGCCGGCGGCTGTTTGTGGGTGAGGCCGCCACCAGCGCAAGGACAGGCTGCCGAGGCCGGCCCAGGCGAGCATGGCGGCGATGCCGGTGGCGAAGGCGACGGTTGGGGCGTCGAGCACCAGGATGAGGCGTTGCAGCAGGGCGATCTGGGTTGCCGTGAAGGCAACGCCAGCGGCGGCGACGTAGGCGAGACGGCGAAGCCCAACGCGGCTTGCGCCACGGCGACGTCGGCCCGATAACGGCGCGATCATGGTGAGGACGGCTGCACCGGAGGCGGCCGCCGCCAGCGGGACCAGCACCAGGAAGCCCGCGCCGCCGAAGGGCTGCCAGGTTCGACCGGTGGTGGACAGGACTTCGCGCCACTGGGTCCAGTCGAAGTAGTGGAAGAAGTAAGGGCGGTCGTCGGCTACGGATGTCCACGAAGCCGGTGTGGGATCGCCCCGGACGACGGTTCGGAAGGCACGGTGGAGCGCGGTGTCAGGCAAGCGGTTGAAGCGGTTCGACTCGGATTCCTGTAGTTGCACGTGAAACACCCAGTCGAATCCATCGCGCTCGAGGCCGTTCGCCAGTGCCTGGCGTTCGGCCGCCGTAAAGGGCGTTGGACTGGCGACCATGGTGACGACTTCCAGCGAGCGCCACGCGAGTACGTGAGCGGCCGGGTCGTGGATGCCTGCCAGTCGGAGCGCATCGAGCAGGGATGCCCACATGCGCACGGACTCGGACGGGGTGGCTTGCAGCCAGCGGGTGATGACCAGGCGGCCGTTGGTCGTGAGGGCGCGCCAGCCGTCGGCGAGGGCATCGCGGGTGAGCGCATAAGTCTCACGAAGGCCGAAGGTGCCGGCGGCAACACCCTGGAAGGACTCACGGAGGGGCCAGACCACCAGGTCGTAGGTGGCGGCTGACTCCAAGGCCGAGCGGACGCCTTGATCGAGGATGCGGACGCGGTCGTCGTTCAGCACGGTGGTCTCGGCGGCGTCCTGCCAGGCTTGACGAAGCGCCGCATCGGGCTGGACGAGGTCGATAGCGCCGACCCCGGCGCGGACCAACACGGCGGTGTCGAATGCGCCGATGGGGTCGAGTAGCAGGGCCGAGTTGGCCGGGCGACCACGGACGGCATGGGCGAGCGGGACGTGGTCGAGGGCCTCGGTCAGTGGGATGTCCAGCGCCGCGGCGTTAGCACCGTCCACGGTAAGGCCGATGTGGGGCCTGGGAATCGGGCCTGCGTAGTTCAGGCTCAGGCCAGTGGCGTTGCGGAAGCCGGCGTTCTCGAGGATGTCCACGCGTGAGTTTGTGGAGAGCTTCGTGTCGAGATGACGGGCGTCGGGTCGTTGCAGCGCCTGGGCGAGCTGCGAGTGGACGGAGACGCGCGGACCTGACGGGGCAATGACAATGGCTGCGGCGATTAGGGCCAGACCCAACAGGCCCGCGCCCGATGCAGGCAGCCGTGGCGCCACAACCAACGGCGCGGCCACCGCCAGCGCCGCGGCCAGCAGGATCGTCGCGGCCGATCCAACAAGGGCAAGGAGCGGTACGGCCAGGGCCGCGCCGGCGGCGGACCCGGCCAGACTCGCGCCGTAGGTCGTGCCGGCGCCGGCCGGTCGATGTCGCAATACGGCAACGACGGCGACACCGGCGCAGGTGAACGGTACGGCGGCCACAATGAAAAAGAGTGCGAGCCACGCAAGCTGGATGGCGTCGGCACCGATGCGGTAGGTGTCCAGCGGAATGCGGTCGGCCGTGACGTAGGCGCCGACGGCCGTAAGGGCAAAGAGCGGGCCAGCCCAACTGATCGCGGCTTGCGGCGCGGCTTGTGCTACACGCGTGGAAGTTGCCGTGAGGGTCCCGGCCGCGCCGATACCGAGCAGGGCCATGGCGATCGCGACGAAGGCGAAGTGGTGGCCCTGGGCAATGGCGTACACGCGGGTGAGCGCGATCTCGAACAGCAAGCTGGCTGCCGAAACCAGGATCAGACCTGCGGTGAGCCTGTACTTCACCGAACCTCGACTGACGCGATGTCCTGCTCGGTAGATCGTCACACGCGAGGTGGCCATTGCCCGCGCATGGTCAAACGACTCGAGCTCGCTCATTCGGCACGAGCCTTGTCCGCCTCACCCTCACGTGCCGGTGCTAGCCGCCCCCTTCAGCGCATCTGAGTTCAATCTGGTGCCTGCCGGCCGAAACCCGGACGCTGACGGTGGTGGGCGTGCGTTGCACGCCGGCGTCAGGGTCTTGGAGGTCGTGGATCCGATCGTTGACGACGAGCGTTTGCGGCCGTTTCGCATGCCGATCCAGTGTCACGTCGGCGTCCACGCCGTCGGGAAGTTCGGCAGTCAGCACCAGGCCCGTCGCGGTTCGTTCCCAGGCCGTCTTGAGGTCACCGTGGGGCGTGGGAACTACGCCCCTGGCCCAGTCCAGCACGCCGGGCCGAGGACGGATCCGGCAGGTCTGAAACCCCGGACCGGTTGGGGTCACGCCCAGGAGGTCGGTGGTAAGCGCCACGCCGGCTGCCACCGCGCCCATGTGCGCGAGGCTGCGCGGCGCCGCCCGACGCATCTGGTGGCGCGTGGCCACCTGCTCGTCCGATGTGATGGGGTTGTGATGCGACAGAAAAGGACCCCACGCTTCCCAGACCGTGGGGTTGTCTATGAGTTCGAGCATGGGTCGATAACGCTCGCGCACCCCCTTCAGGGCCTGCTCCGACAGCCCGCCGCGCAGCAGCGCGGTGAGAACGTCGCCGAAGTACGCGGGACTTGCCGGCGCCAGCGACGGATCCTGCGCGTGGAGCCTGGAAGCGATCCGCTCGGCCTGTTTGGACGTCGACAGGCCGTGGATCACGGCAAGCGCGTTGCCGTGTTCGCTGGCAATCCCCGTCAGCGCCCCGTGGTGGTGGCTGTCTTCGAACAGGCCGCGCTCGGGGTTCCAAAAGACGCGGCGAATCTGTGCCCGAACCGATTGAGCGATTTGGTTCCAGCGGCGCGCGTCCGCCGACCGATCCAATTGCTCGGCCAGCCAGGCGGCGGCCTCCAGGCCAATGGCGTAGAAGATGTTGGTGGCCAGGTTGGCGCCGCGCAGGTCCACGGGCGCCCAGTCAAGCCAGTTCCAGCCGGGCAGGTCTCGCAGCAGGCCCAGACCGTCTCGGTACGGTTCGTACCAGTCGATCTGCCGCTGCACGCTGGGGTACAGAGGTGTATGGCGACGTCGCGTCGCCCCGTGTAGAGGTAGTGCTCACGCGCGTTGAGGCTCCAGGCCAGCAGGTGCTGGGGGATGAAGGTGCGCGGATCGCTTCGGGCCGGCGGAAAGTTGATCGCAAGCTTGCCGTCGCCATGATCCGTGGCGGGAAAGGTTCGTAGCAGTCGGTCGGCCAGCGGCAGGTCGCCGTAGGCGACGTACATGCCGGCGATGCCATGCCGCGGGTCGCCGGCGGCATATTGCACGCGCTCGCGCCAGGCGTCGGCCGTTAGCGTGTCCTCCATGTTCAGATAGACGGTGTCGGCGCAGGCCGTCCACAGCTTGGTGAGCAGGCGATCGGCGCAGGCGAATGCGCCGCGGCGCTCGGCCGGGTACTCGTACGCGTCGAGCGAGATGCCGCTGATGCGGACCGGGGTGTCGGGGCTGCGGAGGGTGAGGTGCAGGTAGCGAAACTGGCGGTAGGTCGCCACCTCCCAAACCTGCTCACCGGCGCGGGTCAGGTAGCGGTCCGCAAGCGCGAGCCTGGATGGTACGCGGTTGTCGACCAGCAGTTGGTCGTAGGTCAGGTCCAGCTTGGCGCCCGGTTGGGCGTCCAGCCGTATACGTGGAAATCCGAAGACCTGGCGACCAAAGTCGAGCACCAGGAAGGGCTGGCGGATGCCGTGCCCGGCGACAAGGGCGCCCTGGAACACGGCGGCGGTGTCGTCGCCGCTGAGGACGGCTTCCGGCCGCTCCGCACAGGCGTGTTCCAGGGGAAGCCGGAGCTCGGCGGCCAGGAGGCGCGCCACGTCTAGCCTGGATCGTCGCCGCTGTTTCGTGGGCGGAGCGTAGGGGAACGCTGGCGGTTCCTGGTCGATCACCTCGCCGACCGTCACCAGCCGGGCGGGCAGCACCTCGCGCTCCCGTAGCAGCGGTGTCGATCGCGGCTCCAGCAGGAACCAGTCCAGTTCGCGGGGCGGAATCTCCCAGGCCGGGGCCCAACCCGAGTCGTCGAATTCCACCCGCATCCAGTCGGGCGGGTCGGCGCTGGCGTCGTAGACCTCGGGGCTACCGAAGGTTCCCTCGAGCGGCGGCACATCCCGATTCCAGGCCCTGGCCGGTTGCAGCTTCCAGTGGGAGTCAGATCCCAGCACGTCACACGTGCCGTCCGGCCGTGTGATCTCCAGTTCTGCCCACAGGCCGGCGCGTTCGCCCACGGCGTAAGCGTTACCGCTCTGCGAGTGCCAGCCGTCGCCCTGGTCCGCCGCGCCGTAGTGGTAGGCGCGCACCGCGATGGCGTTTGCTCCGGCCCTGAGTCTGGAGGCCACGTCGTACGTGTCGTAGCTCTTGCGCCTGGGGTCGCTGCGCGCCGGACCTCGGCCCACATAGGCCCCGTTGACGTACAAGACGTAGCGATCCGACGCCGTGACGTGCAGGCGGGCCCGGCTGGGCTGCTGGGCGAGCGTGAAGCAGCGGCGGGCGTACAGATAAAAGTGATAGGGCTTGGGCTCACCCTGGCACCAAATCCAGACCCCGGCTCGGTGACTCGACGGGGACACCCTGGCCGTCATTCGCAATCCTCCAGGTAGCTGCGACTGCGGCCGACGGTGCTAAACATAGAGCATGGCGGCGATGTCCGCCCGGAACGCAGGGTGTGACAAGCTGCGAATTGCAGGTTCCCGACGGCTACGGATTGCGCGTGTTCTGGAAGCGGCGACGTGGGCGCGAGAAGCTAATGGCCGAGATTCGGCGGGCCGGGATCGTGCACTCGGAGCCGGTGCTGCAAGCAATCCAGCGAGTGGAGCGTCGCCACTTCGTCAGGCCCGACGATGCGAGCGAGGCCTACGACAATGCGCCACTTCCGATTGGGAGGGGCCAGACCATCTCGCAACCGCTGGTGGTGGCGCTGATGTCGGAGGCACTGTCGATTGGTCCCGGCGACCGTGTGCTGGAGATTGGAACCGGGTCGGGATACCAGGCGGCAGTGCTGGCGGAACTGGGCGCAGAGGTGTTTAGCGTCGAAATCATTCCGCAACTGGCGGCGTGGTCGGCAGCAAACCTGAGCAACGCGGGATATCGGAGTGTCCAGCTGCGCACCGCCGACGGATTCTTCGGCTGGAACGAGCACGCACCCTACGACGCCATCATTGTCACGGCGGCCGCCATCCGGATTCCACGGACGCTTATTCCGCAGTTGCGGATCGGCGGTCGACTGGTGGTGCCGGTGGGTTCGAACGCCTGGGATCAAACCTTGTGGGTCGTGGAGCGGACGGAGGAAGGCGAGACGTCAACCAACCTAGGCCCGGTTCGCTTCGTGCCGCTGACCGGCGACGGGCAAACCGCGGCGGGTTGAAACTTCAGCCCAACCGCCGGCTAGACTCCCGGCTTGTCGCCGAAGCGATCGTGCTCCTGGGGCGGGCCGTCGAACTCCAGCGCGATCACCGTATCGATGGGATCGGGAGCATAGGCCGGCAGGCCGCGCAGCCAGACGCGGTGGCCTTGCTGCTCCACGTCGACCGGAGCGTCTGATCCGAGCAGGCGCGCGCCGAGGATGCGTCCGCCGACGCCGCCCACCACGATCTCCTCGCCCGGCCAGCGCCAGCAGTGCAGGTAGAGCGTGTTGCCGATCTTGGTGTGGGTTCGGCCCGCGCTGCTGATGCGCAGCCGGTCGGCGGTTGGCTCGCTGCCGTAGATCGACTCGCCGTACACGTCCAGCCAGCGGCCCATGGCGCGCAGGCGCTCCACGGACTCGAACGGGATACGGCCGTCCGGGTCAGGTCCCACGTTCAGCAGGTAGTTCCCGCCGCCATTGGCCGCCGTCACCAGGTAGTGGATGAGTTGCCGGGGGGACTTCCACTCGCGGTCGATGGTGGAGTAGCCCCAAGTGGTGTTCATGGTCATGCAGCTCTCCCACAGCCGATCCGGCGAGGGTGTGACGTGCTGCTCCGGCGTGTCGAAGTCCTCCGGCTGCATGGAGCGGTTGTTGATGAGGATGTCGGGATGCAGGCGCCGGACTTCGGCGTTGAGCGGGGTCGAGTTCCAGTCCTCGGGCGTGTAGGGCCAGCCGCCGTCGTACCAGAGCACCGAGAGGTCGCCGTAGTCGGTGCACAGCTCCAGCACCTGGGCGTGCACGTAGTCCAGGAACTCGGCCCAGCCCTCCGGATCACGGGCCTTGCCGCGGAAATAGGCCGGGTAACGCCAGTCCAGCAGCGAGTAGTAGAAGCCATAGCGCATGCCGCGCTTTTCGCAGGCGTTCACAAACTCGGCCAGCAGGTCCCGCTTCGCAGCGGTCTTGGGGGCCGTGAAGTCCGAGACCTGGGAGTCCCAGAGGCTGAAGCCTTCGTGGTGGCGCGAGGTCAGGATCATGTAGCGCATGCCCGAATCCTCGGCCAGCGCCACCCATTCCTCGGGGTTGTAGTGCTGGGGATCGAAGCGGTCGGCCAGGCCGTGGTATTCCTCGGGAGGAATGCTCTCCTGGTACATCGTCCACTCGTGGCGGGCCAGGAGGGAGTACAACCCCCAGTGGATGAACATGCCGAAGCGGGCGTCGTGCCACCAGGAGAGCGCGGCTTGGGTTGGCATTGGGGCTTCCTTAGATTGCGAAAATGAACGTTCCGCAGGATGCGACGGTCTGGCCGGTTTGGGCAACGGCGGCATGGCCTCCCGTTGTCGGTCGTGGCCTGCGGTAGCCTCGGAGACGACTAGCTCCGTCTTTCGGCCGACCAATGTCTGACCGTCCGTCTCGCCTCACCCGACCGCTCAACCCCATGCCGCCCGAGGTCGAACGCGCCCTTGAGGACGCCGACGTGATGGCGGCCTACCGAGCCCGCCCGCCCTACCAGCGCAACGACTACCTTGGCTGGATTGACCGGGCCAAACGCCCCGAAACCAAGGCCCGCCGCCTACAGCAGATGCTGGACGAACTGGAGCAGGGCGACGTGTATATGAAGATGGCCTGGCGGGCGGGTAGGCAGTAGAGGGCACGCGCGTTTCCTAGGATGTGCCGATGGCAATGAACAATCCGCCGCATCCGGGTCGAAGCATCCAGGAGAACTGCCTGGAACCGCTTGGTTTGAGCGTCACGGACGCGGCGAAGGGCTTGGGTGTGGCGCGTCACACGCTGTCGCGCGTGCTGAACGGTCATGCGGGGATTTCGCCGGAGATGGCAATTCGACTCGAAAAGGCCGGCTGGTCGAATGCCGAGTTTTGGCTGCGTCTCCAGACCGCCTACGACCTGGCGCAGGCACGTGCACGGCAGGATCAGATAAAGGTTGAGACTTCGTTGCTTGAGGCGCAGGTAGCGGGTTAGGGGGCGCCACCGCACGAGCCTCGGCTAGACCATCAGTTCGCCGCCGGTGATGTCGAGGGCGGCGCCGGTGATGTAGGCGGCGCGGTCGGAGGCGAGGAAGCAGACGAGTTCGGCGACTTCGGAGGGTTTGCCCATACGGTTGAGGGGAATGGACGGGATGTATTCCTGGATGCGTTCCTCGGGCCAGGCGACGCGCAGCATGTCGGTGTCGATCATGCCTGGGCATACGGCGTTGACGGTTATGCCGTACGGGGCCAGTTCCTTGGCGGCGGCGCGCGTGAGACCAAGCACGGCGGCCTTTGAGGTCGTGTAGGACGCGCCGCCGACGGTGCTGACATTCTTCCCGGCGGTGGATGAGAAGTTGACGATGCGGCCGTAGTTGTCGGCCTGCATGGCCGGGATGACGGCCTGGGTGCAGAAGAAGACGCCGTTGACGTTGACGTCCAGCACGCGCCGCCACTCGGACTCCTGGATGGACTCGAACGCGGTGGGGGAGACGATGCCGGCGTTGTTGACGAGGATGTCCAGGCGGCCGAAGCGCTCGCTGACGGCGGCGACCATCGCGTCCACGGACGACTTATCGGCCACGTTGGCGGGGAAGGCGGCAACGCCCGCGCCGAGTTCGGACGCGACGGCTTCGATCTGTTCGGCGTTGACGTCGTTCACGGCAACCTGGGCGCCGCCGGCCAGCAGGCGCTCGGCGGTTGCGCGGCCCATGCCGCGCCCGGCTCCGGTTACCAATGCGACACGGCCCTGGAACTCAGCGGTCATGTGGGCGATCTCCTGTTGTGATTCGGTGGGTGTACCTGAAACGCCATCCTGCCAGCAATTGGGTCACACGACGGCGACATCAAACCAGAGGCCCCAGTGATCGGAGGCGTAGAGGTCGCCGTCGCGGTGCGTGGTGCCGAAGCGGCCCTCGGCGACGATCTTCAGCGGTGAGTTTGACTTCGAGCGGACCAGTAGGTGGTCGATGCGGATCGGTGGTGCCTGTGGGTGGATGGGTGCCCCGATTCCATCGTCGAGGGCCTGGCGGTTGCTCATGGCATTGCTGGTGGGATAGGTCGGCGGCGCGCGGTCGAGCGGCGGCGCCGACTCAAACTCCAGGTCCCGCATGAGGCGGTAGAGCAACGAGTTCTGGGGCATCAGATTCAGGTCGCCAATAAGAATCAGAAGGTCGGCGCCTGCGGCCACGGACTGAGTGACCTCAACGAGGCTGTTGACCGAGGTGTCCTGCGCTTGAACCAATCCGGATATGGGCAGATGGGTGCTTGCCACGACCAGCTGGGCTCCCTGGATGTCCCAGCACGCGGTCAACAGCCAAGGCTCGTGGAATCCCAGATTGACGACGGAGCTGCGGTTGGCGAGTTGCCGACGTGACGTGGTTACCGGTTGTTGGTTCGCCAGCAGGGCTGGCCCCATGTGGGCTCCAGAGTGGGACGTGGGAGCATCGATCCAGTCCACCACGGACAGGCCCGAATCGGCCGCGACCTGCGCGGGCGTGGACTGGCCGTTCTCCCAGGAACGCCGGGCGGCGCGGGCCTCGTGAAGGAAGACTGCATCGGGCTTGAGGTCTGCTAGTTCAGCCGCTACGAGGGGACGGCGGCGCGGCCACTCCCAGGAGAATCCCCAGATATTCCAGCAGGCGATGCGGAGGTTGCCGCAAGCACGGGGCGTCACCGCGCGCCGGTGTGAAGCAAGGGCCGCCGTCAGGCCTTAATCGCGGATAGACGGCCCTCGAACAAAAACCGGTCAAACAAGTCATCCAGATTCATGCTCGAGACGTCCTGGAGCACGTCGTCGGCCGCGCGCGTGCGCAGGCGGCCCAAAGTCAACGACAGGGCCTCCGCAATCCCGTCCGCCGCGAGCGTCTGCTGGAGGCCCACGAGCGCGGCCAGTTCCAGCGCGCCCAGGGGCAGGAAGGTCAGGCCCGTGTGGCGGTAGCCGCCCTCGCCGTTGACCGCGCGAACGGCGAACTGGGTGACGCGACGCCGCTCCTCGTACTCAAGTTCAATCACGTCAACAACGCGGCCTTCGCTCGCGCCCTCGGCGACGACGAACACGCAGTTGTTGGAGCCTTGCGACGGCTGGAAGTCGGCAGCCGGCTGCAGCGGGTGTTCGGCTACAAGGATTTCGACTTCCTCGGAGCGCGGAACAGCCTGCAGCAGGTCATGCACCTCACCGTGACCGGCGTTCCGATCCTGGACCCGCACGTCCGATGCCTCTGGCACGGAGTCCGCATCGGATGTAATGACCGTGATGTCGTCCGCGCCGATTTCGCGCAGCCGCTCGATGGTGGCGTCCAGCGGCGCGCCGCCGTCGACCTGCGCGGCCGCCCCGTCCGCCGTTAGTCCGTTGCCGACAAAGATCACGCCCCGCAAGTCAGCCATAGCACCGCCGTAATGCGTCGTTCACGTGGCATACAGTACGGCATATCGGCAATACCGCCAGAAAAAAGCAACGCCGAGCCTCAGCGCGGGGCGGCTTTGCGGCGATTTAGCCGATGTTCGATCCGGCGGGCAGCAGGTGAGCCAACCGCAGCCTCAGGTTGTCCGGGGCCTGGTCGTAGACCTCGCGGGGCAGGTCTTCCACGAACGAATCGATCCCGTCGCCGACGATGACCTGGCGCTCCACGTGTCCGCGACGCGTCGGGTTGAGGTTCAGCCACCACGGGGCGAAGCGGACGACCACGGTCACGCGATCCTGCTCGGTCGTGTTGGGCGAGACCGCGTGCCAGAGGCGGCTGTCGACGATGGCCACGGATCCGGCCTTGCCCAGCAGGCGGGCTTCGTCGTCGCGTGGGGCCATCCAGTCGCCGAGCGGGCTGCCGGGACGTGGGTGGTCCTGCTGCCGGTGGCTGCCAGGGACCACATACGTCGCGCCGTTCTCGGGCGTGAAGTCGGTGAGCATCCAGAACGTGGTCAGGTGCATCGGCACGTCCGGGTAGGGCGCGGGAATGTGCGCGAGGTTGCGCTGGTTGTAGGGAAAGTCCGCGTGCCAGATGTCACGGTCGGTTCCGGGACCGGTGACGTAGCCGGTCACATAGGAGATGCGCCAATGGGGTCCTAGGACGCCCTGGGTGACGGTATTCACGTCCTCGTCGCCCAGGTGGGGCAACAGCGCCTGGTCAAAGCGCAGCAGGTTGGAGACGCCGTAGCGCGGGGCGGGGGAGCGTGAGTTTTCGATGATGGATGCCGACACCTTCTCGCGAACTTCGCTGAGGGCCGGTTCCGAGATGATGTCGGGGATTACGCACCAGCCGCGTGAACGCAGGTCGTCCACGTGGGCTTCAAGGCCGTTCGATGCGCTCATTCTGATCTCCGCCGGCGGACGCGTCGGCCCGCCGATCATGCGTTCGCCTGCTCCGGGCAGGCGACGACTGCGATTTAGGGAATGCTAGCAACGCTAACGGGCGGCGGTGTCCGCTGACCCGCCGGAACGGGGGCAACGCAGCGATGGATGCCGCAGTGGCCCAGGGGTGCAGTCGAATCTGGAGTCTCGCTAGCAACTGGTCCCCAGGTTGCCGCAGCGGGACCTTGGGTCCTTGACGGGGAAGGGGTCGTCGCGGGTGCCCGCCGTCGAACCGTCGTCGCCGCAGGCCGGGCCAAGGCCGACGGCCATGACTGCGAACGCGCCGAGCAGGGCTCCGGCAAACCGTCGTCGGGTCAGCGGCCGCTTGGTCCGCCTGTCCCTTGCGATGTCTCCTGACTGTTCGGCCGCGACCACTAGAACGGGTGCGGGAGGTGTCCGCAAGCTGGCCGATTGCCGGTGACCGACGGTACCGTTATCCGCACGTCACGTTGCCGCAGCGGGCGTTTGGGTCCTTGTACGGGAACGGATCGTCGCGGGTTCCTGCGGTACCGCCCGTATCGCCGCCGCACGCCGGGCCAAGGCCGACGGCCACTACCGTCAACGCGCCCAGCAGCGCTCCGCCGAATCGGCGTCGAGTCAACGACCTTCGGGACCGTCTGTCCATTGCGCTGCTCCCGCGATTGTTCGGCTCTTGACCATTAGAACGGTTGTGCTCGGCTAACGCAAACGAGCGGTCCGCCCGTCGCCGTCCCAAAGCGGCCCGAGGATCTCCGCAACGGATCGCAGTTGTTGCTCACCACTCGAATACGGTACCCATGAGTTGCGACGAATCGTCGCGCAGCCTGGCGTAGATCCCAGGAGCTTCCGCTGCCGGGACCACGTCCTGGATAAGCGGTTCGACCTGCACCAGGCCCCGGCCGACCAGCCGGCAGAGGTTTTGCAAATCGTCGCGGTCGAAGTGGCTGTTCTGCTTGATGGTGATCTCCTGGCCCTGGCCGGTCCGGAAGTTGTAGTTCACCTCCCAGCGGCCCGCGACCAGGATCACGCGCCCCTGCAGGCGAACGCACGTGATCAGCTTGTCCTCCATGCCCGGCACGCCCGCAAAGTCAATGACCGCGTCAAAGGCGCCCTCGCCGATGTCCCGGTCCCAGCCATCGCCGGAAACGTCCACGACCGCTTCAGCGGCGCCAATTGTTTGCGCCAGCTCCAGCCGCCGCCCGGCGACGTCGCCGATAGTCACGCCCGCGCCCATCACCGCCGCAATCTGGGCGGCCATCTGCCCGATACAGCCGGCCCCGCCGACGATCAGCACACGCTCGCCCATGCGTAGCTCCGCATTCCGACAGCTGCGCATGGCCACGCCGCCCATGCCGAATAGGGTGGCGTGGACCGGGTCGATGTCCTCGGGCAGCTTCAGAACCAGGTCATCCTCGGCGATCGTGACAAACTCCACGTGACCGGCCGGGCTGCGCTGCGTTCCACTGTGAGCGCCAATGAACACCAGGTCGCCAAGGCTCAGATCCGAGACGTCGGGGCCCAGTGCAATCACCTCGCCGACGCTCTGGTAGCCCTCGTTTGAGGGCAACTCGTGGTCGGGGCGGGAGTAGTTGCCGCCCAGCATGTTGTTGCGTTCGGTGCCGTTGGTGACCCCGCTGTAGACGGTGCGGGTCTTCACCTCGTTGGCCCGCAGGGGTTCGGTGTACTCGGGCCAGTCGTGAACCAGCCGTTTGCCCCGCCGTCCGTCGGCCTCCAGCACGGTTACCAGTGCGCGCATGGCAGTCCCTCCTCGGCTAGAGCGTTCCCGCGGCCCAGCGGATGCCGCGGTGCAACACGGTTCGAAAGCCGGGGTCGGCATAGGCGGCGTTGTCGTGGCCCGACTGGTAGCAAAACACGCGGGCGTTGCCGAACCGACGCGTCCAGGCCAGCGTTCGCACGCTCAGCGCGTGGTCGGTGGTTAGCAGGATGCGGCTGCCCTCGTCGGCTTCGTGCATCGTGTAGGTCTCGTCCGGCAGCACCCAATCCGCCAGACCGGCCGTGACTGGATGGTTTGGATCGGCCACCTGGACCGGGACCTGCTGCTCCATGTGATAGCCAAACGTGCGCTCGTCGATGCCGCAGATCTCCGACCAGCGCGGCCATTCGGGAAAGGCCAGCAGCGCGTGATGCAGGACTACGATGCCTTGCTCACTCTCGCCCAACGCGTCGAGCGCCGCGGCCGTCCGCTCGTCCGGCGCCGGGCGGTGGAAGTTGTAGAAGACCAGCACGTCGTACGCGTCGCGCACCCCGCCCAGGTCGGCAGCGAAGTTGTCCAGATCCTGCGCATACACCTCAACATCCGACATGCTCCGGAACGCCGCCTGGAATCCGGGCACGTCGAACCGGTGCTCGCCGGTAATGACCGCGGCCGTGATCGAGATGTCGTCCTTCGGTAGGAGTCCCACGCGAGACCTCTCAGACGGGCATGGCGCGGCCGGCTGCTGCCGGCATCTAGCCCTTGGCCGCTTTCAAGGCCTCCACCTGCTCCCGGATGCCGACCTCGGTCGGCAGGCGTTCGATGCTGGAGGCGCCAAAGAACCCGGCCACGCCTTCGGTGTGTGCCAGCAGATAGCGCACGTCGTCGGGATCGGCAATCGGCCCGCCGTGACACAGCACCACCGAGTCCGGCTTCTCGGCTACGGCGGCGTCGTGGATGGCCTGCACGCTGGCCACCGCGTCGTCCAGCGTCAGCGCCGTCGTGGCGCCAATCGAGCCCTTGGTCGTCAGGCCCATGTGCGGCACCAGCACGTCCGCGCCCGCCCGGCTCATGGCCACGGCCTGGTCGGGATCGAACACGTACGGGCAGGTCAGCATGTCCAGCTCATTGGCCTGGCGGATCAGGTCCACCTCCAGGCCAAAGCCCATGTTCGTTTCTTCCAGGCCCTGGCGGAAGATGCCGTCGATCAGCCCCACCGTCGGGAAGTTCTGCACGCCGTCGAAGCCCATGGCCTTCAACTGCTTCAGGAAGGTCGGCATCAGCCGGAACGGGTCGGTCCCGCAGACCCCCGCCAGCACCGGCGTGTCCTGCACCACCGGCAGCACCTCCGACGCCATGTCCACCACGATCGCGTTGGCGTCCCCGAACGGCATCATCCCCGACAGCGACCCGCGGCCCGCCATCCGGAATCGACCCGAGTTGTAGATGATGATCAGGTCCGCGCCGCCCTGCTCGGCGAACTTGGCCGTAATGCCGGTGCCGGCGCCGCAGCCGATGATCGGCTGCCCGGAGTCCAGCGTGGCCCGCAGGCGCCGCAGCGCCTCAGCGCGTGGGATATACGGCATGCGCGTGGTCCTTTCGTTCGTGTGAGGGTCTGCCCGGCGGCAAGGTGTGGCTGCGCATCGTCAACCCAGGTACTCCAGCAGCTTGTCGGTCATGGCGTCGGCAAATGCCTCGTCGTTGACGTTGTAATCCAGTTCATAGACGGGAATGTCCTCGCGCACGTGCTGCTTGATGGCGTCGAACAGCGCCTGGTCCGCCTCCGGCCAGTGGAACTCTTCGCCCGGCGCGCCCAGCAGCGACAGGCCCTTCAGCGGCAGGAAGATGGCCGTTGGCGCCGACGATCTATTCGCCTTCTCGGCCAGGATCCGGCCCAGTTCCGCATTCTCGTCCGGGTCCGTGCGCATTAGCGACACGTTCGGATTCCAGTAGTGAAAACGCCGCCCCTCGAACTTGTCGGGAATCGTCGCCCGCGCCTGGAAGTTCACCATGTCCAGGCAGCCCGGCGCGATCACCTGCGGGACCCCCTGCGCCGCCGCCGCGTCCATCCGGTTGGGACCGGCCGCCATCACCCCGCCCACCAGTTCGTCGGCCCACTCGGTCGTCGTCACGTCCAGCACGCCGCTCGCAAACCCGCCGGCAATCACGTCTTCCATCGTGCGGCCGCCCGTGCCCGTGGCGTGAAACACCAGCACCTCGTAGCCCAGCCCGTCCAGCCGCTCGCGGCAGCGCTCCACCGCCGGCGTCGTGTTGCCGAACATCGAGGCCGCGATCAGCGGCTTGTCCTCGATCTCCGGCGCGGCCGTCTCCACCATCCCCACCACCGCGCCCACCGCGTTGGCGTAGATGCGCGCGCTGATCCGGTTCACCCCCGCCACGTCCACGATCGAGGGCACCATCACCACGTCCTTGGTGTCCACGTAGCCGCTCGTATCGCCTGACGCGACGGTGCTCACCATCACCTTCGGCACGCCCATCGGCAGCGCCCGCATGGCCGCCGTGCCTACGGCGGTTCCGGCGCTGCCGCCCATGCTCAGCACCCCGTCGATCCGGCCCTCGGCATGGAGCCCGCGCACGATCTCGGCGCCGCCTGCGGCCATCACGCCAATGGCCGTGCCCCGGTCGCCTTGTTCCCGCAGCTCCGCCAGGCCGGTTCCACCCGCTTCCGCGACCTCGCCGGCGGAAATGTCGGGTTCGAATCCCGGTTCGCTGATCACCCCGCTGTCGATCACCAGCGCCCGGTGACCGCGACGCTCGATCTCGCGCCGCACGAAGGCGAACTCCTCGCCCTTCGTATCCAGCGCGCCAATCACGGCGATGGTCTTCGACATCCCGTACCTCCTCCGCGCACCCGGCCAGGGCGCGCCGCCGCCGGCTACCCCGCTACCTTAACCCGCCGACGATTAACTGGCCGGGAATCTCAGGGGCCGGTCAGCAGATCGTCCACGACGAGCCGCACGGCGTTGAGCGCCAGCGCGGTCAACGCGTCGTGCCGCACGGTCCAGTCTGGCGGCAGCCCGGCGAAAAGGGCGTAGGTGCCCGGACTGACCGGCCGCACAACCAGCGCGTGTCCAAGCGCGACCGCCTGGACCGGACGCCAGTCGGCGCCGTCAAGCCGGTAGACGCCGGCGAATCCGGCGCCTGGCTGGATGAACGTCAGTCGGGCCGCGGGCGAGAGCGCAATGTCCCGCCCGCCGGCATCTCGCGCCGTGATCGTCACTGCCGGCGAGATGCGTACCAGGTTCGGCTCGGCGCTGGGCAACGCCACGTAGGTGGGTTGGGCCAGCAGTGTCAGGTCCGCGCCGTCCGGCAGCGCCTGTCGATCCTCTTCCAATGTCGCGCTCGACATCCGCAGCGTGAGTCGCGTCGTATAAGGTTCCGCGCCCGGCGCTGGCGAAGGCGGCGCCGCTGTCGGTTCGCGCAGCCTCACGTCGGGCGCCGTCTGCGCTCGCGCCGCCGGGGACGGCCACGACCAAAGCGCTATGACCGCCAGCCCTACCATCACCAACCCGGCCGCCCCCGCCGTCAGCCATCGGTTCATCGCGGCGACAGCCTCCGCACGGTCGCCGTGACGTCGGCCGAACCGGGTCCGCTGGTCTCGACGTCCACAGCCACGAGCGGCCGGTCCGTCGGCCATTGGCCCGCGGCCAGCAATTGGGAAGGCGACCCGTGCGCAGGAATCCCGGCCTGCCGTTCCAGCGTCTCCCGGTACCAGGCGAACTGCCAGAGTCGCTGGTCGACGATTGTCACCTCCGTCCGGCTGCCCAGCGCATGGCGCGCGTACCAGAGCGGAAACGTCGCCCGGTCATCCTCGGTCAGAATCACGCTGCCGTACTCGGCCTGCACCAGCGCCGCGTGTGCGAAGGCCGCGGCATGCGTCGCGTCGCGCATGGAGACTTCAGGGGCGAGTTCCGTGCCGCGAATGACCGCTGTGGAGATCAGCATCGTCGGGACCATTGCCGCGACCAGACGGCGCGCGCTCTCCCCGCCTGCGGACGCCAGTCGTCCAACCTCATCCACGCCGACCACCGACCACAGCGCGGCCACCGCCATGGCCGGCAGGATGAACACTTCGTCGTTGCGCGTGTCGTACAACGCGCTGAAGGCCAGCGCGCCGAGTGCCAGCCAGCCCGTCGCCAGCGCCACCGGTGCGTGCCGCCGTGTCAGGGCTACGCCGCCGGCGGCCAGCAGCGGCAGCACCGTCCAGGTCAACTGACGCACGGATTCACCCAGCAGCCACCCTGCTTTGGCGGCCGTGGCACCTACATCGCTTCCAGCCAGGCGTGACCGGTAGATCTCGCCGCTCACGACAGCCCAGAAGCGTTCCAAGCTCGTCGGGTCACCCCAGTTGATCGGCGGGTCCAGGATCGCCGCTATCGGCAGATAGAGGTAGACGGCGCAGCCCGCCGCGGCACCTAGGATCGCCATCGCGACAAGGCGCCAAACCTTGCGTGAATGTGGACGTCGCCCCAGCAGCAGCGCCGCCAGCGCCGGTCCGGCCATCGCCACGGTGATGTGCGCGCCCGTCCCCAGGCCCAGCAACAGCCCTGAGGCGGCCGCCCAGCGCGACCCTCCGCGACTTGCGTCCGAGTCACCGCGGGCGCGCACCGCCGCGTATATCGCACTCCACAGCAGCAGGTTGGCCAGCGCGTAGACCTCTGTCACGATGGCGTTTGACCAGACCAGCGGCGCCAAGCCGTAGAGCGTCAACGCCGCCGCACCAGCCGCCGCTTCCGGCACGGGCATCCCGATATCGGCCCGCGGACGCAGCCGCGCGGCCAATAGCCCAAGTGGAACCAGCGATCCGGCCGCCGCCAACGCCGTCACTACGTTCAGCCGCAGCGCCAGGTCGCCGACCGGAAAGGCGCGAACCGCCAGGCCCAATAACATCAGCGTCGGATAGCCGGTCGGATGCGGGACGCCACCCACGGCAACGGCGGCGGTCAGGTCGCCGCTGTCAATGCCCGCGCCGGCCCACACCACAGTGGGCGACAGCGTCAGCAGGTAGGCCGCCAGCACGCCTAGCGCCGCGCTCAAACCAATGGCCGCGCCCACGTAGCGCTCAGATATCCGTGGCATCCCCGCCAGCGCTTACGTCAACGCCCGGCGTCGAAACACCCGGCCCAGGCGCGTCAGATCCGAGCGGGGGTCCGGCGCCTCCAACAGCGAAATCCCGGCAAACGCCGTAAAGATCGGATCGGGAATCCCGTGGTCGGCGAAAACGAACCAGCGTTCCACCCCCAACTGGCGGCCTCGCGTTTCCAGCCAGTCCAGCGCCTCGCGCAGAAACGCTTCAGTCAGGTCTGCGCGGAAGCGGCCCGCAGGGGCGACCAGTTGCTCGCCGGCAGCCCCGATCTCGATGCGCCAGTCGTCGAAGCCCCAGATGATGGCGAACTCGGTCAGCCAGATGGGGCGGCCGCGGTGGGCCGGAATCGCATCCAGGTAAGCCCGCAGACCCTCCAACTGCATTTGCATGACGGAGGCGTCGGTCATCGGCGGATCGATCCAATCGATCTCATAGGCGTGGATGCCCCAGATGTCGATCGGCGGCTCTGTGCCTCGCAATTCCCGGTAGGCCGCTCGGAATGCGTCGATCCACTCTCGTCCGGTCAGGTCGTTGCCGGCACAGCCGCGGCAGCGGAAGTCAAAGTTCAGCGTGTTGGGCGCCACGATCCGTGCCGAGGGATCGCCCGCGCGGATTGCGCCCACGACCCGGTCAAAGAACGTCGCGTAGGCCTGCGGACTCAGGTTGTCCTGCAGGCCCGTGTTGGGCTCGTTGCCAATTGCCCAGGCTGCACCGGGATGTCGAGCCGCTTGGGCCCGCAGCTCTGACGGTGACGGCTCGTTGCCCGGCCGCACCACCGCTACTTTTTCAATGCCCGGCGGCGCACCGTCCAGGTCGGCGTGGTAGTCCAGGTAGCTGCGGGCGCCGGTACGAACCAGCGCGTTGCGCACGCTGCCCGCCGCGTCCCGCTGCAGGACAATCACACCGTAGCGCGCATCGCCGGCCGACCTCCGGGCCGTTACGTCGTTCGCGGGCCGGAAAGCGTCCGTCAGGTCAGTGCCCGGGATCGTGGCCGGACGCCGCGCGCCCAGCGGCAGCGACGGCGCGTACTGTCGCAGCAACGGGTTCGCCGTTGCCGCGTCGGCCAGGCTGACGCTCAGCCCGTCGCCCGTAATGACCGACTTGAGATGCTCGCCCAGCGGCAGCCCTCTGGTCGTGCCGCTGGCAGCGGCGTAGTGCATCACGCCCCGTTCAAACCGCTGGTAGACGAGGCCGGCGTTGGCCGGATCGGGCATTGGCCGGCTCAGCGGCAGGCCCCAGAACTCCAGCGCCGCCAGTTCCCGCAGGTGCGCGGGCATTTCCCCCGGCGCGGCCGCCAGGAACTCGCGCCGGAAGCCCACGCCGTATCCCTGCCAGGTATCCGGGACGTGCGCGCGAATGAACGCGCTTACGGCTTGAGCGTATCCCGGCGCCCCCGTCCGTGGGGCTAACGCGGCCAAGCTGGTGTCCACGGCCGGAATGGTTATGCCGCCGAACCGTCGGTAGTTCAGGTACGGCGCCTGCAAAATGTTCAGCCCGCGGGCCGCTCCGTCTAACCCGATTTGAATGCCGTGCCGCTGAAAGAGTTGGACGTCGAATCCATAGAGCGGGAACACGTTGCTGATTGGATATCCGAACGTCGCTACCCCGCCGTGCGACTCGAAATACCCGCGTATTTCGGGATTCCAGACGCCGAATCCCGTCTCTGAAAAGAAAAAGGCATCGTGCGCGTCCGCCCGGGCGGATCCCGCCGCAGCTACCACAACCAGCGCGGTCGCCACCAAGCCAGCCAGCCGCGCGGGCCGGAAACGGGTCGCTATGGGACTTCCGGGCCGGCCTGGCTATTTGCGGCCAGCGTCGTGATGAATTCACGCCCGACCGGTCGGATCGTCACCGCGCCGGTCGCGTCGTCCATCCGCAGTTTCAGGTGCTGGAAGTATTGATCGGTGAACCCGGGCGCCGCGGCCAGCGCCTCTGTGATGGGATAGCCCAGCACCTCCACCCCGCCAAGAGCTTGGAACATGGTCAGGAATGCGCCGCTCACGTTGTGCCCCGTCGCCGGAAAGTACTGACCCACGGCCGTATTCGGCGCCGGGGGATCGGGTTCCACGAACTGTCCGTCCTCGCCGCGCACCCAATGCGGGGCCAGCACCGGCTGAATCTCATATCCGGTGCCCGCCAACTCGGCGTAATACCCCAGCACGCCGTTGGCGCAAGCCTGGATGTACAGGCCCGTGCCTTCCGGCGCCTCTACGATCGTCCCGGCTGGCCCCACCGTTACAAAGAACCCGTGCGTCAAACACGGCCCCCAGGTCGTCTCTCCTCCGGTCGACGCATAGAACTCTCGAAACTCTGGAATGACAGCCTTCGTACGCGCGCCGACCACAAACGTCCCCACTTCTGGGAGTACGAAGTCCACGCATACGGTCTGGCCGACCAGATGCGCCGCAAGCCGCTGACCTGGGTCGACAATCAGATCCTGCAGGCCGACTCCTGGTGGTTTCATGGCCGCCGGAAAACAGACGCGCGCCAGTTGCGCTCGGGTGAGCGACTTGGGCAGCGTGCCCCCGCCAGTGGCGCCCACACTGATTTGCATGCTCACAATCGGCTGCCCGCCCGATGTCGCGGCGATGAACTGCTCCGCTGCCGTGGGGATCGTCCGTGGTAGTCGTCGGCGACTGGGACTGGATTCCAGCGTCGAAACATCCAGAATGCGCACGGTTGCCGAGGATTTGCTGAATATCGCTGTTTCGCCCGTGAACGGGTCGATGGAAATCTCAATCCTGTCGATGCCCCCGGATGGCGGTGCGGGTGTGGATGCAGGCGTGGGCATAGGCGTGGGCGTAGGTGTAGGCCGTGTGAGCGCGGGCCCCGTCTGGCTGCTCACGGCTGCCGGACGGGAAGTAAAGACAGCCGCCGCGATCGCGAGCGCGACGGCGACGATCACCCAGCCGATCAGCGTGCCGTTCACGCGTGCCAGCCGCGTTGCCGCCGCGTGCATTAGGTCGTCGCTACCCTCGTCATGCCGCATGGGTCGCGCTTGGCTCGGCTTCGGTCTGAGCGAGCCGCGCCAACAGATCCTTGCTCCAGCCATCGTTGGCCTGGCTGCCCCATACCAGCAGTACGGTAAGCACCGTCCGGAAACGTACGACGGTCCAAGTCTCGACAGCGATCGCAATGCGCGTGCCGTCCAACGCCATGAGCCAGCCGGTTCCCGGCGTGCGGACGCCTGTCAGATCGGCCGCCAATGTGTGACGAGTCGGCGGTGACCATGTAAGTGCTGCGGTCAGCCTGAGTGCACTCGCCGCGTTGTTGGAGTCCGGCAGTCCAAGGCTTGCCACCGCGGTCGCCGCCGCGAATCGCACGGCGGACTCGGTGCTGGAGTGCTCGGTTAGCCTCGCGATGGCGGCCAGCGGGCCGTCACGGAAAACCCGTTCGTCCCGCAGCTTGGCGCGCTCGCTGAACCCAAACCCGGCCACTACGGCGCTGTTGCCTCCGGCGCGGCCTTCGCCCCGACGCATGTCGGCTGATGCGGCGAACAGTTCGAAGTAGTTCGGTCCCAGGTCCGCAGCAACCGGCAATCGCAGCGCTGTTCGAGTCGGGACCTCTGGCATGTGGCGAGGTGGGGCTGTGGGTAGTGCCGCGCCGCTGCGCGGCCGATCCATGGATGACGACGGAAGGCCAGTGGCTGGGGCAGGCTCAGCATTAGTGGACCGTGGCGCTGCCGGTGGAGTTGCCGAGCGTAAAGTTGTTCGCGTAGTTGGCACGGGCGGTGAACCAATGGCAGCTGTCGACGAGGCCTGCGGTTCCAGTTCGGCCGGTGTGCACGCAGTCAACAGGGCCGCTGTGCTCGTTGCAGCTAGCAGTCGGCCGCTCGTTCGCCGCCAGTTCACGAACTCGGACTTCCAACCACAAGGTCGCTCGTCAACCGTCCATCGAAGAGCACACCTCGCGGCGTTTCCACCAGCAACCGATGTCCGTCGGTTCCCGGTTGCTTGGGCACGTGCAACGCGTAGCCGCTGGCGCTCCAGCGAGCCGGAAGGCGTGGCGGCAGCCAGTACCGGAACTCCACCCGTTGCTGTTTGCCGGCGGGCAAGTCCAAAAACCCGCCGAATTCGGTGAGCCCATGTACCTGACGCGCCGGCTGCGTGTCCGTTAGCCCATCAACCGATGTGAGACGTGTCCCTGCCGGGACGTATACCCGAAGGTAGTCCGCTAGGCGTCCGTTGGGGTCCGCCGGCGAGTTTGTGTTGGTGTAGTCAATCGTCAGCGTCGCGTGACCGGTTATCGGATCCGGGCGGTAGCGGATGGACTGTTCGACTGCTCGGAAGGGCGCGCCGTGATCCACTTGGGCGTCCACGACGTAGATCAAATCGTTGGGCGCCGCCGGCAGGCGGCCGGAAGCCCCAATGGTCTCAACTAGGCCCTGCAGGTCAGCGTCTTGAAACGCAGCCAGCAGGTGCTTCTCGGCAACCATCGCCTGGACGGCGCCAATGACCGATCGCGGGTCGCTACGCAGGCGCTCGGTGGTGTTCTCGAGCAGAGCAGCGGTCAAGTCGGCGTAGAACGGCCGGTCACTGAACCAGGCGCGGCGGTCGCCGGTGGAATGGGCGAAGTGCTCCAACACCGTGTAGGCGTTGTCCGTGGTCACGCGCACGTCGTGCCCGGGTACGTCGACGGGTCCAATGGCGGCCAGCAGGATGCCCAGCGCCTGTTGGTCGAAGGCAAGCACGCCGTCTACCGGGTCCTCGCCATTCAACGCCAGGAACCGATTGATCTCGTCGGCCGACAAGCGAAAGTCCGGGTGCCAGTTGGCGTCGCGCAGATTCCAATCACGCATGCCCTGATAGCGGCGAAAGGGCGGCGGCGCCGGAACCCGCGCGCGGGTCGGGTCCTCGACCAGGTAACTGCGCAAATACGTCAGGTCGCGCGCTTCGCCGTCCGCGAGCGTCACGAACGCGACGTTGCCGATGAAGCCGCCGGTCGGCCGCAGTTCGTCGCTCTTTTGCGCCAGGAGCAGATAGCGACGTGGCGTCGGGGAACCGAGCGCTTGCGGCGCAAGCAGGGCGGCCTGGAGCGCGGTGTGCAGGTTCTCGATCGTGTCCCGAAGCGCGGCTGTGCGTCGCTCCTCCATGACGCGTCGCACCGACCTGGGCAGGGCGTCCAGTCGTTGGCTGGCTCGCTCCACGCTGGTGAGCTGAGCCCGAATCGCGTCGCGCTCGGCATTGAGGGTGTCAATCAGCGTCGGCAGCGGATCCACCGGCGCGTCGTCGCCCGCCAGCCGGTCAATCAGCACTGCCGCGAGATCCAACGAACCGGCGGCAGCCGAACTGAGGTCTAGGTGAATGTCCAGCAGTGCCTGAGCTGCTTGGATCCGCTGTCTCAGCGGCGGGATGACGGACGCGGCGGCCAGGAGCGGTCCATAGCGTTCCACCCGGCGTTCAACCGCAACCAGTCGTGTGGATGCGGACTCCAATGTGTCGCTGCTGGCGCGCAGGTCAGCTACATCGGCGACGGTGCTGTCGGTGTGCCAGCGGACTTCGCTGATCGAATTGATGGCGCGCCCGGCCTCCAGCGTGAGCCGGGCGAGATCGAACGCGCCGAGTCCGAGAAGCACAAGCGTCGCGGCCACTGCCAACGGCGCCAGCCGCCGGTATAGCCGCGCACGTGTGGCGGTTGAGACGGCGCCCTGCGCGGGTCTAGGCGGCGCCACGACGCGAAAGGATGGCGGGGATCGTGCGTAGCAGGATCGCCAGGTCAAGCGCGAGCGATTGATGCCGGATGTACAGGAGGTCGGTCGCGACCAGCCGCCGGAACGACGCGCGTCCGCGCGAGGTCACCTGCTGGAGGCCGGTGATTCCCGGACGAACCGCGAGGCGACGCCTGGCTCGGGCGTCGTAGTGCTGGAACTCGTACGTGAGTGGCGGACGTGGCCCCACCAGGCTCATGTCGCCACGCAGCACGTTCAGCAGTTGGGGGAACTCGTCAAGGCTCCAGACGCGCAGCAGGCGACCGACGCGGGTTAGGCGCGGGTCATTGAGCAATTTGCCTTGGGGGTGGCTTCCTACGACGTACGCAGCGATGAACGCTTGGTGCACGTCCTGAGGTGCACGCGCCCGCATGGTTCGAAATTTGTAATAGCGGAATGGTCGGCAGTTCCGACCGTGAACCATCCCGCTATAGAGCACCGGACCGGGTGAGTCCAGCTTGATCAGAGCGGCGATTGAGAGCCAGAGCGGTAGACCCGCGACAAGCAGGAATAGCGCGAGGCCGAGGTCAACAGCGCGCTTGGCGAATTCGTACGTCACCTGCGGGCGGCCTGCGGATGCGTTGGATCTCCACCACGGGTCGCGTGGGGTGCGGGTTAGGCCGCCCGAACATCCTGGGTTGGATGCTGCCCTGAACCGGTTGGGTCCGTGGCTAGTGTGTCACATTTGAAGACGGCGAGGGATGGTTGTGGAGCGTGTGGGTTTCCGCAAGGGACTCGGGCGTGCCGGCGACCAGGCGTCAATCGGGCGGCGGGCAACGAATCGGCCCAGACCTGCCAAGGCTGCCAGGTTTGCCAGCAGGGCGTAGCGCGCCAGGGCCCGTCCGCGCCCGAGCCGACCGTTGCTTGGGAACGAACATAGCAACCCTGCAAGGGCGAAACTCGCCGCCCAGACTCGCCACCGAGCGGACGACTCGGGCACGGCCAGAGCGACGGCGCCGGCCACCATGACCGGAGGTGTGGTGATGCGCAGCAGCTTGTGACCGACGAGCTTCCACCACAGATCGCCGCGACGGGGGTGGAACAGTCCCGGTAGGCATTCCAGGGCGAAGAGCGCACCGGATGTGGTTCGAGTTCGGGCTGCAAAGGTGCGTGAGCCGTTGGGCGACGCGGCCTCCGTCGTCCGGGCTTTCGGAGCGAAGACGATGCGTCCGCCGTGCCGCACCGCGCGCAACGAAATCAGCAGATCGTCCGCGGCGCCGGCGCGGGCGGAGGCGTCCACGGCGGCTGCGCGGACCGCATAGAGGGCGCCATCGGCACCGGCAACGGAGCCGCCGGCGCTTTCTCGGGCGCGCAGCCAGCGTTCGTAGCGCCAGTAGATCGATTCCGGACCGTCCCGTACGTGCTTGGCTCCGGACACCACCACCACGGAGGGATCGGCGAACGGGGCAACCAGATTGCGGAGGGCGCCTGGTTGGAGCAGCGCGTTTGCATCGGTGAACACGATAATCTCGCCCTGGACATCCGGGAGGGCCGAGCGAGTGGCGGCCAGCTTGCCCCGCTGTCGCGGCAATTCGACGACGTTCAGACGTCTATCGCCGGCCGCGCGGGCATTGTTCGCCGTGTCGTCGGTGCAACCGTCGCAGACAACGACGCCGGCGAGCCGGTCGGGTGAGTAATCCTGTTCAAAGACGTTGCGAACTTTCGTACCGATGATCGCCGCCTCGTTGTGCGCGGCAATCACGACGGTGACGAATGGTTCGAAATCTGGGTCAGTGACGTGCGGGCGCGACCGCAGGTTAGCCATTAGCCAGACGAGTGCCGGATAGCCCGCGTAGGTGGCCGCTGGAAGGCCAACCAATGCTCCCAGCGCAGCCAGGTGACGAGTCTTCAACCTGTGCCCCGGACTTGCCGGGCTAGACGGCCGCAGGCCAGGGCGAGACCAAGTAGAAGCCAGAACGGCAGGCCGCCACGCGCTCCGGGCGCGATGGCGTCCGTCAGGCCGTACACGAAATAGGCAAGCAGCGAACCTCCAAGGCCCACGGCAAGCAATTGGTGCGAAGGGACCGTTGAAGTTCGCGCGGCGGCGATCAGACCGCGTATGGCGACCGCGATCAGAAGGCCCAGGAAGATGCTTCCTGGAAGACCGAGATCAAGCAGCGCCTGTAGCGCGAAGTTGTGGGCGTGGGGGATGTGGGAAGCGACTGAAGCGCTGAGTTCTGGAAACACGGCCTCCAGCACCAGTGAAAACTGGCCCGGTCCCACCCCGGTGTACAGGTGGTCGCCGATGAGGAGGACGCTGGCCGCCCAGATTTGGAGGCGGCCAGTGAGCGTGTCGGTTGTGGAGTCCAGCGGTGCCAGCCACGTTATGGCAATGGCGGCCAACAGCACTGTCAGGACCAGACCCAGCACCATGTCCATCAAGGTCCGCCGTTGCGACAGCGACGCACACTGGCGCAGCCGCCACCAGGCCACCAGGGCTAGGCCAAACGTCGCACCGACGTATGCGCTGCGTGACTGCGTTAGCAGGAGCACGACGACAGACGACACCAACACCACGCCGGCCAGTGCGCGGATGATGCGGCTGGCTTCGGCCCTGTCGAGGCTCAGAGCCAGCCCGAGCGGCGAAAGGAGGGCCAATGCGCCGCCAATTTCGTTGGGACCGATCCCGCCGGTCCGGCCGCCGTGGTCAACCACTCGCGGCCCTGACGGGAGCACGGAGTAGAGGGCGTCAAGCGGCAGAAGTTTGCGCTGCGGCCATTCGGTTAGGAACAGCGCGGTGAGGGTGATCAGGCCGGTCATGCCAATAGCCAAGCCCAGCCAGAAGACGCGGATTTTCAGCATGGAGGGAGGGTCGACGCTGATGGCGTAGACCAAGGCCAGTCCCAGCAGCACGCCAAAGAATTTCGGCGTCGCGGTGTGCCAGTCCCGAACGGCCAGGGCGGTCACCCCGGTCCAGAGCGCGCATGCCGCCAGCAGACCCTCGAGGAGTCGCGGCGCGACAGGGAGCCTGGATACGAGTCGAGCCGAAAGGAGCAATGGGATGAGCACAAGCACCATGCCCCCGGAAGGTCCGCCAAACCAGATCGCCGGCGTCCCGCCAAGCAAGAGGAGCGGCCCGCCAATGTGAACGTACGGCGCCAGCCGGTGCGCACGGAAGCGGCAAGTGGGCTTTTCACCGTCTATCCCCGGCGTGGCTAGCGCTCCGTCAGCAGGTGTGGGAGTCGGGCCGCAACTTCGCCCCGGTGGCGGGTGCGGGCGTACCAGTCGATCGTCGTGCGCAGCCCGTCCGCGAAGCGGACGCGGGGTGTCCAGTCCAGAAGCTGTTCGGCCAGGGTTGGGTCCGCCACCCGGTTCATGGGGCCGGTGGGCATGTCTTGGCGTAGGCGGATCTCTGGCCTGTGCCCGGTGTAATTCAGCACTCGCCGTGCGGCGTCGATGACGTGGATTCGCTCGCGAGTGCCTAAGTTGACCGCTCGGGCATCGTGGATACGGGCGGCAGCCGCGAGCGTTCCGTTGACGATGTCCCTCACGTAGGTCCAGTTGCGGATCTGGCGGCCGGAGCCCCAGATCTCGAAGGGGTCCTGCCGGATGAATGCCCTGGCGATCATGGCCATCACGGCGTGGTTTTCGTGGCCGCGGGGTCCGTAGACGGTGAAGTAGCGGCAACTCACCGACTTGAGACCGCAGTCCTGATGGAGGGCGCCGAGCGTCAGCTCGCCCATCAGCTTGGCCCAGCCGTACATGTTGTCGGCGTCGTACGGCGGGCCGACCTGGTCTTCGGCGAGATGCAGAATCCGGTCTGGGTCGGTCTGCAGATGGTTGGGGTAGACGCAGCCGGACGAGGCGTAGACGATCTTCTCGACGCCGTGGAGATGGCAAGCCCGGAACACGTGGCCGTCCAGCAACAGGTTGGTGGCGCAGGCGGCCTGGTGGAGGTCAACGTACCCGCGTCCGCCGTGATTGGCGGCGAGGTGGAACACAGTGTGGATGTCGGCAACGGCGTCGGCTACGACTGCAGGGTTCAGTAGATCGGCGTGCGCGAAGTCGATGGCGCCTGAGTCAATGTGGTGACGCAGGTTGGCGAGCTTTCCGCTGCTGAGGTCGTCCACGACCCGAACGCCGGCGCCAGCGGCGACGAGCGCGTCGACCAGGTGGGAGCCGATGAACGAGGCGCCGCCGGTGACCAGCACTGGACGGCCACGGAAGTCTTCAGCCACGTCCGGCGGGACCTGGGCACGTTCGATCACGACCTGATCTCCTGCCGACTGGACCTGTGGGCGAGGGACTCGAGAATCGCCGTCTGCCGCGAAAGGATGACGGAGCGGTCGAACTCGAGCTCGGCAAAGCTGCGGCCGGCGGCGCCAAGCCGCCGGCGCTGTGCCGGATCGGCCAGAAGGTCAGCGACGGCAGCGTGAAGCGCACCAGGAGCCTCGGGCTCAACCACGACCCCGCACCGAGCGTCGCGAATAAGCCGGGCGGCTTCGCTTTCGGCGTGGACCGAGGCGACGACCGGAAGGCCGGCGGCCATGTAGGTGATGAGCTTGGAGGGAATGACCGACTCAATCACGCTGTGCCGCTGGGTCAACAGCCCCAGGTCTGATGCAGCCAGGAGGTCGGCAAGTTGAGGTCGAGGCATGAACGGTAGGAAGCGCATGCGCCCGGGCGGCGCCGAGTGCTTGATGGCTGGCCGCTCAGGGCCGTCGCCCACGACGAGCCAGCAGGCGCCCGTTTGATCTGCGGTGGCCGCCTTGACGGCGACCTGGAAGCCTTGCTTACGGCCAATGCTGCCGATGTGGGTGACGAGCGGTAGGTCGGGGTCCAGACCGTGATGCTGCCGCGTCTCGACACGGTTGGTCCTCGGCGTGAGACCGGCCACGTCCTCGGAGTCGCGAACGACATGCACCTTCTGTTCGCTCAGCCCGTGCCGAAGCAATTCCTCGGCGAAGCCCTGAGTGAGCACGAGCACGACGTCGGCCCGCTTGTAGGCCGCGTACTCGACGGTGCGCAGCAGTCTGACCAGCGTTGGGCTTCGAATCATTGCCACGGCAGCCCCGGCGTTGACCGCTAAGTCCGCGACTTTGGTGATCCAGGGCCGACATCGGATTCGAGCAACCAGAGCCGTTGCCACCGCAATAGCCGGCTGCGCGCCGATGTAGAGATATACGTCGGCGCGCGGCAGTAAGAGAGCCATGAACCCCGCGACCAGGGCGAAGGACCCGTCGTAGAGAAGTCGACGGATAAGCGAGCCCGGCTGCGCTGGGATGTAGGACGGCAGGCGAATGACCCGCACGCCGTCTAGCGTCTGGCGTATGAAACCAGATTGACGGTAGTCGATACCGACACGCCAAGCGGGGTAGTGGGGCTTGGCGGTCAGCATGAGAACCTCATCGCCGCGGGCGGCGAGATGGCGGCAGAGCGCGGCGGTCTGGGGCGCGATGCCGGCCACCTCGGGCGGGTAGTTGATGCCGATGACGACCACGCGCATGGCAGACACAGCTAACGCCGCGCCACGACTTTCAGCGAGTTGCCCCAGCGACCGACCGCTAGGTTCAGCACTCGGTACACGACGGCGAAAACTGCGAACGCGGGGGTGCGATTTGCGAGTCGATAGAGCGCAAATGTCCAGGGCTGGTAGTACACGAGGTCGCGAGCCCAGCAAACGTGCCGCCAGCCGCTTGCCCGAATGCGTGCCCGAGCGGAAGTAGCGTCGAGACGTCGGACCACGTTGCCGGCCGGTTCAACGTCGGCGGCAAGTCCCAGCGCTACGGCCCGCCGGGTCAGGGCTGCACGGGCCGGTTCCATCACCACCAGTTCGTGGCAAGCCACACGCGCCATCTCGTCCAGCGCGCGGTCGGGGGCATCAAGGTGGTGTAACCCGTCGTGGACGAGCGCCATGCCGAAGCTGCGGTCCCGGAATGGCAGACAGGCGGCGTCGCCTCGTACGAGCCTGACCTCGAATCCATGCCGCCGGGCGCGCTCGCGGGCCCGGGCCAGCGCGTCCGGCGATAGATCGAGGATCGTGGGGTGGATTTCAAGGCGTGCAAGCCACTCGGCGTCCATGCCCGATCCGCCACAGACACAGAGGGCATCGGTTGAGGTTGGGCGCCCGAGCAGGCTGATCGCCCGACGAAACTTGCGTTCAATGAGGTAGCGCACAGCCCGCGGATAGTTGCGGGGCCGCTCGATCTCTACCTCGGCGTCAAGCGACGCATAAAATTCGATCTGCCGTGCGCGCAGTGGCAATGCGGCCTCCAGGGCGTCCGATTGGCCGCAGCGATTCCTGGTGCCCCGCCCTGGCAGCCGCGCGCGGCTGTCACGTGAACATCTTACGAAGGCGGCCAGCGTGTGTGGAATAGCCGGGGCGTGGATCTGGGGCGACGGCGCTTCGGCGCAGGCCGGAGTAGCGGTTGCGACCGAGGCGATGGCGCACCGGGGGCCGGACGGTGGAGCGGTGCTGGAGCTACCAGCGCCACGCGGATCACTGGCGTTGGGTGCACGCCGCTTGGCAGTGCAGGACCTGAGCGCGCGCGGCGCTCAGCCTATCCGGAACCCGCGGACCGGTAGCGTCATTGTCTTCAATGGCGAGGTTTACAACTTTCGGGAGCTGCGCCGGCAACTCACCACACGCGGCCACGTCTTTCGGACTGGGACCGATACGGAGGTGGTGCTGCACGCCTACGACGAATGGGGCATGGACAGCCTGAAGCGCTTTGTGGGGATGTTCGCCTTCGCGATCTGGGATGCGCGAGCGGGCCGGCTGGTGCTGGCGCGCGACCGGTTGGGTGTGAAGCCGCTGTATCTGGCGATAACCGACAGGCTCGTGGCGTTCGCCTCTGAGGTTCGGGCGCTGCTGGCGGGCGGCTTCGCTGAACCGCGGCTCTCATCGGCGGGCCTTGCGGATTACCTGTCGCTGGGCGCGGCGCGGGAGCCAGGCACGCTGATCAAGGGGATCGAAGCGTTGCCGCCGGGAACAGCCCGCGAATTCGATGGGCGGGAATTTCGCGCCCGGCGCTACTGGGACCTTCGGGAGCAGGTTGCCCGACGATCGGACCCCGGCTGGGGAAGGGACCAGGCGGCGGCGGAGGTCCGGGAAGGCTTGGGGCGGGCCGTGCGGCGCCGACTGGTCAGCGACGCACCCCTGGGCGTATTGCTCAGCGGAGGGATCGATTCCGCGTCAGTAACGGCGCTGGCGGCTCGCGATATAGACCAGCCTATTCGGACCGTCTCGGCAGTGTTTGACGACCCGGAGTTCTCCGAGCGCGACGCGATGCGGGCGACGTCCGCGCACTGCGATACCCAGCACAGTGAGACGACACTCCGTCTCAAGGATGCCTGCGCCAGTCTGGATGGATTCTTCGCGGCGATGGATCAGCCCACCTTCGATGGGCTGAATACTTACCTGGTGGCACGGGCGGCGAGATTCGAAGGCCTCACGGTTGTTCTGTCGGGGATTGGCGGCGATGAGGTATTTGGTGGGTATCCCTCGTTCAGGATTGGGCCGGCGCTGCGAAGGTTGCGCCGCGTAACGCCGACGCCGATTGGCCGGATCGCCGGAGCCGGGATGTACCACTTAGCGCCAGCGACGTCGCGGATGCGGCGGCTGGGCCGCTGGGTGGCGCGTTCCGATCCCATGCTGCCGGCCGAATGCGTGACCCGCCAGCTGTTCGGCCAAGCCGAGATAGATCGGCTGACTTCTACGGCGGCCGCGCCCTTCGATCCCCCGCCGCCGGAAGCCAGTCCGTTCAACCGGTCAGCCTTTGCGGAGATGGACGTGTATCTGCGGAACGTCCTGCTACGGGACGCCGACGTGATGGGGATGGCGCAGGGGCTGGAGATTCGCGAGCCGCTGCTGGATCACGAAGTGGTGGAGACGGCGCTTGCTTTGGGGGATGACGTGAAACGCCGTGGACCGGGGCCGAAGCCGCTGCTGGCGCGGGCGCTTGGACGCGAGCTCCCGCCGCACACGCTGCGCCGCAAGAAGCAGGGTTTCAGCCTGCCGCTGGATGCGTGGATGCGTGGCGCCCTGCGCTCCGACATTGAGTCGGTGATCTACGACTCGTCGGTGGGCGGACCGGTCGGCGAGGCACTGGATCCTGAGGTCGTCGCGTCGGTGTGGCGCGGTTTCTTGGCCCGGCGGCGGCACTGGACCGAGGCATGGGCGCTGTACGTGGTGAAGCGCTGGGGCGAAGAGCTGTGGGCTCGGCACGCGCTACGCGTGTAGGCCGACCAGGCCGCGTTGGATGGCAATGCGCTCGCACCTGGCGTAGGCCCAGGCTCCACCAACAACACTTGCGAGGGCGATGGCGCCGACGATGAGGAACTCGATTTCAATTGCAAACAGCGGCGGAGTTCCGATGGTCGTCGCGCGCAGGAGGTCGATGACGTACGTGTAGGGGTTGACGTAGGTGATCCAGCGCACGCTCCAGGGGAGGATGGCGATTGGGTAGCTGCTGCCGGCCATGACCATGGCCAGCGCGCTGAGCGCACCGGGCAGTTGCGCACCTCTGGCGACGAGCCCAAGGCCAGCGAATCCAAGGCCCATGCCGAAGAACGCGACCAAGGTAATGAGCACTGCGGCGATCGCCGAGACGGAGATGGCGAAGCCGTGGGCCCGAAACAGCGTGCCGGCAAACAGGAGTACAAGCAGGCTCTGGAACAGCGCGAAGCCAATGTTGACGATCGTGGCGCCGACCAAGGCGGTCCAGCGAGGGGCTTCGGCCACCCAGACGTGTGCCAGCGTGCCTGTCAGGTTGGACCGCCGGAGGAACTCAACACCACGCCAGAGAGCGCCGATGGCAACATTGAGTGCGACGTAGCCGGTGACGGCATAGGCCAGAAAACTCTGGCCGCCGCCGCTGGCCTCGAAACCGTCGTCGCCGAAGGCCGCGCCGGCGAGCGCGAGGGGCACGAAGAACAGAAACGCCCAGCCGATCTGATACAGCCACATGGCCTTGAAGCGGGCGGCGACCAACCACTCGGCGCGCGCATGGGTGAGGCTGGCTCTCAGGAGTTCGGCAGCTCTAGGGCCGAATCCAGTCATCTAAATCCACTCCAGTTCGCCCTTGGCACGCGCGGCCCTATCCATGACATGCAGCATCACTAACCCGACGGCGCCATAAGTCAATGCCATCGCGAGAAGCACGGCGCACGAGAGCGTGACGTCCGGCAGGTCGTTGAATACGAGCGCGCTTCGAAGACCGCGGATCATCCAGGTTGGAGGTAGGAGTGCTGAGAGCCATTGGGCCCAACCCGGAAGCACGGCTACCGGATAGGCAATGCCGGCCAGAATGCCGGCCCCCATAACGAACAGCGACACGAAGAGATATCCCTCGCGGTATCTGAGCAGAACGGCCGCCCACGGCAGGGCAATTGCCACGGACGCCAGCCCGCTACACGCAAGCACGGCCAGCGCGGGTCCGACGTTGGGTTCGAGTGGGAAGCGAAACAGCGCCCAGGCAAGGCTGAACGCCCCGACCGCCATGACGGACGGTGTAAACGTACGCCCGATCGCTCCGCCAGCGATCAGAACGAAGCGTGTCGTCGTCGTTGCCCAAATGGTGGGCAGGGTTCCCAGGCTCCTGTCGAAACGGAGGTTGTTGGCGAGTTCCGCCGTGACCCAGGCGGTCCATAGAAACGTCGTAGCGCCGATCACCGAATAGGCAAGGTATGCGTCTGTCCCGGAAAGACGTGCAAAGTTCTTGAGGCCCGAGCCATCGGGTCCGGCAAGAGCGATGGTTGCGAGCACAATTGGCAGGACCCACTGCAACATTCCAATCAGGCTTGCAGTCATGAAAAACGGATGGCGTCGGTCAGTCCGCCAGCCCTTGCGCACGAGCGCGAGAAAGGCCCAGAACTCGCCGCGAATCTGCTCGACGCCAGTGCTCACCGGAGAGACGCCCGATGCGCGATATTGCGATGGCCGGATAGGCGCCTGTGAGCCCCATTCCGAAGAACCATATTCCTGTCACCGCGATGCGGTTGTCGCCGATATGGCGGCGGAGCTCGCAGGCCTCTTCTGGCCAAGGGCCACGAGACGCCTGCTAGCGGGTGTTGCGACGCGTCGAGTGGAGATGAGTTCACGTGCGGTGCGCCACGTTTCGCCCAAGTCTGGTGGCCACGTAGGTTAGCGGCCCCGGCCTCTGACAGTTCGAATACCAGGTTCCATCGTGCTTAGAGTCGGCAATGTTGGACCAGTTCGTTGACGCGGTGAGAGACGGGTCGCTTGGACAGAGGCCAGCGGATCCGTTGGGTCTACGCGTGGAGGCCCACTAGGCCGCGTTGGGTTGCGATGCGCTCGCAGGTGACGAGGATCCGGCTGCCGCCGAAGACGCAAGCAAGTGCGATGGCGCTCACGATGAGGAATTCGAGTTCGATCGCGAGCAGGGGAGGGGTGCCAATGGTCGTTGAGCGCACGAGGTCAACGACGTAGGTGTAGGGATTGGCATAGCTGATCCAGCGCACGCTCCAGGGGAGGATGCCAATCGGGTAGGTGCCGCCCGCCATGACCATGGCGAGTGCACCCAGAATCTCGGGAAAGCGCGCCTGGCGGGCCACCAGGCCGACGCCCGCGAGTGCGAGGCCAAGACCCCAGAATGCGACTAAGGCGATCAGGAGGGCCAGGACCGTCGGTAGGGTGACGGCAAACGCCGCGCCCTCAAAGAGCACGCTGGCTATCACCAGGATCAGCAGCCCTCGAAGCGCTGCAATGCCAACGTCGACGACTGTGGCGCCAGTCAGCGCCGTCCAGCGGGGCGCTTCGGCCGCCCAGAGATGCGCGAGCGTTCCGGTCTGGTTGGACTTCTCCAGGAACACAACGCCGCGCCATAAGGCGGCCGTGGCGACGTTGAGTGCGACGAAGCCCGTGACCGCAAAGGCCAGGAAGCTCTGACCGCCGCCGCTGGCTTCGAAGCCGGCATCGCCGAAGGCCATGCCGGTAAGCGCCAGAGGCACGAAGAAGAGAAACGCCCAGCCAGCCTCGTACACCCAAAGTGCCTTGAAGCGCGAGGTCTCCAGCCACTGGGCACGCGCATGGGCGAGGATGGCCCTTGCCGCCCACATCGCCTCAACGCCGATGCGCGTCACCTACATCCACTCCAATTCGCCCTTGGCGCGAGCCGCCGAATCCATGACTTGCAACAGGACGAGTCCGGCGGCGCCATAAACAACGGCCAAGACCAGCAAGACGCCACACGAACGCATGGCGTCAGGGATGTCGCTGAAGATCAGCGCCGCGCGCAGCCCGTGGATCAGCCAGGTTGGCGACAGAAGTCTGGACAGCCACTGTGCCCAATCCGGAAGCAGGTCCACCGGATAGGCGATGCCGGCGAGGATTCCGGTTCCCACCACGAACAAGGACACGAGGTAGTGGGCCTCGCGGTATCTGAGGGTGACGGCCGCCAATGGAAGCGCGAGCCCAACCATCGCCAATCCGCCGCACAGCAGCACGAGCAGCGTCGGGCCGATGTTGGGCGCCAGCGGGAACCTGAAGAGCGCCCAGGCAATGCCGAACGCCGCGGTGGCCATAGCGGCTGGCGCCACCGTGCGTCCCAGCGCTCCGCCACAGGTCAGTACCGCGCGTGCCGCAGCCGATGCCCAAAGGGTCGGCAGCGTGCCCAGGTTCCTGTCGAGACGCAGATTGAATGAAAGCGCCGAGAGCATCCAGCCAGCCCACAGAAAGGCGATTGCGCCGATGATCGAGTAGGTGAGGTAGGCGTCGGTGCCGGTGGCGTCCGCAAAGCGACGGAGGCCCGCCTCGTTTGGCCCCGCCAAGGCGATTGTGGCAAGCACGATTGGCAGCACCCATTGAAACGTTCCGATCAGGCCCGACGTCATGAACAAGGGTTGTCGTCGGTCGACTTTCCAGCCTTTACGAGCGAGGGCGAGAAAAGCCCAGAACTCGCCGCGTACCTGCGCGACGCTAGCGTTCAATAAAGGGCCGCTCGATGCGTGAGCCGGTGATGGCGATGTAGGCGTCTTCCAGGTCGGGTTCGCGGAGGCGGGCTTCTTCGACCACGATGCCGCGCGCCACGAGTGCGGTGGTAAGCGCATCGCTGCTGCGCCAGCCCTCGGGCGCACGTGCGGCTACTGCGAATTCGCCGTCTCGGTTCACGTCGCCCCACCAGATGCCATCGGCTCCGATCGTTGCCTTGGCCGTGGCCAGGTCGCCTCGCAGGAGGAGATCAAGGCGCGGCATTTCGCCGGCCTGCCGGATGAGGTCGGTAGGGCGGCCTTCGGCAACCAGCGTGCCGCTCTGGATGATCCCGACGCGGTCGCAGATCTGCTCGGCCTCGTAGAGGTTGTGGGTGGTGAGCAGGATGGCGGTGCCCGCTTCGGCGATCTGCCGAATGAGGTGGCGGGCCTCGCGGGCGGCGACGGGATCCAGCGCGGCGGTCGGCTCATCGAGCAGCAGCACCGGCGGCTCGTGGAGGGTGGCGCGGGCGAGGTTGAGGCGCTGTTTCATGCCGGTGCTGTAGGTCTCGACCAAGTCGTCCATTCGATCCTGCAGGCCGAATTGTTCAGCGGCTGCCTCAATGCGATTATTTATTTGCTGCTTGGGCATGAAGGACAACGTGCCGAAGAGTTCGAGGTTTTCGCGGCCGGACAGCCGCCAGTACATGCCGCGTTCGCCGGCGAAGAGGACGCCCAGATTGCGGCGCACCTGGCGCGACGATTGGACGACATCGAACCCGGCGACCGAGGCGCTGCCCGAGGTAGGTTCCAGCAGGGTTGCCAGCATCTTGACGGTCGTGGTTTTGCCCGCGCCGTTGGGACCCAGGAGGCCGAAGCAGTGGCCGGGGGCAATGTCCAGGTTCAGGTCGTTGACGGCAACGATGCGCTTGGGCTCAGCGGGCTCGGCCCGGAAGCGGGGCAGGAGACCTCGCAGACCCCGGCGCACCTTTGGCTCAAATACCCGCGTCAGCGACCGCACTGACACAGCGGGGACATCTTCGCTCATGGCCGGTGCATCATTTTCACCCTTGGTCGAGTGACGCGGCCGGCTAGCCGCCTCCGCCGCCGCCGGCCCGCACGCCGGGCTCCGTCATGGGGGCCGGGTCCAGCGCGGCTTCGAGTTCTTGTGCGGACAAGTCGGTCAAGCGGGCCGCAACGACCGGAATGGTCTCTCCGGTAGCTACCGCCTGCTTGGCGATTTCGGCGGCGGCCGCGTAGCCGATCTTGGGGGCCAGGGCGGTGGCCAGCATGGTGTTGCGTTCCAGCCAGTAACGCAGCATCTCGTCGTCGGTTTCCAGGCCGTCTACGCTCTCGCGAGCGAAGGCCAGCGATCCCGTGGCCAGGATCTCGATTGACTGGCACAGGTTGTGCGCGATCAGGGGCATCATCACGTTCAGTTCCAGTTGCCCGGCCGTAACCGCCGAGGCAATGGCCAGGTCGTTGCCCTGCACCTGGAAGCAAATCATGTTGAGGCACTCGGCCATGACCGGGTTGATCTTGCCGGGCATGATCGAGGAGCCCGGCTGCACGGGCGGCATGCGCAGTTCGGAGATTCCGGTGCGCGGTCCTGATCCGAGCAGGCGGAAGTCGTTGGCGATCCGGTTCAGGTCTAGCGCCAGCGTGCGCAGGGCTCCCGACAGTTGGGCGAAACGACCCATGCTCTGCATGGCGTAAAAGTAGTCGGTGGACTGTCGAACCTGGATTCCGGTCAGGTCGGCGATGACCTCAACGACCTGTGCCTGATAGGCAGGTTCAGCGTTTAGCCCGCTACCGACGGCGGTGCCGCCCAGGCTTAGTTCGAGGCTGGCGTCGGCAGCTTCGCGGATAGCCTCGGCGTTGCGGCGCACGGCTTCCGCATAGGCGCCGAATTCCTGGCCGAGGCGCACGGGCGTGGCGTCCTGCAGGTGGGTCCGGCCCGACTTGACGATGCCGTCCCACGCCGTGGCTTTGGCTTGCAGGCTCTCGGCCAGGATGTCGAGCGAGGCGTAGAGGTCAGGGAGAAGCTTCAGCGCAGCGAGGGCGATCGCGGTGGGGATCACGTCGTTGGTGGACTGCGCCATGTTGACGTGGTCGTTAGGGTGAATCGGGTCGTAGCTGCCGCGCGGCTGGCCGAGAAGCTCGTTGGCGCGATTGGCCAGCAGCTCATTGGCGTTCATGTTGTGCGAGGTACCGGCGCCGGCCTGGAAAACGTCGACCACGAACTGGTCGGCATGTTGGCCTTCCAGCACCTCATCGGAGGCCCGGACGATTGCGTCGGCCAAGTCCCCGTCGAGACGTCCGGTCTGTTTGTGCGCCACGGCGGCGGCTTTCTTGATCAGAACGGTGGCCCACACGAATGCGTGGTGCGGCGGCAGCCCGCTGATTGGGAAGTTCTCGACGGCGCGCTGCGTCTGCACGCCGTAGAGGGCGGATTCCGAGACTTCAAGCTCGCCCAGCGGGTCTTTCTCGATTCGCGTCTGCATCAGGTCGTGCTCCTTCGTGGCCGCGTGTCGTGGTCAGTCAGCGGTCTTGCCGAGGCCGCGGATCTGGTCCAGGTCTACTCCCTTTCCCTGGGTCAGCACCCGGAAGCGTCCGAGGTCGGTTGGTGAGACGAGTTGAAATACAGATTCGCGCTCGGCTCGATAGGTTGCCAGCGTGGCCTCCGGACGCTCCTGGAAACGCACGAGGTGATCGCCGACACCCAGGGCGGCCAGAAAGTCGGCCTGCTGGCCCTGTCGATGCCGGGTGAATCCGTGGCTTCGGCCCGCATCGATCAACTGCGTGAAGTTTACGTGGGCGGTCAGGTCGGCTTGACCCGGGTTGGTTAGGACGTCGTCGGAGGCCCGATGTCGGCGATAGGCGAGCAGCGTACCGCCGGCCAGACGCACCGAGTGAACGTCCGAGCTGCTCCCGCCGTAGTCGATGCTGGTCATGGCCACCCGCGACGACAGCCGGGCGGCGTGTCGGTAGATGGCGTCCACGCCTTGTCGGATTTCAATGCGCCCGCCCGGGGGGGTGGCAGATGCGTACCGACGAGCGTAGGCGTGGATCTCCTCGGACGCCGGCCGGTCCGTGAACACCGCCGTATCGCCGTCAAAGGTCACGCATTCCTCGACCCAACCGTCAGACGTACGACGGGCCAGACGAACGGGTAGGGCGTCAATGAACTCGTTCGAGATGACGGCCGTGGCACTGGTGGGCGGAACTTCGGCAATCGACGGATAGAGGGCATCCAGGGCATCCGCGGTTTGAGGGGCCGGAGTGCGCTCCACACCGACGTATTCGAGCGTTTCCGCCCAGGGGAATGCGGGGGCCGCGCCCCGAATCTGGCGCGCCAGGCAACCGTCGGCCGTCCCCAGCTCAACAACACGGAACGGATCGGGCCGACCGAGGGTCCGCCAGACGTCGTTCAGATGTCTGGCCAGCAACTGGCCGAACAGGGATGGATGCACGCTGACGCTGGTGAAGTAGTCCGTGTACGGTGCTTCGTGGCGCGAATAGAAGCCGTCGCAGTTGTCGAACAGGGCGTGTTCCATAAAGACGCTGAATGGCAGGGGTCCTTGGGATAAAGCCTGCCGCCGCAGGCGCTCGGCGAGCGCGTTGCCCGTCTTCACAGCCGCCCAGATGCGCGGCGACGGGGTGCCCAGACGGCGGCAGGCACTGACTCAGACGCACTTCGAAGCTGTACTTCACGGCAGGTGTGCGGCCACCGCGCAGATTGCGGTGCGGTCATGTCCGGGCTATGCAGGCTGAAGCTCGCTCTTGGCCGGTACGGGCGCGCCCGACCGGCCGTCCGGTTCATTGCAGCGCGGACATTGCGTAGACGAAAGCGACAAAGAGAAAAATGATCAGACCCCAGACCAAGATGGGGATGCCGAGAAAACTCCCGCTGGTGCCTGGCGTGGGCTGTCGGGCCGGCCGCTGGCTTGCGCGTTCGCGCTCAGTGCGGTCGCGCAGGCGGCGCAAGTTTTCGCTGATCTGCGGTGCGAAGCGGCTCGGCTCATCACGTTCGGCTGCCGGACCCGCCGCTTTCTCGGGAGTCTCCGCCGTCTGTTCCTGATCCTCTGGCCTGGGCAACTTGGCCCCGCAATTGATGCAAAGCCAGGCACCTTCGGTGTTCTCGTGCTCGCACTCTTGACAGCGCATCACGCTCCGGTCTGACCAGTGGGTTACAGGCGTTGAGTCATGCTAGCACCAGACCGGCCCAGGTCGAACGCCAGGATGACCTGGGCATGTGCGGCGTCCGAAACTGGCGGTGGGGCAGCGCTGGGGTCCGCATTCGTATACTCAAGCTGGGCGCGGGTCGATTCAGTGTGCGCCAACTCGTCACGTCCGGGAGATGTGGTTTCGTGCCGACTTACGAGTACGAGTGTTCGGATTGCGGTCATCGGTTTGAGGTCTTTCGGAGCTTTCAAGATGCGCCGCTCACGACCTGTGAGGAATGCGCCGGGACCTTGAAGAAGGTCTTTCACCCGGCGGGGATCATTTTCAAGGGCAGTGGCTGGTACGCCACCGATAGCCGGTCAGAGTCCGAACGGAAGAAATTCAAGGACGACGGCAAGCCCTCGGAGTCGTCGGATTCCAAGCCCGTGAAGTCCGACGGGGCCAAGAGCAACGGCCGCGAGAGCGAAGGCTCCAGCAAGGCGGGCGCCGCCGCAGGCGGGTCCGACAAGTCCCCGGACTCCGGCGGCAAGACCAGCTAGCCGGCTTGGCGCAGCCCTAAGCCCGGAGATGCGTGCGGTCATCCAGCGTGTCACGAAGGCCTGCGTCTGCATTGGTGGTCGTGAGCATGCATCCATTGGGCCCGGGTTTGTCGTGCTGGCGGGGGTCGCACGGGGTGACGACGAAGCGGATGTGTCGTACTTGGCCGACAAGGTGTCCAATCTGCGGGTACTGGCCGACGACGCAGGCCGGATGAATCGATCGGTGCTCGATACGGGCGGCGAGGTGTTGCTCGTGTCGCAGTTCACACTGATTGCCGATACACGCAAGGGCCGGCGCCCCAGTTTCGTGGGGTCCGAGTCGCCGGAACGGGCGGCTTCCCTGCTCGAGGACCTGGAGGAAGCGCTGCGGGATCGCGGTGTGTCCGTGGCGACGGGGAAATTTCAGGCCGAGATGGAGGTCGGACTGGTGAACGATGGGCCAGTGACGATCGTCATCGACAGCCACGACCGCCGAACGCCGCGGCGACAGGCCTAGGGGACGGCCATGACCGATTCGACCGACCGGTCCAGTGGACACTCGGTGCGGATTGTGCGCGGGAGCGACGAGGTTCGGCGCACGCTGTTGGCGCGATCGCCGGATCTGGTCACGATCGACCAGTCGGCAGTGCGGGCTGCCTCTCGAGTGTTTGGCGAGACGCTGACGCCCGTTGCCTTCGTCGAACGTGTGATTCAGGAAGTTCGGGACGAGGGCGACGTCGCGGTGCGTCGTATTGCCGGGGCGCTGGGCGACCACGTCGGGCCAGCGTTCGAGATTGAACGGGAGGAGTTGGCGGAGGCCGGGCGCCAGGTCGATTCGGCGCTGCGTGCGGACATTGAACTCGCGGCGGAGCGGATTCGTGCCTATCACGAGCGAGAAATGCCCAGCGGATTCGACATGCCTGAGCTGGGTGTCGGGCAGCGGTGGATTCCGGTCGAACGGGCGGGTTTGCACGTACCGGGACAGGCGGCGCCGCTGGTTTCCAGCCTGTTGATGTCCGCAGTACCGGCGCGCGTGGCGCGCGTGGACGAAATCGTCGTAACGACGCCGGTGAGATCAGCGGGCATAGCACCGGCCCTGGCCGCGGCGGCTGAAGTGGCCGGCGTGGATCGTGTTTTTGGATTGGGCGGCGCGCAGGCCATCGCGGCGCTGGCGCTGGGGACGCAGAGCGTGCCGCGCTGCGATGTGGTGGTGGCACCCGGGAATGCGTGGGTCATGCTGGCGACGCGGGCGCTCTACGGGGTGGTTGGCGTCGACCTGCTGCCGGGGCCAACCGAGACGCTGGTGATTGCGGACGCTTCGGCCGACGCCGCGGAAGTGGCCGCCGACTTGATTGCGCAGGCCGAGCACGGGGGACCGGCCAGTCCGGTTGCTCTGACGACCGACTCGGTCTTGGCCGCCGAGGTGGCGCAGGAAGTTGCGGTGCAGCTGGCGACGCTGCCGCGGGCGGAGGTGGCGTGGGATAGCTTCGCGCAGCGTGGCGGAGTGGGTGTGGTGGACGATCTGGTGGAGGCCGTCGAATTATCCAACGCCTACGCGCCGGAACACTTGTGCCTGCTGGTGGACGACCCGGAAGCCTTGCTGCCGCTGGTTCGCCATGCCGGCGGCGTGTTCCTGGGCAGCGCCTCGCCCGAGGTGCTGGGCGACTATGTGGCGGGGCCAAGCCACATCATGCCCACCGGCGGAACGGCCCGTTTTGCCTCGCCGGTTGGCGTGCGCTCGTTCCTCAAAACGGTCTCCGTGGTGCGCTTGTCGGCGGAGCGGGCGACGGCGCTGGCGCCGGCGGCGGCCCGGCTGGCGCGGGCCGAGGGCCTGGAAGGCCACGCGCGGGCCGCCGAACGCCGGGCCGGAGCCTGACTACAATGCCGACATACTTGGCTAGGCGAGAATCCCATGGCTGAACGGCGCGCCAGCGTCACGCGCACCACGTCCGAGACCAAGGTGGACGCGACGGTCGCGATCGACGGCGCCGGCGACTTTCGAGGCACGACCGGTATTGGGTTTCTTGATCACATGCTGGCGCAACTGGCTCGACACGGGCTGTACGACATTGAGGTAAATGCGGTCGGCGACTTGCACATCGACGCGCACCACACCGCCGAGGACGTGGCGATCGTGCTGGGTCGCGCGTTCAGCGACGCCCTGGGCGACCGACAGGGCATTCAACGCATGGGCGATGCCACCGTGCCGATGGATGAGGCGCTGGCGAACGTGGCGGTGGATTTGGCGGGCCGTGACTACTCAGCATTTCACGGCGACTTCAGGCAGGATCGAATTGGTGATCTGGAAAGCAGCCTGCTGCCCCACATCGTGGGGTCGCTGGCCCGGCACATGGGCGCGGCCATTCACGTTCGTGTGCTAGCCGGCGAGGACGATCACCACAAGGCCGAGGCCACATTCAAGGCCTTGGCGCGGGCCCTGGACCAGGCGACGAGTCTGGATCCGCGGCGCGCCGGCGCGGTGCCCAGCACCAAAGGCACGCTCACCGACTAACGTGGGCGATCTGTCCGCTGGTCGCCGACTACGGCTGGACCAGGTGCTGGTCGCCCGCGGCTTGGCCCGTAGCCGCAGCGCGGCCCGACAGTTGGTGAAGGACGGCGCGGTTTACCTGGCCGGTCACGTGGAAACACGCCCGGCGCGGCGTGTCGCCGACGACGCTCAGCTGGAGCTTCGCGGCCGATCGGTTCAGTACGTCAGCCGAGGCGGCTGGAAGCTGTCCGTTGCGCTGGACCACTTTCGGCTCGACGTCGGCGGGGCGGCCGCGCTGGACGTGGGCGCCTCGACCGGGGGATTCACGGACTGCCTGCTGCGAGCCGGTGCGGCGCACGTCACCGCGGTGGACGTTGGTCATGGACAGTTGGCCGAGAAGCTGCGGGTCGATGCCAGGGTTCGAGAGCTTGAGCAAACAGACGCCCGAGACCTGCCGCCGCTCGATCCATCGCCGGACGTCGTCGTAATCGACGTCTCGTTTGTTCGCCTTCGCGATGTGCTGCCGCCGGTGCTGCGGTCGACGCCGCGCGCTCGGTGGGCTCTGGTACTGCTGAAGCCGCAGTTCGAGCTGCCGGGCCGTCGCGTTCCGCGGAATGGCGTGGTCAAGGACCCAGCGATTCGCAATGCCACGCTTCTGGACTTTCTGGCCTGGGCTCGTCGGAAGGGATTCTGCATCACCGCCACCACGGCCAGCGCGTTGGCCGGCGGTGACGGCAATCAAGAGACCTTTGCGTTACTGCGGCCACCGTGGCCGAGCTGGCGAGGCTCAGGCAGCGACTATGATGGACGCGACGGCGATGTAGCGAGTGGCTGATGCGGGTTGCCCTGCTGTTTCAGCCGCGCATTGGCGCGTCCGTCGCGCACGCGCAACGCACGCAGCAACGGCTTACCGCTCGCGGACTGGACGCCTGGTGCGTGTCGTCGTGGGAAGTCACCGAGCACCCGGAGGGTCTGGCTGGCGCCAATCTGGTTGTCACGTTTGGCGGCGATGGCACGCTGCTCCGGGCGGCGCGCGCGGCGGCGCCACACTCGGCCATCTGCCTGGGCGTCAACTACGGGCGGCTCGGTTTTCTCACCGAATTCACGCCGGATGAGTTCGACGCGCGTCTCCACGAAGTTCTCGATGGCGGTTACTGGGTCGAAGAGCGCGTGCTGATTGACTGGACGCACCACGACTCAAGCGGCGTTGTTGCCTCGGGATTGGCCGCGGGCGACGTGGTGGTTGGCCGCGGGCGAATGGCCCGGGTTGTCGAGGTTGAAGTGCGCATCAACGGCGTGGTGCTCACCACATACACGGCGGACGGGGTCATCGTGGCCACGCCCACTGGCACCACGGGATACGTGCAGGCGGCCGGTGGGCCCGTGCTGCACCCGGAAGTGCGCGACCTTGTGATGACGCCGCTGGTGCCATTTCTGACACCGGCAAACTCGATTGTGGTCGGGCATGACGAACGGGTGGAATTGACCACGCACACCACGCACGAAGCGACGCTATCCATCGACGGTCAGACTGACCAGTTGCTGACTTCAGGCGACCGTATCGTCTGTAAGGCGTCCGAATACCTGGCTCGCTTCGCTCGCTTGCGGGAGAGCGACTACTTCTACGCCACGCTGGCCGAGAAGATGCGCTGGCGGGTTCCGCGGGAGATGCCGCGCCCGGTTCATGGGTCAGGCTAGGCGCGTGTGCTCAGGCACATTAGTGTTCGCGATTTCGCGCTGATCGATGCCATTGACGTGGCGCTTGAACCGGGAATGAACGTCCTGACCGGCGAGACGGGCGCCGGGAAATCGATTCTGATCGATGCGCTGGCGCTGGTGCTCGGGCGTCGGGCACATCCCGCCGACGTCAGGCCTGGGGCGTCGCGCGCGATTGTGGAGGCGGTGTTCGACACCACGTCAAGTGAGGCCGCTGTTGTGCTGGACTCGTACGGCGTGGATGCCGATGAGTCGCTGATCCTGTCCCGTGAAGTTCGTGGCGCCGGCCGTTCGACCGCGCGAGTCAATGGACGCGCCGTACCCGTGCGCGCGTTGGCGAGTCTGGGGCAAACGCTGGTTGATGTGCATGGGCCGCGCGAGCATCAGTCACTCTTTCGACGCTCACAGCAGCTTGAGTACCTGGACCGGTTCGCCGGGCTGATGCCGCAGAGGACCGTGGTGGCCGATCTTGTCCGCGAACTTCGGGCTACAGCTCGCGAGGCGGACGACCTACAGCGAAATGCCAGGGAGACCGCGCGGGAGATTGATCTTCTGACCTTCCAGGTCGAAGAAATCGACGCTGTCGAGCTATCGGCGGGCGAGGATGAGCAGTTGCGAGCGAATCGGCTCGTATTGGCCAACGCGGAACGGCTGCAAGGCCTGGCCAACCAGGCGGCCGCCCAGCTGCAGGGCGAAACACTGGATCCGGCGCCCGACATATTCGGACCGACGCGCGAGGCGGCCGACGCGATGGCGGCCCTGGACCCGAGCACCCGACCGCTGGCGGATCAGGCTGCCCAGTTGCAGGAGTTGGCCACAGACCTGGCCGTGACGTTCCAGGCGTACGCGGAGAACGTGGAGGCGGATCCGGCGCGCCTGCAGCAGATCGATGATCGCCTGAACCAGATTGAGGCGCTCATACGCAAGTACGGGGACACACCGGCAGACGTGATTGCCTATGGCGAGGTGGCGCGGTCGCGGCTGGCCTCGTTGGAGCGTGGGGATGCCCGGATTGAGACGCTGCGCGAGCACGCTGCGTGCCTTCGAGACCGCCTGATTCCCGCCGTTTCGGCGCTCTCGGAGAAACGGCGGCGAGCGGCTCGAGCACTGGCGGAGGCTGTGGCCGAGCAATTGGCCGACCTGAATATGCCTTCGGCCAAGTTCGACGTCAGCCTGCATCGTCAGGCTGACGCGAAGGGCTTGCCAGTCGAGGAGGAACCGGAACCGGTTGCGTTCGATGTCTCGGGCATCGATCAAGTCGATTTCCTGCTTAGTGTGAACGTTGGCCAGCCGTTGCGGCCGCTGGCCGAGGTGGCATCGGAAGGTGAACGCTCCAGAATCCTGCTGGGACTCAAGGTGGTGCTCGCGAAGGTCGATCCGACGCCTACGCTGGTCTTTGACGAGATTGATGTGGGCGTTGGGCCGAGGGCTGGCGATATCGTTGGACAGAAGCTGGCGGCGTTGGCCGCGTGGCGGCAGGTGCTCTGCATCACGCACCTGGCTCCAGTGGCGGCATTCGGAGACGCGCACTTTGTTGTGGCGAAGTCGGACATGGACGGTGAGTCGAAAACCGATGTCTCACGCGTGGATGGGTCCCAGGTGGTTGAGGAAATTGCGGCCATGAGTGGGTCGTCCACTGCCGCCGGCCGGCGAGTGGCGCGTGATCTGCTGACGGCGGCCCAGTCTTGGAAGGATGAGCAGTGAAGCCGATACGGGTGTGTGTCCGTCGCGCACAGGCATCCTACAGGCGGCGCCGAGATGACAGGTGCGCAGGATTGCTGGCGATTCATGGTGGGCCCACCGCGTGGAAGCCATGCGCATTGAGCTAACGCCGCGGTTTGCTCGCGGCCTAGCATGGCCGGCGTTTCGCGGCACGGCATACGGGCCGGATGCGTTCGAGCAGCGTCTGCTACCGCTGGCCCGCCGGTGGCAGCGGTACCGGACCTTGCAGGACGCGCCACGAGTCCTAACAGCGGGCCTTGGACTGGCGCTTGTTCTGGTGATGGCCATGGGGGTGGCCGGCTTGCCACGGGAAGTGGCGACCTTGGCCGTGAGCGTGGCCGCAGTTCCGCTAGTCGTGCTCGCTGCGCGAGCGCTGGTGGCGCCGCCGCCGCTGGCTGCAGCGTTGGCCTATGACCGGCGGCTGGCGATGTTCGAGCGCTTGTCCACGGCGGTTGCGGGCTCGCGGGCAGACATGTACGTGCGGGGTCTCCAGCGGCGCGACGCGCTACAGGCCCTGATGGACGTCGATGCAGCAGCGGCCTTTCCATATCGGGCGCCGCGCAGCGACCTGGGAGTGCTGGCACTTGCCGCCGCAGGTCTGGCGGCTGCACTGCTGGTCGCGACGACCGACGTACTGCCGCGGGTGGGAGGACGCGCAACGACCTCGGCGCTGGCGGAGAGCCTGGGGGCCGAAGCGGACGGCGCCGCTCCGGCGCTCGTGGATCCTGCGGTGCTGGCGCAGATCGACCAGATTCGCGCCGCCATGGCCGAACTGGAGCGTCAACGCGATCCCGACGCCGCGCCAGCCGCTCTGGCCGCCGAGGCGGCCGGGGAAGCACTGCGACGGACATCCGAAGGCCGCCGACTGGGCCGCGCGCTCGATAGCGGCGACTTTCAGGCTGCGGCAGCCGAAGCGCGCGAACTGGGCGAGCAACTCTCCGGCATGAATAGCACCCGGATGGAGGAGTTGGCGGAGGGATTGCGGCAAGCTTCCGATCGCGCCGCCGGCTTTGATCCGGGTCTCGCGGAACAGTTGCGCGCGGCCGCGACGGCGCTGGAGCGCGGGCAACTGGCCGACGCGCGCAACGCGCTAGAGCGCCTGGCTGCGGAGGTTGGCACGGTTGGCTCGACGATTGAAGCCGACCGTGGGATCGAAGCGCAACTCGATTCACTCGCTCGCCAACTGGCCGAGGCCGAAGCAGAAGCTGACGGCGCCGTGTCGGGCGCGGAGGGGGACTCGCTCGGCGCCGCAGCCGAGGGTGCTGCGGAGGCGGCGGCGCAGACCGACGCCGGCGCGGAAGCGGGCGCCGGGTCGTCCGGCGGCGGAGATTCAGCGGCCAGCGGCCGCGCGCTGGACGGCACGCTGGAGACCCTGTCGCCCGAACAGCGGCTTAACGTCGACGGGGAATTGGAGATTGTCGAGATCAAGCCGACCGAGGAAGGCGCCGAGTTGGTGGAGCGACCGGTACTCGAACTGGGACCCGGCGGAGCGTCCGGATTCGAGGCCTCTGCGGGCGCTCGAGGGTATGCCGTCGGACGGCCGGACGTCGCCCGCAATGTCCCGCTGGATATGCTGCCAATGATGGATCGTTACTTCGCCGCGCCATGAAACTCGCCGTGGACGGTTCTGAGGCCACCGAACAACAGGCCGAGGACTACCGGGGCCAGGCCGCGGCCGTCATCGACGAGGTGGGCAAGTTCATCGTGGGCCAGCGCGAAATCGTGCGCGACACCGTGGTCTGCCTGATCGCCGGCGGGAACGTGCTGATTGAGGGCGTACCTGGTCTCGGCAAGACTGAACTTGTGCGCGCCCTGGGCCGTGCCATCGATCTCCGCTTCAGCCGAATCCAGTTCACGCCCGACCTGATGCCGGCCGACATCACTGGAACGAACGTGGTGATGGACGGGACGGATGGGCAGCGCACATTTCGATTTGAGCCGGGCCCCGTATTCGCGAACTTGGTTCTGGCCGACGAGATCAATCGGGCCACGCCCAAGACGCAAGCGGCGTTGCTGGAAGCGATGCAGGAACGGCAGGTCAGCGTGGCGCGAGACGTCCACGTGCTGGATCCGCCGTTCTTCGTGATGGCCACGCAGAACCCAATCGAAATGGAGGGCACCTATCCGCTGCCCGAAGCTCAGGTCGACCGGTTCATGTTCAAGCTGGTGGTGGACTATCCGACCGGCGAGGAATTGACCGAAATCCTAGACCGGACCACAGGAGTTGCCGGGCCGGAAGTTGCCCGGGTGGCCACAGGCGACGACCTGCTGGCGATGGGTGAGTTTGCGCGGCGTGTGGCCATTGCTCCGCACGTTGGGCGCTACGTCGTGGACTTGGTGAAGTCCACGCATCCGCACGACCCGATGGCGCATGACCTGAGCCGACAGTATGTGCGTTACGGCTGCTCGCCGCGGGCGGCCCAGGCCATGGTGCTGGCCGCCAAGGTCTACGCCATGCTGGACGCGCGCTACAACGTGGGGTTCGACGACATCCGGGCGGCGGCCCGCCCGTCGATGCGCCACCGGCTGCTGCTGAATTTCGAGGCTGAAGCCGACGGGGTGGCGGCCGAGCACATTCTGGACGCCATCCTCATGTCGACCCGCCGGGCAGGTGACTGACCGGGGAGCCGGGGCGGCCCTACCGGCATTTGCGCCGGACGCGGCGCTCCGCGCCAAGCTGGCCAGCCTCGCGCTCGTGTCTCAACGACCGCACGGTCATCTGCATACCGGCGGGCGGCGCAGCCGGTCGACCGGCTCGTCGCTCGAGTTTGCCGACCACCGGTCGTATAGCCCGGGCGACGACTATCGGCAGATCGACTGGAACATCTACGCGCGGACCGACGAGTTGTTCGTCAAGATCCGCGAGTCGGAGGAGACGCTGGTGGTCCATTTGCTGCTGGACGTCAGCGGTTCGATGGCCTCCGGCTCGCCCGCGAAATTCGAGGCCGCCCGCGCCGTGCTGGCCGCGCTTGGCTGGACGGCACTGGCCGGCCGCGATGTTCTGGCGGCGGCCGTCTTGGGCGCCGACTTGGGCGAGACGTTTGCGCCGCGGCAGGGCGAGGGCTACCTCGGCCGCTTCCTGGGGTTTCTGCAGCGCCAGCGGGCGACCGGGGAAACGGGGCTCGCACGCGCCGTTGCCGCGTACAACGCCCGCGCGCTCCCGCACGGCGTTGCCGTTCTTGTCTCGGATCTGCTGGCCGCGGACGCACCGCGCGCGATTGGCTCCCTGGCTCAGCGCGGGCACGAGTTGACGGTGATCCACGTCCTCGACGACGACTTCGTCAATCCGGCGTTTGCCGATGAGGTGGAGCTGGTGGACGCAGAGGGCGGCGGCAGGCTGGAGGTGCTTGGCGACGTGGATCTGCTGGGTGCCTACCGGCAGGCAATCGGCGACTGGATGAGCGATCTGCAGCGGTTCTGTCACCGACGGCACGTTCGGTATGTGCCCGTCAGGTCGAATTGGGCGGTGGAGGACATCGTGCTGCGGCGGCTGCGCGAGCACGGAACGCTGGCGTGAGCTGGGCGGCGCCGCTCGCCTTTGCGTGGGCGGGACTGACGCTGGCGGTGTTGACATTCTTTCTGCTGCGCCCACGTCGACAGCGCATCGTGGTGGCGTCGCTACTCGTCTGGCGGCGCACGATCCAGGCGCGGGCTGAAGACACCTGGCTGGCTTGGCTCCGACGCCACGCCCTGCTGCTTCTCCAATTGCTGGTTGTAGTCGCGTTTGCCTTGGCACTGGCACGACCGGAGCGCCAGGCCACGGTTGACCTTGGCCCACCGGTGGTGCTGGTTATGGACGTTTCGACATCGATGGCCATCGCCGATCGAGACGGGACGCCTCGGATTCAGCGGGCGCGCGACGAGGCTGCGGCGTTCGTAGATGCGCTGGGCGACGATCGACGGGTGTCGCTGATCACCGCCGGCGCGGTCCCTCGAACATTGGTTGCGCAGTCAACCGACCGTGTCGAGGTGACTCGTTCGCTAAGCGGGATCAAGCCCGAGGCCTCGCACGGGCGGATTGACGCGGCGCTGGACATGGCGCGGTCGTTGGCCGACCCGGGGGTGGGCGGCATAGTGGCGCTCTTTACCGACAAGGAGGCGATCGGCGGTCCGGCGCCGGCATTTGCCGGGGTGCGAACCGTGGTCGTGGGTGAGCCGGCGCCGAATGTAGCGCTGGAGTCGTTCCAGGTTCGCCGCCGGCTCGACGCACCGGACACGGTGCAAGGTGTTGTGGTTGCTCGCAACGACGGCGCTTCGAACGCCATTGCGGAGGTGGTGGTAACGGCTGGCCGAGGCACGACGCACGGCAGGTCTCTCGACTTGTCCGCTGGAGAACGCCAGGTCCTGGTGTTTGACGATCTCCTGCCGACAGCAGGCTATCAGGCTGAGGTTCGCTCGCCGGACGACGGCCTGCCGGCGGACAACCTGGCGTTTGCGTCGCTGGCCGAGCCATCCGGGCTTTCGGTCGTCGTTGTGGGCGACGAACCGTGGCCTATCGTTCGGGCGATTCAGGCAGTTCCCGCCGTCACGGCTCAGGCCATCCGTGTTAGTTCTTTCGACCAAGACACGGGCGACGCGGATCTCTACGTCTTTCAGGGGTTTGTGCCGGAGTCGCTGCCGGCCGCCTCCTCAGTTTTCGTCCAGCCGCCGGCGACTCCCGGTCTGGGTCTCGACGCACCACAGACGAGCGATGCACGTCCACTGGCTCTGGCAGACAGTCCGCTGCTGCGCTCGGTTGATGTTGGTGATTTGTTTTCCGGGTCGGATGTGACCTACGAGCCTCCGGCGTGGGCGCAGGTGGACCTGAGCGTTGGCGACCGCGCTCTGCTGGCTCACGGAATCGTTGACGGTCGCCGTACCGCCATCATTGGCTTTGACGTTGCGGGCCCGGGCGTTAGTCAGGCGCCATGGTTTCCGGTGTTCTGGTCCAACGTCGTGCGCTGGGCGGATCCCTTCGCGCCACTACCTGAGGGCGTCCAGTTGGAGCCTGGCCGCCCGGCGCGATTGATCACGCATCCACGCGCGGATCGAATAGCCGTGACCACCCCGGCCGGCAACACCACCGAATTCGCCGCGCCCGCGGCATCAGTCCTGGAGGTGGAAGCGCCGGGTGCCTATACGGTGCGTCAGTTCGTGGAGCAGGAGCTTCTGGCGCAGACGTCGATTGACTTCGCCCCGACGCTTGCTGCACGGCCAGGGCGGGCTGGCGTTCCTCCTGGGCGGGTTGCAACCGGCGAGTCAAGTTCCCAAGTGCAGCAACAAGTGGAGATCTGGCCCTGGGTGGCTGGTCTGGCGCTAGCGCTGCTGCTGGTGGAGTGGTGGGTCTTCCATAGGGTTCGGGGAGTCCGCTGACCGATGACGTTGGACCGACCCTGGTTGCTCGTTCTGCTGGCAGTGCTGCCAGCCACCGTTTGGCTCTTGTACGCCAGCGTTGCGCGTCTCTCACGAATCCGTGTGGGCTTGTCGACGCTGCTGCGCCTGGTCAGCCTAGCCGCCATCATTCTGGCTCTGGCCGGGTTCGCGATCGGGCGGGACTCCCAGCCGGCAACCGTCTTTGTTGTCGACACTTCGGACAGCGTGCTTCTGGCGGAGCGGGCGAATGCGCACGCGGCGATTAGCGCCTATGTAAGCGCATTTGGTGCCGACACGCCGGTGGGCGTTGTGCAATTTGGGGCCGGCGCCGCGGTGCTGGCGGCGCCCGGGCGCCTGGACGAAGCGCCGCCGCTCAGGGCCGATTTGCCGGACCACGCCAGCAACTATGAGGCTGGAATCCTGGCGGCGCTGGGCCTGCTCGATCCCGACGCCGGCGGACAACTCGTGCTGCTGTCCGACGGCGCCGGGGCAGGTCCGGGGCTGGAGTCAGCCGCCCAGACGGCCGCCGCCCGGGGTGTGCCGATCTCGGTCGTTCCCGCCGCCGCAAGTCGCGGGGCTGATCTGGTGGCGCAGGCCGTCGAAGTTCCCGACATGGTTCACAGCGGCGCCGCCATTCAAGCTCGCGTTCAGCTCACCTCACAGCGACGCACGACGGCGCGTCTGCGCCTCTGGGCCGGCGAGCGCCTGATCAGCGACGGGCCGGTTGCCGTTGCCCCGGGCACGCGCACGTACGGCGTGGAGCTGGCGGGCCTGGCCCCCGGATTTCACCGGCTACGTGCCGAGTTGCTGGAGGACGCGGATCCGCGCCTGGCAAACAACGTCGCCGAGACGTTCGTGCGCGTGGCCGAACCGGAGCGGGTGCTCACGATTGGCGACACGTCTCAGGTCCGGGCAGCGCTTCGGGCTGCGGACTTTGAGGTACGGGAGGTCGCCCCAAGTGGGCTGAAAAGTGTCGATCTGACGCAGTTCGAGGCTATCGTGGTGTCCAACGTACCCGCCGAAGCGTTCGAGCCCGACGCGCTTGAAGCCATGCGATCGCATGTGGCGGAGGGACGTGGTCTGGTGGTGCTGGGCGGTCCCGACAGCTTCGCCGCCGGTGGCTACCAAGGCACTGCGATGGACGAGGCGTTGCCGGTCTGGTCCGATCCCACCGAGGAGACGCCCGAGCCGCGACTGGCGCTGGTTTTGGTTATCGACCGATCGTCCAGCATGGCCGAGGGGGCCAGTGAAGGCGCCGCCAAGATCGACATGGCGATCGAAGCGGCCGTGGATGCCGTGGACTTGCTTGAAGAAGGCGACATCCTCGGCGTGATGACGTTCGATATCGACTCGCAATGGGTGGTACCGCCGCGTGAGTTGAGCTCGGCGGCGGAGGTAGCGACCGCAATCAACCGAATCCGGGGGATCCGAATTGGCACTTCCACCGATCTGGCGCGGGCCATGTTCTTTGCTCGGTCGCGCCTTGACCAGGTCAGCGCCTCGGTCAAGCACGTGGTGCTGCTGACCGATGGGCGCGCCCACTACGGTGACTTTGACGGCCTGACGCGCTCACTGCGGCGGCGCGACATCACGGTCTCGTCGATTGCGGTCGGCGAGCAATCCGACCAGGAACTGCTCGAGCGCATCGCCCGTATCGGCAATGGCCGCTACTACTACGTGCCGGATCCGCTTGCGATCCCGCGTGTGCTGACTCAGGAGACCTTGACGGCTGGTGAGTTCGCCGTGGTCGAGCGCGAGTTTCAGCCTCGGATGGACGCGCCAAGCCCGGTATTCACCGGAAGTCTTTCAGGGCAGGAGCTTCCGGCACTGCGGGGCTACGTGCGAACCCGCGCGAAACCAACCGCCGAAGTCGTACTGACTTCTGACAACAACGACCCGATTCTGGCCCAATGGCAATACGGACGGGGTCGCGCCATTGCCTGGACTTCCGACGCGGGCTCGGACTGGGCTGAAGTCTGGCTGGCCTGGGACGGTTTTGCGCCGTTCCTGCGACAGGCGGTTCAGTGGGTGAGTCCGCTGCCGGGGAGTGTAGGCGACAGCCCTCGCGTGGCGGCCACGTTCTATGACGGCGGTGGGGTTATCGAGGTCGACGCTATCGACGCGGCCGGAAGCTTCCTGAATGGCCTTGCAACCAACGTGGCCGTGATTGGTCCCGAGGGGGCTGAGCGAACGTTGGTGGCCGAGCAGGTGGGTCCCGGCCGCTACGAGGGAACGTTGGATGGCTTGTCCCCGGGGGTGTATGAAATCCGAGTCACTCAGCGCGACGTGGCTGGCGCGGAGCGGACGGCGCGCTCGGGACTGGTTGTGCCCGCGGCGGACGAAATCGGGCACATCGCGCCGGACCACCGAACGCTACGGCGCGTCGCCTCATTGACCGGTGGTGAAACGATTGAGTCAAGCGGCGATCTAGCCTCGCTGGCGCTGCGCGGCGACGGTGCCATGCAGCTTGGCTGGGCCGAGCTTCTGACGATGGCCGTGCTGGCGTTTGTGGCGGATGTTGGGGTGCGGCGGCTCGCTGGCCGTCCACGCGAGATTCGGGACCGGTTTGGCGAACGTGTAAGATCGTTGCGCGCGGCGCCAGGCGCGCTGCGGCGCCTGCGTTGGCCGATTTCGCGCACCGCCTAGATCTGGCGACGGCTCAAATCGATGAATCCCACTGGGCGCCTCGCGCGCATCTTTCGACAAGCCGGCTTTGACCTCTATCTCGTGGGCGGACCGGTTCGCGACCGCATCATTGGGCGTGAGGCGCACGACCTAGACTTCACGACTAACGCCCGGCCCGATCGAGTGAAGGTGCTGGCACGCCGGGCTGGCGCCACCGGCATCTACACGGTCGGCGAGCGGTTCGGGACCATCGGCGCGGTTTTTGAGAGTGGTCCGGTGGAGATCACGACGTTCCGTGCGGAGTCCTACCGTCCCGGCTCGCGCAAGCCGGACGTCCGGTTCGGCGATTCGCTGGAAGCAGATCTGGGCCGTCGCGACTTTACTATCAATGCCATGGCGCAGGATGTGCTGAGCGGGCGCATCATTGATCCCCACGGCGGGCTGGCGGATCTGGTTGCCGGACGAATTCGGGCGGTGGGCGTGGCGGACGACCGATTCACGGAAGACCCGTTGCGTGTGCTGCGCTGCGTGCGCTTTGCCGCGCAACTTGGGTTCGACATCGAGGCGGGCACGCTGGCGGCAGCGCGGCGCACGGCCGGCGAACTGCGGAACGTCAGCGCCGAACGCATCGGTGCTGAACTCAATCTGACATTGCTTTCGCCGGAGCCGGGCCGCGCATTGGTGACGCTCCTGGAAATTGGGGTGCTTGGTTTGGTAATGCCCGAGTTGCTTCCTCTGCAGCAGACTGAGCAGGAAGAGCGGCGGCAACACAAGGATGTGTTTGCCCACACCATGCGCGTCCTATCAACGACGCAAGCGGAGCCAGAGATCCGCTGGGCTGCCCTGCTGCACGACGTCGGCAAGCCTTCAACCAAGTCCGTCCGCAACCGGCGTATCCGTTTCTTCGGGCACGAGGAGGTGGGCGCGCGTATGGCGCGCCGAGTCTTGCGCCGACTCAAGTTCGACGGTCGCCTCACCGACCGGGTAACGCACATCGTCCGACTGCACATGCGCGCCAATGCCTACGAGCCCGGCTGGACGGACGGGGCCGTGCGTCGGTTCATCCTGGAGGCCGGCGAGGATCTCGACGCGTTGATCGCCTTGTCCCGCGCCGATATCACCAGCTATCGGCCTCGGCGGATAGAGGCTGGACTCGCGCGCGTGGCCGAGTTGCAGGCGCGTTGCGATCACCTGCAGGCCGAGCGCGACGTGGGCGAATTGGACTCGCCTCTTGACGGCCACGCGCTGATGGAGCTATTCGACCGCCCGCCGGGCGTGTGGATCAAGCCGATCAAGCAATACTTGCTGGACTTGGTGCTCGACGGGAAACTGGAGCCGGACGATGTGGAAGGCGCCAGGGTTCTCGCCGAAACATTCGTTCGGCGGCACACGGAGGCGGCTGACGCCATCGAGTCGGGAGCGCAGCATGCCCAGTGCTGATGCTGGCGAGTCCTGGGAACGTCTGCGAGGCTGGCTGCGGCGGCGTATCGATCAGATGGCCGCCGGCGATTACTCGCGATTGCCGTCGTCGTTTGCCAGCGATGATGGTCGCGTGGCTAGCGAGGCGTATACGACCGTGTTGATCGCAATGGAAGTTATTGAGGGCCGTCGAACGACGCCCGGGCGAGAGCGTGGTCGAGATGCGTGCGCATCGGGTTCGCCGATTGCGGGTCCGCCCTAATGTCGGTGCCAGGCGACTATTTCTCGCTTCGCACGCTGGGCACGACCGGGCTTCGCGTCACACCGTTGTGCATTGGCACGGCGGCACTTGGGGACATGCCCGAGACGTTCGCCTACTCGGTGGCCGAAGACGCCGCGCTGGCAGCCATGCGGGCAACGCTGGAGAGCTCGATCAACTTCATCGACACGGCGGCGTCGTACGGCGACGGCGAGAGCGAGCGGCGCATCGGCGTCGTCTTGCGAGAGCGCGGCGGGATTCCCGAGGGTTACGTGGTGGGAACGAAGGCCGACCGCGACCTGACGACAGGCGAATTCAGCGGGGCGCAGATGCGCCGATCAGTTGAGCGGAGCCTTGATCTACTGGGACTCGACCGTCTGCAACTCCTGCATCTGCATGATCCGGAGCACTCGACCTTTGACGCCATCACCGCACCAGGCGGCCCGCTGGAGGTTCTGCTTGACTTGAAGGCGGAGGGGTTGATCGAACATCTGGGCGTCGCCGGCGGCCCGATCGATCAGGAAATCCGCTACGTTGAGACCGGCTGCTTCGAAGTGGTCGTTACACACAACCGCTACACGTTGCTGAACCGCTCGGCCGAACCGCTACTGGAGATTGCCGCCATGCGCAACGTGGCCGTGCTCAACGCGGCGCCCTACGGGAGCGGCATCCTGTCGCGCGGACCGGAGTCGTATCCACGTTACGCCTACCAGGACGCGCCGACAGAGATGGTGGAGCGCACGCGGCGACTACAGGCCATCTGCGACCGGTACGGGATTCCACTGGCCGCGGCCGCGCTGCAGTTCTCGTTGAAGGACTCCCGCATCGTCTCAACGATCGTGGGGGCCAGTCGACCCGACCGCATCGAGAAGACGCTGGTCCTGGCCGCGTTCGAGATCCCCGAGGAGCTTTGGGGAGAACTGGAATCGGTTCCGTCGTCGTCTATTGATCCGGAAACGCACCGTTGGAACTAACTGCCATTGCGTCCGCAGCAGCGACCACGCTTCCCGCGTCCCGTCCAGCCTCGCGGAATTGCCGGAGGCGACGCCGATGAGACGGGGCGGCTCAGGAGGAGTTTTGATCGGGCTGATCGTGGTGGCGGTCGGGGTGTTGCTTCTCCTTGGCAACCTGGGGTTCGGCGACTTCAGCCCGTGGGAATACGCGCCATCGCTCCTTATCGTTCTCGGTCTTTGGGCCTTGGTTCGTAGTGGATTTCGCGGGTCGATAGGTCCCTGGATTCTGATCGGCTTAGGGATTGCGATTCAGCTTTCGGTTCTAGACGAGGTTCCAGATGTCATTCGCGGGGCTATTTGGCCGGTACTCATCATTGTCGCGGGCGTGCTGCTGATTCTCACACGGACGTCATTTGGCGGTGGCGCATCCACAGCCAGCCGGTCCGGCGGCGGGCTGAATCAGGTGGCCGTGTTCAACAGCGTGGAAGACGAAGTGGATGGACCGTTCATTGGCTTGCAGGCCACGACGCTCTTTGGCGGGGCGGAATACGACCTGCGTAGGGCCCGCGTCGAGCGGCCGCCGGCGGTCATTGACGTCACCTGCATGTTCGGCGGCGTGGAGCTGCGCGTACCGGAGGACTGGACCGTCCACAACGACATTGTGGCCCTGTTTGGGGGCGTCGACGACAAACGTGAGGATGCGGGCGCGGAGGGCCCGGCGACGGTCAGCATCCGAGGCACTGTTCTGTTCGGCGGGCTGACGATCAAGGACTGACGCGCCGACGCGCGGCTCGTATGCTTCAAGCGATTCAGTTTGGGTAACGATGTGATGGCTGCACCAGAACTTGATTCCGATGTCCTGATCGTTGGTTCCGGCGCCTCCGGTGCTGCGGCGGCTTGGTCGCTTTCGCGCCGGGGCTTGCGTGTCACCTGCCTGGAACAAGGCCGCTGGATCGACCCCTCGGAGTACGCGCACAGCCAACCTGACTACGAACTCGCCCGGCAGACATCGTTCGCCAAGGACCCCAATGTGCGCGGCTGGGCCGAGGACTACCCCATCAACAACAGTGGGACCCCCATTTATCCATTGATGGTCAATGCTGTGGGTGGCAGTACGGTGCACTGGAGTGGGCATTTTCCGCGGATGCGCCCGTCCGACTTTCGCGTGCGTACGCTGGACGGAGTGGCGGACGACTGGCCGTTCACATACTGGGATCTGGAGCCGTTTTACGACCTCAACGACTCGATGGTGGGTGTATCGGGGTTGGCGGGCGATCCCGGGAATCCACCGCGCAGTCCCCGGCAGACGCCTCCGCTGGCCTTTGACGCCGGATGTGAGGCGTATCTCCGTGGCCTGGAGAAGCTGGGCTGGCACTGGTGGCCGTGCGACAACGCGCTGATCTCGGAGCCATTTGACGAGAACCGATCTCCTTGCAACTGTTGCGGTCCCTGCGACATTGGGTGTCCCATCGGCGCCATGTCCAGCGCCCACGTTACCTACTGGCCTAAAGCCCTGGCCCAGGGCGTGCGGCTCATAACGCATGCGCGCGTCGAGCAGATAATGGTGGACCGGTCTGGTCGTGCAGCCGGCGCGGTGTATTACGACGAACATGGTGTCCGCCAAAGCCACACCGCCGGTGTGATTGTGATGGCCGCGAACGGCGTGGGAACGCCACGGCTGCTGCTTAACTCCGTTTCCGCCCGCTTCCCCCATGGTCTGGCGAACAACTCGGGCGTTGTCGGCGCTTATTTGATGTTTCATCCCGTCGCACTCGCGAGCGGCGTGTTTGAGGAGATCGTCAACGGACAGCGCGGTCCACTTGGCGGGTTGATGAACTGCCAGGAGTTCTACGAAACGGATGCGTCGCGAGGCTTTGTCCGCGGCTTTGAGCTTCAACTCAGTCGAAATGTCGGGCCACTCTCGGTGGCGGTCGGCGGAATTCTCGGCACCGCAGTGCCCTGGGGCGATGAGCACCACCAGGCGCTGCGCTCGCGCTATGCGCACACGATGACAACGACGGTAATGCTGGAAGACCTGCCGGAACCAGAGAATCGCGTGACGCTCGATCCTGTCCTTACCGACGACCACGGTATTCCGGCGCCACGGGTTAAGTACCGCCTGGGCGAAAACAGCGAGCGCATGCTCGACTTCGGCATCGCACGTGCCCGCGAGCTATTTGAAGCCGCAGGTGCCCTGGAGATTCTGGTCGACCCGCTGGTACGGGAGTCAGGCTGGCATCTGATGGGAACGTGCCGGATGGGTGACGACGCTGAACGGTCGATCGTCAATGGATGGGGCCAGGCGCACGAGTGTCCAAACCTCTTCGTTATCGACGGCAGTACATTCACAACGTCTGCCGCCGTAAACCCGACCAGCACCATCCAAGCCGTTGCGCTGCGTTGCGCTGACTGGCTGGGTGGCAACTACCGGGAAGTGGTGGCATGAAGGCACGCGTGCTCACACCTTCGGAGCTTGAGCTATTGACATTGGCTCAGAACGAGATCATTCCGGCCTATGGCGATCTGCCAGCAGCGGGAACGCTGGGTGCGGCACTGACGGTTGATGACTTCCTAGCTAAGCGACGGAAGCTGCGCCGTCCGATCTTTGCGGCGTTGCGGGCCATTGAGATCGCGGCGGGCGAGCAGCCGATGAGGGAAAGGGATCGGGTGGATCGAGTGACCGTGCTTCGGCAAGTCGAGGCCGAGGATCCGGAGGCCTTTTCCGAACTCGTCCGTCAGACCTACAACGCGTACTACACGCGTCCAGACGTGCAGGCAACCCTAGGGATAGACGCGCCGCCACAGCCGGCGGGATTCGAGTTGCCTGCGTTCGACGAGTCGCGGCTTGCGCGCGTGCGGGCTATGGGCAAACTCTGGCGCGATGCCTGAAGCGATCCGTCGATAACTCACGCCTAAAGCGAAAAGGCCGCGCCAGCGGCGCGGCCTTTTCGAGAGCGCAGGCGGTTAGCCGTCTTTCTGGACTCCCAAGTCGCCGTTGCGCATTTCAAACTTAACCTTGAAGCCTGCCTGAACGGCGGCCGCCTGAATCCGACCGCGCAGCGTCGGCTGACGCTTCTTTTCATCGTCCGTCAGGCTCACGACGACCCACTCGCCGGCCTTGCTGCGACCGGCAGCGCGAACGATTTCCCTAATTTCCGGGCTCACGCGCCGCATCCGCTGGGGGCGGCTTGCCCACTCGCTACCTGTGACGACTTCCTTAAGCTTCACAATCGTCCTCCTAACGACGACGCAATGGATCGAACACGACATAAGTTTGCTACAGCACTATGTGAAGTGCAACTAAGTATTCAGGTTTTTTGGCAACGGCTTTCAGCGTCGAGTTTCGCCGGCAACGGTGGAACATCCATTGCCGCGCGTGACGAGGTCACGGCATTTAGGCTCGTTCAATCAAGCTCGATTCCTGAACACTGCGAAATGGGTACCCAGAGACCGAATTGCTGGCGACAGCGATGAGAGTCTCAACGCAATGGGTGCGTATGTGGCTCGAGGGACGGCCTGAACGCACGGTCACGATTCGAGCCACGATTATGCCTGCGAATCGTTGACTTGAATATCGACCAGCGACTTAGACGACAGTCAAGGCTTGAGATGATCTTCGTTGGAAGAGATGGTCAGTCCGTTCGTTAGGTGTGGTTCGGTTCGGGTGTGACCTGCATCGGCATGAGATTGCAGCAGAAGAGATTGCTGAATTGGAGGCCGATGGTCGCCCTCAACTATCCAGAAGCGTGGGATGCGCGGTTGGGACGTGATCCCAGGACCAGGTGAGCGTGGATTGCGGAAAGACTGGCCCGTTGTAGCAGACGCGCTTAGGGCCGGAAACGGTTTGGACGACGCAGGAGTAGCAGACGCCCATGGCGCAGCCCATGCGGGCTTCTAGGGAGGTGAAGGCGGGCCGGGGGCCGTGGCTGTCTGTGAGGTCATCGGTGAGGTTGGCCATGGCGCGCATCATGGGCGTTGGGCCGCAGACAAATATCTGGTCGCACCAGGCGAAGTGGCTGGGGACCAGGTCAGTGACGAAGCCGTGATGGCCCAGGGTGCCGTCGTCGGTGGCTACGTGGTACTTGACGTTGGAGGGGAGCCACTTCCGCGGGGTGATCTGATGGGCATCGCGTCCGCCGGCGAGCAGGCGAACCCGGACATCCTGGGCCGGCGCAAGGTCGGCGAGCGCGATGAGCGGCGCGAGGCCGATGCCGCCGCCAACCATGAGCGCCCGTCCGCGGTCGGGTTGGAAGTCGAAGCTGCCGCCCAGCGGGCCCAGCATGTCAATCTGGGTTCCGACCGGCTGATCCGCCAGCCAGGCCGTGCCGCGGCCTACGATGTCGATAAGGAAGGCGACGCGTCCGCTGTGGGGTTCGATGCGGCTAAAGCTGAGCGGGCGGCGCAAGAGCGGATCGAACTGGTCGGGCGCGCTGCACAACACATGCGCAAATTGACCCGGTAGGGCGATGGCGGCGATTTGCGGTGCTTCGTACTCGCACCACCAGAGTCGTTCGGTGATGCGCGTGTTGCGCAGGACGCGGGCGGATTCGATCCGCCGCGTCATGCGGGGGTTGCGCGATATTCGTCGATTGTTTGCACGGCGAAGCTGCCGCGGGCCTCGCGCAAGGCGGCCGCCAGTGCCCGTGCCGTGTCCAGGGACGTCAGACAGGGCGTCCGCGTCTCGGCGGCGGCCCTGCGCATGTAGTGCCCGTCCTGAATCGCCTCGCGGCGTCCGGTGAGCGTGTTGATGACCAAGGCCGCGCTGCCTTCGCGGATGAAATCTTCGACGTTCGGACTTCCGCTGCGCATCTTTCCGACCCGTCGGACGGGCAGGTTCAGGTGGGTCTCGATGTAAGTGGCCGTGCCGTCGGTGGCCAGCAGGCCGAACCCAAGGTCGGCGAAGTCAGCAATGATCGGAGCGGCCTCGGCCTTATCGCGGTCCGCGATTGACACCAGCAGATCGCCGCTGGCCGGTACGTCGATGCCTGAGGCAATCATGGCCTTGTGCAGGGCGGCGGGAAACGTCGCGTCCACGCCCATGACCTCACCCGTGGACTTCATCTCCGGTCCAAGATAGGTATCGACGCCGGAGAGCTTGCCCGTGGAGAACACGGGGGCCTTGACCGCGAACAACGGACGCGAGGGCACGAGGCCAGGCGCGTAGCCGAGGTCGGCCAGGGTTGCGTCAAACATCACCCGGGTGGCCAGCTTGACCATTGGCACGCCCGTGGCCTTGCTCAGGAACGGCACGGTGCGGCTGGCGCGCGGGTTCACTTCCAGCACATAGACCTCGCCGCCAAACAGCACATACTGAATGTTGACCAGCCCTCGAACCTGCAGACCAGCGCAAATGCGCTGGGTGTAGTCAAGCAGCACAGCCTCTTCGGCCGGGCTGACGCTCACTGGCGGGTAGACCGCGAAGCTGTCGCCGGAATGCACGCCGGCGCGCTCGATGTGTTCCATGATTCCTGGGATCAGCGCGTCTCGGCCGTCGCAAATCGCGTCGACCTCAACCTCGCGACCCTGCAGGTACTTATCGATAAGCACCGGGTGCTCCGGCGACGGCTGGGTGACCTTCTCGATGTAGCGTTCAAGGTCGGCGCGGTCGTCGACGACTTGCATGGCGCGGCCGCCAAGCACATACGACGGTCGCGCCACGACCGGATAGCCGAGGCCGTCGGCCACGTCGAGGGCGTCGCGGATGCGGGTGACGGCGGCGCCGGGCGGGCGCAGGATGCCGAGGCGCTCCAGGAATCGGTCGAACTTGTCGCGGTTTTCGGCCTCGTCGATGGCGGCGACTCCACTGCCGGCGATCTGGAATCCGGCGTTGTACAACGGACCAGCCAGGTTGATGGCCGTCTGTCCGCCAAATTGGGTGACAATCGGCGGGGCGCTGCCGTTTGCGGCCTCGTTTCGGAGCACCTCGGCAACACTCTCCTCGTCCAGCGCTTCAAAATAAAGGCGGGTCGAGGTGTCAAAGTCGGTGCTGACCGTTTCCGGATTGGAGTTGATCAGCACGCTCTCGCGGCCAGCGTCCCCCAGCGCCCAGGCCGAGTGCACGGAGCAGTAGTCGAACTCGATGCCCTGTCCAATGCGGATTGGTCCGCTGCCAAGCACCACGGCTGCCGGCTCGCCGCTGACCAGGGCCTCGTTCTCGGTCTCGTAGGTGCTCCAGAAATAGGGCGTCGCCGCATCAAATTCGGCCGCGCAGGTATCCACCATCTTGAAGGTCGGGCGCATGCCGACGGCTTGCCGCAACTCGAGAACTCGCTCGGGCAGCGTGTCGCCAAGCGAGGCGATCATGGCGTCGGAGAATCCCTGGCGCTTAGCCTGCCAGATCAGGTCGGGCGTGAGCGGCTCGGCCAACAGGCGACGTTCGGTGGCTAGGACATTGGCGAGCTTGTCGAGGAAGAAGCGATCGATCCCTGATCGGCGGTTGATTTCAATCGGGGTTGCGCCGCGCCGCAGGGCGGCCATGATGGCCCAGAGCCGTTCGTCGTGCGCGTGGTCAATCCGCCACCAGATCGCCGACTCGTTACTCGCCCACTCCGGGTCTTCCCAGAGCAGGGTGCGGCCGCCGTTTTCCATGCCGCGCACGGCCTTGTTGAGGGAGGCCTCGAGCGTGCGCTCGATGGCCATGACCTCGCCGGTGGCTTTCATCTGGGTGCCCAGACGCCGGTCCGCGCGGGCGAACTTGTCGAACGGCCAGCGGGGGATCTTGGTGACCACGTAGTCCAGCGACGGCTCGAATGCCGCCGACGTGGTCTGGGTGATGGGATTGCGCAGGTCGTCCAGCCGGCGGCCGAGGGCGATTTTGGCGGCGATCCGCGCAATAGGATAGCCAGTGGCCTTGGAGGCAAGCGCGGATGAGCGGCTAACGCGCGGATTGACCTCGATTACGAAGTAGTCGAACGAATCCGGGTCCAGGCCGAACTGGATGTTGCAGCCGCCCTCCACGCCCAGCGCGCGGATGATCTTGAGCGACGCGCTACGGAGCATCTGGTACTCCTTGTCGCTCAACGTCTGAGACGGTGCAAAGACGATGGAGTCGCCGGTATGGACGCCCATCGGGTCCAGATTTTCCATGTTGCAGACGGTGATGCAGTTGTCGGCACCGTCGCGCATTACCTCGTATTCCACTTCCTTCCAGCCGATGAGCGAGCGTTCAATGAGAACCTGGCGGATAGGGCTGGTCTGCAAGCCGAGTGAGACGACGGCTTCGAACTCGTCCTCGTGGTGCGCCACGCCGCCGCCGCTGCCGCCGAGCGTGTAGGCGGGACGGATGATCAAGGGGAAACCGCAGGTTTGGGCAAACTCCCAGGCCTCAGGCAGCGAAGTGACCGTGCGGCTCTGGGGTACGGGCTCGCCAATGCGCTGCATGAGGGCGCGGAAGCGTTCGCGGTCCTCGCCGTCGCGGACCGCCTCAATCGGCGTGCCCAAGACACGCACGCCGTATTTCTTGAGGATTCCGGCGTCATCGAGGTCCACAGCCAGGTTGAGCCCCGTCTGGCCGCCCATCGAGGCCAGCAGGCCGTCAGGCCGTTCGCGAGCGATCACACGCTCGATGAGGGGAACGGTTAACGGCTCGATGTAGACGCGGTCGGCGATGTCCTCGTCGGTCATGATGGTGGCTGGGTTCGAATTGATCAGGATCGAGCGGACGCCCTCTTCCCGCATGGCCTTACAGGCTTGGGTCCCGGCGTAGTCGAACTCAGCCGCCTGGCCGATGACGATGGGGCCGGAGCCGACGATGAGAACCGAGGAGAGGTCAGGCATCAGTCGCGGTGGTTGCAGTGGACAACGTCACGAGCCGCGGTTCTGGTCGACGAGGTCGAGGAAGCGGTCGAAGAGGTATTGGTTGTCCTGCGGGCCGGGGCTGGCTTCCGGGTGGTACTGGACCGAGAAGACTGGCAGCGAGTCGTGCGCCAGGCCTTCGACGGAACCGTCGTTGAGGTTGACGTGGCTGACCCGGAAGCCGCTGGTGGAAGGAATCGAGGCGGCGTCCACCTGGAATCCGTGGTTCTGCGAGGTGATGTGAGCGCGTCCGGTGTCGAGGTCCTTAATTGGCTGGTTGGCGCCGCGGTGGCCGTAGGGCAGCCGGCTGGTAGTGGCGCCGATGGCGAGGCCGAGAATCTGGTGACCGAGGCAGACGCCCATCAGCGGCCGGCGGCCGATCAGGTTGCGGATTGTCTCTATGGCTTGATCGGCCTGCTCGGGGTCGCCGGGTCCATTGCAGACTACGATGCCATCCGGATCGGTTGCCTCGACTTGATCGACGCTGGCGCCATATGGGAGTACGTCCACGTGGCAGCCACGACTGACAAGGGAACGCACGATGTTGGTCTTGACCCCGACATCCAGGAGCGCGATGCGCGGGGAGCCCGCTCGTTGCGGCGGCGTTGGCCAAGGCGCCCAGCGCACGGGGCCGGCCACATGGCGGTCTGGCGTGGTGACTTCGGCCACATAGTGCTGCTCGCTGTAAGGGAGCACGCACCGGGCTGCCTGCACTTGCTCGGTAGCCCAGGCCGTGGCGGTCGACGAATCGCCGCGAATCCAGGCAAATCGATCCATACCGTTGGCGATGTGTGCCGGCGCACGGCGTAGTACACCCCGCTTGTGACCCTTGATTCGAAGCGTGCGGGTGAGGGCGCGCGTGTCAATGCCCTGGATGCCCGGGATTCCGTGCTCGTTCAGGAAGGAGTGCATGTTGCTCTGCCGACGCCAGTTGCTGTGCGTCGGGGCTAGTTCGCGCACCGCCATGCCGGCAATCCAGGGGCGGCGCGACTCCACGTCGTCGGGGTTGACCCCGTAGTTATCAATGAGCGGGTAGGTCATCACGACGATCTGCCCGCGATAGGAGGCGTCGGTCGAAATCTCCTGGTAGCCCGTCATGCTGGTGTTGAAGACGACCTCACCAGCACCGGGCGCCTCCGCGCCGAAGGCGAAGCCGAAGAACGTGTCGCCGGTCTCGAGAGCGAGGACGGCGTAATCGCTAGCCGGCACGCGCGCCTACCGGCTCCAGTGACGCGCGGTTGAAGACTTCAACGCCGTCCACAAAGGTCTGATGCACCACGCCTTGCATCGGCAGCCCGGCCAGCGGCGTGTTCTTACCCTTCGAGAGAAGGAGGGAGGGCTCGACGACGAACTCCTCATCGGGATCGAAGATGGTGATGTCTGCTGGCTGTCCGGGTTGGAGAGTTCCGCCGGGCAGCTCGTAGCAGCGAGCGGGTTCGACGGTGAGGCAGCGCACGGCGTCGCCCAGATCTAGACGTCCATCGTGAACCAGGGTCAGGACGAGGGGCAGCGCCGTTTCCAGACCCGTAAAGCCCACGGCGGCGTTGGCGAATTCCAGGTCCTTGTCGTGCAGTGCATGCGGGGCGTGGTCGGTGGCGATGCAGTCGATGGTTCCGTCGCGCAGCGCCGCGAGTAGCGCGTCGCAATCCCGTTGCTCGCGGAGGGGCGGGGCGACTTTGGTATTGGCGTCGTAGGGGGCCAGCGCGGCGCTTACGGGCTCGGTTCGACCAGCCACAAGGTCGTCGGTGAGCGTTAGATGATGCGGCGACACCTCCGCTGTGACGTTGGCTCCTCGGTCCTTGGCGCGACGGATGAAATCAACCGAACCGCCCGAGGTGACGTGAATGCAGTGGTAGCGCCCGCCGGTCAATTCAGCCAGGAGCAGGTCGCGCGCCAGCATGATCTCCTCGGCCTGACGCGGCGTGCCCGGGAGACCCAGACGCATGGATGTCAGGCCTTCGTGCATGGCGGTACCGTCGGTCAGCGTCAGGTCTTCGGCGTGGTTGCTGATCGGACGGCCAAGCTGCGCGGCGTATTCCAGTGCGTGACGCATCAGCTTGGCGCTTGACACGGGAATGCCATCGTCAGTGAACCCGATAACCCCCGCATCGCTCAAGTCGCCCATTTCCACCAGTTGCCGACCAGCTTGGCCGATGCTGATGGCGGCCAGCACGTGCACGCGCACGACGGCGTCGGCCGCGGCTTGCTCCAGGACGTACTCCACCACACTGCGCGAATCGATTACCGGATTGGTGTTCGGCATGGCGCAGACGGTGGTGAAGCCGCCGGCCGCCGCGGCACGGGTTCCGCTGGCCAGGTCCTCCTTGTACTCGAACCCGGGCACGCGGAGGTGGGCATGGATGTCTACGAATCCCGGCGTGACAACAAGGCCATGAGCGTCGACAACCGTAGGATCGCCGAGGGGCAGCTGGCCGTCGGGCGGGTCGATGGCGGTCACGACGCCGTCTTCGATCACCACGTCAGCAACGCGGTCGAGACGCTGTGACGGATCAAGTACGCGCCCGCCACGGATAACAAGCGGCCCACTACCGGCCACCGGCATGCTCCAAATAGGTGGCCAGGGCGACCTTGGCTTGGTCCAGGATCGGCTCGCCGTGGCCAACCGCGATGCTGGTGAAGTCCAGGTCAAGGAGCTTCCGAAGCGGCGCCGGTGGGCGCATGCGCGGATGGGCGCCGAGTTCGCCCTCGCCGTGCGTCCAATAGCTGGTGGTTCCCAGCGCATCGCCGACGAACAGCACGCCACGGTTTTCGGGGGTGAACAGCGCATGTTCGCCGGCACTGATACCGCCCAGCCCGATCGCTTGCAGCCCGCCGGGCAGTTCGGTCTCGGCCGAATACACATGATCAGGGGTCAGCGTTTCCAGATCGCCAACGTCACCGTTAGGTGCCCAAACCGGCGCGTCGAACCGATGTCGCCAGATCGCTGCGGCTCGCTCGTGGAAGTGGTTGGTGAGGATCACATGGCGCACGCGGGAAAGAACGCCCTGCACGGCGGTCGGCGAAAGGTCCTGCGGATCGATGGCGATCACGCCGTCATCCGTCTCAAACAGGTACGACTCCAGCGGGTAGCGATGCCAAGCCACAGTCCACTGGTAGACGCCGGGCAGGATTTCGCGCGGCGGCGCGGCGGAGTACGGGCTCATTAGTGCGCTCCCGTCAGCAAGAGGTAGAGGATGGCCATGCGAACCGCCACACCGTTGGTGACTTGTTCGGTAATCACCGATTGCTCGCCGTAGGCGACCTCGGACGAGATTTCGATTCCTTGGTTCATGGGTCCGGGGTGCATGAGCAGAACCTGGCGGTCGGCACGGCGAAGACGGGCGGGGTTGATGCCCCAGCGCCGTGCGTATTCGCGGAGGTCGGGCAGCAATCCGCCGGCCATGCGCTCTTTCTGGATGCGCAGGGCCATCACCACGTCGGCGCCTTCGATCGCGCGATCGAGGTCATATTCGACTCGTACCATCCCGTCGCCATTTAGCAGGTTGCCGAAGTCTGGCGGCAGTACGGTGGGCGGGCCGCTCAGATACACATGCGCCCCCATGCGGGCGAACGCCCAGATGTCGGAACGGGCAACGCGGCTGTGGAGCATGTCGCCCACGATGACCATCTTCAACCCCTCCAGGTCGCCGGCATGTTCGCGGACCGTGAAGAGGTCCAGCAGCGCCTGGCTGGGGTGGCCGCGCAGGCCGTCGCCGGCGTTGACCACCCCGCAGTCCAGGTGTCGCGCGGCCAGGTCGGGCACGCCCGCGCAGGCATGGCGAATGATGACCATGTCGGCGCCGAGCGCCTGGATGGTGTGGAACGTGTCCACCAGTGACTCGCCCTTTTCGACGCTGCTGCCGGAGGCCGCGACGTTGATTACATCGGCGCTCAACGACTTGCCCGCCAGTTCGAACGAGACCCGGGTGCGCGTGCTCGGCTCGAAGAACATGTTGACAATCGACTTGCCGCGCAGGGTTGGAACGCGCCGGATTGGGCGATCGAGCACCTGACGCATTGACACCGCGGTATCGAGGACCGTGTCGAACTCGTCGCGGGAGAAGTCGGCAACGTCGATCAAATGCCTACGATGCAGCGGCATTGGCGACCTCCGGATTGGCGACGATACGGACGGCGTCTTCGCCGTCCAACTCATCCAGCCGCACTTCTACGTTCTCGTCGAAAGCGGTGGGAATGTTCTTGCCGGCGTAGTCGGCGCGAATGGGCAGTTCGCGGTGCCCGCGGTCCACAACAACGGCCAACTGGATTGTGCTGGGACGCCCAAAGTCTGTGAGGGCGTCCAGCGCCGCGCGGGCCGACCGTCCGGTATGGAGCACGTCGTCTACGAGAACGACATCGCGGCCGGTGACATCGACCGGAATGTCGGTTGGGTGCATGGGCGGCGTCGTGGCCCGGCTGACGAGGTCGTCGCGGTAGAGCGAGATGTCGACTGCGCCGGTGGGCACCCGCACGTCCTCAAACGAAGCAACGGCTTCGGCCAGGCGACGCGCGAGGATTGGCCCGGGACGCGGAACGCCCACGAACACAAGGTTGGTCGCGCCGCGATTACGTTCAACGATCTCGTGCGCGATTCGGGTCAACGTCCGACGTACGTCGTCGGCCGACATGACCAAGCGGCAACCGCCGCCATTCGCCGCCACGTTGCCTCCCATGGCGTATCGGGCAAAAAAGAAAGGGCCCGCAGGGCCCCTAATCCGCCAGAGACAGCATGCCGCAAAATGCAGCCTTTCCGCCTCGCTGGACTGGATTAAAGGCTGGTTAGATTATAGCGAATGGCTGCCGCCAGGGCTTGCGTTGGACGCCTCTACGGATAGGCGAATGTGGCCTACAGGCCCTCGTCGAGTGCGCCGAGCACTTCGTTGACGTGTTCCCTGGCATCCACGTCGCGGAAAATGCGGCGGACGACGCCGGTGCGATCCACCAGGAAAGTGCTGCGACGAAAGCGCTCGCGTGAGAAGGGGCCGAAGCCTTTCCGCACACGAACGCCATAGTCCGCAGCCACGGTTCCGTCGTCGCTCAGGATCTCAAAGGCCAGAGAATTTGCCGCTTGGAATGCCTTGAGGTCGTCAAGTTCAGCCTTGGCGATGCCAATGACCGTGCCCCGAACCGAGCGGAAGATGTCGCTGGCATCGCGAAAGGACGTTGCGATCTCGGTGTCAGTGCCATCGGAAGCGTCGTCAAGGAACAAGAGAACAAGGTTGGTACGACCACGCCGAGCGAGTAGAGAGAAGGGCTCGTCTTCAGTGGACGTGAGTTGGAATTCGGGCGCTTGTACGCCCTCGGACACCGCGGCCATTGGTTCGTCTCCGCCGGGGCGAGATTATGGTCGCCAGCGTACCGAACGAACGGGATTGGCTTAGACAGCCGCGAAGGGATCGCGCAGGACGATGGCGGCGTCACGGTGGCGGCCGGTGCCGATCAGCCCGAGAGGGATGCTTGTGATCTGGCTGATGGCTTCGACATAGCTACGCGCGTTGGGCGGCAGGTCGTCCAGATCGCTGATGCCTTCGGTTGACTTCATCCAACCGGGGAATTCCTCGTAGATCGGGCGGGCGCGGTCGAAATTCCGAGTGTCCGGCGCCAGTTCGGTGCGCTTGCCGTCGAGCTCGTAGGCGACGGCCACTTTGATTCGCTCGAGGCCGTCGAGAGCGTCGACCTTGGTCAGGGCCAGGTAGTCGATTCCGCTGAGTGTGGCTGCCGTGCGCACCGCCACGGCATCGAACCAGCCGCAGCGCCTGGGCCGGCCGGTCGAAGCACCGTACTCGCCTCCGGCGACTTCCCGCAGGTGGTTGCCGGTCTCGCCGAACAGCTCGGTTGGGAACGGACCCTCGCCGACTGACGACGAGAAGGCCTTGGCCACGCCCCAGACTTGGTCGAGTTCACGCGGGGGGATCCCGGCTCCCACGCAGGCGCCGCCGGCCGACGGGCTGGACGAGGTGACGTAGGGGTAGTGCCCCCAATCGAGGTCGCGCATGACCCCCAGCTGACCTTCGAGCAGGATGCGACGATCCTCAGCCAGTGCCGCGCCAACAATGGGCAGGGTGTCCACGATGAGCGGTGCCAGCGCTTCGCCCCACTCGAGGGCCTGATCTATCAGGGCCTGCGGGTCTTGAGGCGCTACGCCGTAGCCGTGTTCCAACAGCCGGTTCTTGGGTTCCAGGATCGCCGGCAGCCACTCTTGCAGGTAGTCGGCGTCGAGAAGGTCGCCCATCCGAACGCCGGATCGGGCTGCCTTGTCGGCATAGGCGGGGCCGATACCGCGGAGGGTGGTGCCCTGGGCGAGGTCGCCGCGCTGGGCTTCCTCCGCAGCGTCAAGCGCCACGTGGTAGGGCATTACGGCATGGGCGCGCTCGGCGATCAAGAAATGGTCAAAGGAGAGGCTGGCTCGGGACTGGAGTTCTTTCAATTCCTCCAGCAGGGCCGCCGGATTGACGACCGTGCCGGGGCCCAGGATGTTCGTAACCTCTGGGTTGAAAATCCCTGAGGGCGCCAGGTGGAGCGCGAACGTGCCCTGATCGTTAATGACGGTATGCCCGGCGTTGTTGCCGCCCTGGAAACGGATCACCATCTCGGCGTGTTGGGCGAAGCGGTCGACGACCTTGCCCTTGCCTTCGTCGCCCCATTGGGCGCCCAGGACTGCGACGGTGCTCATGTGAACCTCCTGCGGCGCGTGGTTACAGCCGGGGGATTGGTGGATTTGCCCATGTTGGGGACTTCGACGGTTAGCTAACGGCTTCGGGCGTAGATTCCAGCGTGGGAACCGCGTGACGGCCCTCGGCGTGACGGATGGCCGCCCGCAGCAAGCCGGTAAAGAGCGGATGCGGGCGATTGGGTCGCGAGGTGAACTCAGGATGGAACTGCGAGCCTACGAACCAAGGATGGCCTTCGAACTCGATGATCTCAACCAGTTGACTGTCCGGCGACAGGCCGCTGAAGGTCATGCCTTCGGCCCGCAGCAGGCGTCGGTATCTGTTGTTGAACTCCATGCGGTGGCGGTGACGTTCCTTGATTGAGGCCTGACCGTAGGCGGCGCGTACCAGCGTGCCCTCCACGAGTTCACACGGCCAGAGGCCCAGCCGCATCGATCCGCCCATGTCGGAGACATCGTAGTACTCGGGCATGGGGTGGATGACCGGGTGCCTGGTGTCGGGGTTGAACTCAATGCTGTCGCAGTCGTCCGTGCCGAGGACTCTACGTGCAAATTCGATGACGGCGATTTGCATGCCCAGGCAGAGACCGAGATAGGGAACCTTGTTGACCCGCGCGTAGTGCGCGGCCTGAATTTTGCCTTCGATGCCGCGTGGACCGAATCCGCCGGGCACGATGACTGCGGCCGTGCCGTCCAGCAGGTCGGCGGGGTCGCGGTCTTCGAGATCCTCCGAGTCAACCCAGCGAATCACGGGGTCGATGCCGAGCGCTATGCCCGAGTGCCGAACAGCTTCGATCACGCTGAGGTAGGAGTCGCTGAGCGAGACGTATTTTCCGACGATGGCGACTTCGAGCTGCGGTCGTGGTTCGCGCAAGGCGGCGACGATGCCCCGCCACTCGTCGAGATCTGGCTGAATGTCCGGTAGCTGCAGCCGCTCCGCAATGAACGTGCCTAGGCCAGCGGCCTCGAGGGCCAGCGGGACCTCGTAAATGGTATCCACGTCGATATTGGAGATCACGGCCCGCGCCTCGATGTCGGCAAATAAGGCAATCTTCTCGCGAAGTTCGAGGTTGAGCGGGGCGTCGGAGCGACAGATCACGACGTCCGGGTGAATCCCGAGTCCGCGAAGCTGCGTCACGCTGTGCTGGGTGGGTTTGGTCTTTAGTTCACCGGTGGCGCCGATGCGCGGCACCAGCGTCACGTGCACGTAGAGCACGTTCTCGTCGCCCACCTCGCGGCGCATCTGGCGGAGAGCCTCGACAAATGGGATGTTCTCGATATCGCCGACGGTTCCGCCGACCTCCACGATCACCACGTCGGCGTCGTGGGTCTTGCCCACGTCATGGATGCGCGCCTTGATTTCGTCGGTGATGTGGGGAATGACCTGAATGGTTCCGCCGAGAAAGTCGCCGCGTCGCTCGCGGCTGATAACCCGGTCGTAAACGCCGCCGGTGGTGAGGTTGCTCACCGCACGAAGGTTCTCGTCGATAAACCGCTCGTAATGCCCAAGGTCCAGGTCGGTTTCGGCCCCGTCGACGGTCACGAAGACCTCGCCGTGCTGGAGCGGGCTCATCGTGCCCGGATCCACGTTGATATACGGATCCAGCTTCATGACGGAAACCTTGAGTTCCCGGCTCTTGAGCAGTCGTCCAATGCTGGCGACGCTGACGCCCTTTCCGACGCCGCTGAGCACGCCGCCGGTGACGAAGATGAACTTGCGCGCCATGCCGCTGCTCACACGGCGCGGCTGTACGCGGACGGCAGGTCCCGGCAGCGGACGGAGGTGGAGGCCATCAGGCGGCGCGCGGCGCCAGCACGCGCGTCGCTACTGGCTCGGGAAGGTTGGATACCGAAACTGTGACGGATGTCTCGGGGGCCGGTTCGGTTTCGCTGAGGGCCTTCGCCGCGTCCATCCAGGGGATTCTGCCGCTCTCTGATCTGCCGTAGGGAATCACGACGTTGGGTTCGATGCGATTGACGAGATTAACCACGCGCTCAACCCCGTCATCGGCATTAACAACCAAGACCTGTGTGGTGCCCAGTTCCTCAAGCATGTCGCTGGTCAACTCGGTATTGAGGCTGGGAATCAAGGCTACGGTGACTCGATCAATGTCCAAGGCGTAGACCGTGCAGGTGGAAAGGCTGTCGGGTGTCGCGGGTCCGGAAATGCCGTGCAGATACACGCTCGAAACGTCATACTCGCCGGGTCCCGCAGCCACGTAGGGGTCGCGGCCATCGTGATTCGGCATGACGAGCCGTTCAGCACCAGGCGGCAACATTGGGTCTGTGATGGCGACCAGGTCGGCCTTCGGAAATGTGGAACGACGGGTTCGGCCAGACGTCTGCGGGTCGGTGACGAGTGCGCCGTCGCGTCCGCGGAATCGAAAGCAACTGCCCCCGATCCACGTGATTTCCATGCGCAGCGCAGGCTCCTACGCCTGTCGGACTCCGCAGGGTAGCACGAGGCTCATCCGACGGCAGCCGCGCGGCTGCCCGCGCTAGAATGGCTTGCCCCCGTGTCGAGGGGGCTTCTTATGGCCACCGTTGCTGCAAAGGGGCGACTTGCCCCCGCCCGACACGCATTAGCCGCCGCACGCGAACTGCTGGCATACGCCGACCTGCTGCGCAACCTGGTGGTGCGCGACCTCAAGGTCCGTTACCGGGGCTCGGTGCTTGGATTCGCCTGGGCCTTGCTCAACCCACTCCTGATGATGGGAGTCTTCACGCTGGTTTTCCAGGTCCTGGCCAAGTCCGACCCGATCGAGCGTTACCCGTTCTTCCTGCTCAGCGCGCTGGTTCCCTGGCTGTTCACCCAGCACGCGCTGACCACGGCCATGCGCAGCGTCACGTCAAACGCCCTCCTGATCAAGAAGGTCTACTTTCCGCGCGAACTCCTGCCACTGAGCGCGGTGCTGGCCAGCTTTATCAACTTCGTACTGGCGTATGTGGTCTTTTGGCTGGTGGCCCTGCCGTTCGGTGTCGGCGTGACGCGAACCATGCTGGCCGTACCGCTGGTGATGCTGCTGCACCTGGTGTTCGTCCTTGGACTGGGTCTTGTGCTGGCGACGGTGAACGTCTTCTTTCGAGACACCGAGCACATCGTCGAGGTCGGACTCTTGGCCTGGTTTTTCTTGACGCCAATCTTCTACGCGATGTCCATCGTGCCGAACAGCACGGTGCTCGGTCTGGACATTCACCGCTGGGTGTTCATGCTCAATCCGATGGCCACGCTCGTGACGGATTACCGCTATGCCTTCATGTGGGGATTCCCGCCGATTCGACACACGCTGGTGACGATTGTGACTGCTCTGGTGCTGCTTGGCGTGGGATGGTGGATGTTCCGGCGCCTGGCCAGCCGCTTCGCCGAAGAGCTCTAGCGCAGATGCGAAATCCCGGTTTGGAATGTTGCAGGCTCGTTGGAGGCCATCCGAAGTGACACCGTGTTCACCGCGTCCCGGCTTCCAGGCAAGACAGAACCGGGCCATCAGTGGCAGGCGCCAATCAGCGCACGGGGAAGAAGATGTCAGTGCGCCACTTCAACTGGTCGGGTTCGGCGCCGGGGTCGGTCACGTAGACCTCCCAGGGCGCGCCCGCGGGTTGGAGACCCTGCGATCCCATCCACTCCGTCAGCGCGGACCAAGAATGAGGGAGATTGTCGTACGGTCCCATGTGCGTGACCGTCGCGACGGTTCCAGCCGGCAACTCCCCTGCTTGGACACGGCCCCTACTCTCCAATGCCGCTGCCACAGGCATTCCGCATTCGAGGTCGACCGTGTCCCCGTCCATCGAGTGGTAGCGAGAAAAGGGCATCCCGGCAGGCTGCTGGCCGCATTCTTGGATGTGCTCATAGACCTCTCCGAACAGCGCTCCTATCAGATCCGTGAGCTTGTCCATCGTGCTCGTCGCGCGGATCCCCAGAATGGGCTGGGCTTCGAGGTGCTTCGTCGTAAACGTCAAGGTCATGACTCGTTCCTCTGGATCGACTACTGGCCGCAAGGGAGCCATTCAAGGCTCTTGGGACGGCTAGGCAAGCGCGGAGTCACAAGAGTCTAAATGCCCGCTGCCATTGAACTTCGAGGAGTCCGCAAGCGCTTCAGGATCCGTCACGAGGCCGCTCGGACGTGGCAGGGCATGGCGCTGGCGCTGCTCGGCCGGCGGGGGATTGAGCATGAAGAGTTTTGGGCGCTTGACGGGGTGGACCTGGAGGTTGACGCAGGCGAGACGCTGGGAATCATCGGTCCTAACGGATCGGGCAAGACCACGATTCTCAAGCTGTTGGCCCGCACGATCGAACCGACGGCTGGCGACGTCTTAACGCGCGGTAAGGTCTTCGGCCTACTCGAATTGGGCGCCGGGATGCACCCGGACCTGACGGGCCGCGAGAACATCTTTCTGAACGGCTCGTTCCTGGGTATCGAGCGCAATGAGGTGCGGCAACTCTACGACCGCATCGTGGCGTTTGCCGAACTTGACCGATTCATCGACACGCCGGTTCGCCACTATTCATCCGGCATGTTCATGCGGCTGGGCTTCTCTATCGCGATCAATGTTGACCCGGACATCCTGCTGATCGACGAGGTCTTGGCGGTTGGGGACGCGCGCTTCACGGCCAAGTGCTACGAAGCTCTCGCTGAGATCAAGGCCCGCGGCCGGACGCTGGTGTTCGTGTCACACGATCCGATCCAGGTGCGCCGCTTCTGCGACCGAGTGCTCTGGATCGACCAAGGTGAGATACAGGCGCTGGGCGACCCGCGAGATGTAATCCAGCAATATCTTCAGCACATGCGGGGCGCAGCCACGGCGACGGCGGACGTGCGCGACGAGCCGGTGCCCGATCTGGGCGGCGATACGCTACGAATCGTCGCGGCGACCGCCGCCGATGGCGCCACTGGCGTGGAGAGTTATGCCTTTCTGCCGGGCGGGGTCATAAGACTGCAAATGGACTTGGAGTCCGATGCCTACTTCGACGATGTTGTAATTGGCTGCGCGGTTCGGCGCAGCGACGGTCTGCTCATGCACGAGACGTCGACGGCCACCACGCTTGGAGCGGCTGCGGTGCAGCCCGGCCGTACCCGCGTGGAGTGCTCGCTGGGACCATTGCCGCTCGGACCCGGCAGTTACCAGCTGTCGCTGGGCGCCTGGCCGTCCAGCGATCGACTCCATGCCTATCACATGTGGCCGGATGCCATGACGATTTTCGTTGGCAAGGCCACGGCCTCTCAGCGCGGCGTGGCAGTCGTGCCGTCACAGTGGCGGGTTGCCGTTGCTCGGCCTTCCGGCGAGTTGCGGTCTGGGTCTTCCCCAATCGCGCAGCCGGACATGCTTACCGAAGCGGCCGGCCCGTTGTGGGCGCCGCCGCCCGAGCATCTGGCCATGGGCGCGCGCGATGCGGAGTGGCTGGGCGAAGGTTGGTTCCCCGCGGAAGACTGGCCTCCGCACGTGCGGTGGACCAGCGAACGAGCCGTTGCCTACCTGCGCCAGGACGTCGGCCAGGGCGCGTTGGTATTGTCCGCCTGTCGTCCGCTGCATGGCCGCGCGCAGGCCCAGGGACGTGTATGCCTGGGCGGACGGCACATTGCGACGTTTCGGCTTCACGGCATGGACTTTGAGGACGTGGTGATCCCGCTGGACCCGGTGACGTCGCCGAAAACCCACGAACTGGTGATCGAAGTTGAAGACGCGTTAGTGCCGGCCGCCGTAGGTCTGGACACGGACACCCGACCGCTGGGCATCGCCGTGCGCTCGATCCGGGTGGAATGACCGCCGACCAGCCGCCCGTTCGGGTGGTCGTTCTCAACTACAACGGCGCGGGACGCATTGAACGCTGCCTTGAACGGTTACTGGCTACTCGGTATCCCGACTTGCGGGTGATTGTCGTGGACAACGCATCGAGCGATGGGTCGCCGGCCCGCATAGAGCAGGGGTTTCCTGAAATCGAGCTGATTGAGAACGGCGCAAATCTGGGCTTTGCACGGGGCAACAACCGCGCGCTGCGTGCGGCGGCCGAGCCGTACTTGGGGCTGGTTAACCCTGATACTGAGGTTGAGCCGGACTGGCTAGAGCCGCTGGTGGCGCGCCTCGAACGTGACCCATTGGCCGGCGGCGTTGGGGCTAAGCTGCTACACCAATATGACCGATTGCCGGTTACGCTAACCGTCCCGACCTTTGTGCCCCCGGAACCCGATACCCGGCAGTTGGGCATTCGCCTCTACGGCGCCAATGCTAACCGGGGCAGGGCCGATGTGACCGGCGGCGCCTTCGGCCAGGAAGTCGACGCATGCGGTCACCCTTTTCGATGGACCGAGGCGCGCGCGGAGCTTGCCGTCCCGGTAGACCCAAAGTCAGCTGCGCTGCGGTTAGATCTTCAGGCGGGCGACGGTCGAACGGACGTGCGCGTATGTGTCAAGGCCGGCGACCAAGCCTTGGGAGAGGCTCGGACACTCGGCGCCCGCTTGCCAGAGCTTCAGTTTGACTTGCCTGCTGATCTAGTTACACGACTGGCGCGTCCTGCGATTGAATGCGCGGGAATCGCACCACTCAGTGACGGATCAATGCGGGATCGGGGAACCAACCTGCTCTGTGGCGTGCCGTGGTCGGCATGGGACGGTCCTGCCTTCGGCGAACCGTGCGAAGTCTTTGCCTGCAAGGGGGCGGCCGTGCTTTACCGGCGCTCGATGTTGGAGGCCCTCGGATTTCTGGACGACGGTATTTTCATGTATTACGAGGATGCCGATCTTGCCTGGCGCGCCCGGCGTCGCGGCTGGCGATTCTGGTTCGAGCCCGACTCGGTTGTGCGCCATGAGCACGCCGCGCTGAGCCGGGAGTGGTCGCCGGGGTTCGTGCGCAACGTCGAGTTCGGCAAGCTGCGAATGCTCGCGAAAAACGCGCCCTGGTCCTGGGTGGCTCGGCATGCGGCTGCCGCTTGCAAGTTTGCGTCAGACGACGCCCGACACGCCGTCGGCAGCCGCAACGCGCACGCGGCGCGCCTGGTCTTCGCGCGGCTGCGCGCGCTGAGCAACTCGGCGACCTCGTGGCCCAGGACCTGGCAGCTACGCGGAATCGAAGCCCGCCTCGCCCCGCTGGACGGTCGCGAACTACACCCGTTCATCGAGATGTCGTGAAAGCGGCGGTTTATAACCGCTGGCTGCATCAGAAGGGCGGCGGCGAGCGACACGCCGTGATGGCGGCCCGTGTTCTGGCCGAGCGGTTTGAGACTGAACTCATCACCCACCGCCCAATCGGGCGCGACGAGCTCGCCGAGGCGCTCCACATTGACCTCGACGGAATCGGTATCCGCGTGATTCCGGCCTTGCCCCCGAACAGGTTTGCCGAAGTCACGCGTGAGTACGACCTGTTCGTTAACGCCTCATTCATGACGAATCAGCCGTCAGCAGCGCCACACAGCCTGATGCTGGTGCTCTTTCCGTCCCCGATCGATCGCAATTGGCCTGCGCGACTGCGTCAGGCCATTGGTCGTTTCCTGACACGGGAACTGCTACTGCCGGAATGGAGCGACGGCTTCTACGACGTGCAAGAACTTGGTCGCGGCTGGTTTCGGTATGCAACCGACCGCGCATGCATCAAGATGCGCGTGCCGGGTGGTCGTAAGCCCGTCCCTATCGAAATTGTGGGCGGCAATTTTCAGCCTGGCGCCGACCTGCTGGTGCGTTGCCGCGCGGACGGTACGGTGATTGCCGAACGCTCATTTGCACCGCGCCCGGGAGCCTTTGAAGCGTGGCGGATCGACCTAGACCGGCAGTTCGTTCGGGACGGAATTGTTGAACTGGCGCTGGAGTCGCCAACTTTCAATCCCACCGATCGAATTGCCGGGGCCGATAACCGCGAAGTCGGACTAGCCGTTACTGACGTGCGCGTCCGTCACCCGCGACACTTTCTCTACGAATTGCTCTTCCGCCGGATGTTTCGTGAGCTTGGGCTGCGACTGGAAGGCCTGCCGGCCTTCTACTCATTGGCCCACTTGGAGACCTACGACATGATCTGTCCGATCTCGGAGTACAGCCGCGCGTGGATGGAGGTGTATTGGGGGTGCAGCGGGCCGCTGCTCTACCCGCCGGTTGACACGAGTTGGGCCATGCCGCGGGCCAAGACGCCAACGATTCTGAGCGTCGGCCGCTTCTTTCGAGGAACGCATGAAAAAAAGCACGGGGTGATGATCGACCAGTTCATACGCATGTGCCGCGATGGTCTGCAGGGCTGGACCCTCCGTTTGGCCGGCCATCAAAGTCGACGAGACATTGACCTTGCTTACACGGACGAGTTGCGCCGCCGGGCGGCGGGCCACCCGATCGAATTCGCCGTCGACGCGCCATTTGCGGACTTGCAGCGCTTTTACGGTGAAGCACAGATTTATTGGCACGCTGCCGGGTACGGTGAGCGCGTGGAACGCAATCCGGTCAAGTTCGAGCACTTTGGCATTTCCGTGGTCGAGGCCATGGCTAATGAAGCGGTGCCGGTGGTGCTGAATCAAGGCGGGCTGCCAGAGTTGGTTCGCGACGGCCACGACGGATTTCTCTGGTCCTCGACCGTCGAACTGCGCCAGCGGACCCGGCGTCTGGTGCGAGACCTCGATCTGCGTGCGGGGATGGCGAGGCGCGCCCGCGAGTCGAGCGAACGATTCAATACGTCGGCTTTCCGCGAGCGGTTGAACGCGCTTGTGACCCAGATCGTCGATGACGGGCCGTAGTCCTAGTCGGACCGTCGGGTGACGCGCACGCAGCGCCTGATGCGCTGGGCGCAATCGCGTCCCGCCTTTCTACTGTTTCTTTTCGCCTTCACGTTATACGCGCTGAGCATGGGCGCGGCCCGAAACGGCGGCGGGTACAGCGCCGACGGCACCTTTGCGTTCGAGATGGCGAAGAGCGTCGTGGTAGATCGCGGCCACGCCTATCTGCGCGACCAAAACCGAAACTTCTCCCGCTGGGGCGTGGGCTTGCCCACTGCGTTCATGCCGTTCGTTGCTTTCGCGGAACCCTTGGCTGAGGCGGCTCCACAACGAGACCGGATTCCGCTGGGCGAGCACGACGTGTTGCTTGTCAATTTTCCCACATTGGGTGGCACACCAGGTTCGGAAGTAACCAATGAAATCGACCTGGGGATCGAACCCGGTGTCTACGACCGGCTCGCATTGCTGTCCCACAGCGGTCTCAGTGCTGGATTCGTGCAAGGAACCGAGATCGCGCGGCTTCGATTGACCGACGCGGCTGGCAGTTCGATCGACTACCCAATTCGCGTCGGCATTGAGACCGCCGAGTGGGCCTATGACCGAGGCGATGTGCGCGCAAGGATTCAGCATGAGCAACCCCCACCGGTGGCCCGCCAGATTGGCAATGCGCGCGCGTACTACTACGGAACGACGTGGCGATTCGATCCGCCGCGCGAGTTCACATCGGCTCGGATCACCTACCTGCAGCCCAATGGAAATCTCTACGTGGACGGTCTGGCGCTTCGAACGCCGGACGGGGCGTGGCTTGACGGTCCCGGCGTGGGCCGAGTCTGGTCGGAGCGCCAGAATCGCGAGTTCTTCCGCCGAATCTGGGTCGCTGCCGCAAACGCGCTGATAACAGCCGTTGGAGTTGTTTTTGTCTACAGGATCCTCCGCCGGCTGCGGTATGGCGACCGCGTTGCCATCGTCGGTGCGCTCATTTACGCCGTGGGGACGATGGCCTGGCCGTATGCCAAGTTCGACTTCTCCGAACCGGTCGTCACAACGCTGGTTCTAGCGGCGGTCTGGCTCTCGCTTGTCTACGGTGCCACCGCGCGGATGCGCTACGTGGCGCTGGCTGGCCTGGCGGCCTTCGCCGCTGTACTTACCAAATACGTCAGCATCATTGTTGTGCCAATCCTCTTGATAGGCCTGTTGGTCAACGCGAAATCCGGGCGCACGTGGGGCGAGGCGCTCCGAGAGTCGATCCGGCCGACGCTACTGTTTTCCGCGCCGTTTCTAGGCGTTGTGCCGCCAGCGCTTCTCGTCGCCGCCCTGCTGTTTGACTTCCACTTGCTGTACGTGAGCGAGTTGATTGGCGGTCTGCAGCGTGGCTGGTTGGAGCTGCCGTTTGGGCTGGGACTTGGCGGGCTGATTACCAGCTGGGGCAAGGGCGTGCTCTGGTACAACCCAATTCTATTGATCGCGCTTCCCGTTCTGCCCTGGTTCGTGCGGCGCCATGGCTGGCGGTCGCTGGTGTTTTTGGCGATCCCGGTTGCCTATGCCTTGCTCTACAGTCGCAAGCAGGTGTGGTACGGGGGCAATGCTTGGGGACCACGGTACCTTGTGCCGTCGCTACCGCTGCTCGTCATTGTCGGCGCGCCGCTGTTTGAGCGTGTGCTGGAGCGATCGCGCACATGGCTCCCAGGTGCGCTATTGGCCGGGGTTGTGCTTCTCAGCGCGGGCGTGCAGTTCATGGGAGTCTCGAAGGACTTCGCGGGTTACCTGGATCTCTTCCAGCAGCAAGTCGCCGGCGCGGTTCCTCTCAACGGCGCCATCTATGGTGGCGCCGACTACCAGCCATGGTCGTCCATTCAGCCTGAAGGCGATTTCGCGGCCGTCCTCTACGCCTACCAGTTCTCGCCCTTGTTGGCGCATGCCTGGCTGCTACGAGCGGACGCTGTGAATCTGCTGACGCCGGACCGAACGGATTGGCTGGCCGATGCTCTGGGACGCACTCCGTGGGCCAGGTTTGGTATCGATGCGGTTCCGTCACGTCCGGAAAACGGCCTGGGGCTGGACTTCTGGTCGTTAAGCCTGATCGAGGGATTTCTCGCCTACCCTGCGTTGGTTGTCTGGGTGGTCGGTTTGCTGTTAGCGCTCCAGTTCGCCGCGCTCGGGGCCTGGATTGGTCTGACCGGCCGCATCTGGCCGTCAGGTCGCCGTGTGGGGTCAGTTCGCTTTGCCGCGATTGGCGCGTTTGCCGCACTGTTGATTAGCTTTGACACGCTACATTTCATGCTCTAGCTTCAAGTTGAAGGGAGCAGGCGACACTAATGGCTGATTCGGACGCGACGTCCGCGCCGCCGCTCATTCCAGACGACTTCCTCGCGATCCTGCGCTGCGTGAACGACGACCATCCGCGCGATGACGGCGTGCTGCGCATCGAGGGCGAGTTCCTCGTCTGTACGATTTGCGGCTACCGGTACAAGGTCGAGGACGGCATCCCCAACATGCTGTGGGAAGACGCGAGCCCACCGTCCCGCGAGAAGACCGCCCGCTCGTGAATTCGATCAGCCAGGCCAAGGACCTGCTGGTCAAGTACCGACGGCATCGGGCCATCCTGCGCCCATCGCTTGGTCGATTTGCGTATCACTGGATGCGCGGCACCACCGAGTTGCCGTACGGCCCAATCAAGCTCCACATCGAACCAACCAGCTTTTGCAACCTGCGCTGTCCCATGTGCCCGCAAAGCGTCGGGGCCAACGAGTTCAACGGGTTCATGGAGATGGACCTGTTTTGCAAGATCATCGATGAGGCACGCCCATTCGTGCGCGAGGCCAACCTGTTCTTCCGCGGCGAGTCGCTCATGCACCAGGACATCTACGAGATGATCGAGGTGTGCGAGCGCGCCGGGATTGCCGCCCACATCAACACCAATGCCACGCTGTTGCGTGACGAGAAAATCGAGCAGTTGCTGGATGCCGCGCCGAGCAAGCTGACCATCAGCTTCGACTCCGGTGAGCCCGAGCAGTACGAAGTGATGCGTAAGGGTGCGCAATTCGACCGCACGCTAGATCGCGTCCTGCGCCTGTTGGAGTCCAGAAAGCGCCGGTCCGGGCCAAAGCCCTATTTTGTGATGCAGGTGATTCAGTTGTGGGACTCGAGCTTTCCCAAGGGCGCCGCGCCCAAGGTGCCCGAACACTTCCTCCAGCGCTTTGACGGGCTGCCGGTGGACGAATGGGACACGTTCTGGGCGCACGGCTGGGCCGGGCAGATGGATTCGTCAGACTTCTACACCGCGCGTCCACACGGTCCCAACTACTACCCCTGCAACTGGCTCTGGAAGTCGATGGCGATCTACTGGGACGGCAAGGTTCCGTCGTGCTGCGCGGACTTTGGTGAGGACCAGATCATGGGCGATTTGGCCAACGAGTCGTTGCTGGATATCTGGAACAACCCGTCGTATCGAGCAATTCGCGAGGCGCACGTCAGCGGCAATCTGGACGACTACAAGCTTTGCCGCGGGTGTGACGCGATCTGGCAGGAAGGCGGTTCGCCCTGGAACCTCTTCACCGGCGCCCGCGGCGTGGTGACTGGGGATCCGCTGCCAGTGCTCCAGCCGGGAACCAACGGCTCGCACGCAACCAACGGGACAGAGGCGCCCGACCACTGATCGATAGGCGGCGCGCAACGCTCCGCCGCTCGGCTCACACGGCTCGTGCCGTTGTCCGGTGCCGAACCCGGTGCTAGCGTCCGAGCGATGCGCATCACATTTGTCTCAAACATTTTTCCGCCGACTGTCGGCGGGCCCGCAACGCACATCTACAACCTGGCGCTTACGTTGCACAACCGCGGCCACTCGGTCCGGGCGGTGGTTTGCCCCGATGATCCCGAGGGCCTGGTGCGTCCACCGTTTCCGATTGTTCGTGTCTCGTGGAACACGCCGATTCCGCTGCGTTATGCCCTGGTCTGGTGGCATACCTTGTGGGCCGCGCTGCGCTCGGACGTGGTTTACATCAACGGAATCGAGGCGCCCTCCACGCTGGCCGCGCTGATGGCCGGTCGACCGCGGATCCTAAAGATCGTGGGTGACTGGGCCTGGGAGTCCGCCCACCGGCGCGGCATGACGACGCTGGGGATCGAGGAGTTTCAGCGGACGCGTCACGGGCCGCTGACGCAGGCGTTCCAATTCATCCAGCGGATGTATACCTCGCTGGCCAATGTGGTTGTGGTTCCCAGCGGTTACGTGGGTGCGTTTGTGCGCAACTGGGGCGCCAGGCCGGAGAAGATCCGAGTGGTCCACAACGCGCTGACCGAGATTCCGGAGATCGATGTGACGCGCGAGGAGGCCAAGCGGCAGCTCGGCTTTGAGGGACCGCTGGTCTGCACGGTGTCGCGACTCTATGGATGGAAACGGGTCGACGACCTGCTGCGCATGGTGCCCGACTTTGCAAATGACGCCGTGCTGGCCGTCGTTGGCGACGGGCCAGAGCAGCCGGCCCTGGAACGCTTTGCCAGGGAACTTGGATTGGGCGAGCGGGTCCGGTTTGTAGGTCGGGTGCCGCATCGCGACGTTGGCATGTACCTGCGGGCCGCCGACGTGTTCGTGCTTAACACGTCATACGAAGGCCTGTCACACACGCTGGTCGAAGCGCGCGTCATTGGAACGCCCATCGTCACGACCGACATTGGCGGAAACCGGGAAATCCTCACGCACGAGCACAATGCGCTGCTGACGCCTCTCGGCGACCACCGTGCCTTCGTGAGTGCCGTGAACCGCCTTCTGACCGACCGCGAGCTTGCCGACCGTCTGGTAAGCAAGGGATCGGAGGGCCTTGATCATTTCACGTGGGATCGGCTGGTGGATGAGACGATGGAGATTCTGTCCGAGGTCACCGGCCCAGGGTCGCGCGCCGGTCCGTGAGCGCCAAGCTGCTGATGCTCAGCGGTGATCGGGACCTTACGACCGGCCGACACGGGCCCTTCCACACCACGCTCGAAGGCCTGGCGGCTGAATTCGATCGTATCGATGTGCTTTCCCCCCGCGCCGTGGGTGCGCGGAGGGCGGAGCCGTTTCCGGGCGTTTGTGTTGAACCAGCACCGACCTCACGCCTGCGCCAATCGGCCTGGATGCGTCGCCGGGGCGCTGAGCTGTTGCAACGCCATGCGCATCGGCTGATCGTCAGCCACGACTATGGAATCTTCGCGAACGGCCGCGCGGCCGCGCGGCTGTCCGGCCGCTTTGGGACGCCCTACGTCAGCGAAATCCACCATGTGCCGGGTCATCCAAAGCGCGCGCAGTGGTGGGAGCCGCTGGAGCGGCAGGTCTACCGCGCCTATGTGAGGCGCGTGGCGCGCCGGGCGACTGCAATTCGAGTGGTCAATCGGCGTGAAGTTCCCGACCTGCTGGTGGACTGGGGGGTGCCGCGCGAGCGCATTCTGGTGTTGCCCTCGGCGTACATCGATCGGGAGGTCTTTGCTCCTGGTGAAGTCGAGCGGGACTTCGCCCTCGGATTCGTCGGTCGGATGGTGGCGAACAAGAATCTCGGCTACCTCGCGGAAGTGTTTGCCGCTGTGGCGGCGCAGGATCCCGACGCACGGTTCGTGGTTGCCGGCCAGGGTCCGGAGATCAAGGCGTTTCGACGCGGCCTGACTCGCTCGGGGATCCTCAAAAAGGTGACATTCGTGGATTGGCTTGACCGGCCGGCCGATCTGGCTGATCTCTACCGCCGAATGCGTGCGCTTATCGCTCCTTCGCTAAGCGAGGGCGGCCCTCGGGTATGTCTGGAAGCCATGGCCTGCGGCACCCCGGTATTTGCCACGCCGGTGGGAGTGATGCCGGAGACCATTGAACACGGCGCGAATGGCTGGCTACTGCCATGGGCGACCGAAGCCGGCGCGTCGATGGTCAAGGCTGTGCTGCGAGATTCCGAAGGGCTGCGTGCTGCCGGTCGCGCCGCTCGGGCGGCAACGACACAGTTTGAGAAGTCGGCAGTGCTCGGTGCCTACGCCTCCACCTATCGCCGGTTGGCCGAGGTCGGGGCATCTTGAGCAGGCCATCGGGCAGCGACCTTCGCCTGCTGTTCGTTACCCAGGAACTCGACCGAGCGAGCACCAATCTCGCGGTGGCGCACACATGGGCGACGGAACTGTCGCGACATGCGGCATTCGTTCACGTGGTGGCGGCGCGCGTCGGCGAGGTCGATCTGCCATCCAATGTCTCCGTTCACGGCCTGGGCCGAGAACGGGGCCGGTCGCGCTGGCTGGCGGCTGCGGCATTCGGCGCGGTTTGCTCACGGCTGATTCTGGGCCGCCGGGTGAATGCGGTTCTGGCGCATATGGTTCCGGCCTACGCCGTGGCGCTCGCGCCACTGACCCGCGTTGCCGGAACGCCGCTGGCGCTGTGGTACGCGAGCCACGGGCTGACGCCGATGCTGCGGCGGGCCAACGGAATGATTGACGCTGCATTCACGGCCTCGTACGACAGCTATCCGATCAGCAGCGAACGAGCGTTTGTGCTCGGGCACGGGATCGATACGGCACGATTTCGACCACCCGACGAGCGAGTCAAGGGCAACGGACCGGTGATCGGAATGGCGGGACGCATTACACCCCTCAAGGGGCTTGCGCCAGGTATTCGAGCCGTGGCCGCGTTGCGGCACGGCGCGTTTCCGGAAACCCGGCTAAGAATCGCCGGTGAGCCCTTCTATCCGTCCGACCGGGCATACGTGGACGAGCTGAAGGATCTCGCCGACACGCTAGGCGTGCGTAACGCCGTGGAGTTTGTTGGCGCTGTACGCGGTGATGCGATGGCCGGGTTTTATGGATCGCTGGATGTCTTCGTGAACTGGCGCGAGCAACCGGCGCTGGACAAAACGGGACTGGAGGCGCTGGCCTGCGCAACGCCCTTGATCACGAATAACACTGCGTACCGTGGCGTGCTCGGCGAGCACTCGAGCGAGGTGCTGGTTGGAAACTCGAGCGATCAGTTGGCCGCTGCCTTGAATCGGCTCCTGGGTCAGCGCGCGGAATCACGACAGGCCGCAGTCGAACGGCTGCGCGCCTCGGTGATGCAGCGGCACGGCGCGCAGGGGCTGGCGGAGCGGCTGGCCGGGGCCTGCAACGCGCTGCGGCAGGGTGTGCGACCGGCGTTTCCCTCGGTCTCAGAGGCGGAAGCGTCGCCATGAACCTCGATCCGGCACGTCAGCTCGCACGACTGGTCGGTCAATTGCCGGATCTCCACGTGCTGCCGCCGTACCAGCAGGCGATCTGGCGGGCCCGAGCGGCCCTGTTACGGCGGGCGGCCGGCGTGTCTTGCGGCAATGGGCTTCGGCTGGACGGACGCTTCTACTACCCGGCGGGTTTGCGGCTGACCGTGGACGATGGCGTCCGTATCAAGCGCGACGTGAGAGCCGGCTGGGAGCCCGGACATGCACCGGGCGCCGCGCTGTCAATCGGAGCTGGGACCGAAATCCTCTCCGAGACACGTCTCGACTGTACGGGTGGTATTCATATCGGCGCGCGCTCGCACGTCGGCCGCCGCTCGACTATCTACACGCATCGACATCTCCTGGACGAACGGGAGACTCCAGCCCTGGACGCGCCGATCGAAACGGCACCGGTCACGATTGGCGACGACGTGATGCTCTACAGCGAGGTCGTGGTGCTACCTGGCGTGACTATTGGAGACGGAGCGGTGGTAGCTGTGCGTGCCGTAGTGTCGGACGACGTGCCGCCGTACGCGATCGTGGGCGGGATGCCCGCGCGGGTCATCCGCGAGCGGACGTAGGGCCATGATGGTTGAAGCTGTTCGGCCGTCGACTCTGACCCCGCGTGCGGCTTGGGTCCTGGCAACAGCGTCATCCGCATTTGAACGACTGCGGGACCACCACGGCTACACGCCGTGCCCAGAGCACCGAGTCGACCACACCGGCAAGACAGCCCGCAGCATCGTGATCAACTGCGCGCTGCACGCACACACGAACCAGGATCGGTATCTCGCAAGGGCCGTGGCAACGGCCAGGCGCGTGGTGGCGCGCCTGGCGCCCGATCCCGGCGCCGGAGGCGCCTGGGTGTTCTTTCCGGGCCTCCACGATCCTCGCAACAATTCGACCAACATCATCGACGCCGGCGAATGCGTGGACGCTCTGTCGACCCTGCTCGTTCACGCGGCTGAGGAGCTGTCGAGCACGGATCGAGATGCCATTGAGCGGGCAATCCGACTGAACTGCGACACCTACCTTCTGACGAATGTGATTGACAAGCCTGTGGTCAATCAGCGGCTCTGGGGCGCCATGGGCTTGGCGGCAGCGTCGGCCGCGTTGGACGAGCCAGCCTGGGCACAAGTCGTGGAACACTCGGTTAGCGGCTCGCTGGCTGAAATGCGGTCAGACGGCTCATTCGCCTACGTGCGAGATGCGGCCCTGCTTGGCGAGGGCGCGGGAATCTCCGACCTGACGGTTTACTACCACAGTCGCTGTGTGGCCTTCGCTCGCTACGCCCTGCGGCACATCGACTCGGAAGCGTCGTTCGAAGATCGCTTACAGGCCGGTGCCGACTTTCTTGCCTTCGTGCTTCGACCCGATGGGATGCTGCCACTGGGTCTCGAAGGCAAGCGCTGGTTCTGGGACGCCGACGCAGAGGCCGGCTCAGCGCCTTACGGCGCATACGTGCTGGCCGCGGACGGGCGCGATTCGCTGCTACCGCTGGCCGGTCGAGTTGCCGCCCAAAGCGCGGCGGCGCTCGGCGAGGGCGGGATGATCGACGCGACCAAGGGTGCTCCGGCGTTCGTCTGTCGATTCATGCACACAGCGGATCTCGCCTGGCTGGCGCGGGCGCACGCCGCCGCCGAACTTGACGACCTGCCAAGCAACCCGCCGGCGGGAGGACACTCTGCCCCGGCGGTCGCTCGCGACGCCGGCGTGGCCCGGCTGGAGTCGTCGCGTCTGTGCGCCCTGATTCGAACACACAAACAGTCGTCCGACCGTCTCGTCGGCGGTCGCATCGGCGGTGGCGGCCTCGTATACGTGGGCAGCGCCCGCAGTGCCTGGAGAAACCAGCTGGGTTTTCGCTCGGAGCCAGGCGTCCCCGAGGGCACGTGGGACGTCACGCCAGGGCCTGGGCGATTGGCGTTGCCGGACCTTCGGCGAGTTCTGGCTCGGCGTGAGTCACGTTTCCTCCTCCACATCGCGAGGACACATGTGCAGGCCGGCCGCTGGCTGTACGCGCTCGGGTTGCTGTGGCGCAACTTCGGACCACCCATGTGGCTGGCGAGCCAACGGTGGCTGTCAAGCCATGCCGTCGCCGGTCAAACCACGGTCACCCACGACAAATTGACGGTTGAGTCCGGCGTGGCGCGGGCCGAAGGTCACGATCTGGCCGGTGTGCTCATTCGACGCTCGTACGAAGTTCAGGGATCCGGCTTACAGGTCTCCGATCAGCTAACGGCGTCCACGCACTTGTCCTCGGCTCGGTACTGGTTGCCCGCCGCCTCCCAAGGACTTCGCGTCCAATGCGACGGAGCATGGCGACAGCGGCGTGATGCCGTTGAGTTCGGCGCGTTGGCGGACGGTGAGACCGTGCGTGTGGACTATTGGATTTAGGCGTGGACGAACCGCCGCGCATCGTAATGGTTGCTAACGCGCGGATCCCCAGCGAGCGCGCCCATCCGCTGCAAATCATGCACATGGCCGCGGGCTTCGCGTCAGGTGGAGCGACCGTCCTGCTCGCATACGCTCGCCGCGCGAACACAGACGCCATGCGCGCGGTGGGCGACCCGTTCAAATACGCCGGCGTACCCAGGTCGTTTTCACTGGTTGGGTTACCGACCCTCGACGCCATCAAGCGCGTCACGATCGATTGGCCGGTGCTCAATTTCGGCCCGGTCAGGCTGATCGCGCACCTGCTACAGCTCTGGTCGTTCGCCGTGGCCGCGCTCACCGTCGTGCGCCGCTGGCGCCCCGCCGTGATCTACAGCCGCGACCTGCTGCCCTTGGCGGTCTTGCGGTTGTTTCTGGGCCAACCAGCCCGCTTCTGCTTCGAGGTGCATACGGTGCCGCGCTCACGACTGTCGGCGGGCCTGCATCTGTGGGCCGCGCGCCGCATGGACGCGGTGATCACCATCACCGAGGGCCTGCGCCGCTGGTATCTCGACGCTGGTTTCGATCCAAAGCGCCTGTGCGTGGCCCCGGACGCAGTGGACATCCGGGCGTTCGCCGGCCTCGATCGCGGGAATGCCCGGACCGAACTCAGCATCCCGAAAAACGCGCCCGTCGTCTGCTATCTCGGTCACCTGTATCCATGGAAGGGCGTAGACACGCTGGTTGCGGCAGCGCGCGGCGCCTCGCCGGACGTTCAGTGGATCATCGTGGGCGGCATTCCGCCCGACCTCGACCGCATCAGGGCGGCCGCCTCGGATCTGCCAAACGTTCATCTCACGGGCCACCTGCCGCCCGACGATGCGCGCAAATACCTGGTTGCCGCGGACATAGCGGTAATCCCGTTTAGCGCCCGGCAGGTCATTGCACGCGAGCACACCTCCCCGCTGAAGCTATTCGAGTACATGGCCGCGGAGCGTCCAATTGTGGCCAGTGACTTACCCTCACTGCGCGAGGTCCTGCACGACGAATGCAACGCCCTGCTCGTTGCGCCGGACGAGCCGAGCGCGCTGGCAAGCGCCGTCACTCGTCTACTGACCGACAAGGCGCTGGCCGCCCGCCTGGCCAACGCTGCTCGTTTGGAGGTGGAGAGCCGTACATGGACGCAGCGCGCCGCGGCTATCCGCGAGTTTCTGGAATCTGCGCCGGCGTCTTGACCCAGTTAGGCCGAGCCATGGCTCGGCTTCTCGCTGGACTTGAGCACGCCTCGATCGCGCAGCGCCGCGCGCTTGTCGCCGCCGGCCTCCTGGCGCCGCTGCTGGTGCTTTATCGCGATCTGCTCTTTGCCGGCGCACCCTGGCTGGACCTTGACTTACTGCTGAGTTACCAGCCCCGCTATGCCCTGCTTGCCGAGGGCGTCCGCGAGGGACGAATCCCGCTGTGGGCCGACGGCATGCTGGCGGGGTTCCCGGTCGCGTTTTCCGAATTCGGCTGGTTCTATCCGCTGACCTGGCTGCTGCTTTGGATCTTTGAACCGCTGCGCGCCTACTTCATTGAGTTGGCGCTCGGTCTGGCCCTTGCGTCAGCGGCGGCCTATTGGCTGGGCCGGGTGTGGGGGCTGACGCGGCTCGGTGCGTTCGTGGCCGCGTTCTTGTTCACCTACGGCGGCTTTGTCTTCGCCACATCGCGATTCCTCAACTACGCCGACATCTTCTTCGCGCTCCCGGCTGGAGTTGCCGCTATCGAGCTCACAGCCCGGGGCCAACGCCGCTACAGCGGTCTTCTGGCGATCTGTGCCGCCGTCACCGTGCTGGCCGGCCATCCCCAGATTGCGTTGCTGTGGGGCTTTGTATGGCTTCTGTTTGCCGCCACGCGCTTCTGGTGGGCCTGGGGCGATGTTGGGCTTGCACGAGCGGCAAAGGACGCCGCTTGGGTGGGCACCGCCGCCATCGTGGGCCTGGCCGTCGGAGCCGTCCGACTCGTACCGACGATTGCAACCACGGAGCTTTCGGCTCGCGCTGGCGGGCTTGACTTCGCTACCGCGTCGCAGGGGTCGATTCCGCCGTGGAGCCTCGTCGTGGGCTACCTCTACCCGTCCTTTGAGATTCCACGAGTGCTGAACGACACCCTCAACGCCGAAGAGCTTCTTTACCTCGGGCTTGCCGCGCCGGCCCTGGCGCTGATCGCTGTCGTGACTGGTTGGCGTCATCGGCTCATCTGGTTTCTTAGCGGTCTCGTCCTGCTGACCTGGATTCTGTCCATGGGCTCGTTCAGCCTCGGCTTCCCTCTGCTCCACAAGCTGCCGCTCTTCGAGTTCTTCCGCCAGCCAGCACGATTCGGGATCGCGGCGTCCTTTGGCCTGTCATTTCTGGCGGCAATCGGAATCGAGCAGATGAGCGCCGACGGTCTCAGATCGAGCCTGCCGGTGCGCTGGATCGGCCGGGCCTGGGTTTGGCTTGCCGGGCTTATCGGTGCGGGAACGGTCGCGGCGACGATTGTTCTCTCGGGATTCGCCTTCCTGATCGTTCCCTACGGTTACGACTACATCGATCGGGCCATCGTTGGCTCAGAAGGACGATTCCTGACCGCCGAACGCTATTACCGCACGTTCGATCAGATGTACGAACGTATGACGGCAGCGTTCAGTCTTGAGTATTGGGCGCCGCGCTGGACGCTCTTGGCCGCGCTGCTTACCGCCCTCGTGTTCTGGCGCTTTCTTCGTGGCCAGATCGCACCGACCAGCGCGCAGGCGGCCGTCGTGGTCGTGCTGGCATTTGACGTCTTGCTGGCACCTTTCCACGGGATACCAACCGTGCCCGGCGACTGGTACGCCCGAGATCCACAGGCTGCCGGCGTGGTGCCGGCCGACTCCGGCGGCGATTGGCGGGTGTTCTCGTACCGGAGCCAGGCACAGAAATTCGAGCTGTCCACCGCCGCGGGCACGGAGCTGGATCGAACGCGCCGCGATCTGCTGGAGTACGTTTTTCTCAACGAGACCTTCGCCCCCAACCTCCCCATGACCGGTGGGCGCGCGTCAATCGACGGGTACGAGAACCTGATGCCGCGGGACACCGCCGACTATCTGGCCTATGTCGGGAGCGAACGATCAACGGTTGCCGGATTTGCGTCCGACGCTGCCTTGGACGCTGATGCGCGGACCGAGTTGTTGCGGCGTCGTGCGCCCGCCCTGGCCGCCGCCAACGTGCGCTTTGTCACCTCGGGCGTACCGATCGATGTGCCAACGCTGCGTCAGGTCGGGGTTGAAGACCTTGCACTGCCGCAATGGGCGTCGGTGAGTCAGCCTTTGTATGTCTATGAACTTGCGGACTGGGCTCCCCGCGCCTGGATCGCGCATGACTGGCAGATCATCGAGCCGGGGACGCCACCTGAGGCCACGCTGGACGCCATCGCCAGTCGCCCGGACGTACCCAAAGTTAACGCTGACCCCGGAATCCGCCCTACGGGTTCCGTCGGAAACGACATCGTGCATCCACCGGTACGCGGCGCGGACGCCGTCACTGTGCAGGTGGAGCTTGGCGCGCCGGGACTGCTTGTGTTCAACGAGGCGATGTTCCCCGGTTGGCAGGCCACTGTGGACGGACGGCCGACAGAGATGGTCACGGTGAACACGCTCGTGCGCGGAGTGCCGATCGACAGCGCCGGCCCACACACCGTGGTCATGACGTACTCCCCGCCCGGTTTTGTTGCCGGACTGGTGGCCTCGTTTGCTGCCCTGGGCGCGACGCTCGTGCTGGCCGCTGCAGGCTTCTGGACCGACCGCCGGTGAAGCTGGCACTGGTCAGCGATGCACTCGATCCAACCAATGGGTGGGGACGCTATGCGGGCGAACTCGCACGTGAACTGATCGCGGCCGGTGTCGACGTTCGCCTGGTCAGCCCTCGAAGCCTGGCGACGATGGACGATCTTCGAGACTACCCGGACCACAGGGAAATCCCGTCGTTCCAGCACGGCCGACGTCACCCGCTGCGCGTGATGCAACGAACATTGCCGCCGCTTGTTCGCGGCCTGCGCGGATGCGACGTTATTCACTGCCTGGTGGAACCCTACGCGTCGGCGGTGGCTCTGGCGGCAGGTCGCCGGCCATATTTCGTATCGCTGGTCGGAACCTATTCGCTTCCATCGGGCCGACCGTGGATCGAACGCTGGACACTTCGATGGGCGCTACGTCGAGCCCGCGGGTTACCGGCCATCAGCGGGTACACGCGCCGTCAAATTGAGCGCGGGGCCGGGGTTCGAAACGCCAGCGTGGTTCCGTTGGCCGTCCGAAGCGACGAGTTTCAACTCCAGCATCCACCCTCCCGCGAGCCTGGCCTGATCGTGTCGGTGGGTGAATGCAAGCCCCGAAAGGGATTCGACCTGGCGCTCGAGGCCTTTGCCCAGCTGAAATCTGAGGGCGCGGCCGACCGGTACGTTGTGGTTGGTTCAGTGGACGAACAGTCGCCGTATGTGCGGCGGCTCCGAGCGCGCGTCCGCGAGCTTGAGCTCGACGGGTCCGTCACGCTCACCGGCACGGTCAGCCAGGACGAGCTTGTCCAGTGGTATCACCGGGCCCGGGTCGTAACGATGCCGTATCGCCGGTGGGGATCGGACTTCGAGGGATTCGGCCTCGTGCTGCTGGAAGCGAATGCCTGCGGGACTCCGGTCGTTAGCGCGCGGGACTCCGGAGCCGAGGAACCGGTGATCCACAACGAGAACGGGTTGCTCGTTCCCCCCAACGACGCCGCGGCCCTGACCGACGCCCTTCGTACGCTGCTTACCGATGCGAAGTGCTGGCAGGCCCTGGCCGCCGGTGCCCAGCGTCGCGTTCGCGCCACGACGTGGCGTCGGTCCGCGCGGCAACTGCTGGATGTCTACGCCTGCGCCTTGGACACCGACGCGGTCTTCACAACGTGACGGATTCCCCCACGCCCGCAGACCGATCGGAAGAGCTAGAGAGTCGCGCGATTCGAGGCGTCGTGGCGCTCGGCGTGCGCGAAGGCGGTATGAAGCTTGTCTCGTTCCTTGGGAGCATCGCGTTATTCCGCCTGCTGACGCCGGCAGATTTCGGTGTCATCGTGCCAATTGCCACCTTTGCCGGGCTGGTCAAGCAATTTGCCGATCTCGGGCTGCAACCGAGCCTGATTCAGCGTGGAAACGAGCCTCAGTCCCGCGACCTTCGGGCCGTATTCACTGGCCAGTTGCTTCTGGTCTTTGCGGGCGGGATTGTCGTTTTTTTCGCCGGGCCAATTGCAGTCGATGCTCTGCTCGATGATCAGATCGATCCATGGATGACCCGGGTATTCGCATTTTCGGTCTTCTTCACCGCGTTTCGCATCGTTCCGGCGGCGTTACTTGAACGACATCTGCAGTTTGGCCGCCTGGCCGCTGCCGATATTGCCGGGACCCTGTTCTACTACAGCGCGGGTATCGGATTCGCCATCGGCGCGGCCGGTGTGTGGAGCCTGGTCATTGCACACGTCGGCGCCAGCCTGGTCTCGACGCTGGCGGTCGTGCTGGCTCGCCCGTGGTGGCCAATGCCAACGCGCAAGCTGGGAGTCCTGGCCCCGCACGTAGGTTTCGGAGCGCGATTCCAGGGATCAAGGCTGGCCATTACGCTCAAGGACTCGCTCATTCCGCTATTCACGCCGCGGGCATTTGGGGCTACGGCAACCGGATATCTCAATTGGGCCAACCGCGTGTCCGCACAGCCGCTTGCGCTGACGCAGTGGGTGGCGCGCGTGAGCCTTCCGACCTTTGCTCGGATCCAGGACGCGCCTGATCAGGTTCGCCGAGGCGCCGAACTTACGCTGAAGTGGAACGCCATCGTGACGCTACCGGGGTTCGTCGCCGTCATCGCCTTTGGGCCGGAGATTGCCAGCCTGATTTACGGTGAACAGTGGTTGCCGGCCGTTCCGGCCCTGCTCATCCTGGCGGTCAACAACGCGCTCATTCCCATCAACGGTCTGATCACCCCCATCTTGAACGCGGTGGGCAAGACGAAAACCGTGCTGATCGTGTCGATTGGATGGGCAGCCGCCGCGTGGGGCCTGGCCGGAATCCTGGCAGGACTCGGCGCCGGGTTCCTGGCGGTTCCGATTGGCCTGGCGGCATCGCAGGGGCTGGCGGCCCTGGTCCTGCTGCCAATCGCGCGCCGGGAGTTCAATCTACGACTACTGCACCACCTGACCCGTCCGCTCGCGGCCGCAGTCGGGGCCGGGCTGTTTGGACGGTTCATTTTGCTGCCTATGCTGACCGATGCGGTCTTGCTGATTCAGGGCGGCGTCGTGGTCGTATTGGTCTACGCGGGACTTCTCTATGTCATCGATCGCAGCGCGTTGCGTTCCGAACTCGGCGCCTTGTGGCGACGGCGCGCCGCGGTAGTTTGACCGCGCCGTGCGTATATTGCTGATCGGCCCGCACTGGGACACCGGACGCTGGACTGAGTATTGCGCGCTTGGATTGCAGTCCGCCGGGCACGAAGTCCGCACCTTCCGGTACAGCGGGCGTCTTGATCAAGAGGTCGGCCTGTGGGGACGCGTGCGAAGACGATTGGTCGGCCCTGATCGGTACCACCTTGAGCGCGTCTTTCACGTGGCACGGGCGGACAATTTGGACGCCCTGCGGCATGCCGCCGACCAGCGGCCGGAGTTCACCCTGGTGCTCAAGGGTGAAGTCTTGCTGCCGGAGACGGTGGAGCGCCTGGGGCAGTTGACTGACGGCCCTCTCGTGCAGTGGTGTGGCGACGATCCAAGTTGGTTCCCGAACATCACCGGCGCTGCACATCTGTACGACCGCTTCTACCTGGCCGATCCGACGTACGCGGCGGACCTCGAGACCCGCGGCGTGAAGGCCGAGTTTCTGCCGCACGCAGTCCACCCCGCGGCCTGGGCCGGCCACGACGCAGACCCGGAACCCGTGGAGGTGATTTTCGTCGGCGATGCGCGGCACAACATGGGCCACTTGCCTGCCAACCGATCCAGAGTTGAAATCCTCGAATCAATTGCCCGCTCCGGGATAAACCTGGCCGTCTGGGGCCGCGGCTGGGAAAAGCTCGAGGCCAGGTATCAAGTGCGTGAAGCGCATCGCGGGCTGACGCTACTTCCGGCGTCGGCTGTGGCTCGTGCCTATCGCGGCGCCAAGATTGTGTTGAACGTCCACCATGCCCAGATGCGCGAAGGTCCGAACATGCGGACGTTTGAGATCCCTGCCGCCGGCGCGTTCCAGCTCACGGACCACAAGGCCCGAATGGATGGCTTGTTCGAAATCGGAACCGAGCTCGCGGTCTACCAGGATGTCGACGACGTGGTGCCGGCGATTGAGCGCTACCTGAACGACGAGGCCGCGCGGAACTCAATAGCAACAGCCGGGAAACGCCGAGTGGAGCGTGATCACACGTACGAAGTCCGCATGGGCGAGCTCGTCGACGACGTACGCGATGGATAACGATCGGTTTCCAACGGCGCTGGTAGCTCGAAGCGATGCCGACTTGCTGGGTCTGGCGTTGCGCGCGCACCCGCATCAGCCGGCCATCGCGCTGTGGCGGGCAACTGAGTTCGCCATGCTTCGTGACGTCAGATTCGCCGCGCCCGTGCTGGACCTCGGCTGCGGAACCGGTGAAGTCGCACGCTCCGTGCTGCGATCGCACTGGCCGGTCGATGGGCTTGAGCTTGTTTCCGCGGAGACTCGGGTCGCGCACGCGTCGGGCATGTATCGGACTGTCATGCGAGCGGACGGCACCAAGATGCCGCTGGCTTCAGCCACGTACGGCACCGTCTACAGCCATAGCGTGCTTGAGCACATCCCCGACGACCTGGGCGCCGTCCAGGAAGCTGCGCGCGTCTTGCGGCCTGGCGGGCGCCTTGTGTTCACGGTTCCCGCGCCAGCCTTTGCCGACCGAATCGAGTCAGAGTCCGGATCCGACGCCCTGGCGTCGATGAACGCTCGGCTTGGCCACTTTCACTATCGCTCGCTTGAGGAATGGACGTCGCATCTCAACCGTTCCGGCCTGAAAGTCGTGGCAAGTCGGGGGCATCTGCCGGACGCGACCCAACGAACCTGGCGGCGACTGGACGAACTCATGGTGCGGCAAATTGCCGGACGCCGTGTGCTGGACTGGTTCCGCGGGCTTCACCGGCGCCGGCTAGTGCCGATGCCGCTCTGGGTTGGTTTGTGGTCAGCGTTGCTACGCCGGCCATTTCGGCGGCCGGTTGACGAACCCGGCGGCCATTTGATCGTGGCCGAGCAGCCTTCGTGAGCGACCTGCGCGTTCTGTACCTTTCCCCAACCTGGTTCGGCGACGAGTCGGTGCGGGGGGGCGGCGAGCGCTATCCGCTGGAATTGGCAATTGCAATGCGAGAGCGCACGCCGACGCGGCTGGTCTCGTTCGGCGCCAAGCCCGGAACTCGCCGGGTCAACGGGTTTGAGATCGAGGTGCATCGAACCTGGCGGCGGTTGCGTGGTCGAATGTATGACGCCGTCGGTCCCGGATTCCTCCCCGCGCTTGGATGGGCGAATGTTGTCCACTGCCATCAGGCGAGGTCAGGTCTCACGGCCCTTGTCGCGCTGATTGGGCGTCCGCTACGCAAGCGAGTCTTCGTTACCGATCACGGTGGCGGCGGGGTGAATTGGGTGCGCCGTCTGCGCATCGGTCGCTGGATAGACGGTCAGTTGGCGCAGAGCCAATTTGCGGCCGCCACGCTTCCCTACGTCGGACGCCGAACGGAGGTGATTTACGCGGGCGTCGATACGTCGAAGTACTCGCCTGGTGGCGACAAGTCGCCGGGCCGGGTCGTCTACGTGGGTCGCTTGCTGCCGCACAAGGGCATCGAGACGGCGATCCGAGGGCTTCCAGCTGGCGCGTCACTCGACATCTACGGGCGTCCATACGACCCGGATTACCTTGCGTTCATTCGATCCGAGGCGTCGTCCCGTCAGGTGCGGATCCACATCAGTGCGTCGGACGACGAGGTAATTGCCGCCCTGCGGTCAGCTTGCGCCTTTGTCATGCCATCGGTGTACGAGGACTACCAAGGACGCCGTCAGGCCCTGCCGGAGCTCGTTGGCCTTGCACCACTCGAAGCCATGGCGTGCGGGACCGCGGCGGTGGTCTCGGCCGTGGCCGGGATGCCCGAGATCATCCCATCCGTGGGTGGCGCGACGGTACCGCCGAGCGACCCCGACGCGTTGCGCCGTGCGCTGTCGCCCCTTACGACCTCGGTCGAGACGGCGCGGTCGCAGGGCAACGCCGCCCGCAAGCACGTGGAGACCCGCTTTACGTGGTCGGCGGTGGCAGAACACTGTTTGGCGGCGTACACCGCCTAGAATCGTCCCATTGCTACGTCGGGCCGCTCCATATGCGCATCGCCCTCCTTGCTGATACCTATCCCCCCGAGAATCGCGGTGGGGCGGGAGTCGTGGTGGAGCGACTGGCCGGCGCCTTCGTCAAGGCCGGTCATGACGTGTGCGTTATTGCAACCACGTCGGCGGCTGGGTCGATTCGTGACCAGGACGGTGTGCGCGTACGTCGGCTGCGATCACGCTATCCGGAGCGGTTTCGCAACACGGTAGCCATGGCCAACCCGATGGTTCTACCGGGCGTCGGTCGTGAATTAGCAGACTTCGGGCCTGACGTGGTGCATGCCCACAATGTTCATCAGCACCTGTCGTTTGCGTCGCTTTCCACAGCGGCGCGTCTTGACGTGCCGGTGCTCTATACGGTCCACGACTACCTGCTGTTCTGCTGCATCAAATTCATCTGTACCGGCGGACCGGTCGATTTCCGGCAGCGCTGGTTCAACTGCGCCAAGTGCCAGCGGTTCCGCTGGAATCCTGCGCGCAACGTGGTCATCGACCATCACATGTCCAAGCATGTAGATCACCTGTTCGCCATCAGCCGGACGCTGCAAACCGCGTTGCGCGCCAACGGTTTCGGGGGCGCCGAAGTGGTTTATAACGGCGTGGACCTGGACTGGTGGGGCAGGGGTGACGGCGCGGCGTTTCGGTCGTCGCACGGGCTGGACGGAGCCCCGATTGCGCTGCTGGCGGCCCGCGTCTCGCGCGAAAAGGGTGCCGAGGCGGCGCTGCACGCGTTGGCGCGTTCGAAGTGTTCGGACCTGCGTCTGGTGATCGCTGGGGAGAATCCGCGCTATGCGCCGAAGCTCAGGCACCTGGCCGACGAGCTGGGTGTGGGAAACCGCCTGCTGCTGCCAGGCTGGATGAAGCCGGAGGCCCTACGCGATGCCTACGACGCCGCGACTGTGACGCTAGCGCCGTCGACCTATCCCGATCCATTCAACCTAACGCTCATCGAATCCATGGCGGCCGGGCGTCCGGCGATTGCTTCCACACTTGGCGCTGGTCCCGAAATCGTGAAGGACGGCGCCTGGGGCTACACCGTGGATCCAAACGATGCGCCGGCCCTGGCCGACCGTATTGACCTGATCGTGGGCGACGCCGAACACGCACGGGCGCTGGGTACGTCCGCCCGCCAGCGCGCAGCCTCCACATTCTCGCTCCAACGGCAAGTCGATCGGACGCTGGCTCGCTACGCCGCCGTGCTGGCCGGCGGCACGTGACCAATCCCCGGACGCGCGTTCTTCAGATCGTTACGTCGCTCGCGGTCGGTGGAGCGCAGCGCCATCTCCTTGAGATGTTGCCCGGCTTGCACCAGTTCGCGGATGTCGACCTGATCTACTTCCGCGATCACGACCTGCGACCCGAGTTCGAGACACGAGTCGAACACCTGAGCCACATCCCGATGGCCGGACCGCTTGGCGCTTCTCAGTTGCCGCGGCTGGCCGCGCGTATCAGGCGCGGGGGCTATTCGCTGGTCCACACGCACCTGCTGCGCGCCGACATGTACGGTGCGCTCGCGGCGCGCGCCGTCGGCGTCCAGGCCGTTGTGTCTACGAAGCACAACATCGAATCCCGCCTCGAGTCGTCGTCCGCGCGGGCACTGCACGCGCTGGCTACCCGTCCCACGCGGCGCACCATCGCCATTTCGGAAGCCGTTGCACGGTGGGCGAATCTGCATCTTGGCGTTCCGCGAGAGCGGATTGAGGTCATCCAATACGGCCTTGATCCGGCGCCCTTCAGCGGCCTGGATCGAGAAGCCTCGCGTCGGGAGCTTGGATTCCAGGCGCACGTGCCGGTGGTGCTGTGCCCCGCTCGCCTTGATCCACAAAAGCGCCACGACGTGCTGCTGCGGGCGTTTGCGCAGATTCGCCAGAGACTTGGCAACGCCCAGTTGCTGTGCGCTGGCGAGACGCAACTGGGCGGTCCCGCCTACCGTACTCGGCTGCTCGAGCTCTCGGACGAATTGGGGCTGCGAGACGCGGTGCATTGGCTCGGTGTTCGTTCTGACATGCCGAACCTGATGACTGCGGCCGACCTCGTGGTGCTGTCGTCGGACTGGGAGGGGCTTGGACTCGTGGTTATGGAAGCTGCGATGGCAGGTCGGCCGGTCGTCGCGACGGCCGTTGGAGGTGTCCCGGAAATCGTCGAGCACAACACCACCGGCTTGCTGGTTCCGCCCGGCGACGAGCAGGCGCTTGCGACGAGTCTTACCGCGCTGTTGCTTGACTTGGAGCGCCGCGAGCGATTGGGCGCCGGCGCGCGACGCCATGCAACCTCGGCGTTCGACCTTGAGCGCATGCAAGCCGCCACTCGTGCCCTCTACGCGTCGGTCATTCGCGACGCCACGTCGTAACGTGGAGTTACACCCGCCGATATACTCTCGCAGCGCGCGGCGAGCGCGCTTTCTTCACGCGGGGCTTTGATGCCACTGGCTAGCAGTAGCCCGACCACGCTTGTGACCGGGGCTTCCGGGTTTATTGCTTCACATCTGTGCCAGTCGCTGCTCGCGCGAGGCCATCGAGTGATTGGCCTCGACGGCATGACCGACAGCTACGACCGCGATCAGAAGCGGGCAAACCTGCACACACTCCAGCGATATGAGGGCTTCGAGTTCGTCGAGGCGCATCTCATGGATTCCGACCTCGACCTCGACCAGGTGTTCGACGGCGTGGAGTACGTATTTCACCTTGCAGCCCGAGCCGGCGTCCGCGAGGGCTGGACTCCGACGAACTTCCAGCGCTACATGCAGGACAACAGTCGCTCGACCCAGAGGATGGCTGACGCCGCCTTGCGAGCGGACGTAAAACTCTTCAGCTTCGCCTCCACGTCCTCGATTTATGGTTTCAACCCCAAGCTGCCCACTCCGGAGAACCATCCGCTTGAGCCGCGTTCGTTCTACGCCATGACCAAGTTGCTGGACGAACACCTGCTCAGTTCCTACCACCGGCTGTTTGGTCTGCCGGTAGTGGTGCTGCGGTATTACACGCTGTTCGGACCCCGGCAGCGGCCTGACATGCTCGTTCACATAGGCCTGAAGGCCATCGCTACGGGTTGTCCAATCACGATCTACGGCGATGGTGAGCAAACGCGCGAACTGGCCTACGTGGCGGACGCGGTCGATGCGCAGGTGCGTGTGCTCGATGCGTTACCGATCGGCGAGACATTCAACATCGGCAGCGGCCCGACGGCCTCGGTGAACGAGATCATCGACACGATGGAGCGGGTCGTTGGCAAATCCGCCGAACGAATCTATGCCGAGGCGCACCCCGCCGACCAACTCCACAGCCAGGCCGACACCTCCAAAGCGCGCCGCGTGCTTGGGTTCGACCCGTCCACCACGATCGAGGAGGGAATCGCGGCGGAGTACGCATGGATGCAACAGGCGGTGCTGCGCTAGCGCAGCCGATGTCCCACCGCCCGATTCGAGTCCTCCAGGTCATGGAGGCCACGATTGGCGGAACCAAGCGCCACTTGCTTGATTTGGCAGCCGCCGTCGATGGCCGGGACTTTCAGTTCGAAGTGGCGTGTCCCCGGGTGCGGTCCGAGCCTCGCGGCGACACCTCATTTTTCCAAGACATGTCCGCACTGCATGTTGAGTTGCACGTCGTGCCGATGGTTCGGGCGATTCGACCCATCCACGACATTCGAGCGACCTGGGATCTCATCAAGCTGATCCGCCGGGGGCGTTACGACATCGTGCATACCCACAGCACAAAGGCGGGCGTGATCGGTCGGGCGGCAGCTGCACTCTTTCCCCAGGTGAGGAACGTTCACACGCCGCACGGGTTCTACTTCCTCAACTTCGAATCACCGTTGGCTCGCACGCCGCTGCGTTGGCTGGAAGTGGTGCTGGGACGCGTCACCGCGAATCTCATCGCCCTGTCCGAAGGCGAAAGGCAAGTCGCCGGCGAACTCGTGGCGCCTCGAAAGATCCGGAAGATTCCGCTCACCTTTGCGCCGTTCGAGCCTGTGCCGCGCAGCGAGGCCCGCCATCGGCTCGATCTGCCCGCTGACGCGCCAATCGTTGGAACCACAGCGCGCTTCACCGAACAAAAGGCTCCGTTTGACATCGCAGAGACGTTCGCGGCGATCTACCGACAGCGTCCCGATGCTCGGTTTCTCTGGACGAACGACGGTGAGCTACGTGTTCAGGTGGAAGATCGCCTTCGAGCTCTGGGCGTCCACGAGGCGACATCGCTTCCCGGGTTTGTCACCGATGCACGGACGCTGTTAACGGCCCTGGACGTCTACTTGCACATGGCGCGCTGGGAAGGCGTGCCCTACTCGATCATGGAAGTCATGACGGCGGGCGTTCCAATTGTTGCCGCTCGGGCCGTCGGAACCACCGACCTGATTGAGCATGGTCACACCGGGCTTTTGGTCGAACCAGGCGATGTTCCCGACGCTGCCGCGGCATCGCTGCGCTTGTTGACACACATGGACGAGGCTCGCACGCTAGCAGCGAACGCTTGTGCGGCCGTAGCCGTGTACCACGACGCCAGCGCGATGGCCCGCGCCACGGAGGCCGTATACCGCGAATTGGTAGGGGAGCGTTGAGGTGAGGGAGCGCGCGCGCCTCTTTGGCGGCACGTTGGCCGTAGTCGACATTGCGCTCACGGTCCTTGCGCTCTATCTGGCCGACATCCTTCGGCACACCCTGCCGATTGGCGCCGGCGACGCCGACCTTCTTTCCTGGCTAAGCATCCGCGAGTACGTGGTCGTCGGATTCGTCTGGGCTTTTTTCTTCCGAATGGTCCATCTCTACGACCACCGGCGGCTGCTGCGGGTCGTGGACGAAATCCGCGTTCTGATTCCAGCCATCATCTTTGCCACCATCGTGCTCTTTGCGGCCTTCTTCGTTCTCAAGGTCGAGTTCCTTTCGCGTTTGCTGTTTCTTTATTTCATTGCGCTCGATGCGCTGCTGCTCATAAACCTCCGCTGGCTGCTCAACCTCGTGATGCGAAACCGTCGAATCTCCGGCCGCGGCGCAACTCGCGTCCTGGTGGTTGGCGCCGGACCCGTCGGGGAACGCGTTGCAACCATGATTCGGGAGCGTCCGTGGTCAGGATTCCAGGTCATCGGATTCGCCGACGACGATGCGGACAAGCTCGGGGAAGAAATTCACGACGCCCGGGTGTTGGGTGCCTGTAACGAGCTTGAGGATCTGATCGAGCGCCACGAGGTGGACGATGTACTGGTCGCTTTGCCAATGCACGCCCACGAGCGGATTCGCGAAATTGTCGTGGCGCTGGACAGCGTTCCTGTCAGAGTGCGGCTGGTCCCCGACGTTTTCCACCTCACAGCTGGCCGCGCGATGGCGGAGGACGTGTGGGGTCTGCCGTTAATCAGCGTGCGGGCGCCCGTCATCACCGGCTTTGATCGCTTCGTCAAGCGCGTGTTCGACCTGGTTCTGGCCGGGGTGTCGCTTGTGCTGATGGCGCCGCTGCTCGCCGTCCTGGCGCTGGCGGTCTACCTGGACGGCGGACGGCCCGTCGTTTTTTCACAGCGCCGCGTTGGCGAGACCGGCCGAATGTTCACCATGTTCAAGCTGCGCACGATGGTTCCGGACGCTGAGAGTCGTCAGGAAGCCGCTCTGCAGGGCGGTGCCGCGGTCGACGCGGTCTACAAGCCACTCAACGATCCACGAGTGACCCGCGTCGGGCGCTTCCTGAGACGGACCAGTCTCGACGAGCTACCGCAGCTCTGGAATGTGTTGCGCGGCGAAATGAGCCTCGTAGGACCACGTCCCGAGCTTCCCTGGGTCGTCGAGCGGTACGAGTCCTGGCAGCGGCAGCGGCTGGCGGTACTTCCCGGGATTACCGGCTGGTGGCAGGTGAGTGGCCGCGGCGAGCTCCCCTTGCACGAGAACGTCGAATACGACCTCTACTACATTCAGAATTACTCGCCGCTGCTCGACCTCACCATCCTGCTGCGCACCCTCTGGGTGGTCGCGCGCGGGCGCGGCGCGTACTAGCTGGGCAGACGCGCAGCCAACCCAGCCCACGTAGCCCAGTCCTTAGCCTCGTGCGCGAGGACCGAAGTTATTGGGGCTGGTCGCAGGCAGCTTCCATCGGACCCCCGTGCGCTGCCAAACCTAGCCAGTTGGCGGCTGATCGTCCGTGGGAATCTTGCGGCCGTGGCTCAGGCGACCTTCGAAGGTGTAGAAGGGGTCGTCCTTGGCCAGGGGCAGTGCAACCGTCCGGCCAGTTTCTTGTGACTTGTAGACCGCGCGCGTGAATTCGGCGTGGTGGTGGGGCACGCGTAGAGGCGCCGGCGTGTCCGAATCATCCAGGATCGATTCCAACCAGATCTGACTCTGGTACATCTCGGTTGCGCGCATAGGTGCGTCCGAGACTTCGGACTCGAGCGCATCCAGCCGCTGAACCAGCGTTGGGTCGTGGTTGGACCCAAACTTGACGTTGGCCTGCCAGCCGTTCTCGCGTGAGCCAAGCATTACCGCCGGGGCGTCCGGTGGCGTGTATTCCTGGTGGAGAACCATCGAGGCCTCACTGCCGATCACCTCGATCCGGTACGTGGGATTCAGCGGGTTGCTGTGGTGGAGCAGCGATGACTGCACCACGCCGCGAGCGCCGTTGGCGAACTTCACGAGCGATAGCGTCATGTCATCGGTCTCGATGTAGCGCAGCATGGCGCCCGCGTACGAGGTCACTTCGACAATCGGCGAACCGACCACAAAGAGAAACGGATCGATGATGTAGCGCCCGTGGTGGAAGACCGACGTTCCGCCCTCGCCACCCCAGGTGCCGTGCCAGTGCGTGGATCGGAAGTAGGGCGACTGCGGACGGAAGAGGTTTAACTCCACCCTCGCCAAGGCCATCTGGCCCATCAGGCCGCTGGCGACCGCCGTCTGCGCGTGCCGCATCCCGCGGCTGTAGCGCGAGCCGACCTGCACGTGCAGCTTGATGCCCGACGCCTCGGCCGCTTCAAACATGGCGTCGGCTTCCTCCACGCTACGGGCCATTGGCCCCTGTGTGAAGACGTGAACCCCTTGTGAGGCGGCTTCCACGGTCGGCCCGCCGCGAACCGACGGCGCCGTGAGCAAAACTATCGCGTCCACGTCGGCCCCGGCCAGTAACTCAGTGTGGCTTGCAAACTGCTGAATGGTGTTTGCGGCGGCGTCCTCGGCCGACTCGGCGCGGGACAGGGCCTCGTCACGCTCGGCCTCGCTCCGGGCGCCGGTTGCAATGGCGTGCTGGCGAGCCGCTTCGGCTCGATAGCCGTGGATTAGCCCTTCGGCTCGATCACGTGCCAACTCGGGAACAAGGTCTGCCACGGCGACCACATGCGCCAGCTCGTGAAGCCCCAGGTAAATGTCCGTGTACAGGCGGGAGATCCCGCCGCAACCTACAAAGCCAACTCTCAGCGGCGCCGTTGCCATGTCATCGTCCCCCGGAGCCCGACTCCAGCCGTATCGTATAGGAGGCTAGACGCGTCGCACTCCGGCCGCGACCAGCACCGGCCAGTAGAACCGGCGTCCGTTATCGGTTTCGCGCGCATCAAACGCCGCTCGGACCCTTGCACTCTCGGTAAAGCACCGCCAAAGCTGCCGCCGAAGGACGTCCGATACCTCCGTTCGACTGCACCAGCCGTCGAAGTCCTGCTCGGTGCGTGTGTGCGTGCCGCGCTCAATGTCGAGGCCGATCTCCGTCATCAGATCAAGGATTTTCCCGGCATAGCGGTTGCAAACGTGCGACGGGTCGCGAAGCGACTCGATCTCGTGCATGGCCTCCGCGACCTCGGCGTCGTCGGGCGAAATCGTGTCGGTAATCACCACCCGGCCGCCCGGACGCACCACCCGCGCCATCTCGGTCATGGCTGTGCGCCCGTCCTGGTAGTGATGGAACGCATGGCGGCACGTGACCACGTCAAACGTTCGGTCGGCGAACGCCAGGATGTGAGTGTCCGACTGGACCACTCGCACTTCATTCGGCGCCGTCGCGCGGGTGTGCCGCAGCATATTGGGGGCAATGTCCGCCGCCACGACACGAGTCGACACCGCGGCCAGGGCGTGGGCCGTAAATCCGGTGCCCGTGCTCACGTCCAGCACCAGGTCGCCCGGATTCGCCCTGGCTGATTCGCGGGTGAGATCGAGAGTCGGGCCTTCGCGATGGGTCGGCGATGCTGCATACGCGGCTACCCGATCATCGAACGCCGCTTGGCTCACGCCTCGAACGTCTCCAGGGTCTCCGCGATCGACGCGTCCAGGATGTCCAGCATCTCGTCGATCTCTTTTTCCGTTGAAACCAGCGGAGGCGCGAGCACGTAGGTGTGGTCGCCCATGCGCGAGATGAGCCCGTTGCGCTTGGCGGTCCGGCCCACCTCGCGGCAAAGCAAGTTGGAAGCCGGATAGGCCGAACGCGCGGTCCGGTCGCTCACAAACTCCACGCCCTGCAACATGCCGTGCCCGTCCACGCGCCCGATCTGCTCGTAGCGTCCGTGCAATTCCTCCAGCCCTGCGCGGAGTTGCTTGCCGCGCTCACGGCCGTTGTCGAGGGCGCCGCCGTCCACGATCTGGCGCACGGCTTCCAGCCCCGCGGCACACGCCACCGGGTTGCCTGAATATGTGTGACCGGCGTTGAAGTGCACGCCTTCAGCCAGGTCGCCCCAGAAGGCGGTGGCGACTCGCTCGGTCATCATCACAGCGGCCAGCGCCGCGTAACCGCCGCTGATGCCCTTGCCCACCGACATGATGTCAGGGCACGTCTCGTACACATCCGCGGCAAACATCTCCCCCAGGCGCCCGAAACCGGTGATGATTTCGTCAAAGATCAGGATCACGTTGTGGCGGTCACAGATCTCCCTGAGGATCTTGAAGTACTCCAGCGGCGGTGCGATCAGGCCTTCGGCGGACATGACGACCGGGTCCGCAATCAAAGCCGCGACGGTTTCGGGGCCTTCGCCGAGGATCACTTCGTCCACGATCTGGGCGCAGCGCACCCCGCAGTCGGGGTAGGTCATCCCAAACGGACAGCGGTAGCAGTCCGGCGGATGGACGTGCACAAAGCCGGTGGGGAACGGTTCGTACGGCAGCTTGCGGGAGGCGCCGCCGCTGGCGGCCAGCGCGCCCATGGTGGCGCCGTGGTAGCTCTTGTACCGCGAGATCACCTTGTACTTGCCGGGGTTTCCGGTTTGCGCGTGGTACTGGCGCGCGATCTTGAAGGCGGTCTCGTTGGCCTCGGAGCCGCCGCTGGTGAACTTGACGTGGGTCAGTGGCTCAGGCATGATCTCAGCCAGCCGCTCAGCCAGCGCAATTGCCGGCTCGGAGGCGGCGTAAAGGGGCAGGGTTAGCGCAATTCGATTGAGTTGCGCGTGCATCGCGTCGATGATCCCCTGGTTGCGATGACCGACTTGAACTGCCGCGACGCCGGCCAGTCCGTCGATGTACCACTGCCCGGTGTGGTCGCGAACCCGAACGCCATCGCCCTCGACAAGCACCAGCGGGTCATCCATGAAACTCTTCATCTGGTTGAAATCGACAACCAGGTTGTTCAGGCCCGGGTAGGCTTCCGTGATTGGTGTGTCTGACAGCTTCGCGTCTTGCATTGGTGTCTCGAGCCCCTCGTGTCGTCCGGTGAGACTACGCGCCCAGCGGCGGCTTGTCGCGCCTTCGTCGCGGCTGATCAGCTACCGTGAGGGCGTGTGCAGTTCGCAGGACGGCCATGCCTGACGACGACCGATTCTTGGCCGCCGCCCAGAGCGTGGCAGACAGTATCGCTGCGCAGGCGCGGCCCGCCGTCGGCGGTGCACGCTGGGAAACTCGCAGCTACACCGGCAAGCCGCAGTACTCCACCGCCGTGTTTGGCGGCACCGCCGGTGTGGTGTTTCTGTTCGCCGATCTATTTCGGGTTACGGGCGACCCGAAGGCCCGCGAAGTGGCCGAAGCGGCGGCGATGTGGGTGGAGGGCGAATCGAAATCCGACCTCCGAGATCCAAACGCCGACGCGGGCCTGTATTTCGGCACGTCGGGCCACGGACTGATGTGTCTGCACTTGTACGAGGCCACCGGACGCGAGCGCTGGCTGCGCGACGCCCAGGCGCGGGCCCGTGCGGTGGCTCGCGCGTCCTGGCCCGATGCGCACGTCCTGAGCGGATCGGCCGGCAGCGTGATCTTTCTCCTGCGCCTGTTTCAGGCCACGGGCGATCAGGGCGTTCTGGATGCGGCGGTGCGGGCCGGAAACCACATCGCCCAGACGACTGAACGCGACGCCGAAGGCGCGCGCTGGGACTGGCTGCGGGAGGGCCAAGCGCGCTTTAGCGCCGGCTTCGTCCACGGCGCCAGCGGCATCGCGTATGCACTGGCGGAACTCTGGCGGTTTACGAGCGACGACGCATTCAAGGAACTGGTGTACGACGCCCAGGCATGGATTGAAGCTGTGGCGCTGACCAACGAGCACGGCATTTGCTGGGACCGATGGCCGGGCGATCCGCACCGGCCGCGCGTGCAGTGGTGTCACGGCGCGCCGGGCATCGGGCTGTTTGCCGCTCGCGCGGGGGAGATCTTCGAGGACGACGACCTGCGCCGCTTCGGCGAGCGCTGCGCTCAGGCGACCTTGGCCGCCGGCGACATCCGCAACAACCCCAGCCAATGCCACGGGCTGGCCGGAAACGCCGAACTCTTCATTGAGCTCGCACGGGTTGGCGACGATGGGCCCTGGATGTCGCACGCGCGCGACTTTGGAGACTCGGCCAAGGTCTATCGAGAGGAAGTCGACGGCGAAGTGCGCTGGCTCGGCGACGAGCCCGGCAACTACAGCCCCGATTTCATGCTTGGATCATCCGGACTGGGCCACTTTTTCCTGCGCCTGATCCGACCCGAGGAGGTTCAAATGCCGCTGATGGTTTGTCCGCCAACGCCGACCGAGCCCCTGCCATGAGCAAGCAACCGGTGCGCCTGGGAGTGCTCGGCGCGCAACACGGCCATGCGGCCGGCAAGCTGCGCTGGCTTAGGGACCTGGCTGAAATCGATCTGGCTGGTGTCTATGAGCCGTCGTCAGAGGTACGCGCTGCCAACGAGGCCGAACCCAACTCGGCAGGCGTTCCCTATCTTGACGACATCGACCGGCTGCTGGACGACCCCTCGGTTTCCGGAATCGTTATCGGCGGCGCCGAGCGTCAAAACCCGGCGTACGCCCGCCGTGCGCTCGAGGCAGGCAAGCATCTGCTAATGGAGAAGGCCTGCGGCTGGACCCATGCCCATGTCGACGAACTGACCGGTCTGGCCGAGTCATCCGGGCTGATCTTCCAGATGGGCTACAACAACCGTCTGACGCCGCACTTCCGCCGCATGCTGGACATGGTGGATCGCGGTGAATTCGGCGACATCTACCGGGTGCGCTCGCACATGTGTAGCCCCTACCACCCCGCGGCTGACACCTACCTGGGCCGCGACCGGTACTTCAACGGCGGCATCTTCTATAACCTCGGTTCCCACGCGCTGGACATGGCGATGGCCGTGTTGGGGACGCCCGCCAAGGTCCACTCGTTCCTGCGCTGTGACCGCTTCGTTGAGTCGGGCTACGTTGACAACGCCACCGTGGTGCTGGAATACCCGAGGGCGATTGCCACACTCGAAGCCAGCCACCTTGAAACCGAGCAGGTCCGTCCGCGCAGTTTTGAGGTCTACGGTTCGGAGGCACAGGCCATCGTTTCGCCGTGGGCCTCAGTTGGCGACCGCGCGCCGGCCGTGGCGGTTCACCGCGGCGGGCCCGGTGTCGGCGCCGACGGCTGGAAGGTCTACGGCACCGGTCGCGAAGCCCCGTTTCGCGACGACATCGAGGCGTTCGTCGCCTGCATCCGCGGCGAACGCGAACCCCGCTTCAGCTACGCCCACGACCGCGCCGTCCATCACACCCTCATGGACATCTGCGGCGAATCTGATGTCCCGGAAGAGGTCGTCTAGCGCTGCGCGTGCATCAGCCGTAGCGGTAGATCGCCAGACTGCTTAGAGCTCGGGAAGAGCGTAGTTACAATATAGTCGTGCAGTACGAGTGGGACGAGGTGAAGCGTCAATCCAATGCGCAGAAGCACGGAATCGACTTCCAGCAAGTCGAAGTGTTCGATTGGGATAGCGCGTTGGTGGAACGCTCGGATCGCGCAGGCGAGGTCCGCTTCGTTGCCATCGGCTACATCGACGTCCGTCTCTGCTGCTTCGTGTTCACGGAGCGCGGGACAAGGATTCGAGTGATCAGTCTGCGTCGCGCCAGCCGACGGGAGGAGCGTAGATATGCCCAAGCTTAATCCGGGCCACGTTAGCCCGACGCCTGACGAGGACTACGCCATCAATGCTGCTGTCGCCGCCGACCCGGAGGCGACCGAACTGGATGACGCCTGGTTCAAGCGCGCCAAGCCCGCCAGCGAAGTCGTGCCGCAGATCGTGCGGCGCTACCGGCGCACGCGCGGCAAGCAGCGCGCGCCCACAAAGAATCAGATCACCCTTCGGCTCGATGCGGACCTTGTGCTCCACTTCCGAGAAACTGGGAAGGGTTGGCAGACGCGCATCAACGACACGCTGCGTCGGGCGGTGTTCGACGACTAGTCGGTGCGCTCGTCGGCTGGCGCGTGCCTCGCGCTACGCCGAGCCTTACGCCGCCGCGGCCAGAGCTGTTAGCTGACCTGGTCCTTGGCGTAGACCAATGGGCGCCGGATGTCGTAGGCGCCCGGATAGCGGACCTTGAGCGCCCCTTCGTTGATCGCGGCTTCCAGCGGCGCGAGCTTGGTCTGAATGGGCACTTCCACCAGCGTGTGAGTCCGTGCGCTTTCGTAGAGTCCAATCAAGATCGATTGCGACTTGATGGCGTGGTGCGCGTCTTGCCGGTGGCCGTCGATGTCGCCGTTCAGCCACGCCACGAGTTCATTGGCCTGTTCCAGCATGAAATTCGTTTCCACGCCGTCCCACGGCTCATTCAGGTCCTCGCGATTGCCGGATGTCAGCTTGATGCCGAAAGACATTGAGATCGCCGGATCCGACGGTTCGACGATCAGCACCCCGTCGTCGCCGGTCACGACGAAGGCGCGGTTGCCCAAGTCGCCGTGCGGGCCGATGTCGTTGTCGTAGATGATCCGCGCGCCACCTTCAACGGCGGCAATGCAGAAGCACAGATCCTCGCAGTAGTAACCCCGCTCGTAGCGATCGGTCTCGCGCTGCACCTGGCCCAGCACCCACAGTGGTTCCGGATCGCCCAGCAGGTATAGGGCGCGGTCGATCAGGTGCGACCCCTGGTTGAGCAAGCCGCCCTCTTCCACGCTGACCTTCACCGACAGCGGCTTCCCGATGGCGCCGTCGGCGATGAGGCCGCGGGCCCGTTCGAAAGCGGCCATGTGCCGGCCCTGGTAGCCGCACAGCAGCTTGATTCCGGCGGCGTTGCAAGTTGTCAGCATGGCGTCGGCTTCGCCCATCGAGTTGGCCAGCGGCTTCTCGGAGATGATCGCCTGCACCGGGTAGCGCGCGGCCAGCAGCGTCATCATTGGGTGCAATGCCGCCGGCGTGGTGACGCTCACGATGTCCAGCGACTCGGTTTCCAGCATGGCCGTGGCGTCGGTGTAGCGACCTGGCACGTCGTACTGGTCGGCAACCTCTTCCAGCCGTGCTTCGTCGATGTCGCAGACCGCCGCGACTTCGACCCCGTCGGCCTCGTCAAACCCGCGAACGTGCGACTGCCCGAGATTTAGTCCGATGACTCCAGCGCGGTATGTGGTCATGTCAACGGCCCTTATGGTGTGGCTGATCGGTGCCGGATGTCGTAATGCCCCGGATAGCGGACCGGCAGGTCGCCGGCATCGATCATGGCGGTCAGCGGCGACCCCTTGGTCTTTAGGGGCAGCCGCGCCAGGCTGTGCGTGCGGGCAGACTCGTAAATGCCCATCAGGATTTCGAGCGTGTGGATGGCTAGGTTGGCGTCACCGCGATGCTCGTCGATCTCGCCTGACGCCCAAGCCGCCAGGGCATCCAGTTCGAGCGTGCGTGCGTCGCTGAACTCGGCCTCGCTGGCCTGGATGGTTTCCCAGCCCGATCCGCCATGGCGCATGAGCCGGATGACGTTGCCGGCGGTCCCGCCGCTGAGCCAGATCACGCCCTCGGTTCCAGTGATCACGCGCAGGTCGCGTTCGAGACCTTCGGGCGGCGTGTCGCTCTCCATCGACAGGCGAATGCCGCCTTCAAACTCCACCAGTAATCCCGCCAGGTCCTCGGCCGGCCAGCCGCGCTCGTAGCGGTCGGTCTGGCGCTGCACGTTGGCCAGCACCCACAGGGGCGTGGGGTCGCCCAGCATGTACTGCCAGTAGTTCAGCTGGTGGGTAGCGATATTCATGAGGCCGGCGTCCGGCTTGGGCGGCCCCGCGAAACCAGAGAGGACCGTGCCGATCGCGCCATCGGCGATCAGTTGGCGGACCTTCTCGTGCCGCGGCATCCAGCGGCCCTGGTGCCCGATGGCCAGCTTCACGCCGTTGCGCTCACAAGCAGCGAGCATGGCGTAACCCTCGCCCGTGCTGCTGGCCATGGGTTTCTCGGAGACGATGGCCAGCGGCGAGTAGCGCGTGGCCGCCAGGATCGTCATCCGGGCGTGGAGCTGCTGCGGTGTGCCGATACTGACGAGGTCCGGCTCTTCCTCGCGCAGCATGGTTTCAAAGTCGGTGTAGCGGTTCTCGACGTCGAACTCGTCGCCGAACTCTGCCAGCGTGTTGGGATCGATGTCACATACCGCTACAAGGTCGGTGCGCTCGCTTTCCAGGTAACCCTGGGCGTGGCTGCGGCCGATGTGGCCGCCGACGATGACGGCGCGGAGGGGTGTGGCGCTCATGAGTTACCTCCGCTGTAATCGACCGGCTCGATTTTCATGCCGTGCCGGATGTCGTGCCAGCCCGGATTGCTCACCGGCAGCGCGCCGCTGTTGATCATCTCGACCAGCGGCGATGACTGGGTCTTCATCGGAAGCTGCACCAGGCCGTGGGTCCGCGCCGACTCGTAGATGGCCATCAGGATCTCCTGCGTCTGCACGCAGAGGTGCGCGTCCTGGTGGTGGCCGTCCAGTTCGCCGGCGGCCCAGCGGGCGAACGCGTCGATTTCGCGATGGCGGGCCGCCAGGTAGGTGTCGTTGTGGAACTCGATCTCTTCGACGCTGCCGTCGCCGCGCTGAATCCGAATCCCGATCGGATCCTCGGCCACGGTTCCCGGCGGGCGGACTTCGCCCTCGGTGCGGACGTAGAGCGTGCCTTCGTCGCCCACGAAGGTCAGCCGGTGCTTTTCGACCTGTGGGCCGCCGGGGGTCTCGCCTTCCAGGATCAGGCGCGAGCCGTCGGCGAACCCGACGATTCCGACCGCCATTTCCTCGCAGGGCCAGCTGCGTTCCCAGACGTCGGAATTGCGCTGGATGTTGCCCATGACCCATTGCGGCTCGGGGTCGCCCAGGATGAAAAGCGCCCGGTCGCAGCCGTGGCACATCTGGTTCAGCATCCCGCCTTGGTCGTACCAGCCGTGCACCAGGCGCACCTTGCCGATGGCGCCGCCGGTGATCAGCTCGCGGGCTTCCTGGATTTGGGTCAGGTAGCGCGATTCGTGCCCGATCGCCAGCTTCACGCCGTTGCGGTCGCAGGCGGCCAGCATGGTGCGGGCCTCGCCCATGTTGTTGGCCATCCCCTTCTCGCAGAGGATGCCCCTGGGCGTGTACTGGGTGGCCGCCAGGATGGTCATTTCCACATGCAGCGGCTGGGCCGTGGCGATGTTGATCAGGTCCGGCTGCTGCTCGCGCAGCATCGTCTCGTAGTCGGTGTAGCGGGCTTCGACGTCGTTCGCGTCGGCGACCCGGTTGAGGGGGACTTCGTCGATATCGCAGAGCGCCACCAGTTCGGCGGCGTCCGAATGCACGTAGGCGTCGGCGTGATTGCGCCCCACCCCGCAACCCACCACGACTGCCCGCAGCGTCTCACCGGCCATGCGTAAGGCCTTTCGCACCTCTGGCGCGCTCCATATTGGTCAGGTCGTGCCCTTTCGGTCAACCGACCTGGCCGCTGATAGCTGCTGATCTGTGGTGAGAGAAATTGGCTGATTGCCGACTGAGCGAGTTCTAAGTACAGTTCACGTGGTTCGGTATGCCTTACGTAACGCGTTACAATGATCCGGAGCTTTAGAGATCGCAGGACCGAGCGCTTCTTTGCAGGGCGCCGAGTCCCGTCGTTCCAAGGCTTTGCTGATCAGGCTGTACGCCGACTGACGGTCCTGGACAGTGCGGAATCGCTGCAGGACCTGGCCGGTCTGCCCAGCAATCGACTGGAAGCGCTCTCTGGTGGTCGGGTTGGACAGTACAGCATCCGAATCAACCGCCAGTGGAGAATCTGTTTTTGCTGGAGCAACGACGGGCCCTACGACGTTGAGATTGTGGACTATCACAGATGAGGAGTTCGAGATGCGTGTGAGCAACGGCATGCGTCCGGTTCATCCTGGCGAGGTTCTGGGCGAGGACCTGGCGGAACTGGGGCTATCGGCCAGTGCGCTGGCCAGGGCGCTGGATGTGCCAGCCAATCGAGTTACGGCGATTCTGAATGGACAACGAGGAATCAGTGCCGACACGGCGCTTCGCTTGTCGCAGTACTTCGGTACCACGCCGCGGCTCTGGTTGAACCTCCAGCAGACGTATGAACTCCGCGTCGCCCAGTCCGCATCCGGGCGGGAAATCTCCGAACGGGTGCGTCCCAGGGTGATGCCTCAGAGCGCTGAGGGCCAAGCTGGTTGACTGAAAGACGACGTGTCGCCGTCGTGACCGGCGGCGCCAATGGGTTGGGGCGCGCCTCGGCCTTGCGTCTGGCCGACGACGGTCGGGCGATCGCGATTTGGGACCGGGACGCCGCCGGCGCCGATCGGACGATAGGGGATCTGAATTCGCGCGATGCGACGGCAATGGCGCTGGACGTTGACGTGGCCTCGCCGGAGTCGCTGGAGGCCGCCCACGCCACCACCGTCGACGTGCTGGGCCCGGTCGACATCCTGGTCAACGCCGCCGCCATCATCGGCGTGGACGCCAGCGTGCTGGAAACGCCGCTGGACGAGTGGGAGCGGGTGCTGGCGGTCAATCTGACGGGGACTTACCTGGCCTCGCGGCTGGTGGTTGGCGGCATGGCCGAGCGGGGGTGGGGACGCATCGTGAACTTCACGTCCGGCGCCCGGCATGGAGTGCCGGCGCTTGTTCCCTATTCGGTGAGCAAGGCCGGCATCGTGCCCATCACCCGAGCGTTCGCGCGCGAATTCACCGCGCGCGGGGTGCTGGTCAACGCCGTTCTGCCCGGCCGGGCGCTGACCGACATGGTGCTTTCGCGAGTCCCCCAAGAGATCGTCCGCAATCCGCCCGTCGCGATCGGCCGCTACGCCGATCCCGAGGAGGTGGCGGAAGTGGTGGCTTTCCTGACCAGCGAACGCAATACGTACATGTCCGGCGGGATTGTTCCCGTCGACGGTGGAGGCTGATCATGCGCCTGGGAATCTCCGGCACCTTGCTGCCCGACGACCTGCGGGACCTGACGCCCGAGACGGCTCGCACGTTGCGTTCGTGGGGCTATACCGGCGTGTTCACGCGGCTGGGTGGTAACGATCCGCTCGATCCGCCGTCCGACGCCGACTGCCGCCGCTTTCGTCAGATCCTGGCCGACGCGGGCCTGGATCACTACATGGCCACCGGTTACTGGCAGAACCTGGTGCATCCGGATGCCGAGGCTCGGAAGCGCAGCGTGCAGGTGCTGTGCGCCGGTTTGCGCCTGGCTGGCCGGCTGGGCGCGGCCTGTATTGACACCGGCCCGGGCAGCATGAGCGCGACCGGTCCCTGGTCGCCGCATCCCGACAACTGGGCGCCCTGGGCCGAAGCCAATTTAATCGACTCGCTGGGCCAGGCTTCCGAGGTCGCGGCCGAGGCGGGCGTGCGCATTCACCTGGAGGGCCACCAGTTCGTCACGCTTCGCGACGCGGTCACTACTCGTCGGGTGGTCGACGCGGTTGGGTCGCCGTGGGTGCGTGTCGACATGGACCCGGTGAACTGGATCACGCTGGATACCTATTACGACAATAGTGCGGCTATCGACGAGATGTTCGACACGCTGGGCGACCGTATCGGCAGCGGTCATAGCAAGGACATCGCGCTCTGGGACCGGCACACAGTGCACCTGGACACGGTGACCACCGGGCAGGGGGCTATTGACCACCAGCGCTATATGCAGCGGCTGGAAGCGCTGGATCCGGATATCTACCTGATGGTGGAGGGGTGTTCGACCGAGGATGCGCCGGGGGTGTACGACTTCCTGGTCGAGCAGGCGGGGCGGGCGGGGGTAACGGTGAGGTGAACCGGCGCAGCGCCCACCCCTCAGCAGGACGCGTCGAGGCGTTCGTTCAGCTCAGGAAGGCGCCGATCGACCACGGCTTTGGGCTTCTCAATTCGTTCGTCGCCGGCGGCCCTGCAGGTCCGTCCGGTCAGCGATCAAGCTCAGTCAACATCTCGACCGCCAGGAACGGGTCCAGTAACCCATCGTCAGGAAAATGGTGAATGCCAATCACTTGCAGACGGTCGTTGACTTGGCGCTCCACCATCAGTATGTCCCCGTAGTGGAGGACCTTCAGATCTGGCCGTTTGCGTAGAAACTCTTCAGATCCCGCTTCGTAATCAGAGGACCCGCTAGACAGGCACGGCTACCCATCGAGACGGCGCCGGATGGTCGTTCGGCGGGGTCTCCCACTGGATCATCGGCTCGACTGCCGGCGCTTCTTTGCCGCCGACGGGTGTCGGATTCAGTCCTTGTAAGACGGCGACTGGGTGCGGAATCAGCGAAATACCCGCTTGTTCGAGCCGCTCGGCAAGATCGCCATTCTTGAGGCACCGCTGGATGAACGTCTCCAGCAATCGCTCCAAGTTTTCCGCTGCGTCCTTCGGGTCGGTACCGTAGGCCCACAGCCCAAGGTTGGATAGCGAGGCGATGAAATAGTTCCGGTGGAGCAGCCGACCCACGCGCAGGTCAGCTTCGAAAACTGCCCACTGGTCGCTCCCGGCGGCCATGACTACTCCTTCTTCCTTGGTCGCCTCTCCCAATCAGACGAAGCGCGCCTCCGTGGATGCATGCCACAGGCCGCCTATTTCCAGTCTGGACCGTTGCTCACCTCTGTGTCGAGTTGCTCTTGAACGCATCCCCGTAGATCGGTTTTCACCGGACACCGTTGGTCTCCTAATGATGACGTGGAAAGACGACGGATCGACCCGGAGAGTGGAGTCTGATCAATGTCACTCACCATCCCCTCCGCGGGCGTCACACTGACGTTCCAAGCCGCGCTAGTCTGGGTTGTCTGAGCGTAGGCGGAAGGGTCCGGTGATGTCTCGGGAATCGCGGAAGGCAATGATCGTTCCCAGCTTGCGCTATCAGGACGCGCCGGCGACGATTGAGTTTCTGTGTGGGACGTTTGGGTTTGCCAGGCGCCTGGTCATCCCCGGCCCCGACGGGGCCATCAGGCACGCGCAGCTCACGCTGGGCGACGGCATGATCATGCTGGGGTCGGCGCAGAACCGCGACTTTGGGCCGCACGTCAAGACGCCCCATGAGGTGGGCGCCAATACGCAGAGCGCGTACGTGATCGTGCCGGAAATCGACGCGCACTATCGGCACGCCAAGGCCGCCGGCGCTGAGATCGTGATGGAAATTGAAGACATGGACTATGGCGGCCGGCTGTATTCGGCGCTGGATCCCGAGGGCAACCTCTGGCACTTCGGGTCCTACGACCCATGGGCGGATCGTGGGTAGTGGGTCGGATGCGCTGGATGTATCAACGCGGTTGGCGGTATGCGAGAGCACGAGCGGAAAACCCCTCACTCGAAGGCGAGGAGTGAGGGGCAGGACGGTTTGGGTGCGCGGAAGACCCCTCTCCGATTTCCGCCGAGGACTCTGGCCCGGCTCACCACGAATGGGGTGGGCGTGAGACCTCGACCGGAAGATCCCTTGTATGTGGCCGGGGCCTTGGATTGGCCAGGCTCACCGTGAGTGCTCTGGGAGGGGCGGCGGGTTAGGGGGTGAAGATGTTGTGGACGGGGCAGGTGAAGCCGGGGAGGACGTCCAGGCCGTCCAGGGTCTGGGATTCGCTTAGCGTTACGACGGGATGGTTGGTCCGATGCGCGTCCACGGTTCGCGTGGCGGGGTGTACCACCCAGACCAGCCGTGTGCCAAAACTGAGCCACATCAGCGCCTTGTCGTTGAGCTCCCGGCGGCTGTCGCTGGGCGAGGCGATTTCAACGACCAGGTCGGGTGCGACCTCCGCGTAGCCGGTCACTCGTTGGTCCAGCGGCGACGTCTCCGCTGAAATGAAGGCGATGTCCGGTTCCCGCACCGTGTCGGGGTCGCGCTCCAGCCAGACCCCGGCATCCGAGCCGATCAGGCGGCCCAACCGTCGGGGCTGGAGGTAGCTCAGGAGCGCCGCGCCCAAGCGCATCACGATCTCGCCGTGTTCCTGTCCTGCTGGCATGGTCTCGCTGAGCACCCCTCGGATCAGTTCGCCGCGGACGCCCTGGCTGTAGAGCCGGAGCAGGTCGTCGGCGGTCAGCAGCTGCGGCGCCGCGTCTACAACGGCCATTGCACGCTTTCCTGCCCGGGACGGTACGAAATCATGCTACAGCACCCCCGACGGGAGTCGGGCGCTTGGGCTACGGCTCGAAGATCGTGCTGACCGGGCAGGTGAAGCCGGGGAGGACGTTGAGGCCGTCCAGGGCCTGGGATTCGCTTAGCGTTACGACGGGATGGTTGGTCCGATGCGCGTCCACGGTGCGCGTGTCGGGGTGTACCACCCAGACCAGCCGTGTGCCAAAGCTGAGCCACATCAGCGCCTTGTCGTTGAGCTCCCGGCGGCTGTCGCCGGGCGAGGCGATTTCAACGACCAGGTCGGGCGCGACCTCGGCGTAGCCGGTCACACGCTCGTTCAGCGGCGAGGTGTCGGCCGAAAAAAATGCGATGTCCGGTTCCCGCACCGTGTCGGGGTCGCGCTCCAGCCAGACGCCTGAGTCCGAGGCCGTAAGGATCCCCAACCACCGGGGCTTTACGAACATCCGCAGTTCCATCACCAGGTTCACGACGATCTGTCCGTGCTCTCGTCCCGCCGGCAGGGTTTCGCTGAGCACTCCCCGGATCAGTTCGCCGCGGACGCCCTGGCTAGAGAGCTGGAGCAATTCGTCGGCGGTCAGCAGGCGGGGCGCCGCTTCGGTCACGTTCATCAGCCCGCCAGGCGGTCCACGGCAATCACCACGCCAGCCGCGGCCGCGGCCGCGGCCAGGACAAGACCGGCCAGCCAGCGGGTTTGGGCGGCCATCGCTCGGGTCACTTCGGCGATCTCGGCCGTAAGCCGGAGCTCCAGGTCTTTCAGATCAGCCTTGGTTGCCAAGTGCTCGTACGCACCCTCAAGGCGGGCAAGTCGCTGCGGGTCAGCGGTCATCGGTGCCTCCGTGAAAGGGATTCCTGTTGGGGATTATGTAGGAGAGTGCCGAACGCCCTGGCCAGCGGTGATGTGACGAGAGCCGTTGGATGCGTGGGACGGGCTGTGGGCGTGTCTTGAGTCGAAAGTTGGATCTTAGACCGTAGGTGGAAAGAGGATGCCCCGGCCGATGAGGGCACCAATGATGGCGGACGCGACGCCCGTCAGCACGACCCCAACCAACATGATCGCCGTTGTGACCCAAACCTGCCGCTGCTGGCTCTCTTTAGCATCCTGCGCGTCCTGCCGAGCCTGAAGAATCTGCTGCATCTCGAGGTGCTCCTTAGGCGAGTGGTCGGGCACCCGTCGTACGTAATACGGACAGTCAGTTGTCGCACGAACCCTCGTCGCGTCGAACACTTCGGCTTCCATGAAGCAGGCCAGTACGTCAGTAATCGGATGGTTCGTCTCAGTCAGCCGATATCGATCAGCCTCCGAGAGCGGCAGCAAGGACCAATCATTTACGCGTCGCCGCTGCAGAAACCCGCACTCAACGCAACGCGGAGCGCAGGTGCTCAGGACTTGGGCTTGCGGACGCGCTTGATCTCGACCGGCTGCACGAGGCCCTGGATCGTGACCGCGAAGTCGTGGGGCACGCGCAGGTCCTGCTCAAGCTCGCGCTTGGTCGGCTGATACGCCTCATCCACGAGCTCGACTCGCCGACGCTTGGTCTCGCCCTCTGGCATCCCGCCCTACTGGTGCCCTGGGTCGGCGCAACCTACCACACGGACTGACACCCTAGCGCCGCCACATAGGACTTGAGCATCCAGCGGCCCCGAGTGGTGGTCGTTGGGGAACCCTATGTGGCAATAGTGGATGCTCGCCCAGTGCGAACCATTCGAGGCCGCGTCTTTGCCACCGGGCATCCGGGAGGATGCCTCACCTGCTTTGGCCCCTTTATCCGGGCACCCTGCTCGTTGGCCTGATATTTCTCCTCGTCGCCGCCTGTGGCGAGAGCCGATCTGCAACCCCGTTCCAATCCCCGCTCAAGACGCCGACCGAAGTCTCGATCCCGCCTCCGATTGCTACCGAACCATGCCCGACCGCGGCCGAACAGGCCTACCTCCTCGCCCTGAGCAAGCATCAGCATCAGCATCGGCATCGGCACCGCGAGCACCGAACTCCAACGGAGCTTGCAGCACCCCGGTCTTCCCGCGGATCTGAAAGCCGGACGTGTCGTCGTGATCTGGTCTGCCGGAATCCTGCTGCTGGACCATCCGACCGCCCGGTTGTCCGAGGTCGACCAGGCTGCGTCTCGGTTGGCTGAGTCGTGGAAGGCCGGCCTGACGGCCCTGCTCGAGTATCTGGAGTCACTGGACGAGGCCTACGTCCAGGACGCGAACACAGCCATGGACCGCGCGCTTCTCGATGCGGCCTTTCTCCGGAGTCTCACGGATGACTTCTGCGTGTGACTGCGGTCCGTGGACTATCGTTGAACCGCAGGCCATGTCGGATGCCTGACCATGTCCGAACTCCATATGCCCCACCCGGACGAGCTGATCGACCACGAGGCCGAGTGGCTCGACTATCCGCTTCAGCGAGACTGCGCTCGTTCTCTCAGCCGACGTTGGCCGGATGAACCCCAGCGCCCTAATCCCCTGTCGGATCCAGACTCCTGGCCCAACGTACATGCGCCCCTGCGGGACGGGTCGCTCCTCTAGAACGCCGGGACGCGGAGCCCGTCCTTCTGGGCAATCTGGTAGACAGTGCGCTACGGCCCTCGTATGCTCCGGGAGCGAATGTGCTGTGAGGTGCGTGCGATGAGCCTCGGAAAAGTCGTCGTCTGGGTGACGCCGCAGTTCGAGACGGACGAAGAAACCGGCCATGTCATTGGCTGTTTCCGCGAGTTGAATCTGTATGCGCATGGCACAGACCGTGAGCACACGCTGAACGGGTTGAAGCTCCACTTTCGACGCTACATTGAAGCCCTGCGTGGCACGGGCGAACTGCAGGATCGACTTGAGACGGTATCCGTACGGTGGAAGCCGTATGATCAGGCGGTGGCAGACGGTGAGACGTTTGAGGACCTGAATCCGGATGCCTATGCGCCAGAGCAGGACAACGGGTCGGATCGGCTGCTTCCTAGAGTGGGTGAGGAAATTGGACTCGCTGCTGCCGCTTAGTGCGCCAGTGTGATTCGTCTCCGGGATCTCGGATTAATCTATCAACGGCGCGGTCTCGTAACCGATATTCGCCGCGATGTTTGTGGGCGGTCCGTGATGTTCGTCTATGACGACAGTTCAAACAGGCGGACACTCGTCGTGAGCCATGTGAGTGACGAGGACGGCCTATGCCATCAGATCGCCATCGACGCCGAATTGCGCTCCGTTGACCAAGACTTAGCGGTAGAGGTCCAGACGCACGTTCAGAAGATTCGTTGGGTTCCCGGATACGTTCCGCCGTAGAGACACGCTCAGGTCCGCTGTCGAGTTACCTCGTTGACCGCGCGCCACTGGGCCGCCCGTTCGGCGCGATCAGCTCCCGGTAGCGCAGGCGCTTGCCCCGCATGCCGGTCGCGATCGCGGCCATCATCTCAATCGTGTCCCGCTCCCGCAGGTTGTGTCGACCCGCGAACTCTTGAACGTAGCGGTCCAAGTGCTTGGGCGAGAGCTTGTGGAACGTGCCTTTGTACGCCCGCTTGATCATGCTCCAGAACGATTCCACGCCATTCGTATGGATGTCCCCGCGGACATACTCGTCCGCGTGCTCGACCGTCTGGTGGTCAAATGGGATCCGGGCGTACTGCGGCGCGCCGTCGGAGTAGATCGTGACGCCTGGCGCCGCGTGCTCGATCACGAAGTTCTTGCAGCGTTTTGCGGTCCGCAATATTGATCGCTCTGGCCGCCACGTGGCCGGTTGCCCGGTCCCGGACGTCCACGATCGGTTCCTTGCCCGCGGCGCCGCCCCAGCCCATCTCGAGCGACATCCGCTCGCGTGTGGCTCTGGACATGTTCTGCCGGAGACCGCCCACATAGGTCTCGTCGACCTCAATAGGGCCCTCGAATACTGGGCCTGCTGCCTCGAGCGTGGCCCGTAGGCGATGACCCGGGAACCAGGCCGATCGCTGCGTGATGCCCAGGTCACGTGCGAGCTTCGTGCTCGAGACTGACTCGAGGCTGGTCGACAGGATGTAGGCCGCCACGAGCCACGTCTGGTACCCGAGCTTCGAGCCCTCCATGACCGTGCCCGTCTTGGTGCTAAACCGCTTGGCGCATTCCTTCTCGCGACAACGAAACGGCATGGTCTTGTGCTTGGCCCCGGTCTGCACCCTGGTCGATCCACAATGCGGGCAGACCATACCGCCGGGCCACCGGCGTTCGATGAACCAAGCCTCAGCCGTCTCGTCGTCAGGGAACTTGCGGAACAGCTGCTGGAGCGTGATGCCCGTCCGATAGGCTCGACCCGGTCTCTTCCCTGCCATACCCGACCCCGTGCGTCAAGGATCCTGCTTTACCGCAGAGTGCCGATCCCTTCGAGTTCCTTCGTGTGGCGGCACTTTGCTACATAAGCCCCTTCCTGTTCCCCGCCGATTAGGTGACATCAAGTCAATGGTCAGTAAACACCCGCCCTGTTGGATTGTAGCCGGGGATGTCCCGGTGGGGCGCGGACCGTTGAGCTCGGCCGGGGAGCGCGTTGATCCGTTATTCCCGTGAAGCGGGAATGCACCTGTCGCTGTGCGCCGGGAGTCGCGGTGGGTTAGGGGGCGAAGATGTCGCGGACGGGGCAGGTGAAGCCTGGGAGGACGTCCAGGCCGTCCAGGGTCTGGTCGCCGCTCAGCGTTACGACGGGATGGCTGGTCCGATGAGCGTCCACCGTGCGCGTGTCGGGGTGTATAACCCAGACCAGCCGCACACCAAAGCCGAGCCACATCAGCGCCTTGTCGTTCAACTCCCGGCGGCTATTGCTGGGCGAGCCCACTTCCACCACCAAGTCGGGCACGACCTCTGCGTAGCCGTGGACCCACTCATCCAGCGGCGACGTCTGCGCTGAAAAAAAGGCGATGTCCGGTTCCCGCACCGTGTCCGGGTCGCGCTCCAGCCAGACCCCTGAGTCCGAGGCCGTCAAAATCCCCAATCGCCGGGGCTTCGCAAAGGCCCGCAGTTCGGTGGCCAGGTTCACCACGACCCGTCCGTGCGCACGTCCAGTCGGCATGGTTTCGCTGAGCACTCCCCGGATCAGTTCGCCGCGGACGCCCTGGCTAGAGAGCCGGAGCAGTTCGTCGGCAGTCAGTAGCCGCGGCGCTGCGTCGACAACAGCCATTGCACATCCTCCTGCCTGGGACGGTTCGGAATTTCATGCTACAGCACCGCCGAGCTATTCCGGATGCCTGGTGGGGGGAAACGGGGGGCGTCGAGTCCATGACCATTCAGCGTCCGTGGTCATGACTTCTCGCTCTAGCCCTGGGCCGCCGTGCGGTCACGTTTGAGCCAGCCCTCGAGGCGGGCAACGCGCTCACCGAGGCTCCGGACATCACGCCAGAGGGCAAGAACGAGCGCGGCCAGGACGCCCCCAACAACCACGTCGCTAATAATGCTGGCGTCCATGGGCGGGTCCTCCGTGGCGAGGGTCCCTGTACTCCGTCGATGCGGTGACAGGGCACCAACAGTCAGCAAACAACCGCCCTGTTGGATTGTAACCGCCGGTGGTCGTCGGTCATTTCATCCAGGCCAGCGAAGGCCTCGCCGGCAGGGCGAGGGGCATATATGACCGAGGTTGGGCTGCCTATACTTTCAGCCACAGGACCTGTGAGATTGCGTGGATGCGGAACATTACGGTCTCGGTGGATGACGCGACGTACCGGCGGGCGCGGATTTGCGCGGCGGAGTTGGACACCTCGGTATCGGCGCTGGTGGGGGCGTACCTGCGGGCGCTGACGGGGGACGACTCGTCGCAAGACGACAGCGAGGCGTACGGCGACCAGTCGAAGGCCGCGGCGCCGGACGCCACAGTCCGCCCGCACGTGCAGCAACTGCTCGACGAAGCGCGGGCGAGGGCCGCGGCGGTGGCCGGACGTCCCATCAGCGACATGCATGAACTGGCGGAGTTTCGCCGACAGTTGCTCAACGACGTGGCGTCCGATTTTCACGCGAAGGGCATAGGCCTGCACATGCCCGGAATCGTCAATCGAGAAGAAATGTACGATCGGAGCCGGGCCCGGCTCGAGGCCATGCTGGCCGCCGCGGAGGCGCGGGGTGAGGAGCTGAAGGGCGAACTTGCCGACCTGAAGGCAAGCCTTGACGGTCCGACTTCGGCCGAGGACGCCTTCAAGCTCCAGCGGTGAATGGCGTGATGCGGCTTGTCGACACCAACATTCTGCTGTACGCCGCGTGCGGTACGCCGACGGATATCGACAAGCGGCAGCGTGCGTTGGAACTGCTTTCCGGGCCTGACCTGGCCCTGTCGGCGCAGGTGCTGCAGGAGTTCTATCACCAGGCCACGCGGCGCAGCCGCGAGGGGCGGCTGACCCCGGAGCAGGCCCTGATTTTTCTGGCGCCGCTGCGGCTCTTCCCAATTCAGCCAGTAACCCCCGCGATTTTCGATCATGCGGTCGCTATCAGCCGGCGCTTTCAGATCTCGTACTGGGACGGGGCGATCCTGGCCGCCGCGCATGCCCTGGGGTGTGACGCGGTGTACACGGAGGACCTGAATCCAGGGCAGGACTATGGCGGGTTGCGGGTGATCAATCCGTTCCAGGTATCCGCGGACGCCTGAGGGCGACCGCACCCGCGAAGCGTTGGACGACGAAGTCTGCTCCTCCGCCAGGCGAGGGGAAGAAGGGCGCGGGCTGTAGTCGATTGCGTCCGTACGTGGTTGCTGACGTGGAGCTCACGAGCGGAGGACCCCTTGTATGTTCCTGGGTCCTTGGATTGGCCGAGGACCGTGTGGATGGGCCGGGACAGACCGATGACCCCTGGGTCCCTTGAGACCGTCGGTGAGCGAAGTCGTCCCGGCCCTTTGCGCTGACCCAGAGCCCGAACAGTTGCCGGGGCCGTCATGACGAGCCCGAATCTGCAAGGCGGGGCGCGAGGTCGGCGCCGGAGGAGAGTACCCAATGGCTGCGCCAGTGGACCTCGCGGTCGGGATCGATGTGGCCAAGGCCCAGTTGGACATCGCGGTAGAACCCACGGGCGCGACCTGGACGGTGCCGCGCACCCGCGGCGGCCTGCGGCGGCTGCGCGCCGACCTCAGCGCGCTGCAGCCGACCCGCATCGTGCTGGAAGCCACGGGCGGGTACGAGCGCCGCGTCGTGGCCGCCCTGGGCGGCCTGCCGGTGGTCGTGGTCAATCCGCGCCAGACGCACCACTTCGCGCGCGCCCACGGCCGCCTCGCCAAGACCGATCGGCTGGACGCGCAGGGGCTCGCGCACTTCGCCGCCGACGTGCAGCCCGACATCCGGCCTCCGCCCTCGCAGGCGGTGCAAGAGTTGCAGCGCCTCAGCCGGCGCCGGCGCCAGCTGGTCAAAACGCGCGTGGCCGAGCAGCAGCAGCGCCGCCACCTGACGCCCGCGCAGCGGGTCGGCAGCGATGCCTTCCTGGCCCTGGTGACGCACCTGATCCAGGACCTGGACCGGGACCTGGCCCTGGCCCTGCACGCCGATCCGAGCCTGCGCGCCCGCAGCGGCTGGCTGCTCAGCATCCCCGGCATCGGGCCCGTGGCCTGTGCCACCTTGCTGGCCGAAGTGCCCGAACTCGGCACCTGCACCCGCCAGCAGGTCGCCGCCCTGGTCGGCGTGGCGCCCTTCAACCGCGACAGCGGCGCTTGGCGCGGCCGCCGCCGCGTCTGGGGTGGACGCAGCCAGGTCCGGGCGGTGCTGTACATGGCCACCGTCGCGGCGATCCGGGCCAATCCCCGCCTCCGCGCCTGCTATCAGCGGCTGCACGCCGCCGGCAAGCCGCCCAAGGTGGCCCTGACCGCCTGCATGCGCAAGCTGCTGGTGCTCTGCAACGCGCTCTGTCAGCACGAGACGATGTGGGATCCCGCCATGGCTTAGTCCTTGACTACCAACACAGTTGCTCACCGATTTCCTGCGGGTACGCCGGAATCTGCCTCTCCCCTTGGAGAGGGTGAGGAGGCGGGCGGCTCAACACGGTTGCTCGGGGGGTTCGGTGGTGGATGGTGGGGCTTTGGTTGGGTGGTGGATGCGGGGGGCGGTGGGTTGGTTTGTTGGCTTGATGGGGTTGGGCGGGTGGGGGCTGGCGGGGTGGGGGGATTGGCTTGGCTTGGTGGTGGAGATTGCGCGGCAGGGGGCTCAGGCGGTCGTTGCATCCTCTGGTTATGCCGGCTCGCCGGTAGGTAGCCAGGCTTTGGGCACGGCCGGCGGCCGGCGTCTGGCGGGATTCGGGTTGCGGGTGTAACGACGAAGCGCGGGCGCCGGAGCCGGGGAGCGGAGGGGGCGGTGGGATGACGGGGGTTGGACCCACGTCTCCTGGAAGGCGCGCGGGGGATTCGAGGCGCTCGCGCTAGGAGGTACTCACCTTGTACGTGAAGAACCCCGCCTCAGATGAGGCGGGGTTCTTCTTGATCTCTTGTATTGATTCGCCCGTGGGGGCGAGTTGCCTCGCCCCCACGGAGATGGACCTTGCTATGCGGGGCGGGTCACCGTCACTACGAATGTTTCTGAGTCAGAGTCAGCGCCACCTGCGTCGGCCTCAGTGGCCGTGTAGGTGATGGTGAAGTCCTGCTCATTCACACCGTCAGCAAGTGTGACCGCTACCGTACCGCTCAACCAGCGCGTTACAGCGTTGAAGTTGTCGGTGTCGGAAAGGCCAAGACCCGTCAGGCCGGACACGCTGTAAGTCAGAGCGCCGTTGCCTCCGGTTGCCTCAGGCAGGAATTGACCGAGATCGTCGCCGTTCGCGATCGAGAAGTCCGCGATTGCCGGCAATACAGGCTCAACATCCTCGTTCACCGTGACAGTGAACGGCAGCGAAGCCGAATCGCCATCCTCATCGGTCGCGACATACATGAGGTTGTATGACCCGACGTCCGTGGTGGTGGCGACAGTCACGATTCGATCAGTGTCACCAATCGTTACGCCATCCGGCGCACCGGTGATCGTGTAGTCCGGGTCACCGTTGCTAGTGCCAGTGACGACTTCAGGCAAAGCCGGAGAAGCGGTGGCGATATCGGCACCTTCTAGGTGCGAAATCGCAGCAATCGTCGTGCCGCTAGCAAAGCGAGGCTGCAAGTCCGCGGCCCGGATAACGAGTGTCACCGTCAAGACGTAGGGCGCACCGACGTTGGTGCCGCCGTCTTGAGCCGAGTACGTGCCAGTGAATGTGCCGAGCGTGGCCACGCCGCTAAGCGTGCGCGTATCGGCGTCGAACGTAAGGCCTTGACCAGTAGCCGGGTCAAGAGCATATCCGTCAACATCTGGGTGACTGGACTCGGGGAGCGTCAGCGAAATCGAATCTCCGACCGAGTGGTACTGCGAGACGGGGGCCCAAGCAGTAATTGACGTCGGAGGAGCAGCTGCCGCAGTCGAAGCCGCCGCTGCCGGAGCCGCTGCCGGAGCCGCTGCCGGAGCCGCTGCCGGAGCGCTGATCTGGCCTTCGGACGCGCCGATGCCGTAAAGCACGCCGTCGTCGGTGCCAGCCAGGAAGGCGGCTTCGGTACCGCGACCGATTACGTCAGCGGCGATGCGGTTTGCCAGGTCGGCGTCCGCGCCGCGCGCCATGGCCACAGCCACGAGGCGGTCGTAGTACATGTTGGACATCATGTCCATGGAGTCGGCCATCATCATGGAGTCGCCCATCATGGACGCGCCGATGGCAGCGTTGTGCTCGGCAATCCACCTGGCCTCGGCGTCACCGCCGTACACCGCGCGATAGAGAGCCTGCACGTCAGCCGACTGGTCTTCGAGTCGCTGGCCGTCAGCAGCGGCGGGATGTTGATCCGCCAGCGCCGGAGCCAGTGTCGCGAGGACCAATGCGCTCACGACAATGAAGAGTGCCAGCACACGCAATGGCACGGGCACGGAGGATGATCGAAGCAAGGGGAGGTACCTTTCTTCAGGATGACCCGTCACCTTGACGGGCTGCAACGAACGTCATTCTCCTACAGGGCCTAGGCCCCGTCAATTCCACGTGGTGGGCGATACACACCTCCGGCGTCCTTGCTGCGCGACCTGGGACGGTTGGATTATGACAACTGGCCACATACGGGACAAGTGCCTTAATTCGCCGCCTAGGCTCGCGAAACCGTGCCTATCTGGCCTCATGACCAGCGAACCATACGAGATTCTTCGGGGTTTGTCATATGTAGGCCTTAAAAAGGGGGCCGGCACGGCCGCTTTGCCGAGGTACAAACGATGTGGATTCGGGGTGGATTCCGGCGGGCGCGGGGCAGGGTTTTTGGGGGCGGCTAAATCGAGTCCGCTGCCTACGAACGGTGGGCGACGGCGCGCATGGCTCCACGGTAGAAGGGGGACTCTACCGGGCCGTCCAGGAGCGGGTCGCCGGTGGCGCGCATCCAGTCGATCAGCCTGGCGTCCAGTTCGGCTTCGAGAGCGGCGGTTTGGGGGCGGCCCGCCAGGTTGGTTTGTTCGTTGGGGTCGGCGTGCAGGTCGTACAGCTCCACGGCCACGTGATGGGAGGGCTGCAGGCGTCCCGCCAGGTCGCGGTAGGCGCCGCTGCCGGCGATGTCGCTGGGGATTTCCACGCCCAAACCGGTCTCGAAGTTGCGGATGTATTTCCAGCGATTGGTGCGCAGGCCGCGCATGGGGTCGTAGTAGCTGTGATAGGTCTTTTCGACGAATACCCGTGCATGGCCTGGCGCCGTACCCGAAGCCAGGGGCAGCAGCGAGGTTCCGTGCAGGTAGGGCGGGGCTTCGGCGCCGGTGAGTTCGACCAGGGTGGGGACCACGTCCAGGTTGCTGACCATGCCGTCCGGCGCGACGCCGCCGCTGAAGGGGCTGCCGGGCAGGCGGGCGATGAGGGAGATCTCGATGCCGGGGTCGTACAACGTGCACTTGGCGCGCGGAAAGGCGATGCCGTGGTCGCCGACGTAGAGCACCAGGGTTTCGTCGAGCAGGTTGCGTTCGTCCAGGATTCCAATCAGGCGTCCGATGTGGGCGTCGGCCCGGTTGACGCAGCCCTGGAAATCGGCCAGGTCGGCACGGGTGTCGGGGGCGTCCACCAGGTAGGGCGGCACGGTGATGCCCTTCCGGTCGTAGGGCCGGCCGCCGAAGCCGTGGCCGCCCACGCGATGGGTCTCGCCAAAGCCGACCTGCACCACGAATGGGCGCGTTTGGTCGGCGTCGATGAACCGGGAAACGCCGGCTGTGATGGCGTCGATATCTCGCGTTTCGTCGAAGACGTCGTTGCCGATGCGGCGCGGGTCGCGGGACGCGTGTTCGACGCCCCAGTGGCCGCTGCGGTAGCCGGCGGTGCGCAGGATTTGCGGGATGGTGCGCTCGCCGGGGTGCAGGTCCCAGCGGAAGTCGCGATGGGTGAGGCCCATTGTGCCGTTGGCGTGGGGATAACGGCCGGTCGTCAAGCTGGCGCGGCTGGGCGAGCACTGGGGGGCGGTGGCGTAGGCGTTGAAGCGGGCGCCCTGGGCGGCCAGGCGGTTGAGGTTGGGGGTGTTGACGGTGGTGACGCCGTACGGTTCGATGAAGCGGCCGGTGTCGTGGGTGGTGATGATGAGGACGTTCGGCGGCATGGGGCGGTGCGTCCGAGCGGTGGGTTGGGGAGTCTAGCCAGCGGTTGTGGGTGATTTTGAGTTCTGGGTAGCGAAGCCCTTGCCGGCCGGGCGGTGTGCGTGGGGTGGAGTTGGTTGCGCGGAAGACCCCCTCACCGATTTCGGCCGAAGACGGCCGAATCTGCCTCTCCCCTTGGAGAGGGTAAAGATCGGCGTCTCCTTGCGGAGGTTGATACCGAACACCGTTGCTCTCCCGGCGAGAGGCGGTGAGACGACGGATTGTTGCGGGGTAGGGCATCTGATCAATGTGGCCCGCCATCGAGCCACCGGCCGGCGGGCCGGTGCCATAATCGCCGGGTACACCGATAGTCCGCGGGGGGATTGGATGCCTCATTACATCAGCATGGTCAGCATGTCCGGCAACGAGCCGGCGGAGCCTGGTTCCGTGGCCGACGCCATCGGCGAAGGCGCGCCGGTCACTCGCAAGCTGATCGAAGATCACGGCGGCACGCTGCATGAGATTTACCTGACGATGGGCGCGTTCGATGTCCTGATGGTGATGGAGTTCGACAGCACGCAGGCTTGCGCCCAGGCGATGCTGTCCATGCGCGAACAGCTGGGCGGGGTGACGCAGACGATCGAAGTTTTCCCCGAGAGCCAGTGGGCGGAGATTGCCGGGGGCGTCTGAGCCGCACGTTGGCGCGTGACGTGGGGATGGGCACCCTGAAGGCCCCTTGTATGTTCGACGGGAGAGGCGCTGGGGTGAAGCAGGGGTGGGTTGCCCGGCAGACCCCTCACCGATTTCGGCCGAAGACGCCCGAATCTGCCTCTCCCCTTGGAGAGGGTAAGGAACGGCGCCGCTCGCATTTGATTGCGTTCGAGGGTGGTTGCTGGGGTGGCGAGCACGAGCGGCAGACCCCTCACCGATTTCGGCCGAAGACGCCCGAATCTGCCTCTCCCCTTGGAGAGGGTAAGGAACGGCGCCGCTCGCATTTGATTGCGTTCGAGGGTGGTTGCTGGGGTGGCGAGCACGAGCGGCAGACCCCTCACCGATTTCGGCCGAAGACGCCCGAATCTGCCTCTCCCCCAGGAGAGGGGAAAGAGCGGCGTCTGCTCGAAGGGATTGACACCGCGCACCCTCCGGCGAAAACGGCGTCGGCCTCTCCTCGAGGCGAGACATGAGGCTGCCGACCTCGATCCCGGACGAGCGGACGCTGGACGAGGTGATGTCGCGCCCCAGCCGTGGGCTTATCGAGTCCATCGCGCGGGGCTCGGGCGATCTGCTGGTGCTGGGGGCCGGGGGCAAGATGGGCCCGACGGTGGCGCGCATGGCCCAGCGGGCGTTCGAGGCCGCCGGACGCGACGGGCACGTGATTGCGGTTTCGCGCTTCAGCGACCCGGCGGCGCGAGCCGGGCTGGAGGCCGCCGGCGTTGCCGCGATTGCGGGGGACCTGCTGGAACCAGCGTTCTTGCGCGAGTTGCCGGATGCGCCCGCGGTGGTGTTCATGGCCGGGCGCAAGTTCGGGTCCACCGGCGCGGAGCACCTGACGTGGGCCATGAACGCGCATCTGCCGGGGCTGGTGGCGCGGCGGTTCCGGGAGGCGCGGTGCGTGGTTTTCTCGACGGCGGCCGTTTATCCGTTTGTGTCCGCGGATGGTCTTGGGGCGGACGAAGGGGTGGAGCCGCAGCCCGTCGGCGAGTACGCACAGTCGTGTTTGGCGCGGGAGCGGATGTTCGAGTACGCGGCAGCGACGTGGGGGACGCGCTCCGCGTTGATCCGGCTGTCGTATGCGCTGGACCTGCGGTATGGCGTGCTGCACGACATTGGGGCCAGCGTGCGCGACAGGCGGCCCGTCGACGTGGGGATGAGCACGGCCAGCGTGATCTGGCAGGGCGACGCCTGCGACCTGATTCTGCGAACGCTGGAACACACCGCGGCGCCGCCGCTGACGCTGAACGTCTCGGGGCTGGCGCCGATCGGGATTCGTGACGTGGCTGCTGCCCTGGGAGAACTGCTGGACGTTGCGCCGGCGTTCGAGGGTTCTGAGTCGGATAGCGCGCTGTTCGTGAATTGCCGGCGGATGGCGGCGTTGGTGGGCGAGCCGATGACGCCGCTGGCGACGGTGCTGGGCTGGACGGCGGACTGGTTGCGAAGTGGCGGGCGCACGCTGGCCAAGCCGACGCACTTCGAAGTCCGGGACGGGAAGTTCTAAGCATCGCGAAACTGGCCGGGGGCGGGGGTGCCGCCGGCGATTGGGCCGCGGCTGGTGATGACCTCGAGACCGCCGGCGGCCTCGATGCGCCGCGCCTGGTCGGCTTTGGCGGCGTGATCCACGGCCGTTGGGTCAACGATGGCGCGCAGGTGTCGTTCGAAGCGTTCCAGCAGCGGGGCGGACCGGGACTCGGCGGCCAGGTCGCGGGTTTCGTTGGGGTCGGTCGCCAGGTCGAAGAGTTGGGGCGGGTCGCCAACGTGATGCACGTACTTGTGGGTCGAGTCGCGCAGCATGTACATGGCTTCGCGGCAGCCGGAGGCGTGGTACTCGCCGAAGACCGTTCGATCCGGTAGTTCAGCGCCCTGTCCGGCGGGCCAGAGCGTCGCGCCAGGAAGATCGGCGTCCGTCTCGGCCAGCGGCGCGCCGACACCCTCGACGATGGTCGGAAACAGATCGACCAGGGAGACGGGTTGGGGGACGACCTGGCCCGGGGCAATGTCCGGGCCGGTCATCAGGAAGGGGACCGCGGCGGCGCCCTCGTACATGAGGTTTTTGCCCCACATGCCGTGGTCGCCCAGCATTTCGCCGTGATCGCTGGTGTAGATCACGCGGGTCGAGCTCTCCAGCCCGTGGTCGGTTAGCGCCGCGAGAACCGCTCCGATCTGGCGATCCAGGTAGGTGCACATGGCGAGGTAGGTGGCGATGGTGCGCCGAACCAACGTCTCGTCGAGCTCCTCGTCCGGCGACTGGATGCGCTGTTCGCGGATGTAGTCGATGTGCGGGTGCCGCGGCCAGTCGGTTGAGCGGAAGTTGACGGGGAGTTCGATGTCCTCGAGGGGGAATCGAGCGAGATCCTCCGCCGAGGCCACGAAGGGCGAGTGGGGCAGCGTGTAGGAAACCCACAGGCACCAAGGGCTGTCGTGCCGTGGGGCTTCGGTGGCCAGCCAGCCGACGGCCTGGCGGGTGGTGGCGGCGTCGTAGCGCATGTACTCGGACTGGCCGACGCGCGGGTTGGCGGCGGTGTTGAGGTAGTTGCGCTGGCGCGGGACGTCCGGACGAAGCGAGCCGTAGAGGTCGCCCACGCCTTCCTTGACGTGCATGGGAATGCGTTGGTCGGGGAACCCGGTGTCGTCGTCGGGCTTCCGGAAGTGCAACTTGCCGATGGTGGTGACCGCGTGTCCCCGCTCCACAAGCCGGTGGCCCCAGCTGGGGCGCTGGCCGGTGTAGGGCGCGGCGTTGTCCCAGACGCCGAGCTCGTGGGCGTAGCGGCCGGCGGCCAGGCTGGCGCGCGACGGCACGCAGATGGGGAAGTTGCAGTAGGCCGCGTCGAACCGCACGCCGCGCTGGGCCATTGCGTCCAGATTCGGGGTGTGCGCCAGCGGATGGCCGTAGCAGCCGGCGGCGCCGCGCCGGTGCTGGTCGGACGTGATGAGCAGGAGGTTCAGCGGGTCGACGGACATTGGGTATCCAGCTTGAATTGGTGGGCGGTTCCGACCGGTGGGTCGACAGCGTAGAGCGCGGGCGTTTGCGGCGGTCGCGATGGCGCGAATTGGGGCGGCTTCGTGCGCGTAAGAGTTTTTTCCAAAAAACTCTTGAGGTGCGGCGGGGCGCTTTTGGGCCGCGGATGGGGCGCGCCGCGGCGCGACGGGACGCCGGCTTGCGAGGGTCTGCGGGGCGGGGCTTTCGACGGCGGCGCGCCGTGCGAGCACGCGGTGTGGCCGGGCGAGGCGGCGACACACGCGGGTTCCCGAGGCGAGCGGGGGCCAGGGCCCGCGACAGAGTCCGGGCGAGCGGGCAGACGGGGGCTTTCCATGGGCATTCGAGCAGCGGGTTGCGTAGACATCGGGCCGAGTGTACACTCGTTGGAAACAGAAGGCAATCGGCGCGCCCACCGACAGCCGGCGAGGGGCTGGAGGTAGGGGCGGCGGCTGGCGGCGTTATGCCGGCACCGAGGACACGGCCGGTTTCTAAACCGGCGTCTACCGAGGCGGCGGCGGGCGTTTGGTTCGTGCGACGAGGCGGCGGGCGGCGAGCAGGAGGAGCGTGCGCCAGGCGAGGAGCATGGCGGCGAGGAGGGCGATGGAGGCGAGGGTGAAGGCCCAGGAGAAGGTGCGGTCGGTGACCCAGACGCGCAGCAGGACGGCCACGATGCCGCAGCCGACCCAGATGAGCGGGATGCGCCAGGCGGCCAGGCGCACGCGGGTGAGCGTGGAGACACGAAAGGCGCCGAGCCAGGGCGACGCGAGCAGCCAGACGCCGGCGAACGGCAGGCCGGTACGCCAGAGGGCCGCGATCTCGACGCTGCCGTGCTCGATGGGCGTTAGCGCGACAAACAGCACGAAGACCAGCGCGTCGCCGAGCACGGCGAGCGTGATGAGCGTGCGGGGTCGATCGGTCATGAGGTATGGGTGCAGCGTTTCAGCGAGGGCCGAGGCAGGAATCCAGGTGGCTTCCCTCGCAGGCGAACGGGACCGAGCGGTGCGTGGAGCGGTTCAGATACCGGCTCCTGGTACCGGGGATGGGATTCGAACCCATACGACCGAAGTCCCGGGATTTTAAGTCCCGTGCGTCTACCGTTCCGCCACCCCGGCAGCTGGCATGCGGTTCCGAAACCGTGCGCCTCTCATGCTAGCCAGCGTATCGGCAGCCGGTTGCGTGGCTACCACGCGGCTGGCTTGGTGATGGCGCCGTGAGCGTCGGTGAGGGTCGGGGGTAGCTGGCTCTTCCTGAGGTGACTCTTCCAGAGCCGGCGTACGTATGTTGCGGACTTAACCAGGTCGTTGTGGGTGCTGGTTTTGGCATCCGGGTTAACGACCACGATGCGCAGGCCCAAGTCGTGGCTGACGTAGCGGATGGGGGTGGCCAAGTCGGAGTCGTTCGAAATGACGACGGCCTGCTCATAGTCTCCGGTAAACCCGCCGACCAGGAGGCGGGTGGCGAGGTTGACGTCGGAGCCTTTCTCCTCGGTGTCGCGGATGCGGACGTATTGGGGAAGGTCCGGTCGTGGTCTGGCGAGCGGGCGACTCTTGATGCGTTCGCGGAATTCGCCGTAGTGGATTTCCAGGCCCGGCAGCGTGGCCAACGCTCGCAAGTACGCTTGTTGGCGAGCTTTTTGCTGCGGGTCGTTGGAACGCGGTCTGACGATGGCGGTGAAGTAGCAGATGCGCTGAATGTCGTCGTGCGGAAAGAGCGTCTCGGCGAGTTTGCGCAGGTCCAGCCACTTGAACGGCGTGTTCTTGACGGCGCGGTTGTAGAGGTTGAACCCGTCGATGTAGAGGTTGGTGATCACCAGGGCGCCTCCACCAGGGAGAGACCGCCCGAAAATGACAGAGAGCGCCACTTGGGCGCTCTCGACCCTGCCGCCGAAGTAGCAGGGGGGGTATGCAGCATTTGTAGCCGATCATTGGCGTCTTGTCAAGATCCAGGCAGGCAGTTGGACGGGTCGGCATTGCTCCCTTCCCCAACGTCTGCCGTTCCGCAGTCTCGGCGGCTAGTCCGCGCTACGAGGCGACCGACTTGGCGAGCAGGCGTTGGCGGACAGGCGGGCGCCTATACAGACCGAGACCGCCCGAAAAAGACAGAGACCGCCCGGTGGGGCGGCCTCGACCCTGCCACCGAAGCAACAGGGGGGGTATGCACTCTTTGTACCCCGCTTGGGTCCGCGTGTCAAGACCTTGCCGCGGATTCCGCGACTGTCCGGCAGAGTTGCGGGGCCCGGACTGGAGACGAAGCCGTTCGTGCATGGACGCGCGGTGCGTGGGGCGCTGAGGTACGCGAATCACACTGCCCAAACGGACGCGGGCACGCAGTGGCAGGCCTGACCCGATCCGAAGCCTGCACCGCAGGCTCGCAGGATCCGACTACGCCATTGCCGGAGGCCTAGCTGGCGGACCCCTCCTCGGCGAGGCCGCTCTGGCCTTTGTACATCCCGATGCCCAGGGTGAGGAGGCAGATGGAACCGAGGAACAGGAAGACGTTGTTGACCACGAGGAGTCCCGTAGGTTCTTCCAGTCCAGCGAACATGAGGATGATGAAATTGACGAAGCCGCCAAATCCAAACAGGGCAAGTCCGTAGGACGCGATCTTGTATGCATTCAGGTCCTGAAATCTGCTGATGAGTCCGAAGCCGAGGAAGAACGAAGCAAAGGGGAATAGCGTGATAAACACCACAAGAACCGCCGACATGCTTGTATGCACCAATAGGGCGGTGTCCTGCAAGGCTGCCTGTAATTCGGAACCATCCGGTGCGTCGGCTATCCGTCCGGCGAGGTAAGCGACGTAGTGCCGCATTCCCATGCCGACGACAATACTTGACCATTCAACGATCGAGACAAAGATGCCAAACCTGAGAAACGTTCCGCTCAGCCCTCCCTGCCGGGTGGCCAGCGGGAAGAGGGCCAAGACGCCGAACGACATGAGCAGCATCGCGAGGATGTTCAGGATGGTCATCAGATGCGAGAGGGTGGGAGCATCGCCAATTGCGCCAACGGCGGCTGGGAAGTCCGTCTGATCAACGGGATTTATGAGCGCCGTTCCCGGGTGAAACAAGGAGGAGACAATTACCAGAATGACGCCAATGATCAAGAAGAGTCCCGAATACCTGGTTACCACTGTCTACCCGCCCTTCTCTGTCGGCCCAGCGTCTCTAAATCCGCCTGATGCTTGATGGCGAGGAGCTTAACACCGGCGCCAGACGGTTACAACCGTAAGCACCGTGCCCAGGTTGCGCCGCATGTCGGTGCAGATTCCCGTTTGGGTAGGGGAGCCGACGCCCAAACGAACTCGAACGGCGGGGAGAGTGTCGTGTGTCACGCGTCGCCGGGCGTAGACTTCCAGTAGTGGCGCGTTAGCCCGAGGTGGACGCGACGATGGCCGAGCCAAGGATCGCGGTGGTGGGTTGCGGCGGCATGGGCCACAACCACACACGGGCGGCCGTGCAGGAGTTGGGCGCGCGGGTGGTGGGCGGCTGCGATATCAGTCCGGAGGCGCGCGAACGATTTCGGCAGGCGTGGGGGACGGACGCCGTCTACGAATCCTGGGATGAGCTTTACGACAAGGCGCGACCGGACGTGGTTTTCGTGACGACCCACGGCTCATTTCACGCGCCGGCCACGATCGCCGCCGCCGAATATGGCTGCAACGTCTTCTGTGAGAAGCCGATGGCGCTGTCGCTGGCCGAATGCGACGCGATGGTCGAAGCCTGCGACCGCAACGGGGTGAAGCTGGCGATCAATCACATCAAGCGGGCCAGCGGCTACAACGGGCTGGTGCGGCACCTCATCGAGTCGGGCGACATTGGCGACGTGTTTGCGATCCAGGCGTACAACAAGGGGGCGCGGCTGGCGGCGACCGAGATGACGGAGATGGGTACGCACATCGCGGACTGGGCGCGGGTGTTTGCGCCGGACGTGCAATGGGCGCACGGGCACGTGACGGTGGGCGGCCGTGAGGCCAGGGCGGCGGACATTACGTCCAGCACGGCGATTCAGGGGGCCGCGCGCGACAGCGGCACGGTGCTGGGCGAGCGGATGTTCGCCACGTATGGGGCGGCGGGCGGCATCAATATCAGCATCAACTTCTGGATGGAGGCGGATAACGACGACCGCTCCTACGGGCTGGACATCTTCGGCACGCAGGGGCGCTACGCGCTGCGGCAGAGCGTGGATACGCGGCTGTTCCGGCACTACGGCTCGCACATGTCCCCGGTGTACAACCACCAGTGGGAGCCGGTGCCGATGCCCTCGGAAGACTCGCCGCACGGTTCGCCGCTGACGAAGGCGCAGGCGCGCGACCGGTTGCAGGGGATCATGTTTGGGGACTTGTGGGAGGCGATCCAGGAGGACCGCGAGCCCGAGTCCAGCGGACGTCAGGGCCGAGCGGCGATGGAGATGATGCACGCGGCCTGGGAGTCGCACCGGCGGCGGGCGCGGGTGGATCTGCCGATGTCCGTGCGGGAGAACCCGCTGGACGTGTGGGCGGCTGAAGAAGGAGTGAGAGAAGGCGGGGAGGAAGAGGTGGGCCAGGGATGCTGAATGGTCGTTGGGCCGAGATCGGGTTCGGGTGTACGTGGCGGCTCGACCGGAAGACCCTCACCCCGACCCTCTCCCACGGGAGACCTTTGCGTAACCCGGGGGTGGTTGCCCGGAAGACCCCTCACCGATTTCGGCCGAAGACGCCCGAATCCTTCGGCAGGCTCAGGACAGGTTCTGCCTCTCCCCCAGGAGAGGGGAAAGAACGGCGTCTCCTCGAAGGGATTGACACCGCGCACCTTCCGGCGACGACGGCGCCGGCCTTTCCCCGAGGGGAAGCAAGAGGCCGCGCCTCTAGGAAGAGAAGGTTATGCAAAGGTCTCCACGGGGAGAGGGAGAACGAACGGCTCGTCCGCGAATCTCGCGGCAACTGCTACGAGTGCGCACTCAAAGGTCGTCGGTACAGAGACTTGGTCTGGTCGTGATGTCGCCGGGGGTGGACCTGGACTTTCGGCCGGAGGCGCCGGCGTTTGATGCGAACGCGGCGCTGGGGCGGCGTCATGACCGGCGGGTGGCGGTGGACGACGCGGCGGGGTTGCTGGCGGAGATGGACCGGGCGGGGGTGGAGCGGGCGCTGGTGTACGCGCCGCATGCGGCGGCCTTCGACTCGGCCGAGGGTAATGCGGGGCTGCTGGAGGCGATTGGCGACGAGTCGCGGCTGATTCCGCAGTTCGTGTGCAACCCAGCCTTTGACGACCTGGAGGCGACCAAGGCGCAGATCGAGGCGGCCGACGTGCGGGCGGTGCGTATGGTACCGACGCTGCACCATTACCCATTCAGATCGTGGGTGGTGGGCGAGTGGCTGGAGTGGCTCTCGGCGCGCCGGATTCCGCTGTGGCTGCCGGCGAGCTACGAGGCGAACTGGCACGACGGCGACGATCTGGACCCGCACGCGGTCCACGAGACGGTGCGCCAGTTCCCCGACCTGACCGTGGTGCTGTGCGAGGTGCACTATGTGCAGGCCTCGTGGGCGCCGCCGTTGCTGCGGAGCCTGCCGAACCTATCGATTGAGGTGTCGCGCTACGTGATCGCGGACGGGATCGCGCAGTTGCTGGGGATTGTGGGGCCGGAACGGGTGTTGTTTGGCTCGCGGTTCCCGGAGCAGGCCATCGCGCCGCAGCTGTATCACCTGCACCGTCTGGGTCTGAACGAAACCGACCTGCGGGCCGTCTGCGGCGGCAACCTGGCACGGCTGTTGGGGATGTAGCCCGATGGATACCCCGGTCATCGACTTTCACTGCCATGCGGGTAGCTGGGGTCGCTACGGCGTGGACGCCGACTGTGACCTTTATCTGAAAGTAATGGACGCGGCGGGGGTGGACCGCGCCTGCATCAACTGCATCTGGTTCGGCGATGCGCGGCGCGGCAACGACCTGGTGATGGCGTATGTGGCGCGGGCGCCCGAGAGGTTCATTGGCGTGGCTTTCGCGACGCCGCACTATCCCGAGGAGGCGGTTAAGGAGCTGGAGCGGGCGGTGCATGGGCTGGGCATGGCGTACGTGAAGATCTACCCCGACTACTTCGGCCGGCCGAACGACGATCCGGCCTACTTTCCGATCTACGAGTGGGTGGACGAGCGGGAGATGGCGGTGATGTGTCACGCGACCTATCCATTCGATCCGCCCGGTACGACGATTGAAGGGCGTTTCACGGCGCTCAGCGATCGCTTCCCCAACGTGCGCTGGGTGATGGCGCATACGGCGGGCGCGCTGGACGCGGATGCCGCAGAGACCGCGCGGACGCTGCCGAATGTCTATATGGAGACCTGCAGCTCGCGCACGGCGCTGGGGGCAACCGAGTTCAACGTGGAGCGGGCCGGCGAGGACAAGGTGCTGTACGGCTCGGACATGGCGCTGATGGACGCGCGGCAACAGATTGCGAAGGTCGTGACGGCTGACATTCCGCGGGGGGCCAAGGAGAAGATCCTGGGGTTGAACGCGATGCGCTTGCTGAAGCTAGACAGGTGAGCCGGGTCTTGCCGCGAGAGACCGTTGGGTAACCCAAGGGTGGTTGCGTGGAAGACCCCTTGTCTATCCCCTCGGAGAGGGTAAGGAACGGCGTGGCCTGTCGTCGATGGCGTCCGAGCGTGGATGCTGGGGTGGAGAGCACGAGCGGAAGACCCCTCACCGATTTCGGCCGAAGACGGCCGAATCTGCCTCTCCCCTCGGAGAGGGTGAAGAACGGCGTCTCCTTTAGGAGGTTGACTCCGAACACCGTTGCTCTCCGAGTTCGGCCGAAGACGGCCGAACCCCTCGGCAGGCTCGCGACAGGCTCTGCCTCTCCCCCAGGAGAGGAGAAAGAGCGCCGTCTCCTTGAAGAGATTGACGCCGCACACCCGACGGCGAGGACGAGAAGCGTTTTACAGAGGTCTCCACAAGGAGGAGCGATGTGAACGAGCGGGCGGCGGCGCAGACGGGGGACAGGACGGCGATGCTGGACCTGGGGGCGACCCACGACTTTGGCGACGACGATATTGCGGCGGTGGCGGAGGTGCTGCGGTCGGGTCAGGTGGGGCTGGGGCCGAAGGTGGTGGAGTTCGAGGAGGCGTTTGCGGCGAAGCATGGGGCGAAGCATGCGGTGACGGCCAGCTCGGGCACGGCGGCCATGCACGTGTGCATCGGGGCGCTGAACCCGGAGCCGGGCAGCGAGATCATCGTGTCGCCGTGGACCGCGGGCGGGTCGATCATTGGCGCGATCCTGCACAACTGCGTGCCGGTGTTCGCCGACGTGGACGACACCTTCACGCTGGATCCGGCCGACGTGGAGTCCAAGATCACTCCGCGCACGCGCGCCATCATGGCCGTGCACCTGTTCGGCAACCCGTGCGACATGAACGCGCTGCAGGCGATTGCCGACCGGCACGGCCTGGCACTGATCGAGGATTGCTGCCAGGCGCACTTCGCCGAGTCGCAAGGGCGAATCGTGGGGACGGTCGGCGACATCGGCGGGTTCAGTTTTGGCGGCAAGCACCTGTCGGCGGGGACCGGCGGGGCGGTAGTGACGAACGACGAGGCGCTTTGGGAACGCGCCATCCTGTTCCGCGACGCGGCACTGCCGCGCGACAACGGGCCGCTGCACGGGCAGCCGTACGCCAACTATTTCCTGGCGCCCAACTACAAGATGGGCGACCTGATGGCGGCGGTTCTGCGCACGCAGCTGGAGAAGGTGGACGGGTATATCGAGCGCAAGATCGAAACGGCCGAGGCGATCATCGACGGGCTGTCGGACATGGACGAGATCACGCCGCAGCGGGTTCGGCCCGGCGATCGGCACAGCTACTGGGTGCTGGGCTTCACGCTGGACACGGACACGCTGGGGTGCTCGGCCTGGGACTTCGAGGAGGAGGTCAGCCGGGCGGGGGTGCCGTTGGGCGGGCCGTACATCGGGTCGGGCCGCCACGGGCCGCTGTACCGCAACCCGTTCCTGGCGGGGCCCCATGGATACGGCCAGAGCCGATTCCCGTTCGACTTCGAGCGCGAGACGCCGATGGACTACTCGCAGGTGGAGTGCCCGCGCGGTGAGGACATCATGGGCCGCGGGGTGTCGCTGCAGATGACGCCGAACATCAGCGCAGAAGCGGTGGAGACTATCGTCTCGACAATCCGGGAGACGGCGGCCGCGTACCTGGCGCGTCGCTAGGTTGATCGTGTAGGCAGGATCGGCTCGCGCGAGCGGCCTGGAGGGGATGGGCGTGCGGACGTTTGTGTACGAGTCGAGCTTGTGGCTGCCGCGGCCGCTGGATGAGGTGTTCGAGTTCTTTTCGGATGCATCGAACCTGGAAGTCACTACACCGCCGTGGCTGAAGTTCAGCGTGGCGACGCCTAGGCCGATTGAGATGCGGCCGGGGACGTTGATCGACTACCGGCTGCGGTTTCGTGGGTTTCCACTGCGCTGGCGGAGCGAGATCACGGCGTGGGATCCGCCGCACCGGTTTGCGGACGCGCAGGTCAAGGGGCCGTACCGGCGGTGGATCCACGAGCACACGTTTGTCGAGCACGACGGCGGGACGCTGGCCGGGGACCGGGTGGAATACGCTGTGTGGGGCGGCGCGCTGGCGAACGCGCTGGTGGTACGCCGCGACGTGGAACGCATCTTCGATTACCGCGCGCAGACGCTTAAGGCGTTGTTCGCAAGTGCGGAGGCCCAATAAGCCTGCGGATGGAGAGGACTCGCTGACGCATGCGACTGGCAATCATCGGGGCGCAGCATGGGCACGTGCTGGGGATTACGCGGCAGTTGGTGGCCGAGGATGGCGTGGAACTGGTAGCCGTGGCGGAGGCGGACGCGTCGGTGCGCGAGGAGACGGCGGCGGTCTTTGGGGCGCCGGGCATCGCGGACTACCGGGAGTTGCTGGATGGATCCATCGACGCCGCGGCGCTGGCGCCGATTAACAACGAGAAGGGCGATGTGGCGGTGGCCTGCCTGGAGGCCGGCGTGAGTGTGTTGCTGGACAAACCGGCGGTCACGACCCTCGACGATCTTGACCGGCTGGAGGCTGCGGCGGACGGACCGGCGGCGCTGAGTTGCGGGCTGACGCTGCGATTCAGTGGCCCGTACCTCGCGGCCAAGCGAGCCATCGAGGCAGGCGAGATCGGGCAGGTCGTGTCGTCCATGGCGCAGCGGCCGCACAAGTGTGGTCCGGCGGGGCGGCCGGCCTGGTTCTTCGACCGCGAGTTGAACGGCGGCGCGCTGCTGGATCTGTGCATTCACGACATCGACGGCGTGCGCTGGCTGCATGGCTGCGAGCCGACAGGCGTGGCGGCGCAGCACGGGGCCGTGCGATTTACCGAGTACCCCACCTTTGCCGACCATGCCGAGGCGTGGCTGCGGCTGGAAGACGGTGGATCGGCCTTCGTGCGGGCTTCCTGGCTGACGCCCGACAGCGCGCCCTACCACGGCGACTGTCGAATGTTGATTGAGGGCACGGAAGGGTCGATCGAGATCCGGACGACGGCGGAGAGTTCCTGCACGATCGACAAGGGCGGGACGCAGCGAAAGCTCACGGACTTCGCGGGCCCGACCCTGGATACGCCCACGGCGGATGCGCCGAACGCGCTGGCGAGGGACTTCATTGCCGCCGCGCGGGGTGAGACGGACCTGGCGATTACCGCGGCAGACGTGATTGCCTCGCACCGCTGGACGCTGCTGGCGCGCGACGCGGCCGACAATGGGACGTTGGTTACCGGTCGCTAGTCCCGGCGGCTAAGGTTCAACCGATCAAACCTGGCTGGTAGATCACAGGGGAGCGCGTGATGGCCTGGAATTTCGAGCAGATTGACGGTCCGTACGGCAACGTCACTGAAGGTCCGGCCTGGGACGGCGAGGCGCTGCTGTTCACGAGCATCCAGCAGAGCCGGATCATGCGTTACGACCCGACGACGGGTGAGTCGACGGTCTACCGCGAGGGCACCAACTACTGCAACGGGCTGATGTTCGATCCCGATGGCGTGCTGTACGGCTGTGAGGGCGGCGCGCGGCGGGTGGTGCGGTACAACGCCGACGGGACGACGACCGCGCTTACGGACGGGTTCGAGGGGCAGCGGTTGAACATTCCCAACGACCTGGCCATCGACAACGTGGGGCGCATCTGGTTCACGGACCCGTATTACGAGGGGGCCGCGGGCCCATCGACCGAGGACCGCGCAAACAAAGACCTGGATCACGACTCGGTGTACCGGCTGGATCCGCAGAACGACGGTTCGTGGGCGATCAGCCGGGTGACGTTCGACACGACGCGTCCCAACGGGCTGCTGTTTTCGCTGGACCACTCGGTGCTGTACGTGGCGCAGAGCGGGCGGAACGCGGACGAGTTTCGGCAGTTGCGGTCATATCCGGTCAACGCCGATGGCTCGCTGGGCGAGATGACGGTGCTGCACGACTTTGGCGCGCACCGAGGCATTGACGGAATGGTCCTGGACACCGAGGGATACATCATCGCGACCGCGGGCTGGGACCAGGGCGGGCCGGGTTCGTCGGTCTACGTGTTTGCGCCCGACGGCGAAGTGATCGAGCGGCATCCGGTGCCGGTTGCCAATCCAACCAACTGCACCTTTGGCGGGGATGACTTGTCGACGCTGTACGTGACCAGCATCGGCGGCTACCTGCTGCGGGTGGAGACGGAGCGGCAGGGGCGGTTGCATTACCCGCCGATAGGCTAGCGGCCGATTCGAAGTGATGGCCGGTTGGCCGGGCTGACCGGCCAGCGGGATGAGTTCACGTTGAGGCGAGCGCCGTGACTCGACGGTGGGTCGTGCCGGCGGCCATCGCAACGGTGTTGGTCCTGGCTGCGTGCGAGCCGGGGAGCCCACCGACGGCCGCACCGCCTCCGACGGCTACGCCAGCCTCGACGCCCACGCAGGAGCCAGCGCCCACGGCGACGCCGGCTGCAACCGCGGCGACTACGCCCGGTCCCGCGCTGCCCCCGCTACCCGGCGCCGGGTCAGATGGGCAGGCAATCCAGACACAGGCGTTTGCGCTTGAGGACTACGCAACCGAGGTCGCCAGCAACGGGAGCCGATCGCGGCGCGGTCAAGGCTCCGAAAGTTCAGTCGTCTCGCTGCCGGTGGGCGAGAGCTTCTACGTGACGTTCAGCGTCACCCTCAACTTCGGCATCGTTCAGATTGTGTGGAGTTCGGTTGGCGGTGATTCCTCGGACACGACGCCAGCGGCCAGCCAGGAGTCGTCCGGTGGGTCAGAGTCGGTTGCCAGCGGATCGGCGCAGATCGCGATGGATGAGGGCGCCGTATCAATCGGTCCAGTCAAGACCGCGATTGCGCTGCAGATTCTGTCCAGTGACGGCGGGAGCAGGTGGACGTTGCGATTTGCTCCGGCCGAAGGGCAGTAGAGCGGCGCAGATACCGGGGGATCAACCGGTGGGCATTGACACGACGAGAACATGGGCGTGTCATGGCCGGGCGAACCTGGCGAGTCACACCTGGTCGTCGGGTCTGTGCCTACTGCGAGGATGAACGCTTTGATGAGACGTGCGGCGACGGGGCCGGAGTGTTCTCAGGACAGCTTTCGCCAGCTTGCGCGGCACGGGATTGCGGCGCGATCTGGGCGAGGTTTGGCCTGGTCGAACGCTCGGGAGGTCTGTCATTCGCCTGAGATTGCGGGTTGCCGCTCGACCGACGTAGGCGGTGAGGCGGACTGGATCTACGGCCGTCGGGACAAAACGCCCGAGTCTCTGTCTACGCAGGATGGTCTGTCCGCCAACAAGCCAGCGCTTGAGCCACAGCATCCAGAGGGTGGTTACGAATCCAACCAGCGCAAGTACCCAAACAATGTGATATCCCCACTGAAACTCTATTCCGGGCATGTTTTGGAAGTTCATTCCGAAGATGCCGGCGACCAGGCCAAGTGGCATGAAGATCGTCGCTACGATCGACAGCACTTTCATGATTTCGTTCTGGCGATTCGAGATTGCCGATAGGTAGGTGGCGAGCGCGGTGTCGGCCCGTTCTCGGATTCCATCGTTGGCGGACTGGACGCGAACGAGATCCTCGAACAGATCGCGAAAATAGAGATCAACGCCGTTGCCGATGAGCTCAAACTCTCGCCGGCCAAGGCGGCTAAGAACGTCACGCTGAGGTGTCAACGCTCGATTCAGCGCGAGGCTGGACCGCTTGAGCTCGAGTAACGTGGAGAGGGCGGACTCATCCGGGCTGGCCAGGATCTGTTCTTCGATAGCGTCGGCACGCTCGCTCATGCGCTCGAGCGTCGGGAGGATTGCCTGGACGAGGGCGTCAAAGTGCGCATGGGCGAAGAAGGCGGCGCCCTTCATCAAAGGGCGGCCGTCGATCTCGACAAGGCTGCGGATGGCCTCAACGCTGGGCATGGCCACGTTGTGAATGGTAACGACATAGTTCTTACCAATAAACATACTCAAACTAGCCGTTCTGAGTATTTGACTATCGAAGGTATAGTCGATGCTGCGAGCATTGACAAACACGTAGTTCCCGAAGTCTTCGACACGTGCCGCGGTGTTCTGTGCGTCCAAGCTGATATCGACGGCCAGGGGGTGAAACCCAAAAACTTCGAGCAGCAATTCCTGCCCGTCCGTCGTTGCCGTGTCCACGTCCACCCATAGAAGGCCGGACTCAGATTGCGCGATGGACTTGATGCGAGCAGCGTCCAGATCGTGCGTTAAGCGTCCATCTTTGCCGAAATGGTAGGCGGTAAAAGCCACTTAACTTATCTCAGGATCAACTCAACTGCATAGTCATCTCGCTTGCCGAGATGTTGACTCCAGCAATTGTGTGTGCAGAAGTTAGTGTTGCTCATCAATCAGTAGCATATCACGGAATTGGCCGCGAGTAGTCACAGTTGTTTGGGAAGCTCTGGGTGGTGCTTACTGGCAATGAATGGCTTGGCGAGCATCGCCGGTGTATTGTCGCGGTTAGGATTCGCTCCAGGTGATTTGTTTTGCTGATACCACGGCATCGCGGGAGCTTGCTCACAGCGGTGATTGGGCGTGCCAGTTACGACGCGTCGATGTCCTTGCCGATGCCTCGCCGAAACGACGTGATGTTCAGGCGGATCAATAGTCTCGAAGCGAAGTGTCCCCTGAAATAAGTGCAATATGCCCCAGTGACCAGCTGAGAGCGCGTGCTCGCGGGTTAGAGGCCCTGGAATTGTGTCGGCAGTGAAATTGATCGTGCCGCTGGCTGGCACGACATTCTTCGGTAATCCGCCAGACTCCATTGACCTGTCGTCCTCAAGGCTGCGCTGCGCTTGCGATCAAGTGTATGACCGTTGGACGCAGCTACCAAGGGAAGATCAAAACAGTATAAGTTCACTAGAGTAAGATGAACTTGTACGCGCCGATTAGTTTATATATCAGGACAACGACCATTCCAATCGACTGCAAAGTGAATGAGGCGATGTGAAGCGAATCCTGAGGCGCGCCCTTCAGTTGGCGCTTGCGGAATCGGTCACTGACTGATGCCTGGACGGACGACGATGACGCAAGCCTGGTCCGCTAGAGATCCGTCCGCTCGTCTACTTCGTTCGAAGCGTCCGGGACATCGTGCAGCAGGGCATCGAGAGCGGCTTGCCTGACTTGCGCGCGGTGACTTTGGGGAAGTTCAGCCGCGGCGTCGACCGCGGCCTGGGCCGCGTATGTGGCGACTTCCTCCTGCGAAAGGTCGAGCTGTGACGCCGACTCTCGGGCGGCTCGGATGGCGTTGGTTGCGACCGAATCCAGGTTGAGGCCGGTCTCGTATCCACTGTGGATGGCGCCAACCACAGCCCCGCGAATCGCGTCCAATGGGTCGGCTGCCGACTGTGCCGTGGTGTCTATTGCTCCGAGGACGGACGACCGGACAAGCCGCCCCGCACCGATTCCCGTGCCGACAGCCGCCTGGATAGCGCCCTGGACGGCGCCAAAAGCCAATGCCGGAGCATCGCGCGCGACGTTCTCCGTCTCCTGGACCGTTCGGGAAACGACCTGGTTGACACGCGCCTGTACCTGGCGAGCCGTTGCGCCGCTGCGGACGGCGGTTGTCGCGACCGAGCGGATGGAGGCGGCGAGTTGGAAGGCTGTCACGCCCGCGGCGATATCCAGTCCCGCGACGGCGGGCACGAAGCGCCGCCTCCCGAGCGGCAGGCTGCCGACCAGGTTCATCCCCGGGACGGAATTCAAGACGCGCAGGTTCTCGCGGGTTTGCGCCGCGAGTTCGCTCATCACGGCCTCGCGATTCGACTCGCCTTCTTCCTTTACTCGACCAAGGACGCTCAGGGTTACGAGTCCAAAGAGGAAGGCCAAGGCAAACAGGAAGTCGTAGCCCGTGAGGAAGACCGCGGGGAATTCGACAGTTCGTGCGGGATCGACCCACCCGATCGAGATTTCGAAGCGGCGAACGCTAAAGAAGTCGACGAATATGCCGCCGAGGATTGGGCCGACACCCGCGCCGAGACTGGCGGCAAGGGAGGCGCCTGTCAGATACGAGGTGGACTGCGCCTGCGGCGCCATCTTCATGCGGATCGTGGTGGACGAGAGGTTGATGCCCGCGCTGGCGATGCCGATTAAGAAATGGAGCACGATGAGCAGCGGCACGGTGAGCGCGTGCTGGTCGGGCGTGGTTGTAAACGTCCAACCAAGAATGACGAGGAGATAGAGCGATGAACTCGTGGACAAAATCACCTTGCTGCCGAAGCGATCGACGTAGCCGCCCCAGACATTGACAAACAGCACGCTGGTTGCCTGGCTGAGCACGGCAAGTCCGACGACAGCGGTCAGGGACATTTCGAGCTTGGTAAGCATGTAGACCGAAAAGAAAGGCACGGCCAGTTGCGAGGCGAGGCTCCAGACCATCAAGAAACTCATGAGCTGCCGATAGTTGGCGTCTCGCAGGGGCGCCGCCAGCATCTGTACGATCGTTGGCCGCTGACCCTCCGAAGCGGCCATGCGCGGCTCAGGCATGCGAGCCATAAAGCCAACCGCGCCGAAGCCAAGCAGAATGCTCCCGAACAACATGGCGTATGAGTAGCCGTAGATCTTCTCGGGCTCGGGTACAAGGCCGGCCCACCAGTCGATGTAGAAGGCACCAATGAGCCCGGCGACGGCCGCGGCGATCGTGGCGATGCGCATGCGCTGTGAGAAGAAACTTCCCATTACATCCTGCGGCACGATGTCGCGGATCCAGCCGATCCAACTTGGATTGAGGAATGCCTGGGCTACGCCCCGAAGCGCTACGAACACGAGCAACAGCGTTACGGCGCCGGCATCTGGAATGTCGATGATGAAGGGGATAAGGGCAACCGGAATCCAGGCCGCGTAGGCGATGAAGTAGCTCATAACGGCGAAGGGCTTGCGCATGCGCAGTCGTTCGATGAGAACGACTGCGACTAGTTGAACGGGCTGCAAAATCGGGGGAAGTGCCGTGATGATGCCGATGTGGACGTTGGAGGCCCCGAGCAGCAACGCGAAGGCGGCCAGGAAGCCCCCGGAAACGAGGCCGTCGGCGCCCGACGCGGCGATGGCCTGGTAGTTCATCGCGCGCAGGCCGGACCGCCGCTGTTCGTCTGTTAGCGCGTCCCGCGGCTCAAATACGGCTGCGATCGCGCCTGCTACGCGAGTTTTCAACCTATAAGACCGGCACAAGTGCCTTGATTCGGCATGTCACCGGCCCTCCAAAGCAGACTTTCTGTCCGCGGTGATCGAATGTCAGTCGGTGAATCGAAGCGATTCGGGTCATGCTAGCGGTTGCTCGGAAAACTCAGTCGTTGCGCGGAACTACTACCGTGGGGCCGGCAGTCCCACCTCTGCGTACCGTCCCAGCGGCCCCCCGCGGATTTCCCTCGAATGCGCAAGGTGGGCAAGCAAGACCTCATGAATCGTGACGCCCAGGGTCCGGGGCGCGGCCGCCTGGCGGAGAACTCCAAAACCGGCGTTTCCGCCGGCAAGAAAATCGGATGTCGCGACCGTGTAGGTGTGACGAGGTCGGAGCGGCTCGTCGCCAACCATGACTCGCGTAATCCTACGACCGCGCGGCCGTGTCAGGTCGGCCGTCACAGTCATTCCCGAGAAGGCAAGGTTGTTGTAGGAGCGCTCAACGCTGAATTCCAGGGCGGCACGGATCTGGCTCCCACGTAGATTCAATTCCCACAATTCTTCGTCATACGGGACGATCTCTCGCAGCTTTGACCGACGCACAGGCCCGGGCGCCAAATTGTGGTGAATGCCCCAGGCCTTCTGTATGGCGATTTGGGTACCCGCAGCCGTTCGAAGAATGTCGAGCAGCCAGTTCCCCAGGCGGGTCTCGGACCGCAGATTGATATTGTTGCCGTCAATGTCGAGCCAGTACTGATCCGGCCGAAAGTCTGCGGCGGCTACCGCAATGACCGCGGAATCAGGGTCAGCCTCCGAGGCTTCCGTGATTGAGGCATCGACCGCCGCGTTCGTCGGGTGCGACGGCGTGACCGTGCGATGACGTCCGTGCCAGGATCGAATCTCGCCGTCTTCGATTACGAGTTCCAAGCGACCCAACGAACGCACGTTGCTATGAGCCTGACCAACGATTGTTGAATCGACTTCGCCATACCCGGCGACCAGATGATCGTGTCCGCTGATCACGACATCGATCTGCGGAAACGCTCGGACGAACCGCTCGCGATCAGGCAGCCAGCCATGGAACAGCGCGATGAGGAGGTCTACGCGTCGCCTTGCACGACTGACCCACTCGCCGCCGGCGTCTACTGGATCCGTAACTTGCACGCTTGGTGGGTAGCGCTTGCTCGAGTAGAAGCCGTCGTCAGTAGTCGTGAAGCCAAGGACGCCGATTCGCAGGCCGCTGCGGCGCATCTCCCGAATCCGTCGGCACCAGGGCGGCTGCTTGGACTTGAGCGAACCGGCCAGACGCAAATTGACGTTGGTGCCCACAAACCGAAGTGACGTGGACGCCGCGGTCAGCCACGGAAGGGCGCCTGCAACCAAGTCCTCGTTCCCAAGCGCGACGGCATCGTATGGGATGTGGCGCATGAGGTGGAAGTACTGGAACCCATCTCCTGCGTCCAGCACGACACACGGCGCCTTAGCCTCACGCCGCTCCTCCGCGATCAGGGCGGCCAGCCGGGACACGGCATCGGGGGTCGCGTCCTGAATGTCGTTGGTGTGGAGAATTACGAGGCGCATCAGTCCACCGCCGTCGTGGCCGGCCGCGCGACGTAGGGGGCACCGTTTTGGTGGTGGCTATTCACGCTGGCTGGGACTCTTTCGAAAACCCATCGGACAAGGAGGATGCCGAGCGCGGCGAAGGCAAGGAACGCAGGCTCGGTCACCCAAGCAAACGCGAAGCTCCAGCGCGCCGAATGCATGCGTTCAGTGCTCGGACTATTCGCTAGGCCGGCCCAGCTTTTCCGTCCATTCATCGAGCAATCGCCGAGCCGTCTCGCGTCCACCGATTCCGAAGGCGATAGCCGCCGCGATGGCGACTGACCCGAACGAGACGCCAAAGGCGAGAAGAATGACCTCGTCGGCAATACCCATCTGGAGCAGGGCCATTGCTCCGGAGAGAATCAGGATTGAACTGCGGGCCACGACGGCCAGGACGGTCGCATTGCCAATGCCGGATCCGCCCACCGCGCGTGCAGCCAGGTTTGCGAGGTATAGACCGATCGCGAAGATCACGAGCCCGAACAGGATCTGAGCGCCGAAGACCGTGAATCGCGAAATCAGGTTTGCCAATTCCGAGAATCCGAGCAGTCGGGATCCCTCGATTGCGGCGAACAGCATGACGGTCACGACCACGAGCGAGGCCACAATGCGCGAAGGCGGCCAGGTCACCGGCGTCCGCTCCGCGCGAATACCCAACCAAGCAGATATCTGATCAAATCCGGTACCTGAGAGCAGTCGCTCCACGAGTCCGGCAACCAGCCGTCCAACCACAAAGGCGATAGCCACCACTAGAACTGCGGCAAAGATGTTTGGAACGGCCGCAAGGATGGCGTTGAGCATGTTGCTGGTGGGAGCTGTGACGGCTTCAAGTTGCAGAGCATTGAGTGTGCCGATCAACACCGGAATGAGAATCAGGACGTAGACGAGCAGCCCGAGCAACTCCGATAGCCGCTGGGTCGGGCCGCGGTCGCCGAAGCCGACGCGCTCGCCAAGACGATCCGTGCCAATGCTGGCCAGAAATCCAGTTGCGGCGCGACGCACGATTCGCGCAACCAACCAGCCAATGACCAGGACCAGCACGGCGGCCAGCACGTTTGGCAGGAAGTTCAGCACGGCCCCGACCATTCCCTGGGCCGGACCGAGCAGACCGTCGAGGCTGAGGGTTCCGAGAATTGCCGGAAGGAAGAGCAACAGTGTCAACCAGTAGGCGCCGTCGCCGATGCTGCCGGCGATCTGCTCGCCCGGCGCATCTGCTGTGTCCGCGGGATCGACGAGACGCTCACCAAGGCGGCTCACATCAACCGCGCGGCGCGCCGCGACACGAACGATGCTGGCGGTGATCCATGCGACGAGCAGGAGAATTGCCGCGCCGAGCAACTGGGGACTAAAGGCAAATACCTCTCCCACAAACCTGTTGAGGGGTTGCGTAAGTGCGCTGACCCCGAGGATTTGGAAGAAGCCCATGACGGCAACGACCATGACCACCCAGAAGACGACACGGGCCAGTCCGCGTTCCAGGTCGATTGGAGTGTCGGAATCGCCCATCCAGCGATTGATGCGATCGCCGATACGCAGCCGTTTCAGGCCTCGTCGAATCGCACTTGAAAGAACCTTGGCAATGATCCAGCCACCGAATAGAACGGCAAAGGCCGCCAACAGGTAGGGCAAGAACCCGCCGACGCTATCCCCGATCAGTTGCAGAATCCTGGCGAAGCTGAAGTCGTTGGTCATGTCTTCGTGCCTTTGACAAGGAACCCGGGTGAGGAATCTCCGGGAAATGAAAATCCGGGAAAGGAAATTACGGGAAGTGAAAATCCAGGAAATGAATCTCGGTCTATTTTACATAAGAGATGTCACGATCAGCACCTGACCCAAGGGGCTGGGCACTTCTCGACTCGGCTAACGAAACTGGGCGAGACACGCGAGCCCGGTCAGGCTCTGGCGTAAGGCTCAGGACTTTCGGGTTACGTGTACCTGGCCGTGGGGGGGGCCGTTCCAGCGGGGGGATTCGCGGAGGAAGTCGAGGATTTCGGCGAGTTCGTCGATGGAGGATTCGATGAGGCGCTCGCCGACTTCACGGGTGCCTTTGCGGGCGTCGCCCAGGGCGCCGGAGGGGGTGTGGGCGTTGATGGCGTTGGGCCACTCGAGTTCGAGGTCCGTGAGCGGCTTCAGCATGGCCATGAAGGCCTTGTCGATGGTGCCAAGGGCCAGGGTCTCCTCGCGGATGAGGTCGGGCGCCAGGTAGTAGTCGTGCGAACTTTCCATCTCGCAGGCGTGGCCTCCGGGGATTGCGCCGGCGATGGCTTTGAGCTTGGAATCGTCGCCCAGGGTGTAGTGGCCGACGCAGCCCAGGAAGTCGATGTCCAGCCGGAAGCCCAGGTCCTGTACGGCGACCGACATCAGCGCCCGGTTGCCGCCGTGGCCGTTGACGATCAGGAAGCGGCGGAAGCCGTGGTGGCGCATGGAGCCGATGATGTCTTCCAGTAGCTCCAGAAACGTCTCCGGGCGCAGGGTCATTGAGCCCGGGAAGTTCATGTGGTGGTCGGAAATGCCCCAGGGGATGGCGGGGAGGGCCAGCAGGCGCGGGGCCAGGCGTTCGGCGGCCCGCTCGCAGTAGGCGTTGGCAATGACGTGGTCCTGGCCCAGCCCCAAGTTGGAGCCGTGCTGTTCGGTGGAGCCGATGGGGATAAGGACCAGTTCCACCGTCTCGGCGGCGGCGGCCACCTCCGGCCACGACATCTTGTGGAGGGCGAAGGTGCTGGGTTCGCTCATCGGTTGGCCAGTTCGTGGCGCCAGCCGGGGATGCGGCCACGGGCCAGCAGGTCGTCGGGCGAGTCGAGGAGGGTGGTGATCAGCTTGTCGGCGCGTTCCTCGATGACCTCGATCATGCGCCAGCCGTCCTCGGCGGTGGCCAGCGTGGCGTCGCCGACGGCGCCGTTGGCGGAGAAGTCGGAAAAGTCGTGGTTGCGGCGGATGGAGCGCCGCCAGAAGCGCTGGCGCAGGCGGCTGCCGCTCGGGCTCAGGTCGCCGGGCGCCAGGCTGTCGGTCTTGACGCGGTCGGGGCGCAAGGCCATGAGTTCGGCGGTTTCCAGTTCGCAGGCGTGGCCGGAGGTGGGGGACTTGACGATCTCGTCCTCCAACTCCTCGTCCTCCAGGTTGTAGAGCGAAATAGCGGCCAGGAATTCCAGGGGCAGGCGCGTGGGCAGGGTCTGCATGGCCAGGGTCATGATCGACGCGTTGCCGCTGTGCCAGTTGGTCAGCAGGAAGCGCGTGAACCCGTGGTGCAGCAGCGAGGCCAGTTGGTCTTCCAGCACGTGCAGGAAGGTCTGGGGACGCAGCGTGACCGTGCCCGGGAACCCCATGTGATAGGTCGACATGCCGTAGGGCATGGTGGGGGCGACCAGCAGGCGCGGGTGAAATCGTTCGGCCAGCCGCAGGCTCAGGTCTTCGCAGATCACCAGGTCGGTGTCCAGCGAGGTGTTGGGACCGTGCTGCTCGATGGATCCGATCGGGATCAGGACCAGTTCCACGCCGTCGCGGGCGCGCTCGACCTCGGGCCAGGTCAGGTGGGTGAGACGGAGCGGCGATGGCAGGTCAGTCAAGGGTGCGGGTCCGGGGCTGAGTCGGCGATATCATAAGCGGCGACGGCTGGGCGAGCAGTATCCATGGTTCTGGTCGTCGATGTCGGCAATACCGACACGAAGTACGGCGTCTTTGACGGCGAGGAACTCGGCGCGCGCTGGGCGGTGCACAGCGATCTCAACCGCAGCGCCGCCGAGCACGAGGCGTTGTTGCACGCCATGCTGGCGCACCAGGACGTAACCGGGATCGAGGCCGCCGTGATCGGCTCGGTGGTGCCTGCGCTAACGGAGCGAATCGCCGCGGCCGTGCGCTCGGCGGCCGGCTGTGAGCCGTTAGTCGCCCGGTCGCAGGACGTGCGGGCGATTGACCTGGCCGTCGACCGCCCGGCGCAGGTCGGCATCGACCGGGTGGCGAACGCGCTGGCGGCCCGCGAGTTTTACCAGGCCCCGGCCGTCGTGGTGGATCTGGGCAGCGTCACCACCTTCGACATCGTTAACGCGGCGGGCAGCCTGGCGGGCGTGATCATTACGCTGGGGATGCAGAACACGGCGCGGGCGCTGACGGCGGCTGGAGCTCAACTGCCGTCCATCGACCTGGCTCGGCCCGCGCGGCTGGTGGGAACGGAAACCACGGGTTCCATGCAGTCAGGGGTCTATTGGGGGTACGTGCAGATGGTGCGCGGACTGCTCGAGCAATTGCAGTCCGAACTCGGCGCGGATTACCGGGCCATCGCCACTGGAGGGCAGGCCCCCGTGGTGGTCGAAGACGTGGGGCTGTTCGAGATCGTGGACTTGGACCTGACACTGCGCGGCCTGTGGTTGATCCAACAAGCGGAGGCGGCGGCGTGAGCGTGCTAGAGGGCGCCCGCGTGGTGCTCTACGTCACCGGCGGCATCGCGGCCTACAAGGCCTCGGACCTGGCCAGCAAGTTGACGCAGGCAGGGGCGGAGGTGGACGCGGTGCTGTCGCGCGCTGCCGAAGATTTCGTGGGACCGCTGACGTTCCAGGCGCTGACGCAGCGCACCGTTTACCGGGCCGACGACGCCATGACAGCCGACAACGAGATCGCCCACGTGCGCCTGGCCACGGACGCGGACGTCCTGCTGGTTGCCCCGGCCACGGCCAACGCGATCGCGCGGCTGGCGCACGGGCAGGCCGACGACCTGGGCTCGGCTGTCGCGCTGTCCACCCAGGCGCCCATCGTGGTCGCGCCGGCCATGGAACCCGGGATGTACGCCAACCCGGCCACGCAGGAGAACCTGGCAACGCTGCGGCGGCGCGGCGTGCGGGTGATCGAGCCGGACAGCGGCCGAATGGCCTCGGGCGCACAGGGCCAGGGACGATTGCCGGAGACGCCGGTGCTACTGGACGCGATTCGCGCGACGCTAGGTCGCAATGGTCCGCTGAAAGACCGAGTGCTGGTGGTTTCGGCCGGCGGGACGAGGGAATACATGGACCCCGTGCGGTTCATCGGCAACTCGGCGAGCGGCCGCCAGGGCGTGGAGTTGGCGCGGGCGGCCATCGAGCGCGGGGCGACGACGCGGCTGGTGTTGGGGTCCGCGACGGTTGAGCCGCCGGCGGGCGCGGACACGGTGCGCGTCGAGTCCGCCGAGCAGATGCTCGATGCGCTGCGCGAGGCGGTGACCGGCTGCGACGCCTTGATCATGAACGCTGCGGTCGGCGACTACCGGCCGGCCGCGACCTCCGACGTCAAGCTCAAGCGCGGCGGCGAGCCCGCAGGCATCGACCTGATCGAAAATCCGGACTTGCTGCAATCCTTACAGGGCGACTTTCTCCGAATCGGGTTTGCGGCGGAGACCAACGACCATCTCGAGAACGCCCGGCACAAGCTGCTCGGCAAGGAGTTGGACGCACTGGTGGTCAATGATGTGGCCGGGTCGGACACGGGCTTTGCCGCCGAGACCAACGCCGTCACCATCCTCCGGCCGCGGCACCCGGACCTTGAGGTCTCGTTGACCAGCAAGTCCGGCGTGGCGTCAGCCGTGCTGGACGTGGTGGTTGAGATGATCGGCGGGCGCTGACGACTTCGGCGGGGGCGCAGCTCACCGGCTGGCCGGCGGACCGGCCGGCAGGCGCCATGGCCTTCCACGCGTTGCAGGCGGCGCTGGCGGCGATGGGCATTGAGCGGTCGCTGGACTCGCTGGTTACGCAGTCGGGCGAGGCTTTCTGCGTGACCTGGAGCGAGACCGCCGACATCGAGACGATGCGTTCGACCCGGCCAATTTCCACGCTGTTTCGAGCGGCCGATCTTGCTCGCGTATGGCTGGATGTCGGAGACGAGGATGAGCCGGGCAGCGCCCTCGCCGAGGTACGCGAACACACGGCCGCCGGACGCCTGGTTCTCGCGCCAGTCTTTGACCACGCTCGGTTTGGCGTGATCCAGTCCGTTGATTCGGCCGGCATCGCCACGGCCGTCGGTCCGGGTCAATTGGAACCCGGTGATTTGGACATGAGCCGCGGCTGGAGCGGCGCGTTTCCCTCGCTCAGTCCCTACAAGGGCACTTACGGAGCCATATGGCGAGACTCACCGTTGGCGCCGAATCAGACTCCGGTGAGGGACCTGGCGGGAATCCTGTTCGTGATCGATGGTGAAGACCCCGGCATCAACGGCGTTCGCTTCGGGATTGCGGCCATGCGCGAAGCCACCGAAGCTGTCCGCGCCGGCGCGGCCTTCAGGGACGCCGAGTCGCTGGAGCGCCTGCTGGTGACCTTCGAGCAGACGGAATTCGGCTTCGGCTGCGCTGAGCGCTGGCTGGGATCGAACGAGGCTGAACGGTTGCGGGATGCGCCCGACCTGGCGCGTCTGGCACGCAGCCTGCGCGCCGCCTCCGGCGAACTGGCCGAGCGTCTCTGGGACACCAGCGGAACGGCTTCGGCCGCCGCGTTGGGACGAGCCGTGATGGGACGTAAGTCCGTGGTTTTCGTGCTGCCCGCCGACTTGGAGCGTGAGCCGCCGGGCCGAATTGTCGAGTTGTCGCGGGGCCGCGCCGTGATCGTCGATTCGCGTGCTCGCCGCGCGGCGCTCACCCGGCTGGCCGATGTGGTTGAGCGTGCGGCGCTGGGCTTTGGCGAGGCCGTGGATATCATCGGCGAACTGTCCAGGTAGCCCCTCGACAGGCCGAAAGAATCCGGGCCGGTGGTAGCCTCGCCTATGCCTGACGCGGGCCGCTGGGTGAACGACCTACAAGTCGGGGCAGTCCCCGGCTTCCCGGCATTCGCGCCGTCGCGTTGGGGCCAGCTGCCGGAGATTCGCTGGCCGTGAGCAGCCAGAAGCCGGTCATCGAACCGGTCTCACCCGATCCGGCATCGTTGCAACGCCAGGAAGCGCCCCGAGCGCCCCAGTCCTCCGCGCCGGGCGGCAGCGCCATGTGGTTGCTGGTGGCCATCGTGATGGGGATTGCTGTCGGCGCCGCTATTGGCGCCGGGGCCGGTCTGTATGTCTTCGGCTGGGTGGGCTAGAGCGACGGCACCTCGGCCAGCGGCACGCGGCGGGATTCGGAGGTCGCCGAACGCTCGGCCGCCGCCACCACGCGAATCACGTCCACCATCTCCGTGTTGCTGATCGGCGGTTCACCGGTCTTCAGCATGGTCAGGAACCGCCTGATGACCTCCAGGTACATGCGGGGGAAGCCGTCGATCGTGTCGCTCAAATGCATGTCGGCGTGGGTCCAGCCCGTTTCGCCGAGGGCGACGCAGAGCATACCCATCCAGGCCTCGCGCGCCTGGTTGGCGATGCCCACCTGGCCGTCGGGCCAGCGGATGGTGACGACGTCGCCCAACTCGCTGCGTATGGACGTCACGTCCACCGCGCCGACGCCGAACACGGCGTGCATCACGTCTACGGCGTGGACCCCGTAGAGCTGCCAGTTCTGGGGTAGCGTGAACATGATGGAGCGCGTGCGGCCGAGGTCGGGAAGGCGCTCCAGCAGCTGGCGGATGGCGCGGTCGTAGCGCACGGCTGACGCAGACATCAGCGGCACGCCGTGCGCGGCGGCCGCTCGGACCAGCGTGACGGCCTCTTGCGGGTCGTCGCAGAGCGGCTTGTCCACGAACAGAGGCAGCCCGCGATCCACCGCCTGCATGGCGGGTGCGAAGTGGTCGGGGCCCCAGCGGTTGAGCACCAGCACGGCGTCCACGCCCTGCATGGCTTGGTCGGGAAGGTCGACGACCTCGTCAATGCCGGTTTCAAGCGCCTTGGCGCGGGCCTGTTTGGGGTCGGCGCCCCAGAGCTTTGTGACGCGCAGGCCCGGACCGGCCAGCCCGCGGTTGATGATGCCGGCGAAATTCTCGGTGTGCGTGCTATCGGCTCCGATAATCGCGAGGTTCATGCAGCCACTCCCTGGGCGGGCCAATCGTCCGCAGCCTATCGCGCCGCACGCCTGCAACTCGTTACGCTGACGCCGTGGCTGACACGCGCGACGATCCCAGGCGCAGTCTCACGGGGGCGGCGTGGGACATCGCGCCGCGCGCGCCCGCCGCGCTGTTTGCCGCGGTCGACGAGCTTCCGCCGCTGGCGGTCCAGGTGCTCCACAACCGCGGCCACGATACGGCCGAGAAGCTGAACGAGTTCATGCTCGGTCCCCTGCCCCCGCACGACCCATACCTGCTGGACGAGATGCACCTGGCGGTGGCGCGGATCGCCCAGGCCATGCACAAGCGCGAACGCGTATGCATCTACGGCGACTACGACGTGGACGGCGTCAGCGCCACCGCCATGCTGCTGGAAAGCGCCGAAGCGCTGAGTCTCGACGCCTTTCCCTACATCCCGGAGCGACTGACCGAGGGTTACGGGCTCAACCCCGGCGCGATCGACGCTATCGCGCAGGAACGGGCCACGCTGATCATCACCGCCGACTGCGGAGCGACGGCGCACGAGGAAATCGACCGCGCGGCCGCCGCTGGCATGGATGTGATCGTGACCGACCACCATCCCACCGAAAGTCGCCCACCCAGGGCCACTGCGCTGCTGAACCCCAACGCGCCCGGTTCCGGTTATCCGTTCGGCGGTCTGTCCGGGGTGGGTGTGGCCTACAAGCTGGTGCAGGCGCTGGCCGACGAGTTTCCGGAGCAACTCCCGGATCCCGAGCGCTTACTGGACCTGGTGGCGCTGGGCACGGTGGCCGACGTTGCCCCGATCCGAGATGAGAACCGGGCCTACGTGATGGAAGGCCTGGAGTGGATGCGGGCCTCGCCGCGCCCCGGGCTACGCGCGCTGGCCGAGGCGGCTCGCCGCACGCCGGAGGCGATCAGGTCGGACGACATCGCCTTTGCGCTGGCGCCCCGACTCAACGCCGCCGGACGAATAGCCAGCGCCCAGCTGGCCCTGGAGCTACTTCAAGCTCAGCATCCCGTGCGCGCGGATGAGATTGCCGCGCAGCTGAATGACCTGAACGCTGAGCGGCGCCGTTTGACCCAGGACGTCGTCGATGCGGCGCGGGACATGGTGAACGGCAGTCCGGTGATTCTCGCCACCGATCCGGGATTCGCTCCGGGAGTGGTCGGACTGGCCGCGTCGAGGCTCAGCGAGGAATTCGCCGCGCCCGCGTTCATCGGCGCCGAGATCGACGGGCTGGTGCACGGCTCGGCGCGCGCACCGGACGGATTCAACCTCCGCGACCTCCTGCGGCGGCAGAACGACTGGCTGGAGAACTGGGGCGGGCACGCGGGCGCCGCGGGATTCTCGGTGCTGCCGCACAACGTCGAGGCGTTGCGGCGCGGCCTGGCGCAGGCCCTCGCAAGCCTCGACCTGCCTGAAATCACGGGGCCGCGCCTGCGCGCGGACGGCCGCGTGTATCCACGCACGATCGCCTGGGAGACCTACCAGGCGCTGGATTCGCTGGGGCCGTGGGGGCAGGACCATGAAGAGCCGCGGCTGGTCGTAGAGAATGTACGCATCCAAGACACCCGATTGGTAGGCGAGGATCACGTGGTGTTGCGGTTTGAGGAACTGGCGCGCAATGTCGAGGCCATCTGGTTTCGCCACGGCGACCAGCAGGCCTCGCTGGGACGCGGACGCTGCGTGGACGTGGCCTTCAGATTGGGGCTACGCAACTTCCGCGGCGAAACTCGGTTACAGATGCTGGTTGACGACATCCGGCTGCGGCCGGTCTAGCGGCGGATAGGGGAGTCAAGGTGCCGTCATCGGTCACGGCCACGCTGGCGCCCATGGTCGGCGCGGGCCGCGCGGAGACCACGCTGGAGGATCTGCTCGCCGCGGTTCGCTTCTACACACCGGCCGACGACGTGCCCGCTGCCGAGCGACTGATTCGCAGGGCCACCGCCCTTGCCGAACGCGCCCATGACGGGCAGCAGCGACTGACCGGCGAGCCCTTCGTGCAGCATCCCATGAACGTGGCGCTGATGCTGACGAACCTGCACCTGGATCCCGACACCGTCGCCGCCGCGCTTCTGCACGACTGCGTGGAAGACACCAACGTCGATATCGGAACCGTCCGATCCAGATTCGGGTCACGCGTGGCGGAGCTGGTCGACGGCGTGACCAAGCTGGACGACATCACGGTGGTGAGCCTGGACGACCGCCAGGCGCAAAACCTGCGCAAGGTCTTCTTGGCCATGGCGCGTGACATTCGCGTGGTCCTCATCAAGCTGGCCGACCGTCTGCATAACCTGCAAACGGCGCAGGTCTATCGACCCGACAAGCGCGCCCGCTACGCCGGCGACACGCTGGAAATTTTCGCGCCGCTGGCTGGACGCTTGGGCATTGAAGAGTGGCGCTGGCGGCTCGAGGATCACGCGTTCAAGCTGCTGCAACCCGAGCGCTACCGTGAGATCGCCAGCTGGCTATTGTCCGAACGGGCCGCCCGCGAGGACATCGTGCAGCAGGTGACCGACGGGCTGCGCGAGGCGCTGGACGCCGCCGGCACGGACGCGCTCATTCAAAGCCGGATCAAGCACGTCTACAGCATTGAGCAGAAAACGCGGCGCAAGAACGTCCCGTTGGAAGAGGTCTACGACATTCTGGCCGTGCGGATCATCGTGGACGACGTGCACGACTGCTATAGCGCGCTGGGCGTGGTACACGGCGCGTGGCGCCACATCCCGGCCGAGTTCGACGACTACATATCGGCGCCAAAGGAAAACGGTTACCGCTCGCTGCATACGGCCGTGCTCGGGCCGGATGCACGGCCGATCGAGATCCAGATACGAACGCACGAAATGCACGCGGCCGCCGAATATGGCGTGGCGGCGCACTGGCGCTATAAGGCCGGTCATCGCGATGGCGAGGAAGACTTCTCGGAGAAGCTGGCATGGGTGCGCCAGATTCTGACCTGGCAATCCGACGAAGAGACTGCCGGGTCGTTTGTGGACGCGGTAAAGACCGACTTTTTCAGCGACACGGTCTTTGTGTTCACGCCGCGAGGGGAAATCAAGGACTTCCCGGCTGGCAGCACGCCGCTGGACTTCGCCTACCGCATCCACACGGACATTGGTCACACGTGCATTGGCGCCAAGGTGAACGGCCGCCTGGTACCGCTGGAGTACCAGCTACAAAACGGCGACGTGCTGGAGATTCTGACCAGCAGGAACAGCCAGGGGCCCAGCCGCAACTGGGTGTCGCTGGTCCATACGGCGCATGCGCGAGACAAGATTCGCCAGTGGTTCAAGCGGCGACAGCGCGCCGAGAACATCGAGTCCGGCAGGGAGCTGCTCGAACGGGAACTGCGGCGCCTGGGCCAAGGCCGTATCTCCCAGTTGCCGGGCGACGGTTTGCAGCCGGTGGCGGCTGACCTGGGCTATCGCGACGTCGACAGTCTCCTGGCGGGCGTCGGCTATGGCGCAACCACGGTTCCGCAGGTCATCAACCGGCTCAAGCTGACCGAGGAGGTGGAAGAGGCCGACGTGGAGCCGCTGCCGGCGGACGAACCGGCCGCGCGCGACGTGCAGCCCCTGGTTCGTGTTCTGGGGGTCGGCAATCTGCTTACGCGCGTGGCGTCGTGTTGCAATCCCCTGCCGGGTGACGAGATTGTGGGCTTCATTACTCGAGGCCACGGCATCAGCGTGCATCGCCGGACCTGCGCCAACGTCAAGAATCTGCGCGAGCCCGAGCGACTGGTCGACGTGGAGTGGGGCGGGCAGTTGGTCGGTGCTGATCTGGACCTGCCGGTGCGGCTGGGCGCTTGCTGCGAGCCGAGGCCGGGAATGAAGATCAGCGGCATTGCCGCGGACAAGAGCATCGAGGTTCATCGACCTCGCTGCCGTGAGGGTGCGCGGCTGCCCGGCGCTCGCGTCCGCGTCTGGTGGATCGACGAGACTAGCCAGCTGCTCCCGGTACAGATCCGCGTTCAGGCCGACGATCGAGAAGGGCTTGCGCACGACGTTACGGGCGTGATCCGCGACGAGGGCTTGAATATCACCTCGGCAAACGTGCATACCAACCGGCAACGCCAGGCCACCATGCGCATCACGGTCGGCATGGGCAGCGTGGCCCAGATGGCTCGGCTCATGCGGCGTCTCGAAACGATCCCCAGCGTGTATTCGGTCTCGCGCGACTCGGTCGGCGCACGCCGCACCCGAAGTCGTCAGGCGGCGCGGCGGAATGGCCAATGACGACCCTGCTTGTTTTGCTCCTTGCCTACTCCATTGGCTCCGTGCCGTTTGCGTACCTGGCGGCCAGGATGGCCGGGCACGATCTGCTGGCGGAGGGATCTGGCGGCGTCAGCGGGTCCGCGGCCATCGAGCGGATCGGCAAGGTCCCTGGAGCCATCGCCGGACTGGCCGATGCGCTCAAGCCGGCGTTGGCCATCTTCATCGCGCAGCAACTCGCCACCTACGACGTGTCGGCCGTGGCGGGCGTGGTGGCCGTGGCCGGGCACGTGTGGCCGTTTACGTTGCGGTTTCGCGGTGGTCGGGGCATCGGACCAGCCGGCGGCGCGCTCGCCGCCCTGGGTGCATGGCACATGGCGCTGGCTTTTGCCGGGATGGTGCTGGGCAAGGCCATCATCAAGGACTCGGCGCCGGGGGCCCTGATCGGCTTCCTCGCTACCGCCATCGTGCTGAGTCTCACGGGCGCGGCGCTAACGTTGAGCCTTGCGGGCTGGACGCTGCTTGGACTCCTGGTAACCGCCCGTCTCGTCGGCTACCGCAAGTCGAACGCGCCGGACGACGTGTCCACGGCCACGCTGCTTTGGCGGAGATTCCTGCTTGACCGCGACAGGCCGTGACCATGCTCGGCGCGTTCGGCTAGTAACCGACTCGAGCGCCTGTCTTCCACGGCATGAAATCGAGCAGCACGGCATTGCCATCGTGCCGACGGTGCTGGTCTGGAACGGCGACGAGCTTCGCGACGGAGTTGACATAACGAACGAGGCGTTTTGGAAGCGCCTGGCAACCGACCCCACCTTGCCAACGACCAGCGTCACGTCGCCTGGCGCCTACGCTGCCGAGTTCGCCAGGGCGCGCGATGACGGATTGGATGTTCTGTGCGCCACGATTCCCCGTCGCATTTCGGCAATGACCGACGTGGCCGAGATGGCGGCGCGCGAATTTCCCGGCCCGCCGCGCGTCCGCGTGATTCAAACCGGGGCGGCGACCATGGCACACGGGTTTCCCGTGCTGCTTGGCGCTCGGGCGGCCAGCGCCGGAGCCGACCTGGAGTCGGTTGAGCACACGGTGTCGCAGTCGGCGGATGACAGCGGCATCGTTGCGTTGTTGGGATCGCTCGAATACCTGGCGCGCGGGGGGCGCGTGCCCTGGGTGGTGGCGCGTGTGGCGGACGCATTGCCGTCAACACCCATCTTCGGGATGCGGCACGGACGCATCCGCTTTCGTACCGCGTTCGGTTCGAGGAAGCGGGCACTGCGGGCGCTGATCAGGCACGTGCAGCGCGCCGCGCGGGGCGCCAGTTACCTCGGGGTGGCGGTACACCACGCGGCCTCCGTTGACGAAGCGCACCGGCTGGCCGAGCAGGTGCGGCGGGAATTGGCGCCCGACGATCTCTACGTCACCGGTTTCACGCCCGTCATGGGCGCGCACGTCGGGCCCGACCTTGTAGGGCTGGCCTATTGCGCCCGATCAGACTGACGCGCTGCCTACACTGGATGCACAGTTGACTGGGACGGAGCCGACGCCCGTGCGGGATGACGCGATGCGGGCCACGATCATGGCCATCGGGCGGGCGGCTATCGCCGCCGTGGACCCCGCGACGGCCGTTCACGAGACCGTCACGTGCGCTGACAGCAGTGTCCAGTTCGGACGCCTGCGAATCCCCGACGCCGACGCTCGACGCGTGATCGTGCTTGGCGCCGGCAAGGCCAGTCCCCGAATGGCGGCGGCGCTGGTGGACATTCTGGGTAACCGCGTGGCGGGCGGGCTTGTCATCACCAAGGACGGCTACGCGTCGCCGGCCGGTCAAGTCGAAATTGTGGAAGCGGGCCATCCGGTTCCGGACATGCGCGGGCAGGCGGCGACCCGACGCCTCCTGAACATGGCCGGCGACGCGGGCGAAGGCGATCTGGTGCTGTGCGTCATCTCCGGCGGCGGATCGGCGCTTACGCCCTGTCCGCCCGAGACAATCTTGTTGTCCGAGCTTCAGCACGTGACCGATCAGCTGCTGCGCTCCGGCGCCACGATCAACCAGATGAATGCCATTCGGAAGCATCTGTCCGAGTTTCACGGCGGCCTGCTGGCGGCGGCCGCGGCCCCAGCGCGAGTCGTGGGGCTTCTCGTGAGCGACGTCGTGGGCAACCCTGTGGACGTGATCGCCTCCGGCCCCACGTCGCCTGACCCGACAACCTACGGCGATGCACTGGCGGCGCTGGATGCGTTTGACCTGCGTGCGTCGGCGCCCGCCTCGGTCCGCGCGCGTCTGGAATCGGGGGCCCTGGGCGGCCTGGCCGAGACGCCGAAGCCCGACAATCCGCTCTTCGAGCGCGTCTCGAACCTGGTAATCGCTGACAACGCCCGAGCGGGGCTGGCGGCTGTCGCCGCCGCGGAGGCGGCAGGCCTGCATGCTCAGTTCGTGACTTCGCGGGTGCAGGGCGAGGCGCGCGAAATCGCCAAGCTGGTTGCCGGCGCCGCTGTTGACATTGCCCGCAGCGGACGCCCGGTCGGGCGGCCGGGGTGCGCGATTTTCGGTGGAGAGACCACAGTGACTGTCCGAGGCAATGGTCGCGGCGGCCGCAGTCAGGAACTTGCGGTTGCGGCGGCTCAAGAACTGGCCGGCGAGCCCAACACGGCTGTCTTTGCCCTGGCTACGGACGGTACCGACGGTCCAACCGACGCCTGCGGCGGCTTGATCGATGGGACCACGCTCGAACGGGCCGCCGCCGCCGGTGGTGACTGCGCCAGTGCCCTGGCGGCCAATGACTCGTACAACTTCCTCAGGTGCTGCGGTGACCTTGTGCGCCTGGGACCGACCGGCACCAACGTGAACGATCTGTACATGGCATTCGGATGGTGAGCGACGGCGAGTCGGGCCCGCCCGTTCAGCCGGAGTTGCGCTGGGTCAAGGTCACCGGCCCGGACGCCCTGCGACCTCTGGATCGACATTGGGTCCGTTACGTGCGCTTGGGCCTACTTCTGGCAGCCGTTCTGATCGCCTGGCGGATTCTGGCTTGGCAGGAGGACGGCTATCGAGCGGCAGCTTCTGCGGCTGGCGACTTGGCGGTGCGGGGGACACTGGTGGGCGTTGAGCTGCCATCGCAAACCTCACCCCCGACCACCGAGGCCGCGTCGACTGGCGTGAAGATCATGGTCCTCTCTCCCACGCCCACGGCCACCCCCACGCCGGTTCCCACGCCAACGCCTACTCCAGCCCCGACGCCGGCGACGCATGTGGTGCGACCCGGCGAAACGCTTTCGCAAATCTCCGAGCTTTACGACGTGCCCGTCAGCGAGATCGTGGAGCTCAACGATATTCCCGATCCCAACAACGTGGCGGCGGGGCAGGCGCTGCGGCTACCGGAGGGGACGGAGGTGCCTGAGCGGGAAGACGAACCTGGTCCCTACACGGTTCAGGCAGGCGACACCCTCAGCGCCATTGCCGTTACCTACGGCGTCAGCATCGATGATCTGATGGCGGCGAATGGCCTCAGCGATGCGAACAACATCTTCGCTGGACAGCAACTGCGGATTCCGGGCAGCCCCGGATAGCTTCGAAATGGTTGTTGCAAACTATCCCCACTGCGTACACTACGGGTAGCCCCGATGGCCGCACATCGCCCCATCGCGGGCCTTATGCTGTAGGCGGCCTTTCGAGAAGGCGTTGAAACGCCGGGGCGCCGGCGGCGCTCTTCATTTCGTCGATCCGCGAGTCCGGAGGCTCTAACGCATGGTTGAAGTCGAAACCATCGACCCGGCCGTCAATCGCTGGCAGCGCGTCGGCGGCCAAGAGGGCGGTACGGTGACATCAATCGCGATGGCCTCGCATGGCGAAGGCCGTCGCATTTTTATTGGCACCATGTCCGGTGTCTTCCTGTCTGATGACGACGGCCAGACCTGGCGCATTTCCAACGCCCAGCTCACCAGTCCGTATATCCAGGCCGTTGCCGTATCGCCGGACTACAACCGGGACAGCAATGCCTTCGCCGGCGCCGTACAAGGTGGCGTGTTCAAGTCGTTTGACGGCGGTGAAAGCTGGAACCGTTTGTCGTTCTGGGGCGCTATCCCCAACGTGGTGGCCCTGGCTCTGTCGCCCTCATACGCCACCGACCGCATTGCCCTGCTGGGAACGGATGGCGATGGCGTCTATCGCACGACCAACGGCGGCCGCAGCTGGAATCCCTCGAACGTCGGGCTGTCCGGACTCTCAATCCAGACCCTGGCGGTCTCCTCCGGCTTTCGCAACGATCAGATGGTCTTCGCCGGCGTTGTCAACGGTGGCGTGTGCCGCTCCAGCGACGGCGGACGCACCTGGGAGCAGCTTGGCGGAGACGACTTCGGCACCGCTACTGTGCAGGCCCTGGCCCTGGCGCCGGACTTCAGTACCGACCGAACGATTGTCGCCGCCACCGAAGAACGCGGCCTGTGGGTGTCCAAGGACGCTGGCCGTAGCTGGGCGCAAGTCCAGGAAGTCGGTGACGAGGCTGTCAACGCCGTATGTGTCTCCCCGTCGTTCGCGGACGATCAGACGATCGTTGCCGGCACCGGCGCGCAAGGCGTTGTCATTAGCACCGACGGTGGCGAGACCTGGGAAACGCGGGAACTGGAGGACAGCTACGGGTCGATTCTGACGCTGGCGCTGCTCCCAACCGACGACGCCACGCAGCTTTGGGCGGGCACCTTCCTTACTGGTCTGCTCTGCTCCAGCGACCTGGGCGCCACCTGGGATCCGCGCAACACCGGCATCACCAGCCAGAACTGGGTAAGCCTGGCCATTTCCCCTGACTTTGGGTCCGACCGAACGATGTTCGCGGGCGGTTCCGGCAGCGGTGTCCACGTTTCGACCGACGGCGGCGAAACCTGGGAAGTGCGCGGCGAGGACATGGCTGAGTTGGATATCGCCGGTATCGCCGCTTCGCCCGACTATTCGGACGATGGCCTTGTGCTGGTGGCCACGCAGGCGGGACTCTTCCGCAGCGCCGACCACGGACATACCTGGGACGAAGCCGTTGACGGCTTTGACCTGGACGACGTGCGGGCCGTGGCATTTTCTTCGGACTTTGCGAGCGATCGCACGGCGTTCGCCGGCGGTGCGCTGGGGTTGACCTATCGCAGCACGGACGGTGGAGAGAGCTGGGAGCGGCTGTCGCACGACTTCGACGGCGAGACCGTCGTGGCGCTGGCCACAGGCCCCAATTTCCAGGTAGACCGCGCGGTCTTCGCGGGCACCGTTGGTCAGGGCGCCGCGGCGGTGCACGTGAGCTACGACGGCGGTGAGTCGTTCGAACGATTTGTCGAACACGAAACCAACACACCGTGGGTATCGCTGGCCATTCCCGCTACCTACACCGACAAAGAGCGGTCGTGGCTATTTGCCACGGCCAGCCAGGTGTTCCGTCCGGCCGCCCGGTTTGAAGACGTATGGTCGGGAACCTACCCCGGCGACGCCGAGACGGCCGTGCTCTGGATCGACGCCACGCCCACATTCGCCGATGACACGACGGTGTACGCGGCGACCAGCCGTGGCGTTTTCAAGTCGGCAAACGGTGGCGCCGGGTGGTCGGAGTTCAACCCCAACTTGCGCAACCGGGCGGTGCTGCGCGTGGCCGCATCGCCCAACTTCGCTGAAGACCGCACGGTCTTCGCGATGGCGCTGGGCGGCGAAATCTGGCGGCTGGTGGACGACCCGTCCACTATGCGCGGCGAGGAACTCCGCCCCACCGACATCATTTAGCGGTCGGCGATTCCTGATCCGACGGTCGCCGGTCGCTGTGCGGTCGTCTGGCCTGAGTTAGGGAACGACCGAGTACAGCCACGTTCCCAGCACGAGCGACGCCGTGGCCAGCGTGAGGACGACAATCAGCGTACGGACCGTGACTCGGGCTCGGCTTGGGCGTCGCAGCATGGGAAGGTTTCGAGGGAGGGCGCGGACCCGGTGGCCCGTCACACGGCAAGCCTAGTGCCGCATGCCGCTCCTCCGCAACAAGCCCGACAACTCCGTGATCTGTGGTTCTGGACCGGGTTGGGGCCTTTGCTAAACTGCCGGCGGCTAGAACGTGAACGTTTTCACAAAGTCGTGAGGTCTGCGTGTCCCGGTGGGTGCGCTACGGTCTGCGGCGCTTGCACTTGAGTTCGGATTCATCGTGGGCGCGTTCATGGTTGCCGGCATCCTGGGAGGACGCTGGATTGATGACCGGTTGGGCACCGCGCCCTTCATATTGCTCGGGGGAATCCTGCTTGCCCTGGCATCCAGCGTCTACGTGATGTACCTGATCTACAGCTGGCAACGTGGAGGCGATCGCTAGGCATGGCCACACCGGGCCAAGCTCTCGCACCCCACGTCAGCGCGGCGGCGGAGCCGCTGGCCGGCCCATGGGAAACGCCCCTCGGGCCGTTCACGGTCACCAATTCCATGTTCACCATGTGGCTCACGATGGCCGGCATGCTGGCGCTGGCCTGGTTCGCCACCAGGCACATCCGTCGCGATCCCGACGCCGCCCTGGTGCCCCGGGGGCTCCAGAACGTGGCCGAATCGGTCACCGAGTTCCTCATGGAGCTTGTCGAATCCACCGTGGGCCGGCGCTACGCGGGTCGCGTCTTCGCGTTTGGGGCCACTTTCTTTGTCTTCATCACGATCTCCAACTGGTCCAGCCTTTTGCCGGGCATCGGGACAATCTGGAAGCCCTCGCAGGTCTATGTCGGCGGTCACCTGGAGACCATCGCCGCGCCGCTCTTCCGGCCGGCCACCGCCGACATCAACATGACCATCGCGCTGGCGCTGACGGCCTTCGTCGTCATCCACGCGTCCGGCATTTCGTCGCATGGTCCGCTGGGCCACCTGAAGGAAATGACGCAGGTCGCTTTCCTTGCGCCGGTCTTTATCATCATTGAACTCTTCGTCATCATTTCGCTGTCCTTCCGACTCTTTGGCAACCTGTTCGCGGGCGAGGTGCTGCTCAATGGACCGATCCTGGGCGCCTTTGCTCTCGGGCACTTGCCGTTGGTCGGGGCAGTGTTCCTGGTTTTGGAGATTCTTTTTGGTCTCGTTCAAGCCGTGATCTTCTTCATGCTCAGCATGGTGTTCACGGGCCAGTCGGTTGGGCCGGATACGGCCGAAGCGCACTAGTGCGCGCAGGAGGAGAGTGACCTCGTGGAACAAGCAATGGACCTCACGCCGCTCGGCGCGGGCCTCGCTATCGGTCTCGGCGCCATCGGGCCGGGCCTCGGCATCGGCTTCGGAGTTCAGGCCGCCATGAACGCCATCGGGCGCAACCCCGAAGCCTCGGGCGACATCCGCAACACGATGATCGTCGGCCTGGGCCTTGCTGAGGCCATCGGCATCTACGCGTTCATCATCGGGATCCTGCTGGCATTCGGATAACCCCGACGCGTACGACGGCTACGGAGATGTGGGTATGAGTGAGCCTGCGCCACTGGGCATCAGCTTCCCGAACATCCTGTTTCAGGTTGCCAACTTCCTGATCTTCCTGTGGGTGCTGCATCGCCTGCTCTTCAAACCGCTGGTCGCCATGCTGGAGCGTCGGCGCCAGCGGATTGCGGAGAGCCTGGACGAGGCCGAAAACCTGCGGAAACAGGTCGAGACGGAACGCGCGGAGTTCCAGTCGGAACTTGCCAACGCGCGGGCCGACGCGCAGCGCATCCGAGAGGAGGCCAGCCGCTCCGCGGAAACGCTGCGGGCGCGCGAGCTTGAGCAAGCCCGTGCTGAGGCCGAACGCATGCGCACCGAGGCCGCCGCCGAGGTCGAGCGTAACCGCGCCCGCGTCGCTGCCGAGCTTCGCTCGCAGACGGCCGAACTCGTGGTTGGGGCAACCGCGCGCGTCCTGGATCGCTCCATCGACGATCCCGAACACCGTCGACTGGTCCAGGAGGCAATTGCGGAAGTCTCCGGAGGCTCAAACTAGCGATGCGCGGCAGCCGGCGCCGCCGTGCCGCGCGCTACGTGGAGGCCGTCGTGGCCGACGCTCAGGCAGCGCAGGCATGGGATGGCTGGGAGGCGGACCTGGGCGTCCTCAGCGTCGTCGCTGACGACGATCAGTCGCGGCGCTTCCTCCAGAGCACCTCGATTGCTCTGGACGATCGTCTGCTGGCCGTGCAACGCGCTGCGGGCGAAGCGATCTCCGCACGCGGCCTTGGTCTGCTGCGGCTGCTCGCCGAGCAACGCGAGGTGGACCTCACGCCGGAGATCGCCCGCCGCTTTCGCGACGCCGCCGACGAGGCGCAGAACGTCGATCGCGTGCACGTCACCACCGCCGCGGCCCTGGGTGAGGCGGAAGTGCGCGACTTGCGCGACAGCCTGACCACCCCCGGCCGTTCGCTGCGACTCACCACTGATATCGATCCCGCCCTCCTGGGCGGATTCGTCGTCCGACGCGGCGACGACGTACTTGACCTCAGCGTCCACGCCAGGCTGCAGGCTCTGGCGTCCACCTTGCGCTAGCGGGAGCCCCGAATGGCTATCAGCCCACAAGAGATCGCAGACGCGCTTCGACAGCAGATCGAAGGCTTTCAGGCCCAGGCCGAACAGGCCAACGTCGGTCACGTCCTCGAAGTCAGCGACGGCGTGGCGCGGCTCTCCGGCCTGTCGCAGGCCATGGCCGGCGAACTATTGGCCTTCCCCCACGACGTGACGGGCATGGCCCTGAACCTCGAGGAAGACACGGTCGGCGCGGTCATTCTGGGCGACTACCTGCGCATCGCGGAAGGGGACGAGGCTCGCACCACCGGCCGTGTTGCCGAAGTTCCGGTTGGACCTGAACTGCTTGGTCGCGTCGTCAACGCCATCGGCGAACCGGTCGACGGCAAGGGACCGATCAACGCCTCCCGCACCGACGTCATCGAAAAGGTGGCGCCGGGCGTCGCGCAGCGCCAGAACGTCGACACACCCGTGCAGACCGGGCTGAAGGCCATCGACTCCATGACGCCCATCGGCCGCGGCCAGCGTGAACTCATTATTGGCGACCGGCAGATCGGCAAGACCGCCATTGCCCTGGACACGATCATCAGTCAGCGGGGCGGCGACCTCGTTTGCATCTACTGCGCCATTGGACAGAAGGAGAGCGCGGTCGCGCAGGTGGTGGCGACCCTGCAGGAAGCCGGCGCGATGGAGCACACCATCGTGGTACTGGCATCGGCCAGCGAGCCCGCCGCCCTGCAGTTCATGGCGCCGTTCGCCGCCTGCACCATCGGCGAGTACTTCCGCGACAACGGCCAGGACGCGGTGGTGATCTACGACGACCTGACCAAGCACGCCTGGGCCTACCGACAGGTTTCGCTGGTGCTGCGGCGCCCGCCCGGACGCGAGGCCTACCCCGGCGACGTGTTCTACCTGCACTCGCGTCTACTCGAACGTGCCGCCCGCCTGTCCGACGAGCACGGCGGTGGCAGCCTGACCGCGCTCCCGATCATCGAGACGCAGGAAGGCGACGTTACGACTTACATTCCCACCAACGTCATCTCGATCACCGATGGCCAGATCTACCTGGAAGCGGATCTCTTCAACGCCGGTGTCCGTCCCGCCATCAACCCGGGCATTTCAGTCTCGCGGGTCGGCGGCGACGCCCAGATTCGCGCCATGAAGTCGGTCTCCGGCGGTCTGCGGCTCGACCTGTCCCAGTACCGTGACGTGGCGGCCTTTGCGCAGTTCGCCTCCGACCTCGACCAGGCCACCCGCAACCAGTTGGAGCGGGGGCAGCGGGTCACCGAACTTCTCAAGCAGGGCCAGTACGCCCCAATGGAAGTCACCGACCAGGTGTGCGTGATCTTTGCCGGCACCGTAGGTCTGTTGGACGACATTCCCATGCCGGACGTCGCGCGATTTGAGCAGGAGATGCTGGACTACCTGCGCGACAGCCACCCGGACCTTATGGAGGGCATTCGCTCCAGCGCCGATCTGGATGACAATGCTGAAGCGGCGCTACGCGCGGCCATCGAGGACTTCAAGACCAACGTGTTTGTCGCAAGCGCGGTTACGGCTGGCTAGCGCATGGCCAGCCCGCTCGAACTTCGGCGCCGCATCCGCAGTGTCGACAACACCCGCCAGATCACCCGAGCCATGCAGCTCGTGGCGGCGTCGCGCATGCGCCGCGCCCAGGAGGCTGTCCAGGCGGCGCGTCCGTATGCCACGCACATTGCGGGCATGATCGAGCGGCTGGTGCTGGCCACCGGCAATGACCGGCTGCCACCAATCCTCCAGCCGCGGCCCATCGAGCGAACGGCGTTCCTGGTCCTCACCACGAATCGCGGGCTGGCTGGACCCCTGAACACCAACATTGTCCGGACGACGGTCAACGAGATCGAGGCCGTCAGCGACGAAATCGAAGTCAGCGTCGTGGTCGTTGGCAAGAAGGGGCACCTGGCCCTGCGCGGTCTCTACACCCTGGCGGCCGTGTTTACCGAAATAGGCGACCAGCCGAGCGCCAACGACATGGCGCCCGTCACCCGATTGCTTGTCGACGGATACCAGCGGGGCGAATTCGACGAAGTCCGAATGGTCTATCCGGAATTCGTCAACATCCTCACCCAGCAACCGCGTGTTGTTCGGCTGTTCCCGGTCGTGTTACCCGAGGTGCAGCAGCAAGCGCGCGAAGCTGACATCATCTTCGAACCGGACCCAGCCTCGGTACTGGAAGCCCTCATCCCACGCTTCGTCGAAATGACGGTCTACCGGGCCATGCTGGAACTTGCGGCCAGCGAGCAGAGCGCGCGCATGGTCGCCATGCGCGCGGCCACCGAAAACGCAACCGAACTGATCGAGGGGCTGCGCCTGGCGTACAACAAGCTGCGGCAGGCCCGGATTACCAGCGAGATCATCGATATTGCCTCCGGCGCGAACGCGCTGGCGGACGCCTAGGGCGTAGGGGAGTTAACTAATGGCTGAAGGCCGTATCGTCCAAATCGTAGGCGCAGTCGTCGACGTGGAGTTTCCACCCGATAACCTGCCTTCCCTGTACAACGCGCTGGAACTCGACACCGACGCCGGCGACAGCGTCGTGCTGGAAGTCGAACAGCACATTGGCGACAGCACCGTCCGCTGCGTGTCCATGCGTCCTACCGAGGGCCTGCGCCGCGGAACCGTGGTCCGCGATTCCGGTGGGCCTATCCGCGTTCCCGTCGGGTCTGAAACCCTCGGCCGCGTCTTCGACGTCACCGGGGAGCCGGTCGACGGCAAGGGCCCGGTCAAAGTCAACGCGACCTATCCGATCCACCGGCGTCCCCCGGCATTCACCGACCAGAGCACATCGGCCGAAGTCTTCGCCACCGGTCTCAAGGTCATCGACCTCATCGCGCCATTCACGCGCGGCGGCAAGACCGGCGTGTTTGGCGGAGCCGGCGTGGGCAAGACGGTCATCATCATGGAGATGATCAACAACATCGCCGTGCAGTACGGCGGGTACTCGATCTTCTGCGGCGTTGGCGAGCGCACCCGCGAGGGAACCCAGCTCATCGGCGAGATGACCGAGGCCGGCGTGCTGGGCAACACCACCATGGTCTTCGGACAGATGAACGAGTCGCCCGGCGCCCGCCTGCGCGTGGCCCTGGCTGGAATGGCGATGGCCGAGTACTTCCGCGACGAGGAAGAGCGCGATCTCCTGGTGTTCATCGACAACATCTTCCGATTCACGCAGGCCGGATCCGAAGTCTCCGCGCTGCTCGGTCGCATGCCGTCCGCCGTCGGCTACCAGCCATCGCTGGGCACGGAAATGGGCGAGTTGCAGGAGCGCATCACGTCAACGACCCGCGGCTCCATCACGTCGCTCGAAGCCATTTACGTGCCGGCGGACGACTACACCGACCCCGCGCCGGTCACAACCTTTGCGCATCTGGACGCCACCGTCCGCTTGGAGCGTTCGGTCTCCGACCGCGGCATCTACCCGGCGGTGGATCCGCTGACGAGCACCTCCAAGATTCTCGACCCGCGAGTCGTTGGAGAGCGTCACTACAACGTGGCGCGTGGTGTGCAGCAGGTTCTGCAACGCTATAAGGACCTGCAGGACATCATCGCGATCCTGGGTATTGAGGAGTTGTCGGAAGAAGACCGACTCACCGTGTCTCGGGCGCGCAAGATCGAGCGCTTCCTCTCGCAGCCGATGAACGTGGCCGAGGTCTTCACGGGCACACCAGGCGAAATCGTTCCGCTGGAGGAAACCGTGGCCGGCTTCGAGTCGATCCTCAACGGCGACCATGACGAACTGCCCGAGCAGGCGTTCCTGATGGTCGGCAACATCGAGCAGGCCGTGGCCAAGGCCAAATCGCTTGAAGTCGCTGCCTAAGCTGGCCGCTCAGGGCTCCGGCCCCCCTTTGATAAACTCGACCCGGAGGTCGTGATGGCTGATTTGACCCTCACGGTCGTTTCTCCAGAGCGCGAAGTGCTGCGCGAAGAGGGCGTAACGCTGGTATTGGCGCCGTCGATTGATGGCCAACTCGGCATCCTGCCGCGCCATGCCCCGCTGATCACGCAGTTGGCGCCTGGCACGCTGGAACTCCGGCGAGGCGCCGAGTCTCAGCACTTCTCGATCACCGGAGGATTCCTGGAAGTCATGGACAACACGGTCACCGTGCTGGCCGACGCATCGGAAAACGCTTCGGAGATCAATAGAGATCGCGCTGAAGCCGCTCGCGAGGCTGCCCTTCGCGACCTGGAAGCGGCCCGCCGTACGCACGACGACGTGTTGACCACGCAGGCCCGGCTGTCGCTGCTACGCGCCCTGGCACGTCTCCGAACCGTCGAGCGGGCCAGCCGAGGCTGAGTCCGCCGTGGATCCCGACGCCGGACGGGGCGCCCACGACGAGCAACGAGTACGCGCGACAATCGTAGGCGGGCGTCCGCTGCGTGGCAGCTATCGCACGCCCGGCGCCAAGAACGTCGTGCTGCCAATGATGGCGGCCTGCCTGCTGACCGACGAGACCTGCGTGATTCAGAACGTCCCGATCATCTCGGACGTACTGGTGATGGCGGATTTGTTGCGACGGCTCGGTGCCGAGGTCGTACTGGATACAGATGCGCGCAGCGTGGCCATTACCGCGGCTGATGTGCGGTCCAGTTCGCCGGATCCGGACTTGGTCCAGCGCATGCGCGCCTCATTTCAGGTGGTTGGCCCGCTCCTGGCGCGACTCGGCAATTTCCACTGCGCGGCGCCCGGCGGCTGCCAGTTGGGGGCCCGGCCGGTCAGCGTGGATATCACTGGCTTCCAACGCATGGGCGCCACGGTGGCTCTGTCCGAAGGCGTGTTTCATGCCGAGGCCGACGCCCTTTATGGCCGGCGCATTTATCTGGACTACCCCAGTCACACCGGCACCCAAAACTTGCTGATGGCGGCGACGTTGGCCAATGGATATACGACTATTGTGCACGCCTCGCGCGAGCCCGAGGTTGTAGCGCTCGTGCAGTTCCTACGCGGCATGGGCGCGGAAATCCACGGGGAGGGAACCAGCCTGATCGGCGTGCAGGGGCGTAGTCACGTCTATGGCACGGTGGCCCGAGCCATACCTGACCGAATGGTCGGCGGAACGATGGCCGTCGCCGCCGCCCTGACCGGTGGCGATGTCGATTTGCTCAACGTGCGTCCGGACCACCTGGAACCCGTCACCGTGCAACTGCGGGAGATGGGAGTCGACGTCGTGGAAACGAATCGGTCCGTTCGCATCATCGCTCCGGAGACTCTCGGTGCCACCGACGTGCAGGTAATGCCGTTTCCAGGCTTTCCAACCGATGTGCAGGCGCCCATGGGCGTGCTGATGACGCAGGCGTACGGCGTCAGCACGATTGTCGAGCGCGTCTTCGACGGCAGCATGGGCTACATGGATAGCTTGGCGGCTATGGGCGCGGATGTCTCGGTTGAAGGTACCCGGGCCGTTGTCCGCGGACCGCGCCCGCTTCGCGGCCGCCACATTGATCTGGAGCACAGCATCCGCGGCATGACAGCCCTCGCGCTGGCCGGCCTGGTGGCTGAGGGTGAGACTGTGCTCGATGGGTTCGAGTTCGTTCGGCGCGGCTATGAAGATCTGGCCGGCGATCTGCGTGGGCTCGGCGCTGCCATCACCACTGAGCCGCAGAGCGCACCCGTTCGGCGCGCGGCCGCGGCGGTCTAAGTGCCCTTCGGCTTTCACGCACCGCGGTTGGGTATTGACCTCGGCACCGTCAACGTCGTCGTCAACCGGATCGGCCAGGGCATCACGATCAACGAGCCGTCGGTGGTTGCGGTGAGCATGGATCGAAGAATCCAGGCCATTGGACACGCCGCGCACGCCATGGTTGGCCGCACCCCCGGCAGCCTGCGGATCATTCGACCCATGCAGGACGGCGTGATCGCCGACTACCTGGTAACCGAGGCGATGCTGCGGTACTTCATCGACCGGTCATGCGGCCGGTTTCGCCTGGTTCGCCCTGAAATCATGGTCGCCGTGCCATCCGGTGTCACGCCGGTCGAGCGGCGGGCGGTGCTGGACGCCGGTCTCGCAGCAGGCGCGCGTCGGGTTCATCTCATCCCGGAATCGCTGGCGGCCGCCATTGGCGCTCAGGTCCCGGTCTCCGAGCCGTCCGGCAGCATGATCGTCAATGTCGGGGGCGGGACCACGGAGATCTCCGTGATATCGCTCAACGACGTTGTTGCCGACTGCTCAACGTCCTCGCGCGTGGGCGGCAACCGGATCGACGACGCAATCGCCGCCTACATCAGGCGCAAATACAACCTGATGATCGGCGACCAGACGGCCGAACAGATCAAGATTGGCATCGGCAGCGCCATCGTGCTCAGCCCCGCCGAGACCATGGAAGTTCGCGGACGTGACCATGTCCAGGGCCTGCCGCGCACTGTGACCGTGACCTCAGACGAGGTCACGGAGGCCATCATCGAGCCGCTGGGCCAAATCGTTCGCGGCGTGCGCACGGTGCTGGAGAGCACGCCGCCCGAACTGTCGGCGGATATCATCGACAAGGGCATCGTCATGAGCGGCGGCACCTCGCTCCTGCGTAACCTCGATCAGTTGCTGTCGCAAGAGATCGGGATTGCGGTGCACGTGGCCGATCAGCCGCTAATGTGTGTAGCGCTTGGCTGCGGTGTCGCCATTGAGCATTCTGATGTCCTGCAGAAAGCCCTGACGTCGAGCCCATGACCCGAGGTCGCCCATGGATCTAGTGCTGCAAACGTTTCCAATACCCGAGGCTGTAGAGCAGAAGCTCCGTGCCCACTGTGACGTTCGACAAGCGTTCTTTGTTGAAGGCGATGAACTTATCCAGGCGGCGCGCGGCTGCCGAGGTGTCGTGGCCGGGACTGAGTTGTGGCCGCGGGAGGCGCTCGCGTCGGTGCGCGGCGATTTGCGAGCCATATCTCGGGTCGGGACTGGTGTGGACAGCGTCGACATCACCGCGGCCACGGAGTTCGGCATTGCTGTGCTGAACGCACCCGGCGAGAACGCCCAGACAATCGCGGAACTGAGCGTTGGTCTCATGTGGTCACTGGCCCGACGCATGGTCTTGGCGGATCAGGCGGTCCGCACCACCGGGTTTAAGATGCGGACTGAACTGGACGGGATCGAGTTGACGGGCAAGACCCTTGGGCTAATTGGATTCGGCGAGATTGGACGCCGTGTGGCCGCCATCTGCCGGCACGGCTTCCAGATGCAAGTGCTCATCACCACGGCGCGCCCCGATCCCGCTCGGCTGACCGCAGCTGGTCTTGATGCGGAATTCGTAAACCTGGACAAACTGCTTGCAGAGTCTGACTTCGTGGCGCTGCATGCGGCGGTGACGCCGCAGACGGAGCGCATGATTGGGACCGAGCAACTCGAGGCGATGAAAGCCGACGCCTACCTAGTCAACACGGCTCGGGGGCAGCTGGTTGACGAAGACGCGCTGGTCGCAGCGCTGCAGTCGGGCGAAATTGCCGGCTACGGCGCCGATGTGTATGAGGTCGAGCCGCCCCCGGCCGACCATCCCCTGTTCGCCTTGCCCAACACCGTGCTTGGTCCCCACTTCGGAAGCGGGACGTTCGAGGCGATGACGCGTATGGGCGGCCGAGCTGTTGACAACCTCATTGAGTTCCTTGCTGGCGGTCAGCCCGAACGGACCGTAAACCCCGAGGTCTATTCCAGCCGCTAAACGAGCGAAACCCGCACCAAACCTGGTGCGGGTTTCGCAGCGATTCACTTGAAGATCGCTCGGCCGTCACGTTTCGGCGACTCAGGCCCACGCCTGCCGACGCCTGGCATTCGTCAAGCTGGCGAACTGGCCGCTTAACTGAGGGTCGCGAATCCGCTCGGCCTGCTGCCCCGTCGGCTCGTTAGGCCGCGGGGCGCGACCTGTCGACTTGCCAGCGCCCTATGAGCACGCGAATGTTCCGTCGGCGTGCTCCAGTCTGTCGGCGCCGACGGTAGGCAAGCGCAACGTCGCGCATGAAAGTACCTCCAGTCGCCGAAACTCCAAGCAACCCTGCTTGCAGTTAGTAAATCCTATATGATCTTCCCGTCGCCGTCAATCTCCCGAATCTCGAGGGCTGCGCTCCTGGCCGCACCGGCGCGATGCAGATGGTCGCGAATCAGCGACTCAACGCCGGACGTGTCAGCTCCCTGCACCGCCGCCACGATTGCACGGTGTTCGAGCTGCGACGCTCGACCCCGAGCCCGCGTCGGATACGCCGTCCGCACTCGTTCCTTCGTCGCCCACAGTTGCTCAACGAGCATCAGCAACTGCTCCGACGGGCATTGAGCGTAGAGCCTTCGATGAAGCTCTTGGTCCAGACGCGCGAGCGCGTCGACGTTGTTCGATTCGATTGCGGCATCCAGATTCGCCAGCGTCTCCTGCAACTGCCGATGGTCACGCTCAGTCATGTGCGGGGTGGCCAGCGCCGCGGCCGCGCCCTCGACGATGGCGCTGGCCAGGTACACGTCTTGCACCTCCAGCGGATCCAGACCGGCCACCGTGGCGCCCACATGCGGTTCGTTGTCAATCAGCCCTTCGGCCTCGAGCTGGAACAGCGCCTCGCGCACCGGCACGTCGCTGACGCCAAGCTCCGAAGCGATGTGACTGATAACCAGCCGGTCGCCGGCTCGCAGGCGACCGGCTTGAATGGCGTCGCGCAGCGCGCCGTACACCAACTCGCGCTTGGTGTGATACGCCGCCGTGGGCCGCAGACTTCCGGGAGCTGGCCGTGGTTGCCGGGCGTGTGATCTGGTGTCCGGCTCCGGAGTCATTGGGGCGGTGCTACTGGCGCTGAACCGCGTCGAAGAACTCGGCCCGGGTGGCGGGGTTGTCGCGGAAGGCGCCGCGCGTGACCGAGGTCACCATGCGGCTCCCAGGCTTTTTGACGCCGCGCATCGTCATGCAGGTGTGCTCGGCTTCAATGGTGACGGCCACGCCCACCGGATCGAGCACCTGCTCGATGCGGTCCGCGATCTGGCAGGACAGGCGTTCCTGCACCTGCGGCCGTCGGGCCAGGTGCTCCACCACCCGCGCCAGCTTGCTCAGCCCGACGATCCGCTCGTTTGGGATATAGCCCACGGCCGCGCGCCCGAAGAACGGCAGCAGATGGTGCTCGCAGACCGAATAGAACGGGATGTCGCGCACCACGATCATCTCGTCGTGGGCGTGTTCAAAGGTGGTTTCCAGATACTCGTCGGGTTCGCCGTTCAGCCCGGCGAACAGTTCCTCGTACATTCGCGCCACCCGCACCGGCGTCTTTACCAGCCCCTCGCGATCGGGATCCTCGCCAATCGCGATCAGGATCTCACGTATCGCCGCTGCGATCCGCTCACGGTTGGCGTCTAGCTCTCCATTCGGCGAGACGCTTAACGCGTCGGTCGTGTGTTCGACGGACACTGGTGACGTTCCGTCGTGTATGGGCGTTGAACTCATGCCTGAAGCTCGTTTCTTCGGGTATTCGTGGCGTTAGACCGGCGTTGCTGAGGGTTCCACCCGGTCAACACAGGCCTTGTCGTCTGGATCTTCGCCCAACGGCGTATCGAACCAGGCGGTCAGAATCTCGTCGGCCAGCGCCGGGGTGGTCAACCGCAGGCTCAGCGCCAACACGTTGGCCCGGTTCCAGAGTCGGGCTCCTCGGGCGGTCTCCGCGTCTGCGCATAGGGCGGCGCGAATTCCCGCCACCTTGTTCGCCGCAATACTCACCCCCGTGCCCGTCCAGCACAACACAATGCCCTCGTCCACGGATCCGTTCATCACGGCCTCGCCCACACTCCGTCCGGCTTCCGGCCACTGCTGATCCATGCCGGCCAGGGGGCCGAAAGGCGACGGCGCATGCCCGCGTTCCTTGAGGTTCGCGATGATGTGGTCGGTCAGGTCCGTTCGTTCGTCGCTCGCAATGGCGATTCGCATGGTCGGCGCGGTCCAGGGCATTCCAGCCGAGTATACGAACGGACACTCAAGTCATCGTGATAGCCCTTACCGGATTCCACGTCTCGCCTCGAACCTGGACATCCGTGTTCGCCATTGCGTCTAACCGGCCGGAACGCTCCGCCGAGGCCAACTGGTGGTCGGGTACGCTGTTGAGTGGTGCCAATGAGTGTGAGCGGCGGCGTGTCTCTGTCTACGGCCAATCCGCGCGAACCGTCGCCTCTGGTCGTGGGGCGTTCCCCATGATTGGCGACGGGAACTAGGCATGGCCACCGCCAACGGTTCAACCGCTCCGGAAGACCTCCCCGGCCGTCTCTTCATCGTCGAAGGCATCGACGGGTCGGGAAAGAGCACGCAACTCGACCTGCTTCACAAGTGGCTCGTCAGTCAGGGTTACCTGGTGATTTTCACCGAGTGGAACTCGTCGCGGATTGTCCGCCGCACCACCAGGCGTGGGAAGCGTCGCCGGATTCTCACGCCCCTGACATTCAGTCTCATCCATGCGGCCGACTTCTCCAGCCGCGTGCACGAGCAGATCATTCCGGCGCTGCAGGCGGGCGCTATCGTCCTCGCCGATCGCTACGTCTATACCGCTTATGCCCGCGACGCCGCTCGCGGCGTCAGCGGCAACTGGTTGCGACGGCTCTACTCCTTTGCTCCAGGTCCCACCCTGGCCTTCTATTTTGACGTTCCACTTGATGAGGCGATTCGCCGTATTGAGCTCGGGCGGGACGAGCTCAATCACTACGAAGCCGGTATGGATCTGGGGTTGAGTCAAAACCCCGCTGAGTCGTTCCGGCTGTTTCAGGGCATCATTCGCGAACAGTACGGGAGGCTGGTTGACGAGTTCGGCTTGGAGCGCATCGACGCTACTGACACCCTGGTAAATCAGCAGGAACAGATGCGTGCCCTCGTTCGGCCCCACCTTGAGGGCGCCATGCGTGCCGAAGATTCAGGGCTGCAGGATGCTCTGGCGGCCACAGGCCTGAGTGGACGGTACTTGGCTGACATGTGGCGGGCGTTATGAGTCGTCCTGTCAACCGTCCGCTGAGGTTCTACGGCGACCCGCCCCCGGGGATCGACGTGAGCCCGCTTCCGGGTCGCTTAATTGTGGTTGAGGGTCAGGACGGTTCCGGTCGCTCGACCCAGATCCGCCTGATGAAGGAGTGGCTCGAGGATCACGGGTTCGGCGTCGTCGACACCGGGCTGACCCGATCCGAACTCGCCGGCCCCGGCATTCGGCGCGCGAAATCAGGTCACGACCTGGACCCAATCACGCTCAACCTGTTCTACGCCACCGACTTCTTTGACCGCGTGGAGCGATTGATCATCCCGTCACTGCGGGCCGGAATGGTGGTGCTGGCCGACCGCTACATCTTCTCCATGATCGCCCGAGCGGCTACCCGCGGCATCGATCCGGCCTGGACCGCTGACGTCTATGGCTTCGCACCGGTGCCCGACGCCATCGTGTATCTCGATGTGGACATTGAGCACCTGCTGCCCCGCATCTTGATCAACGGTGGCTTCGATTTCTGGGAATCAGGCCTCGACGTGATGCGAGGCCAGGATGTGTTTGAGAGTTTCCTGCGATATCAGGCACAAATCAGCTCACACTTCCGTGAACTTGCCGAGCAGCATAACTTCACGGTTGTCAACGCCCGAGGTCCGATAACGCAAACCTTCAGCGCTATCCTTGTTGAAGTTCAGCGCGTGATGAAAGAGATGCGTTCTGCACAGACGAAAGCGACAAGTTAGAAACGCATTAGGCATCAACCGATGCGATGACTTGCTTCGGTTAAAGATTCGGACTATTGACCGATTAGTACCTCGCCGCCAAGCCGTAATTCGAGCAGAAGTTACCTAAGCAAACGGTCAATCAATTCCTCATCCAACTCCATTCGCTCGTCCGCTGTTTTGAATAGCTCGAACGAATACGTCGGATAACCGTGATTGCCTTGCGGTGGGCCGTGAATCAGCCAGACGATAATGCCTTCGTTCTTTAGCACGCGAACGGCGGGCACGAAGTCGCCGTCGCCGGCAACCAGGGCGATGTGCTGAACGTGGCCCTTGCCCGCCAACAATGCCATGTCAAGACCCAGCAAGAGATCAACTTGCTTTTGCTCGAAGATCGGCACTCCCGACTCGTCCATGCCCGACATTCGTAGGTGACCCAGCCGGACCTCGAATCGAGGCAGGTAGCGAAGCGCGTCCTCGAACCGTCGTGAGTTCGAGTACCGTTCCATCTCTTCAGGTGTTGGTGGATCGCTGCGGTACGGCCGGCAGTGGTAGTAGTACGCGCGCAGCAATTCCACGGCGTCGGCACTCTCGCTCTCCACATGACGCAAGATCTCGTCAACAAGCTTCTTGACGTCGAGCCGAACATCGAACTCATGCTTCTGCAGAGCTTCGAGATAACCGCCGTCAATAAATACCGCCAGATTCCCCATGTCACAGCCTTTCGATCAGAAATCAACTTGGCGCGACGTTGCCGGTCATGAATGAAAACTCTACGGTGCGTCGCCGGCGCGGACGCGCTGTTTCAGATGCGCTCAGGAACGTCCGCCCAGAGCATTCTGAAACCGATCTGACTATCCGTCAAGCAGAAACGTATAATTTCTTACTAAGCGGTTGGTAATTGTCGTTCGGTCACGCAGGTCCTGATAGCTCGGCGCGAGCGCGACTGATCGAGACCGAAGCTTCGCGCAGCACCGACCCGGCAATCGCCACACCGGGTTTCGCAATGCGGACGCGTGCGCGCTCGATCTCTGGAAAGCGTTTGAACACGATCTCAATAATCCGTTCGCCCAACGTCTCCAACAGGTTGACCGGCTCGCCTTCCACAATCTCAGCCACAAGCGCATAGACCTCGCTGTAGTTGACGGTGAAGACCAGGTCGTCGGTCGCAGCCGCGTTTCGGAGGTCGGCATCCAGGTGCACGTCAACCACGAACCGCTGACCCAACGTACGCTCTTCGGGCCGTACGCCGTGATAGCCATACAGGGTGATTCCCACCAGGCTGATGGTGTCAGACGCCATCCCGAGCTGCCTCGACGCGCGAGCGTACGGCGTGATACATCACGATCGCGCCTGCCACCGAAACATTGAGCGAACCCACGACGCCATACATTGGTATCCGCAGCGCGGCGTCGCAGGCTTTGCGCACCCCCGGCCGAACGCCGCGGGCTTCGTTGCCAACCACAAGACAGGTCGGGCGGCTGAAGTCCGCGTCCGTGAAGTCCGTATCCCCGTCCTGATCCAACGCATAGACCCAGGCGCCGGCCTCCCGCAGTTGGTCCAGCGCCCGTGCGATGTTCGCTACCTGGACCAGCGGCGTCCGCAGACTGGCGCCGGCGGATGCCCGCGCCAAGCCGCCGGTCAGGGCGGCCGAGCGTCGGGTCGGAAGCACGGCCCCCGCGCCGTCCACCGCCTCAAGCGTTCGAAGGAGAGCGCCCAGATTGCCTACGTCCTGGACCTGGTCCGGGGCGAGGATCAGCGGTGGCCCGCCGGCGCTCTCGCTCGCAAGCAAATCCTCAATCGACGCCGGCGGCGGCGGTCGTACCGCCGCGACCACACCCTGGTGTTGCCCACCGATGCTCAACTTGTCGAGTTCCGATGTGTCGGTAAACGTCACGGCTACCGCCGCGTTCGCGGCCAGCGAACGGATGTCCGCCATCGCTTCGGCTTGCGGCCGGGCGATAAAGACGCGCTCCACACGTGCACCGCCCTGCAACGCCTCGGAAACGGTGTGCCGCCCCCAGACGCTGGCCTCGGCCGGAAGTTGCGGGCGTCCTACCCGCGACGCCAGACCGTGCCGTCGGGCTTGTCCTCGATTACCACGTCGAGCGCGCCCAGATCGTCGCGGATGTTGTCGGCGAGCTCCCATTGCTTGGCCTCTCGCAGTTGCTGGCGCAAGTGCACCAACAGGTCAATGAACGGCGTCGCGTCGTCGGACGCCGTGTCTGGTTCACGCAGCTCAATCCCGAGCACGCCCAGCAGGCGGGTCAGGGTTCGTTGCGCCTCTGCAACGTGCTTCGTTGAGCACGTTGGCGCCAGTCGGTTGATGGCGCGTCCGAACTCGAAAATCGCGCCAACGGCGCGCGGCGCGTTGAAGTCGTCGTCCATGGCGGCTTCAAATGCCTGCCGCGCCGCCGACGCTTCGGCTTCCAGGACCGCTCCGTCTCCCTCGGCGTCTCCACCGCGGGCGCGTGTCACGGCCAGCAAACGCTCATATCCCGCCCGCGTCTGTTGAATCGCCGCCGGCGAAAACTGCAGGGTCGACCGGTAGTGCACGCCCAGCAGATAGAGCCGCAGCACGTCCGGCGGCACATCGGTCAGCACGTCCGCCGTGGTTGTGAAGTTCCCCAGCGAGTGCGCCATCTTCTCGCCGTCGGTCAGCACCAGGCCGGTGTGCGTCCAGTACGAAACGAACGGCTGCCGATCGGTGGCCGCCTCGGCCTGGGCCAGCTCGTTTTCGTGGTGCGGAAAGATCAGGTCTGCGCCCCCGCCGTGAATGTCGATCCGTTCGCCCAGCGTGCGCCGGATCATCGTCGAGCACTCGATGTGCCACCCCGGCCGCCCGCGGCCCCACGGACTGTTCCAGGCCACCGAACTCTCATTGTCCAGCTTCCACAGCGCCCAGTCGCGCGGGTCGCGTTTCTCGTCGTCCACCTCAATCCGGGCCCCCGCCGCGCCGTCCTCCTCGGTCCGGCCGCTCAGCGCGCCATAGTCCTCGAACGTACCGGCGTCGAAGTAAACGCCCGTCGACGTCGGATACGCGTGCCCTGCATCGATCAGTTCCTGCACGTCCTCGATGATCCCCGAAATATTGGCGGTCACCAGCGGGTACTCGTGCGCGCGCAGTACGTGTAGGTGGTCCATGACCTCGTAATAGGCCTCGGTGTACTCGCGCGACCAATCCAGTGGATCGCGGCCCGCGGCCCGTGCCCGGTCGATGATCTTGTCGTCGATGTCCGTAAAGTTCTGGACGTGGCGCACCGCGTAGCCGCGGTATTCCAGGTAGCGCCGGATCACGTCCATCTGAACGAACATGAACGCGTGGCCCAGGTGCGGCCTGTCCTTCGGCGTCATCCCGCACACGTACATCGTGACGGGATCGCCCAGCGGCTTGAAGGGTTCTTTCTTCCCGGTGAGGGTGTTAGTGATCGCGAGCGTCAAACGATGTGATCCAGGCTGGCGCGCATAGACGGCATTCTACGAAGGAGCCTGACCGGGCCAGCGCACGACCAGCACGACGGCGTGGCAAGCCACGGCCTGGCCGGCGCCCACCGCGTCAACGCCTTCGTTGGTCTTGGCCTTCAGGCTAATGCCTACGGAATCGGTGCCGAGAGCCGCCGCCAACTGTTGCCGCATCGCGTCGGCAAACGGCGAGACCTTGGGCCGTTCCAGCACGATGGTCAGATCGGCGTTCACGAGTTCCCAGCCGTCGGCCCGCAACTCCGCCATCGTTTCTGCAACGAACCGCGCACTGTTGGCGTCGCGGTTGGCCGGGTCGGTGTTGGGATAGCGACGCCCAATGTCGCCCCCGCCGGTTGCCCCCAGCAACGCGTCCACCAGCGCGTGCATCGCCACGTCGGCGTCCGAGTGACCAATAGCGCCGCCCTCCGGCGCAATGTCCACCCCGGCGACACGCAACGGCCGCTCGGCCCCCAGCCGGTGCAGGTCATAGCCGTTACCGACCCGGTACTCCGGGAACGCCTGCTCGCCCGGGCCGGGGCCCGGCGAGTTCCGGTCGCCTACCAGTAATCCTCGGTAATGACCTGGGACTCGCGGCCTTCGGTCTCGAATCCCTGCTCGGCCAGCACGCCCTTGGCGTCCGAGATCATGTCCGGGTTGCCGCACAGGTAGACCGCCGAGCCTTCCGGCGTCAGTCGCTCCTGCAGGGCGGCCAGCGGCTCGTCGGGCAGCCAGGGTTCTACGCGTCCGCTCATTCCCTTCCCGCAGATCAGCCGCACGGTGTCGTTGGCGCGCCCGCGGCCCATGCCCTCAGCGAAGTTGGGGTCGCTGTCAGGCCGGCTGACGGTCGGGATGTAGACCAGCCCGAATCCGGGATCCGCCGCCATGCGCTCCAACTCGTCCTTGTAGCCCAACTGATCGGCGTAGGAAACCCCGTGCACGATAGTCAGCCGCCGGTCCACCTGGCCGGTTTCCTTGTACCCGTGCCAGAGCGTTCGTGCCATCGAGACGAACGGCGCCAGGCCTGTTCCGGTGGCCACGCACACCGCGTCGGGCTGGCTGGTGCGAGACAGCGTGAAGCGACCGGCCGGCCGCGGCATATAGAGAATCTCGTCGCCCGGCTTGTGCTGCCAGAGCGTGCCCGTGAACACGCCGGGAGTGTTGGACCCGTCTTCCCGCGCGTCCCGCACCAGGATCACGTAGAACTCCAGGTTGTCCAGGTCCAGCGGCGTGGAGCCAATGGAAAGCTGCCGCGGCCGCGGGTCGTCGGCGGGCTGGTCCCAAAAGGCCAGCATCGTGTACTGCCCGGCCTCGAACTCGGCAAAGTCGCTGCCGTCCGGCCGCCGGATCGTAAAGATCGCAATGTCTTCGTCGTCCAGCAACTCCCAGCGGTCCAGCACGGCCCGTTCCATCCGTTCGCGAATGTCACGGCGCTTGCGCGTGGTGCGGCGTGGCGTGGTCGGGGCGGATCGAGCGTCAGACACGCGAAACTCCAGTGCGGACAGGTGAGGTTCTCGCCGCGTCAGCTAGCAACGAGCGGCGTCTGGTCCGCCAATAATACGCGCCAGGCAATGCGGCTTCGGACGCTTCAGGCGCACGGCTTATTGTTCGGGCTTCCTGGCATACACCAGCGCCCCTCGCTTGGTCAGCATGAACGGCATCGGCGCGGTGTCGGCGAATTTTGCGGCCTTGCCGGGATCCGCCCCACGGCCGACGGTGTATTCCATGAGATCGGCTCGTGTTGGTAACCGCACGAACGGTCCATCCCAACGCTTGACTTGAAGGTCCGTGAAAACCTGGCCCACGAGATCAGGGGCGTTTTCGCTGTTGAAACTGGCCGGGCCGCGACTCGGCAGTACATCCGCCAGTTCAGGGTCGTTGTCACGGCTCGGGGCTGAGACGGCAAGGAGACCGTGTGGTCGAAGAACGCGCCGAATCTCCCACAGCACGATCGTCGGGTCGTCGAAGAAGTAGAGCATGCAGAGCGCCGCTGCCGCGCTGAAGGTGTTTCGGCTTAAGGGCAGACAGCGTGCATCGGCTCGCGCGACGCTTGCATGCCTGGCCGCGCGCGGTGCCAGTTCGGCGGAAATGTCCACGCCGACCGGTTGAATGCCCTGCGTCGCGAGAAGAGCCGAGAGCCTTCCATCCCCACACCCCACATCCAGGGCAACGCGGATGCCTTCGGCATGGAAGCGCCGTGCGACGTCCGCATGCTCCGATTCTCCCAGGGCGTGCTGCCGCAAGAGCTTGCGCTCGCGCCGGAATCGCGCGACGCGCGCAGGCCGTGTCCACTCGGATGTCATGGGCGGGTCTTGCTAGAACTGACAGGCGGCAGTCCGAAGTCAGACTTTAGATTCACCCCGCATTCCACGCCCGTGCTGCACTGGTCTGACAGCGAGGCCACCTGGCGCCGTTGGCAGGGCTACACCCCGCCGTTGGCCAGCGCCAGAGCCGTCAGCGACCAGTCGCAGAGGTTGGCGAGGCGCAGTGGCAGCGGCGCGCCGCCTTCCATGCCCGGCCAGACCGTCAAATCCACGCTGCCGTCATCCTGCTGGAGTTCCAGGAAGCGCTGGCCCACGGCCTCGGCGTATGCGGTAAGTTCCGGATCGGGCCGGTTGACGTTGAGCTGCAGGACCGCCCAGCCAGTCTTGGAGGCGAACGGCGAGTCCCACGGCCGGCCCCGGTGCGACAGGATTACGTCTGCATAGGCGCGAGCCAGGTCGAAGCGCCGGTCGTCACCTGTTTGGCGCCCCAGCCAGGTCAGGCCCGCGATGGCCGTGGCGAACATGGCCGGGCGGCAGGGCCCGTTGAGATCGAAGTAGTTCCGGCCGGGTTCAGCGTCCGAGTCGGTGATGACCTCGCCATTGGCGTACAGCCCAAAGTGGAATCGGCGATCTGACTCCGGCTGAAGTTCAATCAGGCGCTCCATAAACCCGGCGGCCAGCTCCGCCGCATCCAGTTCCCCGGCGGCGGTGCAGCCGGCGGCGGCGGATGAAGTGTTGAGCACCCCCTGCTCGCGGCCCTGGTGGGTCTCGTTCCAGAAGCCGCCCAGGTTTGAGTCCTGTTCACGGATCGCCCGCCGCGCGACTCGTCGAGCCAGGTCAAAGCGGCCCAATGCGGCGCTGCTCCAGGCCAGCCAGCCGGCCTGGTACAGAAAGGCGCTGGCGGGGCCGTTGAACCGGTCGTCTCGGAACGATCCGTCGTCGGCCATGAGGGTTCGCTCGATGTGGTCCAGCACCTTCAGCGCCAGCTCGCGCCGGTCGCCGTACGAGAACACGTAGGGCAGCTTGAAGTGCAACCCCGGGTCGTTGGGGTCGACGCGACTGCGGCCGTGGTCGTCAACGTGGGCGGCCAGGAAGTCCAGCGCGCGATCGGCGGCCTGTCGGAACTCGTTCGCCGTGTCAGTCGTCATCACTCGCACCCCCGCCGGTCTGGCATCTCAGCCTACGCCGAGATTGGCCATGCGACCTACCTCGCGGTGGCTGCCCGCCGCTGGCGCACGATGCGCGCCGCCGCATCCAGATCGTCCGGCGTCGTGATCTTCAGATTCTCGCGGCTGCCTTCGAACACCCGCACCGGCAGACCCTCGGCCTCCAGCACCGAGACGTCGTCGGTATAGAGTTCCAGCATGGCGGTCTGCCGCTCATGCGCGCCCAGCAAGTCCGAGAAACGAGCAAACTGCGGCGTTTGCGCGTGCCACACCGACGATCGCAGCGGCGTGCGAACCACCAACCGATCGCGGTCAACGATCTTCAGCGTGTCCGTGGCAGGGACGCCCGCGACGGCCGCGCCGTAGACCCGCGCCATCCGCAAACCTTCCTCAATCAGCTCGGGAGTGACCAGCGGGCGTGCCCCGTCATGCACGGCCACATACTCGGGCGGCGCACTATCCAACTCGCGCAAACCGTGCAGTACCGACTCAGCTCGGGAGTGGCCGCCGCGCACGAAGGCTCGAACCTTGGTCAACCCAGCCTGCGCCACGGTCTTGCGAACGTCCGCCTCGTTGTGCTCCGACGCAGTAACCACGACGGACCGGATGCCCTGGCAGCCTTCAAAGGCTCGCAGGCTCCATACGATCACCGGCTCGCCCTCCAGGTCGGCCAGCAGCTTGTCCGCGCCGCCCATGCGGGCACTCGAACCCGCGCCCAACACCACCGCGTCCGCGCTCACGCCAGCGCCGCGTCCAGGGCCTGGCGGATATTGGCGACGGGTACGGCGGTTGTCTGGCTGCCGTTGGTTGGCGCGCCGGCCGGGACCACGCAGCGGGTAAAGCCCAGCCGCGCCGCCTCGTCCACTCGCTGGGCGGCCGAGGGTACGGTCCGCAGCTCGCCCGCCAGTCCAACTTCGCCCACCGCCGCTGCTCCCGTACGCAGCGGCTGGCCGCTATGACTCGAGGCCACCGCCAGCGCCACGGCCAGATCCGTGGCCGGTTCCCGCAGGCGCAGCCCGCCGACAACGTTGACGTACACGTCATGCGCGGACAGACCGACGTCGGCTCGGCGCGCCAGCACCGCCAGCAGCATGTTCAGGCGATTCAGATCCAGCCCGTTCGCCAGCCGCCGCGGCTGGCTGTACGTCGTGGGCGCGACCAGGGCCTGGATCTCAACCAACAGCGGCCGCGTGCCTTCCATCGCAACCGCCACGGCCGACCCGGGCGCCGTCGCATCCCGTCCCGCCAGCAGCATGGCCGACGGATTCGTCACTTCGCGCAGCCCCGACCCATCCATCTCGAAGACGGCCACTTCGAACGTGGGTCCGAAGCGGTTCTTCACGGAGCGCAACAATCGGTGGGCATGGTGATCGTCGCCCTCCAGGTACAGCACCGCGTCCACGATGTGTTCAAGCATTCGCGGCCCGGCCACCATGCCTTCCTTGGTGACGTGACCCACGATCAGCACCGGCGTGTTCGTGGCCTTGGCGTACTGCAGCAGCCGCAGCGTGGATTCCCGGACCTGCGTAACGCTGCCGGGCGCGGAGGCCAGCCCGTCCGCCCGAACCGTCTGGATGGAATCCACCACCAGCATCCCGGCTGTCAGCCGCTCAGCCTCCGCCAACGCGCCATCCATGGCTGTCTCGGCGTAGACGAACAGCCCGTCGCCGCCGATCCCCATGCGCTCGGCACGCATCCGGATCTGCGCCGACGATTCCTCCGCGGCCACGTACAGGCACGGACGCTTGGGCGACGCCAGTTCGGCGGCCAGCCGCAGCACCAGCGTCGACTTGCCCACGCCCGGATCGCCCGCCAGCAGCACCAGCGATCCCCGCACCAGTCCGCCGCCCAGCACCCGGTCCATCTCGTCCATGCCCGAGGGCAACCGGTCGTCGGCCGAGGTGTCGATCTGATCCAGCGCCACCGCCTGCGGCACTGCTCGCGAAGTGCCGGGCCGGTCCGCTACCCGCCGCTCGGCCAGCGAGTTCCACGCCCCGCAGACGCTGCACTGCCCCATCCACTGCCGATGCTCCGCGCCGCAGTCGGCACACGCGAATAGACGGCGAGGTTTGGCCACGGAACGTTAGCCCTGGATCACGGGCTTCGAATAGTAGCGCCGGACGGACCGTCGGCTCCCCGAAGGGCCGCTACCGGCGTGACGGCCTAGGCTTCGACCGGCGAGCGCGACGTAATGGCGAGTTCGTCGCCGTCGCGGTCCACAATCACCTGCGAGCTTGGCTCAAAGGCGCCGCGCAGCAACTCCTCGGCCAGCGGGTCCTCGATCAGGTTCTGGATCACGCGCCGCAGGGGGCGCGCGCCGAAGTCGGGGTCGTAGCCCTGTTCGGCCAGGAGGCCCTTGGCGTCGGCGGTGACTTCCAACTCCAACTCATGCTCGCTCAGTTGCAGCCGCACACGGGCCAGTTCCAGGTCCACGATTTCGGCCACGTCGGCGCGGGTCAGCGCGTGGAACACGACGCTGGCATCCACCCGGTTGAGGAACTCCGGCCGGAACACCTTCTTCAACTCGTTGAGCACCTTGGACCGCATGTTTCGGTAGTAGCTGTCCTCGGTTGACGAGTCATCGCTGTGGAAGCCCAGCGTGGCGTTGCGCTTGATGTGCTGCGCGCCCACGTTGGACGTCATGATCACGATGGTGTTGCGGAAGTCCACCGCGCGTCCCTTGGCGTCGGTCAGGCGACCGTCGTCCATGAGTTGCAGCAGGATGTTGAAGACCTCGGGGTGGGCCTTCTCGATCTCGTCAAGCAGGATCACCGCGTAGGACCGGCGGCGGACGGCCTCCGTCAACTGGCCGCCTTCCTCGTAGCCCACGTAGCCCGGCGGCGCGCCGACCAGCCGCGACACCGCATGGCGTTCCATGTATTCCGACATGTCGATGCGAATCAGCGAGTCCTCGCTGCCGAACATGAAGTCGGCCAGCGCCCGCGCCAGCAGCGTTTTGCCCACGCCGGTGGGCCCCAGGAACATAAACGCGCCGATCGGTCGCTGGGGATCCTTCAGTCCGGCCCGCGCACGGCGGACGGCGCGTGAGATCGACTCGATGGCTTCCTTCTGACTCACGACGCGGCGCGCCAGTTCATCTTCCATGTGCAGCAGCCGTTCGGACTCCTCCTCGCGGATGCGCGTGACCGGAATGCCGGTCCACATGGAGACCACCTGCCCGACCTCTTCCTCGGTCACCCGCGGTGACTGTCCCTCGTTGGCCTTGGTCCAGCCTTCGCGCAACTCATTGGCCTTGCCGCGCAGCTGTTCTTCTTCCTGCCGCAGCTGGTTGGCGGCCTCAAAGTCCTCGGCGTCAATGGCCTTTGACTTCTCCGCCGCCACCTGGTCCGCGCGGGTTTCGAGTTCACGCAGCCCCTTGGGAGGCATTCCATAGCGAATTTTCACCCTGGCCGAGGCCTCGTCCATCACGTCGATCGCCTTGTCCGGCAGGAAGCGGTCGGTCACGTATCGGCCGGCCAGTTCGGCGGCCGCGATCAGGGCGTTGTCCGTGATCTCCACGTTGTGGTGGTCGGCGTAACGGCTGCGCACCCCGCGCAGGATGTCAACCGTTTCTTCAATCGACGGTTCTTGCACCATTACCGGCTGGAAGCGGCGCTCCAGGGCGGCGTCGCGCTCGATGTACTTGCGGTACTCGTCCAGCGTCGTCGCCCCGATCACTTGCAACTCGCCGCGGGCCAACGACGGCTTGAGGATGTTGGCGGCGTCCACCGCGCCTTCGGCGGCGCCGGCGCCCACCACCGTGTGCAATTCGTCGATGAAGAGCACCGAGTCGCTGGATCCCTTGATCTCGTCGATCACCTTCTTCAGGCGTTCCTCGAACTCGCCGCGGTACTTGGTCCCCGCCACCAGCGTGCCCATGTCCAGCGTCAGTACGCGTCGGTCGCGCAGCGAGTCCGGCACTTCGCCTTCGATGATGCGCTGGGCCAGGCCCTCCACGATCGCCGTCTTGCCCACGCCGGGCTCGCCGATCAGCGCCGGGTTGTTCTTGGTGCGGCGGCTCAGGATCTGGATCACCCGCTCGACTTCGTCGTGGCGGCCAATCACCGGATCCAGCTGGTCGGCTCGCGCGGCGGCCGTGAGGTCGATGCCCATCTGGTCGACGACCGGTGTCTTGGACGAACGCTTGGACGGAGCCGTGGTTGCCGCCTCGCGCGGGCGCTCGCTCTGGCTCTGGCTGACTACCTGCACCACCTGGCTTCGAACCTTCTCCAGGTTCACGCCCAGGCTCTCCAGCACCCCCGCCGCAATGCCCTCGCCTTCGCGTACCAGGCCCAGCAGCAGGTGTTCCGTGCCGATGTAGTTGTGACCGAGTCGCCTGGCCTCTTCGATCGACAGCTCGATAACGCGCTTGGCCCGCGGCGTCAGCGTGATGTCGCCCACGACCATGCGCTCGCCGCGGCCAATGATGAACTCGACCGCGCTGCGAACCTTGTTCAGCTCCACGCCCAGGTTCTTGAGGACCTGCGCCGCGATGCCTTCGCCTTCGCGCACCAGCCCGAGCAGCAGGTGCTCGGTGCCGATGTAGTTGTGATTAAAGCGCGTCGCCTCGTCTTGCGCGTAGACAAGAACCTTTTTGGCGCGCTCCGTGAACTTATCGAGCCTGTCGTTCACGGCAACCTCCGGTAGCGGCGACCCAGAGCCTACGAACCGCTCTTGGTCTCGTCGCTCGCCTCTATTGTGGCATCCACGCCGTCGGATTCCGTATCGATTGCTGCATCCGTCTCGTCAGACTCCGCAAGGGCTTCCCCGTCCGTCTCGTCGGACTCCACAAGGGCTACCGCGCCCATGTCGTCGGACTCCGCAACCATCTCCGCATCCGGACTCTCGGCCACGGCGGCTAGCTCGCCTTCCATCTCGTGCTCGCCGTAGTCCTCGTCGGGCGGCGGGTAGATCTCAACTGGCGTCAACCGGATGCGACGCCGCTGCGCGTCAATGCTCAGGATGCGGAACTGCCCGATGTCGCCTTCGTTCACCATGTGCAGCGCGGCGTTGCCCAGGTCCGAAGAGTGGGCCAAACCCTCCACGCCGTCCGCCAGGCGCACGAACGCCCCGAATGGCGCCAGCTTCGTGACGGTGCCAGGAACGACTTCATGCTCCTGGAAGCGCGAGGTTAGATCGGCCCACGGGTCGGTGGTGGCGCGCCGCATGCTCAGCGCGATCTTCTTGTCCACGCGGTCCAGGGCCAGCACGTAAACGTCCACTTCCTCGCCTGGCGCCAGGATTTCCTCGGGGCTTTCCACTCGGCTCCAGGAAAGCTCGGAGATGTGCGCCAGCCCGTCCGCTCCGCCCAGGTCGATAAAGGCGCCGAAGCTGCAGATGTTGCTGACCATGCCCTTACGAACCTGGCCCACCTGCAACTCGTCCAGCAGCACTTCACGCCGCTGGGCACGCATCTCGCGCTCCGCCACCCGCTCCGAGAGGATCAGGCGATTGCGGCGTCGGTCGAGCTCGATGATCTTCACGTAGATAATCTTGCCCACCAACTCCGACAGTTTGGCGTTCAGTTCCTCTTCCGTTTCGTCCGCGGGGCCGCGCCGCAGGCTGGTGAGTTGGGACAGCGGCACGAAGCCGCGGGGTCCCACGTCTACCAGCACGCCGCCCTTGTTGTATTCCTGGACGGTGGACTCAATGATCGTGCCGTTCTCGAAGAGTTCTTCGGTCGCCCGCCATACCTTCTCTTGCGCCGCCCGACGTACCGAGAGCACCGCCGGTCCGTCGCCTTCCGGACGCACCACGTACACGAAGGCGATGTCGCCGATGGAGAACACCGGCTTCGGCTCTTCCGATCGCGAGTCCCACAACTCTCGCTGCGGAACCACGCCCTCGGACTTCAGGCCGATATCCACCAGCAGTTCGTCGGGGTCGACCCCAACCACCAGGCCCTCAATCACGTCGCCTCGGGAAATTCCCTGCATCGCGCCGCCGGGCTCGTTCAGCAGGTCTTCCATCGACTCCAGTTCCTCGATCGGCTCGGGTTCGGCAACCGAGACGTCGGCTGGTGCCACGGCGTCGTGAGTCGCGCTCAAGCGGGGGCGCCTTTCAAAACATGGGGTACATCGCTGCCTTCAGGTGGCGGCGACCTCGTTGAGTATATCAACGGCGCGGCGAACGTCTGTAGCTTCTTCGAGACGCCTACGGCATCACCATGCCGCCGTCGTAGCTGACGTTCTGGCCGGTCATGTAATCCGATGCATCCGACAGCAGGTAGGCCACGAATCCGGCCACGTCCTCGGGCGTTTCAACCCGCCCCAGCGGAATGCGCGCAATCGCCTCCGCGATCACCTCGCCCGGCTGTTTGCCCAGCAGTTTGGCGCGTTCTCGGTCGATGTACTCCCACATTGGCGTGTCCACCACGCCCGGGCTCACGGCATTCACGCGAACGTTGAGCGGTCCCAGTTCCATCGCCATCACCCGCGTCAGCCCGTGCAGGGCCGTCTTGCTGGTGTTGTAGACGTTGGTCGCAAACGACGGCAGGCGCGACGAGGCCGAGGCGATGATGACAATGCTCCCCTGCCTGCGTTCGGCCATCCGCTCGGCCGCCGGATGCACGAAATGGAACGTACCGTCCAGATTCACGGACATGACTTGGCGCCAGATCTCCGGCGTCAGGTCCAGAAAACTCTGCACCCGCATGATCCCGGCATTGGCCACGGCCCCCGTCAGTCCGCCCAGCTCGTCGTCGACCTCGTAGACCCACGCGCGAACCGCCGCGTGATCGGTCACGTCCAGCTGGGCCGACAGGGCCGTTCCGCCGCCGCTACGAATGTCCTCGGCCACGGCGGCCGCCGATTCACCGTTCACGTCGGACACCGCCACAGCCCAACCGTCGGCCGCCATCCGAAGCGCTGTGGCCCGGCCGATTCCTCGGCCCGCGCCGGTAATCGCCACAGCCCCGGCCATCGGGTTGCCGCCTATCCGTCCAGCGCCGGCGGCACCGCCACCGAAGCCCCAGTAGTCAGCGCACGCACGCCTGCGTCGATGATGGCCACCACCTCCCGGTTAAACCGGAAGCTCCCGCGGCCCTCGATCGGCAGGCCCTCCCGCACACAGTGCGCGAAGTAAGCCACACCGCTGCGCCGCTCGGGAGCCGCTGGCGGCGTTTCAATTACCTCGCCCGCGCGTCGCGCATCGCCGTCGTAGATCCTCAGTTCAACGCCATCCCCGCCGGGTGTCATGACCAGGACGCCGGTTTCGCCGCTCACCTCGATGTGCAACATCGTTCCCTGCGGCCCCGGGTATCCCACCTGCACGTGCGACGTCTGAATGGTGCCCAGGCCGCGCGGGAACTCCAGCACCGCGGCCGCGCTTTCGTCCGCCCGCGCGTTGCGCTCGGTCACCGAGGCGTCCCGCGCCACCAGTCGACGCGGCCGGCCCATCCACAGCAGGCACGGCGCCGCGCCGTAGCCCGCGTAGTCGATCCACGACCCGCCGCCCTGCGCCGCATCGAACAGCCACTGGAACCAGTCGGGCTGCTCGGCCTTGCGGGTGGCAATGGGGTTGCCGCCGCGAAACACGTACTGCCGCGGCGTCCCAATCGCTCCATCCGCAATCAGCCGCGCGCCGGTCTCGAACGCTGTCTGCCCCAGAGTCGGCCAGTTGATCAGCGCCGGAATCCCCGCCGCCTCCGCCGCCCGCACCATCCGGTCGGCGTCCCCCAGTGAACTCGCCATCGGCTTCTCGATCAGCACCGGCAGCCCGCGCTCAGCGCAGGCCTCCACGATGTCCGCATGCTGGGTGTTGGGCAGGGTGGACGTCACCACGTCCAGCTCCTCCGCCTCGAACATTGCGTCCCAGGTCTCGTAGATCGCCGGGACGCCCCACGCGTCGCTGGCCAGGGCTCGCGCGCTCGGGAAGCTGTCCGCCGCCGCCACCACCTCGGCGTCCTCGATCTCGCCCCACTGCCGGACCAGCGTGGGCGTATGGCTGTGACGGATCCCGGCAATCCCGACGCGCAACTGCTTGGGCATGGGCGGCTAGCCCTTCGAATCTGTTGACGCTGCCGAAGTCTGCGACCCGCTCCGCTCGGATGCAACCTGGAGAGACTTGTCCAGCCGCACCTTTGGAATCAAGCTGGCGTCGAACTCCGTGAGACGCTCTCGCCCCAGTCGCTCCACCTCCTCGCGACACCGCAGCGCCGCCGCCCGCAATCCGTGCACGTCCACGCCCCGGCAGGCCGGCTCAAACGGCGCCAGCCGGTCCATGCCATAGGTCAGCAGGTTGCGCGCCCCGCGGAAGTTCTGGCGCTCCAGGTGATAGAACCCCACCCCGATCTGCAGGATGCCCCGGTACAGGTCCCGTACCGGCCCCGGCTCCGCCAGCCAGGCCTCCTCCAGCGCCTCGTGCTGCTCAAAGAACTCCCGCGCGTTGAACAATCGGATGCCTTCCAGCACCTTCGCCGGCAGCGGACCATCGCCAGGTTGGCTATCGCCCATCAACTGCGCTCCCTCGGCCCGTCAACCGAGCGATTGTCCGAAACTACGACTGAGTCCTTCTCCGGCGGGGCTATAATTCCACGGTGAACTGGAGGGGTGTCCGAGAGGCTTAAGGAGGTGGTCTTGAAAACCACTAGGCGGGCAACCGTCTCGTGGGTTCGAATCCCACCCCCTCCGCCAATTTCCTGATCCTGTCTCACCAACGCCTGGAGGAGTCGCATAGTTGGTCTAGTGCGGCCGCCTGCTAAGCGGTTACCGGGAGTATTCCTTTCGGTCGTGGGTTCGAATCCCACCTCCTCCGCCACCCACAGCGGATGAACCTGCTCCCCGATTTCGGGGCAATGGCTGGGGTCGGAATCGTGGTGGTTCTCAACAGTCGTTGGGCGAACCGGGGCTCCGACTCATTGACGAAGACTGATTCCAGCCGGCCGCCGGACTCGCTCTGAGCGCAAGCTCTCCCACTTAAGCATTCGCCCTGCCATCGTTCCCGACAGCACTTCAGTCGAACTATGCCGATTCGGCCTTTGCAATATAGTGAATACATGTACGACATCGCATCCGAGCCGTAGCCTTGCCAACCTCCATCCGCCTGACCCCTGAGACCGAGCAGCGCCTGAACTTCCTGGCGACCCAAACCGGACGCTCTAAAGCCTTCTACCTTCGCGAACTCATCGAAACCGGGTTGGACGACCTGGAGGACTACTACTTGGCCGCCGATGTTCTTGAGCGCGTCCGCAAGGGTCGGGAACGCTTGCATTCCGCCGAGTCGGTGAGAGCCGACCTTGGCCTGGGCGGTTGAATACACCGACACCGCTCGAAGTCAACTCCGCAAGCACGATCGACGGACGGCGCGACGCGTCCTGGATTACATGGATGGTGTCGTTGCAGCCTCAGACGACCCGCGCCAGCGCGGCCGGGTTCTCACCGGCCTCATGGGCGGCCTCTGGCGCTACCGCGTCGGCCGCTGCCGCATAATCTGCGACCTTCAGGACCATGTGCTCCGTGTCCTGGTCCTTAGGGTCGGCGGCCGTGATTGGATCTACCGCTGAAGATTGCCCGCATCAGTCACGCAGATAGACCGCTGGAAGCGACGATCGACAGACGCCGCATCCTATCGGCTGGCTAGACGGATATCCGCAGTTGCATTCCGAGCGCGCGGCTAATCCGCATTACCGTGGCAAACGACGGGTTACCCGTCTCGGAGAGCGCCTTGTAGAGCCCCTCGCGCGTCATACCGATTTCACGAGCCAACTGGCTCATGTTCCGTGCACGTGCGATGTCATTCAACCCGGCGCGAATCAAGCTGCCGTCCCCCGGATCCTCGTCCGCACAGGCTTCCAGGTACAGCCGCATATCCTTTGTAGTCTGCAGGTGATCGACCGCATCCCACCGAGTAAACGCCTCAGTCATGGTTCATCTCCAGTCCAAAGCGACTCGCCTTGCACGCTTGATGTCTCGCCGCTGACTTCCCTTGTCGCCGCCACAGAGCAGCACGACAACGGTCCGGCTGCTCCGCATGAAGTAGATCCGATAACCCGGTCCGTAGTGGATTCGCATCTCCGATATCCCGTCGCCCACGGCTATTGAATCGCCGAAGGTGCCCAACGTGACGCTTCGGAGCCGGGCGTTGATGCGGGCCACCGCGCGCCGATCCGACAGTCCTCGAACCCATCGCTTGAATGTGGCGCTCTCGACGATCTCCAGCACATTCAGAGTGTGAACTGTAGTTCACACTCTGTCAATTTCGATTCGAAATGGTCGCCACTGATTGGACTCGACTACGTGGCGGCCTACGCCTTGTAACAAGCCACTCGCTGCCCCGCCCCCTTCGCCTCCAACCCCGGATGCGGGTTATCCCGGCAAAACTCATCCGCAATCGGACACCGGCTATAGAACCGGCACCTCGGCGGCGGATCCAGCGGGGTAGCCACTCCGCCTGAGATCCGCACCGGCGCCCGCGTCGCCGTCGGATCCGGAATCGGCACGGCCGACAGCAGCGCCTGCGTATACGGGTGCTTCGGGTTCTGCAACACCGCCTCCGTGTCGCCCATTTCCACGATCTTGCCCAGGTACATCACCGCGATCCGCGAGCACATGTAGCGCGCCACCGCCAGGTCGTGGGTGATGTACAGGTAGCTGATCCCCAGCCGCTCGGCCAGGCCTTCCATCAGGTTCATCACGCCGGTGCGAATCGAGACATCCAGCATCGAAGTCGGCTCGTCCGCCACCACGAAAATCGGCTCGATAATCAGCGCCCGCGCAATCGCCACCCGCTGCCGCTGCCCGCCCGACAGCTCATGCGGGTACCTGAACAGGTAGGTGGCGGGCGGCGTCAACCCCACCATCTCCAGCATGCTGGACACCCGCTCCAGCCGTTCCAGTGGCGGGCAGGCGTCCTGCACCTTCAGCGGCTCCGCCACCGTGTCGAAGATCGTCCGCCGCGGATTCAGCGACTCATACGGGTCCTGGAAGATCATCTGCGCCTTGCGCCGAAAGGCCTTGAGTTCATCCCCGCGCAGCGTCGTAATGTCGGTCGATTCACCCTCGCCGTCGTCGAACAGCACGTGCCCGCCCGACGGCTCCGCCAGCCGCACCAGCAGCCGCCCGGTCGTCGTCTTGCCGCAACCCGACTCTCCCACCAGCCCAAAGCTCTCGCCGCGCGCCAGCTCGAACGAGATCCCGTCCACCGCGTGCACCGAGCTGTGACTGCGCCGGTACCAGTGCGACGCCACCGGAAAATGCTTCTCCAGCCCCTCCACCTTGATCAGCGGCTTCGTCCCCACCGCTGCGGCGCCCGCCTCGCCAATGGCCATGTCGCCTACGCCTCCAGCGGGTGCCAGCAGGCCGCCCAGTGCGTATCCGACCCCTCAACCTTGGGCGGCTCATCGGTCCGGCACACATCCGTCGCATACAGACACCGCGGATGGAACCGGCACCCCGTCGGCGGGTTCAGCAGGTTCGGCGGCTCGCCGCCCAGCATCGCCAGCTCGTGCTTGGGCCCCGTCACGCTCGGAAACGCCGACATCAGCGTCTGCGTATACGGATGCATGGGGTTCTGGAAGATGTCCACCGTCTCGCCCCACTCCACAATCCGACCCGCGTACATCACCCCCACCGTGTGGCTCACCTCCGCGATCACCGCCATGTCGTGCGAGATGTAGATCAGGCTCATGTTCAGCGACTGCTGCACCTCCCGCAGTTCCTTCAGGATGCGGTCCTGCACGATCACGTCCAGCGCCGTCGTCGGCTCATCCGCGATCAGCAGGTCCGGCTCGCACGCCAGCGACATCGCAATCCCGGCCCGCTGCTTCATGCCTCCGCTGTACTCGTGCGGATAGCGGCCGATGAAGCTCGGATCCAGGCTCACCAGGTCAAACAGCTCCCGCACCCGCTCCATCGACACGTCCGGACTCGTCTCGATGTGAGTCTCCAGCGCTTCGATGATCTGGTCCCCGACCGTATAGACCGGATTGAACGAGTTCATCGCCGCCTGGAACACCATCGCAATCCGATTCCATCGGTGCGTCCGCATCTGGTCTTCTGATAGCGGCGCCAGGTCCGTCCCGTCCAGCAGCATCCGTCCCCCGACAATCCGCCCGTTCTCCGGCAGCAGCTTCAGCAGCGTCATCGCAATCGACGACTTCCCGCACCCCGACTCCCCCACCAGCCCCACCGACTCCCCGCGCTTCACCGCAAACGAGACCCCGTCAACCGCCTTCACGTCCCCCGACCGAGTCCCGTAATACATCGCCAGGTCTTCGACGCTCAAGACAGGTGCCGAGGAGGACTGTTCGTGCATTTGCCCTATTGCTCTTTGTCTATCGATCTCACGTCACCCGCACCGGATGCGGCACCGGCTGGTTGAACAGGTAACCCTTCTCATTAAATGGGATCTCGTCAGGCTGGGTGTTTCCAGCCACGTCCGTGGCCCGCGTCATGATCGTGTACTCGCCCGGACGCGGATCCCACCCAAACTCAAACCGCGCCCACGAATACTGCACCTGCGGCGTCACCGAGTCGACCTGGTTCCACGTCCGCCCCGAGTCCACGCTCCACTCCACCTTCTCGATCGGCCCGTCCGGCGAGTGAGCAAAGCCATGAATCCGCCGCGGCTCGGCTGCCAACGCCGCCGGCCACGGCAGCCCCAGCGCGCTCTTGATCACCTGCGTGGTCGTCACTTTCCCCAAGGCCTCGCCCTCCGGCGCATACGCGTCCCCGATCAGCACGTACGAGGTGGTGTTGTTGCGCGTCCAGATCGGCTGCTTCGACACCACTATCCGCCCCAGCCATTTCACGTTTGTGCTCCCCACCCAGCCGGGAATCAGCGCCCGCAGCGGAAAACCGTGATCTCGCGGCAGCGCCTCGCCGTTCATCCCGTAGGCCAGCAACGTGTCCGGATGCAGGGCCTTCTCCGCCGACAACACGCGCCGAAACCCCTCCTCCGGCGACTCCGTGTCTAGTCCAATCAGCAACACATTCGCCGCGTCGTCCGCAACCCCGGCCCGTTGCAGCACGTCGCGCAGCGATACCCCCGTCCACTCGCCATTACCCACGCCACCGGTCTTCCACTGTGTACCGCTGGCTTTCTGACCCTTCACCAGGTCAAACATCGCCCGGTGATTCCCGGCGCACTCCAGGCAGGAAACGAAAGTGCGGCTCGGCATCCCGCGGATGTCGTCATACGTCAATTGGATTGGGTTCCGAACCGCATCGCCCTCAATCGACAGCCGCCAGCTCTCCACGTCCACGTCCAGGCTCACCGAGTTATTGCGCACAAAGAAGTAGCGCACAGGAGTAATCAGCCCCTGCATGTGCTCCAGCCGCGCTTCCAGGCTCTTCCCGTCGTCGTGCGCTATGAACGGCGTCGTGTCCTTGAACCATGCCGGCGCGGGCTCAGGGGTCGCCAGGCTGCCCGCGTCCGCCGTGACTGCGGGCGTATCCGCTTCACCCGCATCCCCGCACGCGGCCAGCACCGCCGCAGCCCCGCCCGCCGTCAGCGCCTGCAGAAAGCGCCGCCGGTGCATCCCGCGCTGCCGAGCAATTCGCCACAGCCGCGCGACTCCCGCCGTGGAGGTGGACGTTTGCACCGTGCCCAGTCCCGACCCCAACAGCCACCCGCTCATCGTCGCCGCATACTCGGACTCACGGCCTCACCCACCGATCCGCCCCCGGGCCTTGCCGGACTCGCTACGCAGATTGTCCACGACGCCAAGCGCCTACGCCGCCAGAGCCACGCCCAATTCACCGAACCCGCCGGCTACCCAGGTGATTCCATGCCCGATCCCTACGTCACCCGAACCGGATGCGGAATCGGCTGATTGAACAGGTACCCCTTTTCGTTGAAGGGAATCACGTCAGGCTGCGAGTTGCCCGCCTCGTCGGTGGCGCGCGTCATCAGCGTGTACGAACCCGGCGCCGGGTCCCACGCGAACTCAAATCGTGCCCATGAGTACTGCACCTGCGGCGTATGCAGCCTCGCGTCCTGCCATGTCGTTCCCGAGTCCGGGCTCCACTCGACTCTCGAAATCGAACCGTCAGGCGAGTGCGCATACCCGTGAATGCGGTGCGGCTCCGCCCGCAGGTCGGCCGGCCACGGTAGTGCCAGGGCGCTCTTGATCACCTGGCAGTGCGTGACCTGTCCTTGCGCTTCGCCCTCCGGCGGGTATTCATCGCCGATCAGTACGTAGGAGGTCGTGTTGTTGCGTGTCCAGATCGGTTTAGACGACACCTCAATCCGGCCCAGCCACTTCACGTTCGTGCTTCCAACCCAGCCGGGCACCAGCGCGCGCATCGGAAAGCCGTGGTCCCTGGGCAGCACCTCCCCATTGAGGGCATAGGCCAGCAGCGTGTCCGGATGCATGGCCTTTTCCACTGGAATCACGCTGCGGAACCCCTCCTCCGGCGACTCGGTATCCAGCCCAACCAGCATCACGCACACCGCGTCGTCGGTGATTCCCGCCATCGTCAGCACGTCGCGCAGCGGAGTCCCGACCCATTCACCGTTGCTCACGCCGCCCGTTCGCCACTGCGTGCCCTCGGAGCATTCGCCCTTCACCAGGTCGAACATGGCCCGCTGGTTGCCGGCGCAATCCAGGTAGGCAACCACGGTGCGGCTCGGAAGAGTCAGGATGTCGGTGTACGAAAGCGTCAGCGGCTTCGTGACCGCGTCGCCCTCGATTGACAGCTGCCAGTTGTCCGGCTCCACATCCAGGCTCACGGAGTTATTGCGGACAAAGAACAAGTTGGTGGGCGTAATCACGCCCTGCATGTGCTCGAGTCGGGCTTCTAAACATCTGCCGTTGTCGTGCGCCACGAATGGGCTCGTGTCCTTGAACCAGTTCGCGTCCGGCGCCGACGATTCGTCCTCTAGGTTTTGCTCTTCGCGCTGTTCCGCCGGACCCGCCAGGTCCAGGCACGCCGCCAGCGCCGCGGATAATCCCCCGTCAGAGAGCGCCTCTTCGAATCGTTCCCGATCCATTCCTCGTTGCCTGGCGAACTGCCAGAGGTGCGCAACGTCATCGGCGTCCCTTTCGGGACCGGTACACGCATGCAAAGTTGTCATGCTCCCCTCCTTGGGATGGCTGCCTATAGGCGTCGCAGCCTTGGATTGACGACCTCGTCCAGCGAACGGCCAAGTAGGTAAAACGACGAGCACAACAGCGTGATCGACAGGCTGGCTGGGAAGATCAACCACCAGTAGTCGCCCACTTGCAGCAGGTAGCCGGCCGATTCGGTCGTGTGAATCATCAGCCCCCAGCTCATTCGCACGTCCAGCAGACCCAGGAAGCTCAACACGGCTTCCGAGAAGATCGCGCTGGTCACGGTGAACATCATGTAGAGAAACGAAAGTGGCAACAAGTTCGGCACCACGTGCACCAGGATGATGTGCAGCGTTCCGCCCCCTGAAGTCCGCGCCGCCTCGATATACGGCTTGACCACCACTGAAAGCGCCTGCGACTTCAGCACCACGCCCGTCCCGCCGAAGCCCGACAGGATCCCGATCAGCAGCGCCAATTCCAGGTGCCCCACCTCCATCAGCGCGCTTAGCACGATCAGGATGCTGATTCCCGGCATCATGATCATGATGTCGGCCAGCCGCATCAGCAGCATGTCGACCATCCCGCCAAAGTAGGCGGCCACCGCCCCCACCATGGTGCCGATGCACACCGTCACCACCGCCGCCAGCAGCCCCAGCAGGAACTCCGAGCGCGCGCTGAACATCAGCTGGCTCAGGATGTCCCGGCCCAGCGGATCCGTCCCCAGCGGATGTCTCAGGCTCGGCGGCGCCGGCTGCTGCGTTTCGTCGAAGGCAAACCCGATCACCGGGTCGTAAGTCCGCTCGTCCCAGACCGTGTTCATCAGGATCGGATGCGCCAGCGCCAGCAGCATGTAGAAGCAGATGATCGCCAGCCCCAGGACCCCAATCTTCGTTCCGAGGAACAGCGACCAGTTCGTCTTCAGGCTGCGGCCCGCCAACCCCATCCGCACTCGCCACAGCGAGCGCGTGTTCTGAACCGGCGCGGTATCGACAACCATCAGTACCGAACCCGCGGATCCAGGTAGGCGTACAGGATGTCGGCCGCCAGGTGCGCCAGCAGCACGAACAGCCCCACAAACACGAAGGCCCCCACCGCCAGCGGCAGGTCCTCGCTTACGGTCGCCGCCACCAGCGTTTGTCCCATGCCCGGCCACGAGAAGATCGACTCAATGATCACGCTCCCGTCAATCGCGAACGCCACGCTGAAGACGAGGCTTGTCACCACCGGCAGCAGCGCGTTCCTGGCCACGTGCCGGTCGCGCACCGCCTTATCCGGCAACCCCTTGGCCCGCGCCGCCAGCACGTAGTCCTCGCGAATCACCTCCAGCATGCTGTTGCGGGTCAGCAGCATGGTTCCCGCAAAGCTGATCAGCGTCAGCGTGGCGATCGGCAGCACCATGTGCTTCACGATGTCCCAGGCCAGGTAACCCACGCCCGACGACAGCCATACGGCCACCACGATCAGCACGGACACGGCCACGCTCCCGACCTGCACAATGCGTGCCGAACCGAGCCGTCGCTTGCTCGTGACCAGGAATACGCCGAACACCACCAGCGACAGAACCACCGCCGTCGCCAGCATCAGGTTGAAGATCGTGTTCGAGTCCGACGGCGCGTCCTGCCACACCACCGGGTCCAGGAATTTCCCGATCGGAAACCATCCCGCCTTGAAGGCGAACAGCCAGATCATCATCAGCCCGAACCAGGGCGTAAACACCGTGTACAGCGTCACCCCGCCCAGCGTGGACGAGTACTCCACCCAGCCGCCGCGCCGCCAGGCGATGATCTTGCCGAGCCCGAAGCCGAGATAGAACGACACCACCGTCGCCGATAGGAACAGCACCAGCGTCCGCGGCAGCCGCTCCTTGATTACGTCGGCCACGGTCCGCGGGTACAGGCTGAACGACACGCCAAGGTCCCCCGTCACCGTGTTCTTGAGATGCACCAGGTATTGCTTCCAGAGCGGCTCGTTGACCCCAAACAATTCCTGCAACTGCGCCCGCGACTCCGGCGGCAGGTTCGGGTCCATCGAGTACAGCCGGCTGATATCGCCGGGCTGGGCGTTCACCAGGAAGAACACGATCGTCAGGAACACGAACAGCGTCAGCACGATCTGGAATACGCGCTTGACGATGTACGCAGCCATCCTTCGTACCTGCGATCTCCTATGGCGTCCGCATCGCCGGGCCGTCGAGGGCACGGACCCGGCGATGAAGACGACTTGGTCTTACTTGATCAGTACGACGTGTTGCAGACCTTGGGCCTGCGCCATTCCTCCCAGCACCGAGGTGTACGGGTATTCGACCTTGACTGGCCTGAAGACGTCGATCTTCGGCGTGGTGAACAGCGTCACGTACGGCAGGTCGTCCGCCAGCAGCGCCTGCATCTGGTAGGCCTTCTCGCGCGCGCCCTCGATCGTCGTCTCGGATAGCAGTCCGGCGGCCAGCTCGTCGAACTCGGGGTTCGCGTAACCGCCCCAGTTCACGCCGCCGTCTTCCAACTCAGGCGAGTGACGGCTGTGAAAGATGTTCTCCAGGTAGTTGGGGAAGATCGTGAAGCCCCAACCCAGGATCCACATGTCCAGGTCCTTGTCCACCGTCTCGCTGAACAGCTTCTCCACGATCAGGTTGAACCCGAGCAGGCGCGCCTTGGTCGGAATGCCCAGGTCGTTCAGCCAGCGCTCGATCCAGATGGCGAAGGTCGACCGCAGCGGGTCGTACCCTGCGCTCGGTGCAATCAGCTCCAGCTCCGGCACCTCGCTGCCGTCCGGCATGCGCAGCCCCTCGCCGCCGTTGACCACAAAAGCGCCGTCCTCGCTGACCTCCGGTTCCGTTTCGTAGGTGAACCCCGCGCCCTTCAGCAGCTCGACGGCCGCGGCGATCCGTTCACCCCGGCCCAGGCCCTGGCCGATCTTGGCCGTCGCATCGTTGTACCAGAACGCATTCCCCTCCGGAACCATGGCGTACATCGGAATCGCCGTGTCCTGCAGGATGGTCCGCGTCACGAACTCCTTATCGATCACCGTCGCTACCGCCTGCCGGAACGCCTTGTTGTCCATCGGCGGCTTGCGGGTGTTGAAGCCAAGGTAGAAAACCCCGTTGTCCAGGTTCTCCACGACTTGCAGGTCCGCCGTCTGGCGCACCCGGTCCAGGAAGCCCTTCTCCAGGCCCAGCGGGTTGAACAGGAAGTCGATGTCGCCTTTGGTCAGGGCCAGGATCGCCGAGTCCTGGTTGCCGTAGATGCTGAAGATCTCCGACTCGAAGTGCGGTCCGATCTCAAGCTCCAGCACCTTGTCGCCCGTGGGATTCCCATAGAAGGTCTCGGTGTAGCCCATCCGCTCGTTGGTCGCCTCGTAGGCGCCGTTGGCGTACTCGTTGACCACCGTGCCCTGGCTGAAGTAGTCGGAGACGGTCGTGTTCTCGAAGAACGCGCCCGGTTCCCACTGGCTGTACTCAAGTCCGTTGGCGGTCGGTTCGCCGTCCGGCACGTGCGCGAACAGGGCTTCGATCTGTTGAGCCACCTCGCCGGCCTGCTTGGCCTCCTCGACCACCGGCGCCCAGTAGTGCTCCGGCAGGATCGGCATGAAGGCCAGCCCGTACTGCCACACGCTCAGTCCCGGCGTCTGCGCGTTCCCGTCGGCGTCGGTCGACTTGAAGTAGATCTTCAGCCGGTGGTCGTCCAGCGCTTCCGCTCGATCCACGAACGCCGGGTGCACCAGTTGTGCCCAGTTGGAACCGAGGTTCAGTTCCCGAACCGTGCTCACCGTGAACACAAAGTCGTCGGCCGTCAGCGGCTCCCCGTCGCTCCACTCCACGCCCTGCTTGATCGACACTTCGGTCGTCCAGAACTCGGTTCCGTCAACCGTTTCCTTTGCCAGTGCCGTCGGCAGTCCGTCGGCCACCGCTGGCACCCAGTCGAATCGCTGCGGCGAGTAGCCGTACAGCGAGGTGTGATAACCGCCGATCACGTACCCGGTCCACACCGACCCGGCCGGTCCGCCCAGGTAGTTCCAGGTATTGCGCGAAATCGGATCCTCGAACAGCCCCATCTTGTAGATGGCCGGCCCGGCGGGAGTTGCGGTGGGCGCCGCCGTCGCCTGCGGCGTCACTTCCACCACGCGCTCGACTTCTACGACCCTCTCGACCGGTACCTCGACCGTCACCACCCGCTCGACTTCAACGACCTTCTCGACTTCAACCGGTACGGTCACAATTCGTTCGGTTGGCTCCGGAGCCTCGGCCCCGCAGTCCATCGCCGCCATCGCCAGCGCAAATCCGGCGACCAGAAGTACAGCGCGCTTACTCAATACTCTGACCACGAAGACCACTCCGCCCGTAGAGCTTCGACCGCACCCCAATGGTACGCAGTGCGATTCGGGCGACGCGACCTTGACGGCGCTCCGCTCCGTCGCTAGTGCCCTCCGGTGGTGTCGCGACTGCAGCGTTCTCGCTGTTCCCGTTCGGGGCCGGCGGCTCCTGCTCGCCGGCCCCGGTCGGCCGGCGGCGTCGATCCATTCCTTGATGCCGGGCGTCAGTACGCATGAATGCTGACCGTTGTCCCGCCGGCTCTCCGCGACCTGCGTCGCTTTGCTTCCATTGGCCGCGGGTCGCGTCGAGCCGGGAAGTTCTCCGCGGTCAGCTCGCGGGGGCTTCATCCGTCGGGGGAGGTCCATATTCGTTGGCGGAAGGCTGCCCCTCAAGGATTCCCAGAATAAATAAAGGAACAAAAATAAATAAAGGAATCGGAACCAGTATGAAAAATAAAAGGCTCCACCACCCGGACTTGCCTAAGTCGTGGAATCTCTTACAGAAGACGGCAAGGATAATCCAGGACGAGACGAAGATCCAGGCAAAAGCGAATATTCCCAGCGCTGCCACGAGTTCGCTAGGTAATAACTCGCAATCATTGTCTCCGAAAACACTAAAGCAATCCTCAATATAGTAAATTACAAACCCGATCCAGAGTATCCAGCCTACGTATAATGGCAGAACGCCCTTGAGCCAGAATGTCCTGCGACTAATCCTGCCCCTGAACCTGAACATGATGCCAAAGAGTGACATTTGGTGCCCCTATCAACCGTTCGGGCCGGGTGCCTTTCCTTCAGGGATAGTGCACGATGCTTCACAATTCTACCGGTCCAGCTGGTACGCCATGACTGGCAGATGTATTGGTTCGGATGATACACAATCCCTCTCAAGTGTACTGGTGAGGATCTATGCACGATCCGCCTCTGGTGTACTGGCTGTACGCTACGATTTTCCGTGTTGACAACTGCGAGCTTCGCTGCGTGGACTGTTGAGTTGCGGATTCCAGGCGAATGGAAACTTACGCGCGATCCTCCGCCCACGCCCGGATCAGGTGATGGGCAATCGCAAACGAGGCCGGCACCCGCAGTTCGGCATCCTCGCCGGCCAATGCTCTTTGCACCGTCGCCCGATCAAACCACTGCACCGACAGCATCTCCACCTTGTCCGGCCGCAAGTCCGTCGTTAGTGCGTCGGCATGGCACCCGATCATCAGCGATGACGGAAACGGCCAGGGCTGTGACGAGTGATAGCGCACGTCGCCGACTCTAATCCCCGCTTCCTCCGCCACCTCGCGCCGCACGGCCTCTTCGATCGACTCGGCCTGGTCCATGAACCCCGCCAGCGCCGAGAACATCCGCATCTGCGACAGCCGCCCGTGCGACTGCCCCAGCAGGCAGCGGTCGCCGTCCGTCACTACCACGATCACCACCGGATCCGTCCGCGGGAAGTGAGCCGCGCTGCAACTGCCGCAATTGCGCTGCTGTCCCCCGCGCACCGCTTTCGTGGGGCTCCCGCACACACTGCAAAAGCCGTGCCGCGCATGCCAGTCCACCTGCGCCCGCGCCTGCGCCGCAATCCCGGCGTCCTCTGCCGAAAGCAACGTCGCCGCCGTCCGCACATCCACGAACCGCCGCTCGTCGTCCGCCGCCAGGTCTCCTTCGTCGTCAGATACGTCTATCGCAAAATGCGTGGTCGCATCCCTCAGCCCCAGCAGAAACCGCGGGCCTTCCAGACCAGCCGCGGAATCGCCGCTGACCCACGCCAGCCGCGCAGGGTCCTCGCCCTCCAGCAGCACGTCCAATTTGCGCAGCGGCAGAAACCGGGTATCTGGATCGCTCTCCCGCGCTTCCACCCACGACGCATCGCGCCGCTGGTGCTCGGCCCGATCCAGCGGATTCCCCGCAAACGTATGTGGACGATTCACAGCAATCCGCGCATGCTCCCAGGTGTCATCAGCCTCTCCCGGAGCGCATCATGCAACGTATCGCCTTCGCTCTGCCGATCAAACCCGACCGCATCGACGACTACCGCCGCACCCATGCCGCCGTTTGGCCGGAATTGCAGGACGAAAACACCAGGGCCGGAATCCGCAACTTCACCATCGTTCTCTTCAAGAACCACGCTATCGGCCTCCTGGAATGCGACGACTGGGACGCCGCCTCCGCCTACCTTGACAAGTCCGACGTCCAGGCCCGCTGGCAGGCCGAGCACGCGGACATCCTCGACGTCGACACCGCATCCGGCCTCGTCCCGCTCCAGATGCTGGAGGAACTCTTCCATCAGGACTGACCGCCGGGGGCGGCCGGCGCGGGCGGAGTTATACCACCGCCCACTGAACCGCGAAATCGCGGGTCGCCACCCTTGAATCTCAGGCCTTTCACCCCCACCATGTAGCGCGACACCGCAGTCGTCCAAACACGTCAGGACTCTCCATGTCCGATCCACGCAAGCGCAACAGCGCCGCCATGACCGACGGCCCGGCCCGCGCGCCGGCCCGCTCCCAGCTCAAGTCCATCGGTTTTTCCGATGAAGACCTGGCCCGGCCCATCGTCGGCGTGGCGCACCAGTGGATCGAAACCATGCCCTGCAACTTCAACCACCGGCGCATGGCCCAGCGCGTCAAGGAAGGCATCCGCGCCGCCGGTGGCACCCCGATGGAGGTCAACACCATCTCCGTCAGCGACGGCGTTTCCATGGGCACCGAGGGCATGCGCGCCTCGCTCATCAGTCGCGAGGTCATCACCGACTCCATCGAAGTCGCCGCCATCGGCCACTCGTTCGACGCCCTGGTCGTCATCGTCGGTTGCGACAAGACCATCCCTGCCGGCGCCATGGCCCTCGCCCGCCTCAACATCCCCGGCCTGGCCCTCTACAGCGGCAGCATCGCCCCCGGCAAATTCCGCGGCCAGGACATCACCATCCAGGAAGTGTTCGAAGGCGTCGGCGCCCACGCCGCCGGCAAGCTCACCGCCGACGAACTGATGGAAATCGAGAACGCCGCCTGCCCCGGCGCCGGCGCCTGCGGCGGCCAGTTCACCGCCAACACCATGGCCACCGCCCTCGACTTCCTGGGTATCAGCCCGCCCGGCGCCAACGTCGTGCCCGCCATGGACGGCGGCAAGGCCGACACCGCCTTCGAAGCCGGCCGCCTGGTGATGGACCTGCTCGACCGCGACGTCCGCCCCCGCGACATCATCACCCGCGAATCCGTCGAAAACGCCATCTCCGCCGTCGCCGCTACCGGCGGCTCCACCAACGCCGTCCTCCACATCATGGCCATCGCCCACGAGGCCCGCGTGGACCTTGAACTCGAGGACTTCGACCGCATCGCCTCCCGCGTCCCCATCCTGGCCGACCTCAAGCCCTGGGGGAACTACGTCGCCACCGACGTCTTCCAAGCCGGTGGTCTCTCCCTCGTGGCCCGCGAACTCCACAAGCTCGGCCTGCTCCACGGCGACCAGCGCTACGTCGACGGCCGCACCATCGCCGAGGTGGCCAACGCCGCCGTGGAAACCCCCGGCCAGCAGGTCATCTACCCCGCCGACAACCCCCTCAAGCCCACCGGCGGCATCCTCATCCTCCGCGGCAACCTGGCCCCCGACGGTTGCGTCATCAAGGTCTCCGGCCAGGAACGCGACACCTTCACCGGTCCCGCCCGCGTCTTCGACGGCGAGGAAGCCTGCTTCCAGGCCGTCATCGACCAGGACATCGAACCCGGCTCATTCATCGTCATCCGCAACGAAGGCCCCGCTGGCGGCCCTGGCATGCGCGAAATGCTCGCCGTCACCGGCGCGTTGCAAGGTGCCGGCATGGGCGATTCGGTGGCCCTGATGACCGACGGCCGCTTCTCCGGGGCCTCCCACGGCTTCATGATCGGCCACGTCGCCCCCGAAGCCTTCCGCCGCGGCCCCATCGCGGCCGTGCAGGACGGCGACCTCATCACCTTCGACGTCGCTAATCGCACGCTCAACGTGAACCTCACCGACGACCAGATCGAGGACCGCCTCGCCGGCTGGCAGCCGCCACCCCCGCGCTACCCCACCGGCGCCATGGCCAAATACGCCGCCCTCGTCTCCTCCGCCAGCCAGGGAGCCGTCACCACCAACTGAACCGCCGCGCCCGGCCCCCTGCGTAGGGGCAATCCTCTCGTGGTTGCCCTCTGCACTCGTGCCGCATCCCTGGCACCCCAGTCCCGGCTGAAACTCGATCCCCAGCAAAAGTCGCTTGCGACTTACATCATGGGGTGCATGGTGAGCGCCAGCGACGTCTCGATGTCCCAGACCGCCTGCGAAACCTCCCGGCCAATCAGGTCCAGCTTGCGCACCTGTTCGATTCGTCCGGTCACGTGCTCCAGTTCCCTGCGCGACAGCAACTCGCGGAAGATTCCGCACGCTTCCGCCAGGCACACGATCACGATGTCCCGCGGGTCCGGAATCTCATCGCTGAACAGCACTTCCATGATCCGCAGCTTCACTTCCCGGTCGGCCTTGCCGTCCACCGCCGGGTAGCGCCGCGCCTGGAACACCCACAGAAACTTCTCGTCCCGCACGTGCAGGATCCCGCGCTCCACCAGCCTTGCCAGCACCTGCTCGCGGATCGGTCCCGCGCGTTGGGCGATGTCTTGAATCCAGAAGCGCGTGTCCCGTTCCCCGTCCGCCTGCGAAATCCTCTCCAGCGTCGAGTCCAGCAGCTCGTCGCCAACCGGCGTGGGGTCTACCACCGTCAGCCAGTTCGGGTCCGTGTCGATCCGGTTCTCCAGCGCCAGGTCCATCAGCACTGCGCCCGCCAGCGCGCACTGCACCGACCACTCCGGCACGCGCACAAAATCGCCGCCCTCGTCGTCCAGCAACAGCAGCATGATCTCTTCAGGAAATCTCAGCACCGCCCACGCTCCTTTCCCTCCCGTCTCTGCTCTGCCGTCAGGATACCCGCGCCCGCCCCACGCCGTGTCCGCGGGCCTTGAGGACTTGCCCAGTACAATCGAATTCGCGGCAAACGGGCCGTTCTCATGGGCGGTGGAATCGGACTTGACATGACGGTTGACAACGCCGGCCTCTCGCTGGTGATAACCCTCCGATACTGGCGCGAAGACGACCACTGGGTCGGCAAATGCGACGAACTGGGCGTGTCCACATTCGACCCGTCGCTCGACACCCTGGTCACCGAACTACAGGAAATGGCCGAAGACCACATCGCCTTGCTCCAGGAAACCGGAACCCTGGACGATTTCCTCGAACGCTTTGGCATCAGTCCAGAGTCTGGAGGCGTGGCATCGCGATCCCTCGAAGTGGCGGCTAACTCAACCTCAGATCTTGTTCAGATCCACAAGCTCCGCATAGGCCAGCTAACGCACAGCGCCTAGGCCTCTCACCGTCGCTTTTCCTTCGCCCGCTCATAAACCGACACGTGCGCCTGACTCCTCGACGTAAACGGCCCACGCCGCCAATCGCCCCACCGCTCCCGCAGCCGCAGCCCCGCCAGCCGCGCCATTAGATCAAGCTCCGAAGGCCACGCATACCGCAGCCGTGCCGGGTACACGCGAATACCCGCTTCACTCAGCAGAACATGCCGGAAGTCCACCAACTGGCGCATCGGGTCATGCGTTGACACGTCCAGCCGGACGGTCTCCAGGTCGGGAAGGCGGGTTCGCACCTCCTGGCCCCGGTCGAACCTCGTCACATCCGGAACAAACGCATCCACCAGGAAGACCCCCGACGCATCCAGGTGCGCCGCCACATTCTCAAAACACCTGACCTGCGCCTCCTGCTCCGTCAGCATGAAAAAGGTGTTGTTGAGCACGTAGATCAGCGAAAACGTCCCCTCCACCTCCACGTCCGCAAAGTCCCCAATCGTCACCGGCACCCCCGCCCCACCCTCCTTGGTCCGCAACTCTTCCACCATCGCCTCGGAAATCTCGATCCCGTGCACATCCACCCCACGCTCCGCCAGCGGCAGCGCAAAACTCCCCGTTCCAGTCCCCAACTCCAGCGCCCGCCCACCCGCGGCCAGCTCTTCCAGCACATCCATCCGTAGCTCGACATCCACCGACCCATAAAAGCTGTCGTAAACGTCGGCAATCCGCTCCCCATACGTAGAAGCCGTGTAGTCGTCCATGATTCACCTCGTTTCAAACAGCCCGAAACAACCAAAAAAGGCCTCCCGCCCAGGGGAGGCCTCTGCTGACTCAGACTGCTCGTGCCAGGTCGCTAGCTTCTCCCCTCCGCGCCACCCCACGGCGCCCCCGCCGGGGACACGCAAGTCGTCGCGATCAGAAAAAAACTCGCCACCGCTATCGCCACCAATGCTTTTGCGAACGCCGCAATCCTACAACCGGCCCCGTCAACGGTTCGGGTCCTGGGCCAGCATTTGGGCTGGGATGACCCCGCTCCCCCACGGCCTCGGACGACCCAGGGTTGGCCGGTCTGTCCCGGCCCGTCGGCTCAAACCTCGGATGTTCCAAGGCCCTGGGAACCTACACGGGTTGCGGTGAAGGGCTTCTCCGGCAGACGCCACCATGCAACGCCTCCCCGGCACCGGCGGCCTTGCTACCATCCCTCCCGGCACGACCCTGGCTGAGACTCTGGACTGCCCATGACCGCCGAACGCGACCTTGAGCCGATCGTCCGTGGCCTCTACGACCATCCCCAGCACCGCCACGCCGTGGACGTTACCTCGGAGGATGACGTTGGCGCCTTGCGGGCCGATCTGGAAGCCACGCTCGCCCGCCTCTACGGCGAAGACGCCATGTGGGGCCGCGGCGTGCGCGTCCGTGTGGAACGCGACGACGCCGGCACTCCCCGCCGCGTCTGGCTCTGGCGCGGCCTCGTCGGCGGCCAGCGCACCGACCGCGAAGGCTTCAGCGGCCGCCAACGCACCTTCCGCGCCTAACGCTAACTACTGCTTTCCAATAACTGCACGGTTGCGGCCGCGGCTGGTCGACAAGCGTAGTGGTGCTGCTCCATGTGACGCCGCTGCTTAAATCAGACCCAGAGCGAGCTTTCCAATAGGAATTTCACCCCAGGCTAGGCACAGAAGTGCCGTGGCGATCAGAACTGTGGCTAACGCTGGGTTTGTTAGGGGTGTTGTACCGCCTTTCCAAGCGTTGACCAACAGCCGCGCGCCGACGGCGAAGGCTCCAAGGGCCGCTGCGAGGACCAGCCCACTCACCACGGCCACGATCCCGGGTTGTGCCAAATCGCTGCGTCGGGCCGCCTGGTCGGCCCTGGCGGTGAATGCTTCCACCCAAGCCAGCGGTTTGGGCGTCCGTGACGCTCGGAACGCAGACATCAACAGATCCTGTTTTGTGTCGAGCGGTTCATCAAGGTCAAAGAAGGAGCCTTGCGGGTCGATGTCCTGACGGCTGAAGTGGTAGAACACCGCAGCCTCGGATGAACTCAGGATTGACTCGAGCCGCAAATACAGCCGATCGCCCGTTGCGGTCAGGTCAGGGTCGAAGGTCAGACGTACCGGCCAGTCCGTGCGAGAGCGGTCAAAGACGGCGATCGCCGAGGCCAGCGTCGTACGTGGTTTGACTCCGCGGGCGATCTCGAACTTCACTCGTACCCACTCACCGGGTGGGATTTCCGTATCAAGTTTGAGGTCGATCCGACTGAGGCCATCGGTTGGCGCAGTAAATGTCTGACCTCGCACGCCAATGGTCGACTTGGCCCGAAGGGGCTCAACTTCCTGAGACGGGGCATATACAGGGACTGCGACGGGAACAGTGATAAGGAAGCCGATCCAGCCAAGCGCGGCCAGGATAGCCAGAGCTTCACAGGCAAGCCGGACGCGTCGCACTCGCCTAGGAGGGCCAGACACGCAGCGCAACTACGTCGGGCATGACGACGAAGACTGAATACGCTAGGTTGCCGACCACCATCAGCGGGATCATCGAAGACATGATTAGTTGGGAACAGCGCGTAATGCTGAGGGCACGACCCAGCCCAGCGGTAAGCAGCGCCACGAACGGAACAACCACGGGGTAGATGTAGCGTCCATGCATCGCGGCGCCGTCCAGCGTCCAGCTCGTCCAGAGATTCAGCAGCCACAATCCCGCGACGGCAACCGCGAAGGTGCTCCATACGGCGCCAGCACCCGCCACGCGTCCTCGTGCACCCCAGGTGGCGGTGATCAGACCGACCGTGCCGAGGATCAGCATAAGCAGAAACGCGAAGTACGCGTTGTCGGGCACGGTCATTCGGCGCACACCGTAGCCGGCCCAAAATGACCGAAACGTGCCTTCGAACCATCCGGTTGTCCAGGCGTATTCCCAGGGGCTTAGGCCCTGATCGCGCGGTGTCGGGACAGCCGTGTCGACAGCCTCCGTGGCGGCGCGAGTAGTTTCCGTACCAAACGGGTCGCCGTAGATCACCAGCATGCGTACGTACCACCATCCCGCGATAGCGAACGCTGTTATGGCCACCGTGCTCAGGGTCCGAACTAGGTGCCCGGGTTCGTGGCGAAGCCTCCAGCCAATAAGGCCAGCGGCCACGGGCATAACAATCAGGCCGTTGGCTTTATGCAGGCCAACCAGTCCCAGGGCGACGCCAAGCAGAATCGCGTCCAGCGTCCTGAACCCGTGTGCCCAGCCACGTACCGCCAAGTACGTCGCCAGCGAGGCAAAGGCGATGGTCGGAGTGTCATTAGTGACGTAGCTGTGGATAAGCATTAGCTGTGGCAGGGTTGCGAGAGCCGTGAGGCCCCATAGGCGCTCCGTCGGTCGGTCGGGAAGCAAAATGCGAAGTGTCAGGTACCCGAGCAGCAGCGTGAAGGGAAAGAGACCTACCGCGAAGATCCGGCTCAGCACCAGCGTTGCGTCTGGGTCGTTCAGGCGGAGCATGCTGGCGACACTGGCAAGTGCCAATGCTGAGAGGTTGGGGGTGAGCTCATAGGCGTTGATGACACGTCCCGGCGTCCAGCTGAACTGACTCCGATCAAAGCCGTCGAATAGAGGAATTCCCCCGGTCATCCGAATTCGTTCAATCAGATCCAGGTGGGTGCTTTCATCAGGTCCCCCTGCGCCCGGGATCCGTATCAGTGCCCAAAGCAGTGCGCTGAACGTTGCAAAAGCGATAACTGCGAGTGCCGCCCCGCACTCGCTGGAGGCAAAGCGCGCAAGTGCCGACAGCATCCGACGATGGCGGGGAACTCTCATCGTTGGGTGTGTTCGGCAATGTCCCATCCTATTGGGAAACTCCGTTCGAACACGCACCTATCGAGGGCGAGCCCTGCGCCATTTCAGTTCAGTTTCTTTATCGACGGAACCCCGGCACCATTGAGCGCACCGACCGCGAAGGCTTCAGCGGCCGCCAACGCACCTTCCGCGCCTAACGCGTTCACAGCCGGAGTTCCCCTGGTCCGGAGGTCCCTACGGTGCCGCGTTCAGCCGCCCGCGCGAACGCAATCTGGGCAGCGGCGTCAAACTGGTCGCGGGGTCCTTCCACAGTCGCGTGACCGCCGCGTCCGTACACGATTGAATGCGACCCCCCGGCCGCGCGGACCGCGGCATCGAATCGCTCAAGGTCCCCCGGCGGTGTCACCTGGTCGTCACGCCCCTGCCAGGTGCGCAGGGGCAACCAGGTCAGATCGACCGCGAGTTCCACCGGATTCACTCGCGGGCACACGTCCCGAATCAACTCGGCCTTGTTCTGTGTCCCGTAGGCCGCATTGAGCGACTGGGCTCGTCCCGCCAAATCGTAGAACGGACCCAGGTTCATCACCGGGTTCATTCCAAACCAGGCAAGCGGCACACCCGGATTTCGTTGCGCCCACACCAACGCGGTCAGGCCCCCGCGCGACGAGCCGCAGACGATGGGTCGCCGGATTGGCCAGCGTCTACGGGCCGCCTCCAATAACTCGGTGAGGGTGGTAACGCCCGCGTCCGCGCCCCAGGTGTAGCGGTCATCCTTGAAGTCGTACGAGGCGATCGCATATCCGGCCGTCTGCCACGCTTCGGTCCAGTCCCTGAATCTGTGCAGAAGTGTGGACGACTGCAAGCCGGCTAGCAGCAGACCCACCGGTTCGTTGTCCTTGGCCCCACGAGAAGGAAACAACAACGCCGTGCACTCGTTGACGATCACTCGCTCGAAATCCATCAGTTCACGTGTCCGCGCACGCCCTGGCTGCCGACGTCTGCAGGCGCGTGACCTGGCGAGCCGCCGTCAATCGTGGCAGCTGGACATGAGATAGAGCCGGCGCTTTGAATCCGCTATCGCATCCGACCTGAGAACTCGGAAGCTCCGGCTGAACGCCGTTTCAAAGTCCTCCTGCGTATACCACGGAAAGGTGTGATTCCGCATGGCCAGCAGGCGCACAACCATCGGGTCGTCCGGCGGGACAAACTCGATGAGTAGGGTGCGCCCCAGCGACGCGAAGAACGGGGCTAGGCGCTCGAAGTGCGTGTTGTTGCTGATGGCCAGGTGATGGATCAACGCCAGCGCCATCACGAGTCCGGCGGGCCCCCGCTGAGTCAGCGAGCGAACCTCCTGATTGTCCCAGCCAAGTGCCGGGCTGGGACTCGTGAGATCGGCCACGATCGGAAACAGATTCCGCTCGACATTCTCGACCATCCGGCGGTAACTGAGATCGACGGCGCCTGGGTCGCTGTCGATCGATATCACCGCAGAGCCATTGGCCGCGGCAATCCGGCTGAAGATTCCAACATTGCCGCCAAGATCCCACACGCAATCGGCGTCGACTTGCGAGAGATACTCGGCCACCAGCCGCTGCTTGTCGGATTGCCCGGCCTCGCTGTAGCTCGACTGGTCCCCATAGCTGGCCCAGGGCGTATCCCCCGGATTCCACGAAAGTCGGCGCACCGTCGACTCCAGGCTCTCCAGAAGGGCGTCAAGCCGGCGCTGGCTCATGCGGCCCTTCAGGCTGTCTCGCGTTCGTTCGCAGTCCCCATGGCGCGCCTGCGCGCGGCTATGTAGATGCAGGTGCATTAGCAGGCCGGGCCGCAGCCGAGTCCGCCACGGCAGCAGCCGCACCGCCAAGTCGAGTGGCAGCCCATCCAGGTGACCCTGCAACAGCGCGCCTAAGCGGACGTCTCGGTAAGCCATCAGTGCCAGCGGCGCCAGAAAGTGCTGACAGAACTGCCGATACCCGACCCAGGGTAGACCCGCCTCATACGGCTCAAACGACAACGTGTCGATCAGCACGGGCCGTCCATCGTGCAACTGGACGTTGTACGCGCTTGCGTCCTTGAGCGACAGGCCGTGCGACAGCGCCAGCCGCTGAACCCGCAAGGTCGTCAGTGCGGATGCCTTCAACTGCGAGAATGACCACTCGAACGGATATGAGACGAACGCGAGCTGCGCGGGTCGAATCACCGCGGCAGCGTTGGCCTCAGGCGCAAGCCCAGGGTCGGCGTCCTCATGCGGAATCAGCAGGCCCCGCTCCACGAGCGTTGCGTACAGCCCCGAGTCCATCAGCCTCGCGAACGTCGCCTCGTAGCAACGGTTCACCTGCCGAAAGAACGTGCCGTCCTTCTGAAACACGAAGCCCGCCGGATCCCGAAACGAACCCGGCAGGCGCCCGTCAGCCCCGCGGCTCATCCAGCCCTACCGGTCGGCCTCCTCGCCTGACGGCTGATCCTCGGTCTCCGTCCGCCGCCCGCGCCCGAAAACTCGCCAAAAGATGTGCCGCAACCACAACCGCGCCGTCAGCAGCCCGCCCAGCACGGCCGCAATAATGATCTGAATCGCAAAGCTTCCGCTTCCGGGGTCGATATAACGACGTCCTTGGAGCTGATTCGTAATCAGCACCGCCGTCCAGAGGCCGAAGGCGAAGATAGCCCGGCTGTGGGCTGATGCGTACGGCTTGTGCGCGCCCGGTGCTTGGGCATTGACGGCGCGGCGCAATAGAGCGCGACCCTCAAGCGTGTGTCTCATCGCCGTACTGTACACTTCGCGCCCGGTCAGCGCAGAAACATCCACCAGTTATCGTAGCGATCTGGCCCTGCCATGGCGTGGTTCGGGTTACGCTGGCCAAGCGTCCGGCGCTGAGCATCGGTGGAACCGCCGGTAGTCGCGGCGAGGGCATAGTTGCGGTTGGCGAGGCAATTCACCACAACCCAGCGCAGGCATCAATGCCACCGGGATGGCGCAGCCGACTATGAGACGCAGTCCACGCTGACAGTGAGGCTCGTGACTCATGCGTAGGTCCGCGTGGGTGGTCGCGGCACTCGTGGCGCTTGGGCTGTGGGCCAGTCTCGTCCCTCAAGTCACATATCCATCGGCTTCAAGCGGCGAGCCGGACGGGGCAGTGCTAATCGCATGGCCAGGATGGTCGGTGCAGCAGGATCTTGGACCCTTGCGTGGATCCGTGGGGACGTTTCGTATTTGGGTTTCTACCGCCCCCAGCGCGTTTAGGGACGCTACGGTCAGCGCCTCGCTAATTGACGCGTCGACTCGCCAAGTGGTCCGGCAGACAGTGTTTCGTGTCTCGCGAGGCTACATCCCGGCACGGCACACCCTTTCTTTTCCCAGCTACGTCGTGCCGCATGGACAGCGCTTAATGCTTCAACTTGGAGTCGACGAGTGTGAGAGATGTCATGTGATCTACCGTCTGGCGAATCCGGGTGCCGGGCGTGTAAACGTGATGCTCAACGGTGAGCCCGATGCGGGCAGCGGGCCTCTGGCCTTCGCACATATCCATACCGGGAGCGGGTTTCGAGCGGGGAGCGCCGGCGACTCGAATAGCCGAGTTCGGCTGGCGCTGGCGTTCGTGGCAATAGCCCTGGCGGTACTCGCGCATCCCAGAGTTGCCGAACAGCTACGACGGATTGGAACCGTGGCTGGGCATGCCGTTCGAGAGCCGCTGGCTGGTATCCGGCACTCAGTTCAACGTAGCGCCAGCCAATCCGACGATGATCGGCCATCGGGATTCGCTCGTCTGCTTGCGGCTCCGTGGTATCCGTGGCCGGCTGCCGCCGCGCCCATACTGCACTTCCTGGCCAGCAACCCATTGCACTTTGCGGCCAATGAAGCGGTCGTACCGCTGATCGCGGCGTTCGCAGTGGTTACGTGCAGCGTTGGCGGTCTGCGACTTGTGCTGAAGGACTGGCATCGATCGGCTGCGGTTTCTGCGGTCGCGGTCGCGGTATTCTTCGGCTACGGCCACATTGAGCGCGCCGTTGACGATTCGGTTGACGACCGTGCCTTGTTTGGAATCGCCGTGGTCCTCGTTGCGGCGGCCTTCGCCGTCATCGTGCACATTGGCGCCGGAGCCGCCCAGTGGACGCGATTCCTCAACCGCATGAGCGTTGTCCTGCTGGTGTTTCCGGCTGTGACCCTGATAGCCGCCGCCGTCACGACAAGGACTCAGGAGCCACGACAGGTGTCCGTGGCATTGGACGACGTTGCGGCTCATCTCCTGCCCCTGAGATTTCCGGACGAAAGCCGCGCGCGTCCCGACATCTACTACATCATTCTTGACTCGTACGCGCGGAATGACGCGCTCGTCGAGCTGTTTTCGTTCGATAACACAGCATTCCTTCGTGAGCTGGAGAGCCGAGGGTTTTACATCGCTTCTGAGGCAACCAGTAACTACACGTATACAATTCAGTCAACGCCTTCAATCCTAAATATGCAATACTTGAATGGTCTTGGTGAAAGAGTGCCGAGAACGCATGATGACCTGATAGATATTGCTAGATTTCACTCGGCCGCTGCTATCCTGAAGGACCTTGGGTATACCTACATACACCTTGAATCGGGAGTAATTTCTACCGAAGTGTCTCCGCTGGCGGATCAGGTGGTTTCGTTCACTCCGTCCGGCACCCTGGTTCGTTCAGGAGAGCATGCGGATTCTCGGACTGATGCTGGTGAATCAAGTCCATTTCTGTCGACGCGATTCATTCGCGCGCTTGCGCAATCGACAGCATTGCAACCACTGCTCGGTGAACAGTTCCTGCTCGGCGAATCTGAGCCATATGAATGGTGGTCTCCGCACCGCGCGCTTCAAATGTTCGACTTTCTATCGAACCCAATTGAGGCTGAAAAGCCCAAGTTTGTATTCGCACATATCGTCAAACCACACGACCCTGCAACATTCGATAAGGAAGGAAACTATGTCGATGACCATCAGGGTTTCGATGACTATCACGACCCGAGCGTGGCCAGTGCATATGTAGGTCAACTCATCTACGTGAATAAGCTAGTATTAGACATGGTTGATGGAATTCTAGAAGCGAATTCGGATCCTCCTGTCATCGTGATTGCTGGCGATCACGGTCGTGGTATAAGTGTCAATCACCGACATTCAATCTTAGGGGCGTTTCATTTACCTGACGGCGGGGCGGAAAGGCTCTATCCGACCATCAGTTCTGTCAATCACTTCCGATATATTTTTGACTTCTATTTTGATCTGGACCTCGGTTTGATTGACGACAGACTATTTCAATACGCTAGTGATCACTACGACTTTCGGGGATGAAGTTCTTCCTGTTGCAGAGTGTGATGGATGTGGTGCCGAGGGCGGGATTCGAACCCGCACGAGCAAAAGCTCACAGCCTCCTGAGGACTGCGTGTCTACCAATTTCACCACCTCGGCCCGGCCGGTAGCGGAGGCAGGATTCGAACCTGCGGCCAAGGGCTTATGAGTCCCCTGCTCTACCTCTGAGCTACTCCGCCATTCCCGCTGTCCGTCCGGTGGGCCCACCTGGATTCGAACCAGGGACCTACCGGTTATGAGCCGGCTGCTCTGACCGCTGAGCTATGGGCCCACGGCGCCGCACGGCGGGCGCGCCGGGCGGTCCCGACCGGATTCGAACCGGCGATCTCCTCCTTGACAGGGAGGTATGCTAGGCCGCTGCACCACGGGACCGCGTTGAGTCGGGCGCGCCGGACGCCTGATACTAACCCACGCTCCGTCGCGCGGCGTCCGGTGGGCCGGGTAGGATTCGAACCTACGTAGCCGTAAAGGCGCCAGATTTACAGTCTGGTGGTATTAACCACTCACCCACCGACCCATGTGATGGCGCGCCCCGACTCTGCACTTGTAAACGATCAGGCGGACCCTGGACGCAAGGCGCCGGAGCCCGCAGGCTGCCTTAATCCTACCAGTCAGCCCCTGTTGCGAACCGCCGTGCGCCGCCCGCGCACGCTGGCCGCTCCAAGCTCCGGTCGACGAACCAATTGACACCCTAGTCGACCCGATCGACCTCCTTCGCCAGTTCCTTGTTGCCCCCCATCCCGTCGCGGTGGCGGCGGCCCTGGCCCTTGGGCTGTTTTGGGGTCGCGCTGGCGCTCCCTTGCTGCTCGGGCGACCCGGTGTGTGGTTCGGCCTGCTGCTCGGCTTGGTCGCCTGCCCCTTCGCCCAGATTTGGCTGCACGATCAACTCAACCGCGCCGTGCTCGAAATCGTCGCCGAGAACATTGGCGCGTCCGCCATGCGCAATCAGGTCGCATTGGTCGGCTTGGTATCCGCCATCGTCGCCGCCTACGCCGATGAGTTCGCCAAGCTCCTCATGCTGCTCGTCGTGGGCTTTGTCATGGCCCGCCCGTCCAACCCCCGCGCCGTTACGGCCGCCGCGATCGCCCCCACCGCCGGGTATGCCCTGTTCGCTGCGCAACTCACCCTCACCAAGGCGCTCCAATCCGACCTGCCAGGGGCGGATCTGGCATTTGTATTCGTGCGCGAATGGGCCTGGGTCGCGTTGCAGTTCGGTACCGCCTACATGCTGGCCCGCGGCTGGTTGGCCGGTCGGTTGACTGGCTACGTGCTGCTGGCCGGCGTTCTGCACACGGCCGCCGCCTACACCGTCACCCTGGACGACCTTGGCTGGCATCCGGCCGTCGTCACGCTCGTGCTGGCCGTGGTCGGCCTGCTCGCCTTCAGCTGGGGCGCGTCGCTGATTCCCGCCGGACGCCGCTGACCCGACGGTCCCGCACGCCCAAAACCGCTCCCCCAAGCAGCATCGCCGCTAGCGCGCCCAACGACACCACGCCCAGCCAGTCGCCCGTCGCCGTGTAGAACGTCCCCGGTCGACCAAGGCGAACATCGGCGATCAGCAACTCCCCCCGGGCCTGCTCAAGCGACGTTTCCGCCACAACCTCGCCACCCGGGGCGATCACCACCGACCCATATCGCCAGTCGGCTTTAGCTATGGCCAGCCGATGCTCAGCCGCCCGTAGCCGCAGGTGCCGGATATGCGGGGCCGTATAGGCGGCCCAGTCGTGCGTCGGAATCGCCACCAGCGCCGCGCCCATCCGTGCCAGCCGCGCCAGCGTGTCCGTATAGGTGCCATCCGGTCCGGCCGCCAAACCCAGCCGAGCCCCTGCCAGGTCATATGTCTCGTAGAGCCCGGCAGTCACGCTCCGCTCCCCAATGGCATACACCGGGTGGTCTTTTGTGGTCGGTCGAGACATCCGACCGTCCGGCGTAACCAGCACCAGTTCGTTGCGAGTCCGGTTCGGGTCGATGCGGATGAAGTACGACCACACGATCGAAACCCCCGCCCGCCGAGCCACGTCGCGCACCCCGTCCAGCTGCGCCATCGCGTTGGGATCGTCCGGTGCAACCCAGCCCGACGCCTCAGGCCACACCACCAGATCGGCGCTCTGTGCAACGGCCTCCCACGTCGCCGGCGTGTGCATATCCGTAATCGTGTCCGTCAACTCGCGATATCGCACAGTCGTAATCAGCGGCCGCGTCTTCGGATGTGATGGGACATGGTCTCCGGTCTGGACTGCGGCTACGCGCAGTGTCGGCCCGTCCGGCGCGCTTCCTGCGGCGGCCAGACCCAAACCCACCAGCCATCCCAGCGCCGCGACCCCGACTCCAACAGCTAGGCTCCGCGTCAGCGGCAGCCGACCCAAAGCGATCAGCGCAACAGCCCCAATGGCCTGACCCGTCGCCACCGTCAACAGCGCCACCGGCCACATCCCCGCCACCGGCAGCCAGGCCCGCAACGGCGCCACGTCCACCTGCGTCGTTGCCAGCAGTCCCCATTGATGTCCGGCCGTCGTCACCAACCGCAAATACTCAATGCCTGTCCAGGCCACGGCGGGAACCCATATGCGCGACCATGGCCCCAGCGCCCGAGTCACACGTTTCGGACCGACCGGCACATCCAGCAACGTCGCCGCCAGACCTGCCAGGGCGCCGACACCGACCGCAATCCCAAACCAAGCGGCCCCGGTCACCACCTCGGGCGGATTCACCGTGGTGGCAATCAAACCAAACAAAACACCCAGCATCAGCCCGTTCAGTCCTCTGCGCACCCATGGCGACGCCCCTGATTGGGCTATGAGCAACGGAATCCAGGCGAAGAAAGCCAGTCCCGTCCACTCCAGCGGCGGAAACGCCGCAAACAGCAAGAGTGCTGTCGCCATCGCCGCCAACGACCGCAATCCCGGGGAAGCCGATACGGCGCTGGCTACCATGCGTCCCGCAGTTTCTTGATGCCCGCAGTTTGATCGGCCATGCCGAGAGTTTGACAACCCACGCGTACCGCCCTCAACGGTCACCGCAACTCCGCAGGGGGTGTATAGCTGGAGTTGGCTGTGCCACCATCGCCGCGCGCACCCACAAGACCCCGGTCGACCGCCGAAACAGGCCTTCACTCATGACCGATCGCGGCGAACGCCGCTTCCACCAACTTGTCGTTGCCGGAGGCTTTGGCCTCACACTCATGATGGCCTGGATCGAGGCCGCTCCCTGGCTTATCACGCTCGTCGTGCTGGTGCTCGCCGCCGGCTCGATAAGTCCCGGCTGGAGCCTCACCCGCCGATTCCACCGCTACTTCGTCGCACCGCTCCAATCCGATGGACCTTCCGAAGACCCAGCCTCGTTCCTGCGCGCCGACGCCCTCCTCGGCGTCATCGCCTTCGCCGGCGCCGTCTTCGTCATCGCTGGCGTCCCGCCCTTGGGCTGGGCCCTCGTAGGCCTCGTCACCCTCAACCTCCTCATGGACGGCCTCGCCGACGCCGCCCCCCTCCGCCGCCTCTTGGATCGAATCTTTCCGCGGTCCGAACCCGGCGAGTGACCCGGCAAGTTCGTAATGCCCTGGCTTGTCCGTGATCTCGGGACACAGGCGCCACGGGGCAGCGACGAGTCCAACTCGTTCTCGGCTTGATGAGTTTCGGCGCAACCACCAACCTCGCCGGTCGCGAATAGATCAGGGCCGACGTCATGAATCTTGATCCCACGGTTTCGCCCTGGATCGGGATCTTCACCTCCACCGGCGTCTGCCTCTGGATGGCGGCCATCGGCGCGCCGCTGTCAAAGGCTGTCTTCGGTGACCGCCCCCGCCCCGTCTGGCCCTTCTACGCCCCCGCCCTCGGCATCGTGGTAGTGCTACTCACCACCAACCTCTCTGCCTACCTAATCCCCGGCGCGCCCAGCGCTTGGTGTGGCCTTCTGGCACCGTCAGCGTTCGCCGCATTCGTGGCTTGGCGCTCCGGCCAGTTCCGCCTTCCCTCCCGCCGCACCGCCTTGGCGTCACTGGCGCTCCTGGTGGTGTCCACCGGCGTCTACGTCGTGGCCCTTGCCAATCGAACCCAGGCTCGACATGGCGATGAGTCGTGGCATTACGGGATGGCGCTGCAAATGGCTCGCGGCGTCTTTCCACCCGTTACGCCCTACGGACCAGACGCCGGCATCGGCTACCACTACGGACCCAACCTTCTGGCTTCGAGCATTGTGAACCTGGCCGCTGTCCCCGCGTGGACTGCCTTGGCTGTGCTCATGTCGGTCGTGCTTGTTGCGCTGATCTTGGCTGCAAGCGGGTTTGCATGGGACTTCGGCGCTCCGTTGCCGTTATCGGCAGGAATCGGAGCGACGATCGGCCTCTCCTTCGGTGTCGTCCAAATCGGTCTTCCACTGCACGCAGAGGCGTCGGGCTTTGTGGTCGGCCTGGCCGGGCTCTCAAACGCCTGGACCAATACCCAGTCGAATGAACTGATCGCGTGGCTGCAGACACCCCAGCGCGCATTGGCCATTGCGATCGTCATTCTGATTGCCGCCGCACTTCAGGCTGGCGTCTCGCGCCGCCACGCTGCCGTCGTGGCGTGCGCGGCCGGTGTGTCGGCGCTAGCGGAAGCTGCCGTCATGATCTTCTCAAGCGCTGCGCTGGCCGTCGTTGGCGGAACTCATCTCGTCAGACTGCGGGGGCGCGAGCGGCTTGTCTGGGCAATTGGGCTGGCGACGGCGGCGCTGCTAATCGCCTTGGCCGGGGGACCGCTGTCGGATGTGCTGTTTGCACGTGGCGGGACAGCGAGCATGGTGCGAATCGCGTACGAGCCGACCGGGTCCGACATGTTGCTCTTCGACGTGACGCGGCTTGGGCTTGTTCGAATTGGGACGATTCCGCTGATCGTCGTCAGCGCCTGGTTCGCCGCCCGGCGGAGAAACCTCGGGATGGCGTACCTCGCGGTTGCTGCCACCGCAGGGCTCATGGAATCCATGTTCCTCCAATCGCTCGTACCGATGAACGATGCGCGCATTCTGCAGTCGGCCACAGCAGTCGCACTGCTCGCCACGTTGTCGGGCGTCGGCTGGCTGGCGTCGCGCCTGTCCGGCTGGAAACGCCTGTCGGCAGGATTGGCAACTATTCTCATTGTCCTGGTGCCTACGGCGCTGCCTAGCGCCGTGTCGGCCGTCAGGAACGCGTCGGAGGGGGGTTTTGAGGTCGGCGTGCCAGTCGTCGACGGTTCGAGCTATCCGTTCGTCGGGCAATCCCGGTTTCGAGGCGAACTAGACGCGAACTGGGACTTCTATGCCTGGGTCGCCCACACGCTCTCGAACGACGCACGGCTTCTCACCACACATCCAGCGCCAATCGTGTCGACGACGGGGATTTCCACTCCGACATCCGGAAGCCGCTCGCAAATTCTCGTAGCGGTCGCGACGTCGGTCTATCACGATGCCATTCGATTCCTGCATCGCGACGACCTGGCGGAGATGGGAATCACACATCTGCACGTCACTGATGCTCTCACGGAGGCCCTCGCGCCACAGGCTCGGCGCCTGCTTGACGATTCCAGGCACTTCAGGCTCATGGCGGACCTTCGCTCGGTCTCGGGTCGACGCCACCGGATGTTCGAGGTAATCCCCGGTGCGGGAATGCCTGAGCCCGATACGTCGAGCTTCCGTGCTCTTCGCCACTTAGTTCCGTCTGACATGCCCGTCTTCCTTATCGGTGGGCTTACCACACATCAGCGCAAAATGCTGCTCACTGCCTTGGTAGAGCAAGACGAACTGCGGGCTCCAAAGATGTTCATGAATCGGATGACGCAGTTTCCACGCTTTCAGCCAGCTTCCGAGCTCCCCAACCAAGGCGTGGTCGCCCTACCCGACTATATGGAGCCGTCGATGCTGGGTCTCGCGCGAGAGGACGCGATCTGGAGCGGCCATGGAATTCGTGCCTATGACCTCACGGCGGCCTGGTCGTCGGTCTGGCGGGTGGGCCCAGACCTTGCCCCCCTGCCGGAGAGTCTTAGACCGGTATGTGAGTCGGCGCAATTGCGACCCATGACCATCAAGCTTCTGGGAGAGCCGGGAGACTCGGCGGTGGCCGGGCTCGCCAGTCCGACGTTGAACGGTTCGCCCCAGGAAATCGACCTCGATGTTGTCGATTGCGATCGAGTCGTCTTCGCCGCACACGGTTCCTTTGCGCCTTTCGCTCAGATCCGGCCGCAGCGCGGGGACTCCGGCGCACGACCGCCAACGGCCAGCGCCGGCCTCGGGTTCGATGGCGAAGTCGACGATGGCCAGGTAGTCGCAAACCTCTGGTACCGAAACCCCCATCGTCTTCCAATGATGGCGGGAACGGAATTCCGCCTGTATCAACTTGGCCCAATGGCCTTTACTCCGGTCGACTTTGATCCTCGCGCGTCGATCCGGTGGTGGCCCGGTCCGTTGGTGCTTGCAACCGAGGGACAGATGGCACGCGTCGAATTCGACCTTGGGCGCTTGGAAATCAACGGGGATCGCGGCGGTGGCGAGGCCGAGCAACTGGGCCCCGACACCAGCTACTTGCTAACCCTGAATCTCGCGGGTACGGACAATCGGACGATCTACGCTGAAGTTCGACACCAAATCCCGTTAGCGCACATTACGACTCGGGGTGGACGTATGTCCGCCCAAGTGTATTCGGGGATCGTTACGTTAAGGCCCCGAACGCCCGGAGACGCCAGTCGGTGGGTTGAGTACTACCCTGGGGTTGGCTGGGATATCGACCTCACACCCCTGCCAGCAGCATCTGAAGTCTCACCCTGACGTGCCGCGCCGCATGCCCGTTATCCTTCTCGCAACGGCGCTCCTCTCAATTGCAATACCCTCCGCCGCTGCCGTCAGCCCGCCGACCAGTCCAACCGCAGCGCCCACGCCGGCCAGCCAAGGCACCACCGACCCCGGCCTCATCCTCGTCGTCGTCGTCATCCCCGTCGTCCTGCTGGCCCTCATCTGGCTCGGCTACATCTTCTGGCTCATCTTCCACGAGGGCGAGAACGTCGGCTCCGGCGCTCCCCTGCCTCGAGAAGATCCCGGCCAGACACCGCCTAACGGAAGGCCAGAGCCGCCGGATCAGCCCGGTAGCGTAGGCTAGTCGGCTCCCTCTCAGCGCCGGGCGGTTCTGCATGGCGACGGCGGTCGAAGCTGTAACGCTCACCATCGACGGCCGCCAGGTCACCGTGCCCGCCGGCACCTCCATCCTCAGCGCCGCTGCCGAGGTGGGCATTGAAATCCCCACCCTCTGCTATCACCCCAACATCGCCGCCTCCGCCAACTGCCGCCTCTGCCTGGTCGAACAAGCCGCCGACGCCGACGACGAGCCGCCCTCCGCCGATGCCTCCCTCAACGGCGAATCCAAGCTCCTCTCCGCCTGCCGCGCCCTCGTCGAACCGGGCCAGACCCTCTTCACCAACAGCGAAGGTGTCCGCCGCTCCCGCAAGGGCTCCCTCAAGGCCCTCCTCTCCGGCGTCGACCTCAGCGAAGCCCCCGACCTTGCGTCCCTCCTCACCGAATACAACGTCCAGCCCAACGGCCCGGCCTCCCGCGCCGACCTGCCAGTCATCGACGACAACCCCTACTACATCCGCGACTACGCCAAGTGCGTCATGTGCTGGCGCTGCGTGGACGTCTGCGGCGACGAGGTCCAGCTCACCTACGCCATCGAACCCGGCGAACGCGGTTTCCACGTCCGCATCTCAACTCGCGAATACGACGGAATCATGGACACCACCTGCGTCTACTGCGGCAACTGCGTCCAGGTCTGCCCCTCCGGCGCCCTCAAGAGCCGCACCCAGTGGGAACTCGAAAAGCAGGGCATCGTCCAGGACGACGCGGTTGTCGAAACCACGTGCTCCTTCTGCGGCGTCGGCTGCGGCCTCGAAGTCCACGTCCGCGACGGCCAGATCACCCACGCTATGTCGCCCGAGGACCACCCCGTCAACCAGGGCTGGCTCTGCGTCAAGGGCCGTTTCGGCTGGGACTACGCCCAGAGCGACGACCGCCTCACCCATCCCCTCATCCGCACCGGCGAACGCGGCGCCGGCCGTTGGCGCCGCGCCACCTGGGACGAAGCCCTCAACCACGTCGCCCGACGCCTGGGGGAGATTCGCGACACCCACGGCTCCGACGCCCTCGCCGTCTACGGCTCCTCCAAATGCCTCAACGAGGACAACTACCTCCTCCAGAAATTCACCCGCGTCATCCTCGGCACTAACAACATCGACAACTGCACCCGCCTCTGCCACGCCTCGTCGGTCGCCGCCCTCGGCCTAAGCATCGGCACCGGCGCTTTCACGAACTCCTTAGACGAGATCGCCGAAAACGACGTCATCTACGTCACCGGCTCCAACACCACCGAAACCCACCCCATCACCGCCCTCAAGATGAAAGCCGCCATTCGCAACGGCGCCAAACTCATCGTCGCCGACCCCCGCGCCATCGAACTCACCCGCTGGGCCGACGTCCATCTGCAGTGCCGCACCGGCGCCGATGTCCCCATGTACAACGCCCTGCTCCACGTCATCATTCGCGATGGCCTCGTCAACGAAGAGTTCGTCGCCGACCGCGTCAAGAACTTCCAGGCCGTCGCCGCCGCCGTCCGCGACTGGACGCCCGAACGCCAGGAGGCGCTCACCGGCATCCCGCCAGCCACCCTTGAACGCGCCGCCCACATCATCGGCAAGGCCGATAAGACCGCCTTCTACTGGGGCCTCGGCATCTCCGAGCACACCCACGGCACCGAGGCTTGCCTCACCCTCATCAACCTCGCCCTCGCCACCGGCAACGTCGGTCGCCGCGGCACCGGCCTCAACCCCCTGCGCGGCCAGAACAACGTCCAGGGCACCAGCGATGTCGGCGCCATCCCCATGTACTTCACCGACTACCGCTCCGTTGAGGACGAGACCTTCCGCGGCTACTTCGAGGAGCAATGGGGTGTGCCGCTGCCCGCCAGGCAGGGCCTCACCACCATCGAAATCGGCCAGGCCGCCGGCGCCGGCGAGGTCCGCGGCATGTTCATCATGGGCGAAAACCCCTTGATGGCCGACCCCGACCTCCACGCCTCCCGCCGCCACTTCCGCCATCTCGACTTTCTGGTCGTCCAGGACATCTTCATGACCGAAACCGCCGAAATCGCCGACGTCGTCCTGCCCGCCTCAAGCTGGGCCGAAAAGGACGGCACCTACACCAACACAGATCGGCGCGTGCAGCGCGTCAGGCCGGTTTTGCCACTGCCCGGCGAGGCCCGTCAGGACTGGGAAATCATCGCCGAACTCTCGCGCCGCATGGGCCGCCACCTCGGCCTCGACACCCCCTCCGAGATCTTCGACGAAATCGCCCGCGTCACCCCCAGCCACGCCGGCCTCAGCCACGAACGCCTGGACCGCGAAGGCGGCCTCCGCTGGCCCTGCCTCACCACCGACGATCCCGGCGCCCTCTGGCTCTTCGGCGACCGCTTCCCAACCGACGACGGCAAAGCCTCTATGCACGCCGTCCACTGGCGCGAGAACGTCGAAGTCCCCGACCGCAACTACCCCTTCATCTTCAACACCGGCCGTGTCCTCTACCACTGGCACACCGGCGCCATGACCCGCCGCTCGCGCCTCGACGACGCCTACCCCGAACCCCTCGTCGAAGTCTCCCCCGAAGATGCCGATCGCCTCGGCATTCCCAAGAGCGGCCTAGTCCGCGTCAGCACCCGTCGCGGCGCCGTCGAAGCCCGCGCCTGGATCACCCGCCGCGTCGCCCCCGGCACCGTCTACATGAGCTGGCACTTCGCCGAAGCCGCCGCCAACCTCCTCACCATCAACGTTCTTGACCCAATCTCCAAGATCCCCGAATACAAAATCTGCGCCTGCCGCATCGACCCTCTCGAAACCCACGCCAGCCGCCAATCCCCCTCCCTCACCAGCGCCAACGCGTGAGCGGTCACTCGCCGTCTAGGGCCGGCGGGTATTGCTCCAGGGAGCGATAGAATGATCACATGGTCGTGACCTTCGACACCCTCAAGGCGGCCCGACGCCTCCAGGACGAAGCCGGCTTCGACGAGAAGCAGGCGGCCGTACTCGTGTCCACCTTCGCCGAGGGCGTCACCGAAAACCTGGCCACGAAGACCGAGCTATCGACGGAAGCCACGGCGATCCGCGCCGACCTCACGCAAGAAGCTGCGGCGATCCGCGCTGAGATTGCGCAAGAAGCCACCGCGATCCGCGCCGAGATTGCACAAGAAGCCACCGCGATCCGCGCCGACCTGAAGGATGCCGAAGCTCGGCTCGTAGGCCAGATCACGGCGATCCGCGCTGAGATGGGCGAACGCGAGCAGCGCATATACGTGCGCGTAGGCGCCATGATCGCCAGCGCCGCCGTCTTCCTCACCGCCGTCATCAGCATCGCCACCGCCATTCTGCTCGCCAACCTCTAACCCACCACCAGCCCGCTGGCCTACGCCGCAATCTCACACCGCCGAATCTCCCGCCCATCAAACGGATTCACCGGATACAAATCCACCAGCGTCGGCAGTTCGTCCCATCTCTCGAGTCGCCGACCACCAAAGCTCAGATAGCCTTCAATCCCCGCTGACGAGTCCGTAACCACAAACACCGCTCGCCCCTGGCTCACTGATCGAACGCCATTTGGAAAGGCGCTGTCGCTCACCGGCTCCACCGGCTGCGCAACCCAGCGCGTCCCGTGGCGATACACAAACCAGAAGTCATTCACCGGCGGCCCAACCACCCGCGTGCTGTGGCGCGTCAGCGACACCACCGCCTCCAGCGCGCCGTCGCTATTCAGGTCACTCACCGCCGCCCGTCGCACCTCCACGCCTCGTGACGACAACCTGTTCACGATCGCTGCCTCCGAAAGCTCGCTGCCTCCCAGGCCGCGCAGCCCGATCTCCAGCGCCTTCCCCAGCGCCAGCACCAGCCCCGCATCCATCGGAAATCCAATCGATCCATGCACGCCAGGCGGCGGTTCGCTCGTCAGGTCCAGCTGCTGCAACGCCGCGAACGCCCGCAGCGGATCCGGCGTGGCCACCGCTTCCTGCATGGTCCGCGCAATCAGGCCAACCACGCCCCCGCGTTCCTCTGCCGCGTCAAGCCGCGCCGGATTGAAGGCTTCGCCGCCCAGCAGCCCAATCTGCGCCAGCCGCAAGTTCGCCAGTCCCTCCCAGTCCGGCTGAGAGCCAGTCGCGTTCCCATCAGGAACTGGACCCTCGATCACGGCCCGATATCCCGTCGCCGCGTCCTCATATCGGCCCTCCCAGAACGCCGCCTCCGCGCGGTTGATCTGGTCGTGCAGCGACACCGGCGGATCCAGGCTGCGTGCCGCCTCCTCGAAAAACTTCCCGCCCCAGGCAAACGTCCGGCGCAGCCCCGGATGCGGCAACAGCGGCGCGTCAAAGTGACCCAGCGCCGGACACACCGTTTCGATCTCGGCTGACGACACCCCGTCTCGCAGCTCCCAGCCCGCCGGCCCGCCACCAAGCACCACTGGAAGATCAAATACCCGTCGCGGTTCCTCGCCATTCCACGCATACACCCGCACGGTCTCGGTCTGCGTACTGGCATCCGGCGTCGTACTCACCAGCACCACGTCCGCCACTCCGTCATCCGTCAGGTCCGCCGTCGAATGCACCAACGACATGCTGGGCGATGTATCGGCTGAGGCCCCAACCGGAAACTCTCTTGCGGCAAACCCTGCCTCCACCTGATCGAACCACACCGGCGGCACCCCGATGATGTGCCAGGCCGCGATCAACTCATTAGCCCCGTCGCCGTCCACGTCCGCCACGGCAATTCGGGCGCCCTCAGGTTCCAGGTCATACACCAGCGGCGGCAGTTGCCCGATCGTGGTGTCCAGCCGCGCCGCCGCCTCGCGGTCCGCGCCGTATTGCTCCAGGAACGCCAGCACTGCCGCTTCCAGCGGCATCTGCAGTCCCGCACCCGCACGCAACGCCGTCGGCGACCCCGTCACGTCCTCGATCAGGCTCGCGGCTTCCCGCAGCGGCTCGGTAATGGTCTCGTCGTCTAACGGTTCCGGCGGCGGCGTGGGTGTGGGGCTCGGCGTCGCGGTGACCGTAGCTACCGCCGCTGCGGTCGCCGGCCTGGGCCCCGGCTGCACGGGCACGCGAGCCGTCGGCGCGGCGGTGCCGCGTCGTTCGGGCTCGGCCGTTTCCGCCGGGACCGTCGTCGGACTCGGCGCCGCCTCTTGCGCTGCCTCCATCACCTCAACCTCAATTGCCGAAGGCGTCGGCACGCGCGAGGTTGGCTCCGGATCACACCCGGCCAGCACCAGCCCCAACAGCACAGCCAAGACACATAGCCGCACAACGCACGCGAAAGCGCCAAGGGCATGCATCGGCAACCGCCAGAGCAGGGACATACCGCCATCGTACGTGCCGCTGGATACGCAGCGCGTCACTCTAATCAGCGTCCCCTGAGAAGTTGGTCCGCTGGCTTTCCGACTTACATTGCCGGCGAGAAACGGCATTCGGGATCAAGAGCCTCAGATCCGCGCCACATCTCCACCTCTCCTGGGCGAGCGCCCGGACCTGAACCGGGGTCCGGCGACCGCGGTGTAAACCGGTGCGAGATCGTCCGTGCCGCCCCGCACCCCGAGGCCGCCGTCTCCTGGGGGAGAGGCAGAACCTGTCCTGAGCCTGCCGAAGGATTCGGGTGTCTTCGCCGGAAATCGATGAGGAGTCTTTCGGTCGAAACTTCTACCCATTTGACCCAGCGTTGTTCACCTCAAAGTCGGCAGGTTCACTCCGCTCGTGCTATCTCCTGAGGCTTGCGCCCTCTCCTCCCGCCCGCCACCATGCCCCCAAACCAGTCAGCGCGCCCCCCAGCCGTCAGGGAGAACCGAATGCGTATCGACCGCCTCGACATCTACCACGTCAGCATGCCCCTCATCTATCCCTGGCGAACTGCCTACGGCGAAGACCACGCCATCGACTCCGTCCTCGTCAAGGCCACCTCCGGCGACGTCACCGCCTGGTCCGAGGCCACCCCCTTCCGCGCCCCCCACTACGTGCCTGAGTCCGCCGGCTCCGTCTACCATCTCGTCAGCGAAATCTTCGGCCCCCTCGTCGTCGGCCGCGAGTTCGACACCGCCGCCGACCTAGATGCCCGCCTCGCCCCCTTCAAAGGCAACGGCTTCGCCAAGGCCGCCGTCGAACTGCTGTGGTGGACCCTCGAAACCAAGCGCACCGGCACCCCTCTGCACACCCTCGTCGGCGGTTCCGATGCCGACGTCATCGCCGGCGCCGACTTCGGCATCCTCGATTCCTTCGATGACCTCCTCGCCGACATCCAGAAAGCCGTCGACGCCGGCTTCCCCCGCATCAAGCTCAAGGCCCGCCCCGGCTGGGACGTCGAGATGCTCCGCGCCGTCCGCGGCTCCTTCCCCGACACCATCTTTCACATCGACTGCAACGCCGGCTACACCCTCGACGACCTCGACACTTTCAAGACCATCGACCAGTTTCGCTTGGCCTTCATCGAACAGCCCCTTCAGTGGGACGACGTCATGGACCACGCTGAACTCTCCCGCCACATTGAGACCCCCGTCTGCCTTGACGAATCCGCCCGCGAACTCCGCATGATCCAGCAGGCCCTCGAAATCAACGCCTGCCAGTACGTCAACATCAAGCCCGGCCGTTCCGGCGGCTTCACCCGTTCCATCAAGATCCACGACATGTGCCGCGACTACGGCGTCCCCGTCTGGATCGGCGGCATGCTCGAAAGCTCCGTCGGCGCCGCCCTCGCCATCGAACTCGCCACCCTCCCCAACTTCACCTACCCCGGCGACCTCTTCCCATCCTCCAAGTTCTACGTCCAGGACCTCGCCGAACCCGCCCTCGAACTCACCGACAACCTCACCTTCACCCCCCTCACCACCCTCCCCGAACCCGTCCCCGAACGCCTCACCGCCATGACCATCAAATCCACCACCCTCACCCAGGCCGACGCCCTCCCCGACCACAAATAACCTGCTAATCCGTTGTCACTCCGAGGTCCCCCGAGGAGTCTCGCCTTTCTTCCGTGACTCCCGGCCTCACCGTTCGTGCTGAGCCGGTTTGGAGTCTTAGGAAAGCCTGTCCTGAGCTTGTCGAAGGGACCGTGTCGAACCACACCCCTGGATGCGGCAACCAACCCCGTCCTCACGTCCCCATCTCACGCAGGGGCAGCGTCTCCAACCCGCCCGTCGTCCGGTCCCCTACCCGCTGGCGTAGAGGCCGGTTTGTAACCGGCCTCTTCCGGGCACGCCCTCGTGGTGAACCGGCATGGGCGCGCAAGTACCGTCAAAATCCTCGTTGTTATACTAACTGCAGGAGGTATGACTTTGGCCAATGTAGTAGGAACCAAGGGTCAGGTCGTGATCGCCAAGGAAATCCGCGACAACCTCGGGATCGGCCCGGGATGGATCACCATTCAGCGCGTGGTGGACGACCATGTCGAGATCGTCTTCCTGCCACCCGAGCACCGCGAGTCGTTGAAGGGCAGCCTCGCGCCCCACATCAAGGCGCGCGTGGCCCCCGCCGAGTGGCGGCGGGCGCGAGAGAGCGGCTGGCATGACGCCGCAACCTGGAAGCACGAGGCGCCCAACACCCGGTGACCGATCTGCTCGATACCTCCATGCTCGTCCGGTATCTCACCGGAGACCCGCCCGGCCTCGCCGAGGTCAGCGCGCAGGTAATCGACGGCGATCGTGCGCTCCTGGTTACCGATGTCGTGATCGTCGAGACCGCATACGTCCTGCAGTCCGTATATCAGGTGCCCAGGACAGCTGTGGTCGACAGTCTTGTTGCCCTCCTGCGCAAAGCCAATCTCGACACCTTCCGGCTCGACAAGGACCTCGTGCTCAGAGCACTGCTGCTCTGCCGCCCATCGGGCCGGGTCTCCTTCGCCGACGCCCTCGTCTGGGCGGCTGCCCGCTCCCAGGCAGGAACGGCCGTCTATTCATTAGACCAGCGATTCCCTGACGACGGCATCACCGTCCTTCAGTCCGCTCCCACCGACCCGTCCTAACTACCCCCGGATTCAGCACCCTACGCCCCCAGTCGGCTCCAATCCGACATCCCGGCGTCCCCGGCCGGGACCCAGCAGCACCCAGGAGCCTTCGCGCACCCTGCCACCCCGTCAACCCCTTCATCCCCAACCCATCTCGCGTAGGGGCGGCGTCTCCCCCGCCCGTCTTCCGCGCAAAACCCGCCCCTGGCAACCAGCCCTCGCAAGCAGTACCTGGCACACCCTCGCCCCAACTGTCATTCCGAGCGCAGCGCAGCGGAGCCGAGGAATCTCGCCTTCTCCGCCTGCCCGTGCCCCCCATCGGCCGCATCACCCTCGAACAAATCGTCTGGCGCCTCATCCACAAACACAACGTCCACCCCCGCCGCCCCGACTGGCACCACGTCCTCTGGCGTTACGAAACTCACGTCCGCGACACCCAACGCGACGAAGACTGGTCCTACGATCCACCCTTCGGCCCACCTGGAGCCAACGGAGAGGCCGCGGCCAGCCGCGCGATAAGCTGATGGTGAGACATCGTCTCCTCAGCCAGTTGAAGGCTCTTTCGTCGTTCAGGAAACAGGCGTATACGAAGGCATCTACGCTCCGCCCACTGCAGCTCGCTACCTGCTGGCCGCGCGCGCGGCCGACCGGGTGTATCCGGTTACGTCCCGCCACCTGATCCGCTGGATCCGCAACGGCTTGGCGCATCCGAATCTGGCCGATGTGCCCGGCCGGGACCTGACCATCGCCTTTCATGACTTGGTGTCCATGCGCGTCATCGCGTCGCTGCGCGCGGCCGGCGTTACCTGGCCGCGCATACACGCTGCCGAGACTTGGTTGCGACAGCACACCGGATGTCAGCGGCCTTTTGCCACCGAGCAGGTGTGGACCGATCAGTCCGATGTGCTGGCGGACCTTGGCGAGCGGCTCATTGCGGCTAGCCAGCACGGTCAGCTCGCCATGTCCATCATCAAGGACTACCTGATTCCCGTCAGCGGGTTGCAATTCCAGGATCAGGTCGCCAGCAAATGGTCGCCCCAGCCTGGCGTCATGCTGGATCCCTCCGTGCAATTCGGAGAACCCTGCATCCCAAACACCCGCATCTCCACGCGCGCCATCTGGAGCCTGGTCCGCGGCGGCGATCCGCCAGACCTGGTCGCCCGGTCCTACGGAATAACCCCCGAGGAACTCTCAGCAGCCCTCCACTGGGAGAACAAAATCGCCGCCTGACCATCCCACTGCAATCTGCCGACGGCTCCTATTCCGTTCATGGTGAGTCGCGCCGGAGTCTCTCGCAGAGACGTGCCGAACCACAGACCCTGAGCACCCAACCCCGCAGGCAGTCCCCAGCCACCTTAGCCCCTTTTCACTTCGATCGCAGCGCAGCGAAGCGCGGAATCCCGCCTTCTCTTCTGCCACCTCCCACCGGTAGTGGGGTATCCCAAGACTTGGCGCTCAGCGACGCGCGGTTCTGAAAGTGACGGCGGCGGCCAGGATGAGCAGGCCGAGCACCCCCAAGCATCCAGGCAGAATGCTCTTTGCGGCCTTGCGCTCCTGTTGGCGACCGCCCTCCAAGTACCAGTTCTGGACGATGCCAGTGATCACGTTCTCTGATGCCCGGTAAATCCCTCGGTTGTGCTCCTTCCATCGCTCCATAGGTTCGTTGATCAGAACTCTGCGATCATGGCCAGACATGCCCTCCGTGAAACGCAAACTCGTGTCGCTCTCATAGGCTGACCGTAAGGCGGCGACCGCGAGATCATTTAGGTCGGTCAGCGCATCGCTCTGCTCGGAAGTCAGGTCATGTACCGGGGTCTGCAAGAGCTTGTGCTGGTCAGGTGTCAACCGGGGACGCTGGTTGAGTCCAAGTCCTTGATCGATCTTAGAAATGAAGAATGTTTCGTGTTCATGTGCGGAGTCTGGCAAGTCCGTCTTCATGCTCTAGGTCCTTATCCTATCGGGGCCGGTAGTCCGGCCCCGGTTCCCCAGAATGCTGTATCGGTGGTCCACAGTTTGGTTGACCCCGACGCTAGGCCGTCCCAGTTTCCCCACTTCGCTGGTACAAGACCCCATGCAGGCGGCCTCTCAGACCCTCTGCGTCGATAGGCTCGGCGCCCTCTCTGCAGCGGACGTCGAGGTATTGGTGTCCAATCAGGTGACTGGGGAGGCCTACGTCGTCCTGCAACACCACTACGGTATCTCGAAAGAGGACGCGCGCGCCGGGCTTCACACCACCCTCACCAGCGGCCTCGTCGCCCCGCTCAACGGACGCGCCGTCCTCGACACCCTCACGGCCTCCGCCGGCCCCGGCCTCTTCGACCGTCTCATTACCAACGACTACGCCCGCGCAGGCATGGACACCCTCACCCTCGACCAGAGAACGGCATCCCTCCCCCAAGCCCGCCTCGTCTCAAACTAGGTCCCCAGTCAAACCACCCCTCGCCCCCTGTCATCCCGAAGTGCCCCGATGGATCTTGACTTCTTCGACCTGCGCCCGACGCACTCCGGTTCGTATTGAACGGCACCGTATTCCTCGGAGGATCGAATCGAACCTCATCCCTGCAAACGCAACTCACATCGATTCAGCTTCTTGGTATGTTTCACGGGAATCGACTAAACCTGCAGCTCACGACTGATTCAATCCAAGATCCTCTGGCAGTGAATGTTGTCAGGCTCAAGCATCAGACCCTCCTGAGCGATCGCCTCTGCTCTACTAATTAGCTCATGGTCATGAACGTCGGACGATGCTTCGATTAGATATAGCCAAGCCAGTCGACTCAGCTCAGTCGCTGTAAGTACCCGGTTCTTCCGATGCCTCTCAAGATCGTGTCTCACGGCAGAAATGAATGACCCACGACGACGAACCGGTATTCGGTCCTTATGATCAGTCAAAAATGCGGTGAGATTTGATGAAATCTCCGAGCTGAAACGCGGATCCGAATAGCCAGCTTCAATCGCACGTATCGATGTGACAATGCTCTCGTATTCGCTACCTATTTGCTGCTCGAACTGTGACCACATTACCCATATCTCGGCATTGTTCGGGGATGCTTGTGCTGCATGTTTGAATGCTGCTCGAACGTCGCTAGCTTTATATGAGAGTGACCACTTCTCCTGAGCAATTGCTAATCCCAGGTCACCGTCGTCCTGGGAAGCCTGCTCGGCAATTTCAATGACTGCTCTACGTTCCGATAGAGGAAGACTGTGAAGATCGTCAAGAAGATTCCTGAAGAACGAGGATACTGGCGACATGCTCGGTCGCGGGGCAGACCATCGCCTTAACCGCTCGGCCAAATGATTAATCATGATCTCGTCTTCATAGCCAGTTGCCAGACGGTCAGAATGTGCATATGCCATCTGTATCAACGACATGTAATCGTCATCCACCTTGGACAATGAGTAAAAGTCCAGCTGCTCCATTGCGGACTGAAAGTTGCGACCGTTAACTCTCAGCACAGCATTCAGTGCGTGCGTGACGATCGGCTTTCCTATTCGTCCAAGAAGCAGATAGAGATACATACCATCTTCGTCCAGGGCCTCCACTGACCGGTCGAATAGTGCCGCGAGGATCTCGTCGCTTGCAAGAGTCTGCGGCAAGCTATTGACATCTAGCCCCGAGGCGACATGCGCAGTTGCCAAGGTAAGGGCGTATGGGAGACCACCAGTCCTGATTACAATTCGTTCACACGTGTGATCATCAAATCTCGCTTCGGCGTGGCGTCGTCTTGCTTCTACGCGTATGAGCGAGTGCGCTTCCGAGTCGTCCATCCCCGGTAGGTTGATAGGAAAGTCTCCAACGAAAGACTGGTGACGAGTTGTAGTCAGGAGCTTAGAAGGAAGAATGACGTGTCTATCAAAAAACTGATGCACGAAGCTTGGAGACTCAAGAGTCTCAACATTATCAAGAATGAAAAGATATCGTACTGTGGATCTGTCCGGATCAAGTTCCTCCTGAAGACTCTCAATCGCCGACAGATGCTCCTCAGACCGGTCGAACAATGATGCAAATGATCTGGCAATTGACTCTATATCTGAGACATCCTGACGAACGGGTTGCGGACCTGATGGCAAGAGATCAACATCCCGCCCACTAAACCAAATGATGGCATCGAAAGCAGGGTCGGATTCTGTATTAGCCAATTCATGGGCAATTCTCAAGGCAAGGGTGGTCTTGCCGGCCCCACCTGGGCCTCGGATAGAGATAATCCTGTGCATCCGATCTGTAAGTAGCACCTTAAGATGGCGTTCAAGGCTCGGTCTAGAAACATACGTAGGGATTTGAGTTGGCAGATTATGTAGGGTCGTATCTGTAGACGATAGCTCTTGCAGCGGTGAAGTGTGGGACGGTGACGGCCGCGATGGAGCGATTCCTAAGCTTGGCCGATGTAAGCGCTCAGTCCGTCCATCCACATAGTTAATGAACTGGGCCTGCGAGGTCGCATCGCTCCAGTTGCCATTTGCGAACAATGATTCATGAGTTGCAGGGTGGACATCTACGAGCGGAGGAAAGTGTGCAGCTGCCGCTCCGGTCAGCAGGAGGAGCTGACCACGGTCGGCAGCAATCTGGGTCGCGGGAATCTCAAGTCTCCCTGGATGTAGACCGAAAAGCGAGAAAAGTGTGTAGGCGTCGCCTTCCTGCGATGCTGGTTCATCAACGATACATAGGTCAATCCACGGCGAGATTGCGGAAGCAATTGTGCATGCTAAGTTTGCCATGTTATCGCACTGATTGCTGTAGAAAACCCACGGTGGTGCGCCGTGACCTCGGGTCCGATTTCTAATGTACACGCAATCTTCTATTAGATCAAGCAGGCTAATCCTTGATCGATTCAGACCCTCATATGTAGATTCATACAGGTTTTGGATGATTGCATTGGAAGATCGGTGCGCTTGGCAAAATGAGCGGCTCTGTGAATCGCTCTCTATTCGGACCTTTTGGGTGAACAATCTTGCTAATTTCTTTGTGTCAATATCAGGTACTCTATGAAGCTCTTGTGCAATTCGGCGTAGCTCCCCAGTCCAAGACCCGATGGAGTCTGATCGAATAAGCTGGTACTGGTACCTGAGAGATTTGTCTTCCTTGTGCATTCCCAAGATTGCAAGAGCAGCGGCGGTTGACAGTTTGATAGTCGCTTCCGCAAGGAGTAGTGCAGAGGTGAATCGTTCTTGATGATCTCTGGACGGGCAGAGCTCTATTCTCCTGTGAATGAGAGCAAGTGGAGTCGGCCATAAGTCTGGAGTAAATGCGTCGTTCATCTTGGTACCTTTAGGTAGGCCACTTGCGTCGTGCATATGCCGATGCCCGTCGTTGAATGGCGTAGACGGATGCTGATCGGCATTTGAAGCCCGATTGGGAATTTTGCCACATCCAATCTTCTCGGCCGAACTTCGCAGGCAGTGCCTAGTTGTAGGAAGGAAAGCGCGGGATTGGCTCGGTAGATCGTTGGCGTGGGTGTCATTGGATTCTTTGCTGGCCGGATGAGCGTCGCCAAGCAGCAGCTGGCGAAAGATGACAGCGTGCCAGACACTGCGTCGTCTTGATTCAAGGGTCTATTGGCGACGGTCGTACTTCGTGGGTCAGTGGCTTGGGCTAGGTGAGGGACTGGGGTCAGCCAGTCGTAGGTGGCCCGGACGGTTCGTCCAGGGCTTGAGACAGCACAGCGCGGAGTCTGTTGGCCATAGCTGGCGAGGCGTTCAGCGACGCCCCTTAGCTGGTGTCCCATCTTGGGCAACCTTCCTGGGACGTCTTGGAAGTCCGGCCAGCGACAAAGCAGACCGACACCTGGGAGCCGACCAGGATCCCGAAACTCCTTGGAGTTCTGGCCATGGGCGGGATCTTGGGCGCATGGATCCTAGTGCTGTGGCGCGACTCACGCGCATGCAACCACGTCCTTCGCGCCGATGTCCGCGCTGACATCCAAGCCCGCCGAACGGACGTTCGAGCTGACTTGGCCGAAGTCCGCGGCGATCTGGCCGGCCTCCGCAAGGACGTGCAGGCACTGTCCGAGCGCCCGTCCCGAGTCGAAGGCGTCATCGAAGGCTTCTTCGGCAGACGCGATCCCGGCAGCCGACACGACGACGCCTGACCGCCCAAGTACCAGATGCGAATGTCGTCTAGAGTCCAACGACGACCTGCCACGCGGATGGCGAGTTGCAGCCCGTTGCCCCCTGCTAGCCTTTAGGCCACACGGGCGGCGACGACAGAGACCGACACACCGGAGTTGTCCCTGTCTGCAGAACTCATTGCAACTCTGGCCGTGGGCGCGATTTGGGCCGCGCTGATAGTGGCGCAGTGGCACGACACGCGTCGCAGCTTCCGCGCCCTTCGGGCCGAAACCCGCGCGGGAGTCCAAGGCCTGCGCGAGGATTTCCGAGCCGAATTCCGGGGCCTCCGGCAGGAAGACCACGAACACGTCCACAACGTCCGAACGGACGTTCGCGCTGACTCTGCCCACATCCGCGGCGACTTAGCCGGCCTGCGCAGCGACATCCAGGCACTAACCGTCCGCATGGCCCGCATCGACGACTTCCTCGTCGGCTACTTCGCCGCACGTGGCCTCCTCGACAGCCACGACAACGCCTGAAAGACCCCGACGCCATCCCCGAGCGTTGGCGCTCACCCCACCGACGAAGAGACGGACGCACCCGGTCCCAGGTTCCACAGGTCGTGCTACCGTTGAGCGAACACGGGCGGACTCGATACAGACGGTCCTCAAGGAGTTGCCCGTGACCCCCGAACTCATCGGAATCCTCGCCGTTGGTGCCACCCTGTTCGGCGTAGGCGCCACCCTGATTGGGCTGCTGCTCACCTTCAGGCGCGAAGCACGCGCCGACAATCAGGCCTTGCGGGCCGAACTCCGCGCGGATAACCAGCGCCTGCGCTCTGAATCCCGCGCCGACTTGCAGACCTTTCGTAAGGAAGTCCGTGCTGACTTTGCCCAAGTTCGCGGCGATCTGGGCGACCTCCGTACAGACGTCCAGTCGCTAACCGAACGCACGTCCCGCCTCGAAGGCGTCATCGAAGGCCTCTTCGGCGGACGCTCCCGCGACCGCCACGACGATGCTGCCTGACCGCCCAGGCGCCAACGGCAAGCATCGCCTGAAGCCGCAGGATGAGCTGGCACGCCCGTGACGGGCTTGGGCCCTCTCCCCCTGTTAGCCCGTAGGCCACACCGGCGTCGACGACGCTGACAGACACCCTCGAGCCACCCTGTCAGCCGAACTCATCGCAACCCTGGTCATGGGCGTGAGTCTGGCTGTCCTCCAAGTGGCGCAGTGGTACGACGTGCGCCGCAACTTCCGCACTCGCTGCGACGAAGTCATCGCGGAAGTCCGCCGCCTGCGTGAGGATTCTCAAGATGGCATCTGAGGCCTTCGCGCCGACATCCACAGCCTCCCGCCGGACGCTCGAGCTGGCTCTGCCCCCATCCGCGACGGTCTGGCCTGCTTGCACAAGGACTTCCAGGCCCTGACCGTACGTACATCCCGCCTCGAAGTGGTCATCGAATGCGTCTTCGCCGGCTGCGGTCGCCGCAATGCCGTCGCCTGACCAACCCGATTCGATCCCTGGCGAACACTCCCCTACCACGCCTCAATCCGAGCCATCCCAGCCGGCCACGCATCCGCCGCCGACCCCGGCTAACTCACCACCCACGAATCACAAGCCGCAAGCCACTCGTCTCCCGCCGCTCCTAGACTTGCCCCGGGGCTTCCATCCAGTGTACACTAACTGTGTAATCCACGCAAACCCTTCCAATGTCCACAGCCCTTCCGTTCCTGCCCGTTCTCCTCGCCGCCCCAGTCCATGGTGAGCCTGTCCATCCACGACTCCTCCAGCCCTGCCGTCCCCAGCCGGGACCCCGCGAAACAGAGTCATCCCCGCTTCGGTGGCATCCCCACAGCACCCGTCACGCCAGGCGAACCCAGCACCCCCAACTCATCCCAAACCCGCCCAAAATGCACCCCGCGTCACCTCAAGAGTTTTTTGGAAAAAACTCTTATTGCGCGCGAGGGACCCATTTCCGCACCCCCGCCAGCCCGCCCACTCACCCCGCCGTTCGCCTCTTGTTCGGTTACAATGCCCGCCCATGACCCAGCCTGAACTCGACCTCGCCACACCCAACGCCCCCACCCCGGCGTTCCATCCCCTCGTGGCCGACTGGTTCGCCGCCACCTTCCAGGCCCCCACCGACGCCCAGACCGCCGCCTGGCCCGCCATCCGCTCCGGCCAGGACACCCTCGTCGCCGCCCCCACCGGCTCCGGCAAAACCCTCGCCGCCTTCCTCACCGGCATCGACCAGCTCATCCGCCGCGGCCAGTCCCAGGACCTCGACCCCGTCACCCGCATCGTCTACATCTCACCCCTCAAAGCCCTCGGCCACGACATCGAGCGCAACCTCCAGGCCCCGCTCGCCGCCATCCGCGAGTTGGCCGAGGAGCGCGGCGTTGACATGCCCGACATCCGCGTCGGCGTCCGCACCGGCGACACCAAGCCCTCCCGCCGCCGCACCCTCGTCACCCGCCCGCCCCACATCCTCATCACCACCCCCGAGTCCTTCTACTTGATGCTCACCTCCCAGCGAGCCCGCGAAACCCTTCGCCAGGTCGACACCGTCATCGTCGACGAGATCCACGCCCTGGCCCGCGACCGCCGCGGCAGCCACCTGGCCCTCTCACTCGAACGCCTCAACCACGTCGCCCGCCGTCGCCCCCAGCGCGTCGGCCTCTCCGCCACCCAGCGCCCCATCCAGGAACTCGCCGCCTTCCTCACCGGCGCCGACGACCAGGGCGATGCCCGCTCCTGCGTCACGGTGGACCTGGGCCATCAGCGCGACCTGGACCTCGGCATCGAGACGCCCCCCTCCGATCTCGAAGCCGTCGCCCCCCGCGAGCAGTGGGACGACATCTACAACCGCCTCGCCGACCTGATCGTCCAGCACCACACCACCCTCGTTTTCGTCAACACCCGCGCCCTGGCCGAGCGCGTCTCCCACAACCTGCGCGACCGCCTCGGCGAGGAAGGCGTCGCCAGCCACCACGGCAGCCTCTCCCGCGAACGCCGCCTGCACGTCGAGCAGCAGCTCAAAGACGGCCAACTCAAGGCCCTCGTCGCCACCGCCTCGCTCGAACTCGGCATCGACATCGGCAGTATTGATCTCGTCTGCCAGATCGGCTCGCCCCGCAGCATCGCCGTCTTCCTGCAACGCATCGGCCGTTCCGGCCACGCCCTCGGTCTTCGCCCCAAGGGCCGCCTCTTCCCGACTACCCGAGACGAACTGGTCGAAAGCGCCGCCCTCATGCGCACCGTCCGCGCCGGCGAACTCGACCGCATCGTCCAACTCGTCGCTCCCCTCGATGTGCTCGCCCAGCAAGTCGTCGCCGAGGCTGCCTGCGAAGACTGGCAACTCGACGACCTGTTCAACCTATTCCGCCGGGCCACCCCGTTCCGGTCCCTTACTCGCGAGGCCTACCTCGAAATCGTCGACATGCTGGCCACGGGCATCGGCGACGGCGGCGGCCGCGCCGCGCCCCTCATCCACTTCGACCGCATCAACAACGTCATTCGTGGCCGCCGCGCCGCCCGTCTCACCGCCCTGCAAAACGGCGGCACCATCCCCGAACTCGGCGACTACCGCGTCCTCGCCGAACCCGACGACACCTTCGTCGGCTCGGTCAACGAGGACTTCGCCATCGAGAGCATCGCGGGCGACATCTTCCTGCTCGGCAATACGTCCTGGCAGATTCGCCGCGTCGTCCAGAGCACGGTCCGCGTGATCGACGCCCAGGGCGCGCCACCCACCATTCCGTTCTGGCTCGGCGAAGCCCCCGGCCGCACCATCGAGCTCTCCCAGGCCGTCGGCCGCCTGCGCCGCGACGTGGCAAGCCGTCTCACGGACCCGGCCCTGGTCGATTGGCTGCAGGCTGAGTGCAACGTCTCCGACCTCGGCGCCCACCAAATCGCCGACTACCTGCGCGCCTCCCACGACGGTCTGCGTGTCATGCCGTCCGACCACGACGTGGTCTTTGAACGCTTTTTTGACGACTCCGGCGGCATGCAACTCGTCGTCCACGCCCCCTTTGGCCAGCGCATCAACCGCGCCTGGGGCCTCGCTCTCCGCAAACGCTTCTGCGTGCGCTTCGACTTTGAGCTCCAGGCCGCAGCCAACGACGACGCCATCCTTCTCTCCCTCGGCCCCCAGCATGCCTTCCCGCTCGAAGAAACCTTCCGCTATGTCACCCCGAAGAACGCGCTCAAGTCCGTCGAGCAATCCATCCTTTACACCCCCATGTTCCCCACCCGCTGGCGCTGGAACCTCACCCGTGCCCTGGCCGTGCCCCGCCTGCGCGGCGGCAAGAAGGTCGCCCCCAACATCCAGCGCATGCGCTCCGACGACCTTATGGCCGCCGTCTTCCCCGAGCAGATCGGCTGCCAGGAAAACGTCCATGGCCCCCTCACGCCTCCAGACCATCCGCTGATCCGCCAGACGCTCGACGACTGCCTCTTCGAAGCCATGGATGTCCGGGGGCTCGAGAAGGTGCTCCAGCGCATCGATGATGGGCAGATCACCCTCCACGCTCGCGACACCACCGAACCGTCACCCCTGGCCCACGAAATCCTCAACGGCCGCCCCTACACCTTCCTCGACGACGCCCCCCTCGAAGAACGTCGCTCACGAGCCGTCGCCACCCGCCGCGCCCTCCCCGAAAGCGCCCGCGATCTCGGCCGCCTGGATCCGGCCGCCATCGAGCGCGTGGTCGAAGAAGCCTGGCCGCAGCCCCGCGACGCCGAGGAAGTCCACGACGCCCTTCTCGGCCTCGTCGCCGTCGACGCCACTGCGGTCGCCAACTGGAACCGCTGGCTCGATGAACTGAGAGACCACGGCCGCACCGCCAAATGCGAGGTGGACGGCCGAATCCTCTGGTTCGCCGCCGAAAATGTTGATGTCATACGTGCCCTCTTCGGGGCCGACGCAGTTCCCAACCTGGCGCTCCCGCCCGGTGCAGCCGTCCAGGTGGCCGACCGCGAAGAAGCCCGCCGCCTGCTGCTCCGCGGGCACACCGAGGTCTGCGGGCCGACCACTCCCGAGGAACTGGCAAGCCGCTGCGGCCTGACGCCCAAGGACGTCGCCCGCGGCCTGATGCAGTTACAGGTCAGCGGCTTCATCCTTCCCGGACACTTCCGCGACCCCAACATCGAGGACGTCTGCGACCGCCGACTTCTCGCCCGCATCCACCGCCTCACCCTCGACCGCCTGCGCCGCGAAATCGAGCCGGTCGCCGTCCGCGACTTCATGCGCTTCCTCATCCGCTGGCAACACGCCGCCCCCGGCCACACCCTGTACGGCAAGACCGGCCTCCGGCGCGCCATCCAGCGCCTGCAGGGCTTCGAAATGCCCGCCGCTGCCTGGGAGGGCGCCGCCCTCCCCGCCCGCGTCCGCGGCTTCCGCACCCAGTGGCTGGACGAACTCTGCCTCGCCGGCGACGTCGTCTGGGGCCGCCTCAGCGAACGCAACTCCGACCCCGAGCGACGCAGCGCCCCCGCAACCCGCGCCACGCCCGTAACTCTCGGCCTCCGCGAAGACTTTGACCTGCTGCTGCAGGCCGCCCGCTGGCGCAGCGGCGGCACGGATTCGGAAGCCGAGCCCCCTGAACTCGCCGGCGCCGCCCGATCCATCGACGCTCTGTTGAGCGAGAGCGGCGCTCTTTTCTTCGAACAGATCGTCATGCGCACCCGGCGCCTGGCCGCCGATGTCGAGGACGGCCTGCGCGACCTGATCGCCGCCGGCAGCGTCACCTCTGACGGCTACGAAGGCCTTCGCGCTATCGCCTCCGGCTGGTCAAGCACCGGCCGCCGCCGCTGGCGTCATACTCGCCGCGCCGGCCGCTTCGCCGTCGGCGGACCCCCCGGCCGCTGGTCGATCCTCCAGCCGCCCGCCGCCGGCATCGACACAGACGAGGTCGCCGAAGCCGTCGCCACCACCCTTCTCGACCGCTACGGCATCGTCTTCCGCGACGTCGTGCGCCGCGAGAACTTCCGCCTGCCCTGGCGCGATGTCCTGCGTGCCCTGCGGCGCCTCGAAGCCCGCGGCGATGTCCGCGGCGGACGCTTCGTGGCCGGCTTCGCCGGCGAGCAGTTCGCCCTTCCCGACGCCGTCAACGCCCTCCGCCGGGCGCGCCGCGATCCGGACTCCGGCGAAACCCTCCGCCTCGCCGCCGTCGATCCCCTCAACCTCACCGGCGTCATCACTCCCGACGCCCGCGTCCCGGCCCAACCCGGCCGCTCGCTCACCCTCATCAACGGCTGGCCCCCAGCCTCAGACTCAGGCGCCGCCGAAGTCGCCGCCAGCTAGGTGCTAGTGGTGATGCCCGTTCGTGTAATGCGCCGCCAGCAGGTCCTCCCCCCAGTCGCCGGCGTAGCTCCGCATCACCGAGTGGATGTGGTTCGCCTCGTTCTGCGTGTTGTCGTATTCGATCACGAAGGACGGCCCGGCTAGCGCGTAGTAGTGCCTCTCACCCCGGGCTTCCGACCCGGCCCACAGGAACCGGACGCCATCCAGCCCATCCTGCTCGATCTTGCGCCATTCGTTGGCCGCCAGGTCCGCAGTCTTTCGCTCGACATAATGTCGAAGCAGCCCAATCAGCCCATCCCGCTGCCCATCCCGCAACTCCACCAGCGTGATTCCACCAACGGGAATCTCGTCAGGTTCGGCAATCCGGTAGTTCTTCGTCAGAATGTCGTCCGGCGCCACCGGATCCACGATCGCCAGCGCCTTCTGCCCAGCATCCAGCCGACCCAGCAAATTGCGCGCCAGGTCCTCTTCCTCGGCTAGCGTCCGAACGCCCTTGTGCTCGCCGTGCCGAACCTCTGCCGGATTCGCGCCCAGGAATAGCGGCAGCACCGACACATAGGTGCTGGCAATCACCGTGGCATGAATCCCGATGTGGTGCCCGCCGGCTCGCCAGCCCCAGGGCTCCTCGCCGCCTGGCTTCCCGAACACACTGAAGTAGTAGATCTCCGGATCCCGTAGCCAGTGCATGCGGTCGTTCTGGATGCCTTCCCACTCATCCAGGATGGCCTCCAACTCGATGATCTCCCGGGCCTTCCGTGCACCATGCGCACTCAGCGCCGTGTTCAACATTCGAAACGCCGCCGCACGCTGCGCCCCGGTCATGTCCTTCAGCCGCAGGCCGTTCCGCTCCACCGGCGTGTAGTGCCACAGATACCGCTCATCGCCAGCAAACGGAAACGTCGCCACGGCCCTTTGACCAGCATCGAGTGAATCCACAAAGCCACTGGCCGCCTCAGCCATCTCGGCGGCTACAGCTACGGCGCGCGAGGCCGTGGTGATGTCCGTCGTCGTCATCGGGTCACGCTCCCTGTCGCCACCGTCGGCTTGCTACCGGTCATACAGGTCCAGTATCCACTGCTGTACCGGTGAGACCTTCTGGAAGCGCTCGTAACAGAAGTCCACGAACTCCGACGTATGCACCTGGGGCGGCAACGGCTCCTCGATCCAGGCGTGCAACGCGTTGTACCGCAGCAAGTCGGCCCGCGGGTGATCGGCCGCGAACCCTCGAGGGACTCGCTTGTAGTGCGCTCCACCCACGTCGGCGCCCGCTGCGCGCACGGTGGCCAATGTCTGCGACAGCGCCTCGCCTCGGCGCTCGTCGGCTACCGCCTCGCGAAAGGCCGCCAGGATCTCCTTGTCGAACGCATGCCGCCCGGCCCCAACCACAACCGCATCGGGTGTAAGCCGTAGGAAGTAGCCTGGGCAGTCCCGGCTATGCTGATCGCCCTGCCAGAACCACAGGTCGAAGTGCGTCTTGTACGGCCGCTTGTCCCGGCTGAATCTAATGTCGCGATGGATGCGAAAGATCGAACCGCTCACCCGCGGCTCGGCATGAATCCCGGGCGCGAACTCCGACAGTGCCATGCCCATCGCGCCTACAAACAGCCGTGCTGGCCCAAGCAATCCCTCGTCGTATCCGCGCCGGTTGGCCTCGAACCATGGCTTGTTGTTATTGACGGCCAGGTCCCGCAGGAAGTCAAAGCCATCGTGCGGGAATCCTGCAAACGCATCCGGCATGCCGTGACTCCAGCGGCCCTCCGCAGGTCACGGTACCAGCCCTGCTTACGGCTCAGCCGCTGACGTCGCCGACCGCTTCTCCAGCGTCTCAGGAACGAACAGGCCGAAGGTCAATGCGCCACACAGCCCCATGGCGGCTACGAAAAACGCGGCCAACATCAGCCCGAAAAGGTCCGCCACGCCGCCCACCACCACCGGCCCGCCAGTGTCGCCGATGCCCCCGACCAGGCGCCACGCCGCTAGGAATTCGCTCGGCCGCTTCGACGGTGTCAGGTCGGATCCCAGCGTCAGCATCGAGCCGGACCCGATCCCGTTCGAGAACCCGATCAGCAGCCCAATCAGGATGAGTCCCGTGAAGTCTTTGGCCTGGCTCAACAGCGCCATCGAGGCGCTGAACAACGCGAACGACGGCACGATGGCGAACTTCCGCCCGAAGTTGTCCATCAGGTAGCCGGCCAGTGGAAACAGCGTCATATCGACGGCGGCCGAGGCGCTGATGGCCAATCCAATCTCCTGCTCATCCAGACCCAGCGCGAATTTCCCGTACAGTGGCAGCACCACCGGCCGGCCCGAGCGGATGGCCTGGGCAAAGATGTGGCCGGTTCCGGCCCTGAGCAGGATGCGGCGATGCGTCTGCAGGGTCTCGCCCAGCCCCCGCAGCAGGCTTGTCGCTGACTGGGTAGTCGCCTTGTCGCTGTCGGGAGCATCTCGAAATGCGAACGCCGGAACCAGCCCGACGGCCATGCACCCCCCGGCAATCAGGAACATTGCTTCGTAGCCCAGCGTGCCGGCCACGGTGCCGCCGACGCCCGGACCGATGAACATGCCGATCCGGTTCGTCCCGCCGAAGAGCGACATGATTCGTCCGCGCTGGTGTCGAGGGGTCACGCGACGCATGTACTGCATCCGAGACAATGCCCACAGACCCATCCCGGCGCCCATCAGCAGTCGGGCGACGATCAGCACCGAGTACGGCGGTGAGACGACCAGCACCAGCACCGCTGCGGCCATAACCACCAGGCCCGCCACCTGCCCCACCCACTCCGAGATCCGGTTCAGCAGCAGGCCCGAGGGAAGCGTCCACAGCAGCGTGCCCAGCGCCGCCATACCGAGCGCCAGGCCAACCAGCGTGATGTTCTCCTGGCCCGTGACCGGGTCTCGGACCAGGTCGGCCACAAACAGCGGCAGCGTGGGGACCAGCATGCCCATGCCGATGGAGCTGGTGAAGATCTGGACGTAGACGCGCGGAAGTAGCGCGGCGACAGTGTCCAGGGCGCGTCCGGATTGCACGGGCGCGCATGGTATGACACGGAGCCCTGTCCGAACGTGGACAATGGCGTGAGCAGTCCCACCGCAGGGGAATCCAATGCAGGCCATTCGCGTCAACCAGACGGGCGGACCCGAAGCCCTTTCGTACGAGGTCATAGACGACCCGAGCCCAGCCGCCGGCGAGGCGGTAATCCGAATTGAAGCCATAGGCGTCAACTACATCGACACCTATCAGCGCAGCGGCCTGTATCCGCTCGATCCGCCATTCACCCTGGGGATGGAAGGCGCCGGCGTGGTCGAAGCCGTCGGGTCCGATGTCAGCGGGCTCGCGGTTGGCGACCGGGTCGCCCACGCGATGCATTTGGGCTCCTATGCGGAGCTACAGGCCGTCCCCGTCGCGCAACTCGTCAAGCTGCCGGACGCCATCGACACCCGCCAGGCCGCGGCCGCCATGCTCCAGGGCATGACTGCGCACTACCTGGCCCACAGCACCTATCCGCTGGCTGCCGGTCACACCGCCGTTGTGCACGCAGGCGCCGGGGGGGTGGGGCGCTTGTTGTCGCAGATGGCCAAGCGGGCAGGCGCCCGCGTCATCGCCACCGCCGGTACGGCCGCCAAGGCAGAAGTCGCCGCCGCGGCTGGCGCCGACGACGTGATCATCTACACCGAAGCCGACTTCCTCGAAGAGGTCCGTCGTCTGACCGACGGCGCTGGCGTTGAAGTCGTCTACGACGGCGTCGGCGCCGCCACCTACGAGCGCAGCTTCGACTGCCTCAAGCCGCGTGGCCTGCTGGCTCTCTACGGCGCATCCAGCGGCCCTGTGCCGGAGTTGAATCCGCAGATCCTCAACGCCAAGGGCTCGCTGTTCCTTACCCGTCCCAGCCTGGGCCACTACACGCTCACGCGCGAAGAGCTCGAGTGGCGCGCGGGGGACGTCCTGTCCTGGGTCGCGGCCGGTGAGTTGACCCTTGTGATCGACCGTGAAGTCTCACTGGCAAACGCCGCCGACGCTCACATCGCCCTCCAGGGCCGCGAAACCAGCGGCAAAGTGCTCCTGATTCCCTGAGCGCCGAAGTGCCGGGCGTCGACGCCGACCTGCAACGCCGGGTCGACTTCCTGCTGGAACTGGACAAGGCCAAGGGCGTCCTACGTCGCAACCTGATCACGGCGGCCGAACGTCGCGAGAACGACGCCGAGCACGGCTGGCACGTGACTATGTTCGCGCTGGTGCTGGCCGACTACGCTCCACCCGGCGCCGACATTGCGCGCGTCATCGCCATGCTGCTGGTGCACGACATCGTGGAAATCGACGCCGGCGACGCCTTTGTTTACGACGAGAAGGCCAAGGCTCTTCAGCCGGAACGTGAGCGTGTCGCCGCAGACCGCCTGTATGGTCTGTTGCCCTCGAATCAGGGACACACCCTGCGCGCCCTCTGGGAGGAGTTCGAAGCCCGCCAAACCCCCGAAGCCCGCTTCGCCGCCGCCCTCGACCGTCTCCAGCCCCTGCTTCTCAACTTCCATACCCAGGGCAAGGCCTGGCGCCAACACGGCGTCACCCGTGACCAGGTTCTCACCGTCAACGCCCACATCGCTCACGGCTCCGAGGCTCTGTGGACCTTTGCTCGCAAACTGATCAACGAAGCCGTACGGCTGGGCTACCTGCACCCTTAGACTCCCCGGACCCAATCGTGCCTTTGCTCCGGGCGCTCGGTGCCCAGGCCGTCAGCCCATAGCGAAGCCTCGGAGTCGAGGTCTACGAGCGTTTGGAACTCGGCGATCTAGGCGTCCAACCCAAACAGCCGCGCCGCATTCCCCGCGTAAATCTTCGCCCGCTCTTGGTCGCTCACAGGCAGGTCGTCCACGATTGAGCTGATCACGTCCGGCTCCACCCAGGGGTGGTCACTGGCGAACATCAACTGGTCCGGCCCCACCATTTCCAGGCCGTAGCGGATGGCCGCTGGCCAGGGTGAGACCGTGTCGAACCAGATCTGGCGCAGGTAGTCGCTGGGCGGTTTGGTCAGGTTTTCCGCGCCGCGCTTTAGCACCATTGTCTGGTGGTCCAGCCGACCGATCAGGTACGGCAGCGCGCCCCCGACGTGTGGACACACGATCGTCAGTTCTGGATAGCGGTCCATCAGCCCACTCACGATGATGCGCGCCAGCGCAATCGTCGTATCGAACATCAGGCCCAACGCGCCGGTCAGGTTTCGGCCTTCCACCTGGTCGATTGTCACAGGACACGCCGGGTGCAGGTACAGAGGGATGCCCAACTCCTCCGCCCGCCCGAACAGCCACTCGAATTCCGGCTCGTCTGGATGTCGGCCATCCAGGTTGGCGTAGAGCAGCACGCCCCGCATGTCCAGATCGTGCACCGCACGGTCCAGCTCCGCGCGAGCTTCCGCCTCTTGATACAGCGGCAGCACGCACAACCCGGCAAAGCGTCCCGGATACGCCCGCGTCTGCGCCGCGATGTAGTCGTTGAACAGGCGCGCAACCAGCGGTCCGTCATCGCCAAAGCGCTCGGGGCCAGGATCGTTCGGCGAGAGCACCGTCAGGTCTATTCCCGCCTCGTCCATCGTCCGCACTTTGGCGTCCATGTCCGAGTGCCCCGGCATGGCCGTCCGCCGCCACTTCCCGGTATCGATGAAGAGCGTGTCGCCGTCCCGGAACGCCAGCGGCTCCTCGTTGCGAGTTTGCAGGTAGTCCAGGAACGGTTCGGGCCAGATGTGGCTTTGGGTATCGATTCGCATTCGGACCTGTACGTCTGTCCGCAGTCGTCGCGCAACCGCGGGAGGTGCTCACCGAAGCGCCAACTCCGGTGAGTTGATCGAGCGTCGCCGATTATGCGCGTTTGCCTGCCTCGACACGGACCGGCAGGATTCGGAGGCCGTGTGTGCGTGAGGCCCAATTCATGGATCCGACCGTGCTCGCATCGGTCGTAAACCGACCGATATTCGACCTCGGCACTCCCTACAACGCGGGCATGCCCGTGCATCCGTCGCATCCGCCCTACGTGTTCACGCTGCAGCGGCGCCACGGCGACACGATGCGCCCCGGCGGCCTTGGCTCGGCCAACGAGTTGATCGTCATGTGTGGCCACACCGGCACGCATCTCGACGCGCTGGCCCACTTCGCGCGCGACGGCGTCATGTGCGGCGGTCTCCAGGCGGCTGAGGTCCAAAGCGGCGGCCGCGGCATGACCGAGCACGGGATTGAGCGCGTGCCGCCCATCGTGCGTCGTGGCGTCTTGCTGGATGTGGCCGGCGCCGAAGGCGTGGACGTCCTGCCCAACGACTTCGCCATCACCGCCGACGTTGCCCAGGCCGTCGCCCGCGAGCATGGCGTCGAAGTCCGCAAGGACGACGCCTTTCTCGTTCGCACGGGCCTCATGCAACGCTGGAACGACCCGGCCTTTCTCGACCTCGAAAACGGCCAGCCCGGCATCACCGCCGACTGCGCCGAATGGCTCGCCGAAACCGGCGTCTACCTCGGCGGCTCCGACACCATGACGTTCGAGTTCATCCCCGCCGGCGACGACTGTCTCCCTGTCCACGGCATCTTCCTCGTGGACCACGGCATCCACATCCTCGAAAACGCCGATCTCGAGTCCCTCGCCGCCGCCGGTGTCTACGAATTCCTTTTCGTCATGTCCCCGCTCAAGATCGTCGGCGCCACCGCCTCGCCGGTTCGCCCAATCGCGATCGCCTAGCGCCTGTCGCTTGACCCAGCGCCCTCGGAGCTCCGAATGAAAGCCGCCTACCTCGAATCAGCACTCCAGGTCCAAACCCGCGACATCCCGGTGCCCGAACCGGGGCCCGGTGAGATTCTCATCCGCATCCGCTCGGTCGGTGTCTGCGCCTCGGACATCCATTACTACGAACACGGCCGCATCGGTCGCTACGTCGTCCGCGACCCGCTCATCCTCGGCCACGAGCCTGCGGGTGAAGTCGTTGCCCTCGGCCCGGGCGTCACCTCGCTTGCGGAGGGCGACCGCGTATCCATTGAGCCCGGCGTTCCCTGCCGCGCCTGCGAGCACTGTCGGACCGGCCATTACAACCTGTGCGACGACGTGGTCTTCATGGCCACGCCGCCGGTCCACGGCGCGTTCGTCGAGTACGTAGCCCATTCCGCCGACTTCGCCTATCGCATCCCCGACCACGTCTCCTACGACGAAGCTGCCCTCATCGAGCCGCTCTCCGTCGGCCTGTTCGCCGCACGTCGAGGACAGGCTCGCCTGGGCGATCGTGCCGCCATCCTCGGCGCCGGCCCCATCGGCCTTATGACCCTACTGGCTCTCCAGAGCCAGGGTGTCCACGACGTAACCCTCGTCGACGTCGAGCCCTTTCGACTTCAGAAAGCCCTCGACCTCGGCGCTGTCGAGGCCATCGACGCCGCCGCCGAAGACGTGGGCCAGACCCGTTCCACACAGTTCGATCTCGTCTTTGAAACCGCCGGAAACTCCGGAACGCTCACCCAGACCACTCGCATCGCTCGCCGTGGCGGACGCGTCGTGCTGGTGGGTATGACGGACGCCGACTTGACTCCCATCGACACCAACGAACTGGTCGACAAGGCCCTCGACGTTGCCGGCGTCTTCCGCTACGCCAACACTTGGCCGCTCGCTGTTGACTTGCTGACCGGCGGCGCGGTCGACGTCGAACCCCTCATCACCGCGCACTACCCGCTGGAAGCCGCCGGCCAGGCACTCGAAGACGCCCGCACCCGCAAGGACGCCAACATTAAGGTCATGGTCACGCCCTAACACTCTTGCCGGCTCCGCAGGTTCGGTACTACTGTGACCCCGCCGGCGAGCTGTGACCTGGATTTCGACCATGCCCCGCGCCGAAGGCTCAACCACGTTCGCAACCGGTGATCGCGCGCCGGAATTCGATGTTCCCGTTGCTGGAACCGACGAACGCGTCACGTTGCAGGACTTCGCCGGTCGATGGCTCTGCCTGGTCTTCCTGCGGCATACCTGGTGACTGAGCTGCCAGGGCTACCTGGCGCGGCTCGAGGTCGAGCTGGACGAGTGGACGCGAAGAGGCGCGGCCGTCGCGGGCGTTTTCCCGCAGAACTATGACGCCGTGTCAGGCTTCGCTACGCGTGAGGAGATTCCGTTCCCCATATTGGCGGATCCCGATCGCCAGATGACCCGCGACTACGGCGTGTACGTCCGGTTTCGCTACGACTCCTGGAACACCGCGCGGCCATCGGTGTTCCTTATCGATCCCGCCGGCATGGTGCGCAAGCTGTGGGTTGGCAGTCACCAGCTCGACTGGCCCGTAACCGCGGAATTCTGGGCGGTGATCGACGGTCACAAACCGAATGGTGAGCACTGACCGAGACCGCCAGCTCGAGTCTCGATTCTCATCTAGACTCGGAGCGTGACGCACGGATTGACCAAGCGCCACGCGCAGCGGCAGGGTGGACCGCTTGCACCGGAGGACCACCATGGCCGCGGGCGAGATGAACCCCGAATCTGAATTCGACACTGCACGACTCGGCAACCGCATGAGCCGGCTCGAAGGTGCGTACGAACACCTCGCCACCAAGGCTGACCTCAAGGACCTCGAACTGCGCCTGACGCTGCGCATACTCATCATCGCGGTTGATCGACTCTGGACCTAGCGGCCGGCCAATTGCTCGCGGGCCTCGGCTTCGACCGGTCCCGCAGTCCGTGTCGGTGCACCGTTAGTTCTAAGTGATCGTCGCCCTTAGCAACTCAGCCAGGTGCGTCGCTCTTCGGGCGCTATCCACCGACGGACCTTCGTTCAAGTGCAGCAGGCATCCCGGGTTATCGGCGCACACCACGTCGGCTCCGGTGGAGGCAAACGCTTCCAGCTTGCGGGCGCGCATCCGTTGTGCGACTTCTGGGTGGTCGAATGAGAAGGAGCCGCCGAAGCCGCAGCATTCGCCCGAGGGCGGCGCTTCCACGACCGTGTAGCCGGCATCGGTCAGCAGGGCACGCGTTTCTGGTCCCAGCCCCAGGCCGTGCTTTGACTGGCAGGCGTCGTGGATCGTCACCACGCCGCTGGCCCGGCCGAGCATGTCGTCTGTAAGTCCCCGCTCTGCGACGAAGCTGGTGAAGTCCCGCACCTTGCCCGCCGCTGCCCGAGCGCGTTCGGCCCAGGACGGATCGTCATCGGTCAGCCGCACGTAGTCGTTCAGCATCGCGCCGACGCAACTGGTTGACGTGCTAACCAGAGCGTCAACTTCCAGGGACTCGATAGCCTCAACCGTCTGCCGCATCATTTGCGTCGCCTGGTCCTTGTAACCCGCGTTGATAGCGGGAAGTCCGCAGCAGGAGTTGAACTGCGCTGGCTCCACGGCCACTCCCAGCGCCTCCAGCACCGCCACGGCTGCCTCACCTGTCTCCGGCGACAGCCAGTCCGTCAGGCAGCCCGGAAAGTAGGCAACCCGCGTGGTTGCATTGGGATTCGACTTCGCGACATCGCCAATCCGGTCCCGGAACGGTCGCCGCTGCACTTTCGGCAGCGGCCGACGCTTCAGGGGCGAGCCGGGCAGCCGGCGTCCCAGCGCCTGCAACCAGGGCGCCTTCCCGGCCAGCCGCGCCCCGCGCTCCAGTAGCCGTTCGTTGGCCAGGGCGCCAAGGGCGCGCCGTTTCAAGCCGTTGCCGGAGTGACCCTCGGCAACCGCCCGCTCGCGTACGTCCAGGATCAGGTCAGGAATCGGAATGCCCGCCGGGCACACGCTGGCGCACGCGCCGCAGCCGGCGCACAGCGACTGTGGTCCCGCGATGTGTTCGAGTCCGTGGTGGTAGGGGGTCACGAGCAACCCGATCGGGCCGGTGTAGATGTGTCCCATCGCGTGGCCGCCCACCTGCTGGTAGACAGGACACACGTTCGAGCAGGCCCCGCAGCGTACGCATTGCAGGGCCGAGCGCATCCGCGGATTGGTGCGGATGGCTTCCCGTCCGTTGTCCAGCAGCACGATGTGCACGTGCCGCGGTCCGTGGACGCCCATGGAGAGCGAGAGCTCGATGTCGGCGCTTCGGCTTGGGCCGGAGATGAACGAGACGTAGGTCGAAATGGGCTGGCCGGTCGCGCTGCGCGGCAGGCTCTCCAGCATCGTGGTGGCGTCGGCCAGCGTGGGCACCAGCTTGTCGATGCCGGCGATCACGATGTGTACCGGCGGCAGCGCGCTGGCGAGCCGCGCGTTGCCCTCGTTGCTGACCAGCATCACCGTTCCAGTCGCGGCCACCAGCGCGTTCGCGCCGGTGATTCCGGCACCGGCGTCGATGAACCTGCTGCGCAGGTGGCGGGCCGCCGCTCCTACCAGCACGTCCGGGTCAGGCGGCAAGTCCTCGCCGGTCGCCTGGCTGATCAGTTCGGCCGCGCGCTCGCGGGTGATGTGCAGGGCGGGCGCGATGATGTGGGAGGGGCGCTCGCCTGCCACCTGCACCAGGAACTCGCCGAGGTCGGTTTCGACGACCTCAATGCCGTCGTCCTCCAGCGCCGCGTTGAGCTGAATCTCCTCAGTGGCCATCGACTTGCTCTTGACCACCATCTGGACTTCGTGGTCGTGCAACACCTGCAGCGCCGTCGCCACGGCGCCCGCCGCGTCCGTGGGTCCGTGCACCACGGTCCCAACCGCCTCGGCCGCAGCCGTGAACTCGTCCACCAGCTCCGGCATCCGGTCGAGGGCCGCCTGGCGGCGGCCGCCCAGGTCGGCCTGGCTGCCCTCGAAGTCGCGGACGCGGAAGGCCGCGTCGCGGCGCTCGCTGAGTTGCGGCAGCGAGCGTCCCAGCGCCACCGGCAGCGACTCCGACTCCAGCGCCTCGCGCAGCCGTTCCTTGAAGGGCGGAATCGTGTGCCCGGCAGCTCCGGACGCCATCAGCGCGTCATCCCTTCAGGACCGGGTCACAGCCCGCACGCCTACCAGGGCATGCGGTGATAGTCGGTCAGGTGTACCTCGCGGCCGGTGATGCTCGAAGTCTCGGCGGCCTGCAGAATTTCGACGATGTGGCGGCCGTACTCGCCGCTGGTTTGCGGGCGCATGCCCATCGCGATCGACTGCGCGAAGTGGCGGTACTGCTCGCAGAACCCGTGCTTGCCGTCGTGTTCGACCTCGCGCCACTCCTTGTTCTGGCCGACCCGCAGCGAGCCGCGCACGTTGTATTGGATCTCGCCGAGCGCGCAGTGTGCCTCGATGCCGTCCGTGGCACAGCCGTTGACGCTGCCCACCACCACCAGCAGGCCCGGAATCCCATTGGCGTACTGCACGAACGCGGTGGTCACGTCGTCCGCGCCCTGGTAGTGCATGGAAGTGCTCTGCTTGGCCTTCACGGCCACGGCCCTGGCGCCGATGCAGTGCGTCAGCCAGTCCACCGCGTGGACGCCGTTGCCCATCCACATGCCGCCGCCCATCCAGCGGGTGCGGTACTGGTAGCGGCGCCCGCCGTAGCCCCAGTTCTTGTTGAAGCGGGAGAGCGCCGTAACGACTGGGCCCAGCTCGTTGGAGTCCAGGATCTCCCGGGCCTTGCGCATGGCCGGGTGGAATCGGCCGGTCATGCCGATTTGCAGGACCTTGCCGGAGGCCTGCTCGGCCTCGATCATGCGGTCGCATTCCTCGAGGGTGTTGGCCATCGGTTTCTCGACGAGGACGTGACGACCGGCGTTGAGCGCGTCGATGGTCAGGTCGGCGTGGAGGTGGTGGCCCAGGACGATCGCCACGGCGTCGACGTTGGGGTCTTCCAGCAGCTTGTGGTGGTTGGGGTAGACCGCCGGGATTTCCCACTCCTTGCGGTGCGACTCGCGCAGGTCCTCGACCAGGTCGGCGGCGGCCACGCAGCGCGCGAACCCCTCGTCCTCGGCGATTTGCAGCGCGGTGAGATGCGACTTCGCGATTCCGCCCAGTCCAACCACTCCGATACCAAGCATCAAGCCCTCCGAAATTCGGTACCACTGCCCTGGCCAACCATGGTGCCAGCGCAGCGCGCGGTCGGCATCCCGGGCCGGTTGGCGGGAGGGCGAAATGGGGCGCCTTCGTGCGCGTAAGAGTTTTTTCCAAAAAACTCTTGACCTGCGGCAGGGTGCATTTCGGCTTGCAATCCGAGGCGTTGGGGAGTGAGGGCTGGACGCCGGTCGTGACCGGTTCGACACGGGACGTCGGCCCAGCGCCGTCGGGCGAGGTTGCGGCGGCGCGGGGTGACGGGTCGGTGGCGAACCTGGTGCTGAGCATCCGGACATGGGGTTGCGTTGACATCGGGACTAGTGTACACTGTCGGAGAACGAAGGGCAATCACGCTACCGTCAAGCAGTCGGCGAGGTCTGCGGACGGGAGTGGCGGCCAGTGACATGGAAGGCGGCGAGCACTATCGGCGACGCAGACACGGCTCCAGGGAGAGCCGATCAATTCAGCCTTGAGACGGCGTTCGGCTCTGTGAAGCCGTCCGCCAGGCCCGGGGACTTCGAGGAGCTAGCGCGGGTCGCCAAGGACGAGAGGGCCGCGGAACACTTCGCGCGGTTCGAACGTTCCAGCCGCCGGCGGTCGCGGGGCGGCGGCGCTTAGCGCTGCTTGTCGGTGGCCTCGAGCCATTCCTCCATGGCGCCAGTGAGATCGGCTGCCTGGGACGAGGCGAGGGCGTGGCTGATCTGGGCGCGGATGGCGGGTGCGCCGAGGCCCAGGGACTTCAGCACGTGGGCCGTCATCTCGGTGCCGCCTTCGACTTCCTCACAGACCACCAGGTCCGCGCCCAGCGCCAGCAACTCGTCGCGCTCGGCCACGTAGCGAGCCCGCGCCATGATCGGTACGCGCGGCGACTCGGCGCGGGTCGCGGCGATCGCCCGGCGGATGGCGGACGGATCATTGATCAGCAACGCCAGCACGCGCGCATGGCCAATGCGAGCGTGGGCCAGCGCTTCGCGGCTGGTGATGTCGCCGTAGTAGACGTGCGCGTGTTCACGCCGTCCTTCGCGGACTCTATCGGTGTTGAGTTCGAGGATCACGTACGGGATCCCGGCGTGAGACAACGTGTAGGCCAGCAGCCGTCCGGCCACCCCGTAGCCGGCAATGACCACGTGGTCGGTCAGGTGCGCGTCATCGGCGGTTGGCTCGTCGATGCCGCGGGCTCGCAGCAAGCGTTCCAGCGGGCGCAGCAGGGACTCGCCGGCGTGCAGGCCGCCGGTCCAGTGCATCAGCAGCCGCGACAGCACGATGCTTACGACACCGGTCGTCACAACCAACTGCAACTCCGCTGAACTGATCAGGCCGACGCTCACGCCCAAGAGCAGCACGACGTAGCCAAACTCGCCGAATTGCGCCAGATACACCCCGGACCGCCAGGCCACGCTGGCCGGATTCCGCATCGCCAGCGCCGCCAGCGATGCGACCAGCGCCTTGCCGAAAACGAGGCCAAGGACCATCAGGACGGCCAGGACCGGCGCGTCCGCGAACACGCGCCAGTCGAAGATCATCCCCAGCGAAATGAAGAAGAAGCTGGTGAAGGCGTCGCGCAGGGGAATGATGTCGCTGGTTGCGCGGTGGCTGTACTCGGTGTCGGCCAGCAGCATGCCCGCCAGGAAGGCGCCCAGGGCGACGGAGAAACCCAACTGGCTCATCAGCCAGGCCGACCCGAGAGCAATCGAGATCACGGTGAGCAGGAACACCTCGCGCGTGCGGGTGGCGTCAACCGCGCGGAACAATCGCGGCATGAGAAAGCGCGCCAGGAAGAGCAATGCGCCGATGACCAGCGTCGCGCGCGCCAAGGCCCAAATGGCTTCCAGCAGGAATCCTTCGCCGCCGCCCCCGGCCAGAACCGGAACCAGCAGCGTGAGGGGGATGACCAGCAGGTCCTGAAAAATCAGCGCGCCCACGATGAAGCGTCCGTGCGGGGCATCCAACTCGTCACGGTCGGTCAGGACCCGCAACACGACCACGGTGCTGGAGAGGGCCACGGCCAGGCCGAAGACAAGGCCGCGCTCCAGGGTCTCGCCGAACACGATCACGATTCCGAGCACGGCCAGCGTGGTGACGCCAACCTGCAACGAGCCGCCAAACGCCACCGATTTCCAGATAAAGCGCAGGCGCGACAGCGAGAACTCCAGCCCCACGGCGAAGAGCAGCAGAATCACGCCGATTTCGGCGATCAGCTCGATGTGGCCCTCGTCGCCTACCAGGCCAAGACCGTGCGGCCCCGCGATGGCGCCAGTGACGAGAAAGCCTGCGGTCGCCGGAAGTCCAAAGCGGTGCAGACCCAGCGTCGTAGCAACCGCGAGCGCGCCGATGACCGCCAATTCGCCGAACAGTTCCTGCTCCACCACCCGCGCTCCCAGCCGCCGCTTGGCTTGTTGGTTCCCCGATTCGAGTCTATTGGAGGGTTGACCTTCCTGCCGTAGTTGACATACGGTCTGTTGACTCCTAGGTGAGTTAGGCCAACCGGTTGCTCGACTATGACGACGGACTAGGCTGCCCTCGGATACTCGCATCAGCGGACAGCCTCAATGCACAGGAACCGCCGAATAGCCAAGTCACCTCGCCGGCAACGTGGGCATAGTCCTGGGTTGGATTGCACTTGAGGTCGTGGGTGCGGCCGCGTGCCGATCCGTCATTTGCGTTGTGCCGTGGCCGTTGCGCTACTCGACGGCAAGTAGCCATTGTTGACGCAAGCGTTTCACATTAGCTGTCGTGATCGGGCTGCTAGATGAGATTTATTAAATGTCCGTTAGGCTCAATTTCCCGTGTGTCGTGAAGCATATTTATCGATAGAGTTCGTCGCAGAGCGTCGTGAGGTGATGGCGCGGCTGCGGCTAGGTTTTCCTGACACCAGGACCTATCAGCGAGAAAGTCGCTCCTTGCATTCAGAGTTTAATCGGCGATCATCCGAGCTTGTATATCGCCTGCGTAAGCACCTATTATCAAGTGACTATTATCCATGATATGGATGTTCATAGCGGCGGCTCTGATGGGCTACATCGTGGGTAGTTTTCCAACGGCTTGGCTCGTCGTGCGCCATGTTGCTGGGCAGGGCTCAGATGTGCGAGATCTTGGGGATGGAAACGTTGGAGCCACAAACGTTGGCCGGTTGTTAGGTGCTCGGTTGGGCCTATTGGTCGGAGCATTAGATATGGCCAAGGGGTCCGCTGTCGTATTGGCTTCCAATATGCTGAACACGTTAGTAAAGCCAGGTGCAATCGAACAGCCTGTTTCGACCTTGGGACTGTTGGCGGGTGCAGCCGCCGTTGCCGGTCACGTATGGCCGGTTTGGCTTGGCTTCCGTGGCGGCAGAGGCGCCGCTACCGCTCTCGGCGTAGCTGCGGCCATAATTCCCGGGCCAATGCTAATCACGACGTTTCCTGCGGCATTGGTTCTCGTTCGAACGCGCAATACTAGCCTTGGATTCGGGTGTTCGTTTCTTTGGTCATTGGTAGTTGCCAAGGTGTTCTTCGGACTTTCATGGACGCTGTACGTCTATCTGTCATGCCTATTCGGCATAGTAGTTCTGACGGGTCCTTTGTTCATGCGGCGGCGAGATTTCAGGGAGTGGGTTGTATGGCTTACTCGCACGGTCTCCAGAGGAACGGAGCAGAAGTATTCATCTTACTTGCCACCGAATCCGTCGGTGAAGCCTGGTCATCTTCCACCAGGTCCTTCCGAATTACCGATTGTAGGCCAGACGATGCGCTATCTGCGCGACCCAATAGGGCTCATGGAAGAGGCTCGGCGATACGGCGATCTGGTTACGATGTCGGTCAAGCCGTGGCTGGTTTATCTAGTGAATCATCCGGATTTGGTTCGCGAGGTCTTGGTCACCAATCACCAACGCTTGGGCCGGTGGCGGAATGTTGAGGCGATGAAATACCTTATGGGCAATGGTCTATTGACGTCGGATGGATCACTGCATCAATGTCAGCGTCGCCTCATGCAACCAGCGTTTCATCGGCAGCAAATCGCGGGCTTCGGGGAAATCATGACGGGCTGTGCGTCGCAGCAATCCCACGGTTGGAATGATGGGGACCGGATCGACATAGACGAGGAAATGCGAAATATGACGCTGAGTATCGTGGTCAAGAGCCTATTCAGCCAAGATATGCCCCCGGATGAGGTAAGGCGTATCGGCGCGGCCGTCAGTTTTGCCAATGACTACCTGGACAGCCGGTTTCATCAATACGAGGGCATGCGGGACACTCTTCATCGACTGCCGATGCCTGCGTCGCGGAGATTCAAGCGAGAGCTGGAATTCCTGGATCGAGTAGCCTACCGGACGATTGAGCAGCACCGGGAGGCCAACGGTTCCAATGGCGATCTGCTATCGATGCTGCTCAACATGCAGGCAATGAAGGAAGGCGATACGAAAGTCAGTCACTTGTCGGACAGGCAGATTCGAGACGAGATCATCACGATATTCGCCGTTGGTCATGAAACTGTCACTACCGCGCTTACCTGGAGTTGGTATCTACTGGCAGCTTATCCGGATTTCCAAGCTCGGTTCCAGGCGGAACTAGACGCGGTGCTGGGGGGACGTGTCGCAACGGTGGCTGATCTTCCGAAACTCTCCTTTACGGAGCAAGTCATCACTGAATCCATGCGCCTATACCCCCCAGTCTGGCGCATGGGGCGGGTTGCGTTGGAGGGATTTGAGTTGAGCGGCTATGAGGTACCCACCGGAGCGTTGATATGTGTATCGCAATTCATCAGCCACCGCGACTCGCGCTGGTTCGAAGACCCGACCGAATTCCGGCCAGATCGCTGGACGCCGGAGTTTCGACGGACATTACATCCGTATGCGTACTTCCCCTTCGGTGGCGGGACGCGGCGCTGCATAGGAGAGAGATTCGCTTGGATGGAGGCCAAACTCATCATGGCCACGATCGGCCAGAAGTGGCATATGCGGCATGACCCCGAGCATAGGATCGGATTTGATCTCATGTTTACGCTTCGTCCGCAACACGGTATGCCGATGTTTCTGACGCGACGCTAATGGGCGTATAGCCGCCGGCGGTGCAAGGCTGGCATGTACGGATCGGATAAGGAAGGCCATACGTTCGCCGCGTCTGGGCACGATCCTGTTAAGACACTAGCCCAGCCATTCCGTGTACTATTTCGGCCATGATCTACGGACCCAAGAATGGCTGCGATTCGGGACTTCGATGAAGCTTCTTGTGGTAACCGACACATGGCAGCCTCAAGTTAATGGTGTTGTTCGAACACTGAGCAGCATCATTGGCTACCTTGAGAAGTTCGGAAACCAGGTCATCCTACTTACGCCCGACGCGTTCCGCACGGTTCCGCATCCCGCGTCTCCCGACATTCGACTAGCCCTCGATACCTGGCCGAAACTCGGCCGAATGATCAGCAAACTAAAGCCTGACTTCATATTCATCGTGACGGAGGGTCCTCTGGGCACGTCGGCTCGCTGTTATTGTGCGCGTCGAGATCTTCGCTTCACCACTAGTTTCACGACAAACTTCCCCAGCTACTTTCGTCTGCGCACTGGAATTCCGGAGCGATGGATATACGCGTGGCTGCGCTGGTTTCACTCCCCTTCCGATAGCGTACTCGTAGCCACAAAGTCGATGCGCCAGAAGCTGAGAGAGCGCGGCTTCAAGAACGTTCGTTCATGGTCAAGAGGTGTTGACACCGAGCTGTTCAAGCCTCGGGACCAACCGGTCTTTGCGGGACTTGAACGGCCGATATGGCTTTATGTCGGAAGAGTAGCGGTGGAAAAGAACCTGGATGCGTTCCTGGGCATGCCGATCGGGGGTACGAAGGTTGTTGTGGGTGCCGGGCCAGCCTTGAAGAAGCTGCGGCGAAAGCATCCCGCGGCCAGATTCGTTGGGGAGAAGCACGGAGAAGTCTTAGGTCAGTATTATGCTGACAGTGATGTGTTCGTGTTCCCGAGCAAGACAGATACCTTCGGAATCGTAATGATTGAAGCTCTTGCAAGTGGAACGCCCGTGGCAGCGTATCCCGTCACTGGGCCGATCGATATAATCGGGAACAGTAGGGTAGGTGTTCTTCATACCGACCTCAAGCAGGCCGCGCTTGAGGCACTGGCGATCAACAGGAATGACTGCCGCGAGTATGCTCTTGGGTTTATGTGGGAACGATGTGCTCGGACTCTGCAGCGGCACTTAGTGGGCAATAGTTGGGGTTGATGACGAGTGGCATGCTATAGCTATGCCAGTGCGTTGTAGGTGTGGCGCTACCCGTATCGGTTGAAGAGGCAATGTTTTGGCATGGGCGCTAGTTGAGGGTCAATCTTGAGACGCCGCGCCCCTGTCGGTGGCCTGTGCAGCTGTGCCTGCGTGGCCGCAAGTGCTGCATGAGCATCTACTCGTGCGTGACGCTGGCCGCGGCCAGGATCGACGTGGCGCGGCAGCCAGCCCGCCGATGACGGCGAGCTCGTCGAACAGCTCTTGCTCCACTACCCGCGCTCCCAGCCAACGCCGCGACGTGCGACCCCTGCCCCGGTTACGAGTCTATGCAAGCTCCGGGTCGGCGCCATGTGTGCGGGCAGGCAACCCCCTGGCAATTTGGAGCCCGGCCCCAGGCTTCAAATGACCTGAGACCGGACCGGTCTTGGCCGAGCGGCAACGGAATCCCGGCGCAATATCGACGCCAGGAGCCAGGTCCGGGAGTTGGTGATGGCCGAGGCGTTTCGACGCCACTGCCTGTCAGCCGGTGCTTTCGTTCGGCGATTCCGGCGCCCGCCGGCAGCTCAGGCGCAGGACCACGTAGGCCGCCACTGCCGAAGCCAGCGATCCGGCCAGGATGCCGAGGCGATCCCCGGCGAAGTAGTCGCCGCTGCCGTGCTGGAAGGCGAGTCCCGCGATGAAGAGACTCATCGTAAAGCCGATCCCGCAGGCAAACGCCACCCCAGCAATCTGCGCCCAGGTGACGCCGCGCGGCAGCGTGGCCAGGCCAAAGGCGGTGGCAATGGCAACAAAGGCAAGAATGCCGACGGGCTTGCCAAGGAAGAGCCCCGCGGCCACGCCCACGGTCACGGGATGCAGAATCTCGTCCAGGCCAATGCCCGAAAGCGCGAGCCCGGCGTTGACGAAGGCGAAGGCGGGCAGAATCACGAACGCCACGGGCGTATGCAGATCGTGCTCCAGCTTTCGCAGCGGCGACTCGCCCCGCGGGTCACGCATAGGAATGCAAAAGGCGATCAAGACGCCGGCCAAGGTGGCATGCACGCCGGACTTCAGCACGGCGACCCAGAGCACGATCCCGACGAGCACATAGGCCGACACCCGCATGACACCCAACCTGTTGAACACGACCCCGGCCGTCAGCGCCGCCGCGCCTACCAGGAGCGCCGGTGTGGATAAGTCACCGGTATAGAAGATCGCAATGATTGCGATCGCCGCGAGGTCGTCGAAGATGGCCAGGGTGAGCAGAAAGGTCTTGAGCGGTGTCGGAATGCGCCGGCCAAATACGCTCAAGAGCCCCAGGGCAAAGGCTATGTCGGTGGCGACCGGGATGCCCCAGCCGTCAAGCGCGATGGGGTCCTGCCAGTTGAGGGCGATGTAGATGACCGCCGGCACCAGCATGCCGCCCAGCGCGCCGAACCCAGGCAACGCAATGGCCCGCAGGGACGAGAGCTCGCCCTCCAGGATCTCCCGCTTGACCTCCAGACCGATGACGAAGAAGAACAAGGCCATCAGGCCGTCGTTGACCCACAACAGCAGGGGCTTGTTGATGACCAGGTCCGCAACCTGTACCGCAACGACGGTCTCCAGCAACGACGCATAGATGCCGGACAGCGGTGAATTGGCCGCGACCATGGCTGCCACCGCAGCCCCGAACAGCAGAATCCCGCCGGCCGATTCCAGCTTGATGAAATCGCGGATCGTGAAGGCCGGGCCGCCGGAAGCCGGCGCTACTTCGTCAGACGCGTGGGCTGTCAAGACCTGTCCCCGAGGATCTACCGTCTCCGGCGAGCTTAGCCGCCGGCGATTCGCGCGGCCGGGCTCGTCTCCCGCCGGTTCGGTCAGACCGATGTCGGGAGACGCACAAGCGGATCTCCGTTTGACGGTGTGCGCGCGCGTGGGATGGCCGGTGGTGGTCGTCGACCAGACCTGAACTGGAAGCCGTGGCGCCGTAGACGGACTGTCAGCTGAGGAGTCGTGCGCGAGTGTGGTTCGACGCGGCCCGCCGAGGACTCTGGGCCGGCTCACCACGAACGGTTTCCGAGGGGCCTCGACCGGACGACGGGCGGGTCAGAGGCCCGGCCGTATGAAAGATCGGAATGCCCGATAAGCGGATGGCGCGCCGGTGTTTGATTACCTGCGACGGCGGAGACGCTGGGTGTTGGTGCAGGGTTGGTCGGAGGCGAATTGGGTGCAGCCGAGGAATGAGCCTTTGCGGGCTTTGCGGGTGACCATTACGCCGGCGCGGCACGACTGGCAGACCGATGGGCTGGCGTTGCAGGTGGGGTTGGTGCAGCGGGAGGAGCGGCCGGAGATGATCAGGAAGCCTCGGCGGCAGCGCTGACAGCGGGGGGCGCGGTAGCGGCAGAAGGGGGCGTTGAGGCAGGTCATGGTTTGGCCGGTGCTGGACACGTCGAGGCTGCCGGTGCGGCAGCGCGGGCACCTGGGCGTGGTGTCGCGCCGGAACTTGCCGCGGCGGCGCAGCGCGGGGTGCGCCCGAAGCAGTTCGCTGACGAAGGCGGAGGGGCGCTGCGCGTCGGCCACGAGGTAGGCGCCGCGGCGGGCGCGTGTCAAGGCGACGTAGAAGAGGCGGCGTTCTTCGGCATGACGGTAGTGGCCTCCCGGGGGAGGCGGCAGCACGAGGCGGAGGAGTGGATCTTCCTGGTGCTGGGACGGGAAGCCGAGGCGGGCGTCTTTGAGGTCGAGGACGACCACGTAGTCGGCTTCGCGGCCCTTGGCGGCATGGACGGTGCTGAATTCGAGGCGGAGGCGGCCGCCACGCTGCCGAGGGAGCGCGCTGTGGCTGTGCCGGTAGCGACCGAGGACGAGTACGGCAACCGGCGGGCCGCTGGCGTCTTCGCAGGCCTGGATGTCTTCAAGGGCGCTCCGTAGTCCGCTGGCGGGATCATCGCTGGCTATGACGGTGACGCCGCCGTCGCGCATGCCCTGGGCCGGGCGTAGCGTGCGCTGCGTCTGCGCCGGATTGCGCACCACGAAGGCGGTGGAGGGTTCCAGGATGCCGCGGGCGAAGCGAAAGGTGCGGCTGAGCGCGCGCTCGCGTACGTGACCGAGGTACTGCCCGCAGTCGCGCACGAGGGCAACATCGCTTCCGGCGAACCTGTAGATGGATTGCCAGTCGTCGCCCACGAGGAAGTAGGCGACGCCGCGACCCCTGAGCGCCCGGAGCAGCGCCAGGCGGCCCGCCGAGATGTCCTGGAACTCGTCGACCAACACGTAGCGGTAGGGCGATTGCCAACGACCATTGCGGATGTGCGCGGCGGCGTGGTTGATGAGGTCGTGGAAGTCCTTCTCGTCGCCCAGCAGCCGGTCGTAGCGCGCGCTGACCTGCTGAAAGATGTCGAGGAAGGCCTCGCTCCGGGCGCGATCACGCGAGTCGCGCGCACGTGCACGGAGCGTTTCGGCGGAGACGCCGCTGGTCTTGACGTGGTTGAGGAACGTCGCCATCAGCTGCGCCAACCAGGAGATCAGCCAGCGTCCAAGCTCCATGAGCAGCGTGCGGATTGGGACGCGCTGGAAGGCGACGCCCGCCTCCTCAAGCTGCTGGCGGAGACTTTCGCGAAGCACGCCTGCGCGCTGCTGCCAGCTGTACGTCTCGATCAGCCTGGTCCCGTACTGCCGGTGGATGTCGCGCTTCCAGGCGACGCCCTCGGCGTACCCTATCCAGCCCTCGGGCGGTCGGCCCTGGCGGTCCAGGGCGAAGTGTTCGATGTAGATGTCGTGGTCCGGGAGGTAGAAGTCGGGCCGGTACTGGCGATGCCAGGGGGTGACGGTCTCGACCGGAAAGGGCCGCTCGTAGTGAAAGCTGACGCCGTTCAGGGTCAGGAAATTGGCGATCTCCAGTTCTTCGAAGCTCTTGACGAGATCGCCGCTGAGCGTCCGCAACTCGATGCGGCGGACGTGGTCGAAGTACTCGCCGGGGGTCTTGAAGTCGAACTGCGAGCGGTAGGCCGCGCGATGGCGGGTGATGAAGTCCGCGAGCACGCGGCTCTGCCGTGGATCGTCGACCAAGTCGACGAGGATGCGATCGATGACGGCGGGGAGCATGGCCTCGTCCTCCGCCAGCTTTGAGAGCGTGGGAGCGGCTTCGACGCCGGCGATGACACGGCGGCCGAAGGCGTGGAAGGTGGAGACGTGGGCGCCGGCGAGGTCGTCCGGAAGGCGTTCGCGGATCTCCTGGGCGGCCTTGCGGTTGAAGGCGAGCACGAGGATCTGGCGCGGCGGGACGCCCCGGTTGCGGACGAGGTGGGCGATCTTGCCGGTGATGACGGCGGTCTTGCCGGTGCCGGCACCGGCGAGCACCAGGGTTGTGTCTTCGTCCGTGGCGATTGCCTCCGTCTGCTCGGCGGTCGGCGGCGCGGCGAGCACGGCCCGGGCCGCTCGGGTCACTTCGGGAGCGGTGGCGGCGACGAAGCGAGCGTTGGCCTCCTCGCGGGCCGTCTCAAACTCCTCGATGTCTGCGACCGGCTGGATGCGTGTCAGCGCCAATGCGGCCTGGGCGGGCAGGAAGGCTCGCGCCACGGCGCCGTTTCCGCGTTCCACGGCGCCGGCGATGTCGGCCTGGAGCCCGCTGGCCTGCGACTTGCGCGCATAGCGGCTGCCGGCGCGGAGATTGTTGAGTCGGTCGCGGAGTTGCGTGAGTTCCGGCGCCAGCGTTCGGGCGACGCGGGCGGCGTCGGCGAGGACCGCGGCGGTGAGCCGCTCGGCCTCGTTGCGGGCGAGCCCGCCGATGGAATGCTCGGCGCCGCCGGCCTCGCGCACGGTTAGTCGCGTCCAGAACCAGGAGCGGCTGGTTTCGATGCTGTCGATCGCGCCGACCGGGGCGCCCCGGTCGTCTCCGAAACGGAGCACTCCGTCGTTGAGCGTGACATGTGCCGGGCCAGCGCCGAGTAGTCGAACCAGGGCTGCGCTGGTGGCGCTTACCGGGGTGGCACTTGGGCGCATAACAGGGCGGGATTCGCGGGCACTTGGAATTACCGCGACAGCATAGTGAGGTCAGCGCGGGAATAGCCGCGAGGTGCTGTCCAGGGCCGCGCTGACCGCGACCGCCCCGATCCCAGCTTGCGGGCCTGGCACCAGCGGCTCGCGGGCGACGGCAGGCCGCCGCCGATCCACTTCGAGTGCCAGTAAGAACGCGGGGTTCAAAGTTCCCCCGCCGGCGACATATTTCCGCCACATTTCGTCCCTACCTTGATTCGTGTGACAGACACCACACGAAGGCGAGCGAGCGATGACCGGCACGGAGCTGACGGCGAACACACGGGACGCGGGACAGGAACCACACGAGCGGGGGAGAGCCATGACGGGCAGGCGACTGACGACGAGGACGAAGCAGGTGCTGGCGGGGACGGTCCTGGGGGCCATCCTCGGAGCGGGGGTCCTGGTGGGCTGCGGCCAAGCAGGATCCAGCGGGGGCGCGGCGGCCCCGGGCGGGCAGGTCGTGGCCACGCAAGGCGGCGAAGCGGCCGGGGAGCATGGCGCGGGCGGCGAAGGGGCAGGCGGCGAGGGCGGCGGGGCCGCGGCCGCGGGCAGCGAGGAAGGCAGCGGCGCGACCCTGGCGCCGGACGCGACGTTCGACGCGGTGCGCAGCGGGGCGCGGCTGATCCTGAGCTACGACGCGGCGCAGCAGGCGTTCACGGGCACGGTGGCGAACACGACCAGCAACGCCCTGGGGCAGGTGCGGATCGAAGTGCACCTGTCGAATGGGGTGGAGCTGGGGCCGACGACGCCGGTGGACCTGGCGCCGGGCCAGGTGTTGCCGATCGAGCTGCCCTCGACGACGGGCACGTTCACGGGCTGGATCGCCCACGCGGAAGTGGGCAGCGGCGGCGAGAGCGGCGCGGCCGGGGGTGAAGGCTCTGGCGGTGAAGGCGCCGGGGGCGAGGGCCACGGGGCCGGCGGCGAAGGTGGGGGCGAAGGCTCAGCGGCCAGCGCGGAGGCGGCGCGGGAGGCGGCGATGTCGAGCCCGATTACGCCGCTGGACCAGCCGTTGACCGGGGTGCTGGGCGGGATCGCGGTGGAGGCGCGCTATGACGCGGCGACGCAGACGATCCACACCACGGTGCAGAACACGCTGGGGCAGCCGCAGTGCTACGTGCAGGTGGAGCCGCACCTGAAGTCGGGCACGCAGACGGTCGGCGAGCTGGGGCCCGGGCAGGTAGGCACCCTCAATCCGGGGCAGCAGGCCACCTCAAGCCTGGGGCTGGCGAGTGAGCCGAGCCTGGCCGGGGTGGCGTTCGACGGCTACGTGGTGCACGTGGAAGTGTTCGACTGCGGCGGACCGGGTCCGGTGCCGCACACCGGCGGCGGGGAAGGTGGCGCAGGTTCCGGCGAAGGCGCCGGGGGTGAGGGCCACGGGGCCGGCGGCGAAGGCTCGGGTGGTGAAGGGGCCGGTGCAGCTGCAGCGGCGGGCAGCGAAGAAGGCAGCGGCGCGACGCTGGCGCTGGACGAGACCTTTGACGCGGTGCGCGGCGGGGCGCGGCTGATCCTGAGCTACGACGCGGCGGGCAACGCGTTCACGGGGACGGTGGCGAACACGACCGGTGCCGTGCTGCCGCAGGTGCGGATCGAGGTGCACCTGTCGAACGGCACGGAGCTGGGGCCGACGACGCCGGTGGACCTGGCGCCGGGCCAGGCACTGGCGGTGAACCTGCCGGCGACGGCGGCGCCGTTCACGGGCTGGATCGCGCACGCGGAAGTCGGGAGCGGCGGCGAAGCCGGCGGGGAGCACGGCGGCGGCAGCCAGGGCGGTGAAGGCGGCGGCGAGCATGGCGGCGGCGGAGAGCGGAGCGGTGGCGGCTAGGGTTTAGCCCCGGCAGCGGCCCAACCGTTGGGAGCCGCGGCACCTCAACCGGGTGCCGCGGCTCTGCCCGTTTGCCGGAGGATCCCTTGCCTCTCCACCTGGAGAGGGTGAAGAACGGCGCGGCTTGGAGTGGGTGGCGTCCGGACGTGGTTGCCGGGGTGGAGAGCACGAGCGGAGGACCCCTCACCGGTTTCGGCCGAAGACGGCCGAACCTGCCTCTCCCCTCGGAGAGGGTGAAGAATCGCGGCCCCGAAGGACCTTCCGGCGGCGAGCAGGGCTGTGGTGGTGAGCGGAGCAGCCGTGGCTAGGGCTAGCCTAGGCGGCGGCCTAGCCGTGGGGATCCGGGGCATCTTCGTGAGGCGCCCCGGCTCCGCCGGTTGCCTGGAGGACCTGACGTGAGCCGCACGGTGCTGATTGTTGAAGACGACACGCGCATTGCGCGATGGGTGCAGGTGTACTTTGAGCGGGCGGGGTTTGCCGCCGAGGTTGCGCACGATGGGGCCGCCGGGCTGGCGCGCGCCCGTGAGCTAACGCCGGACCTGATCATCCTGGACCTGATGCTGCCCCGGGTCGACGGCGTGGACGTGTGTCGAACCCTGCGGCGCGAATCCGACGTTCCCATCATCATGTTGACGGCCAGGGAAGCCCACACGGAGCGGGTGATCGGACTGGAGAGCGGCGCCGACGACTACATCGTCAAGCCGTTCGATCCCGGCGAGCTGATTGCGCGGGCCGAAGCGGTGTTGCGCCGCGTCAGGGGCCGAGTTCAGCACGTGCTGACCCGCGGCAATATCGACCTCAACGAGACCACCGGCAGTGTGACCATCGATGGAGAACCCGTATCGCTGAGCCAGCGGCAGGTCGCGCTGCTGGCCACCTTCATGCGCCATCCGAACCAGGTGCTCACGCGGGAGCAGATCATCACGTTGACGATTGAGCAGGAGTTCCATGGGTTCGACCGTGCCATCGACAGCCAGATCAGGCGCTTGCGCAAGCAGATCGCTCGCAACGGACGCCAGCCCATCCAGACGGTCTACGGCGCTGGCTACAAGTTCGTCGTCGAGGAGGCGTGATGTCGCTGCGCTGGCGGATCATGGCGTCCATCGTGGCGGTGATCCTGCTGACCGTGGGCATCAGCGTGGCGGTGGGCTATGTCACGACGCAGGCGCGGCTGGGCGTATTCGTCGAGGAGCTTGGCGATTCCCAGGCGAATCGACTGGCACTGAATCTGAGTCGCGAGTACACGACGGCCGGTGGCTGGCAGACGGTGGATCGCCCGCTGTCCGAGGCCGGGCACCTGGAGGAATCCGGCCCAGGGGGCGAAGGCTCCGGCGAGCATGCGGGTGGAGGCGGCGAGTCCGGCGGCGGCGACTCGCTCCGAGTGGTCGTGGAGGGCGTCGATGGACGCGTGGTGACGGACACCACCGCCGAGCTGGTACCTGGAACCACGGCGCCCGACCTGGGTGGACGTCGCGGGACCGTGGTCGACCTAGCCACGAATCAGCCGGTCGGGTACGTCTATGTGGATGTCAACCAGGAGTTCCTGGTGACCGAGTCCCTGGGATTTCTCAACACGCTTCTGTTCATCACCGGCGTCGGCGGCCTGTTGACGGTTGGCGTGGGCGTTGGGCTGGCCGCCTGGCTTTCCAAGCGGATTACCGGACCGGTGACCGCCCTGACGAAGGCAACACAGGCGATCTCCCGAGGCGATACGACCAACGTGCCGGTCACGTCCGGCGATGAGTTGGGGCAGATGAGCGCGGCCTTCAACCGCATGGCGTCCAGCCTGGCGACGCAGCGCGAACTCCGCCGGCGGCTGGTGAACGACGTGTCGCACGAGCTAAATACGCCGCTGAGCGTCATCCAACTGGAAGCGCGTGGGTTGCGGGACGGCCTGCAGACGCCGGAGGAAACGTCCGATCACATCGTCCAGGAGGTCGAACGGCTGCGCGGCCTGGTCACCGACCTGAACTCGCTGGCGGAGACGGACCACGGGGAGCTGAGTCTCTCGCGCGAGGAGATGTCGATTCGGGATCTGCTCGCGTCGGAGTTGGAGCGCTGGCGGCCACAAGCTCAGGCTCGACAGATTGATCTGTCGCTTGACGCAGGCTCGCACCTCGCGGACCTGCGCCTTGACCGGATGCGGATGAGCCAGGCAATGGGCAATGTCCTGAGCAACGCCATCGATTGCACGCCGGACGGCGGAAATATCGTGGTGAGGGCGCAATTGGAAGGCGACGCGGCCGTGGCCATCTCGATCGTTGACGACGGGGTGGGCATTGACGCGGCGGACCTGCCGCACGTCTTTGACCGCTTCTACCGTACCGATGACTCGCGTCTGCGCCGCAGGCAAGGTCGGGGATTGGGCTTGTCGATAGCGCGATCGATTGTCGAGGCGCATGACGGCTCTATTGACATAACTAGCGACGGGCTGGGGCAGGGGGTGGCGGTGACGATTCGGCTTCCGATCAATAGATGAGGACCATCTTGCTCGGCTATGGACTCTGCCACCGACTCGGGAGCGGAACGAGCAATGGGCACACGCACTCGAGGGATAGAGGGTCGTATATCTGAGGCGAGGGCCAGTGATACGACGGCCGGGGAGCCTTTGCTCCGCCGCCAGCCGGAGTCGAGGCGAGACGCGCTGTGTCGACTCGAACCTCTGGATCAGGCGGCCGCCGGTAACGTTGGGCGGGATGCATATTCTCGCGCCAGACTCAGGTGTGGGATTGCTGTGAATTGGCGTGCCTCACAATGTTCGGCACTGCTCCGTGTGTCTGCTACGTCAATAAAGGCAATGGTAAGATAGGTAATCATTGATATTGCCTTGAGGCATTGCTTGGCACGTGAAGGAATACATCGCTACTACCACCCAGCGAAACCAGGTCACCATCCCGGCCGCGGTTCGGCGTCTGCTGGGCATCAAGCCGAGAGACAAAGTCGCCTTCGCCATCGACGACACGGGCTCGGTGAGCCTCAAGGCCGCTGAGTTCAGTCTTGAGTCGGCGTACGGCTCCGTGCAGCCATCCGCGCGGCCCGAGGACTTCGAGCAGTTATCCCGAGACGCCAAGGACGAAAAGGCAATTGCCACGGCGCGGGAATTGCGCGGGGAATGAAGTTCCTGGACACCAATGTCATCCTGCGATTTCTCACCCGCGACGATGAGGAGAAGGCCGACGCCTGCTTGCGGCTGTTTCAGCGGGTCCAGCGCGGCGAAGAGGAGCTCCTGACCTGTGAAGCAGTCGTAAGCGAGGTCGTGTATGTCCTGTCGTCACCACGCGCCGGGTATCGCCTGAGCCATGAGGCCATCCGCAGTCGCCTCGTTCCAATCCTCACGCTGCGAGGGCTCAAGCTTCCCCAGAAGCGCGTCTATCTCCGAGCGCTCGATGTTTATGCGTCATCCTCGTTCCTCGACTTTGAGGATGCGCTGGCCGTTGCTCACATGGAGCGCCTGAAAGTTTCTGAGATTGTGAGCTACGACCGGGACTTTGACCGTCTGGCGGGACTCAGCCGGGTGGAGCCGTGACGGAACGCAGAGTCTGCCAGTCACAAGCGCCCTGACCCGGCGCAATGGTTGGGCCTGTAGGCTCGGTCGTGGGCCGCGACTCGAATCCTCCGAACGCCGGGCCAAAAGAGAGAGGGTCACCAGGTGATCGGCGCGATTGTTGGCGACATTGTCGGATCGGTCTACGAGTGGGAGCGCATCAAGACCAAGTCGTTTGAGTTTTTCGTCGAAGGCTGCGAGTGCACCGACGACTCCGTTTGTACCGCGGCCGTCGCCGACATCCTGATGCATGACCTCCCGCCGGCCCAAACCCTGCAGCGGTGGTGCCGGGAGCACCCGCGGGGCGACTACGGCGGCAACTTTGCGCAGTGGATCCGGATGGATCCGCCGCGTCCGTACAACAGCTTCGGCAACGGCGCGGCCATGCGGGTCTCGCCGGCGGCTTACCTGAACCGCAGCGCCGACCTGTCCGTGGCGTTGGAGGCTTCAGACCTGGTGACCGCCGTCACCCACAACCACCCGGAAGGTCTCAAGGGCGCGCGCGCTACCGTGCACGCGATCTGGCTGGCTTTCCGGGGCGAGCCGGCGTCGGCCATTCGATCGGCCATCGCCGAGACTTACGAATACGACCTCTCCCGTAGCGTCGACGACATCCGCCCCGGCTATCGCTTCAACGAGATCTGCCAGACGACGGTGCCCGAAGCCATCACCTGCGCCCTGGAGTCCGACAGCTTTGAGGACGCCATCCGCAACGCCGTCTCCCTGGGCGGCGACTCGGACACCGTGGCCTCGATTGCCGGTCCGATTGCCGAGGCGCTGCACGGGATCCCGACCGATATTCGGTCCGAGGCCGAAACGCGCTACATCCCCGCGGACATCCTGGGCATAGTCCGCGAAATGTACGCAACGACCGAAGGAAAGCTGCAGCCGCGCCCAATATTTCCTAGGATTAGGCCGTTGGCTGAACGTCATTACACTCGGAGGCCAGACGAACGGCCAGCGTGAAGTTTCCGTCGTGAGGCTGAAGGGAAAATCTGCGGAAATAAGGCACTATGCGGGAAAAGGTTTGGGACTACGTCTGTGCTGAACGACAGGAATGGTGAGACTTGATCGGCTGTAGTCCGGCTGTATTGCGGCGCAAAGCTTACGCATGCGACCGTGAAGAGCATCATGCACTACTGATTGCAGTAGTCAGCGACGCTCTACGAGAGATCCGGCATGAGCTCGAGCACATGTGGGATGGACTGATCGAGTCTGGGGTAACAGTCCCCTATTCGATTACGGGGAACGACAATGAATTCTGAGTTTCCGATCGTAGCTGCAATCTTACTTGGGATTGCGATTTACTTTCTTGCCGCAGGTGCTTTTTCGGCGATGATTGCTAACGAAAAGGGCCGTGATGGGGCGGTGTGGTTTGTGCTTGGAGTATTTTTTGGTCCCTTGGCTCTGCTCGCCCTTATTGGCCTACAGAGCCGTCGCCTATCATCTCAAGCACCGATGGTTATCGAAGATGCCAACCCGTCGCCTGGGCCAGTGACTCGTCGACGACGTATCGACGAGGAAGCATCTCGACCAATGCGCAGAAGCGATTTCGATCAAGGACCAGTAGGAGAGTTTCTGCGAGGTGGCAAGAAGTGATATCGTCGCTTACATGTTATTGAATCAGTGTGTCCTACGATTAATTTGTATGTGGATTGATTTCGAGACTTCACCGAGTTGATGTTCCAGCTCACGACTGGAGGCTTGTCCTGATGCGCAGATTTGTTGCCAGTGTTGTTGCCGCAATCACAGTAACGGCAATGTCCATTTCCGCATCCTTTGCACAGTGGCCGACCACGTGTGTTGAACTAAATGATATCGTTGAGGCCCATCTCGGAAACTATCACAACGTCGGCATTTATCAGCGAGTGTTTGGGAGTCAGGCAGAAGCTGCCTGCCAGCGGGATCACCGAAGCGATGTGCTGGCCACATTCTCTTGGGCTTGGCCGACTCCAACTCCAACGCCCGAAACATCGTCTACGGAGCCCGCATCGTCTTCACCGCCAGCTGCGGCATCGACGGTCGATCCCTCACCGCCCGCTGTTCATCCTGATGCAGGAACATCATTAGAGAACCCGATGCCCATTGGCAGACCTCTCGTCTCATCCGGCATTTGGGAGGTGACCGTATTGTACGTTATATCAAATGCAAATAGCACTATTGCTCAAACGAATCAGTTCAATGATCCGCCAGACCCAGGTTTTCAGTATGTTCTCGCACGAATCCGTGTTTATTATCGCGGTTCAGGGATCGGGTCATTTCATGCAGGTCGTCTGACGCCAACGGCCGGTGGCATTCTATACGATGCCGGAGTGTCGTGTGGTGTGATCCCCGATCGCTTCTATGGCGTCCATATTGGAACTGATCGCGTTCGTGAGGGCAACGTGTGTTGGCATATTAAGACTGCTGACGTTCCTGGTCTAGTGATGTTTGACGAGTGGGAAGATAGTCGTCTTCGACCGAGTTGGTGGTCACTTCACGAGTGACAATGAAGTACATAGAATGCTCGACGAGTCCTATTCGCACTTTGAGAAATTTAGCTACTTACTGAGTCGCGACGTTTTGTAAGGGTACCTAATGCACTCAATAGGTGTTCGTTTATCACGCCGGTGAAACGTGCGCGATAATAGCTATGGATAGCAAGGTTGGGCTTCGGCGTTCCAGCGGACTCCGGTGGTTGAGATGTCGCCCTTGATCTTGATCTTTCCCCGCAGGCTGCCGATCAGGTCCGCCTCTTCCTCGGGGTAGGGCAGAACCCGCGCGACGGGTTTGCCGTGCTTGGTTACGAGTAGGCCATCGGCTTCAAGCTCGTCCAAGAGCGCCAGACACTGGGCCTTGAACTGCGCGGCCTCAATCGTCCGCATGGTGCTTCGCACTCCTTACGCTGCTTCGCATGGTCATACAGTATGACTAGTCGCAAAATCCATCCAAATCGCCGCCGCATCGCGGTGATGGCGTTTTGCGCCTACAAGTGGCCAGGAAAGCCACGGCTCCCCGGACCTGGGCGAGGAGAGCGTTCAATCACTTCCCTCCATCCACGCGAAGCCCACGGTCCTTCCCAGGAACCGCGCGTTTTGCTACTTCTCTAGTTCGCCCAGCACCACATGCGCCGCGTTGTGGCCTGGGGCGCCGGTGACCTCGCCGCCGGGGTGGGTGCCGGCGCCGCAGAGGTAGAGGTTCTTGATGGGGGTGCGGTAGTCGGACCAGCCGGGGAGCGGGCGGCGGGACATCATTTGCTGGGGAATCATGTCCACGTGGCGGATGTTGCCGTCGGTCAGGCCGATGCGGTCTTCGATGTCTTCGGGGGTGAGCAACGTCCAGTCGATGATGGCGTCCCGGAAGTTCGGCGCATAGCGGCAGAACTCGTCGATGAGTTTTTCGCCGAACTCCCGCCGCTTCTCGGACCAGGAGCCGTCCTTGAGGTGCGCCGGCACAAAGAACACCCACATGGACAGCACGTGCTGCCCTTCGGGCGCCACCGATGGGTCGTAGACGGTGGGAATCTGCACCTGGATGATTGGGGTCTCGGGGAGCCGGCCGTTGGTGGCGTCGAGCCAGCTGGACTCGCAGTACTCCGTTGAGGGGGCGAGATTGATCATGGACAGGTGCTTGGGGTCGTAGTCGTCGCCCAGGTGGCGCGAAAAGTCGGGCAGCTCGCGTAGCGAGCAGAGGAACTTGACCGAGGCCGACTGCGTTTTCAGCGAGTCAACCTCGTCCACGACGTCCTGTTCCACGTCGGCGCCGTCCAGCAGTTGCGTGAACGTGCGCTTGGGGTCGGCGTTGGAGAGGACCAGGTCGGCTTCGATCACCTCGCCGCTGGCCAGCTCCACGCCGGTGGCCGTGCCGTCGTCGGTCAGGATGCGGGCGACCTCCGCGCCGGTCCGGATGGATACACCCGCGGACTCGGCGGAGCGGGCCATTGACTGGGTGATGGACCCCATGCCGCCGCGCACGATCCCGTAGTTCTCGGTGTCCTCGCGGTACGCGCTGAAGCGGTAGAGCGCCATGATGTAGGCGCTGCCGGGTGCGCTGAGGTTGCCCATGTCGATTGCGCCGATGCTGGCCATCGCTCGCATCTCGTCGGAGACGAAGGTGCGGTCGATCAGGTCGCGCAGGGGAACCGTCAGCAGCGTTTCCAGCAGTTCTTCCTCTTCCTCGTCCTTGAACCGCTCGGTGAGCTCGGCCAGCGAGGGCGGCGGCTGCAAGTAGTAATCGCTCAGAATCCGCACGGCGCGGTGCCAGAAGTCAGCCCAATCCAGCCAGGCCTCGGCGTCCTCGGGAGAGAACTGGCGAATCTCCTCGGCGGTTTTCTCGTCGTCGTGCCAGAGCCTGACGGCGCGTCCGTCGGGAAACGGGTGCAGGCGGCCCGGATCCAACGGGTAGACGTGGAACCCGTGCTTCCGAAGTTCGAGCTCGTCGATCACCTTCTGTTGCAGGATGTGGCACACGTAGGAGCAGGTGGAGATGTGAAAGCCGGGAAACCACTCCTCGGTTACGGCGGCGCCACCCACCACGTCGCGGCGCTCCAGCACCTGCACGTCCAGCCCGGCCCTGCCCAGATATCCCGCGGCCACCAGCCCGTTGTGCCCGCCGCCAACGATTACGACCTTCTTGTTCCCGGCCATGGCTTGCTCCTTCTTCCGCTGTCCCGAAGGCTTGCTGCCGTGATATTTGATTCCAAGCCCAAACGGCCGCTGGACGCCTGCGACCTTCTCACCGGAAGCAGCGCTGGAATCCGCGCCACTTCACCGAAGCCGCCGGGCTAGAATCCCACGCCTTTCGGAGGGCGGGTCTGAGCTTATGACACGGGACTCCAGGAAGCCGCTCGGTCTGGACGATGTGTTCATCGTCGACTGCGACGTGCACGCCAACGAACCGCCGGAGGCGCTGGCGCCCTACATCGACATGCCGTGGCGACGGTCGCTGGAGCACCTGGGCCGCGGCCCGCAGCGCTACCTGGACATCCCCGGTTATGCCCCGATTCTGAACATCGATCCCCCGTTTCCAGACCGCGGCCACGGCAACCGGACCGTGACCAGCGCCCGGCAGATGCGGGACGAACTGGACGAGCTGTCCATCGACGTCGGCATCCTTTTCCCCGACAACCTGCTGAAGATCGCGGTGTTCCCGCACGTGGATTACGCGGCGGCGCTGGGGCGGGCCTACAACGCCTGGCTGGCGGATGCCTGGGTCAGCCGCGAAACGGGTCTCTACGGGGCGGTGTTGGCCGTACCGCAGGACCCGAAGGAAGCGGCCGAGCAGATTCGGACCTACGGGGCGGACGACCGGTTTGTGGCTGTTTACCTGCCCGTGGCCGGCCTGCGCCCGCTGTGGGGGGACCGGATGTACGACCCGATTTTCGAGGCGGCCGAGGAGATGGGGCTGCCGGTCATGCTGCACAGCGTGGGGCTGATCCACCCGCACTTTCCGTTCAACCTGGAGCACGTGGAGTCGCGGATCGTCCGGCATCCGATCAACCATGAGTTCGCGCTGATGGCCAACCTGTTCACCATGATCGCGAACGGGGTGCCGGTCAGGTATCCCGACCTGGAGATCGTCTTTACCGAGGGCGGCGTTTCCTGGGTGCCTTTCTGCATGTGGCGCATGGATAAGGAATACGCGGAGATTCCCATGGGCGCCCCGTACCTGGAGCGTCCGCCGAGCGACTACATCAAAGAGATGTACTTCTGCACCCAGCCGATCGAGGAGCCGGAGCGCGCCCGCGACCTGCTGACGATGATCGACCTTTTCGATGGGCGCGATAAGGTCATATTTGCCTCCGACTGGCCGCACCACGACTTCGACCATCCGCGCACGGTGCTGAACATGCCGTTCGACACCGAGCTCAAGCGCAACATCATGGGCGAGTCGGCCCGCCGCCTCTTCAAGCTTCCGGTTCCCGTTCCCGTGGCCTGATGCCGCGCATCCGCGTGGGACCGGCGGACGAGATCCAGCCCGGCCAGCCGGCCTTTGTGACGCATGGCGAGATTGAGATCGCCGTGTTCCGCGTGGATGACGGCTTCCGCGCCTACCGCAATCGCTGCCCGCACCAGCAGGGGCCGGTGTGCACGGGTCCGGTGAGCGGCACGCTGGTCGCGACGGCGGATACCGACTGGCGGCTGGCGTGGGTCCTGGAGGGCCGGGTGCTGATCTGCCCCTGGCACAGCATGGAGTTTGATTTGGACAGCGGCCGGCGGTTGCGCGCCCAAGCCGAACGGCTGCGGGCTTTTCCCGTTGAAGTCGATAACGACCAGGTTTTCGTTCAGGTGGGCCGGCGATCTGCCCCAGCCACTAACCGTCCGCCGGCTTGACGATTACATCGATTTCGACCGGATCGATGTCGTACCAGGCCACCAACTCGACCAGCATGGAGACTCGGACGACGTAGCGTCCGGGCTGGTCCGGGGCGCGCAGTTGGCCGGCGAAGGCGTAGCCCAGTCCGGGCGGAATGTCGTTGAAGAGGTGGCCGAGCAGGACCACCCGGCCCTCGTATTGCGGCTGCTCGGTTTCGCTGCCGTCGTCGTTGACCTTCCACCAGCGCCAGCCGAGGCGGATGTCCGACTCCCTGGCGTCCCAACTCCTTTGGCCGATGTTGAGCGCGTCAACGTGAAGTGGGGCCAGGTCCTGCGGCGCCAGCGTGAAGGTGTCTGGCGTTCGCAGTGTCAGCTTGGCCAGCATTCCCGTCGCGCTGCCGTCGTTCGTCATAGGCTCGACAGGCGTGACTAGGACACGTCGCTCGAATAGCACCTCGTCATCAACGGTCGTGCGCAGCACGTAGTTGTTCGGGGTCTTCGGCGTAAGGGCGTGCATCTGTACCGCGTGAACTTGTCCCGGCCGTAGAAATGGCGGCGGCAAGAATGTGGTCTCAACCGCTATTTCGTCTGTACCGTCCGGCCGTATCCACTGCACGTAGACTGACCGCACCCGGGAGTCACCCGGCGGTATCCAGGGCCCCGTGGTCGGGTTGTGCATCACCAGCGTGCCAACGAAGCCCGCGCTTGGGTTGACTACGTCGGCAAGCAGCGTGACATTCAGGTCGGCCCAGCGCTGCGCTGTCGGACCAGACGGATCGGCCATGCTGATGAGCAGGTGGTAGTCGACCTGCGTCGCTTCTACTACCCAAGGGCCCTGGGCGAAGGCCCGCCATTGCTCGCGGTCCCGGTCGCCAGAGTGCCGCAAGTCCACCGCAATCGTTCGGACCCCGTATGCCTGCAAGCCGGCCGCCAGCCCCTCTAGTTCGCCAGCCATCAGGTCCTTTGTCAGATCCCGGAAATACCAGTACTGCTGCCAGATGTGGCCCGAGTAGCCGTTGACAATCGGCCCGGCGCCGGTCTCGGTAGCCATCCACATCCGCCAGACTTCCTCCGACGAGCTGACCGGAACGAGAACCATTGGCCCGGTTGCTGTACCGCGTAGTTCCTCACGGATCGTCGCGTCGGTCGGAATCTCGAACGTGGCCAGCGGCTTCGGCAGTGCTTCCAGCAGCACCAGCCCAGTCGCAAGCAATCCCACCAACGGCGCGGCGGCCCAACGTCGGCTCAAGAGGCGCGAGATCGCGTACACCCCTATTCCGCCAAGTACGGCCAACGCGAAGTGCGCCAGCAGTGAGAACCGCGCCACTACGCGAATCGCTCGGAATACCGGTACGTGTTCGAACAGCAGCAGGTAAGGAAGCGGGTGCTCGCTAATTACCTCGTGGCGTTTCCAGTGAGTCCCAAGCGAGAACAGCACCGCGATCACGACAAGCGCCAGCAGCACGGCGCTGACCGTACGCAGTTCCCGGCGCTTGTCCGTCCACCCCAGAAGCCCGGTCGCTAAGCCGGCGGCTGCGATCAGCGGCGGCACGAAGCCGGGGAAAATTCGTCGCTCTCCGGTTGGCACCGGAAAGCGCTCTCTCAGGCTCTCATACCACTGCAGCCTTCCGGTGGGCGACAGGTAGTCGCGAAGCTGTGGCGCAAAGTGTTGAACCTCCGTAATGTCCCGGTTCGCCTGCCAGGCTTCGGAAAAGCTCAAGTACCCGTGCACGATGGGAGCGAACGGCAGACTAGCCAGGAGTCCGGCGCAGATCATCGCCAGCCCCAACCGGATGTCCCGTCCGATCACGACCCGGTTCAAAGCGGGCGGGATGACGAATCCGGCGTAGACCATGGCTGCGATAAGGCCCAGATGCACCGCCGTCGCGAATTGGGTCCACACCATCAGCGTCGCCAGCCCAAAGTCCAGCCAGCCGCCGCCGCGCCACAGGCGGATCCCGAACAGGAGCACCAGCGGCAGGTACCACGCCCCCAGGAATTGGAAGTGATTCACGTAGGCCAGTTGCAACGGTCCGAAGGCGTAGACCGCGCCGGCCAGCAGGGCTCCGGGACGTGAGCCCGTCAGAACCAGCACCGCGGCGTACATCGCGCCCGCGTTGAGGGCAAAGGCCGCAATGTGCGTGATGCTGTAGGCCAGCACCGGGTTCTGAACCACCCAGGCAACGGGACCGTAGATGGGCAGGAATCCGAGCAGCAGATCCGATCCGAACAGCGCCCCGCCGGACCCGTAGTAGAAGTTGCCTACGAAGAGATCAGCAGGATTCGAGAAGAGTGCGGTGCGGCTCCACTCCAGAATGCTGAGAGTAAAGAGTTGATCGCCGCTCGGCTTGTACGCGATGTGCGTCCCGGCAACCAACAACAGCGGGTGCGTGAAGGCGATGGCTGCGGCCAAGTACAGCAGCGCGGCCACCGCGTGCCACCAGCGTCTATCGGCGGTCCACCAGGCGACGACCGTGCGAGTCCTCTGCCCCGGCGAGCGGACGCCCGACGATGCGGCCGTCGCGTTCTTCAAGCGCCTCCACGTCCTCTCAGACACACGGGGCTCGCACTCGACCGTAGGCGGTGTGGCGAGAAGCATAGGAGGCGGCCGCGACTGGATCGTTCGCGGCGGGCTGAGAAGCCACCGGCGCAGTCCCAGCCGCCATGTAGGCTGGACAAAGCGAGCGCTTACTGGAGATGCACGGGATGAAGTTCGTCTCCGCTATCTCGCTTGAGACCGAGCCTCACCGCATCGCCCAGGACATCCACGATCAGGTTGCGGGCGAGGGCCCGTTTGATCTGGTGGTCGTTTTCGTTCGCCCGCAAACCGATCCCGCGGGCGCCGAAATCCTGGCCAATGTACGCCGGCATTTGGCACCCCGGAGGTTTCTCGGCTGCACGGCTGGTGGTGTCGTTGGCGCCGGCCGCGAAATCGAGGACGATGCGGCAACCGCCGTTCTGGCTGCTCGGCTTCCCGGCGTTCGGGTCGATCCGATTCCTGATCTCGACGACGAGGCCGTCAGTCTTGAAACGGACGACCTGCAAGCCTGCATCGTGCTGGTGGATCCCTTTTCAACCGCCACCGAATCCATGTTGCGCCGGCTCGACCTCTTGGCCCCGGGCGTGCCCGTCGTAGGCGGCGTTGCCAGCTGGGCCTCCGCGCCGGGGCGCAACCGCCTGGCGCAGGACGGCGAAGTCGTCAACACCGGCCTGGTTGGCGTGACGCTTCGTGGCAACGTGCGCGTCAGCACGATCGTCTCGCAGGGCTGTCGACCCGTGGGCGACTGGTTCACCGTGACCGGCAGCCGCAGCAACCTGATTCAGGAACTCGACGGTAAACCGCCGTTGGAGGTGCTTCAGGAAGTTTTCGCCGAAGCCAGCGCCGACGACCAGAAACTGATGCGCTCCGGCATCCTGCTGGGGCGAGGCGTTGCCTCGCAGCCAGATGATCTTGGCCACGGCTCCTTCCTCATTCGCGTCGTGCTTGGCGCGGATCGGGAGTCCGGGGCCATCAGCGTGGCCGACCGCGTGCGCGAGGGCGAATACGTCCAGTTCCACGTACGCGACGCGCAAAGCGCGCGCGACGATCTTGAGATGCTGCTCACCCCGCAAGTGTTCGAGGAAACCGCGGCCGGTGCGCTGCTTTTCACTTGCAACGGCCGCGGCGAACGTTTTTTTGAGCAGCGCGACGCCGATATCGCCATCATCGGCAACGCGTTGGGTGAGCAGGTACCCGTGGCCGGCTTCTTTTGCGGCGGCGAAATAGGGCCTATCGGATCGGCCAACTTCGTCCACGGCTACACCGCCAGCCTGGCCGTGTTTCGACCGGAAACCAGCGCAGGATCATCCGCCGAGGCCTGAACCTCCGGCTTCGGCAGTGGCTGAATCGGGTGGCCGGACGCGCATCAAGTGGGCGACCGGCCGTCCACCAATCAGGCCTGGGCTAGCTCCCCGCTTACGACCCTGTCGAACTCGCGTGCGTTGTCCTCCGCGGGCGGCGCCGTCAGCAGCGTGGCCAGGACGGCGGCTACAGTCCCTGCCAAGAATCCCGGCATCGCCGGCATGATGTCGAACATTCCCTGGGGACCGCCGGCCAACACGAACTGCCACAACGATGCCACCACGAATCCAACCACTACCCCGGCAATCGCGCCGCCCAGATTGAACCGGCGCCAATACAACGCCAGGATCACGGTTGGACCGAACGTTGCGCCCATTCCGCCCCAGGCATAGGCCACGAGGTTGAGCACGGTATCCGGGAAGACAATCGCAAGGTAGGCGGCCAGCGACCCAACGACCACCAGCAATCCACGTCCCAGCCAGACCCGTCGCGACGCGCTGAGGGACCTGGCATACCCGCGTAGCAGCGGTAGATCTCCAGCCGCGATGGCGGACGACAGCAGCAATTGGGAGTCGGCGGTACTCATGACGGCCGCGATCACGGCCGTCAGCAGCAGGCCGCCAATGACTGCCGGAAAGAAGTGCTCGGAAACGAGGAAGTACACGCGCTCGGCATCCACGATGGTGATTCCGGCTTGGTCGAGCGCCGGTCGGGCGAAGAGCCCCAGCAAGAAGCTCAGCGAGTAGACCAGGCACAGCCACAGGGTCGAGAGATTGCGGCTCTGCTTGATCTTGTCTTCCCGTTCCACGGCCATGAAGCGCTGCAACACGTGCTGCGCGCCGAAGAACCCGAGCGCCCAACCCATGGTCCCGATTACGAACATCGGGGTGACCAGTTGGCCCTCCGTGTCGGTCAACGGGTTCATGAAGCCCTCGACCCCGCGGTCCACGCCTCCGAAGGGATCGTCAGTCGCAATGATCACGGTTGCCAGCATGATCACGAAGCCAACCAGGATCAGCAGCGCTTGAAAGACGTCGGTCCGCGATACGGCCAGAAAGCCGCCAATGAAGGTGTACGAAGAAACGGCGATCAGCGTGAGGATCAGTCCCAGCGTGGCGTCCAGTCCGAACTGCGTGTTGAGCAGCTTGGACCCGGCGACCAGGCCCGACGTGATGTAGAAGACAACAAAGAAAATCGTGAACGCTGCGCTGATCGCACGCAGAACTCTCGTTTCGTCCCTCAGTCGGCGTTCAAGGAATTCGGGCAGCGTCAGCGAGTCGTCCATCGAGATGGTGTAGCGGCGCAGCCGTTTCGCGACGATCGTCCAGTTGATCCAGGCGCCGATCACCAGGAAAACGACAAGCCATAGCTGATTTGCGCCGCTCGTAAACGCCAGCGCCGGAAAAACCAGCATCGTCCAGCCGCTGGTGGTGGACGATCCGGCGCTCAATGCCGTGGTGAAGCTGCTGAGTTGCCGACGTCCCAGGACATAGTCCGACATCGCCGACATGTTTCGAACTCGGACGATGGCGATCCCAATCAGGATCGCGAAGTAGCCAAGGAAGACAGAGACGATCCAGGCGTTGTGCAGCACGTCGTCTGTCACGTCAGGCGGCCAGCCGGATGTTGGTTGCTACGGGCGCGGCGCCGGCCCCAGCACAACGTATTTTCGATCTTCGGTCCGCTCGGCCGTCGGCAGCACTTCCACGACCACTCGTGAAAGGCCTACAACTTCGCCCTGCTCGTCGAAGCTGTAGTTGTCGCCGATGGCGCCGCTCCAGGTGATCTCGTACATGCAGTCACGGAAGCCGTCGGCGTCCTGGTCGTCGCCGGTCTGTTTCAGGCACTCAGCCGCGATGTACACATCGTCGTATGCGGACCCTAGATGCCACGGCAAAGTCACGTAGTTGTAGCGCTCGCGGAAATCCGCCAGCACTTCCTGGGCCTTCTCGTTATCTGGATCCAGGTCGGCCGTGATTGCCTTCATGCCCGTCGCCGCGTCTCCAGCAATCTCCAGGGCGGTTGTGCCCACGGAAATCGTCTCCGCGTAGATCGGGCCGTCATAGCCAAGTTCTCGCGCCTGCTTGATGATGGTTCCGGCGGACGCCTCGGATTGTGGCGCCAGGTGCAGGGCATCGGGGTTTGCGTCGAACAGTTTCGTCAACTGCGACCTGAAGTCGGTCACGTCGGAGGCGTAATACTCCTCGGCCACGATCCGGCCGCCGCGGTCTTCGAACTGCGCGACTGTCGTGCGGCGTACCCCTTCGGCGTAGTCGGTGGTCTCGGTAATCGTGGCCAGTCCTCGGATCCCGTCCGCCCACAGCGTGTTGCCCGTATCGATGCCCACCTGGATGTCGCTGATCTGCGTCCTAAAGATGTAATCGCCCGCGTTCGCAATGTCCGGGTTACTCGCCAGCCCGGAGAACAGGATTACCCCGTCCGCCTCGGCCAGCGGCGCCGCCCCAAGCATCGCGCCGCTGCACGAGGTGCCCAGGATGATCTTGATCCCGTCAACTTCGGTGAGCTTCTTGTAGGCCGTAATCGCGTCCTGGGCGTTGCACTTGGAGTCTTCCACGACGAACTCCAGCTGGCGACCGTTCACCCCACCCGCTGCGTTGATCTCGTCCAACGCCAGCTGCTTGGCCTGGCTGGCCACGGTGCCGTAGGTCTCGCCGGCGCCCGTCAGCGATTCCATTACGCCGATTCGGAAGGGTTTGCTCGTATCTTCGCCGCAGGCCAGAACCGCCATCGCCAAGAGCGACGACAGGGCGAACGCAGCGATCCAACGCTTAGGGGACATTTGCATCTAAATCTCTCCAGGCCTGCGTCACAGGGGACGCCAACCGCTCGACGCGGAACCACCAATAACGCTCACTTCGGAACCTCAAGCGCCGCCAGGCGCATGGTCCACCGCCGCCTCGAACGGTCATGTCGGAAGCTACGGCTGACCCTCCACCGTCACCGTCACGATATCCACGCTGTGGTATTTCTGGTGCCGCACCGACGATGCGTAGTGCCACAGGAGCCGGAACGAAACTTCGCGCTCATCCGGCGCGAGCGGCATCTCGTTCAGATACGCCAACTGGTCTTCCATGTTCTCGCCGGCGAGCGCCGTCACGAACTCCAACTCCGCCGATCGGTCGTGCATACGCGCTCCAATGGCAAGACTGCGGCTTTCGACAGCGTCGCCGCTCTCCTGCAGCAGGATCGACAGGGTTTCCTCACCGGCCGAGGCCAGCCGGTCGGACGACGCCGTGTTCCAGCCGTTTTTCTCCGCGAACCCTCGAAGGAACTCGTCAATCTTCGGCAGCGCGTCCATGCCCAGGCCAACTTGCAGCCGCCGACGCCGCGGGCTGGTCAACTCCGTAAAGACCATCAGGATGATTGCCACCAGAGCGCCTGATGTCATTCCGTTGCCCAGCAACACGCCCAGGAAGCCATCGCCAAACAGCGCGGGGAAAATCGCCTGGCTCTGGAAGCCAACGCCGATCCAGAACGACAACCCGACGATCGCGGCCTTGCGGTTATCCACCCCATCCTGAATGACGATGCGCATCCCCTGGACGAACAGGACCGCAATGAGAAAGGCCACGTAACCGCCGGCAACCGGGGCGGGAATGGCAATCAACACGGCCGAGATCTTGGGGAAGAACGCAAGGGCCAGGAAAAGCGCACCAATGACGACCCCCACGCGGCGGGCCGCAATGCCGGTCACCTCGGCCAGCGGAATGCTGCTGGAGTAGGTGGTGTTGGGCAGCGTGCCGAGCAGGCCGGAGAACAGATTCCCTACCCCGTCGGCATTCAACGCGCCCTGCACGACCCGAAAGTCGGTCGCGCGCGGCCGGCGCTGCGAAACGCGCTGAATGGCCACGCTATCCCCGATCGTTTCGATGGCGCCCACGATCGTCACCACCACGAAGGCCGGCAGCAACGCCCAGAACTTTGCGGTCGGGGCCACGGCGAATCCGGGCCATCCGGCCGTCGGAACACCGATCCAGGCCGCGTCAAGCACCGAATCCACGTCGTAAATCCCGAACAGCGCGGCCACCACGCAGCCGACGACGATTCCGATCACCGGCGACCACAGGCGCCAAGCCGGTGGCGCTCGCATCACCAGCGCCACCACCGTGGCCAGCGTCACCAGGGTGGCCAACGGAGCGGCGGCCTCGGGCGCGCCATCAGGCACGTCGGTCAGTGCGTCAAAGAGCAGGGGCATAACCGTCACCGCGATCAGCATGATCACCGTGCCGGTCACCACCGGCGTGAAGATGCGCCGCAACAGCGCCAGGCGCGCGGCCAGCCCGAACTGGAAGAGCGACGAGATAACTACCAGGCTCGCCATCAGGGCCGGGCCGCCGGCCTGCAGCGCCCCAATGCAGACTGCGATGAAGGCCCCCGACGTGCCCATGAACAGCACGTGTCCGGAGCCAATCCGCTTGAACCGGACGGCCTGCAGGATGGTGGTTACGCCGCTGACCACCAGCGCCGCAAATACGGCCCAGGTCGTGTAGTCCTCTGGCTGGCCGGCGATCTGCAGGACGATCACGACGCCCAGGACCACCGGCGCCACCATGATCAGGGCGGCCTGAATCCCGGCGCCAATGGCCAGGAGCGGCGGCGGCGATTCATCCGGCTCGAATCGGACGTTCTCATTCACGTGCGCTGCCGCCATCAGTCACACCAAAACATTCGCACCGGCGGTAAATGCTGCCACACACACGCAGGCCGTCCACTCACGGCACCTGGCCGGTACCGGTTCGCGGTCTCAGCCGGTTCCCTCCACCGCCTCCGGGGATAGCGAAGTGCTCAGGCATCGCGGTGATGCGATGAGCCACGAGATCACTGCCGATCCTCCCGTTAGGGAGTCGCTCTAAAGCTCAACTCACGGCGATGGTAGGGTGAGCGCCTTTTGGCGGGCTCCGGCGCCAACGGAGACCCTCAAGCCGCGAGTGCTGATGCCGACATGAGCAACAAGCTCCGCGACCGGGCCACCTGTGTCCTGGTCCGAGACAGAAAACTGCTGCTGGTGGCGATCCACACGTTGAAATACTTGCTTCCCGGAGGCGGCGTCGATCCCGGCGAAACAATCGAAGCTGCGGCGGTGCGCGAGTTGTTTGAAGAGACAGGCCTGGTCGCCACCCGCGCCGAGTATCGGTACGCGTTCGAGACGGCCAGCAACCGGCATCACGTCTTCGCAATTGAAGCCGACGGCGTGCTGGACGAGGACAGGATCAAGCCCGACGGCGAGATCCGCGGGTTCCTGTGGTGGGACATGGAATCCGACGTGCCCGTATACCCCTCCGTCATGGAGGTGCGGAACCGGCTGCGCGACGCACGTCAGGCAGGCCGAACGCGGGCGTAGCGTCGTGCCGCACGGCGCCATTGGCGGTTCATCCGGACGGCGACGCCGGGCGCACCGACTGCCGGAGCGCGACAGCTGCCGACTGCGTAGTCGGCCAGCACGGCGCCTGTGTAGCCTGTGGTTCGCATGCCTGAAGGCATCACCCTCAGCACGCTTCGCTACGCCTCCGTCGCCGTCAACGACCGTACCCAATGGAACTTTGCGGAGATCGGTGACGCGCAGGGCCTGACCGCTGTCGTTGAGACGACGTCCGGCGGTGACGTCGCCAGCCGACTGACCCCGCTCATGCAGGCCCTGACCGGCCGTCCCATCCAGAACGAGGCTGACGTTGTACGAGTCACCGGCCTCACGCCGCGCCAACTCAGCCGGGACTTCGCGTTGGCCACCGCCGTCAGCGCCGTGCGCACCGCGGTGGTGGACATCGGCGCCCAGCGGGAAGGCGTATCCCTCACGCGAGCCCTAGGGGGAGAGCCCGCTGCTTCGGTCGAGCTCTACGCCAACACCAATCGGCACCTTCTGACAACCGCCCGGCGACCGTGCGACTTCGCGCTAACCGCCGAACGCGCCGTCCGCGACGGATTCCGCACGGTCAAGTGCACGCCGTTCGACGAAGTCGATCCCAGCGCTCCCGGCGCCGACCTCCTCGAACTGGCCCGCCCGGGTCTCGACCGCCTGGCCGCCGCCCGCCGCGCCATCGGACCCGACATCACCCTGCTGGTCGACTGCCACAGCCGCTTTGACCTCGCATCCGCCCCCGCGGTGGCCGACGAACTGGCCCAGCTCGACGTCGGCTGGTTTGAGGAGCCCGTGAACCCGGAACGCGACCCGGAGGTCCTGGCCGAGATCGCTTCTCGCGTTTCCATGCCCGTCGCCGGCGGCGAACATGCCTACGGCGCCGAGTTCTTCGTGCGGCTGGTCGCCTCACGTGCCGTCCAAGTTGCCATGCCCGACATCAAGCACTGCGGCGGCGTCGCGGAGGCCATGCGGGCTGCAGAACTCGTGGCTCTCAAGGGCGGCCGCACTTCCCTGCACGGCCCCAGCGGGCCCGTGTCAATCCTCGCCGGCGCCCACGTCACCGCCGCCATGCCGTCCGCCCTGCCGCTGGAATTCGGCGTCTACGAGTGCCCCTGGCGGACGGAACTCCTTGATCCGCCCGAACACATCCACAACGGTCGCCTGCATCTGCCCGCCGGTCCCGGCCTCGGCGCCCGACTCAACCCCGCAGCTCTCCAACGCCGCGGCCAAACCTGGTGCACTGCCTATGCTTGATACCTCCCAGGCCCGTCCGCGACCCCAGTGTGTCGCCGGCTCGACCTGCTTTGAACCGGCGGGTTGGTTGCTGACCGTGCCGGTGAGTCGTAGGGTGAGTCGGAATGACTCACGTCATGACTCACACGGAGGATCAGCGTGCAGCAACTGACGGTGCGAGGCTTTGACGAGGAACTGAGTTCGGCCATCCAGGGCCTGGCCAGGCGTGAGGGGATCTCGCTCAACCAGGCCGTCCTGAGACTCCTTCGGAAAGGCGCCGGGCTGGGTGACGACGGCGCAGGCCGCACCAAAGTCGGCTCTTCGTTGGACCACCTAATCGGAAGCTGGACCAAGGAGCAAGCCGACGAGCTGGACGAGGCCCTGCAGGAATTCGAAACGATTGACGAGGAACTCTGGCGGTGAGGCTGCTCCTGGACTCCAATGCGTTCAGCCTGCTCGCGTACGGACATCGTCACGTCGCCGAGCTCGTGCGTGGAGCCGACGAGGTATTGCTCTCGGTGATAGTGATCGGTGAACTGCTCGCCGGATTCCGGCGCGGATCGCGCTTTGAGCAAAACTTAGCTGACCTGGACGCTTTTCTAGACAACTCCTTCGTATCGGTCGTTCCCGTGGGTTCCGTCACCGCGGACCGCTATGCGCGAATCTCGGCATCCTTACGAGCCAAAGGCCGCCCGATTCCGACAAACGACATCTGGATCGCTGCACACGCTATGGAAACCGGCGCCGACCTCGTCTCCGCCGATCGCCACTTCGAACACGTCGACGGCCTCGTCTGGGTACGCCTTTCGGCGTCCTGACATGGCGTCGTGGTGACCCTCGGCGCTCGAGAGTGTGCTGAACGTCCCGACGAACCTCCCGGATGCCGGCGCTTGGCCGCTGATTAGAGCCCTCTATGTGAGTTCTGACCTGCTCGTCCGTCTCTTCCTGGTTCGCGACGCCCTTTTCGACCTTCCCGAAGCGCCATGCCGCCCTCCAAGCGATAGAGGTCCTGCCGATCTGCTGCCATCGGCGAACAGTGGCGCCTCGTGCGGCACCGTCGGCGATCCAGAGCTAAGCGCTTTGATCTTCAATCCGACACACGACCGAATAGCAGCCTCTGCCATTCGTCCGATGCCCATTACCTAGATGTCTCGACCCTTCGCTGTCAGCACGATCATTTCGATGACTTCATGGCTCGAAATCGACCCAATGAACTCATCGGTATCCGTATCCCTCACGGGCAGAACGGTCAGCGAACTGTCAGTCATTGTCTGCAGGGCATCCTCTACGAACTCGTCTGAGCTTGCGTGTGGAGTGTTGTGGCGCAGCACCTGCTTGAGCGGAGTTCGTCCCCACTCGTTCCTGGGTAAGTACCGCAACATGCTCAACGATACGACGCCGGACATGTTGTCGTTGTCAACAATGACATAGTCGTGCTGTTCCGGCATGAGCCAGTTATCAGCAAACGCCTTTACCGTGAGCGATTGATCCGGATAACGCCGAGAACGGTCTAGGATGTCCTCAACTTTGACGTTATCCAGGGCAAAGCGATCCAGCGACGGCGGGATCCGGTCGCGCGGCGTCTCGTCCTCCGACCGCTCTGTGCGCCGTATGGCGAAGCTGATCCCCAGCGGCGTCAGCAGGATGTACACAAACATCACGAGGACGAGGAGCGAAAAGACACCCTTGTTGATTGTCTCGGAATGCAAGAGCACGAGCAGCAGCGCTATTTCCGCCACACCCTTGGCCATAAGTCCGGAAGCGGTCGCCGCTGGCGCCTCCAGTCGAGCCACGTGGGTTCCGATGAATGCTCCGGCAATCTTCCCGGCAACAGGAACGAGCGCCAACGCCACAATCGTGTGGAGCGGCAGATTCAAGAACTCCAGGCTCAAGTGCAGGCCGGCGGAGGCGAAGAACAGCGGGACGAACAGGCCCTCGGCCGCTCCATGCATGCCAGGCATGATGTCGCGTCGCACCTGGTAGGGCAGAATCGAAAGCGCCGCCCCGAAGAGCAGCGCGCCAAGAGAACCGTGCAGCCCTACCCGCTCCGCACCGACGACGACCAGAAAGAGACCGCCTAGTAGCAATCCAAAAGATAGCTGTGGCACCTGCATGAAGCGTTGCAATAGTACAATCAACCTTGGCATAACCTTGGTAGATGCAAACCACGTAATGATGGTAAACCCAATGATCTGGGCGATGAGCGTTACAACACTCAGTCCATCAAGCGTTTGGTCTAGGCCCTCTGCGTAGAAGTGCTCACTTATGGCAAATCCAACAATGAATAAGCCAATGAGCTCGGCGATGACGACCGCCGAGAACATCTGCACACCGACCCGTTCCCGTAGGCGCCCTTCGTCAATCAGTACTTTGGCAACCACGCCCAGGCTGGAGAGCGAAAGTACGCCCGCAACGCCCAGAGCTTGGGTAAAGTCGAGTCCCAGCTCCAAGTCAAACAGAATGTCCGTCGTAACGGCCAGGGATACCAACAGGGAAATAGCCAGCGACAGAACCGAGGCGACGAATAGCCGACCCCGAACTGCCGATATGAACCCCCAGATGTCTAGCTCGTCCAGACCAATGACGAAGAAAAACATGAAAATCCCAATGCCCAGCACAATCTCGATTTCGGGGCCAGCCTCCACCACCCCTGTGATGGGGCCCAGGATTACTCCGGTTGCGGCATAGGCAACGATTGAATTAAGGCCAAATCGTCGAAAGATCCCCTCAAGCAACTTCGCAACGACAAGGAGCAGGCCAATCGCAAACAGGGCGTCATAGATTTCCACGCGGACAAGTCCCCCTAGGTTTCCCGTCCGCGAGGAGGAGCCGGCCGCAGCCTGCCTGAGCGGCTGTGAGTCGCCCCCCTGGGTCTACGTGACTTCACCTGGTCAAGCGGCACCGTCGCTGCAATCCTTCGAGCGGCGGACCGGTTACCAATTGGGCTGCCGTGCATCAATGCTTATGGTTCTGCCGACACGGTGAAGGGAATCGTACCCGCAGGGCATCTCATCGTCACAATTGTGCAGATCGAGCGAATTCGAGACACCCGCAGCTTGACTGCTGGCAAGTCTAAGGGCGCTGGGGACTTCCCATAGAGCCCAAAAGCGGTAACGTTTCGACTAAGCCACGAGACGAACGGGTGCCGTGAATCATGAATTTCAACGTCGAGGAAAACCTGGGCGCCGTCGATCGCTCCGTCACCTCACTTGAGCGCGATGGGCAGCCGGCCCACGCGGTCATCCTTGCCCGCACCTACGCCACCACTCGCGACGACTTGTGGGACGCCGTTACCAACGCCCAGCGCATCCCCGGTTGGTTCCTGCCCATCACCGGCAACCTCGAACTCGGCGGCAGCTACCAGTTGGAGGGCAACGCCAGCGGACGGATTACCGCCTGCACGCCCCGGTCGAGTTACAGCATCACCTGGGAGTTTGGCGGCTTTGTGACCTGGGTGGACGCCGCCGTTGCGGCCGAAGGCTCTGGCGCCTCCCGCTTCACCATTACCCACACGTCTCCCCACTCCGATCATTGGGACACCTACGGCCCCGGTGCAACCGGTGTTGGCTTTGAGATGGGACTGCTGGGGCTCCATCTGCATCTCACGGACCCGGACCAGCCAAAGCCCGATCCGATGGAGTTCGCCATGTCGCCCGACGGCAAGGCCCTGCACACCGGTAGCAGCCAGGCCTGGGGAGAAGCGGATATCGCCGCGGGAACCGATCCCGTCCTCGCCCGCGCGGCCGCCGCGCGCACCGCCGCTTTCTACACCGGTGAAGAGGCCGATGCCGACTGATCCCGGGCCGTTGCCAGGCCCGGGACTGGAAGCGAGCTAGCCGGTGCGAATCGTCATGCTGGTCCTGGCCTTCGCCTACGCGGGACTGGCCATGCTCACCGCGGCCGTCGGTTCGTTTGCCGACGGAGGCGACATCTGGTCGCGGCTCGTGCTGGTACTGCTCCATCCCCTTGCCGCCGGCGCGTTCCTGCTGCTGGTCCTCCGGGCCGCGGCCTCACGCAAGCTCGTGCTCGCCATTGCTGCGCTCTTGCTGGCCACCGTGGCCGCGGACCTGTCATTGGCCGCCGCCATCGCCGGCGGCGCAATGAAGGGCGACTGGGAGCTTCCCGTGATCTTTGCCGTCGTTCCCGCCGTTGGAGTGATCTACGCCCTGGCACGGGCCTTTGCGTCGACCCGCCCGGATCCGCGCTAGCGCCGCCGTCGACTCGCGTAGGCCAGAATCCCGCCAGATCCAAGAACTAGCACAGCCGTCGCCAGCAGCCCCACCCACACGCCGGAAGCCGGCGAGCGCTCTGGCTCTTCGGGCTGCGGACCCGCTGTCCCGGCCCGCGGTGTCCGGCCTTCGCCCAGCGCCTCCAGGTCGGCTTGCGCGTGCTGGAGAAGAGCGGTCCGACTGCAGGTGCTCGCCTGGTAGCCAGCGTCGCCTGAAGCGCCCGCGGAGGCGTACACGATGTATGGCTCACCTTCGCTGAAGGCAAACCCGCAACTGCCGCCGGTTGGCGGCGTGGTGATGTACGTCCGTTTATGCACGGCGCCCTTCCACACCATGCTGACGTCAAAGCCAACCGTGGTTCGGTCTCCAGGCTTGTATGGAGTCACACGTGGATCGAAGGAGTGGTCAATCGATACCACCGCGCCTGCGAAGACCGCGTCGAATTTCTCGAGTTCTTCGGACGGCGATCCAGGGACCGCACACTTGCACGCGTAGGCACTGCCCACGCTCCCGAGGAAGCACAGGGCGCTTATGACGAGGGCGACACCGAAGATGCGCATCACCGAACCGGTCGAGTGCGCGACTCCCACCTCGTCCGCCCGAACAGTCAATCGAATATCGGCCACTCCGGAGTCAGGTCGAGGCCCAGCCGCTTCGCCCGCCCGGCCACGGATGTCGATACAGCCTGGCAGACCTGCTGTTCGTCAACCCGGGTTGAGCGTCCCCCGCTCACCACCACCTGGCCATTCACCAGCACCGTCTCCACGCTGCCGCTCCCCATCGTCAAAGCCAGCTGATGCACCAGGTTGTTGTCGGGATAGGCTTCGGCCGCGCCGCGGGATCTCACTACAACATCGGCGCGCTTCCCTGGCTCCAGGCTTCCCAACGCGGTGCCCAGTCCGGCCGCCGTCGCCGCGTTGACGGTCTGCATCTCCAGCAACGCTTCCGCCGAAACCGGGTCCGCGTACGTCTGAGCCACGAAGTGCGCGGCTTGCATCGTGTCACCCGGCGTGCCGTCGAAGGATCCGTCCGTGCCCAGCGAAACAGGGACGCCTCGCCGCAATCGCTCCGCCATCCTAAAGCGGGCTCGCCCTCCGATGCCGAGCGAGAAGAACGCCGTGGGGCACCACACGATCTGACAACCCGACTCGTGGATCGCCGCTTCGTCGGTCTCGTCCAGTGCGTTCGCGTGGACGATCACCGTGTGCTCGTCCAGGACGCCGAGATCACGCAGGTGCTCCAGCTGGCTGGCGCCATTCAGGGCGCGGTAGATCTCGGCCTCCTCGGGCACGTACCCGGCGTGCAGATGCAGCGGCACGTTGTTGTCGCGGGCGCACGCGTGGGCCGCCTGCAGCAGTTCGGCCGAGGCCGTCCCAACGCCATAGACGAACACGTACCCGCGAACCAGCGCGTCGGTCTCTCGGTTTCGGTGAAGCTCCGAATCCAATTGCCCCAACGAACGGGCCAGGTCAATGGGCGCGCGAGCCATCAGGCTGGGACTCTCCAGCGCGGGCATGGCGTCAAAGCACTCGCGCCGGTCCCAGAGATAGAGCGGGGCCATCAGCGCTCGCAGGCCTACTCGTTCCACGGCCTCAGCCGCAGCGTCGGTGGAAAACAGTGAGCCAGGCTCGATGAACATCGTGAAGCCGCAGCGCAGCATCTCCACACACGCCATCGCCGTGGCCGCGGCTTCGTCGTCATCGGAGACGCCGGCCTTCCAATCCGCGAAATTGACCGGCGCTGAGTTAGTGTCGTGGATGTTGCCAAAGACGCCCCGGCACGAGGTGTGCACGATGTGGTTGTGGGCATCGATGAAACCGGGATGGACGATCCCGCCGCCGGCATCCACCGTCTGCTTGGCGTCAAAGCGATCTGTCAGAGCCGCATCGCGGCCAACCTCCACGATGCGCGAACCGCGAATCGCAACCGCACCCGAGCGATAGATTCGCCGTTCCGAATCCATCGTGATGATCCGCCCGTTTCGAATCAGCAGATCGCACGCTTCTCTATCGGCAGGATTCTGATCCGGCATCGTCGGGTCCATTCGTAGCCGCGGGTCTCGGTCCGGCCTACCCGTCACCCATGGCCGCCAGCCGCCGCGTCAACTCGTCCATGTCCACGTCCTCGACGTGGCAGGCGATTGACCACTGATTCCCCGACGGATCGGCCACGCGTGCGATGCGATCGCCGTAGAACTGATCGGCCGGCTCGGTCACGGCGGTCGCGCCGGCGCCCACCGCCTGTGTATACACCGCGTCAACGTCCTCCACGTAGAGGTGAATCTGCGAGCTCGTGACGGGAAAGTCCGGCGGCGCCGCGTCGGACAGCATCACCGCCGCGCCGCCAATCTCCACCTCGGCGTGGCCGATCAGCCCTTCGCCCATTGGGATCCGCAGCCGCTCAACGGCTCCGAACGCCTTCGCTAGGAAGTCCAGGTATCCCGCCGCGTCCTCGACGATCAGGTACGGCGTAATGGCCGTATACCCGTCTGGAATCGATTTAATCTCTGACATAGGCATCTCCAATGCGCGGTGGACTGCAAGCAATCCGAGCCAACGAGTCGTGTGGTGCCAGTTTGCCTTCCGGCTTCGTGGCGGCGGGCCACAGCCTGGCCGTGTTGGCGCTCGATTCCTCGGAGCAGTAGCGAAGACGTATCATGCTGCTTGGCAGATCGCCGGGCGGAGCTGTGAGTTGGTTATGCCGTCACCGCATCCGTCTCGGGTGAGATGAAAGACAGAGTTATGGCCCTTAACTCTGCATCAATGTTCGTTGCGCTGACGACTGCGCCGATAGACGCCCGGGCCGATCTTGGCCCCGTTGGAATTCACCCGGCATGAACCAGGTACTCACCAGGTTCAGTTGGCTGGTCACGGTCCGCCCGTGGATCACGCTGCTCGTAGTTTTCATCGTCACGATTGCCCTCGGCGCCGGCGGCGCGGTGCGCGCCCCGCTCCCGTCGACAGCGGAAACGCTGCCTGACGACAGCCCCATTGGCGACGCAATGGAAGAGATCAACGCGCAGTTCGGCGACCACGGTGAGATCAGCGCTGTCACGCTCCTGTTCCGCGGCGACGCGTTCACGCCCGCTGGCCTGTCCCAAATGGACGCTCTCCTCAATGACATCGTCAGCGACCCGGCCGCGCAGCAACTCTTAGCCCCCACCAATCCGGTTTTCTCACCCGCCACGCTGATCAAGTTCGCGCTTCAGGTCGAGAGCTTGGATGCGGTGACGCAAGCCCAGATCGACGCGGTACGCGTGCTTCCGGAGGTCCAGCCGCTCCTCGCCCTCATGACCGGAACGGATACGGACGGCACAAAGGTGGCCATCGGCAACATTCGCCTGCTCGACACTGGCGACGAGCGCCTGGCGGCGGCCGAACGGAAGATCAACGAACTGGCCGCGGCGTCCGAAGGCCCGCTGCGCGCCAGCAGCATCTCCTTCATCGTGATCGAGGACGGATACAAGGAGGGCATCGAGCAGGGAATGGCGCCCCTGATCGGCGTGGCCTTCCTGCTGATCGCGTTGCTGCTGCTGCTCTTTACGCGCGCGCTTTCAGACATGTGGCTGACGCTAGGCGGACTCCTGACCTCCATCATTTGGATCATCGGCGCGGAAGGCTGGCTCGGGCCGAATGCGCTGGGTCTTATCGGCCCGCCGAACTCGCTGACCTCACTGGTGCCGATCATTGTGATCGGACTCACGGTGGACTATGCGATTCAGACCATCTCGCACTACCGTGAGCAGCGGGTCGAGGGTCACGACGTGCTCACGGCTATCCGCACGGGTCTTGGTCACGTCACGGTTCCGCTGCTCCTGGCCGCGGTCACCACCATCGTGGGCATGCTGGCCAGCCTGTTCTCACCAATCGGCATTGTTCGCGACTTCGGCGTCGTCGCCGGCATGGGCGTCGGCATGAGCCTGATCGTCATGCTGACGCTGGTCCCGGCCAGCCGGGTCATCATCGACCGGCGGCGCGAGGCCCGCGGCAAGCTCAAGCCCGCCCGCCCGATTGTCAATGCATTGCCGGGTATTCAGGGATTGGCCGGGGTGATCGGTCGCAGCGTGACGCGCTGGCCCTTGCCCTACATCCTCGTGGTGCTCGCGATCACGGTTGCGCTCGGGATCGCGGCCAGGGGGCTGAAGTCGGAATTCAGCATCAAGGACATCCTCCCCAGGGGCGGAGAAATTCACGCGGATATGGACACCCTCGAGGCGGCCGTCGGCGGCTCAGCCGAGGTGACCAGTGTGCTGATCAAGGCCGAGGCGACGCAGACCCGCACACTTCTCAACATGCAAGACCTCACCGACGCCTTTGCAGACGAGACCCGGCGTCCGCCCACCGCGGCCGGCCCCATTCAGGCGTCGTACGAATTGCTGGTGCGTGACTGGACGACCCAGAGCGGTCTGCCCGGCGACAAATACGATCCCGAGATCGCGGCCCTGTTCCAGGAAGCATCGGCGGGGGTGAGACTCGACCCGCACCTGATGCAGGAAGTTCTCGACCGGATCGAGGCTCAGGATCCCGAGCTCCCGCGCCTCCTCGTCAACGACCCGCAGGGTATCGACACCATGCTGATCCAGTTCCAAAGCTATGGAGGCGATCCCCAGCAGACGAAGGTGCTCCAGGACGAACTCGAGGTGCTCTGGGCCGGTGATGACGAAGCGCTCACGGCGACATCCGAGAGCATTATTTCGATTACCGTCACCGACTCGGTCACGGCTCGCCAGACGGAGGCGATCGCCACCACGGTCGCGGCGGCGCTGACCGTCCTCGCCATTTTCTTCTGGGTCACACTGCGCCAGCCGGCGTTGGCGATCGTCGCCGTTGGTCCCATCGTGCTCGTGCTCATCTGCGTGCTCGGAACCATGGCGCTGCTGGGCATTCCCTACACGATCATCACGTCCATCATCACCGCCCTCTCGATCGGAATCGGCGTGGACTACACCATCCACGTGATCCACAGGTATCGCGAGGAATTCGCGCGCTTGCGCAACCCGGAGGAAGCGGCCGTCCGCACCCTTGCGACCACCGGGTCGGCACTCCTGGGCTCGGCGATGACCACGGCCCTCGGCCTCGGAGTCCTGGCGGCTTCGCCGCTGGCCGGGTCGCAGCAGTTCGGCATTACCGCCGCAATAACCATCGCCTACTCGCTCATCGTCGCCATCGTGTTGGTGCCGCCGGCCATGACCGTCTGGGGCGCTTTCCAAAACATGCGCCTCCGCTCGATGGTGGAACGCGAGTGGTCCGACCTCGATGTCGCGATCGACGAGGTGTACCGACGCCACGAAGAGGATCAGGCCTCGCCTTAGTCGACTCCTCCGGGTCGTGCGGACAGGCGATCCCTCCATCGCGCTGACGGCGGACGCGAAGTCGCCGGTACAGATGCCACCGCGAGAATCTGATGGCATTGCCAGACACGACGATCTAATCGGCTACGATAGACATCTACTAAGCAGAAAACTCTTGCGCACCCCGACTCTGAACTACTTCCTGAGCTAGCTATGCAAATCCCGCTTTCCCAGGAGCTTAGGCAACTCCGCAATCTATCTAGGGGTCTGAAGGCCGCGTACCGTGGGTCGGATCCTCACCGGCGCGTGACACACTTTGATGGATGGATGCACCGGGCATCAGCGAAAGACGCCGGCGCGACAGGCTACGATCACGCGCGAACCGTCAGGGAATACTATGACCTTTGCAGTGAATTCATGGTGTTTGGTTGGGGCGAATCCCTCCACTTCGCGCCCCTGTCGCCGCGCGAGAGCCTGACGGACTCCAAGATCCGGCACCAGCGCCTGATGATTTCCAAGCTGGAGTTGTGCGAGGGCATGTCGGTGATCGATGTCGGGTGCGGCATCGGTGGCCCGATGCGCCGGGTCGTCCGCGAGGCTGGCGTCAGGGTCGTTGGGGTCAATAGCAGTGAAGTCCAGTTGGACAAGGCGAAAGCACTAAACGCCGAGGCGGGGCTCGATCACATGGTCGACTATCTCGCGTGCAGCTTCATGGATATGGGAGCCATCGCGGACGACACGTTTGACAGGGGCTACGCGATCGAATCGACGTGCCATGCGCCGGACAAGGCGGGTGCATTCGCCGAGATCTACCGCGTCCTGAAACCCGGCGCCCTCTTCTGGGGACAGGAAATGTGCATGACCGACAAATACGATGCCGACGACGACCTGCAGCGGGACATCAAGCAGGAACTCATGCACGGCATCGCGCTCAAGGAAATTGCGACGATGAGCGAAGTGAACCGAGCTCTCGAAACTGTGGGCTTTCAGGTTATCGAGGGCAACGACCGGGCCGTCGCCGCGAATGGTCCGACCACCCCCTGGTATCAGCCAATGCTGACCCAGCGGCAGACACTGGGCAACGCCCTCCACAGGCTTCCGGTAGGCCGAAAGATTTTCATCCTGGCCTCCAGGCTGGCTGAGACGCTGGGTGTATTCCCCAAGGGCTCCGCCGAAGTCATCGCGCTGATGGATCGCACCGCCAACGCCTACGTCGCGGGCGGTAGAACCGGGATATTCACGCCGCTGTACTGTTTCCTGGCGCGCAAGCCCGGCTAGGCTCGCTCCGCCCCGGCTGCGCGGGTGCTCGCGGGCGCCTCAGACGTTGAGTTCGCGCCGCTGTTCGGCAATACGGAACTTCAGCTTCTTGCTCGGCTTCATCGACGGCAGCGGGTTGAACCCGAGCTTGAAGTTGGGCGGGGACACCTCGAGCGTGAAGTAGTGCGCGACCATCAGTACGTTGACCGCCAACTGCAGTTCCATCCACCCTGTCCCGAGGCATCGATGCGTACCCAGCCCGTATGGGGCGTAGCCGGGACTCCGATGCTCGTTGCGGGGCGGTAGATAGCGGTCGATATCGAATTTGTTGGGGTCGGGAAAAACGTCTTCCATATAGTGCGACGCTGTCTGGGCAATGTAGACCAACGACCCCACGGGTATTTCGTAGTCCTCGACCACGCACGTATTCATCACGGTGCGCAAAGACACCGGGACGATCGGGTACACACGCAGGCACTCCATGAGAAAACGGTGCGTGACGTCGATCGCGTGCGGTCTGAGGGCATTAGGGTCCGGATCACCGTTGGCGAACACGTCGGCAGCTTCGGCTTGGATTTTCTCGTAGATCTCCGGCTGCGATGCCATGGCATACAAAACGAAGCTAAACGCATCGCCAAGGTACACACTCGCAATCAGCGCGGCGGAGAATGTGAAAGGAAGATTCGACTCCGGAACAAACTGTGGATCGCTCGAATGCAGGCTCAGCAGGTCATCCGCAAGATCCCGCGGCACGCCATCCCGCTGGGCCGGGGTATGCACGCTGTGGACTTTCTCCACCAAGTCGTCCAGGAGGCTGGCTCGGCGTTTCATGCCTGGGGTCTTAAGCATGAATTTGGGCAGGATCTTCAGGATGTGAACGTTGAGCGCCCGTTCTTTGAACGACGTCATATCGTCAAATATATCCTGCGTGTCCACGCTGATGAAAAGCGGCGACATCTGCGCGTTTACCATTCGCCGGCACATGCTGGTTGCGGGGTAGGAGTCGCCGACCGTCCAATCCGCCATGTATTGGCGCGCTTGTTTGCAGAGAAAGTCCAATTGCTCCATGAGCCTGCCGCGAGAATAGGCGGCGCCCAGCGACTTGCGAAGCCGGAAGTGCTCCGCGCCATCCAGTGAAGGAAGGACGCCGGATGCCCCATAGACCTTCTCGAAGTCCGAAAAATAGTCCTTGGTTCTGAGGTACATGCGCCCGCTGCGATGCACCCAGCGATTCGTCTCGGGACCGGCCAGGAAGATCATTGGTTCCTGGAAGGGAGGGCGCAACTCAAACACCGGGCCGTATTCTTCGGCGAGATCCGCGAAGAGCGCGGGAAAGTTGCCGTTGCGAAGATGCGGGTTAAGCAGCATCCGGAGTAGTGAGACCCTCGGGATTTTCTTGGTGAAGGCCGAATGTCGAAGCGACGGGCCGGCGAGGCTCTCGGAAACCGCGGCAGCGATGGCCCGACCAATCAGATCCATGCTGCAAATGAACTGAATGCGCTCTTCATCCCGGTCTTCGATCTGAAACATGAAGCGAAATACATCGCACGTATTGACGAGGCAGATGATGATGACATCCCGCGGGTCGGGAATATCGTCATTAAAGATGGCTTTGCCGATGCGCGTCCTGACGAATTGAGCCGCCGTGCCTTCGGCGGGACTGCCTAGAATCTCAGACTGCCAAGCCGTACGAGACAGCGTCCAAAACTCACCCTCGTGATGCTCGAGGATATTCAGTTCAACCAGGCGATCAAGCGTTGCATCGATGATTGAGTCTGCGCGCGGCGCCAGCCGTTCGATCCAATACTGGGCGTTGCGCTGACCTGGTTCGTCGGCAATTTCTTTCAGAATCGGGTCCAGGATTGGGTTGCCCGTTTCCGTCTGGTCGACAAGGAACAGGGAATCCATGTCCGTATCGATCCGGGAAATGAGTGATAGCTCGGCAAGCACGGCGCCCATGACCGCGCAGTTCAAGTGCCAACCGGGCACCTGGTAAAAGTACCCGGACTCCTCGTTGAGGAGCATCAGTACGAGCTCGTCGGGCAAACTTAGCTGTTTAGTTGCTACCGGCTCAGAAGTGAGAGTCATCGCTCTTGCTCCCCGCGCCTAACCCTGATAAGCCTGTAAACTGAGACTACATCGGGCGAGTCGGGACTCAATTGACTCTAGCACAGGAGCCGAGGCAACGGGCCGACCACCGAGGGCGAGGAGCTAACCGGCGTACATGGAGGTCCAACAGGAATCCGGCCTAGCCGGGTCGGACGCTAGCGAGCGCGGAACAACGGCGGCCCAACGCCGGCGGGCTGTCCTTGAGCCTGCGTTGTCCCCGTTTCCGGAGGGCTGGTACTTCGTCGCGTCGCGTAAGGCCGTCCAGAAAGCCGGTCTCATTCAGAAAACCTGGATGGGCGAGAACATCGTCATCTGGTGCAACGATGACGGCCGCATCTGCGTCGCCGAAGCCGTCTGCCCGCACCTGGGCGCCGATCTCGGACCGGCGGCCGGAGGCCAGGTCTGCGATGGCCGTCTCGTCTGCCCCTTCCACGGCTACGAGTTCGACACCACCGGCCAGTGCGTCGCCACCCCCTTTGCCCCGGCGCCCAGGACCGCGAAATTACGCGTCTTCGAGACCCACGACGTACACGGCCTGATCTTCGCCTGGTGGGGAATCGACGGGCGGCCGCCGCAATGGACGCTGCCCACGGAACCGCTGGAGCAAGAGGGCTGGTGCAATTACGAGATCACCACCCTGCGCTTCCCCGGACATCCCCAGGAGACAACCGAGAACTCGGTCGACCTGGCCCACCTGCGCTACGTCCACGGCTACGGCAATGTGGATCGCCCCGAGCGAATGATCGTGGACGGCCACCGCCTCCTGAGCCGCTTCAGCTTCAAGCGCGCCCGCACCATTGCCAGAGTCGCCAGCTTGACTTTCAGCGTCTCCGCCGACACCCACATCTACGGACTGGGTTATTCGTTCGTCGACATCCGCGAGCATTCCATCGGCATGAATATGCGGCTGTGGGTCCTGGCAACGCCCGTCGACGGCAGGCTCATCGACATGACGCTCGTCTCGCAGGTGCGCGAGATCCGCAAACCCAAACGCCTGATCGTCGGCCTCGGAATCCTCCCGACTAAGTTCCGCGCGCCCCTCATCAACAGATTCATGGCCCTGCAACAGAAAGAGGACGTCCTGCAGGACGTGGTCATCTGGGGACGCAAGCAGTACACCAGCCGCCCCCGCCTTTGCCGTTCCGACGGCGAGATCATGCCCTTCAGGTACTACTGCGCCCAGTTCTATCCCGAGGCCGGCAACGTCGAAAACTCCGCCAGCTGAGGCTCGGCGCTACGCCTTCCTGAACCCCAGCCCGTACATGATGCTTCCGTAATAGTTGAATGACCGCCGCGCCGCGGGATCCTCGAACGGGTAGTCCGCGCCAAGCTGCCGCGCCGTGGCCAGTCCGCTGACGAAGCACGTCTCCTGGCTGTTGACCAGCGTGTGCGCCCCGCAGTGCCAGGTTCGCCGCTTGCCCTGGATGAACTGAAACAGGTTGATCAGCACCGCTATGTGCCGCACGTCATGCACGATGTGCTGAAACCACCACTTCTTGATGACTTTCCGTTCGTCGATAGGACTGATCGCGTTATACGTAACCAGACACGGCTTGTCGGACCGATTCGCCCATGGTTGTTGGTTGTGCATAATGTACGTAATTTCATAATTGTCCGGCCTGGCCCCGTACTGCTCGATGTGATTGCTCCGCGTCTCCAGCGGCTTTACCTCGTTGTTGGGAAGGACCGAAGAATCCGAATGAACGACCGCATGATTGTGCAGTTCGCTCTCATAACGTATCGATGAGAGAAGAAACCGTTCAAGCAACGTCGGCTTGTCAAGGATCATAAGCGTCTGGTTGGCGTTGCAGGCAAAGATCACGTCGTCAAACGTCTGGCGATCGCCATTCTCGTCTTCGACCTCCACAAATGAACCCCGACGAAACACCTTGCGTACAGGACGGTTGAGATAGATCTTGTCCCGAAAGTCAGCCGTCAGGTTCTCATAGATCCGCCGCGATCCCTGATCCCACGTCTGCATCGGCGTGGCGCTCTCGATATCGAAAAACTCCAGATATCTTGAGAACAAGGCCGCCGGCATGTCGAACACATTCGTCGCCATCAGGAAATTCACAAACATCGGCTTCAGAACCTTGTACCTGAAGTCCCCCGAAAACCCGCCCAGGTTCAGCACCGTCCCCATGCTGATGTAATTGAACGGGTTCAGCGCGTTCAGCAGCTTTGACTGCGAACGCGTCAGCCAGCCAATCCAATGCAGGCGACGCAATAGTCGCTGAAACTTCCTGATCTCGGGTTGCAACTGCTCCCTGATCTCCGAGTCGAAATCGTGCGCGTAATCCCGGCCTTGATACCTCACGCTATAGCTGAACCTGGTGTCTATCAGGTCAATACCGAATTGCTCCATCAACAACACGATGTGGTGATATACCGACGGAATACAAGCGGTTACCGAAATGTCAAAGGGAATCGACCCGCCGTCCTCCTGCGCCATATCGGCGGTAATCGCATTCCCGCCAATCTGTCCCTGCGCTTCGTAAAGCCGGAAGTCAAAGCGATCCGGATGCCGGTGCAACGCCCAGGCGGCGCCCAGCCCCGAAATCCCTCCGCCAACAACGGCAATGCGCCGCAGCGTGTTGTCCCGGTGCATCTGCCCCGACATGCTGTGAAACTAACACCGCACTGGTCAGGCCGGGCGCGACATCCTGGCCTCCCGGCTAGTCGTCGTCCATCGCAGCCATCCGCCGCGACATTTCGTCCAAATGAATGTTTTCAACGGGGCAGGCGATCGTCCAGACGTTGCCCGACGGATCGGACACACGGGCGCTGCGGTCGCCGTAGAACTGATCGGCAGGTTCCGCCACCGAAGTCGCACCCGCATTCACCGCCTGCGCGTACGCCGCGTCGACATCCGCCACGTAGAGATGAATCTGTGCGCTGCTGACGGGAAAGTCCGGCGGGGCCGCGTCGGACAGCATCACCGGCGCGCCGCCAATCTCCACCTCGGCGTGGGCGATCAGCCCTTCACCCATTGGCATCCGCATCCGCTCCACCGCCCCGAACGCGTCGGCCAGAAAGCCCAGAAACCCGGCCGCGTCCTCAACGATCAGGTAAGGCGTCACGGCCGTATATCCGTCTGGAATGGATTTCGCGTCAGACATCAAAAACCCCTCGGTGTCGGCCGCCGCGTGGTCCCAGCGTATCTCGCACTCCCATGCGAGCCTCCGGGGCAGTACCCTGATGGGCGCGGCCCAAACAATCCCCTACGGTGCTTCAGTGGTAGACCCAAGCCCGGCGCCAGATCCGTCGAGCATCCCGATACCCACGATTGGCATCCCTCAGAAGATCCTGGGGAAGGTCGAAGGGGCTCGCGGCAAACAGATCATCAGCGATTCCTATCCCTATCCAAGCAAGATGCCGCGGCGCCGCTACGAGGTTCGGAAAGCCGAGCTGCAAGTCGAGCTCCTGCGGCTGCAAAATTGGGTCAAAGAGACCGGCGAGCGCATCGTGCTGTTGTTCGAAGGGCGCGATGCCGCCGGCAAGGGCGGAACCATCAAGCGCTTTATGGAACACCTCAATCCGCGCGGCGCCACCGTGGTTGCGCTGCCGGCGCCCACCGAGCGTGAGCGCGGCCAGTGGTACTTCCAGCGCTACGTGGAGCATCTGCCAAGCAACGGGGAGATCGTGTTTTTTGACCGCTCCTGGTACAACCGGGCCGTCGTCGAGCCGGTGATGGGTTTCTGCACCCCGGCTGAGACCGTGCGCTTTCTCCGTGACACGGTCTTGTTCGAGGAAATGCTGATCAATGAAGGCCTGCGCCTGTTCAAGTTCTGGTTCTCGGTGAGCCGGGAGGAGCAACTCAGGCGAGTCATGTCCCGCGCCCAGGACAGCCTCAAGCAGTGGAAGCTCAGCGACGTTGACCGGCGATCGCTCCCGCTCTGGGACGAGTTCACCGAGGCCAAGAAACTGATGTTCGCGGCCACCGATACCAAGGCCTCCCCCTGGGTGGTCGTGAAGTCGGACGACAAGAAACGCGCCCGCCTCAGCTGCATGCGCTACGTGCTGCGCAGCTTCGACTACGACTCCGAAGACCCCCCTCGCGTGCGCCGACCCGATCCAAGGCTCATTGGCCCGGCAAAGACCCTCTACGCCAAGGACGAGGTCTGGTAGCTCCCGCCGGGGCGGCCCCGACGTTGCGCTTTCGGTCCGGAATGGCCGCGCTGTAAGCCTGCACGGCTCCGTCGTCGCACATCGCGCCTATGAGGACTGTCGTTCGTAGGCAGGGCCGACGTTGCACCTGGCAACCTGCCGAGGCCTTTGTTGTAGCCGTCGTTGACCTCCTGGGCGCCCATACCCAAAATGGCTGCGTCAATGGAGGGGGCGGTAGTCGATCATGACTGAGTGGCTCGGAATCGAACACCTTTTCGAACTTTCCCCAGCCGAAGCGGTCCTCGGCTTTTTCACCCCGCTGATTATCTTCGTCACATTCTTCGTCGTGCAGCTGATTCTGCCTGGAATCCGTGTTCCCGGGTACGTCACCAATCCGGAGACTGGTAAACCTCGCAACTATCGCCTCAACGGTCTGCTCGTGTTTGCAATCGCTGTCATCGTGTGGGCGTTCGAGCTCACCGGAATGCCGCGCGACTGGTTCTATCGGTCATCCATCTACGCCGTCGCCGGCGGAACCGTGGCCGTAGCCATAGCTACCCTCATAGCCGTCTTCAGCCAGCCGCAAGACGAGACCAGGAACCCTATTGCCGAGTTCTGGCTCGGGCGCGTCCAGGAACTCTCGTTCTTGAAAGAACGCATCGACCTGAAAATGTACTTCTACGTCGTCGGCGGTTCCATGTTTTCACTCAACGCCCTGTCCGCGGCCGCCTGGCACGTCGAGCGCTTCGGCGACAACGCTAATCCGGGCATATTCCTGGTCGCCGCCTTCTATACGTTCTACGTAGTGGACTACTTCATCTTCGAACGTGTCCAACTGTATACCTTCGATGTGATCTACGAGAAACTCGGCTTCAAGATGTTCTGGGGCGGCCTCGTGGTCTACGGCTGGATCTACATCCTTCCCATCTGGGGCATGGCCGCGCATCCGAGCCCCGGATTCTCCACGGTCTGGACGTACGTCTGGCTCATCGCGGCGGCGATGCTGTACGCCGCCGGGTGGGTCATTTCCCGTGGCGCCAACATGCAGAAGTACACGTTCAAACGCTGGCCCGACCGCAGATTCCTCGGACTCATCCAGCCTGAGTACATCCAGGCCGGCGAGCGCAAGATCCTGGTCAGCGGCTTCTGGGGAAGGGCCCGGCACATGAATTACCTGGGCGAGTGGTTCCATTCGTCGGCCATCGCCCTGGCCTTCGGCCACTTCACCAATCTCTGGGCCTGGACCTACTTCATCTGGATCGTCACCCTCTTCGTCATCCGCCAGCGCGAAGATGACCACTACTGCGCGGAGAAGTACGGCCCCGAGAAGTGGGCCGAGTACCAGGCCCGCGTGAAATACCGCATCTGTCCCTGGCTCTACTGAACGATCGCGCTGCGGGCCCCAGGTGCTGCGCCTTCGATGGCGTTGCGAGACGCCCGGCAAGGATTGACCGTTTACTCGCCCGTATCCATAATCGCCCCGATGCTAGAAGTCGGGGTAGTCGATCATGATTGAATGGCTTGGTATCGAGCATCTCTTCGAGCTTTCTCCCACCGAAGCGATCCTCGGCTTCTTTACCCCGCTCGTCATCTTCGGGGTGTTCTTCGTCGCCCAGGTCCTCCTGCCGGCCCGTCGCGTTCCCGGCTACGTCGTCAACTCGGAGACCGGGCAACCCCGAAACTATCGCCTTAATGGCCTCTTGGTCTTCATCATCGCCATCATCGTATGGGCGACCGAAATCACCGGAATGCCCCGTGACTGGTTCTACCGATCCGCCGTCTACGCCGTGGCTGGCGGCACCGTATTCGCCGCGCTGATTGCACTCGTAGCCCTGCTCAGCCAGCCGCCGGGCGAGATCAAGAATCGTTTCCACGCCTTCTGGACCGGCCGGTCCCTCGAGCACTCGCTAGTCAATGAGCGATTCGATCTGAAGATGTACCTCTACGTCGTCGGCGGAACCATGCTGGTACTCAACGCACTTTCCGGAGCCGTCTGGCACTACGAACGCTTCGGCGACGACTTCAATCCCGGCGTCTTCCTCTATACGGCGTTCTTCACCCTCTACATTCTTGACTACTTCATCTTCGAGCGCGTCCAGCTCTACACCTACGACCTGATTCACGAAAAGCTCGGCTTCAAGTTGATCTGGGGCGGACTCATCATCTACGGCTGGCTGTACATCCTCCCGCTGTGGGGTATGGCCGACTATCCGCACCCCGGATTCTCGACCGGTTGGACCTACGTGTGGCTCATCGGAACGGGCATTCTTCTCTTCCTCGGTTGGAGCATCTCGCGCGGCGGCAATTTGCAGAAGTACTGGTTTAAGCGCTGGCCCGACCGCAAGTTCCTGGGAATCATCGAGCCCCAGTACATTCAGGCCGGCGACCGCAAGATCCTCTGCAGTGGGTTCTGGGGCGCGGCCCGGCACTTCAACTACATGGGCGAAGGCTTCTCCTGCTTTGCGATCGGTCTCTCGTTCGGTTACTTCACCAATCTCTGGGCCTGGACCTACTTCATCTTCATCGTCTCGCTGTTCACCTGGCGCCAGCGGGATGACGAGGAGCACTGCGCGGAGAAGTACGGCGAGAAGACGTGGGCCGAGTACAAGGCCCGCGTGAAATACCGCATCTGCCCCTGGGTCTACTGACCGGACGTCGCCCGCATGCCTCGGAGGGCGCCTGGCCCTCGCGGCACGCCGAGCCTGCCCGGATTCCTGGTGGGGGAAGCCGGGAGCGTCAGGCCCTGTCGCTCGTGGGCGCCGAGGTGGCCACACCTTCCTCTTGCAACACCTCACGGATCAGCACGCGCAGGGCCGCCCGATCAAGGGTGACGGTTCCGGAGTCCGCGCCCCGATCAATGATTCGATCGACGCGCTTGCGGAGGTCCCGAATGTCCGTCAGTACCCAACCGAAGAGCAGCACAATCCCTGTGGACATCACGCCGAGCGCGGCAAAGAACGTCCCGACATCGAGCGTCGCGCCTGTATCCATCGGTCCCTCCATGGCGAGGGTTCGTGGTCCCCGCCGATCAGGTGCCATCAAGCCAATGGTCAGAAACAGCCGCCCAGTCAAATTCTAGCCGGCGATGGAGAGGCGTAAGGCGGTGAAGATGGAGGGGTCTTCCGGGCAACCGCCCTTCGGGTTGCGCAAACGACCCTCAGATCCGGTAAATCTCCTCCGCCGTCCCTGAGAACAGCCGAATCTGCTCGTCCATGCTGAAGGCCGAGACGATCTCCGTGTAGGCGTCGATCACTTCGTCGTACGTGCTCCACAGCCAGTCCACCGGCCAGTTGGTCCCGAAGAAACAGCGCTCGACGCCGAACGTCTCGATCGACGTCAGCACGTACGGCCGGATGCTGTCCACCGTCCAATCGTGATCGCCCATGCCCAGGCCGGAGATCTTCCAGCGGATGTTGTCGCAGCTGGCCGCAATGGCCACGCCGCGCTTCCAATTCTCGAAGTACTCGTCCGTGCGTTCATCCGGCATGCCGGTGTGATCCACCACGATCGTGATGTTCGGAAACTTGCGCGCCAGCGCTCGCACCTTCTCCATGCCCTGCCACTGGGCCGGCATGCTCGACACCAGGTTGAACTTCTCAAAGAGCGCGAAGCCCCGGTGGTAGTCCGGCTCAACCAGGTAGTCCCCGTACGAAAAGTCCCGGATTCCCCGCATGTTGGGCGACTCGCAGTGCCGCGCCAGCACCGCCTCCACGCCCGGATCCCGCAGGTCCGCGTGCGCCACGATCCCGTGCGGAAATCCCGTTCGCTCGGCCGCCTCCTGCAGCCACTCCGTCTCCGTCACCGGATCGGGGCTGCCGATCGCCGCCTGCACGTGCACCGACTTGGTCACGTTCGCGTTCCGCGTCTCGGCGATATAGTCCTCGGCGATATAGTTCCGCTCGGCCAGCTTCTGTATCTGCCACCCCAGGGTGTGATGGGGAACCCCGGGCTGCCAGTGCCCGTACACCAGCTCCGGATGCTGCATGTCGTAGTAGTGAACATGCGAATCGACGAACGCCAGCTTGTCGCTCATTGCCTGTCACTCGCTTTCGCTGGCTCGGTTGCTAGCCGGGGTCTTGCGAAGGGTTCGAAAGGAATCCTAGCGCGAACGAATCTGCTTAGCCCTCCGCCGTCACCGCTCCCCGCCGGTTCGCCATCGACCTCGGCGTCAGCTCGAACAGCGGCTCCTCGCCCTCAAAGAACCGCTCCAACTCGTCCACCATCAGGCTGAAGAAGCGATGCCGGCTGGCCAGCGTCACCCCCGCGATGTGCGGGCTCAGGAAGACGTTCGGCAGCCCGATGATCTCGCTGTCCGGCGGAATCGGCTCCGGATCGAACACGTCCAGCCCCGCCACGATGTCCCCGCGCTTCAGCCGCGCGATCAGTGCCGCGCTGTCCACCACGACGCCGCGCGATACGTTCACGAACACCGAATTGGAAGGAATCATCTCCAATTCCCGGTGCCCGATCATTCCCTCCGTCGCGGGCGTGTGCGGCGCCAGGCAAACGATCACGTCCGACTTGGAGAGCACATTCTCAAGCGACGTCTTCACCACCCCGATGGCGTCGGGCACCTCGCTGGCCAGGTAGGGATCGAAGACTCGAATCTCCACCTCGAAAGGCTGCAACAGCTTCACCAGCCGGCGTCCGATGTGCCCGCATCCAATCAGCCCAACCCGTTTGCCGGTCAGTTCGCCGTGCACGAACCCGAAGTCGTCCCGAGCCGGCTTGACGGTGTCCCCCGCCAGGATCTTCCTGAAGCTCGCCCCCGCATTGCGCAGCGAAATCAGGATCAGTCCCAGGGCCCACTCCGCCACCGGATACGACGACCCATGCGTCGTATCCACCGTCCGAATCCCCCGCTCCCAGGCCGACTCCACGTCAATCCGGTACGCAAACCTGTCCCCCTCCAACTCCCCGATGATCTTCAGCCTCGGTGCCCCGTCCATCACCTCCGCGCTGATCCGCGGCGCCCCATGCGACACCACGACTGCGTCCGCGTCGCCTATCCGTTCCACTAGCCGTTTGACAGCACGCGGGTCCTCATTCGCCCCAAACGCAACCCCGCCCGCCAGTTCCAACCACTCCCAGTCCGCCACCGCGGACAACCGCTCCAGGTCCTCCGCCAGAAAACTCAGGTCGTGCACCTCGCGGTTGCAGACGATCAGAACTTCGGGCCGGGAACTCGCCATGGCCTTCCCCCTACCAGCGCAGGATTCGGTCAGCCCACGCTCGGAACCCTCAACCCTGCCGCATCCGGTCTCAGCGCACCACGCCAACCGTCAGCGACACCACGTATCCATCGCCGTTCGCCGTTACCTGGCCCATCAGCTCTTGCAGCGCGGCGTCGTCCCTCCCGACGGAATCATTCGTATTCGTCGTTCCGCGGGACTCGCGTGCGGCATAGGGCTCGGATTCGAACACCGCGTCGGAAACGTCATCGGGGAAATACAACTGCGACGCGATCAACCTCTCTTCGCTCGTGAAGGCCCGGAAGTGGATGTGAACCGTCCGGCTCGGATACCAGCCCGGATAGATCGTCTCGAATTCGACCCGCCCGTCGGCGTCGGTCACTTGCCGCCCGCGCAGAAAGGTCTCGCCGGAGGTATCCGCGCGATCGTCGCCCTGTCCCGGATAACCCGAATACTGCCCCGCCGCGTCCGTATGCCAGATGTCCACGAACACATCCCGAATCGGCTCGCACGAACCCGCTTCAACGAACCGCAGCGCCACCAGCAACGGCGTCCCCGCCTTCCCCTCCGTGATCTCCCGGCGCATCTCACCGATATCGAAATAGAAGGGCCCCTCCGTCTGCCGCGGCGTCGCCTCGCAGGTGGTCTGGGAGACCTCGGTGCTGGCCGTTGGCGCCGCGGCCGGCTCCGCGACCGCAGGGCTTCCCGGATCCGAAGCGACGCCGCTTATCGATTCTTCGCTGCCGGAACCGCACGCCGTAAAGACCGTGCTAGTCGCCAGGACCGCCGCCAGTACCAATCCTCGAATGACTCTCATGACTTCTCCTCGTCCGTCGCAATGCCGGGCAGCGGTTCCCACCAAAGCTCAAGCGCAGCGCAATTGCCCTACTTTGAGGTTAGCCGGTGCTACCGGCGTCTCCGGCCGAAGATTTCGTCCATTCCTCGAACCGAAATATGCGATGTGCGCTCCTCAACGTATCGGCCCTGTCCGTTGCTCCAGCCAGGTCACTCGCAGCCATCTGTTCGCGATTGGGCTTCGAGTCCGCGCCAGATAGTCTCCACTGTCTGCTCGATCCGCTGCCTTGGATTGCCAGAGGCCATGACGTGATTGGCCAGCACCGACCCGATCAACGCATCCACCGCGACGTCCAGATCTGCGTCCATCCGGATCTCCCCCCGCTCGACGCCGCGCTGCAGGACTCTTATCGCTTCACGTCGACGCGGGCGGAAGATCCGCATTCGGAACGTCTCCAGCAAACCCGGGTTGCGGCGCTCCTCGGTCAACAGAGCGCCGATCATGGCGAAGCCGGCGCGCTCGAGAGCTGGCTGGAACCCCGCCATCATTTCAACGATGTCGGCGCGTGCGCTGCCGGTGTTCGGGGGCGGTCCGGAGTCGTCCCTGAGGGATCGAACGGCCGCGGAGGCCAGTTCGGCCTTGGACGGGTAGCGCCGATAGATCGCGGTCTTGCCGACGCCGGCAGCGGCTGCCACCCCCTCAACAGACATGCCGGCGTAGCCGCGATCCCTCAGCAGCAGCAGCGTGGCCTGGAGAATCGACCGATCGATATCCGGATCGCGCGGCCGGCCGGGCCCGGTGCCGTCTGGACGCGAAGTGTCGTGCGCTGCCGTCAACTCGTCGATCTCCGTTCGGCGCCGGCAACATCGGGATCAGCCGTATGGTCCTGGCATTCCACGGGAGCCATTCTGGCAAGGTGGCGAGCTGGCAGAAACCGCGCGACAAGGACGGATCCGGCCACCGCCACGCCCGCCGACACCAGCACCGCTACGCCAAGCGCGTCGGTGAAGGCCACGTCGGCTGCGGCCGCCAGTCCGGAACCGAGCGGGTCGGGCAGCATCGACGCAATTCTGGATGCCGCGCCCACGGAGTCGCTGGCGGCTTCGGCCGCTTCGGGGGGAAGCCCCGCCACCGCCGTTTCCATGCTTCCGCTGTAGACCGTGTTGATCACCGAGCCGATGACTGCTACGCCAAAGGCTCCCGACACTTGGCGCGTCACGTCATTCATGGCCGAGGCAACGCCGGCGTTGGCCTCTGGAACCGCCCCCATCACGGCGTCGGTCGACGGCGCCATCACGTTCCCCATGCTCACTGCCAGGCAGAAGAAGGTCACGCCGATTACCACATAGGACGTGTCGGGCTGCCAGAGGGCGATCGTCGCAAGTATTCCGCCCACGCAGGCAAGGCCCGCGGCAACCACTCGTTTGCTACCCACCCGGCTGACGAAGCGATGGCTCAGGCCGGCGCCCATGGCCATACCCACCGCAACCGGCAGCATCCGCAGGCCCGCCTCGAGCGGTGTGAAGCCTTGAACGAACTGGAGGTATTGCGTCAGGCCGAAAACCATGCCGAAGAGGGCGAAAAACCCAATCGAAATCGCGCCGGCGCCGGCGGAGAAGCGAGGATTCTTGAAGAAGTCGAGATTCAGCATCGGGTGATCGGTCTTGATTTCCCAGACGATGAACGCCGACATGAGCACCGCGCCAATTATCAATCCGGCGATGACCAGGCCATCGCTCCATCCGCGCACCGGCGCCTCGATGATTGAGTAGACCAGGACGGTAACGGCCGAAATCGACAGAATGGCGCCAAGGATGTCCAGTGATCTCGGTTGCGGATCCCGGCTTTCCGGTACGAGCATGAGCCCGGCAAGCAGGGCGACCCCGACGATCGGAACGTTGATGAAGAACACGGAACCCCACCAGAAGTACTCGAGCAGGAGGCCTCCGGCGACGGGGCCGAGCCCAATCCCCAGACCGGCCACCGCTGCCCAGATCCCGATGGCCTTGCCGCGTTCCTCTCGCGGAAACACGTGAGTCAGGATCGAAAGCGTTGACGGCATGATCAACGCTCCCCCGATACCCATCAGGGCCCGCGCGGCGATCAGCTGTTCGATCGACTGAGCGAACGCCGCAAAGAAGCTCGAGAGGCCGAACACGACAAGCCCGACCTGCAGCGCCCGCTTGCGCCCGTACCGGTCGCCCAGCGAGCCCATCAGCAGCAGCAAGCCGGCGAAGACCAGGATGTACGCATCCACCATCCACTGCAGGACCGTCGCGGTCGCGCTGAACTCCCGCTGCAGCGTCGGTATGGCCACGTTGAGGATCGTGTTGTCCAGCCCGATGATCAGCAGGCTCATCGACAGGATGCCCAGGGTCCACCAGCGCCGCCGGTAGGTGGCTGACTCTGCCGGGACTGGCTGTACATCAACGGTTCCCATGCCCGCCTGTACTCCTTCTAATATCGAAACGCTACCGTCTCGTTTCGATATCTTGCGAATCCACCCGCGGTCGAGTCAAGGCGCAAAGATGGAAATCGAGCACTGCGTTCCCGGCTACCGACGACGCCTATCCCTCGTCAGGCAGTCACCGTCGACTCGCTTGCCCCGGCCGTTTCCCTAGCACCCAGGCCTCGGCGAATCGACACTCACATCGTGTCAAACCCAAACCACCCCGGCACTGCCGCCGCCTGCCGTACCCACGTTTCCATCTGCGCCTCGTCCAGTTCGCCCTCGTGGATGTTGATCCAGCGCGAATCCGGATCCTTGGCCTCGCCCGGCGGCAGCGGATCCAGCCGCATGCCGTTCGTAAACGTCACCTTCACGTAGCGGGTGAACACGTGGTACGTCACGAACCAGCCCATCCCCTCAACGCCATACCACGGCGAATTCCACCGCACCGCCTTCCGCACGTCCGGCACCGTGCGCTCGATCAGATCGTCCAGCCGCCGTCCGACATCGTGCTTCCACTCCGGCATTGCCGCGATATACGCCTGCACCGGCGCGTCCCCGTCCGCCTTCGCAATCTGCGGATTACCGCCCGAAAGCAACATCGGCTTGTCGGCCGAGCGGGCCCTGCGCCGTTCGTACGAGTTCTCGATGTTGTACTGCACCGCTTCGCGCAGCAGCGTCTTCAGCGCCTCCTGGTCGATCCGGTCACCCTCAAGAACGTCAATCGACCGCCACTTCTTCCCGCCCAGCCCCGCGTTGAACACCTTGCCGGGATCCTTCAGCTGCGCCCCGTTGGTAAACGTGATCTTCACCTTGTCCTTGTGCGCGTTCCCGACGGCCAACGTCCCGTCGCGCGACCACACCGGGCTCCCCCGGTACTTCCACTCCTCCACCACCTCCGGGTCCACCTCGTGAATCAGCGCCCGAATCTCCGCCAACCGCTCGCCGCGCCAGTCCCCAAGATCCGCGATCGCCTTGTCGATCAGTTGGGATGCGCTCAACTCGTCCGCTGACATCTCCCCCGCCTTCCCCGCACTCCGCTCGGCAGTTCGCTCTACATTAAGCCACGGTCGGCAACGGAGCGACGCCAATGCAGGACTTCAACGACTACCTCATGCAGTCCTATGAACTCCGCGAAAAACTCGTTGCCGACAAACACCGCCCCCGCTACCACTTCGTCCCGCCCGAGGGCCGCTGGAACGACATCAACGGCGCCATCTACTGGAACGGCCGCTACCACCTCGGCTATCTACAGAAAATTGTCAACGGGCCCGGCCAGATCGACTTCTCCAGCTGGCAGCACATCAGCAGCCGCGACCTCCTGCACTGGCGCTACCACCAGGCCTCCCTGCGCGAGCCCCTCGAGGGCGCAAAGGGCGACTACTTCAACAGCGGCGACGTCATGGATGGCATGTCCGTCCCCACCATCATCACCAACATGCCCCGCCGCGGCATCTGCATCTACCAGTCCCACAACCCCGACCTCGACCGCTGGGTTCCCCTGCCCCAAAACCCCGTCATCCCCCTCGACCCGGCCCCCGAAGGCCAGCCCACCAGGTCCAACAACCGGCTCCCCGAATGCGTCATCTTCGACCCCAGCGGCTGGAAAGAAGACGACGTCTACTACGCCCTCATTGGCAACAAGAACCATCGCCCCGGCTACGAAGGCGACTCATCCAGCCTCTTCAGATCCACCAACCTGGCCGACTGGGAATACGTCGGCCCCTTCTACAAGTCCGACCGCAGATGGACCGAGGAGATCGAGGACTGCGCCTGCTCCAACTTCTTCCCCTTCGGCGACAAGCACATGCTCCTTATGCACACCCACCAGCCCTACGGCCGGGCCCAGTACTACATCGGCCGCTACGAAAACCAGCAGTTCCACCCCGAAACCTACGGACGCCTCAGCCACCTCGGCAGCCTCCTCGCCGGACCAGAGACCCTGATCGACGACAAGGGCCGCAGGCTCTTTTGGGGCTGGATCCGCGAAGCCCGCGAAGACTGGGTCGAAGCCGGCTGGAGCGGCGTCATGTCCCTGCCCTGGCGCCTCACCCCCGCCCCCGACAACACCCTCCGCATCGACCCCGTCGCCGAACTCCGCAACCTCCGCTACGACGAGCAACGCCATGCCGATGTCACCCTGTCACCCGGCGAAGAGCGCACCCTCCACGGCTTCGAATCCGACTGCATGGAACTTCAGCTCACCATCCACCCCAACCACGCCACCCGCTTCGGCCTCAGGCTCCTCTGCTCATCCGACGGCCAGGAAGAAACCGTCCTCACCTACGACACCCGCCGCCAACACTTCATCCTCGACTTCGACCGCGCCAGCCTCGACCCAAACCTGAACTACGGTCAAGACTCCCGCCATCCCGATCGTGTCGTCCGCCAGCAAACCGTCCCCTTCGCTCTACCCGCCAACACACCCCTCCACATCGACTGCTTCATCGACCGCTCCATCATCGAAATCTTCATCAACTCCCGCATCTGCATCACCCAACGCGTCTACCCCACCCGCCCCGACAGCACCCAAATCAAGCTCTTCACCCTCGATTCGCCCATCACCGCCCAAAACCTCGTCAAATGGCAAATGGACGCCACAAACCCCTGGTAACCCCCAAACCCGGGCCCAGCTTCGTTCGTGGTGAGCCGGCCGAAAGTCTTCTACGGGTCGTGTCGAACCACAAACCTCAGCAGCCAACACTCCCGGCGCCAGTGCTTACTCGGCTCGTGCAACCCCCCGAAACGGATTGATCACCCGCACCCCGCCGTAGTCCTGCTCCGAGCTCAAGTCTTCCGAATACACCGCATCACACCCCAGCGCCCGCGCCGCCGCCAGAATCGCCCCGTCCCAATACGAAACCCCGAATCGGTGGCTGATGGCAACGGCCGTCGCAAACAGATCCACTGTCATGTCCTGAATCGGAAGCCGAAGTAGCGGCGCCAGGAATCGCATCGCTTGGTCATGCGTCAGCCGGCCCGGACGCTTCTGCCGTGTGGACTGGAAATAGAATTCTTGAAGCACCTGCACGGAGAACGCCAGGTCGGGCGCCAGCAGAAGTTCCCGTGCACGACGCCGCTTCTCGGGTTCTAGCGCCGGCGGGCCTGCCGCGTAGATCAGAACATTCGTATCGACGAACCGCACGGCGTTTAGTTCGTTCTCCTAGGGTCTCGCTCCTGGGTCGCGTCAGCTGCCTCTGCCCTCGCCCTGGCGCGGTCATACAGTTCATCCCTGGTCAAATTGTCCCGCGGGTCTAAACCCACGCCCCGCGCGTCAAAGTCCGCCAGCACTTCGCGCAGCAGCCGGCCTCGCCATTCGGCCTCGGTCTCGGCTGGTGTTTCCCTGGGAGGCGCGACTGACAGCGACTGCAGGTACTCCCGCACCAACGCCGACACCGACGTATCCAACTCCGCCGCCCGAATCCGTGCCCGCCGATACGTCGCATCGTCCACCGAAACCGTAATGTTCCGCATCGCCACAGTCCCACAGAACCTGCGCCCCACAGTCTACGCCGGCCACCTGCTCGCATTGCGCCCATTCAGCGCCGGCCCATAGTCCTCGGCGGGCCAGTCGAGCTACAAGCTCTCAGCAACCAAGCCCCAACAGCGCGCCCTCATCCCCTTCGCACGACCCGCATAGCGGCTAGTCTTAGACCTGCCCGTCTTCCCGTCCCTCGTCGCTGAGGAGGCAACACCCCATGCGCGCCAACTGGACCATCGGCCTGGGCATCGCCCTCGGCGCTGGAGCCGGCTTAGGCATCGCCGCAGCCTTCGGCCACTTCGACGTCGCCGTCGCAATCGGCGTCGTTGTCGGCCTAGTCATCGCCGCCGCCTGGAGCCGAAATCGCCTCGAACGCTAAATGTGGCCACGCCTCGGCACCCACAGCCGCGGGCCAGATCGCGTCTTATTCACATTCGCCTCTCACTTCTCTTCGCTCACTCCTCAATCGCCCCGACCACCTCCTCAAACGACCTCCCTACATCCACCGGCTCAAAGAACACCAGCCGAAACCCATCCGGATCCGCCACCACAACCTCCCGCGTATTCCATGGCCGCGTCACCGGCCCTTCCTCCAACTCCACCCCTAGCCCCATCAGCCGCTCCGCCATCGCGTCAACGCTCACATCCCCCACCAGAAACGAAAGCGAAACCCCCGCACCCTTCACTCGTTTGGAGTCCGCTCCACCCTCATCCGGAACCAGCAGCACATCCGCATACGTCCGCCACCGCAAATGAGCCAGCACCGGCTCGCCATCCGCCCCCGGCAACACAAACACCGTCCCAAACCCCAGCACCTCCGCATACCACCCCACCGACGCCCCCACGTCCCCAACCGCCAGCGTCGGAAACATCACCATCGGATAAATCTCCATCCCCTCATCCACTACCCAACCGCTCCCCTCCAGATGTGAATTGCCCGGGAGCACCCCAACGCACGGCCGCGCCAGGTGCCGCTGTTCCTTTCAACGCCTACGCAACCGCTAAGGCCGCTAACTCCCAACCGCCTCCACATACAACGAATACAACGACTGGCTCCCCGTCATAAACAACCGGTTCCGCTTCACGCCCCCAAAGCACAAATTCGCGCAAGGTTCCGGAAGCACGATCCGCCCGATCAATTCACCCCCGGGCGTCAGGCAATGCACCCCGTCGGTTCCGGCTCCGGCCCAACCCACGCTCGACCACACGTTCCCGTCGCGATCCGTCCGAATCCCATCGGCAAACCCGGGCGACATATCCGCAAACACCTCGCCGCCGCGCAACGTCCGCCCCTCTACCACCTCAAAGACCCGGATGTGCCCCGGCCCATCGGGATCGTGCGAGTTCCCCGTGTCCGAGATGTACAGCCGCGACTCATCCGGCGAAAAACACAACCCGTTCGGCTTCACCAGGTCCTCGGCCACCACCGTCGCGTCACCGCTTATGGGATCCAGCCGGTAAACCCGCGTAGGTAGTTCCGCCTCGCCGACCTCCCCCTCATACGCCATCACAATCCCATAGCCCGGGTCCGTAAACCACACGGCCCCGTCCGAGTCGACAACCACGTCATTCGGCCCGTTCAGCCGTTTGCCCTCAAACCGGTCCAGCAAAACCGTCAGGCGCCCGTCGTGCTCCGTGCGCGTAACCCGCCGCGTCAGGTGCTCGCAGCTAATTAGGCGTCCCTGCAAATCCCGCGTATTGCCGTTGCTGTAGTTGGAGGGATGACGAAACAGCGTTACCTCGTCCGTCAGCTCGCAGTACCGCAGCATCCGGTTGTTCGGAATATCGCTGAACACCAGCGACCTGAAATCCCCAAACCACACCGGCCCTTCCGCCCAGCGAGCCCCCGTATACAGCCGCTCCACGGCCGCATTCCCCAGCCGGTACGCCCCAAACCGCGGGTCCAGGACCTCCACCGCCGGGTCCGGATACCGAACAATCCCCTCGTCCCACCGCCGCCTCAACTCGGGAGTCCACGAACCCTCAACCATGCGTTTCAATCCTCGTTCGCCCGCCACCGCGGTGCCGGACAGTCCCCACAGACCTCAATTGTCTCCTAATGAATGGACCGAAGACGACTCCGACGCAACCGTCCTCCAGCCAGGGCCAAAGCACCTCAAACATGCACGCCCCCACCGGCCACCCACCCAGAAAATGCGCTCCGGAACCTACATAGCCTCCATCAGGAACTCGCGCAGAACCCGGCCGGTCGCCTCCGGCTGCTCGATCCACGGCTCATGCCCGGCTCGCGCGATGGTCGTGTGCCGACAGTTTGGAATCAGCTCAGCCACCTGCGCTCGCGCCCATCGCGGCCGTGGATCCCCGTCACCGTCCAAAACAAGCGTCGGCGCACTGACCTGGGAAACCTCGCAGCCCAGCCTCCCCGCCTCCTCCACGTGGTTATTCTCCGCGTTCAGCGCGGCGTTCAACGAATAGTTGATCGGAAAGCGGTCATATCGGGAAACATCGCCGATCCGCGTCACGTCATAAAGCTCGGTCCGTCCGCGCAGCGAAGACTCCTCCTCCTCGATCCGCTCAAGCTCCTCGCCTCTGGCCGTCAACCGCTGCTCGTTCAGGCGCCGCAAGCGCTCGCGTTCGTCCGGAAGCAGCTTCGCTTCCCTGTTCCGGCGATAGTCCTGGTGCCAGGCCGGGTCAATGCCCGTACCCGACATATACACCAGCCGCGCCGTACGTTCCGGGTACCGGATGGCATACATGAGAGCGAGGTGCGCCCCCCACGAGTGCCCAACGATCGTCCAGGCCTCGTAGCCCCAATAGGCTCGAAGCGCATCCAGATCGTCCACAAACGTGGCGGCCTCGTAGGGCCCAACGTCCTGCGACCGGCCGCATCCCCGCTGGTCATACCGATGCACCGTCGCGACATCATCGATCATCGCCGCAACCGGCCCCAGGTAGTCATAAATCCCCGGCCCCCCATGACACAGCACCACCGGCGCCTCCGTCCCCTGCGTCGCCGTCCACAGGGTCACCCCATTCGCGGATACGTGCCGTTCAGTTACGGACATGCCTTGCCTTAGGACTCCTTAGTACCCGGACGCTGCCGAGAACGTATCGGCCCTGTATCCAGCTTGCCTCGAACGGGACCTGAGTTGAGAAGCACCCTAGTCGCAAGCCGAAACGCCCACAACTCCCAGGGCCGGGCAGCCAGGCGTCGAAGAAAGAGAAACCAGTCAATGTCGAAGCGGTATATCTGCCTGGCCGTACGGAATCGCCGCTATTGCTGCGACCCGCGTCAACCTTCCGTACCTGGCCGGTCAACAGGTCTTGCCGTTCCAGTCCGGCCCGCCCAACGCGACTCCACCTCGGAGCGAATCCTCTCCACCACGAGGTCGATGCCAAGAGTTCCCTCAATCACCAGGTCGGCGTCTGCTCGCATTCGCTCCTGAAAGTGTTCGTAAATCGGCCTGGCCCTGGCTTCATATCCATCTAGCTCAGCTATCACATGCTGAAGAGGATCGTCCGCCAGCTCAATGTCGCGCAGAATCCGACGTGCCATGGCAACGTCCAACGGCGTGTCGATGAAGACCAATAAGTCGATCAACCTTCCTGAATCTGGATGTGCTCGACCCAGTGGCGCGTCAGCGACAACGTAACGTGCGGGCCCGACGATAGTGCCGCCAGTCGGATAGGAAATACTGCGGCCAGCTTTCAAAGTCTGTAAGTGACGAGTAAAGAGAGGGGCCTCATAGGCATCGTAGTCGGCTCCCTCGGCAAACCAACGGTGAAGGTCAGCGGGATATACGTTCGTTTCGGCGTAATCGTCGAAGTGAATAGCCACGGCGTCGCCAAGAACCCCTGCCAGGCGCCGGGCCGCCGCCGTTTTCCCGCCCCCGCCAACGGCGGTGATGCCCACGACGCTAACGTGGCTCATTGTTCCAGGCCATCAACCTCAAACCTGAACAGCACATGCCGAAGATCTGAGCCGCTCAATCATGACGTACCCCAGCAGTCATATCCAAAGTAGTGGACGGAATGGAACGCTAACCCCTGACCTCGGCACTGCCACTTCGCCGCTCGTCACCCGCTCCGTCCCCTTCTCGCGTAGGAGCGCAGTCCCCGACCCGCCCGTCTTCCGCGCAACCTGCATCAGCCGCCGCACCCCGTTCATGGTGAGCCAGTCCGAAGTCTTCGAAGAACTGTGTCGAACCACCCTTCCCAGCACCCAACCCAACCCACCCGTCTTTCTCCCCCTCTCCCTTCCCCGTCCCGATCTTGCGTAGGGGCCGGTCTCAGACCCGCCCGTCTTCCGCGCAACCTGCATCAGCCGCCGCACCCCGTTCGTGGTGAGCCAGTCCGGAGTCTTCGAAGGATTGTGTCGAACCACACTGCCCGGGTGAAACACCCAACCCCCGTCTCCCCGTCATCCCGGCTTCCGCGGCCGGGACCCAGCAGCAACCAACCCGCCAGTAGCTCGTCGCCATCCCTGGCAACCCACCACCGCAGCGCGCGCTCCGCCATCCCGGCGTCCCCGGCCGGGACCCAGCAGCAACGCACTAGCCCGGGAGTTCACTGCTAATCCTGGCAACCAATAGCCTCAGCGCTTCATTTCCCCGAATCCGGCCCAAACCTCACCAACCCGCAAGCACCAGCCCCCTACCATCTCGCCATGCCCCCGTCCGACCCCGGCGCCCCGTGCGTCTACATCCTCGCCAGCAAACGCAACGGCACCCTCTACGTCGGTGCCACCTCAGACCTGCCGGGGCGCATTTGGCAGCACGAAGCCGATATCGTTCCCGGGTTCACTCGGAAACACGCCGTCCACCGCTTCGTCTGGTACGAACTCCACTCCACCATGGAGAGCGCCTATCTGCGCGAAAAGCGCCTCAAACGCTGGCGCCGAAGCTGGAAACTCCGCCTAATCGAACACACCAACCCCACTTGGCGCGACCTCTACCCCGAAATTCTCTAGACCCCTGCTACCGCCCCGTCCCCTCCACCATCCCTTCCGCCATCCCGGCGTCCCCAGCCGGGACCCAGCACCCCGATCAATCCCAGCCCACCCAGGCCTCCCCGTGCCCCCAACCCCCGCAGCGCACCATCCCCCTCCGCCATCCCGGCGTCCCCAGCCGGGACCCAGCGCCATGATCGATCCCAGCCCACCCAGGCCACCCCGTGCTCCCAACTCCCGCAGCGCTCCGTCCCCCTCCACCATCCCGGCGTCCCCGGCCGGGACCCAGCAGCAACCAAGCTACTCCAGCGCAACCTGCCAACCCGATTTCCTTGCACGCCCAGCCCTCGATCCCGCCGCTCTCGCCTTCATCCCCTTCTTCTCTCAACGCTCAAGTGAATACCCGAACAACTGAATATCGCAATAGTCTCAAGTGCATATCGGAACGGTTTGTCGCGATAAGGATCGTGGAGTAGTTACAATCACCTATATTAGCCCACTGCACACTGAGGACCTATGAAAGCCGTAGGATTGAGGCCAGCTATACTCTAGGAAGCAGTATGCCTGTGGAGGCCAACTTGGAGAGTGCAATTCCTCTAGTGACCGTCTTCAAATCCTCACGAGACATTGAGATCATATCTGTATGAAACACGCTAATGAACATCAAGTTTATATTCTTGTCGACTCTCTCAGCTACGTCTGTGAACGAGTCTAGATCAGTATCGTGTAGTGGGATACTCTTGATTCCCGTCAGCTGTGGGAGGCCTCCGACGGGTACTCCATGAACGTAGGAGGACAGGAGCTGATAGTCCTGCCTAAGTGATTCCACGAGACTAAAATCTGAATTAACTTGACGAAACGTCGGCGTATATCGCAAGTGCCATTCAACAATCACGCCTCGACTCTCCCAAGGGGCACGGTTTTGACAGATCGCTTGCCATTCAATCGGATGGGCATAGTAGAATGTGTAACTAGTGCAAACATCGACCACTGTACGTAGTGCCATGTATGAGGAGTGAATTAGGGCCAATGGAGCCAAGATTCGAAGTTCGATTACTTTGGAGTGTGCCGACGCGAGGAGTACTGAAGTGTCATCTTCTTTTCGTAGCGCATATAGAAAGTCAATCCAGGTGGTTATTCTTATTAGAGCCCCTAGAAACCGTTCTATAGAGATACGTGACGTACGCTGATCCAACTCTCGACCTGTGGGCAGAAAGTCGCGGAGCCTTGCGGCATACTCGTTTGGCATAGATTTGTTAGGGGCGACCTCCGATTTGGTCCCAGTAGAATGTTATATCTTCACCGACAGACGAATCACCTGTTAATTTCAACCTAGCAGTAGAAAGCAGCATTTTCATCGGGATTGCATCGTCCCGACTCGCCAATCTGACCAAGTACTTACGCAAAGATCCCTTGCCAATAGGCTGCCTAATGCCGAAAGTGTCTTTGACCCACTCTTCAACCTGGCGATTTGTGAATCCTTCGGAGCGAAAAACCGCCTCGAGTTCGTGTAGCGTCTCATCATCCACCGGAGTGGGTTCAGATGCCAACTTCGTTTCGCGTCCTACTCTAAAGGCTCCTTTCTTTTGAGACTCTTGACGTGGAGATGTTGATGATTGTGAATCGTCCGGTGGCAGTGAAAGGACCTCAGATTCTGTTCCAAATACCGAAAGAAGAGAAAGCACGGTATTTAATTGGTTTTGGTTGGAAAGAGCCGCGATGAGCTCGTCAACTTCGTAAGCGGAGTCACAGTTGTTCACAAGTAGTTTAGCGATGTTCCACGGATTCATAAGGCGCTCCTAGAGCCACGATGGGTCGAAGACTGATTTTTGGCTTAGCGATGTAACGATTTCTCTGGTGAGTCGTGAAATCACTCCACCAGCCCGCTTTTTGTGTGCGACTGGTTGCTCTGCAGAAGTCTTGTGCCGGGTAGGTATTTTGCTATACAGAAGGGAGTGCGGTACGCGGGTCGATAGACAATTCTGAGCAAAGCGCTTGTCAGTTCTAATGAGGTCCTCCACGTTTGTATCCCATCGATTATTGGCATCATTGAATGCTATAAGAAAGTCCTTTGCACCCCCCGACGGTTGCCACATAGACATGTGGTCCAGCATCATCCCTAGGCCTGTGGCGGCGAAAGCGTCGCATGTTACGGGAATAATTACTGCTTTTGAACGTAGCAATGCCGATTTCGTAAAGAATGATCCAGCAGGGTGGCAGTCGATGACAATGCAATCGTAGGTAGCTCGGGCGCTGTTGATGAGGTCGTTCCACCGAGATAAGAGCATTCTTTCGTTTTCATTTGTTAGAACACTAAGTGCTAGTCTCATCAACTCTAAGTCGCCTAGTAAAAGGTCCAAGCTTCCTGCCTGCCGACGAGGATACTTGCGATATCGCCATGTACGAAGCCGGGTCGCAAACTGAGCGACATCAACCTGTGGCTCTGATATAGAGCCGACAACAGAAAATGGACTAGTCTCATCGGTGTTCGAGAGTAGAACCTGAGCCAAACTCTTTCCGGCGTCCTTAGTACGAAAATATTCTCTGCTTGGGAGCAATGCCAACGACGCGTTGGATTGAGGATCATAATCTATTAGAAGTACATTTTTTCGGTACTCATGCGCCAATGTTCTACTAATCTCAACAGACAGAGTAGTCTTACCCACACCGCCTTTCATGTTCATTAGCATTAGGACAGGAGTTGACATGGAGTTTCGAAGTCGTCAGTGATGATAAGCTGGGTGTTCTCTGATGTAGCGTGGCATTGTAGCACAAGAGCATTTGGAGGGCACTTCGGTATTCGCTTCATCGAGCAGACGGTTCTTGGGGCTGCAAGGCTAGCGTCTATAGATTGTCAACTGGTGGTAGTGGAATGTCGCTCGGGTCTTAGTGATTTGTTCTGGTGTACATACTGCGGTGGTCGCTGGCATTTGAAGGTTTGTGGTAATGCACCTTCTACAGTAAAGGTTGAAGTAGCAGTCGAAGTAGTGTCTTGTGTGGAATGACGCGCCTTGAATATGTTGGTTGCAAGGTTGCAAGCTGCAGGTCTTGGCGAGTTGATGCGCTGATCGCCAGGGTGTCGGCGGGACGGCAGCTACAGCCATGTCTCTTGTTGGGTGGATTGATCTAGTTGGAAATGGAAATGAGAGAGCAATTCTCAGCATATGGGCATCAAGATCTCAGAGATTCGCTTCGCCACCTCACTGAAATACCGCACCTCGTCCACCGTCAACTCCTTCCCCAACACCTTGTGTTCCCGATACGCCAACCACCTCTTCAGCACCTGGCAGCCGGCCAGGCGGTAACTCCGCACGTTCGCCGGCACATTTCGCCAGTAGGAGTTGTCGTTCAGATGGATGTCGTAGGTAATCTCCCCCAGCGTGTCCACGGCGGCGCCCACGGCCGAACGCTCCGACCCCGCGCAAGCACGTTCCACCGCGCCCCCCTGCCCCGGCATCACCGGCTGTCCCGACCCAAAAGTGCCCGCAGCCGGACTTCAGCCGAAAGTTCGGATGCCCCACACTCTGGTCCGCCACCTCGCCGACGCAAGACACCTCCGTCCTCAGCCCGCCGCCAATCTCGTTGAGCAAATCCCCCAGCGGCCCATACCCCGACCGCTCCCCCGTCGCCCCACCCGACACCCGAATCCGCCGCAGATCCCCCAGGTATTTCTCAACGACACTCGCAAACTTCCTCATCCCACCCCGTCAACCTCCCCACCCACTTCCCGGCCACGCTACCCCGATACCGCAGCCATGACGAGACAATCACCGATTCTCCCCACCAACCATCAGTTCCCAAGAGTGCCCCCGGCTCTGCTGCCCGTGCTACCGTGTCAACCACCGGGCGGACTCGACTCACCTGCGCACCTGGGAGCCGCCCATGACCCCCGAACTCATCGCAATCCTCGCCGTAGGCGCCACCTTGATTGGCGTAGGCGCCACAATGATTGGCCTGCTGCTGGCGCTCTGGCGCGATGCGCGCGCCGATACGCAGGCGTTACGAGTGGAAGTCCGCGGCGACTTGGCGGATTTACGCAAGGACGTGCAGGGACTTACCGAGCGCATGTCTCGGCTCGAAGGCGTTATCCAAGGCCTTTTCGCCAGCCGCGATTGCCGCAACAACGCGGCCTGACTCCAAACGCGTGAGGGTCGCACCCCACCAACTCCGTCGACCTGGCTAGGCCACCGGCCCCCGCTCAAAGCACTACTCGTCGGCCTCCGGATCAGCCTCCACCAGCGTCCGCTCGCCCAGCACCGCGCACAGATCATTGAAAGGCGACTGCGAAACAGCCTTATCCGTCTGCGTCACTTGTCAGTGAATTCCCCTGCTGTCGACCCAATAAACAAGACAGTTCCCCACAGCAATGGCGCGGTGCGCCGCTTCTTCAGTCCCCGCCGGCCGCTGCCAGCCAATCCACAAACGCACGCGGTCCAACAATCCTCACCCCTTCGTATTCACCCAGATTCCGAAGCTGGCGATCACCTGTGACCAGATGTCTCGCCGCGCCGGCGACCGCCGTGGCCAGGATCAGGTCGTCGGCCGGCGTCGTCGCCACGCCCTGCACGTCGGCTAACTCAACCACGAGGTGGATCCTCGTGCGCACGAAACTCAGCGCTCGCCGAGCGCCCCTTGGCCCGAGGCGCTGCGTGAAGTAGGGCTTCGCAAGCGTCCGTTCGAGTTCGTCGATTATTGGGACCGAAGCAACTAGGTCAAAGCGACGCTGCTGCCATGCCCGGAGCAGAAGCGCCGCCGGACCCTCCAACGCGTCGTACCCCGCCAGTCCCGAGGCCAGGACGTTTGTGTCCGCGACGACCCGGATCATTCAGGCACAAGGTGACGCTCCGCCCCGCGTCGATTCTCGGCACGCACTTCGGCGACCGCTTGAGCTACCGCTTCCTCAATCTCCTCTGCGGTCTGGTCGCGAAACGCCCGACCGAACCGCTTCAGAATCTCATGACCCTCCGCCCATTCCGCATCCAGCTCCGCCAGCTGTTCAACGTCTTGCGCCGAGACTATCCCCGCCACCGGAATCCCATGCTTCTCCACCACAAACCGAACCTCGCCGGTAAACGCCCGGTTAATCACCTTGCTCCAATTCCGCTTCGCCTCCGACGCCGCCACGGCCTGCGTCACCGCCTCACGCCCACGCATCATTGCCCCTTTCCGACCTGTTTAGGCCAGTATAGGTCCAAAGTGAACACCCCCCACCACCAAACCCTCCGCCATCCCGCCGCCCCCGCTCTCGCCTTCCGCGCAACCACCATCACCCACCCAACTGTTCACAACGAGCCTGCCCTGAAACTCCCGCACCGCCGGCCCCTCACGCCTCGTCGGGCAGCGTCCGATTTGTCTCCGGTCGCCAATCCCGAATCAGCGCCGTCTCCAGCTCCCGGGTTTCCTGTTCATTCGTCGTATAGACCACCGAAAACTGAACCAGGTCACGGAACATGAGCAACTGCCGCCGCAACTCCGGGTTCGCTTCGTTGGACAGGTGCTGCAACAGGCGACGACGCAGACAAGTCGCGGACATCCCCAGATACAGCCGCTCCGGCCCACCCTCGACCCCACTCGGCAGCCATAGCGTGTACAAACCGGATCGCTCGCGTGGCAGACTCCGCACCTCGTCCGATGTGAACGGGCGCAATCCCCGCTCCAGCTGATACTTCGCCGTAAATGGCGTCATACTCGTGCTCATTGCGCCTCCCGCCCGTGCGCACCGTGTGCCGGCGACTGAGTACTAGTTGCCGCCTATGCTCATCATCGCTTGCGATGGTTCGGCCGCCTGTCGCTGGGCCTCCTCAAGAATGGCCGGCCACGCCGTCACCAGGTTGTTGAAGATCACCGCGTTAGCGGAATCTCCGGCCCGGTCGTAATGGCTGTAAAGCAACCGCGCCAGCCGCTCCGCCATCTCCGCGTCGTCGCCCATTGCCTGCACGACTTTCGCAGCCCCAGGCACGCCCCCGTGGCCCTCCCGCGGAATCATGTGCCAGGCCATCCGGTGACAGCCTTCCCAGGCCGTCAGGTCGCCGCGCGGCCAGGGCCGGTCAGCCTGATAGTCGTCCAGCGGCGAGAGCCGCACCAAGCCGCCGCCGGAGGTCAGCAGACCGTCTGACGCCAGATCGTCGATGACCACGTTGCTGGCCAATGACAACACTTCACTCTCGCCGAACTTGCCCTCCTCGTAGCCGTGTTGCCGAAACCAGCGCAGGCAGAAGCGTGTATTGGCGTCCAGTTCGCCCTCTTGTTCAGCCTGGTAGGCGTCAATAGCATCGTTGATGGCCGCCAGCGCCTCGCGCACTGTTACCCGCTCGCCACTGATGTTCTCCACTCGGCTGTACTGGGAATAGATCTTCATCCCCGGCCCGATCGCCGCCTGCGGCAGGTCCGTGGGCGCGATGTGCCCCTCTCGGGTGAGTTGATCTAGCGCGGTCGGTAATTCGTGCGCCAGCCCGTCCAGGAACTGACGGCGGGTGCCCGACGGTGCGTCGGCTAGACGCGGACGGCAGACCAATACGACGGAGGAGGCCAGTGTATTTGCTGTCATGGCGTTTGCTCGCACTGACATTTCCGTGCGCATGGGCCATGTGCCTACGATCTGGAAACCTGCCTGTGTCACAGCATTCAGCATAGTCTCCCAGCCGGTTGACGCGCGCCCCTCGCGTATTTCCTTCTGCTGCTTGTAGGCATAGAAAATAGATGAAGTTGAATCACCGCTGCATTGTTGACGAATCAACGTCAGCGCTCTACCCAGGAGACTCTCGAATTGCTGCCGTGGATCTTCGAACCGAAATCGATTTGCAACTATCTCGTCTTCTTTGGGGGTCAGTATGCCGGCAAACAGACTGGGGTAGATATGGTGGAGTAATCGGCGCAGCCATACGTAGAAAAAATCTGAAGAATCGGCGTAGTGAATATTGTCGTAATATGGTGGATCAGTTACAATAATTAAGTTATTCCCGTAATGGACATTCGTTGCAGCATCCGCCTGAAAAACCCTACTCCAAGAGTTATGCGCAGGAAGTCGCTCTGCGACTTTAGCCACCCACTGAATATGGGCTATCCAATTGCCCGTCGAATTGGAAAAAGGATTCCCTTCGGCAAAATCATATATCATGGGAATGCCTTGACGAGAAAAAACTCCGGTGACTTTGTCACCGGAGTTATGCCATCTAGAGAAGCTGCTTCCCATATCTGCATTTCTTCCAATAGCTAGAGCAAGATATGTTGCGAGAGTGTCTCCATAATCATCACTTCCCCCATCCTTGATCACTTCTCTCCGAACTGTCGTCAGTATTTCGCTTAGCGTCGTCAGCCCCGATAACTGCCGAACGGTGAAGAGCTGGTGCCACTCGGTAAGACCGTAAATCTGCGGGCTAATGCTACGCGCCTTTGCCGGCAAACTTCCGCTTGGCCTCCATCTGGGTCTTGCCTCCAGCGACGCCCGGACATGCGCATCGTCAGGTGACAAGAACACCCGCTTGCGATTCCCCTCGGCTACGATGCCGATCATCTGCTCCCTCAGTTCACCGGCTCGCCCACGCTCCCGCACGTAGGCAAGCGGTGCCGCAGTCTGGCAAGCGAGACAGACGGCCCCCTTTCGGCTGACAGTTCCGTCGCTTGGCACGCCGTCGTCGTGGTCCTGCACGACGAACCTGATGGCCTTGGCTTCCCGGTCCACCACCGGCCGCGTCCAGTGCTCGTTGCCGCTCTTCTTGGACAGCTGAAAGGTGCGCATCAGCGGCATCCGCATCCCACAGGCCGGATTCGGGCAGGGCACCGTCCGAGCCCACAGCCAGGCAATGACAGTGGCCTCGCTCCCGTGCTGCAGCTTGGCTTTCGGGTAGAGGTGTCCGATGCGCTTGTACGCCTCGTCGCGCATCCAGCGCCCGTAGTAGCGGATGTCGTCCGCCAGCCCCGCGGCCCCGCGCCAGGCCACTTGCCGCGTCTTGCGTCCTTTGCCCACCGTCATGACCATCCGGTCCGCCTCCGGATTGACCGGCGGCTGGTTCCTGAACTTGGGTGGCAACTCGATCAACGCCTTGTTGATCAGCACCGCCAGCGGGTTCAGGTCCGAGGCGATGGCTCGCAACCCCAGCCGCTGCGCTTCCAGCGGTATCGAGCCGCCGCCGGCAAACGGGTCGTGCAGCGGCGGCGCGTGCTCGCGCAGGTAAGCCAGCACCGCCTCGGGATCCGTGGGCGCGGCCTCGTTCCGTGCCCGCGCCAGTGAGCGCGCAATCTCGCGCCTCGCTTCCCCAACTACGTCACCCTCGCTGTCCGGCTGCACGTTCTCCCACACCACCAGCCGCTCGATCAGCTTGTGCAACTTATCCCGCTCCGCTTGCACCTCCTCTTTGGTTTCAAACTCTGGGCAGTCCTCGGGATCGTCCACCAGGCTGGCAAAGATCACCGCCCGACAAGCCGCCAGCGGCCGCCGCGCCCAATACAGATGCAGCGTGGACGGATGCCCATGCCGCAACGACTTCTCCCGCGCCGACTCCTTATTGATCGCGTCCAGCGGCAGATCAACTTCAATCAGCTTCCGACGCTGAGTCATCCGGGCCTCGGGGGAATGGGACGGGGGAGTCTACGCGAGAGACGAGAAGTGAGGGGAGAGGAGTGAGAGAAGAATCAGCGGCCGGCCCGCTAGTGACTCAGGCTTTGCTAGCCGAATAAGCCTCTAGTCGACTCAATCGCCTCAATCATTGGCCGGATAGTGGGGTTTTCTGAGATGGTGCGGGCTATACGGTTACGCTGGCGGCTTGAGCGGTGGATCGTCATTCAGGGGATCCGGATCCGCATCGAATCGGGTCCCTGCCGTCGGTATAGGAGGCCCTTGACGACCGGTATTCGAGAGGAATCTCCGGTAAACGTACAACCACAGGAACCCGGCTAGTCCCGCTCCTGTGAACGCATCCTTGATCCCAATTGCCGCCGTTTGAATAGCGCTGACCTGCCAGTCGGCGAGCCACCCGTTACCCGAATACTCCACGACAATGCTCAACATGATCCATAATATCATCCCTGTGCCACAGACCCCAAGAACGGCCATGCACCAGAAGATAGTGCGCAAGACGTCTTTGTGTAGAGAACTGTAGAGATCAAGGATGAGGTTTCGTCGACGTCTTTCCGCATCATTCTCCCACGCTCGAGCGTCAAGCTCCTCGCCCATCCCCTGGGGCTGCACGCTCACGACTAATCCGCAGGGCTCGTAACAAGTCGGATGAAGTAGTCACGAATCATCCTGTTAGGAATCGGTACACCCTCGCCATGTCGCAATCGCACCTGGTCCCAAGGACCACCCGGAACATGGGTTAGGTAGGAAAGAACGAGGCCATTGACGTATCCATAGTCTTGAAACACCATGTCAACGATTTTGCGCTCGTCGTCGCCGAAGTCGTTCGTATCTGAGACCCCAGCGATGAGGTGAGTAACCGGGTCGCGGCCGTGATGCTTGAGGGCGTGGTAAACATCGCGAACGACCGGCCCGAACCGCCAGACCTCAAAGGGTTGGCGGACGAGGGGACGGTTGAGCCGGGCGAGGGTCCACCCGTGACAGAAATACAAGACCTTCATGATCTGGAGCGGCGTGATAGGCGTCTCGCTGTCGATGCCCTTGCGAATAAGGATATTTGCCACGCTTCGAGCATCGTGTCCGCGTCTCAGCCTCACACGCTCGCGTATCGAATTGGCCATGTCAGCGCCGGTCAGTAGGCATACCGAACGACTTCCAGCGTACTAAACGGTACCACGCTGTCAGTCCCTCGACCGCCTCGATCAGTGGAGCTCTTTGACAAGCCGTTCCCACCAAAGCAGAAATCGATCGGCCTAGCTGAATCACGATGTCGCGCCCAGGACTTTCCTTGATTTCCAAGCTCCAAATGCGAGCGCGCCGGTGAACGCGGCGATGGCAAGCATGGCGACCGCAAAGCCGAGGACCGGCTGTCCAAGCACCGTCAGCGCACCGGCCAGCATCAGCCCGACTAGGGCAATGACGATCCACAGGCGCCACCAAGCCAGGCCGCGCCGCGCGTCGTTCGAGATGGCGGCCATCTCGGCCTTTTGCTGGTGCGCAAGCTCGCGTTCGGCCAACGTCATGATGCGATCCGCCGCTCCCGGCACGGCCTTCTCGTAGCGCGCCAGCGTGTCGGGCGACGGAATCGGACCTGATGACAGCGGGACGGTCGGAGACGCGGACGTATCGGCGGGCGACCCGCCCATCCCCGCGATTTCGCTGGCGTGCTCGGCCTCAAACGCGCGGATGGCCGACCGCATGGCGTCGCCTACGGCCTGCCAGTCGCTCCAGAGGCCCGAGACGTCGGCATGCTCGGGCCAGGTTGCCGTCTTGCACTCGTTCCAGTGCGCCGTCCGCTTCACTCGTTCGCTCACTTCTGGCTCGCTGTGCATGCTGATCAGCCGCCGACGGCAGGGCCTAAAATCTGGTTGACGGCAATCGCCACGCCAGCCGCGGCGGCCGCCCCGGCCACAACCAGGCCGGCGACCCACTTGATCAGCCGCGCCTCACGCGCGTGAAGCCCGGCCTTCATTTCGCCGAACTCGGCTTTCATCTCGCCAAGGTCGGTCTTCCACTCGGTCCGCATCGCCTGGACATCGGTTCGCAGCGACTGAATGTCGGCCTTGGTCGCGAACGTCGGCAGCGTGGCCTCGATAGCTGTCAAGCGTCGCTCGATGTCAAGCGCGGACAAGTCCACGGTCATCGGTTCTTCCGAGAGCCGGTCCGGCTCTGGACCAGATCAAACATGTGGGCGCCCCTTCGCTCTGTCGGCTAACCAGCCGACCGAATCTCAACCGTCCCCGCTGCAACCACCGGGGCCGCCCCTTTGATGCTGTCTGAATTGTAGACCACGGTTCCGGACTCGTGAGCCGCCCACGATCCCGGGTTGCGGTCATGCCCGCTGCGATTCGTTTCAGTCGTACGGCTCGGCGTAGTCCAGCCCCAACTGGCCGCCGTTCTCTTTCACGGTGCGCACGGCGCTATCCGAGAAGCCGTCCGGGTTGTCGGCCTCGATGGTGATTCTGACGGTCACCCGTCCGCCGCCGTCGCGCAGGTTGCGAATGATCTCCTCGCGCAGGTTGCTGACCTCGTCCAGCGAGATGTCGCCGTGCAGCGTCTTGGTCACTGTGATGCGCTTGGGGCCGACCGGAGGCGTCGGTCCCGGACCGGGATCCGGTCCAGGGCCGGGGTCTGGACCCGATTCTGGATCGGGGCTGGGTCCTGGATCTGGCGTCTCCTCGGCTTTCACCAGTTCCGCCATCTCTGGACTCACCAGCAAGCCCGGACCGCCGGATTCGGCCAGCCCGCCGGCCAGCAGATCGTCCTTCGGCTCGCGGAAGCGCAGGTTCTGGTAATCGCCCGCCTGGTACCCGCCGGCGTAGCCGAACGCTCCCGCCAATACACCTTCGTCGATGGCTCGCTGTAGCACCCCGCCGTCGCGCAGCCGGTGCATGTAGACGTGGCTGGTCAGCAGCTTCCACAGCGCGTCCACGCTGATGTGGTCCTTGTAAGCCGGGCTGTCCCACACGTACTGCCGCAACAGGCTGGCCAGCGCCGTGGGCGAGATGGTCTCTACCAACGCTTCGTCATCGATGAAACGCTGGAACGCGGCGTTCACCATGTCGCCGGTATCCCGGGCGTTGAACTCGGCCACGGAAAGCCGGTGGTCCGCCCGCTGCGGGTCGTCCTGGACCGGCGCCAGCGCCTGCCGGTAAGCCCGCACCAGCGTGGTGCGCACCCCGTTTTCTGCGCTTCGCAGGCTATCGAAGGCCTGCGACCGACGCTCGCCTGTGAGGTTCCTGATCCTGGTCTCGCTCTCACCGCTGACGATTGACTGCCAGGCCAGGTAATCCCTCGCCCTGTTTCGCAGGTCGCGGACGTCATCGCTGCGGGCAGCCAGGAAGAGCAGCGTGTTGCGATGCACCCGGCCGGCCTCGCCTCGCTGCTGCAAGATGCTCAGGGCTAGGTCTTTGGCATGGTCGTGTTCGCTGGCGCGTGTCGGCCGCGTCGCGTCCGGCGGCAGGATCACCAGTCGCACCCGCTCGGCTTCGGGTACGTCCGCGGAGTCCTTCGGACAAACGATCACGTCCGCGCGGCGCCCGGCGGCCTCCTTCAGTTGGCTGACGATGTGCGCGTTCACCGTCGACGCGTCGAGTTGTTCCCGGCGGTCCGCCGCCACCTTGTTCAGGTTTTCCTCGGCGTGAAAGTAGTAGCGGCCGTCGCCGGGATACAGGTAGTAGAGGCCGCCGCTCATGCGGCTGAGCGCCTCGTTGTAGACGGAAACGCCTTGCCCCGGCAGCACCGACCCCAGGCGAATCTGCCGCTCGTCCAGGCCGCGCACCGCCCCGCTGGGCGCGCTGCCCAAAAAGACCGTCCGCGCGATTCGCCGCGCGGCGCCGCCCACCTCGGCAAACCGTTGCAGCGACTTGTCAATGCTGTCGGCGCGTGAGCCGTCGCTGTCTACCTCGGAAAGCACCGGACCCCACTGCTCGCTCAGCAGCTTTACGAATTCGGCGCCCAAAGCCGGGTCGCCCAGCGGTAGGCTGGCCGGCATTATCAACGGCCAGTGGTCGTTGTCCAGGTACAGACGGCTCACGGCCGTCGCCAGCATCCGCAGCACTCCGCGCGTGCGTTGAAACTGCGGAATCGACGACCAGTCGGCGTACAACCGGTCGAATATCTCCGGGTGGATCGGATAGCAGGCCTTCAGCCGCTCCAGGTAGCGTTGTTCGGCCGCCTCGCGCGGGTAGTCGCTCCGCGAGCGCCCGTACATCGCGGCAAACGTCTCGCACGTGCGGTCCCATTCGGCCGGATCGCTCACCTCGCCGAAGAGCCGCCGCCGCACCACCTCGAACGCCTCGTATGTCTCCAGCGGTGTCCAGACCGCTTCGATTCGGCCTAGCAGGCGATCGAGCGTCCCTAGCGCCTCCGCCCCGCCGGCGCCGCCCGCCTCGGCTTCGCTTTCAGGCAGGGTGACGACCAGCGCCACGCCATCGTTCCGACGCGCCGCTTGGGTCAACGCCTGGACGAACGTGTAGATGTTGTCCTGGGCCGCCCCCGCGTTGCGTACGTAAGCCACCAGCTCGTCGATCAGGACCACGCACGGCCCCACGGAAGCGAACAGTTCGTCCAACTGCGCGCCGCCCGGTGCCGTACCTTGGCGCGCTGCCGCGCCGACGATCTCGTAGGCGTCCTGTCCGCCCAGTTGGTAGGCCATCTGGCCCCAGAGCGTGTTGAGTGGGTCGCCCGTTTCTTCAGTGATCGTCGAGTCCGTCACCGACAGGTGCGTACCGTCCAGCACGGCGATCCTGGCCCGCAGTTCGGCCCCGGGCGCCAGGCCGGCGTCCTCCATCATGGCGCGGATTTCCGCGCTGGTTCGACGCGAATCCGCGTCGTCCGATGCGTTGACCAACGCGCCGGCGTAGTTCACAAGGTGATAGAGTGCGATCAGGCTGTGGGTCTTGCCGCCGCCAAACCCCGTCTTGGTCTGGATGACCGGATCGCCGCCCGTCCCCGCCAGCCGCTGGAGCGTGTTGACCAGCAGCGTGCGAATGCCCGGCGTGATGTAGGTGTGGTTGAAAAAGCTGACCGGGTTGCCGTACTCGACCGCGTTGGCGTGACCTTCGTGCACCTGTTGCAGATCCGCCGCGAACTCGGCCTGCCGGAAAGTCCCTTGCGAGACGTCCGGGCTGGGCTTGATGACCTGGCGCCAGGGCCTGAGGTTGCTGGCGCGTCGCGTCGCTTGTCGCCCGTTGGTCGCTGCGGGCTTCGTTTCCGCTTGCTCGGGGGCATCGGCGCGACCCTCTGCGGCGAGCAACTGGTCTCTGATCGCTTCAACCGCCCGCCGCTGCTTCGGCTGGTTGATCAGGCTCAGCACGTCGGCAATGTGAAACAGGTGAGCGCGCGTGTACTCGGTTTCCAGGTCCTGGAGCCCGGGATGCGCGGCTTTGTCGCGCGATTCTTTGATGAGCCATATTTTGTTCTGGACCGACCGGTCGTGCGAGAACCTCTGGCCGAAGGCCTCTCGCCAGTTTCGATTGATGATCTGTGGAAAGTCGCCGATGTCGATCGCGGCTTGGATGTCGCCGCCGCTCCGGAGGTTCTGCTGAACCTGCGCGGCCTGGTTCGAGTTCAGGACGTCCAGGATTAGGTCCTCGACCTGCCAGCCGGGCACGCTCCTGAGGCTGCGCACGATGAACGGCCGCATGGCGTCGCGAAAAATGTCCAGCGCCTTCTGCAACGCGCCTCGGTTGGGACGCTCGATCTGTGCCGTCACCACGACTCCCCCTGCCAGGTCATATGGGGGCCGGTTTCCCGCCCTGTGCTAGACGCGCCGCCACTACCCAGATCGCCCCAGCACCCGTCATTCTACGCGCACCGTGCAGAGGTGACCTAGCCCCCGCTCAGCCCAGCCGTGCTATCCCCCAGACAGTGTACACCAACTGAGTAAGTCTCGCAGCCGCTCCCCAACTCCGTTGCCTGGCTCACGCGCATACTAGCCCTGCTCCTTTCAGCGTCGCCCGCACTGCCAGCACCGCAATCATTGATTGCATTGCCGGCACTGACGTCATTGCCATCACCCAACCCCACCGGCCCCGTTCGTTCCACGCCCCCGGCCAGCCCCCAAAGCCACCCTCCCCGCCAACCACAGACCACCTGCCATCACCCACCACATCCCGCCCCCATCCCCGCACCGGCCACTGACCGCAACGACCTTGACTACCCATTACCGCCAGTGTACACTAACTGAGTAAATCCCCTCAACCCGATCTCCAATGCCCGCCACCTGGTCCGCCCTGCTCCTGTCATCCCTCCTGTCACCCTTCCGCCCCGCGTCCTTCCTGCGCCGCCTGTCCAACCGCCTCTCCCTCCCAACCCGCCGCCACGCCGCTGACCCACCGCCGCCCGCCGCGCATGCCGCGCCCGTCCAACCCCCCACCCCGACCCACCCCGCGCCCACGCCCAGCCACCCCTCCAGCACCCACCGAACCGCCCCAACCGCCCCCCAAAACCCGCCAAAGCCCACACTCCCCGCCCCGCGCCGAAAGCCCGCCTCTTCCCTCATCGCCCTGCGGGAGACGGTCGAAACCTGCCCCAGACGCGATCCGAGCGTGAAGTTCATCCGCGCACCCCGACTCGCCGCACCACCCTCGCCCCAGCGCACCCCCAAGACCAGCCAAAAAAGCGCCCCGAATTACCTCAAGAGTTTCTTAGAAGAAACTCTTATTGCGCGCGAAGCCCCCGCGTCTACCCCCCAACCGGCAGCCCAGCCCACGAGCCCCTGCACCCACCCGCGGCAAGCCCGCGCACGGCAAGCCCCGCCCCCGTCCGCCGCTTCCTCCCTCGCCCGCTGGGAGAGGGTCGGGGTGAGGGTCTTCCGCGCAACACGCCCGGCCTCAGCACCATCGCCCCAGCCCGCCCCCCAAACCCGCCAAAACAGCGCTCCGCCGCCCCTCAAGAGTTTCTTAGAAGAAACTCTTCCCGCGCACGAGACCTCCCATTCCCACCCCGCCAGCCGCCATCCGGTGACCTCTCATCCCCGCAGCTTCGGGTCTTCCTCCCTCGCCCGCTGGCAGAGGCTCGGCGTGAGCCTCTCCCGCCCACCCCACTCCGCCTCACCACCATCGCCCCAGCCCCTCCCCGTCCCTCCGCCCTCCGCTCCCGATCTCACGGCTCTCCCGTCTGCCCTCGCCCCTTCGTCCCTGCCCCCGCACCTCAAGAGTTTTTTGGAAAAAACTCTTACGCGCGCAAAGCCGCCCCATTTCGCCCCGCCAACCATCCACCCATCCTCCGTACCAAACGCTCCACACCCGACCCCCATGACCGGCGATAATCAGATAGCCGACCCGCTGCCTGGGAGGATCCGATGATTCGCTGGACCCTCCTCCCCGCCATCCGCCGCCTCATCCTCATCGGCTCCCTCCTGGCCCTGCTGCTGGCCCCCGCCGCCCAGGCCCAATCCAACGCCGTCATGACCCTCGAACTCGACGGCTTCATCGACCCCAACGCCGCCCGCTACGTCGACCGCGCCATCAACGAAGCCGACGACGCCGGCGCCGCCCTCCTCGTCATCCAACTCAACACCCCCGGCGGCCTGGCTCAGTCCGCTCGCGAAATGGTCAGCGTCATCCTCGAGTCCCCGGTACCCGTCGCCGTCTTCGTCACCCCCCGCGGCGCCCAGGCCGCCTCCGCCGGCATGTTCGTTCTCGCCGCCGCCGGTGTTGCCGCCATGAGTCCCGGCGCCAACGTCGGCGCAGCCTCCCCCATCGACGCCACCGGCCAGGACGTCCCCGAAACTCTGGCGTCCAAGGTCCTTGAGGACACCCGCGCCTTTGCCCGCAGCATCGCCGACGCCCGCGACCGCGACCCCGCCCCCCTCGAAGCCGCCATCACCGAAGCCCGCTCCTACTCCGCCTCCGAAGCCCTCGACCTCGGAATCGCCGACATCCTCGCCGACGACCTCCCCGACCTGCTCCGCCAGATCAACGGCACGTCCGTGCCAACTGCCGTCGGCGAAGTCCAACTCAACGTCGCCGACGCCCCCATTCAGCCCGTCGACCGCACCCTCCTGGAACACTTCCTCTCGGTCGTGGCGTCACCAGACCTGGCCTTCATCCTCCTCACCGTCGGCGGCATCGCCCTCCTCATCGAACTGGCCAACCCCGGCCTGGTAGTCCCCGGAGTCACCGGCGCCATCGCCCTCGGCCTCGGCTTCGTCGGCCTCGGCCAACTCCCCGTCAACTGGCTCGGCGTCGCCCTGGTCCTCATCGCCCTCGGCCTGCTCTTCCTCGAGTTCCAGGAACCCGGCGCCGGCGTCTACGGCGCGGGTGCGGGCGTCACCTTCATCGTCGGCGCCATCCTGCTCGCCGGCGGCGCCCTCCGTCCCGTCGAACTCGACTTCCCCGGCGCAGAGACGTTCACGGTCAGCGTCTGGGTCTTGGTGGCCATCGGCGCGATCCTGGCAACCCTCACGGCCACGCTGATCGTGATGGCCAACACTGGCAAGCCGGTGCCCTATCGCAGTCAATTCGAACGCGCGTCGATGGTCGGCAACCGCGCGCGGGTGTCGCGGCGGCTGGCCCCCGACGGCGAAGTCCAGATGCTCGGCGAGTTCTGGCCGGCCCGACTTGCAACCGATGACGACCCAGACGCCGCCGTCGAAGAGGGTTACGCTGTGGAGGTAACCGCCGTGGACGGCACGACCCTGATGGTCAAGCCCGCAAGCGACGATTCGGTACCGGATCGACAAGGGGCGGCGCAGCCCCCGCCAGGCGAGTAGCCAGGGAGGCACCAATGGCAATCATCAACTTCATCCGCGACTACGAGCGCCTTGCCCGATTCCGCTTCGGACGCTTCGAAGGCATGCTGGGCCCCGGCATCGTGTTATCCATTCCGATCATTCATCAGATCACGCGCCTCGACACCCGCACCGAGGTCCTGGACATCCCGCGCCAGACCAACATCACCCGCGACAACGCCCCCATCGAAATCGACTTCCTGGTCTACATGCGGGTGGACCTGAATCAAGCTGAACGTGCCGTTCTGGAAGTCGAGAACTACCACCAGGCCGTCGTTGGCCTGGCCACCACCACCCTGCGGGCGGTCATCGGCGACATCGCGCTGGACGAGGTGCTGTCGCAGCGTGAGCGCATCAACGAATCCATCCGCGTCAAGCTGGACTCCGAGACCGAGCGCTGGGGTATCAAGGTCACCAACGTCGAAATCCGCGAGATTGACCCGCCGCGTGAGATTCAGGACTCCATGAACCGCCAGATGTCGGCCGAGCGTGTGCGCCGCGCCGTGATTCTGGAAGCTGAGGGGACCCGTCAGTCGGACATCACGGTGGCCGAGGGCCAGAAGCAGGCCGCCATTCTCAAGGCCGAGGGCGGCCGGCAGGCCGAAATTCTGCAGGCCGAAGGCGACCAGCAGGCCGCCGTACTGCGAGCCCAGGGATTCGCCGAAGCCCTGCAGCGCATCTTCGAAACAGCCCGCGGCATCGACGACAACACCATGCGTTTGCAGTACCTCGAAACCCTCAAAGCCCTCGGCGCCGGCCCCGCCTCGAAATTCATCTTCCCGATGGAGTTCACCCAGATGCTCGGCAACCTCGCCGGCCGCCGCGACTCCGACGACTGAGTTGTCAGTCCGCCGGGGTGTCGAGCCGCCGCGTCATGACAATCTCCCCGAAGTGCCGCCGCACCAGGTTGAACACCCACTGAAACCGGCGCGGATCCACCACAAACCCATGCCGCCGAAACAACGCCTGCGCCGCGGCGTTGTCGGCTTCCACCCGCAGCGTGACCTGGTGATACCCTCGCTCACGAGCTAGCTCGATCACATGGTCCAGCAACGCTGAGCCATGCCCGCGTCGACGAGCCGGCGGAGCTATCGCCAGCGCGCTGATATACGCCTCACGCCCGTGCAGCCAGTGCGGCGGCAGCGGCGGAATGTGAAACGCCACCCAAAGCGCCCGCCACGCCCCCAACACCCGCGCCATCGCCAGGAACGCCGTCAGCCCCGTTATCGGTGTCGACCCGTTGTCCCAACGAACCAGCACCAGCCCCTCGCACACACCCTCGCGCTCTGCCAACCACGCGTTCGGCATCGACCCAAAAGCCCGCAAGCCATGTCCCACCGCCCGCGCCGCCTGCCGGTCCCGCTCCCCAAAAACACGCGTGAAGGTCTCCGGGAACGCGTCCAACATCAGCCGACCCACGATTTCCGCGTCGGAATCCGATGTGCTGGCCGGGCGCAAGATCCGCATACGTCAACCGCTGTCTCGTCATTGAGGCGGCGGCGCCATTCTAGGCGCCGCTCGCAGACGCCAACTTCGGATCAGCCGTCCGCCAGCGCCTCGAACCCGAACACCGAAGCTGTCCGCAGACTGAATCGCAGCGAAACCGCTTGGTCCCTGGGCGGCTGCACGCCACCCAACCAGGTCACCGTCGCGTCCAACTGGTCGCCCGTGATCGGCTGACAGTCCGCTATCGACAGCCCCGGCAGCTCATCCCACTCGTCGTTCGTCACGCCTACTCTCAAGCCGCCACCCGGCTGTACCCGACAGTTCACGCGCAACCCATTGCCGGCCAGCCGAATCGGCGGCGTCCAGAACTCCCCTTCCGTCGCCGCGTGAATGCCGGCCAGCCGTCCGCGCGTCCAGGTGCACCAACAGATGCCGCTGTCGGCCAGGTTGGCGGGAAATTTGTGCGGATAGCTGTACCCGCCGTACGGCAAACCAACTCGGTCACCCGGCAGTGGAACCAGCCCGGTGCCCACGAACATGCTGCCCCCGTCCACGCTGCCCGGCGGTCCGACCGGCAGCACCGGATTCCCTGGAGTCCAGCTCCACGCAACCCCATCCACGCTCGTCGCCATCCCGATGGATGTCAGGTCTGTCGCCCGGTCGTACAGCGTCGGGAACATCAAGTGCGTGGTCGAGTCGCCCGGATAACGGGTCTTGCCATTGGTGTAGATATCCGTCTGCTCGGGCGCGGTTGGCGCCGCAGTCAGCACGTCCTGCGGCAGCGGCCAGCGGCTGAAGTCGGTTGTTTCCGCCCGCGTGATGGTGCGTCGGCCCCACGACCAGCCCCGTCCATACCAGACGTACTGCTTCCGCAGCGCGTCCCATTCCACTACCTGTAACGTGTCGCTGCTGAACACGACGGCTGGCTCGTCTTGCACGGTCCAATGCAGCCCGTCGGGTGACGTGCCCACGTACATCGCCCGCGCGTGGCTTTCGTCGGTGGTCCGCGGGTCCACCGCATCGGGTCGTTCCCGCCGTACGGCGTCGACGACTTCGGGTGTTGCGTCGCCGTACCAGAACATCTTGTAACGAACCTCGGGCGCTGCGTCGGAATCGATGAACGGACTGGCCCCGTGCAAGCCCATTGGCCCCACGGTCTCCCGGCCAAGCGAGATGTTCGTCTCCTTCGACCCGTCCCACACGCCGATTCCTAGAGGTGGCTTCGTCCAGGTGAAGCCGTCGTCCGACTCCGCGTAGCAAAGCAGCCCGCCAAACACAGGGTTCGGCCAGGCCAGTTTGGGGCCAATCTCCGGATCCCAATGGTCGGGTGGAACCGCCTCGTACCAGAGCCGGTATCGACCGCCTTCGTGCATGACTTTGGGCCACCACACCAGCTTCTCCCACGGCTCCGTGGCCTTGAGTACGGGTTCGGTCCGCACACCAGGTTCCGCCCGCAGTTCAACGCCTCGTGGCACCGCCGGAAAGTCGGCATGGAGTAACGTCGGATTCTTCAGTCCCCACGCGCTGTGCGGGTGTCCGTCGTCGTCCACCCAGCGCGCACGTCCTGGGTGAATGAATCGGTAGTCCACAAACGGGTGATAGCCCAACGCAACAGGAAGCGGCGTCACCAGCCCGGGATAGAGATTGTCAATGCTCATGCTGGGGACTCACGGTGCGGGAAGTTAGCTGTCGAACTATATACCGCTGGTGGCTGGAGACGTGCTATACACCAGCGGCCGACCACGCCGGATGCTCCGATGGCTCCTTCCCTCCCCGCCAACCGCATCTACGATGAACTCGGCGTGCCGCGCGTCATTCACGCCGGCGGTCCCACTACCGCCCATGGCGGCTCGCTAATGCTCCCGGGAACCTTCGAGGCCATGGCCGAAGCCGGACGCGCCTTCGTCCCTCTCGACACGCTCAACCGACGCATCGGCGCCTACATCGCCGAGGTCACCGGCGCCGAGGCCGGCATGGTGGTTGCCGGCGCGGCCGCCGGGATGGTCATCTCGATGGCTTCCTGCATGACAGGCACCGACGTCGCTGCTGTTCGTCGTATTCCCGACACGACAGGCCTCAAGGACGAACTCGTTATCCAGAAGCTCCATCGCGGCCCCTACAGCCACATGTACGGCTTTACCGGCGCCCGCTTTGTCGAAGTCGGCAACGTCGTTTCCTGCCTGCCCGAGGAAATGGAAGCGGCCATCACCGACCGAACGGCCGCTGTGGCCTACCTCTTTGCACCGGGTAACCCACGCGGCGGTTTGACCCTGCCCGAGGTGGTGGAGATTGCCCACGCTCGTGGCGTCCCGGTCATCGTGGACGCGTCCATGACCGTGCCGCCGCGCGACAACCTCAAGCGCTTCATCCGCGAAGGCGCCGACCTGGTGGCCATGAGCGGCGGCAAGGTCATCCGCGGTCCCCAGGCCACTGGCCTTCTCTACGGCCGCGCGGATCTGATCGAAGCGGCGCATCTCAACAACAGCCCCAACCATTCCATCGGCCGCCCGTCCAAGATCGCCAAGGAAGAGATGGTGGGCCTCTACGCCGCCCTTCGCAGCTACATGGACTCCGACGAGGAGGAGATGCTCCGCGAGTTCCACGAGCTCGTGGAGATCATCGTTGACGACGTGGGCGAGCTGGACGGCGTCCGCGCCACCGTCGAGTTCGATGACGACCGCTACTTCGTGCCCACCGCCGTCATCGGCTTCGAGCCCGATTGGGAGGGCCCGGACGGCCAAACAGTCGTCGACGCGCTCCTCGCCGGCGACCCACCCATCGTCGTCCGCTCCGACCTCCCTCGCGGCCTGATTGAGGCGGCATCGGCCAACCTGCAACGCGGCGAACCCGAAATCATCGGCCGGCGCCTGCGCGAGATCCTGATCGGCGCTGGATAACCCGCGAAGTTCCCTACACGCAGTAGCGCTCGGGGCCAGCAAGGCTGGTGCTCGTCTTAGAATCATCTGACTATGGCCACACTTCCCCAGAGCGGCATCCGTGCGGGCTTTGAGATTGCCGCTGAATTTCAGCCGGCCGGCGGCCAGCCCCAGGCTATCGATCAGCTCGTTGACGGCGTCCAGGACGGCCACCGCGCCCAGACCCTGCTGGGCGTAACCGGCTCTGGCAAAACCTTCACTGTCGCCAACGTCATCCAGCGCATTCAGCGTCCGGCGTTGGTACTGGCTCACAACAAGACTCTCGCCGCCCAACTGGCAACCGAGCTCAAGGAATTCTTTCCCCGCAACGCCGTCGAGTACTTCGTCAGCTACTACGACTACTACCAGCCCGAGGCCTACATCGCGCGCAGCGACACCTACATCGAGAAAGAGACCGACATCAACGCTGAGATCGAGAAGCTGCGCTACTCCACCACCCGTTCCCTCTTCGAGCGTCGTGACGTAATTGTCGTCGCCACCGTCTCCTGCATCTACGGCATCACCCCGCCCGAGGACTACGGCGACATGAGCCTGTCGTTGGAGGTCGGCGCCGAGTACGACCGCACCCGACTGCTACGAGTCCTGGTTGGCCTCCAGTACACCCGCACGTCGGCCAGCCTCGAGCACGGCCGCTTCCGCGTGCGCGGCGAAGTGCTCGAGGTCTACCCGCCCTACGACGACTTCGTGCTGCGCCTTGAGTTCTTCGGCGATGAAGTCGAACGCGTGGTCCGTCTGGAACCGCTCACCGGCGAGATCCTGGAGGAACTTCCCAGCGTCACCATCTACCCGGCGCGCTTCTACGTCACTCCAATTGAGCGATTGCAGCGGGCGATCGAAGCCATCGGCCAGGAGCTTGACGAACAACTCGCCCGACTTGAGGCCCGCGGCAAGGTCCTTGAGGCCGCCCGCCTGCGCCAGCGCACCAACTTCGACATGGAGATGCTCCGCGAGACCGGTAGCTGCACCGGCATCGAGAACTACAGCCGCCACCTCAATGCCCGCGAAGCGGGCGACCCGCCCTGGGTGTTGCTGGATTACCTGCCGGAGGACTACCTGCTGGTCGTCGACGAGTCCCACGTCACCCTGCCACAAGTGCGCGGAATGCTGGCCGGCGACCGCGCCCGCAAGGAAGCACTGGTCGAGTACGGCTTCCGGCTGCCCTCCGCCTTCGATAACCGTCCCCTCTCGTTCGACGAGTTCGAGCAGCACATCAAGACTGCCGTCTTCATGTCCGCCACGCCGGGACCCTACGAATACGAGCACAGCGAGCAGATTGTCGAACAGATCGTACGTCCCACCGGTCTTGTCGACCCGGCTATCGAGGTCCGTGCCACCGAAGGGCAGATCGACGATCTCATCGCCGAAATCAACAAGCGCGTTGACGTGCACGAACGGGTCCTGGTCACCACGCTCACCAAGCGCATGGCCGAAGACCTTGCCGAATACCTGGCCGAAATCGGCGTCAAGGTCCACTACCTGCACTCGGAAATCGACACCCTGGAACGCGTCGAAATCCTCAGCGACCTGCGCCGCGGGGTCTACGACGTGGTGGTAGGGATCAACCTGCTGCGGGAAGGGCTGGACCTGCCCGAGGTCAGCCTTGTGGCCATTCTGGACGCCGACAAAGAGGGCTTCCTACGCTCAGAGACCTCGCTGATTCAGACCATCGGCCGCGCCGCCCGGCACCTGCACGGCCGGGTGATCATGTACGCCGATTTGGTCACGAACAGCATGAAGCGCGCCATCGACGAGACTTATCGCCGCCGCAGTCTGCAGGTGGTCTACAACGAACAGCACGGCATCACACCCGCATCCATCGTGAAGGGCCTGCGCGACCTGACCGAACGCGTTGCCCAGGAAGCCGGCCACGACGGCCTGGCCCGAGCGGCTGAAGAGTCCCCCGCCTACGACATAGGCTTTCGCCGCACCAACGACCTCTCCCGCGTCGAACTGGCCCAGGCCATCAAAGACCTCGAACGCCAGATGCGCCTCGCCGCCGACAGCCTCGCCTTCGAGAAAGCCGCCGCCCTCCGCGATCAAATCAGCGAACTCCGCCGCGATCTCGAAACAGCCAGGGCCTGATCGGAAGCGTCCTCAAGCCAGCCAGTCAAGCCTCTTGCGTAGTGCTTGCCGGGATGGTTTGGCTTGTGTGCTCGGTAGGGGCGTCCGCCGGTGACCTGCGAGCAATCGCGCTCGTGATGATGGTCTGGGTCAATGTGTCCAGCCGCATGTTGATAGCGGCGGCGTCGGCTCGCTGTCGTTCGTCCAACTTTGCTATATCGGCTCGCACGCGTTGATCAAGCTTCGCCGTGTCGGCCCGCTGGCGTTGATCAAGCTTCGCCATGTCGGCCCGCTGGCGTTGGTCCAGCTTTGCCATGTCGGCCCGCAGGCGTTGGTCTAGCTTTGCCATGTCAGCCCGCAGGCGTTCCTCAAGCTTGGCCATGTCGGCGCGGAGCCATGCCAATGCGCCGCCGCCAATGACAAGAAGCGGACCGAGGATGGCGCCTGCGATGGTCAACAGGTCGGCGATGGTGAGCGTCATCGTGGCAAGCCTTCGCGACCGCCCGGACACTTGCCGCAAGCCTAGCAGGCAACTCCCACTCTGATGCACCAACATTTTCACCAAGAGTCCCTGCGGGCGCTTCATGCCGATCCCTACGGCGCAGCCGTTGCTTGCGCGACGGCTCGCATTCTGGCTATAGGGCCATGAAGCGGGTTACGGCCAGTGGTCGGGAGTTGTGGGGTGTATGCTATGTGCTCGCTAGTGGCCTAGCGGATGCGTTGCCGGATGCGTTGCTGAATGCGACGCGCTTCGGTGCGTGCCTGCGACCGGATACGGCTCAGGCACATCGAGCACGGTTGCAATCGTGTGTGGGGAGACACGTAGCGAATGCGACCGCACGCGCATGTGAAGCGGTAGGTAGCCATAGGCATCACCTCCCTTCGTCAAATCTCACAACTCCCGAATCACTGGCCGTTAACTACTACCACGTATCGCCGTTAAGTCAAATTGGATTTTTATTTTGTAGATACCAAACCCAAACTGGCAAGCCCTGGTCTGTGACATTGGGGCAGACGCCATTCAACTACGCTTGCCAGTTTGGGTTTGGTATTTAACCAATAGGGAGAACCATAGGGGGATGCGCGAATGACTGCCGAATACAAGCCGTTGAATGAAAAGGCGAAGGAACTCGCCGGTTGTTATGACACTATTGCTGAGTGTTGAGTGTGACGAACACATGTTGCGGCAAGAAAAGATCATGGAGGGTGCGAAACGCACTATTAAGGACTTAGAGAGTAAACGCCAGCAGGCCGTTTCTGCTATTGAACAGTGCAAACTGGATATCGGCAGGCTTGTCGAGTGAGAGTTACGAAAAATCAATCGAAAGAATTGCGAGGACTCATCAATCAATTGTATGACGCCGGTGTAGAGTATTACCACGTACGCGAAAACAAAACATATATAGCGAAAGGGAAACTCAAACGGTCCAATAGTGGGAGTGAAGGGAAGGCGGAAGCTGATGCTGCACGAAAGGTCGGTCAACTAGAAAATCAATTGTTGATGTTTATACGTGGGATTGCGGACGGGCACGCGGCAAAGGAGAAAGGGTAATAGAAAAGGAATTGTCGAAAACGCCCTTGCGCGCCTTTAGTATTTCGTATATGATCCTCATGGTTCATCGCTTACCAGAGTCAGCGTCAATGACGACGCTCCTGGTGAGTTGAACCGAGGAGGATTGCCATGCGGCAATCAATCACTCGCATCGTGCTTGCCCTGCTGTTCGCAGCAGTCAGCGCGTCCCTATTGATCGGGACCGCATTTGCTGAAGGTCCGGCACGCGCCGATGAACCTTCGGAGGTGGCACCACCACCGCCCGCTGAAGCCGAGAACACCGTTGAGATTCGCGACGTTGACGTTGCGATGACAACGGTGCCAAGTGCAGCAGGCCCATCGTCAGGGGATGTAGATGTGACGATGGCCGCGCAGAGTTCGTACAAGTGCAAATCCATTAAGAAAACACAGCGCGGCGTTTTCTGGACAAAGACTGAATGGTGCTACGACGGTACGTACATCGTGCGTGGGCATCCCGTAATGACCGAAGGCACAAAGACGCGCCACTATATTACCGCAGTACAGAGCATCTTAGAAAAAGCAACAGATCCGATTGTATGGAAAGTTTCTGGCGGACTCGGATACAAGACTCACCATGACAGGGGATTGGCGCATTTGGTCATTTGCATCACCAATCACACCGGGGATCAGGTGATGGTTTGCCAGACTTACAACAACGCCTTGTCAATTAAAAAATGGGAGTTCGGAACGGGAGCTGCACACGCTTCCGGCAGCGGCTAGCATGTAACCCTGCCCCTGGGCCTTGTTCCCCCACGGCCCAGGGGTTTATTTCGCTTAAGTTATTGGTACTTCTGGTGTTGCCGTAGGTGTAGGCTGCACTGCTGAGCCTTGTGCAGTTGGCGAAGGCTGACTTTGTGGATTTTGCGAGGGTTGATTTGTTGCGGTTGTGGAGATTAACCTGTATTTGATTGACTTGCTGCTGGTTGCCTAGGTTGTGCTGGCTGATTTGTATTTGATTGACTACCTGGAACCCCATGCACTTTCCAATGGTTGATATCCAACGATGCGGTATGCACCCATGATTCAAGCGCACCTACACGATCTTCAATTGATCCACCTGCTGGGTTGAATACCAAGCTTGAACCAATAGCTGAACTAGCTAAGATACCTACAGCAATGCTCGCCCTTCTGCGCATTTGGTATAGTCCCCCTGAGCGGTGGGTCGGACTTTGAGCGCCCAAACCTTGAAGTAAGCAACCCTAAGCTGTACCGGCCTGCTGCTCAGTAATCGAATAGGGGGTTGAAATGGCTTTTGGTGATGTGTATTCGGAACTCTTGAAATTGGTTGAGTATAACTTGCATGTTTCTGCAGAATCAATCGAAAGTGAAAAGAAGTCCCTAGACAACTTGTGCCGTTGGGCAGACCTGCAAAAGCTTGTTCAGCAGTCGATTGCTGTGAGAAATATCAAAGATGAATTGTCAAGCCGATTAAAGTCTCTTTCGGATATTGGGGTGGGAACCAATAACATGGCAGAATTTGAAGAGTTTCTTGGTGCCTATCAACAAAACCTGAATGACGTTGATGGATTGAAAGCGCAAGCAAAGATTGTTCAGGCAGAATTAGCTCGTCTGTATGGGAGTGATGAAGCAGCCTAAACAGCTTGTTAACGCAGCTAGTCTGTGTTAATGCTTGATGGGAGGCTCCGGGCAGATTCGAACTGGCGATTCCCGGGTTGCAAACTCTGCCGGCTGAGGCGGCGGCGCAGATTCACACCGTGGCGCAGCGCGTGGCGGTTGCCATGACCAGCGTCTACCGATGCGAAGGCATCTCGACCCGCCAGCACAACGGTCCCGCGGGAGGCCAGGACGTCTGGCACTACCACTTGCACGTCCTGCCGCGCTGGCGCAACGATCGCCTGTACGAGCGCACCCCTGAACGCTATCTCGCCCCACCGCACGAACGCGCCCAGCGTGCGGCCATGCTGCGTGCTGCTCTCAGTCCTGAGCTCGCCTGAGCTTCTAGGCCGCGGCTCGCCGGTTGCCCGAATCCCTGCCCATCCCCCACACTCCGCCGGTACCCGAAGCTTTCGGGCCGCTACCGCCGATCGGATCGCCGCCCATCGACTCCGTGCTCTGGCCGCTGATTCGGCTGCGCGATCGCGTGGCGCCTGCCCTGGCCTACAGGCAGTACTCGCGCCTCTGGCAGGCCAACGCTGGCAGCCAGGTCGCCTTCTGGATGCAGCAGTTGGCGCAGAGCTGGCTGGTGCTGGACCTGACCGGCTCCGAGTTCACGCTGGGACTGCTCGCATTCTTCCGGTCCATCCCTATGCTGCTGTTGTCGCCGCTCGGCGGCGTGCTGGCCGACCGCCTGGACCGGCGGCGCATGGTCCTCGTGGCCCAGCTAATCCTGGCTGGACTGATGCTGACGATCGGCATTCTGGTGGTTACCAATCGTGTGCATGTCGTGCATCTGGCGGTGTCGTCGCTGATCGTGGGCACAATGTTTGCGATCAATGTGCCGGCCCGAACGGCTCTCGTGGCCGGCCTTGTGCCACGGGAGCACCTCGCCAACGCCATCGGTCTGCATAGCGCCACTCTCAACTCGGCGCGCATCATTGGACCTTCCCTGGCCGGGCCGGTCATTGCGACCGTGGGAATCGCAGGTTCCTACTTCGTCCAGGTGGGCGGCTATCTGTGGAGCAGCCTCAACATGCTGCGGGTTGTGCCACCGCCTCGCACCCGCCGGCCGCGCTCGTCTACCTGGGCCGACATGCGTGGCGGCTTCGCCTACGTGGCGCGCACCCGCATCATGATGGCGCTGATGCTCCTGGCATTGGGACCCTCACTCTTTGGCATGCCACTCATGACCCTTCTGCCGGCCTTCGTGCGCAAGGACCTGGCCGGCGGGCCCGTAACGCTGGGACTCCTGATGGCGGCTCTTGGGATTGGTGCGCTCGTAGGCTCGGCCCTGGTGGTTACCTTCTCCAGGTTCCGCGACAAGGGCCGGGCGCTGGTTTGGGCCATCCTTACGTATGCCGCGCTGCTCATCCTCCTCTCGTTCACTCGCACATTCGCGGCCGCTGCGGTGGTCGTGGCCTTCATGGGCTTCAGCCAGTCCGTGTACATGTCCGTGAACCAGATGGCTCTCCAGTTGATGGTGCCGGATGCCCTGCGCGGTCGTGTCATGGCCCTGCGCATGATGACGTTTGGTTTGTCCCCGTTGGGCCTGCTCCCGCTGTCATGGGTCGCCGAAGCCCAGGGCACGGCCACCGCTATCCTGATTGGCGGCGTGGCAACCGCGGTGGTAGGAATTGGCGTCCCGCTCTGGGTGCGCGACATCTGGCGCCTGCGCCCCGAGGACGCCGACCCTGACGGCCTCGCGGCGCCCAGGACTGCGGGCTAGCTCCTCAAGCCTGCCGCTATTCTTCGCCACATGACCACTCGTCATGCCATCGTCGGCTGCGGCAGCCGCACCGCGGCACATTCCCAGGCCGAAGCCCAGAGCCTCACGCAGTCACCAGACCCATGCCCCGAATCCGCCTAATCCACTGGAACGTTGCGGAAGCCGCTGAACGCACCGCGCGGCTCCCCAACGCCGAGTTCGAAGTGGACCACGCCCCGCTTGATACCGCCGGCCTGCGTGCTCTGCGCGCCAACCCGCCCGGTGCTCTCCTCATTGATCTCGGCCGCCTGCCCTCACACGGCCGCGATGTCGGCGTTGCCATGCGCCAGACCAAGGCCACGCGCGGCCTCCCCCTCGTATTTGTCGACGGTGACCCTGCTACGGTCGAACTCGTGCGCCAGTTGCTGCCCGACGCTGTCTACACCGACTGGGCCAACGTCCAACTCGCCCTGCGCGATGCCATCGCCAATCCGCCAGCCAATCCCTTCGCGCCTGCGTCGGGCCTGGCCGGCTATTCGGGCACTCCGCTGCCCCGCAAGCTCGGCATCAAGCCCGGGTACGCCGTTGCCCTCCCCGGCGCGCCCCCCGACTTCGGGAGCACCCTCGGCGAAGTACCCGAAGACGTGGTTTTCCGCCGTCGCGCCCAGGGCCGCTGCGATCTGATTGTCTGGTTCGTCGGCTCCCGCCGCGAATTGCGTCAGCGAGTCCAGCGCTACGGCGCCAGAGCCGGTCCCGGCGGCCTCTGGATCTGCTGGCCCAAGAAGGCCTCGGGCGTCAAATCCGACCTCTCCGAGCGTGTCGTCCGCGAAACCGGGCTCGCCAGCGGACTCGTCGACTACAAGATCGCGTCCATCGACCAGACCTGGTCCGGCCTCCGTTTCACCCGCCGTAGGCCTCGCTAACCTCGCGGCGCCAGCGCCACCGCCAAGTCAGGCCTCGCGACCAGAACGAATCAGTCCCGGAATCTCGCTCAGCGTGTCAATCGCCTCACCCCGCCAGGAACTCCGCTCCGAGTCATAAGAAGCCGCCTGCACATCCGGCGTCCTGATCAGCACCACCCGCATCCCGGTCCGCGCCGCGCCTGTCAGCTCGTGATTGCCACCATCGCCCACGTAGACACAATTTTCCGGTCCCACGTCCAGGCGATCACACGCCCGCAGATAGAGGTCGGAATCCGGCTTGACCAATCCCTCCACGCAGGAGAACAGCGGCTCGTCGATCAACTCGGCATAGGGCGTCGTCGGCCACAGATCCGGCACCTCCGCCGTGCAGTTGCTGAGCAATGCCGTCCGCAGGCCCATCCGTCGCACGCATCCCAGCGTGGTAACCGCGTCGTCCCGTGGCCGCAGTGTCCGCCGCGAAAACTCCACACGAAGCTCAACCGCTCGCCGGATGCCCGCCTCGTCTACCTCGCCACCAATCGCCTCGCAGACGCTCCGCAGGTCGGCTGTGGTTGACCCAAACGTCCCGTCAAACCGCTCCCGCCAAAGATCAAACCATCCCCTGGTCAAGGCATCCGGGTCCACGCCCGCCGCCAACCCCATCGCCCGCACCGACGCCCTGAACTCCACATCGTCCACCGGCGCCGTCAACGTATTGAACAGATCAAACACCACCGCCCGAACCTGCACGTGGCAGTTCCCCTCCGTGTCGTTAAGTCTTTTCGTCCGCTGCGTTAACGTTAGACGCCCTCGCAAGGCACTAACGAAGTCGGCTGCATCCTGGCGCACGCGTCCCGGTGCTCCAGGACTGACAGGAGCGATCCGGTGAAGATTACTGAGGTTCGAACCACGCTCGTCATCGTCCCGCGCGACCCGCCCATCTCCGACGCAACCGCTCTCCAAATGGCCGCCGGGGGGTACTGCTTCGTCCACATCCGCACCGACGACGGTCTCGAGGGCCTCGGCATGTCAGCCCCGTCGCACGGCCTTCGGTCAGTCGTCGAGCATGACCTCAAAGACGTCCTCCTCGGCGCCGATCCATTCGATATCGAGGGTCTCTGGCAGGAAATGTTCTGGCGCGTTCGCGGCTTCGGCCGCAAGGGCCTGGCCTTCCAGGCCATCTCCGCCGTCGACATCGCCCTCTGGGACCTCAAGGCCAAGGCCCTGGGGCTCCCGCTGTTCAAGCTGCTCGGTCCCTGCCGGGCCTCAACCCCGATCTACGGCAGCGGCGGTTGGACCTCCTACACCGACAGCGAACTCATCGACGAGCAACTCGGCTACGTCCAGCGCGGCATGCGTCGCGTCAAGATGAAGGTCGGCATGAACTTCGGCACCCAGCCCGAGGCCGACATCCGCCGCGTCGCCGCCGTCCGCCGGGAACTCGGCGATGACGTCGAGCTCTACATCGACGCCAACAACGGCTACACCGCCAAGCAGGCGATCGGGCTCGGCCGCCGCTTCGAGGAATACGGGATTGGCTGGTACGAGGAGCCTGTCCTGGCCGACGATATCGACGGACTGGCCCGCATCGCCGCCGCCCTCACCGTGCCCATCGCCACCGGCGAGCACGAGTACACCAAGTACGGATTCAAGGATCTGCTCAGCCGCGGCGCCGCCGACATCGCCCAGCCCGACGTCGGCCGCGTCGGCGGCGTTACCGAGTGGCTCAAGGTTGCCCACCTCGCGGACGCCTTCAACATCCCCGTCGCCTCCCACGCCTACCAGCTCGTCCACCTCCACCTCGCCTGCGCCACCCCCAACATGCAGGTCGTCGAGTGCCTGGGCACCGTCGAGGCCGCGGACCGTATCGTTTTCACCGAGTTCCCCGAACCCGCCAGCGACGACTGGACTCCCGACGCCACCAAACCCGGCCTGGGACTTGAACTCGATCCCGCTGCCGTAGCCAGATACGCAGTCGATTGAGTCGGCGCACAGGTGATCTGACATTCGATCGCCCGGCATCTGAATCTCATCCAACGACCCAGTAGCCCTCTAAGACCTGCTGCCGCGCTGCTATTCGCTCGCCCGGAGAGTCCCGAACTCCGTCCCCGCTTCCCGCGCACATTCCCAGCGATCCGGATGTCTTGGAACGTACAAGGGCCAGAATGCGCCGGACCGTAGCCTGGATGGGTTGCTCGCCAACAAGGCTCGTGCGAGTTACGTCTGGGCAGCCTCTTCGCGCTGGCGGAGGATGGCGCGGGGGAGTTCGCTGCGGACGACCTCGCCGGAGATGATTTGCTGGCTTCGATCGGCGATCGGCAGATCCACCGGCTGGTTGCCCCGGCGTTCGGACTCGCGAATGGCGATGGCGATTTCGAGGGCCTCGCGGGCATCCGCGCCGCTGCAGCGCGGATCGTCGCCGGACTCGATGCAGTGGATGAGGTCGTAAACCGCGTTCACGCCGCCGCTGTTGCGTCGGACGGGCGGCGGGAAGTGGCGGCGGACGAAGGTGCCGCGCTCCCGAAGCTGCTGATGGCCGTCCAATGCCTGGTGCGACGTCCAGATCTGGATGCTGCGGGCATCGTTGATGATGCGGATCATGCCGTCGCTGCCGACGATGTCGTGCGAACTCTCGTTGGGCCCGTTGTCGTAGGCGCGAACGTAGCCGCGGACCTTGCCCGGGAATCTAATGAGACCGGCGCCCGGAAAGTCGTTGTCAGGGTTGTCTTCGTCCAACTCGGCCTCGCCAACGACCGAGACCGCGCGCTCGGGCACGTACATGGTGAGCGTAGTGATGAGGTGGCTGCCGTTGTGCGAGAGGCTGCACCTGGATCGGGAATCCACGGATACCACGTCGCCGATGACGCCTTGGTTGAGCAAGGCCTGCACCTGGAGGTAGTCGTCGCGCCAGCGGCGGGTGCAGTTGACGGCGAGGGCGATGTTGGCCCGCTTGCAGGCGTCAACTACGGCATCGGCCTCCGCCAGCGAAAGGGTGATGGGCTTCTCAGCCCAGATCGCGCGCACGCCGTAGCCCCCGTTGGCGATCTCCAGGAGGATGTCGGCACGCGGCTTGGCGGAGGTGCAGATACTGACGATGTCCGGGCGAGTTTCCTCCAGCATCTGGCGGTAGTCAGTGAAGAGCGCATCGAAGCCCCACTTGGCGCCGGCGGCCTCGCGCTGTTCGACCCAGGTGTCGGACATGCCGACGACTTCGATTTCGGGCATGGACATGTAGCAGGGAATGTGGCCGTAGGGGAATTCGACGCCGTCAAATTCACCGAGCTCTTCGTCGATGGTGCTGGCGATGCGTCCGAGACCGATTACCGCCGCTTTGAACCTGGCCATCACGACGCCTCCCCGTTCTGGGCTACGGCTTCGGATTCGCGCCGCCGGAGAATCGCGCGGGGCAGTTCGGAAACCAGGACTTCGCGCGAGACGATGCCGAGGCTGCGGTCTTCGAGGGGCAGATCGACACGTCCGCCCCCCTTTCGGTGCGATTCGCGGACCGCGAGGGCGATTTCAAGGGCTTCGCGCGCGTCTTCGCCGGTGCAACGCGAGTCCTCGCCGGTTTCGATGCAGTTCATCAGGTCGTACAGCACGTTCACTCCGGCCGGCCGCGGGCTGTGGCTGGGCCTGAAGAAGTGGCAGACGGGCGTGGGGCCGCGCTGGCCGGGCATGCCGTCTTCGATTCGCCACAACTCGGGGCTGCGGCTGTCGTCCATGAGGCGGATCATGCCGTCCGTGCCGGTAATGTCGTAGGAGAGTTCCAGTCCACCGGTGTGCATGCCGCGGAAGAGGCCGCGCACGCCGTTGTGGCAGACGAAATAGCCGTTGCCTGCAAAGTCGTCCTCGCCAGCTACGGCCGCGTCGCTCTCGGCCTCACCCGCAACCCAGGCGACCGGCGCATCGGTGAACATAGTGAGGCGCGTGATCAGGTGACTGCCGTTGTGGGAGAGATTGCAATTGAGTCCGCCCTGTACGTGAATGACATCGCCGATGAGGCCGTCGTCGATCATTTCGCGGGTCTGCGTGAAGCTGTCGCGCCAGCGGTGGGTGCAGTTGACGGCCAGGTGAATGCCGGCCTTGCGACAGGCGGCGATCACTTCGTCGGCCTGCTCCAGCGAATAGGTCAGGGGCTTCTCGGCCCAGATGGCCTGGACACCGTAGTCGCCGTTGGCGATCTCAAGCAGGATCTCGGTCCGGGGTTTCATGGAGGTGCAGATGCTCACGACTTGCGGCCGGGTCTTGGCCAGCATCTCGCGATAGTCCTCGAAGAGGGCGTCGATGCCCCATTTGGCCCGGGCCGCCTCGCGTTGTTCGGCCCAGGTATCCGAGAGTCCGACGATTTCGAGTTCCGGGACGGCGACCATGCAGCCGATATGGGCGTGCGGGAGGTGCCAGCCGTCGTACTTGCTGCGTTCTTCGTCCCAGGTGCTTGCGATTCGGCCAAGACCGATCACAGCGGCTCGTGTCATGGGCGCGTGCCTTTCCGTCGGCGCTGTGGGGCAGAGTATGACGTGTGTGGATGACGTTTGCATCTTCGGACGGTAGAGGGCCAGCCATGAGGCGAGTCTGGCCGCTGCGACTGCTCGTGGTTGTCGGTCTGGTGCTGGGCGTCGTTGCCGCCTGCGACGGCGCCGCCGAACCGAATCTCGGCGCCACACCCACGCCGATGTCCTCGGTCGTGCTAACGAACCAGGACTGGCCGCTGGCTCATGCGGATCCGTCGGCGGTCGGTGGAGCTCGCGTCGTGTTACGTGCACGTGTCTATAGCGTTTCCAAGGTTGGCAACGATCTGGTGCTGTGCGGCTGGGTCGATTTTGACAACGACCAGCTTTCCACCTTATTTCGGGTTCCCGACACGGAAGAGGGAGTCGAGCGGGACGCATTTGTCTGGGTGGAAGGCGTGGTTACCCGAGTTGCCGATGTGGACGATGGGTGCGAGGACGCTCCCCAGCCAGAGGTAGAGGTTTCAGGCCTGACAGTCACCGACCGGTTAGGTGTTCGTCCGGTGGTACGGATGGTGCGGGTGGGCCAGGCGCTCGAGCGCAGGGGGATTCGGGTGGTGCTTGAGCGAGTCGAGTTCGCCGACGAAGAGACGCGGATTTACTTCACACTGGAGAACCGCGGTGATGAGACCTTGCTGGCCTTCGGCACGGGTCTGGAGATTGAAGTCGACGGAACCGAGATTCCGGCTGTGATTCCAATCGGAGAGGGCATCCCCGCGCCGCGCGGACGGGTTGAACCGGGCGCGACCGAGCATGGTGGGTTCCAGTTCCCGGCTCTTGAGCCCAGCGGTCCGCCAATCACTGTGCGCTGGATGAGTGCACGGATGGCGCCATCGGGTGAAGATCTCGGGGAGTTGACGTGGGTGGTTGATCCAACCGGCGTGGTCACGCCGGAAGGTTAGTCCGAGGGCCGCTACTCGACCGGCTTTTTCCTGACGACTGACGGCTGGATACCATCCCCACCGTCCCGGCGTCGCGAGGCCGGCGCCGATTCGCCGGCGGCGATGGCTAGGAGGGCGGAGAGGGCGGCGAAGGCGAGCATGGTGAAGGCGGTGGCGGTGAAGTCCACGGCGTCGATGACGATGCCGAGTCCCAGCGGGGTCAAGACCACGCCGATGTCGCGCAGAAAGGCGTGGGTGCCCAGGGCGGCGCCGAGGCGGTCGCGCGGGGCGCGGTCCACCACGGTCGAGGTGATGGTTGGAATAGCGCCGCCGCCCAGGCCGAAGGCGAGGCCAAAGAGCACGTAGGTCGCGGCGCTTCCGGCCTGGCTCACCAGCACACTGACCAAGCCCATGGCCAGCGCGCTGGGCACATAGACCCACAGCCGTCCATAGCGGTCGGACATGGCGCCGGCCACGATGGCTACGGGAAAGCGCATGACCGTGGAGAGGGAGATGGCCAGGCCAATCAGGAAGGGTTCCAGGTTCAGGACTTCGCCTCCGAAGACCGGGTAGAAGAAGGCCTTGAAGCCGAAGATGGGGACCGCCAGGGCCATGGCCATGCCGTTGACGAAGAGGAGCCGGCCGGGGGAGTAGACGGCGCGGCGGACGAAGCGCAGGGGACGAAGACGGGTCGCGGGCGACTTGTCGGCGGCGCGGCCTGGCGGCGGATCGTTCTTGACATAACGTGTGACCAGGAACATTCCGGTGAGGATTGCGACGACGGTGAGGAGCAGCCCGATGCGCCAGTGCGCCAGGGTGGCGACGGCACCGACGACCGCCGGGGAGAGAAAGCCGCCCATCATGGTGGCCGAGCTGACGGCGCCCAACATTCGTCCGCGTTCGCGCTCGGGCGCGCGGCGCGCCACGTAGGCCTGGGCGGCCGCGCTGGCGGTGATGGAGCCGGCGCCCTCGATGACGCGGCCGACAAGCAGCAGCCAGTAGACCGGGGCCAGCACCGTCAGGATCACGCCGGCGATGGCCAGCGCGCCGCCGACGTAGAAGAGCGGGTGGAGCCGGACGCGGTCGACCATGACCCCGATGGGCAGGTTGATGATCAGCCGGGCGAACGCAAAGCTTGCAATAAGCGCAGCCAACGCCGTCGCGCCAGCGGCATCGGCGGAGAGGTTGAAGTCGTCGCTGATCGGCGCCAGCACGGACACAATGGCGCCGTTGCCAAAAGCCACCGCGACGGTGATGGCCATGGCGGCCAGGATGTCGCGCGGCAACTCCAGGACCGCGAGCCAGGGCAGGCGGCGTCTGGGCGGCATTCAGGGTCCGCCCGGCATGCTGATTACCTGGCCCGTTCGGCGCCTCCGGTGCGTGGCGAGGCCGAGTTAGTTCTTGACATGGACGATCTGGTTCTCGATGGCAGCGTCGTAGCCGGCAAAGACGAGCTGGAGGTTGCGGCGGCCCTCGGCGAGGGTGTGGCGTGGTGGGGCGTCACCGCGGACGGCGTCGGCAAAGTCTCGAAAGATGGGCGCGAAGCCCAGTTCGTCGGCGTCGGTGTTTTCCAGCACTTCGGTCCGGTCGCCGATGTGGAGGACGGCTTCGCCGCGGTCGAGGCGAATGGAGCCGAGGTCGCCGTGGACCTCGGTCAGGCCAGTGGCGCTGGTGGCGCTCCAGGCCGCGAGAACGATCGATGTGGCGCCGCTGGCGTGGCCGAGCATGAGGGCGGCCGTGTCGTCCACATCCTGCTCCCGCACGTGGGTGCCGACGCGGGCGGAGACCTGCGTGATGGGGGATTGGAGCATGGCCTCGGCGGTGTAGAGGTTGTGGTAGCCGTTATCGAGCAGAGCGCCGCCGCCGGCATCCTCGCGACGGCTGCGCCAGGTCGGGTCGTAGGCGGCCGCGCCCACATACCAGCCGCTGCCCATGTGCTCCATGCGGAACATGAAGGGGCGGCCAATGCGTCCCGCCTCGATGGCTGGCAGGGCGGCGGCCGTGCTGGGCCGGTTGAGGTAGTTGTGCATGATCCCGGCGGGGATGTCGTTTTTGTCGACCTCGGCGATGATCTCGTCGGCCTGCTTCAGCGAGGTGGCCAAGGGTTTCTCGCTGAGGAATGGCGTGCGCGTGCGCGCGGCCCCCAGGCAGACTGGGGCGTGAAACCGATGGGGCACGGCGATATCGACTGCGTCAACGCGGCCGGAACGCAACAGGTCGCGGTAGTCCGAAAAACGAGCCTCGGCCGGGACGCCGAATCGGTCACTGATGAGGTTGAGGCGCTCGGGCGTGGGGTCGGCCACGGCGGTGACCTGCCAGACGTCGGGCATGCGCTGAAGAACCGGGGCGTGGCCTTCTTCCTGGATGCGGCCGCAGCCGATCAGACCCATCCGTAGCGGCATGGCGCTCAGCTGTTCTCGCCGCCGAGGTCGAAGCCCAGGCGCTCGGTGAGGTAGCGCGAGTTGACTTCGAGGCTCTGGCGGGGGGTGGTCTGCGAGCGGTCGAGTTCAACGGTGAGCCAGCCGTCGTAGTCGGCTTCCCTGGCGACGTCCAGCAGGGCGGGCAGGTCAACGATGCCGGTGCCCAGCTCACCGAAGTCGGCAATGCGGGGCGCATTGTCCTGGGCGCTGGCCAGTTCCGGGGTTTCGACAATCAGGTCGGGCACGTAGTCCTTGATGTGCATGTAAGTGAGGATGTCGCGATAGGCGGATGCGACTTCGATCGGGTCGTCGCCGGCCTTGGCGATATGGGCCGGGTCAAGTGCGAGCTTTACCAGGCCAGTGTCAACGGCATCGAAGAAACGGGTGATCTCGTCGCGCTCCTGGATCACGGTATTCCAGTGCGGGTGCATGCCGGTGACAATGCCGAGGTCGAGGGCGGCAGCGGCGACTTCTGACACGCCGCCGGCGAACTGCCGGATATCCGCGTCGGTGGGCGCACCCTCGCGCCGGGCGGGTCCAATGACAAACCGGTCGGAACCCATTTCGTGCAGAAAGTTGACCATGGCAAGGTTCTCAGCGATAGCCTCGCGCTGTCCGGCCGGATCGTGCAGGGCACCGCCGCCGTAGAGGGCCGACAGCCGCAGGCCGCGGGCCGCCAGCATGGCCTGGAAGTCGTGCGCGCGGCCGGCAAATCGGGTGACGACCGTGCCGAAGGTCTCGGTGCCGGCGTAGCCGAAGCTGCCGATATCGTCGATTGCCTCGACAAGATTGTCGCCCCAGGTGATCTGGTGGCATGCACAGCGAAAGACGGCCACAGGACAACCTCACGATGCGAAGGCGCGGGAAGGCGCCGACTTCGGCGGCGTGAACGTACGTTCTGCGGAGCTACGGGGCAACTGGGGTAGGGACTCCAGGGACGACCGGGAGCGTCGGGGGCATGCGGAGTCCGCCTGGGCGAGGTGGGTTTGTGCTGACGAAGGTCGTTGCGCTGCGATACGATTAACTCAAGGTTTGGGCGCGCCAGCACGCGCACGTCCGGCCACGGGCGGTGAAGATTCCGAGACTCCCAGTGGGAGGGACACCGCCATGATTGAGCAACGGGTCAGCGTAATCGAGGCCGAGCGCAAGCACCTGGCCACCAAGGCCGACCTGCACGCCCTGGAGACCAGGCTGACCCGCTGGATTGCCGGTTTGGGCTTTGGCGTGGTGGGGACGCTGATTGCCGTCCTGGTGGATCGGTTTGCGGGGTAGTTCCGGCGCCGGTGCTGGCCTACTACGCGTCCGGACCTGTGGACAGCGTGCGCGAGCCGACGGATGAGACTCGCCGTGCGTTGGTGTCGCGGGTGGATGAACTGGTCCGACAGCGGATTGCGGTAGACGGCGAGTTCCGGGTTCCGACGCGGGTGGTCTGCTACCTGGCGACCTTGACGTAGCACGGGAATGCCGCGGCCGCCTGTGCCACTATCGGGCGGAACCGGATTGGTCAGGCGAGGTCTACACGTGGCAAAGGGACTGGACGGCAAGGTGGCCGTGATCACCGGCGCGGGGCGGGGCATCGGGCAGGCGATTGCGGAGCGGTATGCGGCCGAGGGCGCCGCGGTGCTGGTGGCTGACGTGGACACGGCCGCGGCTGAGGCGGCGGCGGCGGGAATCGTCGAGGCCGGCGGTGCGGCGCGCGCTCAGACCACCGACGTACGGGTGCCGGCCGACATTGCGGCCATGTTCGACGCAGCCGAGGCCGCCTTCGGTCCGGTGGATATCGTGGTCAACAACGCCGGCATCGGCGGGGCCTCGTCCCTCGACGAACAGACGATGGACGCTTGGGACAACATGTTCGCCATTAATGTGCGCGGGGTCTTCCTGGGCGTGCAGGAAGCGGCGCGGCGCATGCAGCCGCGGGGCCGCGGCATCATCATCAATATTGCGTCGGCCGCCGGAAAGATCGCGCGGCCGTACATGGCCTGCTACTGCGCGACCAAGCACGCGGTGATTGGGATCACCCGTTCCACCGCCATGGAACTAGCGCCCTACGGCCTGCGGGTTAACGCGCTCTGTCCCGGGATCGTGGATACACGGCTCTGGCGGGAGGACCTGAACCCAGATCTGACTGAACTGGAAGGCCGCGTGAACGAGTCGGCCTGGGATGTGCGGGTGGCCAATGTCCCGATTGGGCGACACCAGGTTCCGGAAGACGTGGCGAACGCGGCCTACATGCTGGCCAGCGACGACGCCTCCTACATCACCGGGATTTCGCTGAGCGTGGACGGCGGGATGGTGCTGCATTGAGCGAGGCGAGCGGGGCGCTGTTTCCGACCTTCGTGGTGGGGAGCCTGCCGCGGCCGGTGTGGGTGCGGGAGTTGATCGAGCGGCGGAAGCGCGGCGAGGTAAGTCCGGCCGCGGCCGAACGGGTACTGGACGACGCAGTGCCGGCGGCGATTCGAATGCAGGAAGCGGCGGGACTGGACTACGTGTCCGACGGTGAGTGGCGGCGCGAGAGCTATGTGAAGGTGTTTGCCGACGCGGTGGCGGGGTTCGAGCCGGACCTGATCGCAGGCGGCCGCGGGGCGGCGTATCCGGCGGTGACGCAGCCGCTGCGGCAGGAGCGGTCGATCGCACTGGATGAGGCGCGCTTTGTACGGCGGACCACCACGCGACGGACGCTGGCGGCTGTGCCGTCGCCCTACACGATCGCGCGCCGCATGTGGAGTCCGGAGCATTCCACGGGAGCGTATGCCACCCGCGAAGATTTCATGGAGGCGTGCATTCCGATCATCAACGGGGAGTTGCAGCGGCTGACGTCGCTGGGGGTGGACGCGATCCAGCTGGACGATCCATGGCTGGCGCTGCTGGTGGACCCTGAGTACCGGGCGCGGGTTGGGATCGATGACGTCGGGCACGAAATTGACATGGCGGTGCAGGGCGTCAATGGGGCGGTGGAGGGCGTGGATTATCCGCTGATCTCGGTACACCTGTGCCACGCGCACTCCAACCGCCGCCACAGCACGCGCGGGCCGTACGACCTGGTGATTGGGGCCCTGGGTCGAATGAACGTGCACCGGTTCGCCATGGAGTTCGCCACGCCGGACGCCGGCGGAATCGAGGTGCTCGCGCACTTCCCGGACGACAAGCTGCTGGGTCTGGGCGTGATCGACCATACGGATATCAAAGTCGAAACGCCGGAGACGGTGGTGGAGCGAGCCGAGGCGGCGATGCAATACGTGCCTGCGGAGCGGCTGACGCTGAATCCCGACTGCGGGTTTGCGCCGTCGAGCATCAACCCGATGGACTTGGACGAGGCGTATTTGAAGCTGCGGGCGTTGTGCGCGGGGGCCGAGTTGCTGCGGCGAAGGCGCGAGAAGTGAATCAAGAAGACTCAGATTCTCGAAAGGAAGCTTGTTCGGAGCCTGCGGACGAGCGTCCCCCGGCTGAGCGAGTGGCCGCTGTCGCCCGCTTCCGGCGGCGCCGAGCGAAAATGAAACGCCTAAAGATGACCATTGACGAGATCCTGGCAGACATCCACGAAGGGCACCGCCGCTAGCAGCGGGCGTTTACCGTGTGTTGGAGCGTGAGACCGCCGTGCGAAGGCGCCAGAGGGCCTGGATGCTGGCGACGGTGAGGAAGGCGGCCGCGGCGGCGGCGGCGTAGTCGAGGAGGTTGAGGCTCCAGCCGAGGTAGGCGATCAGGAACGGGTAGTAGACCATCCACGGCTTGAGGGTGAAGGGCAGCGGCGCGCGGAAGCGGTCGGCCAGGTAAAGGAGAACGTTGGCGAGGGGATAGGCGGCGGCGTAGGCCACGCCGATTTCGCCGCGAAGGGCGCCGACGGCCACAAGGCCACCGACCACCGTGAGTTCGCGCACGTGGTCGCAGACCTGGTCCAGCAGGGCGCCAAAGTCGGATGCAAGGCCGCGGGCGCGGGCCAATTCGCCGTCCAGGAAGTCCAGGGTGAGCGTGGCGATGAACAGGGCGAGCGCCAGGCGGGGGAACGGGACGATCAGGAATGCGACGACGAACCCGAGTGGAATCTGGCTGAGGGAGAGCGCGCTGGGGTGGACGCGGGCCAACGCCAGGGCCCTGATGACCGGCTTGACCAGGTGGCCGCCCAGACGACGCAGCGGGGTTAGAAGCAGGCGCTCCAGCGTGGAGTATGAGCCGGGCGGCGGCTCCGGCGGAAGACCCTCACCCGGCCCTCTCCCTGTCGGAGCGGGTGGTGCGGGGGCCGGCATTTGAGTGTTTTACCAGGCCAGTTGGTCGGCGAAGTAGGCGCGCAGGCCGTCGGCGGCAATGCGTTCCTGGCGCATGGACGTCCGTTCGCGCACGGTGACTGTCTGGTCGTCGAGCGAGTCGAAGTCCACGGTCACGGCGAACGGCGTGCCGGCCTCGTCCTGGCGGGCGTAGCGGCGGCCAATGGAGCCGCTGGCGTCGTAGAAGACCGGCCAGTTGGCGCGCAGGTCGTCGGCGATGCGGGTGGCCAGTTCCACCAGCGGCGGGCGGTTGCGGGCGAGCGGGAAGACGGCGACCTTGAACGGAGCAAGGCGCGGGTCGAGGTTCAGGAAGGTGCGCGGTTTGCCGGCGACTTCCTGGACGGTGTAGGCATCGGCCAGGAAGGCCAGGGCCGCGCGGTCGACACCGGCGGCGGGCTCGATGACAAAAGGCGTCACGTGCTGCTTGGCCGCGTCGTCGAAGTACGACAGGTCGGTGCCGCTGGCCTCGGCGTGCCGCTTGAGGTCGAAGTCGGTGCGGTTGGCGATGCCTTCCAGTTCGCCCCAGCCGAAGGGGAACTGGTACTCGATGTCGGTGGTGGCCTTGGCGTAGTGGGCCAATTCCTCGGGACTGTGCGGCCGCAGGCGCAGGTGGCGCGGCTCCAGCCCCAGGTCCTGCCACCAGGCGAAGCGGGTGTCCACCCAGTCCTCGTGGGCTGGGTCGTCCTGGCCCGGCTCAACGAAGTACTGCAACTCCATCTGCTCGAACTCGCGGCTGCGGAAGATGAAGTTGCCGGTGGTGATCTCGTTGCGGAAGGCCTTGCCGATCTGGGCGATGCCGAAGGGCATTTGCACGCGCGCGGTGTCGCGCACGTTCTTGAAGTTGACGTAGGTGGACTGGGCGGTTTCGGGCCGCAGGTAGGCGACGGAGGCGTCGTCTTCCACCGGGCCCACAAAGGTGCGGAACATGGTGTTGAACATGCGCGGATCGGTGAGTTCGTCGCCGTCGTGCGGGCACTTACCGTCGGGCACGTCGTCCTCGCGGAAGCGGCGGCGGCAGGTCGGGCACTCCACCAGCGGGTCCGCGAAGTGTTCGATGTGGCCGGACACTTCCCAGATGCGGGGGTGCATGAGGATGGAGGCGTTGAGGCCGACGACTTCGGGGCGCATGTGCACGACGCGGCGCCACCAGGCGTCCTTGATGTTGCGAATCAGTTCGGCGCCCAGCGGTCCGTAATCCCAGGTGCTGGCGAAACCGCCATAGATCTCGGAACTGGGAAAAACAAACCCTCGGCGCTTGGCCAGGGAGGTCAGGGTTTCAAGGTCGGGTGCAGGCATGGGTGTCCTCGTGTGAGTTTGGAGCAATCGGGACGGCGCGTGTTATGACGCCAGTCGTCGGTGTTACGCCCCGGGCGCTGGCCGGGGCGCGGAACCCGCGCCCGCCCGCTCCAGGATGTGGGCGGACGAGATATCGCGTTCGACGACGGCGGCGGCATAGGCGCGCAGCGCGGTGCGTAGTTCGGCGCGGGTGCGCGGGTCGGCTCTCAGGCGGGCGGCGCCAGGCAGACCTTCGTGGGCGATGAAGCGAAGAGTCTTCAGCGTATCGACGCTCAGCGTATGACTCGCGTTGTCACGCGAACAGGCCGAGCAGACGATACCGCCGGTGCGAGGAGCGAAGGCGTGGGCGTCCGGCTGGATCACGTTGCCGCAAACGGTGCATTGCCACAGTTCGGGTGCATAGCCATGCAGATCCAACAGGTTGAGGGCAAGGGCGGAGAGCAGCGGCTCGGGATCGGATGCCTGATGGTTGAGCATGCTGAGGAAGGCGGTCAGGGCGACGTAGGCCTGAGGAGCGGCTTCGCCGTCTTCGCTGAGACCGTCCAGGAGCTCGACGGCCCACCCGGCGGCGGCGAAGGCGGCCAAGTCGGTGCGAAAGCGGGGAAACGCTTCCTGGCTCTGCGCCTGTGTCAGCACATCGAGGTTCACGCCCACGACACCAACGATGCGGACGCGGCTGAAGAGTTCGATGTGGGGGGCAAGCTGGCTGGTGGGCCGGCGCGAACCGCGGGCCACCAGGCGGCGGCGGCCGAACTCACGCGTGAAAAGCGTGACGATTCGGTCGGCGTCGCCCAGGTCACGTCGGCTAAGCACCACGCCTTCGGCTTTGTAAGTGCTTGAGCGCTGGAGAACGGCCATGGGCAAGCCTAACGCGGGCCAACCGGGTCGGATGGCGCGCCGGCTGCTGGACGGCGAATGACGTCAACCATCTCAAGCCGGGGGCCGCGCATGCGGCGGACGCGCAGGATCCAGCCATCGTGCTCCACCGCGTCGCCCGGCTTGGGTACCGCGCCAAGCCGATGCATCACAAAGCCGGCAACGGTGGCGAAGTCACCTGCGGACAGCCGACAGCCGGTGGCTTCGGCCAGGCGGTCCGTGCGCAGCCCGCCCGACACGACGAAGCGGTCATGCCCGAACTGTTGAACGTCCTCCAGCGGAGGGTCGTGCTCGTCGCGAATCTCGCCGACGACTTCCTCTACCAAATCTTCCAGAGTGACGATGCCGGCCGGCGAGCCGTGCTCATCCACGACCAGAGCCATATGGGCACGCTCGCGGCGCATGGCCACCAGCAACTCGCCAACCAGGGCGGTGGCCGGCGTGACATGTAGCGGACGAATGGCTGCCTCCGGCAGCGGCTGGTCCATAACGGCAGGATCGATAGCCAGCAGGTCCTTGACGTGAATGAACCCAACAATGTTGTCCGGCGTGTCGCGATAGACCGGAAAGCGCGAATGGCCGGTCGCGACGGCCTGGCGCTCGATCTCGCGGACGGACATGCCGGCCGGCAGCGCGTGGACGGCCGAACGCGGCGCCATCACCTCTTCCACGGGACGCGAGGCGAAGCGAAGTGCGCGATCGGCCAGTTGCTGCTGCGGCGCGCTGATGGCGCCAAGACGCCGTAGTTCGCCCAGCATCGAGCCGATCTGGGCCGGCGTGTAGGCGCGCTCCAGCTCGTCGCGCGGGGCCACGCCGACGGCGCGGATGGTGAGGTTGGCCAGTTCGTTCAGAATCCAGAGGAGGCCGCGTACGGCGTTGGCGTATAGCCGGTAGGGCAACGCCACCCAGAGCAGCGTGCGAACCGGATCGGCGATGGCGATGTTCTTCGGGGCCATCTCGCCCAGGACCATGTGGAACACAACGACGATGGTGAGGGCAATGACGCTGGCCAGCGCATGTAATGGCGCGCCGGTGAGCCCGATACGGTCGGCGAACGCCTCTTCCAGCACGTCAGCGATGGCTGGTTCGGCTACGAATCCCAGACCCAAGGAAGCCATGGTGATGCCGAGTTGCGCGCCCGTGAGCATGAACGAGAGTTCCCGCATGGAAGCGACGGCGAGGCGGGCGGAACGGCGGCCGTCGGCGGCCCTTCGTTCCAGCTCGCCGCGTCGGCTTGCGGCGGCGGCCGTAATAGCGACTTCGGCGCCGACAAAGAATCCATTAACGACGAGCAGCACCAGTGCTACCAGGAGCAGGATGATGGTCATCCGAGGTTCCGGCGCCGAGTGGAAGGACTTTGCACGCGCACACGGTCGATCCGCCGCCCGTCCATAGTGGCCACGCGGAAGGTCCAGCCGCGGAACGACACGGCGTCGCCTTCTCGCGGCACCCGCTGCAGGAGAGTCAGCACGAGTCCGGCCAGCGTCTCGAAGCGACCCTCGGGCATGGCGAAACCGGTGGCCTCGCTCAGTTCGTCCCGTCGAATCCTGGCCGCCACGTCGTAGGCGCCGCTGTCCAGCGGCGTCACCAGCGCGGGTTCCGGCTTGTCGTACTCGTCCTCGATGCTGCCCAGCAACTCTTCCACGATGTCTTCCAGCGTCACGACTCCCGCTGCCTGGCCGAATTCGTCATGGACGATGACCATGGCGTGCTGGGCGGCCTGCATTTCGAGCAGCAATGAACGCAGATCGCGGGCTGTCGGCACCACCAGTGCCCGCTGCGCCTTCGCGGAGACCGGCGTGGCGGCGCGAGCGGGCGCCGGCAGCGTCAATACATCTTTTACGTGTGCGATCCCAACGTATTCACGACCCTCGGCGTCGCGGATCGGGAAGCGCGAATAGCCCGTATCCATCGACAGTCGGGCGAGGTCGGCCAGATTCGCGTTGGAGGCAATGGCCACGACCTGCGACCTGGGAACCATTACATCGCCGACGGTGGTGCGACCTAAACCCAGAGCGCGGTCCAGGACCTCGTACTCGACGCCTTCGATGGTGTTCTCGCGCGCGGCCCAGCGCAGGGCCTCGCGCATTTCTTCCAGCGACTGGAATCCCTCAAGCTCCTCGCGCGGGGCCAATCCGACCAAACGCATCGAGGCATTGGCCATGGCGTTGAGCAAACGAATGACTGGCGAAAAGACCGTGTTGACGAACATGGCGGGCGGCACGAAGAGGCGGGCGGTGGCCATGGGCCGGGCGATAGCCAGGTTCTTGGGGGCCAGTTCGCCGAGGACCATCTGAATGACCGTGGCCAGGACAAGTGCCAGCGCGGCGGTGAGGGCGACGAGCGTGCCGTTCTCAATGCCCGGGATCCAGGCCAGCGCCGGCCGCAGCAAGGGGCCGATGGCGTTATCCACCACGAAGCCCAAGACGAGCGAACTGACGGTGATGCCCAGTTGGGCGCCGGAAAGTTGAAACGACAGCGTTTCAAGGCCGCGCCTGACCGTGCGGTCGCGCCGGGCGCCCCTGGCCGCCGCGGTCTCGACCTCATAGCGATCAACCGCCACCAAGGCGAACTGGGCGCCTGCAAACAGGCCGTTGATTGCAATCAGGCCAAGGAAGATCAGGAGACCGAACAGGATGTCGATGGCTTGGCTCCTGGGTTAGCTTGCGGCGATCAGGTGGACGGGTCTCACCGAGGGTCGATCAGGCGGCATTGCCGTCTTCGTCGAGCCGCGTGACCTCCAGGCGCGTGATGCGGGTTTCCTTGACAGCGTGGACGCGCAACACGGCGCCGTTGACATTTACGGCTTCGCCCACGGCCGGTACTCGGCCGAACGCGCTGAACGCCAGGCCGCCCACGGTGTCAACGCTTTCGGCGGTGAGGGCCAGGCCGAGTTCGTCGTTCAGGTCGGTGATTGGTAACCCGGCGTCCACGACCAGGCGGCCCGGTCCGAGGGAAACGATCGGGACGTCAGGGATGTCGTACTCGTCCTCGATCTCACCAACAATCTCTTCCAGCAGGTCCTCGATGGTGACCAGGCCGGCGGTGTCGCCGTATTCGTTCACGACGATGGCCATGTGGAGGTTGTCGGCCTGCATCTCGCGCAGCAGTCGGTCCACGTATTTGGAGTCCGGCACGAACAGGGGCTCGCGGACCAGTGAGCGCAGGTCGGCAGTCTGGTTGGGCTCCAGGAGTTCGGCCAGGCCGTCGCGGACGTGGATTATCCCGATCACATTGTCCAGGTCGCCGTCGAACACGGGCAGCCGGGAGAGACCGTGGGCGTGCGCCGTGCGCAGGGCGCCGCGTAGGGGCGTCTCGGCGGTGACGGCCACGATGTCGGGGCGCGGGGTCATGACCTGGCGAACGACGCGGTCACCCAGCTCAATGACGTTGGTGATCATCTCGATGTCGGTAGCGTCGATGGCGCCTTCGCGTGCGCCTTCGACCGCCTCGATCACCGCGGCGTCCCGGGGGTCGGGGCCACGCCAGGCCTCTTGCTCCGTCGGTGACAGCAGGCGTTCGAACGGGAGGCTGGCGGGCAGGAACAGGATGTACTGGCCGTAGATCAGCCACGAAAAGCGGCGTGCGATTCGCAGGGGATGACGCTGGGCGAGAATACGCGGGGTAACGCGCGCGCCGCCGGCATGCAGGACGCTCAGCACGGCAAGCGCCAAGACGACGCCGCCTGGGCGTGTCCCGAGCAGGGTTCCGAGTTGGTCGCCGATCGTGGTGGCGGCAAGCGCCGCCGAGGCGAAGATCAGCACGGCCGCGCCGATCCTGGCACTGGCCCAGAACCGAAAGCGGTTGCCGAGCAGTACTCGGAGACGGCGCGCAGCACGAGGTTCGGTGCTGTCTAGCGAGTCCAGTGCGCCCTGCGAGAGTTCCAGCGCCGCGTTTTCTGCCAGCACCAGCAACGTGCTGACAAGAGTCAGCACGAGAATAAGGGCAAGTCCTACCCAACTAACCGGATCCAAAAAGGATCCACTCCCCTACCGCGCGGCACATACGGGTGCTCACGCCCAGATGCCGGCCGCCCGGGGGCGGCGCCGCATCGCGGTCATTCGAACATCGCAGTAATTGACTCATCATTGTGGACCCGCCGGACCGCCTCGGCGAACAACTGGGCGGTGGCGACCTGGGCAATTTTGCCTGCGTGGGCGCCGTTGCCAAGCGGAATGCTATCCGTCACGAATACCCGCTGCAGCCCTGAACCTTCCAACATCCGCACGGCGCCGTTGGCAAACACGCCGTGGATGGCGCAGGCGTAGACGGCGTTGGCGCCACGATCCAGCAACGCACGGGCACCTTCGGCGAGCGTTCCGCCGGTAGAAATCAGGTCATCCACAAGCACCGCCGTGCGACCTGCGACATCGCCGACCAGGGTAAGCGTCTGGACCTCGTCGGGGGCCATCCGGTCCTTGAAAATGACGGCCAGCGACGCATCGTCCAGCCGCTGGCTGAAGTCGTGGGCCCGCGCAACGCCCCCGGCGTCCGGTGAGACGACGACGAGTTTGTCCGAGGCGACGCGTCGCAGGGCGTCCGCTAGCAGCGGCGACGCCTGCAGATGATCCACGGGAATATCAAAGAAGCCCTGCACGGCGGGTGCATGCAGGTCCAGGGTCATCACACGGCTGGCGCCGGCCGCTTCCAGCAGATTGGCCACCAACTTGGCCGTAATGGGTTCACGGCCGGTGGACTTCTTCTCCTGGCGGGCGTAGCCGAAGTACGGAATGACGGCCGTAATGCGACCGGCGGACGCCCGGCGCAGGGCGTCGATCATGATGAGCAGTTGCATCAAGTGCTCGTCCACCGGCGCGGAGGTTGACTGGATGACAAAGACATCCGTGCCGCGCACGTTTTCGTTGATCTGGACACGCGCTTCGCCGTCGGGAAACTGCGTGAGCGTGACTGAACCGAGCGGTTGGTCAAGGCGCGCGGCGATGTTCTCGGCCAGAGCTTGATTGCTCGAGCCGGCAAATACCTTGAGTTCGCCGTCCAGTGTGTTTGCCTCGTGCGGCCCGCTGTGTCGGGGCGCCAATCCCGCCAGCGCACTCACCGGCCCATGATATCCGGCTCGCCGAGGGTTGGCGGAGGCGGATAGTCAGGAGCGCCGACGGAAGGCGGCGTCGGCGGCGGCGAGGCGCTCCAGGTCGTCGCACCCAATCGTCTCGTCAAGGTCGGTGATCTGGTATCCGGCAACGCGCTCGCCGTCCTCAATGGCAAGGTCGATCAGTCGAGTCAGATACCGCTCGCCCGAGATTGGGCTGGGTTCGACGCGGGGAAGCCCGCGGCGTAGCCAGTCGGCGCAAAAGGCCGCTGGACCTGCGTTCACGGTAGTAAGCGCGAGGTCGGCTGGTGAGGCGTCGGAGATTTCCACGACGCCGTGCACGAGGCCCCCGTCGGCCAGGCGCACCCGGCCGAAGGCGCCCGGATTCGGCCCGTCGGCCCACGTGATGGCGGCCACGGCGTCTGCCGTCAGCATGGCATCGACCACGCCGCGTGCCGTGGCTGGCCGGACCAGGGGCGAGTCGCCGTAGAGCGCGACCACGACGTCCACGGCCGAGCGCACGGCGCCAAGACCGACTTCAACGGCGAAGGCGGTGCCGCGGCCGGTGGGCGGCTGGTCCACGGTGAGCGCTCCGTCGGCCGCCGAGCCGATGTTCATGCCGGGTTGGATGACCACCACAAGTGGGTCGAGTCCGGCTGCGTGCCCGGTGTCAACAACGTGCGCCAGCATGGGGCGGCCAGCGACCTGGTGCATGACCTTGGGCACATCGGACGCGAAGCGCGTCCCCTGGCCGGCGGCCATCACGATGCCGGCCGCCCTGACTTCAGCGAATTCAGTGTCGTCGGCGTTCATGGGCTGGGGAGGAAGGGTTCGAACCTTCGATCACGGATCCAAAATCCGTTGCCTTACCACTTGGCCACTCCCCACAGGGAAAGCGTAGGCAGGCGCCGTAGGACGGTCAAAGCTGATCTGCGGCGGGGTCAGTCTCGGATTGGAAGCGGGTGACTCGCGTCCACCAGCCGTGCGGTCTCAGTCGAGTCTCGGCTGCTCGGGCGGCCGTCCGCGTGCGGAACAGGCCGAAGCAGGTCGGTCCGCTGCCGGCCAGCAATGCCGCATCCGCGCCTGCGTTTTCAAGTGCGCGCAGGACACGATCGACCTCGGGGACCAGGCGGGTCGCCGCGTCCTGCAGGTCGTTGGTGAGCAGCTCTAAATCGAGCCGCCCGCGACGCATCGCATCGGACTGCTTCAGGGTCGCGTTGCCTCCCGACCATTCGGACGGTCGAACTTCGGCATAGGCGTCGCGGGCCGAGATCTCGGCCTCGGGGCGGACCAGCAGCACCCAATGCGACGGAGCGAGCGGCATAGGCTCAATGTGGTCGCCACGGCCCAGCCCGAGCGCCGTTCCCGGCCGCAGGAAGAAAGGAACGTCGGCGCCCAGCACGCGTGCGGTCTCGGCAATGGCGTCCGGATCCGCCGCCCACAGGCGGCTGAGACCGACCAGCACGGCGGCCGCGTCAGTGCTTCCGCCCGCCAGACCGGCAGCGACCGGGATTCGCTTGTCGACACGGATGTGGACGCCCTGCCTCCTGCCAATCCGCGCTTGCAGTTCATGGGCCGCGCGGAAGGCCAGGTCGGAGGCGGCGTCAAGTCCTTCCACCGCGCTCTCGCCCTGGATCGTCGGCGCTGGCGCTAGGTGAACCGTGTCGCCAAAGTCGAGGGCTTGAAAAATGGTGACGATTTCGTGATACCCGTCGCCGCGGCGGCCGCGGATTTCGAGGCCCAAGTTGATTTTGGCCGGAGCGGCAATCGTAATGCTGGCCGCGGTCAAGCGACGGGCTCTTGGTCGCGCCCGAGTCCGACGGCGGCCATGACGGACTCTTCCACACGGCGCATTTGGCGCCGGGCGGAGTCGCTGTCGTGGCTAAGGCCGGCCAGATGTAGGAGGGCGTGGGTGAGCAGGTACCCAAACTCGCGTTCGATGCTGTGTCCGTAGGCGGTCGCCTGGGAGCGGACGCGCTCGAGCGAAATGGCCACGTCACCCGGACGCTCCAGGTCCCCGCTGGGGAATGCAAGGACGTCGGTAGCGCCCGGCTTGCCGGCGAAGGTGCGGTTGAGCCGGGTCATCTCGGCATCGTCAGTAAGGCGCAGCGCCACCACGCCGGTCATGCTGGTGCTCTTGTGCACGGCGGTTGCGATGGGGTCAATCAGCCGGGCTAAGCCACAGGGCAGCGGAAATTCGTCGCCAGTATCAATCTCTAAGCAGGTCGCCCCGTCCGCGGGGGCGGGCGGGTCAGCCCCCGCCGAGGAGTTTGCCAACGAGGGCATTCACGGCGCGTCCGTCAACCGTGCCCTGTTCGCGCAGTCGAGCCATCAGGGGGCGCATGACTTTGCCCATATCCCGGCGGCTGGCGGCGCCGACTTCGTCAATCACCTCGCGCGCGATGGCTTCCATGGTGTCGCCGTCGATCTCATCGGGCTGGTAGGCGCTGATGATGGCGCGCTCGGCGCGTTCGGCGTCGACTTGCTCAGGGCGATCGCCGTTGACATAAAGTTCAATGGCTTCGTCGCGGCGGCGGATGTCACGTTGAATAACACGCACAACCAATGCGTCGTCCATGGACGCGCCGGATTCCTTGGCCTCGTACTGGACTTGGGAGATTAGGGTGCGCAGCACACGCACGCGATCAGCGTCGCCGCCGCGCTGCGCCGCTCGCAGATCCCCGGTGAGGCGGTCAATTAACGCCATGCGGGGTAATCGATGCGTCGGCTAAAGGGCGCGGGCCTCGGCTTCGGCCGCCTTCATGGCTGCTCGCCGGGCCTTGCGGCGCTTGGTGGCTTCCTTCTTTTTGCGCAGCACGCTGGGCTTGTCGTACGCCTTGCGGCGCCGGGTTTCCGTGATAATGCCCTCTTGCTGCACCTTCTTGTTGAAACGGCGCAGGGCCGCATCAAAACTCTCGTTCGCGCCAATCGTGATATGAACCAATGAACCCCCCAATTCGGACGGGCAAAACAAAACCCGCCGTTCCGGCGGGTGCTGGCGGATCGGTCCACTGGGCCGCGCGATTCCAGTCAGGCGCCTCCGGGTGATAACCCGCCACCCCGCTAACTCAACCGAGTATATGCGGCGCCGAAATACCGGGTCAACAGGGGCCGGTTTCTCGCCGGAGACACGCTTTGACTGACCTCAACTGGCTGGCGCTGGCCATGGGCGTGCCGCTAGCACTGGTGTTTACGCTGGGCGTACGGACACTGGCCGCTCGTCGCGGTTGGATGGACAGGCCGGGGGCGGCCCGAATCCACGCCGTGCCGGTGCCCCGGCTGGGCGGCGTGGCCATGTACGCGGCGTTCGTGATCACCGTGCTGGTGGTGGCCTGGCCACTGGACCGGCAGACGCTCGGCCTGCTCCTGGGCGCCACGCTGCTGGTGGTCTTCATCGTGGTTGACGACCTGCGGGGGATGCGTCCACGCGACAAGTTTCTGGCCCAACTGGGCGCTGCGGCCGTGCCGCTGTTGTTCGGGGTTCGTATCGATGCCGTGAGCAACCCGTTCGAGGCTGGCGTGGTGTTGCTGCACATCGCGATCGTGATTCCGTTCACGCTGTTCTGGATCACGGGAATGATGAATGCCATCAACTTCGTGGACGGGCTGGATGGGCTGGCCGGCGGCGTGGTGACGATCGCGGCTATCGCGCTGATTGCGCTGTCGTTGCGTCTGGGCCTGCCGGAGACGGCGACGCTTGCCCTGGTCCTTGTGGCCGTGATTCTCGGTTTCCTGCCGTTCAACGTCTACCGTTCGAGCATCATCATGGGCGATGCCGGCTCGCACTTCCTGGGCTTTGCGCTGGCGGTGATCGCCATCATGGGCCCGGCCAAGCTGGCTACGGCGATCCTGGTGCTGGGCGTGCCGATTCTCGACATTGCCTGGTCCATTGGGCGTCGCCTGGCTGGCGGTCGCCGATTTGCCGACCGAGACGCCGAGCACTTGCATCACCGGCTCTGGGAGGCTGGAGTGCCGCAGCCCGCCATCGCGCTGATGTATTACGCGTTGGCGGGCGTGCTAGGCGTCATTGCGCTGCTGGTGGAGCGGCTGGACAAGATCTTCGCGTTTCTGGGGCTGGCGGCATTCCTGGCGGCATTGCTGGTGGTTCTAAGCCGCCTGCCGAGGCGCCGAGGTGTCCCAGAGCGGTAGTCCCGCAAACCTGTTGGAACGTCGGTTAATCGACCCTATGCTAGGGTTGCGCTTCACGGAGGTCCCGACGTTGAACCCCGATATCCATCCCGCATACGTTGACTGCCGCGTGACCTGTTCGTGCGGCAACATGTTTGAGACGCGCGCCACGACGTCCTCGATCCACGTGGACGTTTGCTCCAGTTGCCATCCGTTCTATACGGGCCAGCAGCGGCTGGTGGACTCGACCGGTCAGGTGGAGCGGTTCGAGCGACGCCGGCGCAGGACCCGCGGCTAACCTGCCGGCAAGGCGGCTGCGCGCCGCCGCGGTTCCAGCATGAGTGCCACGGCCCCTCTCTCCGCGTCGTCGGACGACAGTAATGAGCTGCGCATCAACTACGGCGGTCAGGCCGTGCTGGAAGGCGTGATGATGCGCGGACGCCGGGCAGCCGCGACGGCGGTTCGGCACCCGTCCGGGCACATCGTGCTCAAGACGGAGGAACTGGATCCCAACCGGCTTTCGCAGCGGCTGCGCCGCGTGCCGTTCGTGCGCGGGGTGGTGGCGCTGTGGGAAATGCTGGCCATCGGGCTGCGTGCGCTCAACTTTTCTGCCAATGTCCAGTTGGCTGAGGAGGAAGATCAGGACGACGGCCCAGGCGGAGCCGCCGGCGGGATGATGACCGGCAGCCTGGTGATCGGACTGGTCATTGGCATCGGGCTCTTCTTCGTGCTTCCGCTGGTCCTGACGTCATTCACCGATGGCCTGGTTGAGTCGGACTTCCTCAGCAACGTGATCGAGGGCGCGGTGCGAATGGCGGTGTTCGTAACGTACATCGCGCTGATCGGCCTGATGCCGGACATCCGCCGTGTGTGGATGTATCACGGCGCCGAGCACAAGACGATTAATGCCCTTGAGGCCGGCGAATCGCTACGTGTGGACAACGTCCGGCGGCAAAGCCTGGCGCATCCGCGCTGCGGGACGTCGTTCATCGTGACGTTGGTGGCCATCTCGATCATCGTGTTCGCCCTGCTGGGGCGGCCGCCGATGGCGATTCGCGTGGTCTCACGCATTGTGCTGCTGCCGCTCATCGCCGGCGTGGGCTACGAGTACATCATGCTGACGGCCCGCTACCAGGGCCACGTGATTGCCCGCTGGGCCTCCATGCCCGGTATGTGGTTCCAGAAATTGACCACGCGCGAGCCCGACGACGATCAGCTCGACGTGGCAATTGCGGCGATGGATCACGTGCTGGCACAAGAGGACGCGCTGGCGGAGTTGCGGCCGGCCGCTGTGAACGCGGTCGTGGTCGATGATTGACCGGCTGGCCGAGGCGCGCCGCCGCTACGACGAGATTACGGCGGAGCTTGCGTCGGTCGGAGGGGCGGTTGATTCCCGGCGCCTGGCAAGCCTTGGTCGCGAATTGGCGCAGCTGGAGACCGCGGCCCGCCTGCACGACGAGTTGTCGGAAGCCCGGGATCGGCTGAACGAAGCGCGAGAATTGATGGACTCCGACGATCCCGAACTGGCGGAGTTGGCGCGTGGGGAGTTGGCGGAGGTGCAGCCGGAGATTTCGGAGATCCAGGCCCGTGCCATCGAGGTCCTGGTCAGCGATGACCCGGACGACGCGCGCAACGCCATCGTCGAAGTCCGTGCCGGAACCGGCGGCGAGGAGGCGGCCCTGTTCGCCGGCGATTTGCTGCGGATGTACACGCGCTACGCCGAACGATTGCGCCTGAAGACGGAACCACTGACCGTGAGTGGCACGGATCGCGGCGGCATCAAGGAAGGCATTCTGCGCGTGGTCGGGGCACGGGCCTTCGGCGCGTTTCGGTTCGAGAGCGGCGTCCACCGCGTGCAGCGCGTACCGGTAACCGAGGCCGGAGGCCGCATCCACACCTCCGCGGCCAGCGTGGCGGTCTTGCCTGAAGCCGAGGAAATCGACATTGAAGTTCCGGAATCCGATGTCCGCGTGGATGTCTTTCGCTCCAGTGGGCACGGTGGGCAGAGCGTGAACACCACGGATTCCGCGGTGAGAGTCACGCACTTACCCACCAACACTGTGGTGAGCATTCAGGACGAGAAATCGCAGCTGCAAAACCGTGTGAAGGCCATGCAAGTGCTGCGCGCGCGCCTGCTGGAACAGGAACGGGAGCGGCAGGCGGCGGAGCGCGGGCAGGCCCGCCGCGACCAAATTGGCAGCGGCGACCGCAGCGAGAAAATTCGCACGTACAACTTCCCGCAGGACCGGGTGACCGACCACCGCGTGGGCCTGACGGTGCACAACCTGCCCGCGATTCTGGACGGGAACCTCGACCGGCTGGTCGATCCGCTGCAGCAGGCCGAGCGAGACCGGGAACTGGCGGGCTTTGCCGACGTCGGCGCCAGCTAGCACGCTCGCGGAGGTGCGCCGCGAGGTGATCGCGCGGCTGCTTGCAGCGGAAGTCGATTCGCCGGTATTGGACGCAAGCGTCCTCATCGGTCACGTGCTGGGTGTGGCGTCCGAGCGGCTGCCGCTTCAGCCGGACGGCGATTTGGAGCCCAAGGTCCTGCGGGCAGTCGAGGCCACGACGGTGCGCCGGGAGCGACGTGAGCCGGTGGCCTACATCACCGGTACCAAAGCCTTTCGACGGCTGGACATCACGGTGAACCGGGACGTGCTGATCCCTCGGCCGGAAAGCGAGTTGCTGGTAGAGGTTGGCCTGGACCTGTGGGACGCATCACCCGGCTCGGTCATGGTGGACATTGGGACTGGCAGCGGTGCTATGGCCCTGGCTGCGGCCGACGAGCGGCCCGGAAGGCACGTCCTGGCTACGGATACTTCCGGCACGGCGCTACGGGTGGCCGCGGCCAATGCTCGGCGCCTGCGGCTGGCCCACCGGGTGCGGTTCTGCCTGGCGGATGGCGCCGCGGGCGTGGCTCTGGAGGGGGCAGTGGTTCTGGCCAACCTGCCCTACATTCCGTCCGTAATTCTGGACTCGCTGCCGCCCGAAATCTCACGTTGGGAACCCAGATTGGCGCTGGATGGAGGATCCGACGGTCTGGCGGTCATACGCAGGGTCGTATCGCAAGTTGGTTCTGGGCGGGCGCGTGCCGCCGCCTTTGAGATCGGGTGCGGCCAGGCTGACGCGGTGGCGGAGTTGCTCCGTCGTGCCGGATTCGGGCGGACGGCTGTGCATCGAGATTTGGCGGGTGCGCCGCGCGTCGTGGTGGGCGCCCGCGTAAGCTGAGCGCAGGCGCCGGTTTGGACGCCGAGCGCCTGGGAGGATTCCGCGACGCGTGTCACCTGGGACTGATTCGCCGCGCGGCGGCCTGCTGTTTTTGGTGACCGCGCCGTCGGGCGCCGGCAAGGACTCCGTGATCGGCGTGCTGCGGGATCGGGGTGTGGATATGACCTTCGCCATAACCGCCCTGACGCGCCCGCCGCGCGAGGGCGAGCGGGACGGAATCGAACACTTCTTCCTAACCGAGGCGGAGTTCGAGCAGCGGCTGGTCAACGGCTGGTTTCTCGAGACGGCCAGTGTCTACGGACGGCGCTACGGCACACCCATTCACCAGGTGCGCGAGCCGCTGCTGGCGGGGCGGGACGTGATGTTGCGCCTGGACGTCCAGGGCGCAGGCGAACTCAAGCGCCGCTATCCGGGCGCAATTGCCATCTTCGTCGAGCCGCCGTCCCCTGAAGAAGCCGAGCGCCGCATGCGCTCTCGCGCCACGGAGTCGCCTCAGGAGATCGAGCGCCGTATTGCGGCGATGCGCGACTACGAACTGTCATTTGCCGAGAAAGCCGACTTTCGCGTCGTCAACACGACTGGGAATCTGGATCGCGCAGCCGACCGCGTGTGGGAAATCGTTACCTCTGTGTGCCGGACCGCCGAGCGAGTGGCGGTGGCCCAGGCGTTGGCGCCCGTGCGGGGCGGCAATTAGGCGGTGACTACAGCCGCACCGGCCTACGCCGAGGTGATCGTGGCGGCCGGCGACGTGCGCGGGGACCAGACGTTCCACTACAGCGTGCCGCACAACCATCGCGGCCAGGTGCGGCCAGGCCAGCTGGTCATGGTGCCGTTTGGCTCGCGACAACTCCCAGGGGTGGTGACAGCTCTGGCCGCCGCTTCGCCTGTAGACGAGACGCGCGAAATCCTGCAACTGGTCTGGGAACCAGCCCTCATCGGTTCGCCCCAACTCAACCTGGCGCGCTGGGTCGCCGCCCGCTACGGCGCGCCCCTGCGGGCTGCCCTGGACCTGGTCGCGCCGCCGCGGCTGGCGCACCACCTGCACGCGGTCTATGCAGCAACGGGCGCGGACCAGCCACGACACAATCTCTCGACGGGCGAGCAGCGCCTGCTCGATCTGCTGCGCCAGCGCGGTGGGCTATCGGAAGCTGCTCTGCGAAGTGAGCTTGGCAAGACCGCCGCAACCCGGGGCGTGGCGCGCCTGATTCGCCTGGGTCTGGTCAACCGCCACATAAGTCTGCGACTTCCGGAGCCGCCGGCGGTGCGGCTGGCCGTTGCCTTGCCGCCTCCGGACGGCGAGGCGCCGGCGGAGCAATTGAGGCGCGCCCCCAAGCAACTGGCGCTCTGGCAGCACCTGTGGCGCGCCCAGGAAGTCGTGCCCGTTGCCGAGGCGCTCCGCGACGCTTCGGCTTCGCGCTCGTCCCTGCAGGGTCTGGTTGACCGGGGACTGGCGCGAGTGGAGAGCCGCTGGGTCGCGTCGTACATCGTGACCGCGTTACGGGAGGAAGACCCGCACCACGGCGTCTCCGAAGATGCATGGGTGGAGTTGTCGAAGTCGCTGCAGACCGGATCGACTGGCGTCGTCGTGGTGCAGGGCGCCGAATCTGACCGCTGGCCGCTGTACGCCGCTGCCGTCGAGCGGGTGACGTCCAATGGGCGGCAGGCCTTGCTTGTGGCGCCCGAGGCCGCCACCGCCTCCGAATTGGCCGAATGGCTATCCGCCAGGGTCAGCGGCACGGTGGCTGAGGCAACCCGGGCACGCACGCCGGCGCAGCGAGTCGCGCTATGGCGTTCGCTGCGGGCCGGCGAGATCGACCTGCTGGTCGGAACCCGCGACGCCACCTTCGCGCCGCTCACCCGCCTGGGCCTCGTCATCGTTGACCGGGAGGAAGATGGCGGCCACAAGAACCGCGTCGCGCCGAGGTACCACGCGCCGGTCTGCGCCGCCAAGCTGGCCGAACTCTGCGGCTGCCCCGTGCTGCTTGGGACCGAAACGCCGCGCGTGGCCACGTTTCACGCGGTTGATGCCGGCGACGCCGGCTTGGTGACGGTTGGTTCTGGTAACCAATTGCGCGAGTCGCCGAATGACCGGTCTTCCGGCTGGGAGGTGCGACGCTCCTCACGCGACGCGCAGCTGGTGGACACGCGCCGTGCCCCTACCGTTGGCCGCTACGAAGCGATCTCCCGTCCTCTGTACGACGCCCTGCGCCAGACCCTGTCCGAACAAGGCCGCGCCGTGCTGTACGTCAACCGGCGCGGCATGGCCGCCCTCACCATCTGCCGGACCTGTGCCCACGTCTTCGAGTGTCCTCGTTGCAGTACCGGACTCGTCCAACATCGCCAGACGCGGCAGATCGTCTGCCACATCTGCAACTGGCGCGGCTCGACGCCCCGCTGGTGTCCCGTCTGCGAAGGCGACCGCCTGCGCCTCTGGGGCTACGGCAGCGAGGCCGTGACCGAGGCGGTGGTGCATCTGCTGCCGCGCGCGGTCGTAGCCCGGATCGACAGCGACCGGCCGGCGCCCGAAATGGATGCTGACGTGATGGCGTTTGAGCGAGGCGCGGTGCAAGTCCTGGTTGGCACCCAGCGCCTCCTGGGCTTCGGCAAGCGCCTCAGGTCCGACCTCCTGGGCATCGTTCAGGCCGACATCGGACTACAGTTCCCCGACTTCCTGGCACCCGAGCGCGTGTTTCTGACGCTGACACGCCTGCGGAGCCTGGCGACCGGCGGCAAGGCGACCGCGCGTACAGTGGTGCAAACGATGATGCCCCAACACCACGTCATCCAAGCGCTGCAGACCGGCAGCTACCTCCGGTTCTTCCGAACGGAGATGGACCAGCGCCGCAGCGAAGGCCTGCCGCCGCTGCGCCCGCTCATCAAGGCGTCGTTCGGGCACGCCAACGAGACGCAGGCCGAAGAGGAGGCGCGGCGCGCTCGGCGCGAGCTCCGTACCGTCCTGGCCGCCGACCCCAGGCTGGATCTGAATGTGCTGGGCCCAGCCCCGGCCTTCGTCTACCGGCAGCGTGGCCAGTATCAGTGGCAACTGTTGTTGCAGGGCGAGGACGCCGAGAAAGCGCTCCCACTCTTCCACGGCGGCTGGACCCTGGACGCCGACCTACTGGACTTGACATAACTAGCATGGCTGTTCTCACCGTCCTGCCGGTTGATCACCCAATGCTTCGGCGCAAAGCCAGCCGCGTTCGCGGCGTATCGGCCGGCCTGCGAACGTTTGTGGACGACATGTTCGACACCATGCAGGCGAATCGCGGGGCCGGCCTGGCCGCCACCCAGGTCGGGCGGCCCTGGCGGGTAATTGTGGCTGACACCGGCGCTGAACGCTTCGCGTTGATCAATCCCGAAGTCGTGCGCGCCAGCGGCGCCGCCATCGCCGAAGAGGGCTGCCTCAGCCTGCCGAACTGGTACGGCCCCGTGGAACGTGCCACCGACGTCACCGTGAAGGGCTTGAGTCTCGACGGCAAGCCCGTCCGCCGCCGCTTGCATGAACTGGCCGCCCGCGTGGTGCTGCATGAAATCGATCACCTGGACGGTGTGATCTTCACCGACCGGCTGGTCGACTCGGAGAAGCTTCGCTTTGTCGATCCTCGCTCAGCCGAAGCGCAAGAATTGCGCGCGTCGTAAGCCCCGTGCGGATCATCTTCTTCGGCACGCCCGACTTCGCGCTTCCCTCCTTGCGCAAGCTGGCGGCTGAGTTTGATGTCGCGCTGGTGGTCACGCGACCCGATCGTCCGGTCGGTCGAGGCGGGCGGCTCACTGCGCCTCCGGTGGCCGACGTTGCCCGCGCCCTGGATCTCGACCTGTTTCAGCCGCCGAACCCCAACCAACCGGAGGCTGTGGAAGCCATCGGCGCCTACGAGCCCGATGCCGTGGTGTGCGTGGCCTACGGACGACTCCTGGGGGCGGCGCTGCGACGACTGGCGTCGCCGGGGATTCTCAATGCACATCCGTCGCTGCTACCGGCGTATCGTGGCGCGTCGCCGATCCAGGCGGCGCTGCTCCGGGGCGCCGGCGAGACGGGCGTGAGCCTGATACGCCTCGTGCGCGCGCTCGACGCCGGTCCGATCGTGGCGGTCGAGCGAGTTCCGATCGGTCCCGACGAGACGTCTGCCGATCTGCACACGCGGTTGGCCGAACTGACAGCCGACTCGCTCGTTCGCGTGCTTCCGGGCTGGGCGGCCGGCGACCTGGCCGAGCAGCCGCAGGACGAGTCGCGCGTCAGCCTGACCCGCCCGCTCGAGCGCGCCGACGCCGAACTCGATCTGCGCCACCCGGCCAGTGACCTCTACAACCGCTGGCGCGCCTTTCAGCCCTGGCCCGGTGTACGAGTGCGCGCCGGCGACACGATGTGCGTACTGCTGGACGTGCGTTGCAGCGACGAGAATCTTGACCCCGGCCAGGTGCGTATGCGCGACGACACCCTGCTTCTTGGCTGCGGTTCCGGGTCGCTGGCGGTCCGTGCCATCCAGCCCGCGGGGCGTAAACGCATGGACGCAGCCGCCTTCGCCCGCGGGTATCAGCGTCTACTCAGCGCGCCCTGGGGCCAGCCTTATCCGCGGCCGCGACTGCCGATCATCGAATAACTGGAAGCTCCGCTACGGTGCCGAATCTGCCCGGTGCTACGCTTGATTTCAAGACGCGCCGCGTTTCGAAGCGACCGCGCGAAGAGGCTCGCTCATCGTGTTTTTCCCCTTCTTTGACCCGCTATATCTGCTCCTGATCGCCCCGGCGTTCATCCTGGCCATGTGGGCCCAGAACCGCGTCAAGGGCACGTACAGCAAATACTCCCAGGTCATGTCGAGTTCAGGCATCCCGGCCCATATGGCGGCCCGGCGCCTGCTGGACGCCGTGGGCCTGTACAACGTCGAGGTCAAGCGTGTGCCGGGTGAGCTCACGGATCACTACGATCCGACCAAGAAGGTGCTACGCCTGTCGGACGGCGTGTTCGACAGCAACTCGCTGGCGGCGGTGGCCATTGCCGCGCACGAGGCCGGCCACGCCATGCAGGACAAGATTCGCTACCCGTTCCTGGTGCTGCGAACGGCCATGGTGCCAATCACCACCTTCGGCTCGCGCTTCGGCTACGTCATGCTGATTGGCGGGTTCCTGCTGGCCATGTTCACGGGCGGCGGTGAACTGGGCCTGGCGGTGGCCTGGATCGGTCTGGCGCTATTCAGCACCGCCTTCGTGTTCGCGCTGATTACCTTGCCGGTTGAGTTCGACGCCAGCCGGCGGGCCATCCAGATGATGGAGAGCGTGCATGTCATCAGCGGCGCCGAGCGCCTGCACGCCAAGAAGGTGCTGGACGCCGCGGCCCTGACCTACATCGCCGCCATGATGATCGCGCTGATGCAGGTGCTCTACTTCGCGCTGCGCCTGCTGGCCCTTTCCGGCAGCCGCGACTAACCCGGCGTCGCTCGAATGAGCGGTCCTCCGGACTTCGCGCCGGACCGTCCGCCGATTACCGGCGTGTCCGCGCAGGCCCTGCGTCAGGCACTGGCCGCCGAACCGCGGTACCGGACCGAGCAAGTACAACGCGCCGTCTACCGTGAGTCGGCAACGAGCTTCGAGCAGATCCTGACCCTGCCGGCCGCCGTGCGCGAGGCGCTAGCTGAGCGGTTTACCTACGAAGCGCTGAAGGCCGTCCGCTGCGAGACTTCGTCTGACGGAACCCGCAAGACCCTGTTCACGACCGAGGACGGCGCGGCGGTCGAGACCGTCCAAATGCCGACCGAGCGGTCCCAGGCTACGACCATCTGCCTCAGCTCCCAGTCGGGCTGCGGCATGGGCTGCACGTTTTGTGCAACTGGCGCCATGGGCCTCATCCGCAACCTGTCCGCCAGCGAAATCGTTGACCAATTCCTGCACTTCAGGCGGCGCTCAAACACACGCCAGGCGCCTGACCGGGCGGTGTTCATGGGAATGGGCGAGCCACTGGCGAATTTGCGGGCGGTGGAGCGTGCTGTGCGCACCCTGGTCAATCCCGCCGCGGTGGGTCTCGGCGCGCGACGAGTCACGGTGTCGACGGTTGGTTTGCCCAGGGGAATCCGGGCCATGGCCGGTTGGGGAGTGCCCGTGAGCCTGGCAATCTCGCTGCACGCCCCGGATGACAACGTGCGGGCCGAGCTTGTGCCGGTTGCCCGCCGATTTCCACTCGACACGCTGATGGATGCCAGTCGCCTCTACCAGCAACGGGCTCGGCGCCGTGTCACGTACGAATACACGCTGTTGGATGGGGTCAATGACGGACCAGCACTGGCCGTGGACCTGGCGCGTCTGCTACGCGGCCAGCGTTGCCACGTGAACCTGATTCCGTTCAATGCCTATCCGGGCGCGCGTTACCGCCCAACGCCGCGAGACGGAATCCGAGCGTTTCGGGACGCGCTCCGCGAGCGTGGCCTGCGGGCGACCGTCCGGCGGACGCGCGGGCGCGATATTTCCGGTGCCTGCGGGCAACTGCACGCGGGAGCGCTCGCTCGGCGGTAACTCCTAGCGGCACGTGCGTCCCTGCGACAGCCGATCACCACGGCTCGGGTGTGCACGACGGCTCAGTTCGGCTTATCTTCAGGACCGTCTGGGACACGGTGGCGAGGCGCCTTGTGAAAGACCGTGGCATGAGGCCGGTGGCGACGACGCCCTCGAGTCCGCGAGGTCAACCGCGGTGAGCCAGGTACTCATTGCGCCGTCGGTTCTTTCCGCCGACTTCGCGAAGCTGGACCAGCAGGTCCGCGAGGCCGAGGCCGGCAGCGCCGACTGGATTCACATCGACGTCATGGACGGGCACTTCGTCCCCCAGATCAGCTTCGGCGAACCGATCGTGCGCGCGCTGCGGCCCGTCACCGAACTGCCGCTGGACATCCACCTGATGATTGAGCCGGTAGACCCGCACCTGGAGGCGTTCGCCGAGGCCGGCGCCGACTCGATCACGGTCCACGTGGAAGCCACGCCGGATCCGGCGCAGACGCTGCGGACCATTCGAGACCTCGGCGTCCGCCCCGGGCTGACCCTGCGGCCGGGTACGCCGGCCTGGACCCTGTGGCCCTACCTGGAGCTTGCCGAGATCGTGCTGGTGATGACTGTCGAGCCGGGGAGGGGCGGTCAGGCGTTCATGCCGGAGATGCTGCCGCGCATCGAGCAGGTGGCGCGGCGGCTGGACGTGCTTGGCGGAGAGCGGTGGCTCCAGGTCGACGGCGGATTGAACGCGTCGACTATCGGGTCGGCCGTCAATGCCGGCGCAACGGTTATCGTGGCCGGGTCGGCGGTGTTCGGCGATTCGGACGGCGTCGCGGCGGCGATGGACCGGCTGCGAGCGGCGGGAGCGGGCTAGCCCAGGCGGTCGACCGTGCGGATACAGCGTGTGCAGATCTTCACGCGCTGGTAGCGACCGTCAATCATGAGTCGCTTACGCTGGACGTTGACCGACCACATTTTCTGCTTGCGCGGCGCCTTGCGTTCCCACCGACCAGACGCCGAGTGGCGAATGTGTCGGCCGAACTGGGGGCCAGCGTCGCAAACTTCACAACGAGCCAAGCGCGCACCTACTCCGTTGACGCAATCCTGAACGCGTCTCTAAGATCAAGTTTCACTATGCTATCACCGCAAGAAGGTGGCTCGGTATGACGCTGGCAGATTCCCAAGCCGAGGTCGCCGACCTGCGCGACGGCCGCCGCTTCATGCACGCCGTTGAATACAGCCTGCGCTGGCTGGAGATCAACGCGGACGCCATTGACCGCCTCAACGTGTATCCCGTCCCTGACGGCGACACCGGAACCAACATGGTGCTGACGCTGCGAGCCGCCATCCGCGAGGCGACCGACAACCCGTCGAACAACGTGGATGTCGTTGCGGCGAACCTGGCCCGCGGGGCCCTGCTGGGCGCGCGCGGAAACTCCGGCGTCATCCTGTCCCAGATCATCCGCGGCCTCGCCGAGGGGCTCGACGGCCACCGTGAGTTTGGCATTTCCGAATTCAGCACTGCCCTGGAACGCGCCTACCAGGTCGGCTACAAGGCCGTCACGAACCCGGTGGAAGGCACCATCCTCACCGTGGCGCGAGACGCCGGCGAGGCGGCGCAGTCCGCACAGTCGCAGGTCGATTCGGTCGAGGAACTCATCGCCCAGGTCGTGGACGCCACCCGCGAGTCCGTGGCCAACACCCCGAACCTCCTGGACGTCCTGGCCGAGGCCGGCGTGGTGGATGCCGGAGGCCAGGGTCTGCACGTGATTTACGAGGGCTTACTGCGGTCGCTGCGCGGCGAGCCGCTGCCTGAGGCGGCCGATCTGGATCGAGCGACGGATGTCTTTGCGGCCTTCGCCGAGGTCCACCAGACCGATGAGCACGGGTTCTGCACCGAATTTGTCGTGCACGGCACCGACCTGGATACGGACGCGATGCGCAACGACTTCGCCAAGATTGGCGAATCGCTGTTGGTTGTGGGCGACGACAAGCTCGTGCGCGTGCATATTCACACCGAAGTACCCGGCGATGCCGTCAACACGGCCATGACCTACGGCGAGCTCGATCAGCTCAAGGCCGACAACATGGACCTGCAACAGGCGCGCAACTTCGAGGGCGCGCTGGCCGAGGCGTCGGAACCTCCGCCGCCCGCCAACGGCGTGATCGCGGTCGCCAGTGGTGATGGCCTGGAAGAGGTCTTCCGCAGCCTGGGCGTGGACGTCGTCCGAGGCGGCCAGAGCATGAATCCCAGCGCCGGCGAGCTCCTGGAAGCCATCGACCGCACGCCCGATGACTGGGCCGTGGTGTTGCCCAACAACTCCAACATCTACCTGACGGCGCGACAGGCGGCCGAGCAATCCGACAAGAACGTCCACGTGATTAACACGCGCACGCTCCCACAAGGCTTCGCCGCCGCCCTGGCCTTCAATCCGGCCGATGCCTCCGAGGACAACGCCGAGGCGATGAGCGAAGCCGCCGGTGACGTCACCACGTTGGAAGTCACCCAGGCCGTGCGCGACGCGGTATTGGATGGCAACCCCGTCGCGGAGGGCGAATACATGGGTTTGCTGGACGATACGTTCGTGGAGCGCGGCGAGACGCCCCACCCCGTCATCATGCAGATGCTGGCACGGGTCGCGGACGACGAGCCGGAAGCTCTGACGATCTATGTTGGACAAGCCACACCGGCCGCGCAGGCCAGGGACCTGGCATCGGAGATCGGTGAGCAGTACCCGGACATGGATGTACAGACGGTGGCGGGCGGCCAGGACCACTACGACTACATCATCGCGGTTGAGTAGCGGCCTGTTGCGCGAATGACGCCCGAGCCTGAGCCGGCGCTGGCGCGAGAAGCGCGGCGGCTTCTGGAGGCCGAGGCGGCGGCCGGATTCGACGACTCGTCGACACCCGAAGGGCTGTCCCGCTGGGTCGAGGGTCAGGGCCCGAACGTGGGTTCGCTTGCCCGGCTGTCACAGTACTCTCGGCTACGCCCACGAACGCGCCGAGATTTGGCGAGCGCCGTTCTCTCGGACCTGGGATCCAACGGCGCCTCGTCCTCGGTCGGCCGGGATGCCGATGTCCCCGTCACCGTGCTGCCGGGCGTGGGCGCGACAGCCGGGAAACGTCTGGCCGCCCTGGGCATCAAAACGGTCGCCGAGCTGCTCCATCATGGTCCGCGTCGCTATATCGATCACTCGTCCGTTGTGCCAATTGCCGAGGCGGAGCCGGGACGAGAAGTCACCGTCATCGGGGATGTCGTGGAGATACGGGCGCGGCCGGCGCGGTCGGGTCGGGTCCGTGTCATCGAGGCCGCCATCGCCGACAAGACCGGGCAGATCCTGGCCGTCTGGTTCAACCAGGTTTATTTGGCCAAGACCCTCCGCGGCCGGCGCAATGTGGCGTTTGCGGGCCGAGTGGAATCCGGCGCCTACGACCGTCAACTCACCAGCCCCGAGTATGAACTGGACGTGCATCGGATGGTGCACGCCGGACGCCTCGTCCCGGTCTACCCGCTCACCCGTGGTCTCTCGCAGCGACAGTTGCGACGCTGGATGTCCCTGGCGGTCGACGACTACGCCGCGTCGATTCCCGAAATTCTGAGCGCGGCACAGCAGCGGGCGCATGCATTGCCGGACGTCGCCACGGCCATCCGGCATCTCCACTTCCCCGTGGATGCCGCGGCTGCCGAGGCCGCCGCCCAACGCTTTGCGTTTGCCGAGCTGCTGGTCTATCAGCTGGCGATCCTGCGCCGCCGCCAGACCTGGCGCGAAAGCCAGCCCGGGCGTCCCGTTCGCATTGACCATGACGCCCTGGCGGCCTTTGGCGCGCAACTGCCCTTCAGACTGACCGAGGGGCAGCGGGTGGCCGTGGCCGAGGTGCTCAACGACCTGCGGCGCAACCGTCCCATGAGCCGGCTGCTGCAGGGCGATGTCGGCTCCGGTAAGACCGTGGTGGCCGCCGGTGCGCTGCACGCGATCGTCGGCGACGGCTGGCAGGGCGCCATCATGGCGCCCACGGAAGTGCTGGCCGAACAGCACGCCGCCACCCTGCGGGACCTGCTCACGCCACTGGGCGTCCGTGTGGAACTGGTCACCGGCAGCGTCGCGGCCGGCGAGAAACGACGCATCTGGCGCGACGTGGAGCGTGGCGGCGTGCACGTGGTGGTGGGAACGCAGGCCATCATCCAACGCAGCGCCAGGTTCGCCCGCCTGAACCTGGCCGTCGTGGACGAGCAGCACCGATTCGGCGTGCAGCAGCGCGGCGAGATTCGTTCTAAGGGCTACAACCCCCACCTGCTGGCCATGTCCGCCACGCCGATCCCCCGCACGCTGGCGCTGACCGTCTACGGTGACCTCGACGTCAGCGTCCTCCGCGAGTTGCCAGGCGGGCGGCGACCGGTCAAGACGTCGTTCGTCCCGAGCCATCGGCGCGGCGACGCGTATACCTTCATTCGTCGTGAGGTGGCGGGCGGTCGCCAAGCGTTCATCGTCTTTCCAATCATTGAAGAGTCCGAGAGCCTCAACGCTCGCGCCGCGACCGAGGAACACAAGCGGCTGACACGCGGCGCATTTGCCGACCTCGCCGACGACGTCGGGCTCCTCCACGGCCGCATGAGCGCCGCGGCCAAGGAGCGAGTGATGCGCGCCTTCCGCGACGGCGAGGTCAAGATCCTGGTCAGCACGTCGGTCATCGAAGTTGGCATCGACGTGCCAAACGCCACGGTGATGCTGATCGAAGGGGCGGAACGATTTGGCCTGGCCCAGCTTCACCAGTTGCGCGGTCGCGTGGGTCGCGGCGATCACCCATCGTTCTGCTTGCTGATGAGCGAGACCACGGACGCGACGGAGAACGCTCGGCTGCGCACGCTCCAGACCGTGCACGACGGCTTTACGCTGGCCGAACGCGACCTGGAACTGCGTGGACCCGGCGAGGTGCTCGGGACGCGGCAGAGCGGCGCGCTCGGCTTCCGCTTTGCGACGGTCACCGACCTCCCGGCCATTCAGTCGGCCCGCGTCGACGCCGAGTCGCTCATCCGTTCAGACGCCGAGCTGCGCCGACCGGAACACGCCGCCCTGGCTGCGGCAGTTGCGCGCCTGCTGAAACGCAACGAGTGGAATTGAGGACGGCGTGGCGGCCCGCGGTCGCGGACTGACAATCACCGCCGGCCTTCATCGTGGCCGTCGGCTGCGCGTTCCACCCGGCGTTCGACCCACCACCGACCGCGTGCGGGCGGCCGTGTTCGACGCGCTGCAAGGACCGCCGCCCGAGCGGGTGTTGGATCTATACGCTGGCTCCGGCGCATTTGGCATCGAAGCATTGAGTCGGGGCGCGGCGTACGCCTGCTTTATCGAGCGCAGTCGGCGCGCGGCGGCGGTTATCAGGCAAAACCTGGACTTCCTGGGCCTCCGCGGCCACGCTGAGGTCGTGGTTGGGGACGCTCGGCGGCCGTCGCTGGCCCGGGGCGCGCCGTTTGGACTGGTTTTCGCGGATCCTCCCTATGCTGACGATTCGTGGGTCGAGCTATTCGATGCGCTGGAGACGCCTGGCCTGCTGCTGGCCGATGCCCTGGCGGTTACGGAGACTGGCAGCCGAGCCGGCGCGCCGTTGGCGCCCTATGGCTGGCGTTGCCTAAAGGAACGCCGCCACGGCGACACGACGTACGCAATGTTCCTCAGAGAGCAGCCGGCGGCCGCTGATCCTCGCTCGGAATCGCCGTCGCTATAATGCGCGGGGTGTGTTGGAAGGACAGGCCGTGCGCGCGCTGTTTCCCGCTACCTTCGACCCGGTCACCAACGGTCACATGGACATCCTGGCCCGTGCCGCCGGTGTGTTTGACGTTGTTGTGGCCGGGATCTTCGAGAACGAGCGCACCGACACGCTGTTCACAGCGGACGAGCGCTTGGCATTGTTGGACACCGCGGTGGCTCACCTCCCGAATGTTGAAGCGAGCATGTACGCTGGTTTGACCGTAGACTTTGCGCGCGAGATTGGCGCTGGCGTGCTGGTTCGCGGCCTACGCGCCGTGTCAGACTTTGAGTATGAGTTTGCACTTTCCGCCATGAACCGACGCTTGCATCCAGATATCGACACAATGTTCTTCCTGTCGGCGCCGGAACACGCCTTCGTCAGCTCGTCACTCATTCGAGAAATCGGAGCGCTGGGCCGCTCGGTGGAGCCCTTCGTCCCGCCAAACGTCGCAACCGCCGTCGGCGCAAAGTTCGCCGTCCCCCATGGGCGGAGGTAGATCGCCATCGATCTCATAAACCTGATTGAGCGCCTGGAGACGCTGCTGCGTCACGCCCAGCGCGTACCGCTGACACATAAGGTCATGGTCGACGAGCGCGCCCTGCTGTCTGTTGTGGATGAAATGCGCATACGGATTCCCGAGGAGATTCGGGAGGCTCGTCGCGTGATGCGCCAGCGCGATCAGATTCCGCAGGCGGCCCAGATGGAAGCCGAGCGCATCGTCCAGGAGGCCCGCGAGCAGGCCGAACAGATGATTCGCGACGAAGAAATCGTGAAGCAGGCCGAGGCGCATGCCCTGAACCTGGTGCACGACGCGGAGGAGCGACTGGATGCCTCCCGCGAAGAGATGGATCTCTATGCGCTGAGCATGCTGCGCGACCTGGAGGGACGGCTGGAGTCGCACCTCACCAGCATTCGACGTGGTGTGGACGCGCTAGATCAGAGTGACGCCGAGCCCGTCGAGTTCGACGAGGAACCCGCCTAGTCCGGGCAGGGCCTTGCGCGGGGTCGGCCTGAGGGTCGCCTGTGGCTGACTACATTTTCAATGTTGCGCGCCTGCTCGGGGCCTCCGCGGGGCCCGGTCGCACAGAAGACGTTGACGCCCCGGCACACGTGCTGGACGTTGCGGAACTTGCCGGACCCGTGCGGGGCACGGCCCGCTTCACGCGAATCTCTGACGCCATCCTGGTCACCGGCGAGATGTGGTGTCTTGCTCGTGTGCCCTGTGCCCACTGTACGAACGACGTGGAGATCAAACTGGAGTTTGCGCTGGACGATCAGTTCGTGCCCCGCATTGATCCCGTGCGGGGTGGGGTGGTCGACGCGGAAGATCGCTGGCAACTCGATCCCGGTCACAACCTCGATCTGTCCCAGGTATTGGCCGAGGGGGCGATCAGCGCGCTGCCCTCGCGTGTTGTTTGCCCGGAGCAGTGCGAGCGTCCGTGGACCGATTCGCCGACGACAGCGCAGGCGCTTGATCCGAGGCTGGCGCCTCTTGAGCGTCTTCGCCGCCGAATGCTCAACGAAGAAGCTGATTCTCATGGATAATGGAGGGTTATGACTCCTCTACCAAAACGTCGGCTCACCCGATCGCGTTCGCGAGCCCGCCGCCACTCGGCGCGTGCGCGAGTGCCGAACCTCGGGCGCTGTCCGACCTGCCATCGGCTGGTGGTCAGTCACCAGGTGTGTCCCCTGTGCGGGAACTACCGCGGCAATCTGGTCATCGAGCCTTCCGACCAAGCCGTCAAGTACCGCTAGCCGGGGAACCCGGTACAACCCATCATGGCGCCTGAACGGGCCCGGGCCGCTTTTGTGTTTCCGGGCCAGGGGTCCCAGGCGCCGGGAATGGGCCTCGGCTTGCGTGGATCTTCGGATGCCGCACGCCGGGTCTGGCAGGCGGCCGACGCCAGCTATGGAGAGTCCCTCAGCAAACTGACCGGGACCGGCCGTTCGCAAGACCTCCAGCCAACGGACGTACAGCAGCCAGCAATCGTGGCTACGTCCGTGGCCGCCTTCGCGGCTTTCAACGAGGTGCTCGGCGTCGACGGCGCTGCCGTACCCGCGAACGGGTATCCCGTCGACGTGGCCGCCCTTGCTGGTCATAGCGTTGGTCTGGTGTCCGCCGTGGTCGCCGCCGGCTGTACGCCGGTGGGTGAGGCGGTGGCGCTGGTTCGGGACCGCGGGCGCTTCATGGCGGCGGCGGCGCAGGCGAAACCCGGTCGCATGGCCGCCGTGCTGGGCCTGGACACGGATACCGTTGAGGACCTCACCGCGACTCTCCGCGCCGAGATTCCCGGAAGCTATCTTGCCGTGGCCAACGTCAACGCACCCGGACAAGTGGTCGTCGCCGGCGATCTGGCCGCCATTGACCTGATTATGACCAGGGGCCGCACGGCCGGCGCGCGCCGCGTGCTTCCCCTCAATGTCAGCGGCGCTTTCCACTCGGTGGCGATGCTGCCGGCCCAGGCGGCCATGCGCGATCGGCTGGTGGCCGTGGGAATCGATCCCCCGGCCGCGCCGGTGGTGAGTAACATCGACGCCACCCGACTAACTGATCCGGCGGCTATCCGTGCCGAACTGGCGAATCACATTGCCGCGCCCGTCCGCTGGCTGGACGGCATCCGTGCAATCGAGGCGCTGGGCGTGCGGCACGTTGTGGAGTTTGGACACGGCTCGGTACTTACCGGCATGCTGCGACGCACGGTGAAAGGCATGGCCCTGCACAACGTGAATGACCTCGCCTCGGCCCGTGCGGCGGCTGCTGCGCTGACCCATGGCTAGTAATGGGCGCCTCGCGGGCGCCCGTACCCTCGTAACCGGCGCCTCCGGCGCGCTCGGCCGCGGCTTTGCTCGCCGGCTCGCTTCCGAAGGTGCCGACCTGGTCCTGCACTACAACGCCAACGCCAAGCAGGCGGACGAACTGGCCGCCGAGATACGACTCAACGGCGGGAGCGCCAACGTGATCGGCGCCGATCTGTCGACGGTCAATGGCGCGGAATCGATCGTGGACCAGGCCCAGGAAGCCCTTGGCGGTCTGGACGTGCTGGTCAACAACGCCGGCACCACCCGCGACAACCTGCTGATGCGCATGTCCGACGAACAGTGGGACACCGTGATTAACACCAACCTCCGCTCGGCCTTCGTCTGCTCGCGCCGCGCGGTCCGCGGCATGATCCGCCAGCGCAGCGGACGCATCATCAACATCGCGTCCGTCGTCGGTCTGCGCGGCAACGCCGGCCAGACGAACTATGCTGCCGCCAAGGCTGGCCTGATCGGCTTTACTCGAGCGCTGGCGCAGGAAGTCGGCAGCCGCGGCATCACCGTCAATGCGGTGGCGCCAGGGTTCGTCATCTCGCCGCTCACCGACGTCATCCCCGACCCGTTGCGCGACAGAGCGCTGAACGCCATCCCGCTCGGCCGCTTTGCCGACCCCGACGACATTGCGGGGGCAGTCGCGTTCCTCGCATCCGACGATGGCGCCTACGTCACCGGTCATGTGCTGACGGTCGACGGCGGCCTCGCCATGGGCTGAGCCATGTTCGACAAGGTGCTCGTCGCCAATCGGGGCGAGATGGCCGTGCGCATCATCCGCGCCTGCCGCGACCTTGGCGTGCGTACCGTTGCCATCTATTCCGAAGCCGACGCCGACAGTCTCCCCGTCCAAATGGCGGACGAAGCGGTGTGCATCGGGCCGCCCGCCGTCGCGGCCAGCTACCTAAACGTGCCGCACATCATTGCCGCCGGACTCAACACCGGCTGCGACGCCGTGCACCCGGGCGCGGGCTTCCTGGCTGAGAACGCCTATTTCGCCGAAGCCTGCGAGCGCTACCGCATCACCTTCATCGGCCCCACGCCCGACAACATGCGCATGATGGGCGAGAAGACGCGTGCCCGTGAGGCCGCGCTGGCTGCCGGCCTACCCGTGATCCCGGGATCCGACGGCCCGGTAGCCGACGTGAACGAGGCGAAGACCGTCGCGCGCGCGATCGGCTTCCCGGTCATGCTCAAGGCCGCCGGCGGCGGTGGCGGTCGCGGCATTCGTCGGGTGAGCGACGTGGATGATCTCGTCACGCTGTTCCCGCTGGCTCAGGCCGAGGCCCGCAGCTCGTTTGGCAACGCCGACCTCTACATCGAAAAGCAGATCGAACGCTCCCGCCATGTCGAGGTCCAGGTCCTGGGCGACGGCTCCACGGTGCTACACCTCGGCCACCGCGAATGCTCCATCCAGCGCCGCTTTCAGAAGTTGATCGAGGAGGCGCCCGCGCCAAGTCTCAGCGGCCGCCAAGGCGACCGCATCGCCCGCGCGGCGGTTCGCCTGGCTGACTCCATCGACTATCGCGGCGCCGGAACCGTCGAGTTCCTGCTCGACGATGAGAACCGGTTCTATTTCATCGAAACCAATACCCGCATCCAGGTCGAACATCCCGCCACCGAGAATGTCACCGGCGTGGACATCGTCCGCGCGCAACTCCAGATCGCGGCTGGTGAACCCACCGGCCTGCGCCAGCGCAACATCCGAATCATCGGTCACGCCATCGAATACCGCCTGCTGGCCGAGGACCCCGAGCGCGACTTCCGTCCCGACGCCGGCACCGTCACCGACTTGCGGCTCCCCGGCGGCCCCGGCGTTCGCGTGGATACCCACCTCTATGCTGGCTGCGAAGTCTCGCCGTTTTATGACTCCCTGCTGGCCAAGCTGATCGTCTATGGCGACACGCGCGACGAAGCGATCCGACGCTCCCGCCGCGCGCTTAGCGAGACCGTGATCGAAGGTCCCGCCACCAACCTGGACCTGCACCGCGCCATCCTCCAGGACCAGCGCTTTGTCTCGGCCGATTACGACTTGGGCTACGTCGCGGGCACGCCCGTCCCGCTCGCAGAATCCGTCGGCTAAACGTATGGCCGCGCGACGACGACGGCGTGGCCGGCGGTTGGCGCGCGAAACAGCCATGCGACTGATCTACGAGGCCGACATGGCCCAGCGCCTGCCGCTCGAGTTGCTGGAAATCCGCGAACGCGAGATGCGCCTGGACCACGAGACGGCAACGTACGCACGCATGCTGGTAGAAGCGGTGACCGCCAGTCGTGACCGACTCGATGCCGCTATCGGACGGCTCACGCCTGCCTGGCCCGTCGCTCAGATGGCCCGCCTCGACGTCGCCATCATGCGCATCGCCCTTGCTGAAATCGACGCTGGCGACACGCCCGTGGCCGTGGCCATCAACGAAGCGGTGGAGCTGGCCAAGCGCTACTGCGCCGAGGGCGCCGCCCCGATGATCAATGGGGCGCTAGGATCGTACGTGCGACAGGGCGCGGCCTCCGCCGCGCCGGATCACCAAGGCTGACTGAATGGCCGAAGCCGACCAGGCCCTGACCGACCCGACACAACCCCAGGACGAACTCGGCGGCGTGATGTCGCTGCGCGAACACCTGGATGAGTTGCGCAAGCGGCTTACGGTCGCGGTGCTGGCAGTCATCTTGGCCAGCTTCGTCGTCTGGCCGTTTAAGGACTTTGTCTTCCACTTCGTCCAGCTTCCACTCCCCCGCGGCGCCATCCTGCAGCAAATCGCCGTCACGGAGACGCTGTTCACATTCGTCAAGATCTCGTTCATCGTCGGCTTTGGTCTGGCCAGCCCGATCGTGGTCTACCAGGTGTTGGCGTTTGTCGCGCCCGGCCTGTATCCCCAGGAACGCCGCTGGCTTTACATGAGCATTCCGGCCATCACACTGGCCTTCTTCGCCGGGGTGTCCTTTGCCTGGTTCGTCGTGCTGCGCTTCACGGTCGGCTTTCTGGCCGGATTCGCACCTGCCACCATCAGCACGGAGTTCACGGTCGATGGCTGGGTCTCGTTCGTCTTACGCATCCTGCTGGCCGTCGGGCTGGCGTTCGAAACGCCGTTCATCATCTTTGCTTTGGCCAAGATCGGCCTGGTCACCGCCGACAGTCTGGCCAGCCAGCGGCGCTATGCCATCGTCGCCATCGCCGTCATCTCCGCCATCATCACGCCCACACCCGATCCGTTTACGCAGGCCTCAGTTGGTATTCCCCTGTACGCTCTCTACGAGGTCGGCGTTGTCCTGGCCCGCGTGGCCGCGCCAGCGGACCGGCCCGACGACGACACCGAGCCGGAAGCCAACCCTGAGGACGAAGGCTCCGTTCCCACCACCGCCTAACGCGACTCGCGACCTGAGGGCGGTGTGGCCGGCAGCGTAAGCCCCAGCTCCGCCGCAGCGCGCCGAAGGTCCTCCGGCGGCTCGGCCGCCGCCAGCCAGCTGTCGCCCGCGTCGTCCTCAAAGCGCAACGTCCACGCGTGCAACATCATCCGTGTGACCGCCGCCGGCCCGCCGTAGGTCGCGTCGCCTAGGATGGGGTGACCGAGCGCCGTCAGATGCACCCGGATCTGGTGCGTGCGACCTGTCGTCGGACGGGCTTCCACAAGCGCGGCTCCGTCCGAGCGGTCCAGCACCCGATAGTCCGTCACGGCCGGCCGCCCGCGTCGCGCCACCGCCATGCGCGTCCGGTGGGTTGGGTGTCGCCCAATCGGCGCATCGATACGTCCCCGCGGCGGTTCCGGCGTCCCTCGCACGATCAGCAAGTACCGCTTCTGTACCGCGCGGCGCTCGAACGCTCGTGCCAGGTGCGCGTACATCGCGAGAGTGCGCGCGATCAGCACCACCCCCGAGGTGTCCTTGTCCAGCCGATGCACGATGCCGGGACGTCGCGGATGCCCCACGCCCACAAGCTCTGGATAGTGCGCCAGCAACCGGTGCGCCAGCGTCCCGCTGCTGGCGCCCGCTCCCGGGTGCATCACGATCCCCGCCGGCTTGTCCACCGCAACGAATCCGTCCGTCGTCAGCAGCTGAACCAGTGGACCCGGCTCCGGCTCCAGCTCCTCTGCCACCGCCGGCAGCTCGCCGTGCACGATGTCTCCAGGCTGTAGCCGTCGCGACGGCTGCACGGAGTGCCCATTCAGCGTCACGTGCCCGTTCCGGATCAGCCGCGCCGCCCGCGATCGCGAGATGTCCTTCAACGACTCAGCCAGGAATGCGTCCAGTCGCACCCCACGTGCCGCGCCCGCATAGGTCAGCTCAATCCGATCCGCCTGGTGGGACATCGGGGCGCGGTACTAGGCGCGAAGCTGCGCCGTCCAGGCTCGACTATCCATCATTCTCCGCCCGCGCTCTCACTTCGATCTCACCAATCGACACGTATCCCTCGTGCCCCCCGTTGGCCAGCAACCGCAACAGCACGTAGCGCGTGACTTCGGTGGGAATCTCGATCCGCACGCTCGGCGCCGGATCCATCTCGGCCTGCCGAATGAATTTCAACCCTGCCGGATCCTCCCGAGGATCGACGTCTCGCGACGTGAATACTTGCACCCGCCGCGGATAGCTGTTCGCCGGTTCGTCCGGGTGATTCTGGATGTCTATGGTCGCAATCGGCGTGCGCAGGTTCATCTTCAGCACCACGTCTTGCGGGAACCCCGCGTCAGCCGAGCGCCAGGCCGGAAAATCACTCTCGACCAGTCCGTCGACCAACATCTCCGGGCCGTGACCCTCTTGCGCGCCTGAAGGCGAAAACGCGCTTCCGCCAACCGCCGAAGCCGAAACCAGCGCCCCCCGGCTGCGGTCGGCCCCGTCGAACAGCAGGCGCATCTTCACCGCCAGATCGCCTCGCAGGTCGCTGCCGTTGGACACGATGAACAGCTGCACGGCCATCAGCAGGGAAAGGCCCAGCACGATCCCCACCGGCAGCCAGTTCCAGGAGAACACCTTGCGCCGCAATGCGGTGCGGTCCAGTTCTGCGCGCCGCTCCAACTGCCTGTTGCAGACCTCGCACACGTAGCCCCAGTCCGTGTCGCTGAGCGCCTCATCACAAAACAGTCGGGCACAGTGATCGCAGCGCTGCGTGGCCACCCGGGTCGGATACACCGTGCAGCGGTACAGGGCCAGTTCGCGCGCGCTCTCGGCGAAAATGCGCCGGCTGGGCGGACGCTTCGCCGGCTCGCCAACCCGCATCGCTGGACTCATCCGTCGCCATTCCTCTGCGCGTCTGTCCGAGTCCAGGACCCGGCATCCCGGAGGTGCGCGCGAGCCGCGCGCCGCAAAGCGCGACCTTTCCTCAATATACTCGGGTCAACCAACTCGCCGCTGCTTGGAACGTGTCGGTTGCGGGTCGCTCTGGCCGGAATCCATCCCCCAACAAAGGCGTTGGCTTCTCCTCACCTGGAGGGTTGATTGCTTTCCCCTCTCCCCATGCGAGAGGGTTGGGGTGAGGATTTTCGTAATCCAAAGCCATAAGCGACCCGGATCCAGCCGTTCAATAGTGCGGGCAGCCCTCAATGAGGATCCATGTTCCGGCGCAACAGCAACGTCCTTCTCGAAGTCGCCGAGACGGTGCTCCTCGCCGCTCTCATCTTTTTTGGCACCCGCCTGCTCGTCCAGAACTTCCTGGTCGAGGGCCCCAGCATGTCACCGAACCTGGCCGACTCCGAATTCCTGCTCGTCAACAAGCTTTCCTACCTGACCGATGGTCCCCGGCGCGGCGACGTCATTGTGTTTCGCTCACCGCGCAATCCTGACGAGGACCTGGTCAAGCGCGTAATCGGCCTGCCGAACGAAACGATCGAGATCCGCGCCGGTCAGGTCGTCGTCAACGGCCATCTGATCGACGAGTCAAGTTACTTTCGCGGGTCAATTGGACCCGACACGCCGCCCAGGCAGGTACCTGAGGGCGCCTACTTCGTCATGGGCGACAACCGGCTCCAGAGCCGCGACTCGCGTGCCATCGGAGCCGTGCCGCGGGCATCCATCGTTGGGCAGGTCTGGCTGGTTTACTGGCCGCCCGGCAAGTTCGGATTCGTTCCGGAGGCCACGCCCACCCTGGTCCCAGTACCTCAGCGAGCGCCCGACCTGGCGCCGGCCGGAGCGGCCGGCCGCTAGTCGGGCCAGGCCTCCAAGAGCCGCCGCTTCGTCTGATCCAGCGTCTCCGGCATCACCTTCACGTCGCCCGTCACCGGCATGAAGTTCGTGTCGCCCGCCCAGCGCGGCACCATGTGGAAGTGCAGATGGCCGGGAATCCCGGCGCCCGCCGCCGACCCCAGGTTCATACCCACGTTGTAGCCGTCGGGCGCAAACGCCTCCTGCAACGCCACCTGTGACTGCACAACCAGCGACATTAATTCACTCGCCTCATCCGCTTCCAGTTCGTCCAGGTCCGCCACGTGCCGGTACGGCAGCACCAGCACGTGCCCGTTGTTGTACGGATACAGATTCAGCGTCACATACCCCAACCGCCCCGCATGCACCAGCAACTCCGGCAACGCCCGGGCCTCCGCCACCGGCACGCAAAACGGACAAGCCCCGTCGTCCCGCTTCTCGCCCCGCACATACGCCATCCGCCAAGGACTCCACAACCGCTGCGAAGGCACCAACCACTCCGGCTGACGAGGCGGCAGGCAATCCACCGCAAATGCTGGCCGTGATCTTACCGACGCCGGGGCCCAGCCGATCTGGATCGATTCAGACGCTGGACGACGCTTCGTGGTGGGAGCGCGGCCAGCCGGCGTGCCTGGTCAGCCCCCCGTCCCCGGCCCGGCCAGCCGATCGACCGCAATCAGGATCCCCGTTGCCGCCGAGACGAGCAGCAACATCCAGGCCGCCAGCGCGAACTTCAGATTGGCCAGATCGGTCTTCGTGGCGTAGTGCCGGAGACTTCGGTCCAGTTCCTCGCGCAACTCGGCGCGCGTGAGCGGTTCCACCGTCATCGATTCCTCCCTGCGCCCGGGCTCCCGACCCGCAGTCGAGGCGACGGCGGGCCGGTGCATCGGCTTCCAGTCCGCCCGGACCAATTGTAAATCGCGGTGCGCATTGCCCACGGTCTGAACTGCCATCTGGAAAACGTAGCGCCCTGCCCAGGCCCCCTGAGTACCCGTGTCTTCCGCTCTCGGAGAGCTGCTGCCTGCGCGGTTGCTACGATTCCCACCCATGAGCTTGCAAGCCCACTACAGCCCCGTCGCGCAGGCGATGGAGCAAAACCCCCTGCGCCCCAGCTGGACTATGCAACGGCCCGGCCTGATCAGCCTCGCCTACGGATTTCCCGACTCCGCGAGCTTTCCCTACGACGAGCTGGCCGAAACGACCGCCGCGCTCATGGCCGACCACAACGCCGAGGCCCTCCAATATGGCCCGGTCTCCGGCCCCGAACCGCTGCGCAGCTTCCTGGCCGGCTGGGTCGGCGCCACCGAGGGCCTGGACGTCGGCCCCGACAACATCATGATCACCAGCGGCGCCTCGCAGGGCATCGCCCTGGCGGCCCGGCTGCTCGTGCCGCCCGGCGGAACCGTCATCGTCGAATCCCCCACCTTCATCGGCGCGCTCTGGTTCTTTCGTGGACTCGGAATCAACATCGTCGGCGTGGACACCGACGAACTCGGCATCGTCCCCTCCGCGCTACGCGAGACGATCACCCGGCAGCGTCAGGCCGGCGCCCACGTCTCGCTCGTCTACACCATGCCCACCGTCCACAACCCCGTCGGCTTCAACGCGCCCGTGCAACGTCGCCGCGAATTGGCCGAAGTCGGCGAGGAGCTGGACCTGGTATTCCTGGAGGACGACGCCTACGGCGACCTGATCTTCGAAGGTGATCGCCCGCCCGCCCTCTATGCCATCGCCGGCCGCGAGCGCGTCATCAAGCTGGGCACCCTCTCCAAGCTGGTCGCCGGCGGCATGCGCCTGGGCTGGGCCGTCGCCGAGCCCGACGACATCTCCCGCATGTGCGGGCTCAAGGCCGACAGCGCCACCAGCCCCTTCGCCGCCTGGGTTACCGGCGCCTACCTGCAAAGCGGCGCGCTGGCGCGGCGACTGCCGACCCTGCTGGACCTCTACCGCACGCGCCGCGACGCCATGCTCGAGGAACTGGCCCCGCTCCGCGAGGTCGGCTGCAACTGGATCACGCCGGTCGGCGGCTTCTTCATCTGGCTGGAACTGCCCGCAGGCGCCGACAGCGAGGCCATCCGCGAGCGGGCTGAGGAGAACGGCGTCACCTACCTGGCCGGCCACCACTGCTTCGCCGACGACCGGAATCGCCGCTGCATCCGCCTGGCCTACAGCTACATCCCCGAAGACCAACTCCGCCAAGGCGCCCGCCGCCTCGTCCAAACCCTCCAGGCCGAACTCGCGCCGTCCGCCAGCTAACGTCGGCGAGGCCCAGCGCAGCGAGCGAGCTACGACGCGGTCGGCGCTCCCAGCACCCGGTACCCCAGGTTCTCCTCCGTCCGCTCCGCCACCGGCAGGACTTCGATCAACACATGCGAGATGCCGGTCACATCCCCGTTCTCGTCAAAGCTGTAGTCGTCGCCGATCGCCCCGCTCCAGGTCAGGTCATTGAGACAGGCCCGGAATCCGTCGGCGTCCTGGTCGTCGCCGGTCTGTCGCAGGCATTCGGCGGCGATGTACACGCCGTCGTACGCCGAGCCCTGGAACCAGGGCCACGGGGCAACACCGCCGAAGCGATCCTTGAACTTCGTCAGGAACTCCGTGCCGATGGTGGTGTTCAGGTCGGGATTCGGGACTATGGCTTTCAGTCCGGTCGCCGCCTCGCCCGCGATCTCCAGGGCATTGGGTCCCGTGGAAACCACCTCGGAGTAGATGGGACCGTCGTAGCCCAACTCGCGAGCCTGCTTGATGATGGTGCCGCCGGATGCTTCGGACTGCGCGGCCAGGAAAAGCGCGTCGGCGTCGGCGCCGACTAGTTTCGCGAGTTGGCTGCGAAAGTCGATCGCGTCCGAGGGATAGCTCTCCGCCGCCGCCACCGTGCCGCCTAGCCCCTCAAACTGTGCGACGGCCGCGCGGCGACTCCCCTCCGCGTAGTCGGTCGCCTCGCTGATGGTGACGATCGTGCGTGCGCCGTCGGCCCACAGCAGGTTGCCGACGTCCGTGCCCGCCCGCTGCGAGCTGATGGCCGTCCGGAAAATGTAGTCGCCGGCGTCCGTGATGTCAGGGTTTGTCGACGCCGGCGACAGGACAATCACGCCGTCCTTCTCCGCCAGCGGCGCGATGCCCAGCGTGGCCCCGCTGCAGGTGGCGCCCAGGATGATCTTGATCCCTTCCACGTCGGTCAGTCGCTGGTAGGCGGCAATCGCATCCGTGGACGTGCACTTCGAGTCCTCGATCACCAGCTTCAGCATCCGCCCGTTGATCCCGCCCGCCGCGTTGATCTCCTCAACCGCCAGCAGCTTCGACCGCGAGAGCGGAATCCCATACGACTCCCCAAGCCCGGTCAGCGAGTCCAGCGCCCCAATCACAAACGGTTCCTCCGTCGCGTCGGGCGCAGTCGTCGAGGCGGATTCGGTGGCGACCGACTCGCCGGTGCCTCCAGGCGCGCGAACCTCGCCGCATGCAATCGCCAGCAGCGCGCACAAGCCAATGAGCGCCATTCGCGTCCAGCAACTGAGCTTCATGTCACCTTGCCAGTTGGCCGCGATCCGCCCGCGACTGAGCATTCTATTGAGTGTGCTGACATCAGAACCTGGCTGAGCAACGCGATTCATGGCGCTCCTGCTCGCCATGTACGCTCCAGGCAGCTGGCGCTTTGACGCTGGCGAGGATGCCTCGGGTCGGTGCGCGCTGCGATGCAGGCATGCTGGCGCTAGTGCTCGGCGGTGCGACGCGGTTTCACATGTCAGGGAGGCAGTTCACATGGACGCGGAGCCGGATGGCGTTCTGATCGTTGTGGGCGACGCCACCGAGACGGTGGACACGCTGTACCCAATGCTGCGGCTGCAGGAGGATGGATTTCGCCCGGTGGTCGCTGCGCCGCAGAAGCGCCGGTATCAGATGGTCCTGCACGAGATTCCACAGACCGGCTGGGAAATCACCCGCGAATACGAGGGCTACACGATCCAGGCCGATGTGGCCTTTGCGGAAGTGCAGCCCGAGGACTATGTGGGGATCTTCTTCTCAGGAGGCCGTGCGCCCGAGTACATCCGCTACGACCCAGACCTGGTCCGTATCACGCGCTACTTCTTCGAGCACGATAAGCCGGCCGCCTCCGTCTGCCACGGCGTGGAAATCCCGGCGTACGCGGGCGTGGTGGAGGGACGCACGATGGCCTGTGTTCCGAAGTGCAAGTTCGATTTGGAAGTGTGCGGCGGGATCTATTCCGAGGAGACCTGGGCGATCGACGGCAACCTAGTCTCCGGGCGAACCTGGCACAACCACGGGCAGTACATGAAGCACTGGATCGAGCTGTTGAAGGCTGAGCGCCAACGCATGCTCGAAACCCCGGGAGCATGAGCCGCGTCAAGTTGGGCGCGGGAACCTATGCGTTTCGCGACGTGGATGTATTCGAGGCCCTGCCGCGCTTGCGCCGGATCGGGTACCAGGCCATCGAGATCCTGGCCGGTGAGGGATGGCCGACTGCACCAGCGCAGCTGAACCGAGACGATCGGACCCGACTGTCGGATGCGATTCGGGAGCAGGGGTTCGACTCGCCGGCGCTCATGGCCTTGTTGCCGCTGTGCGAGGAAGGCAGCGGTCAACCGGCCATCGACGCCGAGTTTCGCGCCGTCTGCCAGCTGGCCCGCGATATCTCGTTTTCGGACAATCCCGCGGTTCTCAGTTCACCGATCGGGCACCAGGCGCCGCCCTGGAACAGCGGCCGCGCGCGCATCGCCGACCGACTGCTCGCGCTGGCTGACATCGCGCAGGAGCACGGGGTCATCCTGGCGGCCGAGCCACACGTCGGAAACCCGCTGGACAGCCCGGAAAAGGCCGTCTGGCTCATGGAACAGACAAGTCATCCCGCCCTGCGGCTCAACTTTGATATCAGCCACTTCCACGTGCAGGGGATGGATCTGCGCCACTGCATCGAGGCGTGCCTGCCGTACGCCGCGCACATCCACGTCAAGGACGGATACATAGATGCCGACGGGGAGGTTGTGTTTCAGCTTCCCGGCGAGGGAAGCCTGGACCTTGGCGAGTACTTCCGAATCCTGGCGGAGCACAACGCCACCATTCCCGTCACCGCCGAGGTCAGCGCCATGATCTGGCGGCGGCCCGACTACGATCCCTGGGCGGCGGCTGAACAGTCATTTGGCGCCCTCGATGCGGCCCGGCGGGCCGCTGGCGGCTAGCGCGGGCGCCTACGCGCCCTAGGACTCGAAGACCCCGATTCTGCCTGCCGGGCGCGGCAGCGCGGTCAGTCCCATGAGTCCAGGCCGAGCAGTTTCCGTCCCAGCTCGGTCAAGACGGCCGGCGACTGGGTCCGATGTTCCCTGTCGCGAGGATCCCTGGGCCAACCAGTTCCACCGCCTGGCGACCTGGCCGGCCGACGTTCCCGCCACGACTCGATGCGCAATTGCCGTAGCGTCTCGTGGTTCTCTTCCGCCGGCTGCATGGTGATGTACTGGGCCAGGCGCGGCTTGTCGGACGTGTTGTGGCCGTTGCCGTGCGCCAGCATGCGGTCCCAGATAATCAGGTCGCCGGCCTTGCCGGCAATCTGCGTGACCTCAAGTCCATCAAGGGCCGGGTTCCAGGGATCGCGGTCGGCGGGCTGGGTCTTCACCCAGTCATCAAAGGCACGGTGGAAGCCTGGAACACACTGGAAGCCGCCCTGGTCTTCAGCCGTATCGGTCAGATACAGCACCCCCTGCACCATGAAGGGAATCGTCGGACGTGACGTGTCGACGTCCCAGTGAATCATGCCCGTATGCCCCCACTCGGGCCGGTCGATTCGTGCGGGAGGCTTCATATTCACTCGGTCCAGGGAGACCCACAGCCGCTCGGTGCCAAATAGCTGAGCAAAGGCTTGATGCACCCGTGGGTACTGCCGGTTGTCCCACATGGCCTGGTGTTGGTACATCGACACCATGCCGGCCTCGGAAATCGGGGTCTGCGGGTCGGTCCGGTCATACGGGGCCCACTTGTACCAATCGTCCGGGTTGTCCGGATCCATCTCCAGGAAGTCCCAGATGACATCAACCAGCGCCGCAAGCTGGCGCTTCGGTACGGCGTCAGACAGCACCACGTACCCGTGTTCGTCCCAAAACGCCAGGTCGCGTTCGCTTAGCACCGGCATGTCACCCCACCTCGTCAAATGCGCCAGTGCACTGTAGCGGCTGGCAAAATGCGGCTACCCCGTGCCCGCCCGGCGGGGCAGGAGCCGGACGATTTATATCTATCCCGTTTCTGCTCCTGGCAGGTTGACTCTGTGAATCCTGGAGCTAGCCTGCGCTTGCCGCGGCGGTTGCGACGGCCTTGAACTCCACGGTTGCCGCGGTCCACTCGATTCCCGCGGCGGCCCACGCCAGGCCGGCCCCGAAGCCAACCATCACCACCCGGTCGCCCGCCTGGATCCGCCCGGCCTCCAGCGCCTCGCACAGGGCGATCGGAATGGACCCCGCCGAAGTGTTTCCGTAGCGGTCCGCGTTCACGAAGACCCGATCCATGGGGATGCCCGCGCCGCGCGCGGCCGACTTGATGATGCGCAGGTTGGCCTGGTGCGGGATGAACAGGTCCACGTCCTCCGGTCCCAGTCCGGTGCCCTGCATCGTTTGCCGCGCCGCCTCCGCCGTGGCGGTAACGGCGAACTTGTACACCTCGCGCCCGTTCATTTGCAGGTAATGCGCGCCCGCTTTCCGGAGTGACCTGGGCTTCTGATCCGCGGGACGTGCCTAGCTCGCACACCGTTCGCGCCGAGGCGGTAATTGAGCGCGACGGTTCGATCCCGCTCATCAAGGTCGACGACGCCGGGTTCGTTCACTACAGCCTTCCTCGCGGCGGCGTCGAGGCCGGGGAGTCCGTCCGGGGGGCTTGTTCGCGAAGTCCGGGAAGAGACCGTAGGTGAAGTGGCCATCGGAGACCTGTTCTTCGCGCACGCGTACACTCCGGAGCTGACCGCCGACATTGACGCCGACGCGTCTGCCCTCCTTCGCCGCCCTGGATCTCGTCGATGGCATGAAGGTCTTCACCCTCGCCTTCCCCGTCTCCAAAGACGTCAACAGCCCCGGTACAACCGATCGGAGCTGGTCGAGGAAGTGGCGCACGAGGCCAGGCGGCGCCGACGGGGTGGGACAGGCTCGACACGGGGCCCGCCGGCTTCGCACCCATGGCATGTCGCGTGGGGCGCTGGATCTGACCCCTGTCCGCTAGTGATCCGCGCCGATTCGGGCCAGTTCCCGTGGAAGCCACTCCGGATAGCGTAGTTCCATCGGCGCCGGATCCGGCTCACCCAAGCCGGCCTGCGTCCGCGCCTGCAGCAATGGATGTGCGCCCCGACCCATCGGAAATCGCACTCGGCGCTCGGTGAAATGCGATTCCCACGCCCCGAGCAGCATCTCCATCACGGCCACGCCTTCTTCGCCGCTGTTCTCGTGCGGTCGATCTTGGTCGAGCGCATGGACCGTCTCATCGGCCATCCACAAATCGCCTCCCGGCTCATCCAGGTAGTCCACCCCGTGCAGGATTCGGTCGGCGGGCGTAAGGTCCAGCAGTTCCCAGTTGACGTCCTCAACCCGCCAGTCGCGCCCGCGGCGCACCTGCATGTTCTGTTGGTTGTAGAGGCAGATGGCGCCGTCTTCGCCGTATATCTTGATGTGGCCCCAGCCGAGGTTGGACTCGCTGCGCCGGTGAAACTCGGCAAATACGGTCCCGCCACCTTCGAAGTCATACACCGCCGAGATGTTCTCGCCCGCAATCCACCCAAAGCCGTACGGTCCGGCGATCACGCCTTCCGGACCGGTGGGTTCGCCGGCGGTGGTGCAGATGGCCGAGACGCTGCGCGCCCGGCCAAGGAAAGCGCGCGTGCCATTCAGGCGGTGAGTCCCGATGTTCATGAGGTCATAACCGCCGTAGTAGCCCTTGCCGCGGAGCTTGATCGTCGTGATCGGTCCGATCTCACCGGCCTCGATCATGCGCGTGGCTACTCGAAAAGGTGGCGTACAGCGGTATTGATGGTGAACGGCGAGCAGCGTGCCGGTTCGAGCCGCCTCGGCCACCATGCGATCGGCATCGTCGAGACTGGTGGCCATCGGCTTTTCCACATCGATCGCGCGCGGCGGTCGGTGCGCCAAAACCCCCATCGTCAACGGCGCATGCAGATCGGTGCGTGTGGGAATGCTGACGATGTCGGGGTCCTCCCGGTCGAGCATCGCTCGGTAGTCACCATACGTGCGCTCCACTCCGAGTTCCTGCGAGGCGTGCGCCAGCCGTGCGGCGTCCATGTCACACAGCGCCACGAGGTCGATACGGGGATGCTGACGATAGGCGCGGCCGTGCTTGAGGCCACGAGGGCCAACACCGAGGATTGCCGCACGATACGTCACCATTTCCACACCTCCAAGTCACAACCTGGACCTACCAGCGGATCAGGTCGAGCCCGTCGCGGACCGCTGCCGACTAGCGCGACACATCGCCCTTGTCGAGCTGCTCTTGCCAGCGGGCCAGCATGCGGTTGACCTTTTCCGCCGCATCGAGCATGGACTGAACCGGATCGGCTTCACCGACAAGCGCTTTGTCCAGAACCGGCCGCCACTCGGCGCGCAGCTCCAGAAAATTGCCGCCCGGCACGTACCACTGGTCGTGCCGCACGTAGGGCGACTCGGGGTAGGTGAACAGATGCTGCATTCCTTCGGGCGGTGGCGCCGTGGCCGCCGCGTCGTCCGCCACGGCCTTGAAGCACGGCATGTGGCCACGGTCGATCCCCACACGGCCTTGCACTTCCGGCCCGGCGAGGAAATGGGCCCAGGCCACGGCCTGCTCTTCCACACCGGTCGTGGTGGCGGATCGCGCCACCAGATGCGCCTGGTCGTTCAGCACGAAGTTGGCGTGATCGGTCACATTGCCCCAAACCATTGGAGCCAGCGACCACCGGAACCGGTCCCGGATCCGCGGAATCGCAAACCCGGTGCTGTAGACGCGCCCGCCGATCCAGAAGACCTGATTGCCGGCCGCGAACGGACTGCCGAACTCGCCCGCCACGTCGGGCCTTTGTTCGGGAGTGAAGGCCACCCCATGCTCGTAGATCAGATCGACAATCCACTTCCACCCCTGCGGGCCGTCGCCGAGCGCCGGTCCCCACACCTGTGCGCCATCGTTGCCCCGGGGGCGCTCGGCTTGGTCGTTGTAGCCAAACGCGGCCGGAAATACGTAGAACTGCTCGCTACGATCCGAGTTGAGTCCGTAGATCCCGGTGTCAGGGTCGGTTACGCGCTTCGCCGCTTCTAAGAGGTCGTCGTAGCGCCAGCCCTCCACCGGCTCATCCACGCCCGCCGCCGCCAGCGCGTCGATGTTGTAGAGCATCCCGCCGATCACTGTCTGGAACGGCATCCCATGCTGCGGTCCGTGCATCGTGCGATCGTACGGGTATGACTCGTCCTTGTTATCGGAGTACGAGTCCGGGATGAACCAATAATTGTCCGGATCGTGGTCGTCGCGTTTGTCCAGCAGGTCGTTGATAAGGAGCCACGATTCACTTTCGATGTGCCGCTGATACGTGCCGCCGTTGAGCAGGTTCACCTCAGACAGCGTCCCTGCGGCGGCCTCGATCGCAATCTTCTCGTAAAAAATGGTGTTCTGTGGGATGAACTTGATCTTGATGTCGGGCCGCTCAACCGCAAATCGCTCGATTCCCCACTGCATCGCCTTCCCACGGGGACCGGACGTGTGATCAGTGGCGAATTCGATCTTCACCGTCCGGCGCTGCGCCGCGACTTCCTTGATGACCTCGACCGTAACTTCCTTGGTGACGATCTTCTCGACCGGCACTTCCTTGATCACGATTTTCTCGACCGGGACGTCCCTGGTGACGATCTTCTCCTGCGTGACGATGCGATCAACCGGGACTTCCTTGACCTCGGTCCTTGTCACGATCGTCTCGACGGGGACTTCCTTGATGACGGTCGTCTCGACCGGGACTTCCTTCGTAATGATCTGCGGCTCAGCTTCGCCGCAGGCCGCCAACGCCCAGACGCCCGCTGTGCTTGCACCCAGTCCGCCGGCTATTCGCAGCAGTCGGCGCCGGGACATGTGCGAGTTCTTACCCATTTCGAATGCCTCCCCCTCCGCGCGCCGCATCCGTTGCACGCCGTGCGCCAGAGTACCATTCAGAGACGAAAAGCTCATGGACGAATAGTTTTCTGTCCAACACGACCTCTGAAGTACCCGGTGGCGCCTGGACGACCCGACACCTGGCGTCTTCGAGCCGGCCTTTTTCGTGATGCACGCTGACTGCTGACCGCATCCGCGACGCGGGTGGCTGCAAGCGTCTTCCAAACCCGGTCAATCTGATGGGAGCCCACATCCGGACGTGAACCCGAGACCTCGTTCATTCCGAGGAAGACGCCGGACGCTGTGGCTCTACTTCGGTTCTGGTCCTGGCGGATCGACTCCGCGAATCCTTCGGCTAGCCCGCGCTCGCCGCCGCGGCCGCCACGGCCTTCAGCTTCACGGTTGCCGCGGTCCACTCGATCCCCGCGGCGGCCCAGGCCAGGCCGGCGCCGAAGCCAACCATCACCACCCGGTCGCCCGCCTGGATCCGGCCGGCCTCCAGGGCCTCGCAGAGCGCGATCGGGATGGATCCCGCCGACGTATTGCCATAGCGGTCGGCGTTCACGAAGACCCGGTCCATGGGGATACCCGCGCCGCGTGCGGCCGACCTGATGATCCGCAGGTTGGCTTGGTGGGGAATGAACAAGTCGATGTCATCTGGTCCCAGACCGGTGTCGTGCATGGCCTGACGTGCCGCCTCCGCCGTGGCGGTCACGGCAAACTTGTACACCTCGCGCCCGTTCATTTGCAGGTAATGGGCGCCCGACTTGATTGTGTCCACCGTCGCCGGCTGGTGGCTGCCGCCCGCCGGCTGGATCAACAGCGGCGCGCCGGCCCCGTCGGAGCCCAGCACGGTGCTGAAGATTCCCCCCGGCTCGTCCGTGGCCTGCATCACCACCGCCCCCGCGCCGTCGCCGAACAGCACGCAGGTCGAGCGGTCCGTCCAGTCAACCACCCGCGACATCGTGTCGGCGCCGATCAGCAGGATCGTCTTGTGCGCGCCCGACTCGATCAGGCTGCGCGCCACCGCGACGCCGTAGACGAAGCCCGCGCAGGCGGCGTTGAGGTCGAACGCGCCGGCTCGGCTGGCGCCCAGTGTGTCTTGCACCAGGCTGGCCGTCGCCGGAAAGCCGTACTCCGGCGTCAGCGTGGCCACCACCACCAGGTCGATGTCGTTCGGATGCACATCCGCCACCTGCAGCGCCTGCTTGGCGGCATCGCGGGCAAGCGTGAAGGTGGACTCGTCGTCGCTGGCGATCCGGCGTTCGCGGATGCCCGTACGCGACACGATCCACTCGTCCGACGTGGCGACCATGCGCTCCAGCTCCGCGTTGCTGCGAATCTGCTGGGGAACGCTCATTCCCCAGCCGCTTATCGTCGCTGCACGGCTCACGCAAGGCTCCGGTAGTTTGAGACGTTCATGGATGTCCGCGGGCGAGCATAGCCGCCGACAGCCCGCCAACGCGACTGCGGGGCGCGGGCCGCAAGGCATGGGCAGGGCCGCCCAACCAACGGGTGCGTCGCTCGCTTCGTCTCGGTCTGGTCACGTTCCGATCTCGTGCTCCTTCCTGCGTGGGGCCGGTCGGAGACCGGCAAACGCTCAGGCAACTCAGTCCCGGCAACCCACGCCCACCGCGGCCCCTCGCCGGCTGCTGGCAGACATCCTGGTTGCCGTCTGTGCTCGTGGAGTGTACACTAAGCGCGATGTCCACGCAAGCCAGTGTTCAAATGCCTTACCGGCCTCCACCGTTCGGCGCCGTCGCCCCCTCGCCCGGCGACGCCCCGGTGAATCACCCCGTCATGCCCGCGCAATTCGTCGCCCGATCCGCCTGCCCCTTGCCCGCCCATGACCGGCAAATCGACGCCCCGCGGCGCCTCAAGAGTTTTTTGGAAAAAACTCTTATGCGCGCAAGGGGGCCACGGTTCGGCGCTGCCGTTCACTCGACCGGCAACGCCTCGGTGAAGTGCCCCGTCATGCCCGTGCAATCCGCTGCTCGGTCCGCCTGTCCCTCGCCTGACCATGACCGGCAAATCGACGCCCCGCGGCGCCTCAAGAGTTTTTTGGAAAAAACTCTTACACGCGCGAACTCGCCCCAACGGCGCTCCCGTGCCGCGTTGATACACTCGTTTGGCCGCGCGGCCCGTTGTCCGCAAGGCGGCTGGCGGTGAACGGAGACTGCATGTCGAGGCGGGTAGTCGTCACGGGCATTGGCGCTATCACGCCGCTTGCGGCGACCGTCGAAGACACCTGGCGCGCGACGCTGGACGGCCAGAACGGCATCGGACCAATCACCTCGTTCGACACCACCGGCTTCAGCTGCCGGATCGCCGGCGAAGTCAAGGACTGGGACCCGAACGCCCTCCTCGGCCGCCGCCTGGCCCGCCGCACCGACCGCTTCGCCCAGTTCGCCATCGTGGCCGCGCGCGACGCCGTGGCCGACGCCGGTCTCGAGATCACCGACGAGAACCGTGACGGCATCGGTTGCTTCATCGGCAGCGGCATCGGCGGTCTGCTGGTACTGGAGCAGCAGGTGAATACCCTGCGCGACCGCGGCCCCTCGCGCATTTCGCCGTTCATGATTCCCGAGGTGATTGCCAACATGGCGGCAGGCCTGGTGGCCATCGACCTGGAGATCGGCGGTCCCAACATCGCCATCGTCACGGCCTGCGCGACCGGCGCGCACTCCATCGGCGAGGCCGCCGTCACCATCAAGCGCGGCGCCGCCGACGTCATGTTGGCGGGCGGTACCGAGGCGGCCATCGGACCGATCGGTCTGGCCGGCTTCTGCGCCGGACGCGCGCTCAGTACCCGCAACGACGACTACGAGCACGCCTCGCGGCCCTTCGACAAGGATCGCGACGGCTTCGTGGCCGCCGAAGGCGCCGGCGTGCTGGTCCTCGAGAGCTACGAACACGCCAGCGCCCGTGGCGCGCCGATCCACGCCGAGATCCTGGGCTACGGGCTGAGTTCCGACGCCTTCCACATCACCCAGCCGCCGGCCGCCGGCGATGGCGCGGCGCGCTCGATGCAGGGCGCCCTGGATGACGCCAGGCTGGACGCCTCGGCCGTTGACTACATCAACGCCCACGGCACCTCGACACCGGCGGGCGACCTGGCCGAGACCAACGCCGTCAAGCAGGTGTTCAACGGCAATGGCGCCACGGTGCCGGTCGGCTCGACGAAGTCGATGATGGGGCATCTGATCGGCGCCGCGGGCTCGGTGGAAGCCATGCTGTGCATCAAGGCGATACGTGACGGCGTGATTCCCCCGACGATCAACTACGAGACTCCTGATCCCGAGTGCGACCTGGACTACGTGACGGACGGGGCGCGCGAGATGCCGGTCACGTACGCCATGTCGAACAGCTTCGGCTTCGGCGGCCACAACGCCTCGCTCATCGTCGGCGCGGTCTAGGCGGTTGGCGCGATCTCAAACCCGGAGGACCCCGGCGCCGACGTGGGCTACGCGCGGCGCGTCCGCTCAGTGCTGGACGCCATGCGCCGGCTCGATCTGTCCGAACTCGAAATCCGCATCGGCGACCAGCGCGTTGCCGTCCGCCGTCCGGATGCCGGCGCTCCAACCGCCGCTCCCGCGGCTGTGCCCGCCGCCGTCTCGCCGCCTGTCCCTCCGCCGTCCGGAACCCCTGTCACCTCACCCCTGGCTGGAACCTATTTCAGCTCCCCGCGTCCAGGCGCCGAGCCGTTCGTGCGGGTTGGCACCCAGGTGTCGGCCGGCGATCCCATCGGACTGATTGAGGCTATGAAGGTCTTCAACGAAATCACGACCGACCACGCCGGCGAAGTCGTCGCCGTGCTGGTCGAGAATGGCGATACCATCGCTGCCGGGCAGCCCCTGATCATCGTGGATACTGGCTCCGAAGCATGACGAGCCAAGCGCGCGTTGGCACCGGAAAGGCGAGGCAACCGTGAGCGTGGAGGTCGGCCGACGCATGGCAGGGCTGGCGCCGCGGCAGGCCGTGTCGGACAGCGTGCTCGTCGTCGTCTTCGCCTTGCTCATGATTCCGGCGGCGCAGGCCAAGATCGAAGCAGATCCGGTTCCGTACACCCTGCAGGTTCTTTTCGTGCTGCTGACCGGCCTGGTGCTGGGCCCCTGGCGGGGCGCCGCAGCCATGTTGTTGTACGCCGTGATGGGCTTCGCCGGGTTGCCGGTCTTCGCTCGCGGCGGTGGTCCGGCCTACTTCCTGACCCCGACCGCCGGCTATATCTACGGATTCATCGTCGCGGCTTTCGTGGTTGGCATGGCGTCGCAGACGCTGCACGCACGCTTTGATACGGCGATCGACGGCAGCCGCGGGGCGATCCTGCGGTTTGTGCGAATCGACCTGCTGGCGGCCCTGGCCGGGGTGCCATTCATTTATCTCTTTGGCGTGAACCACCTGGCTATCTACTATGTACTTGTCACGGACGAGTTGAACCCTTGGGGCAAGGCTTGGTCCGCTGGCGCGGGCATCTTCATCTGGTACGACGTCTTGAAGGCCGCCATAGCCGCCGCGCTGGTTAGCAGCGCAGGTATGCGAAAAGAGGGACTCCGTGGGAACGGTTGACCGTGTGATTGCCGTGGTTTCGGACAAGCTCGATGTACCGGCGGATGAGATTTCCGCGGACTCGCGCTTCGTGGATGACTTGAACGCCGACTCGCTGGATCAGGTCGAACTGATCATGGCGCTCGAGGACGAATACGACCTGACGATTCCGGATGAGGACGCCCAGAAGATCCTCACCATTACCGACGCCGTCAACTACATCAGCGAGCACGCCTAGAGGTTAGGCTCGAGCGCCGACGCGTTCAGCCGCCGGCGCGCTTGTCGGGGGTGGGGCCGGCGTGTGCCGGCCGGCCTGAGAGTTCTAGAGCAGTCCGTTGCTGACGGCGGACTGCGCCCAGGTCAGCAACCCGCCGCCCACGATCCCGAAGGCGACGGTCGCACCAGCCACGGCGGCGATCACCGCCGAGTGCGTGTCGGCCACGACGGCGGACGCCGGAACCGATCCGGCGGATGCCGGGGCGCTCTCGTCCGCGTCCTGCATGAACATCATGACGACGACCCGCAGGTAGTAGAAGGCCGACACGACCGACGTAATCACCAGGACGACGGCCAGCCAGCCAAACTCGGCGTCAACCGCCGACTGCAGGATGTAGAGCTTGCCCAGGAAACCGGAGAGCGGCGGCACTCCGGTCAGCGACAGCATGAACACCGCCATAGCCACGGCGGGCAGCGGGGCTCGCTGCGCCAGGCCACGGAAGGCTGAAATGTCGTTGCTTCCGGTTTGGGTCTCAACCACGTAGGCCACGGCAAACGCCCCGAAGGTCATAAACGCGTAGACAAAGCCATAGAACAGCACCGACGGGATACCGATGAAGGTCGCGGTCCCTTCGGTCTGACTGACAGCGGCCAGCCCGACCAGCATGTAGCCGGTGTGCGCGATGCTGGAGTACCCGAGGAGTCGCTTGACGTCGTTCTGGGCGATGGCCGCCAGGTTCCCCAGGATCATCGTCGCCGCAGCGATGACGGCCAGCGCAATGGCGATGTTGGCCGCCAGCGGCTCGAATGCCAACGTGACCACTCGGGCCAGCAGAGCCATGGCCGCGACCTTGGGCCCAACGGAAATAAAGGCCGCCGCCGGTGTGGGCGCGCCCTGATAGGCGTCAGGAGTCCACGCATGGAACGGCACTGCCGCGACTTTGAAGCCCATTGCCACCAGGATCAGACCCAGGGCAAATAGCGTCCATGGGGCTTCGCCGTGGTCTGCGATCCGGGCCGCCGTTTCAGCCAAGCTGGTTGTCCCGGTGAGGCCGTACGTCCAGGCGATTCCGTACACGAGGATGGCGGACGCGAACGCACCCAGCGCGAAGTACTTCATGGCGGCTTCCAGCGACTCCCGGCGGAAACGCGTGAGCCCAACCAGCACGTAGACGGGAATCGCCATTGTCTCGATTGCGATAAAGGCGGTGGCCCAGTCGGCTGCGCCGACCAGCAGCATCATTCCCAACAGGGAGAACTGCAGTAGCGCGGCGAAGTCCGTGAGCGGTGCAGTCGAAAACCGCTGCGCACCGAACACGATGGCCAATGAGGCGAGGATCAGGAACAGCGTTCGGAAGAAGGTCGAATAGCCGTCGACTACCAGCTGGCCGGCGAAGATCTGGACAGCGGCGTCGTCCGCCGGCGCGCGCATGAACATGAACAGTGCGGCCAGGCCATTGCCGAGAAGCGCGAGGCCGACGCTCGTCCAGCGCCGATCGCCGCGCGTAATGGCGGCCCACAGCAGCAGCGTCAGGGCGGTGCACAGCACCGTCACTTCGGGAAGGATGTAGCCGATATCCGAGAGTTCGATCATCGTTTACCCGGCCAACCCGGCAGTGGTGGCGCTCAGGAGGCGCACAAACGTGTCCGGAAAGATCCCGACCCAGACGACCAGGACGCCCAAGCCGACGAAGGTAATGACTTCGGTGCGATTCACATCGGGAATCGTCGCCAGCGCCTGGTTACGCAGCCGGCCCAGCGCGACTCGCTGATACATCCAGAGCATGTAGGCGGCCGCCAGGATTACACCGAGGGCGGCCAGAACGCCGACACCGGTGGCGTAGTCGAAAGCTCCGACCAGAACCAGGAATTCACCCACGAAGCCGCTCAGCAGCGGCAGCCCGAGCGACGCCAACATGAAGAAGCCGAAGAGCGTGGCGTAGATGGGCATGCGCGACGCCAGGCCGCCGAGTTCGTCGATACGGCGGGTGTGCGTGCGTTCGTAAATGACGCCGACCGCGAAGAACAGCGCAGGGCTTACCACGCCGTGGCTGAGCATTTGAACCAGCGCGCCATCGATCCCGGTTTGCGTGGCGGTAAAGATGCCGAGCGTGACGAAGCCCATGTGGCTGACGCTGGAATATGCGATCAGCTTCTTGAGGTCGGGTTGAACCATGGCCACCAGCGCGCCGTAGACGATGGCCACCAGGGAGAGCGCGACAACGAGTCCACGAGCCTCGTCCACGGCGTCGGGCGCCATGGGAATGAGGAAACGCAGGAAGCCGTAGGCCCCCATCTTGAGCAGCACGCCGGCCAGCACCATGCTGCCCGCCGTCGGCGCTTCAACGTGCGCGTCCGGTAGCCAGGTGTGGAACGGGAACATGGGCACCTTGATGGCGAAGCCCAGGAAGAAGGCCACGAAGACCCAGCGCTGGAGCACCTGCGAGGCTCCGGCCATTTCTTCCGGAATCGCCTCGATGTCGAAGGTGCCGGTGGTGAAGCGGATGGCCAGGATGGCGACCAGCATGAGCACGCTGCCGGCGAAGGTGTAGAGGAAGAACTTGACCGTCGCGTAGATGCGGCGTTCGTGGCCCCAGACCCCGATCATCAGGTACATCGGGATCAGGACCATTTCCCAGAAGACGTAGAAGAGGATGAAATCGAGCGTGACGAACACGCCGAGCATGGCCGTCTGGAGGGTGATGAGCGCCGCGAAGAACTCGCGCTCCCGCCGGTGGATGGTCAGCCAGCTGGCGGCAACCACAAGCGGTCCCAGGATTCCGGTGAGCAGGACCATGAGGATTGAGACGCCGTCCACGCCGAGCTTGTAGGAGATGCCCAGCGCGGGAATCCACTCGGCGCTTTCGACGAACTGGTAGCCGGTGGCCTGGTGGTCGAAGGTGACGGTGACGACGATAGCGAGCGCGGCCTGGGCCAAGCTGGCGATGAGCGCCCCGACCGCAATGGCATTGCGGCTGCGCGCCAGCACGATGATGGGAAGTCCGATGAGGAGCGGCAGCCAGAGCGCCAGCGACAGGAGGGGGAAGTCGAGGGCAGCTTCGCCGGTTGTCATGCCGTTCATCTAAAGAGCACCAGGCTACCCACCGTCAGCACCAGACCGACCACCATCAATAGCGCGTAGTTCTGCGCCTGGCCCGTCTGGAGGCGACGGACCTGTCCGGCTGTGAATCGCGAGAGGTATCCGACGCCATTGACGATGCCGTCGATCACGCCGGCGTCAAAGCCCCACGAGATCATCGCCGTGGCTTTGGTGAACGCCACGCCGAAGCCGTCGCCGATGTGGTCCATGTACCACTTCTGGCGGAAGAGCGTCTCAGCGCCCGGGACGACACGCCGCGCGAGCGCCGGAATGCCAATCCCGCGGCTGTAGGCGCCCAATGCCAGCAGCAGGCCGCCGCCGGCCGCAATGGTGGATATCACGGCAAGCACGACCGTTGCCGGCGGCCCCGCGCCTTCCAGGTGGACGATGCCGGCCGCGTGCTCGAGGTAGCCGTGGATGAGTCCGTGTTCCGGCGGGATGCCCAGCACGGCGCCGGCAAGCACCGCGCCGCCGGCCAGAATGATCAGCGGCAGGGTCATCACCCACGGCGACTCGTGCGCGTGAGCGTGCAATTCGGGATTGCGCGGCTGGCCGTGGAACGTCTTGACGATCATTCGGAATGTGTAGAAGGCCGTCATGACCGAGACGGCCAGGCCGGTGAAATAGAAGACCCAAAAGATACTGGCGCCGTGATCCGCGGATAGTGACGATCCTGGATCGGCCGTGGCCTTGAGATGGGTGAGGGCCAGAATCTCGTCCTTACTCCAGAACCCGGCCAGCGGAAAGATGGCCGCCAGGGCGAGCCCGCCGAGGATGAATGTGGCGTAGGTAATTGGCAGCTTGCTTCGAAGTCCGCCCATTTGGCGCATGTCCTGTTCGTCGTTCAGCGCGTGAATGACGCTGCCCGATCCGAGAAACAGGAGTGCCTTGAAGAACGCATGGGTGGCCAAGTGGAAGATCGCCACGGTATAGGCGCCCGCGCCGGCGGCCAGGAACATCAGGCCGAGCTGGCTGACCGTTGAGTAAGCGAGAACGCGTTTGATGTCGGTCTGGGTGAGGGCAATGGTGGCCGCCATGAAGGCCGTGAACGTTCCAACCGCGGCAACCAGCAGCAGCGCCTCGGGCGCCGCCGAGTAGACGGGGTTGAGCCGGGCGACCAGATAAACGCCGGCCGTGACCATGGTTGCGGCGTGGATCAGCGCGCTGACCGGGGTTGGACCTTCCATCGCGTCGGGCAGCCAGACGTGCAGCGGGAACTGCGCCGACTTGCCCATCGCGCCGATGAAGAGCAGGCAGGCGATGGCCGTGACCATGCGCGGGTCCGCCGATCCCAGGCCGTCAAAGATCTCGCGGTAGCGCAGGGTGCCGAATTCGTGGAAGGCCAGGATGATGCCGATGGCGAACCCGAAGTCGCCGATGCGGTTGACCAGGAAGGCCTTGGTGGCGGCGGCATTGGCGCTGTCCCGCTCGTACCAGTACCCGATCAGCAGGTACGAACACAGCCCCACCATTTCCCAGAAGATGAAGAGCTGGAGCAGGTTGTCCGAGATGACCAACATGATCATGCTGAACACGAACAGCGGGATCCAGGTAAAGAACCGCGGCTTGTTGGCGTCGTGGTCCATGTAGCCGACGGCGTACATGGAGACGAGCGTGCTGACGCCGGTGACGACCAGCAGCATCACGACGGTGAGCGCGTCGGTCAGGAAGGCGATCTCGATGTTGAAGCCACCGCTGGCGACCCACGTGTAGAGGACCGACGAGTCCTTGTCCGAACCAGTGCTCTGGATCCAGAGCACCACGGTGGTCAGGAATGACCCGAGGATTGCCAGGGTGGACACCCAGCCGGTCCAGCGCGGATCGCGCCGCCCCGCCAGGCCATTGAGTGCAAAGGCCAGCAGCGGCAGCAGGGGAATGATCCAGGGCGCGTCTAGCATTCCGATGTCCTCACGCGTGCCATACCTCGCGTCATCCGCTCAGGCTGTCGAGCTGGTCGACGTTCACGACCGGATAGACGCGACTCAGGGCCACCAGAATTGCCAGCCCGATCGCCACTTCGGCGGCGGCGACGGTCAGCGAGAAGACGACGAGCACGAAGCCGGCCTGATCGTCCAGGTAGCGGGAGAAGGCCGCCAGGGTCACGTTGGCGCCCTGGAGCATCAACTCGATGCACATGAGCATCACGATGGCGTTGCGGCGGATGAGCACGCCGGTGGCGCCCAGCGCAAACAGCAGGGCGCCGACAACGAGAAAGCCGTTGAGCATCATCGGGCGGACTCTTCCAGGGCCGGTGCGGCGCTGGCCTCCGCGTCGTCCGCCGCCATGCCCTGCGTCAACTGCGGGTAGTCAGCCCGCTCGTGCGACTCGATGCGTCGCGCCAGCACGATCGCACCAATAGTCGCGGCAGTCAGCAGCACGCTGGCCGCGAGGAATGGCAGAGCGAAGTCATTGAAGAGCGCAACGGCCAGCGCTTCCGTGCTCCCGCCGAGTTCCGAAACGGTGGCCGGCGGGAAGGCGCCCTTGATCGATTGGCTGATCTCCGGCGTGCCGACGCTGACGACAACACCCTCGATCGCCAGCAGGATTCCGAGCGGGATTCCCAGCCAGATCTGGCGATGGGTGACACGCTCCTGGGGGAGCCGCCGCATGTCCAACATCATCAGCGTGAACAGGAACAGCACCACGATGGCGCCGGCGTAGATGGCGATCTGGGCCACGGCCAGGAAGCCGGCGCCGAGGATGACGAAAAGTCCGGCCACGTGGAAGATGACGGTTACCAGGGAAATAGCCGAATGGACCGGGTTGCGTACGACCAGCATTACGGCGCCGGCGCCCACAGCCGCGACAGCCAAATACCAGAAGGCGACGGTAGTCTCGAGGTTGTCAGCCATGCCGCTAGATTCTTCCGGCCACGGGTTGGCGGGATCGCGGCAATCGGTCCACGTTGCGGTCCGCGTTAGCCACGTTCAAACCAATTGGCGATGGCTGCGCCCGGCCCAATGTTCTTTTGCTCGTCTTCCCGGTTGGCCTGATCGCTCTCATAGATCTCGATCATCTTCTGGCCGTCGATCAGAAGGCCGCGACGATCATCTGTAACCAGATGGAAGTCATGCGTGCGCTGAAGGGCGTCGACCGGGCACGCTTCAATGCAGAAGTAGCAGAATACGCAGCGGCCGACATCGAAGAGATAGCGGTCGACGAAGCGCGTGCCGTCCTCGTTCTCGCTCGTATCCACGCGAATCACGTCGTTCGGGCAGGCGGTTTCGCATAGACCGCAGCCCACGCAGGTCATGCCGCCGGTCACTTCATCGCGACGCATGCCGACCTGTCCGCGGAAGCGGTAGGAGATGTCTCGTACCTGCTCCGGGTAGAGGACGGTCGCCGGCTTGCGACTGGTGACCATCAGCATGGTCTTGAGACCCTTCATCACGCCAGAACCGAGGGGCATGCGCTAGCTCCAGGCCATCCGTAGGCCGGCCGCGATGAGCAAATTCACCACGCCGATTGGAATCAGGATTTTCCAGCAGAAATTCATGAGCTGGTCATAGCGGAAACGCGGCTGCGTGGCGCGCAGCAAGAAGAAGCCGAACATGAACAGGCTGACCTTCAGCAGGAACCAGATCACGCCGCTGAGCGCTTCAAGTCCCGGAATCGTCCAGCCGCGCCATCCGCCGAGAAACAGTGTGGCGACGAGGGCCGCCATGAGCAGCATGTTGGCGTACTCGGCCATGAAGAAAAACGCCCAGCGCATGCCGGAATACTCGACGTGGAAGCCCGCCACCAATTCCGACTCCGCTTCCGGCAGGTCGAACGGGGCCCGGTTGGTCTCGGCTACGGCCGCGATCAGGAAAAGGAGGAAGCCGATCAACTGGGGAACAATGAACCAGACCCCGGCCTGTGCGTTCACGATGTCGATCAGGCTGAGTGAACCGGCGTAGATGATGACCGCCAGCACGGCGAGGCCCATGACCAACTCGTAGCTGATGATCTGCGCGCTCGAGCGCAGCGCTCCCAGGTGGGCGTACTTGCTGTTTGACGACCAGCCGGCCAAGACGACGCCATAGACGCCGAGCGAGCCCATGGCCAGGAAGAACAGGATCCCCACGTTCAGGTCGGCGATCCACAGACCAATCGTGCGTCCCATTTCAACCTCGGGTCCAAACGGGACGATGGCCCAGGCCGCCATGGCCGGCACGACCATCATGACCGGGGCAAACCAGTAGACCCCCTTGTCGGAGTCTTTGGGAATCATGTCTTCCTTGATCCCGAGTTTCAGCCCGTCGGCCGCCGACTGCAGCGAGCCGCGCCAGCCCACGCGGTGGGGCCCGTAGCGCGACTGCATGCGACCGAGCACCCATCGCTCCAACAGCACCAGCGGAATGGCGCCAATCGCAAAGAGCAGGAATACCGCTAAGACCTTGGTGATCAAAATCAGCCAGGCCCAAAAGTCCATAGCTAGGCCTTGCTCACGCGGACCGCGGTTCCGTCGGGGGCCCGTGGATCAAGTCGACGTGGGGCGGCTTCCAGGAAGCGATCCGGCAGGCTGACGACGCCGGACGGCACACGTCGCGCGACCATCGCCTTCAGGTTGACCTCGCCGCCAGCGGAAGACACGTGTACCCGGTCGCCGTGCGCGATCTGGAGTCGCTGAGCGTCTTCGGGGTTCAACTCGGCCACCGCGTCCGGCAGCATCACCGTCAGGCTTGGTGCATGGCGCCCAGTGACGCCGGACGTGTACAGATGCTGCTCGGTCGCCAGTACCAGCCTGTCGCCGTTCACGGGAGGCACGTTCGCGCCATTAACGGCGATGGCCTCGCCGGATCCCGAAATCGACGGCGCCAAGGAGAGTGCCGCAAGCTCAGCTAAAATCGGTTCGTGGCTGCGCCAACCGAAGTCGGCGCCCAGGGCGGCGGCGATGCGCGCCACAATCTCCCAGTCCGGGCGGGATTCGCCCACTGGTGGGATCGCCGGTTCCAGGCGGCCGAGCCGGCCTTCAAAGTTCGTGAAGTGTCCGCCCTTCTCGGCAAACGAGGCGCCCGGCAGCACAACGTCCGCCACTTCGGTCGTCGCATTGGTAAAGATGTCCTGCACCACCACCAGCGGAGCCTCGCGCAAGGCCGCGCGCATGCCGCTGGGGTTGGCGGCGCCGCCCACGATGTCCTCACCCATTACGTAGAGCGCCTGCATGGGACCTTCCACAAAGTCCGCGAACGGCAAACCGGCAGCGTCGCTGAGATCAACGCCCCACGCCTCGCCGACCTGGTTTCTGGCGTCGGCATCGGCAAGCGGTCGGGCGCCCGGCAGCAAGTCGGGCGCCATGCCCACGCGGAAGGTTCCGACCGAGTTCGCGCGTTCTGGCAGCGGAAAGAGCTTCACGCCGTCCCGCGCCAGCGCCAGGTTTGCGGCGGCCTGCGCGATCTTCTCGGCCTTGCCGAGCGTCCACACGCCGGTATCCCAGACGACGGCCACTGATCCTGCCGCACCAACAAGCTGGCTGATTTCCTGGAGAGTGGAAGCGTCCACGCCGGTCGCCGCTTCGACGCCATCGGCGGCTTCGCCGGCCAGCGCGCTGAGGAATGCGGCTTCCGCACCTGGGCGTACCCGCGCCGACACAGCGGCGAAGTCATCAAGCCCACTGCCGAGCCGGGTGGCCACCACCAGCTTGCGCCCGGCGTCGCGAGCCGCCTGCTTGATATGCGCGCCAACGACGTTGTGCGTCTGTCCAATGTCGGCGCCGACGACGAGAATCAGGTCCGCTGCCAGCAGTTCGCTCTGCGTGTGCGGACCGACGTCGCTTCCAAGCGTCGCGCGCAAGGTTCTGGCGGTGGCGTGCAAGCCGCTGTCCTGGCTATATACGTTGTTTGTTCCGAGCACGGCGCGGGCGAATCGTTGAAGCGTGTAGTTGTCCTCGTTGGTCGTGTTCGGCGACCCGACGACACCCACAGCGCTGGGACCGTGCGAATCCAAGACCTCGCGGAATCCCGTGGTGATCGCGTCCAGCGCCGCGCGCCAACTCACTGGCCACAGCACGCCGCCGCGTCGAACCATCGGCTGTGTGATCCGGTCCTCGCTATTCACGAACGAGTGGCCGAAGAATCCCTTCGCGCAGAGGATGCCGCGATCCGGTTCTTCCAAGCCGTTGCTGCGTGTTCGCACGACCTCGCCATGGCGCGACTCAACCAGAATCGAGCAGCCAACCGCGCAGTGCGGACAAGTCGACGCCGCCTTCTCGGTTTGCCAACTGCGCGCCGAGTGCTTGAAGGGACGGCTCAGCAGGGCGCCAACCGGGCACGTCTCAATGCACATGCCGCAGCGTTCGCAGTCCATGAAGTCGTGCTGCGCCGGCGCGATGAACGTACCCACGCTGCGTTCCACGAAGTCCAGGGCGCGCACGCCAATCTGCTCATCGCAAATGCGCACGCAACGACCGCACAGGATGCAGCGGTTGTGATTGAGCAGGATGACCTCGTTGAGGATTTCCTCCGGGTGCGCCTTGGGAACGGTTTCGTAGGGACTCTGGTGAATCTCCTGGTCAAACACCTCGTCCTGCAGCTCGCAGGAGCCCGCCTGGTCGCAGTACGGACAGTCGAGGGGATGGTGCTGGAGTTGCAGCTCGATCACGTGCTTGCGGATGTCGCGAATGCTCTGGCTGTTGGTCACCACCGTCATGCCATCCCCGGCCGGGGTCGTGCATGAGGCGGTTGGTCGCGGTGGTCCCGGTTGGACTTCAACCACACACATCCGGCACGCGCCGTACGGCTTCAGCCGAGGGTCGGTGCATAGCGTCGGAATCTCAACGCCAATGGACTCGCAGGCCTGCAGCACGGTCGCGCCGCGCGGCACCTGCACTTCAATGTCGTCAATCGTGAGCGTGACGGTTTCCGCACTCATCGATCAACCTCACCTAGCACGATATCGACGCTGCCAATAATGGCTACCACGTCCGCGATCAAGCTGCCCACGCTGATTTCCTCAATGATGCTCAGGTTGACGAAGGACGGCGAGCGCACGTGACAGCGGTACGGCATGCCGGATCCATCGCTCACGAAATAGAAGCCCAGCTCACCCTTTGGGTTCTCAATCCCGAAATACGCCTCGCCTGGAGGCGGCTGTACGCCGTGCATCACCAGCTTGAAGTGATTGATCATCGCTTCCATGTCCACCGGCACCCGGCCGATGTCCGGCGGTACGACCTGCGGCAAGTCCACGTTTGACGGAGCGTCCAGCGGCAGATCTCGCAGCGCCTCCACGCACTGTCCGATGATCCGGCATGACTGGTACATCTCATTCAGGCGAACCAGGTAGCGGGCGTACACATCGCCTTCAGTGAAAACCGGGACTTCAAAGTCCACAAGGTCATAGGCCGCGTACGGTTGCGCCTTGCGCAGGTCCCACGCAATGCCTGATCCTCGAATCACCGGGCCGGTCAGGCCGTAACTCAGCGCCTGTTCCTGGGTGATAATCCCAACCTCGCGTGTGCGCTCGATGAAGACCTCGTTCTCGGTCAGCAGCGCGTCGATTTCGTCCAGCGTGTAGCCGTTGAGGAAGGCTTCAACATTGTCCAGCCACTGGTCCCCCACGTCGTGAGGACCGGTGCCGCCGACGCGCATAAACGATGTCGTCAGCCGAGCGCCGCAGGCTTCCTCAAAGAGATAGAGAATCTTCTCGCGTTCCCGCAGCGACCACAGGAACGCCGACATGGCCCCGATGTCGAGGCCGTGCGTACCCAGCCAGATGTGGTGGGCGGCCAGCCGGGACAACTCCGCCACGGCAGTGCGCAGGTAGCGGGCCCGCAGCGGAATCTCGTCCGTGATGCCCATCAGCTTCTCGATGGCCATCAGGTAGCCCATGTTGTTCGAGGGGCCAGAGGTGTAGTCCATACGGTCGGTCAACGTAATGCCGCCGCGGTAGTCGTGGACCTCCAGCAGCTTCTCGACGCCGCGGTGCAGGTATCCCATGTCCGCGTCGCAGCGCCGGACTTCCTCGCCGTCCAACTCAATCACAAGGCGCAGCACACCGTGCGTGCTGGGGTGCTGCGGCCCCATGTTGAGGATCATGTTGTCTCCGCTGCCCTGTTCCAGGTCAACGCGAGCGCCGGCCACGCCTGACTCCACGGTCATTCGCCGTTCGCCTCGTCTACGTCTGCCCAGAAGTCGTCCGGATCCATCCGACCCACCATGTCGTTGCGGTGGGCGTCTTCGGGGAAGGTTGGGCCTTCCACGGGGTACTCCTTGCGCAGCGGGTGACCTTCGTAGCCTTCAGGCAGAAGGATTCGCTTCAGATTGGGATGTCCAGTAAAGCCGATCCCGAAGAGGTCGAACACCTCGCGCTCCAGATACAACGCCGATGCGTACGTGGCGGTCGCCGAAGCGACGGACTCGCCGTCGGCAAGACGGGCGGTGAGCCGGGCAAAGAGGTTATTGGTCAGCGAGCGAAACTGCCAGACAGCCTGGAACTCGCGACCGACATCCAGCGGCCAATGCACCGCAGTTACGTCGACGAGCTGCTCAAGCCGCAACTCGGGGTCGTTGCGCAATGCCGCGAAGAGCGCGGGAAGAGCTTCAGACGACACCTCGGCCACCGGGTCGCCGTGGTCCACGCGCCCGCCCAGGTAGGCCTTGCCAGCGTGGTGCTGGATGCGATCCAGGATGGCTTCAGGTGTCTGGGTTGGTGAGGCGGCAGGCACCAACACGGGCTAGCGATTCCAGTCCAGGGCGCCCTTGCGCCACTCGTACACGAACGCCACCGCCAGAATGAGGATGAAGGCGACACCGGCCAGGAACAAGGACAGCTGATCGTCAATCATGTTGAAGTAGAGCGCCCACGGGTAGAAGAAGAGCAGCTCGACGTCGAAGATCAGAAATGTAACGGCGACGAGGTAGAAGCGAATGTTGTGGCGGCCGCGCGCGTCGCCGATGGGCGGCATTCCGGACTCGTAAGCCTCGACCTTGGCGGCGTACTTGCGGCGCGGTTTCAGCAGCATCGTGCCGACAAGGCTACCGACGGCGAATAGGAAGGCGATGGCCATCAGCAGGACAATTGCTACCCAGCTAGGCATCGGTGCGCTTCGCTTGTCCCCTTGCCGCGTGCGGCTGCGTTGTGATCATTTTCACAAACTCCGCGCATCATACGCGCCAACGGTGCGGCTCGCGAACCGGCGGCAGCATGGAAGCCCGGAAGGTCACTCGGCCAAGGAGTAGGAGAGGTACTCAACCTCGACGGCCAAGTCGACGTTCGAGAGCTGTACGTGCGCCGGAACGCGCAACTGGGTCGGCGCAAAGTTCAGGATGGCGCGCACGCCCGCCGCCACCGCTTGGTCCACGACCTTCTGCGCGGCTCGCGCGGGTACGGTCACGATGACCATGTCGATTCGCTCCTTGCGCACGGCCGGCGGCAGGTCGCCGACAGGAAGCACCCTTATCCCATTGACCGTCGAGCCAATCACGTCAGCGTCGCTATCGAAAGCCGCGACAACGTCAAACCCCTGGCTGTTGAATCCCGGATAGGCCATCAGAGCCCGACCCAAGTTGCCAACGCCGACCAAGCCAATGCGCCAGCCGCGGTCGATACCCAGGATCGCGGCCAGTTGCCGCCGCAGCGCAGGAACGGCGTAGCCCACGCCCCGCTTGCCGAACGATCCGAAGTAGGCGAGGTCGCGTCGAACCTGCGCGGCCGTGAATCCGGTCAAGACGGCAAGCGTTTCCGACGAGACGTTGGCCTGCCCTTCCGATTGAACGGCGCCCAGCACGCGATAGTAAGTGGACAGTCGCCGGACGGTGGTCGGCGGTACGGGGCGGCTCTGGTTGGTGTGGTCCATCCACATCGCGGCCAGCGCGGACGCGCCTATTCTCGCAGCCCAAATGGGATGCGATCTAGGTAGACAATGGCGATTGACGAAGTTGACGCCGGCGGGCCTGCGCCTATGCTCGCGAGCTACTCCCAAGAGACCATGAATCCGGTGCCAGACCGAAATCAGGCGCGCGGCAGCCGGTGAACGGAATCCGCGTTGGTGTGGACGTTGGCGGCACGTTCACTGACTTCACTGTCGCTGCCGACGACGGGCTATACGTCTTTAAGGTATCCAGCACGCCGCACGACCCGGCCGAGGCCGTGCTGGAGGGCCTGCGGCGTGCTGGAATCGGGGCTGATGGAACGGTGGTGCACGGTTCGACCGTGGCGACAAACGCGGTACTTGAGCGCAAGGGCGCGCGTACGGCGCTGGTCACCACGGCCGGGTTTCGCGATGTGCTGGAGATTGCACGCCAGAACCGTCCCGCGCTCTACGACATTGAGCCGCGCAAGCCGCCGCCGCTGATTGAGCGAGAGCTTCGACTGGAAGTCGATGAGCGCGTGAGCGCGGACGGCACGGTCCGCCGACCCTTGAGCCGCGCGTCGCTTGAACGCCTGACCGAAGAGGTGCGCCGGCTCAAGCCGGAAGCCGCCGCGGTCTGTCTGCTCTTCAGCTTCCTGCGGCCGTCGCACGAGCGCTCGGTGCGTGCCGCCCTGCGTCGAGCGGGCGTGCGCTGGGTCTCCATTTCGTCAGAAGTCCTGCCCGAACATCGTGAGTACGAGCGCACGAGTACAACCGTGGTTGATGCGTACGTGGCGCCCGTGATGGGCCGGTACATCCGACGACTGGAACGCGCGGTCCCCGGGCAACTGTGGATCGTCCAGTCCAGTGGCGGCGTCCTGCGATCGTCCGAGGCCGCGGCGGCGCCGGTCCAGTCGGTGCTCAGTGGTCCGGCCGCGGGAGTGGTTGGCGCGCGCGCCGTGGCCGCCGCGTCTGGGTTCGATCACATTGTGACCCTGGACATGGGCGGCACGTCGACCGACGTGGCGATTTGCCCGGGCGAACCGCTGCGTCGAACTGACGCGACCGTTGGCGGACTCCCGGTGGCCATTCCCATGACGGACATCCATACCGTGGGGGCCGGCGGTGGCTCGATCGCGGCTCGCGATGAGGCCGGTGGGCTGCGCGTTGGCCCCCGCAGCGCTGGCGCGCAGCCTGGTCCTGCCGCCTACGGCCGTGGCGGTGTGGAGCCTACGGTGACCGACGCCAACGTGGTGTTGGGCCGGCTGGTTTCCGATGGCGTGCTGGCAGACGACGTGGCGCTGGACGCCACTGCGGCCGCGTCGGCCGTCGACCGGCTTACACCCGTCGGCAATCACGCACTGGAGACTCGCCTGCGAGCCGCTGCTGGCGTCGTAGCGGTGGCGGACGCGCACATGGAGCGGGCGCTGCGCGTGATCACGCTGGAGCGCGGCTACGACCCCCGCGACTTTGCGCTGGTTGCGTTTGGCGGCGCCGGTCCGCTGCACGGCTGCTCGCTGGCCGAGCGTTTGGAGATCGACCGTGTGCTGGTGCCGCGATATCCCGGGGTACTATCCGCGCTCGGCGCGCTCAGCGGTGCGCATGTACGCGAGTACGCGACCACCGTGCTGCGGCCAGCGACCGCCCGGAGCGTGCGAGCCCTGACCTCGGCATTCAACCGGCTGGAGAGGAATGCGCGGCGCGACTTTGTCGGCGTCGGCCGTCCCCGGTTGCGCCGGATGTTGGACCTTCGGTACCTCGGGCAGTCGTACGAACTCACCGTGCCCCTGCGGGGTCGGAATCTTCCCGGCGCCGTTCGCTCCTTTCACCGGCGACACCACGAACGCTACGCGCACAGCCGGCCGGAGGCTGCTGTCGAAATCGTGGTCGCGCGCTTGCTCGCTTCCGTTGAGCAGCCGCCGGTGCCTGAGGTGCGGGCTTCGGTCGGCGGACGCCCCTCGTCGCGGAGCACGCCCGTGGTAATCGACGGTGAATTCCGGCCGGCCCGCGTCTTTCGGCGGACCGAGCTGCCGGTTGGCTTTCTGGCTCACGGCCCGCTGCTCGTTGTGCAAGACGACGCCACCACCTGGGCGCCGCCCGGCTGGCGGATGGAAGTGGACCAGCAGGCGGCGCTGGTATTGGAGCGAAACTAACCTTCCGGGTCAACGACCGACAGTAAGCTACCGGAGGTTTCCACCTGCTCTCCGCCCTGAAGGCGCATGTCGACACCCGTAATTCAAGTCCGCGACCTTCGCAAGGCCTATGACGATTTGCAGGCCGTGGCGGGCGTGTCGTTCGAGGTGGCCGAAGGCGAAGTCTTCGGGATGCTTGGACCGAATGGGGCCGGCAAGACGACCACCGTCGAGATTCTCGAAGGCCTGCGGATCCGGGATAGCGGCGACGTCAGTGTTCTTGGCATGGACCCGGCGACCTCCGGGCGCGACTTCAAGCGGTTGGTCGGGGTGCAGTTGCAGCAGGTGGCGCTTTATCCACGCCTCCGCGTGCATGAAGTCATCAGTCTCTTTGGATCGTTCTATGAGCAGCGGGCCGAGACCGACGACCTTATTGCGCTGATGGGCCTTGAAGATCGTCGCAACGCACGAATTGCCGAACTTTCGGGAGGTCAGGCCCAGCGGCTCTCCGTGGCGCTGGCCGTAGTGAACATGCCGCGTCTCGTCTTCCTCGACGAACCGTCGACTGGTATGGACCCACAGGCGCGTCGGAATCTCTGGGACATCATCGAAGGATTCAAGGCCAAGGGGATGACCGTGGTGCTGACAACGCACTACATGGAAGAAGCCGAACGGCTGTGTGACCGCGTGGCCGTGATGGATCACGGACGGATCATCGCGCTCGACAGCCCCAGCGCACTTGTGCGTCAAAACTTCGCAGAGGACGCCATCGAGTTCGTGTCGAACGACGGACTCACGGAACGCGACCTTGGCGAACTGGCCTCGGTAACCAGCGCGGCTTCGCAAGGATCCGCCCACAGCATTTTTAGCAGCGACATCCCACGCACCATGGGTAGCCTGCTCGATCTTGCTCAGGAGCGCGGCGCTCCGCTGGAAGGCATGCGCGTACGCCACGCCACGCTTGAGGACGTATTCCTCAAGCTCACCGGACGGACACTCAGAGATTGAACGCGTTGCTGCCGCTGTTCCGGACGAATTACCGCGACTTTGTGCGTGACCGAACGGCGCTGTTCTGGACCCTGGCCTTTCCCATCCTGTTCATCGGGATCTTTGGCATCGTGCTGGGCCGCGGCGACGAGGGCGCCAGTTACGAGGTCGGCCTGGTGGTGGAAGACACGTCGACCGCGGCCGCAGCCTTGGGCGACGTCCTGGACGGATTCGAGGCCTTGGAAGTCACGCGGGGTGAGCGGAACGTGGAGCTCGCCTTTCTCGGGGACGGCGAGCGCCGCGCGGTCGTTGTCGTTCAACAGGGCTTCGGCGCGTCGATTGAAGCGGGTGCTCCGCTTCCCCTGCAGGTCCATTTCGACCCGTCGCAGCAGACCACCCAGCAGGTCGTGATTCCCGTGCTGCTTCGCGCCTTCGAAGTAGCCGACCGCGCTCTCACCCAGACGCGGCCCGTGGTGACGGCCGATTTTCAGACGCTGCAGTCGGAACGCCTGCAAGTCATCGACTTCATCATGCCCGGCCTCATTGCCATGAGCGTGATGAACGGCGGCGTGTTTGGCGCAATCGCCATGGTGTCGCTGCGCGAGCGTCGAGTGCTGCGCCGCCTGTCGGCTACACCGCTTCCAGCCTGGGCGCTCGTTGGGGCTGACGTCGCCTTCCGAATGGTCGTCGTGCTCGTTCAGACCGCCTTGCTGGTCGTATTGGCGGTGCTGATCGGCGGCGTCTCAGTCAAGGTTGAAAACCTGCCGGCCCTGGCCGGCGTGGCGATGTTGGGCGGTCTGGCCTTTGTGGCCATCGGGTTCTTCCTGGGCGCTTTTGCAAAGACGGAGCAGGGATTCTTCCCGATTGCGCAAGTCATCACGTTTCCAATGCTCTTCTTGTCCGGCATCTTCTTCCCGCTGGATACCATGCCGGACTGGATTCGCCCGCTGGTGAGCGCCATGCCACTCACCTACCTTGGCGATGCGATGCGGCAACTCATGGTTGGCGGCGCGCCGGTGCACTCGATGGCGCTCAACCTCGGTGTGCTCGCTGCTTTCCTGGTGGTCTTCTTTGGACTGGCGGTCCGCCTCTTCAAGTACGAGTAGCTGGAACCGGCAACCTCAAACGCCCACGGCGTGTCTGAGCGCCCGCACCTCGCGTAGCAGACCGGCTGGATTGAGACCCACGGTGTCGATCATGTGCACGGTTCCGGGATTACGTCCGATCGTGCGCATGACCTTGCCCAGGTCGAGACCGCGTTCCAGCCCAACGTGCAGCGGCATGTTGGGCTCGCGTCCCGGCGCGGTGTTGTGCCAGCGAATCTCAGCCATGCGGTCGGCAAAGCGGGCCATGTAGTCCAACCGCGCCTCAAACGCCAGGCGGTCACCGTTGACGGCGTGAAACGCCCGGCCCGTATGCAGCGCAAATCGCACGCTGGTCGTGGCATCCAGCATTGCCAGCACGCTGTCAAGCGCGTGAAGCACCGCTCCGTCGCCCGCGTTCTGAACGGCAATGGGCAGTCCGGGGAACAGGTCGTGAATCGTTCGGAAGCTCTCGCGCAGGACGTCGATGTGCTGGGCGTCGGCCGTCATTCGGCGACCGGGATGTGCGACGTACATCTCCATGGCGTGCCGCTGTTCAAAGAACTCGATGATCTGTACGAACTGACGCAGCGCGATGCTTCGGTCCGTTGTGCTCGGGTCGGTCAGCGACGGCCAGCGGCGCGTGGACGCGTCGCGGAAGACGTTGAGGTGAAAGCGCATCGGCGCGGCGTCCAGAATCTCGATCAAGTCGGCATCGAAGAATGTCCGCAGCCCCAACTCATACATATAGGTGTCGAGATTCAGTTCGACGACTTGAAATTCGAGCCGAACCGCGACGTCCACGATTTCGCGGAGCTGCGATAGCAGCCGCCGACGGTCATGCGGAACGATGCGGGGGTTGAACCCCAGCCTTAGCGGCGGCATGCGGGAAGGTTGTGCTGAACCTGTCCGGTGATCCAGTTGCAGGCAGGTGCGGTGGTCAGCCAGGCGAAGCTCCCGGAATGGATCACGGCTCCCACAGTCCAGACGATATGTAGCGGTCGCCGCCGTCGGGCAAGACCGTCACGACGCATGCCTCCGGTTCTTGATGGAGGATCTGGCGAACCGCGTACAGGTAGGCGCCAGACGACTGGCCGGCAAAGATGCCGGCCCGTGCCAGATCGAAGGACAACCGGCCGGCGGCATCGATGTCGATTTGGACCCAGGAGTCGACAACCGAGCGATCGAGAATTTCGGGTTCGATATGTCCCTCGCCCAACGGCTTCAGGCCTTCAACGCCGGGGAAGACGGGCGGCAGGGCGCCCACAACCTGTACCTCGGGTCGTTCCTCGCGCAGCCGGCGGCCCACCCCGGTTATCGTCCCGCCGGTGCCAACGCCGCTGACGAAGTGCGTAAAGCCTTCAGGCGCCTGCGCCAGGATTTCGACGGCCGTGCCCTCGTAGTGGGCCAGCCAGTTGGACTCGTTGCTGTATTGGTCGGAGAAGAAGTACCGATCGGGATCGGCTGCGTAGCGACGCTGGACCTCACGCAGGGCCTCGTCGTAACCGAGGATGGCGTCGGTGATCACGAGTTGGGCGCCGTGAGCCGTCAGGCGCCGCCGCCGCTCCTGGCTCGCGTTGGCCGGGATCACGATTTCGACGGGATACCCCAGTGCCGCCCCGAACATCGCGTACGCGATGCCCGCATTGCCGGAGGACGAGTCAAGGATGATCTGTCCCGAACCCAGCTTCCCTTCGGCCACGGCGTCGACCAGCATTCGAGCCACCGGCCGGTCTTTGATCGAACCTCCCGGGTTCATGGACTCAAGCTTGGCCAGGACCATCGCGTCGGGGAATTCCGCGCGGAATATCGGGATCTCGACCATTGGCGTGGCGCCGACCAGGTCAAAGAGCGGATGCGCCCGGGCGGCGTCGGTCAGAGCCATGGCGCTTCGGCCTCGATCCGCTTGCGGCCACCCATGTACGGCTGTAGTGCCTCCGGAATGGCGACAGTTCCATCCGTTTGCAGGCCGTTTTCGAGCAAAGCCACGAAAGTTCGCGGCAGTCCCAGGGCGGTGCCGTTGAGCGAATGCGCGTATTCCGTACGTCCAGAACCCGCCCGCCGGATGCGAACGCCGGCCCGGCGAGTCTGAAACGCCTCGCAATTCGAGACCGAGGAGACTTCCAGCCATTCATCGGCCCCGGGCGACCAGACTTCAAGATCGTACTGCTTGGCCGCCGCGAACCCGAGGTCGCCTGTGGGCACTTCGCGGACCCGGAACGTCAGTCCCAGACGCTGGATTACCGCTTCTGCTTCGCTGCGCATGCGCTCAAGAGACGTATACGAGTCTTCGGGGGTGGTCACGTTGAACAGCTCGATCTTGTCAAATTGGCGCACCCGACGGAGCCCTCGCGTCTCAACGCCCGCGGCTCCAGCCTCGCGTCGGAACGCCGCAGCGTACGCCACGTACTTGGCCGGGAGCATGGCGGCGTCCAGCGTCTCGCCCGCGTGGTACTCAGACAATGCCACCTCGGCGGTTGGGCTGAGCCACAACCGTCGGTTGTCAACCGCATATGAGTCTCCCGCGAACTTCGGCAACTTGGCAGCGTTAGTCATTGCGGTCTGGGTGACCAGCGCCGGCAAGTAGAGCTCGCGGTATCCGTGTTCCCGAACCTGGAAGTCCAGCATCCACTGAATCAGGGCGCGCTGGAGTTGCGCCCCGGCTCCCCGAAAGATCCAGAACCCCGATCCGGCCACCTTCGACGCCCGGGCGAAGTCAAGAATGCCCAGGTCTCTCGCAATCTCGTCGTGAGGCGGCGCGTGTCCCTGGGATGTTGGGGCGCCACTGCAGAAGTGCACCTGGCCTGGATGATCCGCGTCGCCCACCGGCGCGGAGGCGTGCGGGAGCATGGGGATTTCCAGCAGCAACCGATCGACCTGGGTCTGAATCTGGGTTAACGCAGGTTCGCGCTCGCCAAGCTCCGCGGTCAGTTCGCGCGTGCGTGCGATCAGGGTTTCGCGCTCGTCGCCGGACGCGCCTCCGATGCCACGTGAGACTTTCTTGCGCGCGGCGCGAAGACCTTCGACCTGAGTTAGCAGCCGCCGCCGCCGATTATCGAGACTGAGGAGTTCATCCAGCGGCATATCGCCGCCGCGCGTGGCCAGGCGCTCGCGCACCAAGGCCTCATGTTCGCGGATGAATCTGAGAGGCAGCATCAAGTCGCCAGGGCTGTGTGGACGCGCCGCCAGCGCGGCTCGCAAGGGGCACCAATTCTACGAACGGTCGCGAAGCTGCGGAAAAAGGATGACCTCCCGAATGTTCGTGACACCTAACAGCGCCATGACCAGCCGGTCAACGCCAAGCCCCAGTCCACCCGCCGGCGGCATTCCATGTTCAAGGGCCAGCAGAAAATCCTCGTCGACTGGCGTGGCGTCCGCGCCGTGGCGGTCTGAGGCCTGTTCTTCCATGCGGGCCCGCTGTTCCAGCGGGTCGTTGAGCTCCGTGTAGGCGTTGCCCAGCTCCATGCCATTGACGAAAAGCTCGAAGCGCTCGATGAAGCGAGGGTCGTCGGGGCTGCGCATGGCCAGCGGCGAGCTTTCAGCCGGATAGCGTTCCAGGAAAGTCGGCTCGACCAGTGAAGGCTCGACCAGTTTTTTCATCATTTCGTCCAGCAGCCTGGCGCGTGGCCAGGACGGATCGACCTGAACTTCGTTGGCCGTGGCTGCGTCAATCAACTCGGCCGTGTTGGCGCCGGTCTCAAGGTCCACGCCAGCGTTCGCAAGCAGGGCGTCGCGATAGGTCAGGCGCCGCCAGGGTGGCGTGAAGTCGAGAGTTCGGTCGTCAAGCTGGACTCGTGTGGTCCCGTAGACGGCTTCGGCGGCCGCGGCGACCAGGTTCTGCGTGAGCTCGCGCATGTCGCTGAGGTCAGCGAATGCCTGGTAGCACTCCAGCATTGTGAACTCGGGGCTGTGGGAACCATCGATGCCCTCATTTCTGAAGTTCTTGCATATTTCGTAGACACGTTCGTAGCCGGCAACGAGCAGGCGCTTGAGATAGAGCTCATCAGCGATTCGAAGGTAGTAGTCGCGATTCAGCGCGGCGTAGGACGTGACGAATGGAGTGGCGGCCCCACCGCCGTAGACCGGCTGGAGCGTAGGTGTCTCGACCTCGAGGAACTCATGGGTGTCCAGCATTCGCCGCAGAGCTGACACGATGGCGGTACGGGCTTCAAAGCGGCGGCGGACCTCGTCGTTGGCGAGGATGTCGAGATAGCGCTGGCGGAAGCGTACTTCCGGATCATTGAGGCCGTGCCACTTCGCGGGTAGCGGACGCAGGGCCTTGGCCGCTACCTGCAGACGCTCGACGCGGACGCTGGGTTCGCCGGTGCGGGTGCGGAAGAGCGGGCCGCCGGCTGAGACGAGGTCGCCGACGTCGAGCATCTCCATTGCGCTCTTGTAGGTGGCAGTGCCCAGGGCCTGCCGGTTCAGATAGAGCTGAATCTCGCCCGAGCCGTCGCGGACCTGGGCGAAGGTCGTGCCCCCCATGCCGCGCAGGCCGACGAGGCGGCCCGCGACATCCACGTCAGGGGGCGGAGCGTCGTCGACGCGAGCGACGGCGTCGACGGCTCGGTGGGTGCGCGGCGGCTTGGCGGGATAGGCGGTGCCTTGGTGCGCTTCGATCCGGTTGAGCTTTGTGCGCCGTATCTCAAATAGCCGGTCGGCCGCTCGCGTGCCTGAAGGCTCGGCGCCTCTGTCGTCGCTCAGCTGATCTCCAGAATCTCGTGTACGTGCGCGCCGCGCGGCGTGTTGACCGTGACTGAATCGCCGATCTTGCGGCCGGCCAGAGCTTGGCCCAGCGGCGATTCGTTGGAGATCTTGCTGGTCGTCAGATCAATCTCGTCGGTACCGACGATCGTGTACTGGCGCTCGCCGTTGTCCGACTTGAGACGCACGGTGGAGCCGATGCTGACGGTGTCCGACGAGTGGGTGCTGATGACCTCGGCGTCCCTGAGCAGGCGCTCGAGCATCATGATGCGGCCCTCGATGAAGGCCTGCTCATTGCGGACCTCGTCGGATTCGTTGCCCTCGTTGAGCTCGCCAAACTCCTTGGCTTCGTGGATTCGCTTGATGATGCCGGGCCGCTGGACGGTCTTGAGGTCGTCCAGCTCGGCCATCAGGCGTGTGCGGCCTTCCTCGGTCAGGAACTTGGTTGCCACGGGCTCGCCTTTATGTCGTACTGCGGGGCCGCATGCTTGCGCCAGCGTGCGGGCCGCCTGGGGGATTCTGCGAAGTATAGAGGAGCGGGCGGTCAGCGGTCCGGTCGGCCGGTTCCGGTAAAGGTGAAGCGGGTTTCCATCAGGTAGCCGCTTTCGCCTGGGTCTTCGCCCGGGGCGTCCCAGCTGTGCTCGGATTGGGAGACCGCCGGCTGGATGGCCCCGGCGGTCACGGCGCGAGTCTTCGCCAGATCAGGACCGGCTTGTTCGACGTAGGTGCGGGCGGCGGCGATGGAGGCGAAGCGGCGGCGTTCGGTGGGGCCGTGGACGACGTAGCCCGTGACGCCGGAGCGCGCGTAGAGCGGGCGCAGCAGGAACTCAACCTGTTCGATCACCTGGCTGGCGGCGGCGCCGACGGCGCTGGCAACAGCGGCTAGTTTGGGTACCTCGCACTCCGCGTGGAGACGCCGGGCCACCTCTGGCATCCATGCCTGGGCGGGAGCGCCGAGGGCCACGATTGGGTCGGTTATTTCGAGGCGCACGTCCAGCGGGTCGCGACGGTGGTTGGGCGAGAGTGAGCGGTTGAGAAGGAAGCGGCCGAGCTTGTCGTCGGCCTCGGCGGCGCGGTGATCAAACTCGGTGACGGCTCGGCGGAGGACGCCTTCGCCAAGCTGGCGGACAACAAGCTCGTGGGTGCGGTCCAGGAAGGTGTCGAGGTCGACGCGGCTTTCGCGGGCGGCCACGCGACAGGCGCGAATGGCGCTCTCAACGTCAAAACCCTGGAACTCGCCGCGGGCGTGCAGGACGTCGGTGGGCGTGAGGCCAATTCGGCGGACGAGTCCGCGGGCGATGAGGGAGCGGAGGTTGAGCAGGCGGGCGTCGGCCAGTCCGACGCGCCTGGCGAGGGTGGTCACGTCAAGCGGGCCTTCGCGCAAGGCGCTGCGGATGTCGTGCTCGGTCGGGGAGAGCGCCGCGTCGCCGGAGGCGCCGTGGACGGTAAGGAACTCCCAGACCGGGACGAGGCGGTGCGTGACGCTGTCGTCGTCGATGCGGGCTAGGGCGTGGGCGACGGTTGGGTCGGCGGCCGCGGCGGCGGAGAGGGGTTGGACGCGCTGCGGGCCGACGCTGAGGTCGAGGGGGTCGGCGAGGATGCGACTGTCGCCGCCGGTGCCGAATGACCGCACATCGGCGGCGCGTACGGCTGTGCGCCAGTCGCTGATGGCGGCGCCGCGGTCGCTGACCTTCGGCTGTCCGTCGCGTAGCAGAGCAACGTCGGTGGTGGTGCCGCCCATATCGACGACGAGGGCGGCGTCGCGGCCGGTGAGGCGGTGGGCGCCGACGGCGCTGGCGGCGGGGCCCGAGAGGAGGGTCTCGACGGGACGAGCCGTGGCTTGAGTCAGCGGCATGACGGCGCCGTCGCCGCGGACGACGGTGATGGGGGCGGTGATGCCGCGTTGGGCGACGCTGCGGTCGATGGCGGTGAGGAGCCGTTCGACATGGGGGATGAGCCGGGCGTTGAGGACGGCGGTGGTGGCGCGGCGGACGGAGTCGAGGGAGCGTCCGACCGAGCCGCCGGCGACGGCCGGCAGGTCCGTGAGTTCGGCGACGATTTCGACGGCACGGAGTTCGTGCTCGGGGTTGCGGACGGCGAGATAGCTGGAGATGGCGAAGGCGTCGACGTGGTTGCGTTGGCGTTCGACGGCGCGGCGGAGGGTGTCTTCGTCGAGGGGGGCGCGTTCGTCGCCGAAGACATCGTGGCGGCCGGGGATGAACTCGAGGGCGGCGGCCTGGATGCGGTGGAGGAGGCCGTAGCGGCGGAGCATGGCTTCGTCGTAGCCGATGAGGAGGGCGCAGACGCGGCCGCCGAGACCTTCGATGGCGGCGTTGGTGGCGAGGGTGGTGGAGAGGGTGACGTGGCTGAACTGGCTGGGGGCGACGTTGGTGAGGCCCTCGATGGCGGCGGTGATGCCGATGGCGAGGGCGGCGTGGGTGGTGGGGGCTTTGTGCCAGGCGACGACGCGGCCGGTGGCGGGGTCGAGGGCGACGGCGTCGGTGTGGGTGCCGCCGGTGTCGATGCCGAGGATGAGGGACATGGGGTGATGGTCGCGCGAATCGAGCGATTGTGCATGTCGGGTGGGGTGGGTGGGGCAGGGGGCTTGCGTACGCGTAAGAGTTTTTTCCAAAAAACTCTTGAGGTGCGGCGGGGCGGGGGAGGAAGGGGAGAGGGGAGAGGGCAGAGGAGTGAGAGCGGGACGGGCGGCGTCGGGGGTGGGGATGGGCCGGTGGTGGCGGCGGGCGAGACGGGCGGACGTTGGGGCCTCGCGCGCAATAAGAGTTTCTTCTAAGAAACTCTTGAGGTGCGGCGGAGTGGCTTTTGGCGGGGTTTTGGGGTGCGGTTGGGAGGGGCTGAAACGACGGATTCGAGGGTGAGGGGTGGTGTGGCGGGGGTTGGGCGGGGGGCTGGGGGTGCGGAGTGGCGCGGCAGGCGGGGGTTGCGAGTGGTCGGATTCGGCTGGGGGTGAAGGGGGAGCTATCTCTCGCCGGCCCGCCCCCTCTGGGGGCGGGCCGGCGAGAGATAGCTTGGGCCGGATTTTTGGGCGGGTGGGCGAGGAAGGTTGGGGTTGGAAGGGGGTGGCTGGGCGGCGCCGGGGACGCTGAGGGCGTGGGCGTGGTGCGGGGGTGGGGCGGTGAAGGAAGGGGAGACGGGAGAGGGCAGAGAAGTAGGACCGAAATGGGACGGAGAAGGAGGGGAGCGGGAGATGTTCGAGGCGGGGGAGTAGGCGGTGGAGGAGAGGGGAGGCGGCGGGCATGTGGGAGGGGTTGTGAGGTATACACAGATAGTGTACATTGGTGGGGGAGAGAGGTCAAGGGGTTGGGGAGAGGGAAGAGGGGTGGATCGAGCGCCTGCCCGGCGCGGCGATCGGGATGGCAGGTTGCGCTGGGGGGGTGGGTGGCTGCTGGGTCGCCGCCCTTCGGCACGCTCAGGGCAGGCTCTGCGCGGGGATGACGACGAGGGCTGGGGTGCGCTGGGACTGATCGTGGCGCTGGGCCCCAGCTGGGGACGCCGGGATGACGGGGGCGGGTGGCGCGAGCGTGTCGTGGGGTTCATACTGCGGGGTCTCGGTGACGAGACGTGCATGAACCGGTGGGCGGCCGGGGAGGTCGCCCATGCTGGGATCGGGTCGGGTCGGACGCGGTGGTGAGGTTCCGGCGACGGTGTGTGGTGTGGGCGCCGCCGGCGCCTCGCGCCCGGCGGCTGCGGCGGGGTCAGGCCAGGCGTGATCGCCGAGCATGGGCTGATCGGGCTGGCGCTGGCCGGACGCGTGGCTCGATGGATTCGCACGTGGCCGGCGCGGCGGATGGGGTTGGCGGCGGTGGCGGGCGGCCTGGTGCTGTGGGCGGCGGTGCTGGGGCAGGTCGCGCCGCTGCAGGCGCAGGAAGAGGCGAACAGTGAGGCCGACGGGGCGCCCCGCAATGTGGCCGGGGTGCGGATCAGCGGCCTCAGCGGGTCGCTGACCAGCGGGAGCAGCGACAGCTTCACGGTCGAGGCCTTCAATCTCACCACGGTGGTGGGTTACGAAGTGAGCGTTTCGCGCAACAACGGCACGCTGGGAATCGGGGCCTGTGGGACGTCCTCACAGACGCAGCGTGTCTCGGGGGTGGAGTCCCAGAACCTGACGTTCACGGTGCATGGCTGTGCGGCGGGCGCCGGCACGGTGACGGCGGTGGTGCGACGCTCCGGCCTCACGACCAACGAAGATGCGGTCAGCCAGGGCGTGACGGTGACGGCGCGGGCGCCGGACGCGCCCGCGCGCCCCACGGCGCCGAACCCGCAGCCGCGGGCGTTCACGGCGCAGTGGCAGGCGCCAGGGAACACGGGGGGCGCGGCGCTGACGGGGTACCACGTGCTCCGGCGCGCCAACGGCGCGGCCTGGCCGCCGGATAGCCAGGCGAAAAAGGTCGGCGCGACGACGCGCAGCTATCGATTCACCGGGTTGGCGCCGAACCGGATTTACTGGTTCAAGGTCAAGGCCTGCAACGGAGCCAATCAGACGCGCTGCTCGGGTTGGTCGCCGCAGGCCTCGGTGACGCTGCCGATCGACAAGCCGGGCACGCCCCGGTGGGGCGCATTAACGGAGGACATCACGCAGATCCAGGTGCGATGGAGCGCGCCGGAGGACACGGGCGGGGTGAGCCTGACGGGCTACGGGCTGCGGCACTGGCGGCCGGGCACGGACCGGGAGCCGTCCGGCGCGCAGGCGGTGGTCAACGCGCAGACCCGCGACCGCACGTTCCGCGGGCTGGCGCCGGACACGACCTATCGGTTCAGCATCCAGGCGTGCAACGGGACCAACCGCTGCAGCGGTTGGTCCAATAAAGACGGGCGGACCGACCCGACGCCCTCGCCGACGCCCACGCCCGAGCCCGCGCCGCCCGATCCGACGGAGCCGCCCGAGCAACCCGAGCCGCCCAAGCCGCCGCCTGTTGAGCGCCCAGGCTCCGGCATTGCCGATCAGATGTACCTGGCGGGGCAGCCGGTGTCGGTCCTGTTGCCGGCGGCCAGCGGCGGCGGCCACTGGACGTACACGCTTACACCAGCGTTGACGAACGGGCTGACGTTCGACCCGAGTTCGCGCACTATCGCCGGCACGCCGCAGGTGGGCGCCAACGCGGCGGAGCACACCTACACGGCCAGGAAGACGGAGAACGGCGCCACGACGATCGAGACGAGCCAGTTCAACGTCATTGTATTTGACCTTAAGGTCTGGGCGCATCGGGTGGACGACAAATACGCCCGGACGCTGCAGGGCGCGACGTTCTGGGGCGGAGTCTACGAGCACTGGAAGGTGTTGGAATACGCGTTGATGTCGATCGGGGACACGTTGCCCGGCGGAGCGTCCAGGGTCGGCGACTACTGGTTGCAACTGCGGCTGCCGGCCAGCGCGGGGTTTCAAACGAATCTGACCGGGGGGTGTTCCTGGCCGGCCGCAAGCCCGAGCAGCACGGAGCAGATACAGACCGCGTGGACGCCATCAGGCTTCGGCTTCTATTTCGTGCGTTGCAGTCTCGGGTCAACGAGCAGCGCCAACGTTGAGCTCTGGGTGCGCGACGCGGCAGGCACCGAAGCCCTGCTCCAGACGCGTCCGCTCAGCGGCCAGGCTTGGCACCTTGCCGACCACGTGGCGTCGTATTACGTGCGTGGAACCAACGGCGACACGATTCGACTCGTCGAAAGCGGCGTGTATACCGGGGATGGGCTCTTCCGCTTGATTCGGCCACCGAACCTCGAGCCGACGGTCACGCCGAACATCCTCTTAGGAAGTACCACGTCGTACTTGTCGGCGGGGGGCGTCTGGAATGCGGTGGAGGGCGTCACGGTCGGGGTTACCGCGAGCCAGGCGCAGGCGGATGTGGTGATCGAGGGGTACTGGGACACGGCTCCGGCCGACGGGTTCGATGGCGTCTGCCGAGAGAGCATTGCCTGCATGTACGTCACCGGGACGTATCCGGACCTGAAGCTGGGGCGGCGGCTGATGATCGAGGAGCCGCCGCATTGGGGGCACGAATCCGTGCCTCGCACGTGGGTCGTTAACTTTGAGGACTACGAAGAGTTTCCTGAATCCAATCAATACCTACCCGCTGTCCTGGTGCACGAGCTTGGCCACGCCATTGGCCTGGGCCACAGCAGAGATCGGACCGACATCATGAATGGATGGGTCCGCCGGATTGGCTGCGGCGGTCTGGGCTGTGGCCTTTCCACGAATGAGCGCGAGGGCGCCCGCGCGATCTACACCAGCACGCACCATGCCCCGCACTAGGCCGTCGGCGATGGCCGGGAGAGAAGGCGGCCGCCGCATGGCATCGGGGCTGTTGATCGCAGTGTTGGCCGCCGCGGCGCTGGCTGCGGCGGCTTGCGGTCCGGGTGGCGATTCCCCGGGGCCCACGGTCTATCCCGATGTCTCCCAGCGCCAGGTCGCCACATTGCCCGACCCCACCTGGCGGGTGGCGCCGTCGCTGACCGAGCAGATCGTGCGCTCGACGACGATCGTGCGGGCCACCTTGCAGTCGGCCACCGCGGCGGTGGTGGCCGAGCCGGACGACGGCGGCTACCGGCCGGTGCAGGAACTGCGCTTCACCACGCACGAGTACCTGAAGGGCACGGGGCCGGCGACGCTGCTGGTGGCGGTGCGGGGGGACGCGGCTTTTGGGGCGGAGGCGGGGGCGCGCGCCGTCGCCGACCTGGCGATTGCGGGGCGCGTCACGACCTGGGACGACCGCCAGGGCCTGCTGTTCCTGCGCACGGCCCATCCGACCTACGCACCGGTGGGGTCCGAGGCGACCGAGACAACCGAAGCAGCGAGCGCGCTTGCGTTCGTGCTGTCCAACCCGAACCAGTCGAGTTGGGCCTACAGCGTGGACACACTGAGCCGGGCCTGGCTGCCGGCGCGGGACGCGCCCAGCGAGGGCGTGACGCCGACGGACTTCATCACGGACGGGGCCGAGACGCCACCGCTAACGATCACGCTGGCGGACCTGCGGGCCCAGATCGCGTCGCTGGCGGCCGAACTGAAAGACGGAGAAGGGGTCGCTGGGTTTGAGGCTTGTATCGAGTACCGGATTATCCGTGAGCGATACCGCCGCGCCGACCCGTTCACGCCCCTGCAACGTGCTGTGTCGCTGAACTCCGGGTCGGCGGCTGGAGCGGAACTGTACACGCGCGAGAGTCCTTACGGCACAGCGGAATACAACCGCTACTGGCTGAGCGGTGCCGACGCGGCGTTATTCCACCCAGAAGTCGCGGACACGGACGGTCAGCCCGGCAACGGTTATACGCATGCCCCCCGCACGACGCGCCCGCTGCCTGCTGGCGACTACCGGCTGCGCTACAACGCGATCCATCAGAATTATTTCCCCTGCAGGTTCGTGCCGTTAGACGCCTTTACGGAGGTGGCCGTCACGGTCACGGCGCCGACGGGGACGGTGCACGAGGCGTTGTTCGATCCGGCGGCGCTGGGCAGCGGCGTGGTCGGACGCGACGCCGCCCAGGGGGTGCTGGCGCCGGCGGCGGTCGGCACGGCCGGCGGCGCCGCGGGCGCCGCGGCCAGCAGCGGGGCCAGCACGACGGCCGCGACCCTGCGGCGGTTGACCTGGGACGCCGGGCAGTTGCGGCTGGACGTGAGCGGCACCACCCTGGCCGGGCAGCAGCTCGAGCTGATCCGCCTGGACGGGACCGTGGGGCTGACGCTGCGCGGCGACGCGGCGATCGCCACGGTCACGGCGGGCGGCCACGAGCTGCGCTGGCCGGTCTGCACGCAACCCTGGCAGCCGGGCGAGCGCCTGATGCTGCGGATCCGCGCCGCCCCCGCCGGCGACCCGCCGGCGGGGGCGGCCTGCCCCGGCGCGCCCGCCCTGCCCACCGTGACGGTCGACACGACGACCCCGGCGGCCGGGGCAACCGCGACCCTGACGGCGGGGGTGCCGAGCGACGCCGGCGCCGCGACCTACCAGTGGCAACGCGACGTGGGCGGGGTCTGGACGCCGGTGGACGCGGCGGGCGCGGCCTACGAAGCGCGGGCGCTGACCGCCATGACCGGCGCCTGGCGGGTGCAGGCTCGCTACGCCTCCGGGGCCCTGGCCCACTCGGCGCCGGTGACGCTGACCTGGCCGGCGGCGGCCACGCCCCCGTGCCGCAACGGGGTCACGGTGCCCAACCCCACGACCAATACCGGCCTGGTGCAGGACTGCACGGCCTTGCTCGAGGCGCGGGACGCGCTGGCCGGGCCCGGCCGCCTGAACTGGGACGGGACGCGGGCGCTCAGCGCCTGGACCGGCGTCACCGTGGGCGGCAGCCCGCAACGGGTGACGGCGCTGCGGCTGGGCGCGCAGGGCCTGACCGGCCCCGTGCCGGCGGCGCTGGGCGCGCTGACCCACCTGACCGCGCTGGACCTGCGCGGCAACGCCCTGACCGGCGCGGTGCCCGACGCGTTGGGCGCCCTGACCCGGCTGACCGACCTCCACCTGGCCGGCACCCGGCTGACGGGCTGCCTGCCGGCGACCTTCGCCGGAGTGGCGACCACGGACGCGGCGGCGCAGGGCCTGGCCGCCTGCCAGGCGGGCCCGGCGTTTGGAGCGCCCCGCTATGACTGGATCGTGCCGGCCGGGCTGTCGGCGGGCGCGGCCGTCGGCCAGGTACAGGCGACCGATCCAGACGGCGGGACCGTGACCTACGCGCTGACGGCCGGCAACGACGCCGGCGTCTTCCAGCTCGACGCGACGACCGGCATCTTGTCGGTGGCGGGCGCGCTGCCGGCGGGCGGCGCCAGCCTGACGGTCACGGCCAGCGACGCCCGCGGCGGCGTCACCCGCGTGCCCGTGGCGGTGGCGGTGGCGGACGCGGCCCAGCAGCGGGCGCCGCCGCTGTTCCCGGCGGCGGGCTGGAGCTTCCGCGTGGCGGAGAACGCGGCCGTGGGCACCATGGTCGGCACCGCCGCCGCCCGCGACCTGGACGGCGGCCCGCTGACCTACGCGCTGACCGCCGGCAACACCGGCGGCGCGTTGGCCCTGGACCCGAGCAGCGGCACGCTGACGGTGGCGGGGGCGCTGGACCATGCGACTACCCCGACGTACAACCTGACCCTGACGGCCACGGACGCGCACGCCGGCATGGCCACGACGACGGTGACGGTCGCGGTGGTGGCCGTGCCCCCGCCGCCGGTGTTCGGCGAGGCCAGCTATGCGTTGACGGTGGCCGAGGACACGGCCGTCGCCACGCAGGTGGGGACGATCCGGGCGACGGTGGCCGGCGGGGCCGCGGTGACGCACAGGCTGACGGCGGGGAATACGGGCGGCGTGTGGGCGCTGGATGCGACGACGGGCGAGTTGAAGGTGACGGGGGCGCTGGATTACGAGACGGCGCCCAGCTACCAGCTCATGGTCGAAGCTCGCAGCGGCCCGGCCGCGGCGGCCGTGGTCCCGGTCACGATCACGGTGACGAATGTGGACGAGCCGCCGGCCTTTGCCGAGGACGCCTATGCGTTCACGGTCGCCGAGGACACCACGATCCCCACCACCCTGGGCACGGTGACGGCGAGCGACCCGGAAGGCGACGCGGTGATCTACGACATCAGCGCGGGCAACCCGGGCGGGGTGTTCGTGGTGGACTCGCTGGCGGGCCGGCTGGTGGTGGGCGCCCGGCTGGACTATGAAACCACCGCGAGCTACACGCTGACCGTGCGGGCCCAGGACCCGCAGCGGCACGCGGCCACGGCGACGGTCACGATCACGGTGACGGACGTGGCCGACGCCCTGACGGCGCCGACCAACCTGACGGCCACGCCTGCCGCGACCAGCCTGGCGCTGGCCTGGGACGCGGTGCCCGACGCGCGGCGCTACCGCGTGGACTATCGCCTGGCCGAGACCGACGCCTGGACCACGGCGGTCAGGGACGTGCGGACCACGACGTACACGCTGGCCGAGTTGACGTGTGGAACCGCCTATGACGTGCAGGTGCGTGCCTTCGGCGCCGTCGGCCGTGCCGCGGCGGCCTGGGGTGCGTCCTCGACGCCGCTGGCGACGCGCACCAGCGCCTGTCCGCCGCCGGCGTTTGGGGCGGAGACGTATAGCTTCCGCGTGGCGGAAACCAGCGCCGTGGGGACGGCGGTGGGGACGGTGACGGCCACGACCACGGGGGCGGGGCCGGTGACGTATGCGTTGACGGCGGGGAACGACGCGGGGGCCTTTGCGCTGGCCGCCGGCACGGGCGCCCTGACGGTGGCGGGGGCGCTGGATTACGAGACGACGGCCAGCTATCCGCTGACGGTGACGGCGAGCGACCCCGCGGGCGCGACCGCGACGGCGGCGGTGACGGTGACGGTGACGGACGTGGACGAGGCGCCGGGGTTCGGGGCGGCCGATTACGCGTTCTCCGTGACGGAAGACGCGGCGGTGGGGGCGACTGTGGGTACGGTCGATGCGACCGATCCGGAGGACGGGGCGGTGAGTTACGCCATCACGGCCGGCAACGAGGCGGGAGCGTTTGCGATCGACGGCAGCAGCGGCGCGCTCAGCGTGGCCGCCGCCCTGGATTACGAGACGGCCGACGACTACAACCTGACGGTGACGGCCCGCGATGCGGCGGGCCACACGGCGACGGCGGATGTGGCGATCACGGTAACGGACGTGGCCTATGCGCCGGTGTTCGGAGCGGCCAGCTATGCGTGGTCGGTGGCGGAGGACGCGGCGGTGGGGGCGGCCCTGGGGACGGTCAGCGCGACGGACCCGGAGGGCGGGGCGGTGGCCTACGCGCTCACGGCGGGGAATGACGCGGGCGCCTTTGCGATCGAGGCCGGCACGGGGGCGCTGACGGTGGCGGGGGCGCTGGATTACGAGACGACGGCCAGCTACAGCCTGACGGTGACGGCCAGCAGCAGCGGCGGGAAGGCCACGGCGACGGCGCCAGTGACCGTGACGGTGACGAACGTGGATGAGGCGCCGGTATTCGGGGCCACGAGTTATGCGTTCCGCGTGGCGGAGGACGCGGCGCTCGGGACGACGATCGGCACGGTGACGGCGAGCGATCCGGAGGGCGGCACGGCGGTGTATGACATCACGGCGGGGAACGCGTCGTTGACGTTTGCGGTGGATGCGCTGACGGGCGGGGTGGTGCTGGGGGCGCGGCTGAATCAGGCGGCGACGCCGAGCTACACCCTGACCGTGCGGGCCGGCAGCCTGGCCGGCGGGCCGTCGGGTACGACGACGGTGACGGTGACGGTCACCAGCGGAGGCTAGGGGCCGGGGGCGCGCGAGTGGGGTGCGCAACCGGGTCGAGAGGGGCACATCGTCCATTGCGGCGCGGCGGGGTCCGCAGCCCTGTGAAAGAGGGAGAAGACGGCGGTTCGGGCACGGGTGCCGGCAAGGGTGGTTCGACACGGCACTCCGCGGACTCCGTGCCGGCTCACCACGAACGGGGTGTGCCGGGGCTACGGGCGGAAGAGGCCGGTTTGAAACCGGCCCGTGCGCACGAGGGGCATGGAGGCGCGGGCGTGACGACTGGAGGACGGGCGGGTCTGAGACGCCGCCTCTACGAAAGAGGAAGAGACGGTGGGTTGGGCCCGAGACGGGCCGCTGGGCCGAGGTGAGCGGTATGATTTTTGGGGTAGGGAATTCATACGGGGTTGTTCATGCAGATTTCGGAGCGGGGGCAGATTACGATTCCGAAGGCGTTGCGGGAGCGCTTTGGGTTGAATCAGAACGTTGAGGTGGAGGTGGTACCGACGGAACGGGGACTGCTGATCCAGAAGCGGGCGGCGGCGGAGCATCCGGTGGATCGCATTGCGGGGATCCTTACGGGCGACTGGGATGTGGACGAGTACATCGAGGAGATTCGGGGACGTTGATCACTGCCGTCGACACGAACGTGCTGCTGGATGTTTTGAATTTCGCTTCGCCGCACCACGCGCTATCGAGGGAGTGGCTGCGGGCCGCCTTTAACGATGGCGCCGTATTGGTGTGCGACATCGTGTATGCGGAGCTTGTGCCGGCCTTTGGCAATCGGACGGCGTTGGATGGGGCGCTGGGGGAGATCGGCGCGACTCCGTCGCCAATCGACACGACGATCGCGCACGAGGCGGGCTTGCGCTGGATGCGGTATCGGCAGGCCGGGGGGCCGAGGACGCGGATTGTGGCGGACTTTCTGATTGGGGCGCATGCGCTGGCCGCCGCAGATTCGTTTCTTACGCGGGATCGCGGATTTTATGCATCGTACTTTCCGGAGTTGAAGACGCCGCAGGGGTAGTTCCGGCGTGCGGGTGGTAGGGGCCAGGCGCCGGTGATGGCGGGTGTCGGCAATGACGTCAATGCAGGTAACGCAATCGGTGCATGCGGTGCTGGTGGTGCAGGGAAAGCTGGCAGTGGTGTGGTTCGACTCGGGCCCGTTCGGCAAGCTCAGGGCAGGCTCTGCGACGGCATCCGGCCGACTCAGCATGAACGGTAATGGATGGGGCACGGACGGAAGGCGGGGTGGTGGAAGGAGAGAAAAAGCCGAGATTCCTCAGGGGACTTCCGAATGACAAGACGGGACCGGATGCGGATTGTTGGCTGTGGTTAGAGCGGGTTGTGCCAACGGAGGCCGGGGAAGCGGCTGAAGTCGGTGTCATTGATGTGGAGTTCGGCCTGGTATTCGATGGCGAGGGCGGCGATGTGGGCGTCGGTGGCAAGGTTGCCTCCAACGCCGGCCGCGTCGAGGGCGCGGCGCACGAGGGTCAGGTGCTGTCGGCCGGGGTTGAGGGGCGTGACGTGGGGTGCGCGGAACCACTCTTCGACGTAGTCGACGGCCCGCGCCGTGGCTAGCGGATGCGCGAGCACCGAGGGGTGAGTCGTCAGACGCACGAACCCGATCGCTACGACCCAGGGAACGCCGACACGCTCCGTGCCGTTGACCAGAGCTTCCCACCAGCGCCGGGCCGCAGGGTGCTGCGGCGCCGCTTCGTCATGGGCGTAGAACAGCAGGTTGACGTCGGGAACGATCACTCCCGGTGCTCGTCGATTAACTTGCGGTGCTTTTCGAGGAAGGCCTCCACCTCAAGCTGGTCGTTGAGTTGGTTGAGTTTGAGGGGGTCGATGCCCGGCCGGAATCCGCCGCGGAACGGGCGGACGCGAAAGACTGGCCGATCCTCGGGGGCTTCCGGCGCAAGGCCGCGGCGGAGGGTGTCGTTGACGACCTGCTTGAATGGGACGTCGAGCAGCTTCGCCTGTTGCTTGAGGGCGTCGGCGAGGTCGTCGTCGAGAGTTAGGGTGGTTCGCATGGAGGCATCAAAGCATCACTGAAAGATGATGTCAGGGTGCTCACCGGGTCGCGGGAAGTGAAGGAGCGCCGATCGGGTCGTCGCTAGCCCGGCGTTACTTCCATTCGTCGTCGGGGGGCCAGATGTTGGTGGCGCCGAGGCCGGCGCCCTGGAGGCCGGTGTCTTCGGTCCAGTCGGCGGTGACGTCGCGCCACTTGATGAAGTGGGGGGCCTGGGTGTGGGCCTTGAAGGCGTCTTCGTCGACGTAGATTTCGTAGAGCCAGATGCGGTTGGGGTCGTTGGCGTCCTGGATGACGTCGAATTGGAGGCAGCCGGGTTCGTCGTTCACGGAGCCGCGGGCGTCGCCGATCATTTCTTCGATGAAGCGGTCTTTGTAGCCGTCCTTGATCTGGATGGGGGCGATGATGACGAACATGCGGGGCTCCCTTGCTGCGTGCGTGGCTTGCGTCGGTGAGTTTTCGGTCTGCTGATTATCCGTGGGCGCGCGGGTCTGGTGGGGTGGGACGGGAGCGTAGCACCGGGGCGCCCTGGCTGACGGCGTGGGCGGGTCGGCGGCCGAAGGGCGCCGCCCCTACGCAAGATTTGACGGTCGGCGGTGGCTAGCGGGGGCGGGTTTGTGTGGCGTGGATGTGGGTGGCGCCGACGTGGCCCACGGATGAGCGGGGGGGCGCCGATGCGCTGGTTGATGAGGCCGGCGGCGGGGCCGCGGTATTCCTTGGCGGGTTCGCCCTGCCGATTTGCGAGTTGGTCGGGGTCGGCGTCGGAGTTTGCGGAGGCCTTTGGCGACAGTGGATGGATCGACACGCTGGAGGTGAGGCGGCTGTTCGGGAAGGTCGGGTTCGACGGACCGTTCGTGTACAGCCACGTGCCGGAGACTGTGGGCGCTTCCGAGGGGCAAGATCGAGCGGTTGCCTTCGCGTTGGGATATTCGAAGGCGTTAATGGCGGCCACGGACACTGAGTAGTCGAGACTCTGCCGGCGCTGGCGCGGCTGTGGGAAAGGTGGGCTAGGTGTCTTTGATACGGCTTTCGAGTCGCTGGAGGGCGTTCTGGGTTGCGCGGAGTTCTCGCAGCAACTCTTCCCTCGAGACCGGCTGTTCGAGATCGCGCAGGCGTTCGAGCTTGGCTTCGTCGAGGTTGTTGATGATGATGGCAATGAAGAGGTTGAAGACGACGAATGTTCCGATCACGACGAAGCTGACGAAATAGATCCAGGCAAATTCGTTCAATTCCATTGCATTAAACATGATATCCGTCCAGCCTTCAAGGGTTATAATGTTGAATAGCGTGAGTAGTGATTTGCCAAGATCGCGCCAGTTCTGTGGGTCGTGATCACTGAAGAGATGGTATCCGATGATGGCATAAATGTAGACGACGATGCTCATGAGAAGCATGACATGACCAACGCTTGGGATCGAACGAACCAGGGCGGTTACAATGAGACGAAGATCCTTGATCGTCGATACCAGACGCAACACCCGCAGCAATCGTACGAGGCGGGCGATGATGGCGTATTGTCCGGTTGCGGGTATCAGCGCGAAGACGATTACGAGGAAGTCGAACACATTCCAGCCATCGCGGAAATACCCGGCGACACGTGGAGATGCGGCGATCATTTTCAGAATTGCTTCCACGATGAAGATGGCCAGCGTTACGTAATGGCCGATATCGATGAGGGCGCCGTACGCCTGACTTATTTCGGGCGACGTCCCGAAGCCCAGCAGGACCGCGTTGAGGATGATGATGGCTACGATGCCGGCATCGAATGCCGGAGCTTCAGTGATGCGGCGAGAGACCAGGGTGATCTTGTTCATAGCCATGGTTCTAGGCCGGCTACGACGTAGGCCTGGGTGCAGCGCTCAGGAGTCCTGAATCGCTCGGCCACGGGCGTCTGCGCATCCGCTTTCTTCGAGGAATGAGTACTTGATGTGCGTTGGAGGGCGACCGGCGGTCATCCTAACAGACGAATGTCCGCGCGCCTGGGCAGCGGTGGGTACAGCGGAAGCGGCTGGGCGGATTGGAGGTGAAGTCTCGAGAGCTGTCGGTGGGCGAGCCGGCGGCCAGGTGTCCGGCGTCCCTGACTTCCGACGGGTTCTTCGTGCCGGAGCGTTGGCGCCGGTGCGCATGGCTGCTCCATTTGCATTCGATACCGGTAGTGGCGACAGGATCGTCGAACCGCAAATACTCGGGGAGCTAGTGGATGTGCAGGCCACGAATTGTTGCGTGGCAATATATCCAACCAGATCTTCGGAAAACCCGGGAGTGAAACGCTATGTGGTCGCGCTGTCAATAGTCAGAGGCTTGTAGATTCCCTCGAGTTTTCGCTACAATCTTCGCGTCGCTTTTCCGTGACATGTTTCCGTGACATGCGACGCTGCGAAGTGAAGGTCTTTCGAGCTCTTGGAACAACTGATTAAGGACATCTTGGTTCTTGGATTGGCCGTGGTGCTGGATCGTGTTCTACCGGAGCCGCCAAATGCGATTCATCCCGTGGTTTGGATTGGCCGCCTTATCACCGCGATGGAGCGATTCTCACCGCGGCGTCCGCTTGCGAGCTTTTTCTACGGTTGCGGCATGGTTGTGGTTGTCGTCGGCTTTGCAAGTATGGCGGCCTTGGTCTGCATGTCGGTGCTGGCATCGATTCATCCAATTGCTTATGTGCTTGGTGGGGCCGTTGTGCTGCGCTCGGCATTCACGGCCATGGGGCTATCGGCCGCCGCGCTGCGTACGGAACGCCTGCTGGCGGCTGATCGGCTGGATCCGGCGCGGGAGAGCCTGCGAAGCCTTGTCAGCCGTGACGCTACGTCGCTCAGCGGGCCTCTCGTGGCCGCGGCGGCCATTGAGTCAGTTGCCGAGAACAGCAACGACAGCTTTGTAGGACCATGGCTGGCGTTTGCAATCTTCGGCGTACCGGGGGCAATCGCTTATCGCGCCGTTAATACGCTGGATAGCATGATCGGCTATCGCGGTCGCTACGAATACCTGGGCAAGGCCGCAGCGCGCCTTGACGATCTGGTCAACCTGATTCCCGCCAGGCTTAGCGCCGGATTGCTGCTAGCTGGGGGGGGACTCGCCGGATGTCCGATTGGGTGTGGCTGGCGGACGATGCTGAGCGACCGGGGCCGGACTTCCAGCCCAAATGCCGGACTGACCATGTCTGCGATGGCGGGATTGCTGAGCGTCCGCCTGGAGAAGCCGGGACACTACTGCCTGGGGGAGGGATTTCGGGATCCCGGTCCAGATGACATTGGTCGCGCCGTATCGGTCGTAAACCGAACTTCCCTGCTGGCCGTGGTCGTTGTACTCGGTCTGCTGGCGGTACGGCAGGCAATCAGTGGCTAGCAGGGTCCCGCGCGCCGAGGTGTCACCGACGCATGGCGGACTGGATGAGGCAGAGCTACGCGCGCAGGCCATGACGCGGGCGGAGGTTGTCGACTTCAGTTCGAACGTCAATCCGCTGGGAGCATCGCGGCTGGCGCGAGAAGCCGCCGCCAAAGCTGACCTCTCGGGCTATCCGGATCGTGCGTGCGTGCTGTTGCGAGAAGCGCTGTCGGCGCGAGTTGGCGTGGGCGTCGAGCAGCTGATGATCGGCAATGGCTCGACCGAAATCATCCACCTGCTGACCCGCGCGAGACTGCGGCCGAGTTCGCGTTGCCTGATCTTCGCTCCCACGTTTGGCGAGTACGAAGCGGCGGCCCGTCTTGCAGGCGCGGATGTGCGGTTCGTCCGAGCTTCCGAAGCGGACGGCTTCAACTGGTCGATTCCGGCGGCGGTTCGGGCCATCGAGTCTCTGCAGCCGGCCATGGTGTTTCTCTGCAATCCAAACAATCCCACCGGCGTCTATCTCGACGAGAACGATGTTCGGGATTTGAGCACGGCCACGGGTCCAGATGGCCTGCTGGTGCTGGATACGTCCTATGCGCCACTTGCCGACGACGAGTGGGACGCGACTCCCCTGCTGAGCCGCGGGAATGTGGCGCTGCTGCGGTCGATGACCAAGGACCACGGGTTGGCCGGCGTGCGGCTGGGGTACATGGCGGCATTGCCGCCCGTTGTCGAGGCGGCGCGGCGGCTGCAGCCGGCGTGGAGCGTGAATGCAGTGGCGCAAGCCGTTGGCATTGCTGTGCTGGAGGACGAAGCGCACGTGACCGCGGCTCGAAGCGTGATTCGTGAGTCCAGGGCCTACCTGTATGAGCAACTGGCGGCGATGGATGTACCGGCGCTCTGGTCGGCGGCCAACTTCTTGCTCGCGCGGGTGGGCGATGCGGCCGGGGTTCGCAGCTCGCTGCTTGGCGAGGGCATTGTGGTGCGGGACTGCGCGTCGTTCGGCCTGCCCGCCTACATCCGAATCGCCGTACGACGGCCGGACGAGTGCCGGCGGCTGATTGCGGTGCTTCGCGACGTGCTGGCGAATGCGTAACCGCGGTCACGCCAAAGTCTTGATGGTTCAGGGCACGTCGTCGCATGCCGGCAAGTCGGTCATCGCGGCGGCGCTCTGCCGCATCTTCGCCCAGGACGGCTATCAGGTCGCGCCATTCAAGGCGCAAAACATGTCGCTGAACTCCTACGCAACGCCGGACGGCGGAGAAATCGGCCGTTCCCAGGCTGTGCAAGCGGCCGCCGCCCTGGTTGCGCCCCGAGTGGAGATGAATCCGGTCCTGCTCAAGCCCGAGGGCGACCGGCGCTCGCAGGTTGTACTGATGGGTCGGCCCCGGGCCGTGGCTTCGGCCCGGGAATACCACGAGCTGAAACCCAGGATCTGGACGCAGATCACGTCGGCGCTCGATCGGTTGCGTGCGGAGTTCGACGTGGTGGTGATCGAGGGCGCCGGGAGCCCGGCCGAGGTCAATCTCAAGGACCACGACATCGTGAACATGCGGGTGGCCCTGCACGCCAACGCGCCGGTGCTGCTGGTCGGCGATATCGACCGCGGCGGCATCTTTGCGCAGCTCGTGGGAACGATGGTGTTACTGGAGCCCGAGGAACGGGCGCTGGTGTGCGGGCACGTGATCAACAAGTTCCGAGGCGATCCGTCGCTGCTGACGTCGGGGCTCGAGTTCTTGCACGAACGTACCGGCGCGCCGGTCGCCGGCGTTGTGCCCTTCTTCAATGACATTCACGTTCCTGAAGAAGACTCGGTTGGTCTCGGGTCGGACACGGAGACGGAAGGCGACGACGCCATCGATGTGGCGGTCATTCGGCTGCCGCACATCGCCAACTTCGACGACTTCGATCCCTTGCGCCACGAGGCGGGAGTCCGCCTGCGCTATGTCGGCCGGACAGCTGAGTTTGGCGATCCGGACCTCGTGGTGATCCCTGGTAGCAAGACCACGGTCGCCGACCTGGACTGGCTACGCGCACAGGGTCTGGATGGACGAATCACGGACGCGCGCCGTCGCGGAACGCCAGTCATTGGCATCTGCGCCGGGTACCAGATCCTGGGTGAAGAGCTCTTCGATCCGGACGCCGTGGAGTCCTCGGTCAGACAGACGCGCGGCCTCGGACTGCTGCCAACGAGCACGTCCTTTCGGCGGGACAAAGCCACGCACCAGGTTCGGGGGCGGGTGGCGCGCGACGAAGGACTGCTTGGCAACTGTCGCGGCGCCGAAGTTGCGGCCTATGAAATCCACATGGGGGAAACCTCAGGGGCGGACTCGGCGAGCCCGTTCGTCCTGGATTCCCGCTCGCAAAAGGATGTCGAGTTGCCGGATGGTGCGCTCGATTCTGAGGGGCTCACCCTCGGCACCTACCTCCACGGCCTCTTTCATAACCGAGACGTGCGCCGCTCGATCCTGGCCTGCGCCGGAGCGCGGAGGGGTCTCAGTGTGGTTTCAACCGAGGACGACATCGATCCAAACGTGGAGTACGACAAGCTGGCGTCGTTGGTGCGGCGTCACCTGGACATGGATCTGGTCTATCGCGCGATGGGTCTGGAGCGGTGACATCGGATCCGGCGTCGGGCCGAATGGGTGACGTTGTCGGGCGCGGCGTGGCCTGGGCGCCTGGAACGTGCGGTGAGCTGGCCCAGGGCCATTTGGACGACGTGGCCGTGATGGTGACCTGCCCGATCGACATTGGATCGAAGGCCATAGTCGAAATATTTGACGGGTCAAGGTTCGTCCAGGGGCCGGCCGATGCCCCGAAGGCACGCCGGGCCATAGCGTCAACGTTGGACTTGCTCGGTCGCCCGGAACTGAACGCTCGACTTCAGTTGCACAGCGCGCTGCCGCGTTCGAAGGGCATGGCCAGCAGTACGGCGGACGTGGCGGCGGCTATCAGCGCAACGATGGCGGCCCTTGGAGCGGCGCTCACACCACGGCAACAGGCGGATCTGGCGCTAACCATTGAGCCGAGCGACGGCGTGATGCTGCCGGGGATCGCGCTCTTCGATCATCTCGGCGGTCGGGTTGCCCGGACGCTGGGGCCGCCGCCGGAGATGCGGGTGCTGGCGCTGGAGTTTGCCGGCGAGGTCGATACGGAGGCGTTCAACGCGCGAAACCGAATCGACGGATCGAACCCGGATGACGGCCGCTTCCGCGAGGCGTTCGACCTCATTGCTGCCGGAGTCACGAATGGGGATCCCCGCCAAATCGGCGAAGGCGCCACGCTGAGCAGCCAGGCGAATCAGGCCGTTCTGCCCAAGCCGCGGTTGCCGGATGCGATGAAGCTGGGCAGAGACGCGGGCGCGCTCGGGGTCAACGTTGCGCACAGCGGCACGGTTATCGGGCTGCTCTTCGATGCCGACGCCGAGCGAAGCGAATGGGCCGCGCGAACGGCGCGGCAGCGGATGCCTGAAGTCGACATGGTGCACGACTGCCGAGTGATCGGCGGTGGCACCGTGGCGCAGCCAGACACAGGTCGGACCGCGGCTACAACCGCCTGATTGCAGCGCCGTTGCGGATTCGATTCAGTCGTCGGAGACGGGCAGGCGTGCCGCCGCTCAATCCGCGCGTGAACGGCCGTCGGTTAGGTTCACTCGCCCGGTACCGTCAGACGAAGTACTCAGCAACGATCGTTGTATGTGCGGGGTGACTCGGGCACGATCAGGCGGGCAATTCACCTGTCCCGATGATCTCGGCGCCTGCGCCAGGGTCCGGACGGCACGAGTAGTCGAGGTGGAAAAGTGACAGCCCAAGAAAGCGATCCGGTCGACCTCGGTACTCGAAAGCATCTCTTCATCGACTTCTCGCTCATCGATCAAGTTGAAGACGTCACGCTGCGCGTGAATCCGCCCAGAGTAGGTGGAATGGCCATCCATCGGGATCGGGGATGGGAGCACCACCTCCAGTTCTTCAATACCGTGATTGATGACGACGGTCGTGCCCGAATGTGGTACGGGTCCAGCTACATGGGCGCGGGCAATCTCGACTCGTTCCGCTGGTGCCATGCCGAGTCCCTGGATGGCGTCCACTGGCACAAGCCGGAGCTTGGACTCGTTGAAGTCAACCGCGTTCGCACAAACAACCTGCTGTTGGGGACCGCGGGGAGCGTCTTCAAGGACCCAACGGCACCCCCGGAGGAGCGATACAAGGGCTACTGGCTGAATCGGGATCCGGAATTCGGTTCACTCGGCTTCGGCTACTCCGCCTCGTCCGATGGCCTTCGCTTCACGTGGAAGGGTGGAAACGGCGTCTCGCTGAACGGTGATACGCAGAATCAGGCCTTTTGGGATGAGCGGATCGGACGCTACGTGGCGTACTTCCGCAACTGGGTCCCCACCGGCCACGACGAAAAGTGGCTGAGCGCCATAGGGCCTTGGCGGCGTGCCGTCGCGCGCTGGGAAACCGATGACCTCACGTCGCTTGATGGTTGGCAGCTGACCGATTCGCCGGTTGACCTGGGTGGCCTGCGACTCACCAGTGAGCTTCCGACCGTGCTCGCGCTGGACGACCAGGACCCACCCGACATGGACATCTACACGCCCTCGATCGTCAAGTACCCGGCAGCCGATGACGTATACATCTCGACCTTCTCGACCTACCGGCACTTCACCGAGGCCGAGATTCTCGATGCGGAACCGCGTTGGAACGACGGTCTGATGGAGATTCAACTTGCCGTCAGTCGTGACGGAATCGCCTGGGATCGTCCCGACCGTCGGCCATACGTCCGTATCGATTCCGACGGACCGCGATCGAAGATGATCTATTCGGCTCTCGGGATGGTCATTCGGGGCCGCTCGATCTACCAGTACGGGACCGCGTACGACCAGTCGCACGGGCTCAAACGCAAGAACAACCCGGCCGGCCAGGTGATTTGGACTGAGCAGCGTCTGGACGGATTCGTCAGTGCCGACGCGGCCTACGGCGGCGGCCAGTTGATCACGAAGCCAGTGGTTGCCGCCGGCACTCGCCTGGAGTTCAATGTCGATGCATCCGCAAGCGGCGAGGTCCGCGTTGAGCTACAGGACGCCCATGGACGGGGCATTGAGGGATACACGCTGGATTCGTGCGACCGGGTATTGGGCAACCACATTCGCCACGTCGTCACCTGGAACGGCAGCCCGCGGCTCCCCGCAACCAGGGGTCAGCCTGTGCGCCTGCGCATCGCGATGCGCGGTGCGAAGCTATTTGCCCTTCAGTTCGCGGATGCCTAGCGAACTGCCGCGAGGTCCGCGACCGCGACACGCGGCAACCCGAGGTCTTGTCAGCGGCCCGTAAGGCTTCCGGCCTTCAATTCCAGGGGTAACCCCGCAAACATCACGATCACGTCGTCCGCCGCGGCGGCAAATTGCTGATTGACCCGCCCGAGCGCATCGGCGTAGTCGCGTCCGAGCTTCGTTGGCGGAATGACGCCAAGCCCGACCTCGTTGCTGACGACAATCCAGGAAGCGTCGCTCCGCTCGTAAAGTTCAATAAGGCGTCGGGCCTCCGACTGGATCCGTGCCGGCGTCTCCCCATCGGCCGGGTTCTGCAGCAGCAGGTTGCTTACCCACAGCGTCAGGCAGTCGATCAGCACGGTGTCGTAGTCCGCCACCAGTGACTCGAGTGCCCCGACCACGTTGAGCGGTTCCTCCAGCGTCACCCAGTCGGCGGGACGCTCCTCCCGATGCGACTGGATTCGGGCGGCCATCTCCTCGTCGCCGGCCTCGGCCGTTGCGACGTACAGAACCCGGCTCCCGGCCTGCGCTAGCTCCTGCGCGTGACTGCTCTTGCCCGCGCGAATCCCGCCCAGCACCAGGGTCAGACGCCGGCTCATCCGGCATCCGAGGAGTCAGATTCCGCGAGATGGCTGGTGTCGTTCCAGCACTCGAGTACGCGGCTGCCGTCATGATCGATGACGATCGCAAGGGCGCCGTTATCGACTCGGAACTTCCAGAAGTCGGAGTCGGCCAGGTCCAGCAGACAGACCGCAAGCGCCCGCAGAGATCCACCGTGCGCCACGACCAGAACGCTGTCCCCATCGCCCAGACTCTCGGTCGCGCGGTTGGTGAAGCGGCGTACCCGTTGGATCGCATCGAATGCGCTCTCGCCGCCGGGCGCCGTGAATCCCAGGTTTCCTCCGGCCTCGATACGCTCGGTGAGCGCGCCCGGATATCGCGTCTCGACTTCCTCCAGCGTCAGCCCTTCCCACTCGCCGTACGAGAACTCGCGAAGGTCCGAGTCGGGAGTGACTTCAAGGTCACGGCCGTCGGCGATGATCCGTGCGGTCTCCGCCGCGCGGGGTAGATCGCTGCAGTAGGCCGCCGAAAATTCGACACTCCCAAGCCGCTTGCCCACCTGGGCAGCCTGGCGGCGGCCCTTGGCGCTTAGCGGCACCCCCAGGTGCCCCTGCATCCGGCCCTTTCGATTCCAATCGGTTTCGCCGTGTCGCACGAGATACCAGGTGCCCATGTCGGTGCGCCTACCAGAACGGTGCGCCGGCGAACTCCGGCGTCAACTGAATCAACGTTACTCCGGCCAACAGGACCGTAACCTCCGCGACCTCGTTGGTTGCGCCGTACGTGTCGCCCGTCATTCCGCCCAGCAACCGTCGACACCAGAGTCCCAGCCCCAGGGCAACGACCGTCGCGATCGCCAGCAACAGCAGCCCGGCAATCCCGAGCAACAGTCCGCCAGCCACGGCGGCCGTCAGCAGCGCGAAGGCGAGCTGACGCCAGCTCGAGCCAACCTGAAACGCCGTTCCGAGTCCCTGCGTTCGCACGTAGGGGAATGCGGCCATGGCGGTGACCATGGCAAAGCGCGAAAAACAGGGGAAGACAACCAGCAGGCCAATCCGTCCAGCTTCTGGGATTCCGGCCAGCAGTGACCATTTCAGCACCACCAGGCACACACCGCCGATCACGGCGAAGGCCCCGACGTGCGAATCCCGAAGGATGGCGAGGCGCGACTCGCGGTCGCGGCCGCCCAGAAGCCCATCGCATGAGTCCAGGAATCCCTCGGTATGAAGGGCTCGGGTCAGCGCCAGCAGGGCCGCGACGAGCAGTGCGCCAACCACCGGCGGCGGCAACACCTGGCTGGCCGCAAGGTCAAGCCCGGCCAGCAGCCCGCCAAGTCCCAGACCGACCAGCGGGAAATAGGCCCTGGCGGGAGCCATTGCTCCGGGCTGGGCCGGCGCCACCGGCAACACGGTCAGGAAACTGATGGCCAGCCGCAGACTCCTCACCCTTCCGTTCCGCCGGACTCCGCCGCCTCTCGATCCGATACGCCGGCCTCTTCAAACGTCGCCATGTCGGCCAGGCAGGCCGCGGCAACCTCAACTATCCCTGTCGCCAGCAGTGCCCCCGTGCCCTCGCCCAACCGCATGCCCAGATCGAGTAATGGCCGCAGTCCCATGTGACGCAACGCGATTTGATGACCAGGCTCGGCCGACACATGCCCGGCAATCACGAAGTCGATGACCGTGGGAGAAAGACTCTGCGCGATCAGCCCGGCGGCCCCTGAAACAAAGCCATCGAGTACCACCGCACGCCGAGCCAGCGCCGCGCCCAGAACCACACCCGCCAGCACCCCGATCTCAAAGCCGCCAACCGTGCGCAGCACGTCCAAACCATCCGCCGGGTCTGGCCGATTCACAGCCAGGGCGCGTTCCACGCATGCGACTTTCTGCTCGAGTTCCGGGTCGGACCGACCCGTGCCTCGCCCGGTCGTCAGCCGTGGCGGCGTCTCCGTCAGCGTCGCTGTAATCGCGCTCGCGGACGTGGTGTTGCCGATCCCCATGTCGCCTGTCGCGATGACCTCAGCTCCGTTTTCGGCGGCATCTTGGGCGAGATCGACTCCGGCCAGGATGCAGGCTTCAGCCTGCGCACGAGTCATGGCCGGCCCTTGCGTCATGTCCCGGGTCCCGCGTCCCGCCGAGACGACCCGAAGATCCGGGTGCTCCGGCAACGGCGCGGCCACGCCCGCATCGACGATCATCAGCTTCGCGCCACGCGCCCGCGCCATCACGCTGATCGCCGCGCCGCCCGCCAGGAAATTCTGAACCATCTGGGCGGTAACCGCCTGGGGATAGCCGGTAACCCCCTGCGCGACGACCCCGTGATCGCCAGCCGCCACGATGACCGTCGTGCGGCGTGCGGTAGGTCGCGCGGTCCCGAAGATTCCTGCCAGCTGGACGGATAAGTCTTCCAGCCGACCCAGGCTGCCCGGCGGTTTCGTGAGCCGCTGCTGACGCCGCGTTGCCGCCTGCTTCGCCCGGGCATCACCCGGGCGGATTCGGGCGACTACCTCTTCGAGGCTCACGCCTAAAACTCAATCCCCCGTTGCGCGCGGATGCCCTGCTCGCGGTACGGATGCTTGATGAGCTTCATGTCAGCGACCAAGTCCGCGCTTTCTGAGCAGTGCCCGTGGATCTCGATCGCTCACGGCTCAGGTGATGCCTGGCCCGGTTGCCATGGTGTCGGCCGACCGGCGGTGATGCGTTCCTCGGCCGTTGCCGCCGTTTGCTCCTGACGCCGGCGACGGAGCGATGACGCTGATGGCCAAAGAACCCGTGGCCGGATCGCGGTACACCGCCGACCGCACGCCGAAGGCCGACTCGATGGTGTCCGGAACCAGCACGTCTTCCGGAGTTCCCTCGGCCAGCACCCGGCCATGGCTGAGCAGAACCAGCAGGTCGCAGTAACGCGCCGCCATGCTGAGATCGTGAATGGCGGCCACGGCCGTCAGGCCCTCGTCAACTAGGCGCCGAACCAGGTCCAGCACCCGCAGTTTGTGCAGCACGTCCAGGTTGGCCGTCGGTTCGTCCAGCAGCAGCACGCGCGGCTGCTGCGCCAGCGCCCGCGAAACGAACACCCGCTGACGCTCGCCGCCGGACAGCGTGTCCACGGTTCGCTCGGCAAACTCCTCCGTCTCGGTGAGCTCCATGGCTTCGCGCGCTATCGCCTCGTCGGCTTCGCCTTCAATCTGAAATCGGCCCAGGTGCGGATACCGCCCCATCAGCACAAGCTCCCGCACGGTGAACCCATGCGTGTGGGGCGCGACCTGCGGTACCAGCGCCAGGCGGGCAGCAACGTCCCGCGACTTGATGGACGCAAGCTCCACGCCCTCCAGCCAGACCGCGCCCTCCTGCGGCCGCAGCACCCCCGCGATGGCGCGGAGAAGCGTGGACTTCCCCGCGCCATTCGGGCCGATCAGACCGACCAGTTGACCCTGGTCCGCGTGCAGATGCACGCGCTCGAGCAGCGTCTTCGCCTCGACCCGAAAGCCGAGTTCGTCCGCCCGGATAGACGCTGTTCGTTCAGTCTGCATTATCGACTACCCTGCCAGGCTGAAGGCCGGGCTTTCGGAGTCGCCCAACTCGTCCGGCCAGAGAATGCGCGCCAGGTCCTCGGCTCCACGGATGTTCCAGAAGGACAGCGTGGTGAAGTGCTTGCCTTCGACCAGGTAAATGGCCTCGTTCTTGACGGCCGGTAGCTCAGCCAGCGCCTCATTGTCCAGCAGGCTCTGCCGGAACTCTGCCGCCCCGAATTCGAGAGGTTGGGCGATCACAATGACTTCGGGGTTCATCGCAATCACGCCTTCCAGGCTGGTGGTCTGGTTGCCCTCGATCCCGGCCTCCGCCGCCACGTTCAGGCCGCCCGCCGCCGAAATAACTCCGCCTTCCGTGGAGTCCTTGCCCGCCGTCCAGATCTTGTCGCCGAACTGCGTCAGCGCCAGCACGCGCGGCCGGCTTTCGACCTCGTTGGTCACCGCGATCAACGCCTCGTAGCGCTCGCGAACCTCCGTCGCAAACGCAACCGCCCGCGCTTCTTCTCCATAGATGTATCCCATCAGCAGGATGCTGTTGATCCGGGCCTCGGGTCCTTGCTTCAACTCCGTCTGAATCACCGGGATCCCTGCCTTGGACAGCGCGGCGACGCCGTCCGCCGAAAAGAACGGGCTGGTGACGATGATGTCAGGCTCCTGCGCAATGATCGTCTCCGGGTCGCGGGAGATCTCGGTCTTGTCCTGCAGCAGGTCGGCGACGTTCGAATACGTCGCGTTCCTGGACGAACCACCGACCGCCACCAGTCGCTCGAGCGGAACGATCGCCAGCGTCATCTCGTCGTGCCCCACCGACGCCGTGATGATGCTCAGTGGCTTCGCTGGAATGCTCACCACGCCGTTCAGCCCTTCGACTTCCCGCGGCCATCCGAAATTCGATGGATCCACGATTCCACGAACTCCCTGGAATGCTTCCGCAAACGCCGGAGCTGCCGGCGTCGCCTCCTGAGTCGGAGCCGGCTTTGGCGTGGCTTCGGGCGTCGCGGTAGCGGTCGCCGTGGGCTTGGCGGCCTCGGTTGGCTCGGCCGTCGGTGTCGGCATTGGTGCGGCCGTGGCCTCTGCGGTCGGACTCGCAGCGGCGGTCGGCGCGGGCGACGCCTCCGCACTTACGACCTGCGGCGTCGCAATCGGCGGTGGTTCGGCGGTCGGAGCCGGCGGTGGGGCCTCGGATTCCGGCCCGCAGGCCAATACGGCCAGCACGAAAGCGATGGCCAGCAGTGGCCGCACGGCGAATCTAGCAAGTCGCTGCATTGAGACCATGAGTCCTTTCTGATGGCCGCGCTTCACAGCGCATAGGCCTGACGCTTGTTCCGAATCAACAACAGAACGAAAAACGGCGCTCCCACGAATGCCGTCAGCACCCCAACCCGGAACTCCGCCGGCTGGATAATCGTCCGGGCAAACGTGTCGGCCGCGATCACGAACACCGCCCCGGCAATCGCGCTCAGCGGAATCAACACGCGGTGATCCGGCCCCAACACCAGCCGCAAAATGTGCGGCGTCACCAGCCCCACGAAGGCGATCGTCCCGCTCACGGCCACTGCCGCCCCGGTCGCCAGCGCCGCCGCCGCCAGCAGCGCAACCCGCGTCAATCCGACGCGAACTCCCAGGGCCTGGGCCTCGTCGTCGCCCAGCATCAACAAGTTCAGGTCGCGGGCTCGCAGCAGGATTACGACCGTGGCGCCCACGATCAGCGGGACCGAGATTTGCACGTGCTCCCAGGACCTTGAATCCAGGCCGCCCGCCAGCCAGAACAGGATCTCGCGCAGCGCTTCGTTGTCCGGCAGCAAGATGATGATCGCGGAGATCACCGCCCCCAGGAACGCGTTCACCGCCACGCCGGCCAGCAGCAGCGTGGCCATCGAAAAGTGCCCGCCGACCGCCGCGATCCCGTAGACCAGAAACGTCGCCGCCACCGCGCCCACGAAGGCAAACGACGGCAGCGCCAGGAAGAAGAGTCCCGTCAACCCCGTGGCAATCGCGATCACCGCGCCCAGCGCCCCGCCCGCCGAAACCCCGATGATCCCGGGATCGGCCATCGGGTTCCGAAACAGTCCCTGCATCGTCGCCCCGGCCACCGCCAGCGCCATCCCCACGAATGCGCCCACCAGGATCCGCGGCAACCGGATCTGCTCGATTACCAGCTGCTCAGTGCGGCCGACCTCGGCAACGTCCAGGCCCACAAACGAAAGCACGACCGCCGCCACCTGCCCCGCCGGAATCTCCACCGGTCCCAGGCTCAGCGAGATCAGCGCGGCGACAACTGCCAGCGCTCCCAGAACAACCCCGCCAACGGCCAGGCGAGTCGCAATCCCAGCCTGGCGGAATCTGTGCATCGACGTCGGTCGAGCGGCCTCTCGCAAGTCCTGCCTCCAGCGAATCTCCGCTGAAGTCCAAGGCCTTCGAGTTGCCAGGTCCTGCGACCTGACGCCCGAGGAACCCTCTCTTGAGCGGAGAGCGGTCACCTCTCGTTCAGGCAGGTCTCCTGGCTTACGGGCTTAGGTGTGTCGCCGGCCCCTTCCCATCGATTCCTCGACAGTGGGTTCCGGCCCCGAAATCCCGCTTACAGTGGCGCTACCGCGGCGGATTTGCACCGCCTTCCCTATTCTCCCTGGGACGGGCACCTGAACGAATGATGCATAACTATGATCAGTCGGGCGGAAGTGTTGCCGCGCCGCTAGCAACTGTCAAGCAGGCGCGTGAGCAGGCCAGCATGCGGGCATGGGGAAGCGAGAACCGCATGCTACGAACTTGTGTCACTGTGGGCGGCATGTCGAAAACGATCCAGATCGGCAACGCGCCCGACGAGGTGCATCGCGAGGCCACGGTGAGAGCGGCTCGCGCCGGGCTTAGTCTTTCGGACTTCGTTCTTCGAGAATTGGAACGGGCACTGTCGGTACAGCCAGTTGGGGAGGTGCTTGCCCGGATTGCTGCCAGGGAACGTCTACGGTTGTCGGAGTCCGCAGCCCAGATCATTCGGCGTGAACGCGAGCATCGGTGATCGTCGCCGACACGTCGTTGGTCGTTGAAGTGATGCTGGGCCCGGAATGTCCTGCGGGGACCGTTCTGGTCCGGCACTTCGGAGATCAGGACGTTTGCCGTGCGTCGTACAACTGTTCCAACTGGATGGATAAAGCTGGAATAGCCAGATGAAAAGCGCCAGTGTGAGCCAAGCCAAAAACGGTCTCAGTGCCCTGCTGGATGAAGTGCGGCGCGGGGAGACCGTGGTTATTACTCACCATGGCAAGCCGGTAGCCCGACTTGAGCCGCACCGAGCGGCCGATCTCTCGGACGACGAAGCCGCATTGGCGTTGATTCAACGAGGGATTGCCCATCCTCCACGGCGACGACTCGACGTGGCGAGCTTTCTGGCGACCCCGGTTCCGCGGCTGAGAAAGGGCGTGAGCGTCAGCGACATGGTTGTTGCCGAGAGGGACGAAGGGCGCTGAAATACTGGGACTCTTCGGCTCTGGTCGCTCTCCTTGTCGACGAGCCGACGAGCGCGCACCGACAGTCGCTGCTCGCCGACGATCCCCGGATTGTCACCTGGTGGGGCAGCTGGATCGAATGTGCGGCGGCGCTAAACCGGCTTCATCGCAGCGGCGAACTGGACGCCAGCGAACTCGGTGAGTCCTTCACCCGCCTCCAGGGTCTGGCCGAGACTTGGATTGAAATCGCGCCCTTGGAAAGCGTGCGCCGCCGGGCGTTCCGGCTCCTGCGACTCCATCCCCTGAGCGCTGCCGGTGCACTACAACTGGCTGCTGCGCTGTCCGCTGCCGAGGAAGACCCCTACGGTTTGGGCCTGGTGAGCAGTGACGTCCGACTTTCAACCGCCGCTGAGCGGGAGGGCTTCCGCGTTCTGTGATTCAGGTGGCGATGGCGGCCTAGTCTTCCGCACTCGGGACTAGACGACGAGTTCGTCAACGCTCACTCGCGCCAGCGTGATCTTCTCGCTGTCGCGGACGTTGCCCACGGTGTACATGCAGAGCACGGTGCCGTCCGGAGTGACGGCAAGGTCGGAGTAACGGCAGGGCCTGGGATCAATGAGCTTGGATATCGGCCAGGTCTGTCCGTCGTCGGTGCTGGCGTAGATCGTCATCTCGGTGCCGCCGGGAATGACGTGGTTGACGCCGACCGGATGCGAAAAGAGCAGGATTTCGGGTTGGCTGTCTTCTCTTGAACCGTAGCGGGCAAGACCGACGTGGACCGGCCGTCCGCTGACTTCGGCATGTTCGCCCAGTTCGTAGAAGCTCTGGCCACCGTCGCGGCTGCGGGCAAAAGTTCGGCCGTCCCGGCGCTGGGTATTTCGGCGATAGCTGACGTAGACCTCGCCGCCCCTGGTCTCCACTATCGACACTTCGTCTGAACCGTCCGGTAGAACCGCGCCCACAGTCCACGAATCGCCGTGGTCGTCGCTATAGAGCAGGCCGCCGCGCACGCCCGGAACCTGTCCGGGCTCGCCTTCCTTGTAGAGAAAGCCCGGAATCACCAGCCGCCCGCAGTGCGGTCCCGCCTCCAGTTGGATCCCATGCACGTTGTTGTTGGGCCAGCCGGTCCAGCCGTCGGCGTTCGGGTCGGGATCGACGCGAACGGCTTCGGACCAGGTCCGGCCGTCGTCGGCGCTCTTGACCAGGCCAAAGCCGCCGCCCTGCTCGGCGTAGGTGCTGAAGTAGCCCAGGTCGTCGCGAACCTCGGCCGGAATGTTCCAGAAGGACACGAAGATTTCTTGCGTGATCCTGTCTTCGACGATTGGCCCCAGAAACGTGTACTGCCCTTTTTCGGCGTGAATAACGTGCTGTCGGGACCACGTCTTGCCGCCATCGTCGCTGCGAGACGAGAGGATGTCGTTCTCGTGCCCGCCGTCGCTCATCGAGTCGTGGCGGCGACAGCAGACGGCTACCACCGCGCCGGTGCCTGTGACGACCAACCCCGGCATGTGCACGCCGAAGCCGTCGTAGTCGTGGTAGTGCAGGTTGGTGAAGTCGATGGTGACATCGGCCTGTGCCAGCCGCTGTCGCTGCTCACGGCTGGTGCCAATGACCGCAATGAGCATCGCGTTGGGATCACGCGTGTTGGTGTAGAAGTTGGCGGTCACGCCCAGGGTGTGGACGGCGTCAGGCGCCTGGCGCTCTGTCTCTTCGGAGAGGCCCTCCTTGGCTGAAACCTCGCTCGGCGCTTCGGTGCGTTCCCAGTGATACGCCGGCGCCTGAGTGAGCCTGTCGCCCTGACCGGGGAAGAAAACGTCGACGTTCTCAACTTGCGGGGAAGTCACGTTCGTCTCCTTGTCGGGACGCCAAACGGGCGAGGCCCTCAGAGTACCGGGCGGCGGTGGAGCCAGGCCTGACCTGCTTCAGCCGCCGGCTGGAAGCTGCTGTAACTCCTGAACCGCTCTTCGCAGCCCCTCGCCAGGGTCCGTGTCGCCCAGAAGAACGTCGCGAACGAGCGTGTTGCCCAGCAGGTAGCCTTCGGACAGCGACATGTCGTAGAAGACCGCGTTCTCGAGCAGGTGTACGAGCACATGCTCGTCGTCACCGTGCAGCTCAGGCATCAGCCTGCGAATGGATTCCGCACCGACGCGGAAGGCCGGCAGAGCCGACTCGGCAGCCATGACCGGATGTAGATGCCGGAGCGCGTCGTAGGCAACATCGGGATCCTCGGCCGACTTCACCACGCTCAGCAAAAACGTCCCGGCTGGATTGCGTCCCGAGCCGAAGTTGGGAAACGGGTAGACCCTGTTGTTGGTACCAAACTCGACCGCTTGCGAGAAGGCGACGGTAGCGAAGCCCAGGCCCCACGTGCCGGCCTCGAGATAGCGGCCAAGGTCAAAGCTGCCGATCGGAAGCAGCTCATGCCGGTGGGTCAGGTCGCGATAGAACTCCAGGACTTCACGTGCCGTTTCACTCTGAAGCGGAGTAAAGCCACCGTCGGAATCGCGAAGTCCGCCTAGCGCGGAGAGCAAGGCGTCGGTCACAGGGGGAATCACGATGTAATCGCCGCGCGCTGTTGGCTCTGAAAGGACCACGCCCAGGATGCCGCGCGTACCAAGTCCGCCATCTGGATGATCGGGCTCGTGGAAAGCCTGCGCGGTCCTCAGGTATGCGTCGGTGGTGAAGGCTTGCAGCGTCGGTTCCGGCAGTTCGATATCGCGCTCCGCGGCAAGTTCGCCGTTGACGAATGTGAAGTTGGGTGAGACGGCAAAGGGCAGCCCAAATTGCACACCGTCGCGCTGGCCGGTTGCCAGCGCGCCCGGCCAGAAGGCCCCGGCATCGAATTCGGGATCGGAAGCCAGGTAGTCGTCAAGCGGCAAGAGTTGATCGTGCCCAACCAGGTCGTCCAGATCGGTGCCAAAGTGGGCCACGAGCTCGGGTGCGGCGGGTTCCGCGACCCTGAGCGCGCGGCTCATGAGCCAGTCGGCCGATTCGTAGCGGTCCAGGGGTATGGCGTCAAAGTCGTAGCGCTCCTCGGAGGCCCGACCGGCCTCCGGCAAGCTATTGGCGAACAACGCAAATAGCCTGCCGCCCGCGATTTCCAGCGGCAGCGCACCAACCGGGACTTTGCGCTTTTCACCTGGTTGCGGAAGCGATGGCCCTGGCGCCGGGGCGCGCTCGGTCACGGTGGCGGCCACGGTCCGCGCACGCTCCAACGCGGCATCCAGGTCCCTGCGCCCGGTGCCGGGAGTCGGAGCGGCCGGCTCGGGCGCGGACTCGCCGCAGGCGGCGAGGGCCAGGAAGATCGGGCCGGCGGCAAGAGCGCGAAGCGCGGATCGCCGTGAGCAGCTAGTCGTTCTGGCGAGGACCACTACACCACCGCCAGGTGGCGTCGATGAATCCAGCCGAGTGCCACCGCCACCAGGGCGCCGAGTGTCAGCGCAATCGCGTCAAGGCCAACAGCCGCCCTGAACGGCGCGAAGTCAATCTCATAGATTCGCCAGGCCATGCAGCGAACCAGAAGCCAGACCGCAAACGTAAATCCGAACCCGCTGCCCGCATAGCGCACAAGGTCGCGCCGCGTCAGGCCGACGTTGGCGGCCGCAGCCGTCTTCCGCTGGATCCGCCGCCGTAAGGCGGCGCGCCGCGTGTCTGGCGAAATCCCCATCGACTGCAGCGTGGTCGCCGCCCAGAGACTTGCGGCGGCATTGCTGGCCGGCCTTCGGGCACTAAAGGATCCGCGACCGTATGACTCACCTTCGGCCGCGACTTCCAATGCGACGTCTCGCTCAATCAACGGGCGAGCGTAGGCGGCGGCATCGATGCGGGAGACATGTCGCAGCGTCCAGTCGAAGGTCGGTGCAAACACCGTTCGTGCTGCCGCAATGAGCAGCAGCGCGCCGGGCACAATTACGGCGAAGATCAGCACGAGGGCGTCGCCGCCGTACGCCAGCAGGGCGGACAGCGAAGCGATGGCGATGGCAATCGTGGAAAGGAGCGCAATCTCCAACCTGTGGGCGCCATCCGGCGTCAGCTCGCGATACGTGCGGTGCGCGCCGCTGCGGCGCCAGTGGTTTCGCTCCGCGCGTCCGGCGACCAGGCCGAAAGCCGCGACGACCACGACCACGACCGGGACCATTGTCGAGAGTGGCGACGTCTGATCGTGGTCAACTCCCAGGGCGGCTTTCCGAACCTCGGCCACCGGCCGGCCGTCCGTGATGTAATACGGCTGATCGATCTGGCCAACGCTCACCACGATCGCGAGAACGACCGAAATCGCGCCGAGGGCAGCAGCCAGGCCCAGCGTGAAGGCGGCGGCCGCCAGGATGCCGGCAACCGACACATGACGCACCGGCGCAATGGCCGCCCGGATACGTCGCAGGCAGCGGCGTACGTCGGATCGCGCCTGCCTATCCGGCACGCCGATGTGTCCGAGCGCCACTACGGCCAGGGCCTCATCCCGCGGGTCGTCGACGGGGCCGCTCAACCCTGCGGCTGACTCAATGAAGCGACCGGTGGCCATGAATGCCCGCGTGGGTACGCCGGGAGTCTTTCCCATTCGACTCCAGCACTGACGTGCCCGCTCGTGCAGGGCGTGGCCGACGATCTGCAGGTCCAGCAGAGTCCGTGCTTTCGGGTCTGACGCCTCGCTTCGCTGGAGCTGCCAAAGAGCGATCGCGTCGGCTCGCCAGTCAATGCCGCCTTCGGCCGACGGCGGAAACAAGATCGCGACCAGCCGTTCGATCACCGCTGACTCTCTTGCTTTTCCGGGCGCTCTTGCAAAGACGTCTGAACGGCGTTGGCAACCCGTTCCAGGGACGCCGCTTCGTCAAGTGCCAGTTGTCGGCCAGCGACGGTGAGCGTGAACAGACGTAGCTCGGGTCCCTTAGCGGAGGGACGAAGGCCGGCATCCTGGATGAGCTCACGCCGAACGAGCTGCTGAAGCGCCTGGTAGAGCGCTGCGCTTGAAGGCTTGCGCCCGAACTGCCTGGAAAACTCTTGAAGCAGCGCATACGCGTGCGAGGTGTGATCCGGCATTGTGCTTAGGGCCAGCAGAGCCCAATAGGCGAGGCTTCCGAGGCGAAGTTGGTCGGGCGTAGACATTCGCGATAGGTTGCTCTCCAGTATTCCGTAAAACATCATAGCAGCAATAAGGCATGCGTGTAAATGCGTGGAGGCCTCGACGTGAGCCGAGGTGGATATCTTGGTCGCTCAGGGGCGCCTGCGGTTAACCCCGCGAGGGCTCGCTCATTTCCCGCCGCGCCTGGCGCACGAGGTCGGGCAGGTGGCCGTCGTTGGCCAGGCGTTGTTCCAAGTGGCGTATGCGGCGCGGACCGGCGCTCCGAATCATGGCGTCGCCATAGGCGCGCTCGATCCAGAACCGGGCCGCGTGCCCGATGTCCAGGCGCAGTTCGTCCAGATCTTCTTCGGCAAACCGTTCGGACACGTTAATGGTGAACATGCGGCGGCGAGTCCCGCCGCCGAAGGACGCGTGCTTGAGGTCCTGGTTGAACATCAGCATGTCGCCGGGCTGGGTCTCCAACGCCACGGCCGGCATCTCCTGGCCTGTAACACCCAGCCGATCCGCCATCGTCCACGTCCTCTGGCTCGACATAATGTCCTGGAGGCCCTCGGCGTAGTCGTCACCGCGATGATGGCTGCCCGGAATGACCCGTAAGCATCCGGAGTCACGTCCGACCGGGTCCAGGTAGAACGCGAACTTGATGTTCCGGTACTTGCTGCGCGCGTAGCCGTCGGAGTGCCAGCGAGTGTTGCCCACGTAGAAGTTGCCGTCACTGCCGGTGTAGTTGTAGTCCTCGCCCACCAGTTCGCTGGCCACGTCGTCGATGCGCGGGTCGTCCAGTAGCGCGCTCAGGTACTCGCTCTGGTCGATGAAAGGCACGAGCGCGGACCGTTGCTGATAGTCGTGCGCCTGCCCGTGATGCCCGCCGCCATGCTCGGCCCAGAGGCGCTCGAACTCGGCCGTGATCGCCTCCGCTTCCTCTGCAAATAGCCCCGGGAGTCCCAGGTAGCCGAAAGTCTCGAAGAACGAGCGCTGCTGACGAGTGAGCTTCATGCTTCGGCTCCGGCAGAAAACGCGGCCGCGCATGGCAAGTGTAGGCGGTGCCGCCGGATGAGAGCTCTCCTCGGTGCGTTGAATTGGCTGCAGACTTCCCGAGCTGGATTCAGGCGGCGACGGTTTCCGGCATGCTGGGCGGGAAGATCCCGCTAGGCCAGTTCGCGAGCTCCACTCCATGAGCGCTTCCTGGCGACCCCCGCCCATCGAGGTCCGCAACCTCAACAAGCGCTACAAGGACGGCCTGCACGCCAACCGGGACATCTCGCTGACCGTCAATTGGGGCGAAGCGCTCGGTGTTCTAGGTCCAAACGGCGCAGGCAAGACCACCCTCGTCCGGCAGATCACCACGGAACTCATACCGACTTCCGGCCAGGTCCGCGTCGTTGGGATTGACGCCGTAGCAAGTCCGGACGACGCGAAGTCGCGCATTGGGGTGGTGCCGCAGGAGGCGCGGCTATTCGACGGTCTCTCCGTGTATCAGCACCTCCGTATTTTCGGCGTGCTGCGCGGGCTGTCTCGGCGGGATGCGCGGGAGCGGGCGGACGAATTGATCGAGGAACTCGATCTCACGGCTCACCGTGACTTCAACAGCGAACGGCTGTCCGGCGGCCTCCGCCGCCGGCTGCTGGTGGGCATTGCCATGGTGGCCGAGCCCGACGTGCTGATCCTGGACGAGCCAACCGTCGGCCTGGACGTGGAGTCTCGCCAACGCCTCTGGGAGGTCCTGCAAAGCTACCGGCAACGCGACGCCGCCGTGCTCCTGACCACCCACTACATGGAGGAGGCCGAAACGCTCTGCGACCGCATCGGCATCATCCAGGACGGGCGCCTGATCTCGCTGGACACCATCGGGAACCTACGTTCCGCGATCGGCCACGAGTACAAGCTGGTCTACGAGACGCCCGAGGGTCGTCAGACCGTTTTCGGCGACGACCACCTGGATCTTGCTGCCCAGCTTCGTGCCCAGGGCATCGACGAGTACGCGGTGATGCGCACGAGCCTGGAGGACGTGTACCTGGCGCTGACGCAGCAGGCACGTGACGAGGGCGAGGCCGATGCGGCGGATTGAATCGCTCAATCCGAGAGCGGAGCCTCGTGCGCAGCTACTGCTTGTCCGTCATTCCAGCCCCTCTATCACTGACGGCATGAGCTACAGGGATTGGCCGCTGAGCGACGAAGGCAAGAAGCTCGCAGTCCGGGCGGCGGAAGTCATCGCCGAAGTCAGTCCGGGTCAGATCTTCTCTAGCGACGAACGCAAGGCCCTGGAAACAGCGAAGATCATCGGGCGGCACTGCGGTGTCGATGTTGAGGTTGAGCCAGACCTGCGCGAGCATGATCGAACCGGTGTGACGTGGCGCGATTCGGCAACGCGGCAGCGGGAACTGGAAGCGCTCTTCGCGAATCCAAGCCACGTTGTCTTCGGTCGCGAGTCTGGGAGCCAGGCGCTGCGTCGACTGACTACGGCAATCGACCGCCTCACCCTACGAACCCCCGGTCCCTGGGTGCTGGTGACGCACGGAACGGTCATGGCGCTGTATCTGGCCGCGTTGACCGGCCGTGCGCCTATGGAACTCTGGTCTTGCTTACGGATGCCGACTGTCGCTTCGGTGGACTGGCGCAACCACCGGCTCGTAGACCTTGTTAACGACTTTCAAGTCAGACAGCTATCGAGGACCAAGTCCGATGCCGCGATCTGATCGCCTCAGCACGCCTGGCCCGCGCAAGTTCGTGAGCGATTCGCTGGCCGTGCTGGAGCTTCATGCGCTGCCAATGATCCGCCAGTGGTATTTCATCGTGCTGGGAACCCTGGTATTCCCGATCCCCATGTTCTACGTCTTTCGCTCCATTGCGCCGGATGACGCGGCGGTCTGGCAGCGCCTGCTGGCCGGGACGCTGATCTTTGGCGTGTCCTTTAGTACCGCCATGTTGGTGGGGCAGCAGATCGTCGCGCAGCGGTTCATGGGCCACTTGAAACTCGTCATCACCATGCCCGTGTCCAAGGCCGCCTTTGTAGCCGGGACGATGGCGTACACCGCGGTGTCGGGAACGCTGTCCGCCCTGTTTCTGTTGGGCTTCGCCTTCATCGCCGGCGTCGAGATCTCACCCACGTGGGCCCTGGCCCCTGCCCTGCTGCTGACCGTCCTGACGCTCGCTGGCATCGTGCTCTTCGTGATGAGCTTCGCGCCGTCGCTGCCGGTCGGGAACATCCTGGCCAGCCTTATCGCCATCGTGCTGGTCATTATCTCCCCGGTGTACTTCACCCTGGAGTCGGCGCCACTGCTGCTGCAGTGGTTCGGCTATGTCTCGCCCTTGCGCTACGCGGCCGACGCCATCGCCGCTTCGCTTGGTGGACGTGTGGACGTCTGGCTGGAGCTTGCTGTGCTGGCGTCTTACTCGGTCGTCACCATGGGCCTTGGCCTGTGGCGCCTGCCCTGGCGGGAGACGTAGGGAGCGGGCGGCCCACTCGCGGCGATCACGCGGACCTGAGAACGGCGTGGCGCGGCACAGCTGTTACTACCGCCGGATTAGCGGCGACCGGCTGGTACGCGTGGCGGACTAGCGGCTGCTAGCCCGCGGAAGTTCGACCAGGCGCGGTCGGGCCCGGCCCGGCTTCGCGCCCAGAGTCCTTCTGCCCGAGCCTCTTGGAGTCATCGGAGAGACCGCAGCCGGATCTCCTCAAGCTCGTCCGCCGTAAACAGACCGGCGCGGTATAGATTCAGATACTCGTCGGAGACGCTTTGCCCAAAGATCATCAAGTCGTCGGTGTTGATCGTGACGTCGACCCCGTGGTCGTACAGCGTCCGAATGGGGTGCGACTCGAGGTCCGCCACCGAACCCAGCATCACGTTGCTGGTGGGGCAGACGTTCAGCCGGATTCGGTTGTCGGCCAGCCAGTGCATCACCGCCGTGGACTCCGCGGCGGCGATTCCGTGCTGCACTTCGTCTAACTGAAGTATCTCCACGGTTCGCTTCACCTCGTCGGCACCCCCGAATTCACCGACATGCGCCTTGAGCTTCAGGCCGTGCGAACTCGCCTTCTCGTAGATCCATCGCACTGCCTCGGGCTCGCAGTCGTGCTCGTAGGCGTACATGTCGATTGACCGGAATACGCCTGTCTCAATCGCCTCGGAAAGCGAAGTCATCAAGTCATCCTTTGACACGAACGAGCGCGAAAACCCCATTTCCGGACGAAAGTCGACCTGGCCGCGAAACTGCGATTCCAACGACGAAGCAAATGCCGCGAGTCCGCGTAGCCCGTCCGGGTGGTGCCGGACGGCCCAGATGTCGAAGCTGGACTCGAGTTGAACGACGCCGTCACTGGCAGCGTGTCTCAGGGCGGCGCCTGCCGCGAATGCAAATGCCGTCCAGTTGTCCATGTAGGGGTCGATTGACTGGCGCGCGTAGGCCCGCATGCCGTCGAGTCCATCCATCCTGGGCGGCGGACGGTCAAGGGCGTGGCCGAGCCATCGCTCGACGGCGGCAACGGGGGCGGCGAAGTAGAGATGCGAGTGAAGGTCGGCCTTCGCCGCTCGTCGGATCGCGGCGGTGTCGCCGGCGGCCAGGGCCTCAGCGAAAGGCGATGCCACGTGAGCTAGCCGCCGACCAACGGCTCGGTGGCGCAGGGAAGGGGCTCGACAATGAGTACCGTGGTATCAGCCTCCGGTTGGAGATGACGCGAGTGTAAGCGGCACCGAAGCCGCCGCATTGCGGCACGGCAAGCAACGGTACCTACGCCAGACAATAGACTGGGCCACGGACAGTACGGGCGGTAGAAGGAAAGACTGAATGACGGTGGACTTGACCGCCATTGAGATTGAGCGTCGCCTAACCGCCATTGAGACCATGCTGCCCACTCTCGCAACGAAGGCCGACATCCACTCGCTGAGAGTTGAAATCCAGGCCTCGCGCGCTGAGTGGAAGTCCGACCTCCACAACCTGACGCGCTGGATGGTCGTTGCCGTGCTGGGCTCGGTAACAGCCGCGACAGCCATCACCGGGTTAATCGTTCGCTTCCTCGGCGCCTGAAAAGGTCTTCTCGGATGTAAGGGTCCAGCAGAACTGGTTGACTACTCGCCACCCGACCGCTGCACGGCAAATGAATCCAACTCCGCGTTGGGCATCACAGACCGCAGCCGCCGCTGCCGAACCGGGCGCTAAACTGAACATGAAGCAATTAAGGGCGGGAAAGGAAGAAACCGGATGACGGTGGACCTGACCGCCATTGAGATCGAGCGCCGCCTCACCGCCATTGAAACCACGCTCCCGACGCTGGCTACCAAGGCCGACCTGCAGGCCATGCGCGCCGAGTGGAAGTCCGACCTCCACAGCTTGACCCGATGGATGGTCGTTGCTGTGCTGGGGTCGGTTACAGCTGCGGCCACCATTACCGGGTTAATCGTTCGGTTCGTCGGCGCCTGAAGCGACCTGGGTCTGGGTAGCGGTCAGTCGGGATTGGACTGCCGACCTGTCGCCTGACCGCTCGACCGTCAACGCACGTGGCTCCCCGTTCTCCATCGCGAACCGCAGCCGCCAGTGGCAGGTGCAGCGCGCGCGCAATCCGTACCCGTGACTGCGTTCTGAGGCGAGACTCCGCGGTGAAGCTGCGCTTGGCGATAGAATGAGTGAGAGTCGATCAAGGGCGGTAGAGGGAAAGTCTGGATGACGGTGGACTTGACCGCCATTGAGATCGAACGGCGGCTGACCGCTATTGAGACCATGCTGCCGACGTTCGCAACGAAGGCCGACATCCACTCGCTGAAGGCTGACATGCACTTGCTGCGCGCCGAAATCCAAGCCTCGCGCGCCGAGTGGAAGTCCGATCTCCACAACTTGACCCGCTGGATGGTGATTGCGGTGCTGGGGTCGGTTACAGCCGCGTCCACCATTACCGGGGTGATTGTTCGGTTCATCGGTGCCTGAGGAGTGTCGAGTCGGGGTACCAGTCCGTCTGAATCGAGCTGACTACCTGTCGCCCGATCCCTCGACCGCAAACGAATACAACTCCGCATTCCTCATCACGAACCGCAGCCGCCGGTGCGGGATGAACCGCGTGTAGACGGTCCCTGAGTCTGCGTCTTGCGGGAGCGGCAGATTGGCGTTGCCCTGCCAGGTGACGGTGTGGCGGACGCTGTCGCCGGTGAAGATATCGGAGTCGTCCAGTCCCCGGCCTGGCAGCACCCGGTCGGCGGCGTCGCGCACCTCGACCTTGAGATAGCCGCCGGTGCCGCAGGCGGCGTTGACGATCAGCCGGTCGCCCTCCGACACGAACGGCTGCGTGGCCACCATCCCCTCGCGCGTCGTGCCCGCCCCAACCGAAACAAACCCATTACGCCGCAGCTTGCCGATGCCCAGCGCGTACCGAGGGTCGCTCGCGGCCCCTGCTGAAGGGTTTCCCGGTTCTTCCTGATCCTCCGCGTACCACAGGTCGTGCTGCGATGTCGCGCCGCCGAAGTACACCCAGGTCTCGTCGCCTACGTCCACGATGCGGGGGATCCCGATCTGGTTGGCGCACCAGCTACCCGCTTCGCCCAGGCCAATCCAGTCGTGCGTGGGCGCCAGCCGTTCCCACTGGCGCCCGTCGCGGCTATGCACCAGTTCCACGGTTGACGTGTTGGACACCTGGTGAAAGATGCCAAGGAAGCCGATCCAATGCCCACCCAGCCGGAAGGGCCGCATGCCATAGAAAGCCACGTCCAGGTTGTCCAGCCCCGGATCCGGGGCCAGGATCAGTCGCGGCTCACTCCAGTTCACAAAGTCGCGGCTCTCGCACATGAAGATGCGGCGGACGACCCGCCGGTTGGGCGTGGCCATCACCGCGTCAAAGGCGGGCGCCCCGCCCACCATCGGCGCGTGCGTCGGACGTGTGCGCGGCGCCAACTCCATCAGCGGGTGCCGCGTGACGATGCGGTAAGTGCCGCTGTCGGGATCAAATGTCGGGAAGATCGTGTCGCCCAGGCGGTCGCCCATGGATCCGAAACGGGGCACGACGTCAGCAGGGGTCCAATGGATCCCGTCCGGCGAGGTGGCCAGCCGGATGTGGGCGCCCGGCGTCTCGTCGGCCACCCGGAATCCCGGAGCGCCTAGCTCGTGGAGCATCTTGTAGCGGCGCGCCGGATCCTGCTCCAGCGGGTCGTCCAGCACGGCCGGACCCCAGACGTTCCCGTAGGTCTCGCTGCCTAAGACGATGTTCGTGTCGTGCCCGCCCTCGCGCACGATGCCCATCGCTGGCTTTTCCCAGTTCAGACCGTCCGACGACCGCGCGTACAGCACCCGGAAGCGGCTGATGTGCCAGTCGATTAGCGTGCCGCCCTCGCGCGCCAGCTTCTCGCGGTCCAAGGCCATGTCCGTGTAGAGACAGTGGAACCCACCGTCGTCGTCCCGCCACAACGCCCAGTCGTCAGCCCCAAAGTTGGTGAAGTGCTCCCAGGGCCGATCCAGCTGAAGCACCGGATTCTCGGCACGCTGGCAAGGTGCGTGCACCGTGCGCTTGACGTTCTGAATCTCTTCGATCAGCCCGTTGTTAAAGAAGTACTGCGGCCGGTCGCCGATGATCAGTTCGGTGGAATCAAGTCCGGTCACGCCCACCGCTCCGGCGATACCGTTCGTAATCTAAGAATGAAGCTGGCCCTGGCGCTCGACGAGCTGGTATTGCCGTGCATCGAGCCCTACAAACCTCACGGATTCCATGTCGGCGAAGCGACTGGCCATGACCGCAACAGCTTCTTGGTTGTCGTCAATCAGCACGAATCTCCGGCCAAGCTCGTATGCGGCTTCCCCGAGAGTTCCGCTGCCCGCGAAGCAATCCAGCACCGTGTCACCAGGTCTGGAGGACGCCTGAACGATGCGGCGCACGATGCCGAGTGGCTTTTGGGTGGGATACCCCGTGCGTTCACTTCCGTTGGTTGGAACGATCGTATGCCACCACGTATCCGTCGGGAGTTTTCCACGTGCCGCCTTCTCAGGTCCGACGAGTCCAGGCGCCATGTAAGGAATACGATCTACCTCGTCGACATTGAAGAAGTACTGCTCAGGATCGCGAACATAGACCAATATGTTGTCATGCTTGGCCGGCCACTTCTTCTTTGTGCGGCCTCCATAGTCGTAAGCCCAGATCACCTCGTTCAGAAAGCAATCACGACCGAATATGCCGTCTAAGAGCACTTTGGCGTAGTGAACTTCGCGGTAGTCGAGATGCAGATATAGAGAACCTGAATCGCTCAATACGCGGTGTGCCTCTTCCAGCCTTGGTTCGAGGAATGCGAGATAGTCATCAAAGTCGTCGTTGAATGCGCGTGAGGCCACCTCGATTGAGCGATAGCGCTGTCCCTTGAACCCTGTTCGGTCACCGTTTGGATCGCGAATGGTGCGCAGCTGAGTCCTGGCCTGCTTCTTTCCGGTGTTGAACGGCGGATCGGTATAAATCAGATCGATAGATTGCGCCGCCATCTTTCTTAGAATCGGCAGGTTGTCTCCGAAATAGACGGTGCCTCGGGACCCTTCGTCGCCATGAGTCTCGTCAACGGGCGTTCTCGCGAGGTCGTTTGTCATGCGGTCGAATTGTCCTCGGTCAATTGCTCCACCAACCACGGCTCCGCCGTCCCGCCGTACCACTGGTGCTCCCCCGGCTGCACGTCATGCACCAGGCAGTCGCTGGCGCCGTGCAATTCGTAAGCCTCGCGCGTGATTGCCACCTGCTCGTACACGTTGTCCAGCCCGCGCGCCCCGTTCAGCGGATCTTCATTGCCGGTTTCGATCAGCAGCGGCCGCGGCGCGATCTGCGCGCCCAGGTCGCCCATGTCCACCGCCTGCCACAGCCCCGGGACGTAGTTGCACCCACAGTTGCTGTTCAGATCCAGCAGCGAGTCCCGGTAGCCGTAGAAGTAGCCGCTCACCACCGCCGCGCAAATCCGGTCGTCCATCGCGGCCAGCCAGAGGGTTTGCAGTCCCCCGCCGCTGAGACCCGCGCAGCCGATGCGCTCCGGATCGCAGTCCTCGCGCGTCAGCACGTAGTCCACCAGCCGCATCAGGTCCCAGGTCCACATGCCTGTAACGGTCTGCCCTAGCGAGATGGCCGCGTGATTCAACGGCGTGCAGGTGGACCGCATGAACGAATCTTCGTCGTTTTCCTGTCCAGCCGGTTCGCGGCGCTCCCCAAACGCGCGCGCGTCGGGCGCAAAGACGATCAGCCCGGCCTGCGCGAAACGCTCCGCATAGGCGCCGTTGTACTGATCGATTGCATCGGCCACGGCCGGTATGTCGCGCCGACCCGCCGTCATATTCTTGCCGCCGCTCCCGTGCCCATGCGGTGCGATGACGACCGGGCGCCGCTCGCCGGCCTTCAGGTCGTCCGGCAGCAGCGCATACAACGGCATCACGACATCCGGCTCCGTATGAATCTCCATCCGCTGCCGCACGTAGCCGTCGCACTGGACAGACTCGGTAACCACGGGCCGCGGATCGGCGGCCCGCATGCTCTCCATACCGGTCATTGCCGAAAGATGCCGTCGCGTATCCGTGCGCCAGATCTCGAAGGCTTCCGCGCTTCTGACGTCCACGGGCATCCCCCGCGCTTCGCGGTCAAACCGCGCCTGCAGCTCGGCATGCGCCGGAAAGAAGCGCCTGACCGTGGGAACTCGCGGCTCAGCCATAGCTCCGTACTTTACGCCGCCGCCGCGCGAACGTGAGCCGAGGCGCCGGAACCAGTCCGAACAATGCGCCACTTGGATCTACGCCAGCAGCACCTCGCTGCGCGCACGGTCGGCGTTCAGCCGCCCCGTAAGCACCTCCAGCAGCGAATCGGCCAGCTCGTCCTGATCGACGGGCGTCGCGGCCTGCACCTGGGCGGCCCATCGCGGCCGAATACCAGAAACCCCCGCCATCGCCCCGGCCACCGGGCCGCCCATGGCGCCAATGGAGTCGGCGTCCCGTCCGAAGTTCGCCGCCATCAGCGCCAGCTGGTTTGGATCGCCGTCGGCCAGCAGCAGCAGCGCCAGCGCCACGGAGGCCGACTCGCGCGGGTCAACCGCGTTGCTGTGTCCCTCTTCGGGCTGCTGCGGCCAATCCCAGAGATGGTCGGCGTAGTAAGCGGCGCGGAACGCGGCAAAGTCGCCCGTCGACCGCGCCAGGCTCACGGCCGTATCGATGGCCGCGGGCACGTCGCTTTCGTCGTCCAAGTTGCTGACCGCTGCGTCAATAACTGACTCGGCATCGGCCTTCGGATCGAACGCCGCGGCCGTAGCGGCGGCCATGGCAAGGGCGCCGTCCTGCGGCGAGCCGCGATGGATAAGGCTGGTGACCTCATACGCTTCCAGCATGGCTCGGCGCGGGTCGCCCGCGTTGATGATGCCGATCGGCGAGATGCACATGGCCGTGCTGTTGGAAATCATGTTGCCGATGCCGGCCTCGCGGGCTCTCACCCCGCCGGTCGAGATCTTGTAGAAAGAACTGGCCACCGGCGGATAGAACTTGAACGGGTTCATGCGCTCGCGCCACACCTGGGCCCAGGCCGCCGCGTTGACATTGCCGTTCGTGCGCCCGATGGCCTCGCAGAGCATGTGCTTGAGCGCGGAGTCATCGGTCCCGGCGCCGGGCTGCAAGCCGCGGTGCTCCTTCAGCGTGGTGACCTCACCAAAGCGCTCCGCGATGAACTCGTAATGCAACCCCTCGGTCGGCCCACCCATCGCATCGCCCAGCAACCCACCGAGCAGGCATCCCATAATCCTGTCGCGCAAATCAGTCATGGCCGTCTCCGTGCTGGCCCAAAGCTCCCTGCCCAAGCTACACCGCGAAGGCCAGTCGCGCTGAGCCGTGGCTAAGCTCACCTGACGCCGCAGCAGACTCCGAAACTTCTCTTGACCCGCCTGGACCTTGATGCACTGTCCGGCGACTACGGACACCGATTGGGCCGGCTGACCGGAGTCCAGTTGCAGGCCGCCGTCGATCGGTTCGACCTCGGCCGCCTCGTAAGTGCCGCACCCATCCCCGGCGGCCAGTTCGGCCAAAACGTGTACCTCGAGACGGATTCCGGCAAGTGGATTCTGCGCGGCTGCCCCCACTACGACTGGCAGTTCCCCAAGGAACGCTACTTTGCGCGACAGATCGCCACGCGCTCAGGCATTCCAGCCCCGTGGCCGTACCTAATCGAATCCAGCCGCGACCTCTTCGGCTGGAGTTACGCGCTGATGCCATGCCTGCCTGGACTCCAACTGTCAGATCCGGCAGTTCGTGAACGGCTGACTCCGAGTGAGGAGGTGTCGATCGCCCAGGGGCTTGCCACCGGACTGGCCGGGCTGCACGAGTTTGCGTGGCCGCACGCGGGCACATACGCGCTTGAGGAGGACGACGTTGTGCCCTACGCAGTCAGTCACCGGGAGCGCGTATTGGGCGAGATCGACGATCTGGTGTCGCAGTGCGTCCGTCTCGACTCCCTGGCAGGTCCGGATCAACGCTGGCTGCGCCGGATTGTCGAACACAACCGGGCCGCGCTCGACGTGCCCTTCGAGCCGACCCTTGTGCATCACGACTTCACCGAGGCCAACGTCGTCATGAGTCGCGGCCGCACGTCATGGAGCGTGAGCGGCGTGTTCGACCTGATGGAAGCCTATGTGGGCGACCCGGAGGAGGATCTCGTTCGCCCGTTGTTCATCTACTTGTCGCGCAAACCTGGGTTGGCGACCGACTTCCTGCGGGCCTACGTAAAGCGCCGGCCGCTGCGCGAGCACGCAGCCGGGCGACTCCGCCTGTACATGCTGCGCGACTGCCTGCTCATCTGGGAGTTCGGGCATCGGTTTGGCAAAGAACAGGTGGCACGAGCACCCGACTTTCGCACTTGGGCTGTGCCGAAAGTGAGTCGCAATCTGACGGCAATCAGCAGTAGATCTTGAAGCTAGGAAGACTGTATTGGGTTCTGTGGTACTGAACTGCGAACTCAAGGCCGAGAAGCGACGCTTTGAGGCACTGTATGCCTGTTCAAGACGCCCGCAACCATCCTGTCGAACTTCACAAATCTTCACAGCCTGCTTGGGGAGAGTATACTCGCAGCGTCAGCGGCCGTTAGATCGCTGATAGGCGGTTGGCCCACTGAAAAGAGGAGGCCCGAGATCCCTGAGACAGCGTCATGCTCCTGTCCTGGGGTGAGGGCGGCTCGAACAGAAACGGAAAGCTGCCGCTTAGAAGTCGGGGTCCATGTAGCCTTTTCATTCATCCATATATAGCAGTATGGATCGGCCGACACAACGTCTGCCAACCCTGCTGAGGAGGTAACTCTCATGCCATACGGGGCGGATATCAGCAGAAACAACCCGGGCTGCGTTCTCTTCCTGATCGACCAGTCGGCTTCGATGTCCGAGGCCTTGGGCGGTCAGCCGGAAATGCGGAAGATGGATGGGGCGGCCGATGCCGTAAACCGCATTCTCGACGCTATCTCCCAACGCTGCTCACAGGGCATGGATGTTCGCGACTACTTCCACATTGGGGTAATCGCGTACACCACGGACGAAGAAGGGAATCCGGACGTACAGACCGCTCTCCCAGGGACCTCGGCGAACGAGCCCTTCCTCACCATCAGCCACGTTGTCGACGCCGCCACAGTGGAGGAAAGGCAGGTGAAGGAGCCGGACGGCGCTGGCGGCCTGGTGGAAGTGAGCCGAAAGTTCCCGGTCTGGCTGCGCCCCGAAGCCAAGTGGGGAACGCCAATGTGCAGCGCGCTATCCCTGGCTTCCAAGGCGCTCCATGACTGGATCGTCGATCATTCGAGCTCTTATCCCCCCATGGTGATTAGCGTCACCGATGGCGCCGCCACAGACGGGGACCCCGTGCCGCTAGCCGAAGAGATCATGGCCATGGAGACCAACGACGGCAACGTGCTGATGTACAACGCCCATCTCTCGCAGATGTCCGCGATGCCGGTTCAGTACCCGTCCGACGTAAGCGAAGTGCCTCCCGATGAGTACGCCGCGCAAATGTTCCGCATGTCGTCGGAGTTTCCCGACCCGGTGGTGAACTTGGCCGCGGGCATGGGCTTGCCGGTGACCCAGGGTTCCCGTGGCTACGTCTACAACGCGGACATGGTGGCCTTGGTGCAGTTCTTGGACATTGGTACGCGCGCCGCCTCGGACCTGCACTGATCGGCTGGAGGGTGAAGGTGCGCCTTCGACCTCCCACAGAGTTCTGGCTGCCCAAGGCGGGCAACGACCCGGAGGAGTATGAAGACGCTTTCCGCGTCGCGTACCCGAAGCGAGTCGGAGCGTCCGGCTGTGCAGTGGCGCGGGTTGCCGTCTCCGACGGCGCCAGCGAGTCCGCCTTTGCCCGGGAGTGGGCGAATGCCCTGACCGATGCTTTCGTGGCCCGGCCTCCGGGGCTAGGCAGTCTGACCCAGGACTCGCTGGACGCCTGGCTGCTGCCCGCACAGGAGGCATGGCACGCGGGAGTACCCTGGGACCGCCTACCCTGGCACGGCGAGGCTAAGGCGCGGGCTGGAGCGTTCGCGACCCTGATGGGGCTAACCATCGGTGCTGTGCCGGACAACTCCGGACGACTCGTCTGGCAGGCGTTGGCCGTGGGGGACAGCTGCTTCTTTGTCGTTCGTGACGACCGGCTGTGGTTGTCTTTCCCACTCGAGGACGCCTCCCAGTTCGACAATAGTCCTGCCCTGATTTGCAGCAACCCTGATAACGCCGGAGATCTGTGGGAAGGCGTACGCCTACAGAGCGGTGAATGTGCGGCGGGAGACCTTTTCATTCTGGCTTCCGACGCCCTGGCCTGCTGGTTCCTGGCCAGGACCGTTGCCGGTGAGAAGCCCTGGCAGTCGCTCGCGGCGCTGGACTCGTCGGGCTGGGATGCCTGGGTCGGGGAGCAGCGACGAGCACGGCTGATGCGAAACGACGATACAACGTTGGTGACGATAGAGGCCGTCTAGGCCCTCAAAGTAAAGCAATGGCTATGGCCTGGCCAGGAATAACCGACTTTAGCGAAGCTATCCAGAACCCTCAGCTGTGCTTTAAGGGCGCCGATCTCGAAGCCGGGACAGTGTCGGTCAACCAGCGGGGCATGCCCCTGGTGTTCTCCGGCGCTTTCGCCTGCGTCTACCCGGTATCCGTTGGCGGCCGCACGTTTGCGGTGCGCTGCTTCACCCGCGAGGTGAAGGACCAGCAGGCCCGTTACAACCAGCTAACCGCGTACCTGATCAACGTCTTGCCCCCGTCCTTCGTGAACTTCGAGTACATGGAGCACGGGATTAACCTGAAGGGCGCCTGGTATCCGATCGTCAAGATGGAGTGGGTGGAAGGCGAGTCGTTGAGCAAATTCGTCGGCTCCAGGCTCAACGAGCCTCACACCCTTCGCCGGGTCGCGGCCCAGTGGCGCGGAGGGCCGGCGGCCAGTCTGCGCGGATTGGGCATCGCCCACAACGACTTGCAGCACGGCAACGTCATGGTGCAAGGGGACGGCAGAATCCGCCTCGTGGATTACGACGGCATGTTCCTTCCACAGTTTCGAGGGGAGCGCAGCCCGGAGTTGGGGCACAAAAACTTCCAGCACCCCCTCAGGACGGCTGAAGATTACGACGCCTACGTGGACAACTTCCCGTCCCTCGTCATCTACCTCAGCCTCCTCGCCATAGCCGCGGACCTCAGCCTGTGGGCCTTCCATAACGACGACAATCTGATATTCACCAGGAACGACTACGCCGACCCTGGAAAATCCCGGCTCTTCGACCTGCTGAAGCAATCCCCCGACCAGAGCGTGGCGAAGCTGACAGAGCGCCTGGAGGAGTGCTGCGCCCTCCCAGTGCAGGACGTGCCGGACCTGGAGGCCGTCCTGCAGGGTGTCCCACCCAGCGCGGCGCCGGCACCCTCAGCGGCACCTGCGGCGTCCCCTTCGACCTCGGCGGCGCCGAGCGCCGCCATACGGACATATCGGCAGGCGCTCCAGGCGCAACCAACCGCGCCGGCGCAGCCTGGTTCAAAGGCGACGCCAGCGCATCCTCCCGCGCCGAAAGCCACCAGCCCTGGACCGGCAGCGCAACCTGCGCCAGCGTCGATGACGCGAGCCGCCGCCAGTCCCGCCTTGGGGGTCGCGCGCGGCGCCGCTCCCGGACAGCTCAAGAAGGTGCTGCTGGGAGTGGCGATCACGGTTATCGCGGTAACGGCCGCTGTCACGGCGGTAATGGCGTGGGCAATTGCGGTGCGAGGGTGGTAAGGGCTATGGCCTTCCGCCGGCCAGGAGCTGCGGGACGATACCCAGCGCCAGGATGGTTAAACCCGTTCTAACGAATACAGTCGCCACGTCGTTGAAAGGGAGAAACGGAACCGCGCCGATAATCCCAGCCCCAACCAGCGCCACCGAGAGTCTGTTGATCCAGCCGCAGCCCAGCTTGGCCCATCCAATCTTGTCGGCCCACGCGAGCAGCGCGCCGCGGACGCCAGGCCCCCGTAAGACGAGAGTTATCGGCGAGCACACCAGGAGTAGCGTGCCGACCCTCGAGATGGCGTCCAGTGTTGAAGTGACTCCCAACTCCGCGGATTCGTAGTCGATGAAAAGCAGCGAGATGAGGATTCCGGGAAACGTGCCGGCGGCGAACACCACGGCTCCGGCCGCCGCCGTGCCCAACGCCAACTTTCCCGGCGGCCTCACCCTGCGGGTCAATACCGGCACGCCGGCCAGTCCCAGCAGCTCGATCACCAGGCGCACGCAGAAGATAGAGACGCCGACGACTACGTTGAAACCGCCGAGCACGGCCAGGAACTCGGCGCCCGTTTCAGGCTCGTCGGCGGGAAGAGCCTGCCGATCGTCAGGTGCGCCCAGCAACTCTAGGAGCGGTGTTATTCCGTGATCGTAGAAGACTCCTCCGACGAACGGACTCCACACAACCAAGAAGACGCCGACCGCCACCACGCCCAGCGCGACTTTGTAGCCCACACCCCAGTCCGCGAACGTCGTGCGCACCCTGGGCAAGCTGGTTTGCGATACGTTCGGGTAGGACATGTGGGCGCCTCCTGTGTCCCGCCGGGCGTTCGCTCCGGACGGCCGGAGCTAGCTTGGTAAGTTCGAAACGGTCATCGTCGAGCGCCACGGTCGCTATCGCGCCATCCGCTCCGTGAAGGCGGCGGATTCGACCGCGCGTCCCGGCGGTGGAACCTCCCATATACCAGAAGAGCTACGCCGACCCAGAAGAGCAAAACGCCCGGCGTTACGACGATGGAGCCGAAAACGCCTCCAAAGAGAAACTGCATGACAACGGCGGGCGCAGCCAGGGCCAGCCCAACCGCCACCCCGGCCAGTCCCAGCCTGTCCGTTCGGCGCCATGTGACGGTTGCGTCCATGTACCTTTCGACAATGCGCCGTGCCGCGCCAATTATCGCGGCCCGCCGTTGGGGTTCCGAGAACAGAACTGTCCCCAGCCCACCCAGGAAGAGCACCCCGCCCAGGGTTCTGATCGTCGCGCCGAAGCTCACGCCAGAGTGTTCCTGTAGGACGATTCCGAACACAACCAGGACAATCCCAGTCGCCGCCGCAATTGCCCCCAGCTTGTCGGCGGGACTCACGTTCTTTAGTACGGCCACAACCTTCGATTCGTCGGTCTCAGGCGTCCACATGGCCTTGCACCGGGTATTCGTACCGGACGTCCGTGCCTCTAAGACAGAAAGGTACAAGGTTGCCACCCGAGCTTCAATGAGGTGGGTGACGCGATCCAACCGGGCGTCGCGTGAGCGGCGTGTTCGACCTGATGGAAGCCTATGTGGGCGACCCGGAGGAGGGCCTCGTTCGCCCGTTGTTCATCTACGTGTCGCGCAAACCTGGGTTGGCGTCCGACTTCCTGCGGGCTTACGTAAAGCACCGGCCGCTGCGCGAGCACGCAGCCGGGCGACTCCGCCTGTACATGCTGCGCGACTGTCTGCTCATCTGGGAGTTCGGACATCGTTTCAGAAAGCAGTGGGTGGCCAGCGCACGCGACTTTCGGACTTGGGCCGAGCTATATCTGGGTCAAGACCTTGCGGCGATCGGCGGTGGCCCCGCAGGTTGAAATGGTGTCTAATGTCCGGTACCAGCGCTCCCCCCTGAATCGCTGAGCTTCTCTGATGCTCGACTTCAACCGCTCCTTCATCACCTGGACCACCCACCCCTGGAAACCACATCCCCACTACCGCTGGGACGGCGGCTTCGTGGGCGAGTACGGCGACGTCTACCGCGTTCGCATGCAGGTCGACTCGACCATGGACATTCTCGATCCCTCCGGCTCGTCGATCACCCACTACCTCAACTACCCCTGCCGCACCGAGCTCACCATCGCCACCGAGGAATTCTTCATGCTGCCCAGCGGCGAGTGGCGGGCGGTCTTCACGCGCGAGGACCGAGTTTCTATCGCACGCGGCCCGTCGGATGTCCCCGAGCCTGTCGCCCGCGGCCCATGGTCTGAGCGGTACGCCGACATGGAGTTCTGTCCCTTCACAGTCCCTGACGCCGAACGCCTGCTCGACGGCCACGCCGTCAACGAAGCCACCCAGGCCGGCGCCATCATCAACGGCCAGACCACCTACCGCGATAAAGCTACCGGACTCGACATCCGCATCGAGTTCCCGATTCGCCTGATGAACCTGCACCCCGACTCCGGCAAATTCCAGCTCTGCTGCGGCCCGGTGATTCTGCCCGACATGGCGACCTGGGACGGCGAGGGCGTCGACCGCGTCTTCCTGGCCGAGGTGGCGCTCAGCGAGTTCCACTATGTGGAGTTCATCTTGCGGCGTGAAATCGAGCCGGCCGAGACCGAAAAGGAGTGGTTCCACCAGGTCCGCGGCCGCGACCGCCTGGAACTCTGGGACCCCGACAACCCGCCGCCCGAACCTCTGCAGATTCAGCGACCCCGTCCCCACGTCTACCACGAGACCTGGGCGCTGGATGCGGAGAACGTAATCCTGCGAGCGCCCTAGCAACTAAGAGGAGCTAGCCGCCGCCGTCCGACACGTACGCGTCCGCCTCGATTTCCAGCAAGGACTCTTCGCCGATCAGGCTGGTGCAGCCAATGAAGGCCGACGCCGGCATGGCCTTGCCGAACGCCTCGAAATGGGCCCGGCCCACGGCGTCCGCGTCGCGCTCGATCTCAGTCAGATAGACGCGCGTCCGCACCACGTCATCCAGCGTCGCGCCGGCCTCGGACAGTCCCTTCTCGATGATTCCGATCGCGTGCTTGGCCTGCGCATAGGCGTCGCCCGGCGCGTCGGGGTCGTCGGGCGGCAGCGGGCCGGTGGTGCCGGCGACCCAGACGTGCGGACCCACGCGCACGGCACGCGAGTAGCCGATGACGGCTTCGGTTGGCTTGCCTGACGAGATGCGCTGACGTTCCATGAGCGTGCTCCTGATAGTTCCCGGCGCCTGCATCGTGGCGGCATGACCGGCTTCTGCACAATATGGGCCAGCCTCGCACTGGCGGAACTCGCGGCGTTCGAATCCGCTACATCAGCGAATAAGCGTGTAACCGCGCGGCGCCGTGGATGTGAAATCTCAGGCGAATCTCTCGACGACCACAGGCCCCTAGATCCGCGCCCCGCCATCGCGCAGGCTCCCGAACCCCATCGATGTCCAGCGGCATGCACTCCTCGCGGCCGAATCCTGCGATCACCTCGCCCGTGGCGGCGTCCAGCACGTCCACATCCACCCAGCTCCGCCGCGCGATAGCCTCCGCCACGTTGACGGTCAGCCGCGTGTCCGGCTCGATCTCCAGCGCCGTCGTCTCCAGCGACCCCGAAATCTCCCGGTCGACCGTCTGCATGCACGTGAACCCGTCCAGCCGCAATGTCGCCAGTCCCAACTGCGTCAGGCGAACGGATCCGCTCTTCCCGCTCCCGAATTCTTTGGGATAGTTGCCCGGCGGCCAGAGGCTCCAGTCCTCGCCCTGTCCGCTGTAGTAGATGTAGATGGTGTCGTCCTTGACGATGATGCGGTCGCCCACCACCAGGAACCCCGCGTCCCAGGCCCCCCGCTCGCCCCGAGGGACCAGCTTGTCGGTGAGGCAGATGCGTGAGAAGTGCTCACCGTCCTTGCTCACGGCCAGCCGCAGGTCCGCGGCGTACTGCCCGAAAACGCCAAGCCCGTTCGGCACATACCAACCAAATTCGTAGACGGATACCCACCCCTTGCCATAGCGGTCCAGCGTCAGGAAGTGGTTCTCCTGCTCCAGCCCGTCCTTGGGATCAAGGAACGGGTTATCGGGACTGGAAGTGAACTTCTCGATGCTTGGCCCGTAGGCGATGAACTTGCCCCGGACCGTCCGTGGCCCCGGCTTCGCCGCCGGCACGCGCTCCTGCCAGATCAGGATGTACCGGCGATCCGGGTCCGTGGCCTCCTCGTCCAGCGCCAGGACCACGATGTCCGGATTGTGCGCCAACGCCGGCAGGTCGACCTTCGGCCCCTTGGTCCAGTGAATGCCGTCCGGCGAATAGGCGGCGTGGGACGGCTCGATCTTTTCCAGGTGCTTGGTGACCATCTTGAAGCGGCGGGCCGGGTCGGGCTCCGTGGGATCGCGAATCACCGCCCCCAGCATGTCCCAACAGATGTTGTTGTCCTTGGATCCGTTGAACTCGTAGAGCCCAAGCTTTGGCTTGATCCAGCGGACGCCGTCCTCGCTGTACGCGTAGCCCATGCGCCGCCAGCGCAGGCGCTCCTGGTCGGCCCCCGTGTACCAGCACTTGAACAGGCCATCGTCCGGGTCGTACAGCACCGTCCGTACCGACCACACGCTGGCCCGCACCGCGTCCCACTCGTCCAGCCGCCCCACCGGCAACACCGGATTCGCCCGATGCTTCGTGGCCTCACACACGCGCTGCTCCAGGTTGTGCGTGGCGGCAACTTCGTCAAGGTCTAGAAACAGGTGTTTCGCCATGTGACCGGGCTTTCGCGACGTTCAGGTTCGCTCGTTGCGCATCGTCGCCGGATACGCGCCAGCGCGCAATCCTGGCCGACTCACCAACAGCCGCGGGCCCCAGCCGAGCGCGGTCTGGTTAGGGCTGTCCTGCAAAGAGAATCCGCCGTCGTCGCTGGCTTTCGCGGACTCTTCTGTCGACTTCGTCCGGCGACCAGTCGTCGAGCACGAGGGCGATGAGGACGTCGCGAACGTTGGCGAAGGCGGGATCCGACGCGAGGTTGGCTACTTCGTGCGGGTCCGCGCTCAAGTCAAACAGCTCGGGCTGCTCGCCGTGGTAGTAGTTCAGCTTGTAGCGGCCGCGACGGACCATGCGGCCGGGGCGGTCGGTGGCGTGCGCCTCAAACTCTGAGAAGACGGCCCGCTCAGGATCCAGGGGTGTTCCTAGCAGGTTCTCGCCGGCTAGGCCGTCGACGTCGGCCCCAGCTACGTCAACCAGGGTGCGCGTCAGATCAAGCAGCGAGACCGGCGTTTCGACTCGCGAACCGCCCTCGATCCGGCCCGGCCAGGCCGCGATCAGCGGCACGCGCGCCGACGGCTCGTAGAACGAGCTCTTCCACCACAGCCCGTGTTCCCCGATCATCTCGCCGTGGTCGGACGTATAGACAACCAGCGTGTTGTCGCCAGCTCCGCTGGACTCCAGGGCTCTCAAGACCCGGCCCACTTGCGCGTCCGTGAACGAGACCATCCCGTAGTACGCCGCGCGGGCCTTGCCTATCTGGTCGTTCGACAAGCCCTCGGCGCCCAGAGACGTCCGGAAGCGCCGGCTCTGCGGATGCACCGTATCCAGCGGCTCGCACGGTGCCGCTGGCTGGTCGGCGTGAGCCGGAAAGTACTGGTCGAAATATTCGGGCCGGACCGTCAGCGGCGTGTGCGGCAGAAACCAGCCAACCACAGCGGCCCAGGGGCCGTCGCGCCTCGCCGCGTCCGAAAGGTAAGCCACGGCGGCGTCGGCCACGCTCTCGTCGTACTGCTGCTGCCACGTGTCGCCCGGGCCAGCCGTCTCCAGCCGCTGGCGAGTTCCCGCATGCGCCGGGATCGGCGCGCCCCAATCCGGAAAACTGGATCCCATCACGCCGGGCCGCATCTCGTCGTGGATGCGCCGGGCGAAACCATGCATCTGATTGGGTCCGCCGATGCTCATGCGACCGCAAAGCGCGGTCTCGTAGCCCGCCGCATTCAGCCGGTGCGCCCAGGTTGGCTCGGTCACCGGCAGCGGACAGGAGTTGTCCCAGGCGCCAATGGCGTGCACTGGCAGTCCGGTCAGGAAGGCGGACCGCGACGGCACGCACAGCGGCGAAGGACAGTAAGCGTTCTCAAACGTCACCCCTCGATTAGCAATGGCCTGGATCGCTGGGGTGTCAATGAAGGGATGGCCGTACGGCGAGCTCACCATCGGGCTGTGCTGGTCGCTCATAAGCACCAGCACGTTGGGACGCGCCGCGGCCGTCAAACCGGCGTTCGTCGCGTCAGCACAGTGAAGGCCCGTTGCCTATGGGGCCGTGGCGGCCGTGGGGGTGAACTGGTAGCCCGCGCAACTCGTGGCACTAACTCCGCCGCATCGCTCCGGCGCAATGACCGCGTTGTAGTCCTGCCGAACCAGGCCGCCGTCTCCGCCACCGCAGGCGCCGAGGCAAAGGCCGAGCACAAATAGGGCAGACACCATGCATAGTCGCGGGCGGAATCTGCCTGAACTGCGAATGGCGCTCGTACTTCGTGCCTTCAAAGGCGGTGCTCCACGCGTGAACCTAGCACGGCGTTCGCCGACCGTAGTGCTCGTCTGCACTCGACCCCGCGACGCCGCGGTCGCTGGCGCGTGCGAAGATCGGTACTGAACCTGCGCTCGGATGAACGCTGCATGACCGTCACCGCACCTGAACTGAACGTCGTTGGAACCAGCCCCGTCCGCCACGACGGCGTGGACAAGGTGACCGGGCACGCGGTGTTCGGCGTGGACGTCAGCATTCCCGGCATGTTGCACGCCCAGGTGCTGCGCAGCCCGCACGCCCACGCACGCATCACCTCCATCGACACCTCGCGGGCCGAGGCCCTGCCCGGCGTCCTCGCCACCCTGACCTCGGCCGACATTCCGCTTGCGCAAGTCAACGGCCCGCAGGCCTTCGGCAACGCCATCCGCCTCAAGGCCATGAACGTAATGGCGCGCGACAAGGCGCTCTACCACGGCCACGCCGTCGCCGCCGTGGCCGCGACCTCGCCGCATCTCGCGGCCGAGGCCCTGCGCCTGATTGACGTCGAGTACGAGGTTCTGGACGCCGTCCTCGACGCCCAATCCGCCAGCGCCCCCGACGCCCCGATCCTGCACCCCGACCTGCGCATGGAAACCGCCGGCGAGTTCGCCGACTCGCCAGGCAACATCGCCAAGCACATCGTGCTGGAAGAAGGCGATATCCAGGCAGGCTTCGCCGCCGCCGACCTGATTGTTGAACGCAACTTCAGCACGTCCACCATCCACCAGGGCTACATCGAACCCCACAACGCCACCGCCTTCTGGCGCGCCGACGGCACGCTGGAAGTCCACTGCAGCACCCAGGGCCACTTCGGCGTCCGTAACGAGATCAGCCAGATGCTTGGGATTCCCGTCTCGAATATCCGAGTCGTCGCGGCGGAAATCGGTGGCGGCTTCGGCGGCAAGCTCACCAACTACGTCGCCCCAATCGCGGTGGTCCTTGCCCGCAAGGCCGGTCGACCCGTGAAGATCACGATGGACCGCACCGAGACCCTGCTCGGCACCGGCCCCGCCCCCGCCGCCTTCATTCGCTGCAAGATCGGCGCTACCTCGGACGGCGACCTCACCGCCGCGCAGCTCGAAATGCACTTCGAGGCCGGCGCCTTTCCCGGCTCATCCGTCGGCGGCGGCGCCAACTGCGGCTTTGCGCCGTACCGGCTGGAGAACTTCCGCGTTGACGGCTACGACGTCGTCGTCAACAAGCCCAAGTCCCAGGCCTTCCGCGCCCCCGGCGCCCCCCAGGCGGCCTTCGCCGTCGAGGGCGTGATAGACGAGTTGTCCGAAACCCTGGGCATGGATCCCCTCGAATTCCGCCTCCGCAACGCCTCCGGCGAAGGCGACCTGCGCCCCAACGGCACCCGCTTCAACGACGTCGGCAACATCGAGCAACTCCGTGTCGCCCGCACCACCGATCACTGGCAATCACCGGTGTCTCAGCAAGACGGCCGCCTCTGCGGCCGCGGCGTGGCCTCCGGCTTCTGGGGCAATGGTGGCGGAACCTCATCCGCCACCGCCCGACTCAACGGCGACGGCTCCGTCACCCTCCTCGAGTCCTCTCCCGATATCGGCGGAACCCGTACGTCCATCGCCATGCAGTTGGCCGAGACCCTCGGCATCGGCGCCGACCGGGTCCATCCCCGCATTCCCGACACCGACGCCATCGCCGAAGGCGGCAACGCCGCCGGCAGCCGCACCACCTTCGCCACCGGCTGGGCCGCCATCGAGGCCGCCCGTGATCTGCAGAGCAAGATGCGCGACGTCCTGGCAGACATCTGGGACGTGGCCGAGTCGACGATCGACGTATCGCTGGAAGGCTTCGCCGCCAACGGCTATGCCGTCGACTTCGCCGAGGCCGCCCGCCTGATCGTTGGAGAAGGCGAGGCCCCGGTCGGCTTCGCCACCACCACGCCAACCCTCCCCGGCCCTTCCTTCGCCACCCACATCGTGGACGTGGCTGTCGATCCCGAGACCGGCAAGGTGGACGTCCTCCGCTACACCGCCATCCAGGACGTGGGCAAGGCCGTCTATCCGCCCTACGCCAGTGGCCAGATCGAAGGCGGTATCGCCCAGGGCATCGGCTGGGCCATCACCGAGGGCTACACCTACGACGATGCCGGCCGCATGACCAACACCTCGTTCCTGGACTACCGCATGCCCACCGCGCTCGACGTCCCCAACCTGGAAATCGTCATGGTCGAATACCCGAATCCCGGCCATCCCTACGGCGTACGCGGCGTCGGCGAACTCCCGATCGTCCCGCCGCTCGCGGCCCTCGCCAACGCCATCCACGACGCCACCGGCGGCCGCATCCGCCATCTCCCGGCCTCGCCCGTCCGGGTGCTGGAAGCCGTAAACAGTTCAACAAGCGCATAGCGCGCGAACCAACCCTCATGGAGGACTGACCTATGCCAACCGACCTTCCCACCGCAACTCTTGGCCGCACTGAACTTGACATAACCCGTCTCGGCCACGGCGCCATGGAAATCCGCGGCGCCCCCCGCGGCCGCGACATCAGCGACGAAGATGCCAGCCGCATCCTCAACGCTGTTCTCGACTCCGGCATCACTTACATCGACACATCCAACGACTACGGCCGCAGCGAAGAGCTCATGGGCCGCTACATCGGCTCGCGTCGCGACGAGTACATCCTGGCCACCAAGTGCGGCTGCATCCCCGGTGGCGGCGAGCACATCTGGACCCGCGAGAACATGTTCCGTGGCCTCGAAGAGAGCCTGCAACGCCTCAAGACCGACTACGTGGACGTCATGCAGCTCCACAACGCCACGGTCGAGCAGTGCGAGGCCGAAGGCGTCGTCGACACCCTGCAGGACATGCGCGCCCAGGGCAAGGTCCGCTGGATCGGCGCCTCAACCACGCTCCCGCATATGCCCACCTACATCGAGTGGGGCGTCTTTGACGTTTTCCAGATTCCCTATGCCGCCGTCCTGCGCGAGCACGAGGAGTGGATCAGCAAGGCCGCCCAGGCCGGCATCGGCACCGTCATCCGCGGCGGCGTTGGCAAGGGCGAGCCGGGCGTGGGACTGGCCAGCGCCGACCGCTGGGCTGCCTACGAGCAGGCCGGCCTCGACGACCTTCGCGAAGAGGGCGAAAGCCCCACCGCCTTCATGCTCCGCTACACCCTCGCGCACCCGGACATCCACACCATCATCGCCGGCACCCTCAACCCGGACCACCTCGCCGAGAACATCGCCACCGCCCAACGCGGCGGCCTTCCGGCCGACGTATACGCCGAAGCCAAGCGCCGCCTCGACCAGGCCGGGGAGTCACCCGCTCCCGCAGGCTGACCGAGGCAGACCACGCCTTCCCCTCGGTGGGAAGCCGCGCCCCGTGCCTAGATCCAGAACCGGCTGATCACCGACACAAGCGTGCCGGTAACCGTTGCTGTGGCCAGCATCGACCCGACCATCCACTTGATCAGGCGCGTCTCCAGCGCGTGCAAGTCCGCCTTGGTTGCAAAGGTCGGAAGTCTCGCCTCAAGCGTGGCTTCAATCATCGTCAGCCGTCGCTCGATGTCGAGGGCGCTTAGCTCGACAGTCATCGGCTCCTCCGTGAACCGGGGTCCCGGATTCCTGTCATCCGGACGATGGTGGCCCGCCGCACCGCCCAGCAAGAGAGCCTCAGATATTTTAGCCGACGGTATTTCGGCTATGTGGACCCACTGCCGGCGTCCCTACCGGCTCGTACCGGGTGATACGTTGGCTCTCTAATGCGCTTCGGCGACCTCACTTACCTCGAAATCCGCCGCCTGGCGAAATCCGGCTGCTTGGCCGTCCTACCCACGGGCTGCACCGAGCAGCAGGGGCCCCACCTCCCCGTCGACTTCGACACCTGGTTCGCCGAGCGCCTCTGCCTGGCGGCATCCCAAAAGGCCTCGGGCAAATATCGCGTTCAGTCGCTGGTGCTGCCTGCGATCCCTTTCGGTCCCACCCCGGAGCATCGGAATTACGGCGCGGGCTACGTCGATATCCCCGGCAAACTCCACGGCGATTTGGTCTCGGCAACCCTCGGTTCCCTCGCTGATCAGGGCTTCGAGCGCATCGTCGTCTGGCGCGGCTGCGGTGGTCACGACCTGCGCGGCACGATCCGGGACTTCAACCAGGCCAACGCGCGGAAGTCCCAGGCGTTCCTGCCTGAGCAACCCTTCCACGACATCTGGCGCCGTCTGGTCGACCCGAGCGTGCCCGGTGGGCACGCCGACAGTTTCTCAACCTCGATCTCTCTCCACCTGCGCGCAGCATCCGTGCGTATGAACGAAATCACCGATCCAGCTCACCCGCCGGTTGGCTGGCGGGATCCGGAGTCGGACGTTGCGCGTTACTCGCCCACCGGGGCCATTGGCAACCCAACCCACGCCAGCGCCGCGCTTGGCGCCAAGCTCTGGGCGGCCTCTGTGGACAGGGTCGCGGAGATCTTGCGGGCATGCGCGCTTCATGAGGACTCCGCCGAAAGCGCCTGATGCCGGCTCACGGTCGGCACGGGCGATCGGTTGAGGACAGCCTGAAACAGGCCGCCACCGAACCCGCTTCTATTCTTGAGGCTCGCTCCGGTTAGCCCGCCATCGCCGCGCTAACCAGCGGCAGAACCTCGCCGTCCTCCGCGTGGCGTCCCAGGGCCTTCTTCGAGAACACCAGGTCCCCGTCAACGACCACTTCGAAAACGCCGCCGCCGGAGGGCGTCAGCGTCATCTCCGCCACGTCGGTTCCATGCTCTCCCAGGATCTCTTCCGTCGCACGGACGGCTTTAGGGAGATAGTTTCATTGGCTGCAATATTCGATCGAGACTCGGGCGCCGCGTCCCATGGTGCGCTCCCTCATGCGGGTGGTGGTTTAGGCGTACGCTGCAATTGTCGCATGCGCGCCGCGTTGGCTCACCTTTGCCACGCGTAACGCGCCTGAAGCTGCCGGAAGTTGCAAGCGGACGGGCGCAACAGCAGCCTAGGGCTGGCGCCGCTGGACCGCCCGCACTCGACTGGAGATGGTCAAATGGCAACCGACGCAACTGACCTCGGCTCACGCAAGCACCTCTTCATCGACCTTTCACTGGCCGATCACACGTCCGGCGTCGCCCTGGGCGTCAATCCCCCGCGACTTGGCGGCATCGCCATCGGCCGCGACCGCGCCTGGGAACATCACATCCACTTCCAGAACACCGTCCTGGACGACAACGGCCTGGGCCGCTGCTGGTATCTCGCGTCCGTGATCCGCAGGGGACTCGAGTCCGCGCGCTTTGGCTACGCCGAATCCGAGGACGGTCGTCACTGGCGCAAACCCAACCTCGGCCTGGTCGAGCTCAACGGGCGCCGCGACATGAACCTCATCCCGCCCAAACCCAAGCGCTCAAACGTCTTCATCGACCCCACCGCCCCTCCCTCCGAGCGCTACAAGACCTTCGGCCTCAGCCTCGAGGACGACCCCGGAGATGTCGGCTACGGCGTCTTCGCCTCGCCCGACGGCTACGTCTTCCGCGAGCTCGGCTGCAACGGCATCCGCCGCGCCGGCGACACCCAGAACATGGCCTTCTGGGACGACCGCCTGGGACGCTACGTCGCTTACCTCCGCGGTTTCTCACACCACCCCGACGGCCGGCGCCGACGTGCGGTCGCGCGCTGGGAGACCGACGACCTCACCAGCCGCGACGGCTGGGACATGTCGAATGAAGAGAGCGACCGCCACATCATCGACCAATTGCCCATCGTCATCGCCTGCGACGACGACGATCCGCCTGACATGGACATCTACACCCCCTCCGTCGTCAAGTACCCCGGAGCCGACGACGTCTACCTCGCCACCATGTCCATGTACCACCACTTCACCGAAACCGAAATGGACGACGTCAACCCGCCCCGCAACGACGGCCTGATGGATATCCAATTGGCGGTCAGCCGCGACGGCATCTCATGGGACCGCCCCGACCGCCGGCCCTACGTCGGCATTGATGCCGAAGGCCCCGGCCAGCGCATGTGCTACGCGGTCCAGGGCCTCCTGGTGCGTGGCGACACGGTGCTCCAGTACCACACCGCCTACGACCAGTCCCACGGCCACAAGCGCCAGAACAACCCCGGCGGCGTCATTCGCTGGACCGAGCAGCGCCTCGATGGCTTCGTCAGCGCCAACTTCGCCTACACCGGCGGCGAACTCGTCACCCGGCCGATCACCTTCGACGGCTCCGCGCTGCAACTCAACGTCGACGCCTCAGCCTCCGGCGAAGGCCGAGTGGAAGTCCAGGACACCCAGGGTCGCCCTATCGAAGGACGCACCCTCGCCGACTGCGACCGCATCCTCGGCAACCACCTCCGCCACCCCGTCACTTGGGGCGGCGACCCGCACCTCGGCGTCCCACCCAACACCCCAATCCGCCTCCGCTTCGCCCTCCGCAGCGCCAGACTCTTCGCCCTGCAATCGGTCTAGTCGTCCGTCGCGACCCCAGGGCAGCGGGATCGCTTCCTGAGATTCGGACCTATGTTTCGATGCGCCCGGCCCCAGGACCGCGCCCCCTCAGCGGCACCTCCCGCAAGAAGATCGTCACCACGAAGGCAATACCCAGCGCCCCCGCAACCACCACGAAAACGGTACTGATCGCCGAGGCCAGGGTTGCCTGCAGTGAGGCGATCAGCTCGGCCAGGATCGCCTCGCCCTGTGGCCCCCGGTCCGCAAAGCCGGCCCGCAGGGCCTCCAGGGCCTCCGGGTTCACGAGCGCCTGCGGATTTTCCTCCATGCGGGCCAGCTGATCCTGCGGCAGCGCCTGCATGAGAGCCGGTGGCAGCGATTCCCGCAGTCCGGCCGCAAACCGGTTCGCCATGAGCGATCCCAGGACTGCCAGCCCCAGCGCGCCGCCGATCGACCGGTAGAACTGCGTCGCCGACGTCACCGCGCCCAGTTGGTTGGCCGGCGCGGCGTTTTGCACGGCGATGGTGAAACTGGGGAACGTGATCCCAAGTCCCAGGCCCGTCAACATGATGCTGGCCACCGCCTGCCCGAAGGACGTGTCGGCGGTCATCCGCGAGGTCAGGACCACCCCGCTGGTCATGATCCCAATCCCGATCAGCCCCTGCAGCCGGTAGTGCCCGCCCAGCCGCGAGAGCGCCTGGCCCGACAGCGTCGCCGCAACCACCATGCTCAGCATCATCGGCGTCAGGAACGACCCGCTGCTCGTCGCCGACGCTCCCAGCACGCCCTGGAAGAACAGCGGGATGAAGATGATGGAGCCGAACATCGCGAACCCCGTGATAAACACCGCCACCAGCGAAATGCCCACAACCGGGTTCGCGTAAATGTCCAGCGGCATGATCGGGTCCTCCGCCCGCCGCTCCACCATCACGAACGTCACCGTCATCAACGCCGCGAATACCAGGATTCCCACGATCTGCAGCGAGAACCACTCATACTGCACGCCGCCCAGCGACAGCCCAATCAGCAGCGGCACCACCACCAGCACCAGCAGCGCCATGCCCGCGTAGTCAAGGCGAACGCTCCGGCGCTCCGGTCGTGTGTTGGGGAAGAAGCGAATGAACAGGGCGATGACGGGCAGGCCCAAAGGCACGTTGACGTAGAAGATCCAGTTCCAGGACAGGTTGTCGGTGATGAACCCGCCCAGCGTGGGACCGATGATCGATGAGAGGCCGAACACGGCGGCCACAATCCCCTGGTACTTCCCGCGCTCGGCTGGCGGAAACAGGTCGCCCACGGTCGTGAACGACAGCGCCATCATGCTCCCGCCGCCGATCCCCTGGATGGCGCGGAAGGCGATCAGCTGATCCATCGTCTGGCTCACGCCCGCCAGCACCGACCCGGCTAGGAACACCGTGATGCCGCCCAGGAAGAAGACCTTCCGTCCGTAGAGGTCCGACAGCCGCCCCACGATCGGCACCGTCGTGGTCGAGGCCACCAGGTAGGCGGTCGTCACCCAGGTAAACCGGTCGAACCCGCCCAGGTCGGCAATGATCCGCGGCATCGCCGTACTCACCACCGTCTGATCCAGCGACGCCAGGAAGATCGCCAGCATCAACCCGCCCATCGTCAACACCACCTGCCGCCGCAGCAGCGGGGTGTAGGACGCCAGGGGCGGGGAAGCCGCGCCGGCTCTCATGGTCGAACGGTATCAGGCAGCGGCGTCAGGATCTCAGTCCAGGGGCGAGTCGATCCGATGCATCCGACGATCAGTCGCCGAAGTTCAGCGCGTGCAATCGCGCCGCCCCGCAGAAGTGGATACGCAGGCGCACCGCATCCGACTCCAACTCGTCCCATCGCCGTTCACGCCAGCTCACCGCTTCCCGCAACCCGTCACGGCACAGCGGCCGGCAATCGTCCCGGCTGAACCCCGCCAGCGGCTCGTCGCCCTCCGCCGGCAGCACCTCCACCTCCACCCAGCTACGCAGCGGCTGCCCGTCGCTGACGTTGAGCGAGAGCCGCGTGCCCCGCTCAGCCGCCGAAAAGGCCCGCGTGACCGCATATCCCGGCGTCTCCCGGTCCACCGTCTCCAGGCACGTAAACCGGTCCAGCCCCAGCGTCGCCAGCCCCATCTGCGACAGCCGCAGCGCACCCGTGTTCCGCCAGTGCGAGTCGTCCGGGATGTTCCCCGACGGCCAGCTGGTCCAGGTCTCGTCGTTGCCGCCGTAGTAGAGATATAGCCGGTCGTTGTGCTCCACCAGCTTGTCCGCGATCACCAGCGACCCGCTGTCCCAGTCCCCGCGCGGCCCCCGCGGAATCAGCGGCTGATGCGCCTGCACCCGGCTGAAATGTTCTCCGTCGCGGCTCGTCGCCAACCGGATGTCCGCGCAGTAAACCCCATATCGACCCGTGCCGTTCGGCACGTACCAGCCGTATTCATAGGGCATCACGTACTGCCCCGCGTACGCCGCCAGCATCAGGAAGTGGTTCTCCTGCTCAATGCTGTCGTTCGGATGCAGCACCGGGTTGTCCGCGCTGGCCGTCAGGTGCTCCATGTCCGGACCAAACGCCAGGTGCTTCACCCGCACCCGCTCCGGCCCCGCCTTGTTGTTCGGCAGCACCGCCTGCCAGATCATCTTCCAGCGCCGGCCGGGATCGGCCTCCTGCTCATCCTTGATCAGCGCCACGATGTCCGGCGTCCTGCCGTCCCACTCCGGCAGGTCGATCTGCGCTTCTTCGGTCCAATGGATCCCGTCCGCCGAGTACCCGGCCCGGATCATCCGCTCCCGCGGTGGACCCTTCACCATCATCTTGTAGCGCCGTGCCGGGTCGTCCTCCTCCAGGTCCTTCACCACCGGACCCCAGCCCCGCAGGCAGATGTTGTTGTCGCTCCTCCCCCGGTACTCGTGCAGACCCAGCTTCGGCTTTTCCCAGTGGACCCCGTCCTCGCTGACGGCATATCCCGTGTTCCACCAGCGCTCCACGCCCACGTCCTTACCCGCGTACCAGCTCTTGAACAGGCGCTCTTCCTCGTCGTACAGCACCGTGCGGCCTTCCCAGGGGCGCGCCTGCAAACTGTCCCACTCGTGGTGATCGCCCAGCGGCAGCACCGGGTTGTTCGGGTGCTTCTCCGCCTCGCAAACCGCATGCACTACGTTGTGCCGCGACTGCACGTCGGCCAGGTCGAGAAAAGGAATTCGTCGCTCAGCCATGCCCGCTGCCCCAACCCATCATGGAACCAGGCCTATCGCGTGCAGCCGCGCCGCCCCATAGAGATTTACCCGCAGCCGCACCGTCTCTTGCCGCAAGTCGGCTAGCTGCCGCTCCCGCCAGACCACCGGCTCGCGTAGCCCGTCCCGGTCCAGCGGCCGGCAGTCTTCCCGGCCAAACCCAGGCAGTGGCTCGTCGCTATCCGCCGGCAGCACCTCCACGTCCGCAAAGCTCCGCATCTGCTGAACGTCGCTTACGTTCAGCGCCAGCCGCCCGTTCCGCTCGTCAATCCGCAGCGGCTCCGTCACCACCCACCCCGGCGTCTCCCGGTCCACGGTCTCCAGGCACGTCAACCGGTCCTTCGGCAGCGTCGCCAGCCCCATCCGCGACACTCGGTTCGACCCGACCTCACCCGTGCCCTTCCAGTGCGAGTACTCCGGCACGCTCCCCTCGGGCCACTGCGTCCACTCCTCGCCGTTGCCCACGTAGTAGAACCACAGCCGGTCGTCGTGCTCAATCACCTTGTCGCTCATCATCAGCGCCCCCGCGTCCCAGGTCCCTCGCGGCCCGCGCGCTATCAGCGGCTGGTGCGGCTGCACCCGCGTGTAGTGATCTCCGTCGCGGCTCACCGCCAGCCGGATGTCCGAGCAGAACATCCCGTGCACGCCCGTCCCGTTCGGCGCGTACCAGCCGTACTCGTACGGCATCACGTACTGCCCCGCGTACGGCGCCAGCGCCAGGTAGTGGTTCTCCTGCTCCATCCCGTCGATCGGATCCAGGATCGGGTTGTCCGCAATCGCCGTCAGCTGCTCCACGTCCGGACCGCAGGCCAGGTACTTGGTCCGCACCATCGCCGGCCCCGGCTTGTTGCTGCGACCCAGCCCCTGCCAGACCATCTTGAACCGACGCTCGGGATCGGGGTCCTGGTCGTCCTTGATCAGAACCACGATGTCCGGATCGGGCCGATACCACTCCGGCAGCCGGATCGAGTCACCGTCCGTCCAGTTCACCCCATTCGGCGAGACGCTGATCCAGCAGTCGTCTGGTCGCTCGTTGCTCTTCACGATCATCTTGTAGCGGCGGCTCGGGACGTCGTCCAGGTCCTTGACCAGCGGTCCCCAGCCCTGCCGGCAGACGTTGTTGTCGGTGCGGCCACGATATTCGTACAGGCCCAGCTTCGGCTTCTCCCAGTGCACCCCGTCGTCGCTGACTGCATAGCCCGTCCACCACCAGCGGTCCATCGTCAGGTCGCTGCCCGCGTACCAGCACTTGAACAGCCGATCCTGCTCGTCGTAGATGATCGTCCGGCCTTCCCAGGGCCGCGCCTGCATCCCGTCCCACTCGTGCATGTCGCCCAGCGGCAGCACCGGGTTGTCGGGATGCTTCTCCGCCTGGCCGACCGCCTGAACCACGTTCTGCCGCGACTGCACGTCGGCCAGGTCCAGGAAGAGCAGGCGCGAGCCCGGCGCGAGGAGGCGCGCTTCGCCGCTTGGCACTCGAGCCACCTCCCGCAGCGTTCGGCCAGCTGACTCTGTCGGCCAGCGCCGATGGGAACTGAACTAGCTGTCGGTACTAACCATAGCGCCCCGGGCTCGCGGAAGTCGCAACACCCTTCGGGACTGGGTGACGGCGACTCGGCTGCTGGCGTGAGTCGGCATGCCAACGACGACCCGCTGCAACCGTGGCCGAAGGCCTGAATGAGAGATCGGCCGCAATGACCTCGAAGGGGCCAGCGCTCATCGTTGTTGACTACGACCCTGCCTGGCCGCGGGCCTTGGGGACTGCCACGGCTGCGATCCTCGAGGCCGTGGGCTCTGTCGGCGAATGCGTCAGACACGTCGGCAGCACCTCGGTCGAGGGCCTGGCCGCCAGGCCCATCATCGACATCCTGGTCGGCGTCCGCGACTGGAACCAGGCGCGGGTCGCCATCGCGCCCTACCGCATCGCGAGCCGGAGGCTCCACAGGCGCACCAGCACGATATTCATCGGCAATGGAAGCAGTTGAGCTCGGCGCGCCTTCAGGCGCAGGAATCGCAAGTGATTTAACCCTTAGTGATAGTCTCACGTTGCTGATTCAACGCGTGCCTGGCACGGCCTCGTTGCCGCACCCGGCACTTGCCCAGGCCTGCGTGCCTGAGGGAGGCGAAGGATGTCAGGGCTTGTACCGAATCACATGACTCGTCGGCGACTGCTGCGTGTCGGCGGTGGTCTCGGACTCGGCGCGGCCGGGGCCGCTGTACTCGCCGCCTGTGGCGAAACCCAGGTGGTCACGAAGGAAGTCCCGGTCGAGACGACCGTGATCAAGGAAGTCCCGGTCGAGAAGATCGTCCGCGAGACCGAGGTCAGGGAAGTCCCGGTCGAGAAGATCGTGACCCAACAGGTCGATCGGATCGTCACACAGACGGTCGAGGTCGAAAAGGTCGTCGAGAAGGTCGTCGAAGTCGAGAAGATCGTTACGCAGACGGTTGAGGTCGAGAAGATTGTGGAGGTTCAACCGGCGGCGCTGACGCAGAACATCCTGTTCCAGACCGACCACACGTCCGGTCCGCGTGGTGCGGCCGTCGATTGGGCCCTGGAGCGATTCTCCGCGCAGTTTCCCAGTATCGGCGTTCGGTACGTCCCGGCGCCGACGCAGGTCGAAATCGTCTACGGCGCCATGGTTGCCGCCGGTTCAACGCCGGAAGCCGCCCTGATGAGCGGCTGGTTCGCGGCGCAGTGGTACCCCGCCGGCGCCTTCGTGAACATTGACGACTTTCTGGCCAAGCAGGACAGCTACAACCCCGAGGACTTTTACTACCCCGGCGATTCCTCCGGGGTGGATTTTGCCGACACCGTGCCTTACGGCCACCTTGACGGTCTGCGCGGCAAGCAGTTCGGCATGCTCTACCAGGGCAACACCAACGGTCAGCACATCAACCTGCAGCTCATGGAAGAAGCAGGGATCCAATGGCCCACGCCGGGCAACTGGCATCTCGAACTGCAATTCCTGGACGACCTGCGCAAGGCCACGGATCCGGAAACCGACACCTATGGCATCGAGGTTGGCGGCGGCAACGGTGGGTCCTGGACGCAGTGGAACCCCTGGGGTTGGGCGTTGGCCGACGATCCCAACATCATGTACCGCAGCGCCGACGGCATGCGCACAACCTGCTGGGACTCCGGCGCCGATCGGGGCGTGCGGCTGGCGGTGGACTTGATCGCCGAACATAAGGTGTCGCCGGCGCTCGGCGAAAGTCGCGAATTGGCCGGTGAGTTCCGCGACCTGTTCGCCGCCGGCAAGCAGCTCATCCAACGCAACGGCGGTGCCGTAGGCAGTACGGCCAGCCGTATCGCCGGTCGCTTCCCGTGGTCAATGGCGCCCATGCCCGAGGGACCGCGCGGTCCCGTGCCGCACGAGATCACCGAGCAGCCCCACATGATCTCCAACACAGCTGCATTGCGAGACACCGTCGAAGCCGCTGCCCAGTTCGTGCTGTTCATGGCTGGCCCCGAGGTTCAGGGACGCATCGCGATCGACCGCGGATCCATGCCCTTGCGCAAGGATGTGCATGCATCGCCCGAGATGGCCGCCGGTCCGCCGGAACGTCACAGCATGTGGAAGGACTACCTGGAGCAGCCCGATGCTCGCCACCGGCAGATGGCCTATCCGGCCTGGCTGGAGTGGATCAACTCCTGGCGCAACGTCGACGCCGCTCACGCGGGCGACCTGACCATTGACGAGCTCATGGAGCGAAGCCTCACCAGGGCCGACCGCGTCCTGAGCGAGAACGCCGAGGCCTATCAGGAGCTGAAGACCTACATCGCAAACGCCTGAGCCGTCGACGCGATTCGCAATTGACAGAGGGGAGGCCGCTCAATCGAGCGGCTTCCCTTTTGCTCTATTGACCCTCGGGAGACCTGTGCACAACCCCGCCCCACCCCGTTGTGGTGAGCCGCTCCGGTCGAGCGAGGACCCGGCGCAAGTGCCACCGTGCGTCGAATTCCTCGTCGTCAACGAGCAGGTGGAGATCAGGGTCGTACATCGCACACCTTCCTCTCCTTCGAGGCTCGGAGTCCAGCCGGCACCGGTCCCGGACTCTTGCGCGTGATCGCGCCCGCGCAGGCAACCCGCTGAATCGCTATTGCTAGCGTGACAGTGCACGCATCCTCGGCCTGGGCGCAAAAAATTACCGGCGACTTCGACAACCAGCCACCTTCGCCTCCTCAGCCAACACCGCTGATCGTCGTCGACTACGACCCCGCCTGGCCCCGGGCCTTCGAGACAGCCAAAGCCCAAATCCTCAACGCCGTTGGCCCCCACGTCCAGACCGTCGAACACGTCGGTAGCACCTCGGTCGTCGGCCTCCCCGCCAAACCCATCATCGACATCCTCGTCGGCGTCCACGACTGGGAAGAAGCCCGCGCCACCATTGCTCCACTCGAACGAATCGGCTGGGAATTCCGCGGCCAGCGCGGCATCCCCCGCCGCCACTACTTCGTCGTACGCCTCCCCGATGGCAGCCGCACCCACCACCTCCACATGTTCGAGCTCACCTCACCCCACTACGCCGACATGCTCGCCTTCCGCAACCACCTCCGCACCCACCCCACCGCCGCAACCGAATACGCCGCCCTCAAACTCCGCCTCGCCACCCGCCCCGAACCCCACCGCGGTGCCTACCAGCAAGCCAAGGCGCCGTTCATCCAGCGAGTCTTCTGCGAATGCCTGAATCAGGCCCGACAGGCACGCGCGCAACCCGTTCCATATCCATCCAACCAGGCCAATCACACTCGGCCCTCGTCGGCGGCGCCCAACCGCCGGCGCCACCCGCATTAGCCCGGCAGCGTCTCGCTTTCACACCCGCACGGCGTGCATCGCCCTGGCGCTTTTTCGGGCATTACGCGTCTTCGCTTCAAGAGTCTAGGGCCCGAGGCTCCTCGTGATAGGCTCCTTCGGTTCGTTTCAATTCGCGCCCGGAACAGTGCCCACGACCCTTGGGGTGTGAGGATTCCGGCCGAAACTCGAGGGAGATTACCGCCTATGAATACTGTTTCACAGGGCATGACCCGCCGGAAATTGCTGCGTGCGGGTGGTGGTCTCGGTCTCGGCGCGGCCGGCGCTGCGGTTCTCGCTGCCTGTGGTGAGACCAAGATCGTCGAAGTCGAGAAGATCGTCACGCAGGAAGTAACCGTTGAGAGGATCGTCACCCAGGAAGTCCCCGTCGACCGAATCGTCGAGAAGGTCGTGACCCAGCAGGTCGCGGTCGAGGTCGAAAAGGTCGTCGAAGTCGAAAAGGTCGTCGAGAGAGTCGTCGAAGTCGAGGCGGCGCCGGCGCCTGTCTCACAGACCTTCGCTTTCGGAACCGACCACACCTCCGGCCCGCGCGGAGCCGCCATGCAGTGGGCGCTCGAGCGTTTCGAGCAGGTGTCGCCGCACCTCAACGTCAAGTTCGTCGCTGCGCCCACCGGCACCGATGAGGTCTACGGCGTCCAGTTCGCCTCCGGCAGTCAGCCCGAGGTTGCGCTGATGACCGGCTGGTTCGCCGCCGGCTGGTACGCGGCGGGCGCATTCGTGCAGATCGACGACGTGCTAACCAAACGCGCCGACTTCGATCCCAACGACTTCTACTTCTACCCAGACACGGCCACGCCCAACTTCCAGCACACCCGGCATGATCCCAAGAGCGGGATGCGCGGTCCGTCCTTTGGCATGAACTTCCAGGGCAACATCGAGACCCTGGCCATCAACCTTGACATGGCCGAGTCGCTGGGCATCCCCCAGCCGACGCCCGGCAGCTTTGGCGCCTTCGCCGAGTTCCAGGACGCCCTTCGCATGGCCACCGACCCCGAAACCAACACCTTCGGGATTCGGCCAACCGGGTACTGGTTCAGCCTCTTCGCCTCCATCGGCTTTTCCCACGCCTCGGACCCACAGTTGATGTGGTACAGCCAGGACGCGACCCGATCCACCTTCGCCGACGCCGGAGCCGACCTCGGCCTGCGGACGCTGGCGGACTGGCAGCTGGTCGACAAGGTCATCCAGCCTGCCGAGATGAACAAGGAACTGTCCGGCGAGTTCGGTGACCCGTTCTCCTCCGGCAAGAACCTGTTCCGCCAGGGCAACGGCCCGTTCGGGTCACAGGTCGGTCGCATCAAGGACCGCTTCAGATGGGCCCTGTCGACCCTCCCCGAGGGCCCCGACGGTCAGCCCGTGCTGCAGCAGTTCAGCGACCAGCCGCACTTGATCACCGCTACGGCCGAAACCCGTGGCAACGTCGAGGGTGCCGTCGAGTGGATGTCGTTCCTTTCGGGCACGGAAGTGCAGACGCGCATCGCCGTTGACCGCGGTTCCGTGGTTGTCCGAAAGGACGCCGCCGACTCCGCCGAAATGGCCGCCGGTCCGCCCGAGAACCACTCGCAATTCCGCGAGTGGCTCAACGTCGACACCGCCTGCCACCCGCAGTTCATGTTCCCCAGCTACATCGAGTGGCACGTCAACAGCCACAGCTCCGCCATCGCCAACAAGATCTGGCTCGGCGAGCTGACGGTCGACGAGGCCATCCCCATGATGTACGAGGCCGGCGACGCCATCTTGGCCGAAAACGCCGAGCGCTACGCCGAACTCCAGGCCTACGTGGCCGCCGCTCCGAATCCCGTCTAGGCGGGAATAGGACCTTCCGTCCTCGCCGGGTCTGCCCATTCGGCAGTCCATCCGGCGAGACTATGAACAAACAGCGGGCGAGGGCTCACCCCCTCGCCCGCTGTCTGCGTCCACAGTCAAACGCAACATTCAGCGCCACGCGCACGCCATTCCTCGTTCGTAGTGAGCCGGTGCAAAGTCCGCGAAGCACCGTGTCGAACCACCCACCCCACCCTCGCGCCTAAACTCCAGCGGGTACGGTAAGGACCTTCCAAACAACCCCCGCGCGCCACAGAATCCCCCATAAGAGCCAAACCTTGAACACCCCGCCGCAACCCCACCCCAACGTCCTCATCGTCCTCTGCGACCAGCTCCAACGCGACTTCGTCGGCGCCTACGGCCATCCCCTCGCCCGCACCCCCAACATCGACCGGCTGGCCGCCCAGGGCGTCAAGCTCACCCATGCCTACGTGCCCAAGCCGCAGTGCGCGCCGGCTCGAGCCTCGATGTTCACCGGCCGCTACCCGCACCAGCACCGCCTGATGATGAACAACGCCTCGATTACCTGGCAGACACCCGCCGGCCCCCTCGCCAACCGCCCCGCCTTGCCCGAGTCCGTCCCCTCCCTCGGCCAGGCCTTCCAGGCCGCCGGCTACCGCCTCGGCTACACCGGCCCCTGGCACATGGGCAACGACGAGACCCCGCAGCACGGCTGGACCGACTTCTGGCGAACCTATCGCTATTGGCAAGACGGGCGCGACTTCTACGTTCAGTACCTCGAAGAGCTGGGCCTCGACCAGCTCTTTCACGACGAACACCAGCGCGCCAACATGGCCCGTGCCGCCCGAACCGATCGCGGCCAGCCCTCCATGGCCACCCAAATCCCCACCCAACACACCCGCACCGCCTGGGCCGTCAGTCAGACCCTGGAGTTCCTCGATAGCGCCGACACCCGCCCCTGGCTCTTCTGCTGCTCAATCAAGGACCCCCATCCCCCCGTCCTGCCGCCCCCCGAATTCGCTGACCTTGTATCGCCAAATGACATTGAGTTCGTGCCGTCCTGGGTCGACGACCTGCAAGACAAACCCGCCCTCCAGCGCGACTCCGCCAGCGTCCGCTGGACCTCCTACATGACCGACGACCAGTGGCGCCAGTACATCGCCCACTACCACGGCCTCAACGCGCACATCGACACCCAGGTCGGCCGCCTGCTCCGCGGCCTCGACCAGCGCGGCCTCACCAGCCACACCCTCGTCATCTTCCTCTCCGACCACGGCGAAATGATGGGCTCCCACCACATGGCCCACAAAGGCCCCTACATGTACGAGGACGTCTACGCCATCCCCTTCATCGCCCACTGGCCCGGCCATGTCGAAGGCGGCCGAACCCACCACGACCTCTTCTCCACCGTCGACTTCGCGGCCACCCTCGGCGCCCTCACCGGTATCGACGTCGACGGCGGCGCCGGCCTCGACCAGTCCGCCGTGCTGACCGAAGGCCAGCCCGGCCCCCGCGACGCCATCTTCGCCGAGTTCTACGGCCAGGGCTCCGAAGCCGAACTCGGCCTCATGGCCATCAAATCCATCCGCACCCGCCACTGGAAACTCAATATCTACCTCAACGACCGCTCCGAGCTCTACGACCTCACCGCCGACCCCCACGAACTAACCAACCTCATCGACCACCCCCAACACGCCGCCACCCGCCACCACCTCGCCCACCGCATCCTCCACTGGCTCCGCGAAACCAACGACCCCCTAACCGACGTCTTCGCCAACGAAATCGCCGCCACCTAGCAGGTCATAGTTGAGCCCGTCGCACCCCCCGTTCGTGGTGAGCCGACCGGGAGTCTTCGGACGGTCGTGTCGAACCGCCCTGCGGATGCAGCACCCAACCCACCCAGGCAGTCTTCCATTCGGCACTCGCCGGCCCCGTTCGTGGTGAGCCGGTCTGGAGTCCCCGGAAGACCGTGTCGAACCACTCCCCCAGCACCCAACCCTCCCAGGCGACCCTCCCCTTCCTCCCTCTCACTCCTCCGCGCTCTGCCCTCTTACCTCTCCCCTTCCCCAACCCACGTCTCTAAGCTCACGCCTTCCTCACCCCCGTTCATGTTGGCCCCGCCCTGAGCCAGCCCAAGAAGCCGTTCCCGAGCCCGCCCATCCGGTTTGCCTCAGCCACCCGACGCTGTCGCCAACGTCACTGAAGGCCTTCCCTCGAGGGCTAGACTGGAGGCGTGCGCTGGACCGGACGCCGGAGCCGAGCGTCCACCGCATGACGCAAGGCCCGCCGCGCCCATCGCCTGGATCCCAGGCGCCACCGCGCTGGCCGCGGGCCGCAGACTGGCCGGAAAGGACCGACGATGATTGCCAACATCAAAGCCAGATACGCCCACGGCGTACTCACGCCCCTGGAGCCGCTCGACCTGGACGAAGGCAAAGAGGTAATCCTGTCGATCCAGGAAACCGAAGCCGCCGTCGACAACGAGCAGTCCTCGAGCAACGGCCCGGAGTCCATCCCGCAATTGTTCGAGAGGCTCAGGAACTCCGTTCCCCCGGACACGTGGGACGACCTCCCAACTGACTTGGCCAGGAACAAGAAGCACTACCTCTACGGCCATCCCAGGGAAGAGGACGAGTGAGCGCAGTCTTCGCCGATTCGGGCCACTGGATTGCTCTCCTGCATTCCGATGACCAACTGCACGAACGGGCGACGACGGTGGCTGCGGGTCTGGGACCTGTAACAATCGTAACCACGCAGATGGCGTTGACCGAGGCGCTCAACCACTTGGCAGGCCGAGGCGAGCGACTTCGACGCCTTGCCGTGCAGATGGTCCGAGCACTGGAAGCCAGATCGGACGTGCAGGTCATCCCTCAGACCGACACCCAGTTCAGAGCCGCTCTCGAACGCTACGCCGCTCGCAGCGATCAGACCTGGAGCCTCACCGACTGCGCCAGCTTCCTAGTCATGGAAGAGCGAAACATAACCGACGCGCTGGCCTACGACCGGGACTTCCAGCAGGCCGGCTTCCGAGCCTTGCTCAGAGAAAACCTCGGCTAACCTCGCCCCTCACCGCCACTGCAAGCCCTGCCGCTCGCACCCCACACCGTCACCGCCCCCACAACCCCAGGCCCCCCCACGCACCTTCCGCGCCTTTCGCCCTCTCCAGGGGAAGCGGCATACGTGCCCTCAGCCTGCCGAGTCCGGAAACGAGTCTTCCGCGCAACCACCAAGCCTCGCCTACCCCCGGGATGCAGCATCCAACCCACCGTCATCCCGGTGTCCCCGGCCGGGACCTAGCAGTAAGCAACAATTCCGGCGCACTATGCCACCTCGTCTGTGCCACTGCCCGCTAACTCGATCCTCTTCGTGCCGAAGCCATTTGTGGTGGGCCGGTCCTGATCCTCACTAGGGATGCAAGGAAACCGCCGCAACTCACAACCCTCAACGCCAGCGCCAGCGACTTGCGAGATTCCGATTCAAAACGCGTGAAGTAGAGCAGATCGTTAGGGCCTTCGACCCGCGAGTCATGGCAACGTAGAGGTCCTGCGCACTTAGTTCGTCGGCATTTAGCACTACTGCGACTTCGGCTTCAAGTCCCTTCAGCAGCAACGTGCTGCCAACCGCCCGGCGAGGCAGCGCACGTCCCAGGGCTCGGTTTTCTTCCCGCACGCGACTAGCTGCATCGTATAGCGACACACTAGAGTCGACGCTGCACAGTTTGAGAGCCTTGATGCACGCATTCAATACAACCGGTCGATATACGCGCACCCCGCCTTGCTTATTCATCTCAACTAGAACGTTAATTGCGGAATTCGCGGTTGGCGACCTAATGAAAGCGAGCGCGGCTAATTCGACATCCGACGCTGCCTTTCGTTGGGTTCCTCGCTTCAGAATCTCAACCCGCTGAAGCAGGTTGGCTCCGCCAGCATTAGACATTACGCTCTGGGCAAAACTCACTAAATCCGATAACGAACTCTCAGACTCAAGGCAAAACCGTCTAGCGAACGAAATGAAGTCCCTCAGGTCCACAGCTTCGACAGTTACTGCACCCGGAGTCTGACTCGCAAACCTTCGCTGTCCATTCGGATCTGTCGATAGTGCAATAATCAGAACCTTACCCTGCCCTCCTGGAGGTCGCTGTCTTGCGGCTGCTAGCTGCTTCTCTCGATCGACCGAACCATCAAGCTCAATCCAATTCACCGCCGCTGGACGGGTTGCGAGATCTACCGGTAGTCTTTGACTTAGCTTCTCTCGAACTTCCAATAACCACTCGCCGAGTTCCTCGGAAGCTGCCTGGATCCATCGCCAAGGCTTGGTGAGGACGCCTGCTGTAGGGAATACACTACATACGTCGCTTTCCCAGTTCGGAATCACATTGTTCCCGAATCCAAAGATAGCCTGCATTGGATCCCCTAACACACATGTTGGCAGGCTCAGTGCTATTGACGAGACAATCGCATGCTGATCATCTGTGCAATCTTGATACTCGTCAACTAGTAGACGTGAATAGCTCGCCGCGATGATGTCATTAACGTGTCCTCTGCTCAATAGTGCCGCTGCTGTCATACGGATATCGCGGTAATCCGCCCTAGGGTTATGAATCTCGAGTAAGCGCGGATCGTGACCGCTACGCTGCGGAAACTTTGCAATTAGCCGTAACGCCCAGCCATCAATGGTGGCGAGGCGATAAATGGATCGTGACACCTTCGCGACATTGAGCCGCGCACGTAATGCGGCAACTCCGGCGTTCGTATGCGTAAGTACGAGGATTGGTTTGTCGCCCGAGTGTCTCTTTAGAGACTCAGCGATCAGTTGCGTTTTGCCGCATCCAGCTGGCGCAGTTACGGAGCCACGGTCGATCGAGAGTAGATCGATGCTACCCATTCGTCATGGTTGTCCATGAGAATATGCTTTCAACCAGACACCTAAACTGACGTTCTGCTTGTTCAAGATCTGGCCCGACAATGTTGCGCGCCACGTATTCCATACGTGTTACCGTCTTGAACCATCCGGATCCACTTCGTGCTGCCTTAGCCAAAGTACGTCGGCTTGACTGAGTTAGCTGGGCGGAAGTCAGCTCAGCTCTAATCGATGCAAGATCCTTTGCGTTGTTGGAGTGGGTCTTGATTTGGTCATTGGTTTTCTTCTCCCCCCTCCACATCGTCGCGCAATCCAGTAGCTCTTCAACTGCAGACGACGAAAGAGCACCAAAAAGCTCATCCTCAATCGCCCAACCAGATCTACAAGAGAAAATGGCTCCTCCTGCTTTTAGGAATCGGGAGTCGGCCGCATCGTTGGTTGGAACATCGGCGTCTCGCAATACGGACGTACGGTAACCGAGGCTGAGAAGGGCAGCCGCGCGCTTTACGGGACCGTTTGGGTCGCCGCCTCCAGAGTCGATCAATGCTGTTCCCATGGCGTGAAGTGAGGCTAGACCCATTTCCGTGCGGTATTGGTCGAGGCCGCGCAGAAAACCAATCTCAGTGGCACCTTCGCACACAACAATCGAAGCAGCGAGACAGGCCTCCGGAAATAGGCGTACGGTGCCCTGAACTTCGTCCGAATTGTCGAGACTCGAGATGTGGTGCTCGGTTTGGCTTGGACGCATGACGAAGAGTTGATTGGCAGACAACTCACGAACCACCACGGGTGAGTGTGTAGCCATCACCACCTGTAATGGATGGCTTGAGTCTTTGGCACCCAAGGTGTCCAACAGCCGGATGATTCGGTGCGGCTCAAGACCGTGCTCGACCTCGTCGATCAAGATGATCTTCGAATGTTCCGCCGCTTCGCGCTGTAATCCGGATACGAGCAGTCTCATGGAACCTGTCCCGAGACGAGCTAGAGGAATCTCATGCTCGTCGTGTAAGGAGATCGTACCGTCACCAAACGACACGGACTGCGTGTCCAGCATCGCCTTGAATCCATCGCCTGCCGAAATGCCCAATTCTCTAGCCGTGCGTTCGACAAGCTCGAGCGTCTCGCCAAGCATTTCGTGTGCAGCATTGCCGAACTCGGACCTTGCCTGTCGAGCACTTTGTAAAACTTCCAAGGAAGCGTCTGCGCGCTCGCTTGACACGCGATTAAGGACTGAGCCACGGCGCCAGCCAAGATGGTACGCAGAGGTCGTATCTAGGCGATTTGGTGCCAGTCGGACACGGTCAGCCCAAGAGATGTTCCGTGTTTCCCCTTGTGCCTGAGCGCGATCGGAGAGCAATGACCACGATGGCTCAAGATCATTTCCAACGGTAAGCCTTAAGGTTAGGACGGTCTCCAGACCAGCCATGGGCTCGTCGTCGATCTCGTTGGTCGACGAATTGAATCCTCGCAAATAGTCGCCGTACGCCTCTAGACTCTTCAGTCGATCCTGGAGATCTCCAATTGTCACTGCAATACTAATCTCTTCATCCACCTTCAAACGGTGAAAGTCGGCGTCACTAAAGCGAATGCTTCTGCGTGTTCCAAGGCAGTAGTAAATGGCCTCAATTAGTGTTGACTTTCCGCTGTCTCCTGCGCCGATGAGACAGTTTATGCCTTCGGATGGAAACCAAGTCAGGCTCTCGATGCCACGAAAATTGCGGATTTCTACATTGCGAATGCGGGTCACCAATCGTCCCCCTATGCGTCGACAATCAAGTCAGCGAAGACCGACCTGCAATGTGTTTCTGAAACCACTCGATTCAAGGGATGTCAGGCTCCTGGAGCTTCGGTCGCCGAACAGGCGAAGAAGCTTGTTGCCAAGTTGATGGCGAGGAGAAAGGTTCCTTGTGTGTCTTTAGCGCGCCCAGGCCGCCAACTAAGTGCAGTCGACTTGATCAGATGCTCTAGTTGACGTTGGAATCACCATGCCACACTAACAGCTTCGGAGTGAGGTTTCACCTACTCCGTGAGGATTACGAGGGGTACATCGTCGGTGCGTGGGCGATGAGGGGCACTGTCGCGATTCGCAAATGGCCCATGAACTTACTGTCCCGAGTCTGTCATTCATGCAGTTGCAAAGCGCCTCGATCGCATGACCGTCCGCGACAGTCGGAAGTGCCAAGTTCGGGTAAGGCTCCCGCGGTTTGTGTTGGCGGTTGTCTCAGACTCTTGAATCAGCGTCCGCCGCCGCGACCTAGCGAGCTAGAACAGTGGCGAGTATGACTCCCGCAGTGCCAAGCACGTTGAGCACCACGACCAGCGAAACACCCGCCAGCCACGCTTTGAGGTTCGCAACGTCCGCCTTGGTCGCGTAGCGGCGCAGTGCCCGGTGCATCTCATCGCGGAAACGATCGAATTCCTCGCGCAGCTCTGTCCGTGTCAGCGACGCGCCACCGATGCTCGAGTCGGCCACCGTGAAGCATCTCCTCATACGTAGCGCTCGCCGCGCCGAATGAAGAATCCCTTTGCCGCCCGAACGATTCTCTCGCTCGGTCACACCCAGGCCACACCAAAGCACCCCCACGACATCACCGACGCCTCATTCCCCTTCTCAGTCGAGGGAGAAGCCCGGGCTGAGGGAGCCCGCCACCCCCAGCACCCACGCCAAACCACGAGCACCGCAGCCCGCGGCAGCCCCCTCTTTTCCCTCTCCCCGTGGGAGAGGGTTAGGGAGAGGGTCTTCCGGTCGAGGCTCCCCACCTAACTTGCCAACTCTGTTGTTGCTCTCCACCCGGCCGACGCCGCTCTTTCTCCTTCTCACTTGAAGGAGAAGACCGGGCTGAGGCAGGCCGCCACCCCCAGCACTCACGCCCAGCCCCCAGCAACCCACCCCACCGCAGCCGCCTCTTCCTCCCTCTGAAAAGGTCCCCAATCACCACGCAAACCCCCACGGAATCGACCGCCTTGGCCCCGGCGACTGCACTTCGATTTCAATGTGGTCCACTCTCGTTCCCGTCCATAGCTTGATCGATCAGACCGGCTAGACTGATTAATCCACGTCACGACGAGAACCTGACATGGCCGTATTCAAGGTTGGTGACCCGCCCGCTGACCCCGAAGTCATGCGTGCCGAGATGCGACGCGAGGAAGACGACGTTCGCTGGGTTGAGGACAACATGGCCGCGCTTGTAGAGGAATACGGCATAAAGTTCGTCGCGGTCCGCCACCGAAAGGTCGTAGCAGCTTCGCCAAGACTCAGTCAGCTTCTGAAAACGCTTCGGGAGCACGGCGTTGCCCCAGGATTTACCTCTATCGAAGTGCTATCCCGCCAGGAATAGCCGCCTGTGGCCATCGTTGGCACAGCCAAGCCTCCCAGCCCCGCAGCCAGCCCTGCCCCATACGTCACTGCCTGGGTCTACGCCCGCTACCCGGGTGCCGATTCACAACTTCACGTAGCGGTCTCGTTCATGGTCGACACGGGCGCGGATCGAACGGTTCTGTCCCTTCGAAGAGCCCGCGACCTCATAGGTGACGATTGGGAAACCGTCTGCCGAACATCCATCACCGCCGAGGGCATAGGCGGCGCCCAGGCCTATTGGGAAGTTCCCATGCGGCTCTGGTTCTGGGATGCCTCCGTCCGAAGCTACGTCTATCTGGATTCCCTGGTCCTGGTTCCGTTCTACTCCGAAGTCCAGGACTTCGCCGAACTGCACAGTGAGCGTCAGGGCCGTGAACCAATCTCACTGCTCGGTCGCGACGTGTTTGGCCGCATGCGTCTCGAATTCGACCTCTCCCAGCCTGAGCCAGTCGTCTTGCGCTAGAGGCCGCAAGTCCTCAGGCCCGCGCCGCTCTCTCCGTCTCCCTTGAGGAGACCCTTGCAAAACACCCCTGGTCGCCAAAGCCTCGGCCACTCTTACTCCCTCGCCCGTGGGAGCAGGTCGCGGTGCGGGTCTTCCGGGCATCCAGCGCCCTATGCCGCCTACGCCGAGGCGCTCTCCCTGCGTTGGGAGCCGTTCTTACCCTTTCAATTGACGGAGAGGGCAGGGTGGGGGTGGCTGCCGGCCCAAGCACCCTCGACCAATCGCCAGCAACCCACTACCCCCAACCGACTCTTGCCCTTCGTCTGGAAGTCCCCCAATCACCACGCAATCCGAAACGGAATCGGCCGCCTCGGCCACAGAGGCCGCATTACCCCAAACCGGACATACAGCCAGTAACACTACGCCTTGATCGCAATCCGCAGCCCCACCGCTCCCCCTGCTAGCGTGAGCGCTGCAGGTACGTAAGTCGAGCGGCTAATCGTCATGGACGAATCGACTCCATTCAAACAATGGCTCACGGCCCAGGCATCGACCGTCGATCCCTTTGAAGATGTCCGCGCGGCCAGCGAAACCCACCGCCGGCAGCACGGTGCCGCATGCACGGTGTATCCCACGTCTAGAGCCCCGTTATGGGGCTTGCTTGCCGGCGCAAATCGCGCGAACCGAATCCTCGAAATCGGTACCGGACTCGGCTATAGCGCCCTGTGCCTGGCCTACGCTGCGCCAGACGCCCAGGTCACCACCGTCGAGGCGGTCCGCGATCACGTCACGCTCGCTCGGGAAAACGTCCGCATGGCGGGATACGCGGACCGCATCAGGATCGTCCATGCGCGTGGCATCGACTTCCTCGTCGGCTACGACCAGCAGGTTGACATAATCTTCTGCGACTGCGACGTCGACGAGTACGCCGACTATCCCGCCCACGCCATGCGGCTGCTTCGAGTCGGCGGCGTGCTCATCACCGCAAACCTTTTCGCACGCTGGTACACACCCGGCATGCCGGGCCTCGACGCTGCGATCTCATACCGCGACCAGGTCCTCGCCGACCAGCGGCTGCTCACCACCTTCCTCGGCAGCAACGCCATCACCCTCCGAATCGGCTAAGTCCCAAGACCCGATCCCCGGCGCTCCCCACCGCCATGCCGCGCGACCCTCGAATCCTGGCGATCACCGGCACGGTACGCCGAAACCCACCCCAACCGTCCGCCCCTCGGGCCCTCGCGCCCGGCCCGAACCCACCTTGCCTCTCGCACTCACCAAGTGTACACTATCTGTGTAAACCCCACAACCCTGACCCGAATGCCCGCTATCCCGCTCGCCCTCCACCTCCCCCAACTCCTGTTACGCCTCCTGCGACTCGTGCTCCCCTACCCACCGTTCGCGCCAGCCCCTCCCCCGAGGCCATCCCTGCGCCACCGGCCGTGCTCGCGACGAGCCCTGTCAATGCACAACAACCCGGCCCCGCGCCCCGCGTCCCGCGGCGCCAACACGTCCCTCGCCCCCGCCAACCCGCTGAACCCCAGCCCCGCACCCCAATCCGCCGCCGGCCACCATTCCCCGGCCTCAGACACATCCCAAACCCCGCCAAAACACACCCCGCCGCACCTCAAGAGTTTCTTAGAAGAAACTCTTACTGCGCGCGAGACACCCCAAAACGCACCCCTTCCGACACCCCACCCCTCCAGCCCCTTCACCCGGTCCGACCAACCGCAGCCGAAGCTCATCAGTCCCAGGTCCGCCTCTTTCTCCCTCGCCCTGTGGGAGATGGCTGGGGTGAGGGTCTTCCGGTCGAAGCGCCCCGAGTCACCCCAGTCGTCTCAGCCCACCGCGAACGCCCCCCAAACCCCGCCAGAACGCACCCCGCCGCACCTCAAGAGTTTCTTAGAAGAAACTCTTACTGCGCGCGAGGCGCCCCATTCCCACCCAACCGCCGCTGCCGATGTAGGCTCTCACTCAGGTCGACCGTCACTACCGAAAGTCGGTCTTGACATGCCAGCCCTCGCGCTCACCGGCGGCGCCCCCGTCCGCACCCAGCCCTTCCCCGCCTGGCCCGTCTTCCACGAGCAGGACATCGCCGCCCTGGCCGACCGCCTCCGCGCCGGCGACCGCTCCGACGACGACCCCGTCATCGAGTTCGAGCAAGCCTTCGCCGTCGCCCACGGCGCCCGCTACGGCATCGGTCTCAACAGCGGCACCAGCGCCCTCGAGGTCGCCCTCCAGGCCCTCCGCCTCGACCGCGGCGCCGAGGTCATCGTCTCCCCCATCACCTTCTTCGCCAGCGTCTCCGCCATCCTCAACGCCGGCTTGGTGCCGATCTTCGCCGACATCGACCCCGACACCTACAACATCGCCCCCGCCGCCATCCAGGCCGCCATCACCCCCCGCACCGGTGCGATCATGACCGTCCACTTCGGCGGCGTCAGCTGCGACATGCAGCCCATCCTCGACATCGCCCAACGCCACGGCCTCGCAGTTGTCGAGGACGTCTCCCACGCCCACGGCGGCGCCTGGAACCACCGCGGCCTCGGCTCCATCGGCGACGCCGGCTGCTTCAGCTGCGGCAGTGGCAAAAACCTTTCCGCCGGCGGCGGCGGTGTCCTGATCACCAACGATCCGCTGATCCACGAGCGCGCCAGCGGCTACGGCGAACTCAACCACCCCCGCCGCCAGCGCCGCCGCGAACTCACCGGCACCCGCGACACCCGCCCCGTCACCGAGGAATTCTTTCCCTACTCGTCGGGCAACCGCCGCCTCCACCCCGTCCATGCCGTCCTCGGCTTGCCGCAGCTCCAACGCCTCGACGAGCAAACCTCCCGCCGCGACGCCAACGGCCGCTACCTCGCCTCGCTCCTCGACGACATCGAAGGCGTCACCCCCCGCCGCCAGGACCCCTTCGCCACCCGCGCCGCCAACCACCTCTTCGTCCTCCGCTACAACGCTCACGCCTTCGGCGGCCTCTCCCGCAATCTCTTCGTCAAGGCCCTCAACGCCGAGGGCATCCCCTGCCAGACCGAATACCACCGCCCCATGCACCACGCCGACCTGTTCACGGACCTCGACGGCGAACTCAGCCGAGTCTGGCCCCGCGCCAACGGCGCCCCCGACGTCGACTACTCCGCCATGAGCTGCCCCAACGCCGAACGCGCCTGCGCCGATGAAATGATCACCCTCCCCACCCGCGTAACCCTCGACACCCGCGACGGCATGGACCAGATCCTCACCGCCATCGAAAAGATCCAAACCCACCAGTCCGAACTCGCCACCTACGTCCCCGAGTCACCCAGGGAGCAGTCACTGTGGTCAATCTCCGGCAGCTAACAGTGAACCCACGTAGGGCGCCGATATTGACCATCGCTCACTGTGGTACTAGCCTCGTTCGACTCCGAAGCATGACGGATTTGCAGGTCCGACAACGCGGGGAGCAGAGCGCATGAGTTACCGGCCGCTGGCTGACGTTCGCAAAGACCTCCGGGTCCAGTGGTACCGCTGCCCCGTCGAGGGCGCGAAGCTGCGGGAGCTATCCCGCCGCAGCGACCTGCAGGGCTGGTTCCAGGCCGGCGGCCACTTGGCGCTGTTTCTCACGACCGGCGCCATCACCTACTTCTTCTGGCTACAGCAGATCTGGGTCGGCGTTGTCATCGGGCTGTTGTTCCACGGAACCGTGGGATCGTTCTTGCGTGGTGTGGCGAGTCACGAGCTTGTCCACGGCTCGGTCTTCCGAACCAAGTTCCTGAACAAGTTCTTCTTGTACCTCTTCGGTCTCGTGGGTTGGTTTGATTCCTTCGACTACGCCAGTAGCCACACCTATCACCACCGCTACACCCTGCACCCCGAGGGCGACCGCGAGGTTCTGCTACCCCTCAAACCGACCGTCGGCAAGACCTTCCTGCTCCAGATCTGCACGATAAACCTCTGGACGCAGAAGGGCCGTACCTTCGGCCGCGGCGGCGGCCTACTCCCGACCATCATCGCCACCGTCCGGTCGGCCTTTTCGACGCCCGGCTCTCCGGACAACTCCAAGTCGGAGTGGTGGAACGCCTTGAATTACGACCAGCCGGACCAGTACCGCCGCTCACTCTGGTGGTCGCGCGCGCAGTTGGCCTACCACGCAACGGTCTGGGTGGTATCGATCGTGACCGGCCAGTGGATCTGGATCTTCCTGGTGAGCGTCTTTCCCTTCATCGCCAATCTGGCGTCGTACCTGGTCAGCATGCCCCAGCACTGCGGCCTGAAGGACAAGGTCCCCGACTTCCGCAAGTGCGTGCGCTCGAACACGCTGGTTCCGATCCTCGAGTTCCTCTACTGGCGTATGAACTGGCACCTCGAACACCACATGTATGCCGGCGTGCCCTGTTACAACCTCAAGAAGCTCTACCACGAAGTCGCCCACGACATGCCGGAGCCTCGGACCCTGCGCAGCGCCTGGCGCGAAATGCTGGACACCTGGGAACGCCAGCAAACCGACCCCGACTACCAGTACGACACCCCGCTCCCCGCGACCGCGCAACGCATCCGCGAGGATGAGTCGACGTCGCTGGAGAGTTCAATCGGCGACCTCGCACCGAAGGGTCTGAAGTAGCCGTGCGAAACCCGAGTAGACACACGAACTCGTTGACCCGGGTCGACGTCAAACTTACCGCCACCGACGTTGCGACGAGCCGCACTCGATTTCGAAGCACGACGAGATCCTTGGTTCGAGAGGTGGGGAGGAGAAACCATGAGCTACAGGCCGCTTGCTGACGTTCGCAAAGACCTCCGGGTCGAGTGGTATCGCTGCCCAATCGAGGGTGCCAGGCTGCGCGAGCTTTCCCGGCGCAGCGACCTGCAAGGCTGGTACCAGGCCGGCGGCCACCTGGCGCTGTTTCTCCTGACCGGCGCCGTCACCTACTTCTTCTGGCTGCAGCAAATCTGGGTGGGCGTTGTCGTCGGGCTATTCCTGCACGGCACGGTCGGGACATTCTTCCGGGGAATCGCTGCCCACGAACTGGCCCACGGCTCGGTCTTCCGCACCAAGATCCTCAACAAGATCTTCCTGTACCTGTTCAGCCTGCTGAGTTGGTGGGACGTCTTCGACTACGCCAGCAGCCACACCTACCACCACCGCTACACCCTGCATCCCGAGGGCGACCGCGAGGTCCTGCTGCCAATCAAGCCGACGATTGGCAAGACCTTCCTTCTCCAGATGTTCACGTTCAATATCTGGACCCAGCGCGGACGCACGCTCGGCGGCGGCGGCCTGATCCCTACGATTCTCTTCACAATTCGGTCAGCCTTCGGCACGCCGGGTAAGCCGGACCACACCAAGGCTGAGTGGCTGAACTCGCTGCACGCCGATCAGCCCGACCAGCACCGGCGCTCCATCTGGTGGGCGCGCACCCAGCTGGCGTTTCACGCGGCCGTCATCGTCGTTGCCATTGTTTCCGGCCAGTGGATCTGGCCCTTCCTGCTCACGTTCGTCGCGTTCACCGCGGGTTGGGCGGTCTACTTCTGCGGGTTGCCGCAGCACTGCGGCCTGCGAGACAACGTCCCCGACTTCCGCAAATGCGTTCGCTCGAACACCCTGATTCCCATCCTCGAGTTCCTCTACTGGCGCATGAACTGGCACCTCGAGCACCACATGTACGCCGGCGTCCCCTGCTACAACCTCAAAAAGCTCCACCACGAGGTCGCCCACGACATGCCCGAACCCCGAACCCTCCGCAGCGCCTGGCGCGAAATGCTGGACACCTGGAACCGCCAGCAAGAGGATCCCGACTACCAGTACGACACCCCACTACCGGCAACCGCCGGACGAATCCGCGAGCGCGACTCCGATGAACTTGAAAGCTCAATCGGAGACCTCGCGCCGAAGGGCCTGCAATAGCGCTGTGGCCGTGCGCCTTGACCCATCGGGCCACCGATCGGTGCGGGTCAAGATCCAGGTTCCGGCGCCGCCCGAAGAGGTGTGGGCTGCCATTGCCACCGCCGACGGCATTTCGGCCTGGTTCACACCAACAACGTTCCAATCGGGTTCCGACGGAACGCCGAACCGCATCACGTTCCGCTTCGCCCCCGACAGCACTGACGCGGTCACCGTCACTGCCTGGGAACCGCCGCGCCGCTTCGTCGTCGAAAGTTCAGGCTTCATCCCCGGGGGTCCGCGGGTAACCACGGAATGGACTCTTCACGAAGGCAGCGGCGAGACTTGCACAGTCCGAGTCGAGCACCGGATGGTCGCAGACTCAGCCAAGTGGGACGCCTACCTCGACGGCGCCGAATCCGGCTGGCCGGAGTTCTTCGAGAACCTCAAGTCCTACCTGAACTCATGATCAACACCTGAGGAACCTGCAACTCGCGCGGCCGAGTCCAACGCGGGAGGGCTACTCCTCGTCCCCGCCGGTATCGATCTTTCCAAGAAACACTTGGGTCAGGATGTCGGTTTCCTGGATCGACTCGGGCGTGCCGTCGTGGACGACCCGGCCCATGTCCAGCACGTAGGCGCGGTCCACGATGTCCAGTACGCCCTTGATGTTGTGCTCCACGACCATGATGGTCGTATTGAGCTTCTCGCTGATCTCAGCGACCTTCTCAAATACTTCCTTAACCACGATCGGTGCCAGCCCGAGCGTTGGCTCATCCAGCAGCAACACTTCGGGACCCGCCATCAGCCCCCGGCCGAGCGCCAGCATCTGTTGCTGCCCACCTGACATCTGGCTGGCGAAATCCCGACGCTTTTCGTGAAGAACCGGGAACAGGTCCAGCACCGTATCCAGGCGTCGCTGCTTCTCCGCCGCGTCGTTCAGATAGAGACAGCCCATCTCCAGGTTCTCTTCGATGGAGAGATGGGTGAACACGCGCCGCCCCTGTGGCACGAAGGCAATGCCCTCACGCACGATCTCATGCGTCGGCGCATTGAGACGTTGCTGCCGCCAGTTGACGTGTCCGTCCACGACGGGCGCCAGTCCCATCACAGCTTTCAGCACGGTGGACTTGCCGGCCCCGTTGGGGCCCATCACGGCCACGATCTCACCCATGCCGACACCGAGCGAGACGTCGGTCAGGGCGCGCACCTGGCCGTAGCGAACCGAGGTGCCGACCAGCTCAAGGAGCATCGATACGTCCTTGCCCACGCTAGTTGCCGAGGTAGGCATCAATGACCGTCGATCGAGCCAGCACTTCGTCGACCTCACCCGCCGCCAGCAGGGCGCCGCTGTCCAACACAAAGAGGTGGTCGGCCAGCTCGCGGACGATATCCATGTTGTGGGAGACAAAGACGATGCTGCGATCTTGCCCTCGCATTTCCTTCAATATGGTCTTCACCTGCTCCAGCATCCGGGGAAAGAGTCCGGCAAACGGCTCGTCGAACAGGTAAATCTGCACGTCCATCGCCATGGCGCGCCCGATTTCCAGGAGCTTTCGCTGACCGTACGACAGGTCCTGGGCCATGGCGTCGCGCTTCTCCCACATGCCCACGCTCTTCAGGATCCTCTCCGCCTCGTCCTTGTGGCTTGGCTTGGTGCGTTCCAACAGCGCCGGAAACACGCGGCGTTCCGTCAAGACCACCATGATGTTGTCCCAGACGGTGATCTGGTCGAAGAGCCGAACTTCCTGGAATGTGCGGGTGATGCCGTGGTCCGGCGAGTCATGTGCCTTCACCACCCGGAGGCCGACGTTGTCGACTACCACGATTCCGCCGTCGAGCGGCAGCAGGCCGCTCAGCAAATTGATCAAGGTTGACTTGCCGGATCCGTTTGGCCCGACGATGCAGGTGATCCACTCCCGCAGGATGGAGATCGTCAACTGGTCGATGGCTTTGACGGCCCCGAAGCTCTTCGAGACTTCGCGGGTCTCCAGAACGTAGACGCGCGGATCAACCTCGGTACTCAAAGCTTGAACCTCCCGACCAAGCCCTGAGGTCTGAATAGCATCAGCAGCACCAGGAGGATTCCAAGAATCATCTGTCGAATCTGGCCGATGAATTCGGAAGGCAGGAACGGCACGAAGCGCATGCCCTCTTCCAGCATCACAAACGCCATCGCCCCAAGCAGCGATCCCCAGATGCTGGCCAGCCCACCCAGGATCACGATTGAGACCAGCAGCACCGACTCCAGCAGGACGAACGAGTTCGGATCGATAAACGTGCTCCAACTGGCGAGGAGGGCGCCGGCCAAGCCGGCCATCATGGCCGAGATGACCCAGATCGCGAGCTTGTAATTGGCCGTGCGGTAGCCGAAGACCTCAATGGCCTCTTCGTCCTCGCGGATTGCCGTGAGCACCCGGCCAAACGAGGACGTCACGATGAGCCAGGCGACCAGAACGACCAGCCCCAGGAGGACGAGCAGCAACGCCAAGAATTCCAGTTCGCCATCCAAGACCCATGAGCCAAAGGCTGGACGGGCGATTTCGTGGATTCCGAAAGCGCCCCGGGTCAGGTTCCGCCAGCTCAGGAAGGTGGTGAAGGCGATCACAGCGAATCCGAACGAGACCAGCACGTAAATGTCGTCACGGAAGCGGTTGAACGCGACACCCACTACCAGCGCCACGATCCCCGCGAGGACCACGCTGACTGGCAGTGCGGCAAAGAACGGCCAACCGAACGTCGGGATGGCCTCCGTTCGAAGCTGTTCGTAGGTGGCGCCCGAGGTCAGCACGGCCATCGCGTAGGCGCCGATGCCGAAGAACCCGACGTGCCCGACTGAAAGCAAGCCGGTGTAACCGACGACCAGGTTCAGGCTGACGGCCAGAATCGCCCAGATGGCGAACACGCTGCCGACGGTGATTGCAAAGCCGCCGCCTCGCCAGAGCATGAAGACGAGCGCCCAACCCAGAACAATGAGATTCGCCCACAATTCAACGTTGCCGCGAGAGCGCCTCCACCAGGAACGGGGATCGCGCGCAACCTCCTGCAGGCCTCGAATCGCTCCGGTTGCGATGCTCACCCGGTCACTTCCTCGGAATCAGGCCCTGGGGCCAGAACGAGAGGAACACAATGAGCACGATGAACGAAATGACATCCCGCCACTCCCCGGCGAGATCCCAGATTCCAAACTGCTCAAGCATCCCCAGCGCAAAGCCGCCGACGATGGCGCCGTGGAGGCTGCCGATTCCTCCAACGACAGACGCGATCCAGCCCTTCAACAACAAGAGCAGACCCATCCGGGGCTGAATCGCCGTGTCGTGGCCGCTAACGAGGCCGGCCAGCGCCGCATAAACAGCTCCGATAAAGAAGACGACGGCAATAATGACGGTGGTATTGATGCCGACGACTTTCGCCACTTCTTCGTCGTCACCGATGGCCCGCACCGCCTTGCCGAAGGCGGTTTTCTTGATCATGAACAAGAGAACCCCGAAGCCAGCAAGGGCGAGACCGATGGCGAAGACGTTGAATCCCTTGATATACGCCCCGCCGATGGTCCAGGGCTCGCTGCCAAAGGTGTCCGGCAACGGCCGTGGCGCGGCTCGAAACACCATGGTGATGAGCGCTGTAATCGCCAGCAGGATGCCCAGCGAAGCCACCAGCATGATCAGCGGTGAGTTGGCTCGTTCTCGCATCGTCACGTAGAGACCGCGATACAGCGCCAGGCTCACCGTCCCCGACAACAGACAGGCGACGCCCCAACTCAGGTAGAGCCCCAGTTCCGGCGTGATAGCGACGAGATAGCCGACGATCGCGCCCGCAACAACGGCCACCGCGGCCATTGCCAGGCGCGGCAGGGGACCGATTCCGGATGAGACTCGCCGGTAGCCGCGCCGGAGGCCCCAATAGGCAACGCCCGCAATCAGGAAGGCGACCAGGGGACTCAGGAGCGCGTGCAAGTTTTGCGGATTGGCCATAACCAGGCCCGTATAAACGCCCACCCCCGCCGCCAGCAGCCCGCCCACGACCAGCAGCGCGGTCGGATTCACACGCGTGTGCAGGCGGCGATAGAGCAAGACGTGCAGCGCCCAGGCGGCCACGCCCGCGGTGATGACCGCGAACAAAACGTTTACGGGTCCGCTATTGACCGCGTACTGGCCACCGAGGACGTCGTGCGATCGCAGGTAGAACACGCCGTAGGCGCCGATGGCCGCGGCCGCGCCGTAGTACAGGTCAAAGAACCAGACGGTGCTGTAGACGAGGGTAAAGCCCATGGCGAGCAGCGCGTAGACCGCACCGACCGCCAGCCCGTTGAACGCGAACTGCAGGGCCTGGTCAGGCGACTGGACGATCTTCCAGCCGATGTACGCCACGATGGCCGCAGCGAGGCCAGTGGCAAGGAGCCGGCTCTGGTGCTCGCGAAGGCGCAGCAGACCGGCAAGCGAAAAGTCGCTGAGTCGGGCGAGGCTCATCGCGGGCTAGTGCGGGGCCGGGAACTCGCCGGTCGCCCCAGGCGGCGAAGCCGATGCCTGGGGCAGGCTGTCACAGGCCAGAAAGCAGCCGTGGGGTTGGCCCATGTCCTTCGGACCAACCCCACGGCTGTAAGGATCACCAGATCAGACTTAGTTGCTTGGCGCGGCGCCTAGGACTCTGTAGCCCCCGTTCTCCTCGGTTCGTTCGGCCACGGGCAGCACCTCCAGCACCGCGTTTGCCAGTCCTACCACTTCGCCCTTCGCGTCGAAGCTGTAGTTCTCGCCGATTGTGCCGCTCCAGGTGATGTCATACAGGCAGTCGCGGAATCCGTCGGCGTCCTGGTCATCGCCAGTCTCTTTCAGGCACTCGGCGGTGATGTAGACGTTGTCGTAGGCCGAACCCAGGAACCAGGGCAGCGTTATGTAGTCGTACTCCGCTCGGAAGGCTGCCAGCACTTCCTGGGCCTTGGCGTTGGCCGGGTCCAGGTCAGGCGTTATTGCCTTCACGCCCGTCGCGGCCTCGCCAGCGATCTCCAGGGCCGTCGTACCGATCGGCACCACGTCAGCGTAGATTGGTCCGTCATAGCCCAGCTCGCGAACCTGCTTGATGATGGTGCCGCCGCTGGCCTCGGCCTGTGCTGCGATGTGCAGAGCATCGGGATTCGCGTTCAGGATCTTGGTCAATTGCGTTCTGAAGTCGGTGGTGTCCGACGGGTAGCTCTCCGCGGCCACGATCTGGCCTCCCAGCGTCTCGAACTGCGCCGTCGTGGTTCGCCGGACGCCCTCGGCGTAGTCGGTGGACTCGTTGATGGTGGCCAGGTTGCGAATCCCGTCGGCCCAGAGCACGTTGCCGGTGTCTACGCCCACGGTGGCGTCACTTAGCGAGGTTCGGAAGATGTAGTCACCGGCCTCGGCGATGTCCGGATTCGTAGCCAGCCCGGAGAACATGACCACGCCTTCCTTCTCGGCCAGCGGCGCGGCCCCGAGCATGGCCCCACTGCACGACGTGCCCAGAATGATCTTCACGCCGTCCACGTCCGTCAGCTTGTTGTAGGCGGTAATGGCGTCCTGAGCGTTGCATTTGGAGTCCTCGACGATGAGCTCCAGCATCCGCCCGTTGATGCCGCCGGCGGCGTTGATTTCGTCCACGGCCAACTGCTTGGACTGCACGGCCACGGTGCCATAGGTCTCGCCGGCCCCGGTGACCGATTCCATGACGCCGATGCGGAACGGCCCCTGCGCTTCTTCACCGCACCCCACGATTGCCAGTGCTAGGACAGCCAGGAGCACAGCCGCGACAATTCGGTTCCTCAAAATGATTCCCATGGCAACTCAGTCCTTCCCAAACTCTCGTCAGGCAGGTTATACCGCGTTGGCCGATCGCCCTGCAACAAGTTAGAGGTAGAAGCGATGCCGAGTGTCGCCCGAGACTGCGACTTGGCGAGAATTCACGCTGGCCGCCCACGACAAGAAGCTTGAGTCTGTGTCGACCGACCCGGTGCGGCATGTAGACCGCAGCCTACTCGAGTAGCAGGACCTGTCAGTAAGATGTCGCTTGCTGTCCGTCCCCCGGTTGCAGCTCTGGGCCGCCATAATTTGTTGGGAGCGCCGACCATGCGAACCGTTCCAAGGATCGTGTTTACGTCGGCGGGCAACGCGGCGCTGGATTCGATTCAGATCGGCGACCCCGCGCCCGAAGAGATTCTGGTTGCCATCCGAAAAACGCAGGTCAGCGCGGGATCCGAGCGAAATGCGTTTGAAATGTCACGGCCGGACGATGCGCCAACCGGCTACACGGCAGTGGGCGTGGTGGAATCCGCCGGCACTGCGGTCTCCGGATACGCGCCGGGCGACAGGGTGCTCATCATTTCACCCCACCAGGGCGCGGACTTAATCAACGTGGGGGGTGACGCGAGTTGGCACGGGTATGCGGGCCGCATTCCGGATGGCGTAACAGACGCGCAAGCGACGTTTGGCGTGTTGGGCGACGTTGCGTTGCACGGCGTCCGACGAGCCAAGCCCTATTTGGGCGAATCGGTCGCCGTATTTGCGCAGGGCCTGGTGGGGCAGCTGACCACATACTTCGCCGCACGGGCGGGCGCCTACCCGGTGATCGCAATCGATTTGCTGGACGAGCGTCTGGAGCACAGCCGGCGGATGGGAGCCACGCACACGATTAACGCTTCCCGCGAGGATGCGGTGCGGGCGGTGCACGATCTGACCGGGGGCGGAGCGCGTGTGGTGTTCATGGTGGCGCGAAACCCCGCAGTCTTCGCGGACTGCTTGAAGGCGGCGGCCCACGGTGCCACGGTTTGCCTGTCCGGTAGCCCGCCCGGCACCGTGGAAATCGCGCTCCAACCCGAGGTGCTCCGACACGAACTCGACATCCTGGGCAACTATTCGCTCGACTATCCGCCGGAGCCGTACCACCGGTTCCAATGGACTCGCCCCGCCAACCGCGCCTACGTATTTGATCTCATCGCGCGCGGTGAATTGGATGTGGATCATCTCGTGACGCACGACGTTCCCTATAACGAAGCTCCCGCGATTTACGAAATGATCGCGCGGGGACCAGAAGGGTGGCTTGGCGTGCTGTTCGACTGGACCGGCCAGGCCTAGCGGCCATTCGACGCGAGCACTGAGGGATGACCGAGGCCACGGCTAGCGATCGTTCGGTCCGGGTGATCACGTTCGACGGACCGGGAACTCACCCGGACTTGCGCACCGTGCGGCGGCCATCCGTGCCCAATCGCGGCGCGCTCATTCGGATCGATGCCTGCGGGGTGTGCGGCACCGACTTGCACATCCTGCAGGGACACTGGCCCGGGGAACTGCCCTGGCCGCTGACGCTCGGCCATGAACTGGCCGGCGTCGTCGACGAGATCGGGCCTCGGCTAACGCGTGATTACATGGGACACGCGCTGCGTGAGGGCGATCGGGTGATGATTCCGCCGCTGATGGCCTGCGGGTCGTGCCACTACTGCATCCACTACCCGACGCGGGCAAACCGCTGCCTGAACCCGACGTACTACGGACGCAAGATCGGGTTCCAGCGGCCGCCGCACCTCTGGGGTGGCTGGGCCGACATGGTCTTTCTCGATCTTGAAGCGTTCCCGGCAACCAAGATCTTTCGACTTCCAGACGATATGCCCAGCATGGTCGGGACGTTGGTCGAGCCCTTCGCCTCGGTGACGCGCGCCTTCAACCGGGCCTCAGCGCTTGGGCTCGAGGGCTTCAAGGCCGGCGATTCGGTCGTCGTCCAGGGCTCGGGCCCCATAGGCGTCCTTGCCCTGATCGCAGCCAGGCAGCGCGCCGCCGGAAAGGTCGTTGTGGTCGGAGCGCCCGAAGAGCCGCGCTTGGCGCTCTGCCGGGCCTTTGGCGCCGATGCCACGGTTTCGATTGACGAACATTGGACCACAGATGCACGGATAGCCGCTGCCCGCGATGCCGTGGGCGGATTCGGGGCCGATCTGGTCGTGGACTGCAGCGGCGCCCCGCAGGCGGGGCCCGAGGGGATCGAGATGCTGCGCGACGGCGGGACCTTTGTGGAAATGGGCCAGTTCACCGACGCCGGCAGCATCGATACCAACTGGCACCGGATCTGCGTAAAGGAAGTGCAGGTGCTCGCGAGTTGGGCGTTCACACCTGACGAAGTGGCGCAGGCGATGGCAAACCTCTACGCCATCCAGGACGACTATGACTGGTCCCTGATGCAGCGCACCTTTCCGCTCTCGGAATCCGGTGTTGCCGCGGCTATCCGAAGCGCGATGGCCATGGAGTGCGTGAAGGCGACGATCTTGCCGCGAGCCTAGGACTGTGGCTCCGGCAGCAACCGCTGCCAGAGTTTGCAAGCCCTCTCATTGAGCTATGGCTTAGCCGTCTTTGACGCCAGCGGGGGCTGTAGCTACACGGCTGGCCTGCAACGACACAAAATCTGGAAGGCGTCATCCTGCAGGCCGTCCAGCAGTTCGGGCGGGCGTGGCTCGAACAAGCTGGCTGGCACGGTCATGCCTTAGTCGATTCCGATGGGGCGCTGCTAGTCAAGCGTATCGGGTAGCCGACAAATTCCGGCAATGGACACGTCGCAACGGCAGATCACGATGGGTCTCGCCCTGTGCTACGCACTTTAGGATGCACGGCAGGTCCGCCTGCGCGTCCACGATTTCGACTCGATTCGTCCCTCTGCTCGCAGATCAGGCATTTAGCGGCTGCGAACGAGTCCCTGTGGCAGCTGTCCGAGCCCAGCAGCTCGGAGAGTGCCAGGAGTAGTTCGTTCGGCGCATGTGGCTCCACTCTCCGGCTATGGATTGACAAGCGGACTTGCCGAGGCCAATGGAACGATTCGTCGTTACCTCGCGTAGTCATTAGCAGACGGCACCAGGAGATTGGACCATGAGGGCGGCTTATGACCGATGAACAGGCCGTGCTGCGCTGCCAAAACGGTGAGCACGAGGCGTTCCGCCATCTGGTGGAACGCTACAAGGACGTGCTCTTTGGCACGGCGGTTCTGATGACCGGGAACCGCGCGCTGGCCGAAGAGCAGGTACAGGAGGCCCTCCTCGCTGCGTGGCGGGGCATCGCGGGCTTCCAAAGTGGACGGCCGGTGAAACCCTGGCTCGTCCGCATTCTGGTAAACGCGGTCGTGTCGCAGCGCCGACGGCGTGCGGTGGACACGGTACCGCTGGAGACCTACAGCCACGCGGACGATCGACCTAGTCCCGGCGAGACGGTGGAGGTGAACCTCGACCGCCAGGCGATCCGGGAGGCGCTGGTTGGGCTGAGTCCGGACCACCGGCGAGTGGTCGTCCTGCGTTATTTCGCGGACCTTACGGTTCCCGAGCTGGCCGAAGCCATTGGCGTGCGGGAGGGCACGGTCAAATCGCGGCTCAGTCGAGCCCTCGGCCAGCTGCGGGAGCAACTTGCAACGGGCGGAGCCCGAGAGGCGTACAGCCATGGCCAGTAACTACGGATCGGATCAGGAGATGGAACGCGCGCTGCGCAATCACTTCGCAGCGGAAGCGGAGGACCTGCAGGCGCCGGAGAACCTGTGGCAGACGCTTGAGGGCCAGATGGATCTGCCGCCGACGCGGCATCCGGTCGCGCAGGTGCGCCGCAGGATTCTGGGCGTGCTCAAGCAGAACTGGTTCCCGGTGATGGCCACCGGCGGCGCCGTGGCCGTGGCGGCCTCGGCCGTATTCCTGGCCTCGCGGGCTACCCAGGACGAGTTCGTCATGTCGGCGTCATACATTGAGGCGGCTCCAGCCGCAATGGCAACCGCCGCGCCGGCCGCGGCAGCGCCAGCCGCGACGGCCGCGCCGGCTACGGCAGCAGCTCCTCCTTCGAGAGTCGTCATCAAGGAGGTGCCGGTCGAGCGGGTTGTAGAGAAAGTGGTCACGCGCGAGGTGGTCGTCGAGAAGGTTGTCGAGAAATCCGTTCAGGTCGAAGCCGCCCGCACGGCACCGCCCGCCGCGGCGTCTGCTCCTCAGGCAGGCGCCCCGCAACGTGCAATAACGCCTGCGCCGGCACAACGTGCAATAACGCCTGCACCGGCGCGGCCTCCGGCGACAACGTTCCAGGACTATGGACGACAGCCTTTCGTTGCTACGGCTGAAGACGCGGTATCGACCTTCAGCCTGGATACGGACCGGACGTCATACCAGCTGGCGCTGTCGTGGCTGCAGGAGGGCTACGACATCGAGCCGGATTCGGTGCGAGCCGAAGAGTGGATCAACGCCTTCGACTACCAGTACGAGCAGCCCGCGGACGACTGGGGCTTTTCGGTCACCAGCGACCTGGCGATGCACCCGCTGGACGGCGGCAAGCACCTGGTGCGCATCGGCTTCCAGGCAGCTGAAGTGGCGGATGACCGGCCGCTGAACGTGACGTTGGTGCTGGACGCGTCCGGATCTATGGGTGACGGCAACCGCGTGGACATTGCCCGCGCGGCGGCGGAGGCCATTCGCCAGAGCCTGCGACCGCAGGACCGGCTGGCCGTGGTGCACTTCACCGAGAACGTGATTCACGACCTCACGGTTGAACACATGTCACCCGATGCCACGGCGGTCGAGCGGTCAATCCAGCGGCTGGCGCCGCATGGCAGCACCAACGTGCAGGCCGGGCTGAACCAGGGCGTGCGGCTGGCGGACCGGATTCGCCAGGAGCGCCCCGAGGCCTATAACTACGTCATCCTGATGTCGGATGGTGTGGCCAACGTGGACGCGACGAACCCGTTCGCGATTCTGGAGTCGGCCTACGACCGCAACGCGATGAACCCGCTACGCCTGATCACCATTGGGGTCGGCATCAACAACTACAACGACGTGTTGTTGGAGCAGCTGGCGCAGCACGGCAACGGCTGGTACCGCTACCTGGACGACACCGGCCAGGCGCGGGCGACGTTTAGCCGGGACAACTGGCTGGCGCTGTCGACGCCGTTTGCGGACCAGACGCGGGCCCAGGTGACGTGGGATCCGGACCTGGTGAAATCGTGGCGGATCATCGGCTACGAGAACCGGGTGACGTCGGACCAGAGCTTCGCGGAGGACCGCAAGGAGTTCGCGGAGATTCCGTCGGGCGCGGCCACAACCGTGTTCTATGAGATCGAACTGCACGACCGGGCGCTTGCGCGGGCCGGGCAGGACGTGACGCTGGCCAACGTCGAGCTGCGCTGGGTGGTGGCGGACACCGGTCAGTCGCGGTCGCAGCGCGCCGAGGTGCGCGGGCGTCTGGACAGCAGCCTGAGCGCCTCGGGCGATCCACTGCTACAGCTAGGGGCCATCGTGGCCCTCTCGGCTGACCGGTTCGGCGGGTTGTATGACGGCGAGTATGTCGCCGAAATCTCCCGCGACCTGACGGAGTTGGAAGATGAACTGGGGTCGCTGCAGAGCAGCCTGGGTGGGCTTGGCGCCTACCAGGACTTCCGGTTCATGCTGGAGCACATGGCGGAACGGGCGCGCGCGCAAGCGCCGCCGACCAATTCGTCGGGCTACAGCCGCTAGCCGAACAGCTCACGCTGCGGGGCGTTCACGACTCGATCGTGGGCGCCCCGCCGGCGCATTCAGGGTTAGACGGCCGAGCGCATGGTTAGGACAGTGTCGGCAAGCACGTCCTATCGGAGAGCTCGCAATTCAGGCTTCGCGGTCCCGGCGGACAGGACGGAAAGCAGACCGCGATGAGTAGACTCAGTCGCTTGGATGATGAGGTGCGAGACCGGACTGATGAACCTGTCGCTCTCCGAAATGACGCTCACTCGTCGTAGAGCACTTATCACGTTTGTCTCGCTCTCTCTTCTGCTTCTGTTGTTGGAAACCTGGATCGCCACCCGGGTTGAAGCGAGTCCGCGGCCCGGTATGTTGGCAGTCGCGATTTCGATTGATATCGCAGTAGGTATGCCGCTTCTGTTTTATCTACTGCTAGTGCGTAGGAAGTTCCTGCCGCTGTCCAGCATTGTGCCCGTATGTGTTCTGACACTATTGGCGATCAGGTTGATCCTGCCGTCATCCGAACAATCGTTTCTGAGATTTAGTGAATTCCTGATCCCTGCGATCGAATTGACCGTGGTTGTTTTCCTATTGATCAAGCTCCGTCATGTGATTCGTGATGTCCGAACCGACAAGCGCAATTGCCTTTACTTTATTGACGCTCTGAGAACTGGCATACGGAAGTCCATCAAGAGCGACTTTGTGGCCGCAATTCTGGCTTCTGAAGTGTCGATGTTGTATTTCGTCTTTGCGGGATGGTTCGCAAGGTTTAGGACATCTCACCAGGACGCCTCTGCCTACTCGTACCATGGGAAGAGCAGCTACCTGCTCTGGGCTCTCATTGCGCTTGTAGTAGTCGAGACTGGAGGCGTGCACTTAGTTATCAGCATTTGGACGCAGACCGGCGCCTGGGTTTTCACAGCCATCAGCACGTACACATTATTGTGGCTAGTTGGCCATTACCATGCTTCGCGCTTGCAGCCGGTGATTGTAGACGATCAATACATATACCTGCGTACAGGTCTAATCTGGCGTGGGCAGTTGCGTTTGAACAATATAGTGGAGATACGCAAACGTATGAAGAGTGACGGGGAAGCTGATGGATTTGTGAATGTATCGTTGCTGGGCGATCCTGATGTGGTAATAGTTCTGAGGAAGCCCGATATGCTCGAGGGGCTATTTGCAAAGAAGAGGGAAGCAAGGGTGGTGGGAGTTGCATTGGATGATCCTGAGGCATTAGTGAAAGACGTCCGGAACCGAATAACGGGCGGACAGGAAGTCAAAGACTAGCGATCTTGCAGTTTCATATTTATCCGCAGCTGCAGCTGCGATTCCGACGGAGCGGATGAGGTCAGGCATCTGCACGCACCGTGCGGACAGATTCCTTGAGGGCGGCGACCCAGCCGTGGGCGTGTTCGATGTCACGGTGGGGGTGGATGGAGAGGCGGATGCGGCCCTGGGTTCCGTCGTGGCCGTAGGTTGCACCCCAGCCGCGGCGGCGCAGATCCAGGTAGATGCGTTCCACGTCGTCGCGATCAGACGTGAAGTTGACCACGGCGAGGAGGGGACGGACGAGCAGCCGGAGGCCGTCGATACTCTCGATGCCCTTGCTGACAATGTCCACCACTTCCATCAGGCGTTGGGCCGACTCGCGGTAGCCCTCGCGGCCCAGGCGACGCATGACGGACCACGCCGCGACGGCGTGATCGCCGGGCTTGGTGGCGGTGATGGTGTGGATGCCGGTGAACTCGGCCGGGATGGCGTCGAGCATGGCTTCGTCACGAATAAGGAAGAAGCCGGTCGCGACCGGTAGCAGCCCTAGCTTGTGTCCGTCGGTCATCATCGATGACACGCCCGGCAGGCTGAAGTCAAACGCTGGGATTGGGTAACCCAGCTCGCGAAGGAATGGGAGCGCGAAGCCGCCGAATGCGGCGTCGACGTGCAGATATAACCCTTTGCGTTCGGCGAGGTCGGCGAATTCCTCGACGGGGTCGAGCTGCCCGTAGTTGCCTTCCGGCGCTGAGCAGACCAATGCCACGGTGTTGCCGTTGAGCGACCGCTCAACCTGTTGCATGTCCGGGCGCATGGCGTCGTCCACGTCAACTTCGCGGAGCCGCAGGCCCAGGAGTTCGGCGCCCAGGCGGAAGCTGTAGTGGGCCGTGGTCGGCAGGACGATTTCAGGTTCTGACTTAGAACCCAGGTTGCGGGCCAGGCGCATGGCCAGCAGGTTCGACTCGGTGCCTCCGCTGGTGATGAAGCCGACGGCCTCGCGGTGGCCCAGCAACGAGCCGAGCATTCGCACGGCTTCCTTCTCGAAGAGGTCGGCGGCGGGGTTCATGTCTCGCGCCCACTCAACGAAGAAGGAGCCGGCGGCGAGGGGGCGGATGCTCTCGGTGATCGAGTGGGGTGGGCCTACGTAGCTGACGCCGAAGTTCTGTTCGACGGGATACGGGTCCTTTGACATTCGTGCCTTGACCTCGGCCAGTACGTCGGCTTCGGGGCTGCCGCGCTCGGGGAAGTCCACTGGCGGCGGCATGGGGACCGCGTGACGTTCCTGGGTTCGGTCGAACTCTCGGGCCACTAGTCGATCCCTTCGTCTCGGCTGGACCGGCGACCATAGATGGCAGCCGGGGCGGCGACGCTTAACTTATGGCAGGCGGTGGACTCACGCGATGCCGCGTAGGTGGGCGGACGGTTAAACATCGACGGGTCCGGAGAGGCCGGGGCCGCCAGCGGCGAGGTGGCCGTTGCTGGCGCCTGATGCGGACGGGCTTACCCAGAAGGCGTAGAGGTGGCCGTCGCGCAGATGGAAGCGGAATTGGACGGGACGGCCGCTGAGCGATGACAGGTCGCGGGCGCCGTTCCAATTGACGCGGGTGCGAGTGGCGTCGGCAGTGACAGGGGGGCAGTTGGCCAGGGAGAACGGTGGGATGACGTCGCCGCGCTCGTCCAGGACTTCCACGCGCAACTCGCCGAGCGGGGCGTCCAGGTTGACGAATAGGTGGGAGCCGCTGAATGTGACCAGGCGGGTGGCCAGGACTCCGCCGCGGCTGCCGGCTTGCATGGAGGCGAAGCCATCGCGACGGAGGGTGGCCAGGCCGGTGTGGCCGCCGGCGTACATGGCGTTGTCCTGTTCGTAGGCGCTGCCGAACTCGCCGGGTTTCAGCACGGAGCCCTGGCCTGAGAAGGCGCCGTAGTAGAACCAGAGCTCATCGCCGACCACCAGGCAGACTCCACCGGCCGCGTGGATGTAGCCATAGTTCCAGTCGCCCCAGCGGCGACTGGACGCGATAAACGCTTCGCGGTTCGGACGATGCCAGTGGAAGCCATCGCGGCTGTAGGCCAACTGCAGGTCGTTGATCTTGGGGCGGCTGATGCTGGCGGCGTCGGGGTTTTCCGGCCCGTGAAAGACGGCGAACGCGCCGAGCATGATGCTCTCGTAGGCGATGGCGTTGACGTCGTAGAGCTGGGGGCGGAGCCCAAGAAATGGATCGGGCCGGTCGAGACGGTCGGCCCGGGCCCAGCGGACCGCTTGATCGGGATTCCAGCGGGCGGCCTGCAGGAAGTCCGGATGCTCGAAGTACAAGCGCGCACGTCGGTCCCAGCTCAGGCGGATGCTGAATACGAACCGCTGGCGGAACGGGTTGTAGAAGAAGCTGGAGTTGTCGCCGCACTGGGAGGTCGGCCCGCGATCGGTCCAGTGGATGCCGTCGGGCGAGGTGTAGATCAGACCTTCATGACGTTGAGGATGGCGCCAGAAGATGAACATCTTGAAGCGCTCGGGCGAGTCGGCGTCGGCGTCGAGCCAGATCAGTGCGCCGTCGCGCCGCGAGTCCGGCGGGTGCGCGATGACGGCGTTGGTGCCGGGCACCACGTCAAGGGACGGCCGCTCCCAGTTGAGTCCATCGCTGCTGGTGGCGAGGGCCGTGCCATCGAACCAGCCGGCGTGATACCAGAGCTTGAATGTGTCGTCCGCCGGGTCATACCAGGCGCCGTCGTTGAACGGGGCGGCGACAGGGCAGTGGCCGCGATTGAGTTCGAGGTCGGTTTCGGGCGACAGGACCGGCGCGGCTTCGTGGACTTTGGCGGCGTGGTAGACGCGGCGGAGCGTGGCGTGCTCGATCAGGAAGTCGTCGACGAAGAGCTGGCGGCCGACGTCGATTGGGATGACGCGCGGAGGATTGGCCAGATACGGCACCGGCAGTGGGTCGCCTCCGGGCTCGATGGTTTGGGGCGGCCACTCGGCGGGGACCCGGATTCCGTTGTAGGAGGGTGGCTGGTTCATTGGTCGGCGGCGAAGCGGCGGAGGACGTTGCCGGTGACGCGGGAGACGGTGTTGTCGTAGTTGTTGTGGGAGAGGCAGCCACGCCAGGCGATGGAGCCGACGGAGAAGACGCCTCCTCCGTTGGGGGTTTCGAAGTAGACCATGTCGGCGCGGACGAACGCGTGGGGGCCGTCGGCCGGGGGCGGGGAATCGGGGAGCATGCCGTCCTTGCCCCGGGTGAAATCGAGGCGCTCATCGATGAAGGCGGTGTAGCGCTCGGAGTGCCCGACGGAGGAGGCCAGCAGCAGGGCGTGTGACGGGGTGCCGAGGCTGAAGTCCAATCGATCCATTTCATAGCCAGCCGCGCCGTGACGGACGACGAGGGAAGGGCAGTCGCCGATGGGTTCGTCGTCGCCGATGCCCTCGAAGATGAAGGCGGCGCGGGGATCGAAGCTGTCGGGCTGGCGGGCGTAGGGAGCGCCCTGGTCGAATCCAGCGGCGCAGGAGCCGATGCCGACGAGGCCGTTTGGCGGCACGCCGCGGTTGCGCCAGGTGCCGCCGGGTTCGCCGGTGGTGCTGTGGACACGCTCGGCAGGCGGCATTTCGAAGGGCCAGCTTGTGCCCCAGCGGCGGACCTCGGCGATGTGGGGGCGCTGGGCGTCGATGGTGGTGACGCCGAAGAAGCCGTTGCCGCCGAGGTACATCAGCCGACCGCCCTGGTCCAGGTATGAGCGCATGCCGGCGAGCATGTCGGCGGTCCAGTACTCGTGGTGCGAGCCGGTGAGGATGACGCGGTAGGGCTCCAGCAGGTCAGCGCCCTCGGCGTGGAGGTCATGGTCGGTGATGACGTCGAACTGTTGGCCGGTGGCTTCCAACCAGTCGATGAGATAGAGGTCGGCGGGGAAGCGGGCGGGGGCGCCCCAGACGCGGTAGCGGAACTTGGGGCGCATGTTGAGGATGGGGCGCAGGTGGGAGACGTGAGTGGTACCCGACCCGTCGGAGTGGCGCTCGTAGAGGCCGGGGAGGCCGTTGGCGCGGATGTAGGCGAACACGTCCTGGTGCAGCGAGGCGTCGGCGTTGGGCACGCGCTCGTGGTCCACGAAGGCGCCGTCGATGTCGCGAAAATTGGCGTAGACGACGTAGGTGAGGGTGGGCATGAGGACTGCGATGCGGGAGGTGGCGGCGCCGCGGGGCGGGCGGACGCAGAAGGGCAGGTAGTCCTCGTCGTCGCCGGCGCGGAGGCGGGCGGCGTAGACGCCGCTGGGCAGGTCGAGCGGGACGGTGAGTTGGAAGTCTGGCTCCCAGCCGACGTCCTCCACGTCGTCGTCGTGGAAGTAGATGGCGCCGTACTCGTGGGGGGCGAGGCGGAAGCTGGTTTGGGCGCCGGTGAAGTTGTGGCCGGTCATGCCGCGGGTGGGCATGTTGACGGCCTGGCCGTGGAGACCGTTGGGGCCGGTGTCGGTGACGCGGTAGCTATCGATGTCGAGGCTGAAGTCCCAGGCGGCGAGTGGGTCGTCAGCCGTTTGTGGTTCGACTCGGCCCTCCGGAAGACTGCGGGCCGGCTCACCACGAACGGTGGGTTCGACTCGGCCCTCCGGAGGACTGCGGGCCGGCTCACCACGAACGGATGTGCGGTCGGCGAGGGCGGTGAGTTCGTTGGGGGTGAGGGCGCGGCTGTGGAGGCGGGGGGTGTCGAGCTTGCCGTTGTAGGGGGCGGTGATCGGGCCGGTGCGTTCGGGTGGGCCGGCGGTGAGGGCGGCGAAGAGGAGGGCGCCGGAGGGTGCGCGGACGTTGGCGGCGGAGGTGTTGTGAGTGACGAGGGCGCGGTCGGGGGCGACGGGCCAGGGGTGGAGGGGTTGCTGGATGAGGGCGACCCGTCCGGTGGGGGCGTAGTAGCTGGCGCCGACGAAGGTCCAGACGCGTTCGGTGAGCGTGGCGCCGGTGGCGGCCTGGATGGGTGGGTTGCGGCCGTCGGCGAGGTGGAGGGCGAGGTCGCCATTGGGGCCGATGACGAGGGCGAAGCCCTGGGGCAGCGGGTCATTGGTCCAGCGGGTGATGAGGCCCTGGAGGCCGCCGGCGGGGGTGGTGGGGTAGATCCAGGCGGTGACGGTGAAGCTGGTGAGGGTGTCGAGGACGGGGTGGGTGGGGATGTGGATGTAGGAACCGCTGTGGATTGGCTTGGGGCGGCCGGGGTAATGGCCGTTGATGGTTGAGGGGACTTCGCGTTCTTTGTAGCCGGGGCCGTCGGGGGACTCGTCGCCGTGGATGAGCTGGACGAGGTCGGCACGGAAGCGGGCGTGCTGGCTGCTGACCATGAAGCGGACGGTGTCGCCGGGGGCGGCGGTGAGGCGGTCGGTGTAGCCGACGAGGTTCATGTGGCCAATGCCTCCACCGGTTGCGCCGCAGTCCGTGAGAACAGCGAGTGTAGGCGCTGAGGAGCGCTGAAAAGGGGCCTCGCGTGCGCAATAAGAGTTTTTTCTAAAAAACTCTTGAGGTGCGGCGGGCGTCCAATCGGCGTGTGCGAGGTCGGCAGGCGCGATGCGTGGAAGCCGCGGTGGGGTGGGGGTGCCGGGGCGGCGTGAAGACGGGTACCCGCAAGAGGCGCCTCTACGGGATGGGTGGCGGGTGAGTGGCGCGGGTGTGCGCAAGCGGAGGACGGCGGCGACGAGAGGCAGGCAGCGGCGTGAAGATGGGCGCCCCTGTGGGTGCCTCTATGAGTGCCCCTACGGGACGGATGGTGGGAGATTGGCGTGGGTGTGCGCAGGCGGAGGACGGAGGCGAGGAGAGCGGCGAGGAGGGTGGAGATCAGGGGCAGGAGGCGGACGGCTGGGGGTGGTATTCGTGGCATTTCAAGGTGGTTGCGTATCGTGCACAGATAGCGTACACTCAACGAGTACTCACGGCAAGGCCAACTTGAGGCACGAGGATGCCCGCGACTACGAGAAGACTGGAGATCGCATGCTCGTTCCACCGCTCGACGGGGTCGTCCGGGTTACCGGCGTGTTTGGGGCCGATCGGGGGAGGTATCGGCATGGGGGGCTGGGCCCGGCGCAACGGCACGAGGACCTGGAGGCGCTCGAAGCCCACGTCCGTGAGTCGTATGTCACCAAGGCGAAGATTCTCGCCGAGCTACGGCCGATCCGGGCGGTGGTATGTGGGGCGGTCGGCAGCGCGCTCATCGGCGTGGTGGGCGCGGCGTTGCGGCAGGCGCCGCGATGATGCGCGTTGGGCTGCATTGGCCGGACCCCGAGCGGCAGTACCCCGACGGCACACCGTTTGTGGAGTTGGTCTACCTGGAGGGCGTAGCGCCCGATGATCCGCACCACCTGCGCCAGGCCATGCCGCGGATCAAGGCGCTCGCGGCCCGGCATCCGGCGAGCGAGATCCTGCTGCGGGTGGATTGGCAGCCGGGGCAGGCGTATGCACGGACAGAGGCTGAGCGCACGGCTTATGACGCCGCTCTCCGGGAGCTGAACTGGCTGCGTCACCTGGGCGGGCGGCTGATTCTCCAACCGGGCAATGAGCCGCAGCTGGAGGGCACGCGGGGCTGGCGCCTCGTCGAGGGCGCGTTGCGGGGCTTCATCGCGCAGTGCCACGAGTCGCTGCCTGGCGCGCGGCTGGCCAGCATTCCGGTCGCGACGTTCCACCCCCGCCGATTGCACGCCACGGCCGGGCAATCGCCGGAAGGCTCGCCCTGGGCCGATCTTGACTACGCGCTCCTGGATGCGTGGAAGCGCATCGCGGGGTCGCCCGATGTGCTGAGCGTGCACGTGTACGGCAATCCGCGCCTCTCCGTGGCTGACGACATGCAGACCCGCCACGAGAGGGGCTGGCGTTTCGGGCTGAATGTGGCGGAGACCTGGGCCGAGAATCACGCCGCGCTTGGTCTGGATCACCTGCCGGTTTGGATTACCGAATTCAACACGGCGGCGCGTGGTACGGACCCGCCGCACCGGCCCGCAGTCAACTATCACGCGGGGTGGCTGCAGGACGCGTCCCCTTTGGTGGCCCGTGCCCTGCCGCAAGCCCAGGCGCTGTGCTGGTTCGTGGGCCAGGAGCGGGGCGGCAACTGGCACGACTTCGCGCCGGCGGCCCACGCCGAGCTCGAGCGCGACCTGACGACGGCGATGGCGTTGCCGATGGGACGTGCGGCGCCGGCGCCGATACCGGAGCCCGCGCCCATGCTGCAAGCGCTGGCGCCGCCCCTGGACGGCACGATCCGGGTCACGTCGGACTTCGGCGTGGACCGCGGCAGCTACCGGCACGGGGGCCTGGACTTGGCGCTGAAAAGCACGTCGGTGTACCGGCGGCCGGTGAAGGCGCCGGGGGCGGGGGTGGTGGTTGCGGTGTGGACGACGGAGCGGCCGAGCACGCGGGACTCGGCGGTGCGGGATGGGTTTCCGTACGGGAACGCGGTGGCGCTGCGCGATGCGGAGAGGGTGCTGTGGCGGTTTCTGCACTTTGACGAGCCGCCGAGGCTGGCGGTAGGCGACACGGTGGAGCCGGGGGAGACGCTGGGGTTGTGCGATTCGACGGGAAACAGCACGGGGCATCACCTGCACCTGGACGCGACGCCGGACGGGGTGATCGATCCGGCGACGTTCCGGGTGACGGGCGAGCGGGTGAATCCGCTGGAGCTGTTCGCGGATGGCTATGCGCGGGCGGTGGGGTACGACACGCAGGTGTTCCGCCGGCAGATCGTGATGGAGTCGGGCTGGAACCCGACGGCGGTGAGCCGGGCGGGGGCGGAGGGGATTGTGCAGATCATTCCGCGCTGGCATCCGTCGATGCGAGGGCGGACGTTCGACCCGTTCGCCTCGCTGGAGTACGCCGCGAACCTGATGGCGTCGCATATCGCCTACCGCGGCGGGGACTACCGCGAGGCGCTGGCGGACTACAACACGGGGCGGGCCTCGCGCGGCAAGTTCCGGGCCGAGGGCTACCGCTACGCCGACTGGATTCTGAAAGGACTGGACATGGCGACAAGCCGCGAATTGGATGACTTACGAGCCGACCGCGACCGCAATCACAACCGCAAGCTGGCGGCGCTGCATCACATTGGGGAACTGGTGCAGGCGGCGCGACGGGCGGGCGAACAGGCGTTCAAGCCGGAGGACTGGCGGGCGGTGACGACGGCGGAGCGGTTTTATCACGATCCGGAGGGGGTGGGGTGATTGCATTGCCATCACTGATTGAAATCGCACGGTTGCCTGCATTGCGGTCAACGCATGCGTCAGCAGCACGGCAGTAGGAGGGTTAGTCGATGGCGAGTATCACGGTGCGCAACCTGGATGAGGACTTGAAGCAGCGGCTGCGGGTTCGGGCAGCGGCGAATGGGCGCTCGATGGAGCGGGAGGTGCGGGAGATTCTGCGGGCAGCGCTGCGCGAGGACGAGGCATCTGTCGACGACCCTGGAACGGCGATGCATGAGCTGTTCAAGCCGTTCGTTGGCGTGGATCCGTTCCTTCCGCCGCGGGAGCCAATGCGCGACCCGCCGCGGTTCGACTGAGGTCGCGGGCCGATGATTGTCCTGGACACGAGCATTGTTTCGGAACTCACGCGGGCACGCCCGACGCCCGAGGTGCTGGCCTGGCTGGACCGACAGGACGCCGGCCGGTTGTTCGTGGCGGCGGTGACCGAGGCGGAGGTGCGCACGGGGATCGCGCTGCTGCTGGGTGGATGGCGTCGCGATGGGTTGGCGGCGGCGGCGGACCAGCTGTTTGGCGAGGTGTTCGGCGGGCGGGTGCTGGCCTTTGACGCGGCGGCTGCCCGGGCGTATGCCGAGATCGCGGCCAACCGCCGCACCGCGCGTCGGCCAATCAGCCAGGTGGACTGCCAGGTTGCGGCGATTGCGAAGTCGCGCGGGATGGCGGTGGCGACGGGGGATGTGGAGGGCTTTGTTGGGTGTGGGGTTGAGGTGATTGATCCCTGGGCTGGCGAGACTGCTGTCTGCAACTCTCAGACCTCAGGGGCAGAGGCGACTCCGGCCCGGCCACGACGTCGATCTGACACGGTGGAGTTGAACCCTGGGCTAACCTGCGCTTGAGGCGTGATTGTGAAATTCCGCCCCGGCATGGCGAGGAGCAAGCGGATGCGGATTGAGCAGCTGGAACTCCGCAATTACCGGGTGTTTCGCCGCGCCGTCCTCAAAGACTTGCCGCGCATGGCGGTGGTCGTGGGCGCCAATGGGTCGGGGAAGTCGACGCTGTTCGATGTGTTCAGTTTTCTCAAGGACGCGGTAGCCCAAGATGTCGCGGTGGCCGTTGATAAGCGCGGTGGCCTCGGTGAATTGAAGAGCCGCGACCAGGCCGGGCCGATCGGGATCACGCTTACTCTTCGTGACAATGGTGGGCGGTTGATCATCTATAAACTTGAGATCGGGATCGGCGGTGAGAGCGCGGTCGTGATCCGTGAGGTTCTGCAGTGTTCTGAGCCCGGTGATTTGCAGCCGCAGTTCTATCTGAATTTCTCGCATGGGCGGGGAATGGTCGGAGATGCAAGGTCATTCGTCCCTGATGAAGTTGTACTTGACGATCCCGAGCTGCACGTATTAAGCGACCCGAGCGTTCTCGCAATCAACGTGTTCGGGCGGCTTAGCGAGTACTCCGCGGTTTCAGAGCTTCGGAGCCTGATCGACAACTGGCATGTCTCAAAGTTCCACATTGACGACGCCCGACCGAGCGCCGAGGAAGGGTACGCGGAGCACCTTTCCACCCGCGGTGACGACGTCGCGCAGGTTGCGCGGTACCTGTATGAGCATCATCCCAAGCGCTTCCGGCGTGTGCTCGACGCCATGCGGCGCCGGGTTCCGGGGATTGAGAGTGTGGAGGCCAGGCCCACCGAGGACGGGCGACTGGTGCTGCGTTTTCAGGACGGGAGCTTTAAGGATCCCTTCATTGCCCGCTATGTGTCCGACGGCACCATCAAGATGTTTGTCTACCTCGTGCTCCTCTACGACCCGAAGCCTCATCCGCTGCTGGCCGTCGAGGAACCTGAGAACCAGCTCTACCCGGAGTTGCTGCATGAGTTGGCGGAGGAATTCAGGGACTACGCACGGCGCGGCGGCCAGGTGTTTGTGTCCACACATTCGCCCGACTTTCTGAACGGGGTCGAGATTGACGAAGTGTTCTACCTGGTCAAGCAGGGTGGCTATACCAGCGTGCGGCGAGCCCATGAATCCAAGCTGCTGCGTGATCTGGTGGACGAAGGCGACTTGCCAGGCTCGCTTTGGCAGCAGGGCATGTTTGAAGGCGCCGATCCTCGGTGAGACGAGTCGTGTTTCTGTTGGAAGAGCCGTCGATGCGAACGCTGCTGGAGGGACTACTGCCGCGGCTTTTTCCGTGCTTGGTCTTTCAATGCGTCACGCATAGAGGCAAGCAGCAACTGGAAAAGAGCGTGCCCCGCAAGCTGCGTCGCTGGCGCGAGCCAGGGGTCCGGTTCGTCATATTGCGGGATAACGACGGTGGTGACTGCCGCGCCTTGAAACGACGACTGAGCGATCTCTGCCGGCAAGGCGGTCGGACCGACTCGCTGGTCAGGATTGCCTGCCAGGAACTGGAAGCCTGGTACCTGGGCGAACCGGACGCGCTGGCCGACGCCTATGGCCAGGACAACCTGCGCGGGATCGGAGGGCGACGCCGACTCCGCGACCCCGACGCGGTCGTCAAACCCTCCGGTGCAGTCCGTGAACTCGTGCCACGGTTTCAGAAGACTGACGGCGCGCGCCGCATGGCGGAACATCTGTCCATGGATCGCAACCGCTCGGCCAGCTTTCAGGCGCTCATGCAAGGGATCGAGAACATCTGGCAGGACAGGCGCTAGCTGTTTCAGATACACATCCAATCCGCATCCGCTGGCACCAGAATTCATCTTCACGGGACCGATTGGAATCTCGCGTCGTTGTGCCATTGGCTAGAATGACCAATCCCTAGCAAGCGAGTGGCGCTTGAGTGGCTGAGGCGATCTCCCAAGCGGGGATTGCGCAGGTGGCGTGGGATGGGCGGCTCGACGCTGAGCGCAATTACCTGTATTACGCGGCGTTGTCCGACCGATATCGGCGGCAGCACCAGTGGCTGATTTCAGTGGTTGCCGCCGCGTCGTTCTTTGCGGGCTCAAGCTTTGTTACTGACGTCCTGCCTCCGTGGGTGAGCGCGGTCCTGGCAATGCTTGCCTCGTTGCTTGCGCTTGCCCTGATTACCCTTGATCCATCTATGAAGTCGGCGAAGGCCGAGGGCGCCAAACAGCATTTCAGGTCGATCAGTGACGAGTGGAAGTACTTGTGGTGGCACCAGTACGCCCCCGACGCGGAGGCGAAGGCTCGCCTGCTGGAAGTGCGAACGATGTCGGGGCCGGAAGTGCCTGTTGCCATTGACGACAAGCTGAACAACGCGTGTCACGACCGGGCTATTGAACTCGTACGGGCGGAGTACAGCGTGCCGGCTGCGTGACGCGCGAGAGCCACGACGACTCCGCGCCACGCCGTGGGACGGCTCCGCGACCGAAGCCGAACCCGCCGCCACCGCGGCCGCCGCCCAGGCGAAGCAAAGCCTCGGTCGCGACGGACGACGCCGTACGCAGACGTTGGTCGAAAGGGCCCGTCCGAATGCTTGGAACGGCGATCCATGAGCTGTTTCGGCCGCTGGGCGGGGTGGACCTGGAGATTCCGCCGCGGGAGCCGATGCGCGAGCCGCCCCGGTTCGCCTGAGGCGACCGACTGGTGATCGTCCTGGACACCAACGTCCTTTCTGAACTGATGCGTGCGCGTCCGAATCCAGTGGTGCAGGGTTGGATGGACCGGGAGGACGCTCGCGGGCCGGGCACACGACGATCGACTGAGTCCCGCGCAGCAGCCTCTAACGGCAGTCCTCTTCGACCGGCGTGTGGAATCCGCCGATGAGGGAAACGCCGTTGTTGCGCAGGACTTGCGCCGCGTCGTAGGCGTGGAGGATCAAGTCGCCGGGACAGCGGTTGGTGCAGAAGGGGGCGGCCAGCGGTTGGTCGAGGAGGGCAGGGTTTCCCTTGACGCCTCGCTCACGCGCGGCTACACGAATTCGTACACCTGAAGGGGAACGGACCTGGCGGCAGTGGCTTGTCCGTGGACCAGTAGCCGGACCTTGTCCGTCGTTTCGCGGCTGAAGGAACGTTCTCCGCAGCGCTGGCACACCGTAGCGGGCACGTCGCCAACGAGCACGTACCGGCCATCCACCCTGAAGACCTCCTCCACCAACTCCGTCAGACTCTGATCCGCACTACAGACAATGCAAGTGGCCACCGTTACTTCCTCCTTGCGTGATCATCCCACGCATCTTCGCTCGGCTCATAGAGGGTTACGATTCTGATTTGCGGTGCGTCGGCAATTGAGACTTAGAGATGGAGCGGGCGTCCCGAGGGAGTGAATCCCAGTACCAGCCATGTTGGGCCATACTTATCTTCCGGGTAATCCTCGACAATGACAGCTCTTGCACCCGCCTCGCGAATCTCTTGCTCGCTAATGTTCCGCTGCACGGCGCGTCGGAAGGCATGTTGGGAGTAATCGAATTCGCCGGCACGCAGTTGTCCTTGAATTTGAGCCAGGGTATTCACAATCTCTCCAGCGCCACGCGGCACCCTGTCCGGTAGTCGATTGCGCCAGGGCTCGATGCTTTACTTTCTACGCCGTCGACGCACCCGCTCACCCCAAGACGGACTGGCCCGGGAGCCAGAAGCGTCGGCGGCTCCACGGCGTCCGTTCTTCCTTGATGTAGTCGTCAACGTCGTTCCCGGTCTCGAATAGACGCTGTCCTGGCGCTTCGGTCAGGATGTCGACGGCGGACCGGCCCGCCGAAGGCGGGGAGTGGCGCACCACAACGTCCACGGTCTGCCCCTCGTGCAACTCGGGGCGGACAATTTCCAGCCTGCCGCCCGGCAGTACCGTCGCCGTCTGTTGGAGCACTTGTGGGCATTTGAGCGCCTTATTGATCGCGCCCGTTCAGGATACGCCCGTCAGCGCTGGCCTCACCGTTCGCTCAGCCCGCCGGCATCTGCCGGTTCCCGCCAACGGGGATACTCTTGACTCGGCAGGGCAACCGGGGCGGATGGATGCGACGAGGGGATGCCGAAGGTCAGGGAGGCGATTCGTTTGATCGAACGCGATGGTTGGCGGCTGGTGCGGATACGCGGAAGCCACCGGCATTACAGGCACCCGGACAAGCCTGGGACGGTCACGGTCGCTGGTAGGTGGGCAAGGATCTCGCGCCTGGAACGTGGCATAGCATTCTGAAGCAGGCTGATCCGGACCGAGGACAGCCAAGGTGAAATACGCGGCCGTGATTGAGAGGACGGGCAATGGGTACTCGGCGTACATCCCGGACCTGCCCGGGTGTGTGGCTGCCGGAGATACGCGCGCGGAGACCGAAGCCTTGATTCGCGAGGCGGTAGCGGAGCACCTTGAACTGCTGCGTGAAAGCGGCGATTTGATACCTGAGCCACAGGTTTCCACCAGCCTGGTTGACGTCTAGGAAGCGATTGCAGCGCCTGGGCTAACGGGCGCCCCGTCTGTCGCCGACCGCATGGTTCCCTCGGTGGCCGTCCATCCGTCAGCCGCGTCTCACACCTCGGTGGTCAGTACAGCTACGGGTCGAGGCGGAAGGGCGGGTAGCGGTCGGTGGTGAGCATGAAGGCGTAGGCCTGGACGCGGGCGCCGTAGCGGATGACGCCGACGATGAAGTCGAAGAGGGCGCGGGGGTACTGGGCGGTGATGACGACCATGATCCAGCCGAGCACAGCGGCGACGAAGGCCAGGATGGCGAGGATGGCCAGCACGATGTAGTGGGGGATGGCCAGGAACCACTTGACGAGGGGGAGCCAGCGGTTGAGGTCGGCCTGGGCGTCGGGGTAGGCGATGTCCAGATGGACGGCCTGGTGGTCGTCGGTGGAGGGGTATTCGTCGCGCAGGGCGAGGACGTAGACCTCGATGCGGTAGACGAAGCGGCTGAGTTCCAGGTTCCAGTCGAACCACCAGCGCGGGTATTTGTGTCGGAAGACCAGAATCAGGACGAGGGGAAGCCAGACGAGTGGGATGGAGATTGCCGCCTGCTCCGAGCCGCTGGCCTGGCCGCTGTTGACGAAGCCAGGGATGAGGCTGGCGACGATGAGGATGGGGATGACCATGATGAGCCGAAAAAGGGTGGTGAGGCGGTTGAGCGGACGGTCCGGGTAGTCGACGGAGAATTGGACGGGATAGTCGGACTGGTTGCTGGCCATGGCCGTGGGCTCCTCCAGGACTTAGTGGACATAATCCTATGCTTCGGGTTCGTACTTTGGCGAGCGGGTGACCACCCGGGTGTACGGACGGTGGCGGGGTGGCGCACCATGCGCTGTCATGGATCGACGGGCCGAGCGCACACGAAAGCAGGCTGAATGACGGGCAGCCGAGGGCGTCCGCTGGCGCTGGTGATCGAGGACGACCTGCGGTATGTGCGGCAGCTGCGCGCGGACCTGGCGGTGGGCGAGTTCCGGGCGGTGTTTGCCGGGACTGGCGCGCGAGGTCTGGACGAGGCCGTCACAAATAGGTCGGATGTGGTGCTGCTAGACCTGGGATTGCCCGACGTGGAGGCGCTGTCCGTGTTCGGGCAGTTGCGCGAGATGAGTGATGCGCCTGTGGTCGCGATGAGCGCGCAGGAGGACGAGGCGGGCATGGCCGGCGCCCTGGAGGCGGGGATTGACGACTATCTGCCGAAGCCGTTTGACGAGGATGAATTGTTGGCGCGGCTGCGGGCGGTGTTGTGGCGGGCGCCAGGGGCGGAGGTTGGGGCGCCGCCGCCGTTCGAGTCGGACGGGCTTTCCGTCGACTTTGCCGGGGCAACGGTGCAGGTGGCAGGGCGGCCGGTGGAGTTGAGTGCCTCGGAGTTTCGGCTGCTGCGGTTCCTGGCGCGGAACCGGGACCGGGTGTTCAGGCCGGCTCAGCTGGTGGAGGAGGTCTGGGGGCCGGAGTACGCGGGGGACCGTCACCTGGCACGGGTGTACGTGGGGCGGGTGCGGGAGAAGATCGAGCGCGATCCCGACAGCCCGCGACATCTGGTGACCAAGCCTGGAATCGGGTACATGCTTCGACGGCACGGCTGAGCACAACGCTGGGATGGGAGACGGTATTCGAACCCGGTGGGTTCTGGCGGGCGCCGGTCGATTGCTCCTGGTTGGAGCGGTGGTGTTCTGGTGGGGTGGATTCGTCGTTCCGCGGCTGGCGAGCCTGGTGTTTCCCGAGTGGCTAGCCCCAGCATCGATCCCGTGGCATCTGAACCCAGAGCAGGAAGGCAGTGTTGCGAATGTCGTATCGGCCGTCTCCTTCCTGACCGTGGGACTGCTGGCAAGCGCCAATGCGGTTGTTGGACATCGCGCGATGGCTGGTTGGGTGGTGGTTGGAGTCTGGGGCGCGCTGGCCGGCGCGGCGGCTCTGGCAGCCCTGGACGAATTGCTGGATTACCACGACGCAGTGTTCGGCGCGCTTAAGCACCTGCTGTTCGAGACGAACGCAGGCTCTGTCTGGCTAGTCCTTCTCAGTTTGCTGCTTGTGGCCTTGGGGCTGCTGTTGGTCGCTTTTGTTCGCCGAGGATTGCGCAACCCAGGGGTTCGGGTGCTGTTTGCCTTCGGGGTTGTCGTCTGGCTGCTCGCCGCCGCGCGTGACGTGGCGTATGAGTTTCTTTTCCAACACAGGGTCGATGTGTTGGCGAGCATGGTTGAGGAGACGCTGGAGTTCGGTGGCGCTCTGCTGATCAGCCTGAGCGCGGCGTGCGCTCTGGGGGTTGGAGAGCCAAGCCCGGGATGGACCGGTGGGTTGCACCGCAGGCTTGTGCTGCGGATGGCGGGCGGAGCGGCCCTGGCTGTTGCCGTGCTCGGCGGCTGGGTGATGGTGTTCGTGTTCCAGGCGCCGGTTGTCGATACCCGCGGGTACACCCACGTCGGCACCTTTGATATCAACCTGGGCGACTCGGAGGCCGTCGCTCAGGAAGTGCTAATGCCCGCCGCGCCGATCGCCCGTCTCGACTTCCGCCTGGGTACCCGTGATCCACAAGGGCGTTCGGGCGCCGCCGTGTGGCGCATTGTGAGCGGAGGGGTGGACGAGGGAGGCCCGATCCTGCGCGAGGGACGTACGGATGTGCCTGCCGAGGAGTTCTCGAGGTGGCAGAGGGTGAGCTTCCCGCCGCTGACGCAGCCTGAGGGCGAGCTGCTGACGGTGTTGGTGCAGGCCGATTTGGAGCCGGGCGCCCGCTTGTTGGTTGGCGGCAGCAAGACATTCCAGCATGTGGCTGGCGGTCTTTGGATTAACGGCGAGCCGGCGTGGCCGGATCAGAAGCTGACCCTGGTGGCGCATGGCGCGTCCGAGCCGACCCGCAGCAAGCTGCAGACGATCCGGGGCTTCGTGACGTCCGACTGGCGCTGGCCCGTGCTGTTTGCGGACCTGACGGTGAGTTTGATCCTGCTTACGCTCATCCCGGTCTTGCTCATGTCCGTTATATGGGGCGGGCCGCGGGTGGGTGGGATACCATCGCGATTGCGCTGAGGATTGCGCTGGAGTCGAGTGATGCCGGCCGTTGACTCCCTGACCCGACCCGCCGAGCGGGCACCCACCGTTCGCAAAGTCGCGCCGTACCTGGTGGACTGCGATTGCCACCACCTGTGGCACAAGATCGATGAGATCTTTCCCTATCTGCCGCGGCAGTACGTGCAGGAAATCAAGGACTTTGGGTCCATGTTTCCGAACGGCGGCTGGACGAACATGCCGAACTCGCACGGCTACCGGACCGACCACGACGTGGACGAGCACACGGACTTTGCGGAGTTCACGGTGCGGGAGCACCTGGATCCGTACGGGTTCGACGTTGCGATTCTGACCGGGCAGATGGTCTACCCGACCGTGGGGATGACGAACCTGGACTACGCGGCGGCGATCTGCCGGGCGCATAACGACTGGACGATGGAACACTGGGTGGCGAAGGATCCGCGGTTCCGCGCGACGCTGGCGGTGGGTCCGAACGACCCGGTGCTGGCGGTGGAGGAGATCGAGCGGCTGGGGGACCACCCGGCGGTGGTGGGGGTGATGCTGCCGGCGGGCGGGCGGCATCCGTACGGGAACCGGATCTATCACCCGATATATGAGGCGGCGGAGCGGTACGGGCTGACGATCGTGACGCATTTCGGGGGCGAGGGGCGAGGCCAGACGAATCCGCCGACGGCGGCCGGATACCCGACGTATTACCTGGAGATGCGGATGGCGCGTCCGCAGATCGCGCAGGCGCATACGGCCAGCCTGATCTGCGAGGGGGTGTTCGAGAAGTTCCCGACGCTGACGTGGGTGTTCGTGGAAGTGGATACGTGGTGGATTCCGGGTCTGCTGAACCACTTTGACGCTGACTGGAAGGCGGTGCGGGACTACACGCCGTGGGTGAAGCGGCTGCCGAGCGAGTACTTCCGCGACCACATCCGAGTCGGCACGCAGCCGATGGAGCAGCCGGGGTCGCGCGAAGACCTGCACTGGTTCCTGGAGCAGGCGCGGGCGGACGAGACGCTGGTGTACGCGAGCGATTTCCCGCACTGGGACTGGGACTCGCCGACGTCGGTGGCGCCTGACTTTCCGGCGGAGATGCGTGACAACATCTTTGGGGAGACGGCGCGCGCGGCGTTTCGGCTGTAGCTGTTCTTCCCACATGCCTTCGTTTCCTGCGAGGAGTGGCGGGGGAAGACCCTCATCCCGACCCTCTCTCCGAGGAGGCTTTGGCATAACCCGACTGGTGGTTGCCCGGAAGACCCCTCACCGATTTCGGCCGAAGACGCCCGAATCTGCCTCTCCCCCAGGAGAGGGCAAAGAACGGCGTCTCCTCCAAGGTAGTGTCACCGTGCACCTGCCAGCGAAGACGGCGCTGGCCTCTCCCCTAGGCGAGGCAAGAGACCGCGCCCGGGAGGGCGAGGGTTATGCAGAGGTCCCCAGAGGGAGAGGGAGGAAGAGCGGTCGCGGTTCCGGGGTCGAGGGGTGGTTTGCAGAAGTCTCTGGAGTGAGAGGGGAAGCGGGGCATACCCGGTGGGGTCGTGCCGCATGACCACATCCGCCGCCGACGAGGTGGTTGTTTGCTCGTTGGCTGAATTGCCGGCGGGGGAGCGGTGTGAGGTGAGGGGGGCGCTGGGGTATGGGGTGACGGTTTTCAACGTGGGCGGGGAGTTGTACGCGTTGCTGAATCACTGTCCGCATCGGGGTGGGCCGTTGTGCCGGGGGCGGATACGGCCGCATCCGGTGTCGGACCAGGTGGGGTACTGGGAGTTCGAGCGGGAGGGCGAGATTCTGCGGTGCCCGTTTCACAACTGGGAATTTGACATAACGACCGGCGAGGCGCTGTACGACGAGAGAGTGCGGGCGCGGACGTTTCCGGTGGAGGTGCGGGGCGGGCAGGTGGTGGTAAGGGTGCGGGGCAGGCGGCGGGTCACCAGGTAGTCAAGGGCAGCGGCGACAGCGGGTGAGTCGAGGTCGGGAATCGTAGTAAACCCAACACATCCGCTTTGGGCGTGCATGGGGGCTTGCCAGACTCCTAGTGGGAATGCGTCCATTCAACCAAGTCTGAGGATTGCAGCCGATGGAACTAGGCCGAAACGGCAGCACCCCGATTGTGGTGGTGCGCGACGTTCACAAGTCTTTTGGGGACGTGCATGCGCTGGCCGGGGTGAGCCTGGAGATCGAAGCGGGGACGGTGCTTGGTCTCCTGGGGCCCAATGGGGCGGGCAAGACCACGCTGGTGCGGGTGCTGACGACGCTGCTGGATCCGGACGAGGGTTCGGCGACGGTGGCTGGGTTCGACGTACGGCGCGAGCGGACGCGGGTGCGTCCCCTGATCGGGCTGGCTGGGCAGTCGGCGGCTATCGACGACACGCTGACCGGCCGGGAAAACCTGGAGATGGTGGCGAACCTGTACCACATGGGACGGGCGAGGGCCGCAGCGCGCGCGGGCGAACTGCTGGCGCGGTTCGATCTGACCGAGGCGGCTGACCGTCCGGCCAGGACCTACTCCGGCGGGATGCGGCGGCGGCTGGACCTGGCGGCGAGCCTGGTGGCCGATCCGGAGGTGCTGTTCCTGGACGAACCGACAACCGGACTGGATCCGCAGGCGCGGCTGGAACTGTGGGCGGTGATCCGGGAATTGGTGGCGACCGGGACGACGGTGCTGCTGACGACGCAATACCTGGAGGAGGCCGATCAGCTGGCCGACGAGATCGTGGTGATCGACCACGGGCGCATCATTGCTCAGGGCACGGCGGTGGAGTTGAAGGCGCGGTCGGGCGGCGAGCACCTGACGGTTCGGGTGAGCGACCTGGCGGCGCTGGAACAGGTGCGCGAGGTGCTGGAGGCCGAGGGCGATGGGCCGCCGACGGTGGACGAGGCGGTGGGGACGGTTTCGGTGGCGGTGTCGAATGGGCCGACGCGATTGGCCGGGGTGGTGCGGCGGCTGGACGAGGCCGAGGTGGCGATTGCCGACATCGGGTTGCGCCAGCCGACGCTGGATGAAGTGTTCCTGTCATTGACCGGGCATCGGGCCGCCAACGAGACGGCCGACGCCACCACGGGAGCGATCTGATGGCCGTATCGATGGACGCGTTGCGGGTGGAGGCGCGATACGCGCCGGGCGACATCCTGCAACTGTGGAAGCGGAACATGCTGGCGTACCGGCGGCAGCCGGACCTGCTGGTGTTTTCGACGATTCAGCCGGTGATGTTCGTGCTGCTGTTCGCCTACGTGTTCGGCGGGGCGATCCAGACGGGGCCGGTGGACTACATCGACTTCCTGCTGCCGGGAATCCTGGCGCAGTCGGTGCTGTTCGGGTCGACACAGACCGGGGTGGGACTGGCGGTGGACGTGACCAGCGGGATGATCGATCGCTATCGCACGCTGCCGATGGCTCGATCGGCGGTGGTGGCGGGCCGAATTCTGGCGGACACCACGCGAAATGTCTTTGTGGTGGGGCTGATGCTGGGGGTGGGGTTCCTGATTGGGTTCCGCTATCACGGCACGTTGGCCGGCGCGATTGCGATGCCGTTTGTGGCGGTGCTGTTTGGGCAGACGTTTTGCTGGATTTCGGCGGCCATCGGCACCAGCGTGAAGCGGGCGGAGACGGCGCAGGTGGCGTCGTTTGTGTGGCTGTTTCCGCTGGTGTTCGTGAGTTCGGTATTCGTGCCGGTGGAGACGATGCCGGACTGGTTGGAAGTGGTGGCGGAGAACAGTCCGGTGACGCACACCGTGAACGCGATGCGCGGGCTGGCGCTGGGCACGGACTTCTGGGAACCGCTGGTGTGGGCGCTGGCCTGGATGGCGGGAATCATGGCGGTGTTCGTGCCGCTGGCGGTTTGGCGGTACCGGTCGATCCAGTAACGGATCGCCGATAGCCAGTAGACTCCCGTCGGCTATTCGGACCCGGAAGTAGCTGCCGATGTCTGCGTTGCGGGCTGTGACGATTGCGAATAGCGACCTGGGCGGGGCCGGGCATGGGTTGCATCGGGCGTTTGAGGCGAACCCGGACGTGCGGATGGTGGCGCTGGCGGATCCGGTTGACGGGGGGCGCGACGAGCTGGCGGCCGCCTGCGGGGCGGAGCGCACGTATGCGGACTACCGCGAGATGCTGGAGCGCGAGCGGCCGGACATCGCGGTGATCGCGCGGCACTGGTATGACGACGGGCGGGTCGAGGAAACGCTAGCCGCCATCGAGGCCGGCGCGAAGGGCCTGTACGTGGAGAAGCCGCTGGCGCCGTGGGCCGACCAGGCGCGGGCGGTGATGGGGGCGGCCGAGAAGGCCGGATCGCACGTGATCCTGGCGCACCGCAGCCGGGAGCATCCGGGCATGCAGGCGATCCGGGCGCGCGGCGCGGCGGGCGAGTGGGGGCCGCTGACGCGAGTTCGCGCGATGGACAAAGGCGATCATCGCGTCGGGGTTGAAGAGTCGATGATCCACGCGCCGCACGTGTTCGACGCGATGCTGTACCTGGTGGGCGAGGCGCCGGTGCAGGTGTCGGGGCTGGTGCTGCAGGACGGGCGACCGGCGACGCGCGCCGATGCGGTTGGACACAGCGAGAACGGGGCCGGGCCGATAGCGGGCGACCGCATATCGGCCACCTACCTGTTCCCCAGCGGGGTGATCGGGACCTTCGAGTCGGTTCCAGTCGGCGACGGGTCGTATGGCTCGGACCGGCTGGGGGTGGACTGCTACTACCAGCACGCGCTGGTGACCATGCGAAACCAGCCGCGCGGGCTGTTTCACCTGCTGCCGCGAGGAGACGTGTTTCCCACCCGAGGCGAGGTGGGCTGGGAGGAGATCGACGGCAGCCAGGGCTGGGCGCCGGACGGCGTGGAGACTATGACCTGGAGCAATCACGTGCACGGCTGCGAACTCGTGCGGTTGATTCACGGCGGCGAGGTACGGCCGACGACCTGCACCGGGCAGGACGCGCTGATCGGCGTGGAGATGCTGGTGGGGGCGTACCGGTCGCATTTGGAAGGGCAGCCGATTGCGCTGCCTTTGGAGGATCCGTCGAATCCCTGGGTGTAGCGGCAACCGGAGCTTCGACGAGGGGCTGTACGTCAGTCCCGTCGAGGCTTCGTGAGGGCGGGCGGTCTCGATGCCGGGTGACCAGGCGGCGGTCGAGCGCCTAAGTGTGGCGTTGGAGGCAATCCCTAGATTGAAGGAACTGGCCTACCGGTCGCCGCAGCGAGTGGTTGGGTCGCGTGAGTTCCAGGAGTGGCGAGAGAGTACGGCGTCGGCATTGGCCGACGCGTTTGGCTCGGGGTCGATTCAGGCCACGTCGTTTGCCAGCATTCAATACGCCCCGGTCAACTTCTACTTCGGCGCTTCGGATGAGGAGTTTCGGCAGATGTACTTCCGCGGGCTGGAGTTCGCGGCAGGTCGGATTGCAACGATGATCGAAGAATTGGGTGAGCAGCCGGTCGGCAGCGACGAGACTTCGGGGGGCTAGAGTCCGCTCGATTCGGTGAGTCCTCGAAACATCTGGCGCGCCTTAGACTGTGCGGCGTCTGCGTTTGCGGGCGAGTAGCGAGGGTCGGGTCGGGTGAGCCGGAAGATGGTTGGTCGCGTCATCGGGCGGCAGGTGCTTGTGTCGGCGTTGCTGGCGGCGGTGGTGGGGGCGCTGGTGGGCGCCGTTGTGTCGGCGGCGCTGGGTGGCAGTGAGCCGGAAGGTGTGGCCGGGGCGGCGGAGCGGGCGTTGATCGAGCGCTTTTACGAGGAGTCGTGGAACAACGGGGACATCAGCCTGATCGACGAGCTGTTCACGACCGACTACGTGCTGCACATGCAGGACGGGCGCACGATCGGGCGGGACGGCTTCAAGATCGAGATTCCGGAGTTGCGCAGCTCGTTTCCCGATCTGAGCATCACGGCGGACGAGTGGATCATGGCGCCGGGCAAGATCATTGCGCGGGTGACGTGGCGCGGCACGCACACAGGACAGGGCCTGGGAATCCAACCGAGCGGAAACGAGTTCGAGGCGTCGGCGATTTACATCTACCGATTCGAGGGGGACCGGATTGCCGAGAGCTGGGCGATGTTCGACTCGCTGGGGTTTCGGCAGCAGCTGGGATTGCTGTAGATCAACGATTGGGGCAGGGGCGTCCGCCTGCTAATCTCGCCGCCGGAATCGTGCTTGCGCTGACCTCGTGTAGTTCTTCAGGGTTTGAAGGTAGCGCGTACGACGCTCTGAAGCCGTAAACGTGAAGCGGGGCCCCCTGTAAATGTTTGGACTGCTGGCCGGCCTGGTTGCCAGTTGGCAACGGGCGCTGGGCGTTGTGGCGGCCTGGGCCGTTGTGGGTGTCGTCATCTTCCTGGCGGCGCCGCCGCTAGCGGAGGTGACGACCAATAACCAGGAGGATTTTCTTCCCAGCGACTCGGAGTCGCGGCGCGCCCTGGAGCTGGTGAGCGAGAAGTATCCGCGCGGCCAGGGCATACCCGCCATTGTCGTCTTCCATCGCCCGGAAGGGCTCTCGGACGCCGACCTGGCCGCGGTCGCGCAGGTTGACGCGGTGCTGCAGGCGGATGAGGCGCCGGACGAAATCTCGTCGGTGCTCTCGCTGAGCGGATCTCCCGAAGCGGCCGGCGCGTTGCTGGCCCCGGACGGAACGACCGTCACCACGATTGTCACGATCGTCGGGCCGGCGGCGGAAGAGCGGTTTGGGGAAGTCCTCATGTGGGTTCGGGAACAGGCGCAGGCCGGCGCTGCGGACGCCGGTTTGACCGTCGCGCTGACCGGTCCGGCGGGAATCATCTCGGACGCGGTCGAAGTGTTCGGCACGTTTGACTTTCGGGTCACGATCGTCACGGTCATGTTGGTGCTGGTGTTGCTGCTCGTGATCTACCGTTCGCCGGCGCTGGCCTTGCTGCCGCTGGCGGGCGTGGGCTGGACGCTGTTGGTGGCGCAGTCGGTGGCCGCTTTGCTGGCCGACAACTTCGGGTTGTCGCTGAACGGCCAGGTGACGGCCCTGATGTCGGTGCTGATGTTTGGCGCCGGAACCGACTTCACGCTGTTCATCGTGGCGCGCTACCGCGAGGAGCTGCGGCGCCAGCCCGACCGGTGGCAGGCCATGCAGGAGTCACTGCGTCGGATTGGTCCCGCCATTGCTTCCAGCGGGGGCACAACCGTGGCGGCCATGCTGGCGCTGCTGCTGGCCACGTTCGGATCGTTCCAGGCGATGGGACCCGTGCTGGCCATGGCGATCTTCCTGATGTTGATCGCCGGGCTGACGCTGATTCCGGCGCTGACCGTGTTGCTGGGACGCGCGGCCTTCTGGCCGGGACGGATGCAGGTGACGGGAACCGAGCACTCGCGCATCTGGTCATGGGTGGCAAACCTGGTGACGCGCCGTCCGGTGGCCACGTTTGCGGTCACGCTGACGCTGCTGGTGGTATTCGCGGCCGGCACGCCAACCATCAAGCCGAACTTCAGCTTCATTGACGGGTTTCCGGACGGCACCGAGTCGAAGATCGGCGCGCAGATCATGGACGACAGCTTTGGGGCGGGCGAACTGGCGCCGACCAATATCTACGTCAATACGGACGAAATCGACAGCAGCCTGGTTGACCTGGATCGACTGACGCAGGCGGTGGCCGGGGTGCCGGGCGTCGTACGAGTCAGCGGCCCCACGCGACCGGCCGGCGAGCCGCCGGCGGTGGACGCGGCGGCGCTGCAAGCGGCGATTCCGCAGCTACCGCCGGCGCTGCGCGACGGCCCGCCCAGCGGTCCGCCGGGCGGGGCGCCCGCCGTGGGCGCGCCGGCCAACGTCGACCCGCAGATGCAGGCCGTGTTGGAGACCTATTTCGCCGGTCGACGGTTCGTCTCGCCTGATGGAACAACGACCCGACTCGACGTCGTGATGGCCGACCATCCGTACGAAACCCCCGCCATCGACCGCATCGTCGACATCCGCGCGGTGGCCCGGTCGGCCGTTGCCGGAACGTCGCTCGAGAGCGCCGAAATCGTGGTTGGCGGTGCGACCGCGCTGCAGACGGATGCACGCGACGCGGTGAACCGGGACACGGCAGTTATTGGTCCGATTGTCGTGGTGCTGATCTGGATCATTCTGCTGGCGCTGCTACGCAGCGTGGTGGCGGCGACCTACCTGCTGGGCAGCGTGGTGCTGAGTTTCCTGTCAGCGGTCGGTCTCTCGGTGGTGATTTTCCAGAACATCATGGGGCACCCGGGGGTGGGCTATCAGAACCCGGTGTGGATGTTCATCTTCCTGGCCGCGTTGGGGGCGGACTACAACATCCTGATCATTTCGCGGGTGCGGGAGGAGATCCAGGCGCGCGGTCTGGTTGAGGGTGTGCGGGTGGCCGTGTCGCGAACCGGGGGCGTGATTACGTCGGCAGGCCTGATCCTGGCGGGGACGTTCTCGGTTCTGACCACGTTCCCGCTGCGGGACATCTACCAGTTGGGGTTTGCGGTGATGCTGGGCGTGCTGATGGACACGTTCATCGTGCGGGCGCTGTTCGTGCCGAGCATTGTGCTGTTGCTGCGGCGCTGGAACTGGTGGCCCTCGCGAATCGAGCCTGCGACGGTGGCGCCTGGCGAGACGGACCTGACGACGACTTCCTAGGCCGGGGCGGGTTCAGTATCGAGATTTCGGAGCTACGCAGCTCGTTGCTAATCTGAGCGTTACGGTCGGCGTATTGAGCATGGCGCCGGGAAAGACCCTTGCGTAACCCGAGGGTGGTTGCGCGGAAGACCCCTCACCGATTGCCGCCGAAGACGGCGGCATCTGCCTCTCCCCTTGGAGAGGGTGAAGAACGGCGCGACCAGGAGTAATTGCGGCCGAACGCGGTTGCCGGGGTGGCGACCACGACCGGAAGACGCCTCACCGATTTCGGCCGAAAACGGCCGAATCCTTCGGCTAGCTCAGGACAGGTTCTGCCTCTCCCCCAGGAGAGGGTGAAGAGCCGTGCGTCCCAACACAGTTGCCCGCCGATTTCAGCCGAAGACGCCCGAATCCTTCGGCTGGCTCAGGGCAGGTCCTGCCTCTCCCCTCTGTGCAGACCGGGGACATCATTTACACGTGGTCGGAGACATGGTTTACACATCCAGCGATGAGGGGGGCCGGATCGCCGAGTGCCGGGCGGTGTTCGACTCGCCGGGGCTTCGGCAGCAGCTGGGATTGCCGTAGGCCCACGCACTTCGCGACGGCAGATTGCGTGGCATGGGAGCGCGGATTGGCTGCGTGAAGTTCTTCACAATCCGCGGGCGCCGCTTTCAACACTCTGAATCCATATACGCGTGATGGGGCGAGTGCGCATGTTTGGATTGCTGGCCAGCCTGGCCACGAGTTGGCGCCGGGCGGCGGCCGTGGTTGCGGCGTGGGTGATCGTGGGTGTGGTCGTCATTGCCGTCGCGCCGTCGCTTGGCGAGGTGACGACCAACAACCAGGAGGACTTCCTGCCGGGGGACTCGGAGACCATACGGGCCCAGGAGCTCGTGAGCGAAAAGTTCCCGCGCGCCCAGGGCCTGCCGGCTATCGTCGTCTTTCACCGCCCCGAGGGCCTTACGGACGCCGATCTGGCCGCGGTCGCGCAGGTCGACGCGGCGCTGCAAGCGGACGACGCGCCGGATGAAATCGAGTCGGTGCTGTCGCTCAGCGGGTCACCCGAGGCGGGCAGCTCGCTGCTGGGTCCGGACGGGACCACCGTTACCACGATCGTCACGATTACCGGGGCGCCGGCCGACGAGCCTTTTGGCGAGGTGGTGACATGGATTCGCGAGCAGGCACAATCGGGGGCTGAGGACACTGGCCTGACCGTCGCATTGACCGGTCCGGCGGGAATCGTCTCGGACGCCGTGGAGGTGTTTGGCGCGTTCGACTTCAGGGTCACCCTGATCACGGTCCTGCTGGTGCTGGTGCTATTGCTGATGATCTACCGGTCGCCGGCGCTGGCGCTGCTGCCGCTGGCGGGGGTGGGCTGGACGCTGTTGGTGGCGCAGTCGCTGGCCGCGCTGCTGGCCGACAACTTCGGGTTCTCGCTGAACGGGCAGATCACCGCCCTGATGTCGGTGCTGATGTTCGGCGCGGGAACCGACTTCACGCTGTTCATCGTGTCGAGATACCGCGAGGAATTGCGGCGGCAACCCGACCGCTGGCGTGCAATGGAGACGTCGCTCCAGCGAATCGGGCCGGCCATTGCCTCGAGCGCCGGGACAACGATCGCGGCGATGCTGGCGCTGTTGCTGGCCACCTTCGGGTCGTTTCAGGCGATGGGCCCGGTGCTGGCAATGGCGATTTTCCTGATGCTGGTCAGCGGTCTCACGCTGGTACCCGCGCTGACCGTGCTGCTGGGCCAAGCGGCGTTCTGGCCGGGCCGGATGCAGGTGAGCGGAACGGAGCACTCGCGCATCTGGTCGCGGGTGGCGAACCTGGTGACGCGGCGACCGGTGGCCACGTTCGCGGTCACGCTGGTGCTGCTGGTGGTGTTTGCGGCCGGAACTCCGCGCCTGAAGCCGAGCTTCAACTTTATCGACGGATTCCCGGACAGCGCCGAGTCGAAGATCGGCGCGCAGATCATGGACGACAGCTTCGGCGCCGGCGAGCTGGCGCCGACCAGCATTTTCGTCAGCACTACCGATGTCGACGGCAGCCTGGTCGACCTGGATCGGCTGACGCAGGCGGTGGCGGCTGTGCCGGGCGTCACACGAGTTAGCGGGCCAACGCGTCCCACCGGCGAGACGCCGGCGGTGGACGCGGCCACGCTGCAGACGGCGATTCCCCAACTGCCATCCGCATTGCTCGAGGCGCAACCCAGCGGGCCGCCGGGTGGCGCGCCGGCCGTTGGCGGGCCGCCAAACGTGGATCCGCAGCAACAAGCCGTGCTGGAGACCTACTTCGCTGGCCGCCGCTTCGTGTCGCCGGATGGGACGACCGCCCGGCTTGACGTGGTGATGGCCGACAACCCGTACGAAACGCCGGCGCTCGACCGCATCATCGACATCCGCGCGGTGGCGCGATCGGCAGCGGTGGGCACGTCCCTGGCCGGCGCCGAGATCGTGGTGGGCGGTCCAACCGCGCAGCAGACGGATGCGCGCGCCGCCGTGAACCGCGACATGGCGGTCGTCGGCCCGATCGTCATCGTCCTGATCTGGGTGATTCTGTTGTTGCTGCTGCGTAGCGTGGTGGCCGCCAGCTACCTGCTGGGCAGCGTGGTTCTGAGCTTCCTGTCAGCGGTTGGGCTGTCGGTCGTGATCTTTCAGAACATCCTGGGTCACCCGGGGGTCGGCTACCAGAACCCGGTGTGGATGTTCATCTTCCTGGCGGCGCTGGGGGCGGACTACAACATCCTGATCATTTCGCGGGTGCGGGAGGAGATTCAGGCGCGCGGGTTGGTTGAAGGCGTGCGCGTGGCGGTGGCGCAGACCGGGGGCGTGATTACCTCGGCGGGGCTGATCCTGGCCGGCACGTTCTCGGTTCTGATGACGTTCCCGCTGCGGGATATCTACCAGCTGGGGTTTGCGGTGGCGCTGGGCGTGTTGATTGACACGTTCATCGTGCGGGCGCTATTTGTTCCGAGCATCGTGTTGTTGCTGCGGCGCTGGAACTGGTGGCCCGCACGAATCGGGCCGGCGCCCGTTCCCGTTCCAGTGCCAGTGGTCGAGTCGGAGCCCGTCGTCAAGCGTCGCTAGCGAGCCGCGAGAGGTCGGCCGGCAGTCGCCGACCTCTCGCCCAATTGGACCGCTTTTTCTAGGCTGCCTCCGCCGGGTGGGGAACCAGCGCGCTGCGGGTGACCTGACCGGCGTCCTGCTGGACGAAGGCGTCGTTGATGTTGGTCAGATTGAAGCGGCTGGCGAGCATTTGGTCGAAGGGCAGGCGTCCGGACTCGCGAGCGACGAATGCCAATGCGGCGGCGAGATCGCGCGCCCGGTAGTGGGCGACGCCAATCAACGTGACGCTGCGCAGTACGGCGTCGGACGGGTCGAACGAGCCTGGCCAGCCGACGTTGATGTTGCCGATTTCGACAAAGCGGCCGGCGGGGGCTGTCATGTAGACCCCTTCCGCAACAACGCCCGGGTGGCCCACGAGTTCCAGCGTGACGTCGGCGCCGAGGCCGCCGGTGAGGTCGCGAACGGCTTGCACGCGTGCCTCGGGGGTGTCGGCCTGAGTGATGTCGACTGTTTCGTCAGCGCCGAAGGCGCGGGCGAGTTTGAGCCGCGAGGGAATGCCGTCGATGGCGATGATCGGGCCGGCGCCGCGGGACTTGGCCACGGCGGCGGCGTAGAGCCCGAGACCGCCGGCGCCCTGGATGGCCACGCTCTCGCCGGGGCGGAGCCTGGCGCGGTCCAGGCCGGAGACCACCTGGGTGAGGGCGCAGTTGACACCGGCGACGGACGCGTCCGTCAGTCCAGTCGGAACCCGGAACATGGTGTGTCCCGGATACAGGTAGTAGTACTGCGCGAAGGTGCCGCGGAAGTGGGGCCAGTGGCGAACGCCGCGCAGGCGCTGTCGCTGCCGGTAGGGGCAGGCGTAGGGGTGATCGCGCAGGCAGACGGCGCAGTGGCCGCACGGATCGAAGTAGCGAAAGACGACGCGATCGCCTTCGCGGACCGGCTGGCCGGCGGAATCCGTGGTGACGCCGGCGCCGAGGCGGTAGACCTCGCCGACGCCCTCGTGGCCGAGGGCGTAGGGCATTTCGAAGCCGCGGCCGACCAGGTCGGCGTCGCCGCGCCAGTAGTGCAGGTCCGACCCGCAGATGTTGGCGAGCCGCATCTTGAGCACGACGGCCCCGGCCGGGGGGTCGGGAATCGGAAAGCTAAGAAAGGTGAACGGCTTCTTGATCCCGTGGAATACGGCTATGACGCCTTCGGAGTTATTGCCGGTCAGGCGGGCGCCTCCTCGAACAGGCGTTCGCCGCGTTGCAGGCGTTGGGCGATCTGGAAGGTCTGGCCCTGGGACCGGACGGTGGGCGCGTGCGCCGCGAGGTAGCGGGCGCCGGCCACGAGGGCCAGGGTGGCGTCGGCGGGGTCGTCGCTCAATCCAGCGTGATGGATGCTGGCTTCCACGGCCTGGATGGTGTGGAAGTCTCGGTCCTCGCGCAAGAGGCCGCCGCCAATTGATTCGAGGAGCGCCTTGACCGGCGCCCCGGTGGCGCGATAGTCCACGACCAGGGTGGCGGCTTGGTCTACCTGTTGCTGGCGGTCCAGCAGATCGGGCAGAAACTCCAGCAACTCGTCGCCCGACGTGTGGCCGTTGGCCGCCGGGAGGCGGGCCGGCGGGACGTTGAGGAAGCGGTCGAGGTAGACGCTCATGGCCGCGTCGTAGATCCCGCGGACCAGCTCGCTCGAACCCGAGCGGACCAGACCGCCGCGGACGGCGTTGGCGAATGAGAGGGTGTGCAGGGCGCGGTCCCAGTCGCCGAACTCGTTGGTGACGTGGAACTGGGCGACGCGGGTGATGGCGGCCTGGGTGACGGCATCGGCGAGTTCGACGGGATCGGCGCCGTGGCGGAGGGCGTCCGTAAGCGCGTCGGCGATTGCCCGGGGATCCTCTCCCAATACGGTTTCGACGAGGGCCGCGCGGCCGTCCCATTGGCTCAGCTTGATGTCAGCCGCCAGGATGTCGGGGAGCTGCTCGAAGGTGTCTTCCAGGATCTCCACGAGATCGATGGGGCGGCGCCAGGCGTTGGATTCCTCCATGCGTCCGGCGTCGGCGTAGCCGCGGGCGAGGGAGCCGATCACGGTGTCGGCCAGATCCCAGCCGGCGATATCGAGGGCTTCCAGGGCCTTGTTGGTGAAGTCGAGCACGTGGCCGCTGGACAGGTAGCGGTGGTCGGTGGCCGCGGCGAAGAGCATGTCGGCAATGGCGGCCTGGTCCATCCCGGCCTGGATGGCCGTGAGCAGGCAGCGCTCGGCGCCGGTGGCGTCGCGAACCTCGACGAAGCGCCGAAACCAGCGCTTGAGGGTGGCCGGGTCGGAGGGGGCGTCGGGCAGGGGGCCGACGTCGAACTTCGGAGGCGATCCGGAGGAGTCGCCGGCTACGTTGGACAGCCCATGAAAGAGGGCGCGGGCGTGTTGCTCAGGCGGCAGATGGGGCAGCAGGTTCATCATGCAGGTGAGGACGGTGAGGCCCGGGCCCCAACCGTCGCTCTGGTAGCGGGTTCCGAACTCGAGCCCGATGCGGAAGGGCTCGCGCGGGTCGGCGCCGCCTTCGACGAGCGAGACCGCGGCCTTGGCGATGACGAGCGAGAGGTTCTGCTCCAGGCCGGCGCGCAGGCGGCGGCGGTGATGGGCCAGTTCGTCGCGGTCGCTGCGCAGGTCGATCCAGACGTCGCCATCGATCACCTGAGTCGGGAACGCGGGCACGTCGTCGGCCCAGAGGTCAAACGTGCCGCCCGTGGTGATGTCGAAGCGGGCGTGGTGCCAGTGGCAGGTGAGGATGCCGTCGTCGACGCTGCCGCGATCGAGGGGGAAGCCCATGTGGGGGCAGCGGTTATCCAGGGCGTAGACGGCGTCGCCGTTCCGGATGAGCACCAGGGTGCGGTCGCCCGCGCGCACTCTGTGGCAGGTCTCGGAGGCGAAATCGCTCAAACGCCCGGCGTAGGTCAGTCCATCCGTGGTCATGGTTGAATCTCCAGCCGTGCGGTCTCTAATACTGCGGTGCGAGGGCGTGGTTGCCAAAGTCGTCGGGGGCGGCGCCGGGCGAATCCGGCGCGCGGGGGGCGCCCGGGGATACGTTCACCGTCGGGCGAACCACGGCAGCCTGGGCGTACGTGATTCCTAGCTGTCCTAAGCTGCGAGCAGGGCGGAGAAGTCAAACCTACCTTGCGGGAGGACCGACGATGACCGCCCTCGCTAGCGAAGACCGAGATCGAATCAGCCGTCTGGAAGCCAAGTACGACAGCCTGGCGACAAAAGCCGACCTTGCTGAGTTGAAAGCCGAGTTCAAGGGTGACTTGCACGCGTTGGAATCGCGGCTGACCAAGTGGATGATTGGACTGATGCTGGGCTCGGTAACAGCAGCCGTGGCAATTGCGGCCACGGTGGATCGCTTCGCCGGTTAGGCGACTGGACGTGGGAATCGTCGTATACTGAGGCGTCCCGTGCGGGCCGCCCGCCGGGGTTTTATTGTGCATGGTGGGCGAGGCTTTGTGTGTCACGCATGAAGCCCGCCCCTGACCGGACGGCCGGATTGCGGCCGTGGAGATGGGAATGCCTCGCCGAGGTGATCGGCTCGTGGTCACGTTGGAGTGCCGAGATTGCGGCTCGCGCGGTTACGTGAGCAGCAAGAACCGGCGGAACAGTCCGGACCGACTTGAGCTGCAGAAATACTGTCGGGGGTGCCGGACACATACGGCCCACCGCGAGACGCGTTAGCGGGTGATCGCCGATGCTGTCCACACGGGAGTTGCGCCGGAACGTTCGCCGGGCGCCGCTGTCCCGTTTCGTGCGCAGCGCCTACCAGGAACTGCGCAAATGCCAATGGCCGACGCCAGAGCAGACTGCACGACTGACGGCGCTGGTGCTGGCGATCAGCGTGTTGATGGCGATGATTCTCGGGCTGGCCGATTTGGGCTTCGACCGCCTGTTCGAGCTGATTACGTCGTGATGGAAGGCGCAGGAGCATGATGGCCGAGGCCAGCCGCACGACCACCCAGGCCACCGCCGACGGCGAAGCGCCTGCTCAAGAGATCCCGGCTGACGCCGAGTGGTACGTGGTGAACACGTACTCGGGTTACGAAGCCAAGGTAAAGCAGAACATGGAGCAGCGGGTGCGCTCCATGGAGGCGAGCGACAAGGTCTTTCGAATCGTTGTGCCGGAAGAGGACGTTGAGGAGTCACGCCACGGGCAACGACGGACCGTGAAGCGAAAGATGTATCCGGGCTACGTGCTGGTGCAGATGCTGTCGCTGGACGAGACGAGGAACCTGAAGGACGCGAAGGCCAAGCAGGAGGCGGACGCCGCCTGGCAGGTCGTGCGCAACACGCCCGGCGTGGTGAACTTCGTTGGCGCCGACGCGGGGGCGGGCCACAAGCCGATTCCCCTATCGCCCGAAGAGGCGAGCACGATCTTCAAGCAGATGGAGGGCGAGGGGCAGCGGCCCGAGGTTCGAATCCAGATTGGCGAGCGGGTGAAGATCATCGACGGGCCGTTCACCGACTTCTTTGGGACGGTGGATGAGGTAATGGAAGACAAGGAGCGCCTGCGGGTGCTGGTTTCGTTCTTTGGACGCGATACGCCGGTCGAACTGGACTTTCTCCAGGTCGAGAAGTCCGGCGGCGGGTCAATCATCTAACCAGGCGGCTTAGGAACTATGGCACGACGCGTTCTCGCCACGATCACGCTGCAATTGGACGCCGGGCAGGCGACGCCGGCTCCGCCGGTGGGCCCAGCCCTGGGCGGATACGGGGTGAACATTATTGAGTTCACCAAGACTTATAACGAGCGTACGCGCGAGCAGACGGGGTCGGTGATTCCGGCCGAGATCACGATCTACCAGGACCGCTCGTTTACCTTCATTACCAAGACGCCGCCGGCGGCAGACCTGCTTCGAAAGGCCGCGGGCGTGGAGAAGGGTTCGGGTGAGCCGAACCGGGAGAAGGTTGGAGCGGTGACTGGAGCGCAGGTTCGGGAGATCGCCGAAATCAAGATGCCGGACCTCAACGCCTACGACGTGGAGGCGGCAATGAAGATTGTGGCCGGTACCGCCCGCAGTATGGGCATCGAAGTCAGGGATTGAGCATGGCGCGACGTAGCAGGCGATATCAGCAGGCGCGGTCGGGTGTGGACCGCAACGCGGAACACAGCCTGAGTGAAGCGGTTGACGTGCTACTTGGCCTGCCGAAGGCGAAATTCGACGAATCCGTGGAGTTTCATGCCTACTTGTCGGTCGACCCAACGCATGCTGACCAGCAGGTGCGTAGCACGGTCACCCTCCCCAACGGCACGGGGAAGGAACTGACCGTGATTGTGTTTGCGAGCGGCGACCGTGCCCAGGAGGCGCGCGACGCGGGCGCCAACGAAGTCGGGACCGATGAGTTGGCCGAGAGGATTCGCGAGGGGTGGCTGGATTTCGACGCCGCCGTGGCTACCCCGGACAACATGCGCATCATCGGGCCGCTGGGCCGCATTCTCGGGCCGCGCGGCCTGATGCCAAACGCGCGCGCCGGTACGGTGACCAACGACGTCGGCCGGGTCGTGCGCGAGCTCAAGGCTGGCCGAGTTGAGTTCCGAGTCGACCGTTTGGCCAATCTGCACGTGGTCGCTGGCCGGGCATCGATGGGGCGCCAAGCTCTGATCGAGAACTTGCAGATTTTGATCGACGCCGTTATGCGGGCGCGCCCAAGTGCGGCCAAGGGCGGCTACATTCGTACAATGAGCATCTGTTCCAGCATGGGTCCGGGCATTCGCCTGGACCCTCAAGCCGTTATGGCCGAGGCGGCTGCGACGGCGGAATAGCCCAGGAGCCAAGACCGACCGACACCCTCACAACTGCATAGCCGGAGACAGCGGGCCACGCAATCTCTCAACGCGAAGAGAGCCCGCCGAGGCGCGAACGGATTATCGAGCGGGAAGCCGATCCGGCGCGCCGCTCGTTTTTGTTTTTACGTAGGTATAGGAGGACATGACAGTGGCGACACGGGCAGAGAAAGCCGCCCTGGTTGACGTGCTCACCGCACAGTTGACGTCGGCCCCCCTGAGCATCGTGTCAGGGTTCACGAACCTGTCGGTGGCGGATCAGCAGGCGTTGCGAGCCCAGATGCGAGAGGCGGGCGCGACGCTGCGGGTCGTGAAGAATAGCCTGGCGGCCCGGGCGGCCGACCAGATTGGGATTGAGGGCCTGGACAAGCTGCTCACCGGACAGTCAGCGTTTACGTTCAGCGGCGAGGACATCCCGGCCGCGGCCCGCGTGCTGCGCGATTTCTCGCAGCAGCATGCGACGGTCGAGATTCGCGGCGGGGCATTGGACGGACAAGTCCTGGATGGCGAGCGAGTGCTTCGATTGGCGTCAATCCCAGGTCGCGAGCAACTCAACGCCGAGGCGGTGTGGGCGATTGGCGCCCCCATCTCGAACCTGGTGCACACGTTGGATGGATTGATCTCAGGTTTGGTTTTTGCGCTGCAGGAGCGCGTTGACCAACTGCAAGCCGCCGAAGGAGGCGCGTAATGGCCAAGGTAACGAAGGACGACATTCTGGAGTCGTTGGACTCGATGACGGTGCTGGAGCTATCGGAGCTGGTGGAAGCGCTGAAGGAGAAGTACAACGTCTCCGGCGCGCCGATGGCCGTCGCGGCCGCGCCGGCCGAGAACGGCGCGGCGGCAGCCGAGGTGGAGCAGACCGAGTTTTCGGTGGAGATCAGCAGCGCCGGCCAGCGCAAGATTCAGGTCATCAAGGCCGTTCGCGAGATTACGGGTCTTGGGCTGCGCGAGGCCAAGGCGGTGGTGGACGCCGCGCCGGGAACCATCAAGGATGGCCTGTCGCGCGAGGAAGCCGACGCCATGGTGGCGAAGCTGGAAGAGGTGGGCGCTACGGTCGAGGTGAAGTAGCACCCCCGACACTGAGGGCGCCGGCTGGCACGGGCCGCCGGCGTTGGCTGAGAGTCCTGGTCGGCCGAGCATGATCGACGTCGTCATCGTGTCGCACGGGCAGGCGGAGATTGCGAGCCGCGCGGCTCGCAGTATCCGCTCGTCTGGCGATGTCGTGATGTCGCTGACGATCGTAAACACCGCCGTGGACCCCGCGGTTGAGGCTCTTGCCGGTGATTCGTCACTTGGCGTAACTGTTTTGAGCCGTCCCGCGAATCCCGGCTACGGCGCGGCCGCCAACGACGGAATCGCTCTGGGGCATGCCCCGCTGGTTCTGGTGGCCAATGCCGACGTGTGGGTGCATTGCGAGGCCCTTGACGAACTGGCCAAGGCGCTGGATCAGGCACCGGATGCGGCCTGCGTTGGTCCGCTGCTGTTGAATACGGATGGGTCGCCGCAGGACTCGGCGTTTGCGTTTCCCGGACTGGGGCAGGCGGTATTCGACCTGATTCCATTGCCGGCGCGGTTGCGAGGGTCGCGTCTCAACGGGCGGCTGTGGTCGCGCGAGGCCGCGCGGGACGTCGACTTTGTGCTCGGAGCGTTTATGTTGATGCGGCGCCGGGCGCTGGAACTGGTGGGCGGGTTCTCCTCGGGGTACTGGATGTACGCGGAGGAAGTGGATCTCTGCCGGCGCTTCCGGGATGACGGCTGGCGGGTTCGCTACGTCCCGACCGCGCACGTGACGCATATTCGGGCGGCGGCGACCTCCGCGCGCGACGACGAGATGCTGCCGCAACTCTATCGGAGTCGCGCCCGGTGGTATCGACGGCATCGCGCCAAGCCGCTGGCGCGCGTGGCGGTGGGCTTGATGTGGATGGGCCTTGGCCTACGGGCGCGTTTGCCCGGGCCGCGACGCCAAGCCTATGCGAACGCGCGCGCCGCTCTGTACGCCGATTGACGGCCATGACCGCGATCAGTGTGATCGTAATCGCCCGCAATGAAGCGTCGAACCTGACCGACTGCCTGGCAACGCTTGGATGGGCCGACGAGCGGCTGGTGGTGGACGCGTTCAGTACGGACGGCACCGCGGCGGGACCAGTGACGGACGTTCGCGTGGTGGAGCGACGCTGGACGGACTTTGCCCAGCAGCGGGACGCCGCGCTGCGCCTGGCCGTTCATGACTGGGTGTTTTTCGTTGACGCCGATGAACGGGTACCACCGGCGCTGCGGCGTGAAGTCAGGGCGCGCGCTGGCGCGGAGGACTTCGCCGGCTACTGGGTGCCGCGCCGAAACCGTATGTTCGGCCGCTGGATGCGTGGGGCCGGGTGGTCGCCTGACTATCAACTGCGCCTCATGGACCGTCGTAGGGCCGCGTATGTGGCTGACCGGCCGGTTCACGAGCTCGTAAACGTCAATGGACCGGTGGGGCGGCTGGAGCATCCGCTGGAGCATCTGAGCTACGTGAACGCCGCCCAATTCCGGGCGCGCCAACGGGTCTACGCCGAAGCGGTGGCCGACGGCCTGTATCTGTCCGGGACGCGGCGACGTCCGACAGCTGTTGTGCTGCAGCCCGTGCGCGAGTTCTGGAGGCGGCTCATCAGACAGCGCGGTTATCGGGACGGCGGGGTGGGCATTCTGCTGGCCGCGCTCATGGCCGAGCACGAGTGGCGGGTTCAGCGAGGGCTGCGCGCGCGCTGGGGCGCCAAGAGCAAGAGCAGGTCCGCATGACGTCTGTTTCCCTGACGTCGGTTTCGGCGGTGGTGGTGACCTGGAACTCCGCGGCAGACATCGAGCCGTGCCTGAACGCCCTGATGGCCGCGAGCGCCGAAATTCCGGGATCGCTTGACATAACGGTCGTAGACAATGATTCGAGCGATTCGACCGTGGCCTTGGTTCGAGAGCGCTTTCCAGAGGCGCAGCTGGTGCAGGCTTATCGAAACCTGGGCTTCGGCGCGGCCGCGAACATCGGGATTGCCGAAGCTACGGGCGACGCGGTGCTCCTGCTCAACCCTGACGCGCATCTGGAGTCAAACGCGCTGGGCGCGATGCTGCAGCACTTGAACAGTGACTTTGACCTGGGATGTGTAGCGCCCATGCATGTGGACGACGGCGAATCGGCCGTGTCTCCCGCGCGCCGGCTGCCATCGTTTGGCGCGGCCGTGGCCGACGGCACGATCATCCAGCGGTTCCTGCCGAACCTGCCAGCCCTGCGCCGGTACTACATGCAAGACTCGATGGACGACGAACCTGAGTGGTTGAGCGGCGCCTGTCTTTGCTTCCGGCGTGCGGCGTTGGTCGAGACCGGCGGCTTTGACGTTGGCTATGACATGTACGCGGAGGAAGTTGACCTGCTGCGGGAGCTGGGGTTGCGTGGCTGGCGCTGCGGCGTCACCCGCGACGCGCGCGTGGCGCACCGCGGGGGCGCCAGTTCGGCGCAGGACCCGGTGGCGCGTGAGCGTCGCTTTTTCCAGAGTCGCTACCGCTATGTGACCAAGACCTGGGGATGGCCAGCGGCCGCGTTGCTACGTCTCTTTGTGGCCATAACGGGCGTGCTGCGTCTGCTGGAGCAGGTGATCCGGCTGCTGCGGCCATCCGCCCGTGCTCACGCCCGAAGCGAACTGCGGCAGATCGCTTCGGTGACGCTCTGGCAGTGGACCGGTTGGCGACGCGAGCCGTAGATACGGGCGTGAAGCCGACCCGACGCGTCCTGTTCCTCACGGGCGAATATCCGCCGCGTATCGGCGGCATCGGGGACCATGTGGTCAGGCTGGCGGCGGCGCTCGCGGATCGAGGGGTGGACTGTCACGTAGCTACCGAGTCCAGACCCATGGACGAGCCGGCCGCCCGCGTGCATGCGGTCGGAGCCCGGTATCCCCTGCAGGCGGTCGTGGACTCAATGGGCATAGCCCGTCGCGTGCGGCCGGATGTGGTTCATCTGCATTTTCAGGCCGGAGCATTTGCCAGGCCTGGAGAACTGGTGGTGCTGACGAGGCTGCTGCGCGTGCTGGCGGGCGTTCGCCGACTGGCGGTGACTTTTCATGACGTGCTGCGGCCCTACCTGTTTCCGAAGGCCGGGCCGCTGCGCGCCTGGGTTGTGCGTAGCCTGGCTCGATCCGCGCACGCGACGATTTTCGTTGACGAGATGGACCGACGACGAGCGGTTGCGCAGGGTTATGGCGAACGAAAGAGTGTATGGATTCCGGCCGGCCCAACCATTGAACCGCCCACCGACATAGGCGACCGGCAGCTGGCGCGCGAGGCTCTGGGCCTGAAGCACGAGGACTACATCGTTGGCTTCTTCGGCTTTCGGCAGCATAGTAAGGGCATCGGCGTGCTGGCCGACGCGCTTCGACGTCCCGAACTGCGCGGGCCGCGGACCCTGCTGGCCCTGATCGGAGCGGCGGCACCGCCGACCAATGCGCGGCGCGCCGAAACGTCAGCGCCTCCGAGTACGTTCGAGGGTGTACGTCTGGTTGACAGTGGAGCGCAGGCGCCCGAAGTGATTTCGCGATGGTTGGTGGCCTGCGATGTGATCGCCCTGCCGTTTCTGGATGGGCTCTCCGCGCGGCGCGGTTCGTACATGAACGCTGTCGCGCACGGTGCGCCGGTCGTCACGACGACGCCGTCCGTTGCTGAAACGGTGGCGGTGCATGCCGACGAGACGATGTTTGTGCCAGCCGACGATGCGGCGTCACTGGCCGCCGCCCTGGCCGAGATTCGCGATGACCCCGCGCGCCGCCGGGGTCTGGCGCTTGGTTCGCAGGCCGTCGCCGCTCGCCACACCTGGTCGGAGATCGCCGGACGCACGCTGGCCGCCTATGACCGCGCCGTCTAGCTCCGGCCCGACCGGTTGGCGGACATTCCAGCGCGCCTCTCGCGGCGTGTAACGCCAATGATGGCGCTACTTGCGATCGTGGTGGTTGGCGCGCTCTTGCGCGGCCTGCGCCTGCAGCAGTTGGGCGACTTTGACTTCGATGAGGTTGCGTCAGTCTGGTACGCGCGCTCCCTTCCCCTGGACATCGTAGGGGCCATCGCCGACGCGCCCTTTGAGCATCCGCCGCTGTACTACATCGCGTTGCACTACTGGACCACCTGGTTCGGCGAGCAGGAACCGATCGTGCGCTGGCTGTCGGTTCCGTTCGGCGTCCTGCTGATTCCCACGACCTTCCAGCTTGCGCGCATGTACCTGCGACCGTGGCCGGCGGCGTTTGCCGCGGGCGTGGTTGCCGCGTCACCCATGCTGGTGTTCTTTAGCCGCGAGGCGCGCATGTATGCGGCGGCGGCCCTTTTCGGCACGCTGGCGCTCTGGCTGTTCGAGCGGGCGATGCGGCGCGGGCGGCCGCGCGACTGGGTTTGGCTGGCGCTCACCGTCGTGGTGGGCGCCTACGTCGACTACACGGCCGCGCTCGCCGTGGTGGCGATGAACTTGTCGCTTCCCTGGCGCTACCGTGATCAGCGCCGTCGGGTCATTGGATTTGTCGCGCTCGAACTGGCTTGCCTGGCCATTGCGTTGCCTTGGATCCTGCTGGCACCCGGCGTCCAGGACAGCCTGCCAGCGTTTGGAACCGGCAGTTTGGGGCTGGGCCTGATCCGAGAGGTGGCGGCCAGTGCCTGGCTGGATGTGTTCGCGGGCGATGCGGCGGTTCGTGGCGGGGGGCGAGCCGGAGCCTTTGCGGCTGCCGTGCTGGGTGCGCTGGCGGTCGTTGGCGCCGTTGCGGCGTTTGCCCGGCGCACGGCGGGATTGTTGCTGGCGCAGGTTGCCGCGGTGGTTGGGTTTCTGGCACTTCTGCTGATCTTCGACAAGGACTATCAGTCGCGCTACCTGCTCCCGGCGATTCCAGTTCTGGCAATCCTGGCCGCGGTTCCCTTCAGCCTGGCGCCACGACGGATCTGGGTGGTGGCGCCGGTGACGGTGGTTGTCATTGCCGCCTTGGCGGGTCCCGTCTATGCCTCACGCGCCTATTACGACGACTACCGGCGGGGGGACTACCGCTCGATAACCACCACCATCGAAAACCTGGCCCGCCCGCGGCGGCCCGGTCGTGATGAAGGGAAGTTCAGGGATGCGGTGGTGCTGGCCGGCCCCTGGCAAGGGTGGTACTGGCGGCACTACTTCCCAGACTTTCTTGACAAGGTTGACGTCTGGTTCCTGCCCGACGAGGTGCCGCCGGCCGTGACCGCCGATGAGGTCACGACGAAGCTTCAGCGCGCGGTCGACAATCACCGCCGGCTATGGGTCGTCCTGGCCGGACTGGAACAGGCCGATCCGGAAGGCCACGCGGAGAAGTGGCTGTCATCCCAATGGCAGGCGCGCTCCGAGGTGTATCGGAACGGTGTTCTGCAGCTCTATATGACCAACGTGCTGGATCTGGTGGATCGGCGCGGTCGCGTGACGCTCGACCGCGATTTCCGGATTGACGTGATTCAATACACCGGCGATCGCACCGACCAGGGACCGCGCGAAGCCGGCGACGGGGTCCGCTTCACGGTCTTCATGCGGGCAATGCGTCAGGTGGATTACGACCTGCGCCTGCGCGTGTGGCTGCGCACGCCGAGCGGTGCTATCTATTCCAAGGACCTGCATGCGCAGGATCGGTCCCTCAGGCGCACGTCCGATTGGCAGCCGGGCGAGAAGCATCAAATCCGCACGGCTCTTTGGGTGCCGGCCGAGGCCGAGCCAGGGTCGTATCAGGCTTACATCGCCTTTCTACGTCCCGATGACCGGCCGCTCACGGCCGTTGGCAAGCTGTCCGGCATCGAGTATCCGGGGGTGGACTATGTCTTGCTGGGCCCGGTCGACATCGTTCCCCCGACCGTCCCGCTGGCCAACGAGGCTGAGTTGCGCGAGGCGCTGGGCGGGCCGATTCGCTAATCGTCGGCGCGTGAAGTGAACATCGACCGGCTGATGCCGCCGCTAAGGGTCAACACGCCCGCGTAGACCACCAGGCCAGCCGCGGCGACTGGAATCCACGGCAGGTCGCGCAGCAGCCAGATGGTCAACGCCAGGCAACCCGCGGCCAGCGCGGGTCGAAGCGCGGGTTCCAGCAGACGCCGCAGCACGTGGTCGCGTCGCAGGATCCAGGCCAGCATGACCAGCAGCACCGCCTCGCTGGCAATGGTGGTGGCGGCGGCGGCGAGGAAGCCGAACACGGGGACCAGCGCCAAGTTGGCGCCGACGTTGAAGAGCGTGGTTACCACGAAGGCCGGTGTGAGCCACCACTGGCGGTCGAGGGAAATCGCCACGTAATGCAACGTTCCGTTGCAATAGCTGAGCGGCAGGAACCAGATCAAGATCGCCAGGGCCTGGGCCGTGAACGGGAGGAAGTCCTCCCCCAGCAAGGCTCCGACCAAGGGCTGGGCATAGACGAATAGCAGCACGACGGCGGGGGCGGCGAACGAGATCAACACTCGCCAGGTGCGGGCCATCCAGCGGCCCAGGGCCTCCGGATCCTCGGCAGCCCGCGCCATGAGTGGAAATGCCGCCAGTACGACGGCCGCGGGAACGGCGTTCAGCGCGTTGATGAACTTGTAGGCCGCGCTGTAATGCCCTACCGCGGTCGTACCCTCGATCGCTTGAAGGATCAGGATGTCCACTTGCACGAAGGCGGTGGCCAGCAGGCCGTTAAGCATGAGCGGGAATCCCGATGCCAGGAGTTCGCGCCGGTGCGCGCGGCCCTGCCGGACCGTTCGCAGGAGATCGAATCCCACGGGCCGCGCCAACACCAGCAAGGACGCGGCGCCCGAGACCGTACCCGCGATGGCGAGTCCTATCACGCCAGTGCCGGCACCCAGCAGCAGCAGGCCCAATCCCACCGTCAGGGCGGCGGTGCCGGCGGCGACCAGGCCCCGCCGGTCCATGCGTTCCCAGGCGCCATACACGGAGGCGTAGGCTTGGGCCAGGGCGGTGGGCAGCAGCCCGGCGGCCAGGATCGCGACGGTGATCACCGTGGCCTCGGACACCGAGCCGGTCGCGTAATAGACGAGGGCGAGGCCGAGCATGAGCGGGATGCTGAGCGCCACCAGCCGCAGGCGGATGATCAGGCCCGCTCCAAAACGAGGCCAAGGGTCGACACCGCTTCGAGCGATGTCGCGCGTGAGCACCGTGCCGAGCCCGAAGTCGGTCAGCGCTCCGAAATAGGTGAGGAGGTTTATCGCAAAGGCGTATTCGCCGTAGCGTGGGGGGCCGAGGATGCGCAGCGCGACAATCCAGAAGACCCAGAACACCGCGCGGTCGAATCCGCTGGCTAGCAGCGGCGTGAGGGCGTTACGCGTGAAGCGGCCGCGCGCCGCCGCTTCCGTTCGCAGCTTGGGCGGAGCAACGGGCCGTCCGCTCAGGACGGCCAGATAAGTCGCGGCCAGCGCGGCGATAACGGATCCGGCGGCGACCATGGCCGGACCCAGCATGGCCTCAGGCATTGGAGGAGGGGAGGGGGCGGGCCATGGCCAGGAGCAGGACCACCGTCATGACCACAGGCCCGCCACTACATCAATCGGAGCCATGCCCAAAGTGTGACGCGCTCCGGGGACTTTCTTTTTCGTTCGGCAGTTGGGCTACCCTGAATGTAACGATGCCCTCGCTAACCACCAAAGCGTACGACTGCCTGGATTGCGGCAAGCACTACAGCGTGCCGCTGCGATTCTTCGAGACCGGCCGAGGCCCTACCGACCGCGGTTGTCCGGATTGCGCAGGCCGCAACCGTCGACGCCGTCGCAGCTTCTTCTCGTATCTGCGGGACGCCTACCTGACCTACAGCACGACCTGAGCGGTGACTGGCAGCGCCGGCGGGACCGGCTCCACGATCAGCGGCATCCTGGATTTCAGCGACGACGACTAGGCCGCGCGAGCAGCAAGGGCGCGCCCCTACAATCAAGCAATCCCGTCCACGGCAACCCGCATGATGCAGAGCCTGTCTCCACCGACGCAGCGTTTGGTCTGGGCGCTGATTGTGGCCGTCGGCGTGTTCCTGCTGTTCCTGCTGTTCGAGCGGATGCTGGGGCGCTTCGGTCTGGACTTCATCGTGTACTTCGAACCGACGAACCTGCAGGAGGACCGCCGGTTGCCGCTGGACGGCCGCGAAAGCACCGAGTACGCGATTCGAACGGTCGATACATTTGACGACGCGGCGTCGCGTGAGCCGACGACGCTCATGGTGCACGGTGATGCGCGCGCGGACGTGGATTTCGAAGTGATCAGGTCAGAATTTGAACGAGGGACAGTTGTGATCGTGGTCAACATGACGCCCGAGGAACTGGCGCCGCTGGTCGATCCGGGTATCGCGGATGTCGCCACAGTCAACGAAACACTGCAGGCGCCTTTCTATACGTTGATCGCCAAGAACGAGGAGCAATGTCCGTCGGGCTTGCAGCCCGACTGCGGCGCCTATGTGGTGGAGGCGCGCAACTTCACCGACTTCAGCGAACTTGCCAGCCAGGCGCGCGACGCCCTGAACGTCCGCCTGCGCGCGTTGCTTACGCCAACGCCGGAGCCAGCGCCGGCGCGCTGAGTAGCCTAAGGAGCCGCGCGCCCGGAGTCTTGGTCCGGGTGCGCCAGGAAACCAACTGGAGAGAATCTCGCAAAGACGCTGATACGCTCTGCGTTAAGCGCTTGCGGTGAAGGGCGGACGGCCAGAGGCGCGAGTAATTGGGCGCACTCGCTCGTCGGATGTATCGGCGAGCGACACGCAGGACGCGACGATGACCGAGTCAATTGTCACCGCTGCCGCCGCAGTCGCGGCGCTGGTTGCCGCGGGCGGAGCGTTTTACCGGTGGGGAAAAGTAGAAGAGGCCATCAACGGCCTACAGAAATCGGACGAACGCCTACAAGCCAGTATTGATCAGGTTCGTGAGGATGTGCGCGAGCTGCGCCTGATTTTGTTGAGCCAGCAGCGCGGCGACTAGCTCCCGCGGTTTCGGCGTCCAAGCCGAAACTCCCTGAGCGACGTGTTGACCGCTAGCTCGGGCGCGACACCTCGCTGGGGTGGCCGGTGCGGGCGGATTCGAGAGCCGCGGCAACGGTGGCCACGATGTGGCGGCCCTGTTGGGCCGTGAGCAGGGTGTCGCCGCCGGTGTCCAGCGCGGCTACGAAGTGGTCGACCTGGCGGCGGTCGGACCCCTCGTCCGTGCGTCGGTTGCGGTCGTCGTCCGGGGCAAGTCCGCGGGTGTATACAGCGACTTCCGGGCGAGGTTCCGCGACCACCAGGGCACCCGTGGATCCGATCACATGCACCCGAAGCTCGCCGATGTTGGGGTGGCTGGGGCGTCCGATCCGGCCGCTGCAGAGTGAGCCAATGACGCCTCGTTCCATTTCCAGGGAAACCGTGGCGATGTCTTCGACTCCGCGTTCGGCGTGGCGCCGGAAGAAATGGGCCGATGCGCGTCCAAAAGCGCGCACTGCGTCCAGGCCCAGGATGTACCGCATGTAGGCCAGCGGGTAGATGCCCTCGACGGTCAACTCGCCTTCACTGAGCCAGGAGTCCGGGATCTCTTCCGGCTCGTCAGAATCCAGAAGTACGCCGGCGTCTTTACAGAAGAAGAAATCGACGTGGATGGCGCGCGGCTCGCCGATCTCGCCGGCGTGCACGACCCGGCGCGCCTCTTCAATCGCAGGTTGAGTGTTGCGGTTCCAGAGCAGGAATCGCACACCCGCGCGCTCCACAGCGTCGACGATCGCGTCGCAGTCGGCGACCGTGGGCGCCATCGGCTTGTCCTGCACAACGTGCAGGCCCGCGTTGGCCGCTTGAACGCTGAGTTGCGAGTGGCGCGCTGCTTCCGATGAGACCACCGCAACGTCTGGTCGGTGCCGGGCAATGGCCGCGTCGATGCCCGGCTCATAGGGAACGCCCAGGTCGACGGCCAGCTGCCGGTTGCAGTCATGTACCCAGTCGGCGGCGGACGGCTCGTCGGATACGCCCACGACCTGAAACCGCGGGTGGTCTTTGAAGGCCAGCGGCACGTAGTCGTGCTTGGCTGCGCTCAAGGCCAGCACGCGGTAGCGCTCAGGCGAGGACATAGCCGTTTTCCGTCAGTTGAGCCGTCTGTCCCGATTCGCTGGACGCCGCCGCGGCCTCGGCGACTTGAAGAGCCGCCACTGCATCGGCGCCCGATACGGACGGATCTCGCCCCTCGTTAATGGCGCTGGCGAACTCATCGAGCTGCGCGCGTACGGCGGCGGCCCGCTGATCACTCGCGAACGCCTGCGGACGTCCGCCCCGGTAGATCAGGTGCACGTTGTGGTGGTCGTCGGCGTAGGCGGCGCCCAGCGACCCGATAAGCGTCAGCGAGTAGTAGCCGCTGCCAAGCGGCAGACCCGTGGCAATGCCGCAGATCGCCATGGCGCCGGAGTCGTAGCCAAGATGAATCTGTAGGAGATCGGGCCCGGCCAACGCGTGCACGAACGTCGGGCGCTCGTCCATCAGCCACAGCGCCTGGTCGATCTCATGCACGCCTTCATGCACCGTCAGGCCACCGCTTCGAGCCTGGTCGTGCTTCCAGCCAGCGGGCGGCCCCGGGAAGCGACGCAGCCAGCGGTGACTGCGGAGCATGCCGGGCTTCCCCAATTCGCCGGCGGCCAGCGCCCGTTGCACCTGCACGTTGGCCGGCATGAAACGCAACGTATGGGCCGCCATCAGCCGTACGTCGGCACGCGCGGCGGCCTGGCTGACGGCCCGCGCCTCGTCAGCGGTCAGCGCCAGCGGCTTTTCGACCAACACGTGTTTCCCTGCTGCAATGGCGGTCTCCGCGACGGCGCCGTGCAAGTCGTTCGGTGTGTTGACAATCACCGCCTCAAAATCGGCGCCATCTGATGCAAGCAGCGATTCCAGATCGCCGGCGCGCCCACTCACGTTGGCCGCGCGCGCTACCGAGCCTGCCGCCTGTGGATCGAGGTCGACGGCGACAGCGAGTTCGCAGTGGTCGGACTCGGCGGCCGCGGCGGCAAGGGCCGGAGCATTGCGTCCACAGCCAACGAGCGCCAGACGAACCACGGCCGCACCTCGCGAGGTTTGCAGGTGTGGATTCTAGCGCCGGTCAGGTGCCTGTGGGCCCGCGGATCGTGATGCGGCGTCACGGCCGCGGGCTCAAGGCGTTCTAAGAGCAGGTCGCCGTCTCGGCCGTCGGTCAATCCCGCGGCGCTAGACTCGTCAACTTGAGGAACGATGGCTCAGTCCTCCACCACTCAATGACCCGGATTCCCCGCCGCCGCGTTTTGCAGGCTGGACTCACGGGCGCCGTTGCCCTGGCTGCGGGTTCGGCGGCCGTCATCGCCGACGTTGGCGCTGAGTTTCTCGCGAATCTGGAACAGGGCGCCGGCAGCGCGCCGTGGGGCGTGGCGGTTGGCCCTGACGGTCTGATCTACGTCACCGACTCGCGACTCAATCAGCTTGCGGCGCATTCGCCAGTTGGGGGCATCGTGCGTGTGCTGGCCACGTCGGGCTCCGCACCGGGCGAGCTACGGCGGCCGCAGGGCGTGACGGTGTCGCCCGAGGGCGAGGTATTCGTCGTGGACGGCGGCAACCGTCGCGTGCAGGTCTTCGACCTGCAGGGGACTTTGCTTCGACAGTGGGGTCGCCGCGGTTCGGATCCGGGTGAGTTCAACGCACCGCGCGGCATCGCGCTTGACACGTTTGGCGACGTGTACGTGGCGGATGGATTCAATGATCGCGTGCAGAAGTTCAGGCCCGGCGGTGAGTTTCTGTTGGCCTGGGGATCGCGCGGCCGAGCGCCCGCCCAGTTCGGCACGCCGACGGGAATCGCCGTGGGGGCGTCACAGTTGGTCTACGTGGCCGATACCTTCCGTGATCGCGTCCAAGCTTTTGAACTCGATGGGTCATTCGTTCGGGTCGTGGTGGACGCGCCCGTGATCAGGAACCCGGTAGGCCTGGACGTGGACCTTGACGATCGCCTTTACATCACTGACGACATCGACCAGCGACTGATCATCATCGAAAGCAATGGCACGACGGTCGGCTCGCTCGGCGCGGACGGTCGGCAGACGGGCGAGTTCCAGTTTCCTCGGGGTGTGGCGGTCGACGCGTCCGGACGTGTGTATGCGGCCGACTCGCTCAACCACCGCGTGCAGTCACTGCGCACGGATCTTCAGCAGACCACGCCAGCACCCGAAGCGGCCGACCTGTCGGTTGGGGTGGCCGCGCGGGCGCCGCTCACGTCACCGACCGCGCATAACCTCACCAACTGGCTCGTCCGCCGGATGGGTCAGCTCCGAGTGGCGCCGTTCGCCGCCTACTTCACAATCACCGGCGGTCTCGATCGCTGGGGATGGCCGATCTCCGAGCCGCTGATCGAGAGCGAGGGCAAGGTTTCACAGTATTTTCAGCGCGGGGTCATGGACTGGACGGCGGACGCCGTCGGCAGGCGGTCCGTCTTCCCACGCCCGGTGTGGGATTTTCTGGGCGGTGGGCGCGGCGGGGCGCCTGATCTGGGCGTTGAGGCCGGCGTCATCTCCGAGCAACCTGGCGAAGCGATCGGCACGTGGGGGCACCGCGTGTCGAATTTCGCCATTGACGGCACCGAAGTCGGGTTTCTGGATTTTTTCAACACGTACGGCGGCGAGGCCCAATTCGGCGCCCCGCGTACCGAGGCACGGCCGGATACCGGGGCAGTGGGCACGTTGCATACGGACGACGCGCCGTCAGGAGTGATCCGCCAGTACTTCCAGAACGCCGTGTTCGAATTCGCGCCCGACCGCCCGCAACCGGTGCGCCTCCGGCTCATTGGCCAGTCGCTGCGGAACCGCCTATATCCGGCCTGGGAGGAATTGGCGGTGTTCGCCGACCAGTCGCCCGTTGCCAAGGGCCAGTCGGTCGACATCCCGGAAATAAGGCCCTAGGGGAAGTAGCTCTCGCAGTTGTCGCTCACGAAGGTCGGGTTGCCCTCATCATCAAGGTGGGCGCGAGTGGACTCGATAAGGCTGTCCTGAACGAAGTCGCGAATGGCGTGCAGGTCGGGCCGCAGCAGATTCGCCCCGTCCAATCCCTGTACCGGAACCAACAAGTCGTGGCCGCGCGCATGCACGGCCCACGAATTGATGCGTTCAGGGGGGATGGCCAGCAACAGGTTGCCCAGGGCGGGCACGCTTCCAATGGGGAAGTCCGTCTTGAATGCTCCGCTCAGACTTGCAATCAGTCCGGGCGCGTTGACGATCAGGGCTGGAGAGAGCGACTGCTCACGCAGCCCGCGAACCACCTGTTGCTGCCGGCAGATGCGGGCGAAGTCTCCGCCCGCGTCGTACTTACGCGAGCGCGCGTAGGCCACGGCCTCGCGACCATTGAGCGTGTTCCAGCCTTCATCCAGGACTAGTCGAAACTCCTCGTCCGTTTCCAGGTAGATGAAGCGCTCATCAAATTCACGGTTCGACCACACGCGCACGCCGCCCAACTGATCGATGATGGCCTCCACCCCGTGAAAATTCACCAGCATCCAGTGGTCGATCCGCAGTCCGGTCACGTAGCGGATCGTCTGCTTCAGAGCTTCAATGCCCTGGCGCTTGAAGACCTCGTTGATTCGCGACGAGTGTCCGTCGCAGGCGCCCAAACACAGATCACGCGGCAATGACAGGACGAAGATCGTGCCCGTGGACTGATCGATGCTCACGATCATGAGGACGTCGGTGTTGCCCAGGAAACTCTCGGCCTGGTCTACACCGAGAACCAGCAAGTTGAGGCGCTCGGCCGGTTCGGGCGCCGGCGCCACGGCGTGTGACGGAGGGAGCGTGGGCGTAGGCGTGGGTGCGGGCGCAGGCGTAGGCGTAGGCGGCGGTGGTTCGGGGGTCACCGCGCCGGGTGGAACGACCGTGGGTGAGGCTGTGGCTGCATCAGCAGCCTGGGCGGTCGGCAGGTTGGACGTGCGCGGAACGGCGATGACGCCGGGAGGGGCAGACGGCGCCGCGGTCACGACAGGCCTGGCGGTGTCCGTCGCCGGATCGCCGCAGGCCCACAAGGCCAATGCGCCGATCAGCACGAGACATGTCTGGCGTAGGCTGCGCGTCAATGCATCTCCCATTGCCTGGGTCGGCCGTCTGATCGTGAGCAGAATCTCCGCAAGTATCATGGACGGTTCGATCCCCTCGCGTCACCCATCGGTCCGGGCGTTCGCCGCGTGACGCCGTACGACGCGAAGGAGCCGCCGGTTAGCGTAGATCCGCGGTTCCGCCGTGGCTTTCAGGATCGGATCGTGCGGTGGTATCGCCGCGAGGGGCGCGACCTGCCGTGGCGCTCGATCTCCTCGGCTTACCAGGTTGCCGTTTCCGAAATCCTGCTGCAGCAAACCCAGGTGACAAGGGTCGCGCCGGTGTTCGAGCAGTTTGTGGCGCGATGGCCTTGCATTCAGGATCTGCATGCGGCCCCGCTGGCGGACGTCAAGCAGCTCACCGATCCGCTGGGTTACCACATCCGAGGGACCTGGCTGAAGGACCTGGCTCGCATCGTCGTCGAGCGACACGGCGGCCAAATGCCGGACTCGCTTGAGGCCCTTCGTGAGCTGCCCGGTCTGGGGCCATACGCGGCGGCCGCCGTGTACGTCTTTGGTCTGCGCCGACGCGCGGCTCTACTGGATACCAACATCGCGCGGGTGCTTACGCGGGCCGTCGGACTGCCCGCGGACGGCTCGGTCCACCGGGACACTCGGCGGCTGCGCGATCTTGCCGAGCAGCTGGTTCCGGCTCGGCGCCACTACGACTACCACCAGGGCCTGATGGACCTGGGCGCGACAGTTTGCCTGTCGCGCTCGCCGCGTTGCTCCAGCTGTCCGCTGCGTCGCATATGCCGCGCCGTGGCCGGCGGACCGCCGGCCGCCTTCTGGAACGAGCGAGGCGTGGTAATGGCCGCGGAGCGAACCGTCGGCTACCGGGTGGGATCCCGAGCGGCCGTCAATCCGACGCCGGAGGCTTCGACGCGCCAAACGTCCGGCTAGCACCACTCGCGTCGGTAGGGTCCGCTAGTAGCCGCTGGATCGCCGTGGTCACCATGTCCAGCGGGGGCGGACCGCCCAGCCCCCGCGCCTTGCCGCCGGTGTAGACGGAGACGCCTCGCGGGGTGTCCGAGCCGTAGATCCACGGCTCGGTGGCGGTGAAGATGGTGACGCTGGGCGTGCCGACGCCAAGGGCCAGTTGGGCGCTGGCCGAATCGTTGCCCACAAACAGATCACTGCCGGCAATCAGCGCGCCCAACTGCCCGAATGTGGTGCGGCCTTCAAGGTTGACGGCCGGCCGAGTCATGGCGCGTTGCATGGCCGTGATCGACGGGCTATCCGAAGCGGTTCCAACCAGGCAGACCCGGGCGCCGCGCCGCTGAATCAGCCAGTCGGCCAGCGCGGCAAATCGCTCCGCGGGCCAGCGTTTGGTCACGTCCACGGCGCCCGGATTGACGCCGCCGCCCGGTGCAACCACCACCCGCAGGGCCGCGGAGTCGAGTTCGAATTCCTCGGCCAGCCGCCTCGCGGCGGCCGCCTGGTCCCGCGTTGGCCGGAACACGCATACGTCGGCCGTCGGGTCGAGGCCGGCCAGGCGAGCGAGGCGGCGGTAGGTCTCGACCTCGTTATCTTCCATGCCCACCGACAGGCGCGTGGTGTGGGCAAAGCCGCGCCGTCGGCTATCCAGACCAATGCGGTAGGGGATGCGGGCGAAGTACGGCAGCAGAGCCATGGCCGGCGACCGGTCGAGTACAAACGCCACGTCGAATTGGCGCCTGCGGATGCGGCGAACGAAGGCCAAGTATTGCCTGGCGTCATAGCGACGTGGCGTCCCCAGCATGCCCATCGGCATGATCTCGTCGATATGCGGGTTGTTCGCCAGGGCCGGCGCGGCGTAGTCGCCCACGGCGAAGGTAATGTCGGCCCCTGGCAGTTCCTGTCGTAGGGCCGCCGTAAAGCCCGTGGCGCGTAGCACGTCCCCCAGCGCCAGCGGCTTGATGACGAGCGCCGACAGCCGTGGGTTGGGAGGCAGCGGTCGTCCTTCAGGCGGCTTGGGCCGGATAGCCAACCGTGCCAGCCAGCACAGCGCCGTAATGCCGGCGGCGCGCGGTCCGGTGCGTCGGCGCCAGTCGCCGCGGAAGGGGCCATGCGGTCGAAGTCGAAAGCTGCTCATTAAGCCGCCCGGAGCACGCTCACCAACAACGGCCTCCCGCCTCGCTGCACGATTCTCGTAATCAAACGAGCCTACAATCGACTCGCTCCGGCAGGGTGGTCTAGGCAACGAATGCCCGTTTACGAATATCGCTGCACGTCCTGCGGGCGACGCTCGTCACGCCTGTTCAAGACCCTGGCCGCCGTGGTGCACCCCGACTGCCCGCACTGCGGTCAGTCGACCCTGGAACGTCAGTTCTCCCGCCCCACCTTGCTGCGTGGCGGCGGATCTGACACCGACGATTATGGCGGCGACGACCTTGGCATGGACGATGCCGCGCTGGCCGAACTGATGCCAGGTCTCGAGTCGGGCGATCCCCGCAGCCTGGCCCGCATGACCCGCCGCATGTCCGAGGAAATGGGTGAAGACGTCCCGCAGGAATACGAAGGTGTCTTGAATCGCATGGAAGCCGGCGAAATGCCTTCCGATGAGGAGTTTGACGCTATCGAGCCTGACGATGGCGACGTCGTGGACAGCGACGACTATTAGCACGCGACTCGTCGCGCTGGATGTTGACGGCACGTTGGCGCGGGCCGGCTCCTCGATTGATCCGGCCGTACTGCGCACCCTGCGTGAGGTTGCGGAGAGCGGCATCCAGGTTGTCATCGCGACCGGCCGCGGCTGGCTCACCATGCGTGAGACGTGCCGTGCCTTGCCGCCATCCGCCTATCTGGTTCTCAACAACGGCTCCAGCACGCGCGCGGCTGCGGACGGGCGCCTGTTGGACGCGCATGAAATTCCGCACCAAGCAGCCAATCGCGCACGGCTGATCTTTCGCGCGGCTGGATTGCCCGCCATCTGGATTGAATCGGCCACGTCCGGCAACCGCTACCTGGTCGACGGCGACTGGCGTGCCTTTTCGGCCTACCGCCGCTATCTCGACCCCAAGGGCGCGCGCGTTGTTCGCCTGCCGAATCCCGAACTCGCGCCGCCCCCCGCCCAGATATTCGGGCTGGCGCCTGGCGATATGGGATTGGATCTGGAGGACGAGTTGCGATCAACGCTGGGCGAGCGCACTTCTATTGTCGCCTGGCGCAGCCGCCGGCTGGAGTCGGTGGGACTGGAAGTGCTGCCGCCGGGTGTCACCAAGGGGGCGGTCGTCGCGCAACTTGCGGACCGTCTTGACGTATCCGCCGCCCAGGCCGTGGCCGTCGGCGATGACCTGAACGACCTCGAAATGCTCGAATGGGCTGGGCGAGGGCTGGCCATGCATGGCTCACCCGCCGCGCTGATCGAGGTGGCCGACGGCATGGTCGCGAACGATCCACACAGCCTGCGGCGCCTGCTGGAGGAAGTCCGCGGCGCCTAATCGACTCTTCGCGGTCTGAACCCCAAAAGGCGGCGACGGACAGTCGTCCCTCTTACGATGGGGCCCATGCCTCCAACCCTGCTGGTCGTTAGCGGTCCGCCAGCTTCGGGCAAGACGACCCTCGCGCAGGCCTTGGCTCAAGCGGTGCATTGTCCGGCCATCTGCCGCGACGAAATCAAGGAGGGGTTTGTCGCGGGCGCGGAGGCCGCGTCGTTTGTACCGCAACGGGGCGACGCGGCGAACCAAGCGGCCACGGCGGCGTTCTTCGACGTGGTCGAACTCCTGCTCCAGCGCGGCGTCACGCTGGTAGCGGAGGCGGCCTTTCAGCACCACCGCTGGGCGCCGCGGCTGACCGCGTTTGGCGAGCTGGCCGACGTGCGGGTCATCAGCTGCGTGGTGGACGACGCCGTCGCCCGTCAACGTCGCCGGCAACGCTGGATCAACGAGCCGTGGCGCCGGCGCTTCCACGCCGATCCCGACCCGGAACGACTGGTCGGCGTGGAGCCACAGGCAGTCGATTCGCCTGGTGCGTATCAGCCGATCCGATTGGACCTGCCCACCCTCATTGTCGATACCAGCGGTGGATACAGTCCCGATTTCGACCAGATCGTGTCGTTCGCGAGCGGCTAAGACAGCGCTCGATTTACTGCGAGGGCATCAGATCACCGCCGGCTGAGCCGCAGGTACCCGGTGCTACGATTCGAGTTCGTGCGCCGACGTAGCTCAGTTGGTAGAGCAGGGCTTTCGTAAAGCTCAGGTCGTCAGTTCGAGTCTGACCGTCGGCTCCCAGCCGCTCACGAAGGCCCGTCAGCCGTCAGCCACGTAGTCCAGATAGCGCCGTTCCTGGCTGAGGCTCTACGCCCAGGCCGTCTCAGCGCCAGTTGCGGACTCATCCTTTGGGCCCTACCGGATGTATGCCGTCGGTGTGCGCCGGCGCTCGTAGGTTGCCGCCAGGTCCGCCTCGCGGATCACCTGGGGAATCGGTCGGGTCCACCAGCTTGGCGCGTTCGGGAACGGGAACACGTCGTGCCAGGCCAGCACCAGCGTGCGTCGCGCGTCGGTCGTGTTGGCCCGCGCCGCGTGCATGACCCTCGCATCGGCGATCACCAGGTCACCGGCGCGTACCGGAAGGTCGACGGCGTCCGGGTGTTCGACAAATGCCGCGTGGCCTTCGTGATCCTCAACCGCCTGGATATCGGCCTCATGGGCGTCCGGCAGCGTGTCGTGCAACTCGATCCGCTGCGTGTGCGTGCCCGGAATCACCTGCAGGCAGCCGTTCGCCAGGGTCGTGTCGGTCAGATACACCGAGAGAAATACCTTGGTCGGCCAGGGTGTGGCCGCTTCAGGGCTCTCCCAGTTCATGAAGTCCTGGTGCCAGTACAGCGGCGGGCCTTTTGGCGGCTTGGAGAGCACGATGATGCCGCCGGTGGATGTCAGATCCTCCAACTGAATGGCCTCACAGGCGCCACGCAGATCCGGGTACTCGAGGAACTTCTGAGCAATCGGGTCCGGAAACACGCGTTCCGATAGCTCGCGTGGCCGCTCATCCCATCGGTCAGGCGAAATAACCTGAATGTCACTGCCCTGGTAGCGGTACTTCGGATCGACCTCGTGGTTGGCGAAGTACTCCTCAGTCCACGCCCGCAATTCGTCCAGCATGGGCTCGCCCACGACGCCTGGAATGACGGTATAGCCGTCGTCGACGAGCTGGTCGCGTTTCTCGAGCGCCTTCGTCGGAGTCAGGTTCATCGTGGCGTGTCCTTCGGCTGATTCGTGCCATCCGCGAGATGCCGAAAGTGTACGCCCGCCGGCGTTCTTGAGCCTGCCGCGGGCAGGTGTATCGCGCGTCGACGTCGTGCCAGCGAGTCTGCAGTAGGTGCGCTCACTGGTATACCCAGGATATGGCAGACCGCGCTCAATTTACTTGCCGGGCTGTACATGGGAGCGCGCGGAGGCACGCGGACACAAGACGCTCTCTCGTCGCCTGGCGGCGCCCTCGGCCCTGGCAGTGGCGGAACCCATGCTTGGCAGGGGCTCGGTCGCGATCCGCAGCGTCAGCGACAACCCGCCGCGTCCACTTGGCGTGGCCATGCAAAGGGGGCCTTCGCGAGCACGCCAAGCTGCGGCCGACCATCGACGTTCGCTTTGAGCCGCATTCCTGGGCGACATGTCATTCGATGGGGCAATCGCCAACTCCGAGAATTGAGTATCCACGTCGCTGGAGTCTCAACGGAACGGTCTCAATCACGCCCGTATTCACTTCGGACTCTCGGCCAAATGGGTCATCAATGGGATTGTGACCGCTTCGGTAAGGCCCGGCGCCGAGGCGTGGGGCCTTCAGGCTTTTTGGACCCGGATGGCGTGTTGAACTTCGGTCAGGCCTCGGTTCACGAGGCCTGTTGCGGGGCCAATTTATTCCGCCCCACAGTACCGCTCAACTCGGTACCATTCGTCGTCCGCGTCTCGGGTTTTCCCTGCCTCCGCGGTGTGTCAGTAACAGGGAAGTGGAGGGATCCATGACAAACGGCTTGAGTCGTCGCGCGGTTCTACGCGCGACAGGCGCTGGCGCGATGGGCGTGAGCGCGGCGGCAATCCTGGCGGCCTGCGGCGAGTCGGAACCCGAACCTGCACCGGCGGCTCCGGCCGCGGCGGCAGCTCCAGCGGCGACGGCCGCACCGGCCATGACCGAGGCGCCGGCTCCAGCGATGGCGGCCCCGCAGCCGGAGTCCGTGACGGTCCGTTACGTCAGCGACCACACCTCCGGCCCGCGTGGCGCGGCCATGCAGTGGGGTCTGCGCGAGTACGCCAAGTCGCGTCCAAACGTCAACATTCGCTTCGAGCCCCAGCCGGCCGACTACCGCGAGACGTTCCCGCTGCAGATGGCGGCCGGCACGCAGGCGGAAGTGGCGATGTTGGACGGCGGGATGCTGGGCGCCTTCGTCGCCGACGGTGGCTTCACCCAGATCAACGACGTGCTGGCCAAGCGCGACGACTACGACGTGAACGAGTACTACTTCATCCCCGACCTCTACACGGTCAACTTCGACCACTCCCACGGCGAGGGTGGCTCGGTTCCGACCGTCATCGAGGGTGACCAGTTCGGCATGCCCTTCCAGGGCGCGACCGGCGGCATTCTGATGAATGTGGACCTGGGTGAGAAGGCCGGGATCGAGTTCCCGAGCGAGGGCTGGACGTACGCCGAGGACTATCTGGAATCGGCCAAGAAGGCGACGAACCCGGACGCCGACGAGTGGGGTTCCTGGGCTCGTAACGACTACGAGTTCCAGTGGGCGCCCATGTGCTTCGGCTCCGGTGGTCTGGCCTACCGCAACGCCGACGAGACCGGTCTGGCCGTGTTCGACAACGGCGGCGACTGGGGCCTGAAGTTCTCGGTCGGGATGATTCACGACACCGGTGTTTCGTTCCCCGACGGCGAGAGCAAGCGGGTGTCGGGTGAATTCGGCAATCCGTTCGCTTCCGGCAAGGTCTGGTCGTGGCTGGGCTCCGGCGTTTACTCGTCCGGTTTCCACGTGCCGCGCATCAAGGACCGCTTCTCCTGGTCCCTGGGCCCCATGCCCATCGGTCCGGAAGGTTTCGAGGTCCATTCCTGGAATGACCAGCCGAACCTCGTGACCAACGGCTCCATTCGCTTGGGCACGACCGAACAGGCCGTTGACCTGACGGTCTTCCTCGCCAGTGCGATCTACCAGGGTCGCGTGGCGATTGACCGCGGTCACTTGCCGATGATCAAGACTGCGTTCAACGACGCGAGCGCGACCAACCCGCCGCCCGACGGCATGGAGTGGCTGCAGCGCTACGCCGACGCGCCGGAAAGCCGTCACCTGATGATGGCTCTGCCCAACTGGTGGGAAATGAATGAATGGCGCAACGCCTTCATCTCCGCCGCCTACCTGGGCGACGTGTCCGTCGACGAGGCTATTGCCGGGGCCGAAGATTGGGTGTCTAACTCGCTCGAGTCGCAGCGCGACCAGCTCAACGCGGCGCGCCAGAAGTTCGGGTTCCCCGCACTGTAGGCGAGTCGTGGCTTGCGACCGCCCGCGCGGTTGCAGTTCCCGAGGCCCGGCGCTTTCGCGCCGGGCCTCGGTGCGTCTGCCGCCGAAGCGCGCGGTAAGCCGGCTTTCCCGATGGGGGCCGGGGTCGAAGGCAGGACGTCGGACCACGCCGGCGGCCACGGCCGACGCTCAGCGCCAAAAGATCCGTTGACCGGGCGCAGGCGGTCGCCTATGATGGGTCGTTGCCCCGCGGAGCAGTCCGCGAGTGGCCCCCAGCCGTTCGCTCAGGCGTTTCGGCTGCGAACCTTGACAAGTGAAGATTTACGCGAATGCGTAAAGCTGCAGTTTTGCCGGCCTAACGGAGATCAAGCTATAACGGGCGCTTGGCGGATGCCTTGGCGTCAGAAACCGAAGAAGGGCGCAGCAGGCTGCGATAAGCCACGGGGAGCCGCGAGCAGGCTTTGATCCGTGGATACCCGAATAGGGAAACCCGGCGGGGGTAATGCCTCGCCACCCGCGACTGAAGGCTTTTTAAGCCATAGTAGGTCCCGGGAGGGTACCGGGGGAACTGAAACATCTAAGTACCCCGAGGAAAGGAAATCAACCGAGATTCCCTGAGTAGTGGCGAGCGAAAAGGGAATAGCCCAAACCGCTTTTGTGTAAGGCCCACGCCGTTGCAAACGCGGGGTTGTAGGACCCGGTGGACACTTGTGGGAGTGTCACGCAGTTACCAAGTCGCTCACTAGCCGAAGGGGTTGGAACACCCCGCCAAAGACGGTGAAAGCCCGGTAGGCGAAAGTGAAGCGGCCTGCGACCGGTGTTCCTGAGTACCACGGGACACGTGTAACCCTGTGGGAACCTGGGGGGCCCACCCTCCAAGGCTAAACATTTCTGGCGACCGATAGTGAACAAGTACCGTGAGGGAAAGGCGAAAAGCACCCCGGAAGGGGAGTGAAATAGAACCTGAAACCAAGCGCCTACAGACAGTCAGAGCGCTATGCCGACTAGAGATGCAGCTTGCGTGGCGAGGCGCGGGCGGCGGTCTTCGGACCACGGCCTGCGTAGCAAAGCGTGAGCTCGTGTCTCAACATGACGGAATGCGTGATGGCGTGCCTTTTGGAGTATGAACCGGCGAGTTACGCTACGCGGCGAGGCTAAGGATCTTTGGTCCGGAGCCGTAGGGAAACCGAGTCTGAATAGGGCGACCAGTCGCGTGGAGTAGACCCGAAACCAGGTGAGCTACCCGTGGCCAGGATGAAGCGTAAGTAACATTCCGTGGAGGTCCGAACCCACCAGAGTTGCAATTCTGGGGGATGAGTTGCGGGTAGAGGTGAAATGCTAAACGAACCTGGAGATAGCTGGTTCTCCCCGAAATAGCTCTCGGGCTAGCGTCGGGCTTTGGTGTCGTGGAGGTAGAGCACTGGTTGAATGCGGGTCCCAACGGATACCAATTTCTGTCAAACTCCGAATGCCACGGCACGCGCCCGGCAGTCAGACTGTGGGGGCTAATCTCCATGGTCAAGAGGGAAACAACCCAGACCGTCGGCTAAGGTCCCGAAGTTCCTGCTAAGTGGGAAAGGAAGTGGGGTTGCAGAGACAGCCAGGATGTTGGCTTAGAAGCAGCCATCATTGAAAGAGTGCGTAACTGCTCACTGGTTTAGGAACCCCGCGCCGAAGATGTAACGGGGCTCAAGCAGGACACCGAAGCCACGGACTCGCGCACCGCGCGAGTGGTAGGGGAGCGTTGTACAGGCCGCGAAGGTCGAGCGTGAGCACGGCTGGAGCGTGTACAAGCGAGAATGCCGGTATGAGTAGCGTCAATGCAGGTGAGAATCCTGCACCCCGAATGTCTAAGGGTTCCTGAGGAAGGTTATTCCGCTCAGGGTTAGTCGGGCCTAAGCCGAGGCCGAAAGGCGTAGGCGATGGACAACAGGTTTATATTCCTGTACCACCTGACCAGCGTTAACAGCGAAGGGGGGACCCGGGACGGTACATTGAGCGTGCTGATGGCTATGCACGTCCAAGCGCGTAGGAAGGCGCCGCAGGAAAATCCACGGCGTTAGTTTCGAGGCGTGATGGGAAGCTCAAGGGCAACCGCGAGCGACTCGATGAACCCGACCCGGCAAGAAAAGCCTCGTAGCGAGTTGGTCTGGTGTCCGTACCGCAAACCGACACTGGTAGACACCGGCGAGAACCGGAAGGGGATCGGGACACGGTCTGCTAAGGAACTCGGCAAATTAGCCCCGTAACTTAGGGAGAAGGGGCGCCTCGGTAGGGTGATGGTGCTGCGCGCACCTGAGCTCGAGGAGGTCGCAGTGCACAGGCTCAATCGACTGTTTATCAAAAACACAGGTCCCTGCGAAACCGTAAGGTGATGTATAGGGGCTGACACCTGCCCAGTGCCGGAAGGTTAAGGCGACGGGTTAACGCTCGGAACCGAAGCCCCGGTGAACGGCGGCCGTAACTCTAACGGTCCTAAGGTAGCGAAATTCCTTGTCGGGTAACTTCCGACCCGCACGAATGGTGTAACGAATTGAGCACTGTCTCGGCAGACCACCCGGCGAAATTGCAATGCCCGTGAAGATGCGGGCGTCCTGCGGCAGGACAAAAAGACCCCGTGGAGCTTTACTGCATCTTGGGATTGAGTCGCGTCTGCACATGTGAAGGATAGGTGGGAGACGGTGAATCCGGGGCGTTAGCTTCGGTGGAGTCGCCCTTGGGATACCACCCGTGTGCAGCTGCGTCCCTAACCCGTGTCCGTGATCCGGCACGGGAACAGTCTCAGGTGGGCAGTTTGACTGGGGCGGTCGCCTCCTAAAATGTAACGGAGGCGCCCAAAGGTTCCCTCAGGCTGGATGGCAATCAGCCGTAGAGTGCAAAGGCACAAGGGAGCTTGACTGCGAGACATACACGTCGAGCAGAGACGAAAGTCGGGCTTAGCGACCCTGCGGTTCCGAGTGGAAGGGCCGTGGTCAGCGGATAAAAGTTACCCCGGGGATAACAGGCTAGTTGCGCCCAATAGTTCACATAGACGGCGCAGTTCGGCACCTCGATGTCGGCTCGTCACATCCTGGGGCTGAAGAAGGTCCCAAGGGTTGGGCTGTCCGCCCATTAAAGTGGCACGCGAGCTGGGTTCAGAACGTCGTGAGACAGTTCGGACTCTATCCGCCGCAGGTGTAGGAGGCTTGAGAGGGTCTGTCCGAAGTACGAGAGGAGCCGGATGGACGGACCGCTAGTGCACGAGTTGTCGCGCCTGCGGCATCGCTCGGTAGCTATGTCCGGTTTGGATAAGCGCTGAAAGCATCTAAGCGCGAAGCCAGCCTCAAGACTAGGCCTCCCACTGGGCTAACCAGGTAAGACCCCAGCGAGATGAGCTGGTTGATAGGCGGTATGTGTAAGCAGTGAGAGCTGCTCAGCAGAGCCGTACTAACGGTCGAGGGCTTGGTAGCTGTTAGGTCGGCAAAATTGCAGCTTTACGTGACGCGCGGTCAGGTTTCCCGGTGACCTATGCGATGAGGCCACACCTGTTCCCATCCCGAACACAGTCGTTAAGTTCGTCAGCAGCGACAATACTGCCGGGGCAACCCGGTGGGAAGATAGCCCGTTGCCGGGAAACTTGACCGCGCGTCCGCAGTCTTCACTGTCAACATCCGTGATCTGTCTGTGCCTGCCGCCTTGGCGTGCCGGCACCTCCGTGCCACCGGCCGGCGGCGAATCGATGACGTCCGAACAACCCGCGTCACTGCGTGGCCAGATAGCCCTCGTCGCCGGCGCCACCCGCGGCTGCGGGCGCGGCATCGCCATCGAGCTAGGTGCCAAGGGTGCCACCGTCTATTGCACCGGCCGCACCACGCGCTCGCACCGGTCTCCGATGAACCGACCTGAAACCATTGAGGAAACCGCCGAACTGGTTGACGCCGCCGGCGGACAAGGGATCGCCGTGCAGGTCGATCACACCGAAGCCGCCCAGGTCGAGCACCTCGTCGACCGGATCCGTCAGGAGCAGGACGGCCGGCTGGACATCCTGGTCAATGACATTTGGGGCGGCGAAGACTTAATTGTCTGGGGCCGCCGATTCTGGGAGCAATCGCTCGAGGATGGGTTGTTCCTGCTTCGACAGGCCATCCATTCGCACATCATCACAAGTCACTACGCCCTGCCGCTCATGATCGAGCGCGGTACCGGTCTGATCGTCGAGGTCACCGATGGGAATACCCTGCGTTATCGAGGCCAGCTCTACTACGACCTCGTCAAGACCACGGTGATGCGTCTCGCGCTTGCCTTCGCCCACGAACTTCGCGCACACGACGAGGAAAGCCGGATTACCGCGCTTGCGATTACGCCCGGCTACCTGCGTTCCGAGTGGATGCTCGACCACTTCGGTGTCACCGCGGAAACCTGGCGCGAGGCAATCGAACAGGACGTCGACTTTGCCGTCTCGGAGACGCCCCGGTTCTTGGGTCGGGTTGTGGCAGCGTTGGCGGCCGACGCCCAGGTGCAGCGCTACGCCGGGCAGGCGCTGACGAGTTGGGATTTGGCCAAGGTATACGAGATCGATGATGTGGATGGCCGGCGACCGGACTGGGGAGCGCACAACCCCGTCAACTGAGGACGATCCGGTCTCCGCGTCGAACATCTGGTCGAACAATTGTCCTCAGAGTTGCCATACTTCAGGCAACACGCACCTGGGTTAGCAAACGTTGGCAGCAAAGCCGTCGCAGGAAACCGTTGACCTCCACGCCTTCTATTCGCGCATGGCGAAGTCGGCCGGGAGCCTACCGCAGCTCTATGACGCCATGGAGGGCTGGTCCGGGGTCGTCGTTCGCGACAACCCCATCCTCGAGTGCCAGAACGGCTGCGCCCGCTGCTGCATGCACCAGGTGCTGGCCGGCGAACAGGAATGGGGGCTTATCCATGACTGGATGCGCGAGAACCTGACCAGGGAGCAGCGTCTCACGATCTACAAGCGCATCACCGACCAGGTCCAGCAGTACGGCAATCCGCTGAGCCGTTGGCTCAAGATGCGCAACAAGCAGCCGAAAGCCTTCGTTCGCGCCGTTGGCCAGGGCTTCCGTACCGAGTCCACCCGCTGTCCCATGCTCGGACCCGATAACCGCTGCGAGGTCTATCCGGTCCGACCGTTCGTTTGCAGGGCCTACGGTCGTGCGCGAATGCCCAGCGGCCACGCCATGATCTGTGAGGTCTTTGCCGGCCGTTTCCGCCAGCAGGAACGCACGACCACCGACATCCCGTTGGAGGACATGTCCATCATGTCGCCCAAGTACTTTGAACTGGGCGGCCGCCGAAACTCGGACGACGGGCTCTACACCTTGCTGGCGATCCACCTGCTCCGAAACCGTACGGCCTCGGGCGACCTGGCCAAGCAGCCGACGCCGCTCAGCGCGGAACGAACCTACCCGGTAGTAACCCGGGACGATTTCCCGACCAAACGGTAGGTCGCCAGCCGTTCGAGCTTCCACTCCCTCGGCGGCGTGCAGAACCTGGAACGACACCGCCCCGCGTTTCCCAACGGAAACGCGGGGCGGTTTGTATCGTCTGGTCGGAGTGGACTAGAAGCCCCTCGACGGATCCTTGCGCGTCAGACCTCGCTGCTTGGCGTAGCCGTCCAGGTTGAATCCGGGTTCCAGGTAGCTCAGCCGCGTGGCTTCCTCGCCTTCCAGGATTTTGTGGGCCGCTTCCGCCACCTTGTCGGCAATCTCCATTGGAATCGTGCACACGCCGTTCTCGTCCCCGTGCACCAGGTCGCCGGGGTTCACGTCCATGCCGTCGATCGCCACCGGCACCTGGGCGCGAATGATCCGGTTGTTGGCATGCGACGGCGCCAGCCCGCGGGCAAACGGCTTGATGCCCGCGCCCTTCACACCTTCCAGGTCGCGCAGGGCCGCGTCGGTCACGATGCCGTCCGCCCCCAGCACGTGCGCCAGGGTGGCCATCCCGTCGCCCGCGTGCACCGAATGCGTCGGGTCGTCGCCGAAATCTTTGATCACCAGCACTACCGGGTTCGGCGATTCGTCCACGGCCTCCCACATCTGAAACATGCCGTCCGGGCTCTTGGGCGCGTCTTCGCTCATGGTGTCGCCCAGCGCCGTGACGGCGTAGCCCAGCATCACGCCCATGTCCGGGGCCAGGTAGCGGATGTTGGTGCCGGTGAACCCCAGCGTGTTGGGCCGGACGCCGAACGTCTCGATCGCGTTCAGAATCGTGGGCGTGTCGATCTCGCGAAGTTCGTCAAGCTGCGCCTGGGTCAGGGCCACGGCGACCTCCAGATAAGAATTGCAGGAACGTGAGGATATCCGACGTGGCGCCTACCCCTCGGCGCTGGCCAGTTCCTCGTAGGCGCCCGCGTCGAAGCCAAAGATCCGAACGTTGCCTGCGGCCAGCGTGGGACGCCGGACCAGGTTCTGATTCTCCAGCATCATCTCCAGCGCCTGCGCGTCGTCGATGCTGTCCCGCTCAAGTCCAAGCTTGCGAAACGATGGGCTGCGCGGATTGATGACCTCGCGCAGCGGATGCGCGCCGCCGATGGCGCGAATATCGTCCTCGGTCAGCGGCTTGCGTGCGTAGTCGCGCGGTTCATAGTCCATCCCGGTCGCGTTCAAGGCCGCACGGGCCTTACGGCAACTCGTTCAGGTGCTCTTGAAATAAAACGTCGGCATCGCCACCGGGATCCTCCTTACGCGTCATCCCACTCGAGAACGATCGACAGCCACCCGGCCGGACCGCGCCGAATCATGGCATACAGGTCCGCGGCCTCGGTATACGGCTCGCGATGCGAAATCAGCTGGTCGACCCGGAACTCGCCGCGCGCAATTGAATCCAGGATGTATTGCCGGTTGGCTGCGCGGGTCCACTGGAACATGTGGTACGGCTCGCGCGGGTACATCGACTGGTAGGTGCCGATGATCGACAGTTCCTTCCGCAGCAGTTCCACCTGCAGGCCGATCGCCACGGTCCCGGGCGGACTGCCGGTCATCGATATCGTTCCCCCAGCCGCGGCCGCCCGCATGCAGTCGGGCAGGATCTTGGGCGTTCTGGTAACCATGAACACCACACGCGCCCCGCCGCCGGTGAGGTCCTGCACCGCCGCCACGGCGTCCTCGCGTTGCGCGTTAACCGTATGCGTGGCGCCAGACCAGCGAGCCAGCTCCAGCCGCTCGTCCAGCAGATCAACCGCGACAACCGGATAGGCCCCGGCCATCCGTGCAAACTGCGTGACCATCTGCCCCAGCCCGCCCTGACCGAAAACCGCCACCGAGTCGCCCAGTCCGGGCCTCGCCCGGCGAACGCCGTGCAACGCCACGTCCCCCAGCACCACGAAACTGGCGGCCTCATCGCTGACGTCATCCGGGATGTGGCCCGCGTAGGCAGGCACATCGTCCAGGTCGGGGTCGATGGTGACCAGACCCGCGCCCTGGTGAGGCAAACACGTGAGAACGCGATCACCAACGCTGTAGCCCTCGACCTCACGGCCAACTTCGGCCACCTGTCCCACCAGCGCATAGCCGGGATCACGACGTTCCGTTGCCGAAAGTTCCAGGATGTTCAGTTCCGTCCCGGCGCTGATCAGCGACCGCGTCGAACGCACCAGAACCTGGTTGGGCGCCGGCTCGGGAACTCGAATGTCCTCGATAGCGACGGCGCCGCCTTCAAGAAAAACGATCTGCGGCGTGTTAATTGGCACAGGCAGTCCAGGTGCGGCAGGCCGCGCGCATCATGCCCCAGCCGGCGGCTCGCGCCCAATCCACCTCCGCCTGCTACGAGTCTTTCAGAGTCCAGACCAGCCGGTGAGTTGTCCTGACCCTGCGATACGATGCGACAAACGTCCCGCGACACTTGAGGCGACGATTCATGCCGAGTGATGCAAACCTGCCATCGACGCACGCCGTGAGCCGCCTGGGCCCGGTCGCCCGCCGCCGGCTCCTGCTACTCGGCGGAACCCTCGCGATAGCCGCGGCCCTGGCCGCCTGCGGCGGCGACGATGGCGGGAAGGGCAGTCGCGACGACCCGTTCCCCTATAGCGACCCGCGGAGCCGCAACACCAGGCTCTAGCAACAGCAACCCGCGCTTCGGGGCCAGGCCCTACCGACCAATGCCGACGTCCGGTGCCTTGGCGGTAAGGTTGTCGCCAGGCTGTAGCCACACCCCGTAGGACCACACCCATGCAATACCGCGTATTTGGACGAACAGGCTGGCGAGTTTCGGCTATCGGCCTCGGCTGCTGGGCCCTCGGCGGGCAGTGGGGCCCGGTTTCCGAAAGTGACGCGGTGGCGACAGTGCATGCCGCCATCGAGTCCGGCATCAACCTGTTCGACACCGCCGACTCCTATGGACCGCGCCGCAGCGAAGAGATGTTGGGCAAGGCCTTGGCCGGCGGCCGCCGCCCGCATGTGTTCATTGCCACCAAAGTGGGCAATCTGGCCAGGCCCGACGGCCATTCCTTCAGTTACACCACGCCCGAGCACATCTACGCCTGCTGCGACGCCAGCCTGCACCGCCTGCAAACCGACTACATCGACCTCTACCAGTGCCACATCCGCGAGCACCCGCACCACGAAGTCTTTCTCGAGGCCTTCGAACGCCTGCGAGAAGCCGGGAAGATCCGCGCTTATGGCACGTCCTCATTCATCCCCAGCGAGATCGAGCTCTTCGACAGCCACGGCCGCTGCGAGGTCGTGCAACTTCCCTACAGCGTGCTCGAGCGCACCTACGAAACCGACGCCCTGCCGCTTTGCCAGGAGCGCAACATCGGCGTCCTCGTCCGCGGCCCGCTGGCGCAGGGCGTGCTCTCCGGCAAATTCTCTCCGGACCACCAATTCGACGACGCCACGCGCTCCGGCTGGAACACCGGTGCGGGACGCGAGCGGTTCGTGGAGCGCGTGGCTGCCGCCGAGGCATTGCGCCCAATGGCTGGCGATGGCAGAAACATGGCGCAAATCGCCCTGGCCTTTGCTATCGCGCATCCCGCCGCCACCTGCGCCATTCCGGGAGCGCGATCGCCCGAACAGGCGAAGGCCAACGCCGCGGCGGCTGACGTCACGCTCAGCGATGACGAACTCGCCACGCTGCGCGCCATCGCCCCGCCTGCGTAGCACGATCAGCCGACTCAGTCGCTGTCCGGCTCGATCTCCCGGTAGTCGCGACCGGCCTGCGCGCCGCGTCGCAACGGGTTGGTCGTGGCCGATCTGGCACATGCGCGATCCACGTAGCGAGACAGGCGTCCGTCGTCCCGCTCCGGTCGAATCCCAAGGCGCGCGGTCGCGATGATCTGCGGCGCCGCCCTTCGCACCTCGATGTAGAACCGCTCCGGATCGAACTGCCGCCCCGTCCACTCGGCCACCGTCAGACCCAGCGACCGGCACAGCAGCGTCTGTCCCGCGCAAAGCCGCCGCTCGGGACGTCGCGACTGCCCATCCGGCGCCGGATTCAACCGGTGCATCCCATCCAACGCGGCTCGAGGCGAAACTTCGTCAATAACCGGCACGCCTGCCTTGATCAACACCGCCTCCGGCCCTGTACCACAACTCACGTTCAGCGATGCCCCTGCCCGTGAGTGATACATATAGATCGTCCCCGGCGGCATCCACATCGGCTCACGGCTCGGCGTTCGCCCCAGGTACGCGTGGCTCGCGGGGTCGTCCAGCCCGTAGGCCTCCGTCTCCACGATCCGAACGCCCAGCCAGAGTCCATTGAGCCGCCGCCGCAGCACGCAGCCAATCAGGTCGCGCGCCACGGCGTCGACCGGCCGTTGGAAGAAGCTCAGATCCAGCAGAGGACGGCCATCAGAAAGCGGGCTGTCGATACTAGGCGGCTAGGAAGCTCGATTTCGGCCAAGCCGCGCCACGTTCGCCGGAATTACTACCAGTCCGTCCGCCCGCCCTGCGGAACCTCGCGCCCTTCGTCCAGGTCCAACCGGTCGTAGTGACGTCGGATATCCGTCCGGTGACCCTGCCCGCACTCCTCCAGGAACTCGCGAAACCTCGGCCAGTCCCAGGTTGACCCTTCCCGCGGCTCGTCCGTGGCCATCTCGCGGTTGAAGTCGTCTATCTCCTCCGCCGTGCGCGGCCGCATGTGCGCCTGCACCCAGGCCAGCACCTCAGCGTCCGTGGGTCGGGTGCGCAGCGACTCGATGAACGCATCGGTCCCGATTCCCAGAAAATCCAGCATGCGCTCCGTGCGTCCCCAGCGGACCACGTACTCGCCCATCGTGCCCGCCAGGTCGGCCCGCCCCTTGTCGATCGAACGCGGCAGAAACCCAATCCCGCCCAATTTCTCGTAACCGCTCCGAGGAACATCCTTCGTCAGGTCCATCGCACATCCACCCCCAACGCGAACCCCGGCACCGTAGCACGGCCTGGAAACTGTTGTGGAAGCGCCTGGGGTCGGCCTCGCGAGGGTTCAATCCACTGTTGCCAGGCGATTCCACGGCTGCCAAACCCGACGACGTCCCTCGCACATTCGGAACGCGTTGATTTGGTCATCTCGCCTATCGAACGGCGTTCACTTCGAGTTGGACACCCTCGTGCTGCTGAATGCGACTGATGACCTCAAGAAGATTGCGAGCATGGGGGTTGCCGGACGGCCCGAACATGCGCATCAGGCTCTTGGGCGGCTTGCCGGTAAGGGAACCAAGCTCCTCGAAGCCGACGGTGGCGTTGATGTAGTCACGCAGGACAATCTTGCCCGCATCGAGATCCCCGGCAAGCAGGCACTCGACACCTTCCGTTAGCAACCCCTCTCGAAATTCCGGGTCGCGTTCGGCGCGGGACTGCACGGTCCTTTTGAAGTCACGGGTGAGCGGCATCTATCACACCTCCGGCTGCTTGCGACGTTTGTATTCTCGCCAGAGTTCACGAGCACTCTCAATATCCCGCTGCTGGCGCACTTTCGTTCCGCCGCCGAGAAGGACCACCAGAGTGTCTCCGTGCCTGCCGAAATAGATCCTGTAGCCCGGGCCGACGTTCATGCGGTACTCCAGCACTCCTTCGCCAACGCCTCTGACATTGGACAGATTGCCAGCCTCAAGGGCCGTCCGCACCCGAAGTGCCGCCCCGGCGTCGAGACCGTTGAACCAGCGACCAAAGGGACTGCGTCCCCGCCTATCGACGTATTCTCTGATCTCGATCATCGAAGCTATGGTAACATACTTGTTACCAAGAGGTGGGGATTCGCGTCGGCTTCGGATTGAAGGTGGCGCCCGCTGGAAGCATGTCACCCTTGGGATTGCCCCAAACAGGATCTGCCTGGACAAAGTGCCGCTGTGGACGAGTCCCTATCCCTTGCGACAGCCAGCGCCATTCCCATCGGCCATAAGTGCCGAAGCGCGAACGGCGAACACGTCGACCCGGGAGCCATGCGGACAGCACACGTCGGCTGGAGGTGGTGGAGACGGGGGGACTCGAACCCCCAACCCCCGCCTTGCAAAGGCGATGCTCTACCAATTGAGCCACGTCCCCTACCGCGATTCTACGTGCGGCGGGCTCCCTGAAACGCCGATGCGTCGGGCGTATACTGTCCAATCGCGGCGCCGGGTTCCCGGTGACTCGGCCGCTCGCGGGCTCTTAGCTCAGTCGGTTAGAGCGCGCCTCTGATAAGGGCGAGGTCCGTGGTTCGAATCCACGAGGGCCCACCGCTGTAGGGTTGCGCGGGAGGCGATTCTGGCAACGGCACCACTTCAGAACCCCCGCTACGAGGCGCACGAAAACCCGCCCCTCCTCGCCTCGCTGGGCTACGGCCTGCAATTCAGCCTCATCGCCTCCGCCACGCTCCTGGTCACCCCTGTCATCGTGGCCAGCGCCTCCGGCCGGGACGAGTCCTACGTCATCTGGATGGTCTTCGCTTCGCTGTTGGTCTGCGGTCTGTCCACCATCCTTCAGGTCCGTCGCCTTGGCCCGGTTGGCGCGGGCGCGGTCCTGCCCATGTTTACCGCCGCCTTCGCCATTCCCTTTTGCATCACGGCCGTGGCCGACGGCGGCCCGGCCACGCTCACGGCCCTCGTCCTCGTCTCCGCGGTAATCCAGCTCGTCGTCGCCAGGTGGCTGGTCATTCTCCGGCGAATCGTCACGCCCACCGTGGGCGGCACCGTGATGATGATCCTTTCCATAACCCTGGCCTCCGTCGTCTTCGGTCTGCTAGACGACGCGACCGAAACCGAGCCGGTGGCTGCTCCCCTCACAGCGTTGGCCACGCTGGTCATCGTCGCGGCCCTGGCCCTGCGCGGATCCGAGCTTCTCCGACTGTGGGCGCCGCTTATCGGAATCGTTGGCGGCTGCGTGGTTGCAGCCGTATTCGGCATCTACAGCTTTGATCGAGTTCTGGACGCCCCCTGGTTCGGATTGCCGCAGCTCGCGCCTGGCCTGGGCCTCGACTTCGGCCTCTCCTTCTGGACGCTGCTTCCCGGCTTCCTGTTCCTGGGGCTCATCATCTCCATCCAGGCCAACGGCGCTGCCATCGCCGCCCAGCGCGTCTCCTGGCGCGACGACCGGGCCGTGAACTTTCGCCAGGTCCAGGGCGCCCTGTCCGGCACGGCCGCGTCCAACCTCATGGCGGGTCTCGCCGGCGCGGTTCCAAACATCATCAACCCCGGGTTCGCTGCCTTCACCCAGATCACCGGCGTCGCCTCCCGCCGCGTCGGCTACTTCATCGGCGGAATCCTGGTCATCCTGGCGTTCCTGCCCAAGGCCTCCGGGCTCCTCAGCACCATTCCCGGCCCGGTAATGACCGGCTACCTCATCCTCATCACCGGCACGCTGTTCGTCGATGGCGCGCGCACGGTCATCCAGAACGAAGACAGCCGCGACAAGGTCGTCGTGGCCGGCATGTGCTTCTGGATCGGCGCGGCCTTCCAATTCAACCTCTTCAACCTGCCCGACCTCGGTCCCGTGTTGAGCGCCCTCTTCAAGAGCGGGATCACCACCGGAGGCTTCGCTGCCGTCGTCATGATTCTCTACCTCGAGCTCACCAGTCCCCGCCGCATGCGCTTCCAGTCCCGTCTCCATATCGACGCCCTGCCCGAACTCAACAAGTTCGTGGCCCAGTTCGCCGACCGCCGCGGCTGGGACCAGGCCATGAAAGACCGGCTCAGCGCCGTAGCCGAGGAGACGCTCTTGACCCTCGCCCCGCTGGATCTCGACTTGAGCCTGGATCTCGACGAAGAGGAAGACGACGAGGACGAGGAGATTCGACGACTCGTCGTGGTCGCTTCCAGCGACGGTCCAGTCGCCGAACTGGAATTCATCGGCGGCGGCGACGAAGACAACATCGAAGACCGCGTCCGCCAGCTCCAGCAGCACGACGAGGCGATTCCGTCCGAAGGCGAAATCTCCCTGCGCCTCCTGCGCCAGTACGCCTCATCCGTCAGCCACCAGCAATTCCACGGCACCGACATCATCACCGTCCGCGTCGACCCGCCCGGAACCCGCTAGCCGGCCGCGACCTGTGGCGCAGGTCGCGCGCCTTGGGGGTACGGAAGCCAGCTCGACCCGACCAACTGGATGAAATGACAGCGTCTCCTGGGACGCGATCCAGGATCGCAATCGGACGCGGCTGGGAGAGAATCCCGGAGCTAGCCCAATCCGGGCGTGCTTGCTACCGTAACGCTCCAGTACGGCTTGCGCCGGTTGGGTGGATGCCTTCAGCAGCTGTAGACGCGAGAGGCCTGACCTTCCACGAGGTCACAAGCGGCGGCTCTAGAGCGCGCGCATACGCGCCGCACGATTCAGGCTGGGGATACCGGCGGACGCGCACCGGGCCGTTCAGCGACAGCCAGGTTGGCGCGGCTACTCGCAGGTCCCCTGCAATGCCCACCTTCAACAGATCCTTGCACCCTGGTCGTTCTGTGCCGAATGTCGGTGCCCGCCGGCGGTTTGTGTTGGCGCGAGTGAATAGAGGAGGAGTCGTATCGTGACCGCGATCATGCAACTGTTCGGGCAGCGCCGCCGCACCTTGCTGCTGTTGGCCGCGGCTGCCACCCTCGGAATCTTCCTGGCACGGCCCGCCGTGGCACAGGCCCAGGGCGTGGAAGCTGAAACCGTCTACGTCCTCAACACCTTCGCGTTCCTGGTCTGGGGCGCGCTGGTCATGTGGATGAGCGCCGGCTTCGCCATGCTCGAGGCCGGGTCCGTGCGGACCAAGAACGCCTCCATGATCTGTCTGAAGAACATCGGCCTGTACTCGATTGCCGGACTCGCCTACTTCATCGTCGGCTACAACCTGATGTACGGCGACCTCATCGGCAACGTCATCGGCTCGTTCAAGCTGTTCTACGGACCGTCCGCTGCGGAGATCGCGCTCGTCAGCGGCGAAGGCGATGCCGCGGCCGTGCTCGCCGGCGACAACCCCTACTCCACCATGTCCGACTGGTTCTTCCAGATGGTCTTTGTGGCCGCGGCCGCGTCCATCGTGTCGGGCGCCCTCGCCGAGCGGGTCAAACTCTGGTCTTTCTTTCTCTTCGTGCTGATTCTCACCGCCGTCATCTACCCAATCGTGGGCGCCTGGACCTGGGGTGGCGGCTGGCTGGACGGCCTGGGATTTCAGGACTTCGCCGGCTCAACCATCGTGCACAGCACCGGTGGTTGGGCCGCGCTCGCCGGCATCCTCGTCGTCGGTCCCCGGCTGGGCAAGTTCAAGCGTGACGGCACCGCCCGGTCGACCCCGCCGTCAAACGTCCTGATGGTCACGCTGGGCGTATTCATCCTTTGGTTGGGTTGGTTCGGCTTCAACGGCGGGTCCCAGTTGGCGCTGGGCAGCGCGGCCGACGCCATCGCCATGAGCCACGTGCTGGTCAACACCAATCTCGCTGCTGCGGCTGGAGCCATGGCCGCCCTGGTTGCGTCGCGGCCGATCTTCGGGCGAACCGACGTGCTGGGTGGTTTGAACGGCGCACTGGCCGGATTGGTGTCCATCACCGCCGGTCCCGATATCGTCGACCACTACTGGGCGATCATCATTGGCGCCATCGGCGGCGTCATCTGCGTGGCCGGGATGAAGCTGCTGGAGAAGCTGCGACAGGACGACGTCGTCGGCGCGGTCCCCGTGCACCTGTTCGCGGGCATCTGGGGAACCCTCGCCGTCTGCATCGCCGCTGGCGGGCAGTTCCACGTCCAGCTGATTGGCATCCTGGCCATCGGCGCTTTTGTGTTCGCCGTCTCGTTGGGGCTCTGGAAGCTCATGGAAATCACCATCGGCTCGCGCGTATCGCCACAGGTCGAGCAGCTCGGCCAGGACGCCGGCGAACTCCGCATCGAGGCCTACCCCGAGTTCGTGCTCATGCCGGAGGAATACGACGGCGAGGACGACTAGACCGTGCGGGCCACGGGCGCCTGCCGCGCCTGGCCCGAATTCGCGTGAGCCGCTTTCCCATCCGGAAAGCGGCTCACGTGCGCTATGACGGAATCAACCCGTCCTGCGGCTGCGTCCAGGGGACGGACACGAAAGCCTCGCATTGCGCACCCAGTGTCCTGATGATTGATTGTGCGTGCCGTCTGCGGTGCGCAGCGGACGAAGCCGGGTGATGGCATGCGCGGAGGTCGGGAGATTTCGGCAATTGGGTGTCCACGGCATGGCTATGCTATAGCGTAGCCATTGATCACTCGCTAAATGTCTGAGCGATCCACCGGGGTGCCACAGCCTTTGCAGTTCGCCACCACCACAGACCACTTGGCGAGGACTTGCCGCATGCTTGTAGCACTGGGGGCATACTAAGACTGCCGTCATGTACGTATGCTTTAATTGCTTTGAAGATCCTGGGATGATACGATTCATCAGGGATTCTGCGGTTTCTGATGAATGCTCCTATTGTTCAAGCAATGGTAGCCTACCAATAGCTGCGCCAATCTATGAAGTCGCTGACCATTTCATGGCATGCCTATACCAAGAGTACGATAATGCAGTAAATCAACTTGGCTGGGACGGCTCCGAGGGAGGATTTCAAGGATGTTATTGGGATTCATTTGAACTAATTTTAGATGTGATAGGGTTGTCATTTCCGCAGGAGAACGAGGAAACACTTCTGCCGCAGCTACTAGGGGACCGAATCGATCAGCTCTGGTGCGAGGCAGACGCCTATGGATTGAATGACGAGCAGAAGATCCGCTTCAGTTGGGAGAACTTTTGCAGTGTGACTATGCACGAGCGGAGATTCTTCTTTTTAGATTACGACCCGGAACCCGGTGATCGTGAAGTCTACAGCCCAGGTCAAGTTCTGGGTAAAGTATTCGAGTACGCTCAACAGATCGGGCTGATAGAGCCCTTACCTTCTGGAACTCAGCTATACCGAGCCAGGTGGGAGGGTTGTCGTCCTCACTTAGAGACTCCTCAAGAGTTGGGGCCGCCACCGCCCGAGATGGCGAACCAGTCTAACAGGATGAGTCCGGCGGGAATCCCGATGTTTTACGCGTGTGACGAGAAGGAGACTGCTCTCAAAGAGACCAGCGCAAGCCCAGGCTATTACGCAGTTGGGCGATTCGAGACGCTTCGTTCTGCAACGTTGCTCGACCTGAGCAATATCCCACCTATTCCTAGCTTGTTTCAGCCAGTATCCGACACTTCAGAGTTTCGACCACGCGAGGTACTCACGTTCCTAAACCACATAGGCAGGCAAATGTCTCGATGCATCGAGCGAGGTGATAGAGTCCATGTCGACTATGTGCCGACTCAAGTGGTTACAGAATTTATCCGCACACAACTATTGTGGGACAACTCACGTATTGATGGTATCAAGTATTGGAGCTCTGTACGATCCGGGCATATGTCCTATGTACTCTTTGCCGACCAGGGGAACATATGTGAGACTTCAGAAGCCGATGCTTCCACGGATCTTTGGCTCAAGCTGATCGACACTGATCACATCAAATTAGAGCATTGAAGGTTTGCTATCGCCTCTTTCTAATTGTTACGTCACCCACGCCTTATGACGGAATCAACCCGTCCTGCGGCTGAGTCCAGGGCACTGACGGCAAGTGGGCCTGGAGCTTCGCGCGCGGCAGGCCCAGGTGCGCCACCGGCACGTCGATAACCACCGGCGCTTCAAGCTCCAGCGCCTGTGGCAGCAACGTTTCCAGCTCCATGGGGTCGTCGGTCCGCATGCCGACGGCGCCGAATGACTCGGCGAACCTGACCAGGTCCGGATTCAGCAGATCCGTCTCGTACGTGCCGCCAAAGAAGTCCTCCATGTCCCGGGCCACGTTGCCGTACGCGTCGTCTCGGAACACAACGGTCGTCACGTTGATGCCGTACCTGACCGCCGTGGCCAGCTCGGCCGCATTGAACAGGAATCCCCCGTCCCCGTTGATGCACACCACCGGTCGCTCCGGCGCGCCCACCTTGGCGCCCAGCGCGGTTGGAAAGGCAAACCCCAGGTTGAATGAGTACCCCGAATCGATATACGTCTTGGGGTGGTTGACCTGGTAGTGCGTACGGGAGTAGTAGCCGAACTGCGACACGCCCCAGACGATGAACGAGTCCTCCGGAACGCTGCGCTTGATGGCCTCCATGATGGCGTACTGCGGCTCCCGGTCCCTGATGTCGTAATAGGCAATCAAGCCCCGCGCTGCGGCAACCGCCTCCGCCGGCGATGGCCGATCGCCGGCCCCCGCCGCGATCAGGATCGGCAGCATGGCTTCCAGGGTCGCCTTGGCGTCGCCATGCAGCGGAATGGTGTTGGCCTGGACTCGCGTGAGCTCCGCATCGTCGATATTGATGTTGACCAGCGTGGACGAATTGCCCGCCGGGTTTCCCATCGAGAAACGCGCGCCGATGCCGATAACCACGTCGGCCGCTTGCATGACCTCGAAGAGCTGATTCATCTCGTGCCGCTCGCCCGCCGGGCTCACGCACGAGCCGTACGCCAGTGGGTGGCGGTCCGGAATCGTTCCCTTGCCGCCGCCGGACGTAATCACCGGAATGTTCGTTGCTTCGGCCAGCGCCACCAGGGCCGCTTCAGCGTCTGACCGCGCGACGCCCCCGCCGGCGAATATCACCGGGAGTTGGGACTCGGCAATCACGCGGGCGGCTTCCCGCAGATCCTCCTGGCTCGGGACGATGCGTGAGAACCTGGCGGGCTCTCGCAGTACAACGTCGTCGCGTTCCACCCCCGCTTCGGGCGGAATCTCGATCACGACCGGACGTGGTCGGCCGGTTCGCATCTGCCGGAACGCTTCGCAGATCGCGTCCGGAATCTCTCGCGGCGTCAGCGCCTGCCGCTGCCACTTGCTGACCGGACGAACGATATCGAGCTGATTCAGAACTTCGTGGTAGCTGCCGAGGTCTTTACCCATCTGGCCGCGGGGGATCTGGGCGGCAATGGTGAGGACCGGGACTGAGCGAGAGTAGGCCGTGGAAAGGCCCGAGGCGGCGTTATAGACCGCAGAGCCTGGAACGACCAGGACTACGCCGGGATTTCCTGAGGCGCGCGCATAGCCGTCGGCCATGTGCGCGGCGCCTTGTTCGTGGCGAGTCGTCATCAGCCGGATGCCGGGCGCGTCCCGTATTCCCGCGATGATCCCGGACGTGTGGATGCCGCCGATACCGAAGACAATCTCAACGCCTTCACGTACCAGCGATTGCGCGACCGCCTCGCCGCCAGTCATTCTCGGCATGTCCTCGCTACTTTCTGCGACCCCGAAGGGTCACTCGCTCGCGAAAACGCCGTGCCCGGTGTGGTGGATCGGCGAATTCGCAATCTGAAGGTGAAATCTGGCAAGTCCGGGTTGTCGCCACCTCAATCGCCGATGCCTGGCCCCCACGTCATGGAAAAAATGCGGGAAACGGTCGGATGCTGTCAAAGAGATGCCCGCGTCCGGGGTGCTGGTGACGCAATCGACGACCCCCGCGCGGTCCCAATCGCCAGGCGGCCGTCATGTCCGGCAGCGGGCTCGTTCTCGATCGAATTGGCTCAGCGAGCCGCCTTCGGAGCGTGGACACTCGACACACGCGGAACGAGCCCTCGCATGATCTGAACGGCGATTGACCGCTTCCTGTTCTGACGAGGGTGCGCGGTGTTCCGATAGACTGCTCCGGCGTCTTCGGCTGAGGCCCGTTGGTGTCCGAAATGCTTGGAGATGGCGCTGCCTGCGTCGACGCGAACCTGTCGAAGCCTGCGACGATTTGAATTTGGTGACATAGCAACATGGACTTTGATTCCTATGATATTGACCAGCGTATCTATGACGAAATGTTCCATTCAAATCGGGATCCTCGTGACCATTACCACGGCATCCACCAGGCGCTAAGCCAAACCTCGCTGGCCGATCTTGCCGACATTCAGGAGCAGGTAACCGGGTCGTTCTCAAGCGAAGGTATTTCGTTCAAGGTCTATGGCGATGAAGAGGGCGACGAGCGAATCATCCCGGTTGACTGCGTGCCGCGCGTGCTTCCGGGCGATGAGTGGCGGCAGCTCGAGCGTGGCCTGACCCAGCGCCTCAAGGCCCTGAACCTCTTTCTGGCCGACGTCTACGGTCCGGCCCGGATCGTCCGGGACGGCGTGATTCCCGTCGACGTGGTGCGCGGCTGTCCGCAGTACCGGGTCGAAATGCGCGGATTCGAGGCCCCGCACGGGGTCTGGGTCGCCATCTGCGGCACCGACCTCATTCGGACGAACGATGGGTTCATGGTCCTCGAGGACAACCTGCGCGTGCCCTCCGGCGTCGCCTACATGCTCGCCAACCGGAAAGCCGTCAAGGCCAGCTTCCGCCGCCTCTATCGATCCTCGCGCGTTCAGGACGTCGAGCACTACGGACGCGTCCTCCGCACCACGCTCCAGGAGCTCGCCCCCGCTGGAACCACCGATCCTGCGATCGCGCTGCTCACGCCCGGCGTCTACAACTCGGCCTTCTACGAGCACATGTTCCTGGCCAGGGAGATCGGCGCGGAACTCGTCGAGGGACGCGATCTCCTCGTTGACGACGGCGTCGTCTACATGCGCACCACCGCCGGCTTGCGGCGGGTCGATGTCGTGTACCGGCGGGTTGACGACGACTTCATGGACCCCGTCGTGTTTCGCGAAGACTCCCTGCTGGGTGTCCCGGGAATCATGCACGCCTACCAGCAGGGCAACGTGACCGTGGCGAATGCTCCGGGCACCGGCGTCGCGGACGACAAGAGCGTCTACGCGTACGTTCCGGACATGATTCGCTACTACGTATCGGAAGAACCGATCATCGCTAATGTCGAAACCTATCTGTGCCGTAATCCCGAAGGACTCGAGTACACGCTGGACAATCTGGCGGATCTGGTGGTCAAGCGCGTCGGCGAGTCCGGCGGCTACGGAATGCTCATCGGACCGCACGCGACGCCCGCCGAGCGCGCGGCCTACGCGGAGCAAGTGCGCGCGAATCCCGCCGACTTCATTTCCCAACCGGTGCTTGCTCTGTCCCGGGCGCCGTGCCTGATCGATGGGCGCATCGAACCTCGCCACGTCGATCTGCGCCCGTTCGTGCTGCACGGCCACAAGACCCGCATCGTGCCCGGGGCGTTTTGCCGGGTCGCCCTGCGGCGCGGCAGCCTGGTGGTCAACTCCAGCCAGGGCGGCGGCGGCAAGGACCTCTGGGTGTTGGAGAACTAGGCCGCATGCTGTCGCGCAGTGCTGAAGGCCTCTACTGGTTGGGCCGCTATCTGGAACGCGCCCAGCATCTCAGCCGCCTCCTGCGCATGCAGACCGAGACACTGGTCGACCGGCCGGTTGAGGAGATTCACTTTGGCTGGTTGCGCATCTACGGGAGCCTGAACCGCCAGCCGCCCGTTGGAAGTCTGGAACTGCTTGCCCAGGACGACTACAGCCTGGCGGATTCCTACACCCTGGCCGACGACCTCACGTTCGAACCGACCAATCCGGACTCGGTGTGGAGCGGTGTCGCGGGCGGGCGAGAGAACGCCCGGCACGTCCGCCACTGCCTCAGTGCCGAAATGTGGACATGCCTGAACCGGACCTATCTGCGCATGCAGGGGCTGACGATCCAGGAAATCTGGGCCTCGTCGCCCGAGCGGTTCTACGCCGATACCGTGGCTGACATTGATACGTTCGCCGGCGTGACGGCGGCCACCATGTATCGCGACGAAGGCTGGAGATTCCTGAACCTCGGTCGCTCGATCGAGCGCGTGCAACTCGCCTCCGCCCTCCTCCAGGCACAGATCACCGCCGCCGAAATTACCCGGGATGTCTCCGAGGCTGCCTGGACCGGTCTGCTCCGCCTCTACCACGCCCTGGAGGCCTACAACCGGACCTACAGCCTCGCGGTTGAGCCGCGCCAGGTCCTTGACTTGCTGGTGACCGACCCGCGGCTCCCCGACTCGCTGAGTCGGTCGCTGGACATGCTCGCGGCGGAAGTCGCTGCTAGCGTCTCCAGCCCCAACGACCAGGCCGCCGGCGCCGCCGAGCGCCTCATGGGGCGCATGACCGCCCTGGTCAACTACGCTTGGCTCGACCGCGATGACCCGAGTTCCCTGCTCCAGCGGCTGAATGCGCACGGACGAGAACTTCACGACCTCGTGACGGAAACCTACTTCCAATACCCCGTCCACGACGCTCCGGTTCGCTGACTCCATGGCGGTTTCCGTCCGTTACCAGATTGAGCACGTTTCGCGCTACGCCTACTCGGCGCCGGCGCGCTCGTGCGTCATGCGTCTCTGCCTCAAGCCGCGCGCCGGTGCTCGTCAGCGGCTCTTGCGGTTTGACGTCTCCACTGATCCCGCGGCCACAATCAACGCCGAAACCGACGCCTTTGGCAACGCCAGGCACCTGCTCAATCTCCATCGCGAGCACGCGGGCCTTGCCATTTCAGCGTCGTGCGCAATCGAGGTTCAGCCGCCGGCGTCCCTGCCTCGCTCGCTGGGAGCCGATGCCTGGCCGGCTATCCGCGCGCAGCGCGACTCCTTCGCCGAGTGGGACTTCACGCAACCCAGCGCTCTGACCACCCCATCGCCCGTCCTGTCGGCATTCACGCACCGGATGAGCATTCGACCCGGCGCCGACCCGCTGGAGAGCCTGCGGCGGCTGTCGGACACCCTGCACGACTGTCTTACCTACAGCCCCGGCAGCACCACCGTCATTTCTCCTATCGACCACACGCTCGAGACGGGCCGCGGCGTCTGCCAGGACTACGCGCACGTCATGATTGCCATTGCCCGCTCCTGGGGAATCCCCGCCCGCTACGTTTCCGGCTACCTCCACGTCACCGGCGCGGAAGGCGAACAGGTGCCGGCGACCTTGACCCATGCCTGGGCCGAATGCCGGCTCCCGAACCTCGGCTGGGTCGGCTTCGACCCCACCAACCACACCCTCGCCGACCAGCGCCACGTCCGCCTCGCCATCGGCCGCGACTACCGGGACGTCCCCCCAACCCGCGGCATCGTCCACGGCGGCGGCGACAGCCGGCTTGACGTCGAGGTGCGCATTACGCCCCTGGCGGGTCCATGCGCCTGACCGTTCCGCCACCCCGGAGGGGCGGGAGCGTCTGACGACCCGACGAATCGGCCTTTACGCCGTTGATGGCCTGCGGCTGTTCAACTCCGCGCCAGTTCCCGCTCCAGCGCCGCGCGCGCCGCCACCAGGTCGATCCGCCGCTTTACGACGGCGTCCAGCCGTTTATCCGCTCGGTAATCGGCCGACGCCACGCCGCGCACGCGGCCGTCCGCTTGATACTGCTCCGCGACGCCCCTGGCGCCAGGCGTGCGGGGCCGGTAGACCGCAATGGACAGGCCGCCCAGGTCTTTCACCAGTCGGAAGCAGGGCACGTCGGTCGTGCCGTCGCCGATGAAAATCATGTTCGCGAACGGGATTGGTCGCTCCCGTTCCTCCACGAACTGGTTGATCGCCTGGCTATCGCTCAAGTCGTGCGCGTCCTTGTTGATGCGGAACAGGTACTGGGTCTTGGTGGTGTAGTTGATCGCCACCCCTGGCCAGGTCGGCACGCCGTTTTCGTCGAAGATGAACGTGGAGGCGTAGATCTTGGCGAACTTCCCGGCGATCGGGGAACCCGCGATGATCTCCGCGTTGCCGGACGAGACTAGGTAATGCTCGATCTTGACGTGCCGATCCCGGCCGTATGCCGTAATTCGGTCGAACCAATCGGACACGCCCTCGAACAGTTGGATGTCCCGTCCCCGCGCCTTGAAGTCGTCCCGTCGCACCGGCACGCCGGCCGCGCTCGCCTTCTTCAACATCAGGTCCATGTAGATCAGGATCTCGTCGGCCTGGTGCTGCTTGGCCAGCTCAGCCGCCTCGGCCCAAAACTCCTCCGGCCCGATCCCGATATCGGGTAGGAACTGGTGCTCCTGCATGTTGCCGGGCGCCAGGGTGCCGTCGAAGTCGTAGATGAGCGCCATTGGCGTGTACCGACCTGGTCGATTCGGCACGCGCTTCTACTCTCCTAAGCCTGACCTAAAGGCTTCAGTCTACGGACGTGGGTTCTGCCCGACTCGCAGGCCAATGACGCCCGCGCCGGTGACGGCGCCGTTCACCGCACCGGGCCCGTCAGGGTCCGGCGCCCGGCGTATCTTCAGTTGCAACCGCCGCTCGCCCGCAACTCCTCGCCGGCTGCCGGCATGGGCGGCTGTTCTTGGTGCTCAGGTAGTGTACACTCGGCGTGATGTCTCCGCAACTCGGATTTCGCATGCGTTTTCGCCGCCCGCCGCTCGCTGTCGCCGTTCCCTCGCCCGGCGTCAACTGGCGGCGCCGCTGCGTGCCTTCGGCTGCCCTTCACGGTCACTGCGCCTCGACGCCCCGTGCCGTCCTCGAAACTCCGGCCCATTCCGTCCCCGTTCCCTCGCCGGAAAACGCCCCGCTGCACCTCAAGAGTTTTTTGGAAAAAACTCTTACGTGCGCGAACCCGCCCCGATTCGCGCCGTTTTCCGGTCACGCACCGCCGCCCGCCGCCAGTGCCCTAGAATCGCCCGTGAGCGCCACAGACCTCCCGCCGGCCACGGGCCTTCCGTCCCTCGATCTCAGCGGCCTCAACGACCAGCAGCGCGCCGCCATCGACCACGTGCATGGGCCGCTGCTCGTCTTCGCCGGCGCCGGCTCCGGCAAAACCCGCGTCATCACCAGCCGGGTAGCCAACCTCATCGCCCAGGGCGTCGCCCCCTGGAACATCCTGGCCGTCACCTTCACCAACAAGGCCGCCAACGAGATGCGCGAGCGCATCGTCGACCTGGTTGGCCGCATGGCGGCCGGTGTCCATGTCGGCACCTTTCACGGCCAGGCCCTCCGCATCCTCCGCCGCGACATCCACCACCTCGGACGCGAGCCCGAATTCACCATCTACGACGCCGACGACCAGTTGCGCCTCGTCAAGCAGGCCATGGGCGACGTGGGCATCGGCCTCACCACCATCAGCCCCACTTCCATCCGCAACGCGATCTCGCGTGCCAAGGACGAATTGGCCGACCCCTTCGTCTACGCCGAACGCTCCGAGGGCTACTTCGAGGAAGCCGTCGCGCAGGTCTACCACCGCTACCAGCGCCTGATCGACAGCGCCAACGGCGTCGATTTCGGCGACATGATCGCCTTCTGCGTCCGCCTCTTCCGCGAGTTCCCCGACCTGCGCGCCTTCTACCAGGACCGCTACCGCTTCATCCTGGTCGACGAATACCAGGACACCAACCGCGCCCAGTACGAGTTCGTCCGGCAACTAGCAGCGGGCAGCGGCAACGTCTGCGTCGTCGGCGACGACGACCAGAGCATCTACACCTGGCGTGGCGCCGACATCCGCAACATCCTCGATTTCGAGACCCAATTCGCCGAGACGCGAGTCATCCGCCTGGAACGCAACTACCGCTCCACCGGACACATCCTGGAATCTGCCAACGCGGTCATCTCCAAGGTCGCAAACCGCGCCGAGAAGACTCTCTGGACCGAGCGCGACGACGGCCAACAGCCCGAAATCATCGAGGCTTTCGATGAAGATGACGAAGCCCGCCAGGTCGGCAACCTGATCCGCGAATTGCGCGGCGAGAACGTCCCGAGCCACGACATCGCCATCATCTATCGCACCAACGCCCAGTCGCGTCCCCTGGAGGAGTGGTTCGTCCGCCAGGGGCTGCCCTACCAGTTGGTCGGCGCCACCGAGTTCTACGGACGCCGCGAAGTGCGCGACGTGCTGGCCTACCTGCGGGCGGTGGTCAACCCGCGCGACCTGGTCAGCTTTGAGCGCATCGCCAACACCCCGCGCCGCGGCATCGGCGCCAAAACGCTGCAGGTCCTGCGCGAATGGGCCGAGCACACCAGCCGCTCCTCCGGCGAACTGACGCGACTGCTCGCCGCCGACGCCGACTCGGGCCAGCCCGTCCAGTCCACGCTCGACAACCCGCTGCCCACCCGTGCCACTCGCGCGCTGATCGAACTCGGCCGGCTCCTGCGCCGCCTGGACACCTTGGCGGACGAAGTACCGGTTGGCGGCCTCGTCAACGCCGTCGTGCGCGAGTCCGGCTACGACGAAGTCCTCGACAACGACCCCGACAGCCCCGAGGAACGCTGGGAGAACGTCGTCGAACTCCAGACCGCCGCCTCCAAGTACGACGGTCTCGGTCCCCGCGAAAGCCTGTCCCGCTACCTCAGCGAAGCCGCCCTCGTTGCCGACGTCGACAACCTGGCCACCGGCGGCGACGCGGTCACGCTGCTGACCGCTCACTCGGCCAAGGGCCTCGAATTCGGCGTCGTCATCCTGGTCGGCCTTGAGGAAGAACTCTTCCCCCACGCCCGCAGCTACGACGAGCCCGCCCAGATGGACGAAGAGCGCCGCCTGGCCTACGTGGCGCTTACCCGCGCCAAGGACCGCCTGTTCCTTACCTACACCCGCCACCGATCCGGCTGGGGCGCCCCGGTGCGCTTCCCGTCTCGTTTCCTGCAGGACATCCCAGCCGAACGGCTCACCTATCGACGACGCCTGGACGCTCGACCGACCGTCCTGGCTTCCGGCTTCGGCGTCGAAGATGACGACGATCAGCCGCAGCCGCCCACCGAGCGCGCCTATCACGACGGACAGCGCGTCCGGCATCCCGTCTTCGGCGAGGGCCTGATCGTCGCCGGCCAAATCACCAACTTCGACGAGGAAGTCACCGTGATGTTCGAGGGTGACGTGGGCCTGAAGAAGCTCGCCGTCAGCTACGCCAAGCTCGAGGCCGTGACGTGACCGGCCCAAACGCCCGCTGGGCCTTCGTCTTCGACTTCGACGGCACCATCTCGCCCAACGACATGGGCCACGTCATCTTCGACGCCTTCGCCCATCCCACCTGGCGCGACATTGACGACGAGTGGATCCGCGGCGAAATCCCCACCAGCGAACGCGCCCGCCGCCAGTTCGCGCTGGTCAATGCCCGCGAACCGGAGTTTCTGCAACTCATCGACACGCACGCTGTCGACTCGGCCTTCCCGGCGCTGGTCGCCGACCTCGCGGACCACGACATTCCGGTCCAGGTCGTCAGCGACGGCTTCGACGCCTACGTGAAACCAATGCTCACCCGGGCGGGTCTGTCCGACCTTCCCTTCCGGTCCAATCGCCTGTACTTCCGGAACGGCTCGATTGAACTCGAGTTCCCCCACGAACGACCCGGCCACGACCCCCGCGGCGGCTGGAAGGCTGGGCCGGTGCGAGCGTTGCAGGCCGAGGGCTGGCGCGTGGCCTACGCCGGCGACGGCATGAGCGACTGGGCCGCCGCCGGCGCCGCCGACTTGCTGTTCGCCCGCTCCCAATTGGCGGACCGATGCCGGCGAGACGGCATTCCCTACCAGGCGTTCGAGGGCATGCGCGACGTCCACGATTGGGTGCGCGCCAACCTGCTGCCCGTGGGTAGGTCCGCATGACGTTTCGCGAACTGGCCGAAGTCTTCGAACGTATCGACGCCGTGTCCGGCCGCAACGCCATGATCGAAATCCTGGCCGAGCTGTACCAACGCGTCACGCCGGAGGAGGCCGCCCAGGTCACCTACCTCATGCAGGGCCGCCTGGTCCCCAAATTCGTCGACCTCGAGTTCGGCATGGCCAGCCGCCTGCTCCTTCGCTCGATCGCCCAGGCGTTTGAGGTCGGACCGGACGAAGTACAAGCCGTCTTCCGCGAGGCCGGCGACCTGGGACTCGCGGCCGAAGCTCTGACTCCAGCCGAGTCGATTTCCGCCGCACCGCCGCTTCCACGTGCCTGGGGTCTGGCGACAGGCGGAAAGCCTCGTCGGCTGACTCGACCGCGCAGCTTCGGCCAGGGCCAGACCTGGTGGCGCACCGCGGTCGGCAATCCGTCCTGGCGGGCGCGCCGCCAACGCGAGCTTGCCCAGGACTGGGCCCGAAACGTCTCGGTCGGCGGAGTCTTCGCACGCCTGCGCGTGGTCGCGGAGGCGGAGGGCGCGGAGTCCCAGGAACGCAAGGTCGCCGGAGTCGCCAGCCTGCTTCGCGACCTGGATCCGCGTTCCAACCGCTATCTCCCGCGCATTCCTGTTGGCCGCCTGCGCCTGGGCATCGGCGACCCCACCTTCATGGACGCGCTCTCGTTCGCCCGCGTCGGCGACAAATCCGACCGCAAGGCCATCGAGCGCGCCTACAACCTGACCTGCGATCTGGGTCAAACTGCCCGTGATTACCTGCGAGGCGGTGCCGACGCCATGGCCCGCGCCCAGGTGCGCGTAGGCAATCCCGTCCGCATGGCGCAGGCCGCCCGCATGTCCAGCGGGCAGGAAATCGTCGACAAGATCGGCTCGGCTGCGGTCGAACCGAAGCTGGACGGATTCCGCGTCCAGATTCATCGCGACGGCGATGAAGTCCGCATCTATAGCCGCAACCTCGAGGACATGTCCCGGATGTTTCCTGACGTATCGCAGGCCGCTCGCGCCCGCCTGAAGAAGCCCCAGGTCATCATCGAGGGCGAGGCCATGGGCGTGAATCCGGAAACTGGCGAGTTCCTGCCCTTCCAGGTCACCACGTCGCGCCGCCGCCGCCACGGCATCGAGGCGGCAGCCAAAGAGATTCCTCTCCACGTCCACGCCTTCGACCTGCTCTACGACGGCGAAAACGTGATCGAACTCCCCTTCACCGAGCGCCGGCGCCGGCTCGAAGGGATCGTCGAGAACGACGGCGAGGACCTTCAGGTCTCGGAGTGCATCATCACCGACGACCCCGAAGCCATCGACGTCTTCTTCAACGAGCAGGTCCACGCTGGATTCGAAGGCGTGATGGCCAAGCGCCTCGATTCCGTTTACCAGGCCGGCCAGCGCAACTTCAACTGGATCAAGTACAAGGCCAGCTACTCATCGGCCCTTACCGACACGCTCGATTGCGTGCTGATCGGCTACTGGCGCGGCCAGGGCAAGCGCACGCCCTGGGGCATTGGCGCGCTGCTGAGCGCTGTATGGGACGCGGATGAGCAGGTCTACAAGTCCATCGCCCGCATCGGCACCGGCTACTCCGACGAAGAGTGGGTTCGCATCCGCGAGAAGCTGGACCAAATCGCGGTCTCCGACCGCCCTGCCAATGTCCACTCCGACGTGGTTCCGGACGTCTGGGCAAGCCCCGACATCGTGGTCGAGGTCTTGGCCGACGAGTTGACCCGGAGCCCCATGCACGTCGCCGGCCGCACCGACGACGAACTCGGACTGGCCCTCCGTTTCCCCCGCGTCATCGGCTTCATCCGCGAGGACAAATCCCCCGCCGACGCCACCACGGTGGCTGAGGCCCGCGACCTCTTCGCCCGCCAGGGCGGTTCGAGCTAGGCGGCGAACGGCCCCCGTGCCAGCGCCGCCGTCCGCGCGATCAGGTCGCTCAGTTTCAGCGTTCCGATCCCGCTGACAATCGTCTCAACCCGGTCGTGAAAGTGCTCGGTCCATTCCGCCGGCACCACCTCCGCACCCTTGGTCGCCCCAAGGATCGATCCGGCCGTCGCCCCATTGCAGTCCGTGTCCTCCCCACACTCCACCGCAATCCCAACCGTCGCCGCGAAATCCCCGCGCCCATACGCCAACCCCAGCACCACGAAACACGCGTTGTTGATCGTGTGCACGAAGTTGTAGTGCCCATAGGCCTCGTCCACCCGCTCCCACGCGTCCTGCCAGTCGGCGTACTCCTCGCTCCATGCCAACGTGTTCGTCAGCGCCGCGTGCAACCGGCTGTTGGCCGGAATCTGATCCATCCCGGCCCGCACCGCCTCCAGCGGATCGTCCAGGCTGAACGCAGCAGCGATGGTGGCCGCTGCCCACATCTCGCCGTAAATCCCGTTCTTCACATGCGACAGCGCCGCATCCCGATACGCCAGCGCCGCCGCTACCTCGGGCCGCCCAGGATGCACCCAGCCCAGCACGTCGGCTCGAATCTGAGCGCCGATCCACTCGCGATACGGGTTCCGCGTCGTCGCTGCCTGGCTTGTCGGCAGGCCCAGCACCAGGTTGCGGTAGGCGGCACGCTCCGCCGTATACACGCGCCAATACGGCAGCATCTCCAGCCACGCCTGCCCGAAGTCGGCCGTCGTCACTCCTGGGCCATAGCTCTCCAGGGTCTCCAGCGCCAGGATGCAGTAGTCGATGTCGTCATCGCGCGGCACTCCATCGATCCGACCCTGCGCCGAATACACCGCCGACGGATGCCACGCCCGACCGGTCGGGTTGGGATCCAGGTACGGAACGTAGAAGCGAAGGTCGCCAATGTCGGCCGCGTCCAACAGTTCGCGAATCTCGGCCCGCGACCAGCCCTCCACAGGTTTGCCCAAAGTGCAGCCGGCACACCGCCCGATCCAGGCGCCGCCTAAGCGCCGATCGTAGTCTCCGTCCTCCGCTGCAGGTACGGGACGACCAGCAGGCCGGCCGGCCTGAATCTCGGCCAAGTCGCTCGGTTCCTCGTACGGGAAGTCCGCCCGCATGGGCAGGTTGTCCAGCCGCCCAAGGAAGACCTCAACGGTGGCGGCATCCATTGACAGCACGTCCGCCGCTACCACCTCGGCGGTTACGGACTCGACGTCGCGGCCTTCCTCGTCGAGCTGAACCAACTCGTCCACCAGCGTCTTGCGCAGATTGACCACAGGATCATCCGGACGCCGGCGCCTGAACTGCTCCTGCAACTGCCGGTCCACTCGTTCACGAAGCTCCAGGATCCGCATCAACCTGCTCCTCCTGCCGCGCTCTCAGCCGGACTTGCTGCCACTTGGCCGCTGCCCGTGCGTCCGGGAATCCAGCGTAGCGCTGCCAGCACGGCGACCTGGGCTACGGCCATCAGCATGAAGGCCACATTGAGTCCGGCGGCATCGCCCACGAACCCTGTGACTGGGTTTCCGATTGCAGCGGCCCCAAATGAAACGCCCAGGATTACTCCGGTGCCCACACCCATGTGCGCCGGAACCAGCCGCTGCATCAGCAGCACGGTCGGCGTGAATCCGGCCCCAATCAGCGCGCCAACCGCGGCAACCGTCACATAGGACGAAGCGCCGACCGGCAGCAGGGCAAAGGCGGACACGGCAGGGATCAACAACAGCGACGAGTATCCGATCATGCGCCGGACGCCCAGCCGGTCGGCCAACACGCCGCCGCTGAACGCGCCGGCCGCGTGGAATCCCAGGTACACCGCCAGCATCGATCCCGCGAAGCCCGGGTTTGGTTTGTCGGGAGACACAAAAAAGGGGATGTAGGTGTTGAGGCTGGCGTACGCCCACCCGCGAACCAGGGCCACGACCAGGACCGCCGCCAGCGCGGCGCCAATGCCGCCCAGTGAGCCGAATCCGCCGAACCTGGCCGTTGACCGGACGCTGGAAAACCCACGTAGCCCAAGCGGAATCAGTGCGGCCACGACCAGCGCCGGCAACGCCAGCAACGGCATCCAGTCCAGCCCGCTGGCCGCCAGAACCGCTCCAGCCGCCAGCGGCGCCACCGTGAATCCCAGGTGTCCGCCCAGGAAGAACGTGGAAACACCAGCGCCCTTATTTCGGCGCGACGCCTCGTTGGCAATGGCCCCGCCCTGTGGGTGGTAGCCGCCGACCACAATGCCGGCGGTGGCCAGCAGCAGCAGCAGCACGCCGTACGACGGCGCCATCGGCACAAACGCCACCAGAATGGCCATCGTCCCGACCGTTCCGGCGGCCAGCCAGCGCCGCCCGTAGCGGTCGCCCAGGTATCCAAAGATCGGTTGCGACGTGGAGGAAGTGATAGCCCAGACGGCCGACGCCACGCCCACGATCCCGAGTGACAGCTCAAGGCGCTGTGCCAGAAACGGGTACATCATGTTGGGCAGCATGGCCGTGAAGTCCACGGCAAAGTGCCCCAGGGCGACCGTGGCCACCCAGCGCCGGGCCGCGCTGAAAACGGTAATCTGCCGACCTTCCCGGAAGTACGCGACCGCGGGCGCGTCCGGGCGCGATGGTACATTCGAGAGCCGTGCGCGCCGTACCCCCGCGGCGCACTTACCCTAGAGCCGGAGCCGCTTTCGCATGTCAGCCACCGACCACAAGTGGGTCTACCTGTTCCGCGAGGGCGCCGAGTCGATGCGCAACCTGCTCGGCGGCAAAGGCGCCGGCTCCGCCGAGATGACTCGCGCCGGCATCCCGGTCCCGCCGGGTTTCACGATCACGACCGAGGCTTGTCTCGCCTACTTCGAGACCGGCCGAAAGTTCCCGGCCGGCATGCAGCAGCAGATCGACCTCGCGCTTGCCGAGGTTGAGGTTCAGACCGGCAAGCGCTTCGGCGACCCCACGAACCCACTTTTAGTTTCCGTGCGTTCAGGCGCCCGCGTGTCCATGCCGGGAATGATGGACACCGTGCTGAACCTGGGACTCAACGCCCAGACCCTCGAGGGCCTGACCGAACTCACAGGTGACGCGAGATTCAGCCGCGACTCCTACCGCCGCTTCGTCCAGGGTTTTGGCTCGATCGTGCTGAACCTCGACAGCCGTGCGTTCGAAGACATCATTCACGAACACAAGGAGCGCCTCGGGAAGTCCGAAGACCCCGAACTGACCTCGGCCGAGTGGGAGGCAGTGACTGCCGACTTCAAGAACTTCATCTTCGAGGAAACCGGCCAGCGCTTCCCGGAAGACCCGCACGAGCAACTCGAACGCGCGATCCGGGCCGTCTTCGACTCCTGGCACGGCCGCCGCGCCGTCGACTATCGCAACTTCCATCGCCTGCCCCACGACTGGGGCACGGCGTGCAACGTGCAGACGATGGTCTTCGGAAACATGGGCGAGCGCTCGGGAACCGGTGTGGCCTTCACTCGCGACCCCAACGACGGCGCACCAGAGCTTTTCGGCGAATACCTGCTCAATGCGCAGGGCGAAGACGTGGTGGCCGGGATTCGCACGCCGGAACAGATCAGCACACTGCGAGACACGCTGCCGGAAGTCTACGGCGAATTCCAGGCCTACGCCCACGCGCTCGAGGCCCACTACGCCGAAATGCAGGACCTCGAGTTCACCATCGAGGACGGTCGTCTGTACATGCTGCAGACACGCGCCGGCAAGCGCAGTCCGGCTGCGGCCGTACGCATCGCCGTCGACATGGTGCATGAGGGCAAGATCGACCGAGAGACAGCAGTTCGACGCGTCGAGGCCGAGCAGGTTAGCGCCCTGCTGCATCCACGCATCGACGCCTCGGTACCTGTCGACCCGATCGCGCGTGGGCTGAATGCCTCGCCTGGCGCAGCCACGGGCGAGGTTGCATTTACCGCCGACGATGCCGCGGCGTTAGCCGAAGAGGGCCATCCGGTCATCCTGGTGCGTCCCGAGACGTCACCCGACGACTTTCACGGCATGGCAGCGTCGCAGGCCATCCTCACGTCGCGCGGTGGGGCCACCAGCCACGCGGCCATCGTGGCTCGCCAGCTTGGATTGCCAGCTGTTGTTGGCTGTGAGGTGCTCGACATCGACATCGAGGCCGGCGAATTCCGGGTCGGCAGCGAGGTGGTGTCCACCGGCGAAACGCTCACCATCGACGGCACTTTGGGCAATGTGATCCGCGGCGAGGTGCCGCTCATCCCGGGCGAGATGACGCAGGAACTCCACGAGCTACTCAACTGGGCCGACGAGATTCGCCGGCTCCAGGTTTGGGGCAACGCCGACACGCCCGAGGAAGCCGAGTTGGCGCGCTCGTACGGCGCCCAGGGCATCGGTCTCTGCCGCACCGAGCACATGTTCCGCGAGGGCGACCGCTTGCCCATCGTGCAGGACATGATCCTGGCCGAGTCCGAGGCGGAGCGGCGGCGCGCGCTCGACCGGCTGCTGCCCATCCAGCGCAATGACTTCATCGGCATCCTGCGCGCGATGCACGGCCTGCCGGTCATCATTCGTCTACTAGACCCGCCGCTGCACGAATTCCTGAGCGGGGTTGACGAAGAACTGGCCAGCCTGGAGCAGAGCGGCGCGTCGGAGGAGATGCTGGCGCTGGCGCGCCGCAAGGTGGCGCGGGCCGCCGAGTTGCATGAATTCAACCCAATGCTCGGCTTGCGCGGCTGTCGTCTCGGGTTGATCTATCCCGAGGTCTACGAGATGCAGGTGCAGGCCATCGTGGAGGCCGCGCTGCAGCTGAAGGCCGAGGCCGTGCACGTTTTGCCCGAAATCATGATTCCGCTCATCGGCCACATTTCCGAGCTCACCACCATCGAGTCCCGACTGCGGGCCACGGCCGAGCACGTGCAGCAACGCTCTGGCGACCGGATCGAGTACAAGTTCGGAACGATGCTGGAAATACCGCGCGCCTGTCTGACCGCAACCGAGATTGCCGGCGTGGCCGAGTTCTTCAGTTTTGGCACCAACGACCTCACCCAGACCACCTTTGGGATCAGCCGCGACGATGCCGAGGGCCGCTTCCTGCTCAAGTACGTGGAAGACGGCATCCTCGTCGACAACCCCTTCGGCGTGCTCGATCGGGACGGCGTCGGCGCGCTCATGCGCACGGCGACCGAGCAGGGACGCGCCGCCCGCCCCGACATCGAAGTCGGGATCTGTGGCGAGCACGGCGGCGATCCGTCGTCCATCGACTTTTGCGAGTCGCTGGGGCTGGATTACGTCAGCGCCTCGCCCTATCGAGTGCCGGTAGCCCGCATCGCCGCCGCCCACGCACGCCTGGAGCAGGGCTTCCGCGACCGGTAGCTCAGCCGAGGTCGAAACCGAGCCGCCAGATGGCAGATGTGGTCGTACAGCGGCACTCGGACGTGCAGGCGTTTCTGACCCGAGCGCAGGGAATCCTCGTGCAGCGCGAGGCCGAGAACGTACTGATGCTCGGCCTGGCATCCAGCACGGCCGCGGCGACACATCTTCTGACCGTCGCGCGAGGCCCGGACTGCGTGATGGCTGGGCTCGTGTCCGGCGCGAATCTCATTTTGTCCCGCGGGCCTGCAGGCGCCGCCGAAGCGATTGTTGAGCGACTGATCGCTGATGAGGCTTCGCTACCCGGGGTAACCGGTCCAGTCGAGGCGGCCGGTCGGATTGCGGACCGTTGGCAAGCGCAGACGGGCCGCAGAACGCGCCTTCACATGCACATGCGCGTCCACGAGCTCACCGAGGTCGTCCCGCCAAAGCGGCCGTCGGGCGTCTTCCGACGGGCCGAAATATCGGACGTTGAGCCACTGGCTTCGTGGGCTGACGATCTGCACGTGGTGCTACGGGTTGAAGATCCTCCGCCAGGCAAAAAGAGTGTCACGGAGCGGATCGGCCAGGGACGCATGTACGTCTGGGACAACGAGGGTCCGGTGTCAATGGCCGCCTGCGACGGGCCCACGCCTCGCGGAATGAGAATCAACTTCGTCTACACGCCACCGGAACACCGAGGCCACGGGTACGCCTCGGCATGCGTCGCGGACTTGAGCCAGCTGTTGCTTGACCGCGGGCGCCGCTTCTGTGGGCTATTCACGGATCTGGCCAATCCTGTTTCCAACCGGATTTACGCGCGAATTGGCTATCGACCGGTATGTGACTTCGACGAATACACCTTCGAGCGGTAGGACCCACCGGGCAGGGACGCGTCGCAAACTCGGCCATTGATACCGGATCCTGCGGTGCGCGTCGTTGCCGCTCTCGCGCGCCTCGTGAGGGGCCGCCGCACCCACAAACCCGAACAGCTTTTCTGGCCCGGTCGTGTCTTAAGCTCAGCCCGAGATGGCGACGCCGGTAGAGGAAGTCAAGGCCCGGCTGGACGCGGTCGAGTACATTGGCCGTGACGTTCGGTTGCAGCGCGCCGGCCGCAACTGGAAGGGCCTGTGCCCCTTCCACAGCGAGAAGACGCCGTCGTTCTTCGTCTTTCCGGACCGCGGCAGCTACAAGTGCTTCGGCTGCGGCGAGGGCGGCGATCTGTTGTCGTTCGTCATGCGTCGCAACCGGATCGAGTTCCCGGATGCGCTGGATGAACTCGCTCGAGAAGCCGGCATCGAGATTCAGCGCGGACCCGCCGATCCCGAACGACGCAGCCGACAGACCTCGATGCTTAGCCTGTTGGCGGAGGCCCAGAACTTCCTGCACCGTCAGCTTCTGGAGTCGCCGGCGGCGGAGGAGGCCCGCGTCTACGTGCGGACGCGTGGGCTGGCAGCAACGACAGTCGAGCAATTCGGGTTGGGCTATGCCGGCGCCCAGGGATCACCGCTGCTGGCGCATCTGCGCAAGCTTGGATTCAAAGCCGACGCCATCGAGGCCGCCGGTCTTGCTCGTTCGGATGAGCGCGGTGTCCGCGACTACCTGTTCGACCGGCTGATCTTTCCAATTTGGAACCGCTCGGGCGCGGTCGTCGGCTTCGGCGGACGCACCCTGCGCGACATCGAACCGAAGTATCTGAACACTCGCGATTCCGAGGTGTTCACCAAGGGCAACCTCCTCTACGGATTCCACCTGGCCCGCGACGCCATCCGCGAGGAGCGTGCCGCAGTAATTGTCGAGGGCTACATGGACGTGATCGCGGCGCATGAGGCCGGGTTCGTCAACACCGTGGCGTCTATGGGAACGTCTCTCACGACGCAGCAAGCGCGCATGCTCACTACGTCAGGCGCGTCGCGGGTGGTGATTGCCCTGGATGCCGACGCGGCGGGCGCCGCCGCTGCCCGCCGCGGACTGGATGTCGTACGCGAGGCCGGCACGTACGAGGCTGGCACGACCGTCGACGTTCGCGGCCTGGTTCGGCACGAGGACCGTCTCACCACGGACATCGGGATCGCGGAACTGCCAGTAGGAGACGATCCGGACTCGCTGGTTCGATCAAAGCCTCAGCGCTGGCGCGATCTGATCGCTAAGCCCACGCCACTGGCGGATTTCGCCTTTCGATGGGCTGGCGGACAGCACGATCTGACCGGCCTTAGCGGACGCCGCGCGGCGATGCGCGAGCTACTTCCAATCGTGGCCGAGATAAGCGACGCGGTTGTTCGTGCCCACTACTTTGGCCGCTTGTCCGAGTTGAGCGGTGTGCCGATTGATGAGTTGCGTCGCCTGGCCGCGCGGGACGGTCGTCGGGGCGCGCCTCGCGCGGCGGCGCGAAGGCCGCAGGCGCCGCCTGCGAACTCCCCGCTGCTGATGGATCGCCTGGAAGAGGGTCTGTTGCGTTGCGTCGCCAGGGCTGGCGCTCAAGACGTTGGCCTGATCAGCCGTCTCGACCCTGGCCTCCTGACCGATCCGGCGGCCCGTCACATCATGGGGCGCATCGTGGCCGAAGCTCGCGAGCACGGCGTACTCGACTGGGACCGTGTCGTCGAGGCTCTCGATCCCACATCCCAACAGCGCCTGGCCGCTGTGCAGGATCAATCAATCGAGGCTCCGGGCGATGGCGCCTCACTGAGCTTGGACTTGCAATTCGCGACGCTGCGCCTTCGCGAGCGGCGCCTGAACGCCGAACTTGAAGAAACTCGTCTGGTCGCCGACGGCGACGCGGCCGAGCCAATTGCCGCCCGCCGACAGGAACTGATCAGCGAAATGGACAGCGTCCATCGCGCCAAGCTGGAATTGATCGGCGCTCGGAGCTTTGCTGCGGGCTAACGAGTTCCCGAGCGTGGACGCGTCCGGCGCCGTGTCGGCCGGATGCTATGCGCCGTTCAACGCCTGGTCCAAAGCCGCAGCCAGGTCCGACTTTGGACGGAACCCGACTATTCGACCAACTTCGGCACCGTCGTTGAACACGAGCAAGGTCGGAATGCCGCGTATGCCAAATTGGCCGGGCGTCATGGGGTTGGCGTCCACGTCCACCTTGGCAAAGGTGACGCGGCCGTCGTACTCCTCGGCCAGTTCGTCCACGATGGGGGCAATCATCTTGCAGGGTCCGCACCACTCGGCCCAAAAGTCCACCAGCACCGGCGTGGAGGCTTCAAGAACTTTGGTTTGGAAATCGCTGTCGCCTACTGCTTCGGGCGCTGCCATTGAATCTCCTCAGGAAACTGATTCACATGCTGATTCGAGCGTAGGCAGGCGGCTGCGTGAAGTCAACGGATGTCCGGCCGAGTGACTGGCCCCAGGTTCTCGGTCGTCATACTGGCCGGCGGACAGAGCCGCCGCATGGGGCGTGACAAGCGTGCGCTGCCGTGGGCGCCGGCGGCTGACGGCTCGCCACAGACGCTCCTCGGGCACGTGGTGGCCACCGTCTCGCAGCTGACGGACGACGTGGTGCTGGTGGCAAACGACGATCCCGGCGTGGCCGGTGCGCGGGTCGTCGGCGATCTGTACCCGCGATCTGGGAGTCTGGGAGGCATCTACAGCGGTCTGGCTGCCGCGGCCTATGACCTTGCCTTCATTGCGGCCGCCGACATGCCCTTTCTCAACCCGACACTCATTCTCGATCTGATCGGGCGGGCAACGCACGCGGACGCGGTGGTGCCCGTGACCAGCGGTCGGCCCGAGCCGCTGCACGCGGTCTATCGAAAAGCAGTCCTGACGCCGGCCCGCCGACAGATCGAGCGCCGCGAACTGAAGATCGCGCTCGTATTCGACGCCGTGGCGACCGTCAGAGTTCCGGAGGCCAACGTGCGCCTGCTCGATCCGGACCTCCAGTCGTTCTGGAACCTCAACACGCCGGAGGACTACCAGCGCGCGTTGGTTTCGGCCGGAAGCCAGGATTCCGGAGTCGCCTAAACTGGCAGCACTCGATCCACGAACCGAACGCTCATCGACCTCGACCTGAACTCGTTTCGCCTGCGTATCCATGATGCGGCTGCGCGACCGCTGCGCGTCAACCGCGATGAGTCCGGCTCGCTGGTCGAAATCCTGCGCACCGACTGGGATGACGTGTACGACGCCGAGCAGCGGCCATTCGCTCAGACCTATTTCTCCACCACACCCGCCGGCCTAGCCCGCGACGAGGACGAGTGGCACGTCCACCAACACCAGGAAGATCGTTTCGTGGTGGCTGACGGTGACATCATCCTGGCCCTCTGGGACGGCCGGGCCGGTTCACCGACCGCCGGCATGCTGGACTTGCTGCCCATGGGCCAATCCCAGCCGGACGATGCCCAATTCACGGTGTTGATACCCAGGCTGGTCCACCATGGCTTCATGGTGGCCGGCGACGGCCCCGCGATCCTGCTCAACTCGCCAACACAGCTATACAACCCGAGCGACGAGGGCCGCGACCCCTTTGATGAGGTGGGCGCGACCTTCGACGACGGTTCGCCGTTCAGCTGGGCGGCAGTTCGCGAGTTGCTGCGCGGCTAGGGGTAGATTCCTCGAAGCCGGGTGGCCTCGGCCACGCGACCCACGGCTATCTGGTAGGCGGCTTCGCGCAGGGTGACGCTCTTGGCCTGCGACAGGTCCCATACCTGCTCCGCCGCCTGCCGCATGTGGTCCGCCAGCAGCTTGTTGATTTCCTCTCGGCTCCAAAAGAAGTGCTGCATGCCTTGCACCCACTCGTAGTAGGAGACCGTTACGCCGCCGGCATTGGCCAGGATGTCGGGGACAACCACCACTCCAGCCTCGTTCAGGATGGTGTCGGCTTCGGGCGTGACGGGACCGTTGGCGCCTTCGACGATCAGGTTGGCGCGTACGGTCGCGGCGTTGTCGACGTGGATCTGGCCTTCGATGGCGGCCGGCGTCAGCACGTCCACGTCCAACGCCAGGAGCTCGGCGTTCGAGATGTGCTCGGCTTCACAGTATTCAGCCAACCAGCCGCCGTCCGATACGTGCTTGTACACGCTCGACTCATCGAGTCCCGTCGGGTCGTAGATCGCACCGCTGCTGTCGCTTATTGCCACAACGGTGAAGCCCGCCTCGCTAAACAATGGCATGGCGTTCAGGCCAACGTTGCCCGCACCCTGGATGGCGACGGTCCCCGACTGCGGACGCCCGAGTCGCTCGAGCATGACCTGGGTTGCGACCAGCATTCCTCTGGAGGTGGCCCTTTCGCGCCCTTCCGATCCGCCGATGGCTACCGGCTTACCGGTCACGACCGCTGGAACCGAGTAGCCCACGTGCATGGAGTAGGTGTCCATGATCCAGGCCATCACCTGCATGTTGGTGCCCATGTCGGGGGCCGGAATGTCGCTGTCGGGACCCATCAGCGGAATGATCTCGGTGGCGTAGCGGCGGGTCAGGTTTTCCAGCTCGTGCCTGCTCAGCGTGCGCGGATCCACGGTCACGCCGCCCTTGGCTCCGCCATACGGCAGGTTCATGACGGCGCACTTCCAGGTCATCCACATGGCAAGGGCGCGAACCTCATCCAGGTCGGCGCTGGGGTGATAGCGGATGCCGCCCTTGGCCGGGCCGCGAGTGACGTTGTGCTGGACGCGGTATCCGGTGAAGCAGGTGATTGAGCCGTCGTCCATCTCGACCGGGAAGTTGACCGTGAGCTCGCGCTTGGGACAGCGCAATACCTCGCGCAAATTGGGATCCAGGTCGATCTGGTCGGCCGCTTGGTCGAACTGCGCTAATGCTGCGGCGTAAGGTCCTGCGGTCGGCGTTGCTATGGGGCCCATTTGTCGCCCTCCGCCGGTCTGGCGATGTCGAAAGTCGAGTTTGGTCGCTGCTGACTAATCCTAGTCGCCCGGCCGCCTTTTACGCAGGCGGTAGGCGCAACTGCTAGGAGCCGTTAAGTTCGTCGCGGATCAATTCGCTAACGGCGCGGGGGTTGGCTTTGCCGCGGGTGATGCGCATGACCTGGCCCATGAGGAACTGGAGGGCGCGGCCCTTGCCGTCGCGGAAGTCCTGGACGGCCTGCGGGTTTTCCTGGATGACCTGGCGGGCGATGGCGAGGAGTTCGTCCTGGCCGCTGATCTGGGGGCCGCGGGCCTGGACGATTGACTCGGCCGACTTGCCGGTGGCGAACATTTCGTCCAGCACCTCGCCGGCCATGGTGCTGCTGACGGCGCCCTGGGCGCGCAGGGCGAGGAGGGCGGCGATTTGGGCTGGTGGGACGGGAATGTTGGCGGCGCTGCCTGGAGTTGGTTGGTGGGCTGACGACCGACCCTCACCCGGGCCCTTTGCTTCCTGGACACCTCTGCTTGACTGGAGGGGTGGTTGCCCGGAAGACCCCTCACCCCAACCCTCTCCCCCAGGAGAGGGAGGAAGAGCGGACGGATTCCCGCCGTCGCGGGAATGACGATTGGCGGCGTGGGCGTTGAGGGCGCGGCGGAGCTCGTGGACGATCCAGGTGACGGCCTCGCTCGCGGAAGCGCCCACTTCGATTACAGCGAGCGTGTAGTCCGTGAGTGGCCGGTCCTGAACCAATTCGGCCACGTCGGCCTCGGGCGATCCCTGCTCGATGAGATCGGCGGCGACCTGGTCGGGCATGCGGGGGAGACCGGCGTGGAGGGCATCAACGCGTTTGCGTGTGATGTGCAGGGGCGGCAGGTCGGGTTCGGGGAAGTAGCGGTAGTCGTGGGCGTATTCCTTGGTGCGCTGCGAGAGGGTGGCGCCGGAAGACTCGTCCCAGCCGCGGGTTTCCTGTTCGATGGGTTCGCCGCGCTCGCGCCGGGCGGTTTGCCGCTTGATTTCGAAGTCCAGGGCCCGGCCAAGGGCGCGGAAGGAGTTCATGTTCTTGACTTCGACCTTGACGTCGCCGGTCGGCTCGCCCTCGGGCCAGACGGAGATGTTTGCGTCGATTCGCAGGGCGCCGTCTTCCATGTTGGCGGTGGAAACGCCGATCCAGCGCAGCAGCGCGCGCAGCTTCTCTCCATAGGCCATGGCTTCGGCGGGCGTACGAATATCGGGCTCGCTGACGATTTCCATCAGGGGCGCGCCGGAGCGGTTGACGTCGATCAGGCTGGCGGGGGCGCCGTCGGCGGCGGTGACGTGGGTGAGGCGGGCGGTGTCCTCTTCGAGGTGGACACGGGTGATGCCAACGCGGGTCGTGGCGCCGTCGACCTCGACGTCGAAATGTCCATCGATGCAGAGTGGCAGGTCGTACTGGGAGATCTGGTACCACTTCATCAGGTCGGGATAGGCGTAGTTCTTGCGGTCGAATTTGGCGTACTCGGGGATCTCGCAGTGGAGGGCAAGGCCGGTGCGGATGGTGTGGTCCACGGCCTCGCGGTTGATGACCGGAAGAACGCCCGGCATGCCGAGGCAGACGGGGCACACGTGGGTGTTCGGCCGGGCGTTGGCGTAGTCGGCGGCGCAGCCGCAGAACATCTTGCTATTGGTGCGTAGCTGGACGTGGGTTTCCAGGCCGATGACGGTGCGGTAGGCGGTGGTCATGGGTTCAAGAGGGGCTTTCGACTGCTTTGAATGGTCCTTCGACAAGCTCAAGGCGGGCTATGCCTTCTCCCAGAGAGGGCTCTTGCGTAACCCGACGGTGGTTGCGCGGAAGACCCCTCACCGGTTTCGGCCGAAGACGCCCGAACCTGCCTCTCCCCTCGGAGAGGGTGAAGAGCGGCGCACCGCCGGAGACGAGGAGTGTTGTGCAGGGGTCTCCCAGAAGACGGGAAGAGAAGGCGTGGTCTTTCGGGGAGAAAGGGAACGAGGGGGTGTGGAAGCCGGTGGTCATTTGGCGTCGATGGCTTTGGTGGGGGCGGGCAGGTTGCCGCGGGCTCGTTCGTAGGCGCGGGCGGCCTGGAGAAGGCGGGACTCGGCGAAGGGCGGTGCGATGAGTTGCAGACCGACGGGCAGGCCGTCGACGAAGCCGCAGGGGATGCTGAGGCAGGGCAGGCCGGCCAGCGAGGCGGGGAGAGTCATGATGTCGGACTGGTACATGGCTACCGGGTCGTCAAGCTTGGCGCCCAGATCGAAGGCCGGGGACGGCACGACGGGGGCGGCGATGACGTCCACGTCCTGGAAGGCCGTTTCGAAGTCCGACTTGATGAGCGTGCGGACTTTCTGGGCGCGGACGTAGTAGGCGTCGTAGTAGCCGGAGGAGAGGGCGAAGGTGCCGATCATGATGCGCCGCTTCACCTCGGAACCGAAGCCCTGGCCGCGGATGCGGGCCATCATCTCGTCGACGTCGGTGGCTTGCGGGTCGGAGAGGCCGTATTTGACCCCGTTGTAGCGGGCCAGGTTGGCGCTGGCCTCGGACGGGGCGATGACGTAGTAGGTAGGCAGGGCGTATTCGGTGTGGGGCAGGGAGATCTCACGTTCGGTGGCGCCGGCGCCGAGCAGTGCGTCTATAGCCGCACGGACCGAGTTTCCGACCCGGGGATCGAGGCCCTCGCCGAAGTACTCGGGCGCTACGCCGATGCGCAGCCCGCCGATGTCCCGATTGAGTTCGCCGGCGTAGTCGGGGACCGGTTCGTCGGCCGAGGTTGAGTCGCGTGGGTCGTGCCCGGCCAGGGCGCCAAGCAGCAGGGCGGCGTCGGTGACGTCCTTGGTGAGCACGCCGATCTGGTCCAGCGACGAGGCGAAGGCGATCAAGCCGAAGCGCGAGATGCGGCCATAGGTGGGCTTCAGACCCACGCAGCCGCAGAGGGCGGCGGGCTGGCGGACCGAGCCGCCGGTGTCCGTGCCGAGCGCGGCCAGGCATTCGTCGGCGGCCACCGCCGCCGCGGAGCCACCGCTGGAGCCACCGGGCACCTTGTCCAGATCCCACGGGTTGCGCACCGGCTTGTAGGCGGAATGCTCGTTGGACGAGCCCATGGCGAACTCGTCCATGTTGGTCTTGCCGAGTGTGACGGCGCCGGCCTGCTTCAAGCGGGTGACGGCGGTGGCGTCGTAGGGCGGGATGAAGCCCTGGAGGATCTTGGAGGCGCAGGTGGTCTCGACGCCGGCGGTGGTGAGCACGTCTTTGAGGGCGATGGGCAGGCCGAGCAGCGGGCCGTTGTCGCCCGCCGCGAGACGTTTGTCGGCGGAGGCGGCCTGTTCCAAGGCCAGGTCGGCGGTGACGGTGAGGTAGGCGCCAATGTGGCCGTCGACGGCCTGAATTCGATCGAGGAGGGCCTGGCTGAGTTCGACCGAGGTGAACTGGCCTGCCCGCAAGCCCTCGGCGGCGGCGTGCAGCGTCAGGCGATGGAGCTCATCGGGCACCGGTCAGGATCCTTCCAGGACCGGGGGCACCCGGATCTGGCCGTCCTCAACGCGGGGGGCGTTGGCCAGCACGCTGTCCAGCGGCAGCGAGTCGGTGACTTTGTCGTCACGCTCGACGTTGCCGAGCGGGATGACCTGCGCGGTCGGGGGGATGTGCTCGGTGTCCAGGGTGTTGAGGGCTTCGAAGGCCTGCAGGATTTGTCCCAACTCGCCGCGCAGGCGCTCGCGCTCGTCGTCGGACAAGGCGAGCCGCGCTAGTTCGGCGGCGTGGTCAACCTGGGAGCGGTCAATGGACACGGGGGTGCTCGGGGAGATGGCGAACCGGCGGCGATTATAGGAGTGGCGGCCGGTTGCCTAATAACCGCCGCGGCGAAAGGTGCGGCTGCCTAGGTCGAATAGTCGAACTTTGCTTCCCAGTTGGCGACGCCGTCGCGGAGCAGGTCGAAGAGGTGCCAGACGCTGCAGTAGGAGTCGCCGGGTCCGAGGAAATCGGAGGCGACGCGAGTGATTGAGCCGTCGTCGCTCTTGTGGAAGACGGAGACGCCGGGCATGGCGTTCGAGCCGTAGTGCTCGTCTTCCGACTCGAAGCCCATGTCCTTGAAGAGGGTGGTGCCGCCGGCCGAGAACATTCGGAAGCGCCAGCCGCGCTCTTGCCGGAATCGCTGCTGGGTTTCGACGCTGTCGGGTGAGACCACGACGAAAGCCGAGCGGTCCTCGAGGTGATGGATGACGCCGTTGAAGCCGTCGGCCCACATGGTGCAGTAGGGACAGCCGGTGCCCATGTTGTGGATGAGGATCAGGTCGGACTTGTCGCCGAACAGCTCAGAGAGCGTGGAGGCACCTGCGGGGCCGCGAAGCTCGTAGTCCTGTACCGGCTCTGCGGGCACGCGGCGGCGGACGTCCTTCAGCCGCTGCTGGGCCTTTTCAAGGTCGGACCAGGCCGCGGCAAGCTCTTCCTGCACATCGGTTGGAACTGTCACATGGCTTCCCTTCGAAGAGCCCCGGCGCGGGCTGTTTATGCCGCTTCGTCAAGTGTAAGTGCGCTACCGCGGCTGTCCGGCGTAGGATCTTTCGCGATGTCGCGGAGGTGAATCGCGATGGTCATGACTGGTGAGCCGGACCTGGTGCGGGACGCGCCAATCGCGGTGCATCGCTCGCGGCGGCTGTTTGAGAGCGACGCCCCGCATGCCCACTATTCGGCCAGCCTGGCGCAGCTTGCGAGCGGGCGGCTGGTGCTGGTGTTCAGTTGGTCGCCGGCGGTGCAGCGGCGGAACAACGGGGTGATGTTGACGTCGCGCTCGGACGACGACGGGGCGACCTGGACGACGCCTGAGGCGATCTACGCGCAGCCCGGCTGGGACTGTATGCACCTGGGTGGGTTGATGCCGTTCTCGGACGAACGGTTGGTGCTGGGGCTTGGGCGTATCCAGATGGATCCCAGCCTGCCGGGCGACGAGCCGTGCACGGGCTGGTATCTGTCCACGACGTGTTCGACGGACGGCGGCGAGACGTGGGGGCCGGAGAGTCCAGAGATTCGGCTGTTTCCCGAATGGTCGGAGTTTTACGGGGCGAGCAATCCGCACCGGCTGGACGACGGCCGGCACATGCTGGCGGTGATTGGGACCACGGGTCGCGACACGGGCTGGCAGGCGGGCGTTTGCTTTACGGAGGACGAGGGCGAGAGCTTTGGAGCGCCGGTGATCGTGGCGTCGCATCCCACGCTGGGTTTTGGCGACATGGACATCACGCGGCTGGCGGATGGGCGGTACCTGGCCGTGGCGCGGGTGTTCGATGGGCATCCGAGCGTGGTTGCGTATTCGGACGACGACGGGTCGAGCTGGACCGAACCGCGGCCGGTCGAGTTCTGGGGCGCCAACATCAAGCTGCAGCGGCTTCGCTCAGGGGCCTTGCTGTGCGCCTACCGGGACGAGCAGGGCAACCGCTCGGGGGTCGGGTGCAGCGTGAGCGAGGACGACGGCGCGACCTGGCGTCGTCTCGGCTGGCTGGCCAGCCCGAGCGACGGCCCGCCGCCGGCGGCCGGCGACGTGCGTTGCGGTTACCCGGACATGGCGCTATTGCGCAGCGGACGACTTGGTTGCGTGCTGGCGCCATCGGCGGACGCGGGCGGGATTATCGACCTGCGGTGGCTGGAACTGAGCGACCGGACCTGAAGCCGTGGTCTAGAACTGGTGGACCCAGCCGCCGTCCACCGGAATGACGGCGCCGGTGATGTAGGCGGCGGCGTCCGAGGCCAGGAATTGGGCTACGCCGGCAATCTCCTCCACGCGGCCATTGCGTCCCAGGGCGACTCGCGCGGCCAGGTTGCCGGTCCACCAATCCTCGCTGGTATAGCTGGCTGTCATTTCGGTCTCGATCACGCCCGGAGCGATGGCGACCACGCGGATGCCGTCCTTGCCCCACTCACGAGCCAGACCCACGGTGTAGGAGGACAGGGCGGCCTTGAGGGGTCCGTAGGGATCGGGACCTCCGAGCCTGGCGGACACGGAGGACAGGTTGATGACCACGGGCGCGTCGGATTCCAGCAGGAAGGGTCGCGCCGCCTGGGTGATCAGGACCGGAGCGCGCAGGTTGACGTGCAGGAGGCGACGGTAGACGTCCAGCGTGAGCCCGTCGTGGCCGGCGTCGCCCGCGTTGTTGACGACGATGTCGAGGCCGCCCAGGGCCTCGGCGGCGTGTTCGACCAGGCGTGTTGGCGCCTGTGCGTCCGTCAGGTCCGCGCCGAAGGTGTGGACTTCCGCGCCGTGTTCGCGGACCTGGCCGGCGACTTGCTCCAGGTTCGCCGCGGTACGGGCGGACAGAGCCAGCCGAGCACCGGCCCGGGCGTAGGCCGCGGCGATTGCGCGGCCGATGCCGCGGCTGGCGCCGGTGATCAAGGCGCGGCGGCCGTCCAGGCAGAAGGGAGCGGGGGCGGTCATCGCCTGCTGAAAAAGTCGCGTCCGCCGTCGATGGCGATGGTGGTACCGGTCACGAAGCCAGCCGCGGACGAGGCCAGGTAGACGACAGCGGCGGCGATCTCTTCCGGATCGGCAACCCGTCCCTGCGCCGTGTGGTGCAGCATGTTGCTTAGCTCGGCGGGATTCGCCCGTACGCGGGCGGTCATGTCGGTCATGACCTGCCCCGGCGCCAGGGCCACGACGCGGATTCCATCGTTGGCGAACTCGCGGCTGAAACCCCTGGTCAGCGCGTGGACGCCTTGCTTGCTCGCCCCGTAAAGGCCGGCGCCCTTGGTTCCGGCGATGGATCCGATGTTGACGATTACGCCTCCGCCGGCCGCGGCCAGGTGAGGGCGCGCCGCCTGGCAGCCGAAGAGCACGGCGCCGAGGTTGACGTCGAACAAGCGGTCGAATTCGGCCGGATCGTGGATCTCAAAGCCCGCGCCGTAGGTGGTTCCGGCGTTGTTGACGAGCAGGTCCAGTCCGCCGAGCGCTTCGGCCGACGCGTCGACGGCTGGCCCTATGGCTTCCAGGTTGCCGAGGTCCAGCGGAACGACGTGCGTTCGGCGTCCGAGGGACCGGATCTCGGCGGCAAGTTCATTCAGCCGCACTGCGTCCCGCGCGGCCAGCGCCACGTCCGCACCGGCCTCGGCCAGCGCGAGGGCAATGGCCCGCCCGATGCCGCGGCTGGCGCCGGTTACAAGGGCGCGGCGGCCATCAAGGCCGAATCTATCGAGGATGGGCATTGGCGCTTTCGGAACCGGTGTCGAGGTCAGCGTAGCGGCGATGGCCAAGACCGGCCTACTACGCCACCTCTGACTCCGCCAGGCGCCGGATGTCCTCGGCGCGCGGCATTGACGGCTGTGCGCCGGGCGTGGCGGCCGCCAGGGCTCCGGCCGCCTGACCCCAGCGCAAGGCCATCTCGACCGGACGGCCGGCCGCCAACGCGGCCGTGAAAGATCCGCAGAAGGCGTCGCCGGCCCCGGTGGTGTCCACGACGGTCGTGGGAAAGGCCGGCTGCGCGAAGTCCTGTCCGTCGATACGCGCCACGAGCCCCTGCGCGCCGAGGGTGACGACGCAGCCCCGGCGCGTGCGCGTGGCTACGGCCGCGGCCAGCGCAGGCGGTTCGTGGTCGTCAGTCGAGTGTCCGTCAAGCTGCGCGGCCTCGATCTCGTTGACCACGGCGATGTCGATCAGGCTGAGATCGATCGACATTTCCTCATCCACCGGCGACACGTTCAGCACCCGCAGTCCGGCCGGGGCGGCACGGAAGGCCGCGGAGGTGACGGCGTCCGGGACCTCCCGTTGTCCGATGACGGCAATTGGCTGAATCGTGGCGATTGCCCGTTCGACATCCGCCGGATCGATTTTGAAGTTCGCTCCCTCGGCCACGGCGATTGAGTTGGTTCCGGCTGCGTCGACCGCGATCAGCGCCGTGCCGGTGGCGGCCGAGTTGACGCTCGCTACATGCGTCGTGTCCACGTCGTCGGCGGCAAGGCCTTGCCGCAGGTCATCGCCCGCCGCATCGGCTCCAACGGCCCCCAGCATGCTGACCGACGCCCCGGCGCGGGCCGCGGCGACGGCCTGGTTTGCACCCTTCCCGCCCGCGTACCGGCCCAGCCGTCCGTGATGAACGGTTTCCCCGGGCTGCGGTATCCGCGCGAGGTGGATCACGATGTCCTGGTTGATTCCGCCGACTACGGCGATGCGGCTCATCGAGGCTCCACGTCCAGTCCCAGCGCCTCAAGGATGGCCAGCCGGGCGAACTCAGGCAACGCGCGCATGCGCCGCCAGCGCCAGGGCTGGTGGGCCAGCCGGTAGGCCCACTCCAAGCCGGCGCTACGCAATGGCGCGGGCGCGCGTGGAATGCGGCCGGCGAGATAGTCAAACGTTCCGCCGACGCCGATGCCTACCACCGGGGCCAGGCCGCGCAGATTGCGATCGATCCAGTACTCCTGGGCCGGCGCGCCGTAGGCGGCGAGCACGATGTGCGGGCGGTACTCGTCGATGAGCGTTCGGGTCTCGTCGTCCCCGTCGGGGCCAGGCTCGCCGACCAGCGTGGCCGGAGGAATGAGGGCCGGATAGCGTCGTTGCAATTCGGCCGACGCTTTGTCCGCTACGCCGGGGGCCGCGCCCGCCAATAGCAGGCGGTAGCCGTGCACGGCCGCCAGGCCCGCCAGGTCGTCCACGAGTTCGACCCCGGTAACGCGCTCCGGCAGGGACAGTCGACGCAGGCGGGCCGCGGCGACGATGCCCGCGCCGTCGGGAACGTTGAGGCGCGTCCGGTCGAGCAGCGCACGGTAGGCGGCGTCGCGGCGGGCTCGCATGACGATTTCCGGATTGATGGTGACGACATGAGCGCTTGACCCCGAGGCCAGCCATGCGTCGATCCAGGCCACGGTGAGCGCGCGGCTGATGCCGTGAACGCGCACGCCGAGGATGCGCGTTTCAAGCTCGCCGATGAAGGGATCGGTGGCGTCGACCATCCGGGAGTTCATACCGCAGGCGTTCGCGGGTTCATGTTGACATAATGATAAATAGCGGCGGTGCCGTCACCCGATCAGCTCCAACACCGCATTGCGCACGCGGGCCGGCGACAGCCAGCGCATGCACAGCACATCGCCAAAGCGACACTCGGCGGGCCGATCGAAGTTGTAGCAGGGCCCGCACGGCAGGTCGACGCGCAGCGCGCGGGAGTCGGGATCGCCAGGACCGTGAATTGCGATGTCTGTCGGACCGTGGAGCATGACCACGGGCCGTCCCAGCGCCCGTGCCAGGTGTCCCGGCCCGCTGTCAGTCGAGACCACGACCGCGGCCTCAGCCATGACTTTGAGGAGGTCGTCAAGAGACGTCCGGCCGGTGAGATCGGCGACGGCGGCGGCCGCAGCCATCCGGTTCGCCGTCGGGCGCGCGTCGTCTAGCCCTATTACCGCCAGGCTGCCAACGTCGGACTGCAACTCTCGTACCAGGGTTGTCCAATGCTCGTCCGGCCAGTGCTTCGCCTGCCCGTGGGTCGCGCCCGGGTGCAGGACCACCAGGGGGCGCGGCAAATCGCGTACAAGATCCGATTCGTTAGCCGTGGTGACGGTGTGCCAGGTCGGCTCGACTTGCTGAAGAAGACGAGCCGCCAGGGCAGCCTCATGCGGTCCGCCGTTGCGTCGCCCTCCAGGCAGCGCCTCGTCGAAGCTCCAGCGCGGCGACTCGGCACCGTATCCCACACGCCAGCGCGCCCCGCTCAGTCCGACCAGCGTGCCCGCGACAGGCCCGTAGACACTCACTGCCACGTCGAATCTGCGTCGGCGCACTTCGCGCAAGACGCCAGCGGCCCTGGCCCAGGACCATGGGTTCAACACGGCGGGCCAATGCGTCACGGCGCCGCCATCGAAGGGGATCACCTCGTCGACGGCCGGGCACCTGCGCACGATCGGCTGCCAGGCCGGGGGCGCCATGAAGGCGAGGTGGGCTTGCGGCCAGCGGGCACGCGCCGCCATGGCGGCGGACAGGGAGTTGACGACGTCGCCCATGAGGTCAAACCGCACGATCAGCACCTGCGTTGGATCGTCAGGCGGGTTTCGCTGTCCACCAAGCAGCCGCCGCAGCCCGAATCCCAGGGTCAATCCGATCCAGAGCCCACGTCCCAGCCAGGCCCGGATCTGCCGCTTCACTGCTCCGATTTCCCCACAGCGTGCTCGGGCCAGGGCCAGATGTCGTCGAATCGCCGCAAGAACGTCGATCGGCGGAGCATCACCGGTGGGGCTGCATCGGGGGCGGTGGCCGCGAGCTTGTCGACCTTCGCCCTGGCCTCGTCGAGAAGTCTTGCGAATTCGCGCCGCTGCCGGTGATGCTCGGCTCGCGCATTGGCGAACCCGTCCTTGAAGTCGGCGGCACGACCGGTCACCAGGGCCTCACGGAGCCCGTGCATCCGTCGCTCGTGCCGCGCAATCCGGTCGCGAAGCATGTCCAGCGCCTCCTCCACCTCGCGCGCCAGCGTGATCCACGGCGGCGACACGTTCGCGTCCCGCATTACTCGAAAAGCCAGCCGCAGGTCGGCCGGGACGTTGGGATCGTCCGGCGTCAAGGTGAGCGGCTCGCCGCGCCCGGCCGTGCGCTCGAACAGCCCGGACGCCGCGGCTTCGTCAAGCTGACGGCGGGCGCGGCGGTCCGGAAGCGGTTCCATCGCTAGTTCGCGACCGGTACGGGCGGATCGGACTCGACCGGAATCCCAGCGGCCACTCGAACATCCGCCGCGACCGCCAGGCTTCCGATCGCCAGCACGGCCTGTCCAGGTCGAGCCGCTAAGGACGCCTGGGCCAGGGCGTCGGCCGCGTCAGTCTCCGCCGTGGCATGCGGCAGCTGATCAAGCTGGGCCAGAGTTTCAGCAGCCGGCATTCCTCGCGGATGTCCCGGTTCAATGACCAAGACGCGTGTCGCATAGGGTCGAAGGGCTTCCGCCATGTGCCGGACCGACTTGTCGCGCAGGGCTCCGAAGATCACAGGTCCACGTCGCAGATCAAGCTGCCGGCGCAGCGTATCGATCACCACCTCGACGGCTTCAACCGTGTGCGCCCCATCGACCACCACCGGTGGATCGTTGCCGACGAGTTCCAGGCGGCCCGGCCAGCGCGCGGCGCCGAATCCCGCGCGGATCGAGTCGCGTGGAATCGCCGTGCCCCGGTCGCCGAGTGCCCGGCAGACCGCGTAGGCCAGCCCGGCGTTGCTGGCCTGGTGGTCGCCCGCAAGGCCCAGGGGCAGGGCGTCGGCCGAGAACGGGTCTCGCGCCACCGTTGTGGCTCGGCCGCCTCGCCAGGCGGCCGTTCCGTCCGTCGCCAAGGCCGGTACGACCTCGACGAAGGCGCCGGAAGCCTCGGCTACAGCGCGAATCGCGTTGAGCACGTCAAGCGACTGGCCGCTGACCAGCATGGGTACGCCGGGCTTGGCAATGGCGGCTTTTTCGCGAGCGATTTGGGGCAACGTTTCACCCAGCAGGCGCGTGTGCTCGCGCACAATCGTGGTTATGGCCGTGACAGCGGGCGTTACCACGTTCGTGGCATCCAGCCGTCCGCCCAGACCGACTTCCAGGATCGCCAAGTCCACCTTCTCCATCGAGAACCACGCGAGCGCCATGGCGGTGCTGATTTCAAACGTGGTGGGCGCGCCAAGCGTTTCGGATGTCGTTCGAGCCACTGCGGCTCGCATCCGGTCGACGAGATCGGCAAAGGTATCCGAGTCAATCGGTTGCCCGTCGATCTGAAAGCGCTCGCGAAACGTGTGCAGGTGCGGCTGCGTGTACAGCCCGGTTCTCAGGCCCGCAGCCTCCGCGGCTGATGCGATCAGCGCGCAGACGCTGCCCTTGCCCTTGCTGCCGGCCACGTGAACGAGTGGCAGGCCGTCGTGCGGGTCGCCAAGGTCGGCCAGTAGCCGCGCGGTACGTTCCAGCCCCCGTTCGAATGGCGGGCCGCCGCCCAGCCCCGTGGCGCGTTCGAAGTCCGCGTACGCGTAGAGCCAGGCGAGTGCCTGGGCGTAACTGTCCGACATTAACCGGTCATCGGGAGGCCGCCAGCGCCTCGGGCGAATAGGCCGTTTCGATCCCGTCACGTCCGACCCGCGCATCAAGCGCGCTCACCGTGGCGTTCGTGCCGGGAATCACCAAATCGGGCGCCAGATCGGCCAGCGGCGCCAGCACAAAGCCTCGCTCAGCGAATGCCCGGTGGGGAATGTGCAGACGCGGCGAAGCAAGCACGAGGTCACCGAACGCAATGATGTCCAGGTCCAGTTGCCGCGGCCCCAAGCGCGGGCCGGGTCGTCGTCCAGCGGCAAGCTCAAGCGACTTGGCCCAGAAGAACAGCCGTTGCGGACCGACGGTCGACGCGCCGCGAACCGCCGCGTTCAGAAACGGCGGTTGCGACGTCACTCCCACGGGAGCCGTCTCGAATACGTGGGAGATTTCAACGTGTCGGAGCACCGACCGGAGGCCATCCACAGCTCTACGCAGATGCGCCAGCCGGTCGCCGAGATTCGAGCCAAGCCCGATCAGTACGTCTTCCACTCGCTCAGCCCACTGACCGTTGTTTCAGCACGTCGTGGATTCTCCCGTGTCGGAGGGCGCGAAGCGACTGGCGGCTTGCCAGGCTCGCCAGCTCGCGGAACAACGTACGATTTGGGCCGTTCCCATGACATGGCGACCGTAGTTTGATGTGTCACGCGTCCGAGCCGTCCAAGTTCGACGCAGGCCGACAGTCCAGGTGGCTGACGTGACCGCGTTGGACGTTCCGGGCGCGCGGCTTCGCTGGCGTCCCGCGATTGGCACCGCAGGATTGGCGATTGGTTCGCTGCTGGTCATGTTGCCGGTGGCGCTGGCCGTTCGTGACGTGTTCTGGGTTCGCCTGGTACCCCTGGCCGCCGCAGCGTTGCTCGCGGCGGCCGCCGTGCTGGGGCTGCGCTTCCGGCACGCGCGTGAGCGGCGCCTGGAGGTTGTGCTGGGCAGCGCGGCACTGACACTGCTGATCACCGGAATGCTGGGTCAAGTCGGTGCACTTGCCGCCGGCGCGTGTGTCGTGCTGATTGGTTCGGCGTCGGTGGGGGCGGTCGTCTGGCGCGCTCGACGCGTGCCAGCGTGGTCCGGCAGCCGGGTTAGCCTGGGACATCTCGGGACTGTTCGCGTTGCGTGGCCCTCGCTCCCCGGGTCCGCAGCGATAGTCCTCTTGGTGGCTGGACTGGCCCTCTCCGCTGTTATTGCCGGACCGCTGCCCTCGCTCGCGCTCTCGGTGCTCTTGCTCATGGCCGTAACGGCGGCAATCCTGCGCCTGGTCGTGCCGGTGTTCCACGCACGAGTGGTGGCGGGCGTGCTGGTCGCGCTGGCTATCGCCGCCGTCCCGTTTCGCGGGCTGGCCGAGATTCAAATCAGCGGTGTCGCGTTCGGGGCGACCGAAGTTCTTTTGCTCGGGGCGCTGGTGGTCTGGACATTCGGCCGGGGCGCCCGAGTTCGAACACCCTTTCCGATCTACACGCTCGGGCTGCTGATCTTTGCCGGCTGGTTGATGGCGACGGCGCTGGCGGCCGCGAATCCGGCGCTGGTGCTCAAGGAAGTCCTGAAGTGGATCCAGATTGCCGCGGCCCTGCTGATCCTCACCGACCTGATGCGTGAGCCGTCCAGCCGCCGAATCGTGGCCTGGGCCGTTGGAACGGCCGTGCTCTTCCAAGCCGGTCTGGGACTAGTCCAGACAGCGGCAGCGGCAGGCCCCGCCGGACTTGTGGTGGGGGGTGTCCTGCGAGCCTTCGGAACGTTTGATCAACCTAATCCCTATGGGGGCTTTCTCGGAATCCATGTACCCCTGGTCCTAGCCGCCGTGATCTATGCACGCGGCTCGCGGCGGCGCTGGCTGATCTTGCTGGGACTCGTTCTGTTGGCCGCGATCGTTGCCAGCCGGTCGAGGGGCGCCTGGCTTGGGGTTGGCGCCAGCTCACTGATCGTGGTGCTGGCAGCCGGTCGCCGCGCAAGGCCGTGGGCCCGCGGCCTGCTGGCGCTGGGCGCCGCCGCGGTGCTGGCATTTGCCGCGGCGATGTTCGGCGGCGTGTTCGACCGCGCGTTGCCGCCCGACATTGAACGAACGATTCAGGGCGAGCATCCAGTGGACGACGTTGTGCGCCACCGCGCCCATGACGACTTCGCCATCGCACAGCGCGCGGCACACTGGGCAGCCGGCTGGCGGATGTTCCAAGATCGGCCGCTGCTCGGCGTTGGCGCAGGGAACTTTGACGATGCTTATCGCGCCTACGCGTTACAGCCCTTCGACGAACCGCTTGGCCACGCGCACAATGTCGCGCTGAACTTCGGCGCCGAGTCCGGACTGGCTGGCATGCTCATGTTCGCTGGCCTCAGCCTTTGGGCATTTGGAATCGCGGTGGCCGCGGTTCGTCGCGCGCGCGGCACGGCGTTCGAGTGGAGCGCCGTTGGCGCGCTGGGCGCCCTGGTCGGCTTTGCCACGCACAACCTGGTTGACAGTCTCTTCGTGAGCGGGATGGGAATCGTGTTCGCCTTGACACTCGCGCTGGCACTCGTTGTTCCCGTGCGCGCGCGCGGCTCGGGTTCCCGTACACGACGGGCGGCGGCGTGACCGATACCAAACAAGAGGTTGCCGAGTCGGTCTCGGACGCCACGCGGACGGACCTTCGTGGCCGGTTCCTCAGTTCACGAACGCTCCTCAGCTTCCTGGTGGCCGGCGCTCTGCTGGCGCTTACCTGGATCCTGGCCGACCTGCGGCTCGAGGACATCGTGTCGCGCATCCGATCCGCCAACCCGTGGCTGATTGTCCTGGCCTACCTCGTCTTTGCCTTCACCTTCCCGATCCGCACGCTCAGGTGGCGGATTCTGCTGACCAATGCCGTACACCGCGAGGACGTATCCCCGCACTATCGATCGATCGACCTCGCGCAGATTCTCTATATCTCGTGGTTCGTCAACGGCGTGGTGCCGGCCAAGCTGGGCGACATCTATCGCGCCTACATGGCGCGGGCGAACTACGGAACGTCGCTCACTCGCACCCTGGGAACCATCGTTTCGGAGCGTGTGTTTGATGTTGGCGCGCTGATCGTCATGGTCATGGCATCGGCCGCCTGGATCGCCCGGTCACCAGATACCAGCGAGGACGTGGGACGAATCCTGGCCATCGCAGCTCTTGCGCTTGCAGTGCTGGCGTTGGGCGTGCTGTTCCTTCTCGCCTTTGGCACCCCAATCTTCGCTCGGCTCCCAGAATCGGCCGCCGCGATCTACGAACGCTTTCACAGCGGCGTTTTCGACAGTTGGACGTGGCGCACCGGACCGCTTTTGTGGCTGGCCAGCTTTGCGATCTGGTCGATCGAAATGGTCCGACTGGCGATCGTGATGCGGGCGCTCGGATTGGAGTTGGATCCAGCCGAGATCGTGTTCGTAGGCACGGCGGCGTCGCTGCTGCTCGCGGTGCCGACCCCCGGCGGGTTGGGCGCGGTTGAGGGCGGTCTGCTGGGCCTGATGCGGCTGATTGGCGTCGGCGGCGGTGTGGCCGGGGCCGTCGCGATTGTCGACCGGGTCATCACGTATTGGTCGGTCATCCTGACGGGTGGCTTGCTGTTCGCACTTACCCGCCTCAAGCGCCGGTAGCTGTGCGCGTCGCGATCGACATTACCGCCGCCGCGACGCAGCAGGCGGGGATTGGCCGTTCGGTTCGAGAGCTAGTCAACGCGCTTGTCGTTGCGCCCGACCGCCCGGACCTGACGCTGGTCTATACGCGTCGCGGGCCGTCGCGGGCCGCGGACGCCCTGGCCGTGCATGAACGGGTCCGGGTCCGCCGCATTCCAATGTCACCACGCATTGCGCTGGCTACCTGGTTCAAGGCGCGGGCGCCGCTGCCGGCAGAGGCCATTGCCGGTCGGGCGCAGGTGTTCCACGGTCCGGACTTCACGCTTCCGCCGTTGGTGGCCGCCCATGGGGTGCTCACCGTCCACGACCTCTCGTATGTCGTGCGTCCACAGGACGCACATCCGCGCCAGCGACGCTTCCTTGAGCGAGCCGTGCCGAAGTCTATCGATCGGGCCAGGATGGTTATCGCCGTATCGGAGGCCACCAAACGCGACCTAATGCAGCGCTATGGAGTGCGCCCTCATCGAATTCGAGTGATTCCCAACGCCGTGCCGGATTGGTTCGGCCCGGTCACTGATCCCGATGAACTGGACGCGGTTCGCCGGCAGCTGGGACTTCCTGAACGCTTTGTTCTCTCCGTAGGCACGGTGCAGCCGCGCAAGAACATCGAGGGGTTGGCGCGGGCGGTGGCTCTAGCGTCCGCGCGGGCGGAAACATCCGACATCGAACACGTACATGTCGGCGCCGAGGGCTGGCTCTGCGACCGCGTCTACGGGGCCATTGAGCAGGCCGGCGACCGCGTTCGCTTTCTGGGGCGCGTCGACGACAGCACGCTGCGGGCGCTGTATTCGCTGGCCTCCGTCTTCGCCTATCCGAGCCACGGCGAGGGATTCGGCATTCCGATCCTGGAGGCCTTCGCTTGCGGATGCCCGGTCGTGATCTCGGAGACTCCCGCCACCAGCGAAGTGGCTGCCGATGCGGCCCTGGCGGCGGATCCGTCGGATCCTGAAGCACTGGCGGACGGACTGAATACTCTGCTGACCAATGAGTCGCATCGAGCCGAACTGATCGCCCGCGGACACCAACGGCGCCGGCACTATTCCTGGCGCGAATCCGCGCGGCGCTTGATTGCGGTCTACCGCGAGGCAGCCGCCGGGCCACCCGAGCCAATGCCCGGCGGCGCGATCCAGAGTGGCTAGCTAGAATGCGGCGGAGCCCCCGCGTTGAACCCTGAACACATCCCGACGTACGCCCTTGTAGGCGTCATTGCCTACCTGATTGGCAGCGTACCGGCGGCGTTGCTCGCCACTGCGATCCTCAAGCGATCGGACCTGCGCAATACCGGGTCCGGCAACCTGGGAATTCAGAACACGTTCTTCCGAGCCGGCAAGCTTCCCGCGACTATCGCCCTGCTCTGGAACGTGGCAGCCGCTGCATCGTCGGTGCTGCTGGCGCGCGCGCTGGCGCCAAACGAACCCGTGGTTGAACTCATCGCCATTACCGCGGTGACAACGGGAAGCATGTGGCAGGTTTTCGTGCGTTTTCGCGGAAGCCGGGGGACGACCACCATGGGTTTCGGGCTGCTGGTGGCCCAACCGGCGATCTGGGCCGTCTGCCTGGGCATCTGGCTGGTGGCCTTGCTGCCACGTCGCCGGACAACTGACGCAACTCCCACCGTGCACGCGCTGCTACCGGCAGTCTTTGGTCTCTACGCGCTGTTCGGGCAGCCCGAACTGTGGTGGATCTACGCGATCTGGGGCGCCGTATTGGGCGGGCTGCTTGAGTTGAAGCGGCGAACCAGCCCGGACGACGCCATGGCGCTCGGCTTGTATCGACGCTTCGGCGTCAACGTGCACGAGTAGCCGCCCGGGGCCCGCGCGCTGCGCGTCGTATTCAACGCCTACTTCCGGCGCTTTCCAGATACGGGATCTGGCCAATACCTCAGTTCGCTCATCCAGGCGTTACGGACCGGGTTTCCCGACCTCGTGGTCAACGAGATCGAAGCGCCACAGCCGCTGCGCGGCCGTATTGGGAAGGTGGCGTGGGAGCAGGCGCTGTGGCCATGGCAGGCCCGCAGCGCTATAGGGCATGTGCCGTACCTGGCCCCGCCCCTCGTGGCCCCGCGAACGGTGGTGACGGTGCACGACCTGATTCCGCTGGCATTGCCGGCCTACGCCGCCGGTCGAGGCCAGACTCTCTACTTCCGGTTGGTCAAGGCGGGCCTGCGCCGGGCCCAAACCTTGATCGCCGACTCTGAATGGACTCGTCACGACCTCGCCAGGCTGGCCGACGTATCGGCGGATCGAGTCCGCGTCGTTCCGCTGGGCGTCGATGAGCGATTTCGTCCGGGCGACCGGAAGGCGCGCGCGGCCGCGCGACAGCGACTGGGTCTCCCGGATCGTTTCGGGCTCTTCCTGAGCACTCGTGACCTGCGTAAGAACCTGGGCGTGGTCCTGGAGGCCTGGCCGGAGGTGTGGCGGGCTTGCCGTCTGCCCCTGGTGATCGCCGGACGCGCTCCCCGTCCCGGCAGCCGGGTCTACGTGGACTGGTTCCGTGATCTCGATCCGAGCTCCGAGTCCTGGCTTCGCGTCGTCGGTCCAGTGGACGAGGGCGACAAGCCCAACCTCTACCGAGCTGCCGATGTCTTCGTTTTCCCGTCTCGCTACGAAGGCTTTGGACTCGACCCGCTCGAAGCCATGGCCAGCGGGGTTCCGGTGGTAGCCGCCAACACGACTTCGCTGCCGGAAGTGGTGGGGGAGGCAGGGCGCCTGCTGCCACCCGACGATGCCGCGGCATGGGCTGAAGCCGTTACGGCAATCGCCACGGATGCGGTACTGGCCAATGACCTGCGTGAGCGCGGGATTGCGCGGGCCGCCACCTTCAGCTGGGCGCGCACGGCCGAGCTAACGCACGCCGTGTACCGGGACGTTGCTACGTGAGAGTACTGCTGGCATCCAAGGCGCTGGTGGTTGGCGCGCACCACGACAAGCTGCGCGCGCTGGGGGCCAACCCCGATCTTGACCTGCTCGCGGTTTCGCCGGATCGGTGGGTTGAGCAAGGACGGGCCCAGATTGCCGAGCGTCCGCCGCCGCGCGGTTACGAGATTGTGCACACGCCGCTGGCCTTGAACGGGCGCTACCACCTGTTCTGGTTCCGCCGGCTGCGCAATTTAGCCCGCCGCTTTCGCCCGGACGTACTCCATATCGACGAGGAGCCCTACAACCTGGCGACGGCCATTGCCTGCCGCGATGCGGTCCGCTACGGCATCCGTCCGGTGTTTTTCGCGTGGCAGAACCTGCACCGCCGCTATCCGCCGCCCTTTCGCTGGCTCGAGCGTTACGTGTTGGAGCGTGCGGATGCCATTGTTGGCAGCGAGGCGGCGGGCGAGGTGCTACGCCGAAAGGGGCACTCGCGGCGCATCGAGGTCATCCCGCAGTTCGGCGTGGACCCGCAGTTGTTCGCGCCTCGTCGGCGGTCCCGAGATTCGCAACCGTTCGTGGTTGGCTATGCGGGCCGTCTGATCGCAGCCAAGGGCGTGGACGTGCTGATACGCGCCGTCGGATCGATTGGAGGGTACGTGACCCTGCGCCTGGCCGGAAGTGGACCAGCCGAGCCTGACCTGCGTCGCATGGCGACCGCCATGCCGGGCGTGGCATTTGATGGCGTGATTCCCAGCGCTGAAATGCCAGCGTTCTACAACGGCCTCGATGTTTTTGTACTTCCCACCGTGGGTCGCCGGGGCTGGACCGAGCAGTTTGGCCGCGCCGCGGTCGAAGCCATGGCCTGCGGCGTGCCTACCGTCGTCTCATCCTCCGGCGAACTTCCCCACGTGGTTGACCAGGCCGGCATCGTTACACCCCCCGCCGACGTGCACGCGCTCGCGGATGCGCTGAAGCGTCTGCGCGACGAGCCGGCTGAACGCGAGCAACTCGCCAAGGCGGGCCGGGCACACGTGCTTCGGCGCTATACAACACAGGCCGTCGCCGATACAACCGCCGCGTTCTACCGGCGGATCGCCGGCGCTGAGCGTTAGAGCGATCAGCCGCTGACGACGTCGCCTTCGACCGGATCCGCGCGAATCCCCTGCGCCTCCACCCACTCGATTGCGGCTTCGATCTCGGAGCGTTCACCTTCCAACATGAGCTGAACCCAACCGATTCCGGCATCGATATCGGCTCGCCGCACGTTGAACTTCAGGTGAAAGCGCCGCGCCAATTCGTAGAGGATTGGCTCCTGGATGCGATCCGACGGATACGTGAGCTGGATGCGAATTCGCGCCGGGACCTGATCAGCCGGGCGTCGAGTAATTCCGTGCAGGTCGTCGTCAACGTCCAGCGGCACGCCGCGTTGGGCCGACTCGCGGAGTGCGTCCAGAACTCGCAATGTGCGGATCGCGTCGTGCCCGTCGACGCTGGGCGGACGCCCGATATGCACGGCGGACGCGAACTCAGCCATTTCGGCGTCGTACATCGGTTGCATTGGGTCCGACTGCACGAACTCGACGGTGGGGAGCCGGTATTCGTGAGCGCCCGAGCTCTCAATGTCGATCTGGCCGCTTTTCCAGTCGGACCGGATGCGTCCGCGGTCGCCGGTGATTTCGAGATGGTCGTAGGCGACGCCGGCGGCCTGGCTGAGGCTGATGGTGGCGCTGACGCCGTCGGCAAACTCAATGACGCCGGAGATTGACTCATCGCTGCCCGTGTCGTCTCGGAACGTTATGTGCGCGTAGGCGCGGATTACCGGTTGCCGGTGCAGCCAGAGCAACTGGTCGACCAGGTGAGATCCCAGGAACAGCAGTTGCCCCCCGCCGCGTTCCGGATCGGCCAGCCAGCCCGGCAGCGGCGGGCTGCCCTTGGCGGCCGCCAGGGTGCGAATGTTGCCGACCACGCCGCGTCGAACCAGGTCACTCGCCCGGGTGCGAACCTCGTTGAAGCGCAAGCAGTACGCGGGCATGTAGGTCACCCCGCGCTTGTGGGCGGCTTTGACGACGCTGGACGCTTCGGCGGCATTCAGTCCCGCCGGCTTTTCGACCAGCACGTGCAGGCCGGCCTCAATGCAGGCGCGCGTAACTGGCGCCAAGTCATCGTGCGGCACGGCGATCACTGCCGCGTCGGCATAGGAGCCTGCGGTCAGCGCCTCAACGCTGGTCAGCACTTCGGCCACGCCATGCGAGGTCTTGCGCGCGGCGTCCGCGTTCACATCAACACAGGCGCTCAGAGCCACGCCGTCCGTATGCCAGATGGCCGGCGCCAGCCGCGTGGCTCCGTGGCTGCCGCACCCGATCAACGCGATGCGCAAGTCAGTAGCCATAGATGATCGGAGCCTGGGCGAGACGCGGCCGCATTCTAGGCGACGCTAGAAGTCGCGACGCTCAAAGGCTCGCAGCGCGAACCCGACAGTCAACGCCAGGTGCAGGGCCGCGACGAGCAGCATCCAGCCCGACGGCGGATTGCTTGCGCCAAACGGCCCCGCGCTCAGTTCGCCGGCGAATCCGCCCGTTGCCAGTTGGGCGCTCGCCATGTCCCAGATGGCACGAGTCGGGATGAGGACGCTGCTGAAGATGCCGATGTTGAACATCACGGCGCTTTCCAGCACGTCGCCGATCTGCTCGATGACTCCGCCGATCAACGCGGTGGAATAGAGCGTGAACACGATCACGCCGTTTGGTAGCGGGCTCAGGCGCGAGCTTCCCGCCAGCGCCAGTCCGATCAAGATCATTGCGGCCAGCAGCATCAGCAACGGTCCAGACCAGCTGGCGCCGACAACCTCGCCGGTGATGACCGCCACGATCAGAATCATCAGGCTGGCCGATACGCCGATGAAGACGGCCAGCATCAACGTGAAGCCAAGGAACTTTCCGAGCACGATTTCACTACGCCGGACCGGCCGAGCCGCAATGGCGTGCAGGGTGCCCTGGTCAACTTCGCCTGACAGAGCGCCAACCGAGAGAAACACCGCCAGGACGGAAGCAATGAAATTCAGACTCCACAAGCCGCCTACCAGCATGAGGCCAACGACGCCCTCGGTCAGTCCCGGTGGCCCGCCCTGAGTCTCTTGCAAGTCTCGGTAGCCGAACCACACGCCGACGCCGTAAAGCACCAGGTATCCGAGCGTAAGCAGCGCCGCCGCCAGCACCACCCGGCGCCGTAGCGCCTCCCGCAGCGTGAAGAACGCGATGAGGTGCGTGCTCACACGTCCCCCCGTTCGGCCACCCGAACGAACAAGTCCTCCAGCGAGTCGCCAACCTGCCGGACGTCGTAGACCGGAACGCCGGACTCGACCAATCGATGAATCAAGCTGGCGGTCTCGGCGTCGTTGGCAACCCGAACTCGCAGCCGCCCGTTGACCGGCCGCACCTCAGAGTCTCCGAGGGCTTCGCGGGCAGCCGTTTCAACGCCGTCGCCGGCGCGAATCTCGAGCTCCTGGGCGCTCAGCAGCTCGTCCAGTTTGCCCTCGGCCACGATCGAGCCGTGATCGATGATTGCCACCCGGTCACAGACCTGTTCGACTTCGGACAGCAAGTGGGAGTTCAGGAAGACAGTCACGCCCTGTTGGCCGAGTTCCCGGATGCGGTCGCGCACGTCGCGGCGCCCGATCGGATCGAGCGCCGAGGTCGGCTCGTCGAGGATGACCAGTCGCGGCTCGCCTACCAGGGCCTGCGCCAGGCCGACCCTCTGCATCATTCCCTTGGAGAACGTGGAAAGCCGGTCGCCCTGCCGATCCTTCAGCCCCACCAACTCCAGCAGTTCGCACGCACGTTCGGCGCGCTGGTCAGCCGGCACGCGAGCCAATCGCGCGTGGAAGTTCAGCAGTTCAGAGGCTGTCAGCCAGTCGTGGAAACGGAAGGTCTCGGGCAAGTAGCCAACCTCGGCCCGCGCCGCCAGGCTGCCAACCGGCTGACCCAGGACTTCAATATCTCCGGCGGTGGGATGCGTCAGGCCCAGGATCATCTTGACCAAGGTGCTTTTGCCGGCGCCGTTGGGGCCAAGGAACCCAAAGATCTCGCCGTGCGCGACCGACAAGCTGACGTCATCAACGGCCAGGTTGTCGCCGTAGCGCTTACTGACGGCCTCAAGGCGGATGGCGACCTGGCCGCTCAACGCGCGTTCCTTGCGGTACTTGCCAGTTCCAGCAACGTCTCCGGCGGAAGAGGTCCGGAGAGAACCAACTGGGATCTGTCTCGGGTCCAGGTAACCGCAGGCTCACCGGTCGGAAGTTCGGTCACTGCCGGTTCAGTCGGCCTGGCCTCGGAGTCGACCTCTAGTCCCAGCGCGATCTGAACGAGCGGTATGTCCAGCACGTCGACCTCCTGACTGATGATTGGCGGAAGGAAAGCCTGGGTGATCAATTCAGCCAGCAACTCCAGGTCGCGCGGTGGTAGACCCGATACGAGCGGCGCTTCGATTTGGTACAGCGTGAGCGCATTGCTGTCGGAGACGTCGGCTGTCCATGACGTGACCACCAGCGCCCCGCCGGCGACGGTGACTTCGTCCGTCCCGAGGCGACGCGCAAGACTACGCGAGGCGAATCCGGGCGCCAGCAAGGCGGCCAGATCGGCGGTATCCATTCCGAGCGTCAGCGTCCCAAGCGTCGTGACGCTGCGGGTGGGCTCGCCGGAGAACTCGGTTGGGGGATTGATCGCGACGACCTCGAACGGAAGCTCCTGGATGTCAGCCAACGTGGCGTCCGGAATCGACGTGCTGGGCTCCGCGCTGATGACCTCGATAACGTCGGCGAGGGTCGGCGCTGGGGTTGTGGGCTGGTTGAGAATCGAGTCGTCGGCGGGTGTGTCGCCGCTGTCGAGCTCAAGCGCGGACACTCGCAGCCAGCCGAGCACCGTGTGCGTGACGTCGCGCGCCGGAGCCGCGGTTATCAGGAGGACGACCGCCAGCGTGATGGCGCCGATAGCGCCCCAGAGGGCGCGTGATCGGACGACCTCCCTCATACGCGGTCAGCAGCGCCCGCGCGGGCGCCGCGTACGGCCAGCAGTAGACCCAGGAACATAATCAGCAGTCCCAGGCTACGGACGGATAGTGCAGTCATGGATATATTGAAGATACTCCCAAAAAGCCCGTCGTAGGCGTCCAACGGCAGCGAGGCCAAGGCCAGCCCGGCCCCGCTGAGGACCGCTGTCCAGCGGCTGGCCAGCGTAGGCCAGCTGAAAGCCAGGCTGAGTCCTACGAGTGGAAGCAGCCAGGCCAGATAGTGGGGCCATGTGACTCCGCTGATCAGCAGCGCGACAACGACGGCAAGGCTGAACTCCAGCACGTGCTCCCGTCCGGTTCGCGGCGTGCGCCCCAACGCCAGCGCCGCGACAACGAGGGCGGCGAGCACGGCAATAGCGCTCAGAACCCGTGCGAGCGCAATCTCGGGCTGCAAGTCCAGATAGCCCCTGGCGAGTTCGGGCCCCATGAACACCCGCAGGAGTAGCCCCGGTACCGAGAGATTGTTGAACAGCGCGCTGCCCGCCAGCAGATCGGGCAGCCGGTCCGTCAGGTAAAAGCGCCACGTTTCAGTGCCGGCGAAACCCAGGCTAAACAGCCCGACCGCGGCCACCGTGACAGCCAGTCCGGCCAGCGCCCGCCAACGTCCCCGCCATAGCAGGTATATGGCCAGCAGACCGGGTGCGACCTTCAGCATCGCCGCGATCCCAATGAAGGCGCCGGCCCAGGCATCGTCGCCGCGGCGCAATTGGTATGCCGCCGCCGCCAGCGCGAGGCCAATGACCAGGTCGACCTGGCCGAGACGGAACGCCAGCAAGAACGGGTCGAGCAGCGCCACGACACCCAGAACCAGTCCCAGCCACACCGCCGGCGGCAGACTCGGCCGGACCATTCGCCACGTCAGCGCCGCGGTCGCGAGCAGGGCGATGTGGTTCACCGCGAGGAAGACGAGACGCGCCGCCGCGAGTGGCATGGCCGAATACGGCGCGAAGTACAGCATGGCCGTCGGCGGGTTGGTCACCAACGCCCAGAGTCGCGTGCCCACATAGGGAATCGCCTCGCGACCGGCGACTCGCAGGGCAACTTCGTTGTCGTAGGGGTTTAGGCCGTCCCGCAGCGCGAGCGCGCCGATGTAGTTGACGCGAAGGTCCGACGGCACCTCGATGGCCAACACGTCGAGCAGAGCGAGTCTCAGGTAAGCCAGTCCACCCACCGCGGCTACGACGATCAGGCCACCGCTCGAGAGCGCGGCAAAGCTCGAATGCTGTCCTTCCCGGGTCGCAGCGAGCGCTCTCGATTCGGTCGAGAACTTGCGCGCGGTCAACCACGGCCAGCCGACCCACAGCAGGGCCACAGCGACAAACTTGACGGCAAGCCACTCGGTGACCGACGGCCGGGCAAATAGATCGGGCGTCACCAGCCCGACGGTCAGCAGATGGTTGGTCGGCTCGTGCGCGTACTGAAACGCGACGATGATCCAGCCGTCGAGCGTCGCCAGCAGCGGAAGGCCGGCTCCGCTCCAGTCCGTGTCCTGGCCGGATTTCTGGCGAATCCAGCCCGCGGCGGACCACACCAGGATGGCGCAGCCAAGGCTTCCAAAGGCCGCGGCCGCCCAGGTCGCGCTCGGCGCCGAGAGGTCGGCTCGTCCAATTGAAGCTCCCGCTATGGCGAGGGACATGCCGACAAGGCTGGCCCAGCCAAGCGCGCCGAGCACGAGTCGCAGCCGCGTATTCGCAACTGGCAGCCTAGGCCTGAGCAACGTCCGGCTCCTTGGTCGTCACCCTGGTGGCCGACCGACCTTCAAGCCACAGCCGGCGCGCAAACAGCAGGCCCAGAGCCAGGATCGCGAGAGTCCGCAATACAACGATGATCCACAGTGTCCACGTGTGGAAGTCCGACCACAGCACGGAGTAGACCGGGTATTCCAACAGGGCCAAACCCGAAAGCCCGGTCGCGATCAGAAAGCCGCGACCGCCCGGATAGGCCAGCAACACGAACGGAAGCAACCAGACCATGAACTGCGGCGACCAGCCGCGCAGGTAGAGGGCAAAAGCCGCGAGTGCCAGTCCTGCCGTCCAGACGACTCCTGCCGGAGTCGGCTGCGACCGGCGCAGGGCCAAGACGGCGTAAAGCGCCACCACCAGGCCTGCCGCGCCCCACCAGGCGGCGGCGGGGAGATCCGGGGTGTAGTTGAACTCGAGCGCAGTCTCCGGCGTCTGCCGGTAACGGTGAATCCATCCGAAGCCAAAGTAGCCGTCGGCCAGGGCCCACGGGGTTTCCCAGGCTGGCCGATGCAGCATGTTTTGAAGCGAAGCCACAAAAAACTCGCGCCCAACCACTGCCAACGGGGCAAGTGCGCCGACCACCGAGGCGACCAGCAAAGCGACGTAGCGCATCCGTCCCGTCCATGACTGTCCCGCCAGCAACCCGGGCAGCGCCGCCGCGGGAAACAGCTTGGTGAGCATGCCCAGCGCAATCGCCAGGGTTGCGGTGTGCCGGCGTTCCCGGATCACCAGATACACCCCGAGGAGCAGAAAGAGCACGGCAATGGACTCGAAGTGCCGATTGGCGATGTACATCGGATAGAAAAGCGCGGCGTAGGCCGCGGCTGTTACGAGCCCGCGCGGCTCGTCCCATACGCGCACGGCGATGGCGTGAAGCAGCCAGAGGACGCCGGCCTCGACCCCCACCATCATCAGGCTGAACAACACCTGGAAGGCGGCCTCGTCGCCACCCAGGGGCACGCTCAGCAGCTTCAGCCCCGAAGCGATCCAGGGAAACACGGGTGGGTATTCGACCCAGTAATCGAGGTACGGGTGCAGCCCCTGCAGCGCCAGGCGGGCGCGTTGCTCATACGCGCCAACATCACTACCACGTTCGAAGAGTCCGACTGGTCGCCACAACAGCGCCAGCCCGAGCCGTAGCAGTACGAATTGCACCAAGATCAGGCCGAACGTCAGCCGTGTGAATCGTCCGCCGGCGAGGGCGGCAATGGCGTCGCGCACCGTGCGCACCGGGTCGATCCGCACGCGATCCAGGCTCAGCACCAGCCACAGGACCTGTCCCGCTGCCCAGAGCCCGACCGGCGCCGCCCACACCCAGCGCAGGCTGTCGGTCTGGGTCAGGTCGTGATTTACGTCATCGAGAACAAACGCCATCACGGCGAGCGTTGCCGGTGCGAGAAGCGGGCCGTGGGTCCAGACATGGCTTGCCAGTACGTCGTCCACCCGCCGGTGCGTGACGAACGCCACGGATAGGACGCCCACGACGCTCCAGCCAGCGGTGGCCGCGAACGGAATCAGGACGTAGAGCGCCCAGGTCACGCTGATGCCAGCGAGGGTGGTGCGTCCCTCGCGCATCAGCGCGATGAATACCGCCAGACCCAGGATCAGCACCAGCGTGACGACGAGCGCGCCAATCCCACGCCAGCGCAGCGCCGGATCAATGGTGCGCTCGACGGGCGCCACGTCTCCGGTGGCGTCGCCATTCGCAGGCTGCGACGGCGTCAAGCTCGGACGCTCAGCTTGGCGCGATGCCAGTCAGCAACGTACTTGCGAAGTGCTCGGAGATGGGCACGCCAAAGGCCTTCACCTCAGCGTGGGCGCCTTGGAAGTCGTAGTCCACGCGCCGCAGTTCCGCCGACCAGCGGCCGCCTGAATCGTCCAGCACCGCGTAGGTTGCAAGTCCCGGCTGCCTGTCGTGCGAACGCCCCACGGCGCCACAGTTGACGGCCAGCACGTCGCCGGCGTGCCGAATCATGGCCGTGTGGGTGTGCCCGCTCACAACGGCCGTGGCTTCGGTGGGACCGATGACTCGGGCAACGGTCGCCTCGTCGTCGTCGCGGCTCCATCCCGTCTCGTCGTCGCCGGGCGACCCGTGGACGACCAGTAGCGTGCCGGCTGGTGACTCGATGCTGGCCTGCCGTGGCATCGTGCCCAGCTTGCGGACGAGGGCCGGGCCTAGCCGCTCGGCCGCCCAGGTCACATTGGCGCGTCGAAACCTCGCTTGCGCGCCGTCGGGATCGCCGAGGGTGTCCAGCTTTGATGGCAGCTCGGCGATGTAGCGGTCCGTATTTCCCTGCACGAGCCGCCAGCCCAGATCCAGTACGCGTTCCCAGCACTCGCGCGGCCGCGAGCCGAACAACGCGGCGTCGCCGCCAAACACCACCTCGTCCGCGCCCACCCGCCGCAGGTCGGCCAGCACCGCAAATAGGGCGTGGCGATTGCCGTGAATGTCCGTGACGACTGCGATCCGCATCGTGTCCGCCAGCGTGCCCTACCGGTTGCGACTCTGCCAGTGAGTCCCGGATGCGCGCGCGATTCTTTGGTGCGTCGCCGACCACATTGACTTGCTCTCTCGAGTTCGCGAACGAGTGGTAGCGTGGTCATGCGCGGCGGTGTTGCATGGTCGCAGCCGGGCGTGGCCGTGCGAAAGGAGAGCCTGCCGTGGCGACCATTCCCATCGAAGAGCGCGTGACTCGCCTTGAGGCCAACTACGCGCACCTGGCGACCAAGGCCGACCTGCAAGAACTGAAGGCATCGCTCACGCGTTGGGCCGCCGGTCTGCTGATTGCGTGTCTCGTCTCGGCCCTCAGCGCCGCGGGCGCGGCCATCGTCACCCTGATCGTGCAACTCGCCAACTAGCCCAAGTCGGCGTGGTTCGGCACCCGTCCGCGCTGGGCTCCGATGGCAGCCCGATGATTCCTCGGTTGACGACTTCAACCTGGTTTCAAGCCTGCTTTGATAGCTTGAGAGCCTGCCGCCGCTGACCAGACCTATCGAACAACTCCACGCGGCGAATTGGCGAAGTCTTGGACCTAACCGGGCCCTCCCTTGTAGTTGCCGCGATTTTCGTAGCCGTCGTCTTACTGGCGGTTGTCGTTGGCTGGGCGCTCTTTGGAGCCGCCGCTGTCTTGGCCGTGAACGCCGCGATTCACTTCGTCAGAGGTGCGTTTCACTGGATTCACTATGTGATTGGCGGTCGCGAACCTGAGCTTCCGGACGCGCACGACACGGCTCGCGAGACCGTGGTCAGTCGCGCAGCGCCGGTCCGCCGCGACCCGTCCGTACGAGCACGAGCGGCACAGGCCATGGAGTATCGCCAGCGTCGTAGTCGCCGCATGTTCGGGGCGCTGGCTCTCGGGGTCGCGCTCATGGGGGTGGCGGTCCTGGGTTACAACCTGTGGCTGAATATCCTGGCGGAACGGCGCGAGATTCGGGTGACGCACAGCATCTCGGATGGAACCGAGAACCTTCCCGAATACCTCACCACCCGGATGACGCTCGTCGCTCAAGAGCCGGGCAACGCCGGTCTACCGTGCACGGTCAAGGTCACGTGGATCGAATCGGGTGGAAGCCGCAACCAGAGCCGCGTCATCCAAAGCCCCGACCGGCTCAGCATTCGTGACCTGGCTTTCAGCGACGGAATCCGCGAGAGTCCCCATTATCGAGATCTGCCGGTCACCCTGAGCACCAAGGGCTGCCAACCATGGCGCGTGGAAACGTCCGGCTGACGCGGATCGCTGAATCGGCGGGTCGTCCAAGCGCCGCATCCCGGTCGCTGACCTTGCTTGGCTAGACTGCGCCCATGTCAGCCGCCGCGCCCCAGATGCACCTCGTCCGCCAGGCCTTCGAGGCGCTTGAGTTGGAAGATCTCGAGGGACACCTCACGGCCGGGCTGAATCGGCAACTCAAACGAGCCGGCTTGCCGCCTGGCGCCTCCGTGGCTATTGCCGTTGGCTCTCGCGGCGTCTCGCCGGTCGTCCAGGTCGTTCGCACCCTCGCGCGCGGTCTGCGGGAAGCCGGGTTGCGACCCTTCGTCGTGCCCGCCATGGGCAGCCATGGCGGCGGCACGGCCAAGGGCCAGGAATCGGTATTGGCCGATTACGGCGTCCACGAGCAGTCCGTCGGCGCTCCCGTTCGGGCGACCATGGAGACTGCGGTGCTGGGTAAAACGGCTTCCGGAATCACCGTGCACCTGGACGCCGAGGCCGCGTCCGCCGATGGCGTGATCGTCATCGGCCGCGTCAAGCCCCACACCGGGTTTCGCGGACCGATCGAAAGCGGCCTTTGCAAGATGAGCGTGATTGGCCTTGGCAACCGCCGCGGGGCCGAGTCGCTGCACGCCCATCCGCTGGCCACCGGAATTCCGGAGGCGGCTGCCCTGACGGTGGCTTCCGGCCACCTGCTTTGCGGCGTGGCCCTGGTCGAGAACGCCTTCGACCGGCCGGCCCGCGCCGAAGTCGTGCCGCCCGAGGCCTTCCACGCTACCGATGAGGCCCTCCTCAAGCTCGCGCGCAAACTGATGCCCCGGCTCCCGCTGGACAAGCTCGACGGCCTGCTCATCGACCGCATGGGCAAGAACATCTCCGGCTCCGGCATGGACCCGAATGTCGTCGGCATGTGGCGCCGCCTGGGCGAGCTTGACCGCAAGCCCGACTACGGTTGGCTGGCCGTGCTGGGCCTGACGCCCGAGTCCCACGGCAACGCCGTGGGTATCGGACTGGCCGACCTCTGCAGCCGCAAGCTGGCCAAGGCCATTGACCACGAAGCCCTGGCCATGAACACCCTCACCGCCATGGCGCTGCACGCGGCCAAGGTTCCGCTGACGTTGCCCACCGACCGCGCGTGCTACGACACGGTGCTGCATCTGGCCGCCCGCTCGACCAGCGAGCCGGTACGTATCGGTCGTATTCGCAACACCCTTGACCTGGAGACCTTCTGGGTCAGCGAAAGCGTGCTCGGCCACCTGCCCGGCAACTGCCAGGTGATCGATCCGGCGACCCCGTTCGGCTTCGATGCGGACGGCGCAATTGTCGAGACGGGCGCGTTTGAACCGCGCGCCTAGCTGCTCACCTACGTCTCGGCGTCCGGCTACCGCATGAACATCGGCGGACGACGCTCCGTCGTGCCTCGTTCCATGCCGTTCTATTTCACCGTTGGCCTCCTGCTGGCGATGCCGGGCCCATCGCTTGAGGCGGTGCGCGCTGACTTCAACCTCAGCTATGTGCTGGTGGTCCTGACCTTGATCGTTCCCGCGATCTCGTACGCAAGCGGAACGATCATGGGTGGGCTGGTGGCGGATCGGCTTGGACGACGTTCCACGCTCACCACGGGGGTGACCCTTCTCGTCGTCGGGTTGGTGACTTCCGGCTTCTCGCCGGCGTTGGGGGTGCTGCTGCTCGGCGCCTGTCTGAACGGCTTTGGCTTCGGGCTCACGGAATCGCCGCTCACGGCGACCATCTCGGACGTTGCGGGTGACGCCACCGGGCGCGCCATGACGATCTCGCAGATGCCGTTCGGCTTTGGCGCCCTCACCGCGCCGCCCCTGATCGGTTTGCTGCTGCAGACGCCAATCGGCTGGCGCGGCGGCTATCTCACCGCGGCCCTGCTGTTCATGCTCGCGTCGGCCGTGCTGCTGTCTGCACGCATTCCGACCGCTGCCGGGCTTCGCGCCAGCGGTGGAGCACTTGTCACCGCCGTCATGCGTCCCGTCCCAATCCTGCTCGGCACCGTGGTCATCGGCTACTTCAGCATGCAACTCGGGCTCGGTGGATTCCTGGCTGCGTACCTGGAGACCGACCATGGCTTCACGCGCTCGGTCGCGGCCACCCTGGTCGCGGCTTTTTGGGTCGGCATTTCGCTGGGGCGGATCATTGGCGCCTGGCTGGCGCTGCGAGTTCAGGCGTACAGCCTGGCCCTTGGCAGCCTGGGGCTTTCGCTCCTCTGCGCGGTCGTGGTGGCCGGTGCTCCCCAGCCCGCGGCCATCCTCGTCGCCGCGGCGCTGGCCGGTCTGACCGCCGGTCCGCTGTTTACCACGGTGGTCGGGATAGGGGTGCGCTACCGACCGGCAGCCGCCGGCATGATCGCCGGGCTCATGCTCGCCATGGGCGGCACGGGATTCGCCGGACTCTCGCTGCTCGCGGGCGCCGTTGCTGACGCGCTATCCGTCCGTGCGGCCGTGACGTTGATGCCGGTGACGCTTGGCATCTCCTTTCTCCTGTTGCTGCTTGCCCGCCGGCTGCATACGGCCGAGCTCCGACTTTGATGGCTTCCGGATCGTCCGACGCTCGGCAAATCCCATGATCCTGGCGGCCAGCATGTGGTTCTTTGCCGCCGCCGGCGCCGCCATCAGCGTTTTCGGGCCGTCGCTGGAGTCGATCAGCGAAGAGTTTGGCATCACCTATAGCCAGATCGGCCTGGTGATTACCGTGATGTCCGTCGGCTTCATCGCGGGGTCATTGGTCGGCGGTGCGGCGTCCGACCGCTGGGGGCGCCGCGCGGTATTGATGCCGTCGGCGGCGGCTTCCGCGCTGTCCATGTGTTGGTTTGCCGCCAGTCCCACGTTTGGCTCGCTGCTGGCGGCGGGCTTCTGCGTCGGCGGCTCGTTCGGGCCGGGGCTTGCCGCCGCCACCGCGTTGACCGCTGATCTTGCGCGTGAGCGCAGCATCCGGGCCCTGAACCTGTTCAACACCGCGTTCGCGCTGGGGGCTATCGTCGCGCCGCCGCTCGTGGCGATCTGCCTGGCGACATTCGCGAGCTGGCGCGTCGCCTACCTGGTTGTAGCTATCTGGTTTGCCACCAGCGGCCTTGCGTTCGCGCGCCTGGCATACCCGCCTCGCAGCGGTCCGGTCCCGTCGTTTCGAGACGTGGTTCGTGGGCTTGGCTCGCTGGCATCGGTCCTGCTGGGGCTGGTCCTGATGCTCTACGTCGGTGTCGAAATCGCCTTTGGCGACTTCGGCGCGCCATTCATGGAACGCGTGCAGGGCGTTCCGCGAGCGGTCGCCGCCGCGTCAGTCACGGCCTTTTGGGCCGGTGTCCTGCTCGGGCGTCTGGTGGTGGTGCGTCACGCGGGTTCGTGGCGCGCCGTCAGCATCGTCCGCTGGTCGCTCGTACTGGCGCTGCTCATGTCGGCATTCGCGGCGACAGCCCTGTCGGCTCCGCTGGCCGTTCTTGGTTTCGTCCTGACGGGAGCAACCGTTGGCGCGGTCTTTCCCACGGTGCTTGGAATCGGCCTGCGCAATCGGCCGGAAATCGCCGGGGCCCTTGCCGGCGCGTTGACGGCGCTGGCCGGCATAGGCGGCGCGTTGCTGGCGCCCTTGATCGGCGCCGTGTCCGACGCCGTTGGCCCGCGTGGTGGCATGCTGCTGGCGCCCGTGTTCATCCTGGCGGCCATGCTGCTGTTCGAGTGCGTTCAGATGCTGCAACGCCGACGCCTGCGCGAGGTGGCCGGTCTTCGGGCGCCGTCAGTTGAGGGCTCCCTTGACGCCTGACGCGCCGGCGCCCGTCGGGGCAATCGATCTTGGTGGTACCAACATCCGGGCCGCGGTCGTTGACGCGCAGGGCGGGCTCAGCGGATTCGTGACGCGTCCCACGCATGCTTCGGGTGGCCCCGACATCGTGATCGACCGCATCATCGCGGCGCTTCAGGAGACCCTGGCGCGCGCATCGGTAAACCTTGTAGATCTGGCGGCCGTCGGCATTGGCGCGCCGGGACCGCTCGACTGGCAGGCCGGCGTCATTCACGAAGCGCCCAACCTGCCGGGTTGGCACGAAGTCCCGCTCGTCGCACGCGTGGCCGATGCCGTGGGCCTTCCCACGTTCCTCGAGAACGACGCTAACGCCGCGGCGCTGGCCGAGCGTCAGTACGGCGTCGGTCGGGGCGCGATGAATATGCTCTACATCACGGTGAGCACGGGCGTGGGCGGCGGCCTGATCCTGGACGGGCAACTCTGGCACGGCGCCTACGGCAGCGCGGGCGAGTTTGGTCACATGACCGTCGACTTTGAAGGCCCGCTCTGCGACTGCGGCAACCGCGGCTGCATCGAAGCTATTGCGTCCGGGCCGGACATGGCGGCCTGGGTCGGCGAACAGATCGCTGCCGGACGTGCCAGCAGTCTCGGCGGCCAGGTCGACCTTTCCGGCCGCGACGTGGTCGAGGCGGCACAGCAAGGCGACGGCGTCGCCTTAACCGCCTTGAATCGTGCTGGCCGTGCCGTTGGTTTTGGTGTCATCAACGTCGCCCACCTCGTCAATCTGGACATGGTTGTAGTCGGCGGCGGAATCGCTAACGCCGGGGATCTGCTTTTCGATCCGCTGCGGGCCACCGTGAAAACTCATCTGCTGGAGAGCACCGCGCCCAACCTGCGGCTGGAGCCCTGGTCGCTCGGCGAAGACGTGGGTCTACTTGGGGCGGCTGCCGGTGCCCGTACGCGTTTGGGCGGTGGGCTGTAGAGCGTCGCCCCAGGCGGGCAGGTAGTCCGACGCCGGATTGTCGGTGATCCGCTGCAAGTCCGTTCCGTCGATCCGGATGGTGTAGATCTCCCAGTTCGCGTCCCGGTAGCTCGCAAAGGCGATCCTGGCGCCGTCCGGCGAGAACACCGGGTTCCAGTCCGGAGCGGGACTTGTCGTGAGCCGCAGCTCATTTGAGCCGTCCGCGTCAGCCACGAATACGTCGAACGCCTCACCCACCCAGCGGGCAAATGTGATGCGAGTGCCATCCGGGGAGAAGGACGGGTCGCGGCCGGAGCTAATCACGGCGCGCGAACCCTGCGGATCGTCAAGATTCATCGTCACGATGTCCGACCCGCTCGTGAAGATGATCTGCGATCCGTCCGGCGACCACGCGGGATAGCAAAGAAACCCGGATTGATCGCCGATGACCCGTTGTTCGGAACCGTCCGCCAGCATTGTGTAAATCTCGCTTTGACCGCTGCGAGTGCTGGCAAACACCAGCTGCCGGCCATCCGGCGACCACCAGGCCTCCCAGTCGGTGGCGGGTGAATTCGTAAGTTGCTGGGGATTGCCGCCGTCGCTGTCGGCCACGAATATCTGGTAGCTCCCGCTGGCAAACGCGGAAAAGGCGATTCGCCGCCCGTCCGGCGACCAATTCGGACGGCTGGTCAGGCCGCCCGTCTGCGTGAGCTGCGTCAACTCTGTCCCGGTTGGCGTCATGGACCACAGATTCCACGCGCCGTTCCGGTTGCTTAGAAACGCCAGCTGGCCCGTTGTCCCGGCCAGCGCTGGATCCGAAACGCCGGCGGTTGCCTCTGAGGGAATCAGGCCGCCATCGCGGAAGTGGATGCCGCCGAAGGCGACACCCACGACGGCCGGCCCGACGGCCAGCTCCGCGTCAGTTAGCAACTGCCAGAAGACCGCGCGCTGTGCCCGCAACACCACCACGTGGCCACGGTCTTCAACGGTTATTGGGAGTCCATAAGTCTCGAGCCAGTGGTCGTTGCTGAACCAGAGACGCTCAATGTCCGGATGTTGCGCCACGAGCTGAAGCCGCTCGGTCAGGATCTCAGCAAATGGCCGCTGGTCGTCCGCCGTAGAGGTGGGTGGCCGCGGCACGCCTCGTTCCGACGCGAGCCAGTCGTCCAGTCCAGCCTGGCTCAGCTCGTCGTAGACGTTCACGAACATCACCCCGGTGTCAGCGCTCCCCTGCAATACGGCCTTCTGAAACGCTTGATAGGTCAGGTCACCTTGCGACCAGCGATTGGCGATTGGATAGCCGAGTCGCGCGACGCCGCCGACCTGCTGGAAGAACGTCCAAAACGGCACGCCGCGGGCGTCCGTGACTTCGAAACCCAATCCGTCATCCGGCCCAGCCTGCGAGAAGAACCACCCGTCAGCGATGGCGGAGTCTGGCGGCGACTCCGCATGCGCGGTCTGAGCGGGTGCGAGCAGCGCCCCGGCGAGCAGCGCAAGCGCTATTGCCGTGATGCGGATGATGCGCTGACGCCGCGCACTCGTAGGCATGGGGCGAAAAACGGAGGGGGTGGCGGCGGAAACTGTAGCCCAATCCTGCAAATCCGACTTTAGGAGGTCTTTGCCTGCATGCAAGAATTGGCCTCGCGCCCTCGTGGGCGAATCGCAATCTCAGGCAGGTAAGGTCAATGGCCGAATATGTGAATCGAGATGCCCTCGTCGATACCGACTGGGTCACCGCGCACGGCGGAGACGACGGTGTGCGGCTGGTGGAGGTCGACGTCGATACGTCCGCCTTCGACTCCGGGCACATTCCCGGCGCCGTTGGTTGGAACTGGGAAACTCAGCTTTCCGACGGCATTCGCCGCGACATCGCCTCACCCGAACAGTGGAAGGAACTGCTCGAAACCTCAGGCATCGCTGCGGATACGCACGTGATTCTCTATGGGGACAACAACAACTGGTTCGCCGCGTTTGCCTACTGGCAGTTCAAGATGGGCGGCCATGAGCGCGTGAGCCTGATGAATGGCGGCCGGCTCAAGTGGGAGCAGGAAGGTCGGGAGCTGACCACCGACCCAACCGTGGTCGAGCGAAGCACGTACGAGGCCGGCGAGTCCGACCCGTCACTCCGTGTCCTGCAGCCTGACGTGCGGGCCGCGGTCGGCGACGGCTCGACCGTGCTTGTGGACGTACGCTCACCCGCCGAGTTCACCGGCGAAATCCTGGCCCCGCCAGGCCTTCAGGAGTTGTCCCAGCGTGGCGGTCACATTCCCGGCGCTGACAATGTTCCGTGGCTCACCGCGGTCAACGAAGCTGACGGCACGTTCAAGTCCGCCGACGAGCTACTGGAGATCTACGGCGCCCGCGGGGCCACCGGCGATGCACCGGTTATTACCTACTGCCGCATCGGCGAGCGTTCGGCCCACACCTGGTTCGCGCTGCACGAGTTGCTCGGCGTTGGCGACGTCCGCAACTACGATGGCTCCTGGACGGAGTGGGGCTCCATGATCGGCTTGCCGATCGAGCGCTAAGCTCGCTGGCTGCACGAGCCAGGCTAGCCGTCCAGTTGCACCTGCGAGAGGTCAATGGCGCCAGTCACGGGATCAATCCCAAACGCGCTGACGCTTGGCTTGAGCAGAAAGGCCGACGCGTGGCGGCCGATGGCGATCGCCGGCGCCTCCGCTTCCAGTACGGCGTCGGCGGCCGTGTAGGCCGCGCGCTGGGCTGCCTCGTCAGTTGTGAACGCGGCCGTTTCGAGGTGCCTGTCGAACTCGGCGCTTGCCCAGCCGGAACGAAAGAAATCAACGTCGGATCGCCATAGGTCGTCCAGCCAGTTCGACGGATGTCGATACTCAGACGTCCACCCGGCGCGATACGCGTCAAAGTCGCCCGGGTCGTTCGAGAAGTCCAGGAAGTCTCGCCACTCGCGCACGTCCAACTGAACGTCCAGGTCCAGCGTGTCGCTCCACATGCGTACCAGTTCGCCGGCCAGGCGGTCCCATTGATCCGTGCGGTGGTAGGTAAAACGCAGCGGTGGCAGTCCCTGCCCGTTCGGGAACCCCACGCCTGTCAGCAAGGCCCGTGCCTCGTCGACGTTCGGTGGTCCGCCTGGGTCCGCCGTCAGGATGCTATTTGGAGTCAGCCGTTGCGCCGGTAGCGTCGGCTGGTCGAACACGGCGGCGGCCAGTGCCTCACGGTCAAGGGCCAGTGACAGCGCCCGCCGAACCGCCGCGGAGTCCCACGGCGCCTTGCGCGTGTTAAGCACGATAAACCAGGTGCCCGCGCGCTCGAAGAGGCGTACCTGCGGTCGCAGGTCGGGGTCGCCCAGCGCCGCCTGGTAGTCGCCGCCACTCACGCTGGCCGCATGTGCGGGGCTGGCGTGAAAGTCCTGCAGTCGTGAGTCGGCCGATCGAGGAAATCGAACCACTACGTCGCTGAATGCCGGCGGTGTCGGCCCTCCATAATGTTCATTTTGATGCAGCGTCATGCCCAGCCCGCGGTCCCACTGCGCCAGCTTGTACGGCCCGTTGCTGCGGATGCGCACCGGCGATGTCCAGGCGCTGCCCATGCCTTCAATCTCCGCTCGTGGCAATGGGAAAAAGGTCGACGTCGCTACCCGTGCGAAGAACCCCGGCGTTGGAGCCTGCAAATGCACCCGGAGCGTCGACGTATCCGGCGCTTGAACCCGAGGCATGTCACGCTCGCGACCCCCGCCCGCATAGTTTTCGGCTCCTTGGATCGGAAACAACAGGTAATTGAAGGTTGCTCCGAGCTCCGGCGCCAGATTGCGTCTCCAGGACCAGACGAAGTCGTCGGACGACACCATCTCCCCAGAGGTCCAGCGACCGTTCGCCGACAGATTGAACTGATAGGCGTGCCCAGCGTCCGTGATCTGCCACGAATCGGCTGCCGCCGACTGTGTCGCACCACCCTGCTCGACACGCACGAGCGGCTCGAACAAGGCCGCGGTCAGGGTCGCCTCGTTCGGTTGGGCAACCAGGGCCGGGTCGATCGTGGCCGGCTCGTCCAGCAGCAATTCTAGGCGCCGACCTTCTCCGTCGGACGAAGGCGACCCTGGACCATCGCAGGCGGCCAGGGCCGCGAGCGCCATGCTGCTGCTCGCCAGCCGCACAAACCGCCGACGGCTCAGCGGCACCTGGCTATCTGGTGATCATCAGGCCCGTGAGCCACTCCCGAGTGAGCGGGCGACCAGCATAGCCTTCCACCCAGGGCTGCACGAGCTCGTGCGATACGTAGAACAGCAACGGAATCAGAACCCCCTGGTCGATTACCCGGTCTTCAATCTCACCGTAGTACCCCAGCCGATCGTCGTTCGACTCGGAGTTGCGGGCCATCTCGATCAGCTCGTCGACAACCGCGTCGGAAAAGCGCCAGGAGTTGTCGGGCCGGTCCGATCCAAACAACTCGTCAGTGAAATTGAACGCATCCGGGAAGTCGGCTGACCAGCCCAGAAAAAAAGCCTGAATGTCGTGATTGGGATCGTCTAGCGCGGTGACCACGTCGTCGAACGAGCGAACCTCAATGATGACGTCCACGCCCAGTTCCGTTCGCCACGGATCAATGACGAGTTCCAGAAACGGATTGCCCGACAGACTGTCCCCCGGCGCCGCCACTGTAATCGGCGGCAAAGCTTCGGCGCTGCCGTAGCTGGACTTTGCCAACTCCGCTGCGGCAGCCGCCAAGTCGAACGTCAGACCTTCAAAGTCAGACCGATGTCCTGGAAGACCCGGCGGGATCAGACCCTTCGCCTCCCTCTGTGTTCCTGCTAGCACCACCTCGTTAATAAAGGCTCGGTCCGTCGCCAGTGCGAGGGCCCGCCGCACGTGCACGTCGTCCAGCGGCGCGAGCGCCGTGTTGAACCCGAGGTACTGAAACGCCAGGTTCGGCGTGCTGAGCAACTGCTCGCCGCGCGGCTCATTGGGATCGCGGAAGCGGTCCAGGTCGGCCGCGCCGATGTGGACCAGATCAAGTTCGTCGTTTTCGTACAGCAGGAGGTCTTCGCCGACGTCCAGTTGGTGAAACTCCACGATCTCAGGCCCACCTGGTAGCCACGATGCCGTCCCGGCTCGCCGTAAGGTAATCAGCGTTTCCGGGTACCAGCCCTCCAGCTTGTATGGCCCGGACCCATTCGGCGAGCGCCACCACTCGTCGCCGGCGGATACATTGTGCCGATCCACGATCAGCGTCGGGCCGGCGCTCAACTTGCTTGGAAAAAACGAGAGCGGCGACGCGAGCGTCACTTCCAGCGTGTGCGACCCGTCGATCCGCAGCCCGGAAACCGAGTCAGTCTCGCCCGCCGCATACTCTGCGGCCCCCTCAATGTCTTCCAGGAACACTGGTCCGGAAAGCGACCCGGTGTCGGGATTCAGGGCGCGCATCCACGACCACGCCACGTCCTCGGCGGTCAGCTGTCGGCCGTTGTGAAACTTGGCCTCGCTCCGAATCGTGAAGGTATACGTCAGACCGTCGACGCTCACGGTCCAGCCTGCAGCCAGGTCGGATTCGATCGATAAGTCTGGTCCGACGCGCGTCAGGCCGGCGAAGATCTCCTGCACATAGGCGCCCGCGCTGGTGTCGCGAACATGCACCGGGTCAAGCGTGACTGGCTCGCTGCCCTCGAGACGCAGCGTGCCATACGCCGCTGACGTAGTCGGCTCGGCGTCGCCTCCGCCTAGAAAAACCAGTCCCAACGCGAGGGCCGCAGCCAGCAGCAGTGAATGACCAAATCGCCGCCGGCCGAGGGCTCTAGGCACCCGCCGGGATCCCTGGATCCTGTCGAGTCAACAGGTCTTCAGCACGCAGCATGATGGTGCGCTCGTTTACGTGATGCAGCATTCGCACCGCGTCCTGCATTGGCACCCAACGTGCTTCCACGTGCTCCGCCGGATCGGGCCGAATGTTGCCGCCGGTGGACCTCAGTAAATACTGATGCACGACCTTCGGTACGAACCCGGTCCACAGGTCCGGCCGAACTTCGTAGCGGATTTCCCCAAGGTCGTCCACTACCTCGCCCACGATGCCCGTTTCCTCCAGTACCTCGCGCACTGCCGCATCCTTCGGCGCCTCACCGGGCTCCACGGCGCCTTTAGGAAGGACCCACGCCCCGCGCTGGGTCTGGACGACGGCCACCTGCACTTCGCCGTTCTTCAGGCGATAGATCACGCCGCCGGACGATTCGAGGAACGGTTCCTCGCTGCCGGCGGCTGCTGCGGGCTGATCGGCGGTTTCTGCCATGAGTTGCTCCTAAACCATGCCGGCGTCGCGGCTAGGCGAATCCGAGGTGCGACCGGCTAGGGGTCGACCCCACCTGGTCCTGGTACTTGCTGTCCAAACCCTGCGAGCCGTACGGACGTTCCGCCTGGCTCGTCAATTGCATCACCGAAAGCTGGCTGACCCGCATGCCGGGCCACAGCAGGATGGGCAGGTTAGCGTGATTCGACAATTCCAGCGTCAAACTGCCGCGAAAGCCAGGATCCACGTAGCCGGCCGTGCTGTGCACCATCAATCCTAGCCGTCCCAGCGAACTCTTACCCTCAATGCGTCCCACCAGGTCATCGGGCATCCGAATGGTCTCGACGGTGCCACCGAGCACAAATTCGCCGGGGTGGAGGACGAAACTGGAGCCTTCGGCCACCTCGACTTCCTCGGTGAGGTCCGGCTGACTCAGCTTCGGATCGATGTGTGTCTCGGTCTGATTCACAAAGACCCGGAAGACAGACCCAAGGCGCAGGTCAATGCTCGAAGGCTGAATCGCAGTTTCGTCGAGCGGGTTTATTTCCAGACGGCCTGACGCGATCGCCTCGCGTAGAGCCCGATCGCTCAGGACCACTCGCCCCCCTTTGCGCCCGACCTGGGCGCGCGGGCCCGATGCTACCGTACGCCTGCCTTCCAAGCTTTCCGATTGCCCCCAAGTGATTCTCGCTATCGATCAGGGCACCACGGGCACCACCACGCTCATTGTCGATCATCGAGCCCACATCGCCGGCCGTGCGTATGCGCCGGTGACCCAGAGCTACCCGCGCCCCGGCTGGGTCGAGCACGACCCCCGCCAGATTTGGGAAGGCGTGCAGCGCAGTGCGCGCAAGGTATTGAGGGCTTCGAGTCCCGATACCGTTGAAGCCATTGGCATCACCAACCAGCGCGAGACGGCCGTTGCCTGGGATGCCGCCACCCTCGAGCCGCTCACGCCCGCCATCGTCTGGCAGGACGTCCGGACCGCGCCTGAGATGGCTGACCTGGAAGCCCACGGTCAGGGGGAGGCCATTCGAGCCGCGACCGGCCTGCGTCTCAGCCCGTATTTCAGCGCCGGCAAGTTCGCCTGGATGCTGAAGCACGTTCCCGAAGTCGCCGCGGCGCGCGACGCGGGGCGTCTGCGCTTCGGAACCGTGGACTCCTGGTTGATTGCCCGCCTCAGCTGCGGCGCCTACGTCACTGACGCCACCAACGCCTCTCGAACCCTGCTGATGGACATCAATGCCGGCCGCTGGTCGACCGACATGACTGAACTGTTCGGAGTTCCCGCGGAGGCTCTGCCCGAAGTCGTGCCCTCGATTGGCCGAACCGCCGTCGCTGGCGCCGACGCTCCGGTACCCGCGGGAACACCCATCAGTGGAATCGCCGGCGATCAGCAGGCCGCACTCTTTGGCCACCTTGGCGTTTCGAGCGGCGCCGCCAAGGTGACCTACGGCACCGGCTGCTTCCTGCTCCAGCACGCCGGCGATTCGCGCCCTGCGGACATCGACCACCTGCTCACCACCGTGGCGCTGGGGCAGCCGAATGGCCTTACCTACGCCTATGAGGGCAGCGTCTTCACCGCCGGCGCCCTGGTTCAATGGCTGCGCGACGAACTTGGACTGATTGATGCCGCCCCCGATGTCGAAGCGCTGGCGCACGACGTATCTGACACCGCCGGCGCGGTGATCGTGCCCGCATTTACAGGATTGGGCGCGCCCTACTGGGATCCCGATGCCCGCGGTGCAATCCTGGGCCTCACGCGCGGGGTCACGGCTGCTCACCTGGCCCGTGCCGCGCTGGAAGCCATCGTCCACCAGGTTCAGGACGTCCTCGATCTCATGCCGCTGCTGTCCGGCGATCTTCTGGTCGACGGCGGCGCCGCGGCCAACGACTTGCTCCTTCAGCTCCAGGCCGCCAGCGCTGCCCGCACGGTCGCCCGACCCGCGGATGTTGAGACGACGGCGCTTGGCGCGGCTTACCTGGCCGGCCTGGCCCACGGCGTCTGGTCGAGCATCGACGAACTACGCTCGTTGCGTGACGACCCGGCACGCTTTGCCCCCGGGCATTCTTCCCTTTCAATAGACCGGCCGACCTGGCGCCGCGCCGTCCAGCGCACCCGCCGCTGGGCCGCGGCCCCTTCCGACGCGTGAGAAACTGCCGCCCATGAGCCTGCATGTCGCGTTCTGCCTGTGGGGCCTGCCTGACGATCCGGCTGTCGCCACGGCATTCGCCGCTGACGCGGGCTTCCAGTCCGTTGATGTCCGTCCCGGGTACAGCAGGCTCCCCGATGCCGAACGCAGCCTGCCTGTCACATGCATGGCCGTGGCCCACCTGATGCCGGAAGGTGCGCTGCTGGACGCAACTTCGGAGCCGGCTCGTCAGATCGCCGTTGAGCACGTCCGAGACGGAATCCTTGAAGCCCAGACCCTTGGCATCACCGACGTCTACCTCGCGCCGCCCGCCGCGCCTGATGCCCCAGCGCTTACCGCCTACCGCGAATCGGCCCTTGCCCTGGCCGACGAAGCCCAGCGCGCCGGTATCCGCCTCGGCATCGAGCACTTCCCCGGACGTGGCCTTCCGACCGTCTGCCAGACCCTCGACTTCATCGCGGGCTGCGGCCACGGCAACCTGTACCTGCTGCTGGACGCGGGCCACAACCAGATCGCCGGCGAGTCGGTTGACGAGTCGATCCAGGCCGCCGGCGACCGGCTCCAGTACGTGCACGTGAACGACAACGATGCCCAGAGCGACCTGCATCTGGGCCTGCTCGAAGGCGTCCAGGACGAAGCCTGGGTCAGCGACGCCTTACGCGCGGTTGTGGAATCCGACTACGACGGACCGGTGAGCGTGGAAGTCAACATGGCGCTGTCGGACCCACGGTCCGCCGCAGCCAGCAGCCTGGCCGTTATCCGCCGGCTGGAACCGCGTGACTAAGGGGTCTTAGACCCGCCCGGCCGCTCGATACGAATCCTCGATTAGCTGCACGGCGTTTGCGCAATCCCTGGGGGTGATCGCCGGGGGATCTCCGCGACCCACCCGCTCCAGGCAATCCCTGACAAAGTTCGGATATGAGGACACCACCGTGACCGGTGTCGCGATGTGCTCGTTTCGACCCGGCGCCAGGATCTGCAGTCCGTCCGAAACGGCGCTCAGCATGGCGTTCGAGCCGGCCACCTTCATCTCCGAGTCTGATTCGTTCGCCGGCCAGGTGGGCATGGTGTAGCCCACCTCCACGTGCACCAGCGTCCCGCTCGAACTGCGCAGCGTGGCCAGGGCGTAGTCCTCGACCTCCGATGCATGAACGATGTTGCTGATTACCGCCGACGCCACTTGCACGTCTTCGCCCAGCAGGAACCTGGACATGTCCATGCCGTGGCCGCCCAGGTTGGTCAGCGCGCCGCCGCCCGCCTGCGAGCGGTCCAGCATCCAGGGCGAGTCCCACTCGACATACCGCTGCATGGTGGGCCGGATGATCCGGAACACGATGTGCGAAATCGGCCCGAACTCGTCCGCCGCGATCATCTCCCGCGCCTTTTCGGCCCACGGCGACTGCCTGTTGGGAAACGGCACCGACACCCACGCTCCGCGCTCTTCAGTCAGGTCTGCCAGCCCCCGCACCACATCCGCACTCGTCCCCATAGGTTTTTCCATCAGGAACGGAATGTCGGCCTCAATCAGGAATCGCGCGATCTCCGGCATCTCGGCATGCCGCCCCAGCGCGATCACGAAGTCCGGCTTCGTCGCGTCGATCATTTCTCGATAGTCGGTAAACGCCGTCGTCTCGTAGCGTCGCGCCCGGTCCTCGGCGATCGCGGCGTCGCTGTCCGACACCCCCACCAGTTCCAGGTCGAGATCCAGGTTCTGTAGAACGGTCAGGTAAGCGGCGTCGTAGGTGGAATGCCAGTGGTTGACTTCGACTACGGCGACACGACGCGGCGTGCTCATGGGGATGGCTCCTGATTCCAACAGCGGGACGGTAGCACGAGCCGCCGCAGTAAGCTCGGCAGTGAGAACCCAACGGAACTGGAGACACAATGTGCGCGGAGGACAAGGACCAGAAGGGCTGGGGGCGGCGCCTCGACGGCCTGATCAAGCGAGTCGGCGACGAAGTCGGCGGCGAGCGCGGCGAAAAGGTGCGAGAGCGCCTTACCCAAGCAAAGTCTCGAGTCGAAGCCGGACTGGAGAGTGAGGAAGCACGCCGGGTCCGCGGCGAAATGGTGTCGCTTGGCGACAAGGCCATGGAGCGCGTCGACGACGCCCTCAGGCACGAGCGCACGCAGCACGTCGTGAAACGCGTTGACGCAGCCCTCACCGAAATCGGCGACCGGATCCGTGGCGAACACACTGAGTCGCCGACGCCCGCACCACCCTCGAAACCGCAGACCACGTCCCCCAAGTCGGACGAGCCAGTGGATCAGTCGCAGGCGACTGCGGCCACCTCCGCGGAAGCTGCGGCAGAGTCCGACGAAGCATCCACGGTCCGCGACGCGTCGTCAGGTTCCGGCAGCGTGTCTCCTGCCATGAACACCAACGGCGAGGACGAAGCACCTACCAAGACCGCATAACCCTGGCCGCTTGGCACGCTGTGGTGCCGGAGGGCGGCTAACGACGCCCGTGAAGCAGCAGCCGAGCCAGGCTTCGCCACGTAAGCGCGGTGCCTTCGCCTACCAGCAGCTCGATGCCTTCTCGCACGAATTCCGGCCGCTGTCGCGCGGCTCGCACGCCGAAGTCTGCAATCCAGGCCCGCTGCGCCAGCCGCTTGGCCCTGGCAGAGGCCCGAAAGTGCTCCCCAAAGCGCCGGCGAAACCACGCATCGAATCCCTCAAACGGCAGACCGCCGGCGTCTGACCGCAGCGTCCGCATGGCCCTGGTCGCCGCTTCCATGCCAGCCGCCATCCCGTAGGCAATCCCCTCGCCCGAGAATGGGTTGATCATTGACCCGGCGTCCCCAACCAGCGCCACCCGCCCATGAACCAGCGGCGGGACGTGGCTGGCGAAGGGCAGCATGTAGGCGCGGGACTCCGTCGGCTCAAGATCCTCGTGCCCGCTCGATCTCAGAAAACCGCGCAGCAGTTCGGGCAAGCTGCGCGCCTGCCGCCGAAAGCGCGCGGCGTCGATCATCACTCCCACGTTGGCGCCACGCTCGTCGATCGGAAAAATCCAGCCGTAGGCCGGCAGCAGTTGGCGCTTGAAGTAGAACGCCATGTGCTCGAACCCGCCGGGTCGCTCCACGTAGGCGCGAATCGCCACACCCGTGTGCTCCGAGTTGTTGTATGCCACGCCTAACAAGCGCCGCACGTCCGAGCGCGCTCCATCGGCCGCAATTACGGCCTGCGCCTCAATGGAAACCAGCCCGTTCGGCCCGCTTGCCGCGACCCGAACCGGTCCAGCGCCGGGCCGCTCCAGCCCCGCCAGCCGGCTGCCGGTCCATACCTCGGCGCCCGCCTCTCGGGCACGCGTCAGCAGATCGTTGTCAAACTCCGACCGCGGCACCACGTAGCCCCGTGCGGCTGAGCCGATCGCCGGCAGGTCGCCCACAACCTCGGCGCCTGACGGCGCAACGATTTTCAGTCGCTCGACCGGCCGGCGCCCCCGCACGATGTCGTCGGCGTCAAGGTCCGCCAGCCGCGCCACCACGCCCGGCCCCAATCCGTCGCCGCAGGCCTTGTCGCGAGGAAACGCCTGTCGGTCCAGGACCAGCGTCTCAAGCTCCGGCGCTGACCGCCGTGCGGCGATGGCCGCAGCCGCTCCCGCCGGACCTCCGCCCACCACCAGAAGGTCGCACGCTCGGGCCATCATGCTGGGCGCTCCCCCGCCGCCTGGCGCGCGAAGTATAGAGAGGCCCTCACCCTAAACTGACGTCGGCTCGACGATACGAGTGATGTGCCGTGGCGAGAGGTTGGTCAGTGGCCCGGTCGCCGCTGGTCCTCAGCATCGACGTCGGAAGCTCCTCGGTCCGCGCCGCCGCGCACACCGCCGACGGCGACCCGCTCCCCGGTAGCGAGGCGCAGATCGCCTCGAGCTTCGACACCACGCCCGACGGCGGCGTGCAGATCGACGCGGACGTTCTCTTTGACCGCCTGGCCCAGGCCATCGACATCGCCCTCCAGCGCCTGGGCCCGCAGGTCGAGGCCATCCAGGGTGTGGGCGCCAGCGTCTTCGCCTCAAGCGTCCTCGGCGTCAGTTCCGCGGGTGAACCCCGGACCCCGATCTACACCTACGCTGACACGCGTTGTGCTGACGACGCGGCAGTCCTCCGCCAGGAATGGGATGTGGCCGGCTCCTACGACCGGACCGGCACGCCCATCCACGCCAGCTATCTGCCGCCGCGCCTTCGCTGGCTGCGTCGCACGCAGCCCCACGTGGTCCGCCACGTTGCCCGCTGGATCACCTTCGCCGAATACGCCGCTGAGCGTCTATTCGGCCGGCCCGGCGGCCTGGGTCTCAGCCTCGCCGCCTGGTCCGGCATGCTCAACCGCCGTGAACTCGATTGGGATCTCGCCACCCTTGGCGCCCTTAACGTCGATCCCGGCTCCCTGGGCCGCGTCGATCCAGCCGGCGAACCTCTCCTGGGACTGACCGACCCCTGGCGAGAACGCTGGCCTGCCCTCGCGGGTGTTCCATGGTTCCCCGCGTTGGGTGACGGACTGTGCAGCAACCTCGGGACCGCCCCCGGCGAGGCCGACGCCATCGTCTTCAACATCGGCACCAGTGCCGCGGTCCGTGCCCTGGTTCCGGGCCCGGTTCGCTCGGTGCCCGCCGGCCTCTGGGAATACCGCGTCGACCCTTCGCGCTCGCTCGTGGGCGGTGCCGAGAGCAATGGCGGAATCGTCGTCGCCTGGTTGCGCGACTTCCTGCGCGGCGTCCGCGGCGACGACCCCGACAACGTGATTGCCCACCTGCCCCCGGATGGTCACGGCCTCACCGTGCTTCCGTTTCTGGCCGGCGAACGCAGCCCCGGCTGGGACGACGCCGCCCGCGCTACCATCCACGGCGCGCGCCTTAACACCAAGCCGGCCGACCTTCTGCTCGCGGGCATTGAAGCCGTCGCTTACCGCCTGGCCGCTATCTACGACCTGCTCGTTCCCGTCATCGGCGAACCCCATGTCGTCCACGTCTCCGGCGGCGCACTTCAGCGCTCGGACCGCTGGACGCAGATCCTTGCCGACGTGCTGGGCCGACCCGTCATCCGCTCCGCCGTTGCCGAACCCACCAGCCGCGGCGCCGCTATCTGGGCGCTGCAGGCGCTGGGCCACTTCGTCCCTGCGGACAGCGAGACCGACGGCGTCCAACCATTCGAACCTGAGCCTGCCCACCATGCCGTCTACCAGGAAGCCCGCGCCCGCCAGCGCCGTCTCTACCAACGCATGTCCGGCGCCGGTGGCCTTGAGGCCCGTCGTGTGTGACCCGGGCGTGCATCCAAACCTCAGGTGGCGGAAACTACCGCTGTGCACTGCCAGCAACGGGAGACCGTCATGAACGTCGCCATCGGCGTGGACCACCGCGGCTTTGCCATCAAGTCCGACCTCGTTGCGATCCTGCGGGCTGCCGGCTGCGAGGTCATCGATTTCGGCGCCCACTCCGATGAATCCGTCGACTACCCCGACTACGCAGCAGCCGTAGCCGAGGCTGTCACCTCCGGCCAGGCCGACCGCGGAATCATCGTCTGCGGCAGCGGCGTCGGCGCCTGCGTGGCCGCCAACAAGGTGGCGGGCGCCCGCGCCGGCATGTGTCACGACACCTATTCCGCCCGGCAGGGCGTCGAGCACGACGACATGAACATCCTCTGCCTGGGCTCCGGCATCGTCGGACTCTCGCTCATCGAGGAACTCGTCGATGCCTTTCTCCTCGCTCGCTTCGCCGACGACGAGGAGCGCTACGTCCGCCGCCTCCGCAAGGTCCAGGCCCTCGAACGCGGCGAACGCCTCAGCTCTTGACTCGAGGCGCCGCGAAGTCCGAGCGCTCGAAAACCGGTTCCATACCCAGGACCCAGCGCTGGTTGTAGCCCTGAGCTAACCATCAGTTGAACACCTAGGCTCTCGTAAGCGCCGCCTGCGGCCGTTGGTACGATTGCGGTAGCAGACTTACTCGTGTAAGGCAGCCACTTGCACGATTGACCTCGGCCGGCGTCCGCTGCTCCGGCCCCGGAGGTTTCGATGTCTCAAACCCCGCTGCACGAACTCCATGCCCACGGTCAAAGCGTCTGGCTGGACTTCCTCAGCCGGGACCTGGTCGACTCGGGAGAACTCGCCCGCCTGGTCGCCGAAGAAGGCGTCCGCGGCATGACTTCCAACCCAACCATTTTCCAGGAGGCCATCAAGGGCAGCGACACCTACGACGAGGACATCCGCCGCCTCGGCGCCCAGGGCCTCTCGCCCGAGGAGATGTTCGAAGCCATCGCCGTCGACGACATCGCCGCTGCCTGCGACGTGCTGCGTCCGGTCTTCGATGAATCGGGAATGACCGATGGTTTCGTGAGTTTGGAAGTCTCTCCGCGCCTGGCCCACGATACTGAGGGCACCGTCGAGGAAGCCCGCCGCCTGGTCGCCTCGGTCGATCGTCCGAACCTCATGATCAAGGTCCCCGCCACCCCGGCCGGCCTGCCCGCCGTCGAGACCCTGATCACCGAGGGCGTCAACGTCAACATCACCCTCATCTTTGCCCAGGCCGTCTACCGCGGCGTGGTGGATGCCTACCTCAGCGCGTTGGAAAACCGGGCCGCCGCCGGCGAGCCGGTGGACGACGTCGCCTCCGTGGCCAGCACCTTCGTCAGCCGCATCGACACTGCCGTCGATGCCCAACTCGAAGCACTCATGGCGGAGCGCGCGGATGACGCCGATGAAATCCGCTCGCTTCTCGGCAAGGTCGCCATCGCCAACTCCAAGGCCGTCTACGAGATCTTTGAGGAAATCTCGGCCTCCGAGCGCTACCAGGCCCTCGCCGCCGATGGCGCTCAGCCCCAACGCCCCCTCTGGGCCAGCACCAGCACCAAGAACCCGGCCTACCCGGCGACCCTCTACGTGGATGAACTCATCGGCCCGAACACCGTCAACACCATGCCCTCCGCCACGATGGACGCCTTCCGCGACCAGGGCGAGGTGCAGTCCACGGTCAGCAGCGACCCGGACTACTGGAGCGGCGTCCTCGAACGGCTGGCCGCGCTGGGTGTCGACCTGGACGCCATCATGGACCAGCTTCAGGACGAGGGCGTTCAGAAATTCATCGACTCCTACGACGACCTGCTGAATGACCTGGAGGCCAAGGCGGGGGCGCTCGCCTCCTAAAGAGGACCTAAAGAGGAACTGTGGCGGCAATGTCCGGCGAGGGTCCCACCGCTCGCTTCGGCTCGGCTACCGAAGCCGTTGCCGAAGCCTTGGATCGCGCCCAGGCCAATGACGTTGCCCGTCGTCTCTGGGCTGCCGATCTCTCTCTCTGGACCCAGAATCCCCTCGTCCAAAACCAGATTGCCGACAGCCTCGGGTGGTTGCGCGTGGCCGAATCCATGCGAGCCGGGGTCGACGACCTCTCCGCCTGGAGCGCCGAGATCGCCAAACAGGTCGACGACGTGGTCCTCCTTGGCATGGGCGGCAGCAGCCTCGCCCCCGAAGTCATGGCCGCCGTCATCCCCCCGGCCGAAGAAGCGCCCCAACTCACCGTCCTCGACACCACGGACCCCGTCGCCATCCGCCGCGTCGAATCCGGTCTCAGCCTTGACCGGTCGCTATTCATCGTCGCCAGCAAGTCCGGCGGCACCCTGGAAACTGCCACCCTGGCCGAGTACTTCTGGTCGCGCTACGCCGCGTCCGGCGTTGATTCGCCCGGCCGCCACTTCGTCGCCATCACCGATCCCGGCACCAGCCTGGCCTCGCTCGCGCAGGACCACGCCTACGCCCGTGTCTTTCTCAACCCGCCCGACATTGGCGGTCGCTACTCCGCCCTCTCGTTCTTCGGACTCGTCCCCGCAGCGCTGGCCGGCATCGACCTTGCGCCGCTACTCGACCGCGCCATCGCTGCCGGTCAAACCTCTGCTGCCAACGCCTCGGTCAACACCAATCCACCCGTCACCATCGGCGTGGCGCTCGGAGAGCTCGCCAGAGCCGGTCGGGACAAACTCACCCTCGTTCCTTCCGCCTCCCTCCAGCCCGTTGGAGCCTGGGTCGAGCAGCTAGTCGCCGAGAGCACCGGCAAGGAAGGCCAGGGCATCGTGCCTGTCGACGGCGAGCCGCTGGGCGATCCTTGCGTCTACGACAACGATCGTGTCTTCATGGAACTCGCCCTCGCCGGCGACCCCGATGAGGGCCGCGCCGGTCGCCTGGACGCGCTTGCCGACGCAGGCCACCCGGTCATCACTTTCCCACTGGACGATCCACACGACCTCGGCGCTCACTTCCTCACCTGGGAACTTGCCACCGCGGTCGCCGGCTCGCTGCTTGACATAAATCCATTTGACCAGCCGAGCGTCGCCGAGAGCAAGGACAACACGGATCGCGTCCTCGGCCAGATCGCTGCCTCCGGCGCGCCCTTCGACTTACCCACCGGTCCCAGTGCCAACGGTGTGCTCGCCGCCGGAAGCCAGGCCCCAGACCTGACCGCCGCCCTGGCCGGTTGGCTTGTGTCAATCAGCCCCGGCGACTACATATCCATTCAGGCCTACCTCGACCGCACGCCCGCGCACGACGCCGACCTGCGGACCATCCAGGCCCTCCTCCGCGACGCCCTTCACCGTGCCGTCACCCTCGGTTACGGTCCCCGCTTCCTGCACTCCACCGGCCAACTGCACAAGGGCGGCCCCGACACGGGGGTTTTCCTGCAGATCACCGCCGATCACCAGGATGACGTCGACGTCCCTGCCCGCGGCTATAGCTTCGGCACCCTCATTGATGCCCAGGCCCTCGGAGATTTCGAGTCCCTCGCCGCCCGCGAACGCCGCCGCCTTCGCCTGCACCTCGCCGACTCGTCAACTGGCTTGGACGCGGTTGCCGCCGCGCTTCGAACCGCCCTGCCGAACGCCATCGCCGACTGACGGAGTATTTCCCATGAGCATGAACGGCCAGGCCCTGGACACTGCGTTTGGAGTCAACCCCCTACGTGAGGGCCTATCCTTCCAGGAGGCTCCGCCCGGCCACACCCTCATCATCTTCGGCGGCTCCGGCGACCTGGCCGCCCGCAAGCTCATTCCCGCCCTCTACAACCTTGAGCGCAACGCGCTTCTCCCGTCCTCACTCGCCGTCGTTGGCCTTGGCCGCCGCCCGATGGACCACGAGAGCTACCGGGTCCGCCAACACGAAGCCACCACCGGCTTTTCCCGCACCGGCAAGCCTGACCCCGAACTCTGGAACGCCTTCCAGCAGGGCCTCTACTACGTTCGCGGCGACTTCAGCACCCATGCGGGCTACGAGGACCTGAAGCGCGAACTGGCCGAAATCGAGACCCGCCACGGCACTGGCGGCAACCGCATCTTCTACCTCGCCACCCAGCCCAGCCTCTTCCCCGAGATCATCCGCCTGCTCGGCGAAACCGGTCTCAACCGTGGCCCCGGCACCACCCGCATCGTCATCGAGAAGCCCTTTGGCCGCGACCTCGCCACCGCTCTGTCACTCAATGCCATCGCCAACGATGTCTTCGATGAATCGCAGATCTACCGCATCGATCATTACCTGGGTAAGGAGACCGTCCAGAACGTCCTCGTCCTCCGCTTTGCCAACGTGATCTTTGAACCGGTCTGGAACCGCCGCTACGTCGACTCGGTCCAGATCACCGTGGCCGAGTCAGTCGGCCTTGAAGGTCGCGGCACCTACTACGAGGAAGCCGGCGTTCTCCGCGACATGGTCCAAAACCACATCATGCAGCTTCTCGCTCTTGTCGCCATGGAGCCGCCCGTCGATTTCGAGGCCGACTCCATCCGCGACGAGAAGGTCAAAGTTCTGCGCGCGCTGCGCCACCTCGAACCTGATCAGGTTGCCAGCAACGTCATGCGCGCCTCGTACGGCGCGGGCTTTGTCGACGGCCAGGAAGTGCCGGCCTATCGCGACGAAGACGGCGTCCATGTTGACTCCACGACCGAGACCTACTTTGCCGCCCGCCTCTTCATCGACAACTGGCGCTGGAAGGGTGTTCCCTTCTACCTGCGCAGCGGCAAGCGCCTCGCCAAGCGCGCCAGCGAAATCGCCATTCAGTTCAACGAAGTTCCGCATCTTCTCTTCGGCGACTCCAACCCCGACGGTGTCCCGCCCAACGTCCTGGCCATGCGAATCCAGCCTGACGAAGGTGTATCCATCACCTTCGAGGCCAAGCAACCCGGCCTGGCCATGCGCGTGCGCCCGGTCCGCATGGACTTTGGTTACGGACAGAGCTTCGCCGAAGAGTCGCCGGACGCCTATGAACGCCTCCTGCTCGACGTGATGCTGGGTGACCAGACGCTCTTCATCCGCCGTGACGAAACCGAAGCCGCCTGGCGTGCGGTTATGCCCATTCTCGAAGCATGGGAGGGCGATCCGGTGTCCCGCCTCCCCACATACGAAGCCGGCCGCTGGGGTCCCCGCCAGGCCGGCGACCTTCTCCGAGCCGACGGGTTCCGCTGGCGCCGTCTGTGAGCGCCACAGGCGCCATCGCCGCTGTAACTCTCGGCGACTGTGCAAGTCCTCGAACCCGGGAATGAACCTCACGACCTCCGTCCCCGAGACCCTCCCTGCCCTCGCCCGCCTGCGCGAACAAGCCGCCCGGCAGGCCGCCGATGAAGGCGCCGAACTCAACGCGCAGATGCTCCTGGCCACCATCGTGGCCCGCTATCCCAGGCCCACCGACTGGAAAGAAATCGAAGCCGAAACGAAACCTGTCGTGTCCGCCTATCCGAGCCGCGTCATCGCCCTCGTCAACGACCCCGACACCGCCCGAAGTTCCGACCCCGTACGCGTCGGCCTCCTGGCCGCCCGAAGGTCGGACGGCGTAGCCGCCATTCGCGGCGAGTTGCTGACTGCCGCCCTCGAAGGCCGTGCGTTCGAGGAAGGGGCCGCCATCGCCGCCAGCTGGTCCGCCAGCGGCATTCCCACCGTGGTCTGGTGGAACGGTCCCGCCGTGACAGACGACCATCTATTCGAGGACATGCTGGACATCGCCGACCGCATCCTCGTCGACTCCAGCGCGATGAACGACCTTGCCGCCGACTTTAGGGTGCTCGACGACATCGTGACCGGCAGTCACCACGCCCGCGTGACCGATGCCCTCTGGCTACGCATGCTCGCCTGGCGGCAGGCATTCGCGCAGGCCTTCGACCAGCCTGCCGCCCGCCTTGACCTTGAGCATGTCAGGTCGGTGGAGCTGGCCGTCCAACAGTCTCAGGGCGGCCACGCCGCTGCGCTATTGCTCGTCGGCTGGATGGCGTCTCGCCTCGGTTGGCGGCTGGATCGCCGCACGACGCAGGGCTGGCGGCTCACGTCGGATGGCCATGCCGTCGATGTCATCTGTGAGCCGTCGTCAACTCCGAATGCCCTGATCGAAATGGTCAGGCTCACCGCCCCGACCAGCAGTTACCTCGCTCACATGCCGTCCCCTGAGGACATCGTGGTCGACTGCCAGTCGGACCTTGCCCCCATCACCCACGTCGCCGTTCGTCGCCCGCCGCCAACCCGGCCCCGGCTCCGCCTCGACGACCTGCTAACCGGCGGCGCCCACTACCACGTCTTCCAGCAGTCGGTCACCTTGGCCCGCACGCTCGCCAGTGCCTGACTTGTTGCGACCGACCTAGAACTCGTTTCTGACCTTCACCGTCTGCCCCGTCCTAAGCGACTCCCACGCCGCCAGCCCCGTCGACACCACCCGAGCGCCCTCGCGAACACCTACCCACGGCTTCGTATCGTTCAGCACGCAATCCGCCATGTGGCGCAACATCACGATCATTTCGCCCGCGTGGCCGCTGTGCGGCGGGAGTTCGGTTACGTAGGCTCGTTGCGGCAGATCGCCTTCGGCGTCCAGCGTCTTCACGTTGTCCCGGATCGTACCCTTGGTGCCGTAGACGGTCAGGCCGTTGGCCGCCTCGCCGTGCGGGTGAACCATCCCCAGCAGGTTCGCCACGCGGCCCACCTTGCCGCTGGTGAACCGCACGTTGATGAAGAAGCAGTCTTCCTGCGGGTAGTCCGGTGCCACCCCGCTGCGCAGGCCCACGCAATGCACCTCATCGATGTCGCCCATGAACCAGCGCAGCAGGTCAATCGGGTGACAGGCCCCGCCCAGGATTAGGTCTTGCGGCATGGCGGTTCGCCAGGGCGTCGCTCGATAAACGGGCCGCAGGTCGTGCACGTAGTGCGCTTCCGCCATGAATAGCTCGCCGATCTCCCCCGCATTGCAGGCCCGCTTTGCGTCCATGAAGTCCAGGCGCCCCCGCAGCGACTGCGTCACCAATAGCACGCGGCCAGTGCGATCGACCGCCTCGACGACCTGCTCCACCTCGGCCATCGAATACACCATCGATTTCGTCACCATCACGTGCTTCCCGGCGTCCAGCGCCGCCAGGATCTGCTCGCAGTGCAGCGGCCCGGGCGTATAGATCCCGATGATGTCCAGGTCGTCGCGAGACACCATCTCGTCGTAGTTCGAGGTAGCGATTTCCACCTCATATTCGGTGGCCATCGACGCCATCAACTCGCCATTCGTGTCGCAGACCGCAGCCACCCGCGCCGGCAAGTCGTCGAACTCCGGCAGGTTCGCTTGCAGCAGCGTCCGTCCATGCCCAAGCCCAGCCAGCCCCAACCTAAGCGTTCGCATGTCCGTACTTCTCCAGTTCGTGCCTGACGCCAGCTCACCGCCCCGGCATATCGTGGACGCTGGCGGCGTCACTCACCATGCACAGTTGCGTCGAGGGCAACTCAGAGGCGGTTTCTGCCTGGTTCACATGGAATCTCGTGTCTTCGCCGCCGATCCCTCTTCGTCCGGACGGTAGAGCAGTTGCATCGTCGGGGGCCAGCGCGGGTTGTATGCGTTGGGATGACTGGGAGAGCGTGACGAGGGATGCCAGATGGAACTGCCAGACGGGGGCGGTCATGAGGACTCGTGGGAAGGGTAGGAGGCGGTAAATCTAGCGTGCACTGTATGATTACGAATGGCAAGGGGTTTAGCGGTTGGTGCGCGACGTGGGTGCATGAGCGGAGGGCGCTCCTAGGGGTGTCCGGACCAAGGCCCAGGTGGATAGGTGTTCAGTTTGGCCGAGAATGTGTCCATTATTGCGGCGATAGTGTTCACTTTGACCGCAAATTTGTTCAGTCTGGGTCCCGAGGTGTTCCGTTCGAGACGGGAGGGGATTCAGTTCGGCGGAAGTCGAAGCTCTGACCGGCAGGCATCCTGGTGGCACGTGAGAAACAGACCCCGGCGTGATTGCGTCGCGCGTTGAGTGTTCCAGTCCGAGACTGGCGTCAACATGCGCGTTCTGCGGTTTCTAGGCGGAGTTACCAGGCGGGCGCTGGTGGACATCGGCAAGGCGGCGAACCAGCCGGCCGACTTGGGATCTAACAGGATCGATAAGTTCACTGGCGGCTCGCCAGCAAGCATGGGCGGCGGACCCCTCGGCTGACGACCCTTCGAAGGATCTAATGCTGCGGCGTTAGCCGCCGATTTGGTACATCTCGACTTTGCGGGCGCTGTGGGGGTGGCCAGTTTCGTCCAGGAGGCCGGCGCGTTCTTCGGAGTAGCGGTCGGTGCGGGCGGTCCAGATGCCTTGGATCAGGGCGCGGAGTTCGTGGTCGGTGGCGCCGGCGCGGAGCGGGGTTTTGAGGTCGGTTCCGCCGGCGGCGAAGAGGCAGGTGAGGAGATGGCCGTCGGTTGAGAGGCGGGCGCGGGTGCAGTCGCCGCAGAAGGGTTGGCTGACGGAGGAGATAACGCCAATCTCGCCCGATCCGTCGGTGTAGCGGTAGCGGTTGGCGACTTCGCCGCGGTAGTTGGGGGCGGCCGGCTCGATGGGAGCGACTTCGTTCACTCGCTCCACGATTTCACGGGCCGGCACGACCTCCGATAGGACCCAGTGGTTGAGGTTGCCGACGTCCATGTACTCGATGAAGCGAACGATGTGGCCCGTGCCCTTGAAGTGGCGGGCCAGCTCGGCCACGGCTTCGTCGTTGACACCGCGTTGGACGACGCAGTTGATCTTGACCTGGTCGAACCCGGCGGCTTCGGCGGCGCGGATGCCCTCCAGCACGGGTTCGACGCTGATTTCGCGTCCGTTCATGCGCTTGAATACGTCGTCGTCAAGGCTGTCGAGACTTACGGTGAGGCGGTCCAGGCCGGCTTCCCGCAGTGCCTGCGCATGCCGCGGCAGCAGGTACCCGTTGGTTGTGAGGGCGGTGTCCTCCACGCCGTCGATCTGCGTGAGCATCCGCACCAAGGTCGGCAGGTCGGCTCGGAGCAGTGGTTCGCCGCCGGTGAGGCGGAGCTTGCGGATGCCGAGGTCGACGAAGAGGCGGGTGAGGCGCTGGATTTCCTCGAAGGTGAGGATTTCGGGCTTGGGCAGAAAGGCGTAGCGGGCGCCGAAGACCTCGGCGGGCATGCAGTAGGGGCAGCGGAAGTTGCAGCGATCGGTGACGGAGATGCGCAGGTCGCGCATTTCGCGTCCGAGGGTGTCGGTGACGGTGGAAAGGGTGGTCGTGGCGTTCATGGTTGGGGTTTACGGGGCAGCCGCTGCGCCTTACTTGAGTCTACGCGGGACAGTGGCTGGTGGTTAGTGGCCGGCGATGAGAGCACCTTTGTTGGGTCGTCAAGAGTTAGGCCGTGGGGGAGTCCCGCATGGTTACGTGCCAGCAGGCGCGACCGGTGGGTTTTCGCTTCGCGGACGTTCACCGTTGCCATTGCCGGATTCTTGGGCGCCGTTGTCGACGTCAGATGTGCTGGCCTGCCAGGTCATCGTGGGAGGCGGGCGGAATCTCGTGGTTACCAGAGGCGGTGGATGGGGTAGCGGTCGAAGATGGTTTCGTTGGAGATGAGGACGAGGTCGCGTGATAGGGCCTGGGCGATGAGCATGCGGTCGAAAGGGTCGCGGTGGGGGCTGGGGAGGGTGCCGGCGCGGGCGGCTTCGGCGACGGTGATGGGTAGCTCTTCGAAGCCCTGGGCGGCGACGGCTCCGGCGATGTCGGGCGCCATAGCCTCGGCTTCATCCAGTCTGCCCCGGCGGTATTTGGTGGTTATCTCCCATGCGGTGGCCGCGCTGACGAATATGACGTTGGCATCGTTGTCGATGGCGCGGCGTGCCCTCCGTGACAATCGTTCGTTCCCATTCACCCACCAGATGAAGGCGTGGGTGTCAAGCAGCAACCGCAACTACGAGCCACCTTCCCATAAGGCTAACTCGTCAGGAGGCAGCGGCTGCAAGACGAGGTCGCTTAGCTTCTCCCACTCCTTGTTCCCCTTCATCGCGCCAAACTGTCGCTTGCCGCGCCTTTTACAGGGCACCAGCCGGGCGACGGGCTTGCCGTTGCGGGCGATGGTTACCTCGTCGCCCGCCTCGACCTGCGCCAGCAGGCGGGACAGGTGGGTCTTGGCTTCGTGGACGTTTACCGTTGCCATTTCCGGTTCCTCTCCTGTCGTATTAGCTAATGATATGACTAATGCGGAGGGTGTTCAAGACGCGGGGCGGTTGGGGGCGTCTGTGCCTCATCGAGCCATGCGCTGAGGAGCGCTCAGGTCTCAGCCTGGTCAGAACACGGCGTCGAGAAGTAGAACGGATCGCCGGGCATTTGATTTGGATGGCAGGTTGAACCGCCGTTTCCTGCTGCGAGCCGGTCCCAACAGATCCCACTGACCCGGGGCTTACAGTCGAGGCGCGCCTGGCGCCCACTTCACCGATCGGCCACCTGGCGAGGCTGTCGCAACATACAAGTGACAACAGGGGGTTGGACTGCTGTACGGTGAGCGGCGCATGCGATCTCCCGGGGCTTGCCATGGCCGTACCTCTGCGACCGATTAGTGATGTTGAGTTCATCGTGGGCGGGGCGCCCGGGGACCTGGATCATCCGGAGGGGGTGACCTGGGGGCCGGATGGGTATGCGTACGCGGGCGGCGAAGCCGGGCAGATTTACCGGATTGACGTGGAGGCGCGGACGTACGAGCAGATTGCCTCGCTGGAAGGGTTTGTGGCGGGGCTGTGCTGCGACCGGGACGCGAACATTTACGCCTGCGACATTGGCGCGCACAAGGTGATGCGTATTGGGGCCGGGGGCGGGGCCGTTTCGGAACTGAGTGTCGGCACGGACGAGGTTCCGATGGTGGTGCCGAACTATCCGTGTTTCCATCCGTCGGGCGACCTGTACGTGTCGGACTCGCAGACGGCGGGCGAATTCACGGGCCGCATCTTTCGGATCAGGCCGTCGGGCGAGACGGTGATGTTCAGCGATGCGTCGCGGTATTTCACGAACGGGATGTGCGTGGACCGGAACGGCGAGTGGCTGTACGTGGTGGAGACGTGGCTGCCGGGGGTCTCGCGCATTCGAATCCTGGACGACGGATCGGCCGGCGAGCGCCAGGTGGTGACGGTGCTGCCGGACCACATGCCGGATGGCGTGCAGTTCGATGAGGACGACGTGCTGCACATCACGATGTACACGCCGGACCGCATCTACCGGATGCTCCCGGACGGGCACCTGCAGTTGCTGGTGGACGATCCGACGCACGAGACGATTTCGTCGCCGACCAACATCGTCTTTGGCGGCGGGGACCGCCGGCTGCTGCTGATGGCCTGCCTGGGCCGTTGGCAGATCAATGGGCTGCGCGTGGAAACGCCGGGGATTCCGCTGGTGTATCCCGCGCCAATCGGCGGCTGACAAGCTCACACTTCACATACCACGCCGTCGCCATCGCCGTCGCGGGCGGAGGGCACGCTTCCCTGCGGAAAGCCGCGGCCGTTTCCGGAACTGCCCTGGACTCGCGGTTCCCCGGCGGCTACCGCGGCGTCGCACGAGTCGTACTCCGTGCCCGTGCCAGACGACGTCGGGGCCGTGGCTGTTTCAGCCGTGCCAGTGGTCTGGGTGGTTGAACTCCCGCCCGTCACGTGCCCAGCCTCGATGAGTGCCGCCACGACGTCGATTTCCTGGCCCTGGTAGACCACGAAGACGTGGCGCAGCAGGCGGCCGAAGTTGTCGCGGTTGCGTCCGTCGCGGACAAGCCGGACCGTCTGGCCTTCCACGCGTACGCGGTTGAATTCGGTGGCTTCGGCGCCGCCCGGCTCGTTTTTCTCGGGCGTATCGATGCCGAGGTAGCGAACCTTCTCGATGTGTCCGACGACGGCTTCGCCGCCGCTGAGGTAGCGGATCTCGATGGTGTCGCCGTCGAGAATGCGCAGGACTTGCCCGCGCTCGACGGTTGATATGGGAGACGAGTCGCCGCCGATGGCCCAGGCGAAGACGCTGCGCACGTCATTGCGGTGGTCGTTGCGACAGGCCTGTTCGGCCTGATCTCCGAAGACTTTCTGATAGATGCCAACGTTATGGTCGTTGCCCAGGTGGGCTTCGACGATGTCGTTGAGCTCGACGCAGGTGGTCGGCCATTGGGCCGCCGCGTATGAAATTGAGACCGTTGCCCATACCGCTGCCAGAAAAAACGCCCAAGCCGCCCGTTTTCGCATAACCCCGCCCAGTGTTAATGCGTAAGGCTCAGATCAGAGCCCGGGCGCAGGGTATACGCAGGCGGGCGCTAACGGGGATGCAGTCAGTTGCGGCGAAGCCCGCGGCAACCGCTCGACAAATGGCTTCCGGCTAGTCGGTTACCGCCATTGCCGACGTGACGCCGCCGTCGATGTAGAGGACGGCGCCGGTGACGTAGCGGGCTTCGTCGGAAGCCAGGTAGGCGGCGGCGCCGGCGATGTCGTCGGGATAGCCGAGGCGCTGGTTGGGGATGGATGTGCGGATGGCTTCCAGGTCGCGGTTGTCGCGGTCGTAGCGTTCGACGTAGATGGCGCCGGGGGCGATGACGTTGGAGGTGATCTGGTGAGGGGCCAGTTCGACGGCAAGGGCGCGGGTGAAGGCGTTGATGGCGCCCTTGGTTGCGCCGTAGATGACGTGACCGTTGGCGTGCAGCGCGCCGTGCACGGAGCTGATGTTGATGATGCGCCCGCCGCCGCGCTGGATCATGTGCGGGGCGGCGGCGTGGGACGAGGCGATCATGGCCTCGACGTTGATGTTGAACAGCGACGACCAATCGTCCGGCGTGGTTTCCAGGAAGGGCTTGTCGAGCGTGTAGCCGGCGTTGTTCACCAGCACGTCCACGCCGCCGAACGCGCTCAGCGCGGTCTCTACAACATCGATGGCCGTGGTGGGATCTCGAAAGTCGGCCTGCACGGCCAGGGCCGATCCTCCTGACGCGGTGATCTCTTCAGCCAGGTCGCGGGCGCCCTGGATGCTGCTGGCTGCGGAGACGACTACGCGCGCGCCTTCCTGGGCCAGGCGGCGGGCGATGCCGACGCCGATGCCGGTGCCGGCACCGGTGACGACGGCCACGCGGTCGGCGAGACGCTGGTTCATTCGTGATGTCCTTCCTGGCTCACTGCCGGCATTCGGGTTCGCGCCATTCCTTAGCTTCAGCCAGACAGCCGCGCCACCGCGCACCCCGGCGGCTATGTGCGGGCTGTTGGGGGATCTTACGAAATGTGGCTTGCCAGCACCCGCTGGAGCTCGTAGACGTTCGAGTCTCCAGTGAATTTCCTCTCGATTGGTTCGCGGAAACTGCCAACCCAGATCTTGAGGTCGGCATCCAAATCGAAGTTTCCTGTCGTCTCCAGGCTGTACATCGTGATCTTGCTGTAAGGAATAGACTTGAACTCGCGCTTTTTTCCGGTGATCCCCTGGACATCGACAATGATGAGGCGATTGCTGGTAAAAACAAAGGTGTCACGAATGACTCTGAAACCAGTCTCTATCGTTTCCTGAGGTCCAAGTAGCGGACCATAATCCGCCTCTAGTTTCTCAACGCTTTCAACCTGGAACTTTCCAAACAGCCGATTTAAAGCCATGGCCGATCACCTTTCGTTTCATTGCACGCCAGCGTTATACGTTGTTCAGCATTAGCAAATATTGGAAGAGCAGCCAGCGAGGAGCGCACCCATAAGGGGCGCCCCTACGCCAGCGTGGATAGGGAGCGAGGCGCGATTAATCCCTAGGTAGTGTCGGCTAGCGCGGCCTGGACTTCGCGGGGGGAGGCGGGGAGGTCGCGGATGCGGACGCCGATGGCGTTGGAGATGGCGTTGGCCATGGCGGCCAGGGGCGGGACAATGGGGACTTCGCCGACGCCCCGCACGCCGTAGGGGTGTCCGGGATTGGGGACTTCGACGATTACCGTCTCGATCATCGGCAGGTCCAGCGAGGTTGGCATGCGGTAGTCGAGGAAGCTGGCGTTGAGCATGCGGCCGTCGGGGCTGTACACATACTCCTCGTTGAGCGCCCAACCAACGCCCTGGGCGACGCCGCCTTCCATCTGGCCCTCGACGTAGGGCGGGTAGATGGCGGTGCCGGCGTCCTGCAGGGCGGTGTAGCGGAGGACGTCAACCTTGCCGGTTTCGGTGTCGACTTCCACGTCGGCGATGTGGATGGCGAAGGTGTTGCCCGCGGCGTTGGGCGAGGCGGTGGCCTTGCCCACGACTTCCAGGCCGTCCTCCTGAAGCGCGGCGGCGGCTTCGGTGAAGTTGAGGCTGGTTCCGTTTTGGCTGAATACGCCGGCGTCGAAGGTGATCGATTCGGCCGGTACGTCCCAATAGTCGGCCAGGCCCTCGATCATCTGGTCCTTGAGATCGTCGGCGGCTTCGATGGCCGCCCACCCTGTCGCATACGTCACGCGGCTGCCGCCGGTGACGCCGGTGAAGGCGATGGAGTCGGTGTCGGGGACGATGGGGTCCACATCTTCGATGGGGATTCCCAGGAATTCGGCCAACTGCATGGCGATGGAGGTGCGAGTACCGCCGATGTCCATGGAGCCTTCGAGCAGGGTGACCGTGCCGTCGCTGTTGAGGCGGGCCACGGCGCTGGACTTGCCACCGCCGTTGAGCCAGTAGCCGGAGGCGACGCCACGGCCGCGGCGCTTGGTTCCGGTGGATTCGCCGAGCGCGGATTGCCAGTGGTCGGTGGCTTCGGCGGCGTCGATGGTCTCGATGTTGCCGATGGGGTGGAAGCGGGTGCCGTCGACTCGCAGGTCGCCTTCCTTGGAGGCGTTGAGGCGGCGGAATTCCAATGGGTCCATGTCGAGCTCGGCGCAGATCTCGTCGATCAGGGCGTCGACGGCGAACTCGGCCTGGGGAGCGCCGGGGGCGCGATAGGCGTGCGACTTGGGCTTGTTGACGACGACGTCGTAGCCGTCGACGCGGAAGTTCTCGATGTCGAACGGCCCGATGCAGCAGAGGCAGCCGGCGCCCACGGCTGAGCCGGGATAGCCGCCGGCCTCGAAGGCCAGGTCCACGTTGACGGCCGTGATCTTGCCTTCGTTGGTGACGCCCATCTTGACTGTCATGAAGGCGCCAGGGGCGGGGCCGGTGCCGATGAGGACCTCGGTGCGGTTCATGGTCATCTTGACCGGACGCCCGATCTTGCGGGATAGCACGGCCGCGAGCGGTTCGAGGTAGACGGTGGTCTTGCCGCCGAAGCCGCCGCCGATTTCCGCTGGCAGCACTCGGATCTTGGACTTGGGGTACATGAGCATGGTGGCCAGCTCGTCGCGGATGCCGAAGTGGCCCTGCGAACTGGATTCCACGATCAGGTGGCCATCCTGGTTCCAGTAGGCGAGGGCGTTGTGCGGCTCGATGTAGCCCTGGTGAACCATGGCGGTGGAGTAGGAGCGCTGCATGACCAGGTCGGCGGCGGCATAGCCGGCCTCGACGTCGCCTTCCTCGTAGATCAGGTGCTTGGCGATGTTGCTGGGCTTGTCGTCGAAGACTCCGCCGGTTTCGGTGTAGAGGTCGTCCAGGATGGCCGGCGCGTCGTCGCGCATGGCTTCGCGGACATCGAGCACGGGCGGCAGGACTTCGTAGTCAACGTCGATCAGGCGAAGGGCTTCTTCGGCCTCGTGCACGTTGGTGGCCGCCACGGCGGCGATGACCTGGCCTTCAGAGGTAACGCGTCCGCGAGCAATGACTCGCTCGGACATGTAGCGCAGGCTCTGCATGCCGGACTCGTTGGCCTCGGCCTCGCCGGCGCCCGGGTCCGGAAAGTCGTCGCCGGTGACCACGGCGAGTACCTGGTTTGAAGCCTCGGCGCGCGAGGTGTCAATGCCGCGAATGCGCGCCCGGGCGTGCGGGCTGCGCAACACCTTGCCCCAGACCATGCCGGGCATGTTGGCGTCCACGCCGTAGCGTGCCCGCCCGGTGACTTTGTCCACGCCGTCGTGACGGACCGGTCGGGTCCCAACGACTCGATACGCGCCGTTGCCTGCTGTCATTCCCTGCTCCCGCGGTGCTGTGGTGGATTCGCGTTGAAAACGGATGTCCGAAAGTCTAGCCGCCGCCGAGCGCCTCCACGAAGAACAGTTCGCTATCGGGCTGGAGCTTCGTGCGCAGGCGACGGCCCACGTTGGCGCCGTCGACAAAGATGGCCAGACCCGGGCGGAGCTGGCCGTCCTCGACCAGCCGTCCGCCCAGATCCGGGTATTGCTCCGCGAGACGATCCACGACTTCTCGTGCCGTGGCGGCTTCAATCTGAACCGTGGCGGCACCGTCCGTCGCCACCCGCATGGGGGTGGGGATGTGAACGGTGGCCACCGTGGGTTACGCCTGCTCGGCCAACGCCGCCTGCACGCGCGGCGGGGACATGGGCAGGTGGCTCATGCGGAGGCCGGTCGCGTCGTGGATCGCGTTGGCCACGGCCGCCGGCGGCGGCACAATGGGTACTTCGCCCACGCCGCGAACACCGTAGGGATGCCCGGGGTTGGGCACCTCGACGATGATCGTCTCGATGTTGGGGACGTCGAGCGCGGTGGGCATGCGGTAGTCCAGCAGGCTGGCGTTCTGCAAGCGCCCGTCCTCGCCGTAGACATACTCCTCGTTCAGCGCCCAGCCGACGCCCTGTACGACGCCGCCTTGCATCTGGCCCTCGACGTAGGGCGGGTAGATGGCAACACCGGCGTCCTGGACGGCGGTGTAGCGCAGGATCTCGCACTTGCCGGTCTCTTCGTCCACCTCGACGTCGGCAATGTGGACGGCGAAGGCGCCACCCTCGCGGGTGGGCGTGACCGTGTTCTTGCCGATGGGGAATACGCCCTCCTCCTCCAGCAGGCCGGCCGCTTCGCGGACGGAGGCCGAGTTTCCGTTGGCCGAGAAGGTTCCGTCGTCGTGCGTGATCGCATCGGCGGCGATATCCCACAGGTCCGCCAGGCCTTCGACAATCTGATCCTTCATGTCGTTGGCCGCGTTGTGGGCGGCCAGGCCGGTGGCAAAGGTGACGCGGCTGCCGCCGGTTACGTCGGTCTGCCCGACCGAGTCGGTGTCGGCGACAATCGGGTCAACGTCCTCGACCGGGATCCCCAACGTCTCGGCGAACTGCATGGCAACCGAGGTGCGGGTTCCGCCGATGTCGGTTGAACCCTCGAGCAGCGTGACGCTGCCGTCGCTGTTCAGCTTTGCGATCACGCTGGAGGTGAAGCCGATGTTGAACCAGAACCCGGAGGCGATGCCGCGGCCGCGCTTCTTGCCAGGGACGGTTTCCAGCGGGGTCTGCCACTGGGCGGAGTCGCGGGCGGCTTCCATGCACTCGATGTGGCCGATGCGCGGATAGGGTGGCTGGGCAAGCTGCCAGTCGCCTTCCTTGGCGCTGTTCTTGAGGCGGAACTCGACGGGATCGATGTCGAGTTCGCGGCAGATTTCGTCCACCACCGTCTCGCTGGCGAACTCGGCGTGGGTAGCGCCCGGCGCGCGGTACGCGTGGGTCTTGGGCTTGTTGACGACGACGTCAAAGCCTTCGACCTTGGCGTTGGGCATGTTGTACGGCGCGAAGACGCAGCGGCAGCCCGCGCCCACGACCGAGCCGGGATAGCCGCCGGCATCGAAGGCCAGGTTGGCGTAGCCGGCGGTGATCATGCCGTCCTTGGTGGCGCCCATCTTGACGCGGACGTAGCCGCCCGGCGTCGGACCGGTCGCCATCAGGACTTCGGCCCGATCCATGGCCATCTTGACCGGATTGCCAGTCTGCCGGGAAAGCAGGGCGGCCAGGGGTTCGAGGTAGGCCGTGGTCTTGCCGCCAAACCCGCCGCCAATCTCCATCGGGGTGACATGGATCTTGGTGATGGGGTGATTCAGGAGGTCGGCCAGTTCCTGCCGGATGGTGAAGGCGCCCTGGGAGCTGCACCAAACGTGCAGGTGGCCGTCCTTGAGCCAGTTGGCGGTGGCGTTGTGGGTCTCGATGTAGCCCTGGTGGACGACACCGAAGGTGAATTCACGATCGACGACCAGGTCCGCCTCGGCGAATCCGGCGTCGACGTCGCCGACTTCGTACAGCATTTCGGCCGCGACATTGCTGGGCTCATCGCCGGTCGATCCGTCGGCCCTGGCGGTGTAGAGGTCCTCGATGATGATCGGGGCGTCGGGCTTCATCGCGTCCCAGACTTCGAGCACCGGGTCGAGCACTTCGTACTCGACGTCGATCAGCTTGATGGCTTCGGCGGCGATGTGCGGATTGGTGGCCGCTACGGATGCAATGGCATGGCCGTGGTAGTGGACCTTGCCGCGCGCCAGCATGTTGGCGCTCTTGAACTTGACCGGAAGGCCGGGCGCCTCGCCGCCGGTGGTGAGCTTGTCGCCCGGGTCGGGCAGATCGGCGCTGGTGATGACCGCGCGGACGCCGTCCAATGCCTCGGCGCGACTGGTGTCGATGCTGACGATTCGGGCATGGGCGTGCGGGCTGCGCAGGACCTTACCGTGCAGCTGTCCGGGCAGGTTGATGTCGGAACCGTAACGCGCTTCGCCGGTGACCTTTTCCAGGCCGTCGTGGCGAATCGGCCGGGTTCCAATGACCTTGTATTTCTCGTCGTGATGCTTGATTTTCGGAGCGACTCGGGTGTCGATGGCCATGGTCAAGCCTCCGCGCGCATGCGTTCGGCGGCGTCCAGGACGGCGCGTACGATCTTGTCGTAGCCCGTGCACCGGCAGAGGTTGCCGGCAAGCCACCAGCGAACTTCGTACTCCGTGGGATTCGGATTCTCTTCCAGCAGCGCCTTGGCCGCGACGATAAAGCCGGGCGTGCAGACGCCGCACTGGAGGGCGGCGTTCTCAAGGAACGACTGCTGCAGGGGATGCAGGCCTGACGGCGAGGCAACACCCTCAATGGTCTCGATGGTTGAGCCGGCCGCCTCCACGCTAAGCACGCAGCAGGAGTTGACCAGCACGCCGTCCATGACGACGTTGCAGGCGCCGCAGTTGCCGTTGTTGCAGCCTTCTTTGGCGCCGGTCAGGCCCAGGTGGTCCCGGAGAACCTCCAGCAGGCTTTCACGGGGTTCGGCGAGAAAGTCCACCGGCTCACCGTTAATTGTGGTCTGAACGTGGGCCTTTCCCGACAGGATTTCAGTGGCCATTGGTGGGACTGCCTCCCTGGGCGCGAGCCCTGGCGCCGCGCAGGGCGCGCTGGGTGAGAACGTAGGAGAGTTGCTTGCGATGGGCCACCGTGCCGCGCATGTCGTTGATCGGGGTGGCGGCGTCGCGGGCGATGTTGGCGGCGACGGCAAACGAATCTTCGTCGGCGGTCATGCCGACCAGGGCGTCGCCCGCAGCCTGAACGAAGAGTGGCGTGGGAGCCACGGCGCCGATCGCGACGCGGGCAGCGGTGATGCTCTCGCCGTCCAGCTGCAGTAAGGCGCCGGCGCCTACGACTGCGATGTCCATCTCATTGCGAGGGATGAAGCGCAGGTAGTGCGAGCCTGAGCCCGCGGGCGGCCTGGGGAGAGTGATTGAGACCAGCAACTCGCCGTCGGCCAATACGTTGCGGCCGGGGGCGGTGCAGAAGTCTTCGACGGCCACGGTGCGTTCGCCGTCGGGCCCGGCGATGTTGCAGATGGCCGAGTGGACGATCAACGGTGGAATCGTGTCGCCGGCGGGACCCGAATTACACAGGTTGCCGCCGACTGACGCGCGGCCCTGAATGCCGGTGCTGCCGATGATGCGGGAAGCGTCCACAACGGCGGGATATGCCGCCGCGAACTGCGCATCGTTGTAAAGCTGATGACACGGGACGGCGGCCCCGAGCGTGGTGCTGCCGTCGGCGTTGACCGAGAGTTCCATGAGCTCGGGAATGCTCTTGGCGTCCACGAACACTTCGGTATCGCGAGCGTCTTCGCGGACCTGGACAATCAGGTCCGTCCCGCCGGCAAGCATGCGGGCGTTCGAGCCGTGCTCGGCAAGGATGGTTACAGCGTCCTCTACGGTCGAGGGCGCGGCGTACTGAATCGCGCGCAAAGCGGCCTCCGTTTCCTGACAGTGACGGAACCAGTGCGCCTATTGTCACGACTTCGGGCGATGCTTACCAGTCGCCGCCGGCAAATGGGGGTAACCGGAGGGCGCGCAGGAAGCGATTGGGGGCGTCGTGCCGCCGATTCGGTGGGTGCGCGGGGAGTCGAGGGAGCTAGCGCGGAGGGGTTAGGCGTAGAGGCCCGCGCCCGGGCGGCGGCCCCACGGGCTGGCCATGGCGGTAGGGGAAGCATGTTCAACCGTGTGGGCGGCCAGGAGGTCGGGGTCGAACTCGATGCCAAAGCCCGGACGCTCGCCCAGGACAAGCCAGCCGTCTTCGAGCCGGATGTCGATGTCGAACAGGGCGTCGCGCCCCGCGTCCAGCACCTCCAGCATCGTGTGATTGGGCATGGCTGCCGCCGCGTGGGCCATGAAGCTGCCCGGCGAGTTCATCATGGAGATCGGCCGCTCGATGCCGTAGACCATGTCGGCCACGATCTGTGCGCCGGTGACGCCGCAGGTATCGGCGCCTACCTGGAAGACGTCGATCGCGCGATGGTCCAGCAGGTGCAGGAACTCGCCGGGATGCCGCAGGTTCTCGCCACTGGCCACCGCCGCGGCCACGCCGTCGGACACCTGGCGCAGGCCGGTGGCGTCCCAGCGGCGGGCGGGTTCCTCAATCCAGGTCAGATCGAAACTGCGCTCGATCTCGCGGACGCGGCGGATGGCCTCCTTGGGCGTCCAGAATTCGTTGACGTCCAGCATCAGGTCAACGCGTTTGCCGGAAGTGGCGAGCGCGTCGCGCATGACTTCCAGCCGGCGCAGGTCGTCCTGGAAGTCGGCGCCACCCTTGAGCTTGCCGGCGGACACGCCGCGCGCTGCCATGCCGGCGTAGTAGGCGTATATCTCCTCGTCCGGCAGCGGGGAGTCCAGGCCGCTGGCGTAGGCGCGCACGCGCGGCGTGGAGGCGCCCAGCGTGCGCCACAACGGTTCGCCGTTGGCCTTGGCCTTCAGATCCCAGAGCGCGAGATCAAGCGCGGACAGCCCCACGGCAACTGGTCCTACCGGGCCCAGCTTGAAGACGGAATCCATCATCTGCTTCCACAAGCCGCGCACGCCGCGTGGATCGGATCCGATCAGCCGCTGGGCCAGGCTCTGAACGTGCGGACGTCCGGGCGGGCCGCCCAAGCCCAGGCCAGTAACGCCCGCGTCGGTGTCCACGTAGACCAGGAGTCCGGAGTTGAGCGAACGGCCGGTGGGGCTGTTCACATCGCCCAGCGGCCGGCTGAGTTCGTGTTCGTAGACGACGGTACGGACCCCAGTGATTCGCATGGTGTCAGGGGATTCTCAGGACGTGGATGGGGCCAGTGTAGGGGTAGCGCGGGATCGGGCCGGGCGGTCTGGATGCGTTGGACATGGCGGTGGGACCGTGTACAGTCAGACCCAGGAGTTGGAGGTGCGCTATGGCTGTCTTCGATACGCTGCGCGCAGCTCGAACGCTGAAGGCGGCAGGGTTCGGGGACGCAAAAGCGGAAGCGGTTGCCGAGATTGTGCAGGCAGTCGCGAACGGGAATCGTGTGAGCAAGGCGGACTTGCGGGATTTCGCTACGAAAGCGGACTTTGAGAGGTTTGCTACCAAGGAGGACCTTGAGAAGTTCGCGACCAAAGCGGATCTCGAGAGGTTCGCGACCAAGGCTGAGTTGCAGGAGCTTGAGCTTCGGCTCACGATTCGAACCGGCGTGATGATTGCAAGCTCGTCCGCGATCACGACCGGCCTGGTTGTAGGCCTGATTCGCCTCCTGCCCTGACGGTGGAAGGCGCTAGACGAGCCCCAAGAAAACTGCCGTGAGGACGGTAACTGCCGCCGCGCCGCCGTAGGCCACCACGCCGATCAGGGGCGCGGGAAGCGGTACGTGCAAGTCAATGGCCAGGTGGCGCAGGCGGTGGCAGGCGTGGACGGCGATGAGGGCGATGACCGCGCCGATGGCCAGCCGCACGATGGCGTGCTGGAGCAGGTCGCGGATGCCGTCGTAGGTGAAGGCGTCGGCAAACCAGCGCCAGCCGAATGGTCCGAAGATCGACGTGACGAGGATGAACACAGGCACGAACACCGCGGCCAGCACGCTTCCGGCCGCGAACAGCGACCAGAACAGGGGTTCGTGCGAGCGACCGCTCACGTTGCGCCGACCCAGGCCACCCACAGGAAGATGAGCAGTGAAACCGCCGCCAGACCGGCGAACTGCTGGCCGATGATGAAGGCTGGCGGGATGCGCCGGCCGGCGATCTGGCTCGGCAGCGCGCTCGGGGCGATCAGGAAAAACGTGAAGGTGTGCCAGAGCGCAAAGGCGAGCGCCACGAGGTGGAACACCACTATCAGCGGGTGCCACAGGAATTTGCGATAGGCCAGGTAGGTTTCCGCGTCCTGCCCTGCCTTGTGGATCAAGAGCATGAAGAACACGACCTCGGCCAGGATGAAGGCCGACGAGACTTCGCGCAGGAAGATGCGGAAGTAGGACCCCTTGAGGGTCCACCAGGTCCAACCCAGGCGCCGGTCCAGCGGCCGGTTCACGAGCGCTTGACCCACGGCGTCAGCAACCGCTTGTAGTAGTCGAAGGCGCCCTCCAGCTTGGCCTGCTGAATGGCGCCGGCCGGATCGACGTGCTTGGGGCAGACCTCGGAGCATTCGCCCACGAAGGTGCACTCCCAGATGCCCTCGTTTTGGAATATCACTTCTTGTCGCTGTTGCTTGCCCTGGTCGCGCGAGTCCAGGTTGTAGCGCTGGGCGAGCGCGAGCGCGGCGGGTCCGATGAAGTCGTCCACCCGGCCGATCACCGGACAAGCCGCGTAGCACAGCATGCAGTTGATGCACATGCTGAACTGCTTGTAGCGGTCCAGTTGCGTCGGAGTCTGCATGTACTCGGCGCTCAGGTCGTCCGCCTCGTCTTCGCGGACCAGGTAGGGCTTGACGTGGTCGAGTTTCTCCATGAAGCCGTTGATGTCGACCACGAGGTCCCGCTCGACCGGAAAGTTGACCAGCGGTTCGACGCGAATCGGACCGGGCATATGGTCGCGCAGGAAGGCGGCGCAGGTGAGGGTCGGCTCGCCGTCGACCTGCATGCCGCAGGAGCCGCACACGCCCATGCGGCAGGACCAGCGGAAGCTGAGGGAGCCGTCGACGTAGTTCTTGACATAATTCAACGCATCCAGCACGACCCAGTCGTCGTGGTAGGGCACGTCGTACGACTGAAAGGTCGGCCCGCCGTTGTCGGGTCGATAGCGAAAGACTTCAAGCTTGACCGTCGTCTCGCTCACGATGTGGACTTCCCATCCTTGTCCGCGGACGATCCATATACGCGCGCGGCCGGCGGCCAGCGGGTGATAACCACGTCCTTGTAGTCAATGCGCGGGTCGCCGTCGGTTCGGTACGCCATGGAGTGCTTGAGGTAGTTGGCGTCGTCACGCGCGGCGTAGTCGGTGCGCTGATGCGATCCGCGCGACTCGGTGCGATCGAGCGCGGCGTGAGCGAGCGCCTGCGAGATGTCGACCATGCCGTCGAGTTCGAGTGCGCTGATCAGCTCGGTGTTGTAGACGGGGCTTGTGTCGTCCAGCGAAACGGTGGCCAGGCGTTCTTGCAACTCGCGGAGGGTGGCGCAGCACGCGGACAGCGATCCTTCGTCGCGGTAGATACCGGCGCCGTCTTCCATGGCCGTATTCAGGTCGTCTCGAATGGCGGCAATGCGCTCGCCGCCCGCCGGACGGCCGCGCAATTCAGCCAGCCGGTCGCGTTCGACGCTCACCTGGCGGTCAATCTCCGGGCTGTCAGATAGCTCTTGGGCGGCAACCGCGTCGGCCGCGTGACGGCCCGCACGAGCTCCGAATACGACCAACTCAGTCAATGAGTTGGATCCAAGCCGATTGGCGCCGTTGATGCTGACGCAGGCGCATTCGCCGGCGGCGTAGAGGCCGGGGAGCGGCGTGGCCCCGTGCACGTCGGTGTCGATGCCGCCCATCGTGTAATGCACGACCGGCCGCACCGGAATCGGCTCCACAACCGGATCGATCCCGGCGTAGTTGGACGCAAGTTCCCGGACGAACGGGATACGCGTATCGATCCGATCTTCACCCAGGTGGCGAACGTCCAACTGCACGTAGTCGCCGTATTCGCCGGTAAACGTCCGCCCGGCCGCCTGCTCGTGCATGAAGGCCTGTGACAGTCGGTCTCGCGGTCCGAGTTCCATGGTCCGGTTCTGGGGGTGCCTCGGATCGTTGACGTCCAACGGCTCGCCAAGGTCGTAATCCTGCAAGTACCGACGGCCCTCACTGTTGAGCAGGATGCCGCCTTCGCCCCTGGAGGCCTCGGTGATCAAGATGCCCGTTCCCGGCAGCCCGGTGGGGTGGTACTGCACGAACTCCATGTCCTTCAGCGCCACGCCAGCGCGGTACGCGAGGGCCAGACCATCGCCCGTCTTGATGGAACCGTTGGTGGTGAATGGAAAGATTCGTCCGAACCCGCCGGTGCAAATGATGACGGCGTTGGCTCGCATGACGTGCAGTTCGCCAGTACGCAGTTCGACGGCCACACAACCCTGGCAGCGACCGTCGGCCGTGAGAAGGCTGGTCGCAAAGAACTCGTCGTAGCGCGTGATCTGGCTGAATTGCAGGGATGTCTGAAAGAGGGCGTGCAGCACGTGGAAGCCGGTCTTGTCTGCCGCGTACCAGGTGCGCTCGATCTGCATGCCGCCAAAGGGCCGAACCGCGACGTGCCCGGAGTCCTCGCGGCTCCAGGGGCAGCCCCAGTGCTCCAGTTGGATCAGTTCACGTGGGGCCTCGTCAACGAACATTTCCACTGCATCCTGGTCGGCCAGCCAGTCGGAGCCGCTGATGGTGTCGTAGATGTGGTGCTCGCGGGCGTCGTTGTCCTTGATGACGGCGGCCATGCCCCCTTCCGCGGCCACGGTGTGGCTGCGCATGGGGTAGACCTTGGATACGAGGCCGATGGAGAGAGCGGGGTTGGCCTCGACCACCGCCATGGCGGCACGAAGGCCGGCGCCGCCGGCCCCGATGATGAGTACGTCGTGACTGGTTTCGTTCACGAAAGTGATCTTAGGCAGGTCGGGCAGTGGCTGCAATCGGTCTGCTCGGCAGGTCCACCCCGGCCGGTCGAAATACGGGAGTGTTCCTTCGATCTCGGCTCAAGTCTCGTCCGGTGAAGCCTCTCGCGACGATCGGCCGGAGCGCCGGAGGTCACCCAGCACCTCGGGGCGCCGCTCCAGGAGAGCCAGGAGCGCGTGCTTGGTGGCGGCCCGGCGCCCGAGCGCGTCCGAGTCCCTGGAAGCATCCAGCGCGCGCAGTTCCGCAAGCAGTTCGGCGGCCTGGGCCTCCGGGTCGGTGGCCGGCCGACGCCGCCAGCCGCGCCGCCAGATCACCACGATCAGCCCCGCCACGACTGCCGGCACGGTGGCAACGAGCGCCCAGCGGTCGGCGGTTGTGGCGCGAAGCGTGCGCACGATACCCGGGAGTGACGTCTCGACTATGCGAATGCCAAACGACTGGCGAGCGGTCACGTCCGTCGCCTGCCAGCGGAGGACGCTGGTACCTCCAAAGGCGTCGTCGCCGCGAGCCTCCAGCCCGCTGACGGACGCGGAGAGCAGACCAGACTCAACCAGCAGAATCGCGATGTCCGTATTCAGCGCCGGCGCCCAGTCGAAAGCCACGGCCCCACCCTCAAGCGCAAGCTGATAGCCGTAGACCAGGGTCGTCACGCCTGGCTGGAGCCCCGCAAACACCGCAAAGCCCGGGCCGCCGATGACGGCGTCGCCTGGCCCGAATCCCGCGACCGGCTGCAGGTTGAACGCCCCGTCAGGCACGCCGAATCGCAACGGCGGCGGCAATCCCGGCTGTTGCACCGGCAGGTAGGCGCGACTTCCCGGGACGTGCACTTCGGCCACCTCGACGACCGAGAGCGTATCCGCCGTTTGTCGCCTGAGCAGCCGGGTGAGGCTTTGAAAACTGATCCCCGGATCTGTTTCGGTTACCGCAAATACATCGATCTGCACGGCCGTGGGCTCACCGGCCACCACCTGCAGAATGTCGCTGCTGTAGCGCACGCCCTCGGCTTCAAAGGAGACGAGATAGGCGTACTCGCCGCCGGCAGCCACGTCCGCGAAAGCGAAGACGCCGTCGGCGCCCACGACAACCTCACTGGTTGGCAGGCGATCGGACTGCCGAAATCCATCGAGCCTGACGATCAGGCCGGCCGGCAATGTCGAGCCCGGCGTGGCCGGTGTGAGACGCCCAATAATCTCGGCACTGCCTTCGGCCTTCACGCCAGTCACGGTGGCGATGGCCAGGACGACCAGCAGAGCCGTTAGCGCGAGCGTTCGTTTCATCGCCAACTGGCCCCCGCGTCGCGGCTGCGGAAGACCGAGCCGTCAGTTGCAATGGCATAGAGCGTCCGTCCGCTAATGGCCAGTGCCCGCACGTCCGCTCGCAGAGGAAGTCGAACCCACGATTGCATGCCGTCGACGGACTTGAACACACCCGCGTCGGTGGCGACAAAGGCAGCGCCCTCAAAGCGATCGCCTGACGCCGAACTGAAGGAATCACCCGTTTCGGGCTCGTAGACGACAGCCCGAACCGTGATCGTGGGCAAGACGCCGTTCACAAACCCATTGGCGCCCCGCCAACCGCCGCTGGCTTCGGAGGCGAGCACGCCCTCGGCGCCGGTGGCCGCAAGGATGAACGGCGCGTCGAAATCGACCACCGCCAGTCCCGTAAGGCTGGCCGGTGCGTCCGTCGGACCTGGCTCCCAACTGCGGCCCATGTCGTTGCTGATCAGCATGGATCCTGCGCCGTCGACGCCGGCCATCCCCCCACCACGCGACCCGACGGCTAGCTGCCGCAACGCCGGGAAGTTCGGGTCGCGACCCCAGGTGGCGCCCTGGTCCTCACTCGACCACACGCCGTCGCTTGCCAGCACGTACAGCGTGCCTGATCCGGCGGCCGCAGCGACCGTTGCCCCGGGACCCACGGCCGACGACCAGGTTTCTCCGGCGTCACGACTGAGTTCCGCGCCTGTGGCGTGAGTCACGACGAGGAGATTGGGGTCGCTGGATGCGACTGCCGCTCCCGAGATCGCGGCCGCGCCTACGTTGCCCACCGGTTCCTGCTCGGCGGCAGCTGAACGCGCGCCGACGGTAATCACCGTTACGAGCACGCCAAGCAAGGCGACCAAAGCAACGCTCGGTGCGACCCAGGCCAGGGTGCCGGCTCGTGGGCCGGGAGCCGCTGCCAGCGCCGGCACAGGAGCGGTGCCGCCGACGAGTGCCTCGACGGCAGCGTCGAGCCGAGCCCGGCGTTCGTCGCGATTCAACAAGCGTTGCGCGGTGTCACGGCGAATTTCTCGGCTGACTCGCTCGAAGTCCCCCGTACTTATGGCGCCGCGGTCGCGTTCGGCCTGCAGGTCGTCCAGCATGCGCAGGCCGCGTTCGACGGCAACTTCCTCATCGCCGTCATGCAGTTCCGCGTGTGCGGGCGACCGGCGAATTAGCGGTGCGAGCACCCAAAGGAAGCCAGCGGCGGCGATCACCAGGACCGCCAGGCTCAGCAGCGCGGCCGTCACGCTGATGGCGGCGAGTCGCGTCTCGCCTTGCGCAGGTCGTCCACCTGCCGCTCGTACGCCTGCAGATCGCCGTCAGCCGCCGCGAGCGAGGGTCGTCGCCCGCGCGTCAGAGCCCAGCCAAGCAGCACGACGCCCAGGGCAAGGATGGCTATTGGTCCAATCCAGACACCCAGCGCCAGTCCCTCTCGAGGCGGCTCCCGCAAGACGCCCGGCCCGTAGCGGTCGGCAAAGAAGCCAAAGATCTGCTCCTCGGACTCGCCAGCCTGGAGCTTGATGAGAATAATCTCCCGCATCTGGGCGGCGAGTTGGGCGTTGGACTCGCGTACGGACTGTCCCTGGCAGACCGGGCAGTCGAGCCCCTCGGCAATCGACCACATGCGCTTGCGCGTTGGCAGATCCGGCTCCTCGGCCGCCTGCGTGGGCACCGCCAGCACGACAACAGCGAGCAGGCCGAGCAGCAGACCGGCGTTTAACCGTCTCACAGAACCGCGGGCCGGGGAGTGGCGGCAGGGATCTCAGCCGGATCCCGGCGCTGGACTGGCCAGGCAATGACCAGGATTCCGACGAAGTAGACGATTCCACCGACCCACAGCAGAACGACCAGCGGGTTGACCAATAAGCGAATAGTTGCGGATGTTCCGCTCTGGTCCCACGAACTCAACAGCACGTAGACGTCGTCCAGGTGCGGCAGGGTCGTGCTGACCGCCACGTCGGCCGTCGGCTGGTTCTCCCAACCCGCGTGAATGCGACGGGCGGGCGACAGACGGTCGATCAGGGCGCCGTCGCGAACAACGTCCACCTCGGCGACGACCGTATTCAGACCCGGTTGCACGCTGCTTCTGAGGCCCTGAAAGACAACGTCGTATGGACCAAGGCTCACGGCTTCGCCGCGCTCGACGTTGGCGGCGGTCTCCTGGCTGAAGGCGGCCGAGGCGATGATTCCGAGGGCCAGGATGGCGATGCCCAGGTGAACGAGATAGCTGCCCAACCGGCGCCGATTGCCCAGGAAGATCGGGTATGGACCCGCGGACACCTCGCGCTGGCGAGCCAGTCCGGCACGCACGCTGCGGACGTACTCCAGCGCGACTCCGGCGGCGACGGCCGCCGTGAGCCCGATAGCAATGATCGGTAATCCGTCGCGCATCCCCAAGACGGCAAGCAGCACCGAAACGACTACTAGCGTGGCGACCGGCCAGCGGGTTGCCCTCCAGGCGGCACCCAGCGACGTACGGCGCCAGGCCAGCAGCGGCCAGATGGCCAGTAGCCCAAGCGTTGCCACCAGCAACGGCACGTTGACCTGGGTGTAGAACGGCGGTCCGACGGCGATGCGTGCGCCCTGCACGATTTCCGTGACCATCGGGAACACCGTGCCCCAGAAGGTTGCCGCCGCGATGGCCAGCATCAGCAGATTGTTGATCAGGAATCCCGCCTCTTTCGACGCAACGGCGGTTATTGGTTCATCCGAGCGGAGGAGGGGCAGGCGGTAGATGAACAGCGCGGCCGACAGGATAAGAAGTGCACCGACGAAGACGAAGAAGATCGGGCCGACATCAGACAGGGCGAAGTTGTGGACCGACGATAGGACGCCGCTGCGGACCACGAACGTGCCGAAGATGGCCAGCGCGTAGGTCACTAGCACCAGGCCGATCGCCCAGGCGCGCAACTGGCCGCGCCGCTCCTGCGCCAGGGCGGAGTGCAAGTAGGCCGTGGCCACCAGCCAGGGCAGCAACGCCACGTTTTCCACGGGATCCCAGCCCCAGTAGCCGCCCCAGCCGAGCACCCGATAGGCCCACCAGGCGCCCAGCAGCAGCCCGGCGCTCTGAATGGCCCAGGCCAGCAGCATCCAGTTCCGCATTTCGCGCAGCCAGGGTTGGGTCACACGGCCGGCCAGCAGCAACCCGGCGGCAAATGCGAACGGGATGCCAAAGCTCATGTAACCCGAGAGAAGCATCGGGGGATGGATCTGCATGCCGCTGTCCCACAGCAGGGGATTGAGTCCGCGCCCCTCGGCCGGCGCGGCCACCAGCCGCGAGAACGGCGACGACGTGAAGACGAGTACCCCCAGAAAGAAGAGCTGCAGGCCGCTGAGCACGACGATCCCGTGGGGGCCGGCCACGCCATCCGCGGTCAACATGCGGCGTGTGGCGACCGCCGCGAAGAGGCTCATCGACCAGGTCCAGAACAGGAGGGAGCCTTCCTGACCGCCCCAGAGGGCGGCAATGGTGAGCCCGGTTGGCATGACCGAACTGGAGTGATCGGCCACAAACTGGATTGAGAAGTCGCGAGCCAGGAAGCCGGCCGCCAGGCCGGCGGCCACCACGGTCAGCAGGGCGGCCTGCGCCGACGCGGCGTTGGCTGCGCTGCGGCTCAGTTCCGGCGTGCGCCGCAGCACGCCGGCGAGGGCAAGCAGCATCTGTAGGACGGCGACGCCAAAGGCAAACCCCAGACCCAGGCGGCCGGCATCAACGAGGTCAGGCATATCCGGTTCGCATTAGCGAGGCGGGCGGAGTCGTCTCCGTAAAATTCGTGTCAGTGGCTCGACGTTTCTCGCCCTGCCTGCGGCGCGTCTAGTTGCCCGCGCAGATCATGCAGTTCGTCGCGCACGCTGCGCACGCGCCCGGTGACGTACACCAGGTAGCCGAAGACACCAACCCAGACGGCGCTGAAGCCGATGAACAGGTATAGCAGGTCGCTTGTCATGCGGAATCCTCGTTCCGTTCGTGCAGTCGTTCGCGCAGGCTTCCCAATTCGGCCACGGCCAGCTCGAGCTGCATGCGCTGCCGTACCAGGGCGACGTAGAAGACGGTGAAGGCGGCAACCGAAACCAGCAGCGTGGTCAGCATCTCAGCCGGCATTCCGCCACCCGGGTTGGTGATCGAGGGTGTGGGATGAAGGCTGCGCCACCACTCCACCGAGAACCAAACGATCGGCACGCTCACGACACCGACGATGCCCACAACCGACGCCATGCGCTGGCGGGCATCCGGATCGTCGATGTATGCGCGCAAAGCCAGGTAGCTCACGTAGATGAACCACATGATGAGGGTGGTGGTCAGGCGCGGATCCCACTGCCACCACACGCCCCAGACGCTGCGGCCCCAGATCGAACCCGTGACCAGCGTCAACGTGGTGAACAGCACGCCGATTTCGGCAGAGGCGAGAGCCAGGCGATCCCAACCGGACTTTCCGCGAATGAGGAACATCACGCTGCCAAGCGCAACAACGCCAAACGCGAAGAAGGCCAGCCAGGCACTTGGCACGTGCACAAATAGAATTCGATAGACCTCGGCCTGCACGCGTTCGGCCGGCGCAAAGATGAAGGCCATGAAGATGGCCAAGCCCATGCTCAGCAGCAGGGCGGCGTAGAGGGCCGCGTTTGCAGGTTCGCGAAGCGCACCAAGCCGCCGAGGCCTGGGCAACTCGGTGGTTCGAACCTGACGCATGCCGTCCTCCCGTTACGTCCGGGCCGCCTGCGGATACAGGACCGCCCCAAGAGTCAAGAATACGACCGCGACAACGGCCAGCAACCCGAACCAGGCGCCCTGCTGTCCGGCGGGCGTGACTTCCAGCGCGCCAAGGGTGATTCCAACACCGGCCAGCAGCACGGGTACTGACGGTGGGATGGCGAGTAGCGGCATGAGCATTTCACGGGCGCGCGCGCTTACCACCAGGGCGCTTTGCAGGGCCAGGATCGCGCTGATCGCCGCCGACGCCAGGATCACGGCGCCGACGGTAGACACTTGGAAGAGTGAGACGTTCAGCAGCAGGCTCAGGAATACGAGCTGCGCAACGCCGACGAATGCCGTTTCCAATGCCAGCAGCACGAACTTGGCCAGGTAAATGCCGCTGGGATCGACCGGCGCGACCAAAAGCCCATCCAGGGTGCCCCGCTCGTACTCGGTCGCGAACAGGCGTGTGGCGGCCAGCGTGGCAGCCAGCAGCACGCTGATCCAAAGGACTCCGACGGCCACGGCGGCGACTTCGGACCCCAGGGCCGCGATGAACGCCATGTCGAACACGACCGCGGCGAGCAGCGTGAACATGAGCAGCGTTGGGACCTGCTCGCGCGCCCGCCACTCCACGCGAGCGTCCTTGGCGATCATGGCCCATACGGCTCGGGCGAAATCCGGCGGACGCGATTGAGGCCCGAGGTCCTGTGGCTGCCGGGCTCTTGGCTCGGCCGCAGCGCCCGTCAGGCGTCCTGATTCCAGCCGCACGATTCGGGCGCCCAGCGCGTGCGCCACGCGCTCGTCGTGCGTGCTGAAGAGCACGGTCGCGCGGGGCGCCAGCGCGTCGAGGACCAACGGCAGATCACGGACACCGGCCGCGTCCAGGCTGGCGTCCGGCTCGTCCAGCAGCACCACGTCCGGTTCGGGAAGCAATGCAAGTGCCAGACCCAGGCGCTGCTGCATCCCGCGCGAGAAGTCGCGGACCAGGCGATTGGCATCGGCCGAGAGTCCCACGCGCTCCAGCGCGGTCCGAATGCGCTCAGCGGCGTCAGGAACGCCATGCAGCCGGGCCGCGAAGCCCAGGTTCTCGCGGGCGGTCAGGTGCGGATAGAGCGGCGGTCGGTGTCCCAGAAATCCGAGTCCGCCGCGCGTCGCGGGGTCTTCCGGGCCCTTGCCGCCGCGCAGGCTCACCGTGCCGCGCCGCGGTGGCAGCAGACCCGCCAGCGCCCGGAGCAGGGTGGTCTTTCCCGCGCCGTTGGGCCCCACGATCGCGACGCGCTCGCCGAGCGTCAGTGATAGGGAGACGCCTCGGAGCACATTGCGCTGGCCGAGCCGAACATAAAGGTCGGTCGCTTCAATAGCCGGGGGCATTGGCGGTGTGATGGGGGAGGCGCCGGACTCGTGGCAGGCGGTGTTGGCGGACCCTACTGCGATGGGATTTCGCGTGGTTCGAATTCGGGCCCGTGCTTAACGATCAGGCTGCGGGCGCGGAACGCGCCGCTCGGTTCGAGCTGGCCCTCGACGATCACCTCCTGGTAGCGGTCTTCGGTCGAGTAGCCGAACAGGTCGGGCGGAGTACCGCGGTATTCGACCGGGAGCCGCCCGGAATCGTCTTGCAGGTCGAAGCTGATGAGGTTGCTGTCGGTTGAGGTGGCGATCGAGCCGTCCGCGACGATGCCGTTGACGCGGATCAGGCGGTAAAAGGCATCGGAACCCATGGCGCGCACTTCGCCAACCGTGTGGTAGTAGACGGTGGCGCCCTGCGTGCCGGTCCAGATTAGGAAGCCCACGGCCGCGGTCAGCGCGGCCACCAGCAACAGCAGTTTCGCCGGCAGCCGAGGGCGAGGTGACGTGGTGGTTGTTGCGTTCATCGTGTCCGGGTCCAGCCTAGCCGACACTCCTGAAGCTGAGTTCGGCCATTTCGTTGAGGATCAGCGACAGCAGGTAGATCGCAAGTCCGAGTCCGACGATTAAGGCCGTGCGACTTTGCCACCAAGGCTTGCTGTCCGATCCCGGGGGGTGAGACACCGTCCCTCGGCGGCCGGGAAGCGCAAGCCGGAACATGCCCAGCGCGAGCAGCACCTTGCTTACAAGTACCGCCACGTATGCCGCATCGATAGTCTGCTCCGCAAGGCGATTGAAGGTCAGCAGCACGCCCGTGAGCACGAAAACGGCGAATCCTGTGCTGACCAGGCGCCCAACGGTTCGTCCCAGGACGGCGCTGGAAGTGCCGGTCAGTGGCGCCATGGTCGGCGCGGCGCGCACGGCCAGCACCACGATCCCCCCGCCTACCCAAAGCGCCGCCGCAAGTACGTGGACAAAGCGCAAGACGATCAGCAGGGCGACCGGACTCTCGGCCATGGGACCGTTTCCGCTCAGGCGGCGTCAGGCGCCGGCGACTCCTGGATTGACCGAATGTAATTGACGAGCGACCAGCGCTCCTCAGCCGTGAGCAACGAACTGAACGACGGCATGCGGTTTACGCCGTTGGTGATCGTCCAGAACAGTGCGCCGTCCTGCTGGTCGGCGAGCTCCGCACGTCGCAGCGACGGAGGCGCCTTCTCCTGGTACTGCTCGAATTGCCGGGCGACGAAGCTGTCGCCGTCGGCGTTGGCCCCGTGGCACATGGCGCAGTTGGTCTCGAATACCGCGCGGGCAGTGTCAATTGACTCGCCCGTGAACGGCACCGGGTTTTCTTTCGCGATCATGGCAACGAAGTCCGTCACCGGCAGTTCGCCGCCCGTGGTCGGAATCGACCCCTCAGGCGCTCCGGGATGCGACGGCTCCTGAGTCCGATACGACGCCTGGTAGTGCATCTCCGGGAAGATGTCGAGCGGATAGGCGCCCGTCTCACATCCAACGAGCGTCAACGCCGCCACCAGCCCTAGGGCAAGGGCGGCAACGTTGCGTGGTCGCAGTCGGGGCAGGGTCACGTGGTTCCTGGTGCGTGCATGAGGCTGCCCTCCTTGGAGAGCAGGTCGATGGGAGAGGCTTCTTCCAGCGCGATCTGAGCGTCCGGCAGGCGGCGCTCGCGCGCCATGACCGAAATGCCGATGTAGCCCTCGGAGATCCGGTCGTCGTAGAGACCCACCCCGTCAGGCAGGCGGGACTCGAAGAGCACGCCAAGCACCGTGAACAGCACGGCGCCCAGCAGCGTCCCCTCGTACAGAATCTGGATGACGGCCGGCACGGCTACGACCGGTTTTCCGCCGGTAATGATTGGCAGCGAAACCTGGGCGCCAACGATCCAGGCGATGCCCACGGCCAGTCCGCAGGCAGCGCCCGCAAACGGGAAGGCGAATAGGCGGTGCTTCGTGTGCCCCTCGCCGAACGCGCCTTCCGGATAGGGCGTGCTGCTCAGAATCTCGATGTCGTTGTCCTCGAACCCGGCGCTATGCAGGCGCTCGACGGCGTCGGCGGCCTGGTCCGGCTCCTCGTAGAGGGCCAGGAGTTCGCGTTTGGCTTGGGACTGCATTGCCATAGACCTCACTCCCGCATGGCGGCCGGCACGTTTGCCCGCCCGACTCGAATGCGGTCGGCCAGGATCTGGCCTTCCTTGATATCCGCGGCCGGCATGATCGGCAGCAGCTTAGAGAACGTCAGGAAACCGAGAATCACCAGGGCAAACGATGCGGCCACGAGGATGAATTCGGATAACGAGGGTGCGTAGTCGCCGTACGTGAATGTAAGGCCGCTCTTCCGCTCCAGCGCCGGCACCACCACCATGTAGCGCTCCAGCCACATGCCCACGTTGACCAGGATTGTGGTCACGAACATCCAGAAGAAGTTCCGCCGGATGCCGCGGAACATCCACATCGGCACCGGAATGATGTAGGCGCAGATGATAAAGATAATCGCGATCACGACCCACGGCGGTTCAACCAGCCGTCGTTGCCAGGTGTCGACTTCCGCCGGTTCCGTGCCGTAGAGGCCGAAGAAGAAGTCCAGCAGGAAGAAGAACAGCCAGACCGTCGCTACCACGATCAGCAGTCGCGCCAGCGAGTCGATGTGGTCGCGCTTGATGAACCGCTTCAGACCGAAGGCGAAGCGCATCACGATCATCACGGTCACCACGGCCGACACGCCGGAGTGAACAGCCCCGATAACGAAGTACGGAGCAAAGATCGTGTTGTGCCAGCCGGGCACCGAGGTGACGGCGAAGTCCCAGGACACGATGGAGTGCACCGAGACGAAGATCGGCAGGATGATCGCCGATAGCAACAGGCCGGCCACCGTCTGGATACGCCACTGCCGCGTGGTCCCGCGGAAGCCCATGGCCAGCACGCCGTAGATGGCGCGGCTGACCGGGTTTGGCGCCCGGTCGCGAGCCAGCGCCAGGTCAGGCAGCAACGCCACGTAGACAAACAGAATCGTTGATGTCAGGTAAGTGAAGATTGCCGAGGGGTCCCAGACCAGCGGCGATCGCGGGTTGGGCCAGGCGCCACGGTTCCAGTCGTAGGGGAAGGTCCAGTACATCGTGCGCCAGGGGCGGCCGGAGTGAATCAGCGGGAACTGCACGGCCGTCAGCAGGGAGAAGATCGTCAGCACTTCGGCGGCGCGCGTCACGGGCCGCCGCCACTCGGCTTGCGTCAGCCGCAGGATGGCCGAAACCATGATTCCGGCGTGACTGACCCCGATCCAGAACACGAAGTTCACGATCAGGAAGCCCCAGTAGACCGGGTGCGAGTACCCAAGGAACTGGAGGCCGAACATCAACATCAGGATCACGACGACAAACGCCGCCACCAGCAGGCCGTTGAGCGCTCCGCCTACCGCGAAGAACCAGGCCGGCCAGGCGAAGACGAAGTCCAGCAGCTCGCGGTTCGAGGTTTTCGTGTCGGCAACTACCGGTTCTTGCATCAGTCCGGCTTTCCGATCACGAGAACGTGGGTCTTCATGAACGTTCGTTCTTTACGCAGCATCGATCCCTGGCGCATTTCCCAGCCGTTGAGCACCGGGATGCGGGAGGCGGCATAGACGAAGACGGCGATCATCAGGCCGATGAAGCCGATCATGAACAGCACGTCGCTCACGTTCGGCCAGTATGGCTCCGGCAGCGTTTCCATGGCGTGGCCGAACGGTGACGGGTTGGCCATGGGCGCGACAAAAAACCGGATTCGGTCGAAGAGCAAGCCAACCACGATCAGCGTCGAGACGCCCGCAATCAGCGTGAGCGACTGCCGGATCCTGTTGAAGATGAGCAGTGCCAGGGGGAGAACCAGCATCAACACGGCGGCCAGCACAAACGGCAGCTTGTAGGTAATGGCCACCGTCACCTGCATCGCGGCCACCTCGCTGGGAAGCCGGGCGTACCAGATCAGCAGGAAGTCGGACCAGAAGAAGTAGAACCACATCAACGTGGCCGCCAGCAGGATCTTGCCGAGGGCGGAGGCCTGCTCGTCGCCGAGGAACCGCGCCGATTCAGGCGAGAACCGGCGCATGGCCGCCGCCGTCAGCAGCGTCAGCGCGATTCCAGCCTGGAGCCCGGTCACCGCGCTATAGACCGGAAAAATCCCCGAGCGCCAGCCCGGCAGCAGGCTCTGGCCCAGGTCGGTGGTGAGCAACATGTGCACGAAGGCGTAGCCCATCAGGTAGAACGCCCCCAATGTCAGGTTGGCGGCCCGCAGAACCTTCCACTGCCGGGTCGAGCCCGACCAGTTCAGGAAGAGCAGGCGCTTCCAGGGACCCATCGCGCGCACGCGGCTGGGCGGTCCGGCGAGATCCGGGACCGCCGAGAACCAGAGCAACGCCATGCCGGTCAGCAACAAGATCGCCAGCGCCAGCGCGTCGGTCAGGAACGGAGCGCCGGCTCGGAACTCGAACCACAACGTGGAACGGCCGTCCAGCGGCGGCAGCGAGGCCATGATGGGGATCAGCAGCACGAAGCTCAGCACCGATGGCACCGCATACAGCGCCGCGATCCGTCGCAGCGGCAGCGCCCAATACCCCTTGGCCATCCGCGAGGCATAGGCAATCAGCGGCGCCGCGGTCGCGGTGGACAGGACGAACATCAGGACCACGGTCGGGTAGGCCCACTCCGCGCGATCGCCCCAGGCCGTGATCAGCTTGACGACGTACATCACGATGCCCAGCGCACCCAGCACCGCCAGCAGCGCGATACCCGCATGGTTCAGCGAGATGCTCAGCGCTTGCGGCCGGTACGGCGGACGCAGCGACAGCTTTAGACCGGCGGCTTCCGGGGCAATCATGCGTGCGCCTCGGCAGGCGCGTGGTCGTCTTCGTGAATCTCGGCGTGCGGGTCCACCTTCTTGAGGTAGATGACGCCCGGGTCGGTTCCGAAGTGCTCGAGCAGCGTGTAGCTGCGGCCGGCCTCGGCTTCCGCCAACTGTGCGGGATAGCTGTCGGGATTGTTGATGTCGGCGAAGATCAGCGCGCTGGTCGGACACGACTGGGCGCAGGCTGGCTGAATCTCGCTGGAGCCAATCTCACGTCCCTCGGTCTTGGCGGTGACCTGGACCCGGTTGATCCGCTGCACGCAGAACGTGCATTTCTCAATGATGCCCTTCGTTCGCACGGTCACGTCCGGATTGAGCTGGTTGTTCATCGGCTCCGGCCACTCGGGATTCCAGAAGTTGAAGTAGCGCACCGAGTACGGGCACCCGTTGGCGCAGAACCGCGTGCCAATGCAGCGGTTGTAGACCTGGACGTTCAGCCCTTCGTTGTTGTGGTAGGTCGCCCACACCGGGCACACGGTCTCGCAGGGCGCGTTGCCGCAATGCTGGCAGAGCACCGGGATGAATCGAGCCTTCGCGTTAGGAAACTCGCCTTCCCAGTAGCGCTCGATCCGAATCCAGGTCTTCGCGCGCCGTTCCAGGACCCGTTGTTCCTCGTTCAAGGCAATGTTGTTCTCGGCCTGGCAGGCCACCACGCAGGCCTGGCAGCCGGTGCAGCGGTCCAGGTCCACCACCATGCCCCAGCGCACCCCCTCGGGGTGACCGACTTCGGCATCGGTGGGAATGGTCTGTCCCATCTCCGAGACGGCGCTCGCCCGGGCGGCGGCCTCGTTGGCTGAGCTACTCATTGGTGATCTGCACCACTACTTCCTCAACGTCGTTGCGTGCGTTCGGCAGGACCTCGATCGTCGGGAGCTGTCGATAGTCACCTGTCGGTCGGACACGCGCCCGCGTGGCCGCCCAGGCAAGGCCGCCGGAGCCCGCCACCGTCAGCGGCGACAGGCTGGCCAGCACGTTCGAGCCGCGGCCCTCGCGCCAGCGGCCGCCAAAAGCATGACCCTGACCGACGGGTACGCCCAGGACGCCGGGCGCGGCGGCCGGCGAGATGTAAACGCCAGCTTCGAACTGACCGTGCGCGGTCTCGATCCGCACGATGTCGCCGCGGGACACGTTCAGCGCCGCCGCCGTCGTCGGATTCATTTCGACCCAGGTCGTCCAGGTCGCCGTCGAAATCGGGTCTGGCGTGGCCTGCAGCCAGGGGTTGGCGGTCTCGTCGCCGCCACCCAGCGCAACACCCTCAAACGGGATCAGATGCAACGGGAACTCGATCCCGTTGTCGCTGAAGGCCGGCTCAGCCAGCAGATTGATGTGCCAGTTCGGCGCTGATCTGAACTCGGGCGCCCAGTCGTCATTCCATCCGCCGCCATTCTTCAGCAACTCCACCCAGCGCTCCTCAAATTCGCCGCCTCTGAAGACCTCGGCGGCGTTGGCCTGAACCGCGTCGCGCATGGTCTCCCAGGGCGGGGCCAGGTCAGGTCGCAGGTCGTGCCACAGGGTCAAGAGAATGTCGCCGAAGCTCCGGCCGGACGTTGTCGGCCGGACCACCGGCTGCTGCAAACCCACCACGTGCTGTCGCGGAGCCGGGTCGGGCACAAAGTCGCCCCATTCCTCGAAAGGATGGGTGGAGGGCAGCACCAGGTCGGAGTGCCCCAGCGTCTCGCTCATGATCGTGCCGATGCCCACGACGAAGGGAATCGTCCCAAGCGCATCGGCAAACCGCGTGGCTTCGGGCATTCCGTATACCGGGTCGGCTTCAAAGACAATCGCAACGTCCGGGGCTTCGTCTTCCAGCCAGGTGTTGCCGCGGCCGGCCAGGTCGGCAAACGGCGTCGGCTCGGTTGGTGGCGTCACGGTGCTGCGCAGATTCGGGTTGGGCAGCAGCCCGCCCGGCTGTCCGACGCTTCCCACCATGTGGTTCAGCAGCATGGCGGCGAGCCCGTTGTCCAGCCCGTTGGTACTGGCGAGGGCCGGCCCGCCGGCGATGGCGAAACCCGGTTGATGGCTGGCGAACTCGCGGGCAATCTCCTGGATTCGCTCGACGGGAACGCCGGTTCGCTCGCTGACGCGATCGGGCGCATAGGCATTCAGCGCGTCCAGACCGCCGACTTCGCTCACGACATCGAACCAGTTGTCCGAAGGCGCCAGACCCTCGGCGGCGATCACCTGCGCGATCGAAAGCGCCAGCGCGCCTTCCTGCCCCGGATGCACGTACACCCACGAGTCCGCGTTGGCGCCAGTCAGCGACATGCGCGGCTCGACCTGGATCAGGCGGCCACGCTCACCGTGCCCCTGGCGAAACTCGCCGTAGCCCACGCCGTACTGCGTGGGCGACAGCCAGGTCGAAAGGAAATCGGCGCCAAAGGACAGAATCGAATGCGCGTTGGCAATGTCCAGATACGGCAACCGCCGCGCGCCCAGCCCGTCCTGCACGGTCTTTCGCCAGACCGTGGATTCCAGCGTCTCGTAGACAAGGTGCTCACCGCCAAAAGCCGTAGCGAAGTCGCGGGCAATGCGTGCCCGCGTTCCGCTGATAGGTCCGGTAATCACCACGACGCTCCGCGCCTCAGCAATCTTCTCGGTCAGCAGATCAAGTCCGGCTGGCCACTCCAGGTCTTCGAACTCGTTCGCCCCACGCAGGCCGCGACGTCTCCTGGGAACCGTCAATCGATCGGGGTGATACAAGGACTGCACGCCCGCCTGGCTGCGCACGTTCAGCTTGCCCTGGTTGACCGGAAATGCGGGGTTGCCTTCCACCTTCTTGGCGCGTCCGTCGATCGTGCGCACCACCACGCTGTTCCCGCAGTCGGAGTGCGCGCAGGTCGTGGCAAACCACAGTTCCTGGCCCGGCAGCGAGAGTTCCGGCTGCAGCACGAAGCTCTGAACCTGCGACTCACGCTCCGGCGCTGCGCAGGCCACGACAGTCGCGCCGCCGGCCAGCGCCGCCGACCCGACCAGGAAGCGCCGTCGTCCGATGCCGCTCATACGCTCCGACCCATCACTTGTGACATGTCGCACAGTCCAGCGAGGCGGAGTTCTCGCGGTGGCAGCCCTGGCAATCTCCCATGGCGAGGGAGCGTACCTGCTTGACTTCCTCCATTGAGGCCACGTCGCCGTGGCAGGTCTCACACGCGACACCCGCCTGGATGTGCGGCGCGTGGACGAAGCGCACGTGGTCAGGCACGCGATGCACGCGCGTCCAATTGACCGGCGTTTGCGTGTCCCAGTGTGCTTGCAGCAGCTGAATCTGCGGGCTGTCGGTCTTCACGACCGAGTGGCAGAACATGCACTGTTCAACCGACGGCACCGTCGCGGCCGCTTGAGTGCCGACGCCGCGGTGGCAAAACTCGCAGGGAATTGCCGCGTCGCCCGCGTGAACCGAGTGGTCGAAGGCAATGGGCTGCGCCGGCGCCGGCGTCGCCGTCCCGCCAGCGGCGGAGAGATACAGCAGGATTGCCAATACCCCGGCGCCCCCCGCCAGCAGTGGCGCGGTGGCCCCGCCAATAATGAGGGTCTGCTTGAGCGTGACGCGCGGTAGGAGGGCGGCCAGGTAGTGCATCTTGCTAGATCGCCAGCCGCGGATAGATCTCGGGCAGGATGTCAAGCGCCAGCAGCGTGCCCTTGATCACGAGCACCACCACGGCCACACACCCCATCGCGACTACCAGATAAAGCGGCGCGCGCATTCGTTTGGCCACGGCGACCGGCAGGTCGCCGGTGTCCATCAACGATGGAAGCATGGCGTGCGCGAGCATGTATGTCAGGCCTGTCGCGATTAGCGCCAACGCAAAGAACCAGAGGTGCGCCACAAGTTCTGAGAGCCTGACCCAATCGTCGGCCGTTAGGTCGCTTAGTTGCACCCGCGAGTCTCCGTCGGCAACCGTGTCGGCATGACCAGCGGCGCATGGTATCCGACCCGTGCACCTGATGCGCGGGCGATGCGTCTATTGGCCCGACCGACAGAATGAGGGCAGGGCGGCATCAGGCGAATTTCGTCTCCGGGCCGGGTGACAACGTGAAATGTTTCACAAATCAACCGGTACCGCAAGAAATGCCGCGGGCAAGTCGGCCACAACCATCCCTCCGGCGCGCCGCTGTCGGTGCTGTCACAATACGCTGTCCATCCGTGGTGCCCCGTCGGACGGGCCCCACTCCCTGACTTGCAATCGGCTCGACCTGGTCAGAAAGGACTCGAATCTCCATGAAGATGTACATCGCCGGCGCCTGGACGAACGGGCAGTCGAGCATGGACGTGCTCAATCCCTACGACGGCTCGGTCGTCGACACCGTGCCGCGTGGTACCGCCGCCGACGTGGACCGCGCGCTGGACAGCGCGGCACGCGGCGCCCGTGTCATGGCCGGCCTGACCGGCTTCGAACGCTACGAACTGCTGCACCGAACGGCCGATCTGATCGTGGCCAACGCGGACAGCCTGGCGACCCAGCTGACCCGCGAGGAAGGCAAGATCATTTCCGAGGCGCGTCTGGAGGTCGAGCGGGCCGCCGAGATCATCTACCTCTCCGCCGAAGAGGCGAAGCGGCTGGACGGTGAAGTCATCCCGCTCGAGGGCGGCCCCGGCGTCAAAGGCAAATTCGGCTTCACCATGCGCGTGCCCTGCGGGGTGGTCGCCGCGGTCACACCGTTCAACTTCCCGCTGCACCTCGTGTGCCACAAGGTCGGCCCCGCGCTGGCCGGCGGCAACGCCGTGGTGGTCAAGCCGGCCAGCGACACGCCGCTGATGGCGCTGCGCCTGGTCGAACTGCTGCTCGAGGCCGGCGTACCCCAGGAAGCCGTGCACTGCGTCACCGGCTCCGGCGCCGAGATTGGCGACGCTCTCGTGTCTGACCCGCGCGTCCGCAAGATCAGCTTCACGGGCAGCCGCGATATCGGCGAGCGCATCTGCAAGCAGGCCGGCATCAAGAAGGTCACGATGGAGCTTGGCTCCAATGCACCGGTGATCGTGATGCCGGACGCCGACCTCGACAAGGTCCGCACCGTCATCCCGCAAACCGCGTTCGCCAACGCCGGTCAGGTCTGCATTTCCACGCAGCGCGTGATCGCGCCCGCGCCGGTCTACGACGAGCTCGTCGAGACGCTCGTTCCCGCCGTGGCCGCCCTCTCCACCGGCGATCCGCTGGATCCCGCCACGACCGTCGGTCCGATGATTCGCGAGTCAGATGCCGAACGCGTCGGCAAGTGGATCGATGAAGCCGTGGGCGAGGGCGCCGAACTGCTGGTTGGCGGTGAGCGCTCGGGTCAACTCTTCGAGCCGACTCTGCTGGCCGGCGTCAGTCCCGAGATGAAGGTTTCCTGCGAAGAGCTGTTCGGTCCGGCTATGGGCGTCACCCGCGTCGACGACGTGGACGCGGCGATTGAGTTGGCCAACGACTCGATCTACGGCCTCAGCGCCGCCATCTTCACCCAGGACATCGATACCGCCATGCGCTTCGCCCGAAGCGTGGATTCAGGCAACATCCACATCAATTGGGGCAGCCAGTGGCGCACCGACTTGATGCCGTACGGCGGCCTCAAGGACAGCGGCATGGGCAAGGAAGGACCGAAGTACGCGGTCGAAGAAATGACCGAGTACAAGCTCGTCGTCATTCACGACTAGACCACGCTCCGCACTCGCAGGCGGCTGATCGCCACCAGCGAGGCCACGCCGGCCGCCGCGCCCGCCCAGAACAACAGGGCGGGCGCGGCGTCGCCGGCGGCAATGGCCAGTAACGCAGCCAACGCCACGCCAATCGAATACGCGGTTGAGTCGATCGCCATGGCCTGACCCAGGCGGCCGCGCGGTGTCACGTCCGCCGCCAGCGCCACGATCAGCCCCTGGAACACGCTCTGTGTGAAGGCGTAGGGCACCCACAGCGCCAGCAACGCGCCAAACGCGTCGATCTGCCCGTAGACCGCCGTGTTGACCGCCCCGACCGCCAGCGCGACGGCCAATGCCCCGCGGCGACCCCAGCGGTCCGAGAGCGCCCCCACCGCAACTTGCGCGCTGGCCCCGCCAACGGCTGACAGGAACACCAGCCACCCCACCGCCGTCAGATCTCCGCCGGCGTCCACCAGCTTCGGTCCCGCCAGGATGATGAAGGCGCCGTACGTCACGGTGGTGCAGGCGCGGATAAATGCCAGCAGCCGAATCGCCGGCACCCGAGTCAGTTGGAGCAATTCGCGAATCTTGACGTCACTTGCCCGTGGCGCCACCGGCACCGCCGGCAACACCGTGAGCGCCGCAAGCGCCGCAGCACCAATGATCAGGGCGGCAACCAGCGCAAAGATTCGAAACCCGAAGGCATTCGCCAACACACCCAGCGCGAGTCCGCCGATTCCGGGCGCCACGCCGACCGTGAAGCTCACCAGCGACGACGCCAGCCCCCGCCGCGCCGCCGGCGCCACCTGCATGGCGTAGGTCTGCGACGCCGACCAGTGAAGCCCAAGCGCCAGGCCGCCGAATGGCGCCGCAACTATGAACAGCCCCAGGTCCGGCGTGACGATCATTACGGCCACCAGCACGGCCAGGCCGGCCAGCCCCAGGGCGTATGTCCGCTGGCTACCGAAGCGGGCAATGGGCACCGACGCAAAGATTCCCAACACGGCCCGCGCGCCGTGCATGGCCACCAGCAGCACGCCCGCGCCGGCCACACCGCGACCCAGGTCGTCCCGCACGAACAGCGACAGGAAATTGACGACCGGCAGCCACCCGGCCACTCCCAATCCCATGATTGCGATCAGCGTGACGAAGCGGCGCGATCCCAGGCGCGTCGGCGGATCAAACGCCTGGCCGGTTGCCGCGCTTCCCAAATCCGATCTCCAAATGCATAGCTGCCATGGTCTGGGCCCCAGACCGTGTTGGGCGCGCGAACGGTAGCAGTCCCTATGTTGAATTGCCCGACCGGGCCGCCGTCGGTCGTAACTACGCGACGGTAACGGAACTCACCCGGAGCGACCGCGAGTGGCCCTGCCCCGCCTAGAATCCAAACAGAGCGTCGTCACGCTGCGGGAGTATCGCGCTGGAGGCACTGGGCCGGTTCACGGTGCGCTGGCGCTGGCCGATCGTTGCGGCCTGGCTACTGGCCGCGTCACTCTCGCTGCTGGCGCTACCGCAGGTCGGCTCGATTCTGCGGGCCGGCGGGTTTTCCGCCGACGGCATCGAGGCCGAAGAGGCGTTCGAGCGCTACGAACAGGACTTCGGCGCCGTCGGCTCGCCGATTCAGATCGCCTTTCACCACGACGAGTGGCGAGCCACCGACCCGGCCTTCGCCGCGGAGGCGGAGCGCGTTCTTGCCCCCTTGGCGGCCTTGCCGGACGTCATGCGGGTCTCGACCTACCAGGAGAATCCAACTCAGATCGCGCCGGGCGGCCACACGGCCTACGCCACGCTCTTCTTTGACCTGCACCCCGACGTGGCCCACCGCATCGTGCCCGACCTTCGCGATCGGCTGGTACCAGGCGATCTCGACGTCCACATCGCGGGTTCCCCCGTCTATTACTCGGACATTCAGACCCTGAGCGAGGCCGACCTGCAACGGGCCGAGACCGTGGGTCTGCCGTTCGCGCTGATCGTGCTGGTGCTGGTCTTCGGGTCCGTGGTCGCGGCCGGCATTCCCGTGCTGGCGGGTGGCGCAAGCGTCGTCGTCGGGCTGGCGCTGCTGTGGCTGTTCGGCCAGCAGGTCGGCTTCTCGATCTTCGCCCTGAACGTGGTGACGCTCGTAGGCCTGGGGCTCGGGGCCGACTACTCCCTCATCCTCGTCAGCCGCTTCCGCGAGGAACTGGCGGCAGGCCTGCCTGTCCAGGATGCGGTACCCCGCACGGTCGCCACGGCCGGCAAGGCAGTGGTCTTCTCCGGCGCGGCAGTCCTGACCGGGTTGGCGTCGCTGATGGTCTTCGAGTTCATGATGCTTCGCTCCATCGGCGCCGGCGGCGCCTTGGTCGTGCTGATCGCCGTCGCGGCTGCCACGACTTTCGTGCCGGCCTTGCTGGCCGTCCTGGGTCCGCGCGTCAACAAGTGGCGCGTGTGGCGGCCTCGCGTCGGTCCGCGAAACGGTTGGGCCAGGCTGGCCCGTGCCGTCATGCGGCGGCCGCTGCCGATCTTCCTCAGCGTTTCCGCGTTCCTCGTGGTACTCGGCCTGCCGTTCCTGCACGTCCGCCTCAACGCGCCCGACGCCAGGGTGCTCACGCCGGACTCGCCGTCGCGCGTGGCCTACGAGTTTCTGCGAGACGAGTTCGGCGAAGGCCATCAGACGCCCCTGTTCCTCGTGTCCCGCTTCCCCGAGGGCGCGCTCGCGCCTGAAGCGGTCGCCGCCCAGCACGCCCTTACGCGTGCGCTGGAAGCGGATCCGCGCGTCGCCAGGGTCGGCGGCATCACCGCCATCGATCCACGGATCACGCTCGAGCAGTACCAGCTGCTCTACCGCTACGCGCCGGGGATTGGCGACCCGTGGGCCAGGGCGCTCGCCGAGACATTCACCCGCGAGAACGCCGCGTTCATGCTGGTTGAGCCGAGCGTGCCGTCCACCTCGCCCGAAGCCGAAGGCCTGGTAGAGGCCATCCGCGCCTACCGCGACGCCAACGGACTCGACTTGCTCGTCGGCGGCGGGGCGGCCGGGCTCAAGGACTTCGTCGACCGGCTCTACACCGACTTCCCCAAGGCCGTGCTGCTGATTCTTGTGATCACGTACGTGGTGCTGGCCGTGCTGTTCCGCTCCGTGGTGTTACCCCTCAAGGCGGTGCTCCTGAACGTGCTGAGCCTGCTGGCCAGCTTTGGTGCGCTGGTGCTGGTGTTCCAGGACGGCTGGCTCTCGAACGTCCTGCGCTTTGAGCCGCTTGGGTATATCGATTCCCTGCTGCCCATCGTGCTGTTCGCCATGCTCTTTGGACTGAGCATGGACTACGAGGTTTTCCTGCTTTCCCGCGTCAAGGAAGCGCATGACGAGGGCCGATCCAACACCGAGAGCGTGGCCATTGGCATGGAACGCAGCGGCCGAGTCGTTACCAGCGCCGCTCTGGTAGTCATTGCGGTTTGCCTCGCATTCGTGACCGCCGACATCGTGCTGATCAAGGCGCTGGGCCTGGGTGCCGCCATTGCGGTGTTCGTAGACGCCGCCATCGTGCGCGCGCTGCTGGTTCCGGCCACGATGCACCTGCTGGGACGCTGGAACTGGTGGGCGCCACGGTTGCGTTGGCCGACCCGGCGTACGCCGACATGATTCGCCGGACACTTGGTCTGGCCCTGGCCGCGCTCTTGCTGACCGCCTGCGGCGAGGTCGCTCCCCCGTTGCCCGAGCCAGCCACCAACCGGTTCGACGCTGGCTCACTGCCACCCATTGATCTACCCCACGACGACGCTCCGCACGCCAACCTGACCGAGTGGTGGTACGTCAGCGGCCACCTGCAAACGGCGGAGGGCGATCCCTTTGGCTTCGAGTTCGCTCTTTTCCAGTCCGTCCGTCAAGGCGCTCCTCCCGGCTACGCCGCCCACTTTGCCGTCACCGACATTGGCCGCCAACGCTTCCACTATGGCGAGCGGACCGAGGTGGCTGATCTCTTCGAGACGCCGCTTACCCAGCCAGTCGGCCTCGACCTCTCCGTGGACGGATGGACGCTGCGCGACGTGCCTGGAGGCTTTTCGATCTCTGCCGGCCTCGACACCGTCGCTCTCCAACTGGAACTCATCCCGACCAAGCCGGCCGCCGTCCACAACCAGACCGGCATCCTGGACTTCTCACCATTCGGCTGGAGCTACTACTACTCCTACACACGCGCCGCTGTCCGCGGAGTGCTCCTGGACAACGGCCTGCCGCGGCCCGTGACCGGTACGGCCTGGCTCGACCACCAATGGGGCGATTTCATTTCGGTCACCTCCGGCGGCTGGGACTGGTACAGCGTCCAGTTGAATGACGGCCGTGACTTCACAGCGTCCGTCGTCCGCGACGAATTCGGCTCAACCGTGCTGCAATACGGCACCCTCGTCGGCCCACTTGGCGAGACGACGCACCTAGGTGCCGATGACCTGGAAGTCAGGGCCACGGGCCGCTGGACCAGTCCGCATACGGGCGTCGTCTATCCGTCGGGCTGGACGCTCTCGGTTCCCGGACACGGGCTGCATTTGCGCTTGGAGCCGATGCTGCGTGATCAGGAACTCGACACCCGCGCCAGCACCGGCGTGGTGTATTGGGAAGGCGCTGTGCACGTCAGCGGCGACGGCGGCGAGGCTGGCCTGGGCTACGTGGAACTCACCGGCTACGGGCCGCCGCCCTCGGCGTAGTGCGGCCGTCCGGCGTACCATCGAAGGCCGCGCTGACCCAACGGAATCGAAACACATGCCCGTTCGCCAGGCTCGCATCGGCGTCATCGGCGCCGGCTGGTGGTCCACCTACACCCACATTCCGGGACTGATCGAGAACCCCCACGCCCACCTGGCCGCGATCTGCGACCGCAGCGAGGAAGCCTGCGAGCGCGCCACCTCGGCCTTCCCCGGCCCGGCCGCCTACGTGGACGTCGAAACCATGCTCGCCGAGACCGAGCTTGACGGCGTGGTCGTCGCCATTCCCCACGCCGCCCACTACGACGTGGCGGCGCGCTGCCTGGATGCCGGCCTCAACGTCATGTTGGAAAAGCCGATGGTGCTGACGGCCAAGCACGCCGCCGACCTGGTGCGAAGGGCCGAAGCCCAGGGCGTGGAGCTCATCATCGGATACCCCTGGCACTTCACCCGCACCGCCATCCGGGCGCGCGAGGTCATCGCTTCGGGCGAGCTTGGCGCCATCCAGCATGTCGTGTGCACGCAGTCCTCAATGGTCGTCGAGTTTTATCGCGGCAACGACGCGGCCTACCAACCGGTCTTTGACTGGACGGTCGCCGGGCCGGGTGATGTTTACGCCCGCCCGGAACTCTCGGGCGGCGGTCAGGGACACCTGCAGATCACGCACTCGTCGGGCCTGATGTTCTTCGTCACCGGCCTGCGTCCCAGGCGTGTTAGCGCGCTCATGAGCTCATTCGACGTACCTGTCGATCTGGTGGACGTGATGACCGTGGAGTTCGAGGGCGGGGCGCTCGGCGTGGTGTCCGGCACCGGCAACGTGCCGGTGGGCGATGCCGGTCAACTGGATGTCCGTGCCTACTGCGAACACGGCTACGTGTTGCTGGATGCGATCACGGGCGCGCTGGAGATTCACCGCCGCGACGGGTCCATCGAGCGCGACCAGCTCCCCGCGGACGATACCTACCCCCGTTTCACGACAGCCGCCAACCTGGTGGACGTGTGCCTGGGTCGTGAGCCCAACGGTTCGCCGGCCACATTCGGACATCGATCCGTCGAACTGCTGGATGCCGCCTACCGCTCAGCCGAGCAGGGCGGCCGCATGGTGGAGGTCAGCGATCTCTACGAGTGATCCGGCCGACGAGCCCACAACCGCCGCAGGCGAACTGACCGTCACGCCCGAGGCAGCCCTGGCTTTGCTTACGGCGCTGCACGACGGCAACGGCGCTGAGGAGCCGACGCGGGCGATACGCATATCCCTGGATACGGCCAACCGCATGCGCCTGTCGCTCAGCGATGTCTGGGAGGGCGATCGGAAGGTCGTGCTCGACGGGCGACTCATCCTTGTAGCCGAACCGGAAGTGGCCGACGCGCTCGCCGGACGCACGCTGGCGATTCAGACCGCCGGCGGGCGCTCCGCATTCACACTCCGACCAACCCGAGACGCGGACGCCTAGGCAGGCGCGGCGGCGAGCACCGGCGCCAGCAGCTCGTCGAGCTCGTCGTCCGTCAGCGGACCCACCCAGCGACGTACCAGGACGCCCTGGCGATCAATGACAAAGGTCTCGGGTAAGCCAGTCACGCCAAACTCGACCGGAATCAGCCGCGTGGAGTCTTCGGCGTTCAGGTACGTCACTCCCATTTCATTCAGGAATTCGATGGCCGCTGCCTGGTCGTCCCAGACATCAATGCCCAGGATGGTCACGCCGGCGGATTCCAGGCGCTCGGCTGCCCGCTGGAGCACTGGCGCTTCCACGCGGCAGGGCGGACACCAGGTGGCCCAGAAATTCAATACGACGATTTGCCCGCGATAGTCCGAAAGTTGAATCCGTTGCCCGTCGAACGACGTCAGCACAAAGTCGGGCGCGGGTCGGGGGCGAACGTCGGTGGCGCGCCCGATCGAGATGATTCCCAGGCCGCTGCGTTCGGTTCCGCCGCGCATGACCAACCCGATCACCACAATCAGTGCCACCAGCGTCGCGACGCCGGCGATCGCCGCCACAACTTGCGGTACCGTCAGCCGCTGAGGCTGCGTCGCGTCCACGGGCTGGCTGCTCCTGGTAGGTCGCCGATGCCGACTGTCGGCGATTTTGAGCATAGCCGCGCCGCCAACCGGCCGCTTCTGTAGGCGATCTCACCACCGCCGACTCGCGTTGCACCGCAGAATGCTTGGATAATTGTCGTCGGGCGGAATTAGGGGCGTATTTGCATGCGGACACGCCAGGGCGAATTTGGGCGACGTCGGATATTGGCAGGTATCGGAGCCGGGCTGCTCATCACCGCCTGCGGCGAAAGCGCCGTTTCCGAAACAACGCCGGAGCCGACCACCGGGGCATCCACCGACGTCTCGGGATTTCCCGCGGGCGAGGCGCGACCCGCCTCCGATTTCACGTTCGAGACCTACCAGGGGGCCGATCTGGTTGGCGGCGAAACCGTTCAATTCAGCCAGATCCTCGCGGCCGGCAAGCCCGTGGTCCTGAATTTCTGGGCCGCCCAGTGTCCTCCCTGTCGCGTGGAAATGCCGGAGTTCGATCACGCGTGGCAAGCCACCAAGGACCGCGTACTGCTGGTGGGTCTGGATGTCGGCCCCCTCATTAACCTCGGCACGCGCGCCGAGGGCCAGGCACTGGTCGAGGAGCTAGGCGTAACCTACCCCGTGGGAACGACCTCGGACGCCACCGTCATGCAGAGCTACCAGGTGCTGGGCATGCCCTCCACCCTCTTCATCACGACCCAATCCCAGATCCTTCGTCAATGGACTGGCATCCTGGACGAGGCATCGACGATCGAATTCATGAATGAGCTGGTCCAGGCGTCAGGAGGCTGAGGTGACCGCGCGGTGAGCGTCGTTCCGGATTCCCGGTCGACCCGCAGCCCCTGGCTCAGTGCGGCGTTGAGTTATGGCCTGCCTGGGCTGGCCGTCGCTGCCATGATCGGTGTTCTAATCTCGCTCCAGGCCAACGCCGAAGCCGCCGTCTCGGGCTTCGCCGGCGCCCTCCCCATCGGTTTCGCGGCCGCCGCCGGCGTTGTCGCCAGCGTCAATCCCTGCGGCTTCTTCATGCTGCCCGGCTACGTGGCCTACCAACTCGGAACGCAGGAAGCTGGCTACGACGAACTCTCGCTGTTTCGGCGGACCGTTCGCGCGTTGGCCGTGGGCCTGATGGCCACGCTCGGATTCGTGCTGATCTTTGCAGCCGTCGGAGCGGTCATCGCGGCCGGCGGAACATTCCTCAGCACTGTCTTTCCGTTTCTTGGGCTGACGGTCGGAGTGCTGATGGTGATCTTTGGCGCCTACCTCCTCATCACCCACCGCTATATCGGCGTGCTGGCGGCCAGCCGCATCCAGGTCACGCCGCAGCGCAACCTCGGTAACGCCTTTGTCTTCGGCCTCGGCTACGCGGTCGGATCACTCAGCTGCACCCTACCGATCTTTCTGGTCGTCGTCGGCGGCGCGCTGGGTGCCGCTGGATTCCTGGCCTCCTTCAGCCAGTTCCTCGCCTTCGCCCTGGGTATGGGTGTGGTCGTCATTGCCGTTACCATCGGCGCTGCCATCTTCCGCGACGCCGTGGCCCGCTTCCTTCGCGGCGCTCTCCCCCACGTCCATCGCGCCAGTTCGCTGTTCCTGGTCGGCGCGGGCGGCTACCTCATTTACTACTGGGTCTTCTTCGCCGGGCTGAACCTGTAGGTCCCCCATGACGCCGGTTGCGGCAATCCGTCAGCCGGCGATCGGATCCCACTCCTCCCGCAGCACCGCATAGATTACGCCTGATTCGTTGGAACCCAGCTTCACGCCTCGCGGCGCGTGCCGAATGGTCCCTTCATGCCTCATCCCCAGTTTTTCCATCACCCGAATCGAAGCCTTGTTCCGGCTGTTCGCCCCCGCCTGTACCCGCGCAAGCTCCGGCAGCGTTGCAAAGGCCGCGTCAATCACTGCGCGCGTGGCCTCCGGCATGAAGCCGCGGCCCCAGTAGCGCCGCGCAATGGCGTAGCCCATCTCCGCGTTCCGGTGCTGGTGGTTGATTCGCAGGTTGACTCCGCCCGCGGCGCGTCCGGCAACTTCGATTGCCCAGATCGGGTGGGTCGCCCAGTCCTCCAGCACCCACTGCGACACGGCCTCCTCAGCGTGACGTCGCTCGTACGGCCTGGGAACCGGCAGAAACCGCGACCACTCCGGATCGGCCGCGTAAGCCAGCACGTCGTCGGCATCCAACAGCCGCCATCGACGTAATACCAGCCGATCCGTCTCGATTCGTTCCGGCAACACCGGCACACCGCTCATGCGTCGAGTGGCCTCGGCGTCCACTCCGTCCGCAGCAGGACGTACACCGCGAGATCAATCAACTCGCCGTGGCGGACGTGGCACTGTCGCATCACCGCCTCGCGCTGCAGGCCCAGCTTTTCCAGCAACCGAATCGACGCAAGATTTGGCGTATCCACGCGCGCCCAAACTTTGCCCAACGGCGAGTCCAGGAACACACGGTCCACCACCGCGCGAACGGCCTCCGTCGTCAGGCCCTGGCCGCGAAGGTCTGGTTGCATCGCGTAGCTCAATTCGGCCTGCGCGTGCTCGGGCTCGATGTTCAGGCCGACCCATCCCACCATCCGGCCATCGATCTCAATGGCCCACGTCGGCTCTGTTCGCCAGTGCGCCAGGAAACGCCGGGCGACCCAGCGCTCGGCGTCACGGCGCTCGTACGGCTGCCGCGCGTCCGGCAGCAGCCGCATCCAGATGTCCTCGCAGGCGAAGCTGAAGACGTCGTCCGCGTCCTCCAGGCGCACTCGGCGCAGCGTCAGGCGGCGCGACCGGATAGCGGCCGGCAACTTTGCGACCTGGCCTTCGTCAGCAATGCCCAACGTGTCGTCCCGAGTGCGGGAAACCCGCGAGTACCCGCAAGTCTGACTGATCGGCGTCCTGTCGGCCCCCTGCTAGCATCGCGTCATGCTCCGTCGAGTTCTCGAACTCCCCGACCCCGTGCTTCGAGAGGTCGCGGAATCCATACCCGCTATCACGCCCGAAGTCGAGGCGCTGGTGGAGGACATGTTTGCCACCATGCACGAAAACTTCGGAATCGGCCTGGCCGCGCCCCAGGTCGGTGAACTGGTGCGTCTCGTGGTAATCGAGCTTCCGCCGGACGAGAAGGACCCGCAGGCCGGCGTGCCGTACGTGCTGATCAACCCCGAACTGCGCCGGCTGGGAGACCTCGAAAGCATGACCGAAGGCTGTCTGTCCCTCCCCGGCTATCGGGCCATGGTCGAGCGGGCGCACACCGCGACCGTCACATACACGGACTTGGACGGCCGGTCCGCCCGCCTCGACGCCAGCGGTTTGCTGGCCCAGGCCATTCAGCACGAAATCGACCACCTGAACGGCGTGCTCTTCATCGACCACCTGGACTCCCTGGCCGAACTCGAACAGATTCCGCCTGACGGTCTCAACTGGGTTCCGGCCCCGGAGGACGAGGACGCGGAATAGCCGGTCGCTTCGGCCTAGCGCGAAACCTCGCGGATGAAGTGCCGCAGTTCGGGTACCAGCAGGTCTTTGAGCGCCAGTTCCACCGCCGCCGTGGACCCCGGCGAACAGACCACCAGGGCCCGGCGGTACTTTCCGGCCACGGCGCGCGACAAGATGGATGCCGCGCCAATCTGGTCCCAACTGGCCCGCCGAAACCACTCCCCGTAACCGTCCAGCACCTTTTCCAGCATCGGCGTCACGGTGTCGACGGTGATGTCTCGGTCGCCCAGACCGGTCCCGCCCGTGCAGAACACGAACCGGCTCCCGGCATCGATGGCGGCGTCGACTGCGGCCCGAATGTCGTCAGCCTCGTTTCGAATCAGCGTCTCCTGAATCACCTCGTGGCCGCCAGCCCCGATCAGGGCGGCTGCGGTGCGCCCGGATCGGTCGGTTCGCTCGGTTCGACTGTCGCTGATGACAATCACGGCGCAAGGCACCGCGCCCATCTGCTCGGCTTCGTGCCGGTGTTCCCGCGTCGATTCGGATTTCCCGTGCCCGTGATCGTGGCTCACGACGCAGTCCCTCAGGTCAGGTTTGAACGGGAAATCATACCGAGCGGATTCACCGGCGCTGGTAGGCTCGAATCATGGCCGAAACTAAGCTGCCGCCGTCCGCCCCGCCCCCGGCTGCGCCCGCAGCGATACGCGTGCGTGTCTTGTTTTTCGCCTCGCTGGTTGACCTGATCGGCGAACGGCGACGGGACCTCCAGCTGCCCGCGGGCGCCACCGTTGCCGACGCTTTGCGCAGCCTTTCAGCCGAGGTGCCCGGGTTTGCTTCCCGGGCTCCGCACGTGTCGTATGCCCTGAACGAAGCCTTCGTGTCGTCGGACGTTGCCGTGTCGGACGGCGACGAACTCGCGCTCATCCCCCCGGTGTCCGGCGGATGATCGTCGAACTCACCTCCGACCCTATCGATGTGCCTCGCCTGATCGACCACGTCAACAGGCCGTCCAACGGCGGCATCTGCACATTTCTGGGCGTCGTGCGCGACAACGCGGAGGGCCGACCGGTCGTCAAGCTGGGCTACGAGGCCTACGAGTCAATGGCAGTCGCGCAGATGCGTGAAATCGTCCATGAAGCGACTGAGCGCTGGAGTCTGGACGCCGTGGCCTTGTCCCACCGCACGGGCGAACTGCAAGTCGGTGAGGCCAGCGTCGCGATTGCCGTCGGCGCCCCCCACCGCGCCGAGGCCTTTGAGGCCTGCCGATACATCATCGACACCCTCAAGACTCGCGTCCCCATCTGGAAAAAAGAGTTCTTCCAGGATGGCGCCGTCTGGGTCGAACCCGTCTCGTCTCAGCCGTCCCCGCGGTAATCTGGGCCCCCAAAGACGAGTTCAGTCGTCGCGTTCGCGACCTTCGCGGACCGCGGCCACTATCTCATCCGCGGTCACACCCAGGCCTATTCCCTCGACGTCCAGCACTGACCTGCGCGCGCTCTCGGGTCGAACGACGAAGGACTCTCCATCTCGATTGCGGATCATGGCCGCGCCATCCTGTTGTGCGGCCTCCAGCACTCCAGCCAGGTTGCGTGAGGCTTCTCGATAGCTAAAGACCTTCATGTCTGGTGTTTCCGACTTTCTCAGCAGAGCGTCGGCGCCAGTCGTCGAAGCTCCGCTTTCACATTCAGCCCACATTGTCCGGCGGCTCATACCCCAGCCGCGCCGCTTCTTCGTAAGCGGTCTGCGCTTCCTCAGCGCGGCCCAGTTCGTCAAGTATCTGGCCGCGCGTGTAGTGCGCGATCCCCAGGTCGGGGTTCGCGGTCACGGCGGCGTCGATGTCCTCCAGCGCCAGGTCCAGATCACCCAGCAACATCCGCGCATCGGCCCGGTTGTTCAGGGTTATTGCGTCATTCGGCCGGAGCGCCAGCGACCGGTCGTAGTCGGCAATCGCCTCCTCGAATCGCTCCGCCTGGTGATGAAGGAGCGCGCGCGCGGTGTACGTTGCGGCGTCTTCCGGATCGATCGCGATGGCCGCCGCCAGGTCTGCCAACGCTTCGTCCTCGCGACCGCCGACCAGGTGAATGCTGGCTCGAAATCGATAGGCGTCAACGGCTTGCGGGTTGAGTTCCACAACCCGTGCAAGATCGGACAGGGCCCCCTCTTCGTCGTCCTGGGACATTCGGATGCTGGCCCGCACCTCGTATGCCAGGGGAAGTCCGGGTTCATCCTCGATCAGCGCGGTGACGACTTCCAGCGCCTCGTCCAGGCGCTGCACGAGACGCAGGACGTCGGCGTAAAGGAGCCGGACTCCAACCCGCTCCGGCGCCGCCGCTGCCGCGCGTTCCAGGTCGGCCAGCGCGGGTTCGATGTCTTGGAGGTTTAGGTACAACCGGGCTCGATCAGCCAGATAGTCGGGGTTGTCGCCGGCAATCTCCAGCGCCCGCGTGAGCGCCTCGATGGCGCCCTCCACGTCACCCTGCGCGCCAAGCGCCTGCGCCTGGCCGGCATGCGCCAGGGGATTGAGCGGGTCGATACGAGCGGCCGCACCGTAGTCTTCGGCGGCCCCCTCCGCATCGCCAAGCGCCAAGCGTATGTCACCGCGCGTGAACAGCGACGGCAAGTACTCCGGTGCAATCTCCACGGCATCCGTTGCTTCCGCCAATGCCCGCTCCAGGTCACCGTTCCCCTGCAAGGTCAGCGCCAGAACCAGCACAGGTCGCGGATCGTCGGGCGAAGCGGCCTTTGCCTGCTCCAGGTCCTGGACTGCCGCCGCCACGTTCTCAAGCGCCAGGAACAGACGTGCCCGCTCGATCAAATAGCCGGTGTTATCGCCGGATATTTCGATCGCCCGCGTAAAAGCGTCCACGGCGCCTTCAAGGTCGCCCTGCGCGGCCAGGACCCGGCCGTGTCCGAAGTGCGCCGCGGCGTTGAGCGGTTCTATTCGAATGGCCGCCTTGTAGTCTTCGGCGGCCGCGTCGGCATCCCCAAGCGCGAGGTGAATGTCGGCACGCGTGATCCTCGCGGGCAGAAACTCCGGCGCCACATCAACGGCCCGCGTGGCCTCGGCCAGCGCGCCCTCCAGGTCGCCGGCGAACTGTGCCGCCAGCGCCAACCCCATCAGCGGGCGCGGATCCTCAGGTGCGACCTCGGCCGCGGATTCGAATAGCTCGCGAGCCCCTTCGAAGTCGCCTGCCTGAAGGAGCTGCAGGGCACGCTCCAGGTCAGCCTGGATCGGCACCGGCGTTCCCACCGTAGCGGGACTGCCTGTTGGTGGTGCAAAGTCCGCCGGTGCTGTTATCAGCGGGGCCACGGTCGGGGTCGGCGAGACCCGTCCAATGAGACCTCCGGCCCGCAGGTCAACCGTCGGAAGCCGCGGCGGCTCGACCGCCGCGGGGGCAGTGGTTGGGCTCGGCAGCGCCTCGGTCGGGGTCGTGGGCTCTCCGGTCGGCGACGTCAGGCTCGCCGTCACGGTCGCCGCAGGCGCCTCGGTGGGCGCCTCGCCGCAGGCTGTCACCGCGACTGCTAACGCAGCTCCCGCCAGCAGGCGCCCGAGAGTCGACCATCCAGGCCGCGCGCGGACGGCCGAGGTACTGGTCACAACGGCGCCGGAAACCCCATCGCCACCGCGAATTCGTCCTGAAAATCGGGAACCGCCGACAGTTCCACGTACGACACGCGTGCCGGCAGGTCCATGGCCCGAACGCGCGAAGTAAGTGACAGCAGACACATCCGCGCCCCATGTCCGGCCGCATTACCAACGGCACGGATGGCCTCCGGCCCCACGTCCGGCACCAGCCCAATCGCAATGGCTCCTGCCGGATCGATGTAACTTCCGAACGCGCCGGCCAATATCACTTCGTCCAGGTCATCGGCCGTCAGACCCGCGTGGTCCATCAGCACGTTGACGCCGCACCGAATGCTCCCTTTCGCCAGCTGCAACTGTCGGATGTCCTGCGCGTGCAGCTTGATCGCGGAATCCGGGTCGTCTGCCGATCCGTGCAACACGATCGCTCCCCCGGTCTGATCCGGGATGATCCTCTCGGCCAGAGCGGGGACCACCTCCTCGGCCTCTTCCTGCCACAGCAATCGACCGCTTGGCGTCACCAGGCCGGTGCGAACCAACTCCGCCACCGCATCCACCAGCCCCGACCCGCAGATGCCTGAGGCTTCCGTGTCCCCAATGACGTCCACCTCAATCGCGTCATCCTTGATCCGTACACGCTCGATGGCGCCGGGCGCCGCCCGCATCCCCTGCGATATCTCAGCGCCCTCAAACGCCGGACCCGCCGGCGCGGCCGTGGCAAACAGCTCCCGGCCCTTCTGGAGCACGATCTCGCCATTCGTGCCGACGTCGATCGCCAGCACGTTGCCGCGACGCCGCCCCAGGTTCGCGCTCAGCATCATCCCCACGATGTCGCCGCCCACATAGCTCGCCACATTGGGCGACACCCAGACCGGGGCCGACGGCAACACGTCCAATCCCACCTCGGCGGCCGTTGCCGTGATCGGATCGACCATCGTGGGGACGAACGGCGAATACGAAATGCGCGACGGGTCCGCGCCGATCAGCAGATGCTCCATCACCGTGTTGCCGACAAACGTCAGTTCGTACACCTCGTCCCGCCTCACGCCGCTGGCGTCCAGGCACCGATCGATGATGTCGCTGATGGTGGACCGCACCGCCTGCGTCAGCCGCTCCACCCACTCCGGCCCGCGCATCGTCACGCTCATCCGGCTGATCACGTCGCCGCCGTAGATGTGCTGCCCATTCAGGCCGGACGCCACGGCCACCTCTTCGCCCGTGACCAGGTTCATCAGCGCCCCGACCACGGTGGTGGTGCCGATGTCGAACGCCAGCCCGTACCCGCGCTCGGTCGTGTCGCCTGGTTCAACCGAGATAATCCGGTTCCCAGCAATCACTATCGTGATCCCCTGGCCGATGTCTTCGCCAATAGTCGCCAGCCGCCGCAGCGCCTCCAGCGACGGATCCAGGTCGCCCGCCACTGCCGCCAATTCGTCCTGGATGCGCGACCAGTCCGCGCTCTGATCGTGCAGCGTCGGTTCCGCGGGCTTGACATAAATCTTCTGCACGTCCGGATCCAGCCGAATCCGACCCAGCCCCGAACTTTCCACCACCCGCACGGCCCGTACGCCCACCGGGTGCGTGTACACCCCGCCTTCCACCAGCGGGTGCTGGCACGCCAGCCGCCAGCCGTGCGCCAATTGCTGGTCCGACAAGCGACGGCGGTCATGCGCGTTCGGGACTGGTGGCTCGACCTCGCGTATCAGCACCCGGCACGTGCCGCACGATCCCTTGCCGGAGCAGACCGTCTCCACGGGGATGTCATTGGTCTGGGCGGCGTCCAGAATGGTGACGCCCTCGGACGCAGTGATTTCGCGCTCCTCGGGCAGAAAGCGCGAACGGACGATGGGGTCGACGTCGATCAAGGAATCCCGCCAGGGCGGCGCAATCGAATGCAGGGCCTGATCTTCGCATGCCCACGAGCCGGACCTAGGCCATCGGCGCGCATGGGTACAATGTGCGGTCCACGCAATGGACCCAGGAGAAGCTCCCCATGGCGGACGCCCCCGATCAGGGCGGAGAACACCGGCACGACTTCGGTCTCGACCAGATTCCGCTGGGCCACCAGCCCTGGGGTCGCGTCGACACTGAGCTCGGTGAGGACACGATTCCGCTGGTTCAGGCCACCAACGTCGTTGGCGGGCTCGACATCATCACGTCCACCGTGGACAAGCTCTTCACCTGGTGCCAGGCCAATTCCCTGTGGGCCATGGGCTTCGGCCTCGCCTGCTGCGCCATTGAAATGATGGCCAGCGCCGCGCCGCACTACGACCTGGACCGCTTCGGCACCGTCTTTCGCGCCTCGCCCCGTCAGTCGGATGTGATGGTCGTCTCCGGCACCGTCACCAACAAGATGGCCCCGGTCGTCAAGCGCCTCTACGACCAGATGCCCGACCCCAAGTGGGTCATTGCCATGGGCGCCTGCGCCACCTGTGGCGGACCTTTCCGAAGCTACAGCACCCTCCAGGGTGTGGATCGCGTGATTCCGGTCGACATCTACATCGCCGGCTGCCCGCCCCGTCCTGAAGCCCTGATCGACGGCATCATGGCCCTCCAGCGCAAGATCACCAACGACGGCATCATGGGCACCGGTCGCACGACGGAGCCTGTTCAGGCCTGACACCTGCCGTGAGCGAGGCCGAGGCCCCGCAGCCCCAACGCCTGCGCGTGGAGCTTCACTCGCATACCCATGCGTCCCCGGACTCACGCCTTTCGGCCGAGACCATCGCCCGCGTCAACCGCGAGCGCGGCATCGATGTCGTGGCCGTCACCGACCACAACACCATGGATGGCGCGTTCGAGATGGCCGAGCGCCTCCCGTTTCCCGTAATCCTCGGCGAGGAAATCAAAAGCACCGAGGGCGACATCATCGGCCTCTTCCTCTCCCACGAGATTCCGCGCGACATGTCACCGTCGGAAACCGTGGCCGCGATTCGTGAGCAGAACGGCCTCGTCCTCCTCCCGCACCCCTTCGACGGCCTTCGGCGCTCGGCCCTGGGACGTGAAGCTGTCGATTCCATCGTCGAGGACATCGACATCCTCGAAGTCTTCAACGGCCGCACCCTCCGTCGCCGCGACAACGACGCCGCTGACCGCTACGCCGACGATCACGGCCTGATCAAGTCCGTCGGCTCCGACTCGCACCTGGCTGCCGAGATCGGCCACTGCTGCCAGTCCATGCGGCCCTGGGACGATCCACAGGACTTCCTGGCCTCCCTGCGCGAAGCCGAGCTGCACGCAACGCTGGCCCCGGCCTGGGTCCATCTCGGAAGTTCGCTGCACGCCTACGCAGCCAAGGTTGAGCGACGCCTTCGACGCCTGACTCGCGCTTGAACCGGGCAGCCGCCAATCCTGGTTCGCCCAGCGCGGCCAACCAGTCCCCATCGTTCAACCGGCGCGCGACCACCCTCCTCCTTCCTGCCGCCCTGAACCTCGGCATCACCCACGTTCTTGCCCCGGCACTCAACGGCCTTATGGCCCGCAGCGTCGAGCCCGAAGCCGCCATCGGCGGCTACGCCATTGCGATGGGCGTCATGGGGCTGGTGGCACTGCCCCAGATGCGCATCCAGCAGTTGACCCTGGTCTTTCTGGATGACCAGGGCTCGCTGAGCCGGCTGCGGCGCTTCGTCGCGCTCTTCGCGTTGCTGAGCGGTCTCATCGCCGCCATCGTCGCCTTCACGCCCGTGCTCGACTGGCTGCTCGATGGAGTCTTTGCCACCACAGGCACGTTACGGACTGAGTCGGCCGCGGCCCTGGTGGCGCTCGCGCCCTTCCCGGTACTGGCCATCGTCCGCACCCACCTCTACGGCGTGGCGCTGCGGATCGGCCGCCCGCGCCTGGTCTGGATAGGCACGGGCGCCGGCGCAGTCGCTGTGATTGCCACGGCCGCGCTGGTTCTCTGGCTCGACCCGTCGGCCGGAGCCGCCATCGCGGCCATCGCGGTCACGGCCGGCGCCGGCGTGGAGACCCTGGTGCTCGTGGCGGGAACGACTGGCCCGCTGCGCCGCGATTTGCCACCTTCCGAGAGTTCGCCACCTGCCTACGGCGCCCTGCTTCGCTTCTTTGGACCGCTGCTCGTGGCGGCCTTCCTGCCCGCCGTCACCCAGCCGGCCATCAACGCCATTCTCACGCGCGCTCCTGAGCCCGAGGCCAGCGTGGCCGCCGTTTCGCTCACCTTTGGCATCAACCAGATATTTCTGATTGCCCTTTGGGGTGTGCAGCCGACCTTGCTGGCCCTCATGGGCCGCGGCGAGAGTCCCGCTGCCGCTCGCCGCTTCGCCAACATTGTGGGGCTGATTACCGTCGTCCCGTCGGCCGTCGTCGCCTTCATTCCTCCGCTAACGACCCTGGTCGTCCACCACTGGCTCGGAGCCGCCGGCCGTCTGCAGGAGATGACCGAAGCCGGCCTGCGCATCCTGGCGCTCCTGCCGCCCATCCTCGTGCAGGAAGCCATTTACACCAGCGCCATCCTGCGCGTGCGTCGGGCCCACTTCCTCGTCTACGTCAATGCGATCCGGCTGGTTGGACTCATTGCCATCCTGCTCATTGGCGTCAACGCCACCGACTTGTCTGGCGGAGTCATTGGTGTCACGGCCATCGGCGGCGCGCTGGTCATCGAAGCCATCGCGACCGTCGGCTTTGGCCTCGGCCCACAGCGCCAACTCGAACGCGGCTGGCAAACGCAAACTTCCCTTTGACACGCGCAATCTCTCGCCTATGCTCACCTCTGTGGCCGGAGAACCGCTCTGGCCCGAATTACTCATGAGCAACCTCCAATGCGCCTGCACGACCTGAACACCCCGGCCATGCCCAGCCGGAACCACCAGAGTTCCGCCATGCCCTGACCCGCGCCCGTCGCATGCTGTTGCCGCGGATCTGGCACCGAACTCACCGGGCGATCCGCGGTTTTTTGTTTGTCGCGAACTTTCGGAAGTGAGGCCATGCAACCCGCTGTATCCATCGACCACCTGATCAAACGTTTCGATCCCGCCGGTTTCGGCGGCGCATGGCGGCGCGTCCTGGGCCGGCCACTCAAGGACCCAATCGTCGCCCTCGACGCCATCAACCTGCGCGTCCAGCGCGGCGAGGTCTACGGCATCGTCGGCTCCAACGGGTCCGGCAAGTCCACCCTGGCCCGCGTCATCGCCACGCTACTGCTGCCGGATTCGGGTTCGGCCCACGTCTTTGGGCACGATGTCGTGCAGGAGGCCCGCACCGTCCGTCAGTTCATGAACCGCGTCTCGGTCGAGGCATCGTTCTTCAAGAAACTCAGTCCGCTCGAAAACCTGTCCTTCACCGCCCGCATCTACGGCCTGCCGGTCCGGGAAGCTCACGAGCGGATCTTCGAAATCCTCAAGCGCCTGGGCATTGAGGACAAGGCAATCCGCCGCCCCATGGACCAGATGTCGCGCGGCCAGCAACAGAAAGTCGCCGTGGCCCGCGCGCTGCTGACCTCCCCTGTGCTCCTGATCCTGGACGAACCCACCACCGGTCTGGACCCGCGTTCCAAGCGTGAGGTGCAGGACTTCGTCCGCGAGGTCCGCGAGACCCACGACGCCACCGTAATCCTGATGACCCACGACATGGACGAAGCCGAGCAGCTCTGCGACCGCCTGGCCGTGATCGACAAGGGCCGCATCCTGATCGAAGACAAGCCCGGCGCCCTCCGCCGCGAGGGCGAGACGCTGGAGGACGCCTTCATCCGGCTCACCGGCCACGCCGTCGAGGTGCACGAGCCCGACAAGGCCGCCGCCGGCGGAGGAGATTGACCTGATGGTTCCGTTGAGACGTGAAATCGGCGCCTCGTACGCCTTCGTGGAGCGCAACTTCCGCGCGGTGCGCCGCTACTGGGGTTGGGAGGTCGTGTTCCTCTTCCACGCCATCGTCAGCGCGCTCACCGTCGCCTACATTGCGCCCGGTGGCGTGGTGGTGGCCGACCAGCAGTTCGACGCCGACCGCCTGGTCCTGTTCCTGGTCGTGGGCACCGTGGTCTGGGCCTACCTCGACAGCGTCTTTGACTCGGTGGCCTTCATGGTCTCGTGGGAGCGCTGGGAAGGCACGATCGAAAGCACCTTCATGGCCCCGATCCGCCGGGTGACGTTCATCGCCGGCAGTTCAGCGTTCGCCGTGCTGTATTCATTCGCCCGGGCCATCGTGATCCTGGTGGTCGTGGCGCTGTTCTTCAACCTGGACCTGGGCGCGGCCAACTGGATAGGTGCCTTTGCCGTGCTGGCCATCGGCAGCTTGGGCCTGCTCGGCATCGGCATCATGTCGGCGGCGTTGCCGCTGCTCTTCCTCGAACGCGGCTCGCAAATGACCGTGGTCGTGCAAGCGTCGTTGTTGTTGGTCTCGGGCGTCTACTACCCCGTCGAGGTTTTGCCCGACTGGCTGGAGTGGTTCTCCGTAATCTCGCCTGCCACCTACGTCCTCAACGCCATGCGCGCCGCGGTACTTGACGGTGTGAGCCTTATCGACCTGTTGCCCCATTTTGGTCCCCTGATGCTCATCACCGCCGTCACGCTGCCCCTCGGCGTCTGGGTCTTCGGCTGGGCCGAACGCTATGCCCTTCGCCACGGCCGCCTGAAGCGCAGCGGCTGAGACTGGGCTGCCTCCTACGTCAGGTCGACCGCGCCGGTCTCGGCCAGGCGCTGAAGCGTCTGGGCCACGAGGTCGCGAAGATCGGCTTCGATAGGAGTGCCCGCGTAGCGCTCCCGCAGATCGGCCGCGATATCCAGCCCGCTGCGATGGCCGTCCAGCAGTTCCAATACCGGTAGCGCGGCTATCGGCAGCTCCAGGTGTTCTGGCCCGGCGTTGGGGTGCAATCGTGTAATCCGAGTGATCGGGCGTAGGATCTCGTCGTGTTCCGCCATGTGCGGGCGACAACTGATGGCATCGGCAAGGCGGGGCCGTCCCATGAGCACGCTCGTGGCCGTTGGCGCGCGCGCCGGTGCACCGCCGAATCCTGACTCCGCGTCGAATATCTCCGTTCGGCTCTCCGCATCCAGGTCCGTCGCCAGGTTGTCGTAGATCAACTGCAATTGCCGGGGACTATATCCGCCGGCGGACCGCAACCTGCCGCCCGCGCCCTGCGTCCCGGTTACGCCGGCCGACAGGTGAATGAAGGCTTGCCGGATTGAGAAATTGCGTGTCGGATCCGCCAGTTTCTTGGCTTGCCAGAACCACGCGTCGGCGTCTGCGTGTCCGCCGTACCAATGCTCCGCCAGATCGGCAAAGTCCGTGGCCACACTCCGATACTCCGTCTCGTACCAGTCCATCGCCAGCCCTCGCAGCCACGGCGCCTCCCGCCCCGTCCGGATTGCCCGCGCGGCCCGCAGCGCTCCATTCACCGCCAGCGTCACGCCCGTCGAGAGAATCGGGTCGATGAAACACGCGGCATCGCCGACCTGCATGAATCCAGGTCCTGTGAAACGCGAACAGAAGAACGACCAGTCGCTCAGCGCCTCAACCCGCTCGCTGACCCATTCGCCGCCGTCCAGCAGCCCGGCTATCTCGGGACACGCCCGAATCTGCTCCAGGTAGTAGTCCGTTCGGTTGGCCGCGTTCAGATTGGCTACCGCCTCCGGGACCGTCACCAAACCCACGCTGCGCATTGTGTGCGCGATGGGGATGTGCCAGATCCACCCGTCCGGCACCGTCACGATCAGGATGTTGCCGGCATCCTTGTTGTCGCCCGACCCGATCACGTCATCCAGGTCGCGCCCGCCGCTCCAGTGCCCGTAAAGCGCCACGTGCCGCAGCGCCTCGTTGTACTGACGCGTCCGAAACACCCGTCCGAAGAGCGCGTCCTGCCCCGTCGCGTCAATCGTCAGGTCGGCAGCCAGTTCGCTTTCGCGCCCGTCGTCGCTCCGAACGCGCGCGCCCTGCACCGCGTCGACCGAACCCAGCGGTCCCAGCGCCGTCACTCCCTGCCGGACCTCCACGCCTTCCGCGGCCGCGTGGTCCAGCAGCAGCTTGTCGAACCGCGCCCGGTCCACCTGCCAGGCAAACGCCTGGTCCGGGTACACCTCGCTGAATTTGACCGTCCAGGGTTCGCGCGTTCGCCCCCAGATGTAGGTCGCCCCATATTTCTGTGTGAAGCCGGCCTTCTCCACCAGCGGCAACGCCCCGCTCGCATCCAGTGCCGGCAGCACGCCTGGAATCAACGACTCGCCCACATGCGGCCGCGGCATGTGCTCGCGTTCCACCAGCGCCACCCGCATGCCGTCCTGCGCCAGCAGTGTGGCCAGCGTGGACCCGGCCGGCCCCCCGCCCAGGATCAGCGCGTCGAACCCGTTATTCACGCGCAATCATGGCGCCGGCGCAGCCGCCGGCTCTCCGCGCTGAGCCCCGCCGCGTCCAGCAACTCTGCCGCCCTGGCATACGCCACGTTGTAGTCGGAGCTTCCGCTGAGTTCCAGGGCGCGAGCCCGTGCCTGCCAGGCTCGGGCCGCTACGAACGGCGCTCGCCTGGCGTCCACGACCTTCAGCGCACTATCCGCCAGCCCAACGGCCGCCGGCGCGAACTGCCGGGGATCGGTCCTGGGATGGTCCAACAGCAGCCCGCTTAGCAAGAGCTGCGTGCGTGCGTGCGCCGTGGCGTTCATATCCGGGGTCAGGGTGGCTGCGGCCCGCCGAGCGTGGCCCACCGCCCGCTCGACCAGCGGCCCTCGGTCCTCGGCCGGGAAGACCGCGAATACCTCGGCGATCTCCAGGTCGGTGCGTGCCGCCGCCTCGGGATCTCCGGCCTTCATTCGGTATTGGGCGGCCGCCAGCAGGTCCTTCGCCGCCGCCTCCAGCGCCAGGGCGTCCAGTGATCCTTCCTGTTGGGCGGCCACTCGCCGTGCGACGCCTCGAGCCTCTGTTGCATCGGCTCGAAGCGCCGTTTCCGTCGACCTCAGGTTTTCAAGCCAGCAGTCCGTGGCGTCGACGGCGTCTAGCGCTACGGCCCGCGCGACCGGCCTGCCGTCAAAAACCAGTGCCCGAACGCCCAATGACAGCGATTGCGCGGCCTCGACCGAAGCCTTGGGAAATGACTCGGGGTCCAGGGAAACCCAGGCGCGCCATGCACCCGCCACACGGTCGGTCCAACTGTGAGTTTCGTCGTCTGAGTCTTCGGAACCACTGGCCAGCGCTTCGACCGCGAAGCCCAGCGGATCAATCGCCAGCTCGGCGGTCGATATGTCCCGGGTCACGGCAGCGCTCGTCGGGACGCCTTGAGGGGGCGCAAAAGCATGGGAGAATCAGTCTAGCCGGAGGGTTGGCGTGGGCAGTCCGCCGATCGGACCGTCCGCCGACCAAGGGGGACGCACTATGGCTACGCAAACGCTCGCACGTCTGACGCCAGCACAGGTCGACTCATTCTGGCGCGACGGATACCTCACACTGCCGGATTTCCTCAGCGACGACGACATCGCCACCCTGCGCGCCAGCATGGACTCGCTTGAACGTTGGGTGCGGAACCACGAGCACCAGGACTTTCAACGCGAACCCAAGGCGCTCCACACGCAGGGGCTGGCCATCCGCAAGATCAGCCACATCCACATCAACGGCGGCGCGATTTGGGACGAGCTGATGCGGCGTGACGAAGTGCTGGACGTGATGGAGGATCTCATGGGCCCTGACATCCGGTTCCATCACTCCAAGATGATGGTCAAGCCGCCGTTCGAAGGCTCCGCCAAGCCCTGGCACCAGGACCTGCCGGAAGGCTTCGTAACTCACGAAGAAGCCGACCGTCTGCGCCCCTGGGGAACCGACTTGCAGCCCGAGCAGGTGCCGGTCGTCGCCATCCAGTACTACCTGGATGACTCAACGCTCGAAAACGGCTGCATCCAGGTAGTCCCTGGCAGCCACCGTCGAGGTCTCTTTGAAGATCCCCTGCACGAGTCCCTGATTGATCAGTCGGAGGTCGTGGCCGCCGAGCTCAAGGCTGGCGACGCACTGCTGTTTCACTGCCTGACCTATCACTATTCCGCGCCCAACACCTCCCCGCACGGACGTCGCGGCGTCGTCTACGAGTACATGGCGCCGGCCACTGGCGTGGAACTCTCCCACGACTATGGGCGCGATCTTGGCTGGGGCATGCCGTTGCGAAGCCCGAGCTAGCGCCCGTCAACCTCGTCGATCCGGTGCGATCAGCCGCGGCTGATTTGCCGACCATGCCGCTGGCTTGTCACGCTGGGCTGGACACCCCGCCGTAGGAGCACGTCCCGTGGGCAACAAGCCGACCTATAAAGTCGCGCTGGTGAGTTGCGCCATGCACCAGCCGCAGCAGTACGCCCCGACGTTCGCCAATCATCCGCGCACCGAAGTCGTCTGTGTGGCGGACGATCCCGGCGAGATCGACGACTACGTCGTCGAAACCAACCGGGCCGAGGCCGACCTCTACGGCGTTCCCTACATTGAGAGCATCGACGCCGTGGCGAACGACCCATCCATCGACATCGTCAGCGTCTGCCCGCAGCTCGAGCGCCGCGGCGGCGTGTCGGCCCGTTTGGCGGACGCCGGCAAGCACGTCTTCATGGACAAACCCAACGCCATCACCGTGGCCGAAGCGCGCGCCATAGCTGACGCGGCCCGGGCGCGCAACGTGCGAACCATCGTCTACGGACGCCACCTGTCGACGATGATGCAGCGCATCGGACGTGAACTGGACGCCGGCTCACTCGGCGAACTCAAGTCGATTCACTGGGACCTGATCTTCGCCAAGGGGCAGGCCGGCACGGTCTCGGATGACTGGGCCACCGCCATTTCGCAAGACCTGTCTCGCTTCACCTACCGTGCCCACAACGCCGATCCGTCCGGCTCGGGTCACAACGTCTGGGCCAAGCGCGAACTGCACGAAATCGGTCTGTACCCGGTTGGGCAGGTCCAGCATCTGGCCAACTCGCCCGTCCGCACGGTCTACGCGCAGCTCGGCCAGTACTGGCTGGGCACTCACGCCGAACGCGGCCTTGAAGACTTCGCCGCCGTGCACATGACGTTCGAAAACGGTGTGACATCCACCATCACCACGGGTCGCTATGGCCGCGAGACCGATCCCGGCAGCGGCGTGGACAAGGTGTCGGTAATTGGGACGCGGGGTTCCATCGTGGCGGACGGATCGCCGCCGATGGCCATGACCTATGGCGTGGCCGGCGACGATGGCAAGGGAGCGACCCGCGTCGACGCAGCGGACTCAAATGGCATCGCCGCGTTGATTGACGAGTTCATCGTCTGCATCGACGAAGGTCGGGAGGCCCTCAACAACGCCGAAGCCGGCGTCGCTCAGGTCGAAACGCTACTCGCCGGCTACGCGTCCTTCTTCAGCGGCCAGCCCGTCTCGCTGCCATTAGACTGAGTTCGAGCTAGTCCGACGGCGCGTCCTCGGCGGCCGAGCCTTTCCGCCGTTCCAGTTCGCCGTGCACGTGCAGGATGCGCTGAACTGCCGTGACCTGCGTCACCACGCTCAGTAGCCACAGGCCGGCGCTCAACAGCCAGGCGGGCCCCAGGAGCGAGATTCCCAGCAGCAGCAGTCGCTCGGGCCGCTGCAGAATCCCAATCTCGCAATCGACGCCCAGTCCCTCGGCGCGCGCCCGCGTGTAGCTGATCAGCATCGAACCCACCATCGTGGTAACCGCCAGCACCACCTCGATCCGCGCGCCCTGTTCCACGAAATGCCAGACCAGGCCGGTGAAGATCAGTCCTTCTGCCCAACGATCCAGCGTTGAATCCAGGAAGGCGCCGAACCTCGACCCGTTTCCGCTCACCCGCGCCACCGCCCCGTCCAGCATGTCGAACCCGCCGGTGACCAGCACCAGCAGCCCACCCGCCAGGGTCCAACCGAAACCGATACACACGGCCGTCACCGCGCTGACCGCCAGTCCCGCCACCGTCAGCGCATTCGGGTCGATCCCGGTCCGCGCGAGCGGCGTTACCAGGCGTTCTACCGTCCGGCGCGTGCTGGCTTCGATGTGAGCCTTATTCACGACGTCGGGCCTCCGGCGCGTATGAGATCGGCGTCGGCCGACCAATACGTCCCGCCAAGTTCGTCCTCGTTTAGAAGCTCCTCGTAGTAGGCCAGCACCCGGTCCGTGACGGTGCTCCATGTGAAATCAAGGGCGCGTCGGCGTCCCGCCTCGGCCATCCGTTCGCGTTTCTCCTGGTTGTCGGCCACCCGCATCAGAGCGCGTGCCAGCGCAACGTGATCCTTCGGCGGCACCAGGATTGCTTCCTCCTGGTCGGAAAGCATGGTTCGCGACGCGGGAATGTCGGAGGCCACCACCGGCGTTCCGGCCGCCATGGCCTCAAGTAACGTGATGCCCTGGCTTTCGCCGCCAAGCGCCGGCCAGCAGAAGATGTCGGCGGTCTGCAAGTACTGCCGCTTTTCTTCGTCCGAGACGAATCCCTTGAACACCACGTGCCGCAGGCCGAACTGCTGGATCTGCCGCAGGTAGGCGCGTCGCTGGCCGGGTCGAAACGCGCCAATCACGATCAGTCGCGCCTGCGGTCGTAGTTGGCAAACCAGGGCCATGGCGCGCAGCAGGTAGTCCAGGCCCTTGCGCTTTTCCAGCCGCCCGACGAACACGATGTTCAGCTTGCCGTCCTGCAGTTCGCTGGCCGGTGGCTGCGGCGCCCCGTAAAAGTCCACGTCGATACCGTTCGGGATGATTCGATATGCGCCCTTGTACGAGCGGAACACGAGCTCCCTGGCCGCTTCCGAGACCGCGATCTTTCCGTGCAGACGACGCTGCAGCCGTCGGATCAGCGGACGGGTGGTCCGGTAGAACAGCGCCGAATTTCGCGCGGCGTGGAACGTGCCGACGTTCAAGCTCGTCGAGTACTGAAGCACCGTGAGCGGCAGCGCCGGGACCAGCGGCTCCTGCAAATGCACGATGTCGAACCGCTGCTGTCGCAGGTAGCGCCGTACTCGCGGCACCAATTGCGGCGACAGCGTCAGCCGCGCTCGCGACTGGTTGACTGGCAACGGCACAACGCGCGACCCGATTTTCACGAACCCCGGAAACTTCTCTTCAACCTGGTTGTCGGTACTCGGCGCCATGATGGCCACCTCGTGGCCACGCGCCCGCAATTCCCGCTCCAGGTTGAGAATGTGCTGGGTCACGCCCCCGGGGTAGGGAAAGTCGTACGGCGAGACCTGCAGAATCCTCACGCCTCAAGCGCCTCTGGCCACATTGGGCGAAACATGTACCACTGGGCCGGCGCCTTGCGAATCAGCGTCTCCAAGTCCCACATCACCTGCTGCATGGCCTCTTGAACCGCCTCGGCCGCCGGTCGGTCCCTGTCGATCTCGATCGGCGGCATGCCATGCGCGGTGTACGTGCCGTCGTCATATCGGATCATCCCACCGACCAGCAACGGGCTGCCGGTGTGCCGCGCCAGCACCGCGGCGCCTTCGGGCACCCACACCGGGCGATTGAAGAACATCACCTGCACGCCCTTGCCCGGCGTCGGCCGGTCGGCCAGTAGCGCCACAAACTCATCGCGGCGCAACGCGCGCAAAATACCCCGCGCTGCGTTGCCTAGCTGAATCGACCTGAGGTTCTTGCGTGCGCGTATGTTGTCCAGCAGCGCGGTCACCGACCGGCTGCCAAATGTCTCGGCGACGGCGTACGTGGGCCGGTCGACGGAAACCAGGCTGCCGCAGCAATCCCAATTGCCAAAGTGCGCCGTCACCATGATTCCGCCGCGCTCCATCTCTTGGAACTCGCGCCAATGGTGCAGCCCCTCGATGGCCACCGTCTGGCGCAGCAGTTCCTCTGGCGTCATCCGGTAAGTGCGCAGGAAGTCCACCGCATATTCGGCGTAGTTGACGACCGAGCGCATCGCCAGCGCGCGCACCCGCGGATCGGTCGGCGGCAGACTCAGAACCACCGACATGTTGGCGGTGGTGTTCCGACGAATTCGCGGAACAAGCCAATACACCAGCATCCCGAACAGCCGTGCCAGGCCGAACTTCACTGGGCGGGGAACCCACCGTTCGGCACGCGCGGTTAAGGCGACTAGAGTGATCACGCGCTACGCGTCGCTCCTGGCGCCGGCCGCGATGGTTGCCGTGCGGATGAACTCGTCCGTCATTACGCGCGCTTCTTCGTCCGAGTACTGAATCGGCGGCGATTTCATCAGGTAGGCCGAGGGCCCTTCCACCGCGCCGCTCAGGCCGCGGTCCATGGCGATCTTGCAGCAGCGCAACGCGTCAATCACCACGCCGGCCGAGTTCGGTGAGTCCACCACTTCCAGCTTCAGCTCGGCATTCAGCGGCTGCCCGCCAAACGACACACCCTCCATCCGGATGTAGGCCCACTTGCGGTCGCCCAACCACGGCACGAAGTCGCTGGGACCGATATGCACATTCTCGGCGCCGATGTCGTACTCGAGCTGGCTGGTCACCGCGTCCGTCTTGGAGATCTTCTTGGACTCCAGCCGCGAGCGCTCCAGCATGTTCTTGAAGTCGGAGTTCCCGCCCACGTTCAGTTGGTAAGTGCGCAGCACCTTCACGCCCCGCTCCCGAAAGAGCCGGGTCAAGACGCGATGGGTGATGGTGGCGCCCACCTGGGACTTCACATCGTCCCCAATGATCGGAACCCCCGCCGAACGGAACCGTCCCTGCCAGTACTCCTCGCGCGCAATGAAGACGGGCATGCAGTTCACCATCGCGCAGCCCGCGTTGAGGATCTGCTCGACGTACCACTTCGTGGCCTCTTCGCTGCCTACGGGCAGGAAGTTCACCACCACGTCCGTGTGCGTATCCCGCAGTAGCTCCACGATGTTGTCGGTCGCGCCTTCGGCCTTGTACACGGTGTCCGCCATGTAAGCGCCGATACCGTCGTGCGTCATCCCGCGAACCACCGGAACGCCCAGGTGGCTGACCTCCGAGAACTGCGGCGTGTTGTTGGGTGGCGCGACCAGGGCTTCGGACAGGTCCTTGCCCACTTTGCCGCGATCGATGTCAATGGCGGCCGAGAACTCGACATCACCTACGTGGTACGGGCCGAGCTGGGTGTGCATCAACCCGGGAACAAACTCGTCGGCCGCGGCGTCTCGGTAGAAGTGCACGCCCTGCACCAGCGACGAGGCGCAGTTGCCCACGCCGATGATTCCAACTCGGACTTTCGACACGCTCTTCCTCCTCAGAAGCTACGCCAGCACCGGGGCCGGCTCTGGAGACTCGGCGTCCGATTCACTCGGGTCGGATGCCGTCAGTTCATCGATCAGGTTGCTGAGCGCCGCTTGTCGCGCGCTCAGGGTGGGTCGATCCAGCGCATAGAGCATGCGGCGACCTTGTCGCCGTGCACGCACAAGACCCGCGCGCCGCAAGCGGCGCAAGTGCCACGACATGAGCGGTTGGCTGACCCCGACGCGGCGCGAGAGCTCGCTAACGTCCAGTTCGTGGGCCGAGGCCAACTCATCCAGCGTAACCAGCCGCGTTCGCGAGGCGAGCGCTCGGGTGTACGCGCGCATTGCGGCCAGATCCGCGTTCATGGCCACCTCATACATAAAGCAATGTTTGATAAATAAAACTTTAGCACAGTCATCCCGGCCGACAAGCCCGAATCGAGGTCGTCCGCCTGGCCCGTGCCGGTGGCTAGCGCGCGTACTCCACGGCCCGCGTCTCCCGGATCGTCGTGATCTTGATCTGACCCGGGTACTCCATCGACTCCTGGATGCGTTTGGCAATGTCGTTCGCCAGCCGCTGCACCCCGGCTTCGTCGATCTGATCGGGCCGAATCAGCACGCGAAGTTCGCGACCGGCCTGTATCGCATAGCAGTTGTCGACACCGTCGAACGACTGCGCGATCTCCTCCAGCTTCTCCAGGCGCTGCAGGTACCGCGTCACCGTTTCCCGCCGCGCCCCGGGACGTGACGCTGAGATCGCGTCCGCGGCCGCCACCGCAAAAGCCTCGAAGCTGCGCAACTCCACTTCAAAGTGGTGCGCCTCGGCGGCGTGCGCCACATCCTCTGAGAGCCCGGAGCGTCGCAGCAACGCCCCGCCGATCAGCGCATGCGGGCCCTCGATCTCGTGGTCGACAGCCTTGCCGATGTCGTGCAGGAACCCCGCCCGACGTGCGACGTCCACGTCCCCGCCAATCTCGGCGGCCATCGTCGCCGCCAGCAGGGATACCTCCACCGAGTGACTCAACACGTTCTGGCCGTAGCTCGTTCGGAATCTCAGCCGGCCCATGTAACGCAATATGTCCCGCGGAATCGCCGGCGTGCCCGCGTCATAAGCCGCCTGTTCACCCTCCCGCTCGATGATCTCTTCCACCTCGGATCGTGCCTTGGTTACCGACTCCTCGATACGCGCCGGGTGAATCCGGCCGTCTTCCGTCAGTCGCTTCAGGGCTACCCGAGCCACCTCGCGCCGCACCGGATCAAACCCCGAGAGCACCACCGTCTCCGGCGTGTCGTCGATGATGATGTCGATCCCGGTCGCCGCTTCCAGGGCCCGAATGTTGCGGCCTTCCCGCCCGATAATCCGCCCCTTCATGTCGTCGCTCTTCAAGTCGACAACCGAAGTCGTGATCTCCGTCGTATGCGCCGCAGCCACCCGCTGCAGCGAAAGCCCGACCAGCCAGCGCGCCCGCGCCTCGGCTGTTTCTTGGGCTTCGGCAGCGATCTCGCGAACGCGCTGATCGCAGATCTCACGCACCTCGCGTTCGACGGAGGTCAGCAACTGCGTCTTGGCTTCGTCGCGCGTCAGGCTCGCCACGGTCTCCAGCGCCGCCACCTGCTGCTCCCGCAAGTCCCCCAACTCGGTCTCGCGCTTGTCCAGCCCGCGTTTGCGGTTGTCGAGCGTGTCGTCCCGCTTCAGGATCTCGCGTTCTAGGTCGTCGAGACGCTCCGAACGCTTATCCAGCGTCTGCTCGCGCTGCTCAAGTCGCCGCTCCTGCTGGCGAAGCTCTCGACGACGCTCGCTTGTCTCGCGTTCCGCGCTCGCGCGCTCGTCCCGAATCTTCGCGCTGGTCTCTTTGATACTGGCTCGTTGTCGGGCTTCGACTTCTGCCAGCTCGTGCTCCACCCGGCGCCCGAATTCGCGCCCGCGCGCCTGGGATAGCCGTACCTGATAGAAGTAGCCCGCCACGAGCCCTACTACGAGCGCCGCCAGACCGGCGACGATCGCCAATAGGGCTTCCACGGCTGGCCTCCAGAAGGGTGTGTTGTACGAATCGTCGAATGAATCGCATTGAGGATGTGGTTCGGCGGCGCCACGCGACGCCTCCGCGACGCGATGCTACTCGGCACCCCAATTCCAGGTCAAAGTCCGGACACCAATCAGCCGCGCGCCGCGTTCCGCTTATACTTCGCCTGACGGTGCCCGCCTTGGAGAATTCGCGTGAGTACAACCGAAGCAAACGGCTCGATGACCGGTCGCGAGCGCTACCTCAACGCGCTCCAGGGCAAGCCCGTGGACCGGATCTGCGTCGGCAGCCCCACGTCCCTGGCGACCTACGAGGAAATGCGCCGCCTCGGCATCGAATGGCCCGACGCCCACTACGAGGCCGCACCGATTGCCTTGCTGGCCGAGCGCAGCTACACCGACCACGGCTACGACTCGATCATGCCCTACTTCAGCATCATCCTCGGCGCTGCGGCCCTGGGTGCCGACATTGAGTGGGGCGAGGACCCCTGGGAGTTCGATAAGGGAAGCGGCAAGATCATCTCCGGCCCCCGTATGCCCGCCGTCAGTCCCCCGAACCCCTGGACGACGCCCGACGAAATCGTCATCCCCGACGACTTCCTCGAACGTCGTGAAACCAAGGCCGTCATCGACTCCATCAGGATCCTGCGTGAACGCCATCCCGACGCCGCCGTCATCGGCAAAGTCATGGGCCCCTGGACGCTCTCCTACCACATGTTCGGGCCGCAGGAATTCCTGATCAACGTCATCCTCGACCCCGACTACGTCCACGCCTGCCTCGACCGGCTCATGCCCGCCTCCATCGAATTCGCCAACGCCCAGATCGAGGCCGGGGCGGACGCGATCTGCCTGGCCGACCACTCCACCGGCGATCTGGTCCGCGCCGAGACGTACCGCGACTTCCTGATGCCGGTCCACCAGAAGATCACCCCGCAGATCAACTCGCCCGTGATCCTCCACTGCTGTGGCAAGACCCTGGACCGCATGCAGTACATCAAGGACGCCGGCTTCGAAGCCTTCCACTTCGCCACCGAAAACGACCCGCACGAGGCCAAGGCCGTGGTCGGCGACTTCAAACTCGTTGGCAACGTCAGCAACTTCGTCACGCTGCTCAGCGGGCGGCCCGAGGACGTCGCCTTCGAGGTCGAGGACATCGTCTCCGCCGGCATCGACATCATCGCCCCCGAGTGCGCGGTTCCTCCCCAGGTCACCAACGCAAACCTCATGGCCGTGCCCGCCGCCGCGCGGGGCGAGTTCCAGGGCGATCCGTCGGTCACGGATCCCAGGAACATGGCCCACGAGTACCGCCTGGATGTCGCCAAGCAGAGTGCGGCCGCCTCCTCTGGACCGGCCCTCAGCCTGTAGACGTCGGAATTCGATCCCCGTCCGCGCGTGGCGCCAACGTTCGGCGACGAGGGTGCCAGGTGAAGGTGCTGGCTTGACGCGCCGGATCGACTATTGGCGGCGAATTGGCTGATCGACGCTCCCGCTGGCGCGAAGTCACCGGCATTCCCGTCGAAGCCCCGTTCCTTCGCGCCGTCGAGCAGCACGGCGGCCCTCAGGTCATTGGCTATCCCATTACCCCGGGTCTCTTCGCCGGCGATCTATTGCAGCAGTACTTCAACCACGGGCGCCTGGACGTGCCCGGCCGCTCCAGCGTTCATCGGGTCGGCGTGCCCCGGCTCGCCGAACTTGGCCAGGCAATGTCACGGGCGTTGCAGGCCCCGCCGTCTAGCGGCTCCGCCGGCCAGTTCGACGATCCCTGGACCGACGAGTCCCGCCGCGACCGCGCCGGGCCGCCCGCCAGCGCGCCCTTCGACTGGCGCGGCTGGCGCCTGCGTCTCTACCAGCACGACCTGGTCCGGCTGCTGGACCGTTCACCCGTTGACGCGCGTCCAACCCCCGGACATCTCGGCGACCTGTTCGTCACGCTGGACGATGAGTCCCGCGCCCGCGGCGCGAACAGTCCGGCCCCCGTTCAACGCCCGACCACTGACGCGCCGCCAGAGGTCCAGGCCCCCATCCTCACCTACCACCGCACCGCTGGCCCCGCGGCCTTCCAGGCACAGCTTGAAGGGCTAATGGACGCTGGCCTCACTCCCGTCTCCTTCGAACATCTGGTGGCCGCCGTCGAAGGCTGGGCCGACCTGCCCGACAAGGCCTTCGTCGTCTCGTTCGACGACGGCTGGCTCGACCAACTCGACGGGGCGCTGCCGGTGCTCCAGGAACTCCGCGTACCCGCCGTCTTCTTCGTCCTACCCGGCTTCGATCGCTATGGCCAGGGGCACATGACGCTGGCCGACATCCAGGCCGTACGCGCCGCCGGCGTCACCGTCGGCTCCCACACCATCAACCATGCTGACTTGCCGCGGCTCTATCGAAGCAACCTCGGCGCGGCCCAGGCCGAAGTCGTCGAGTCCCGCCAGTGGCTCGAATCCGACGTGGACGGCGTCGACTACTTCGCCTATCCCCTCGGCCGCTTCGATCCCGACGTCATAGCGCTCGTCGCCGCCGCTGATTACCGGGCCGCCGTCACCACCGTTCCCGGCATCGTGCACAACCGTGAACGCCTGCTCGAGCTACGCCGCGTCGGCGTCGAAACTTGGTGGCCGCTCGAAGACGTCGCGCTCAGGATCCGCGAGGCGGCCCGGGCAGACGGCGTCGACTCGCCCCTCTAGGCCCGCGCCAGGAAGGCGAACCCAAACGCTCCAGGTCCCGTGTGCGTCCCGATCACCGGGCTGAAGGACAGGTCGGGCAGCGTATCGCCGTCGGCGTCCAGACCGTCGGCCAGGCCGCTCTTCAGGCGGTCATGTTCGGCTTGATTGTCCGCGTGCAGGATGGCCCAACTGGATACGCCATTCGGTGCCTGCTCCCTCACCCGGTCCGCGATCGCCGCGTGCGCCTTTCGCATGGTGCGAACCCGCGTCACCGGCGCCACCACGCCGTCGGCCACTTCAAGCACCGGCTTCACGTTCAGCAATGACCCCAGGAACGCCTGCGCGCCGCCAATGCGTCCGCCCCGCTTCAGGTACTCCAGCGTCTGCACCACGAAGACAAGGTGCGCACGCTCCGCGTGGTCGGCCACGATGCCCTGAATGTCCTCCAGGCTCGCCCCGTCCCGCCCGGCCCGGGCGGCCGCCATCGCGCTGAAGGCCATCGCCGGACCGACCAGCCGCGAGTCCAGCACCAGGATCTCGCGATCCACCTGGGCCGCCCCCTGCCTGGCCGACTCAACCGTCTTGCTGAGGTCCGTTGAGACGTGAATCGACACGATTGGGCCGTCGCCCTCGACCTCGCTAAAGGTTTGCGCGAACTCAGCCGGGTTCGGTTGTGAAGTCATCGGGTGGTCCGGTGACGTCTCCAGCAGCCGATAGAATTCGTCGATGTCCAGGTCCACGCCGTCGCGGTAGCTCGTGGTCCCGAAACTCACGTGAGTGGGAATGACTGTAATGCCCAGTTCCTCGGCAAGTTCGGGAGGTAGGGAAGCAGTACTGTCGGTAACGACTTGGATTGACATGAGTCTTTGCAACTTTCAAACCCGGCGTATGACGTGGCGAGAATAATCCCGAGCACCCTCAAGGGCAAAATCCTGGCGGCGCTTCTGGGGCTGGCGACCGTCGCCATCCTGGGACTCACGCTGCTGGTTGTCTTCTGGACCTGGCTCTCATGGGTCCTGGTCGCGGCCTTCATCCTATGCGGGGCCATCGTCGTACTGCTCGCCCTGGGACTCTTGGCTTACCTCTTCAGGCAGCGTCGAAAGCTCATGGCGCTGCGCGTGGGCTGGACCGACCGCGAAGCTCAAAGCAATCCATAGCCACCCCACGATCCCCGGGATCCGGCCTCTCGCTCACAACCCGAACCGACTTGGTCCCGGTGTCACAATGAATCGGGATATCCAGTGCGCGTCGCCCAACTCCAACTCGCCAACTTCCGCAACTACCGGCGATTGACGCTTGATCCTTCGCCGGGCCCCAGCGTCATCGTTGGCGGCAACGGCCAGGGCAAGACCAACCTGCTGGACGCTCTGCACATCCTGGCCTCAACCCAGAGCCTGCGGCCCGGTCCCGAGGCCGCTTGGGTGCGCTTCCACGCCCCGGCCGCCGAAGGCTTCGCGCGGCTGCGCGCCGAAATCGACGCTGTCGCTGGTGCGTCCGAAGTCGAGATGATCGTTGCCCGCACGCGCCCTGACGACGGCGAAGCCTCCGGCGTGCGCCGCCGCGCGCGGGTCGACGGTGTCGTCACTCGCTTGGCCGATCTCCCGGGCCGCCTCCTGGCCGTCAGCTTCGCTCCGGCGGACCTCAACCTTTGGACCGGTCCGCCCTCTGGCCGCCGTCGCTGGCTCGACCTCGCCGTGGCCCAGGTTGACCCGGCGTACACGTCGCATCTCACCACGTACGAGGGTGTCCTGACCCGTCGCAATGCCGTGCTGCGACGTCTCCAGGGCGGTCTCGGTCGACCAACGGAACTCCAGTTTTGGGACGACCGGATTTCCGAGCCAGCTGTCGCGGTTACCCGCGCTCGTGCGGGCTATGTGGCCCGTGTGCGCGCCCCCGTCAGCGCGGGATTCCTCGCCATGCAGGGTGGCGCACGTCTTGATCTCGCCTACCGCGCCTCGGGCCTCGGCTTCGATGCCGAGGGCTTCCAGGCGGCGCTCCACAAGCAACGCAGCCGCGACATCCAGCGCGGCGCCTCGGGCCTCGGCCCACATCGCGATGACCTCGAAGCTCGTCTTGACGGCCGGGTTCTCGCCCACGTTGGCTCACGCGGACAACTCCGCCTTGCGGCCCTGGCCCTCAAGCTCGGCCAGCACGCCGTCGCTCGCGACCAGCGCGGCGAACAGCCGGTTCTCCTGCTGGACGACATCGCCGCCGAGCTCGACCACGCCCACCGCCGGCTTCTGATCGACCAGCTGCCTGAGGACGCCCAGGCGTTGGTCACAACCGCTGACGCCGCATTCCTGAGCGACACGGCGCTCCAGCATGCGACGCGCTACCGTGTCGTGGCCGGCGAGATTGAGCGCATCCATGGCTGATCGTCGCGAAGGTCGACTGCGCAGTGCGCGCGAACTCATCGACCAGATGTCCACCCGCCCGGACCTCCGGTTTGGCGCTCGGCGAGTGGATGCGGTCGACGCCCTCGTGGAATCCCTGGACGAGGTGCTCGGCCCCAGCGTCGCCGCCCGCTGCCGGGTCGAGTCAATCTTCGGTGCCGAGGCCCGCCTCGCCTGCCGCGACAACTCCACGGCCATGCGCGTTCGCTTCTACGTGCCGGATCTCCTCAAGTCTGTCGGTTCGCGCCTGGCCGCCTCCGACGTAACCTCCATTCGCGTAACCGTCAGCATGCACGGTTGGGACGACGCGTAGCGTCGGCCTCGGCTTCAGGCACGGGTAGACTCCCCGCATTCCGATCCGCCAGGTTGCCGCCCAATGCAATACACCCGCTCGCTCGATGTCATCGCCGCGCCGGATGTACTGGTCGTCGGCGCCGGCTGCGCGGGTACCGTCGCGGCCATCACCGCCGCGCGTGCCGGCGCCTCCACCCTGGTGGTCGAGCGCGGCGGCTTCGCCGGCGGCTACATCACCGGCGTCGTCGGCGCCTCGCTCGATGGCTTTGTGGACCTGCGCTCCGGCCTGCCGGTGGTTGGCGGCGTCGTCTTCGACCTGGCCCGCGCCGCGGCCCACACCACGGCCAGCGGGGATCTGGCCACCTCCCGCTTCCGCTTCAACGCCGAGGTCGGGCAGTCGTTGGCCAACCTCGACCGCCACGTCATCCACTTCGACATCGAGCGCTTCAAGCTTCAGGCCGACCGCCTCATGCAGGAATCAGGCGCCCAACTCCTCTACCACTCTGTCGTCGCTGACGCCATCCGCGAAGGCGATCGAGTCTCCGGCGTCGTGGTCGCAAACAAGGGCGGGCTGGGCGTCATCAAGCCGAAGGCCATCGTCGACGCCAGCGGCGACGCCGACGTGGCCGCCTTCGCCGGCGCCCCCTACGACCAGGACCTGGACGCCCAGCAGCCCATGAGCCTGCACTTCCGCGTCGGCGGCTTCGACGCCACCCCCGAAGTCCGCGCGCACTGCAGCGCCCTGCTCAAGCAGGCCGTCGCCGACGGCCGCCTCAAGCTCTACGGCGGTCCCTGGATGGCCCCCTACGCCGAGCGCGACTACTACTTCAACGCCACCCGCTTCTCCGGCAACGGCGTCGATCCCAACGACCTGTCGGCCGCCGAAATCCAGGGCCGCAAAGACGCCCGCCTGATGTTCGACCTCTTCAAGGAACACATCCCGGCATTCAAGGACGCCTACTTCGTCACCTCGGGCCCCGTTGTCGGCGTACGCGAGACCCGTCGCATCCGCGGCGACCGTGTGCTCACGGCCCAGGACGTCCAAAACGAAGTTGCCTACGACGATGCGGTCAGCCTGGGCGCCTGGTGGCTGGACCGGCATCCCGTCGATTCCTCCGGCTACCACGAACACGTCATCACCCGCCCCTACGACATCTCCTACGGCACGCTTACCCCGCAGGGTCTGTCGAACATCTGGGTCGCCGGCCGCTGCCACTCGGCCGAATCGGCCGCGCTGGCCTCCAGCCGCGTCACCGTCACCTGCATGGGCATGGGCCAGGCCGCCGGTACCGCCGCCGCGCTATCCGCCAGCAGCGGTCTGGGCAGTCGCGAGCTTGACATAACGCAGCTTCAGCAACAGCTCCTCGACGACGGCGCCATCATCGGCCACCGCGCCGACGAAGTCCGCGCCGTCGGCGACGCCATGCGACCCGAGGAGATGCCCTCAGCCGCCGCCAGCCACTAAGGGCGGGCGCGCCTCAGGTCGTATTCGTCGCCGGTCGCGGCTTTCCGGTCGCGTCCAGCATTGCCAATACGACGTCGCGCGCCTCCCGGAACAGGTCCAGGCCGTCGCGTCCCTTGCCGTACGCTGAGTTGTGCAAGTGCGGCTCCAGCGCCAGGTCTTCCACCACCTCGGGATCGACCGCTCGCATGATCTGCGGCCACTGACCGTCGCCCTGCCCGATCGGCACGATCGTGCCCGTCGCCGCCACATAGTCCTTCAGGTGCAGCACGCGTACCCACGGCGCCACCGCATCCCAGGCCTCGTCGAACGGCTGCGTCTCGCTTGCCACGTACGCATGCGCGTCAAACGCCAGCGCCGCCTGCTCCGGCTCGTAATCCGACAGGATGTCTCGCGTCGAGTCGCCGTCCAGCGTGTACATGCGGTAGTTGTTCTCAAGCAGCGCCACCGCGCCGTCTCCATCGGTCTCGATCCGCCGTACCAGCCGCGCAAACGCGCCCTTCACGGCGTCCCGGTCCTCGGCGCTCGTCGATCCATCGCGCGGCGCAAACGAGAACACTCGAATCCACCGCGAGCCCAGGACGTTTGCCGCCTCGATCGACCGCGCGAGCTGCCGCTCGACTTTCGCCGGATCCGTGTCTACCGCGTACTTGCCGACCGGCGACGTCACGCAGTAGCAGCCGATCCCGCTCGCATCCAGCCGTTGGCGTAATTCCGCCAGCTGCTCATCGCTGAGTTCGTCGATGGAAAGCGCCGGCCCGTCCGCCGTCAGGCGCAGCTTTGTCAGGTTTGCCCGGGGGACCCCCAGCACCCGCAGACCGGCGATCTGCTCATCCAGCGGCTCCGCGATCTCCCCGCACATTCCGGACATGCCCCAACTCATGGACGTTCTCCTGCCTTCCGGCGAACTCGCCGGCGCGCATTCTAGGCGTCGCCGGCCGCCTCCACTGGAATCTCCGCCGCGGCCGCCAGCGCCGGGCCCAGGTCCACCGTGTACATCTGCCGCGTCCCCTCGTGCACTGAGTCGATGCAAAGTGCCGTCCCGTCCCGGTTCCACCGCGGGTGCAGATCCACGCGCAGCGGCCCGTCAAACTCCGGCGGCGCGTGAAACGCCGCCAGGTCCACCCGCAGCCCGTCCGACACCCGCACGATCATCAGCCGTCGCAGGTTCTCGCGGTCCGGGTATGTGTCGTTCGCTATCCAGGCCCCGTCTGGCGAGTACGAACAGTGCCCGTCCTCCGTCAGTACGTCGGGCGCGAAAGCCTGCGGCTTCGCTCCCCTATCGCTCACGCGCCAAAACGCGTTCGACGCCACCGGCGCTCCGCCCCACACCAGGATCTCGTCCGAGCTCCGCCAGTCGTAATGCGACACCAGTCGCGCTCCCCAGATCACGCGCGCGTCCGACCCGTCCGGACCCATCGTGATCAGCCGTGTCTGACGTGGTCCCTCGGACGGCTGCCACCGGTGCAGCACCGCCACCCGCGATCCGTCCGTGTTGATCTGCGCATGATTCAGCCAGTGAATCTCCCCGGCCATGCTTGCGTCCGGGTCCATGCCCACAATCTCCGCCAGCGACAGCACAAGCTCGGCCTCCCCGCTGGAGAGATCGATTCGCCAAACCCCATCTGCAGTCGGCGCCCGATCGCCTGCCCATGCATCCGCCACGCCCTCGTATCCATACCCCGGCCGCTGCGTCGCCAGCCGCGCGAAGTTCAGCCCGATCGCGTAGCGCCCCTGCGGATCCACCGCGTACACGGCGCGCTCCAACTCCCGCGTGGCGCCCGTCGCAAGGTCATGCACCACGCCCCCAAACTGCTCTGCCCGCCGCCGGTTGTATACGACCGTCTCGGCCGTGCCGGGCAGCCACTGCAACATCGTCCCCTGCTGCCAGCACCACGCATTGGTTGTCGCGAATGGCTCGAACGGCGCCAAACCCTCGGCACCGATCAGGCCAAGCTCGATCTCGTCCGCGGGTGTCGGCTGCCGGTCCCTGAACCCCACGCGCATGCCGAGCAGCCGCGTGCCGCACGGCGACCACGGTGTCTTCTCGTAATACCCGAAGAAATAATCGCCCGGCGGCTGTGTCACTCGCCGGACTGAAACATCGGGCGCGGCCAGGATTCCGGACATGCGAGGAGTCTAGGCCCCCTCGACGCCCCTCGTCTCCGGTATCCTCGCCCGCCTACCTCTACGCGGCCGCAATCGGCCAGGGCCCCCTGTGCATCGCATAGCTGTTATTGCCGGCGACGGAACCGGACCCGAAGTCACTGCCGAAGCGCTCAAAGTCCTGGAGGCCGCCGCTGCCGCGGAAGGCTTCACCTACGACCTCACCGAACTGGACTTCGGCGGCGAACGCTACCTCCGCACCGGCGAGACCCTGCCGGACTCGGCCCTGGAAGACCTGCGCGGCTTCGACGGCATCTTCCTCGGTGCAATCGGCCATCCCGACGTCGCTCCCGGCATCCTCGAAAAGGGAATCCTGCTCAAGGCCCGCTTCGAGCTCGACCAGTACATCAACCTGCGGCCCGTCAAGCTCTATCCCAACGTAGAAACCCCGCTCAAGGACAAGGGCCCCGACGAAATCGACTTTGTGGTCGTCCGCGAGAACACCGAAGGCATGTACACCGGCATGGGCGGCGTGCAATACGAGGGCACCGACCACGAGGTCTCCACCCAGATTCACTGCACCACCTGGCGCGGCGCGGCTCGCGCCGTCCGCTACGCCTTCGAGCTCACCCGCCGCCGCAACGAACGCAAGCAGCTCCACCTCGTGGCCAAGACCAACGTGCTCACCAACGTCGGCGGTACCTGGTGGCGCGCCTTCAATGAGATCGGCGACGCCGACTATTCCGACGTCACCCGTGAGTACGCCCACGTCGACGCCGCGGCCATGTGGTTCGTCAAGAACCCCGAGTGGTTCGACGTCGTCGTCACCGAGAACCTCTTCGGCGACATCATCACCGACATCGGCGCCATCATCTCCGGCGGCCTCGGCATCGCCGCCGGCGGCAACATCAACCCCGAAGGCGTTTCGATGTTCGAGCCGATCGGCGGCTCGGCGCCCAAGTACACGGGCCAGGGTGTCATCAACCCGCTGGCCGCCATCAACGCCATGCACATGCTGCTGGACCACCTGGGCGAGTCCGCCGGTTCCGCTCGCGTCGAAGGCGCCTTGGTCAGCGCGCTCCAGAGCGGCAAGATCAAGTCCATGAGCGCCGGCCGCATGGGCATGGGCACCGCCGAAGTCGGCGACCTGGTCGCCTCGCTCGTCTAGCCGACGGCTGATCCTCGACTAGAGACGGCTGCCGACGGGCTGCCGCTCCTCGTACCGGTGCGCCATCTCGTCCAGCGACACCACCGGCACGCCGCCCGCCTGGCCCACCATGCCAAAGGCTTCCATCCGCGCAGCGCAGACGTCCGCCATCGCTTCGCGCGCCGGCGCCAGGTACTGGCGAGGATCGAACTCGCCCCGCTGCTCCGTCAGCACCCGCCGTACCGCGCCGGTCATCGCCAGCCGGTTGTCCGTGTCCACGTTGATCTTGCGCACGCCGTGCCGGATGCCCTCTTGAATCTCCTCTAACGGCACGCCCCACGTCTGCCGCATTTCGCCGCCGTACGCGTTGAAGGTGTCCTGTAGCTCCTGCGGAACCGACGAACTCCCGTGCATCACGATGTGCGTGTTGGGCAGCCGCCGGTGGATCTCGCGGATGCAGTCCATCACCAGCACCCCGGCGTCCGGTTTGTGGCTGAATTTATAAGCGCCGTGGCTCGTCCCGATCGCCACCGCCAGCGCGTCCACGCCCGTGCGCGCCACGAAGTCCTCGGCCTGCTCCGGGTCGGTAATCAGTTGATCGCGATCCAGCACGCCTTCCGCGCCGTGCCCGTCCTCCTGGTCGCCCATGCCCGTTTCCAGGCTGCCCAGCACGCCCAGTTCCCCCTCCACGCTCACGCCCCGTTCGTGGGCTAGACCCACCACCTCGCGGGTCACCGCAACGTTGTAGTCGTAGTCGGACGGTGTGGACCCGTCTTCCAGCAGCGAGCCGTCCATCATCACGCTCGTGTACCCCTGGTCCATCGCGCTCAGGCAGGTCGCCGGGCTGTTGCCGTGATCCTGGTGCATGACGATCGGAGTGTTTGGGTTCAGCTCGATGGCCGCCGAAATCAGGTGGCGCAGATACGCCTCGTTCGCATACGACCGCGCCCCGCGGCTGGCCTGGATGATCACCGGCGAATCGGTCCGGCGCGCCGCCGCCATCACGGCTTGAACCTGCTCCATGTTGTTCACGTTGAACGCCGCCACGCCGTAGTCGTTCTCGGCGGCGTGGTCCAGCAAAACGCGCAGGGGAATCAGCGGCACGCCAGCAAAGCTCCCGGTCCCAAATGGCCGTTCTCAACGAAAGGGGTAACGCGTAGGATACTCCGACCGAAGCGGATTCCGCACTGACTTGGTTGCGCTGAGTCCCTCGGTAGGCCCAACATCCCCGCATGTCCCCGCCAATCCACTTCCGTCAGATTGATGTTGCCTGCGGTGGCCGGCTGCTACCCGGCCGCTACGTGCTGGTGGCGAACGGCGTTGTCACCGCGGTAAGCCCGACGCCAATCGAAACCCCGGCTGGCGCGCTCGTCGTAGACGGCCCCGGATTCCTCTCGCAGGGACTAGTCGACACCCATATTCACGGACGCCGTGGCTTCGATGTCATGCAACCCGGTGATGTCGCGCCGCTGTCGCTGGAACTCCTGTCACAGGGCGTCACCGCCTTCCTACCCACAGTGGTTGCGGCTGCCAGGGACGACCTGTTGGCGGCCCTGTCTGCCGCCACGGGCGATCCGCGCGGTGCCCGCATCCTGGGCGTCCATTCCGAAGGCCCCTTTCTCTCGCCCGACCAGCCCGGCATGTTTCCGCCAGACGCCTTGCGCGACTACGACTCCGGCCTCTGGCGCGACATGCGGGCTGCCGCCGCCGCGCCAATTTGCCTCATGACCGTCGCTGCCGAACGCCTGACACCCGCACAGATCGACGAACTCCGCGCCGACGGCGTCACGCTCAGCCTCGGCCACACCAATGCCACCCATGAGCAATCCCGGGCGTCCTTCGATTCAGGCATAACCCGAGTCACCCACGCCTACAACGCTATGCGCGGCTTCCACCATCGCGCCCCCGGCGCCGTCGGCGCGTTACTCGATCGCGGCGATATCGACGCCGAACTGATCCTTGACGGCCTCCACGTCGCCAGGGCCTCCGCCCGCATCCTCGCCGCCACCCGCACCACCGGTCGAGTCGTCCTCGTCTCCGACAGCGTCCCTCCGGCCGCCTGTCCGCCGGGCGACTACGCCTGGGCTGGCCGGCGCCTGCGCGTGGACGGAAACTCAATCCGCCTGCCCACCGGCCGCCTGGCCGGCAGCGCCCTCACGCTGGACGCCGCCGTGCGCCGAGCCATCGACTGGCTTGGTGTTGAACCCGCCGCTGCGCTCTACATGGCGTCTGAAGCCCCGCGCGCCTCGATCGGGCTTAGTTCGGGCGGCCTGCGAGCCGGCGCTGCGGCCGATCTGTTGCTGCTCGATCCACACCTTCACCCGCGCCTGACCGTTGTTGGCGGCGTTGTCCGCTGGCAGCGGAGCGGCCGCGAAACATTGCGCCCACGCCGCATCTGGGGCAGATTGAGCGAAACGGCGGACCTGCCAACGCAATAAGGACACGCACTCTATGACCCTGGGCCTCTGGGGGCGGATACGCAGCTCCACGATCAGCTGGCTCATCATCTCAGCGTTTTTCTTCGCGCTGGATGTCGTCGACGGGTTTCCGTTCCCGTCCTGGTCGCTGATCCTCATCATCTTCTTCATGTTCTGGCCGCTGTACTTCGCGGTCCGCTGGGTCGTCCGTGGCTTCTGACCGCGGCCTGAACGCATGACGAACGACGAACAAAACGAGGGGATCCCTCAGCTTCTCGGTCCCGGTGGCGAGCCGCTCGGACCAATGCCCATGCCGGCTGCCGAGCCGGCGCCTCCCCCGGCGGCGGCCGAAGCGCCACCCGCGCCCGAAGCCCCAACCGCCCCCGACACCGCACCCGACTCCGACGCAGCCCCTGCGCCCGATCCATCGCAGGGCCCGATCTATCGCATTTCCACCCTGCTCGCCGTGGACCCGCGCGCCATACCGGCTGCCCTCATTACGGTTCTGAACCACGACCCCTTCGAGGCCTACAAGCGTCGCCTTGACGCCGTGCGCCCGCAGTTTGAGCAGACCCGCGACGTGATGATCTCCGCCACCGAAGCCCAGCTCCTTCGCCAGGGCGCGCCGGAGGGCGATCACCGCGCTGCGGCCACGCGCATGGTCGAACAGAACTTCATGCGCACGCTCTGGGACGTCTGCTTCGAGACTGTCTCCGGCGCCCACGTCTCGCTGATCTTCTCGGCCGGTCTCGCCGGTCCCGAGCGCCTCGCCGGCGCCTTGCTCGCCTCCAACGCCCCGGTTCCTACCGTCTGGGTCACCACCCGGGCACTCAGCGTTGGTGGTCGCTTCGGCGCCTGGGCTGTCCCTGTCACCAAGGACACGGAGATGCCGGCCACCGTAGCCCTCGCTGCGGAGAACTTTCAGCAACTCCGCCTCAGCTTCGCCAAGGTCCGCGTTTAGCCGCCCGGCGGCGTCCGCTTGACAGCCTGAGAACCGTCAGGTACAAACCGACTGACCAGTCGGTTTGTTGGTCCCATGAGCCTTCGACTTCCCCGCCGCTCGTCATCCGGCCGCAAAGACGCGACCCGCATAGCCCTGCTCGAAGCCGCCCTCAACGTCTTCGGCGAAAAGGGCTACCACGGCGCCGCCGTCGACGACATCGTTGACCGCGCCGGACGCTCCAAGGGCGCCGCCTACTTCCATTTCCCCAGCAAGGCCGCAATCTTCCGCGCCCTCGTGCGCGAACTGGCCAACCAACTCGTCAACTCCATCCAACGTAGGATGGACGACGTGGATTCGCCCGCCGAGCGCCTCGACGCCGCCCTTCTGGGCCTGATCGATGTCTTCGTCCGGCACCGCTCCCTCGCCCGCATCGTGCTCATTGAAGTCGCCGGCGCCGGCCGCGCCTTTAGCGACGACCTCATCTTCGTCCGCCGCCAGTTCGCCGACCTGATCGAACGCGAACTCAACCGCGCCGTCGAAACCGGCGCCATCGCCCCCTGCGACACCAATCTCATCGCCACCGCCTGGTTCGGTGCGCTTAACGAAGTCGCCGTCCACTGGCTGCACGATCCCGACGCCGGATCGCTGCACGCTTCGTACCCCAGCCTTCGCCAGCTGCTCCTCCAGAGCGTTGGCTTTAGCTCCGCGGAGGTAGAACGCGTGGCCCTACATGCTTGAAGCACCCGCCGCTCCCGCCATCCGTTTTCGCGACCCGGCCCTCGAGCCCATCTGGGAAAAGTCCCAGCGCGGCGAACGCCTCTCCGAAGAGGACGGCCTCACCTGCCTCTCCACCCGCGACCTCACTGGCCTCGGCCGCATCGCCGATGCCGCCGCCCGCCGCGTCTCCGGCGACCGCGTCTACTTCACCTTCAACGTCCACATCAATCCCACCAATATCTGCGTCCTGTCCTGTAAGTTTTGCGACTTCGCGGCCAAAGTCGGCGACGACCACGCCTACGAATACTCCATCGACGAAATCATCGGCCAGATCCACCCCGAGATTCACGAAGTCCACATCGTCGGCGGCCACCACCCCACCATCCCGTTTGAGTGGTACGAAGACCTCCTGCGCACCATCAAGGCCGAGCGTCCCACCGTCCAGATCAAGGCCTTCACCGCCGCCGAGATCGACTACTTCCACAAACGCTTCAAGATCCCAGACCGGGAAGTCCTCGAACGCCTCCTCGACGCCGGGCTCGACTCCATGCCTGGCGGCGGTGCCGAGGTCTTCTCCGAGCGCGTCCGCCGCGAACTCTTCCGCGGCAAAGCCGGCGCCGACCGTTGGCTCGAAATCCACCACCTCGCCCACTCCATGGGCATCCACACCAACGCCACCCTCCTGTACGGCCACATCGAGACCCACCGCGAGCGCGTCCGCCACCTCATGCGCCTCCGCGAGGCCCAGGACGAATCCGGCGGCTGGCTCTGCTTCATCCCGCTCGAATACCAGCTCGGCACCACCCTCCTCGTCGACCGCCAGGCCTCCCCCATCGACGACCTCCGCACCCTCGCCACCTCCCGTCTGATGCTCGACAACTTCCCCCACATCAAGTCCTACTGGGTGATGAGCGGTGAGGAAACCGCCTCCATCGGCCTCAACTTCGGCGCCGACGACCTCGACGGCACCATCGGTACCGAGCGCATCGCTCACGCCGCCCTGGCCGCCAGCCCGCTCGGCCTCGAACGCGACCGCATGGTTCGCCTCATCCGCTCCGCCGACAAGGTCCCCGTTGAGCGCAACGCCACCTACGACGTCGTGAAGGTGTATGACGCCTAGGCTCGGCCGTATTCCGTACCTCAATACGGAGCCGTTCTTCGCCGGCGACGAAGTTCGCGCCAACGCCGTCGTCGAGGTCCCCAGCCGCATGGTCGACCTCGCCCGCCTCGGCGCCGTCGAAATCGCGCCCCTCCCCGTCGTCGCCGCCTTCGACTACCCGGACCTCTTCCGCACCCTCGGCGGCCTGGGCATCGCTGCCGCCGGAGCCGCCCGCAGCGTCCTTCTCCGCTCCCGCGTCCCCATCGATCAGCTGTCCGGCACGACCATAGGCGTCATCGACGAAACCGCCACCTCCGTCCGCCTCCTGAAAGTCCTCCTCCAGTTCAACTTCGATGTCGGCCACGCCACCTTCGTCAGCCTCGACCAGCCCGCCGACGCCGCACTCCTCATCGGCGACAGGGCACTGCTGCAACCACGCAACCTCCTCACCCATCCCTACGAACTGGACCTCGCCGCCGAATGGCACGTCTGGACCGGCCTCCCCTTCGTCTTCGCCTCCTGGATGGCTCACCGCGACCTGTCGCCCGCCGCCTGCGACGTCACCCTGGACTACTTCAACGCCAACCTCGATAGCAACCTCGCCGATCCCACCGCCATCCACCGCCGCCGCCCCGATCTGGACCTCTCGGCCGAAGCCGTAACGTCCTACCTCAAAACCTTCCTCTATCGGTTCGACGATTCCGCCTGGGCCGGCCTGGAACGCTTCCAGGAACTCGACGCCCGCCTCACTGCCGTGGAGCGTGTAGCGTGATGGACCACATCGTCCAAAAGATTGACGCCGGCCAACGCCTCACCCCCGCCGACGCTCGCTACCTCCTTTCCGAGGCGCCCCTGCTCGAAGTCGGCGCCCTCGCCGACGAGGTCCGTAGCCGTCGCCACCCCGGCGACGTCGTCACCTACGTCGTCGACACCAACCTCAACTACACAAACCTCTGCGACGCCTACTGCTCCTTCTGCGCCTTCTACCGACCCCACACCAGCAAGGCCGACGACGCCTACACCCACACCGTTGACCAGATGATGACCCAGGTCGCCGCCGCCGCCGCCATGGGCTGCACCACCGTCCTCATGCAGGGCGGCCTCAACCCCGAACTACCCCTCGAGTACTACCTCGACATGGTCCGCACCACCCGCCAGCGCTTTCCCGGCATGACCCCGCACTACTGGTCCGCCCCCGAGATATACGAGATGTCCAAGGTCTCCGGCCTCGACTACCACGGCGTCTGCCAGGCCCTGTGGGACGCCGGTCAGCGCACCCTCCCCGGCGGCGGCGCTGAAATCCTCACCAACGAGGACCGCCACCGCATCAGCCCCCTCAAGATGAACGCCGACGAGTGGATCGCCATCCTCCGCGCCGCCCAGCAGGTCGGCTTCCGCGGCACCGCCACCATGATGTACGGCCACGGCGAAACCGTGGACGGCCGCGTCGAACACTTCCAGCGCGTCCGCGACCTGCAGGACGACACCGGCGGTTTCTACGCCTTTGTTCCCTGGAGCTTCGCCCCCGGCGGCACCCCCCTCGGGCGCAAGCTCGGCGGCCTCCGCGCCCAGGCCAACGACTACCTCCGCATCCTCGCCGCCGCCCGCCTCTACTTCGACAACATCGACCACATCGACGCCTCCTGGTTCAGCGAGGGCAAGAAGACCGGCCAGGTCGCCCTCCACTTCGGCGCCGACGACTTCGGCGGCACCCTCTTCGACGAAAACGTCATGCAGGAAGCCGGCCACTACGTCCGCACCTCCGTCGAAGAAATGCAAACCATGATTCGCGAAGCCGGCTTCACCCCCGCCCGGCGCGACACCCACTACCAGGTCCTCCAGGTCTTCGACCCCCAACCCCTCCCCGCCTAACCCATGCCCCGCCTCCCCCCACTCCGTCCGCCCCAAGCCGGTCGAACGAGCCCGCCCTGAGAGACCTTTGCAAATCTCCCATGGTCCTCGAATTCGCGGACGCTCTTACTCCCACCCGGCGGACAGCAACGGTGTTCGGTGTCAACCTATTTCAAGGGGACGCCGGTCTTTCCCCTCTTCTGGGGGAGAGGCAGAACCTGTCCCGAGCCAGCCGAGGGATTCCGGCGTACCCGCCGGAAATCGGTGAGCAACTGTATTTGGGGCAGCCGGGGTTAGGTCACGGTGGGATCCCAGGTGGTTTGCTTCTGACAGAGGGCGTTGCAGACCACCAGCAGCTTGCGCATGCAGGCGGTCAGGGCCACTTTGGCGGGCTTGCCGGCCGCGCGCAGGCGCCGATAGAAGGCGCGGATGACCGGATTGGCCCGGGTGGCGGCGACGGTGGCCATGTACAGCACGGCGCGGACGGCGGCGCGCCCGCCCGCGATGCGGCGCTGGCCGCGCCAGGTGCCGCTGTCGCGATTGAAGGGAGCGACCCCAACCAAGGCCGCAATCTCCCGGCGCGAGAGCCGGCCGAGTTCGGGCAGCTCGGCCAACAGGGTGGCGCTGGCGGTGGGGCCGATGCCGGGAATGCTCTGCAGCCAGGTCGCGCGGGCGCCCAGGGCCGGGTCGGCCTGCAGGGCCGCGGCGATCTCGATCTCGAACTCGGCCAGGCACTGGGCCAGCCAGGCCAGGTGGGCGTCGATGTTGGCCTGGCCGCGGGGCTGAGCCAGGGGGCGCCGCTGCTGCTCGGCCACCCGATGCGTCAGGAGTTGGCGGCGGCGGCGCACCAGATCCTGCAGGTCGCGACTGGCCGCCGAGGGCCGCGGCCGCAGCGGCGGGCGGACCTCCGCGGCAAAGCGCGCCAGCAGCTGCGCGTCCACGCGGTCCGTCTTGACCTGGACGTTGCGGCTGCCGGCGAAGTCGCGCCCCTGGCGCGGGTTGATCACGACCACCGGCAGCCCGGCGGCCGCCAGCGCCGCCGCCACGGCGCGCTCGTGGCCGCCGGTGGCTTCCAGCACCAGGCGGCCGGGCTGGTGGGTCTGCGCCCACGCCACCAGGCGGGCGTGGCCCGCCGGCGTGTTGGGCACGCGCCAGCCCGCGTTGGGCGGATAGACCGCCACCTCCAGGGCATCACGCGCGACATCAATCCCGACAAACTGCGGGTCCGCCATTCCGGTACCCTCCCGTGGACGCTGGCGTCCCGCCCGGCCTTGGATCTTCGGGCTCGCGTCCGCGGCCCCGGCAACTGTTCGGGCTCTGCGCCAGCGTGAAGGGCCGGGACGACCTCGCTCACCGACGGTCTCAAAGGACCCAGGGGTCTACGGTCTGTCCCGGCCCTACGCTTGTCTTGGACGGTCCAAGACCCGCGGAACATACCTGCCCCCGAATAGACAAGGGGTCTTCCGATCGTGATCTCACGGGCCAGCAACCACGTACGGACGACAACGTCCAAGGGGCGCGGCGCTCTTCACCCTCTCCGAGGGGAGAGGCAGATTCGGGCGTCTTCGGCCGAAATCGGTGAGGGGTCTTCCGGGCACCCACCCCTGGGTTACGTAAAAATCTCCCTGAGCCTGACGAAGCGCCTCGCCCTGCGAGACCTTCGCATTACGCCCCTCGTCCTCGAAAGAGGGGCGCTCTGGCCCCCTCTCCCCGAGGGAGCGGGTCGGGTTGAGGGTCTTCCGGGCACCCACCCTGGGTTACGCAAATGTCTCCTGTGCCTGTCGAAGAGCCATGTCGTGAGCCTCTCCAAGCGTGAACCTTTGAGCCCATGCGCCAACTGACCATCGGCCACAGCCCCGACGCCGACGACGCCTTCATGTTCTACGCCCTCACCGCCGGCCTCGTCCCGCTCAACGGCCCTGAACCCGCCCAGGTCACCGCCGTCCACGACGACATCCAATCCCTCAACGAGCGTGCCCAGGCCGCCGAACTCGACATTTCCCAGATCTCCGCCGCCGCCTACCCTGCCGTCGCCCACCGCTACCGCATCACCGCCTGCGGCTCCTCCATGGGCGAAAACTACGGCCCCGTCGTCGTCGCCCCCCATCCAATGCAGCCCGCGGATCTGGCCGGCCGCCGAGTCGCCGTCCCCGGTCCCCAAACCACCGCCTTCAGCCTCGCCCGCATGTACCTCCCCGACTTCCAGCCCGTCCAGATCCCATTCGACCAGGCCTTCGATGCCGTCCGCGACGGCCGGGCAGAGGCCGCGGCCGTCATCCACGAAGGCCAGCTCACCTACGCCGCCGCCGGTTTCTCGAAAGTCCTCGACCTCGGCGAAGCCTGGTTCAGCGATACCGGCCTGCCCCTCCCCCTCGGCATCAACATCGTCCGCCGCGACCTCGGCGACGCCTGGTGCCAGGCCATCGCCACCGCCCTGGCCGCCTCCATCGACTACGCCCGCGCCCACCCCGCCCTCGCCCTCCAACACGCCCGCGCCATAGGCGGCGACCTCGACGAAGACGTCACCGCCCGCTTCACCGACATGTACGTCACCAACCTCACCCGCAACATGGGCCCCCCAGGCCAAGCCGCTCTCACCACCCTCTACCAGCGCACCACCCCCCACCCGGTCCCCCTCGACATCATCCCCACCCCCTGACTCACACCCCGCCCAATCTCCTGTAGGGCTCGCGTCCCCCACCCGCCCGTCGTCCGCACCCCGTTCGTGGTGAGCCGGCCCGGAGTCTCTCGGAGGGTCGTGTCGAACCACACAGCCAGCAGCAACCAAGCCTCCCTGACATTCGTCGGCCCCCCGTTCGTGGTGAGCTGCCCCGCATTCCGTCGAAGAGCCTGCCCTGGGCCGGCCGAAGTAAACCAACCAGCCAACCCTCCCAGCCCCTATTGCTAGAATCTCCGGTCCCTGCAAGGCCGGTTGCTCTCCAATAGCCGGGCCGATCTCCCAAACTGGGAGTGCGCAGGTAGCGTGGGACGGGCGGCTCAACGCTGAGCGCAACGGCCCGTTCTATCCGACGTCGACCGACCGCCACCGACGCTGGTAACAGCGGAAGGTCCGACCCACATCGACATCATCCTCGTTCAGCTAGCAATCGTTTTCCTGCCCGGATTGATCTGGGCACAGATCGATGCGCGCTACGCAGCGAAAGAAAAGCCAGGGCAGGCGGAATTTCTCATCCGAGCCTTCCTGTTCGGTCTGTCAACATATGCAATAGTATATGTGGGATACAGATTATTAGGACAGAGCTTCTCAAGCTTAGACGTCGATTCTTCAGGGCAAACAAGGCTTCTCTTGGACGACTTTGTGGATGAGATTCTAATCTCAGCTGCAGCTGCTTTTGTTCTGGCAATTGCTTGGATATACGTATCTACTTACAAGCTGCTTTCCCGATTGCTTATGAGCGTTCGGGCAACAAGAAAATATGGCGATGAAGATGTATGGGATTTCACCTTCAATTCATCGCATGGAGAAATTGAGTATGTTCAAGTTAGGGACTTTAGCAAAGGCACGACATATACGGGATGGGTGAGCGCATTCTCTGAAACGGGTAAGCCTCGCGAACTTCTGCTGAGGGACGTTATCATGTATGATGGCAGGGGTGGCGAGCCTACGAAGGTCCCGCTACTGTATCTTGCGCGGGACGGGCTGGATATCCACATTGAGTTCCCACACCACGGTTCGAATCAAGGCGAAGATGAGGAGACAGTCTGATGGCGAGCAAAGATAAGAAAACTCGCCTGGTGAACAATGGGTATGCGTTTGAGGGAGGGTTGACCCGAAAGGGTGGCGTGAATCCCGCCGTATCGCAGATCACCGAGCGACCACCCCCGCCCCCGCCGTTTGGGGGAACCGGTGGCGTAAGGCCGGCCGCCCAGTCTGAGCCTCAGGCGGACGAGGGAGCGTCGGACGGCAACAGCAACAGTTCCGACTAGACCTCGCCTCCCTGCCGGCAGCGCCCACAGCCCACCCCCACTCGCGCCCCTCGTCTTCCCCTCCTCGCTCACTGCTCTCAGCTCACTCCTCGCTATCCTGCCGCGATTCCGTCCCTAGGGGTACCCCTTATGGGCGCCCAAGACCAACACGCATGATCGTGCCCATGCTCTCCAACCTCCAGCATCCGGGATTCCCGGTGAAGCATCTCCCGATCTACGGCAAAGGAAAACAACATGAAATGGCCACAATCAACCGCGATGCGAATACTCTTAGGGCTGGTCATTTTCATCGTCGGATACGCCCTGCTAGCGACCATAATGTGGGCAGGCCTCACAGGCTTCGGTGCGGGTCCATAAACGCCCCAGGCGCCACACTTCCCTGAGACATCAGAGCTACCCCCAATCCCTCCCTGAGTCCCGCCCCTTCTCACGCCATACAGACCCGCCACACCGTCACCGGCTCCCCACCCGCAATCCCAAGACTCCCAGCCGTCCCAGCTAATCCCCGCCCTCGGCATCCCGTCCGCGCCTAACGCCCGGTTTCAAACCGGCCTCTTCCGCTCGCAACCCGATAGGCGCGGCCTCTACCCGTTCGTGGTGAGCCGGGCCGGTGTACCCACCGGACCGTGTCGAACCACCCAGCCCTCACCAGCCAAGCCACCGCGCCGAGCCCGTCCCAACCCCACCAAACTCGTTCCCGGCGGGCCTGCCCTGAGCCTGTCAAATGGCGTCGCCCACCGCAGCACCCAAGCCCCCAAACCACCTTCCCGTCCGCTGTCCCGGCACACGCGACCACATCCTGCGCCGCCGCCGCACCCTGACGCAGTTCTCATAAAGCGTGTAGATGTCTGAATGATGCGACACGGTTATGGAGATTGCGTAAGATCACAGCTTCGACGGACGTCGAATCGGCGAAGCCAACTGCATAAATCGTCATGGCGGAGACGAAAGGGCGGAGCATGTCGGTCACGTTCACGGGTTCGTACCAGACCTTGCGTTCCATTCACCGCGACCTGAGCCGACGGTGGCAACCCTGCAATCGTCCTAGCGAATCCGCTCAGCCCCCTTATTGCCACCGCTCACAGGCAGGGGTGCCTCACCAACCGCCAGCATGAGCACCATCAACGTCTTTCTGGGCGGCTCTGGCAAGTACGTCGCCGAGGAACTCAAGGGGCTGCGGACCCACTACGAACTCCCGTTGCCGGAATTCATCGCCTTCGACCTGAGCCGCGAGTCAACCCATACTGGTGCGTTTGCGCTCGGGCACGATTTGCTCGCGCCACACGAGCAGTTTGCCGCCAGGGCAACGGACGACACAGCTCCGGCCTGGGAACGTCTGGCGGCAGGTGCCGGTTTGGATCCGCAAGCACAGCGCCCCGGGCCGGATACGAGGCCCGAGGCTGCCGTGATGAGCCAGACGGCCCGCGAAATGAAGACGGAACAGCCGCCAGTCGAAGGGTTGTGGGGACTGCGGGCGGCCGGACTGCTGGCGTTCGCCGCCTTCATGGACCCGGACGCGACTGGGCCTGAGGCTGACGCCGCGCGCCGGTTCACGGATCGCATGCAGTACGCGCTGCGCACGGCGGGGCGCGACGGTCAACGGGTCACAGTCAACATTGTGGCCTCTACGGCGGGCGGTACCGGCGCGGGTATGTTCCTGCCCTTCGCGTTGTGGCTGGCTGAACACCCCCTGGCGACCGACCTCGAGACCAACCTGATCCTGATTACATCCAGCGCATTTGACAACGAACCCCTGGATAACGGCGAAGGCAAGCTTGAGATGCAGAGCAAAGGGCGCACCGGCACCTTCGCCATCATCCGCGAGCTTGAACTGCTATACCAGCAGGATCCGTGGACCACGTTTCCGGTCCGGCGATTCCCTATCGCCACGGGAAATTCCACGAACGACCTGCGGTACCGCCTCGGATCGCGACCCTTTCACCGCGTCTACTGGATGGGTCGCCGCTCACGCGACGGCGAGGCCCGCAAGGCCGATGTGTATCGAGAAACTGACCCCCTGGTTCGGATTCTCAGCAACGAGGCGGCCGTCAACGACTTGAATGGGATGACCGGGACTTTTCCTCAGCGTCTTCTGCCGTCGGTGGTAACCGTTGACTATCCACGGTTGGCACGGGCACGCCGCCTGAGCAGCCGACTCGCCCAGGCCGCTCTCCGCCACCTCGCCCAGGGGGAGGACCGGCCGAAGCTTGGCCGCCGCTTTTTCGAATATCCGGGCAACAACCCGGGGGCGTTTGGCAAGTTTCTGCAGGACAACGAGTCCAAGTCGTTGGCCGTAGCCAAGGGCGGCGAAGCGACCATTAGACCGAGCGATATGGACAACTTGGTCAAGCCGTTTACAACAGTGACCTCCGCCCCCCTGGATTTCACCGGGATTGACACTGGATCGAACCGGACCCGCGCCGGCTACGACGCCAGTGACGAGGACTGGCAGGCCTACTGCGCGTCGCTGACCGCTGCCCTCAAGCAGCGCTGGACCCAGCACGAGGAATACATCGAACAGCATGTGAACGCGGAGATTCGGACCGAAGGCAATCGCTTCCGAACTTTCGTGACCCAGGTTGCCGGCGAGTACCTCAATCCTGAGGAGCAATCTCGCGGCCCCTACCCTCTGAGCGCACTGCAGACGCAGATCGACGAGTTGAAGACCGATGTGGCCGCCGTCCGCACATTCTTTGGTCACGGCCGCGGCGTTGAGGGCAGGCTGCCCGGCGGTTCAGCGAACCAGGCCAGATACCAGTCGGCGGCGGGTATAAGCCGGCGTATTGCCGACCAGGAAAGTGCCCTGCACCGTCCCCCTGAACCGCGGATAACGGCCGGGCTGACGCTCGGCAGTTGGTTGCTGCTGCTGCTCGTCGCAGTCGGGATCGGCATCGGCGCGTATTTCGTGGCCGGCCTGTTTCCAGGAAGCGCGAGTTTGCTGTGGCTGGCCGTGCTCGTCGCGTCACTTACCGCGGCGGTGTTGATGTACTGGAGACTGCGGGGATCCCGGAGAGACCCGCTGTCGCAACGCCGCCAACGGGAAGAGCGGCGCCTGTTTCGCCTCTACGAGGACCGCGTGTTCGCGCACACCGGCCAGGCATTGTTTGGCGCGATCACCGAGAGCTTCGTGCCTCGGGCGCAGGAAGCAGTGGACGCATTGGAGACCCGGGTCGCCGAACTTCGCGATGTCTACGCGGAACTGCTGGCCAACGCGCAGGCCCGCGCTAGCGAGGTGCATACGCAGCCCTTGCACTCGGTGGCGGAGATCGGGCGCGATCTCTCGGATCCCGAGATTCAGACGCCGGAGTTTCTCGGTGCGCTGGCCAGCCGCGTGCGCATCGATCCCCAGGCGTCAGATGACTCCCTGATGCGCGACCTGAACTTCTGCATCTCGGAAGGGGATGGTCAGGCAGCCACAGGCCTCGTCCGCCTGATGGCGGCCGACATCCGCGAGCGCCGACGGCAGGCCAACGGCGAGCAGCTTGGCGCAGCCTCGGCAGGCGGCCTGGACCTCAGTGCCATCGACGCGGCAGTTGACAGCGCCGCCACCACCGCGTTGGCTCGACACTTGCCGCGCACCCTTGAAGAGGCGCTGCGCCGCGAGACCGGTGACGCGGCGCTGTCGACCCTCGACCGGCACTTGGCCGCGCTCGTGCACAAGACGCCCAGCGGTACGCCCTTGACGGGCCAAGACCGCCGCCGCAGCTCGGTGGACTCCAACGAGTCCGACGCCACGGTCAAGCGTCTGTACGTTCCCTCAGTCGATGTGCAGGGACTGGTCGTGAACTGTGTGTACGAAGCCGCTGGCGGCATGCTGGCTCAATCCGTGCGGGACGAACTCAGCGAGTGCATGGGAGACTTCAAGCAGCCTCTGGTCGTGCCGGAACTTGGCGCATCGATCGCGCTGCTGTCGCTGTGGGCGCCCAGCGTCAGCGACTGTCCTTGGGCCCCCAACAGCATCATGGCCACGCAGGAAGCCCACAGGGCGCACGACACCTATTACGGCGTGTCCCGAGAGGCGCGGTCGCCTGGCTTCATCGGTGCCAACCAGCGCAACTTCCACATCCTGCCGGAACTGTCCGCCGCTGCCTCGATCGAGGCTGACGGGTATCCCTTGCAACCCCTCCTGCCCTGCGTGGTCGCTCGACTCCTCGGCAGCCATCCTCACGAGGAAGGCCCGACAATCTTGGAGTTGTTTTACCTACTGCGCGTTGACGAAGTCATTGGTGAACAGGTCAGTCGCGACCGCGTGAGTAGCCGCCGCAGCAGTTGGGAGATCCGGAGGGGCGGCGGGTCCCTCCCACTAATTGAGCGGCCGCTGCTCGCCGGAACGAGTGCATTGGACAACGCCTTTGGCCCTGGGCTGCGAGTGGTCAACGCGTTTGACGCCTTCCACGATTTCATGCTCTTCGAAGGTGCGATGGCTGGCGGCCTGATTAGGCAAAAGTGGCAGGTTGTCGAATTCAGCGGTGCGGAACTTCCGCTGGAGGCGTGGGCACGACTTGGGAACGCGGAGCTTGCGAACCTGCAGCATCAGTTCGTGGAGCGCTGGTGGGAAGTGGGGAGCCGCGATGCGGCAGACAACGACCATGAAGCCATGTTGCAGCTGCTGCACCAGGACGTTGAATTGATGGACAACGCGGACGCGTCCCGGGACTGGAAGCGAGCCGTCGAGTTCGTGCTTAGGTCGGGCCATAAGAGGCGGCGCGCGCTTGCCAGCAGCGCGTCGTAGCCGCACGGCGATCCGGGCTAACCTGCTGGTGCGAATTGGGGCGGTGGCTGTACTCGCCGCTGCCCTGGCGGCGGCGGTACTGGCCTCGCCCTTAGCCGTACATGGAGACGCTCCCGACGCCGCCGATGTCGTCCTCGTCATCGACCACTCGCTGTCAATGCAGGAGAGCGATCCCCAGGGCCGGCGCATTGCAGCGGCTCGGGACTTGATTGACACGATTGCGGCGTTCACTGATTCCTTCGATCTACGGGTTGGCGGCGTCGGCTTCGGCAGTCCATACGTTGCTGGCCCGCCCGACCCCGATCCGCGCATCATCCTGCCGCTGTCCAAGCCGGACGCACTCGGAGTTCGCGACCAGTTTCGGCGTGAGGAATTGGTGCCAGGTACCGATTTTCATTCAGCCCTTTGCCTGGCGTGGCGCGTGGCCGTAGGCATGCGTCCGCCGCCGGGCGCCGCCTGCCCCCCGGCCAGTATCGACGCCGGCCTTGGCTCGGCGCCGTCGGAAGACCCGGGCCGCGCCAAGGTTGTGGTGCTGATCACCGATGGCGGACCAGCCCCCCGCGGTCGGGAACTTGCCCAAACCTTCCAAACCGCGGCGAACTGCCCGCCGAACGCCCTGGCCCGGATTGCCGACACCGAAGACCGGGGCGTTTACATGTGCGGCCTGGCCGAGGCCTGGACTGCCCTGACCGCCGCATTTCCTGTGGAGGTGTTCGTCGTGGGCATCGACGCCCGCAACCAATGGTTCCCCAGCACGGAGACCTTCTGGCGCGCCATCACGCGCTGCGAGGGCGAGCAGGACTGCGCTCGCCGGGTCCTGCGCGTACTCGATCCCGCCGGCCTCACACGCGAGATCAGCAAGGCCGCCATCGGAGGAGTCACAAACCTGTGCCCCCGGGACGCCGGCGTCAGCAAATGCCACCTGCCGGCCGGGCTGCGCGAAGTGCACTTCGCGGTAACCAACGTTGGACCGGACGACCGGATTTCGGTTAAGAGCCCCGACGGCCGCGACGTCCGCGAGAACGGTCAGGCCAGGCTCCGCGCCGTTGGTTCCTCCCAGCGCTGGCGCATCCAGGCCCCGGCCAAGGGCGTTTGGCGCGTCGAATCCGCCCTCCCCGACCCCAACCTGTTCAGCCTGATGCTTCCCGCCCAACTCCAACTCGTGCCACAGCCCACGGCCCCCACCACGGATTCTCAGGTTGCCTTCACGGCAACGCTCTTGGATGGAGGCGCCGTCAATACCGATTCCCTGCGTGACGAGACCTTTACGCTTGAACTGGTGCGCGACGGTCGTGACCAGCCGCCCCGACAGGTCGGCCTTCGCTCCGGCGACGCCGGATCATTTCTGGTGACGTCCCACGACGGCGGCGACACGATCGGGCAGCTCTCGGCCGGCCGCTGGACCGCCCGTCTGTCGCGGCTGGTCGAGGACCCGCAGACGGGTGAGGCCGACCGTCTGGTGTTTGGAAGCGTCTCGTTCGTCGTAACCGAGCCGACGCCCACGCCAGTCCCAACGCCTACGCAGACTCCGGCGCCTACGCCCACACCCGAGCCAACGCCCACGCCGTCCCCCAGCCCCACGCCAACCTCCACGCCTAGCCCCACGCCCACCGCAACCGCCACGCCGATCCCCACGCCCACACCCTCGCCAACCCCGACGCCGACACCCACACCCAGTCCCACGCCGACCCCGACACCTCGGCCAGAGTGCGCGGCCGAGTCTCCCAAGACGGCCCGATTCGTGCCTGCGGACACCCGGATGGACGCCTATAGGTTGGGCTTCACGTGGGAAAACCGCCCGCGTTTCCGCCTCCCCAACTCGCAGACCGCCTTGCTGGAGGAACAGTCCGACTGCCGGATGGCAGTCGCGATTCAGGCCCAGCTTCGCGTGACTGATTTGGCCGGGGTCGGGCCGGCCTGTCCGCGCTGCTCGGCGTCCGTCACCGGGCGTCTACCGCTGCGAGTCGAAGCTGCGCTGCCGCTTCCCGACACGCTGGAGGCCCGCTACGTGCGGGACGTACGAGTGCTGGTGGACGACGAATGGCGATCGGTCGCCTCAGAGGAATTCACGGTTCAGGTCTCCGAATGGGCGGCCGCGGAGCCGCTCTGGAGCCTCATCGCGCTCATCATGGCTCCCATAGCTGTCCTTGCGGGGGCATCATTCGTATCCACCCGCGTAATCCGCCATCGACTGGACGACTACGATGAACAGCCAACCGCCGTGCGCGACATGCTCGTGGTGGGTGCCGACGGTATGGGGACGCCCATCGTGCGGCTTGGATTCTTCGTATGGCGTGGCGCGGATGTCGAAGATGGCGGGGACACGGGCGTCTCCACGGCCTACCTGTCGCTTGCCTGGCTTGTCGCCGGGCCACTAGTCGCTCGATTCCACTCCCCGCAAGCGTCCGTGGATACCGTGGACGGCATGCAGCCGCAGAGCAAACTCGGCGGCGTTCTGCGAAATGCATCGAATGCCGTCCGTGGCGCTCGAACCCTCGCCGTCGGCCGTCGACTTCACCACTTAGCATTTGAGGACGACGACGGCCGCGAGAATCAACTTCAACTCGTTCGCCGACTTGACCCCGACTGATCAAGCAAGTCCCATAGCCTGCGCCGAACTTGTCGAATAGCCTGCCCACAGCCGCCCCAAGCGGAACCGGGCCAGAGTCCCCAGTCGGCCCGTGTCCAACCACCCAGCCCACAACAACCAAGCCTCCGGTCCGTGCTACCGTTGAATCTCTGCGGGCGGCGGAAGAATCCCACCAACACCCATCGAGGAGCCGCCCATGACCCCCGAACTCATTGGAATTCTCGCCGTCGGTGCCACCCTGATTGGCGTTGGCGTCACAATGATCGGGCTCCTGCTCACATTCAGGCGGGAAGCGCGTGCCGACGTGACCGAAGTCCGCTCGGATTTGGCGGACCTCCGCAAGGATGTTCAAGCCCTGACCGAACGCATGTCCCGCCTCGAAGGCGTCATCGAAGGCTTCTTCGCCAGACGGCAGCGCCCCGACGCCGCCGCCTGACCTAATCGCGCCAGGGACGCGCCCCCACCCACGCCGTCGCGCGGCCTGTGCCCACCACCGGTATCGCGCGCAAATTACCGAAGTGCGACGGCGAGACGGCCTTCCCCGTCTGCATCCGCTCTGGCGTAAAGGCCGCGTCTCTGACCGGCCTCTTCCGGGCAACCACCCCCAACAAACCCAAATCCTCCGAGCGTCCGCCCCCTGCTCCATCCCGAACGCTAGTCACCAGGTGCTCCACCAACGCCTGCCGGTTCCGGCAGGCCGCCTAGAATGCACAACCCGCCATCCCACGCACCTGAATTGAACGCCCACGACCAATCGAATCTCCAAACGACCATGCGGACAGACCTCAAGTCACCGTCGCCGGTCCCACAGCCGCGCCGTGAGACCGTGACCCCGCCGCGTTTCCCGCTCCCCCCGCGACCGCTGCACCCGCTGGAGTAACCCATGGACGGCAGTCGCTTCCTTCGCTCCATACGCCTCCGGAACATCCTCTCCTTCGGCCCGGACACCCCCGAACTCCCGCTTGAACCCCTCAACGTCCTCATCGGCCCCAACGCCTCCGGCAAGTCCAACCTCATCGAAGCCCTATCCCTCATCGCCGCCGCGCCCCGCGACCTGCAACAGCCCATCCGCGAAGGCGGAGGAGTCCACGAATGGCTCTGGAAGGGAGCCGTCCGACTTGGCGCGGCGATGTTGGACACGACCATTGAATACCCACGATCAATACAGCACTCATGGCAACTCAGCGAGACTAGCGCCGTCGGTTTGGACGTGAGGTTGTTCGGGTACCGGCTGTCCTTCAAGGAAACGACGCAGCGCTTCGATCTTCAAGACGAATCTGTTGAGGACAAGAATCCACCTGCAATCAGCTCGAGCGCTGGCTTTTACTATCGATACCAGGAAGGTGCACCGATAATCGCTGCGCTTACTAGAGACTGTAAGTCTCGGTCAGAGCGTCCTATCAAGCGGGAAGAACTAAAGCCCGATCAGTCAATTCTGTCGCAGCGTCGCGACCCCGATTCCTACCCGGAAGTAACGTGGGTCGCGGATCAATTCGGTCGTATGAGGTTCTATCGAGAGTGGAACTTCGGACGCCTCACACCGACCCGCCGGCCGCAGAGTACAGATCTGCCCAGGGACTTCCTGTTGGAAGACGCCTCCAATCTTGGAGTATTGCTCAGCGACTTGCTGAATCGGCCTGAAATAAGGACCAGAATACTCAGCCGTCTTCAGACCTTTTATCAGGAAGTCGAAGATATACGTATCGATGTCACCGGCAGCCAGGTACGGATATTCCTTCACGAACATGGCTTACGTCATGCGGTGCCTGCTGAACGCCTCTCCGACGGAACCCTCGGCTATCTCTGCCTGCTCGTGATCCTCTGCCACCCCGACCCCCCACCAGTCATCTGCCTCGAAGAACCCGAACTCGGCCTCCACCCCGACATCATCCCCGAAGTCGCCAAACTCCTGCTGGAAGCCTCCACCCGCACCCAACTCTTCGTCACCACCCACTCCGATATCCTCGTTGACGCGCTCTCGGACACGCCCGAGGCCATCATCGTCTGCGAAAAAACCGACGGCGCCACCCAGCTTCAACGGCTCGATGCGGAAGAGTTCAAACCCTGGCTTGAGAAATACCGCCTCGGTGAACTCTGGACCAGCGGCCACATCGGCGGCAATCGCTGGTGAGCCTGAAGCTCATCGTTGAGGGCGGCGGCGACAGAAAATCGAAATCTCTCAACCGGGAATGCCGCCGAGCATTCGCGGAATTCCTCGGCAAGGCCGGCCTCGCGGGCAGGCTGCCCAGCATCGAGGCCGCCGGCGGCCGCCAGCAGGCGTACGACGCCTTCAAGGCAGCGCACGCCAGGGATTCCCGCACTGTCGTGCTACTGGTCGACGCCGAAGTCCCTGTCACAGCTCAGGACCCGTGGACTCACCTGAGCACGCACGACGACTGGACCCGCCCCGCCGGCGCAACCAACGACCAATGCCACCTCATGGTCCAGGTCATGGAATCGTGGTTTCTCGCGGATCGCGAGGCGCTTACTAACTTCTACCAGCAAGGGTTCCGGCCAAATGCGCTGCCGGGAAATCCCAGGCAGATCGAACATATCCCCAAGAAGAATGTCGAAGACGGCCTTGACCGGGCTACCCAGGCCACCGCAAAGGGCCGCTACCACAAAGGCCGTCACAGCTTCGAAATCCTGGCCAGCCTTGATCCGGCCAAGGTTGCAAACGCATCCCCCCACGCCAAGAGATTCATGCAGGCTCTTTTGTCTCTGTCTTGAACCAGCCCAAGCCTCCCAGCCAGTCCCCCCCCGCCGACCGAATCCCCTCCGGGCGTAGTGGCGGCGTCTGAGAGCCTGTTTCAAAAGTCGTTCAAACCCGCGAATTCGTGGTTCGACAGGCTCACCCCGAACGGACTTGAACCTGTAACGTTCGTCCTGAGCTTGTCGAAGAACGAGATTCGGCGACTTATGAAACACCCTCTCTCAGACCCGCCCGTCTTCCGCGCAACCACCATCACCCGCCCACCCCGTTCGTGGTGAGCCAGTCCGGAGTCTTCGCAGAGCCTGCCCTGAGCGTGTCGAACCACACAACCCGGATGAACCACCCAACCCCCGTCCTCCCGCCATCCCGGCATCCCCGGCCGGGACCCAGCACCAACCAACCATCCACGCGCATCCAAGCTATCCCTGGCAACCCAGCCCGACCAAATCCTCCCAACCTCCCACTCCAATTCTCCCCACGCACCCCTTCCCCTCCGGGTATCGTTACGCGGGTTTTCCGGGCGGGGCCTTTGCCAGGTGCGAAGACTGAGCGACGAGCAACTCAACGAAATCGTCCACGGACTGTCCCGGCGACCGGGACACGAGACCGTGCGCGCCGACGTGCGCCAGCTCCTCATCGACGGCCTCCTCGTGCCGCGCGGCGACGTGCAACTGGAAAAGCACATCCCCGAAATCCGCGGACGCATCGACGCCCTCTTGGGCCGCACGGTTATGGAGATCAAGAGCGACCTGCGGCGCGAGAGCAACGACGCCCAGGAGCAACTCACCCGCTACATCGCCCAGCGCCAGGAGGAAAGCGACGAACGCTACGTCGGCATCGCCACCGACGGCGCCGACTTCGTCTCCTACGAGCTACGCGACGACGGGCTGCGCGAGCTCGGGACCTACAAGACAGATACCGCCGATCCGGACGGCCTGCTGTCCTGGCTCGGCCCCGCCGTAGCCGCTGGCGACGAACTGGAGCCCGAGCCAGAAGCCGTCGTCCACGAACTAGGACGACAAAGCCTTGCGTGGAACCGTGCGGTAGGCGATTTGCGGCAGGCTTGGGCGGAGGTTAGGGCGCAGCCGGAACCAGGCCTCAAGCGCCAGCTCTGGGCGCAGCGTCTGGAGCTCGTCTACGGCGCGCCCGTCGACCGCGACGACATCTTCTTCCAGCACACCTACCTCTCCATCGTCGCCAAGACCATCGCCATGCACGTGCTGGGCCTCCAGACGCCCGAACCGGCCGACCTGCTCTCGGGTCGTCCCTTCGAGCAGGCCGGCGTCACCGGCGTCGTGGAGTCCGACTTCTTCGACTGGATTCTGGCCGCGTCAACGGGCGCCGACCTGGTCCACCGCATCGCGCGGCACGTCGGCCGCTTCCGGCTCGGCGAGGTCCAGGCCGACGTGCTCAAAGGCCTCTACGAGTCGCTGATCGATCCCGAGGACCGACACGACCTCGGCGAGTACTACACCCCCGACTGGCTGGCCGCCCGTATGTGCGCCCAAGCCATCGACCAGCCGCTCGAACAACGCGTGCTAGACCCCGCCTGCGGCTCCGGCGCGTTCCTCTTCCACGCCCTGCGGCGGCTGCTGGACGCTGCCGAGGCCGAAGGCCTTGACACCCGCACCGCCCTGCAACGCTGCCTCGACAAGGTCATCGGCATCGACGTACATCCCGTCGCCGTCCAGATCGCCCGCGTCACCTACCTGCTGGCCCTCGGCGACCGGCTGCGCCACCCCGACCGACCCGAACTCGCCATTCCCGTCTACCTGGGCGACGCCCTGCAATGGAACGTGCGGGACTTCCTGGCCGACCGCGAAGTGCTGATCGAGGTCCCCGACGGACCGGTGCTGCAATTCCCCTACGAGGTCACGCGCTCGCCGGCAGACTTTGACGCCGTGATCAGGCTGATGCTGCGGCTCAGCGACAACCATCAGGACCCCGCCAACTTCCTGGCCGCGCTGCTTCGTCGACTGCCGAACCTGGACCCGGCCTCACGCTCGATCTTGGGCGAAACCTATGCCAACCTGCACGCCCTACGCATGTCGGGTCGCAACCACATCTGGGGCTTCGTCGCCCGCAACTTGGTACGGCCAGTTTGGCTGTCATCGGACGACCAACGCGCTGAGGTCGTGATCGGCAATCCGCCCTGGCTGTCCTACCGCTACATGTCCGAGCGCAACCAGCGGCGCTTCCGTGAAGAATCTCAACGGCTCGGCATCTGGGCAGGCGGGCGGGTCGCCACTCACCAGGACCTCTCGGCCTACTTCTTCGCCCGCTGCTGCGAGCTGTACCTGAAGCGGGATGCCCACATTGCGTTCGTGATGCCCTACGCCGCCCTCAGCCGCCGCCAGTTCACGGGATTCCGCTCGGGGAGCTTTCTTGCCCGTGAGAGCCTCCAGAATTCAGTGCTGGCGAACTTCACCAAGGCATGGGCATTCGACGATGACGTGCAGCCACTCTTCCCGGTGCCGTCCTGCGTACTGTTCGCCGATGGCGGTCAAGTAGGTGACTTGCCGTCCAAAGTCCAGCGGGCCTCCAGCCAGTTGCCGCGCCGCGACGCCACGCCAACCGAGGCCGATCGCTCACTCGCCTGGCGCGTCGCGCCTTGGCCGGCGACGGGCGATGACGGTGCGGTCCTGTCGCCGTACCAGAAGAGATTTCGTCAAGGCGCAACGCTGGTGCCCCGCTTCCTCTGCCTGGTTGAACCCGCCGAGGCAGGCCCCCTGGGCGGCGCGGCGCACGCGCCACTCGTAGCCAGCCGACGCAGCCGTCAGGAAAAGGCACCCTGGAAAAACCTGGACCCACTCAAGGGCAACGTGGAACGCCAATTCTTGCGATCCGTCTTCCTGGGCGAGTCCGTCGCGCCATTTCGCCTGCTCAAGACGCCGCTGGGAGTAATCCCGTGGGACCCTGATTGTGGTCTGCTGGACGCGGCGTCGGCAGGTCTGGCTGGCTATTCCGATCTGGCCGCGTGGATGGTGAAGGCTGAAGAGCTATGGGATACGCACCGGAGTAGCGATCGGCTGAGCTTTAGTGGACGAGTCGACTATCACCGTGGTCTCGTCTCTCAGTTTCCATCGCCGCCGCTGCGGGTCGTATATGCGGCGTCAGGAACCAAGCCATCAGCCGCGATTCTGGAAGACACGGATGCGGTAATCGAACACGCGCTCTACTGGGCCCCTGTCGAAACTCAAGATGAAGCGCGCTACCTGAGCACGGTCCTCAACAGTGAGGTACTCCGTGCAACGGTCGAGGACCGACAAGCGCGCGGCCAATGGGGTGCCCGGCACTTCGACAAGCTCCTGGCCGGCGCCATCCCATCGTTCGACCCCGCCAACCTCCTCCACACCGCCCTCGCCACCGCCGGCCACCACGCCGAAGCCATCGCCACCCAAGTCCCCCTGGAAGAAAGCGCCTACTTCACCACCGCCCGCCGCCAAATCCGCACTGCCCTGTCGGAGAATGGAGTAGCAGAGGAACTTGACGGATTGGTAACTGAGCTTCTAGCGCAACACTAAGGGTCTAGCTAACAGAGCCGAATCGAATACTAGGCAGAAGATTACTAGGCTGAAGATATTAGTGGCCAGTAATCAACGATCATGACCTCTATGGGTTATTGTGCCAGATATTTGCGCAAGCCACTTCAAAAATCGTTTGCGCACGCAGTCGCGAGTTGGTAGAATCCGCGAGATGATAGTGAATGACTCCATCCGCGGGGGATTTGATCGATGACGCAAGACTCAGAAAACGTAGATTCGAATGAAGAACCCCCGCCTCCACCGTCTCGAAGAAATCCACGGGTTGAATCGCTTACGGGGCCTCCGCCGAAACCGCCTGGGATTAATCCAAGGATTGTAATAAGAAGCCGTGACATTACTGAGTCGGCTGATGAGCGAAGTGAGGCGGAAAGTGGAGAAGGTGATTCACATGATTCAGATGAAAAGTGACCCGGGCGACGAGGAGGATGGTGGAGAGGCAGTTGTAAGCCATCCAATGGCGATCCAAGCAGAATAAAGTACAATCTGAAGAACGAGAGCATAAGAAAGCAAGGTCACCCCTTTGGCTTTCCATGCGATCGTTTCGAGATTGTCGATTTGGTCTTCACCTGCCCAATAGATATGAGATCGCTTGAATTCCTCCACATCAAGCCGCAGATTATTATCGTGTATGTTCATAAGACCTGGAAGGATCACGGTGCGCTGGTGCTTCCACCATAATCCTGTGACGACTATTCCGAGCCCAAGAACTACTGCCAATATCATTGGACTTGATGCAAAATCTATGTCACTAATGAGGTTGCTGTTGACTCGCTGAGCCAAGAGGGGAATTCCTACAGTTAGTGAAGCGGCGACAGCAACGATTTGCTGAAGGCGGCTATCGTTTCTCTCAAATCTCTCAAGCGCCCATTGGTATGATGGCAATACGAACGTGAACGCATCATTAACTCCTGGGTATGGTTCAGGCTTGCTTTTTTCTGACGCCATTGGTATCTCCGTCAGTGTTCCACGGCCAAAAAACCTCAGCCGGTAGGTCAAGACTGCCACAGCATGGCGAATTCGCCGCGCGTCATAAGGGCCAGTTGTTCGCCTCCAGCTGCCGGCTACGGGTTGCTCGCCAAGCCTACTAGGTATACACCAATGCGCTCCTGGTCACACGGCGTAAGCGATCGGACTTCTCTGCGCACGGCCCAGCGCCACCAAACTTCGTAGCGCACAAGTGCGTTTTACAGATTTGTGCATTTGTGTGATTATCGAACAAGGTGGGTCTGCTGGCCTTGACAGGAGAGATTGGGCATGAGTCAGGTGCGTGACTCGGATGCGCGGCGCGATCTATCCGAGCACATCAACCGGGTCGCGTTCGGCAATGAGCGCATTGTCCTCACATGCCACGCCAAGGGCGTTGTGGGCTGGTATCGATCGTGAACGCCGAATTCCTTGAGCGCCTCGAGAGCCTTGAGCATGAGAAGGACATGGAAGTCCTGACCGAGTGGCTCAGCGTTACCCACATGTGCGACTACATCGCGCATGAGGAAATTGAAGCCGAGATCAACAGAGACGTCAATCGTCGAGTCCTTCTCTGAGGCGCGTCGCGTTAGTCGTCACTTCGACTGCTCCCGAGAACGCTGGCTGTTTCAACACCTGTCGTCATACGCGCGCGTTAATCGAGTAGCCAATTCGCATGGAGAGTAGTACTCCGTACTGGCGGCGACGATTTAAATATGCGAAGTCATCAACCTGGGTCCAATTCCATAGGCGGTTGTTGATTATTGACTTGGTAGCAATTCCTATTGTCATATATGGTCTTGCGAAGATGTATGCTTTCATTGACCGCGGACTCCCCATTTCATTCACTGAGTGGCTCGCTGAATTTCCCAGGCTTGGAGAATGGACTCTATTTACTCTTCCATCCGCAATTATAATTCTATTTGTACATGGGTCTATCAATTGGGCACGAGCACCTGGAAGATTGGATCAGAAAGTTAGGGAAAAAGCCGCCGACTTGGATGCGAAACGCCTAGCGGCGATCGAAGCATTGAAGGACGAGAACAAGAGTCTATATCAGCGAATTGAGTCCTTTGAGAAGCGCCTTAGACCAAACATCTGGATCGCTGGCAAGGTTTATAGGGATTCTCCTATCGCTGACGTATATGCTGATGGAGGAGGTATGAATGTCGGACTCACTCTAGAGAATAGGGGTGATAGAGAGTTGCATGAAGTACGCGTAGAGTTGGTGAAGATGGAGTTTGCATTTCCAGATACATACACTGAAGAAGAGAGATTTCTTACCTATGAAGACATGGGCCGTATCACGAAGTTCCCAATCATCCTCGAGTGGAGCCCTGATGAGCAAATATCGAATGAGATTTCATGCATAACTATACCAGCGGGGACATCACGCTTGATTGGTCTTTTCTCAGAGACATTCATTCTGTCTGCGAGCCACGATATTCGACCGAACCTGGGCGTTTCATCTAGCTTAGTTTACCGGGTTGCAGTCCAGGTGTCGGCAAGATGTGTTCCGGCAATTACTTCGTGTGATTACGTCATTTCGCGAATAAACAGGAGCGGTGTAGTTGTTCGTGTTGCAGAAATACCGTATGAGATTGAACCGAACGAAGCATGTGAACTTATAAATTCGAGGGTTGATTGATTTAAATCTTGAGTTTAGATAATCTTCTGTGGTCAATTACTCTACCGATATAGAAGCTCATATATACCCAGCTTCTGTGAATAATTGCCAATGCAGAGTCCTCTCGACTACGAATGTAAATTTCCGGGTGCCCGTGATCGCTGGTAGCACCACCAAGCCGTCCAACTACCTGCAACGTCGGGCATTCGCCCAAGTCCTGTACCTGCCCACCAGTGGGTCGCTGTCACCGCCATCCCTGCTAGCTTTGCCTACACTGACTGCGTTGCTGGCAGTGACGTCATTGCCAGCACCCACCAACTCCATCCCGGCGTCCCCGAAGAACCTGTCCCGAGCCTGTCGAATGGGGGATCTCGCCTTCCTCCACGTTCGTCTCACTGCTCTGCCCTCTCCCCGTTCATCACTGAACACCTGCCCCGCCAAACTGAACACATTCAGCCGGAAACTGAACACACTCGCCTAAAAACTGAACACATCGCCCCCAAGACTGAACACATCCACCCCACCCACTGAACACATCCCCGTCACCCCGGCGTCAAGCCTGCCCTGAGCCTGTCGAATGGGGCCTGATCTTGCGTAGGGGAGCGGTCTCAGACCCGCCCGTCTTCCGCGCAACCACCAAACCCCACCACCCCCGTTCGGACGCAATCAAATACAAGCCGCGCCAATCTTTACCCTCTCCAAGGGGAGAGGCAGAATCCGGCGTCTTCGGCGGAATTCGGTGAGGGGTCCTCCGCGCAACCAGCTGGCCCCACCCACCCTTCCAGCAACCCACCCCTCTTCGTCATCCCGGCGTCAAGCCTGCCCTGAGCCTGTCGAATGGGGCCGGGACCCAGCAGCAACCCACTCCCCCAGCGCAACCTGCGCCCCTGGTGAGCCTGTCGAACCACATCCCAATCTCCCCGCCTGGCAGGTGCTCGCCCCCCTTCCTCCTTGCCCTCCCCTCCCCACCAATGTACACTATTTGAGTAAACCCACAACCCCTCCCAAATGCCCTCCGCCGCCCCGCTCCTCCACCGCCTCCGCCCCCTCCTCCAACGTCTCCCCCTCCGCTCCTTCCCCAGCTTGCATACCGGCCGGTTTCCAACCGGCCTCTTCCGCTCGCGACGCCCCCGCCCCACCCCCTCACCACGTCCGCGCACCCAGCCCTTTCAGCGCCGTCCTGCCGCCCCCTCGAAGCCCCAACCCTCGACGCCAACCCGCCCAAAAAATCCGGCCAGCGATAGCTCCCCCTTCACCCCCACCCGAATCCGACCACTCGCAACCCCCGCCTGCCGCGCCACTCCGCACCCCCAGCCCCCCGCCCAACACCCGCCACACCACCCCTCACTCTCGAATCCGTCGTTTCAGCCCTTCCCAACCGCACCCCAAACCCCGCCAAAAGCCACCCCGCCGCACCTCAAGAGTTTTTTAGAAAAACTCTTGAGGTGCGCAAAGCCACCCCATTTCGACCCCTCCAGCCACCCCCAGCAGCGAACCGCCCAATCGCCCGCCTCTTCCTCCCTCGCCCGCTGGGAGAGGGTTGGGGTGAGGGTCTTCCGGGCAACACGCCGCGATTCAGCACTGTCGCCTCAGCGCACCCCCCAAGTCCTCCCAAAATGCCCCTCGCCGCACCTCAAGAGTTTCTTAGAAGAAACTCTTATTGCGCGCGAGGCCCCAACGTCCGCCCGTCGCGCCCGCCGCCACCACCGGCCCATCCCCATCCCTGCCCCCTCCCCTCCCGCTCTCACTTCTCTCCCCTCTCCCCTCTCCCCTTCCTCCCTCACTCCTCTGCCCTCTCCCCTCGCCCCTTCCTCCCCCGCCCCGCCGCACCTCAAGAGTTTTTTGGAAAAAACTCTTACGCGCACGAACCTGCCACATTCCGTGTCCCAAACCGTCTCGTCCGCCGCCCCGGCGCGCCCCATGACCTCGCCCACCGTTCCACCGCTCACGCCAGCCACGCCGCCGAACACCGCCATCCAGCCCCGCCGCCGCGCGCCCCAGGCTCCGCCCAAACACCCCCCGCTGCACCTCAAGAGTTTCTTAGAAGAAACTCTTACGCGCGCAAAGCCACCCCAGTTCGACCCCTCCAGCCACCCTCAGCAGCGAACCGCCCAAACGCCCGCCTCCTCCTCCCTCGCCCGCTGGGAGAGGGTCGGGGTGAGGGTCTTCCGGGCAACACGCCGCGATTCAGCACCGTCGCCTCAGCGCACTCTCCAAGTCCGCCAGGCAACCGCCCCCGCTGCACCTCAAGAGTTTCTTAGAAGAAACTCTTACTGCGCGCGAGACCCCCATTTCCACCCCGCCAACCACCCGCCCCATCCGCGCCCTGCATGCCCAAAACTCTCGCTCCACCCTCGCCCCTCGCCGACCCCTATCTCCTCTCCTCCGCTCTCACTTCTCTGCCCGCTCCCCGCTCCCCTTCCGCCTTCACCCACCCCCACAACCCGATATCCTGAACCCGCCGCCCATCTGGGCGGTTATCTGTGGAGGACCCACACGCTTATGACACCGCTCGACTTCGGGATCCCGGCCGGCAGCCTGCAAGACGCGACCATCGAACTCTTCCGGCGCGCCGGCTGGCATATCGTCGTCAGTCCACGGAGCTACTTCCCCGAAGTCGACGACGACGACCTGCGGCTCACCCTCATGCGCGCCCAGGAAATGTCCCGCTACGTCGAGCACGGCACCTTTGATGCCGGCATCACCGGCAAGGACTGGACCCTCGAAAACGAGTCCGACGTCCAGGTCATCCAGGTCCTCCCCTACTCCCGCCGCAGTTCCCGGCCGACCAGGACAGTCCTGGCTGTCCGCAGCGACTCCCCGGTCAAGTCCATCCAGGACCTCGAAGGCCGCACCATCGCTGCCGAAATGGTCGGCTTCACTCGGCGCTACCTGGCGGACCGAGGCATCGACGCCTCGGTCGAATTCTCCTGGGGCGCAACCGAGGCCAAGGTCGCCGGCCGCCTGGCCGACGCCATCGTCGAGACCACCGAAACCGGCTCCACGCTCCGAGCGCACGGCCTGCGCGAGATCGAGACCATGCTCACCTCCTGCCCGCAGATCATTGCCAACAAGCAGGCCTACGCCGACCCGGTCAAAAAGGCCAAGATCGACCAGGTCGCCATGATGCTCAAGGCCGCCCTGGACGCCCAGTCGCGCGTGGCGCTCAAAATGAACGTGCCCAGGGACCTCCTGGAAGAAATCATCGCCCTCGTCCCCAGCGTCACCGCGCCCACCGTCGCCGACCTCTACGGCCAGCCCTGGGCCAGCGTCGAGATCGTCGTCGAGGAGCACCAGGTCCGCGAATTGATGCCCCGCTTGGTCAAAGCCGGCGCTGAAGGCATCATCGAGTTCCCCCTCAACAAGTTCCTCTAATGCCTGACAACCGACTCCGTTTCGGCATCATCGGCACCGGCGGCCGCGGTCTCGGCTCCTTCGCCCGCGGCCTCCGCAACGACTTCCCGACCAGGCCGACATCGTCGCCCTCAGCGACATGGACCCCGTACGGCTCGCCCTCGGCGCCAAACACTTCGAAGTCGAACGCACCGACACCAACCCGTCCGTCGTCCTCGACAACCCCGAGGTCGACGCCGTCGTCATCACGACGCCTGACGCCACCCACGCCGACTACGCCTGCGCCGCCCTCGAAGCCGGCAAGCACGTCATCTGCGAAAAGCCCATCGCCACCACCGTCGCCGACTGCAACCGCATCCGCGACATAGCCCGTCGCTCGCCCGGCGGCTTCATGACCGGCTTCGTCCTCCGCTACGTCCCCTTCTACGACCGCATGCACCACGCCATCGTCAACGGCGAAATCGGAGATCCGCGCCTCGTCCAGATGGCCGACAACCGCGACGGCGCCGGCTACTTCCGCCGCTGGCACCGCCTCCGCGCCAACTCCGGCGGCCTCCTCGTCCACAAGAGCTGCCACTCCCTCGATATCGCCGGCTGGATGCTCGGGGCTCGACCCGTCAGCGTCAGCGCCACCGGCGGCGTCGCCGTCTACACCCCCAAAGACTGGGCCGGCGAACGCTGCCTTACCTGTGACGCCAAGGACACCTGTCCCGAATACGTCGACATAACCAAGGGCCGTCTCAAAGAGCTCTACCACGACTCCGAAGCCACCAGCGGCTACATCTTCGACACCTGCGTCTTCAACTCCGAGAAAGACACCGTCGACCACGCCAGCGCCAGCATCGAGTACGAAAACGGCAAGCGCGTCTCCTACAGCCTGTGCCTCTTCGCCTCCTACACCACCCGCGAAATCGGCGTCTGGGGCGCAGACGGCAAGGTCGAAGGGCGCGATGGCCAGGATGCCTTCCGCCTCACCGGCCGCCGCGACGATCGTGACGAAGAACGCGCTGTCGAGGTAGCCAGGGGCGGCCACGGCGGCGGCGACACCCGCCTCCTGGCCGACGCGCTCTCCGTATTCCGCGGCGAACGCGAGCCCGTCGCCGACCTGGACGCCGCCTACTGGGCCGCCGTCCTCGGCATCGCCGCCGAGGAATCGGTAGCCCGCGGCGGCCAGCGCCTCACCCTTGCCGAACTTGGCGCAACCCCATGACCGGCCGCGCCGCCATCGTTCGGGAGGCCAACCTCGTCGAGATCGAGGAAATCGAAATCCCGGGCCCCATCGGCCCCAACGAAGTCCTCGTCGAAACCGAATGCACGTTCATCAGCGCCGGCACCGAACTCGCCAACTTCACCGGCCTCGACCCCGGCGTCCACGTCCCCGGTAGCTGGAACCACTTCCCAGCCCGCCCCGGCTACGCCAACTGCGGCCGGGTGATTGAACTCGGTTCTGCGGTCGAATCCCTGGCCGTCGGCGACCGAGTCTTCACCCAGCACAAGCACGTCTCCCACCATCTCGTTGCCGTAGACGATCCCGACACCATCGCCGTCCCCGTGCCCGCTGACGTCCCCAGCGACCTCGCCGCCGCCGTCCGCATGGGCATGGTCGCCATCACCGCCCCCCAGGTCGCCGACAACCACCTAAATGACTGGGTCGTCGTCTTCGGACTCGGCCTCGTCGGCAACCTGGCCGCCCAGTTGTTCCAGCTCGACGGCGCCCGCGTCATCGGCGTCGACCCCGTGTCTACCCGCCGCCAACTCGCCCAGCGCGTCGGCATCCAGCGCGTCATCGGCGAGGACATGTCCACGATCGTCGACCAGGTCCGCGACGTCACCGGCGGCGGCGCCCAAACCGTCGTCGAAGCCGTCGGCCACGCCGGCGTCGCCGAAACCGCCATCCACACCGCCGCCCCCTACGGCGAACTCATCCTCCTCGGCTCACCCCGCGCCCCCGTCACCGCCGACCTCAACGAATTCCTCCAGCCCGTCCACCGCACCTGGGTCACCATCAAGGGCGCCCTCGAACACCGCCTGCCCATCAATCCGACCACCAGGGGACATCCCCTATCCATCTCCGGCAACGCTCGAACCATCCTCGACCTCGTGTCGTCCGGACGCCTCCACCTGGCCCAACTCATCTCCCACCGCCTCCCCGCCAGCCAAATCGCCGCCGCCTACGACGGCCTCCTCAACCAGCCCGACGAGTACTGGGGCGTCGCCCTCGACTGGCGCTAGCGACAAAGCAACACCTTCGCAGTCCTTCCGTCGTCTGCGAAGAACGCTCGGGATTGCTGCTCGCAGCGTTGGAATCTACCTCGGGCTTCTGACTATCTTGATAGCACCGTTCGCCAAGATCGTTGCCGTACTGGCTGCGACTCCTGACTCAGTCGTCGCCGCCGTCTTTATCATTATATTTGGACTTCTCTTTATCGAGGGATCCAAGGCAGTATTCACGTCGCACATGGACTATAGAAAGTCCGTTATCGTCGGTGTCCCAATGGTGCTGGGCATTTCAGCAGCCAGCCTTGGTCGGTTGAGCGATGGCAT